>OZ246975.1:0-2217500 GCA_965232485.1 Rhodothermales bacterium
TCAAACAACCCTGGCAACCTGTCCATCATTCTCAGCGAAGCGATCAGCTACATCGGACGGAACTACCTGAAAGAAACCGTCGTCAAGTATCCCCACAAGCCGGAGGCCGGGCGATTCTGGAATTTTCCGATTGGCGCCATTGAAGAGGCCTTGGTGAACGCCATCTACCATCGCTCGTACGAGGAGCGGGAGCCGGTTGAAGTTCGGATCACCCGCGAAGAGTTGCTGGTCTTGAGTTATCCCGGTGCGGACCGCTCCATTCGTATGGATGACTTCAAGAAGGGGCAGGCCGTGAGCAGGCGCTACCGGAACCGGCGTATTGGCGAGTTCCTGAAAGAACTCGACCTTGCCGAGGCGCGCTCAACCGGCGTGCCGAAGATTTTCCGAGCCATGCGGCAGAACGGCTCGCCGGAACCCATCTTCGAAAGCGACGAAGATCGGACCTGGTTTCGAGTGCGCCTGCCGGTGCATGAACGGGCTTCCCTTGCGGCGCCCCAACATGATAAGTCATTGATAAATAAGGAGAAGGGTAAAGACGCCCAACAAGACGCCCAACAAGACATCGACCATGTTGAGCAACTGGTGGCTGTGCTCACTGGAGAAATGAGCCGCGCTAGTATCCAGGCGGAATTGGAACTCAAAGACCGGCCCCATTTCATCGAATCGTACCTAAAGCCTGCCTTGGAAGCCGAGTTGATTGAAATGACTCTCCCGGACAAGCCCACTAGTCCCCACCAGTGCTATCGCCTGACTGCCGCCGGGGAGGCTTTGGCTGTGCGATTTAAGACGCTCTCCGCGTGCGGCCCGCGCCAAAACACTCCCGAACCATGACGCAGCCCGAGGATAGTTTGCCTGCGCTGGACGTATGCGACCTGGCTCGCCGGTTCGGCAAGCGGCTTCTCTTCAGAGACCTTTCGTTTTCGCTGTCGGGAGGGGAGCGCATCGCCGTGACCGGCGCAAACGGGGCCGGAAAGTCCACCTTGCTTCGGATATTGGCCGGGCTTCTGCCGCCCAGCGAAGGAACCGTCTCGCTTCGCGTGCGCGGCAGCGGGTTGTCGAAGGAGGCGCATCCGCTTCATGCCGGGCTGGTAGCGCCGTACGTGAATGTATACGCCGGGCTTTCTTCCCGGGAAAATTTACGGTTCATTGCCCGTGCGCGCCGCCTGAAGGACGAGGACGAGCGAATCGAAGGGGCGCTTGCCTCGGTTGGATTGACGCACCGCATGCATGACCGGGTCTCTACGTTATCGTCCGGCATGGCGCAGCGCGTCAAACTGGCGGCGGCGCTGCTGGCCGATCCGCCGTTGTTGCTTTTGGACGAGCCGAACGAGCACCTCGACGAAGAAGGTCGTCGAATCATCGCCGAGGTTGTCCAAAACAGCCTGCGCCGCGGCGCCATCGTGGTGGCGGCCACCAACGACGCGCGGGAAGCGGAGCAGTACGCCCGTACGCTCTGCGTCGAGGAGTACCGGTAGGCCGGGCCGCCGCATTATTTTCCCCGCGAGGCCCTAAATCACCTCGCGCCAATGAACGCCTTAAAAAATAAGGCCGAAGAAAACAAGACTTAAATAATTAAGGATACATTGGTTTTCCCGCCGTTTCGCGCCCCCTCACATCCGCGTTACGCCCAGCGCCGCGACGTCTACGGCGTCTGCCCCGGCTTCGAGCAGGGCGCTTGCGGCCACGCCCGCCGTGGCCCCCGTAGTGAGAATATCGTCCACGAGCAGGATGCGCCGTCCGGCGATCCGCTCCGGGGCGGGTATAGCAAAGGCCCCGTTGAGATTGTCCAGCCGTTCGTTGCGCGAAAGCGTCGTTTGCGAACGGGTGGCCTTGTTGCGGACCATAACATCCGTCGCCACCGGCTTTTCCAGGGCGGGCGCAATGCCCCGGACGAGATATTCGCTTTGGTTATACCCTCGTTCGCATAGCCGCATGCGGTGCAGGGGAATGGGCGCGATCATATCCGGCGCGGGTCGATACATGAGCGTTTGGGCAAAGGCGTGGCCCAGCGCATGCCCCAGCCACATGCCGTAGCGCGGGCGATTTTCGTATTTCAGGGCCTGATGTATGCGTTGCAGGAATCCCCCCTTGTCGAACATCCACAGGGCGAATGCGCCGTCAATGGCGCTGCGCATGCCGGGCAGATCGTCGATGCGCTCCCGGACATCGTCTGCGTCGGCCCGGTCCGCGTTGCGCAGGCAGCAGAAGCAAAGCAGCATGGAGGCGTTCGGGATGGCGCCGCCGCAGTGCAGGCAGGCCGTAGGGAAGGCCAGCCCCATCAGTCCCTGTCCCACGTCGCGCGCCGTTTGCGCCGATGTTCGCCACAGGTTTCGTGCAGAGAGAGACATGGTTTCGGTCGGATATTGCGTTACGGCGGTGCAAAACATGCTTCGAATTTCCTATATTAGACGCCTCCGGTCGATCTTCATAACCTGCCGCGGCGCCCCCGCGCGGTTTTTTTCGACCGAATATCCCTGAGGTTATGGACACAAGCACTACCGAAACCGATGGCGACTCCCGTGCGGCGCGGAATGATTATCAAGAACGCCAATTCGCGTCCGGTTGACATAGGCATGACTTCTCGCAGCATTACGTTGCTTCCTGGCGAAGCGACGATGATCACGGCGGAAGAAGTGCGCGATCCCGAGGTTCGGAAGAACCTGCAGGTGCGCGCCATTTCGATCGTGCGTCCGGTCACGACGGAGGAAGAGAAAGCATTTCGGAAGGAGATAGAAGAAGCCGGGAGCGTTCAGGGATGAAAGTGCTTGCCCTGGAGCCGTGGTACGGCGGCTCCCACAGAAATTTTCTCGATGGCCTCGCGAAGCATAGTCGCCACGAGTTTCGGACGGTCACCATGACGGACCGTTTCTGGAAATGGCGCATGCACGGCGGCGCCGTCACCATGGCGCGCAAGGCCCTCAAGGCGTTCCGGAACGGTTTCGAGCCGGATGTCGTGTTCGTCACGGGCATGGTCAACCTGCCGGCCTTTCTGGCGCTGGTCCGTCCGCATCTGGGGAATGTGCCCGTCGCGCTATATTTCCACGAGAACCAGTTGACCTATCCGTTGCCGCCGGACGCTGAGCGGGATTATACGTACGGGTATATCAACTACCTGTCCTCGCTGGCCGCCGACCGGATCGTGTTCAACTCCCGGTTTCATTTCGACGAGTTCATGGATGCGCTGCCCAAACTCTTGCGCGCATTTCCAGATTACACCCATTTGAATACGATGAATGCGCTTCGGAAGAAGTCCACCGTATTGCATGTGGGCATGGACCTGGAGGCGCACGACCGCTACCGCGCCGCGTACGCGCCGCCCGACTGGGGGGCTTCCATGCGTTCCCCGATCGTGCTATGGAATCAGCGTTGGGAGTACGACAAGAATCCGGAGGCCTTTTTCCGGGTGATGAACCGGCTCGACGATTGCGGATACCGTTTTCGCCTTATTCTCGCCGGGGAGCATTTCGAGGAGCAGCCTTACGAATTCGAAAAAGCGTTCGAGCGGTATGCGGATCGCATCCTGCACTACGGCTATGCGGAGAATTTCAAGGAATACAGCCGCTTGCTGCACCGGGCGCATCTTGTGGTGTCTACCTCGATCCACGAATTTTTCGGCATAGCCATTATGGAGGCCATTTATTGCGGTTGCCACCCGCTCCTGCCGAATCGCCTCAGCTATCCCGAACTGATTCCCGATACGCTCCACCGCCCGCTGCTGCACGCTCCCGTGTTGTACGAGGACGAGCAGGGCCTTTTCGAGGCGTTGTCCCGGATTATGGAAAGCGAGGAACGGCCATTGCCGACGTCTACGCTCCAGACTATTCCGCAGGCGCTCGACTGGCGGAAGCATATTGCGCAGTACGATGCGCTGCTGGAAGAGATCGCCGCCGCGCCCCGGGAAGCGCGCTTGTAGATTCGCCCGCGGCGCTTATCAGGATCGGGCGTCTGTTCTGGCGGTGCGGGTTTGAAGGGGATTTTGCGACGCGGTACGTGAGATCCAACGACCTGTGCCCTGAGACCGGAACGGAGTCGGCGCAAGGTCCGTGGGAGTTCGTGTCCGGCATGGATATGCTTGCAGTAGCAGGCGATCCGTCTGGCTCCGATGGCGGCTTCTGGGAGGGGGACCGGATTGCGGACGGATTACCGTGGAGGGCTTTTCGACGGTGGTGTTGCGGTGAGAGCACGGTATTTTGCGAATAAATGATGAACACAAAAAAGGACTTGATTTTTTTGCCATATTATAAAATACAGGAGCGTGATCAAATGTTTGATCGAAGTCGTTATTCTTTCAACAAATCCGTACCCAAGCCAATGAAGTTCTTTAGAAGCCTTTCGAGGCGTTTTGTTATGGTGCTAATGTTTTTATTTAGCGCATTGCCTTTCGCCTCGGCCTTTGCACAAGTCCACGTAGGTAGGTGTCATTGGCAGGCATTTGGGTGTTTTTACACATTCGACATATATGTCCTGCCGGATGACTCGCATATAGTACATGGAGTAATGCAATGTCCCGGCATGTTACAGCCCATAGATATAGGAACGGGAGGGTACGGGGGTTGCCCATCATAAATTTCACTCAGAATGACTCTTGTCGGTCGCAATCCTTATTACCACCATTCCCATTCCCTTATTCAACAACCTTCTTAATAGGTGTAACGTCATGAAAGCCCTGAGCCTGAATACTTTCGTCGTGCTTGTCGGCCTGCTCATTGCAGGCTGCCAATCAGATATTGCTACAACTTCGCATGAACAAAATCCTCCGCCTTTTACCGCACAAAAATACATGCCTATCAATCTTGCGCCATCTGTGCAAGCCGGGTTTATTGCAGAAGAAGATATACCACACGTTATGGATGTTGCGAGCCAGAGCATGCGATCAGTTTTGGGACTGTTGTTGAAGGAAGAAGTTTCTATAGAAGAATTACAGGTTGCAGCCGTTAATGCTCTTGACGGTGATCATGCGCCAGCTGTTCAAGCTTATATTGAACAAAGAATTGCGATAAATGTGCTTGATCATGCGCGAGATCACGAAAAACCCTTAACCCCTGAACAGGCTGGTTATTTCGCGGATTTACTCCTGAAGAATGAAAACGCGAATGCACATTTGATCGTTTACGCACTGAACTATATCGGGGACTACTGGTCTGATGATCGTGTTGCATCGAGTGCAGCCAAGGCAATTGATTTCGCGGGATATTGGGCATTGAGCCAAGGGAGACTCCATAAAACCGCTCCGGTCGATAAGCATGAAGAGGATAACGCTCATGTAGTTGGCTTGGGTGGCGCCCAAGCAAATCAGATGCAAGCCCTCGAAACTGCCATTGAGCAGCTTCGGGAAATGTAGCGGTATTGTATTTGTTAAAGCAAGGACGGCTCTCTCTGTAGTATCGCTCATGCATCTGGGCCTTGACAATCGTTCTTTTCTACCGCCTTTTCCTCCTATGGGACGCGGTGAAGACGGTTTGTTCGGCTCCGTGCTGAAACGCTGCTTGCCTGGAACGCATAAGGGATATATTTTAGGGTATGCTATCCAGCATGTACCAAACGAGCGTCGAAATCATTATGAGGAAAACATTTCTTTTCCCCGCTTTGGGGCTAATGATTTACTGGCGATGATTATCAACTATTCAAGCGAAGGGTGGCAAGGCACAGATGCTTGCTCGATCTCTGAATTGGGAGATCGATTGATAAAAATGGGAGAATTACCTGAGGCGAAATTTTTTAATTATGTCCGGGGGCTAATGCTTAAGACGGTTCACCACCAGGTTTACCGTGCCGAACGACGCCTTGGAGAGGAGAAGAAACCCTTGGCGCATTGGCGTAATGATTTGATGCGGTATATCGATTCTGCCCGTGCATCCGTGATGAGGCAGGATTTTGCCGTGCCTGTTGATTTACCAGGAAGCATCGATGAGCGTCTCGCCTGTTTTCAATCGTATGTCATATCCTATGGCAAGCTCCTTACCTTCTGGCCCCAAATAACGCGTGGCGCCGCTGAAATGAAGGAAACGGGAAAGCGTTTGGCAAAGCGTGTCTCATGAAGCTTGCTATTGCCTGACAGTCGAAGTAATGGACGTGTCGTTACGCCATGTTTTCGACCATGGCCTCGCCGAACTCGCTGGTTTTGAGCAGCGTGGCGTCGTCCATCTGGCGTTCGAAGTCGTAGGTGACTCGCTTCTGCGCAATCGTTTTTTCCAGCGAAGACACGATCAGGTCGGCAGCTTCGTCCCATCCCATGTACCGGAACATCATTTCCCCGGACAGAATGACCGAGCCGGGGTTCACCTTGTCCTGCCCGGCGTATTTGGGGGCCGTGCCGTGCGTGGCTTCGAAGACGGCGTGGCCGGTGTCGTAATTGATGTTGGCGCCCGGGGCAATGCCGATGCCTCCGACCTGGGCGGCCAGCGCGTCGGAGATGTAATCCCCGTTCAGGTTCATGGTGGCGATGACGCCGTATTCGTCCGGGCGCGTAAGAATCTGTTGCAGAAAAGCGTCGGCGATGACATCCTTCACCACGGTTCCGTCGGGGAGTCGGAGCCAGGGGCCGCCTCCGAATTCTCTGGCCTCGAATTCCCGCTGGGCTAGGCCGTATCCCCAATCCCGGAAGCCGCCTTCGGTGAATTTCATGATGTTTCCCTTGTGCACCAGCGTGACGCTGTCGTAGCCGCGCTGCCGGGCATAGCCGAAGGCCGCGCGTACGAGCCGCTCCGTGCCTTCTTTGGAAATCGGCTTGACGCCTACGCCGCTTGTTTCCGGAAAACGGATGTTCCGGACGCCCAGTTCGTTCCTCAGAAAGCCAATAAGTTTTTCTGCTTCCGGCGTACCCATTTCATACTCAATGCCTGCATAGATGTCCTCCGAATTTTCCCGAAAGATCACCATATTCACCTTTTCGGGGCGCTTGACGGGGGAGGGGACGCCTGCAAAATGGCGGACGGGACGGACGCAAGCGTACAAGTCCAGTATCTGCCGCAGGGCTACGTTCAGCGAGCGAATGCCTCCGCCAACCGGCGTGGTCAGAGGTCCTTTGATGGCGACGAGATGCCGGCGAATGGCTTCGAGGGTGTCGTTCGGGAGCCACTCGTCGAATTGGTTTTTCGCCTTTTCGCCTGCGAACACCTCGAACCACGAGATTTTCCGCGCATCCCCATAGGCATGCCGGACCGCCTGGTCGAAAACATGTTGCGCGGCGGCCCATATGTCCGGGCCTGTGCCGTCGCCTTCTATGAACGGCACGATGGGGTGGTCCGGCACATTCAGTCGGCCTTGCTCCATGGCGATGGATTGGCCTTCGGCGGGCGGGGTCAAGTTGCTGTATGCAGGCATGGGTCTGTTTTTAGGACAATGGCGCGGCGTGTTGCGGCGTTACGATTCGACGGGCCTGTTAACGCGCAAAGGATGGGGAGGGATGCGCGCGTTTCGTGTAAAGCGCGTAAAATCGCAAGGCGGCTACAAGCGTCCGAACAGTTGGCGCAGCCGGAGTTCCCAGACTTTGAACGCCGCTTCGCGCACGATGGCCCGCGTCATCTTGGACTGACCTTCGGTGCGTTCGGTAAAGATGATCGGAATTTCGAGCAGGACGAATTGTCGCCGCCAGGCCCGGAACTTCATTTCCAGCAGAAAGGAGTAGCCGTTGGAGGTGACCCGCTCGAAGTCGATGGCTTCAAGTACGCGGCGATGGTAGCACATGAACCCGGCGGTTACGTCCCGGATCGGCATGCGCGTCACGAAACGGGTGTACATTCCGGCGGAATAGGAGAGGATGAGGCGGGTAAGCGGCCAGTTTACGACGCGTACGCCATCTGCATAGCGGGACCCGACCGCCAGGTCGGCGCGGCCTTCGAGCACCGGTGCGATCAATTGGGAAATATCGGCCGGGTTGTGCGACAAGTCTGCGTCCATGCTGCAAATAAAGGTGTAATTCCGCGCGAGAGCCCAGTCGAAGCCGCGAAGATAGGCGGACCCGAGCCCCATTTTTCCTTCCCGTTCGATCAACGAAATGCGTCCAGGGTACTTCTGCATGCGCGTCTTTACGCAGCGGCCCGTGCCGTCGGGCGAGCCGTCGTCGACCACGAGCACATGCACCTGTTCGGGCAGCGTCATGAGTTCGTCGAGCACAACGGGGACATTTTCCGCTTCGTTGTAGGTGGGAATCACCACCACGGAGCGGTCCTCTCCCGAAGCATCCTGTTTGCGAAGCGGTTTCACGGGAAGCGAAAATCGGAGGGACAGCGTGCGAAATATTGTGATTTTTTAGTATCTTGATCAGCTGTGCATGCTCAAGTCCGCATTCTGACACAGGAGCGGGCGGGCGGTTCCGAAGGGGGCCTGCACGCAGTATCCTTAAGAATACAGTTAATTTTAGGGAAAGATGAAACCCGCTGGATTCTATCCTGATACAAACGGGTTGACGGCCCTGTTCGTCGTTTTTTGGCAAACAACTCATGCTATGATACGCCATGGGCGGTGAAACGCGGAAAAAAGCAAGGCAACCTGTCGCAGAGGGCGAAGCGCAGGGCAACGGGGTTTCGGCTGTGCGCCAGAATGGCCATTCCGACGTAGCCGCGGAAGACGACGCGAGCGCGGCCTGCGTCAATTATCCGGCGGGCGCATATACCCATGAAGAACTCGGGCTTTCCGACGATCAGGTGCGCGCCATGTATCGTAACATGTTGCTGCAGCGCCGGTTCGAGGAGCGGGCTGCGCAGATGTACGGCAAGCAGAAGATCGGCGGCTTCCTGCACCTCTATATTGGCCAGGAGGCGGTGTCCACCGGATCGGCGTACGCCATGGAAATCGGCAAGGATTCGGTCATTACGGCCTATCGGGACCACGGACTCGGGCTGGCGCTCGGCATGACGGCGAACGAATGCATGGCGGAGCTTTTCGGCAAGGTCGGCGGTTCGTCGAGGGGCAAGGGCGGATCCATGCATTATTTCAAGAAAGCGCTGAATTTTTACGGGGGGCATGGCATCGTCGGCGGGCACATCGCCGTAGGCGCAGGCATTGCCTTTGCGCACAAGTACAAGGGCGACGGCGGCGTGTGTCTGACCTATTTCGGCGACGGGGCCGTGGGGCAGGGTTCTTTTCACGAAGCCATGAACCTGGCGGCGCTGTACGAAACGCCGTGCGTTTTCGTGATCGAGAACAACGAATACGCCATGGGCACGGCGACCGACCGGGCGTTCGCGCAACCGGATTTTTACCGGTACGCCCATAGCTACGGCATGCCTTCCGCGCTGGTCAGCGGCATGGATATTTTCAGCGTGTACAAAGCCATGTCCGATCATATCGCCCTGGCCCGGAACGATCGCCCGTCGATTCTGGAGGTGCGCACCTACCGGTATCGGGGCCATTCCATGAGCGATCCGGCGAATTATCGAACCAAAGAGGAACTGGACGCCCGGAAGGAACAAGATCCGATCATTCGCCTCAAGGGCTACATGCTGGAGCGGGAACTGGTCTCGAACGAGGAACTGGACGCCGTGGACGATGAGGTAAAACAGGAGGTGCTGGATTCGGTTGCCTTCAGCGAGGAGAGCGAGGCGCCGCCCATTCCAGAGATATACGAACAGGTGTATGCGCAGGCCAACTATCCGTTTTTAACCGATTGATCCACGCAGATTATGGCTGTATTGCAATTTCGCGAAGCGATTCGCGCCGCCATGGTGGAGGAGATGGAGCGCGACGAGGGCATTTTTCTGATTGGGGAAGAGGTTGCCGAGTACAATGGAGCGTACAAGGTCAGCGAAGGGATGCTGGATCGTTTCGGCGCAGGCCGGGTGATCGACACGCCGATCAGCGAAAGCGGGTTTGCGGGGCTCGGCATTGGGGCCGCCATGGCCGGGTTGCGCCCTGTCGTCGAGTTCATGACGTTCAATTTTTCGTTCGTAGCGTTCGACCAGCTGGTCAACAATGCAGCGAAGATTCGATACATGTCCGGCGGACAGTACGGGATTCCCATCGTTTTTCGGGGGCCGAACGGCGCCGCAGGCCAGTTGGCCGCTACGCACAACACCGCCGTCGAGTCCCTGTATTCGTGTTTTCCCGGCCTCAAGGTGGTGGCGCCGTCCAATCCGGACGATGCGAAGGGCCTCCTGAAGTCGGCGATCCGGGACGACGATCCGATAATTTTCCTCGAAAGCGAATCCATGTATGGCCTGAAGGGAGAGGTATCGGACGCTGCGGACTACCTGATTCCCCTCGGCAAAGCCCGCATTGCGCGAGAAGGCGGCGATGTGACTATTGTGGCGCATCAGAAGAGCTACTGGCGCGCGCTGGAAGCAGCCGACCGGTTGGCGGAAGACGGGTACGCCGCCGAAGTCATCGATCCGCGGACGATCCGCCCGCTGGATATCGACGCCATTGCCGCCTCCGTCCGGAAAACGAACCGGCTTGTGGTTGTGGACGAAAGCAATCCGTTCGCCAGTTTTTCGTCGGAGGTGGCGTGTCAGGTGCAGGAACGCGCGTTCGATTGGCTGGATGCGCCCGTCTTGCGGGTGACCGCCAAGGATGTCCCGGCCCCGTACGCCAAAAATCTGATTGAGTATTACATGCCTCGCACGGAGGAGATCGTAGCGGCCGCCAAAAAAGCGCTGTACGCGCGTTGAACGCAAGACTGCTTTTTCGATACGTTGCCTGCGAACCCGGGAAACGTTTCCTGAAGCCGCCCGAAATCCCGCGCAAAGCACATTCGCCAAGGAAATAATTCGTACGCCGGACCATGCCCATTCCTGTTGAAATGCCCAAAATGAGCGACACCATGGAGGAGGGCGTCCTCGTGGCGTGGCTTGCAGAGGAAGGGGACGCCGTATCGTCCGGGGATATTATCGCGCAGGTCGAGACGGACAAGGCCACGATGGACCTGGAGGTATACGACGACGGCGTATTGCTCAAAAGGGTGATTCCGGAGGGCGCCGCCGTGCCCATCGGCGGCCTGATCGCCGTGCTGGGCAAGGCGGGGGAGGACATTTCCGGATTGCTTGCCGGGCATGGCGACGGGGCGGACGCGACGGTCCCCGAAACGCCTGCCGCTTCGGCAGACGATGAGATGATTTCGTCCGCCGCGGCGGAGGCGCCCATAGAAACGCCCCCTGAAGGAGACGACGGGCGCATAAAGAGTTCCCCGCTGGCTCGCCGCCTGGCCCATGAACACGGCATTTCCTTGCAGCAGATCGCCGGGAGCGGCCCGGAAGGGCGCATCGTGAAGCGGGATATAGAGGCGGCTATGCAGAAGCATGCGCCTGGCCCGGGCGTTGCGCCTGGATACAGTATGCCGGGGACCATGATCGAAATGCCCGCCGAGGAGGCCTCCGAAACCCTGCGCATTTCACAGATGCGCAAGACCATCGCCCGTCGCCTGGCGGAGAGCAAATTTACGTCGCCGCACTTTTATGTGACCGTAGATGTGGACGTGGAGCAGGCCGTTGCGGCGCGCGCCCGCATCAACCAGAAGGCCGAAGCCGGGGGCGGCGTAAAAATTTCGTTCAACGACCTTGTCGTCAAGGCGTGTGCGCTGGCCTTGTCCAGGCATCCGGCGGTGAATGCCTCCTGGATGGAGCAGGAGGGCGTGATTCGGCGGCATGGGCGCGTGCATGTGGCCATTGCCGTAGCCATAGACGATGGCCTCGTGACGCCGGTTATCCGGCATGCGAACCGGAAGGGGCTCGCGCAGATCGCCGCGGAAACCCGGGAACTGGCCCGCCGCGCGCGCGAACGCGCGTTGCAGCCGGAAGATTGGGAAGGATCTACTTTTACGACAAGCAACCTCGGCATGTACGGCGTCGAGGAGTTTACGGCCATCATCAACCCCCCGAACGCATGTATTCTTGCTATTGGGGCCATTCGCGACGAAGCAGTGGTCAAGGACGGCGCGGTCGTACCCGGCAAGCGGATGAAGCTGACGCTTTCGTCCGACCATCGCGTAGTGGACGGCGCCGTCGCCGCAGCCTTTATGGGGACGGTGCGGAGCTATCTTGAAGAGCCGCTTTCCATGTTGCTATAGCGCTTTCGGAGCAGCACGGTGAGCGGATTCAGGATCGCGCATGTATCGGATTTGCATTTCGGCAAGATTGCACATCAAGGCGTCGTGGGAGCGCTTGTCGATGAAATCAATGCCTCGAATGTCGATCTTGTCGCTGTAAGCGGGGATTTGACCCAGCGGGCCCGCCTCGTTGAGTTCAAAGAGGCCGCTGCGATGTTTGACGCCCTGAAACCGCCGGTGCTCGTCGTGCCCGGCAACCATGACGTTTCGCCGTGGTGGCAGCCTTTCCGGCGCATTTTTACGCCGTTCGAGCGGTATCGCCGCTTTATCCAGCCCGATGTGGCGCCGTTTTACCAGACGGATGGCGTGGCGGCGCTTGGGTTGAATTCCGCATTCCGGTGGACGATCAAGGGCGGACGCATCGACGAACAGGCATGCGAAGGCATTACGCAGCGCCTGGGACCCGTCCCTTCATCCGTATTCAAGGTGCTCGTGGTGCATCATCAGTTGTCGCGCATGCGCGCCCTCTGGCTGCATGACGTGGCCCGCTATGCTCCTCGCACGCTGGATCGGGCGGGCGAAGCGGGCGTATCCCTTATCCTGTGCGGGCATCTGCATGTTTCGCATGTCGAACCGCTTGAGATTACGCCCGGCGCCCACCCCGGCGCCCGGATCGTGGTCGCCGTGGCGGGGACCGCCACCAGCACTCGAGGCCGGCGGGCGTATCGTTCCCGGAATCATTACAATATAATCGACATTGAGACCGACGCCTTTTCGATAGAGGGGAGGCAGTACCTGGTCGAGACAGGCCGGTTTGCGTCGGAGGGCATAACCCGATTCAATCGATAGGGCGCCCCGCGCGTTTTTGCGCTGCTTCATTTTCTTTTCCCGTTTTCCGGGCCTATTTTTTCAGGAAGCGCTGATAGAGATGGATTTGATCAGCGCATCCTTTAGAGACCTTCAGCAAGGGTGATGGCATGATCGGTTGTTTCAAGACACGATTTTCCGCAGGAACGGGTATGGCGCTGCTGGCCTTTTGCGGTCTGCTTGCAGGGGCCGTGCGCGCGCAAGACGCGCCGCTGAAAGTAGATGTCGATTATGCGGCTTTTGCGTACGACGACGCCTGGTCGCTCGTGGAAATTTATATCGGCGTGGAGGCGCCGTCCCTGCATTTCGAGGCGGCGGAACCCGAAGGTTTCGCGGCGCTTTTGCCGTTGCGCCTCGACCTGATTCGCAGCGCAGAGGCAGAAACCGCCGAGCCTGTATGGGCCGACTCCACGGTGCTTCGTTTCGCCCTTCCCGATACCGCCGGGATGCATTCCGGACATTATTTTACGCATCAGATTCGCGCGGCCATTGCGCCGGACGAGTATGTGCTGCGCCTGACCGCTTCCGATGCGTCCGACAGGCCCGGCATGCAGGTGCGGCGATCGTTTGTCGTGGACCGTTTCGATCTGGGCGGCGCAGCGGCCATTTCGGATATTGCGCTGGCCACCAGCATTACGCCGAATGCGCGGCGGGAGGATCCCTTTTTCAAGAATGGGTTGCTTGTGCATCCCAGTCCGAACCGCCTTTTTGGCGAAGGCTTGCCCCGCATGTACTACTATGCGGAAGCGTACGGCGCCGAGGGGATCGCTTCCGCGCAAGACCAGTATGTGTTGTACGCCTATGTCGCGAACGCCGACCGTTCGAATCCGCTGTCCAATATGGAGCGGCGCCTTGAGCGCGCGGCAAGGTCTCCCGACGTGCTCGTCGGAAGTTTCGATACGAGCGCATTGCCTACGGGATCGTATGCGCTCCATATGGTGCTGCTGAACGACCGGAACGAGGGCGTTTCCGAGCGGTCTCGCAGATTTTTCGTGTACAATCCGGACGTATCCCGCGAAGATCCGGCGTTGCTCGAGCTGGACTTCGAAACGAGTTCCTACGCGGTCATGTCGGAAGAAGAGGTCGAACAGGGCCTTGCGCATGCCCGCCTCATCGCCAACGATACGGAACGGCGCCGGATGCGGAGGTTGCCCGACCTGGACGCCAGCCGCCGCTTTCTCATGGATTTCTGGCGAAAGCGCGACGATCGGCCCATGACGCCGTTCAACGAGTTCAAAGATGCTTTTTATCGCCGCATACAGTACGCCAACGATCGGTATACGTCAACCATGGAGCAGGGTTGGCGAAGCGACCGGGGGCGGGTGGTCGTTACGCACGGGTTGCCCAACGACATCGAGCCCCATCTATACGATCAGGCAACGGTTCCTTACGAGATATGGCAATACCACAACATTCCGGGATACGGGCAGTCCATTTTCGTATTTGCGGATATGAACGGGTTCGGTCAGTTCGAGTTGCTGCATTCCAGCGTGCCGGGCGAGCGCTCGTTGCCCAACTGGCAATCGGCATTGTATCGTCGTTAAGGATCATTGCATCATTCTTAAGGATATTTCGCCAATGACCCGCGCCGCCGCCGGATCCCGGCATGTACCCGTTCAGGAACTGGCAACCCATGCCGGGCAGGAAGTGACGCTCAAGGGCTGGCTCTACAACAAGCGCGGCTCGAAGCGCCTCCTTTTTCTCATGTTGCGTGACGGCACGGGACTGGCGCAATGCGTGGTGGCCGCAGACAGCGTGGACGGCGACGCCTGGCGCGTTGCGGACGAGGCCACGCAGGAAAGCGCCCTGACGGTGACGGGTAAGGTCGTCCTTGACGAGCGGCAGGCAGGCGGCGTCGAACTGATCGTTTCGTCGCTGCGCCTTGTGGGCGAGTCCGCGGAATACCCTATTACGCCCAAGGAACACGGGATCGATTTTTTGATGTCGCATCGGCATTTGTGGTTGCGCAGCCGTCTGCCCTGGGCCATTTTGCGGATTCGAAACCGGCTCATCGCGGCGATTCATGCGTTTTTTCAGGAGCGCGGATTTTTGCAGATGGACGCCCCGATCCTGACGGGCAATGCGGTAGAAGGCACATCGAGCCTCTTTGAGCTGGATTATTTCGACGAGAAGGCGTACCTGACGCAGAGCGGGCAGCTTTACGGCGAGGCCATGGCCATGGCGTTCGGACGCATTTATACGTTTGGGCCGACTTTTCGCGCCGAAAAGTCCAAGACCCGTCGGCATCTTACGGAGTTCTGGATGATCGAGCCCGAGATGGCGTTTTTCGATCTGGAGGATACGCTGGACCTGGCCGAGGACTTGTTGACGCATATCGTTGGGGACGTGCTGGCGCATTGCGCCGGGGAGCTTGCGATCCTCGGGCGCGATACGGCGGCGCTGGAGCGAATTCGCAAGCCCTTTCCCCGGATTTCCTATACAGAGGCGGTCGCCTTGCTGCGCAGCGACGCCACGGCGGATATGCTGGCGGACAGGATGCGGGCGCTGGAGGAAGAAAACGCCGCGCTCGCCGAAGAACTGGCGGCGAACCGGAAGCGATACGGCCAGGCCAAAAAAGGCGAGCGACGCCGTTTGGACGCCCGCGAAATCATTATTCATCGGCGTACGGGCGAGATCGCCGAGGCTTTGCAAAACATCCCGGCCTGGAAAGATTCTGCCCAATCCTTTGCGTGGGGGAGCGACTTCGGAGGCAGCGACGAAACGGTATTGACCTGGCATTTCGACCGTCCGGCGATGGTGCATCGCTATCCTGCCGCCGCGAAGGCGTTCTACATGAAACGAGACCCCGACGATGCGCGGCTTGCCATGGCGCTGGACGTGTTGGCTCCAGAGGGATACGGAGAAATCATAGGCGGCGGCGAGCGGGCGACAGACCTGGCGTTTCTCGAAGAACAGCTTGCCGCGCATCAGCTTCCCCGGGAAGCGTTCGAATGGTATCTGGATTTGCGCCGGTATGGTTCCGTCCCGCACGCCGGGTTCGGTTTGGGGCTGGAGCGCCTGCTTACGTGGATTGCAGGAATCGACCATGTGCGAGAGACCATTCCGTTTCCGAGGCTCATGGGGCGCATTTCGCCGTGACGCGCAGCGTATCCATAGAAACGCGCGTTGACAGGCCGCGCGATGGAACAAACCCGCAGGGCGCGGTATAGGAAGGGGTCTTTATTTTCCGCATTCTCCCGAAGGTCCATCATCTATCCATAAAATTCGCCATGCAGGGAAACGGGTTCAAAATCGGCCTGGTCGTATTTTTCTTTGCTCTGTCGGCCTGGTATCTCTATCCGTCCGCCCGGAATTATTTCATTCAGCAGCGGATCAGCGGCATGGAGCAGCAGGAACGGGAGGAGTATGAACGGGAACACCTCCAGCGAATTCGAAGCGTGAAGGAGGATGCACTGAAACTAGGGCTTGATTTGCAGGGGGGCATGCATGTCACCATGGAGGTCCGGACCGACGCCCTGATCCGGGAGTTGGCCACGGATGCGGATCAAACGTTCGAGGAGGTGTTGGCCGCGGCGCGCTCAACGGCGGACGAGACGGGCAATTCCATCATTGATGCGTTTGCGATGGAGTTCGAGCAGCGCGACCCCGATGCGCGTTTGTCCCGATATTTTCGGGACTCCGACGCCGGGATTACGCGCCGGTCTACGAACGCCGAGGTGTCGCAATATCTTCTGGGGCAGGCCGACAACGCCATTGATCGGGCTATTTCCATTATTCGGGACCGCGTGGACCGCTACGGCGTCACGGAGCCGTCCATCCAGAAACAGGGCGCGCGGCGCGTGGTGGTCGAATTGCCGGGCATCGACGATCCCGAGCGCGTGCGCAATTTGCTGAAAGGCACGGCCCGCCTCGAGTTTCATCTCATGGCCGAACCGGAGGAGCTGGCCCGCGCGCTGGAGCAGGCGATCAACCATTACAATGTGCATGTGGAGATCACCATGGTGGAGGACGAGGAAGAAGAGGACGCGGAGGCCGATTCGACGTTGACCGCTGAGGAATTGTTTGACGAACCGGACGAAGACGAACCGACGAATTCGCTGCTGGACGCTATGCAGCCGGTTGGACAGGGCGTACGGTTCGGACTGGTTTCGGAGCAGGATACGGCGCGCGTTCGGGAGTTGCTTTCGGTCCCCGCCGTGCAGGGTGCGCTTCCGGCAGGCGTGGACCTGCTTTATGACGCAAATCCCGCCGGGACGACAGAGGATGGCCTGGAAATGTATTACTTGCTGGGCGTTAGGGATCAGGTCGAATTGTCGGGCGAGGTGATCACCTCGGCCCGCGTCGATTTCGACGAGCTGAATCTGCCGGAAGTCACTATGGTGATGAATTCAGAGGGATCGCGCACCTGGGCCCGGCTGACCGGGGCGAATGTCAACAAGAACATTGCCATCGTGCTGGATGGCGTGGTGTATTCGTACCCGACTGTCATCAATCGCATCGTAGGCGGGCGTTCGTCCATTACGGGGCTGGGAAGCCGGGACGAGGCGCAAGACATCGTGACCGTGCTCATGTCCGGCGCGTTGCCTGCGCCGGTCGATATCGTCGAGGAGCGTACGGTGGGGCCGAGCCTGGGCCAGGCGTCCATCCGGGCCGGATTCATTTCGGTCATGGTGGGGCTTGGGCTGGTGGCGCTGTTCATGATCTTCTATTACCGGACGGCCGGACTGGTTGCGGACCTGGCCTTGTTGTTCAATATCATTTTCATCTTCGGAATACTGGCTGCGTTTCAGGCGACGCTTACGCTGCCCGGCATTGCCGGCATCGTGTTGACGATCGGCATGGCCGTGGACGCAAACGTACTGATCTTCGAGCGAATACGCGAAGAACGCGCTACCGGCAAGACGCTGAAGGCGGCCATCGACGCCGGATATTCGAAGGCGTTCAGCGCTATTTTCGACGCCAACATCACCACGTTTTTCGTTGGGGCTATTCTGTATTCGTTTGGCGTAGGCCCCATTCAGGGGTTTGCGGTGACGTTGATGGCCGGCATCCTTTCGTCGCTGTTTACGGCCATTATCGTGTCCCGGATCGTGTTCGACTATATGGTGATTAAGCGGCGCATGCACATTGGTTACGGGTGATGGCGTTTCGGGGCGTTCAGCATCCGCCGACGGGCTTTCGATAAAGACAGAACGATGAGAATTTTTGAAAACACCAATTTCGACTTCATAGGCAACCGGCGAAAGGCGTATGTCCTTTCCGGGATCCTTCTCCTGTTAAGCATCGGGTCGCTGCTTGCGCGCGGCCTTGAAGTGGGCATCGACTTTCAGGGCGGCATGGAGTTCGTGGTGGCAAGCCCGATTGAACTGGAGCCGGTGGCCGTGCGCGGGCAGCTGGCCGTTGCGCTGGGGTCCGAGCCGGAGGTGAAAACGTTCGGCGCCGGACAGATACTCATTCGCGCGCCCGCCGAAGGAGACATTTCGGAAATGCAGAACCGGATCGTGGAAGGCATCTCGGAATCTTTCCCGGGATCCAGTCCGGAAGTGGTCAAAACCGATGTGGTGGGGCCGCGTTTCGCCGAAGACCTGAAACAAGGGGCCATCTGGGCTATTCTCGGGGGGCTTTTGGTGGTTTTCGTTTACATTTTGTTGCGGTTCGAATGGCGGTTCGGGATAGGCGCGGTGACAGCCTTGTTTCACGACGTCACGATCACGCTGGGCATTTTCTCGCTGGGGGCCGGCGTCCTGCCGTTTTCGCTTCAGATCGATCAGGCGATTATCGCTGCGTTTCTGACCATCGTGGGATATTCGCTTAACGACACCGTGGTGGTTTTCGACCGGATCCGGGAATATTCGAATCTTTTCAAGACGGAGACGTATGATAAATTGGTGAATCGTTCCATCAACAATACGCTTAGCCGGACGATCGTCACGTCCGGTACGACCTTGCTCGTCGTGGCGGTCCTCTTTATTTTTGGCGGAGAGGTGCTGCGCGGTTTTGCTTTCGGTCTTATTCTGGGCGTTACGATCGGTACGTATTCCTCCGTTTTCGTGGCTTCGCCGGTTGTGGTGGAGCTCAGGATGCGCATGAAGGCGGCTCGCCGGTGAATTTCAGGGTACCCTGACTAAGTCTCGCATGCGGCCCGCTTCGCTGTTAATGAATCCCGAGAGGTCTTCATGAAATACGATGTGCAGGAACAGGGGCGCGTAGTGGTTCTGTCGCTGGAGGGCAACATTCTGGGTGGCCCCGACGGCGCGAAATTGCATGATCGGCTGCACGAATTGAAAGACGAAGGCAAGCGCTATGTCGTGGGCGATATGTCTCGGGTCCGGTTCATGAATTCGAGCGGTCTGGGCATGCTTATCAGCGCGATGACCACGATGCGCAACGCCGGAGGCGATTTTCGTTTGGCGGGTTCGAACGACGGCATTCGGTCGGCGCTGGCGATTACGCGCCTCGATAGGGTATTTAAACACTACGAATCCGTAGACGAAGCAGTGCTTGGCTACGAGGAGGATCCGCCAACGCCGGCATAGCAGGACCTTTCGTTTCGGGTGGCGGGACATTCCGCGCAAGTTGGGTATTGCCCCCGCAATGCAAGCCGTTTCCTTTGTCCGCAATCTTTTCAATGCGCCGAAAATGTGGCGGCGTCCCACGATGCAACGCGTCAAGACTCGGTTGGAATGGGTGTTAATGTTGTCATAGGAACGCAATGGGGGGACGAAGGCAAGGGCAAGATCGTCGATCTGCTGAGTGCGGATGCGGACATTGCAGCGCGCTATCAGGGCGGAGCCAATGCGGGGCACACGATCTGTTGGGGAGACGAAACGTTTGTGTTGCACCTCGTTCCGAGCGGCATTTTTCATGAACATGTGACGTGCGTGATCGGGAACGGCGTCGTGCTGGATCCCGTGGCGATCATGGAGGAAATTCGCATGATTCGCGATCTCGGGTACGATGTGGACGGGCGGCTGCTGATTTCGCACAATGCGCATCTCATCATGCCGTACCACAAGCGCATTGAGGAGGCTCGCGAACGGATGCGCGACAGCGGCGCCATTGGCACGACCGGACGCGGCATTGGTCCGGCCTATGTGGACAAGTTTGCGCGCACCGGCGTCCGCGTAGTGGATTTGCTGGACAGGGATACGTTGCGCCGTAAACTCAAGCGCGCGATCGAGGAAAAGAACGCTGTGCTGCGCGGCGTATACGACGCCGACGGGCTTGACGTGGAGCAGATTATCGAAGAATATGTGGAATTCGACCACCTGATCGATCCATTCGTTACGGATACGTCGCAATACCTGGGACAGGCGCTGCGGGCGGGCAAACGCATCCTCGCCGAAGGAGCGCAGGGTTCCTTGCTGGACGTGGATTTTGGGACCTATCCGTTTGTGACTTCAAGTCATCCTACCGTTGGAGGGTGTTGCACGGGGCTGGGCATACCTCCTACGGCGGTGGATACGGTCATCGGGATCGTAAAGGCGTACAGCACGCGCGTGGGCAATGGACCGTTTCCTACGGAACTGGACGATGCGATCGGGGAGCGTTTGCGCGAGGCGGGCGACGAATTCGGCGCAACCACCGGCAGGCCCCGTCGGTGCGGGTGGCTGGACCTGGTCGCGCTCCGGCATACCTCTATGATCAACGGGCTCACCGAGCTGGTTATCACCAAGCTGGATGTGCTGACGGGGCTGGACACCCTCAAGGTGTGTACGGCCTATCGGTACGACGGCAAAGAAACGACGCGTTTTCCAAGCGAGGTGCAAACGCTTGAAAAAGTGGAACCCGTGTATGTCTCCTTCGAAGGATGGTCCGAAGATATTACCGGCGCAAGACATATGGACGATTTGCCGCCTGCCGCGCAGCGTTACGCGCGTTTTTTGAGCGACTCGCTTGGCGTTCGTATTTCCATGATTTCGACAGGTCCCAAGCGAGACCAGATCATTTTGGAAGAGGCCGCAGCCGCTTTTTCCGTCCGCGCCGGGGGGTAACAGCCCCGCTCTATGGCCATCGAACAGCGCAGGAGGCCTGACCATGAAGGCGTATCGCCATTCCGTACGACTCAAACTCGGCCTGATCGTACTGGCCGTGCTCATATCGGTCGCTTCGCTTGCGTACACCCGCCATTCCGTGGACCGGTTGCGCGAACGCGAGCAGTTCGCGATTCATTTATGGGCGTCGGCGCAGGAACGCCTGGCGGCGCCCCGGGAAAATCCGCATATCCCCGTTTTCGCCGAAATAGAACAGCAACTGGCCGCGGCTGCGGAGTCGGACGGCGCTATTTCCCCCGAAGCCCTGTCCCGGTATCGCAGCGCGCTCGCCTGGTCCCGCGCCATGCCCCCCGCCGACGATGTAACGCTTGCCGGCGAAATCATATTGCAGGGGGAATTTGGCATTCCCGCGATCATCATAGATTCGACGCAATCGATGCCCGTATCCTGGCGGCATGTATCGACGCCGGATTCGATAGGGGGCTTGTCCCCCGAGGAGCAAGCCGACATGCTGCGCAGCCTGAACGAACGCGCGCGCGCCATGGCGCAGGATTACGACCCGATCGCGATCGAATATGGCGAGCCTCCGGAATCGTTCACGCAATACGTGTTCTACGATGATTCGAGGTTGATTCGGGAGCTCCGGATTTTTCCGTTTCTACAACTGTTGTTTGTGGCCTTTTTCATCCTGATCGGGTATTTCGGATTTTCGTATGTGCGCCGCAGCGAGCAAAGCAGCCTGTGGGTTGGCATGGCCAGGGAGGCGGCGCATCAGCTGGGCACCCCGATTTCCAGTTTAATGGGGTGGGTCGAGTTGCTTGGAGGCAATGCGCTGTCCCGCGAGCAAAAGCAGGGCGCATTTCAGGAAATGGAGCGTGACGTGGCGCGCCTTGAGCGGGTCACGGCCCGATTTTCGGATATAGGCTCCATGCCCAGGCTGGAGGTGGATGCGGTGGCGCCGGTCATTGAGGCGGCGGCGGATTATGTGCGCAAGCGCATTCCCCAGGGAACCGGATTCGTCGAATTGCAAATGGATGTAGCCGGCGGGTTGTATGCGCCGCTGAACGCCGAGCTGTTCGAATGGGTGATAGAGAATCTGCTGAAGAATGCGCTGGACGCGATGGAGATGACCGGAGGCGCCATCCATGTGCAGGCGTCCCGAATGGAAAACAACATCCGGATAGATATACGCGATACGGGCAAGGGCATTGATCGGAAAAACTGGAAAAATATATTTCGGCCCGGGTATAGCACCAAAAAACGGGGTTGGGGACTTGGCCTGAATCTGGCCCGCCGCATTGTGGAAGACCACCACGGCGGGCGCCTTGCGCTCTTGCAGTCGCGACCCGATCAGGGAAGCACGTTTCGGATTACGATCCCGGCGGCGCAGAAGCCCTGATGCGGGTTTCGAGGGTTTCGGGAACAGGCAGGCCGGCGTTTTTGCAGGCTGCGCCCGGGTTTACGAAAAGAGGATATTTACCGGATTGCCCTTGCGAATGCCGAGGAGCTGCGCGGCGTTGCCCGCATTGACCGCCACTTCGAGCAGGTCGCTGCTGTTGTACTGCAAAAGGGGTTCTCCGGTCTCCGCGGAGGCGTATGTGGGCTGGACGCCTTCGAGGATGGTGTTGCCCGCAAAGCACTTGATGGGTCTGCCCGCTTGTCGCTCCTCGACCATCTCGCGAGAAATATTCGTGATGCAGTTCCCGAAACGGTCGATGTGCACTATCCATCCCTGTACGCCTTGATCGTCCATGATGGGCAGCGCCCATTTCATGGGGGTCAGCTGGTCGATGGCGCTGCCGAGGCGTTCGATGGGCGTGCCGTTGGCGAGATGGGCTGCTGCAGGCGCGAAGATGTCGCGTCCGTGAAAGGTTTGCGAGGGCGCATCGTTGCGCCAGTACCGGGGTCGGTCGAGTTGCACGCAGGCGTTGGGGATCGCTCCGTCGAGGACCAGCGGAAAAATACCGTTGTCCGGTCCCGTAAAAAAGTGCTCGCCGCAACGAAGCGCTATGGGGCGCCGATCCGTCCCCACGCCTGGATCCACCACGGCGAGGTGTATGGCGCCGGGCGGGAAGCACCAGGCGGCCTCACGCAGTACGAAGGCGCATTCCATGATGTCCTGCGGTGCGATCGCATGCGAAATATCCACGATGCGCGCGTCGGGGCACAAGCGAAGCAGTACGCCTTTGAGCGCCCCGACATACGCATCCTGCGTCCCGAAGTCAGTGGTAAGCGTTATGATAGCAGACACGGCGGCGGAAAGTGCAATTATCTGTTCCAAAGTACGAAGAAAGCAAGGGTTTCGCCACGGCGCGTTTGCCGCGCGGGGTTTCGGGCAGGAATTGTCGCCTGCCGGAACGCGAGGCTTCGGGGGCGGTACGTCTTGCGGATGGCCTGGGAACCTTATGGATGCTCTGATCAAGTCCGCAAAGATTCAGAGGCTGAAAGGCGTGCGCTGGCAAGGAATGACGAAGCAATGCGGCAGGCCCCGCATAATGAGGAATGACACAGCCAGCGTGCGCTTGTCTGCCTCCCGAAGGGCGCTTCACAACCGAGGCGACCCGAATCCGCCGTGTTTTTTGATGGTTTCAACGACGCCGTCATGTCGTTCTTTACGCACGAAAGTGAAGCGCTGATCGAAGTGGACTTGATCAGAGCATCCTTATGTCCAGACATAGAAAAAACATAGGCAGCCGGGGAGAAGACGTCGCCGCGGCGTATCTGGAAACGATCGGGTACCGCATTCTCCAGCGCAATTACCGGTTCGGGCGCCTGGAGCTGGATATGATATGCCGCGCATTGCCTGCCGCTCCCGACCCACGGTCCCGGCAAGGGGAGATCGTGTTCGTCGAAGTAAAAACCCGCTCTGGTTTCGGATTCGGACGTCCAGAGGAAGCCGTATCGGAAACGAAGCAGCGCCGCATCGCACAGGCGGCGCAGGCCTGGTTGCGAGAGCAACGCATGGAGCAGGCGCCGTGCCGGTTCGATGTGGTTGCCGTCGTACTGCGAAAAAACGCCGAGCCGGTCGTGACCCATTTCAAGCAAGCATTTTGGGTTTCGTAAGGATGCTCTGATTAAGTCCGCAAATATTCAGGGCTGACAGGCGTGCGCTGGCAAGGAATGACGAAGCAGTGCGGAGCGTTCCGTTTTGCAATCGTTCATCCGCAAAGCGCTCTTTTTTTCGGTATTTTACAGGACGTTTCCGTGCGGGAGCGCATCTTGCCGCCAAACCTTCGCCAACCCGGCTTTACGATATGACCAGAAAAATCAGCAAGTCCGAGGCAGAATGGAAAGCTGCTCTTTCTCCCGAACAGTACAGGATACTTCGGAAAAAGGGCACTGAACCAGCGTTTTCCGGCGCCTTGTGCGATCATAAGGGAGACGGGACCTATGTTTGCGCCGCCTGCGGCCAGACGCTTTTCGACTCCGACGCCAAGTACGATTCCGGCTGCGGATGGCCCAGTTTTTACCAGCCTGAAGGCGGAGACGCTGTCGAAACGCAGGAAGACCTCAGCGGGGGCAGGGTGCGCACGGAGGTGTTGTGTTCCCGGTGCGATTCTCATCTTGGCCATGTGTTCGAAGACGGCCCGAATCCCACCGGGTTGCGGTACTGCATCAATTCCGCCGCGCTTGATTTTGAAGACGACGGCGGGCGGGCGGCATGACGAGAGCGCTTTTGCTGAATAGTCGGGAGGGCCAGGTGGAGGCGTCGGTATGCGAGATAGACGAATCTCGCTTGCCGGAGGGGGATGTGCTGCTCGACGTGTGGTATTCGGGACTCAACTACAAGGATGCGCTGGCTATTACCGGGCGGGGCAAGATTATCCGCGGCGCGTGGCCGTTCGTGCCGGGGATTGACCTTGCCGGGAAGGTGCGGGCTTCCGATTCCGAGGCGTATGCGCCGGGCGATCCGGTGATTGGTACGGGATGGGGCCTTGGCGAATCGTATTGGGGCGGATATGCGGAGGCGCAGCGCGTGGATGCGGCCAAATTGCTTCCGTTGCCTGAGGGCATGTCCCTGGACAAGGCCATGCTGGCCGGTACGGCAGGGCTTACAGCCATGCTGGCCGTGATGGAACTGGAGACGCATGGCGTGAAGCCGGACCGGGGCGAAGCGCTGGTGACGGGCGCTTCGGGCGGGGTGGGAAGTTTTGCCGTGGGGCTATTGCATGCGGCGGGATACAGCGTGGCGGCGTCTACCGGAAGCCCGGACGTCCATGACTGGCTGCGCTGGCTTGGCGCGGACCGGATTATCGAACGCGAAGCGCTTGCCGCCGGCGCCGCCCGTCCGCTGGATTCCGGGCAGTGGGCCGGGGCGGTGGACGCCGTAGGCGGGAAAACGCTTGAGGCGATTCTCGCGGGCCTGAAGCGTCACGGAGTAGCCGTGGCCTGCGGGCTGGCGGGAGGGCATGCCCTGCATACCACGGTGTTTCCGTTCATTTTGCGCGGCGCGCGCCTGATCGGCGTGGATACGAATACCTGTCCCGTTCCCGCGCGGCGGGAGGCCTGGGCGCGTCTGGCCCGATGGATGACGGATGATCGGGCGGAGCATCTTCTTGCGGATACCATCGGTTTGGACGATCTTCCTTCGTATAGTGAACGGCTTTTGTCCGGCGATATCCGGGGGAGGTTGCTGGTGGATTTGCGAAAATAACCGGTTTTTTCTGACGATCCTTTTGAAATCATGACGCTGCGCGCGCTCCTTCTAACGCTGATTGTGGTTCTCGCCGCCAACCTGGTCGTGAAGATGTGGGATCGCATGAATCCGCTGGAGGCTCTATCGGAGGAGGCGCCGGCGCTTCCTCCGTGCGATCCGCAGCATTATGACGACAACGCCGGCGTCCTGCCCCTGTCGCATTACTACGATCTTGGGCTGCTGTCTCTTTTAGATGAAGAATTTCAGAGCGGCTTTTCTGCCGATGCGGACCGTGCGCTTGCGCCCGATCTGTATGACGATGTTGCAACGCCGACGATTACGCGCATTGTCGACGGGGATACATTCGAACTCTCGGACGGAACGAGGGTGCGTTTGATAGGCATAGATACGCCGGAGACGCATCCTTCCGGCAAACTGGGCAGGGACGCCGAGCGCAGCGGCATGGATCGGGAAACGATCCGGGAGTTGGGTCGCCGCGCCAGCGCGTATGCTGAAGAACTGGCGTTGGGCATGCCTGTCGAACTGGAATACGGCTCTCAGTCCAGGACAGACCGCTACGGTCGAACGCTGGCGTACGTATGGGTGCTGGACGAGTACGGCCGCCGCCTGTACCGGGTAAACGACCGCCTTGTCGCCGATGGCTATGCGAACATCTACTCGGGAATTCCGTTTGAATACAGCGACGAGTATCTGGAATACGAACGGGAGGCTCGCGAAGAGGGGCGGGGTTTGTGGGCGTACGAGGAAGGGTGGGATTTTTGGGTAGAGGACGAGGAAGATTTTTGAGGATGCCCTGAATCTATGCGGACGTAATCAGAGCGTCCCTGGACTGGACGACGCGCAATGCCCCCGCAATTTCCCGGATGCCCTGAAGAAAAAATGCGCGCTGTCGTTCCCTTTCCCTACCCCGTACTCTGCATGGCCGCCGCGATTCCGTTGATGCTCAGGAACAAGGCGTGCCGCAGCGCATCCTGCGTTTCTTCGTCTCCGGCGGCCCGGTGCCGCTTTATGAGTTCGACCTGTAGCAGGTTGAGCACATCCGTATAGGGATTCCGCAAGAAGATGGATTTCTGGATGACCGGGTTGCTGTCGAGCAATTCGCTTTGTCCGGTGATCTGGAGAATCATATCGCGCGCCTTGCGAAAGTCATCTTCGATCTGCTGGTGAATGCGGGCGTCCTCCGGGAAATTTTCCAGTTCCCGGTAATGTTGCGCTATATCGAATCGCGCTCGCGCCATTTCCCGTTGCGCGCTGTTCACCACGGCGCCGAAGAACGTCCATTCCCGGTACAGCGCCCGGAGCCGGGAGAGGATTTCCGGGTCTTCCGCCGTGAATGCGGTCAGGCCGCGGCCCGTCCCGAACCATCCCGGCAGCGTATACCGGGTCTGGGTCCATGCGAAGACCCACGGAATGGCCCGCAACGATTCGAAGTGCACTTCGTGCGCGGAGCCCCGCGAAACCGGACGGGAAGCAATGGGCAGGCGGCTTATCTGCTCGATAGGCGTAACACGGGCGTACCATGGCCACAGCGCCCGATCTTCAATGAGCGTTCGGTAGGCTTCCATGGAGCGTTCGGCGATGCGGTCCAGCGTCTCGACATTTTCAGCGTCGGTTCCGTAGTCGTTTTTTCCGTTGCGCTGCGCTCCCGAAGCCGTGCTTACGATCATGGCGCTGACGATCTGTTCGAGGTGTCGTCGGGCGATGTCCGGCAGCGCATACCGGAAAGAGATCACTTCGCCCTGTTCGGTAAACCGGATTTGTCCGTTATGCACGACGGGGGGCATGGCGAGAATAGCCTGATTGGCCCGGCCGCCTCCGCGTCCGACCGTACCGCCTCGCCCATGAAAAAGCCGTAGCGAGACCCCGTGATCCCGGCATGCGACGCCAAGAGCTTTCTGGGCCTTGTGCAGCGCCCAGTTGGCCATCCAGTATCCGCCGTCCTTGTTCGAATCCGAGTAGCCCAGCATGATTTCCTGGAACCGTCCGCGGGATTCGAGATGTCGGGCGTACACGGGGTTGGCGAAGAGCGCAGCCATGAGCGTATCCGCCTCGGCCAAGTCCTCTATCGTTTCGAAGAGAGGTACGATATCAAGAGGACAATACAGGGTTCCGTCTTGTATGCGCCAGAGTCCAACCACCTTCGCCAGCAACAGGGCTTCCAGCACGTCGCTCACCGTATGCGTCATGCTGATGATGTAACTGCCCATGGCGGCCGGTTCTTGCTGGAGAATTTCCCGGATCGCCTCGAAACTTTCCACGACTTGTCGCGCCGTGTCGGGTAGGTCCGCGTCGCGAGGCGACAGGGCGCGTGGATTTTCCAGTTCGGCGGCCAGCAGCGCAATTTTTTCGGCTTCGTCGAGGCTGGCGTACTCGTCGCACGCGTTTGCGAGGCGCAGGATGGCGGCGACGGCTTGCTCGTGTATGCTGCTATGCTGCCGTACGTCGAGCGCCGCCATATGAAAGCCGAACGTACGCGCCCGCACCAGCATGCGCTGCAAGCGGCCTGCTTCGGCGCAGGTCTCGTAGCCTGTTTCGACAAGGCATTTCCGGATGAGCTCCAGGTCCTCGACAAAAGCCGCGCTGGCATAGTCGCATGCATGGCCTGTTTCCCGTCGCCCCTCGCGAAGTCCGTCCCCGTCCCGCCCGGTTTCCGCCTGCTGCGCAAGCCGGAGCATACGCTCCAGCATGTAACTTATCTTGAGCCGATAGGGCTCGTGGCGGTAGATTCGTTTGCTTCTTGCGTCGAGGTCGATCGCTTTCGCATCGGCGGCAATGGCGTCGTACAGCGTACGCGGGACGGAAACTTGCCGGTCCGAAATGCTGAGCTCCCGCCGCAATTCCACCAATTCGTCGCGAAAGATGTGGAGGGCGGCAAGGCGCTGTTTGGCGAAGGTCCGCCGCGTTACGTCCGCCGTGACATTGGGATTGCCGTCCCGATCGCTGCCGATCCAGGATCGGTACCGCAAAAATACGGGGACGTCGCCCGCCGCTCCGTAATAGGCGCGCAGTCCCCGTCGTATGTCGGCGTATATGTCCGGGACGGTTTCCCGAATCGCGTTGCGCAGGAAATAAAGCCCCTGATCCACTTCGTCGTCTACGCTGGGCCGGTCCGCGCGAATCTCGTCGGTGGAGAGCAGCAGGGATATCTGGTTCTGGATATCCGCCAGGGCCTGTTCGTTTTCTCTTGGCGTCAGCTGCTCCCGGTTCAATCGGGACAATATCCGGGAGATGTGCTGCTGCTTGTACAGGATGCTGAGTCGCCGCGCTTCGGTGGGATGCGCAGTCAGCGTGGGCTGGATATCCAGTTGTCGGAGGAGCGCCAGCACATCCTCGCGGGAATATCCCTGCTCCTTGAGATAGCGGATGGCCTCAAGGATGGATTCCGCCCGGGGATTTTCCGGCGACCCGGCCTGCGCCCGGTCCCGGTTAATCCGAATGATTTCTTCCTGCTCTGCCTGGTTCACCAGATGAAAGAACGCGGTGTAGGCGCGAAGCATCCAGAGAATTTCTTCGTTGCCGAGTTCCGCAATGCGGCGCTTGGCCTGGATGCGAGGCGCCGGGCTTTGCTCCGCCAGCGCCTGTTTGCAGAGCATTCGCAACTCCTCCGTCAGGTCAAGGATGTGCTGTCCCGCCTGTTGGCGTATGGCCTGCCCGAGTAGCGCGCCAAGGAGATTGACCTGGCGGCTTAACGGGCGCGATATGCCTGTGCCTTCCGCTTCGACGTCAAGCCCCGAAAACTGCATGGCGTGTCCGCATCATAATTGCGACGAGGCGCCTTGCGAGGCGACGTCTTGCCGGAAGAATCTGTCGGAAATATAGCCCCGAACTATTCCGCAGGCGTTACGGGAACCGAGATGCTCGTCTGATCCCACATCATGGACAGCGCGGCCGCAGAGCCTTCCTCATTGGCTTCGAGGTTGATCGTAAAGGCTTCGTGAATATCTTCGGTCATGCTTACCGGGGCTTCCAGGCGCAGGACGTCATGCTCCTCCGAGTAGGCAAAGGCTCCCCACATGCCCAGGCCTGCATTTACGATCAAGGTCCATGACTCCTCGTTCGGGATGGCGAGGACGGCATAGGTGCCTGCGGCCAGATCCATGCCTCCGAGCTGGACGTCTTGCGTCACGGTCATTTCCGTGGCTTCGTTGGCGCCCAGACGCCAAACCTCTCCGAACGGAACCAGGCCGCCGAAAATTTCCCGGTCGCGTTTCCGGGGCGATCCGTAGTGGATGCTGGCGTAGGTTCCGTCGCTGAATGAAGTTTGGGCAACGGCCCGCGGACTCATCGGGTCAGGCGGCGGAATGACGTCCTGCGCGGCGACGGAGCGCGCGCCGAAAACGAGGAGGCCTGCCGTAACGAGCAGGGGAAGCAGGGTGCGGTGCATGGATACAGACATAGTGTTTGCTGTGGTGGTGATAGGGTAAGGGTGGTTGGAATATCTGGAATATACGACCGGGAGCACATCTATTCGCCGATTTTCTCTACGACAACGCCCGTTTTTTCGATGACGGACACCGTATCCAGTTCCTGAACATGCAACAGGCTGTCCATGCGCTCAATGGGATCCCCCGGCATGGAGATCGTTTCCGAGGTGAAATTCACGTAATCCTGAAAGCGAATGCCGCCCACGGCGCGCGCGTTGTAGGCTTTCCGGAAACGCGTTCCCGCATCGCTCGTTTCGTAGTCGTAGGCGAAATAGTCCATGGTATGGCGGTCCCGGTGGAACCAGTACACGTATCGATCCTGGTAATCGTCGCCGCCGCCGTCCCGCTGGAAAGTGACCTCGATTTCGTGGTACGGTTCGCCAAGTATGTCGTCCTCGGACAGGTATCGGGCCTGTACCGCGTCGTCGGTCAACTTGAAGGGCAACAGCATGAAGTAGGCCACGGCGTTGAGCGAGGAGGCGTAGCTGGAGTCGGCTTCTCTGGAAAGGGTCGCGCGCGCGCCGTCGATTTCCCGATAGAAGCCGTCGTTGTTCAGTACGTCCCGGATGTATCCGGCGGAGTCCGGGCGTTCGCGTTCGTACTGAAAAAATTCTCCGTTCAGCGTGATGGCGTAATGATATTCGCGGAAGTCGAAGTCGATTTTCACCCGGTCGACATGTTCTCCTCCGTGCGCAAGCGCCGCCTGCCGTATGATGGCTTCGGCTTTGTTTTCGTCGCCGCTTTGCTCCGGCGCTCCGCCGCCGCAGGCCGTCAGGGCGCATAGCGCGGCGGTGGTCAGAAGGGCAAGCGCCGCATGGGTTACGGAATGGGTCGATATGCGAAACATTTTTTCGTCGGGATGTGCCGGAATGTGCAATGGGAGGGCGCGTTAGTCCCAGGGGAGACGGTCGATCTGGACGCCGAGCAGCCAGCGGAATGCGAACGCCTGGTCGCTGTCCGCATATGCGTAATCGTTCGCCCACAAGGGAAAACGGGCGACGAGCATAAGGTCCGACAGCACATCGGATTGTTTGATCCACCGGTCGAATCCCCGCAAGCGATTCAGGTCGTACCGGACGCCCAGTCCTGCGTCCATCAGGATTTTTTTGCGGTCGCCGCGCTGTTTTTCTTTCAAATCTCCAATGTTTCCGACTCCCATGAACAGTTCCAGCCGAAGGGGGCGCAAGAGAGGCGGGCCTTGCAGTCGGGGGGCAAGCAGCCGCGCGCTGAAGGCGAGCATTTCCGTGGCCCCCAGAAAGAACGGCTCCTCTGCCGCGCGGTCGTTACCGTCCTTATGACGTTCGTCGTTACGGTTCATCCGCCGCCGTTGGGCGTACGGTTCCGCTTGCCGCATGTAGGCGACCGGTCCCGGGTTGCCGAAGGCCACCCAGTTTGCGTCGCGAAGCGGCGCTTCGAAAAGCGCCTCCACGTTGCGGTAGGCCGCATTGTTCCATTGTTCCTCGATCGATACCCCCCCGAAAGGGAATCGTTTGTCCGGGGAGAGGTTGTCCGGGTCTCCAGCTCCGATGAACAGGCGCACGGAGCCCATGAACGGACCGATGGGCATGCCGCCCGCGGCCAAATCGATGGACATTCGGTTGGCGACATAGGGCTTGTCGTCTGTACCCGCTTCTCCGAACCATTCATATCGATACCAGTCGCTGGACCCTTCCAGGCGGCCGTATAGCGAAACGATGTTTTGCATCCAGGCGCCGGAGGCGTTCCGGACAAGGGCGCGGTCGTTTATCTGCCCATAGAGTTTTGCCCCGATCGCGGCGCGGCGACTGCGCTTTCTCAGGAGGTCTTCCGGATGCGAAAAGGAAGCTTCCATGCCTGTCTGGTAAATGCCCAGCTGTTTCCGGCTCCAGGTGGACCAGTCGATCAGATAGCCCTTCAGATAATGGCTCGAGTAGGAAAAATCGTAATCGACGCCGTTAAAGAGGCTGAGCGCCGGTGCTTCGGCATGTGGCGGTATGAACGGCGCGATATCGGGTTTTTCCCCTTTGCTAAAGAGCACCTGCGGCCAGATCGTCACCGCTCTTTTTCGCGTTTCTCCGGTGAGCGCATACGCTCCGCGGAATTGCACCCCGACGCCCGGCCCCCAGTGGCGCGCGTATTGCGCGAGCGGACGCCATCCGACGTCGAAGCGGCGGATGTTGGGAGAAGGGGGTTGCAGAAAAGAAAATTCTCGCGCTCGTCCGGTGACGTTGTCGAGCCGGTTCGAGTCCGGGGTGCGCAGGTGCGGATCGATTTCGGCGCGGCGGGGCTTGACGGGCAGCATGACTTCCAGCGTGTATTCAGACGAGGTCCAGGCCCAGGGTTCCGCCACGATCCAGTCCTCGGGAACTGGTTTGCGCCCCCGCATGACGCCGAGCGGTATGTACGCCCACCGCGTCGATCCGTCCTCAAGCGTGATTTGCAGATCGATAGGCATGACGGCCCGCCCAAGCCGTTTCAACGTTATGGTCGCGCGCCATTCCTGTCCGTGCGGGTTGCTCCTGAATCGTCGTATGGCGTAATTCAGGTCCCGGTTCGCGTCCCCGAATTGCTGAAAATACCAATCCAGATGTATGCCCGACGCCTGCTCGGCTACGCGCTCCACATCGTGGGGGCCGGCGTGCCGGAACGCATATTGCCGGTGGTATTCGAGCAAAAACCGGTCGCGCAGCGAGTCGGAGATGACGTAGCCCAGCATGTCGAGCATCATCTCGCCGCCTGAATACGAAGCCACGCCGTAGGCTGCGTTCGTATCGAACCAGTCGCTGGGCGTGTTCAACGGCTCGAAGAGACCGAAGCGCTTCAGGTTCAGGACGCCGTACATGGCGCTCGCGTGGGAGGGGCGCGGTTGTTCGCGGATATGCGCCAGCGCTTCCCGCGTGGCGTAACTCGCGAATCCTTCGTCCATCCACGCGTGGTCGGCTTCGTTGGACCCGATCATGCCGTAGAACCACATATGCGCCACTTCATGGGCGGTTACGCCGTGGAGGGAAGGCGGGGAACGTTTGCCGGTCACCAGCGTGATCATGGGATACTCCATGCCTCCGTCCCCGCCCTGCGCAATGGTCATTTGCGGATAGAGATAGGGGCCGTAGCGCTCCTCGAAGAACGCCATGATCTTCGGGGCGACTTCATGAAGCGTTCGCCAGGCTGCGGCGACGTCCGGCTGGTAGAGCAGGCGAATCACGTAGCCCGCCTCCGTTTCAAGCACGTCGTGGAGATAGTCCGGGTCCGCCGACCAGGCGAAATCGTGGACATTTTCTGCATGAAAACGCCAGGTGAGCGAGTCGCTCGTCGCCGTATACAGCGAATCGCTTGCGTAGCCGTGGCCCACCTCGTCCGGGTTCAGGAGGACGCCCGTCGCGCCCACGACGTATTCGGAGGGCAACGTAATGCGTACGTCGAAGGCGCCGAACGGGGCGTAGAATTCTCGTCCGACATAGGGGTCCGCATGCCATCCGCGCGCGTCGTACTGCGCGAGTTTCGGATACCATTGGGTCATGGAATAATCGATTCCCTCCCGACTGTCCCGGCCGCTTCGGCGGGTTTGCAGGGGGATTTGGGAAACGAACGCCATGTCGAAAACAGTCTGTCCGCCCGGCGGGAGGGGACGGGCCAACGCCACCTCCAGAACGGTGTCGAAAATGTGGTGCGATACGGGTTCGCCGTCCTGCGTCAGCGATTCGATGCGGTGATAGCCGATTTCGTCCGGGCCCAGTTCGAAGATGCGGGGCGCCGTGCGCGGGTCGGGGTCCGGCAATTCCCGATTCCGCTCGGCCATCATGGAATGCGGCTGGAAGGCGTTGAAATAGAGATGGTAGAACACCCGGGAGAGCGTGTCCGGAGAGGCGTTGACGTACGTGAGCTGCTGACGTCCTTCCATGGCGTGCCGGTCCGGATGTACGGTAACGTCCATTTCGTACTGCACGACGGGAATCCGATCTCCTTGCTGCGGACCGAAGCGGGAAGCCGGGGAGGCGAGTTCCGCTGCTTGCCGGGTTTGCCCATTCGCTACAGGCGGCAAACAAGCGAGAAACAGGGGAACGACGTATCGAATGTACATCATGAAAGGGGCGTTCGGCGTATTCGTATATAATTACTGTAATACGCTGCGAACGACGAGAAATCAGGGCAATGACCGTACCCGGACACGTATGCCCTCCGCCGTCGCTTGTTCCTGAATTCGCAGTGAGCGTCCGGAAACGACGCGCCCGCCGCGGCGTTAAGGAAGCGGACGCGCAGCAGGCGCTCCCCATCGCGCGCTTCTATAGAAATAACCTCCCACGACGGTGACGAAATCAGATATTGTCGAACGCATTGCCACGGGCACCGGAATGACCCGAATCGAAACAGAAGCGGTTATCAACGGCTTCATAGCCTGCGTTTCGGAGGCCCTTGAGTCGGGCGAAGGCGTCGAACTTCGGGGGTTCGGAACGTTTCATGTCCAGCGCCGGCGTCCCCGCAAGGCGCGCAATCCGCGCACGAACGAGGAAATTCCGGTTGCAGCGTGTTACATGCCGATGTTCCGTCCTTCCAGAAGTTTGCGCGGCAGAGTGGATACGGCGGTCAAGAGCAGCCTTGAAAGCGAGACCGGTCCGTCCGATGAATAACGTTTTTTGCGTGGATTGCGGCGCCCGTATGGCCGGAGGCGCCGACCGGTGCGAATTATGCGGATGGATGGGTTCCGAATCCGCCGACGAGACGCTGTCCGTTGCAGCCCCTGCGCCGGACGAATCGGACAAAGGGTCCCTTGGCGCCCGGATAGCCATTCTTATATGTATCCCTGTGCTGATTGTGATTGCCCTGTTTATGATCAGCGAGATGTCCATGCGCCGGGTTCAGCCCGAAACGGCGCCCGCGGCCGCCATGCCCGCCGAAATGCGGGCGGCTGCCGTCATCGACGAATTCGAATCCATTCCTGTCGCCGCGCAATATGCTCCCGCGGCGGATTCGCTCCGCGAGGCCATGCGTTCCGGGGACGAAACGCGCGCCCTCGAAGCGCAGCGGGAACTGGTTCGTTTCCTGACAGAAATTGGCCGCGCGGACCTGGCCGCCATTGAGCAGCAGCGCCTGGCCCGCCGCACCGACGCAGCGACCGACTGGCGCCATGCGGGCGGGCTTTTGTATGCCTGGATGGAAGCCGTTTACAACGAACGCAAAACCGATGTGGCGCTCTTGGCCATCGAGGCGCTCGGGAAGGCGCTCGCCGAAAACCCGAACGATGTGGACGTCCGGGCCGATCTGGGCTGGGCCTATCAGTACGACCCGCAAAATCCCATGGAAGCGATCCGGCAAACGAATCTCGCGCTTGAACAGGACCCGGATCATCTGGCCGCCAATTACAATCGGGCCGTTTTCTTGCTGCGCATCAACCGAATCCAGGAAGCGCTGGAGCAGTTCGAGCGGGTCGTGACGTTGGCCGAAGACGGCTCTCCATACCAGCGGCAAGCCCAGGCCTGGATACGCGCCATCCGCCAGAATGCGGAAGATTCCTTATAGGATACGCTGATCGAAACCACTTCGCTCAGCGCGCAGCGTTAACGGGCACAGGCTCATGCTCGCATCGTTGAAATCAGCGGAAAACACGGCGGCTTCGGGACAGGGCGCCCGTGACGCGCCCTTCGGGGGACTGCGCGGCGCGCGCCGGCTGCGTCTGCGCGGGGCCGCCACGCTACCGCCTGCTTCGTCATTTCTCGCCAGCGCACTCCTCGCAGCCTATGAGCATCGTGGACTTAATCAGCGTATCCCATAGCGTGTCGCCAAAGAGGCCGGCGAGCGGGGCGATCTGTGGTTTCGTCCTGCTTTTGTGCGTCGCCGCGCTGTGTACGGGATGCCGCCGCTCGTCGTCCAGAGCCGCCCTCACTGTGTATGCCGCCGCGTCGCTGACGGATGCGATGGAAGCCTTCGCCGATACGTTTCAGGTTGCGACGGGCATGCCGGTGACGGTGAACGTGGCGGGCAGTTCTCTTCTGGCCCGGCAGATCGAGCGGGGCGCCGCCGCGGACCTGTTCGTTTCCGCGCACCCGGACTGGACGGACTATTTGCATGCGGCAGGGCGCATTCTGCCGCCCGTCGAACTGCCTGTCGCCAACCGGCTCGTGCAGGTTCGGCGGCGGGATGGAGGGCCTTTCGCAAACGAACGCATCGCCCTCGCCGACCCGGATCACGCGCCTGCGGGGATGTATGCCCGCGAGGCATTGTTATGCGAAGGGACCTGGGCGGCGCTTGCGCCCCGGCTTGCGCCGACGCTCGATGTGCGCGCGGCGGTGGCCGCCGTGGAAGCCGGCGCCGCAGGGGCGGCCATCGCGTATGCTTCCGACGCGGCCATGGCGCCGGAATTACAGGTAGAGGAGGTGGTTTCGGAGACGTGTCGCCCCCGGATACGGTACGCGGCGGCGGTGGTGCGGGGGAGCGCGTTTCAGGAGGACGCCCGGGGCTTCCTGGCCTTGCTGCGAGACCCGGCGGCGGCGCGCCTGTGGCGACGGTACGGGTTCGGGGCCGGGAAAGATAGATAAAAATTATAAAAAAATTTTGGCGCGGAGCTATTTTTCTTGAATTTTTCATTTTTATGTCGTATAAATGCTTATGCGGTTTTTGGTTGACAGCGGATGCAGGGCACATCAACGGCGCGAAACCGCAGACGATACCCGTTCACGGGCAGGTTTTTTTCCGACGCATCAGGCGGAGGAAGACAAAGCCAGTAGTAAGACGCGGTTTCGCCGCCCATGGCCACGACCCGGAACGATAACTGACTGTGTAACCTCAAACGCGGTTAATGATGAATTCAGGTTCCAGGTGGTTCGCATACGCTATAGCGTTTTTCTTCGCCGCGCCCATCGGGGCGCAGGACGTCACATGGGAGTATCAGAATACGGAGGACGTCACATGGACGTACGTGAGCGAGTACGAGGCGACATTCTACATTGTTCGCGGAACGAACGACTACGTTGATAGTCCTGGGCAAAATACGCTGTGCAGACATATAGCCGAAGGCCTGGGAGTTGACCGACCGGTATTTCACGGCTGGGATCTGGACAAGAAGCCAGACGTATGGCCTGACTGGATTATGCGCGGCGGTAACTTGAATGGATATGAAGAAGGCACTCTTCCAGGGGTACGTCTAAATAGATGTTGGGGAAGAGAGGTTACGCCCGTGGCGGAGAATCACGCCGAGCTTGGGATGGCGGGCGAGCTGTTCGTAAACAACGGCGGCGAAAGATTGACCATCGCGGTGCATATCGTCGACGACAGGCCTAACTTGCCCGAACCGCCCGCTGGCCCGCAACCGGAATATGAGGTTTGCATCAATGGCGGCGGAACGATCATAGAGGGCGAGGACGCGGTTTTTACGTTCGACGTTCGGCGGGCTCCAGAGAATGGCAAGGTCATGTTCCGGGTGTCCCAGCGTAACGGCGATGATTTTCTCGTGCCCGGCGAAGAGGGAACAAGGCATAACGTGTCCATTCAAGGCAGCGTGAACGTGAAGACGGTGGATGACAATCAGGCGGAGGCGTATGGACTGATAATGGTGTCAGTGGCGCACTATGGGGGGCGGAACGACGACGAAGCGTGCGGCGCCGTAATGGTCGAAGTCATGGTGCTCGACAACGATGGAGGCAATCTCGTCGAGATCGTTTCTGCGGAGACGGGCGAGCTGCCGGCGGCGTTGGGGCTGGAGCAGAACTACCCGAACCCGTTCAGCCGGTCTACGACGATCAGGTTCACTCTCGACGCCGCCCGGCGCATACGCATAGAGGTATACGACATGATCGGTCGCAAGGTAGACGTGCTCGCTTCAGGGACATACCCTGCAGGCGCACATGCGGTGTCCTGGACCGCCGGCCATCTGGCTCAAGGTCAATATGTCTATGCGCTGGAGTCGGATGCGGGGCGCGAATCAAGAATCATGCATATCTATTAGGACGCTCTGCTTAAGTCCACTTTGATCAGCGCTTTGCTTTTACGCGTAAAGTACGGCATGGCGGCGTCGTTGAAATCAGCGAAAAACACGGCGGATTCGGGGCGTCGCGGTCGTGAAGCGCCTTTCGGGAGGCAGACAGGCGCGCGCCGCCGTCGCACTGCGGCGTCGCGCGGCGAAGAAGACTACCCCTTCATCTGCTTGACGAAATCCTCCCAGTCGTCTTCGTCCAGGCCGGACGACTTGTCGTAATCCTGAATCATGCGCATCAAAGCTTGTCCGTCGCCGCGTTCAAGCACATACTTCGGTTTCAAGTTCACGGCTTCGGGCAATCCCTGCGCTTCCGCCCGGTAAAGCCATTTCTGGCTTTCTTCAAGGGCGCCTTCGACCCCCTCTTTCGCTACCATGCACTTCAGCAATAGCAGCATGCCCAGTTTTAATTGCGCGCCGGCGTGATTCTGTATGGCGGCCTGCCGGAACCACGCCATCGCTTCCGCAAAGTCTTTCGGTACGCCCACGCCCTTGACGTACATATTGCCCAATCTGTACTGGGCCCGGGCGTTGCCCTGCGCCGCGGCCTGTTGAGTGAGGTTGGCGTCCATGGCAGATCGTCAGAGCGGCCTGAATATCAGCCTATCCGCAGTGCGTCGGACAATTCGTTGGCGTCGTCGTCGCGGCGTTCGACCTGGCTCGCTTCAAGCAGGTCGCCGCACATCCGGATAGCCTCGACCAGGCCGTCCGCAAAGCGACCGCTTCGCACGCCATCCCGGATGCAGGCCACGATATCTGTCCAGTCATCCGCGGACACTTGTGCATTAATGCCTGCATCGCCCAGCACCTCGATGCGGTGCTCCCAAAGCGATACGAAGATCAGGACGCCGGTGCGTTCCCGCGTGGCGAACACCTCTTCCTCCACAAAGGCCTTCATGGCCCGCCGGTGCACAGACCGCGTCAGCCAGGCGGAGCCCGCCAGCAGACGTCCAAGCGGCGGCGCGAAAGCGCTCAACGCGCCTCCGGCCATGCCCGAAGCCAGCGCCAGCGTAGCCGTGCCCCATCCCGTATGGAGCCACGCCAGCCCCCATCCTTCATAGAATCGGAATATCGCTGCCGTACAAGCCAGCGCCAGCGCGGCGGCAATGCCTGCGCCTTTCCATGCGATCCCCTCGTACGTATCGCTGCGCGGTACGACGTACGGGACGATTTCGCCCGACGTACGGCGCTCCGCCTCGGCTACCGCCTGCTGGATGCGTGTCAGGTCGTCGCTCGATAGTCGCTCTTTCATAACGCCTCTTGAATTATGACGATTCGCTCGCTTGCGGCGGGACATTCGGGCCAGGGCCAGGTTGGTTCGAAAACCCGCGAGAATCACAAGGCCCGCCGGTCCGTCAGGCGCCTGGACGATCTGCCCGGCTCGGCAAGCGCCGCCGCAGCGCAGCATGCGCCGCAAGACTGGCGACGGACAACAGGACCGCTACCAGAACGAGCCGCAGCGCCGCTCGCTCGCCGCCCATGCGATGTATCTCCGTAAAGATAGCCAATGGAAGCGTACGCGTTTCGGACGGAATGTTGCCCGCCAGCACAATGGTCGCGCCGAATTCACCCAGCGCGCGGGCAAAGGCGATTGCGACGCCGGCGGCGATAGCCCGCCCCGCGAGCGGCGCCGTGACATGCCGAAAGACGGCTGTCCGCGTGCCGCCGTATACATATCCGGCCTCTTCCCAGGAGGGATCGACCTGTTCGAAGCCGACGCGCATGGTTTGCACCATCAGGGGAAACGCGACAATGCCCGCCGCCACGGCGGCCCCGAACCATCCAAAGGCGATGCGTATCCCGAGCGCGGATTCCAGCCAGCCCCCGATGGCTGCTTCCGGGCTCAGCAGAATGAGCAATATCCACCCCGTCACGACCGGCGGCAGCACCAGCGGCAATTGCACGAGGTTCTCCGCGACGAACGCCATCGGCAGTCGATTTCGGGCGAGCAGATACGCCAGCGCCACCCCGATCGGCGCCGTAATCAGCACAGCGACCGCCGCTACGCGCAGCGAAAGCCCGACCGCTTCCCATTCGGCCAGCGTGAGCATGAAGCCCGGAAAAAGGTTGCCTGTAAAAAGATGCGTCGCCATGTGTTACGTTCGCATTACAACGGCAATGCATTGTATTGCATAGGTATTGCAAAAATTATCTGCTTGCATCGTCGCTGGCGTTTCCCGCAAGGGTAAGGCGCTCGTCGGGCAGGCCCGGGTCGATGGAGCCCCTTACATGAATCCCAGTTCGAGTCGGGCTTCCTCGGACATCATGTCGGGAGAAAAAGGCGGATCGAAGGTCAGGATCACCGTCGATTCGTCCACATCCGGGAGCATGCCAATGGCCGCCTCGACTTGCTGGGGGAGCACATCGGCAACCGGGCAATTGGGGGCGGTCAGGGTCATTCGGACAAAAACGGATTTGTTATTCACGCGAATTTCATAAATAAGTCCGAGGTCGTAGATATTCACCGGAATTTCCGGGTCGAAAATGCTTTTGAGCACATCGACGACCTGGGCCTCAAGGTCTTTCGCCTGTTGCTTTTCTTCTTGCTCGTTCTGTTCGGTCGATGTTGTTTCTTCCATGGGTCCGTCGGGAAAATGCCTGTTTGCGATGCGGGAATTTAGTCCGTTATGGCCCTGTTTTGTCCAATGGCGCTGCGCCGCCGGGCCTTACGCCGTCTTCGAATGCCTCCGCGCAAAACGCTTGAGTTGTTTGACCATGGAGGCCAGGCCGTTTCTTCGCGTGGACGAAAGGTGATCCTTCATGCCGATTTCGTCCAGAAACGCCAGATCGGTTTCGACGATGTCTTCCGGAGGTTGCCCGGACAGGACCTGGATCAACAGCGCTACGAGGCCCTTCGTAATGAGCGCATCGCTGTCGCCTTCGTAGAACACCAGCCCGTTTTTCATTTCCGGATGAACCCATACCTGGGCCTGGCAGCCGTGAATCCGGTGTTCTTCGGTCTTGTAGCGCGGATCGAGCGGGGGCAGGCCCTGCCCGATCTCGATGAGATATTCGTATTTTCCCATCCAGTCGTCGAAGAGGCCGAACTCTTCCACGATGTTCTGGGCGCGTTCCCGAATCGTTCCTTGTGCCGCCATGTTCGCCACGCAAGTTCCGGCGTTTACCCGAGCATCTCCCGGACGCGTCGTACGCCATCGACCAGCGCGTCCACTTCTTCGAACGTGTTGTACAGGGCAAAAGAAGCCCGCACGGTGCCTGGTATGCCGAACCGCCTCATCAGCGGTTGGGCGCAATGGTGTCCCGTGCGCACTGCAATGCCTAATCTGTCCAGAATGGTTCCTGCGTCGTAGGGGTGTATGTCGCCGATCAGAAAAGAAAGCACGCTCGCCTTGTTCGTTGCGGTTCCGACCAGGCGAATGCCTTCGATTTGCAAAAGCTGTCCGGTGGCGTAGTCGAGCAGGTCGCGTTCGTACGCCGCAATGCGATCCTGACCCACCCCTTCCAGAAAATCTATGGCTTCGGCGAACGCCAGCGCATCGGCGATGTTCGGCGTGCCCGCCTCGAATTTGTGCGGCGGTTCGCTGTAGGTCGTTTGCTCGAACGTGACCGTTTCGATCATGTCGCCGCCGCCTTGCCAGGGGGCCATGGTTTCCAGGTGCTCCGGTTTTGCATAGAGGACGCCGACGCCGGTTGGCCCGAACATCTTGTGCGAAGAGAGCGCATAGAAATCGCAGTCCAGCGCTTGCACGTCTATTTTCATGTGCGGCGCTGCTTGCGCGCCGTCCACGACGACCGGTATGCCCATATCGTGCGCCTGCTGGATCATGGGTTTCAGCGGATTGATCGTGCCGAGGGCATTGGACACATGCCCAATGGCCAGCAGGCGGACGCGCTCGCCAAGCAGCCGTTCGAATTCTTCGTAGATGATTTCGCCCGCGTCCGATACGGGAATGGCCCGGACCCGCGCCCCTTGCGCTTCGCAGAGCATTTGCCACGGAACGATGTTGGAATGATGCTCCATGTGCGAAACGAGCACCACATCGCCTTGCCCGACATGCAGGGGGCCGAACGAGGACGCCACGAGGTTAATGCCTTCCGTGGCGCCCCGAGTGTACAACACGGCGGATTCGGCGGGGGCATGGATGAAGTCGGCGGCCCGTTTGCGCGCCGCCTCGTAGGCGTCGGTTGCTTCCCGGCTTAGAAAGTGCACGCCGCGATGCACATTGCTGTGTTCCGACGAGTAGTACCGAACCAGCCGGTCGATGACGGCCTGGGGTTTCTGTGAACTGGCGGCGTTATCCAGATAGATCAGGGGCTTTCCGTACACTTCGCGCTGGAGCGCCGGGAACAGTTTGCGCACTTCCGCGGGGTCGAATTTCCCCGGAATGTCTTGTATTGCGCCGGTGGCATTCATGGACGCCGCCTTCGTATCTGTGAATAAGGCAAGGGCGCCGCATGGCGACGGCTGCCCGGTGTCGTTGGATCGCCCGGCGTTATTCGCCAAAAAGGCGCGTCACGCGTTCGTCGAGCATTTCGCGTAGCGGTTCGATGGATATGCGGTCGAGGACGTCGCCTGCGAACGCATGCAGCAACAGGCCCTGCGCCTGTTGTTTGCTCATGCCCCGGGAGCGCAGATAAAACAAGGCTTCGGGGTCCAGCTGGCCGGTGGTGGCGCCGTGACTGCATTTTACGTCGTCTGCGTAAATTTCCAGCTCCGGCTTGGCGTTCATCGTGGCTTCGCTGTTCAGGATGATGGATTTGTTTTCCTGGAAGGCGTTGATGCGCTGCGCATCCTGCCGCACGAACACTTTGCCGTTGAATACGCCGGAGGCCCGGTCGTTCAGGACGCCTTTGTACAATTCGTTGCTGACGCAGTCCGGTTTCGCATGATCCACGAGCGTGCGGTTGTCCACTTGCGTGTCGCCCGCGGGGAGAAACAGGCCGTACAAGTGCGTTTCGCAATGCGGGGCGTTGGGCAGCACGTTCAGATTGTTCCGGACCACATTTCCGCTAAGCGTTACCGTGGTGGTCGAGAAAGCGCTTTCTGCTTCTTGATACGCATGCGTGGTCGAAACGACGCTGTGGTCGTTGCCCGGATCTTGCACCATATACATCTCGACCATGGCCCGCTTGCCCACGAAAATTTCGGTCACGGCATTCGTGAAGGTGGCTTCGCCGGCCAGCCCGCAGCACATATCTATCATCCTGACTTGCGTGTTTTCCTCGAACGCGAACAGGCGTCGAGGTTGCAGGAACAGGCGTTCGTTCGTTTTCGGGAGATCGAGTACGTGGATCGGTTTTTCGAGGACCGTTCCCCTGGGAACATATGCGAACAGCCCGTCGCTTGCAAAGGCTGTGTTGAGCGCCGTCAGGCTTTCCGTTTCCCAGTCCGCATAGCGCCCCAGGTGTCGCCGAAGAATCTCTGGACGCTCGGTCGCCGCGGTTTCCAGGCCGCAGATTACGACGCCTTCCGGGAGGTCGCCGATCCGGGAATGCTTGCTCGAAAAACGTCCGTTGACAAGCACGACGAGATGGACGTCCAGGTCGGGAAGCAGGCAGGTCCGCCATTGCGCAGGCAACGAATCGGTCGGCGAATCGTCGGTGGGCAGGGCAAAGCCGCGGGCGAGCGCCTCGGGGATATGCGTATATTTCCAGGCTTCGTTCTTTCTGGAAGGGACGCCCAGGCTGCGGAAGCGATCGAGGGCTTGCCGCCGAAGTCCTGGCCCGCCGGCGAAGGGGAGGTCAGGCGCCGGCCTCAGTCCGTTTTTCGCCAGTTGGCCGGCGCGCGCTTCGAATGCATCGACGAACGATGCTTCGATAGACGAGAGGGCGTGGGGATGCGACATATTCGCGATCAGTTGGATGGGGCGGGCTCGCCGGTTTTTCTGTAATGATCCTGTATGCTCCTGGGGGCGGCGCGGGACGTCGGCGCGCGGCGGTTACGCCGCCACTGCTTCTTCCCGAATCCAGTCGTATCCTTTTTCTTCGAGTTCCAGGGCAAGGCTCTTGTCTCCGGAACGCACGATGCGGCCGTCCACCATGACATGTACGATATCGGGGACGATGTAATTGAGCAGCCGCTGGTAGTGGGTAATCACGACAAAGGATCGGTCGCTGCGCCGGAGCGCGTTCACGCCGTCCGCCACAATGCGCAGGGCGTCGATATCCAGTCCCGAATCCGTTTCGTCAAGGATAGCGAGGCGCGGTTCGAGCATGGCCAGCTGAAAAATTTCGTTTCGTTTTTTCTCGCCGCCCGAAAATCCGTCGTTTACGGAGCGGCTCATGAGCTGCGGGTCCAGCGCTACGAGGGCGGCGCACTCCCGCATGCGTTTAAGAAAAGCGCCCGCCGAAAGCGGCTCTTCGCCGCGATGTTCCCGCTGTTGATTGAGGGCCTGCCGCAGGAAGTTGTTCATGCTTACGCCGGGCAGTTCGACCGGGTACTGAAAGGCCAGGAAAACGCCTGCGAGCGCCCGTTCGTCCGGTTCCATATCCAGCAAGTCCTGTCCTTCGTACAGGGCGTCGCCGTCGGTTACCTCGAATTCTTCCCGTCCCGCAAGCACCGAGGCGAACGTACTTTTTCCCGATCCGTTCGGGCCCATGATTGCATGCACTTCCCCTGCGCCGACTGTCAGATCGACGCCTTTGAGGATGTTCTGCTCCTCAATCCGGGCATGCAGATTATTGATTTGAAGAATGGCCATGTTTTGACGATGATTGCGTATGTATTTATGTATGCAAAGGGCGCGTATGCGCGCGTTGCGCAAGGGCATTGCCGGCGCTGCCTGTCAGCCTACGGAGCCTTCCAGCTCGATATCCAGCAATTTTTGCGCCTCGACGGCAAACTCCATAGGAAGTTTGGCGAGGATTTCCTTACAAAATCCGTTGACGATAAGTTTGATCGCCGCTTCTTCGCCAATGCCGCGCTGGAAGCAGTAGAATAACTGGTCTTCGCCTATTTTCGAGGTGGTTGCTTCGTGCTCCACCTGCGCCGAGGGATTTTTGATTTCTATGTAGGGGAAGGTATGCGCCCCGCACCGGTCTCCGAGCAACATGGAGTCGCATTGGGAGAAATTGCGCGCCCGCTCGGCGCCCTTGTTTATTTTCACGAGTCCCCGGTAGGAGTTGTTGCTGCGTCCCCCGGAAATGCCTTTCGAAATGATGGTGCTTTTCGTGTTTTTTCCGATATGCACCATTTTCGTGCCCGTATCGGCTTGCTGTCGTCCTTTCGTAAAGGCTACCGAGTAGAATTCGCCCACGGATCCGTCTCCTTTCAGAATCACGCTGGGGTATTTCCAGGTGATCGCCGATCCGGTTTCCAGCTGGGTCCAGGAGATTTTTGCATGATCTCCTTTGCAAATACCCCGCTTGGTGACAAAATTGTAGACGCCTCCGCGTCCCTCGTTATCGCCGGGATACCAGTTTTGAATGGTGGAGTATTTGACTTCTGCGTTCGCCTCGGCGACGATTTCCACCACGGCGGCGTGCAACTGATTTTCATCGCGCATGGGGGCGGTGCAGCCTTCGAGGTAACTTACGTAGCTCCCTTCTTCGGCGACGATCAGCGTACGTTCGAACTGGCCCGTTCCCGCCTGATTGATTCGGAAGTACGTGGACAACTCCATTGGGCAACGAACGCCCTTCGGGATGTAGCAAAAGGAACCGTCGGAAAAGACGGCTGCGTTCAGCGCGGCGTAGAAATTGTCCGTGTACGGCACCACGGACCCCATGTATTTCTGCACCAGTTCGGGGTGCTCCTGCACGGCTTCGCCGAACGAACAGAAGATGACGCCTTGCTCGGCCAGTTCTTCCTTGAAGGTCGTGTGCACCGATACGCTGTCGAGGACGGCGTCTACGGCTACGCCCGCGAGTTTTTCCTGTTCGCCGAGCGGAATGCCCAGCCGCGCGAACGTTTCCAGCAATTCCGGATCGACCTCGTCCAGGCTTTCGTACCGCGGCTTTGCGCCCGGCGACGAATAATAGGTGATGTTTCGAAAATCCGGTTCCGTATACGTCAAATGCGGCCAGCGAGGGTACGTTTCCGCCGGGTTGGCGGCCAGCTTTTCCCAATGTCGCCATGCGCGCAGGCGCCATGCGAGCAGCCATTCCGGCTCGTCTTTCTTCGCAGAAATCAGCCGAACGACCCCTTCGTCGAGGCCCTTGGGTATGGTGTCCGCCTCGAGATGCGTCTCCCAGCCGTATTTATACTCGGTGGCGGCAACCTCGTGCAGGAATTCTGTTTCCGTATTGGGCATGAGCAGTGGGGAAAATCGTGGGTGCGACCTGCGCAGAAAGATAAAAAATCGGTAAGTATGCAACCGGACCGCCGGACGTTTCGTTCCTGCTTTCACCGCGTGTTAACGAGAACCTTTCGCATAGCCCGTCTTTCTGTCCCATGGAATCCGTACGCATTACCGAGCGCGCCCTGACGCAACTTCGCGCCGTCGCAGAAGGAGAGGGCATGGATTTATCCGAAACCATGCTTCGTCTCGCCGTGACGCCCGGCGGCTGTTCGGGCCTTACCTACGATCTGGGCTGGGATACCGTCCGCAGGGCCGACGACGAAGTGGTCGAGACGAACGGGATATCCGTCGTGCTTGATCGCCGCAGCGCCGCGTGTCTCGACGGCGTGGAGCTGGATTTTACGGATGGCCTCGAGGGAAGCGGGTTTCATTTTTCGAATCCGCAAGCAGCCCGAACCTGCGCCTGCGGCGAAAGCTTCGGGTTGTAGGATACGCTATTCCCCGGAATCCGGATCGCGCCGGGTCCAGTGGACCCGTTCGCCTTCAAGGAGGCCGTAGATATCCGCGAATCCGGCAGGCACTTCGATAACGTACTGCGCCGGCGCGTCCGAGCGAATGAGGTCGGACGTGAAGGGGCGATTGTATTTATCGATATCAATGATCACGGAATCGCTGTCTACGAACAGCAGATCCAGCGCAAGCGGCGTGTTCGCCATGTAAAACGTTTGCATGTCTTCTCGCTCGAAAAGGAACAGCATGCCGCTTTTTTCAGGCAGGGAGGGGCGTTGCATCAGTCCTCGCGCGCGCGCAGAATCCGATTCGGCGATTTCAATGTCGATGGTCACTATGTCCGTTTCGCCCTGGAAAAACGTCAGGTTGCCGTCGTTCCGAAACGGGATATCGGGAAAGGCGTCGTCCGCGGGCCGCGCGGCGCGGGAAGAGGGTTCGGCGCCGCATGCCGCGATCGTTGCGGCCAGCAAGGCAAGACATATATATCGCATGGGGCGCATTCGGCGGAAGGGGTATGGCGGCGTATATCGAAAAGGGCGTAAAACAACTGTTTTCGTTGCGGTTCCGGCATGGCGGACGAGCCGTCCTGTCGCGCGCTGCGGGGCGGCGCAGCCGTTTCGCAGGCGTCGTCGAACAGGCGCACGGTAATATAGGATACGCCGCCCAAAACCGCTTCGCTTAGCGGACAAGCAGGGAACGTATGCAGAAAATTCTTTTTATACGCCAACAATTTATTTTTCCTTTGTATTTATATTACATTATGTATAGGATGCGCTGATTAATTTCACTTTGATCAGCGTTTCGCTTTCATGCGTAAAGCACGACATGACGGCGTCGTTGAAATCAGCGAAAAACACGGCGGATTCGAAGGTCGCTTTCGCGAAGCGTCTTTCGACCTCTGAATCTTTGCGGACTTAATCAGCGCGTCCTGTACTCATTCGCCGTGGCGGGATTTCGTCAGATATGGTCTGCCCGCGGAGCGTATCCAGGGTTCCCCCGGGGTTTCCTGAATGCGGAGATTCGCAACGAGGCTTTGACTTTTGTCCTTTCGGGTTTCCGATACATCGCTACCACTCATCAAAACAGCACCACGCAACAATGGCCAAGAAAAAAGCCGGTCAATTTTTCGTCGAAGTTCTATCTCGCGAACAAGTGCGCCTGGAAATGTCTCGCGGCGCGCGATCGGGCCGTAAATCCAAGTACGATTCCATCGGACGCGCGGCGGAGCGCTTGGCCGGGGACAGCGTGATCAAGGTCAAACTGGACCGGAAAGACGTTCAGCCCTTGCGCCAGTATCTTCGGAAAAATTTCGAGCACAAATATGTACTCAAGGCGGCGTCCGCCGGCAAGGGCGAAGCGTTTACCGGATTCATTTTTCTTGCTTCCTGACTTGGGGACGGTGGGCCTTGTCGCGCAACGCGTCGGCGGAAACCTGCGTCCTTCCCGGTCGGATCGTCTATGGGCCTGCTCCGCAGGACCGGACGCCATAGCGCAAGCTTCGCGAGGGACTATGCATCCATACCTGTCCGGCGGCGACGCCGAACGCGAAATATCCGAACGGACAAGATCGGAGCCATTCCCTTGCATTCAGGCGTTTACTCCTCATTGAACTAACCATCGGTTTATTATGGCATTCTACGCGACCACCATCTACAAAGACGAGGCCGAAGCGTTGTTGGCCAAACTTCGCGCCAAAACGCCGGCGAGCGCCGGCCGCGCGTCCAGGTTTACACCGCTGATGAAGCATATCGACACACTCAAAGGCGAGCAGGTTTTGCGCATTGAGCCGTGTTCTCCAACGGACGTCACCAACCTGCGTTCTTATCTTGAGCGTCATGCGGAAAAGCCGGGCAGATATTTCAAGATTTCTTCGCGCAAGACGGACAAGCCGAAAGTTTTCCGCGTGTATGTGTCTCTGAGCGCTACGAAGCCGGTTCGTCGGACGCGCAAGAAAGCCAGCGCGTAGCTTTGCGCGCAGCGCCTTGCGCAATCAAGGGGTTTCATGCGTGTCTGCGCGGGATACATGAAGATATATTCCGGGGAGAGCTACGGAGCTATGCGCGCCCTGTGGTTTGCGCGCGCTATCCGCTTGCGGCAGTGGACAGGCCTGCTTTTTTCTTTAGCGCCTTGATCCAGACAGGCAAAATTTCATACAGATCGCCTGCGATTCCGTAGGTGGCGCAGCGAAAAACGGGGGCGTCGGGATCCTTGTTGACGGCGATGACGGTGCGGCTGCCCGCCATCCCCGCCACATGTTGCAGGGCGCCTGAAATGCCCACCGCAATGTACGCGTCCGGCGAAACGGTTTTGCCGGTTTGCCCGATCAGGGAGGAGGCGGGAAAAAGCCCGGCTTCGATAGCCCCTCGCGACGCGCCGACGGCGGCCCCAAGCAGCGCCGCAAGTTCTTCGATCAGGCGTTTGCCTTTTTCGTCCCGCACCCCGCGGCCCGCCGCCACCACGACGGCGGCTTCCGACAGGTCGATTCCTCCGGAGGTTGTCGCCGCCGCCACCTTGTGGAGCGTCTTGCCGGACTGTTTCTCGTCAAAGGCAAAGGGAATGTCGCGGATGCGCAAGGGAGCGCGGGCCGGATGTTCCGAGGCGGCGTACGAACCCCCGCGCAGCGAGACCAGCACGGGAGCGCCTTCTGCCCGCACATGGGCCATGAAGCTGCCTGCGAAGACGGGACGCGCTGCTTCCACCCCGCCCTCGAACACGTCGAAGCTGGATACGTCCGGGAGGGCGGGCGCCGCCATGCGCACGGCCAGCGCGCCGAGGATTTCCCGCACGGTCTCCCCGGAGGGAAGCGCGAAGACGTCGGGGGCAGCCTGTTCAGCGATGCGGACCAGCGCGGCGGTCAGCGGGGCGCCCTGCGGAATCCCGCTGCGCGGCGCAAACAGCGGATCGGTTACGACGAACGCTTCGTCTGCTCCGTAGCGGGCCAATGTCTCAAGGCAGGCGCGGGGGGCGTCGGATGCGATGGCGGCGACCACGCTTCCGGCGATTTCCCGGCACCGGGAGAGGGCTTCCAGCGACGGGCGCGTAATGCGTTCGCCCCGGGTTTCGACAAAGACAAGCAAGCGCGCCATATTATGTTGTTATGTTGCGGGCGAACTGCGTCGTACGAAGGGGACCAGGACGTCAAGCGCTTCATCCCATGTTTCGTCCAACATGCGCACAGGCGGGCGGCCCGGCATGGGTTCGTAGCGCTGCACAGACATTGCGGGCAATCCGGCGGGCGTCTCCACGGTCTTCGCCTGGATCGGTTTTTTTCGCGCCGCCATGACGCCTCGTATATTCGGAATGCGCGGATCGCACATATTGTTGGAGCAGGATATGACGCAGGGCGTTTGCACCCGCGTAATTTCCTGATGCGCATCCGCTTGCCTCGTGACCAGCAGGCGGTTCGCGCGGGGTCCGTCGGGGTCCGGCGCCAGCGCAATGGCGTTGCCGACGAAGGGCAGGCCGAGCAATTCGGCCAGCATGGCGGGCGTTACGCCGGCGTCGGTGTCCTGCGCCTGCTTGCCGCACAGGATCGCATCGAACGTTTCTGTCCTTAAATGATTCGCAAGAATTTGCGCGCAGGCCTGTCCGACCGGAGGCGCGTCGCCCTCCCGGACCTGAAGGTGCACGCCCGCCGCCGCCCCCATGGCCAGCGCCTTGCGCAGCGCTTCCCGGGCTTCGGGCGGCCCCGCCAGCGCCGCATGCACTTCTCCGCCGTATCGTTCGGTAAAGGCGATTGCGCCTTCCGCCGCCGAGGCGTCGAACGCATTCAGCGCCATGCGCCCCGCGCTCGTATCTATGCGCCCGTCCTCGATGCGCAACAGCGACGTCGCGTCGGGCACATGTTTGATGCAAACAATAAACTTCATATCTGCTATCTTTCATGGAACGCAACTATGAACGATGCGAATCGCTTCGTGTTCGTATTATAGGATACTCTGTTCATGTAGCTCTCGCCGCTGCTCAGTCTATGAAGATCGTTCGTTTTTTTCTCGCATTCGCCTTCCTTGCGATTGCCGCGCAGGCTGCGATTCCGCTCGTTCGCGCCCAGAATGAGGCCCCGAACAATCCCTCTAAATTCGGGATTAGCCTCAATACCCTGTACAGCACCGAGCATGGCGTAGGCATGGGATTCCGGGGGCGGGCCTCCATTCCGGTCAACGCGGACATATCCACTGCGCTGGAGCTTGGATTCACCGGTTTTGTATTCGAGGGATGGAAAGGCGCCGATTATCTTTTCGACCCGCAGATTTCGCTTATTATTACGCCGCCGCCCGCCCGGTTGCGCGCCGGATATTTCTTTCTCGGCATGGGGGCGTACCTTCCGCTTGCAGGCAACAAGGACCTGAGCGGTCCCACGGCGCATATCGGGGCTGGACGGGCGCACGGATTCGGGGAATCCGCCATGTTTTACGAAATCAATCCCACGCTCATCATCGGCAGCGACCGGTTGGGTTTCTTGCTGCCTGTCCGGATCGGCCTCATATTCTGAGTGGCGTCCCTGTACCTTCATATCCCTTTCTGTACGCAACGCTGCATCTACTGCGATTTTTATTTTACGACGACGAGATCGTCCCGAGCGCCGTTTCTGAAGGCCATGCACGCCGAACTGGCGCATTATGCGGCGGAATATGGTCCATGCGAACCCATTGAGACCATTTATTTCGGGGGCGGGACGCCGTCGCTGCTGTCTGCCGACGCGCTGGGGGAGTTGCTGGATGCGATTCATCGCGTTTTCCAAGCCAGCGACGTTTGCGAAACGACGCTGGAGATGAATCCGGACGATGCGGACCTCGACTACCTGCGTACCCTCCGTTCCCTCGGATTCGACCGGCTAAGCATTGGGGTGCAATCGTTTTACGAGGCGGACCTGACGTTTTTGAACCGGAGCCATACGCCGGAACAGGCCGTGCAGGCGATAGAACGGGCGCAGCAGGCGGGGTTCGATAACTTGTCCGTCGATCTTATTTTCGGCATTCCCGATCAGCCGGAAGAATACTGGTGCGCCAATGTGCAGAAACTGACCCGGCTGGGCGCGCCGCATCTCTCGACGTACGGGCTCGCCATAGAGGAGCGTACGCCGCTCTACAAGATGGTCACGCAGGGGCGCGTGACGCCTGCCCCGGAGGAAGAATTCGCGGGGCGGTACCGGTTCACGATGGATTTTCTGCGGGAGCATGGCTACGAGCACTACGAAATATCGAGTTTCGCCCTGCCGGGCATGCGATCCCGTCACAACGAGATATACTGGCGGCACGCCAATTACCTCGGATTCGGGCCGTCCGCCCATTCGTTCTGGTGGGAGGGGCGGAGCGAAGAAGGCGGAGGCTTAGTATCTGCGGAGAAGACCGGACCGGATGGGGGGTCGGGCAATGGAGCGGTCCGGGAGAGTGCGCAGAACGGATCGATGCGCAAAATCGGTGCGGGCGCCCGCCGCTGGCGAAACGAAGCCAACCTGCGCAAATACGAAGCCTTGACGGAGCAGCGCATGCTTCCGGTAGAGGAGGCGGAGGTCCTGTCGCGGAAGATGCTGGCGGACGAGTATATCTTTTTGCGGCTTCGCACCTCGGATGGGTTGGACGTCCATCGCCTGAAAGGCGCGTACGGCAGGGATATTTTGTCTGACAGGACCGACCTGCTGACCGCGCTTGAAGGCGAAGGCCATATCGAATGGTCCGGCAACGGCCGTCTCTGCCTTACGGATACAGGGAAACTGGTGTGCGATTCGGTGGTGGAGGGGTTGGTGGGGTAGGGGGAGATGCTCTACTAACCCATTGTCGGGTATGCATATCGAGTCGCGGACCATATTGGGGTTTGAGTTGGCGAAAATCGTCAGCAGGCATGCGCCCGAGGGGGTGGATGTGAGCGATACGGACTGGCTTATCCTGACGAGCCACGACCGCGATATTGTTAATCCCGAAAACCACACCATGCATGGTGCATGAAACCATGAATGCAGTTAAACGACTGCCGGCGCGGTTCTTTGCGTCCGAGAGCGGCAGAATGCCTGTGCGCGAGTGGCTGCATGGGCTTTCGGAGGACGAACGGAAACGCATTGGAGACGATATTCGAACGGCGGAGTTCGGGTGGCCTGTAGGCATGCCCCTATGTCGTTGCATACGAGGCCACGGAGGGCTTTGGGAAGTACGGACCAACCTTCCGGGGAACAGGATCGCCCGTGTTCTGTTCTGCAACCATGAAGGCGAGATGATCTTGCTTCACGGCTTTATCAAGAAATCCCGGAAGACGCCGAAATCCGATCTCCAGCTGGCTATCAAGAGAATGAGAGGCCTGAAATGACCCGCGACATAGAGAAAGGCTCCCCCGGACAATTCTTTGACGATTATCTCAAGGAACAGGGTGCCTATGAGGCAACTACCGAGCAGGCCGTACAGCGTGTGCTGGCCTTTCAACTCGCTGAGGCGATGAAGCAACAAGGCATCTCCAGGATCGAAATGGCCCGCCGCCTCCGTACGAGTCCGTCGCAACTTGATCGCTTGCTTGATTCCGGGCAAGATGACGTGACGGTTGGCGAACTGGCCCGTGCGGCCAAAGAAGTTGGTCGGGAACTTCGGCTTGAACTTGTCTGATGGGGAGTTTGGGGGTGATCGAGGGTATCTGGTCCAAGCCATGCTTATGACAGAGCAAATAACCGTTTCGGTCGATTCCGATGTGGCGAATATCTACCGTTCGGTTTCGGATAGGGAGCGTCGCAAACTGGATTTATTGGTGAATTTGCGTTTGCGCAATGCGACCGAATCCGGGGAATCGCTTCGGGAGACCATGCTGGAAATCAGCCGTAATGCGCAGCGGCGCGGTCTGACTCCAGATGCCTTGCAGTCCATTCTGGACGAGGAATGAGGCGTTTTGGAATTGGCTGTCAGCGGCAATGTGGCGTACGTCGTTACCGGCGACATCGACCCGTTTGCTCTAAATCCGTTTCGTGGCGTACAAATCGTAATGTCTGCCCCAATACTGCAATTGCTTCCCTGAACAGGCGCAGTGCTGCCTTGATTGCTCGCTTACCGCGCTCGGAAGATATTCTAAGGGTACAGCAAGAATACCGCTCTTGGCGAGTAGTAGTTATCCGTGTTTTATGTGCCCGATCCCTTGTGCTTTGATCGCTTGCGAATTTCCTCGTGTTCGAACCCGGCGGGAGTCGGCTTGTAGCGGGTATCAATGGGGCTCGGCTTCTTGCTCCGGAAGTCGTTCAAATCACTGATGTCAATTTCCGCCTTCAACAGAGCGGTGTTCAGCCCTCCGGATACCCTGACGGCATTCATCTCTTCGGATTTCTTCGGCGAAGTTACGCGGGAATCGCCGAAGTGCGCAGTGTTCACCTGTACCATGTAGCAGTGCAGGTCACGTACGGCGCTTTCGACGATGTTTGAAAAGTACTTCGTATCTCGATTCCACTCAGCGCCGATCAGCAAATCGATCTTGCCGCGAAACACGCTGCGATGGCGGATATTCGACAGCTCGTAACAATTAAAGACAGTGAATTTCGCGCCCCGCCAATCGAAGAGAAAGTAGGAAGGGCCAAGAGCAGGGGGGTGAATATCCAAGCGGTCGAGTTCTCGGATTTCCCCCGGAGAATAATGGTTCTTTGGTCTGATGAAGATGCGGCACGCCCGGTACCGCCCCTTTTCCCAACAGGGAAGGATAGTGACGAGCAGATTGTACGCCGTCTTCCCGCTGACCCAGTGTTCAAGCCCGAACACCAGGGCCGTCTTGGCCCGGCGCGCGTGAGCGACCATGAAGGGAAGCCATAAATATGGAACGCTTACCTCGGGCAAGACGACAATGTCGCAATTTTCGCGCTCAGCCAGATTCAGCAGGTGAAATAGTTTTGCCTGGCGATCCCATGACATGTTGGGGGTGCGCAAAGGCTCGTAGCTCGCGGAAATGTCCTTCTTGGATACACGCAGGTTGGCGATGCCTATAGCCAGCTTGCCCGTTTCGGACTGCGATGGGATCTTGACCGTGGCAATCAGCGGGTCAGTCGGTGATTTGTCGTCGGAATTTGTGCTCCACTCAATGTCTGGCTTTTCTTCTTCGTCATCGAGGGTTAGGGACTCCGGTTTATCGAAGAAAAAATTTTCCACCGGTTCGTCAGAATGAAACATGCGTTGGAGCAGGCGGAAAAGCTGATATTCGTCGGCGTGGATGTGTCGCGGCGACAACGATTCCGCATGCTCAATACCCCAGTTTTGCAGTTCTGCGAGCCCGTCCATGTCGAGTGCAACCAACGAACCGCGATAGTCCGTGAAGTTCAGAAGGGGCCATGCGACCCAGTAATGGCGCATAAGATTGCTCTTCCGGAGGTGGGCGGCGATATCCAGAGTCTTAGCAAAATCAGCTTTGATAACTGAACGCAAGCGCTTGGAGCGGATTTCACCCTGTTCATCTTGATCCAGTAGCGCCAATGGCATCGCCAGAGCGATGGCGAGATATTCCTTCAAGTGCTTCCGTGCGACCCGGATCCATTCCGCGTCATCGCCGGTGCTGGAAGAGAGCTTGCGTACTGTATCGAGGCACCGGCGAAGCATATCTGCGGCTTTTTGGCGCTGCTTCTTGACGATCAGAAGCGTGAGAATTCGTTCCCATGTCGTACAAAAATCCAACAGGTTTTTGCCGCGCGTGAATCGGTCCAGTTGCTCGGCAACATTCTTCTGGAGCGCCTCGGAAGTCAAACGATGCTCGACCATTCTGCGCGCGAGGTACTTGCTCAGTTCGGTGCTGTTCTCGGTGACGCCGATCACGCTGCGCAGTTTATTGATCGACCCTTCGTAAATGAGGTCATACGCACAGGCGTCGAGTTCGCGTCCGCGTTCATCTGCCGGAAGAAAACGAAAATCGCTGGCCTCGCGTTTGATTTGCTTGATGAACTCTCGGAGTCCTGCGCGGCTGTGATCCTTGTCGAAGTGCTGCACAATGAGTTTGTTGCTCTGGATCACGAGACCTGGCAGAGACGGTATCTCATACTCAGCCGCCCCTTGGGAAAGAGCCAGCAAGCCTCGACTGATCAAAAGATCCTCGAGTATTTCGTTTACGCCAGCAGATACAACTTTTTGCGGCGGCGCTTGTGCGACGATGAGCATGTCATCCACGTACCGTCCGTAGTAAGCAGGCCGCAAATCCTCGCGCACTTTGCTGTCAAACGGCTTGAGAAGCCAGTTCGCAAGCACGCGCGAACTGGGCAGACCGATAGGAATGCCCTCTATTTTTGCCACTTTGGGGCCGTGTGTCTCCGCAAGCGACGTTGCGATTGCTTCATGATATGCGGCGTGAATCCGTCGGAGCGCATCTGTGAGGTTCCGGGCAAGGTTCGATGAAGCTTTGCCTTGAGGCTTGAGGACTTTCTGCCAATCAACGGAAAGATGGTAATAGCACTGCTTGATATCGAGAGACACGAGGATAGACGAACTGTCCTGATCCAGAAGGTCTTCCGCCCGCGTTATGGCCTTGTCGCGCCACTGCGCGTATTGAAAGTGGTATATCTTGAATAGCCGCGATGGCTCTTTGTCTTCGTCGGGGTCGCCCTCAAGCCGATTGCCGAAGCAGCTATCGTCAAGCTCACGATCAAGCTGACGACCGACGCATATGCACCAGAGCGTGCTGAGAATGTAGAGTTCGACGGGCGCATAGAAGAAGTGCTGCACTCCGCCTTGCGGAGCGAATTCGTACTGTTCCGAGGTTCGCACGTTCGAGATCAGGCGCGCCTGGTTTTTTCCATCGGTTTCCGCTTTATCCTGTGTATTGGGCAGAACCACGGACTTTGGCAGAAGCCGGAAGCTCACCTCGCCAAGCCATCCCCCGAGACATTCCTCGGTTTTCGCGCTGGGTTCGCCTTTCCTGAAGTCGTCAACGACGGACGCAAGGCGACTTTGGCGTTGCTCGAACGCCTCGTTGGTCTCGTAAGCGGCAAGGTTCGCGCGGAGAAACAGGTCCATCTTGTCATAGTAGGTATCCTGTTTCAGCAGGCGGTAGGCGCGCCGAACAAGTTCGAAAGATGATGTTTGGGCGTTCATTTGCATCTTGAATTTCGCCGAAATCTGTCCAATCAACCCGAACCACCTCTCCTTTCACAGGATCGATTTTTCTCTTTCCCCTCACCGAAACAATCGCTCATCCCACCATACGGGTTTTTCCTTGCCCGGTTCGAGGAGCGAAAAGTCCTCGTGCGCTGCGTTGATGACGATGTTGCGTTCCATACGCGCCGCGACACTGGGTACGATGAGTATGGCGCTGCGTCGTTCGGCGTACCAGCGATGTCCGAATGCTTGAGCAACCTCGCTATCGAGCAGTTCCCAGCCTGCCAGCGAATCGACATCCGCAACTTCGTACTCCACTCCTGCGGGAACGACAATATCGATCCAGTGCTGATTGGTCGGCGGTATCCCGTTCCACTGGACCAGTTTTTCCAGCATTGCTGTCGAATAATGCTCAGAGGCATATATCACCCGGTCTCCGGTTTGATGCCAGCGGCCCGAGACGTGACTGGCGCCATCGGGGCTATACACGGGCCAGACGCCTTTCGGGTCGCCTGGTCGGTAGGCCGTAAGCGGCTCCTCAAGCCTGCGTACGCAACTCACGCGACGACTCCGGCTACGGCGCGCCGCACCAGATTCAGCACGGCATGAGCTCCTGCGGAACTGGACCGCGTCATTTCGAACGGCGTGGCGCCATCAAGCAATGGATGGGGGCGATACAGGAAACCGTCGATGCGCGCCGCATCGCCGTGGTATGCCTGGGCCAGGGCGTCAATGACGCGCCCCAGTTCATAAATGCGTTCGCTGTGTTTTCGCGGAAGAGGTTTGAGAGATTTTTTCAGTCGGCGCAGAGTGGCTTCCGGCACCACGGGACCGATGACATGCGAACGTCCAAGAAGATCGGCAAGCGCCGTGACCGAACAGGTGGGCAATCCCTCTGCAACTTTATGCGCCAGGGTGATTTCGTCGAATCTTTTCGGCTTTGGCAGGGACAGGAGTTGCGCCAGACGCACCGATTCGCTTGGGCGACAGGCCGCAGGTTCGGCATATGTTTCGAGTATATTCGCCATCGGCATTGCTTGTCGTCATATGACTATAAAATAATCGTTAAATGACAACGATACAAACGCCCATTATGTTTCCGACAGGATCGACCAACGTATTTCTGTTGAAACTGCTGTAGTAAAACGGGTATGCCTATGCCTTCGCCGGCCTCACAAAACGCGCCAGAATTGCCCCGGCAAGCGTCCAGCCGACGATGTCGTACGCCGCCATCCAGGCGAAGAAGGTCCATGGGGTGCGCCACCATATCGGCCATGCCAGGTCGGACCAGAACGCGACGGTAACTCCCGCCAGCGCCACAAACAGGACCCGATTCCGCCAGGTCGGCAGGCTCGGCAGCAGCATGCGCAGAAGCATGCCGATGAGCAGCGCCGTAATGAGCATGTGTATGAAGCCGCCGATCATCATGGAAGGGGGCGTCATGGGTTCGCCCTGCATTCGGACGAACAGGAAGGCGAGCGGTCCGGCTTCGTGCCGCGCTACGGCTTCGGCGTCGTCGGCGCCTGCGGGATAGGGTACGTAATAAGCACCCGTTTCGGGGATGTTTTCGGAGAGGTATTGCTGCAGCGCTGCCTGGTCGGGGTGCATATGCATCCCGGGGGTCGGGATCAGGCCCCAGAAAACGAATCCCCATGCGAACAGCACGACGGCGGCGAGAAGGGCTCCCAATACAAGCTTTTTCATGATTTTTCCCGGTTCGTATTGCCGGATTGATGAGATGGATGTGCGCAGCGCAAGGCTTGTCCTTTGTCAAACTGCGCAGACAATAAAAACGCTTCCGGGCAGAAGCGCAAGGCATACTTTGCGAGAAACCGGGCCTGCACGAACGTGTCTCGCCCCTTACTGGCGCAGAGGGATTCGCGGTTCCGGCGCCACGGTGATTTCCCCGGATTGCGGGAAAATTTCACCCTGCTTCAAGCGCCCGAAGACACGCGCAGCCGGGTTCGGATGCCTCTGGACCGGTTGCCGGAGGGCGAGACGGTGTTCTTGCGCTTTACGCCGCGCGGGTCGGGCCGCGCTCCGGAGCCCGTGTCCGTGGCATGCGCCGAGGCGAGAGGGGCGAAACATACGCGCCGCGCAGGGCAGCGGAAGGACGCCGCCGGGCGCCGGTTTTTTTTGAAAATTTAGCAAGTTATTCATAATTTTCGTACCTTTTACTTGACATGGGTTGATTCGGGCGAAAATTGTCCTAACGTTTTGCCGTAGCACAATGCGCAGCGAGACAGATCGGAGGTTTTTGATGGCCGTTTGGCATTCGATTCATACGATTCGTTGGGGTCAATGGGTTTGCGCGCTTGTCGCATGTTTTTGCGCGGGCGGGTTGCTGTGTGCTGTTCCTGCGGCGGGTCAAACCGTCCGGGACGAAGGATTTCCGACGAAGGGCGTTTTCCCGGAGGAGTATCCCGACGTTCCCGGCGCCGAAGAGGCGTGCGGCCCCTTCGAGGTTCCCGGCGCGTTCGGCGAAGGATGCGTGGAGGACAGCGGGCCGGATGCGTTCGGACCTGTTGCGGGAGCGGGAGGCTTCCCGAACGCTTCGCCCGATCCCGCCTTGCGGACGGCCCCGCAGCTGGAGTGCCCCGCCGCCGTGTTCGTCGAAGAGATGGAGACGGGCGTGATCGATTGCCATGCCTATGACGAGGCGGGCGAAGAACACCTCGATTATTACTGGGAGCCTGTGGAAGGCGCGCCGCGGGGCTATCTGGACGCTCCCCGCTTGACAGGCGAGGACAGGGTGAATCCTTCGATAGTGGCTCCTTCGTCTCCGTTCTACGATACGCTGGAGTCTTTTCTGTCGGAGGATGCGACGCTTCGCTACCGGTACCGCCTGACGGCTACGTCTCGCGTTACGGGTCTTTCGTCGCGGGCGGAGGTGGAGGTGTTCGTGCTGCTGCGCCGTCCGATCGTGTATTGCCCCCTTGAGTACGAGGTATCGGCGGGTTCGGAGATCGTTCTGTCGTGCGAGGGGGCGGATCCGTTGTCTTTCCGGATGGACTACGAGGCGGGTTCGTCTGTATCGTGGGAGTGGGAGGGCCTTTGGGGATCGAATGCGTCGTTGTTGAGCGCTTCGGACACGCCGTCGCCGTTGTTCCGGGCTCCTTTGGGGGGCGCGGGCGAGACGCACCACTATATTGCGAGCATGACGACGATGTCGTCGGGGGTTCCCCGTACGGCGCGGCGCAGGGTGAGCGTGCGGGTGGTCGAAGGGGAAGAAGGGGAGGCGTCGGACGCAGCGGCGGCAGGCTCCTTGTCGAAGGAAGATTCGGCTCCGACGATCGCATGCACGGATTACGAGGCGTACCCGACCGTGCCTGATTTCAGGCTGATGTGTATCGTGACGAACGAACCTGCGGGCGTCAAGTATTTGTGGACGGCGCGCGGCCGCACGGCGAATAATACCACGCTGAATAATAAGTTGAGCAAGAGAGATAGTCTCTCGGCGTTGTTCATGGGTTACCACTATGACCAACACTCGCGCATCAATGGAAAAATCGACCATGAATACAGGGCGAGCATGCTTGACAGTACGGGAAAGGAAGTCGCTTACGACAATGTTACGGTGACGATACTGGACAATCCGGATTTTTTTATGACCTGCGACCCCTTGGTATATATAGTGTATATAGGCGACCCTACTGATCTTTGGTTCAACTGCGAGGAAAATGCAAACGTTATGCCGCTGGGAGACTGGGCTTGGGGCCCCGGGCCGGAGACGGGACAGGGCCCGTACAGTGACGATAGCCGTACCCGCCAGCAGATGCAAGTGTTTTATGCCCCTGGTTTTAAGGTTCCTCGTTCTTTGCCCGCAGGCATGGACGAAGAATGGTTTCAGTATGAGGTAGCGCACCGAAAGCAAGAAATCCATCCCGACATAGGCGAATATCTTCTTATAGAGGTCGCATATATTGTGGTGAAGGTGTTGAGGACAAGGCCGCCTGAAGTCTCTGTGTCGTGCGCGGACAATCCGTATTCGACCTATGAAGGAGAGGCGGACATTGTGCTGGATTGCAAGGCAGATGGCGCTCCTTCGGATTCTTCGTACTCGTACGCCTGGACGGCTCGCGGTTCGACGCCGAACACGTCTCGCTTGAGCGCGACGAATATTTCTTCGCCAATGTTCGACGTGCCGGAGGACGTGCCGCAAACGACGAAGTACAGGTACCTTCTTACGGTCTCGGCAGAGAACGCGAAGGACGGCCTGGCGGAGGTAACGGTGACGGTGCTCGACCGGCCTGCCGTCGTTGTGTCGTGCACGAACCCCGACCCGGTCTACGAGGGCGCGCCGGACTTCGAACTGGACTGTACGGCGCCGGACGCCCCTTCGGGCCCGTACGCCTGGACAGCGAGGGGTTCGACGCCGGACGTGTCTCGCTTGAACGCTTCGGACATTTTGTCGCCGACGTTCGACGTGCCGGATAACGTAGACAAGAACGAGACGTATCAGTACCTTCTTACGATCGCGGCGGATAATGATAATATGGAGGACGGTACGGCGGCGGTGACGGTGACAGTGCTGAACAAGGTCCCGCTTGACCTCGCGTGCGCGGATCCCGATCCCGTTTACGAAGGGTCGCCGGACATTGCGCTGGATTGTTCGGCTTCGGACGCCCCGGACGGTTCCGACTACGCCTTTGTCTGGGAGGCCGTTGGGGCTACGCCCGCGGGCCTTTTGAGCGCGGCGGACATATCGTCTCCGATGTTCGACGTGCCCGACGAAGTGGACGAGGACCGGACGTACGAATACAGGGTTACGGCGACGGCGGATAACGCGGAGGCCGCTGCGGCCAACGTAACGGTGACGGTATTGAACAAGGGCGCGCTGGCCCTGACGTGCGAGGACCCCGACCCCGTTTACGAAGGGTCGCCGGACATTGCGCTATCCTGCGAGGCTACGGACGCTCCCGACGGTTCCGACTACGCCTTTGTCTGGGAGGCCGTTGGGGCTACGCCTGCGGGGATGCTGAGCGATACGGACGTATCGTCTCCGACGTTCTACGTGCCGGAGGAGGTGGATGAGACGACGCGGTATGAGTACGAGGTTACTGTCTCGGCGGAGAACGCGGAGGATGCCGCGGCGGAAGTCACGGTGACGGTATTGAACGCGGGCGAGCTTGACCTCGCGTGCGCGGACCCCGACCCCGTTTACGAAGGGTCGCCGGACATTGCGCTGTCCTGCGAACCGTCCGGCGCTCTGGACGGTTCCGCCGCCTACGCTTGGGCCTGGGAGGCTCTGGGCTCCACGCCTGCGGGCATGCTGAGCGCTCTGGACGTACCGTCTCCGACGTTCGACGTGCCGGACGAGGTGGACGAGACGACGCGGTACGAATACGGGGTTACGGTCTCGGCGGAGAACGCGGAGGATGCTACGGCGGAAGTCACGGTGACGGTATTGAACAAGGTTCCGCTTGACCTCGCGTGCGCGGACCCCGACCCCGTTTACGAAGGGTCGCCGGACATTGCCCTGTCCTGCGAACCGTCCGGCGCTCCGGACGGTTCCGCCTACGCTTGGGCCTGGGAGGCTCTGGGCGCTACGCCTGCGGGTATGCTGAGCGAGACGACCGTACCGTCGCCGACGTTCGACGTGCCGGATAACGTAGACAAGGACGAGACGTACGAGTACGAGGTTACGGTCTCGGCGGAGAATGCGGAGGATGCTACGGCGGAAGTCGCGGTGACGGTATTGAACAAGGTTCCGCTTGACCTCGCGTGCGCGGATCCCGACCCCGTTTACGAAGGGTCGCCGGACATTGCGCTGTCCTGCGAACCGTCTGGCGTCCCGGACGGTTCCGCCTACGCCTGGGCCTGGGAGGCCCTGGGCGGCACGCCTGCGGGCATGCTGAGCGCGCTGGATATTTCGTCGCCGATGTTCTACGTGCCGGATAACGTAGACAAGGACGAGACGTACGAGTACCGCGTTACGGTCTCTGCGGAGAACGCGGAGGACGCTACGGCGGAAGTCACGGTGACGGTATTGAACAGGGACGATCCGCCTCTGCCGCCGCCAACGCTTGCTGCGCTGGCGCTGACGTGCGCGAACCCCGCTCCGGTCTACGAGGGTTCCCCGGACATTACGCTGGATTGCGAGGCTTTGGGCGCCCCGGACGGTTCCGCCTACGCGTACGCCTGGGAGGCCCTAAGCGCTACGCCTGCGGGCATGCTGAGCGCGCTGGATATTTCGTCGCCGACGTTCTACGTGCCGGACGAAGTGGACGAGACGACCCGCTACGAATACGAGGTTACGGTCTCTGCGGAGAACGCGGAGGACGCCATGGCGGAAGTAACCGTTACGGTGCTTGACAGGCCAGAGGCTCCCGCCCCGCCGCCCGCCCCGCCTGCCGTCGCATTCTCCGCCGATCCGACGTCTCTGGGGGTCGCGGCAAGCGTTTCGTCCTTGCGCTTCGGCACGCAGCCGTCGGGCGCGCAGGTATCGCTGGACCCGTTGACGGACCGGGTATCGACGAGCGTATCGGGTCCATACCATGCGGGCCGCATGACGCTTTCGCCGGACGGCTCCCTCTCGTTCGACGAAAACGGGGAATTGGCGCTGTCCATAGAGATGGCGACTCCGGTGACGCTGCGCCGCATTGCGGACGAGACAGCGGACGAAGCGGGCGCGGCGACGCTCGCGCTCACGCCTTCGTGGTCGTATGCCGCGTCGTGCGAGCAGCTTGCTTCCGGGTCGATAGGCGGTCTGCATACGCAGACGACGCTGTCGGAGTCGGACTGCCGCCTCTTGCGCTTCGGGGGCGCGCTGGATCTGACGGGGGCCGCTCCGGGCCGCTACGCGGGGAACATAGACGTCGTGCTGCGTACGGGCGCGGGCGTGGAGACGCACTCGGTGGAAGCCGAGGTGACGGTCGTGGCTGCGCCGCGCGTGATCACGATAGGCCCGGGCGGCGTGCGCTTCGACGCCTCGCGGGAGATTCCCGCAGCCTTGACAGAGGAGCAGAACCTGAGTGTCTACCCGGACATGGCGTTCATGACGCGGGACGAACCTTCGGGCGCGTTCGAGCTGTCGAATCCGTCGCTCGTACCGCTGGAGGTATCGGTGTCGGCTCGGTTCGGGTATGCGGAGGCGACGGAGGACGGCCGCGAGACAGTAGTGGAGGATGTATCCGCCCCCCGTTTGGGGGACTTGTCGGAAATAGTGAATATCTATCCGAGGGCCTTGACGCTCATGCCGGGCGAGCGCGGCGTCGTGCGCTACGGCGTGCGGGAGGAATCGCTTGCGTCGCTGGAAGAGGCGGGCTACGCGGCCTTTTTCGAGGTGACGTCTTCTCCTCGCCGGTATGCTCGGGTGGACCGGTTGCCGGAGGAGGTTGTTGCGTCTGACGGGACGGCGCGCGTGACGCTGCGCATACCGGGAGCGTACGCGCCGGATGCGTCCGCTCCGCGCCTACGGGCGGAGTTTCTGTCCTTGTCGGAAGGCGCTTCGCCGACGGCGACGTTTTTGCTGGAGACGGAAGGCGTTCCCTTCGCGGGGGAGGTAGCGGCGTACGACTGGGGGGGCCGCGCGCTGGGCCGCAGCGAGACGCTCGTGTATACGCGCAGCCGGGTTCGGATGTCTCTGGACCGGTTGCCGGAGGGCGAGGTCGTGTTGTTGCGCTTTACGCCGCGCGGGTCGGGCGCCGCTCCAGAGCCCGTGGCCGTGCCGTGGCATGCGCCGCAGCGAGAGGGGCGAGACATAGGCGCCGCGCAGGACAGCGGCGTATCGCCGCCGCCAAACGCTGTCCTCGCCGAAAAGCCTTAAGGATACTCTGAGCCTCTGAGATTTGAGGACTTAATCAGAGTATTCTTGAACAAAGCCTGACGCGGCGTCTGGCGGGGGCGCATTCAAAGAGACCCGGACAAATCTGCCCGTCTCGCGCCGAACGGCCTCGCCGCAACGCCTTTCCCGCTCGCAAGACGCCCAGCGCGTCCTTTTGCCGCATCCCGAACGCGAACAACCATAGACCAGCTCGTTCCCATGCTGACGATCCGGCACGCCATTCCCCGCGACGACGTAGTTCTTGGCGTGGTTCGCGCCGAGCGCATTGAAACGACCCGGTACCCGGACGATTTCGATCTGCGCCTGGAACAGGCGGTCGCCGAGCGCTCTGGCCCGCTGAGCGAGATTGAAGAGGCCCGCCGCGCCGCCGCCCGCGATATGCTGCGGAACGGATCGTACAAACCCACGGGTCGGGGCAAGCCCGCCTCCGAATACTTGCTACGGGCCGCCTCGCAACCGGACTACCGGTTCCCGCGCATCAATGCGCCAGTGGATATATGCAACTATCTCAGCCTCCGTCATGTCGTTCCCATCTCGCTGTGGGACCTTGATCGGGCTACGTCGGATCGATACGTTTTCCGGCTTGGGCAGGAAGGAGAGGGGTTTGCGTTCAATGCTTCCGGACAGCGCATTGACGCGCAAGACTTGCTTTGCGGGTGTCGCATTGCGGGAAGCGATCCCGACGGGGAACCCATCGTCAACCCCGTTCGGGACAGCATGGCCACGAAAACCACCCCTGGAACGGGACGCGTCGCCGCGTGCGTATATGCGCCGGCAAGGGCCTTCTCTACGGAGGCGTTGCAGGCCCTGTGCGAAGAATTCGCGGCGTTGCTGTCGGCTTGCGGAACGGATGTGGAAACGGCCTGGGCCGTTGTTCCTCCGCAGGCTGTCGTTGAGGCGTAGGAAGGGTTTGCGGGGCGTGCTGTTGCGCCCTCGTCGGCGTGGCGCTTGGCGAAGATTGGCGGGCAGTCCTGGTCGTCATGGACTGTAAGGATCGCGCGCGTTTTTTTTCGCCGGAAACGAGGGCAAAGGCCGCCTGCGGCATGGTGTTCGCGCAAATAGGCGTCAAACCCGAAAAATCCATCCCCGGAACCCCTTCCCTTCCAGATCGTGCACGGGAAACGCCGTTTGTCGCATTGCAACCTGTTCGCACCCATGGCCCCGCCGCTCCTGAACCCCGACGATGTCCTGCTCCTCGAATCCCTGCTGACGGAGGAAGACCGCCTCATCATGGAATCGGCCCGGGAGTATGCGCAGTCGCAACTGGAGCCTCGGGCGCTGGAAGGCAATCAGGACGAAGTATTTCACAAGGAGATTGCCCGCGAGATGGGCGAACTCGGCCTCCTCGGCGCCGCGATCCCGGAAGAATACGGCGGCGCCGGCGCGAGCCATACGGCCTACGGCCTCATTGCGCGCGAACTTGAACGGGTGGATTCGGCCTACCGGTCGTTCGCGTCGGTGCAGAGTTCGCTCGTCATGCATCCCATTCATCTTTTCGGCGCGGAGGAGCAGCGGAAACGATTCCTGCCGTTGCTGGCTTCCGGCGAATATATCGGCTGTTTCGGATTGACCGAACCCGATCACGGGTCGGACCCGGGCTCCATGGAAGCGTCGGCGATGCGGGCCGACGGGGGCTGGGTATTGAACGGAGCCAAGGCGTGGATCACGAATGCATCCATTGCGAATATTGCCGTAGTCTGGGCGAAAGCCCGCGAGAAGCGGGGCGAGGAAGGCCGCATTCGGGGATTTTTGCTCGAACGCGGCATGGAAGGGTTTTCCACGCCCAAAACGCATCACAAGATGTCGCTGCGCGCCTCCGTTACGGGCGAGATCGTGATGGAGGATGTATTCGTTCCCGATGAGAATGCATTTCCGGATATCGAGGGACTGCGCGGGCCGTTCGAGTGTCTGAACAGCGCCCGGTTCGGCATTGCGTTCGGCGCGCTGGGCGCCGCCGAAGATTGTTTCCGGCGCGCTCGCCGCTATGTGCGCGAACGGCGGCAATTCGGCCATGCGCTTGCGTCCATGCAACTGATCCAGACGAAGCTGGCGCACATGCTGACCGAGATTACCCAGATGCAACTGCTGGCCTGGCGCCTGGGGGCGCTCAAGGACGAAGGCCGCCTGACGCCGCCCATGATTTCGCTGGCCAAGCGCAACAATTGCAGCAAGGCGCTTGAGATTGCCCGGATGGCCCGCGACATGCTGGGCGGCAACGGCATTTCAGGCGAATACCGCGTGATTCATCACATGATGAACCTGGAGAGCGTCAATACCTACGAAGGCACGTACGATATCCATGGTCTCATTCTGGGCCGGGCCCTGACCGGCGTCCAGGCCTTCGTGCCCCGGGGGAACGAGGCGTAGGGTCGCCTTGTCCCCCCGGTTTTCCGTACGTCCCTTTTCCGCTATGCGTCGTTCAGCGCCGCCTGCGCCGCTGCGAGGCGGGCGATAGGCACGCGGAAGGGCGAGCAGGATACGTAGTCGAGGCCCGTCCGGCAGCAGAATTCGATGGACGAAGGCTCGCCCCCGTGTTCGCCGCAGATGCCCACCTTGAGGTCGCTTCGCGTGGCGCGTCCGCGTTCCGTACCGATCTGCACGAGCTGCCCGACGCCCTTCTGGTCCAGCGCCTGGAACGGATCGTCCGCAAGAATCTTGCGGTCCACGTAGTACGGCAGGAATTTTCCGGCGTCGTCCCGGCTGTACCCGAAGCCCATCTGGGTCAGGTCGTTCGTGCCGAAGGAGAAAAATTCCGCCTCGCGCGCAATCTCGTCCGCCACCAGCGCGGCGCGCGGCACCTCGATCATGGTGCCCACAAGGTACTCGACGGAGGCGCCCTTTTCGGCGAAAACTTCCTGCGCCGCCTGGTCGATCACGGCTTTCTGGTTGGAAAATTCTTCCAGCGTACCCACGAGCGGCACCATGATTTCCGGGAGCACTTCGACGCCTTCTTCCGAAAGTTCGACCGCTGCTTCAAGGATGGCGCGGGTCTGCATCTCCGTGATTTCCGGGTAGGTGACGCCCAGTCGGCATCCCCGGTGGCCCAGCATCGGGTTGAACTCGTGCAAGAACGCCACCTTGGCCTGAACAACCTCCAGGCCGACGCCGAGCGCATCCGCCATTTCCTGCTGCCCCGCTTCGTCGTGCGGGAGGAATTCGTGCAGGGGCGGATCCAGCAGGCGCACCGTCACCGGCTTGCCCGCCATGGCCCGAAAGATGCCCAGAAAATCTTCCTTTTGATAGGGGAGAAGCCTGGCGAGCGCCGCGCGCCGGTCCTTTTCGTCGTCCGCAAGGATCATTTCCCGGACGGCCTGAATGCGTCCTCCTTCGAAGAACATGTGCTCGGTGCGGCACAGGCCAATGCCCTCCGCGCCGAACTCGATGGCTTTGGCGGCGTCCGCCGGCGCATCGGCGTTCGTGCGCACCTTTATGGCGCGGAATTCGTCGGTCCACGCCATGAACTGCCCGAACGTCCCGTCCATTTCCGGCTCCACGAGGGGCTGTTTTCCGGAAATGACTTCGCCGGTCGTTCCGTTGATGGAAAGCCAGTCGCCTTCGCGGAACGTAACCTTGCCGTTCGTGAACGATTTGTCCCGGTAATTGATGACGATTTCGTTGCAGCCCGCCACGCACGGCTTGCCCCATCCGCGGGCTACGACGGCGGCGTGCGAGGTCATGCCGCCCCGCGACGTCAGAATGCCCTCGGCGGCGTCCATGCCCCCCACGTCTTCCGGGCTGGTTTCGATGCGCGCCAGGATGACCTTTTTGCCGTTTGCTTTCCAGGCCTCGGCCTCGTCTGCCGAAAACACGATCTGACCGACTGCGGCGCCCGGCGAGGCGGGCAGGCCCTGTCCGATCACGTCGGGCTTGTAGGCGTCCATGTCCTCGAACTGTGGGTGCAGCACCTGGTCCAGGTGGTTCGGCTCCACGAGGTCCCGCACCGCCGCCCGCTTGTCCACGAGTCCTTCCCGCACCATGTCCACCGCGATGGTCACCGCCGCCGCGCCGGTGCGTTTCCCGTTGCGCGTCTGGAGGATGAAGAGCCGGTTGTCCTGGATCGTGAACTCGATGTCCTGCATGTTGCGGTAATGCTTCTCAAGACCGGTGGTGACCTCAAGCAATTCCTTGTATGCGTCGGGAAAATGATCCGCCATGCGGCTAATGTCCTCGGGCGTACGAATGCCGGCCACCACATCCTCGCCCTGCGCATTGACCAGAAATTCCCCGTACAGCATATGTTCTCCGGTAGAGGGATTGCGCGTAAAACATACGCCGGTTCCGCTGGTCTCGCCCATGTTTCCGTAGACCATGGCCTGCACGTTCACCGCCGTGCCCAGCAACCCCGCGATCTTGTTGATGCGCCGATACTTGACGGCTCGTTCCGCATCCCAGGAAGAAAACACGGCGTTGACGGCGAAGCGAAGTTGCTCCCGGGGATCTTCGGGGAACATGTGGCTGGTGTTCTGACGGTAGATGGCTTTGTAGCGCTCCACCAGCTCCTTCAGGTCGTTTGCGCTGAGGTCCATGTCGTTTTCCGCGCCCCGTTCTTTCTTGAGCGCTTCGATGGCTTCCTCGAAATGTTCGTGCGGCACGCCCACCACGACGTCCCCGAACATGTCGATGAACCGTCGGTAGGCGTCGTAGGCGAAGCGCGTATTGCCCGTGCGGCGAGCCAGGCCTTCCGCAACCTCGTCGTTCATGCCCAGATTCAGCACGGTATCCATCATGCCCGGCATGGAGATCGCCGCGCCGCTGCGCACCGACACGAGCAGCGGGTTGGCCGGATCGCCCAGTCTGGCCTGCATATCGGCCTCGAGGCGGGCAATGGCTTCCTCGATTTGTTCTTCCAGCCCGTCGGGCCAGACGCGACCCTGTGAGGAATAATAACGGCAGGCCTCGGTGGAGATGGTGCATCCCGGCGGCACAGGCAAGCCGATCGCGCTCATTTCGGCCAGATTGGCTCCCTTGCCTCCCAGCAGGGATTTCATGCTTCGGTCGCCTTCCGCGCGGCCTCCCCCGAAACTGTATACATATTTGACGGCTTGCGCCGTATAGGTCTGGTCGTGCGTGTTCATGAGTAAAGATTGGGTTACAAAAGCAAGTGGCATGGACGGCGCGTCGAAGACGCCATGCGCGCGGTTCGGGCAAGGCGTGGCGGAATATGCTTTGAGACATTCCTGGCCCCGCACCGAAAAAAAGCCTATCCTTACAAAATTACGAAAAATTCTGGAAACAGTCGAAATATTGCGGCGCCATTCGGACATTCCGCAACCGCATACGGGAACGATGCACGGGGGATAGCGTGAGAGGGCGCGCACCCCGTAGCTGTTTTCTGCACTTGTAACATTTTCTGCGCATGAAGCGATTGGTTGTCGTCGAATCGCCCACCAAGGCCAGGACTATCCGAAATTTCCTTCCTGCGAATTGCCAGGTGGAGGCAAGCATGGGGCACATCCGCGATCTGCCCCAGAAAGCTTCCGAGATACCGAAGGCGCGCCGGGAGCAATTATGGGAGCATTACGGCGTGGACGTGGCCAACGGGTTTGCCCCTGTATACATCACGTCGCCCGACAAGAAAAAAGTGGTGCAGAAGCTTCGCGCGGCGCTCAAGGGAGCCGACGAACTGTATATCGCCACGGACGAAGACCGCGAGGGCGAGTCGATCGGATGGCATCTCGTGCAGGTGCTGGCGCCGAAGATTCCCGTGCGGCGCATGGTGTTTCACGAAATCACGCAGGAGGCCATCCAGCGCGCGCTGCGCGAAACGAGAGACATCGACCGAAGCCTTGTCGATGCGCAGGAAACCCGCCGCATTCTGGACCGTCTCGTCGGGTACAGCATTTCTCCGCTGCTGTGGCGCAAAATCGCCCCGAAATTGTCTGCGGGGCGCGTACAGAGCGTGGCGACCCGGCTTCTTGTCCGGCGGGAGAAAGAGCGTATGGTTTTCGTTCCAGCCATCTGGCTTGATCTGAAGGCGACGCTTGCGGCGCAGGACCAGGCGTTCCAGGCGGAAATGACGCATTACGGCGGGGTGCGCCTTGCTGTGGGCAAGGATTTCGACGATCATACCGGACGGCTCCGGGAAAATCTGACGCCGGGCAAGGATCTTGTGTTGCTTGGCCAGGAGCAGGCCCGCGCGCTGGCGGACGCGCTTCCAGATCGCACCTGGCGGGTGGCCCGGATCGAGGATCGGTTGACGTCTCCGTCGCCGCCGCCGCCGTTCATTACTTCTACCTTGCAGCAGGAAGGGAGCCGCAAATTGCGTTTCTCCGCGCGGCGCACCATGCAAGTCGCGCAGCGGCTCTACGAGCAGGGACTCATTACCTATATGCGGACCGATTCCACCCAGCTTTCCGACGAGGCCATTCGGGCAAGCCGGAAGGCGGTCGAGGCGCGGTACGGCAAGGATTACCTGAGTCCGAAACCGAGGCGTTTCGGGGGCAAGGTGGCGAATGCGCAGGAGGCGCACGAGGCGATCCGGCCCGCAGGACGCGCCATGAAAACGAGGAAAGAACTGGGTTTGACTGGCGACGAAGGGAACCTGTACGAACTGATATGGAAGCGCACCGTGGCGGGCCAGATGGCGAATGCGCAGGTGCGCCGCGCGACGGCCCGCATCGAAGCCGGCGAAGGCAAGGAAGCCGCCTGGTTCCGGGCGTCGGGACAGCGCGTCGAATTTCAGGGATTTTACCGGGCCTATGTGGAAGGCTCCGACGACCCGGACGCTGCGCTGGAGCATCGCGATCGTCCGTTGCCGCCCATGGCCGAAGGCGACGAGCCCGTTTGCCGCGCGGTGGAATCCGTCGAGCACGAAACGAAGCCCCCCGCCCGGTACACGGAAGCCACCCTGGTGCGCATGCTTGAGAAAGAGGGCATCGGACGGCCCAGCACGTATGCTTCCATTATCGAAACGATCGTGCGCCGCGAGTATGTGCGCCGCAACGGATCGCAATTGGCGCCCACGTTCACGGCGTTCGCCGCGGTCCAGCTCCTCGAAGATCAGTTCGGCGACCTGGTGGATGTGGGGTTCACGGCGGATATGGAGCAGATCCTGGACGACATTGCCACAGGAGATCGCGCTTCGACAGGGTGGCTGGAGGATTTTTACCTCGGCGACAAGGGGCTTGCGCAGCAGGTGCAGGTCGGGCAAGACCGTATCGATCCCCGGAAAATATCGACGATTTCCTCGCCGAAATGGGCCGGGATGGTCGTGCGCGCGGGAAGGTACGGGCCCTATGTGGAAGGCAAGGTAAACGGTGCGCCCGCCCGGGCCTCCGTCCCGAAGGAATTGCCGCCCGGCGACATTTCTGCGGAAGATTTGCAGGCGTTGCTTGAAACCTCTTCCGACGGGAGCAATGAGCGCCCGATTTGCACGCATCCGGACAGCGGGCTGGATGTGCTGCTTTGTCAAGGTCCCTATGGTCCCTATGTGCAACTGGGCCGAGCGGAGAAGGGGAAAGGCAAGCCGAAGCGCGTTTCGTTGCCCAAAGGCGCGCCTGTGGAGGCGGTAGATCCGGAGATGGCGCTGGCCTTGCTGGACCTGCCGCGGTCGCTGGGCGCGCATCCCGAGACGGGCAAGCGGATCGTGGCCCATATTGGACGCTTCGGCCCGTACGTGCAGCACGAACGGACGTATGCTTCGCTGCAAGAGGAAGACAATGTCTTGCATGTGGATCTGAAGCGCGCGCTTGCGCTGCTGGCGCAGCCCAAAAAAGGCGCGGGGCCGCTGCGCGTACTGGGCGAGCACCCGGAGACGGGCGAGCCGGTGGATGTGCGCAAAGGACGGTACGGGCCGTACGTGAAGCACGGAAAGACCAACGCGTCTATTCCGAAAGCCATATCGCCGGAGGAGATTACGCTGGAGGAAGCGGTGAAGCTGCTGGCGGCGAAAGCGAATGCTCCCAAAGGCAGGCCCAGGGGATCAGGCAGAAAACGTTCGCCAAAGAAGTAGGGAGCCGCTCTGCGCCCTGCGCCCTGCGCCGCCCTGCGCCCTGCGCCGCTCAGCGCCCTGCGCCCCGCGCCGCTCAGCGCCCCACATCCTTGTCCCCAAGCCGGATGGCGTCGAGGATATTGAGGTAACTCTGGTATCGCTGCCCGGAAACGCCGCCGTCCTCTACGCCTTGGCGGACGCCGCAGTCCGGTTCGTGATCGTGCGTGCACGTAGGAAATCGGCAGGCCTCGATATATGGCTTGAACTCGATGAAATAATGGGAAAGTTCCCAGGGTTCTATGTGCAGGACGCCGAATTCCCGAATGCCGGGAGTATCGACGATATAGCCGCCCCCGCTCAGCGGGAAGAGCGCGGCGCAGGCGGTCGCGTGGCGGCCCCTCCGCGTTTTTTCGCTCACCTGCGCCGTTCGGACGTCCAGGCGAGGTTCGAGTGCATTGATCAGAGAAGATTTGCCCACGCCCGACGGACCGGCGAAGACGCTTGTTTTTCCGTTGAGACGCGCTTTCAGGGATGCAACGCCTTCGCCGGTCCGGGCGCTTGCCGTCAGGACGGGATAGCCAATGCGTATGTATTCGTCGCGCAGTTTCGCCAGGGCGGCGGCGTGTTCCTTCCGGGCGAGGTCCAACTTGTTGAACACGACGCCCGCCGGAATTTCGTTGGCTTCCGCCGTCGCCAGCACCCGGTCCACAAAGCCCGGATTGGGGCGAGGCAACCGGACGGATTGCACGATCCATATGTGGTCGATATTCGCCGCCAGGATATGCTCGCGTCCCACGCGGCGCCCGGCGGCGCGGCGGCTCAGCTGGTTGCTGCGGTCGTGAATATGCGTGATGACTCCGGTGCCGTCGGCGTTTCGCTGCATCGTAACCCGGTCTCCCACGGCGACGGGGCTGGTGGCGTCCCGGGCTCCGAGTTGAAGCCGCCCGCGCACTCTGGCCGGAATGGTTTCGTCTTCGGTGCGTACGTCGCACCAGCTTCCCGTAGACCGAATCACCGTTCCCGTCGCAACGTCGTCGTCGGGACGATCCGAATGGGGACTTGCGTCGAGCAAAGCGTTCATCGGCGCTGGAGGGCAGAAGGTAGTGGCGGAACTTTTGCGCCCGTTTTTCGTATAGGAATAACGGATAAGATCGTCAGCGCAATCGTGCTACAACACACCTATTGGCAAAAGAACATGAACGATACCGGTAAACAGGGCAAGGACGAAACGTATCAACGCATTCGTTCCGATTTCGATGCGCTTTCTCCGCAGGACAAGGTTGCTTTTATTGCAGAAGCGGCGTCTTCCACCGTGGTTCGGGGCGCTCAGCAATTCGGAACGGCGCTTTCGCAGGAGATCGAGGACTTTCTGGGCAAACGCGAGAAGCCGTCTCATAAAGGCGCCGGGGAAGCGGACGACGAGGATATTTCGGTAACCGATGCAGCGGCGACGGTCGTGCGCAGCCTTCAGCAGTTTGGACAAGTCCTTTCGCATGAGATCGAGGATATGTTCAGGAAGCGATCCGGCGGGTACGATGCGGCTTGGGGAGCAGGGTCGGAAGCGGAGACGGAGGAGGCTGGCGACGCCGCTGAGGAGACAGACGATACGACGTCATGAGCGAGTCGGAAGAACGTTCGGAAGGGCGCCTCGTCGAGTTTGAGCGGCTTAATGCGCTGGGAAGGCTGGTGTGTCTTGGCGGGCTCGCCGCCCGATTCGCCGCCGGGACGCTCCGCGCCGCCGCGAGGCGGACCGTGCATATCTGTACGGACGCCGAAAAAGCGTTCAGGGAAGGAAAGGACCCGAATATCAACGACGCCCGGATCGTCAGCGAGGAATAGCGGGTCGCTTTTCGGCAGTTCGCTCGGTGGAACGGCTTCGGCGAACCGTCACGTAATTTCAATCTCTATCTTCGCCTCGGTCGAGCCGTTGGCGTCGTGCGGAAGCGGTTTTGGGGCGCTCTTTTCCTCTTCTTCGGCGCTCGCGCAGAACATTTCCCGTATGTCCGCAACCGGTTCTTCTTCCAGCGCTTGATCAAGGATGTCTTCTACGCGGCGCGCATACAGAATGCGTAGCCCTTCCAGCGCTTCGCCCGCTATTTCCTTCACGTCTTTTTCGTTTTTCTCCGGAAGCACCACGGTTCGAACGCCCGCCCGCCTTGCTGCGAGGACTTTTTCCTTAATGCCTCCCACGGGCAGGATGAGTCCGCGCAGGGTGATTTCGCCGGTCATGGCTATGTCGTGGCGAATGCGGCGCTGCGTATAAATCGATACCAGCGCGCTCAGCATGGCGGCGCCTGCGGACGGGCCGTCTTTCGGCACGGCGCCCGCAGGTACGTGAATGTGCACGTCCCACCGCCGAAACGCTTCTCCCGGAATGCCCAGCTTATCCGCGCGCGACTTGACGTACGAAAGCGCCGCCTGGGCCGATTCTTTCATTACCTCGCCCAGCTTGCCCGTCAGAACATGTTTCCCGCTTCCTCTGGATACGGAGGCTTCTATGAAAAGAATGTCGCCGCCGGTCGGGGTCCAGGCCAGCCCCGTGGCCACGCCGGGAACTTCCGTGTGTTGGGCTACCTCCGGAAAATGCTTGCGGCCGCCAAGGTAGCTTTCCAGATCCTCCGCCCGAATCGTTGCAGAGACCGCTTCGTCCGTGGCGATCTGCTTGGCGACGCCCCGCGCTACGGCGCCGATCGTGCGCTCCAGTTGGCGCACGCCGGATTCGCGGGTGTATCCGTCTATGATGGTGCGGATGGCCTCGTCCTCAAGGGCCATTTGTTTTTTTGCGAGGCCGTTGTGCTCCAGTTGACGGGGCGCGAGGTATTGCTTTGCAATCCGGAGTTTTTCTTCGCGGGTATATCCCGTGATTTCGATGCTTTCCATGCGGTCCCGAAGCGGGCCGGGGATCATTTCCGGAAAATTCGCGGTCGCAATGAAGAAAACCTTCGACAGATCGTAGTCCAGCTCGATGTAGTGATCGTTGAAATTGTCGTTTTGCTCGGGATCCAGCACTTCCAGCAGGGCGCTGGACGGATCTCCCCGAAAATCCGCCCCGATCTTGTCCACTTCGTCCAGCATGAAGACGGGATTGTTGACGCCGGCCTTTTTGACGCCCTGAATGATTCGTCCCGGAAGCGCCGCCACATAGGTGCGCCGGTGCCCGCGGATTTCTGCCTCGTCCCGGATGCCGCCCAGGCTCATCCGGACGAATTCCCGCCCGACGGCGCGGGCAATGCTTTTGCCCAGGCTCGTTTTTCCGACGCCGGGCGGGCCGTGCAGACACAGGATGGGGGCTTTCATATCTCCCTTCAGATGCAGGACCGCAAGGTATTCGAGGATGCGTTTCTTGACCTGATCCAGTCCGTAGTGGTCTTCGTCGAGCACCTCGGCGGCCCGCGTAATATCAAGGTCGTCTTTCGAATAGTCCAGCCAGGGCAGGTCCAGCAGCCAGTCCACGTAATTGCGCGTGACAGCGTAATCCGGCGAAGCCGGGTTTGATCGCGACAGACGCTTTATTTCCTTGTCCAGCGTTTCCCGCACATGTTCCGGCAGCGATTTCTTTTCGGCCTTTGCGCGAAGTTCCTTCACTTCGTCGGCGTCGTTTTCGCTTTCGCCCAGTTCGTCCTGGATGATCTTCATCTGCTGGCGCAGCAGGTATTCGCGTTGTTGCTTGTCCACGTCGGTCCGCACTCGGCTGCGGATGTCTTCGGAGACCTGCAACACCTGAATTTCGCGATTCAGGTACTCCATGAGCTTGTCGGCTCGCTGGACCAGTCCGTCTAACTCCAGCAAGGCCTGCTTCTCCTCGACGCTGGTCTGGAGATTCGATGCAATGAAATGGACGAGCAGGGGGGGCGAGTCGATTTGCTGAATGGCGACCGCGGCTTCTCCAGGCAGGTGGGGCGACAGATTGACGAACTGGATGGCCAGCTCCTTGACCGACCGGATCCGCGCCTTGAGTTCGATCTCGTCTGCAGACCAGTCTTCGTCTATCGGCGTCACATGGGCCTTGAAGTACGGCTCGGTCTGGCTGTATTCCTGGATTTCGAACCGCCGTCTGCCCTGAATGATCATGGAGTTGGGGCCGCCCGGAATCTTGATCAGCTTGAGAATTTCGGCCACCGTGCCAAGGCGATACAAGTCCTCCGTGCCGGGGTCTTCGATTTCACTCCGTTTTTGCGCCGCTGCGCCGATAATGCGTTTGTCTGCAAAGGCGTCGCGCACCAGCCGCATGGAGGAGTCGCGTCCGAGCGTGATCGGGAGTACGACGCCCGGATACAGCACGGTGTTGCGGAGCGCCAGCACGGGCAATTCTTCCGGGATGTCCGACGTGCCCATTTGCTTTTCTTCGTCGGGCGTCGGAAAGGGGATAAATTGCTCGTCGTCGTTGTCGATCGCGCTGTGGTCGCGCATATCGCGGTATGGGTCCCGTGCGGGCATATTCAACGTGTTTCCGGTATGCAGGAAGGCGGGATTTCGGTCAGCGTATCCTTCTTTATGGAAAATACGGTCCTCGCCGCGTAAAACAAGCAGAGAATCCCGTCGGACATCAAAAACCGGGCCAAGCGCCTTGTCTGCCAATATTGCGGGCGTTTTCGGGGAGGATTCCGAATGTGCGCCATGCAACAGGTTGTTTTTGTCGGTTTTTTCGTTACAAAATTTTACAATTGGGTATGCAGGAACGGCGAGCAAAACGCCATCTGATGCGTACTACCTGTCCGATTTCACGCATTCTACCCACGCAATACGGCAATACAACCAGAAAGCGGATCATGTGGCTTGACAATATCACCGGCGCGATAGGCAATACCCCGCTCGTGCGGCTTCGCCGCATTACGGCGGAATGGCCCTGTACGGTGTTGGTCAAGCTGGAATATTTCAATCCCGGAGGCTCCGTCAAGGACCGCATTGGCCTGGCCATGATCCGGGACGCCGAACGGAAGGGTTTGCTGGCGCCGGGCGGGACCATTGTCGAAGGTACGAGCGGAAATACGGGCGCGGCGCTGGCCATGGCCGCCGCGATCCGCGGATACCGGTGTATTTTTACGACCACCGACAAGCAAAGTCAGGAAAAACTGGACGTATTGCGGGCGCTGGGCGCAGAGGTGATCGTATGCCCCACCAACGTAGCCCCGGAGGACCCCAGGTCGTATTATTCCGTGGCGCGGCGCCTCGCCGAAGAAATTCCAGGCGCGGCGTATCTGAATCAGTACGACAATCCGGCGAATCGGGCGGCCCATTACGAAACGACCGGCCCCGAAATATGGGCCGATACGGAGGGCCGCATTACCCATTGCGTAGCGGGCGCGGGCACGGGCGGCACGCTTTCCGGCGTAGCGCGCTATCTCAAGGAGCAGAACCCGGACGTGCGGGTGATTGGCGTCGATCCGCGCGGCTCCATCTACCATGGGTATTTTCATAATAGAAAAGTCGATGCGGACGATATCTACCCTTATCTGACCGAGGGCGTGGGCGAGGATATGCTGGCCGCCAACATGGATTTCGATATGCCGGATGATTTCGTGCAGACGACGGATCGCGAAGCCATGCGGATGACGCGCCGCCTTGCCGCGGAAGAAGGGCTGTTTTGCGGACAATCTTCCGGCATGGCGTTGGCCGGGGCCGTGTCCTGGATGGAAGCGCATGCCGGGGCGCTTTCCGACGACGATGTGTTCGTGTTGCTTTTTCCCGATTCGGGATTTCGGTATCTTTCGAAAACCTACAACGACAACTGGATGCGAAACCACGGCTTCTTGCCCAGCGTGCCGGAAGTGACGGTGGATCGAGTGCTGGACGCCCGGGCTGATCGCAAGACGCTGGCGTTCGCCGCGCCCGAAGACACGCTGGGGTCTGTTATCGGGGTCATGGCCAAGCAGGGCATTTCGCAGATGCCTGTGATGCGCGAGGACGAGGTGGTCGGCAGCCTCACGGAGAGCGTGATTATGAATCGCCTCGTCCAGGACCCGGACACGCAAGGCCAGCCCGTGGAAAGCGTCATGGATGCGCCTTTCCCGGTGGTTCCGCGCACGCTGGGGCTGGATCGCCTTGCCTTGTGCCTTGAGCGGGGCGGCGGGGCCGTGCTCGTACAGGCGGAACCCGGAGATCCGTATCAGATTATCACCAAGAGCGACCTGATCGGGGCTTTGGCGCTTTCGTGAAGCATTTCCCGATTCTTCCCGTTACCGCCTCTGACCTGTTTTTTTTTCGATCATGAAGTCGGGGATACTCTGATCAAAACCTTATTACTTTAACCTGCCTCTCCGGGCCACTCAATCCCGTACATACAGGATGACGTTACCGATCGCATTGATAGGGGCGGGCCGCATCGGACGGATTCACGCCGCAAACATCCATGCGGACGAGCGCGCGGTCTTGCGGTACATCGTGGACCCGGCGCCGGACGCCGCCGCCGAGGTATCCGCAATGACCGGGGCTCGGGCCGTATCCCTGGACGAAGCCCTTGCCGATCAGGAGGTGGCGGGCGTTGCGATCGCCAGCGCGACGAACACCCATGCGGACCTTGTCGAGCGTATCGCTCCCCTCGGCGTTCCCGTTTTTTGCGAAAAACCGCTGGACCTTTCGGTTGCCCGCGCGAAGGTCTGCGTCGAGGCGGTAACCCGGAACGACACGCCCTTCGTATTTGGTTTCAACCGGCGCTACGATCCCGATTTCGTCCGACTGCACGCCTTGATGCGGGAAGGCGTTCTGGGCAATGTCGAATGCGTCCAGATCATCAGTCGGGATCCGGTCCCGCCTTCGCCGGACTATATTCGGACGAGCGGGGGGCTTTTTCGGGACATGGCGATTCACGACCTCGACATGGCGCGCTGGCTTCTTGGAGAGGATCCCGACGAAATCGCCGCCAGCGGAAGCAGCATCGCCCATTCTTATATAGGCGAAGCCGGCGACGTCGATACGGCCCTGATCATGTTGCGGACGCCCGCCGGTCGTTTGTGCAGCATCAGCAATAGCCGGCACGCTTCGTACGGATACGATCAGCGGATTGAGGCGCACGGCTCCTTGCGCGCGGCCCGCGTCGGCAATCCGCCGGAAACGCAGCTCCTCGTTGCGGGCGAGGAGGGCCATGTCCGTTCCGGGAACAAGCATTTTTTTCAGGATCGCTACGCCGAAGCGTATCGTCAGGAGATGCGGCACTTCGTTTCCGTGATTATGGGGCGGGAGGCGCCCCGGACCACGGTCCGGGACGGTTTGCGGGCGCTGGAACTCGCCGACGCCGCCGCGCAGGCGTTCCGGGAAAAAAGAACGGTTTCCGTGCGGTGCGCCGACCGATGACGCCGCCATGAATCTGTTCGCACATTACGGCGATATTCGTTAAATAGTAGTACGATGCGTTGCGGCGCGGCGGTGCGCCGCAACCGAAATCAGGCCAGAAACCATAAGGAGATTCATCTATGCGGTTGACGATGTCCCAAGCCCTGGTGCGGTATCTTGCGCGCCAGTATGTCGACGACGACGGCGATATTCATCCCTATTTCGCGGGCGTGTGGGCCATTTTCGGCCATGGCAATGTGGCGGCCATGGGCGAGGCCCTTTATGCGAACAGGGATATTTTGCCCACCTGGCGCGCGCACAACGAGCAGGCCATGGCGCATGCCGCGATCGCCTATGCGAAAGCCAACATGCGGCGGCGGGCCATGGCTTGCACGACCTCGATTGGTCCCGGCGCCACGAATCTGGTTACGGCGGCGGCCCTGGCGCACGCCAACCGCCTGCCCGTCCTGTTTTTGCCCGGGGATGTGTTCGCCAACCGGCGCCCGGATCCTGTGTTGCAGCAAATCGAAGACTTCGGCGACGGCACGGTGAGCGCAAACGACTGCTTCCGCCCCGTATCCAGATATTTCGACCGGATCACGCGCCCGGAACAGATTATTACGGCGTTGCCGCGGGCCATGGCCACCTTCATGGACGCTGCGCGCTGCGGCCCCGTTACGCTTGCGCTGTGCCAGGACGTGCAGGCGGAGGCCTACGATTACCCGGAAGCATTTTTTGAAAAAAGGGTATGGAACGTGCAGGCGCCGGATGCGGCCGCCTCGGATGTGCGCGATCTCGCGCAGCAGGCGCGGGCGTCGAAGCGCCCTCTGCTCATTGCGGGCGGTGGGGTACTCTACAGCAGGGCCAGCGACGCTTTGGCGTCGTTTGTGGAAGATGTCGGCGTTCCCTGCGCCGAAACGCAGGCAGGCAAAGGCGCATTGCACTGGAGAAATCCGTTGAACCTTGGCGCCATCGGGGTGACCGGCTCGACGGCGGCCAATGCGGCGGCGGCGGAAGCCGACCTGGTGATCGGCGTGGGCACGAGGCTGCAAGACTTTACCACGGCGTCGCGGTCGCTGTTCAGCAACCCGGATCGCAAACTGGCGCAAGTAAATGTGGGTTCGCTGGACCTCAACAAGCACGGCGCCGCTCCGATTTTTGCAGATGCGAAGCGGCTATTGTCCAGCCTCCGGTCGGCGCTGGACGGATACGCCGTGGACGACGCCTGGCGCTCCCTGTCCATTCGAAGGGCCAACGAGTGGCGGGCCGCCGTGCGCAACGCGCTTGCCGAACCTGGCGATCCGCCGTTCGCCTATGCGCAAATCCTTGGCGCGATCGACCGGGCGGCGGACGAAAACTCGGTGGTGGTCTGCGCGGCGGGCACGTTGCCGGGCGAATTGCACAAATTCTGGCGCGTGGCGAAGCCCGCCGGGTACCATGTCGAGTACGCCTATTCCTGCATGGGATACGAGATTGCCGGCGGCCTGGGCGTCAAAATGGCCTTGCCCGACCGCGAAGTCTTTGTCGTGGTGGGCGACGGGAGCTACATGATGATGAACTCCGAACTCGCCACCGCGGTCATGATGGGCCAAAAGATCATTGTGGTCGTATTCGACAATCACGGATATGGCTGCATCGACAATTTGCAGCGCAGCGCCGGTTCGCCCAGTTTCAACAACATGTTTGAGGATACGGTGCACGAAGTACTTCCCGCAATCGATTTTGCGGCGCATGCGAAAAGCATGGGTGCGGATGCGGTGCGCGTCGATTCCATGGATGCGCTGGAATCGGCCTTGCGGGCCGCCCGGATATCGGATACGTCGTCGGTTATTGCGGTTCCTGCCGCGCGAGACGGCAACGGCGCCCTGGGCGGCGCCTGGTGGGATGTGGCGGTGCCCGCCGTATCCAGTATGGAATCCGTGAACGAGGCGCGGGCGGCCTACGAAGACGCGGTCGGCAATCAGCGCGTGGACGGATAACAGCATGGACATACGATTCGGCGTAAATCCTATTGCCTGGTCGAATGACGACCTGCGGCGGCTGGGCGGCGACACGCCGCTGGAGACATGCCTGGCCGATGCGGCGCGGATCGGGTTCGAGGGAATCGAGATGGGCAACAAATTTCCGCGCAACGCAGATGCGCTTCGGGCGATTCTCGACCGGCGCGGCCTGGCCCTGATCGGCGGCTGGTATTCGGGAAACCTGCTGGGCGACGATGTGGATACGGAAATCGCCGGGCTTCAGGACCATCTTGCGCTGCTGAAGGCGATGGGCAGCGAGGTGTTCATCTATGCCGAATGCAGCAACACGATTCATCCGGACGTCAACCGGGGCATGCAGGACAAGCCGGTCCTGGAGGAGACGATGTGGCCGTTGTTCGGGCGGCGCCTGAGCGGGTTGGCTGCCTATATTCGACAGGAGGGCTTCCGTTTCGCCTACCATCACCATACGGGCACGGTGGTGGAAACGGCGGCGGAACTGGACCGCTTTTTCGCCGAAACCTCGGACGACGTCGGCGTCGTACTGGATACGGGCCACGCCTGGGTAGGCGGCATTGATCCGGTGGATGTTATTCGCTCGTGTCCGCAACGGATTTCGCACGTACATTGTAAGGATGTGCGCCCCGCCGTGCTGACGGACATCCGCTCCCGGAACGCCAGTTTTCTGACTGGGGTGATCGAGGGGATGTTTACGGTCCCCGGCGACGGCGCCATCGCTTTCGATCCTGTATTCGCTGCACTGGAAAACATGGGCTATGCGGGCTGGGTGGTTGTGGAGGCCGAGCAAGACCCGGCCGTCGCCGACCCGGCGCAGTACGCCGAACTTGGATTGTCTTCCTTGCGCGCTTCGGTCCGCAGGGCGTCTCAATAAAACGGAATGAAATAACCATGCGCAAATTGGTAGTACCCACGGGCGAACGAAACGAAGACGGACAAGTGCTGTGCGTTACGCCCGAATCCGCCGGCTGGGAATACGTGGGATTCGCCGTGCATCGTCTGCGGCCCGGACAAAATCTCGACCTGGCGGCAAGCGACCGGGAAACCTGCATCGTATTGTTGTCCGGCAAGGCTACGGTGACGGCGGGCGACGAATCGTTTGCGGAACTGGGCGGGCGCAAGGATGTGTTCGATGGCCCTCCGACCGCTGTGTACGCTCCATACAAGACGGCTTGTTCGGTCCGGCCCCATACCGATCTGGAGGTGGCGTTGTGCACGGCGCCTGGCGGCGGTCGCTATGCGCCGCGCCTCATCGCCCCGGGCGAACTTCCGCTTGAGGTGCGCGGGACGGGAACGAATATGCGGCGCGTACAGAATATTCTCCCGGAAACCGAGCCGGCGCATAGTTTGCTGGTGGTGGAAGTGATTACGCCGGGCGGGAACTGGTCCAGTTATCCGCCGCACAAACACGATCAGGATAATCTGCCGATGGAATCCTCGCTGGAAGAAACGTATTATCATCGTTTCAGTCCGCCGCAGGGGTTTGCGTTCCAGCGGGTGTATACCGACGACCGATCGTTGGACGAAACCATGTCGGTGGAGGACGGCGACTGCGTGCTGGTGCCCCGGGGCTACCATCCCGTAGGGGCGCCGCATGGATATGATTTGTACTATCTTAACGTGATGGCCGGCCCCCGGCGGACCTGGGCGTTTACGGACGACCCGGACCATGCATGGATTATCGGGCGCGCGGTTTGACTGCATCCCCGTTGGTCGGACGCCATCGCCGCGCAAGGATAACAGAAAGATGCGCCGCCGGGATATCCGTTCCCGGATCGTCGCCCGCAATGCTCCGGTTGGCGCGTTGCGCCATCGGGATCAGGCAAGAACACACATGGATATTCATCGGAGGTTCGCCATGAACGACACAGAAAACCAGCAGGGGGACAATCAGCTCAACATAGAACTGGACGAGAAAACGGCGGAAGGCGTTTACGCCAACCTGGTGATGATTTCTCATTCCCCCGAGGAATTCATTCTGGATTTTATCCGGGTGATGCCGGGCGTGCCGACGGCGCGCGTAAAGAACCGCGTCATCGTAACGCCGCACCATGCGCGCAGATTGTTGCGGGCGCTACGCGACAACATCGAAAAGTACGAGGCGATCCACGGCGAAATAGAGGAGCGGGAGCCGCCGGGACAACCCGTCCGGTTTGGCGGCGTCGCCGGGCAGGCGTAAGCGAAAAACCGTCTATTTCCGCGTCCGCATCAGCAGGAACGCGCCGCCCGCAAGGAACAAGATGTGGGGCAGCCATACCGCTGCCGCAGGGGGCAAGACCCCCGTGTATCCGAGCGGTTCGGCGATCTGTTGCACGGTAAGGTACAGGAAGGCGACAAAGAGGCCCAGGCCGATCTGCATGGCTTGCCCGCCTCGCCGCCGAGTGGCCGCCAGCGGCATCCCGATCAGGACGAGAATCAGGTTTACGCAAGGCCAGGCGAATTTGGCGTAATATCCGACTTGCGCGCGCTCAAGGCCGCTGGCCCCGGATCGCCTGATGTCCTTGATGTATCTTGCCGCGGCGGGGATCGTCATGGATTCCACGTCGCGCTCGGTGCGGGCAAGGTCGCGGGGCAGGATGGTCAGCGTCGTGTCGATTCGGGCCAGAACCTGTCGCGTTTCGATTCCATTTGCAAAAGTGCGCGCGACGGGCTGGTGGATGCGCCAGATCGTTAGCGAATCTACCCAACGCATGCGCACCCCGTCGATGCGCTGCGTGAGCTGGTTGTCGTCGTTGAAATGTTGCAGGGAGATGCGATGGGCCGTTTCGTTGCGCCGGTCGTAATATCCGAGGGAAATGTACGACCCCGGGCTATGTTGCCGGTGGATATTGTTTGTTTCGACCGCGCGCGGCGCATCTTTCAGAAATCGCAGTTCGAATTCCAGCACGGTGCGGTTCGTTTCCGGAACGATCCAGCCATTGAACCAGAACATGCATGCGGTCACGGCGAGGCCGGCGCCAAGATAGGGGGCGAGTAGCCGATAGAGGGAAACCCCGCTGGTTTGCAATGCGGAGAGTTGGAGGCTTTGGGACAAACGTCCGGTCAGGTGCACGCAGGCCAGGAAAAGCGCCAGCGGCGCCGTAAGCCGGGCGATTTCCGGGATGTAATTGGGGTAGTAGACCCCGAAAACCTCGCGCATCGTTGCGCCGCGGTCCAGAAAATCATCAATGAATTCGACGTAATGCAGCACGATGAAAAACACGATCAGCGCCGCGACCAGTGCGGCGAAACTACGCAAAAGCCGGAAAACGATATGAAAGTCGAATCGGTTCACGGATAGCGGGATGGATTCTTCGAGCGCATGCCGTACCTTGGTACTTCTCGCATCAGGTACTGGAATTTAAGGATACATTACGATGAAACTGCACGAATATCAGGCTCGGGACATTCTCGAAGGATACGGCGTGGCCGTGCAGCCGGGCCGCGTGGCTCGCACGGCGGACGAAGCGGCGGCTGCCGCGGAAGCGATGCAGGAGCAGGGGACCTCCCTGTTTGTCGTGAAAGCGCAGATTCATGCGGGCGGACGCGGCAAGGGCGGGGGCGTCAAACTGGCGCGTAGCCTGGACGAGGTGCGCGAGAAGGCAGAGGCCATGCTGGGGATGCAACTGGTTACGCCGCAAACCGGTCCCGGCGGGCAGAAGGTGCGGGCCGTGCTGATCGCCGCCGGCGCCGACATCGCGCAGGAATATTATGTCGGCGTCACGCTGGATCGGGCGCGCGCAATGCATGTGATCATGGTTTCCACGGAGGGGGGCGTCGAGATCGAAAAGGTAGCGGCGGAAACCCCGGAGAAAATAATGCGGGCGTGGGTGGATCCTATGACGGGTTTGCAGCCGTTTCAGGCCCGGGCGGCGGCGTTTGCCCTGAAACTTGAGGGCGCCGCGTTCAAAGAGGGCGTTCGGTTTATTACGGCCTTGTATCAGGCGTATGTGGGCATAGACGCTTCGCTGGCGGAAATCAATCCGCTTGTGCGGACGGCGAGCGGGGCGTTGCTGGCGCTGGACGCCAAAATAAACCTGGACGACAATGCCCTCTATCGCCACAAGGACCTGGCTGCGCTCCGCGACGTCCACGAAGAGGATCCGCTGGAGGTCGAGGCTGGGGAGCATCGGCTGAATTACATTCGCCTCGACGGCGACGTAGGGTGCATGGTGAACGGGGCGGGCCTGGCTATGGCGACCATGGACATGATCAAACTGGCCGGGGGAGAACCCGCCAATTTTCTGGATGTGGGCGGCGCGGCGGATGTGCATACCGTGGAGCAGGGTTTCCGGATTATCCTGAAAGATCCTCACGTCAAGGCGGTGCTTGTAAATATCTTTGGCGGGATCGTTCGGTGCGACCGGGTGGCGGCAGGCATTGCGGAGGCGGCGTCCAAAGTGGACATTACCGTGCCGCTTATTGTGCGCCTTCAGGGGACCAATGCAGAAGAAGGACAGAGGATATTGGAGGAAAGCGGCCTGAATCTGGAAACGGCTGTGTTGCTGAAGGAAGCCGCCGCCAAGGTTACGCAGGCGCTCCACGGCGCGGCGTAGGCGTTCTTGTTGTCCGTCAGGTTTGCTTTTCTCATGCGACGAATGCGACAGCGTGGCGAATACGACAGATCGGCCTGGTGAATTCGCCGTGACCCTGGAGGGCGTTACGAAGCGGTATGGCGCTACCGTGGCGGTGGACAATGTATCGCTACAGGTGCGTACGGGCGAATTTTTTTCATTGCTGGGGCCATCCGGGTGCGGCAAAACGACGCTGTTGCGCATCGCCGGGGGATTCGAACGGCCCGATGCGGGCGTAGTGCGTATTGCAGGCCGGGACATGACGACTGCTCCGCCGCGCCGCAGGCCCACCGCCATGGTGTTTCAGAACTATGCGCTTTTTCCCAATATGACGGTGGGGGAGAATGTGGCCTACGGGTTGCGCGTACGCAGGACGCCGCTGGCGCAGCGCAGGGAGCGCGTCCGCGAAGCGCTCCGGCGGGTCGAGATGCAGGCGCTGGAGGACCGGCCTGTCACGGCGCTTTCCGGGGGGCAGCAGCAACGGGTCGCGCTGGCCCGGGCCGTCGCCGTGGAGCCGGACGTACTGCTTTTCGACGAGCCGCTTTCCAATCTCGACATTGCATTGCGCGAGCAGACGCGCCGGGAACTCAAAGTGCTTCAGGACCGCCTGGGCATTACCAGTATCTATGTGACCCACGATCAGCAGGAAGCGCTTGCGTTATCGGATCGCATCGGGGTCATGCGGGCCGGGCGGCTGGTGCAATCAGGCGAGCCCGAGCGCCTGTACCGGGAACCGCAGACTGCTTATGTGGCCGAGTTTCTGGGAGGAAGCAATATCGTGCGGGATGCGCGCCTGGCGGCGCGGCTGGCTCCTCGGGAGACGCCGCCGCCGGGGTGCGCGCTGGCTATTCGCCCAGAGCATTTCGAAATGTCTCCCGAGGGCGTTGAGGCCCGTCTCGTAAGCCGGCAGTTTCTCGGAACGCTTACCGAATGGTGGGTGGAGATGGATGGACATCGCCTGCGGGCATGGATGGATCCGCAGACGCCCCCTTCGGATATCGTGACCTTGCGGCCCTCGTCGGTGCGATGGGTTCTGGACGCCGCGCAAGACGCCGCCGCGGACAGGGCGCAGTAGTTTTGATCAGCGCGTCCTTGATTAAATCCACGAAGATCAGGGGTTGCGAGGGGCGCGCCGGCTGCGTCATTCTCCTTAAGGAAGCTCTGATTAAGTCCGCAAAGATTCAGGGGCTGACAGGCGCGCGCTGGCAAGGAATGACGAAGAAGGTAGTGTGGCGGCTCCGCGTAATGAGGAATGACACAGCCAGCGCGCGCCTGTCAGCCTCCCGAAGGGCGCTTCACGACCGCGACAACCCGAATCCGCCGTGTTTTTCGCTGATTTCAATAACGCCGTCATGTCGTTTTTTACGCGTGAAAGCGAAGCGCTGATCAAAGTGGAGTTAATCAGAGTTTCCTTAATTCCGCAGTCTCCCGAATCGTCCTCTGACGTCGGAACGCGGCTGCCGCAGGCGCAGCAGGTCGCGCAGTTGCCCGCTTTTCACGTGCAGGTCGAAGCTGTAGGACTGATAAGGCCCGAAAGGCACCCAATTAATCGCCATTTCCCAACAATCGAAATCGCGGAAAATAGACAGGCTCGTGTAGATCAGTTTTTTCGCCTCGAAATCGTACCCGGAGCGGCCCTGCACTTTCCAGTTTGGCGTCAGGTTGAAATCGACATTGGCGTTCAGCGCCGCCGTGCGCCGGGATTCGCCGAGCGGTTTGGAATAGTTGTAGCTAAAGTCGAGGCGCAGGGACCATGGAATGGAAAAGTCGGCGTAGCTATCCGCCGCGCCCGAATACGGGGAGCCGAACGCCCCGTTTCCGATGGGCAGGCTCCCGCCGGGGATGTTTGCGCCGGCGGGCAGATTGCGGGAGCGAAGCTGGTTGAAGGGGCGTTCCGGTCCGGTTCGCTCGCTTTGGAACGACGTATTCAGACTTGCCCGGAACGAGGTCGCGCGCAGGGGAAACCATGGTCGTTCGGAAAAGAGGGACTGGCTAACAACCCGGGTCCGCGTTGCATTCAGGGCGTAGGGAGAAAAAGTCGCGCCCGCATTCAGGCTGAGATTGCGGGCGATGCGGGTCCGCGCGTTCATGCGCAGATCGCCCAGTTTCATGGAGTCGGCGGCGAAATTGTAGCCTGTGGCCAGCCCCATGTTCAGTAATTGTACGACCTTTCTTTGCTCGGCCCCAGTGGAATCGGGGGAAACGTATCGGGTTTCGAATACGTTATCGACCGAAAAACTCATGCTTTGCTGTCTGGAGCGTTGCACCCCAGGGACGAGTGCATAGCGCTGGCTTTCCCCGTTCGCATCCACGTACGAAGCCGTATAGCCCCAGGCGTCCGCATAAAAGTCGGGTTGGTAATTGAGGCTCATGCTCGGACGGACGGTATGGCGCAGGCCATTCAGCGGGCCGACCCGGAAGGGGAAAATGCCGTAAAAGGTGGTATTCATGGACAAACTGGTCGAAAATTGCCGCAGCGCAAGGAAATCAGGCGTTTTTTCGACCGCAACGCGGCCTGCCTCGTCCAGTTTCTGTCGTTCGGTCTGGATGAACCAGTCTTCCGTGTACCGGATGTTCGGGACGATGTGGATGGGCAAGGTTCTCGAAAGGGCAGGCAATCCGGCGCTGATGTTGACGCGATGCGCCGCCTTGAAGGCGAAAGGCTCCGATCCGCCTGTGGCTTCCCGGTATTTCGAGGGAGAGACGAGCGCCTCGTACCAGGCGATATCTGTCGAATCGTTCGGGATGAAATTATACCGGTTGTCCGCATTCAGGCTGTAGTCGTACGTGATGCGTTCATACCAGCGATCCTGGCCTCCGCCTTGCGCGCGCGCAAAGGGTTTGCGGGTATTCTGGCGGAAGGTGAGGCTGGGCAACACCACGCGCACCGCGCCGTTGTCGAGGTTTTGCTGGTGGCTCAGGTTCAGGGACAAGTTGCGTCCCGCATTGCGCCAGGTTTTGCTGAATCCCGCGCTCGACTGCACGGTTTGCCGGACGCGATCGTCGTACTGTTCCGACGAGGTGCGCAGGTAGCTCGACGAGGACAGGTCGATGTTTGCGCGGAGCCGGGCCGTAGGACTCAGTTCCTGATTGTGCGTCCAGCGCAATCGGCCTGTGCCGAATTCCGAGAAGTCGGGATCGCCTCGTTCGCCGTTCCGGTTTTTAAGATAATCCACGAGAATCTGTCCGGAATAGCGGTATCGCCGCGCATAGCGAAACTGCGGCGTGACCTGAAAACTGCCCCGCGTCCACAGGCCGAACTCCAGCTGGGCGTCCATATAATCGTTGATGGCCTGGTACCATCCCCAGTTGCGCAGATAGAAGCCTCGTTCGTCTTCTCCGTAGCGCGGGGGAAGGGGGCCGCTGCGTCGTCCCTCGCGGGCCGGCACGAAGCCGAACGGCAGCCACAGCGGCGTAGGGATATTGAACAGATACAGGCGAATCGGTCCAGTGTAGATCCATTCCTGCTTCACGACTTTCATCTTGTCCGACCGGAGCGAGTACGACGGATCGTCCAGGCACTCGCAGGTCGTATAGGCGCCCGTCGCAATGTACAGCGTGCTGTCCTCTCCGACTTTCACCACGTCGGCTCGAATGAACCCTTCGTCCAGCGTGGTGCGCGCGCCGGTCACCCGTCCCCGTTCCGTGGCGGCGTTGAACGCGATCTCGGCGCCTTCAAAAGTTTCTTGTCCTTGCGTAAATGAGGGCCTGCCGACCGCGCCGCTATCGCTTTGGAGGCCGGATGCGCGCACTTCGTCCTGGTCAAAAAGCATATCTATGCGAAATCCGTATAGTTCGGCCTCTTTGTATGCAATTTTTGCATGGTTGTATAAATAGCCCACGTCGTGGCCTTCTTCAAAGGAAATAACCAGCGAATCTTTGGCTGAAAACCGTATGGGCGCGCCTGCCTGCTGGGCCAGACAGGGAAGGGGCCATGCATTGCCTGCAAGGCAAAGCAGCAAAACAAGAAATGGTCGGCGAACCATAACAGAGCGGATACGAACATGCGGGGCCGCCGGACAGGCGCGCCGCGGCTGTTGCGGCTACGCAGGCGATCTGCCCGCCTCTTCGTCGAGAAACTGAAAGACCAGATGGGCGGCTCCAAGCATACCGGCTTCGTTGCCGAGGGTTTCTCGCGCGATTTCGATCGCGTCCCGATGATCCGGAATCACGTATTCGCGGACGCTTTTCCGGGCTGCGTCGATGATGAAATCGCCCGCCGCCGAAAGGCCGCCTCCTACCACCACCTTGCGTATATCCAGCAGGTTGATGCATGCGCCAAGCATTACGCCCAGTTTATGCCCTGCCCATCCAAGGACTTCCTGCGCCGGTTCGTCGCCTTGGCAAGCCGCCTCGTAGAGCATGAGCGGCGTCAGGTCTTTCAGGTCCGGGCCCGCCATGCGGTGTATGACGCTTTCGGGTCGCGTGAGCAATTTGTGGCGTCCGTAGCGGGACAGATATTTCTGCCCAAGGTACGCCTCAATGGAACCCGCAATGCCGTATCGGTCGATATCTCCTGCGAAATTAATCGTCATGTGGCCTATTTCGCCCGCCGCGCCCGTGGTTCCGCGAAATATCGTCCGGTCGTGAATAATGGCGCCGCCTACCCCCGTGCCCAGCGTAATCATGATGAACGAAGGATATGGACGGCCTCTTCCATAATGCGCCGAACCCAGTCCGGCCAGATTGGCGTCGTTTTCCACGAATACGGGAAGGTGTTCGCCCAGGCGTCGTTGCAGGGCTTCCCGGAGGTTCACGACGCCCCATCCGGGCAGGTTGGGCGGTTGTACGACTGACGTGCGCTCCCAGTTGATTGCGCCCGGCGCGCCAATGCCGACGCCGCTGACGGTTTCGTCCGGAGCTTCCGCCGCCACCGAGCGGATCAGGTCCGCAATGCGGTCCAGTACATGGTCGGGGCCATGGATTCCCTCCGTATCGCATGCTTGTTCGACGACGCACCCCTCGTCGCGGCGGACCAGGGCCGCCTTGATCCGGGTCCCTCCGAGGTCAATCCCTATTGCGAGTGGATTCATGCCAAATCGTTCGGTGAAGCCCGGATTTATTCGGCGCGGGGCGCGCGACGGCGAGCAGCGGCGCGGCAAAAGCGCTATTCGTCCCCGTCGAGCCGGTTGTCTGTCGCTCGATCTGAAGACTCCGCCAGGGTTTCCAGATCGTCTTTTTCGCCGTCGTCGGGCGCTGTGACAGGATATACCGTTTCGCCGGGGCGCCGCATCCCGTATTCTTCGCGCGCGATTTTTTCCACGGCTTCGTCGGAGAGTCCATCGCGCGCTTCTTTGTCGAGTTCCTCGATGTCCGTCCGCAATTTTTCGTTTTCCTCGCGTACGTTCAGGTACTCGCTGCGCCACGTCATGCGCTTGAGGAGGCTGTGGCTGTCGAAAAACACAAACCAGCCCAGGGCCGCTCCGACAAGGGTCCAGAGGAGGGTCTTGCGCAGGTGTCGTTTCGCGCCCGCGGACAAGGACGACCGGGGGGCGGGCCTTCCCGGCTCAATCTGGTTCAACCCATGCCTGTCGGATTCTTTCCTCATGGGATTATGATGCTATGGCCCGGTCGAGGGCAGACGCAGTGCGTCCATGCCGGGAAACGACGCCGTGGATTCAAGCAGCTCCTCAATGCGCAACAGTTGATTATACTTTGCAATGCGGTCGCTTCGGCTTGCGGAGCCGGTTTTGATTTGTCCGGCATTCGTGGCTACGGCCAGATCCGCAATGGTGGCGTCTTCGGTTTCCCCGGAGCGGTGGCTGATGACCGCAGTATATCCATGGGTATGCGCAAGCTCGATGGCCCGGAGCGTTTCCGTCAACGTACCGATCTGGTTCAGCTTGATCAGGATGGAGTTGGCTGCGCCGCCGTCGATGCCTTGCTGCAGCCGGTCGGTGTTTGTTACGAACAGGTCGTCGCCAACCAGTTGCACCCGGCGTCCAAGCCGCTCCGTGAGTTGTCGCCAGCCTTCCCAGTCGTCCTCGGCTAAACCGTCTTCAATGGACAGGATGGGGTACTGATCGACCCAGTTTTCCCAGAAGTCGATCATGTCCGAAGCGGACCGCCTCGCGTTCGGATCGCTTTTCCAGAAAACGTAGGCGCCGTCCCGGTACATTTCGGAAGTGGCCGGGTCCAGCGCGAGGCAAACGTCCCGCCCCGCTTCGTATCCGGCTTTTCCGATGGCTTCGAGGATGACTTCTACGGCTTCGTCGTTGGAACGCAGGTCGGGGGCAAAGCCGCCTTCGTCGCCGACTGCCGTGTTGTATCCTTTGGCCTTGAGGACCTGGCGCAACGTATGAAAAATCTCGGCCCCGATGCGGAGCGCTTCGCTGAAGGAGCTGGCCCCGCTTGGCATGATCATGAATTCCTGCATGTCCACGCTGTTGTCCGCATGGTGGCCTCCGTTGATGATGTTCATCATCGGCGCGGGCAGGGTGGAAGCGTTCGTCCCGCCAATGTAGCGGAAGAGGGGCAAACCGAGGTTTTCGGCGGCGGCTTTGGCGGCGGCAAGCGATACGCCAAGCAGGGCGTTGGCCCCAAGCCGTCCCTTGTTTTCGGTGCCGTCAAGGTCGATCAGGGCCTGATCGATGGCTATCTGGTCCAGCACGTCCGCTCCGATCAGTTCCGGCGCAATGGATTCGTTCACGTTCCGGACCGCATCGAGGACGCCTTTGCCCATATAGACGCGCTTGTCGCCGTCCCGCAGTTCCACAGCTTCGTGTTCTCCCGTGGACGCTCCGCTCGGGACGGCGGCGCGACCGCGAAATCCATCCGATGTAACGACATCGACTTCGACGGTAGGGTTGCCGCGGCTGTCCAGAATTTGCCGGGCGGTAATATGTTCTATCTGCATAATGTCTGCGGAGGGATACTACGAACGAGCGTCAAAACAGTATGGTGAGCAACACGGCGATGTAGACGGTGGCGAGCGCCGTAACGACGGCGGCGACGGTTCGGATGTTCATGGCGTTTGGCGGGCGGTTTTATGCGTGACCCGGGTTATCCCTGACGTGCTTCGGACGGCGAGGCGCGCTACGGCGCGCGCACGGTGGTCGTTTCGGCAATCCAGGCGTAGCAGCCGTAATCCACCTGGTAGGATTCCCCGGGCTCCCAGTTTTTGAAGAAGAGGGCTTCCTGGTCCGGGAAACTGCGCCGGTACGTAGCGATTTTCTGGTTCGCCTGCGCAGCGACGCTTGAGTCCCTTGCCCGCGCCAACTCGTAATAATCTACGGCCAGCCAGTACACGGCCCGGTCTTCTCGTTCGAAGCTTCCGCAATTCGATACGGCGGTAGCGTACAGGTCCCCGATGGCGATATAGGCCACGCCGTAGTTCGCATCAATCTGCGCGGCCTGCCGGAAAAAGGACCGCGCCTGGGATACGGCGCCTTCCTGTTGCCGGGCGATCCCCAGATTGAACAGAATATCCCGCCGGATCATAGCGTCCGCATCGTCGCCGAGCAAGGTCAGCGCTTCTTCGTAGTAGGATGTGGCCTGGGCGGCGTTCCCATCCTGAAGGTGCAGTTCGCCAAGGCGGCGGTACGTCAGCGGCGAGGGGTCCATTTCGAGCAGGCGGTCGCCGAGCTCCGCCCCTTCGTCGCGGTAGCCCAACTCAAGGTAAATGTCGAAGAGCTCTGCGGTTACCTCAATGTTGTCCGGGTCGGTTTCCAGGCGCGTCCGGAGGAATTCAAGGCGTTCTTCCGGGGTGCTGAATAGCGTGTTGCGTATTTCCGTGAGGTACGCGGCGACGTCCGCATTGTCGGGATAGCATGCTTCCGCCTCGTCGGTCAGGTTCACTGCGCGTTGCTTTTCGCCGTTTCGGGCGGCGGCGTCAATGATAATGCGCACGTAATACGCATCAATGTTGCACCCGATCATGGCGTACGCCTCGTTGTAGATCTCCGCAAAGTCGGGCGGGTCGCCGCTCAACGTTTGCTGGTGCTCCTGCAGGAAACGGCCCTTGCGGAGCATCCATTGGGGTTCGTCGAACTCGATGGCGCTTTCCTTCATGCGGGCAATGGATCGATCAAACCAGACATAGGCTGAATCGAGATAGGCCCGTTTGCCCTCTTCGCTCGGCGATTCCTCGGCCAGCGCGGCGTAGAGCTCCACGGCGCGTTCGTAATTCCGGTCGTCGTTCCGGGGATAATCGGGCGCATTCTCCAATATCCACTGGAGGTTGGGCAGCGAACTCAGATAATTCCTGTTCTTGAAATCCTCGTAGTAGAGGCTGTAATGTACGCCCTTGTCCTGGTCGCTCACGGCGTTCGCCTCGTCGGACTGGGCAAGGACGGGCTGCGCCGGTCCGATAGCCCATGCGGCCGCAAGCAATAAAGATGCGATGAGCCCCTTTTTGCAAAGAGGGGCAGGCTTTACGATGCGTCGCATGATTAAAGCTCGTCTTGTGAAAAGGAGATGTCTTCCGATGCGGTTACATCCTTGCAATTAACGCAATTTCGGGGTTTGGAACCAGCGTTCGCCAATATTCACCGACATGGATAATCGGTAGAATACGTCGCGTACGAGATTGCCGCTGGCGTTGCCGCGGACGCCCGCCTGTATGTTCAGGTCGAGGCGCGCGCCGGGCACGAGCGCGGGCAAGCCAAAGCCCGCCGACGCCATGGCGGTTTCGATGTTCGCGTTCCTGTCCGGTGAAATATACGCCCGATCCCAGGAAATTCCGAAGCGGTAGGCAATGCGCGCGGGCCATGCCGCAAGCAGGTCGTTGCCCGCCGGGATAAATTCGAAGCCGGTTCCAATTTGTACGGCGTTCGATAATCCTTGCGCGGTTCCGGGTCGATAGCCCGGCAAGGGGATGGCGCTTTTCAGATTGGTCCACGGGGCGATCGCGCCGCCCGCCGACAAGGTCCATCGGGCGTCGGGATAATACGCCACGCCCAGGCCCAGTCGCCAGGGTATATCGATGTCGCCGGCGATGCTTGCGCCCAACGTATCCCGATCAAGATTTATCCCCAGCGAAGTAACCCGTTCGCCCGAAAGGGTCGCGGGGAGCGTAAACGCGGCGCCCACGCTGACGTAATCATTGTCCGCAAGTACGTTCTGGACGCTGAACAATGCGCCGAACGTGGCCGAAAATCCGTGCAGCCGCGTCGAGGTTTCAAGATGGGTGTCCAGAAACGCAGGGTCGGAAGGCCCCTCCAGAAAGATGGTTTCCCGTCCGTCGTCGATGATGCCGAAAAGGGCATTGAACGAGGCCCCGATACGGACATTGGAGTGCACTTTGTACCCGACCCCGCCGGTAATTTGTTGTATCCCCCCCGATCCGAAAAAATTAACGCGGTACCCTACCGTATCGGGCTGGGCCGGATCGCCGGAAAAAAGCGTGCCGTCGTTCCCCACATGGTAGTTCACGCGCGAAAACGGAGCGAATCCCAACGCCACGCCCAGTTTCCGTTGGAGGATCGGGAAACCGATCTGTATGCCGCTCAGTTGGCCCGACGCCAGACGACTGGCCTCGTCGGCTTCATTGGAAATCACGAGGCTCTGGTAGGCGAAACCCGCCGAAATGCGCGTGAGCGCCTGATCGGCCCAGGTTCCCGGATTATTCGGGTTTACGTACTGCAGCGAATGGAGCGCATACCCGGCGTGCCCGATGCCTGCGCCTTGTCCGCCCGTATGAACCTGCAATGCGCCAATGCCGAAGCGAGAATACAAAGAGCCGTCGCGGGCGTCTTGCGCCCCGGCCGGCGCCGCGGCGAGCATAAGCATGCCGGCGATAAGGCGCAGGACTGCGTACGGCGCCGGCAACCGGACGAAGCGGGCGGCGCCGGATCCTGTGCGGAAGAACGGGAGCAAGGGCGTCATGGCTCGACGGGCTGCGGTCAATAAATCGGGGTAAGCGTGATAAATCCGGCAGGCGTCTGCCGGTCGGCGTCGGCGTCGTACAATAGCACGGGGTTCAGCGAACTGTAATAATAGTAATAACTTGTGTGATCAGAGACCAGGGACGTGGGCAAATTGGCCGGGCTGGGCATTCGAAGTTCGAATATCATGTCCTCCGCAATGCGATCCTCGATCATGCGGGCCAGCCCGGGGCCTTCGAATACGAAACGGCCTTCCTCGTCTATCGTGCTCCGGCCCAGCACGGTATAGGCGGTGTCTTCCGGCGCGCGCGTATACAGGTCCAGCGTGCGGAGCATGGGGCGTTCGAAATGCGTCGGCGCGTTTTGCTGGAGCGTCAGGGTATCCGCCCACAGCATGAAGGTTGCCCGGTTCACAGAAAGCGGCTCGCCCGACGCATGAATGTCGCTGGAGACGGATAGCGAAAATTCGGGATTGGGTCCAATTCCCGCCTGCATCAGGAACCGGCCTTCGGGGATCGCTGCCGGGGCCGTATGCGCCACGAAGGGATAGGCTCTTCCGACCGGATGGGAAAGCGAGTCCGAGCCGGTGGAAGCGAACAGGGAAGAACCCTGCGGGCCGAATCCCACCACGGCGTTGCCGGCGATAGGGTCGATCCGGAAACCATGCAAAAGGTTGCCGACGTTTTCGTTCCTGAGCGTGGCGTCGTGCTCCGAAACCCAGGAATCGGGCAGCGGAACGACGACCAGCGTGTCCGTGGCCTGGAAGGTGAATTCTGTAATAACCGGTCCGGTGGCGAACGAGGCGCCAATGGATATATCGTCTGTTTTCCAATCCTCGTCGATCTGCCTCAGTGCGGCTTGCATCGTACTGGTCGAGTCGCCGTATACATAGGTTCGGCGCAGGCGCAATTCGACGGACTCGACGACGCCTGTCCGAAAATCTTCCGAGGTAAGGGCGGTGACGTCGAAATATCCCTGTACTTCGTATCGCCCGAGCGCGGGATCGTCCACCATGCCTGTCAGCACGCGCGCGGGCCTGTCGGATGGGGTCCATTCCGTCGCCCGCAAGGGCGAGAGGGCTTCGACGGTGTTGAGCGGTTCCCCTCCGGCGGCGCCAAGCAGGTCTCCGCCCACGTTGGCGGGATCGTCGCAGGCGACCAGGAGGGCGCCCATGCATACGCATGCGAACAGGGAGGGCAGTACAGTCTTCACGCGGCCGCAGTGTTGGAACAAGGGATCCGGTAGCATGAGGAACGACATCGACCGGATTTTATTGCGAAAAGGGAAAAGTCGCGTATGCGTAAAACGCACAAGTGTTCCCTGCAAGGCGCATGCACAAGCGAGCCAGTTACGTATTTTACGTATTCAGGCGGCGGCCTTGCGCAGCAACTGTTCGTACGCCGACCGGGCTGTTTCGCATTGTTCGCCGGGCGTATCCCCAAAAGATAATGCGCCGGCCGGCGCGTCCTCGCTTTGCGGGAGGGAGATGGTGGCGTCCGCAAACAGACTGCCGATGTGGTTCGGGCTTTTGCCGACAAGAGACGCTCCGAGGTCCAGGCGTTCGGCTTCCGCGAACGCTTCGTCGATCGCGGCGTCGAAAGGCGCCGGGTGCGGCGTGAATACGCTTTGCGCGTCCCCGAAAATGTCGTCTCCGGCGTATTCGGTGTGCAATAGCATGGGGACGAAACCGCTCAACCAGCCGAACGCATGAATGACGTCCGGGGTCCAGCCCAGTTTACGGATTGTTTCGAGCGAGGCCCGCCCAAAAAACAGCGCCCGCTCTATGTTGTCTTCAAAAAATTGCGGGTTCTGGGCCGTTCGATACACGCCTTTTCGCTTGAAGTAATGATTGTTGTCCATGAAATAGACTTGCAAGCGGATTCCCGGAATAGAGGCCACTTTCACCTTGAGCGTTTCCGAGCGGGCGCCCATTTTGATGCGCGTTCCCGAAAGGCGAATTACCTCGTGCAGGCGATTCTTGCGCTCGCTGACGACGCCGTACCGGGGCATCATAATGCGCATTTCGTATTCTCCCTCGCTGTGGAGTTGCTCGGAGAGGCTTCGAACTATGGCTGCGGCGCCTGAAGATTTACAAAAAGGAGTGACTTCATCGGATACGAAGAGAATCTTCATCGGATTGGTGTGCCAGAATGCGTAACGATCAAAACGAGGTTGCACGTAGCCGAAAAAGATACTGAAAACGAACCAATTTTTCAAATTTTGGCGGAAGAGAAGCCTTTTTGCCGCCGGATCACGGTTCCTGCCCCTCGCGCTGAAGTATCTCGAAATAGCGCCGGATCCGTTCTTCGAAGTCGGGCGCGTAGCCGCTTTCGAGGGCCCGGATGAGGTCGCGATGCAGTTTGTCCGCAGGGTCTTCGGGCAGGGCGTCGGGGGGCGCGGCGCGCGGCATGTCTTGTCCCTCGCGCGCTTCCCTCCGCCGTTCTCGGCCCCGTTCCTGCATGGAGCGCTGGGCGTCCAGCAGGCGTTGCAGAATCTGGCGTTGCCGTTCGATCATTTGCGGGGCTACGCGCCGCGTTTCCAGTTCGCGCAACGTTTTTTCCATGTCGTCGGCGATTTTGTCCAGGTCGCCCAGCAATTTACCGCGGGCTTCCGGGTTGCGCCGCACCTGTCCCAGTTGATCCCGTATGGCTTGTTGTTGCGCGCGCATTTGTTGCAGGCGCTGTTCCATATTGTTTCCGAGACGATTGCCTTGCAGGTCGTTCAGGAATTGCTGGATTTGCTGGTTCAGTTGCTGTTGTTGCTGCGCCATTTGCTGCATTTGCCGGAGGACCTGCTGCATGCTGTCGCCTCCGCCAGATCCCTGCTGATTCATAAGCTGGTCGAGTACGCCGGCGAGCAGCAAGGCCAGTTCGTTCAAGTGCATCATAGAGGCGGTCTGATGGCCGCCCGCCTCGCCGACGGCTCGATCCGTCATGGCGCTTGTGGCTTGCTCCATTTCCATGAGCGCCTGTCCCGACAGGCGTTGCACTTCCCGGCTGAGCTGGGGAATGTTTTTTTCAAGGCTTCTGAGAGAGTCGATGACCGTAGCGAATCCCGCCGATAAGGCGTCCTGAAGGCGGGCGTCCTCCCGCAGCGAGGGCTGATTCGAAACGTGCTCCAGGAGGTTTTTGCGGAGCGCTTCCTGTTCCTGCGAGAGCGTGAGCACATCGCCGAGCGCCCGCCGCAGCCCCGCAAGGTTGATTTGCCGTTGCGCGCCCTGCATGCTGGCTTGCATGGCGGCCAGGTCGTTTTGGAGTCGCCGAAACCATTGCTGCATGCGTTGCTGCCCGGATTGCGCTTCGTTCAGCTGATCGGAGCGCAATTGATCGGCATTTTCCATCAATTGCCGCGGCATGTCTTGCTCTTGCATTGAGCGGTTCAGTTCTTGCATGTCGCGGGCCGGGCCATGCTGCATTTCTTCGATCCGCTGTTGCGCTTCGTCCATTAATTCTTCCAATTGCTGCATTTCCTCTACGGCGCTTTCCTGCCGTTGCGCGAGCTGTTCCTGTTCGGAAGGTTCTTGCGGCGCTCCGGTTTCGTCTTCGCCCGCGGGCGTTTCCGGGGCCTGTTCGGAAGGCGCGTTGGCTTCGTCCGCCGGATTCTCCGTTTCTTGCTGCTGTTGCAGCCCGGCGGTTTCTTCCTCCATGCGTTCTTGCTGGCGAGCCAGTTCTTCGGCCCTGCGCGCCGCTTCTTCCAGGCTTTGCTGCGCGCGCAGATTTTTGAACAATTCGAGGGTTCGCTCCAGGCGCTGCTGGTACTGCGTTTCGCTGAATTCGAACTGCTCGATGGCTTCCTGAATCTGCGTCAGGTCCATGCCGGCGATAGCCTCCTGCAATTGCGCCATCGCCTCCCGGAATTCAGGCGAATCAATTTCCTCGACGACTTGTTGCAGTTCCTGGTACAGCGAAAGCGTTTCGTCGCTTAGCAGATTGTTGCGCTCGGCGGTGCGATTCATGGATTCGACCTGCTCGGCGAGATCGTTTACCTGTTCCTCCATGTGTTGCTGCTGTCGTTCGATCTGCTCCAGCTGTCGCTGGTCTTCCCAGTCCGCGCGCTGTTTGTTGCGCACTTCGTCGCGCAGTTCATCGAATTGTTCGTCCAGTTGCTCCGCCTGATCCATGATGTCCAGGAGCCGGGATTCGACGCCTTCCTGCTCCTCGCGCAAGGATTCGTACCGTTCAGCGAGCGACGGCGTCCGGAGGAATCGCGGCGCCGTTTGCGCAGCCTTGTAGCCTGCCCAGGCGTCATTGTCGCGCACGCGCACGAAATATTCGATCACGTCTCCCGGGACGGGGTCGAGGGAAGTGGTTTCGCCGATAAGCCAGTCGTACGTCAGGCGTTGATCCGGCAAGCGCGGATCGGCGAGGGGCAACGGAATTTTTTCGAACGTATCGGAAGGCTCGCCGAAACGGCTTTCCGAAAGCCGGTAGAAAAGCGCGAGGTCGTGGAATCCGAAGTCGTCCCGGATGATGCCTTCGAGCGTGCGTTGCAGCGTTTCGTCCAGCAGGGCGTCCGGCTCCGGGCGCGCCAGCAGGATGGACGGCGCACGGTCTTCCTCGACGGAAATGGCATATTCAATGGGGTCATGGTTCTGCGCGCCCCGGGCGTTTTCCAGCACGATCCGGTATGCCCCGTTTCGGGTTATCGCGAAGGCGCCCGCCGCGCGTCCGTCGTTTATTTCGAGCGGGGCGGAGGCGCCGTCGTCGAAGGCTATGACGGCGCGGACGGTTTCGGAGCCGCCGAGGGCCAGGTCAAGTTCCACCCGCGTGCCCGGCAATCCCGCCACATCGCCCATGTCCGGGTCCAGTTGCCGCACGGGCAGGCCGGCGTAGGCTGGAGGACGCAGGGTAATCCGAAGACTGCGGACCAGGGGGTAGTCGATGATGGATACGCGACGCCACGCGCTGGCTACGGACGCCGCCGTCACGCGATAGCGCAGAGGTCGCCGGACATTCTCTATTTCATGTCGGAAGACGCCGGTTGAATCTTCCCGCATGCGCAGGGTCTCAATGTGGTCTTCGTTTTCGCGCCGGATTGCTATTTCGAGGATGTCGGGCCGTTCTTTCCCTGTCGCGCGGGCTTCGATAGTCAGTGTGGATCCCTTGGGTATTTCGACGTCGCCGGGCGTTACGTCGAGTTGGAACGGGACCGGTCGGTCGAAGTGGGCGCCGGGCGAAAGGAGGCGGGCCGAGGCGCCCGTGAAGGTTCCGGGGGCGGCGGCAAGGAAGGCCAGCAACAAAATGACAGGGACGGCTGCAAAGCGCAGGCTCCGTTTCGCTTTGGAAAAGTCGACCGCGGTTTCGAACGGAACCGCATCGACTTCGGCGCCCAGCATATGCACGGCCTCATCCAGCAGGGGCGGTGGAGCGTCGCTGTGCCGCCCTTCCGCAAGGTCCAGCAGGTTTACGAGGCGGTCCCCGACGCGCGGCATGCGTTGTTCGATCTCGCGGGCGACGATCCGGAGGGGACGGTCGCGCAAAAGTCCCGACAGAATCAGCAGCGGACGTATCAGGAACCAGGACAATAGGCCCAGCGAAGCACACCCGATTATCCAGAGAAGCGCGCCTCGGGGCGTTGCGTCCAGCCGCCATCCCGCCTCAATGAGCGTCGCCGCAAGCCACAGTCCCGCCACGGCGCCCGCGGTCAGAACGCATCCGAAAAGAAATTCGGATAGTGTCATGCGCCGGGCCGTGGCGCGCAGGCGCCCTCGAATGCGCTGCAGAAGTTCAGAAGATTTGTCGAGCATGCCGAAGAAACCGCCAGGAACGATTTTTCATGTACCGCATCGCGCCGAGGGAGTTTCCCGACATTGCTCGCCGTCCGGCATTATAGTTCCGGTATTCGTATCTTGGCGGCGGAGCCATGCGATGTATTTAAGGAAGCTCTGATTAACTCCACTTTGATCAGCGCTTCACTTTCACGCGTAAAAAACGACATGATGGCGTTATTGAAATCAGCGAAAAACACGGCGGATTCGGGTTGTCGCGGTCGTGAAGCGCCCTTCGGGAGGCAGAGAGGGGCACGCTGGCCGTGTCATTCCTCATTACGCGGAGCCGCCACACTACCTTCTTCGTCATTCCTTGCCAGCGCGCGCCTGTCAGCCTCTGAATCTTTGCGGATTTAATCAGAGTATCCTTAATAACGAATTCAAGGCGTTTTCAGTATTATGGATGAATTGCTTGCCGTCATTCTCGGGGGAGGCGCCGGAAAACGGCTCTTCCCGCTTACGATGCATCGCTCCAAGCCAGCAGTTCCGCTTGGAGGGAAATATCGGTTGATCGATATCCCGGTGTCGAACTGCATCAATTCGGACATTAGCCGGATATTCGTGCTTACGCAGTTCAACTCGGCGAGCCTGAATCGCCACATTGCGCGCACCTACCAGTTTGACCGGTTCCGCGGCGGGTTCGTTACCGTGCTGGCCGCCCAGCAGACCCCGGAATCCGAAACCTGGTTCCAGGGAACGGCGGACGCCGTGCGCCAATCCCTGTTCAATTTGCGCGCCTACCGCCATTCCCATGTGCTCATTTTGTCGGGAGACCAGCTCTACACCATGGACTACCGGAAGTTGATGCAGCACCACATCGACAGTGGCGCCGGCGTTACCCTGGCCACTATTCCGGTGCGCGCCGACGAAGCGCCTGCGTTCGGCATCGTCAAGACGGAAAACGGGTTTGTCAACGAGTTTTACGAAAAACCCGCGTTGGACGGCCTTGCGGACAAGGCAAGCCCGGTGAGCGAGGAGATGCGCGATGCGGGGCGCGTTTTTCTTGCCTCTATGGGTATTTACGTGTTCGACAGGAAAGTGTTGCAGTCGCTCCTTGCCGCCAGGCCGGATGCGAACGATTTCGGACAGGAAATCATTCCGGAAGCGATTCGAAAGTATCCGGTGGCGAGTTATGCGTTCGAAGGGTACTGGAGCGACGTCGGGACGGTGGAATCGTTCTTCGAGGCCAATCTGATGATGGCGAAGCGGTCGCCCGAATATGATATATATAACGCGACGGCGCCCCTGTACACCAATACGCGCATGCTGCCGCCCGCCAAGATTTTGAGTTCCCATGTGGAGGATTCCCTGATCGGGGAGGGGGCCGTCGTGGTCAATAGCCGCATATCGAAGTCGGTGATAGGCATTCGTTCCTATATCGGGGCGGGGGCTACCGTCGAGAACACGGTATTCATGGGGGCCGATTATTATGCATGGCACGATCCCCGTTTGCGGAATCCGGCGGAGGGGCCGCCCAGCCCGGGTATCGGCGACGGAAGCTACGTGGAGGGCGCGATCGTCGATCGGAACGTACAGATAGGAGAGCGGTGCGTGATCAGAAGGCGGGAGGGGGTGCGCCACGCAGACGCCGAGAATTATTTTGTGCGCGACGGCATTGTCGTCATTCCGAAGAACATGCGCATTCCCGACGATACCGTCATCTGAATCGTCGCGCGCATCCGTAATGCAGCGATTCCTTAGGGGCAAGGTCCCTTAGGTCAGGGCAGGCGCCAGCGCCGTACGCAACTTTTCCGCCGCGCTGCGGGCCGCTTGGACAAAATCCTGTCCTGTCGAGGCATACAGGATCGCTCGGCTGCTGTTGATCAGAACGGGCCCGGTCCCCTTGCGCAGGGCTTCCAGCACGCTCCCGATATCGCCTCCTTGCGCGCCTACGCCGGGAACAAGCAACGGAGCGTCGGGCGCCAGGACGCGGATGCGCCGCAGGGCTTCTGTGTCCGAAGCGCCCGCCACGAAGCCGAGCGCCCCCTTCGCGTCGTTCGCCGGGGTTTCCCAGGTTCGCGCTGCGCGCACCACCTGTTCGTATAGCGGCCTGCCTTCGCAGTTCATGTCTTGAAAATTCCCGCCGCCCGGATTGGACGTACGGGCAAGCAGAAAGACGCCTCGCCCCGGCCAGGCAAGGAACGGCGTTACGCTGTCCCGCCCCATGTACCCGGATACGGTGCAGGCGTCGAAGCCGAGCAGATCGAAGCAAGCCTGCGCATAAAAGCGCGCCGAATTGCCGATGTCGCCGCGTTTTCCGTCGGCAATGACCGGCGCGTCTGGCGGAATCGCGCGCAGCGTGGCTTCCAGAACGCGCCAGCTTTCTGCGCCGAGGGCTTCAAAAAATGCAAGGTTCAGTTTGTAGGCCGCCGCCAGGTCCGACGTGGCCTCTACGATGGCCCGGTTGAATGCAAGGACGGCCTGGGCCGTGTCTTTCTTCCCGGCAAGCGGAGCGGGAAGCCGCGCGGGATCCGGGTCCAGGCCCACGCAAACGAGCGAGGCGGTTTGGGCCTGACGGTCCGAAAGGCGATCTGCGAACGAGCGTACGGTCATGGCGGTTTACCCGATGCGGTCGAAACCGGTCCAGGGTTGCAGCGCTTCCGGGATGGCTATGGTTCCGTCGCGCTGTTGATGCTGTTCGAGCAGCGCCGCCACGATGCGCGGAAGCGCCAGCCCCGATCCGTTAAGCGTGTGCGCCAGCGTCGGCTTTTTCTGGTTTTCCAGGCGGCATCGGATTTGCATCCGTCGGGCCTGAAAATCCTCGAAGTTCGATATCGAAGACACTTCGAGCCAGCGTTCCTGTCCCGGACTCCAGACCTCCAGATCGTATTTTTTGGCTTGCGTAAAGCCCATGTCCCCCGTGCACATCAACAGGACGCGCCAGACGAGGCCCAACCCTTTCAGCGGACGTTCTGCATCGCTGCGCAGGATTTCCAGCGCCTCGTAGCTTCGCTCCGGACGGGTAAACCAGACCAGTTCCACTTTGTCGAACTGATGGAGGCGGTTCAGGCCGCGCACCTCTTTGCCGTACGAGCCTGCCTCGCGCCGAAAGCAGGGCGTCCAGGCCGCGTACCGGATCGGCAAGCGCGCGCCATCCAGAATTTCTCCGCGATGCAGGTTGGTCACCGGCGTTTCGGCCGTGGGGATGAGGTACAGTCCGTCTCGCGGGACTTCGTACATCAAGTCCTCCTTGTCGGGGAGTTGGCCCGTCCCGCGCGCACTGTCTGCATTGACCAGCAGCGGGGATTGTATTTCCTCGTAGCCTCCTTGCTCTGTGGCGAGGTCCAGGAAGTAATTGATGAGCGCTCGCTGGAGTCGCGCGCCCTTGCCCCGGTAGAAAGGGAATCCGGCTCCCGAGACGTTGGCCCCCCGCTCGAAATCAATGAGGCCATGCCGCTCGGCCAGGTCCCAGTGCGGAAGCGGGTCGAAATCGAAGGCGGGCGGTTCGCCGCGCCGGGCGACGATCCGGTTTTCCGCCGGCGTATGTCCGACCGGTGCGTCGGGATGGGGAATATTGGGAATTTCAAGGAGGCCCCGTTCGAGTCGTTCGTTTGCCTGCGCAGCAGCTTCCTGGCGTTCCCGGATAGATATCTTCAGTTCGTTCGATTCGGCGATGAGCGCCCGGGCTTCCTCGGCGCGACCGCTTTGCATATGTTGCCCGATGTTTTTCGAGACAGCGTTGGATCGCGCCTGCGCCGTCTGGAGCGCCGCCAGATGGTTCCGCCGCTGTCGATCCAGTTCCGCCAGTTCATCGACCATCCCGGGGTCGCCGGCGCCCTTGTCCCGGATGGCTTTTCGTACGCGTTCGGGGTCTTCGCGAAGTATCTGAATGTTGATCACGTAGCAAACGATGCGATTGGCGGGCAGAAAATGCGAACAATGGGGTCGAAGGTTGCGCTTACGGACGACCGACCTTGCGCAGGCGCTCCCGGAGGGGCCTGGGGCGGTAACCAAGTTCCGTCTGGGCTTTCAGAATAATCAATCCGGTTTTGGCCGGTCGCTCGGCGACTTGTCGAAACGCAGCGCTGTCGACTGGCTGAATCAGCGTATCGTCCAGGTCGAACGCCTCGGCGATCATGCGGGCAAAATCGTACATGGACATCCATTCCGCTCCGGAAAGATGGAAAATGCCGCCGCGCCGCCGTCGCGCGAGGCGTTCGACGCCCTCGGCAAGGTCGGTCACGCAGGTAGGGTTCCGCCATTGGTCCGTAACGATCCGGACGGATTGTCCCGAAGACAGTCGCTCCAGCAGCCAAAGTACGAAATCGGAGCGGTTCGCACGCGATGCGGCGCCGTAGACAAGCACTGTGCGGACAATAGCCCACTTGTCGAAACCGGCTTTCCGCACCGCATTCTCAGCGGCTTGCTTGGATTTTCCGTAGAAATTGACCGGGTTCGGGCGAGCGTCTTCGCGATAAGGACCATCCAGCCCGTCGAACACGAAATCCGTAGAAAGCTGAATGAGTCGCGCGCCGGTATCCTTGCATTGTTGCGCCAGCGTTTCCACGGCGTCCACGTTCACTTTCCAGCAGGCCTCCCGGTTCGTCTCGCAGCGATCGACGTCGGTCATGGCTGCGCAGTTGATCACGACGGTGGGCTGGAAATCCCGGACCGCATGTTGCACGTCGCGCCTTGCCGTAATATCCAGCGGCATGTATCCATGCGACCCTGCGGACCGGCTCGTTTCGCCGCGCCCGGTGGCCAGTACGTCGTATTCGGAAAACCGGCCGAGCAGGCCAACCAGCTCCGTGCCGAGCAGGCCGTTTGCTCCTGTTACGAGTATGCGCTCGTACAACATGAGTTTTCCGGGCGCTTTGCCCTGGCGACGAGACCGCCGTTGTTATTCCCTGAAATAATAGCGCACCCCGATTCCGCCGCCAAAATGACCGGTGGTTCCGGGAAGCAGGTTCAATCGGGGATTCACCTGCAAAAAGACCTCATAGCGATTCGCAAAAAAATGGACCCCGAACGTTCCGCTGACGCCCAAAACGAAATCGCTTTGCGATACTTCTTTCTGGACGCCCGCCGCGACGCCCGGCCCATAATAATAACCAAGCGGGGAATCAGGAATAGCGCGTTCCCGCAACGCATGCCCGGAAAGGAAGAAAAAATTGTTGAAATTCCATGCGGCCAGTCCTTCGTAGGCGAATCTCGGCTTTAGGTACCGCTTGAAGGAAACGCCGCCGGGCGCTCCAAGTTGTACGCCTGCCGCCATGCTGCCGGGGCGTTGTTGCGCATGGCTGCGTTCGGCTCCGGTCGTCGCCAGCATGCAGAGCGTCAGGGCTGCGAGGGCTGCCTTCGCCTTGAACGAAGGACTGTGGGTTCTGCGGGTGCGTCTGGGCATCGGATGCCTCCTTCGGCTGGTTGGATTGGCTGGTTGGATCGGAGCAAGGTCTCAATATAATCCCTTAAAAATCCAAAAAACACTGTCCAATCAAACCGAACCGCCTCTCCACCTCTCACCTCTAACCGAACCACCTCTATATTCCTTGAAATGAGGCGTAGGCGTATGCGGCAAGCGCCTGCCGGGCGGGCGCGCGGTCAGGTTTTCTGCTTTTTCTTCTTTGCCGCGGGAAAGAGGATATTGTTCAGGATGAGTCGGTATCCCGGAGAATTCTTGTGCAAATCAAGGTCGGTGGGCGGATCGCCTACGAAATGCTGATAATCTTCCGGGTCGTGGCCCGCATAGAAAGTGAAGGTTCCTTCTCCGAAGTTTCCGTGCAAGTATTTGACTTCATCCCGATTGGGCGCTTCCGCCAGTACGATCGCCGACGCTTTCACAAAGCCCTTGCGAAAGCTTGTGGTTTGTCCAATGAATCCCTTGATGGTTGCGACATGATTCTGCGTGAGCATGGTGGGCACGGGGTCCCATTTGGCGCTGAATTCGAATAGCGTGAAATAGTCGATGGCCTGATTGCGCAAGGCAGGCGGAGGGGGGCCGGCGTCGATGTTTGCGTGTTCGTATTCGCCGGGATGAAAGACAGGCGTAAAATTTTCGAACGCGAGCGTTGCGTCGAAATCGAGGCGGGACAGGGCGTCGGGATCTACCGGGTCGCCGTCGTACTCCGCCGGCGCAATGTCGGTTTGATGCGCCGCCAACGCAATGTCGTAGGTATCGGTGCCGGAGCACATGGCGAACAGGAAGCCGCCTTGCGCCATGTAGTCCTTGATGGTTTGGGCCACTTCCAGTTTCAGGCGGCTGGTCTTGCGGAAACCGTACTTCGCGGCCATTTGCTCGGCTTGCCGTTGCTGTTCGATGTACCAGGGTACGTTCCGGTATTGCAGAAATTTGCCGTATTGTCCCGTAAAATCTTCGTGATGCAGGTGCAGCCAGTCGTATTGGCGGAGTTCCCCGTTCAGAATTTTGTCGTCGTACAGCATGTCGTACGGCACTTCGGCGTATTCAAGGGCCAGCAGGACGGCGTCGTCCCAGGGCAGGGTTTGCTCCGGCGCGTACACAGCGATATTCGGCGCCGTTTCCAGACGTACGATCGCCGTGTTGTAGTCTTCGCTTTCTACTTCGGCCGCGATGCGGGCGGAGGCGTCCGGGGCGATGCGTTCGAAATACACGCCGCGCACCTGCAATTCCTCTTCGAGACGATCGAATCCGCTGCTCAGAAAGGAGCCGCCCCGGTAGTTGAGCAGCCAGTCCACCGGTTCGCCTTGCTCAAGCAGCCAGAATACGACGCCGTACGCTTTCAGGTGATTGGACTGCCGAATATCCATGGGAATCAGGATGTCTTGCGCCTTGACGGATATCGCAACGAGCGGCAGCAGCGCCGTCAGCAAGAGGAATCGAATACTGCGAAAGGGCATGGTTTTCACAGGGACGCCGGGGGTTCGGAATATGGACGGCTTCAGGCGCCCTCGTCGCCGCGGAGGCGACGCAGATGGCCGCGGGCCTTGTCCGCAAAGAGGGAGCCGGGGTATTCGGACAACAGCCGCCGATACGCGGCGGCCGCTTCTTCCCGGGTACCCGGATCGCGCGACAAAATGCCCGCCGCTTCGAAAAGCGCCCGGTCCGCCAGAAAACTCGCCGGATGGATCAGGGGAATCTCCGCAAACGTTTCATAGGCTTCTTTCCGACGTCCGCCGGCAAGCAGAATCTCCCCGCGCAAGAAGCGGGCTTCGTCGACCAGCGCGTGGCCGGGGTATGCGGCCAGCAAGGCGTCCAGCGAATCGAGGGCGGCCAGCGGGCGTTGTTGTTTTTGGGCAAGCAGGGCGCCTGCATACCGCCGTAGCGGTGTGTCGAGTGAATCGGGTCCGCGATTTTCGAGGAGCAATATTTTCAACCCGATCGCGTCATTCGAAACGTTTGTCGAGGTATGCGCATCGATAATATCGACCAGGGCCAGCGCAGCGTCGAATTCCCCGGCGAACAGATGAATGCGCGCCAGGTCGAAGCGGGCCTGCTCCGCCAGTTCGCCGGTCCGCAGTCGCTCGATGAGCCTATTGAAGCGGAGACGGGCCTCATCCAGTTGCCCCTGCGCGATCGCGATATGGGCCAGGTCGAACGCAGCCCGATCTGCGGCGCGGCTATCCGGAAAAGCAGCGATAGTCTGCTGGTAAACGGCTTCGGCGGCGCCGGCGTCAAGAAAAACATTCTGTTGCAGTCGCCCGACGCGGTGCAGCATATCCGGATACAGTGCGTGGCGCGGATATTCTTGCAGGAAGGCTTGGTAGGCAGCGAACGCTTCGTCGTAATGCGGCGCCGGAATCCGCTGTCCTGTTTCGTCAAAGGCGCGTTCGCCGATCTCTTCTGCCCGCCGCGTATGCATGGCGCCCAAAGCGGCAAGCGTTCGAGGCGCCGCCGGCGCGTCCGGATACTGCGTCAACACTTCCCGCCAGGCTTCCGCCGCTTCTGTCCAGGCCCCGGCGTCGGCGGCCGCAAGGGCAAATTCGAACAGCCTGTTCCCCTGTCCGTTTTCCAGCCCGTCTATGGCCCGGTATTCGTCCAGCGCACGGGGGAAATCCTCTGCCTCGACGTATAGCCATCCCAATAATTCTCGCCATGCCCGGTAGAACGGGTCGGTCTGGACGGCGTCCCGCGCTGCCGCGATGCTGGGCGCCAGCGCTTCCGTATCCTCCATGAAGGGGGCCATGCGCGAGCGCACGAAATCAAGATGTCCCTCGTTTTCCTTGAGGAGGGCCAGATATTCTTCCGCAGCCTGGTCGTGGCGGCCCGAAATGCTGCATAGCCAAGCCAGATCCACTCGAAAGAGGTCAGGCCTTCCGGTGGCGTTCCGCGCTTGCCCAAGCAAGGAGACGGCCCGGTCGAATTCCCGTACCTCGACCAGGGACTTGTAGACGACGCGCCAGGCGTTCGGGTCGGCGGGCGCCGCGGCCACGGCTTCTTCCCAGGTCGCTTGGGCCTCTTGCTCGTTGCCCTGCAAATAGCGGATGCGCGCCAGGTCCGAGAGGAGCGGCGCAGAGCGCATATCCGCCAACCGCGATTCGACCAGCGCAGCGGCTTCGTCGTAGCGCTTTACATTTTCGTAGGCCTCCTTCAGTTTTGCGTAGAAGGCCTCGTTGCGCGGGGCGCCTGCATAAAGGTCTTCCAGCAAGCCAATGGCTTGGTCGAACTGTCCCTCCCGCAGAAAAGCGTCGGCCAGACGAAAACGCGCCAGTTGCGGGTCTTCCTGCGATTGTCCTGCGGTATCGAGGACCGGCGCGCAGAACAGCGCGGCAAGCAAAAGGACGCCGGCCCACGGGCGGGGAAATACGGGGAACATTCGTTTCATACGGGTATCCGCAGGAAGTATCCCTGGAACGCGAGCGGAAAGCTTGCGTCGGGCTGCCTTTTGATATTGTTTTCGGATGCGGTATGTTTCATGCGACAGTCGGCGTCCGGGTTGCCTTGCGTATTTTCCGGGAGATGCGCCAAACAATTTATTCCCTTGCGCCCCATGCGTTCGCAACATGCCCAGACTTGGCGCCCGCCTGGCCGGGAGACGGACGTACAGCGGATCGCCGTCCTCGGATCGACCGGGTCCATCGGTACGCAAACGCTGGACGTCGTACGCCTTTTCCCGAACCGTTTCGACATACGCGCGCTGACGGCCGGCTCGAATGCGGATCTTCTGATTGCGCAGGCCCGGGAGTTTTTGCCCGAGTGCGTGGTCATAGGGGACGTCGCCCGCCGAAAACAGGTTGAGGAGGCGGTCGGTTCCCTCGGCGTCCGCGTGCTGACGGGACAGCAGGGGCTTTGCGAGGCGGCGGCGCTGGAGGAAGTGGATACGGTGGTGGCGGCGCTTGTGGGTTTCGCCGGACTCAAGTCCGTCCTCGCCGGACTGCGCGGCGGGAAGAAAGTGGCCCTGGCGAACAAGGAAACCCTCGTTGTCGCCGGGCGCCTGGTCACGTCTCTTTTGCAAGACGGGCAGGGGATGTTGCTGCCTGTCGATAGCGAGCATTCGGCTATTTTCCAGTGCCTTGCGGGCGAATCCGGGCGGAGCGTCGAATCGCTTGTATTGACGGCGTCGGGCGGGCCGTTTCGGACGCGCCCCGCGGACACGTTCGGGACCATTACCAAAGAGCAAGCCCTAACGCACCCGAACTGGTCTATGGGGGCCAAAATCACTATCGATTCGGCGACGATGATGAACAAGGGGCTGGAGGTGGTGGAGGCGCATTGGCTTTTCGACATGTCGCCGGAGCGCATCTCGGTGCTGGTGCATCCGCAGTCCATCGTGCATTCCCTGGTGGTTTTCGAGGACGGTTCCGTCAAAGCGCAACTGGGCTTGCCGGATATGCGCCTGCCGATCCAGTACGCGCTGAGTTACCCGGAGCGATGGGCTGCGTCCCGCGAGCGCCTCGACTGGTCGGACGCCATGCATTTGCATTTCGAACCGCCCGACCGCGCCAAATTTCCGTGTCTCGACCTGGCGTACGAGGCCCTTGCCGCCGGGGGAGCGGCGCCGGCGATCCTGAATGCGGCGAACGAACAGGCGGTCGCCCTTTTTCTGGCGGAGAAAATCCGCTTTACGGACATTCCCGACGTGATCGGGGAGGCGCTTGGCCGTATGCCTGCGCAGGCGGAGCCGTCGCTGGAAGACCTCGTTGCCTGCGACGCCGAAGCCCGGCGCATCGTCCTGAAACATATTCGGACGATAGCCATATAACGTAATCCCTTAATTACGGTTTTTCAGGACTGCTCTGGGCCTCGTTCTTTTCGAACAGGCTTTTTGCGGGGCGAGTCACAGCATATCGAGATCAATGGAGATGATTGTCGAGATTTTCCGGGCGATCCCCGGGATACTCCTGTCGTACGTGGTTCCGTTTCTTCTCGCCATCACCTTGCTCGTGTTCGTGCACGAGATGGGCCATTTCCTTTTCGCCAAGCTGTTCGGGATGCGCGTGGACCGGTTCTCCATCGGGTTTCCGCCCAAAATCCTGAAAAAACAGATTGGAGAGACCGAATATGTGCTTGGGGCCACCCCGATCGGGGGCTATGTGAAAATAGTGGGCATGGTGGACGAGAGTATGGATACGGACGGCCTGAAAGAGGCGCCGAAGCCCTGGGAGTTTCGCGCAAAGCCGGTTTGGCAGCGCATGATCGTGATTTCTGCGGGCGTGGTTTTCAATATATTGCTGGCGTTCGCGATTTTTTCGGGGTTGCGGCTTTCGTATGGAGAGACGACGATTCCGGCGGAAAATATCGAGACCGTGTTCGTAGCCGATTCGTCCATTGCCTATGATATGGGCTTGCGTACGGGGGATCGCCTGCTGGCGGTGAATGGCGAACCTCTTGAGCGATACGAGGACTTCGAAAGCATCGAATCGTTGGTGGCCGATCCGTTCACTGTCACGGCGCTTCGGGGCGGCGATACCCTCGTCGCGCGGGGTCCGGAAGATATTTTTACCCAGATCAATCGTCGCCGTTCGCGGCTCGGCGTGCATATCGCGCCGGCGGTGCTTGGCGCCGTCATGCAGGATTCGCCCGCCGATTCGATCGGCTTGCGCCCCGGGGACCGTATCGTGGCCATGGACGGAGAAGAAGTCCGCTTTTGGGCGGAAATGACGCAGCGCATACAGGCCACGCAGGGGAATCCGGTGACCATCCGCTGGCGCCGGTCCGACTCCCTCGGCGTCTTTTCCGTGTCCGAAGCGCGGGTAGCGCCGGTGTGGCGGGACGAGGCCTATCTCCTCGGCGTGTATGGCCCTTCCGCGGACATGCTGGCGCAGGAATTCGGCGCCGCGGAGCGTCGATTCGGGTTGTTCGAAGCGGTGGGCGCGGGCGTGAGCGATACGTGGCTTAACACGCGGGTCATCGTGCTGAGCCTCGGGCGCATTTTCACGGGCCGGGAAAATCTTCGGGAAAATCTTGGCGGGCCGATCATGATTGCGCAGGTTATCAATCAGGCCGCCGAAGTGGGCGCCGGGCTTTTTTGGGAGATTGTGGCGATGCTGTCCATTACGCTGGCCATCATCAACATTCTGCCTATTCCGGCGCTGGACGGGGGGCATCTCGTTTTTCTGATGTACGAAGGGATTGTCCGGCGGGAACCGTCCTTGCGGTTTCGCATGGTTACGCAGCAGGTGGGCATGTTTCTGTTGCTTGCCTTCATGGCGTTCCTTGTGTTTAACGACATTTTGCGTTTGTAGCGTTTTCGACGGTGAAGGGTACGGCAAACAGGGATATGCGCGCGGACGACGCAGCGTGGCGGGAGGCGCTGAAACGCCGAGGAGAAATTCCGTCTCATATCGCTGTGATTATGGACGGAAATGGACGCTGGGCGCGAGAACGGGGCAAGCCCCGCGTGGCGGGACACCGCGCCGGGGTCGATTCCGTGCGGGAAATCACCGAGGCGTGCGCGCACTTGGGGGTAAAATATCTCACGCTGTATACCTTCAGCCACGAAAACTGGGACCGGCCCTCCGCGGAGGTGCGGGCCCTCATGCGGCTGCTTTTGCACAGCATTCGCCACGAAACGAGGATGCTGGACAAGAACAATATTCGCCTGTGCGCCGTAGGGGACTTGTCCATGACGCCCAACGAAGTGCGGCGCAGCCTGCAGGAAGCGATGGATGAAACGCGCGACAATGACAGAATGACCTTGACCATTGCGGTATCGTATAGCGGGCGGCTTGAGATCGTGCGCGCTGCCCGGAAACTGGCGGAGCGCGCGCTCTCGGGCGATTTGCAACCCGTCGATATCGACGAAGCGCTTTTCGAATCCGTCCTGATGACCTCGTATTTGCCGGACCCGGATTTGCTTATCCGCACCGGCGGCGAGTTTCGGATATCGAATTTTCTGTTATGGCGCCTGGCGTATGCGGAATTGTACGTTACCGATTGCTATTGGCCTGCATTTCGCCAACAGGCGCTGTACGAGGCCATCCGGGACTATCAGGATCGGGAACGCCGGTTCGGGCGGATACTAACGGACGATTAACTTCGTTACATGCAAAGAACAACCGTGTCGATACAACACATGCCCGTCTCTCTGTCGCCAAAGGCCTCCCCGGAAATCCGCCGGACGAGGTCGGACATACGCATTCCGTCGGTTATGAGCGCAAAAATACCTCTTTTTCTGCTGTTCGCCGTTTTGTCCGCTGCTTCGGTCCGGGCGCAAGGCGTGGCGGGCGGGGGCGGGGCCTTCAATGCGTCGGGCCCGTATTCGTCGCCGCCTGCGGCCTACGAGATTCTCGACGTCGCGGTGGAGGGGTCGGATAGCGAAAGCGCGCGCGCCATTATTGCCCAGGCAAGCGGCCTGACCGCGGGCGATATCGTTACGTTGCCGGGCGACGAAGCGATTGCGGACGCCGTGCGCTCGGTATATCGGTTGGGTCTTTTTTCGGACGTCAAGGTCGTGGAGGAGCGGCGTTCGGGGGACGGCGTGTATCTTTCCATCGCGGTGCAAGAGGAGCCGCGCCTTGCCGAGTATGTCTTTTCCGGGATCAAGAAAGGGCAGCGGAAAGATTTGCGCGAAGAAGCCCCGCTTTTGCGGGGTACGCCCGTTCGCCCCTCCGATATTGAGCGGACGGACCGGCAGATCAAACAGTATTTTCGGGAAAAGGGCTATTTGCTCGCTAAAGTGGACGTGCGCCGGGAGGAAACCGACGACGGGCAAGTGACGCTTGATTTTGCGATCGACCGAGGCAAGAAAGTGCGGGTCGAGGAAATCCGGATCGAGGGCAACGAAGCCGTTTCTGATTTTCGCCTGAAGCGCAAAATGAAGAAGACGAACGAGAATAAATGGTGGCGTTTCTGGAGCGGGGCGAAATTCAACCAAGGCGAATACGAAACCGACCTGAACAATATTGTTCGGCACTACAACGACAACGGATATTACGATGCGCGGATTACCCGCGACTCTGTGTTTGTGCAAGAGGGAGCGGATCCGGGCGTCATCGTTCAATTATCGGTCGAGGAAGGGCCGCGCTATTTTGTGCGGGACGTCGTATGGGAGGGCAATACGGTCTACCCCGACGATTTTCTGGGCAATGCGCTGGGCATTGTGCAGGGAGAGGCCTTCGACCGTTCGAAGCTGGAGCAGAATCTGTACCAGAACAGGAACAACAGCGATATTTCCAGCCTGTACATGAATCGCGGCTACATGCGGTTCAGCGTCGAGCCGACGATACGCGCAGTCGAAGGGGATTCGCTCGACATTCATTTCGATATTCTGGAAGGAGACGTATATCAATTCGGCGACGTCGGCATTTCCGGCAATACGAAGACCAAGGAGCATGTCATCCGGCGGGAATTATATACGATTCCGGGGCAGACATTCAGTCGCGACGCCATTCAGGAATCGATTCGCCGCCTCAGCCAGCTGAATTATTTTACGCAGGAATCGTTGGGCGGCGGTCCCGGAATAGACATCGACGAGGCCGAAAAAACGGTTGACCTGACCTATTCGGTCATGGAGCAGAGCAGCGATCAGCTGGAACTTTCCGGCTCGTGGGGGTCTTTCGGACCCATCCTTATGCTCCGGTTCGGCTTCAATAATTTTTCGGCGCAAAATCTGTTCAAGGGATCGGCGTGGGATCCGCTGCCTTCGGGCGACGGGCAGCAGTTGTCGCTCGGCGTGCAGACGACCGGGTCGTTTTATCAGAATTACTCGCTTTCCTATACGGAGCCCTGGTTTCGGGGGCGCCCCACGCCGGTCGGCATGTCGCTTTCCTATTCGAGTTACGGCGGCGCGAGCAACCGCACAAGCAGCCGTTTGTACAACTATGGCTTCCAGTCGGACGGGCATTTGAGAACGGCGTCGGCCCGGGTCTTCTACGAACGACGCCTGCAATGGCCGGACGACAAATTCAGCATGGGGAGCGCCCTTCGCTATCAGCACTACGATAATCAGAACCTCTTTCGGTCGATTCCGGAGGGCGTCAGCCGCATCGCCACGTTCCAGCAGAGTCTTACCCGGAATTCGCTGGATCACCCGATTTTTCCCTCCACCGGGTCCAGTTTTTCGCTGTCTCTTGAAATCGCGCCGCCCGTTCCGGGATTCGTGCAGTATCACAAGACGCGTTTCAAGACGGAGTGGCATGTCCCGCTGGCCTCCAAATTGTCTGTCCGTTTCGGCGCTGACTTCGGGTATGTGGGTTCGCTCACGGGGGATCGCGTGAATTTCGAGCGCTTCGTCGTGGGCGGTTCGCCGTTCGATACGCAGGGGTACTATAATTATTTCGGACGCGACATCGTGTATATGCGCGGCTATCCCTCTGCTTCGATAGGTCCGCGCCTCGATGGCGAGCCGGTTGGCGGCGTCGTGCTGAACAAATACATGTCCGAAATAAAATGGCTGGCGATCCAGACGGAGCAGCTCTCCGCGCAGCCCTATGCGTTTCTCGACGCCGTCAATTCCTGGGACCGGTTCGATCTGTACAATCCCGCAGAACTATTTCGGTCTGGCGGCGTTGGCATGCGCATGTACCTTCCGATCTTGCGGATGGTGGAATTGACCTACGGGTATAATTTCGACGAATTTTTTTCCACTCAGGACGGCTCGAAAAGATGGAAATTCCAGTTTACGCTTGGGCAGGGTTTCTAAGGCGAACCGCCCGGCCCGCGTCGTATTTATTCGTTGCGCTGCTTCTTGCCGCGGCGCTCGGGGCGGCTCCGGCGTACGCTCAGAAACTGGGGTATGTGGATTCGGAGTACATTCTGGGTAATATGCCGGAGTACGCCACCGTGCAGCAGCAGGTCGACCGCATGGCGCAGGAATGGCAGGCGGAGGTCGAAACCCGCCGCGACGAAGTGGAGGAGCTTTTTCGGGAGTATCAGGCCCGGGAATTGTTGTACACGAACGAGGAGCGGCAGCGGAAACGCGACGAGGTCATTCAGGCCGAAGAGGATGTGGAACGGCTCCGGTCGCAATACTTTGGCCCGGAAGGACGTGTTTTTCAGGAGCAGGAACGCCTGGTTCGTCCCATCCAGGAAAGCGTGCTCGAAGCCATCGAAGCGGTGGCTGATCGGGACAGGTACGATTATGTCTTCGACAAGAGCGGGGATTATATCTTCATGTACGTTCGGGAGCAATACGATTTGAGCGACGATGTGCTTGAGGAACTTGGCGTCGATGTAGATAGTCAAAATTGATTGCCCCCGCGTTGCATTCCGGAGTTTGTGCGCTATGCATGGCCGGACGCCTCGCATCACACAGAAAACGTCAACGATTCGTTATGTTTACGCGCCTCTCTGCAGGAAGCCTTCTTTTCGCCGTTATTTTGCTTGCTTTGGCTGTGGTCGGTCCCTCAGGCAATGCCCGCGCCCAGTCGCTCTCCGTGGGTTTCACCGATCATGAGATCATCCTGATCAATATGCCGCAGTACCAGGAGATACAACAGCAGCTCCAGACGGATTTCGACGCCAGCCAGGAAGAATTGCAAGCCCTGTACGCCGATTATCAGGATAAACTGGAGCGGTATCAGCGTCAGCAGTCCTTGCTTTCCGAGGATCGTCGGGTGGAGCGCGAGCAAGAACTGGTGCAGTTGCAGGAGCAGATTCAGACGGAGGCCCAGAGCCAGGATCAGCAACTGGCTGCGCGCCAGGCCGAGTTGATGCAGCCGCTTCTGGAACAGATACAGGACGCCATCAACGAAGTAGCCGCGGCGAACGGCCTTGACATCGTATTGCGCACGCGGGTCGGCGCGGAGCCGCTGTTGTTGTTTGTCAATCCGGATACCGTGCAGGACATTACGTTGCATGTAGCGCGCGCGATGGGCCTGGACGTGGACGAGGAAGGGGCCGTCGACGCCCCGGCGGCCTCGGACGCGAATTAAGGATGCTCTGAGTCTTTGCAGACTTAAGGAAGCTCTGATTAAGTCCGCAAAGATTCAGATGCTGACAGGCGCGCGCTGGCAAGGAATGACGAAGCAGCGTGGCAGGCCCCACGTAATGAGGAATGACACAGCCAGCGTGCGCCTGTCAGCCTCCCGAAGGGCGCTTCACGACCGAAACGCACCAAATCCGCCGTGTTTTTCGCTGATTTCAATAACGCCATCATGTCGTTCTTTACGCGTGAAAGCGAAGCGCTGATCAAAGTGGAGTTAATCAGAGCTTCCTTAATCAGAGCGCCCTTTTGGAGGAGACGCCGATATGAGCCGTGAACCTGTCGTTACCGGCGCGGTGGACGCCCCGCGAATCACCACGCAGACCCTTCAGGACCTGAAGCGCGACGGCGTGCCGATCGCCATGCTGACGGCCTACGATTATACGTCGGCGCGCATTCTGGACGCCGCCGGGGTGGATGTGCTCCTGGTCGGCGATTCGGCGTCCAATGTGATGGCGGGCTACGAAACGACGCTCCCTATTACGCTGGATCAGATGATCTACCATGCCCAGTCCGTCATTCGGGCGGTGCGGCATGCGCTTGTCGTGGTAGACCTGTCGTTCGGATCGTATCAGGGTAATTCCACGGAGGCGCTGATCTCCGCCATCCGGGTGATGAAAGAGGCGGGTGCGCATGCGGTCAAGATGGAGGGCGGGAAGCCGGCCCTTGAAGCCGTCCGGCGCATCACCGACGCCGGCATTCCCGTGATGGGGCACCTGGGCCTTACGCCTCAGAGCATTTACCGGTTCGGGACGTACCGGGTGCGGGCGCAGGATACGGAAGAGGCGGACGCTATTCGGGAGGATGCCCGGCTGCTCGAAGAAGCGGGTTGTTTCGGGTTGGCGCTCGAAAAAATTCCGGCGGGCCTGGCGCGGGACATCTCGGCGTCCCTGTCGATTCCGGTGATCGGCATCGGGGCGGGCGCGCATTGCGACGGGCAGGTGCTGGTTACGCATGATTTGCTGGGCCTGAATACGGATTTTGCGCCCCGGTTCGTGCGGCGGTACGCGCAGCTCGAAAAAACGATTACGGAGGCGGTGCAGCAATATGTAGCGGATGTCCGCACCCGTGCTTTTCCCTCCGAAGACGAAAGTTATTGACGGCGTGGGCGCTCGCTGCGTACGCGCGAAATGCGATTAAACCCATGGATTCCCGTCCTGAAAACCGTCCGCTTATTCTGGTCAGCAACGACGACGGCGTGAACGCGCCGGGGATTTCGGCGCTTGCGGAGGCCATGGTCAAGCTGGGGGATGTGTACGTGGCGGCGCCGCTTTTGGAGCAAAGCGCCGTAGGCCATGCGATTACGGTCCGCGATCCGGTGCGGGCTTTTCCCATGGACGCCCAGATGCACGGGGCTGCGCGCGTGTACGGCGTGCAGGGCACCCCGGCCGATTGCGTCAAACTGGCGGTCCGGGAGTTGCTGCCCCGCGAGCCGGACCTGGTGGTCAGCGGCGTCAACCGGGGCGCGAATACGGCGCTGAACGTGATTTATTCGGGCACCGTCAGCGCGGCGACGGAAGCCGCCATTCTGGGTATCGACGCGGTGGCCGTGTCGCTTTGCGACTGGGAAGCGAACGACTTCGACGCCTCTCGGGACATTGCCCGTACGGTGGCCGGGAAGGTGTTGGCGAAGGGCCTGCCGCCAGGCATTCTGCTGAACGTAAACATTCCGCCCATTCCGCTGGCCTCCATCAAGGGCATGCTCGTTACACGACAGGCGCGTTCTCGCTGGCAGGAATCGTTCGATCAGCGGCTCGATCCGAACAACAAGCCCTATTACTGGATGACGGGCACGTTCGTCAACCTGGACGACGGGCAAAATACGGATGTGGGGGCGGTGCAGGACGGGTACGTTTCCGTCACGCCCATTCACTACGATCTCACGGCGCACGATTTTCTGGCGCCTTTGTCGGAGTGGAGCTGGAATGGGTAGGGCAGGGAGGCGGCTTTTTGGGAGATTTGGGCAGGTTTGGGTGGATTTTTGAGGCGGCGACGAGCAGATTTTACATTTTGGTAACATATTTTAATGCGCTGCCCCTTTATTTTGAATAAATTGTTAAATAATATTGATTGTAACCGGGCGGTTTGCGATGTCCGATCCCTATCCTCCGCCGTTACGCTTGCTCGACCCATGAGCCTTCTTTCTTCGGCGTCTCGGTATGCTTTGGGGTTGGCGTTTGGCTTGGGGTTGTTGCATCCTGGCGGGGCCTCGGCCCGCGCGGAGGCGTGCGGCGGAAGCGCGGCGGGCGGATTCTCCTCGTCTGCGTCTTTTGCGGGAGCGCCCCCTGTAGCCGTAGGCGCAATTCCCGACAAAAAGATAGCGGCGGGCGCTTCTTTCGTGCGTTTCAGCGCGCGGTTCTGGTTCACGGAGACAAGCGGGAGCGCGCTTGCGTACTCGGCGGGCAGGGTTACGATCACGGTGACGGCGAGCGACGGAGCGGCCAGCGTAGCGCAGCGCTTCGTCGCGACGGTTCACGCCAGGCCCAATCAAGGGCCCATAACCGTCAAGGACATACCGGGCCGGAAGTTCACCGTAGGCGACGCTGCGGCCACGTTCAATTTGAACGATTACTTTTCGGACCCGGAAGGGGCTACGCTTGCCTACGTCGCCAGGTCGAACCGCAGCGGCGTAGCCGCGGCGAGCGTTACGGGCTCGACGCTCAGCATAACGCCGAAGGCGGCGGGCAGCGCTGCGATCACGCTGACGGCGACGGATCCGGGCGGTCTCTCCGCTGCGCAGCATGTCGCCGTCGAAGTTTCGGCGGCGCCGAAGCCGCCGCCGCCGCCCGCAGAGCCTCTTTCGGCGGCGATCACGGGTCCGTCGCAGATCGTCTCGGGCACGTCGCATACGTGGCGCTCGACGGTTACGGGCGGCAGGCCTTCTTACAGTTACAGCTGGTACGTTGCGACGCGGTGCACGAATCTGGATCATCTTCGTGCGCGCGACGAGCCGTGCGCGCTTCAGTGGAGCGGCGCGGGATCGGGAGCGAGCCTTACGCGCGCGATAACGACGACGGGCGCTTACGCGCACATCCGCCTTGTCGTAAGCGATTCGGACAGTCCGGGCTCCAGCGCAGAGGACAGGCATAGCGTAGAGGTGAAGCAGCCGAACAACGCTCCCCTGGCCAACGGCTCGGTAGCCTCTCGCACGCTCACGCTTGGATCTTCGGCGACGCGCCTTAACGTATCGTCCTGGTTTACGGACAAGGACGGCGATCAGCTGAGGTACGCGGTTTCGTCTTCTCCTTCGGGCGTCGTAGGGGCAAGCATTCCTTCGAACGGCGTCGCCTTGACGCTTTCCGCAGTGAAGGCGGGCGCGACGACGGTGACGGTGACGGCGCGCGACCCGTCTAACGCGAGCGCCCGGCAGTCTTTCGGCGTTCGTGTGAACAGAAGGCCCGTGGCGAGCAAGGCGATACCGGCTCAGACGGCGACGGTGGGGCGCGCGTCGGCCACGCTCGATCTGTCCGGGTTCTTCCGTCTTCAGAAGGCTCGTGTCCAGACGATACCTCTGGAGATGTGCCCGGCAAGCAAGGAGTGAATAGCCAACAATCTCTTGTCTCGACTACGGACTTGAGCGAAGCCAACGAGAGTATTCAGAGGTGGTTCGGGTTGATTGGACAGATTTCGGTGGAATTTAAGGTGTACTGTTGCGACCTTGTTCCGACGCAATCAACCGAGGTATACCCATGCCCAGACGCACTCGCAGAACCCATAGCCCTTCGTTCAAGGCGAAGGTAGCCCTCGCCGCCATGCGCGGCGACAGCACGCTGGCCGAACTCGCCGAACGCTTCGAGGTGCACCCGAACCAGATACAGTCGTGGAAGAAGCAACTTGCGGAGAGCGCCGAGGAGGCGTTCGTCCGAAGCCGCAACGTTCCCGACGAACGCGACAGGAAGATCGAGGCGCTCCACGCGAAGATTGGGGAGCTATCCATGGAGAAGGATTTTTTATCGAAGGCGCTCGGTCGCGGCCTGTAGCCGAGCGCAAGGCGCGGATCAATCGTTCGCACTGCTTGCCTGTCGTTCGGCAATGCGCGCTTCTGGCGCTGAGCCGCTCCACGGCGTACTACCGCCCCCGGGGCAAGAGCAAGGAGAACCTGTTTCTTATGAAGGAGATAGACCGCATCTATATGGATCGTCCCACGAGCGGCTCGCGCACCATAAAGAGCCTGCTCGAGGCGAAGGGGCATACGGCGGCGCGCAGCCGCGTCGCACGCCTCATGCGCCTTATGGGCCTTAGGGCCATCTACCCGAAGCGGCGCACGTCCTCTCCCGGGACAGGACACAAGACATACCCCTACCTGCTCAAGACCATGAAGATCGACAAACCCGGCCAGGTCTATGCGGCGGACATTACGTTCATCCCCATGGCGAAAGGCTTTCTATATCTCGCAGCCGTAATCGACTGGCATAGCCGCAAAGTGCTCGCCCACCGCATCTCGAACACGATGGACGCTCGTTTTTGCGTGGAGGCTCTCGAGGAAGCGATTGCGCGCTATGGCGCTCCAGAGGTTTTCAACACGGATCAGGGGGCGCAGTTCACCTCCGAGGCGTTCACCAGCGCGCTGAAGGCGCACGGCGTGCGCATCTCCATGGACGGCAAGGGCCGCTGGCTGGACAACGCGTACGTGGAGCGCTTCTGGCGCAGCCTGAAGCAGGAAGAAGTCTACCGGCGCGCCTACGACTCCGTAAGCGAGGCCAGAAAGGGAATCGCCGACTACCTGCGCTACTTCAACGAAGAGCGCCCGCACCAGGGACTTGACAACATGACGCCCGACGACGTATATTACAGACGAAAGCCGCTGACCAAGGCGGCGTAACCCACCGCAGCCCTGCACCTGAAACGACCCGGACTAACTGTCCGAATTTCCCGAACCACTTCTTTCTAATGCTTATGCTCTGCGTCAAAACTTTCCCAACCCCTTTAATCCCTCCACGGAAATCCTCTTCGACCTCCCCGAAACCGCCATAGTTTCGCTTGTCGTGTATGATGTGTTAGGTAGGGAGGTCGCCCGACTCGTTGAGAGAGAACTGCCCGCGGGTACGCACCGTGCCCGTTTCGATGCAGGGAGCCTGCCGAGCGGCGTCTATCTATACAGGATAGACGCGGGAGATTTGGTGAATACGGGTCGGATGATACTCCTTAAATGAGGAGCATGCTATGCGCAGCACTTTGTTATCCCTATACCCCCGTCCCTTTGTCACGTATATGCATACTTTCGGACTGTTCGTTATGCTTGTTATGATCTTTTTGCGCACAGATCCTGTAATAGCCCAAGTCGAATCGTCAGAGGCAGAACTTGCATCGGAGGAAAAAGATCATCATCGGCGAATTGGGATTTATTTTTCCGGGTATGCTGTGTATAACAATTTTTGCGGTTGGGAAGGATGTGATGATAATCTACCTTTTTCAGGTTTACATACAAGTATAGGTTACAAAAACTGGCAAATCATTTCGTCTTGGGCAAGCGATGAAAATGAATTTATATTCAATCTAAATGGACGTTATAATTATCACCCATTAAAAAAATATCGATTTCGTCCTTTTGTGTTTGCAGGAATCAGTACATGGTATTTTAATAGAAAATGGAGTTATTTAACATCTGTTCATTGTCACCAACAAGATCATTGTGATTTTGTTATATTTGCCCCCAGCAAGGAGGATTCATATTCTGAATCTAATGATAGGCTAATCAGGGATCGTCCTGACGGAAAATCGATGACTCTTGGATGGGCAGTAGGGTTTGGCATTGAATATAATATAGGACGTCTGATATTTTCACATGAATTTGATTGGTATAGGGATTTGGCGGGTTGTCCATATTCGGATTTTATATGTAACGTGCCCGATTTTAAGTTTTTGGGAATTCATTTTGAATTTTAACTATATATCAAAATGTACTACATATCGCCCTTTCTCAAATAAACCCAAGGAAACGATGCTATCCCTCAAATACGTTCTCGCTTTAACAAGCTGGTTATTGCTCTGTCTTCTCCTTGGAGCCTCTGGCATAATGTTGCTGGTGATTCCGGTAATTGCTCAAGATACGGAGATAGAAAGTAAAAAAGAGCGTAGAATTCGAGGGGGCATGGGAACTTATTTTTCATTGATCAGAACGACATATAACACAACTGGATCGTCTGTTATAGAAAATCCTGAAGATGATATTATGCCGTTTCCCGCCATATTGTTTAGTATAAGATACAAGAAAAATATTGAGGCTCTTATTGGTTGGAGAAGTGACAATAAAAATGAAGATATATTCAAATTTGCTCTACGTTATAATAAGTATGGCAATAAACATATATATATATTTGGCGGCCCTGTACTTTGGAATTTTAATAAAAGTTATAATTTTGCCAAGATTGAATGTACTGAATATTCTGCAAATAATCATCCTTTTTCCTCTCGTAGTTGTAAAGAAGAATCAGAAAGAGAAGTAGAAATTAAGACAGATCGTCCGGACGGTTCATCTATAACGCTTGGCATTATTTCTGGTATCGGCATAAAATATAAATTGGGCTTTCTTGCATTTTCCCATGAAATGGAATTGTTTTTCTCGCCTTGTCAATACCGAGACTTTATATGTTTTGGAGGCGATCTCAAGTTTCTGGGCGTTCATTTCGAGTTATAGCGCAACCAGGCAGGTACTGTCTCGCTATTCTGCTTCCCCCGTTTCCCCGAGCCCCCGAAAGGCTTCTTCAACGCGTTCGAGGACATGATCCGGCCGGCACCGCCCCGGATATCCGTCTACCTGGTACGCGGTTAGCGCTTCTTCGGCGGAAGGCTTCCGGAGCGTTTCCAGTTCGGCCGCGGTTCGCCGATACGCCTCCCGGAACGGCAAGCCTTCCTGCGTCAACTCGATGGCCTTCGCGGTAGCGAACATATCGGGCGATACCGCCTCGTCGAGGCGCGCCGGGTCGAAGCGCATGTCTCGGAGCGTTACGATCATCGCGTCCGCCATGCTCGCCGTCGCATGCACGGCGCGCAGGACCGCTTCCTTCGTGAGTTGCAGGTCCCGGTGGTAGCCCGAAGGCAGGTTGGCGGGCAGGGAGGCCAGCAACTGCATTTCGGCGAGAATCCGGTGGTGCGCGGCCCGGACCAGTTCCGGCACGTCCGGATTCCGTTTTTGCGGCATGATGGAGCTTCCCGTGCCGTACGTCTCGGCGGGCTTCAGGAAACCGAATTCCGCCGTGTGGTACAGCACGAGGTCCGAAGCGAGGCGGTTGCACGTCGCCGCGATCTGCGCAAGCGCATGCGCTGCGTCCAGTTCCAGCTTTCCCCGAGACAACTGCACGGCGGTAACATGTTCCTGAACCCCGTTGAAACCGAGTCGCCGGGCCATCTCCTTGCGGGGCAACGCCAGGCCGGGGACACCGTATCCCGCCGCCGATCCGAGGGGCGATACGTTGATCCGCCCGACGGTTTCTCCCAATCGCTCAATATCGACGGCGAACAGTTCGGCGTAGCCCATGGCCCACAAACCCACCGTGGAAGGCATGGCCCGCTGCATGTGCGTGTAGCCGGGCATGAGCCAGCGGTCGCCCTCCTTGCCCCAGGTGCACAGGATGCGCGTCATGTCGGCGGTTTGCCGCATGACGTCCGACAAGGCGTCCCGCAGATACAGCCGCAACGCGGCCAGCACCTGATCGTTGCGCGAGCGGCCTGCGTGGATTTTTTTACCCGTATCGCCGAGCGTCTCCGTCAGGCGATGCTCGATCGCCGTGTGGGAATCCTCGTCTTCGGGGCGCACGGAAAGATCCTGCTCCGCCAGCGCATCCAGCGCCTGGGCGATCGCCTCGAATTCCGCCCGGGTCAGGATTCCGATTTCCGCCAGCCCCCAGGCGTGCGCCCGCGTAGCCCGTATGTCGTAGGGCAGGAGGAGCGTATCCCACCGATAGTCCTCGCCCACGGTGAATCGCATCACCTTGTCCTCAAGCGTTTCGGAGGCGTCCGGTTTTTTCCAGAGCGGCGGGGGCGAGGGGCCGGTCATGCCAGTCATGATTTTACCTGAAGTACGCTTTGATAATGGAACGGTACGCATCCACGGCCCGCCGCGCTTCGGCGATCGGGATATGTTCTTCGGGGGTATGGGACAGCCGGCTTGAGCCCGGTCCTATTTTAACGGTAGGGACATCGGCCAGAAATATCCAGTCCGACGCGGTAGGAGAGCCGAACGGTTCGGCGTCGGGAAGAGCGCGGAGGCAGGCCTGTACGATTCGTTCGTTCGGGTTCGTCGCCACGGGCGCGATCCGTTCGCTATGTACGTGCGCCTCCGATTCCAGCGCATCCCGCATCCGATCGATCAGCTCCTGGTGCGTATAGGCAGGCGTCGAACGGATGTCGAGCGTGAACGTACAGCGGTCCGGCGCCACATTGCGGGCAGAGCCTCCCGTTACGGTGGTTACGGTCACGGTAGGGTATCCGAGGAAAGGATCCTTTCGCTCGAACGTCATTTCCGCGGTGCGCCGAATGTCGCGCGCCGCAATTTCAATGGCGTTTTCGCCAAGATGCGCCCGCGCGGCGTGGGCCGTTTTGCCCCGCGCTTCCATGCGCAGCGCCAGCAGACCCTTTTGGGCGATGCACGGCGCGAGGTCCGTGGGTTCGCCCACGAGCGCCGCCGTGATCGGGGGCAAATGCGGACGCAACGCCTGAAGGCCGTTGTATTCGCCCCCCGTTTCCTCACAGGCGGTCAGGGCCACGATGATGCGCCCGGAAGGCCGGAAGCCCTCGGCGGCCAGCGAAAGCAGCGCGGTGGTCATGGCCGCGACGGACGCCTTCGCGTCCACGCTTCCGCGTCCGTACAGGCAGCCGTTCGCCTCGCTGGCGTCGAATGCGCCGCGCGGGTGACGCTCCGACGGGGGCACGGTGTCGAGATGCGTGTTCAGCAGCAATACGTCGTCGCCTTCGCCCAGGCCGAAGAACACATTGTCGTCTAGGCGGCCCGCCTCGATCCCGCGCTGCGCCACATATCGCTCCATGAATCCGGCGATGGCTTGTTCCTCGCCGCTCAGGGAGGGGATGCGCACCAGTGCTTTCAAAAGCGCTATGACGTCTTCATGCGGCATGATGGCCAGGCAGGATGTTCATAGTCCATGATAGTCAATGTACGATCCGCGTACCCGTCGAGGGGTTCTGGATCCCTTTGGGGGACACGATGAATACCCGGGGAATCCCGGCTTCCAGCGCGGCGAATCCCACATCGATTTTTACGCGCATGCCGTCCGTGATCCATCCTTCCCGTATGCCGCGGGCATGTTGTTCGGCGTCGCAGGAGGGCAACAGGGAATCCGGGTTGTTCGCGTCGCGGCGAATGCCGCCGACTTCCGTGACCAACAGGTATTCGTCCGCCCGCAAAGCTTCTGCAAGGGCGCGCGAAAAGGTGTCCGCATTCACGTTATACAATTGCCCTGCCCGGTCCACGCCGATCGGGGCCACGACGGGAACATACCCCCGATCCAGCAGGAGATCAAGCAAGTCCGTATCGACCGATTCGATATCGCCGACCCAGCCGAAGTCGATCGTTTCTCCATCCACATTCCAGGGAGGCCGTTTCGTGACGTACGCCGTCGGGCCGTCGGCGCCGGACAGCCCCACGGCCCGTACGCCGCGCCGGGCCGCATGGGCCGCAAGCCGCCCGTTCAGTTCGCCGCGCAGGGTCCATTGCACGATGCGCAGGTCGATGTCCGTAGTGACCCGTCGGCCATGCACCATGCGCGGGGCATGGCCGAGCCGTTCGGCGACTTCGGTGGCCCGGGCGCCCCCGCCATGCGCGACCACGACGCGTTCGCCGTCGGTCCGCTCGGCCACGGCGGTCCAAAGCGCATCAAGGGACGCCGCGCGCGCGACGGAGGCGCCTCCCGTCTTGATCACCGTCGTCCTGGTCGTCATTTTGTCAGAGCCCCCAGGCATACTCAAGGATCGCTTTTTGCGCGTGCAAGCGAAATTCGGCTTGTTCGAGGTGGATGGCCTGCGGCCCGTCCAGCACATCGTCTTCCACAACCACATTGCGCCGCACGGGCAAGCAATGCATGAAGCGGGCTTCGCGCGTTTTCTGCATCCATTCCGTCGTGACGCACCAGTCCCGCAGGCTTTCCCGCTGCGCTGCCTCGCGTTCGGGATCGGAATAGACCATCTGCCCGCTCCATGCCTTCGCGTACACGATGTCCGCCCCGTCGAAGGCTTGTTCGCGGTTATCCGTTTCCTCGACGCGCGCGCTATAGGTGCGCGCCTTTTCCATAATTCCGTAATCCAGCGCGTACTCGTCGGGCCGCGCGACAGTGACATGCATGCCGGACCGGGCCGCCATCAGTACGGCGGAATTGGGGACGGCCATGGGGAGGGCTTTGGGATGATGCGTCCACGCGAGCACGAATTTCTTGCCGCGCGGATCGCCCAGCTGCCGTCGAATGACCGCCGCGTCGGCCAGCGCCTGGCAGGGATGGTAGAAGGCGGATTCGAGGTTCACGATCGGTACGGAGGACGCCGCCGCGATGGTGCGGATAAGCCGTTCGTCCCGATCCTTGTTGTAACTCTTGAGCGAGGCGAAAAGCCGCACGCCCAGCGCATCGTAATATCTTGACAAGACCCCGATGGCTTCCCGGATATGCTCCGCCTCTGCGCCATCCATGACGCCGCCCTCCTTGAAGGCGAACCGCCAGGCGTCTTGCCCCGGGCTGAGCACGGTCGAGTACGCGCCGAGCTGCGCCGCCGCCAGCTCCATGGACGTTCGCGTGCGAAGCGAAGGATTGAAAAACATGAGCCCGATGCTGCGGCCCCGCGCAGCGTCGGTCCATACCCCGGCGTTTTCGCGATAATGCAAGGTTCGCTCCACCGCCGCATTCCATACTGCGCGGCTGAGCGATTGCCAGTCGATCAGGTGTCTCATAGTGATATTTATCCGTGCAAAGCCGACGAAAGCGCTTCGCAAAACATGTCCAGCGCGTCGAAAGGGGTGTTGATCGGGGGCGTCAGTCGGATCACGTTCGGGTCGTCCGCGCCGCCTGTAATGACGCCCTGCTCCAGCAGCGCCGCGCGAACCGGCGCGGAAGGCCGATTCAGGACGACGCCGATGAGCCCGCCGCGCCCGCGCACCGTACAATCCAGCGCCGCCAGACCATGCTGCACATGCTCGAACAGGCGGGATGCGCGCGGCATGAGATTTTCTTCCGCGAGGGTTTGCAGCGTCGCTTCCACGGCGGCCATGGCGATCATGCCGCCGCCGAACGTCGTCCCCTGATCCCCGGGATTCACCGCGGCGGCCAGCTCGTCGGACAAGAGCACGGCCCCTGTCGGCACGCCTGCCCCGAGGCTTTTCGCCAGCGAAATGCAATCCGGACGCATTCCGTAGCGCTCGCTGACGGAGAATGCGCCCGTACGTCCCACCCCGGTCTGTATCTCGTCAAAAAGCAGCAGGGCGCCATGTCGGTCGCAGAGTGCGCGCAATGCCCGGTAGTACGCCGGATCCGCTTCGATTACGCCGGCCATGCTCTGAATCGGTTCGAGGAGTACCGCCGCAATGTCGTTGTACTCGGCAAAGGCTGCTTCTGCCGCTGCGGCGTCCCCGAACGGAACGAAGGAAGCAGGGGCCAGCGCCTGCCGATACGGCGCCCGATAGGCTTCTCGCCAGGTGACGGCCAGACAGCCGAGCGTGCGCCCGTGAAAGCCGCCTTCCATGGCGAGAATGCGGGATCGTCCGGTCTGCTTGCGCGCCAGTTTGAGCGCCGTTTCGTTGGCCTCGGCGCCCGAATTGCAAAAGAATATATGCCGGAGTCCTTCCGGCGCAAGTTTTCCGAGGCGCTCCAGCGCGCGGGCCCGCGTATCGCTGTAGACGGCATTCGAATAAAAAAGGAGTTGTCCGGCTTGCTTCCGGATCGCCTCGACCACGCGGGGCGGACTATGCCCGAGGAGCGCCACGCAGTGTCCGCCGTACAGGTCCAGATATTTGCGCCCCTCAAGGTCCCATACGTAGCTTCCTTCGCCTCGCGCAAGCGCGAGGGGCATGCGGGAGTACGTGGGAATCTGGTAAAGATCTTCGAGTGCGATAACGTCTTGTGTCGTCATGGTCCGTTCGTCAGGATGCTTGCGGGGCGGGCAAAAGGCCCGTCGCCGCCGGCAATCCAAGCAACAGGTTGAGGTTCTGGATGGCTTGTCCGGCAGCGCCCTTGATCAGATTATCTTCCGCAAAACCGACCAGCAGCCGCCCGTCCCGCACCATCCACCCGATGTCGCAGAACGGCGAATGTACGGAAAACCGGAGTTCCGGGAGCGCATCCGGGTAAAGCCGGACGAGCGGGCAGTCCGCATAGGCTTCTGTGTACCATCCGTCTACGTCGGAGGCGGCGGCGTCCGGCGGCAGCGGGACGTCCGCCACGCCCCAGACGCCCCGGCTCCAGGGACCGGAAACGGGCACGAAGCGAACGGTTGCGCGAGGCCCCAAAACCTGCTGTATTTCGGGGAGATGCTGATGACGCAGCGCCTTGTAGGCCCGCGCATTCCCGTCCCGGGTTGGAAAATGCGTAGTCGCCTTCGGGCGCGCGCCCGAACCCGAAGCGCCGGTCCAGGCGGTCACAAAGGCGTCCATCCGGTCCATATGCTGCGCCGCCGGCCACAGCGCCAGGCTGACGCCGGTGGCGAAACACCCCGGATTCGCAATATGCTTTGTTTCGGGGGGATACGGGACGCAAATTTCCGGGAGGCCATAAACGAAGGACGCCAGCAAGTCGGGCGCCGGATGTTCGAAATCGTACCATGTTTCGTACAGGTCGGCCTGGTCCAGACGAAAATCCGCGCTCAGGTCGATAAGTATGCCGTCGAAGCCGTCCGCGAGCAGGGCGGCGGCGAGAGGGGCGCTTCGGCCATGTTCCGCCGCAATGAAGATAATGTCCGCCTCCGCGGGATCGAACGCGTCCGGATCGCTGAAAACGAGGTCCAGTTGGCCTCGCAGGTTCGGGTGGGCGCGCCACGCCGGTTGCCCGGCGTACGACCGGCTGGTCACTGCATGCAGTCGCGCGACGGGATGGGCAAGAAGCAGGCGGATCAATTCGCCGCCCGTATATCCTGCGCCGTGCAGCAATGCTATCCGGTGGTGACGACTATTCATGGCAGCAGGCGAATGTTAATCAGAGTATTCTCAATCGGAAGATTTCTTCGTCGCGGTTTCCGCTTGCCGCTGCGCTCGCCGCGCCCGATGCGCCAATAGCGCCTGCACGCCGTAAATCTGCGTAAATCCTTCGGCGTCCCGTCCATCCCACAGGGCGTTCGTTTCGCCGTAGACCGCCACGCCCGGATCGAACATCGAATACGGACTGTCGCATCCCGATATTTCGACGCATCCCTGTCGCGCCTTGACCCGCACCGTACCGGTGACCACCTCCTGCGACGAATCAATGAGGGCCTCGATATCCCGCATGACCGGATCGAAATAGTGTCCTTCGTGCAACATCTGCCCATAATAATCCGCCAGATGGTCCTTCTGGAACCGCTGGCGGCTCGTCAGCACGATCTTTTCCAGTTCCCGGTGCGCAGGGAGCAGGATAGCCGGCGCGGGGGCCTCGAACGCCACGCGCCCCTTGACGCCGAGGATCGTGTCGCCCACATGCATGCCCCGGCCCACGCCGTGCGCCGCTCCCTCGGCATTGAGCGTTTCGATGAGGGCGACCGGGTCCAGGGCCGATCCGTTCAGCGAGACGGGCAGGCCCGACTCGAAACCAAGGGTCCATTCCTGTCCTTCTTCGGGCGCCCGCGAAGGCGCTGCCGTGTCCGCCCAGCCGGCTTCGGGCAGCGGGTCGGCGGGGGTAAGCGTTTCGCCTCCCCCGATCGTCGTGCCCCAGAGGCCCCGGTTGATGGACCACACCGTGGTTTTGCGGGGCACGTCAAAGCCGCGTTCCTGCAAAAAAGCGGTTGTTTTCTCGCGGCTCAGCCCAAGGGACCGGATGGGGGTCAAAATATCCAGATCGTCCGCCAGCAGGCGTACGGCGACGTCGAAGCGAACCTGATCGTTTCCTGCGCCGGTAGATCCATGGGCAATGGCCCGCGCGCCCGTTTCCCGCGCCGCCTGCACCACCATGCGGGCCTGCGTTACGCGCTCCGGTCCCACGCACAACGGATATACGCCGCCTCGCAGCACATTTCCCTTGATCAGGTAGCTCAAGTGATCGTCGAAGAGGGCTTTCCGGGCGTCTACGAGGATGTGTCGCGCAGCGCCCAGCGCCCGGGCGCGCGCCTCGACGGCGGGCGCTTCTTCTTCGGAAAGCCCCCCGGTATTGACCGTAACCGTATAGACCGGTTCGCCAAAGGTTTCGGCGAGATACGGCACGCAAAAAGACGTATCGAGGCCGCCGCTGAAAGCAAGTGCTATGGCCATTTTTCTAATGCGGGAAAAAGAAAAAAGAGGGTCCGGTCGTATGGATGCAGGAAGGCGCGCGCGGTACAAAAAAAGCGCTGACCCGGGTGAATCAGCGCTGTACGAGCAATTTGGCCAGGGCAATGCCTGCAGGACGTCATGGCGAAGCGCTTCTCCACGTATAAAGAACGTCTCCTCGTCGCAGGCGCAACGGGGGGACGGCGAAACGGCTTCTATTTGCGCGGAATGCATGCATGGGGTTCGTCAAACGCTGCTATCTAACGGTACGTTCCCTGCGCGGCGGTCAATGTGTTCCGGAGCAACATGGCAATGGTCATGGGCCCCACGCCGCCGGGTACGGGCGTGATATGCCCCGCCTGTTCCAGTACGCCGTCGAAGTCCACGTCCCCCGCAAGTCGATAGCCTCGCTCTTTCGACGGGTCCTCGACCCGGTTGATTCCTACGTCGATGACCGCGGCGCCGGATTTGACCATGTCCCGGGTAACGAATCCGGGCCGGCCTATGGCGGCCACCAGGATATCGGCCTGCCGCGCGATCTCTGCGAGACGCCGCGTGCGGCTGTGGCAGACTGTTACCGTGGCGTCCGTTCCGCGTTGCATCAGCAAGGCCGCGAGGGGTTTCCCCACGATGTTCGACCGCCCGACGACGACGGCCCGTTTGCCGGGAAGATCGATTCCGGCGCGGGCAAGCAATTCCATGATCCCCGCCGGGGTAGCGGATACGAACGCCGGGTCTCCGATCAACAGGCGCCCCACGTTTTCGGGATGAAATCCGTCCACGTCTTTCGCCGGGTCGATGGCGTGGACGATGCGTTTTTCGGAAATATGCGCCGGGAGCGGCAATTGTACGAGAATCCCGTCGATCTCCTTGTCCGCATTGAGCGTACGGATCAGGTCGAGCAGGGCTTCTTCGGATACGTCGCCGCCGCGGAGCAGCGTTTCGCTTTCTACGCCCGCTTCGGCGGAAGCCTTTCGTTTGCCGCGTACGTAAGAGGCGGAGGCCGGGTGGTTTCCAACCAGTACGACCGCGAGGCGAGGGGCGCGATGGCCTTGCGCAATCCATGCCGACACCTCTTCGCGGACTTCTTCGCGGACGGCTTGCGCTACGGCGCGTCCGTTTATGATTCGGGCTGGCGTCATGTCGAAGAGATGGATGAGCGGAACGGGACATTGCGCAAGCGGACAGGCCGCCCCGGAATATGCAGATTGTCCGTGCGGCGCCTTTCCGCTGCGCCGGATTCGCATGGCGGGGTCTTGCATGCGGGCCCTCAAGCGCCCCGGACATTTTCGGGATAAGATACGGAAGGGAAACGTGGCAGGCAGGGGTATGCGTGAAGTCGGCGCAGATTCGCCGTCTGCGTCGCCTTGTCATCCTTTCGAAATTTTTTTTCGGATACGGGAACCTTGCCGGATCCCTTCTGTTGGAACGCTCATGAAACGATGTTTCAGATAGCTCATCCAGAAGGGTGGAGGGTGCAGGCCCTTTGAAGCCCTGGCAACCGCCGCGTTCGACCGGGAAGTATCCGGCGAACGGGAAAGGTGCCAAGTCCTGCCTCGCTTTGCGGCGCGCACAGGCGTCTCGAAGACCGCGAGGAAAGATGAGCGGGAGAGATTCCCTGTCCGTAAAGGACGTTAGCCTCTTCCGCCCGTCGGCGCGGAGGGGGTTTTTTTATGCCCCTCCTTGTCGACGAAGGCTGCGCCGCCCGCAGCCTCCATCTCTTCGGGAAGAGCCTCTCGACATCTTCGAACGGGTAATCCAGCCCTGACTCTCACCATACATCATCGGAAAACATCATGAGCAACAACGGACAAGCCGCCGGGCCCCATTTCGAAACCCTGCAACTCCATGCAGGGCAGGCGCCCGATCCCGTCACGAACGCGCGTGCGGTGCCGATTTACGCCACGACGTCTTACACGTTCAACGACGCAGACCATGGCGCGAACCTCTTTGCGCTGAAGGAATTCGGCAACATCTATACGCGGATCATGAATCCGACGAACGATGTGCTCGAACAGCGCATCGCGGCCCTGGAGGGGGGCGTGGCGGCGTTGGCTACCGCCAGCGGTCAGGCGGCGCAACTCCTCGCGATTACGACGCTGGCCGAAGCCGGCGACAACATCGTCTCGACCAGCTTCCTCTACGGAGGCACCTACAATCAGTTCAAAGTGTCGTTTCCCCGGCTGGGCATTGACGTCCGGTTTGCCGAAGGAGACGACGCCGACTCGATCGAACGGCTGATCGACGACCGGACAAAAGCCATTTACCTGGAGACGATCGGGAATCCCCGGTTCAACATTCCTGATTTCGAGCGCATCGCCCGGGTTTCCGAGCGGTACGGCGTGCCGATCGTGGTAGACAACACGTTCGGCGCCGCAGGGTATCTGTTCCGCCCGTTCGAGCACGGCGCGCACTTGGTGGTCGCCAGCGCCACCAAGTGGATCGGCGGCCATGGCACGACCATCGGCGGCGTGATCGTGGACAGCGGAACGTTCCCCTGGGATAACGGCCGTTTCCCGACGTTTACATCGCCTTCTCCGGCGTACCACGGACTGAACTTCTGGGAAGTTTTCGGACCGGAGGGCGTCCTGGGCGTCAATGTGGCGTTCATTATCCGCGCTCGCGTGGAAGGCCTGCGCGATCTCGGACCGGCGCAAAATCCATTCGGTTCGTTTTTGCTTCTGCAAGGCCTGGAAACGCTGTCCCTGCGCGTAGGCCGCAGTTGCGAGAATGCCCTGACGCTGGCCCGCTGGCTGCAGGCGCAGGATCAGGTTTCCTGGGTCAGCTACCCGGGGCTGGAAGATCACCCCTACCATGCGTCGGCCAACAAGTATCTGAGGAACGGATACGGCGCGGTGCTCGCCTTTGGCGTCAAGGGCGGCGCGGAAGCGGGCCGGGCGCTCGTGAACAATGTCAAGCTGGCCAGCCATCTGGCGAATGTAGGGGACGCCAAGACCCTCATCATTCATCCGGCTTCCACAACGCACCAGCAGCTGGCCGCCGAAGAGCAATTGGCCGCAGGCGTGACTCCGGACCTCGTTCGGGTTTCCGTGGGCATCGAGCACATCGATGACGTCATTGCGGACTTTGCGCAGGCCTTCGCCGCCATCGACGCGCCGGTTCCTGCCTGAACAAACGAATCGATTCATGGCTGAAGCAGTCAGGCTTTCGTCGCTGCAGCTCGATTCGGGACGTACGATGACGGACGTATCCGTTGCGTTTTCGTCCTGGGGCGAACTGAATGCGCAAGGCGACAACGCCATCGTCGTTTGCCATGCCCTGACGGGCAGTTCGGCGGCGGACGATTGGTGGGGACCGCTTATCGGGCCGGGCCGAACGCTCGATACGAACCGGTTCTTCGTTGTATGCCTGAATGTATTGGGGTCGCCGTACGGTTCGGCGTCGTCCGTTTCGATTAACCCCGAGACGGGCGATCCGTACGGCCCCTCATTCCCCGCCATAACGATTCGCGACACCGTGCGGGCGCACCGCAAGGCGCTGGAAACGCTTGGCGTGCGCCGGGCGCTGTTTGCGCTGGGGGGCTCCATGGGCGGCATGCAAGCGCTCGAATGGGCCTTCGAGGACGATTTCGTGGACGGTATTGCGCCGATCGCCGCGGGAGGGCGGCATTCTGCCTGGTGCATCGGATTCAGCGAAGCGCAGCGGCAGGCCATCTATGCGGATCCCCTCTGGAACGAAGGGCGGTACGCGGAGCAGCCCCGGCAAGGTCTGGCGACGGCGCGCATGATCGCCATGCTGACGTACCGGTCGTCGGGTTCGCTGGCCGCCCGATTCGGACGCAACCGCCAGGACCCCGCCGAAGATATGTTCGCCGTCGAGAGCTATCTGCGTTACCAGGGCGCCAAACTGGTGAACCGGTTCGACGCGAATTGTTACGTGCATCTCACTTGGCAAATGGATACGCACGACGTAGCCCGGGGGCGCGGGTCCTACGAAGAGGTCTTGCGCAGCGTGGATCGAAAAACCCTGGTCATAGGGGTGGATACCGATGTGCTGTATCCGCTGGCCGAGCAGGAAGAACTGGCGTCGCTGATTCCCGGCGCCCGCCTTGAAATCATCCGTTCGTCTGCCGGACACGATGCGTTCCTGACCGAATTTGCGCAACTGGACCAGATCATCCGCCCCTGGATGGAAGAGGAATTGCGGCGTCCGGAACCGCCGCGCGCATGCGTGGTTCGGAGCGAGAAACTTATTGGCGTTTGAGGTCGCAGGCGTTTCGATTGTTTGCGGGACGCGCGGGCCATGCCCTTGTTCGCGCCCGCGCCGCCGAATCGCGACGTACAAAAGAAAACGAATGACGAAGGAAAAATTCCGGGTGGGCATTCTTGGCGCTACCGGCGCGGTAGGCCAGAAGTTCATTGAAGTGCTCGACGGACACCCCTGGTTCGAAATTACCGCCCTCGCTGCCTCGGAGCGTTCCGCCGGCAAGCGGTATGCGGATGCGGCGAACTGGATCGGATCGTCGGCTATCCCGCCGCGCATTGCCGGCATGGAGGTCCTGGAGGCCGCGCCGGGCTTCGACGCCGATTTCGTGTTCTCGGGCCTGGATTCGTCCGCGGCGGGCGAGATCGAGCCGCTTTTCGCGCGGGCGGGCTATCCGGTGATTTCGAATGCGCGCAATTATCGCATGGCCGAGGACGTTCCGCTGTTGATCCCCGAAGTGAACCCGGACCATACGGCGCTGATCGATTTTCAGGATCGCGGCGACGGCTTTATCGTTACGAACCCGAATTGCAGTACCGTCGGACTGGTGTGCGCGCTCAAGCCGCTGTTCGACCATTTCAACGTTGAGGCGGTGCATGTGGTGACCATGCAGGCGCTTTCCGGGGCCGGGCATCCGGGCGTGTCTTCGCTGGATGCGCTGGGCAATGTGGTTCCGTATATCGGCGGCGAGGAAGACAAAGTGGTTACGGAACCGGCCAAGCTGCTGGGCCGCCTGAAAGATGGCCGCATTGAGCCGGCGGCGCTCCGCGTAAGCGCGCAGTGTACGCGCGTGCCTGTGCTGGAAGGGCATCTGGAAGCTGTTTCCGTGCAGTTTCGCGGCGCGGCGCCTGTGGAAGATGTGAAGAACGTATTGCGCACCTGGCGTAGTCCGATCGCCGACTATGGCCTGCCAACCGCTCCTGCGCGATTCATTGAAGTTTTCGAGGATGAGCGTTTTCCCCAGCCCCGGCGTCATGTCGGCCTTGGACGCGGCATGACCGTATCGGTCGGTCGCGTTCGTTCCTGCGAAGTGTTGGACGTGAAGTTTATCGTACTTTCGCACAACACCATTCGGGGCGCTGCGGGCGGCGCTGTGCTGAACGCCGAATTGCTGGCGAAGCAGGGGCGCCTGCCGAGGCGGTAAGAACGCCGGCGCCCGGTCCATCTTGCCCTTCGGGAGTTGCGAGGCGTGCGCTGGCTGTATCATTTCTCATTACGCGGGGCCTGCCGCGCTGCTTCGTCATTCCTTGCCGGCGCGCGCCTTTCAGCCTCTGAATCTTCGCGGACCAGGGCGTCCGTAAAGTTTTTCGACGTTCTGTTGATTTTGAACTTATCGGGAAACATATTGGATATAGATGCGTGACACGCATCAAACGCAAGAGGCGTCGCCTCTTGCACGGTATCGCGTCTTATGTCATAAGTTACGGAGCGGGTGCCTATGCCGACGTATTCGGGTCATATGGTTCGTTTGATTTGCGCGCTGGTCGTCGCGGGGCTGGCGTGGGCTGTTCCTGCGGAGGGCCAGGCTGTCCAGGACGAAGGATTTCCGACGAAGGGCGTTTTCCCGGAGGAGTATCCCGAGGTTCCCGGCGTCGAAGAGGCGTGCGGTCCCTTTGAGGTTCCCGGCGCGTTCGGCGAAGGATGCGTGGAAGACAGCGGGCCGGATGCGTTCGGACCTGTTGCGGGGGCGGGAGGCTTCCCGAACGCTTCGCCTGATCCCGCCTTGCGAACGGCCCCGCAGCTGGAGTGTCCCGCCGCCGTGTTCGTCGAAGAGCTGGAGACGGGCTCCATCGATTGCCATGCCTATGACGAGGCGGGCGAAGAACACCTCGATTATTACTGGGAGCCTGTGGAGGGCGCGCCGCGGGGCTATCTGGACGCTCCGCGCTTGACAGGCGAGGACAGGCCGAACCCTTCGATAGTGGCTCCTTCGTCTCCGTTCTATGCTACGCTGGAGTCTTTTCTGTCGGAGGATGCGACGCTTCGCTACCGGTACCGCGTGACGGCTACGTCTCGCGTTACGGGTCTTTCTTCCTATGAGGAGGTGGAGGTGTTCGTGCTGCTTCGCCGTCCGAGCGTGTATTGTCCCCTCGAGTACGAGGTATCGGCGGGTTCGGAGATCGTGTTGTCGTGCGAGGGGGCGGATCCGTTGTCTTTCCGGATGGACTACGAGGCGGGTTCGTCTGTATCGTGGGAGTGGGAGGGCCTTTGGGGATCGAATGCGTCGTTGTTGAGCGCTTCGGACACGCCGTCGCCGTTGTTCCGGGCTCCTTTGGGGGGCGCGGGCGAGACGCACCACTATATTGCGAGCATGACGACGTCGTCGTCGGGGGTTCCCCGCACGGCGCGGCGGCGGGTGAGCGTGCGGGTGGTCGAAGGAGAGGCCGGAAGCGCATCCGCGTCCGGCTCCTTGTCGGCGGGGTCTTCGCCGCCGACGATCACATGCAAGGATTACTATGTGTATCCGACCGTGGATGATTTCAAGGTGTTATGTTCCGTTAACGTGCCGGCGGGAGTTTTCGTGGACAGATATACATGGACGGCGCTCGGCTCCACGCCGATTACTACGTTGGAAGCTCTGCACCGACTCCGGCCGACGTTCAAGGGGAGCCAGTATAACCATAAGTCGATAATTCCCGGCGGGAAAATCGTCCATGAATACAGGTTGACGGTGGAGTGGGGTGATGGGCTAGGAAATTTTTATTCCGTTAGCGAGGATGTTACGGTGACGGTACTGGGCCATCCGGATTATATGACCTGCACGACAGAATATTACGTGACCGCGGGCGATCCCGATTTTAACATTGATTGCGCCGTCAACGATCCCAGCGATCCCCATCTTTCCAATTCCCAGTGGGTTTGGTGGCTCGGACCGCATTCGACGAATCGCCCCTGGCATCTGCAACACCTCAGCTCGACCAGTAGTCCCACTCCCCGCTTTAGCGTTCCTGATACCTTGTGGTTGTGGGGCGGTGAGATAGTACCTTTTTCTTATGAGGTATGCCTGGCTATTGATGGGGTGTCGTCCGGACACCCTGAAATAGCCGATTATTCTCTTGTAGAGTCCGAATATATTACGGTATATGTTACGGAGAAAGAGCCGGTGGTTTCGCCGAGCCAGTACCGCATCGGATGCACGGACCCCGGTTCGGTTCGCGAGGGGTCGCCGGACATTGTTTTCGATTGCATAGTTTTGAACGCTCCCGACGGTGCTTCGTTTTCGTACTCCTGGTCGGCTTATGGTTCTCCGGCGGATACGTCTCTCTTGAGCGCGACGAATATTTCTTCGCCGACGTTCTACGTGCCGGATGACGTAGACCAGGACGAGAGGCACCAGTACATAGTTAGGGCCTCTGCAGAGAACAAGCCGGACGTATCCGCTATAGTAACGGTGACGGTGCTGAACCAGACTTATGTCCCGCCTATACGCCTGTCCGCGAGGTGCAAGGAGAGTTACAGCGGCTGGGCGGGTTCGGCGGACATTGTTTTCAATTGCCGGGCGAGTGGCGCTCCCGAGGGTTCGGACTACAAGTACGTTTGGGATATTCGTCGCCGCCACGAAACGCCGGCGACGGGCCTTAGCCTTTTGAGCGCGACGGACGTTTTGTCTCCGACGTTTTCTTTTCCGGATAACGTGGGGGCGAGCGTAACGTACTATTACGCGCTTACGGTTTCTGCGGAGAACGCGAGGTCTGCGACGGCGAGGGTGCGCGTGACGGTTTGGCCGACGACCTATAATATAGCTGTCGCGTGCGATCATCCGGATCCGGTCTACGAGGGTTCGGGTTCTCTTGCTCTGAAGTGCTCGCCGTCGGGTCCTCCCGACTGGTTTTCGTTCTCCTGGTCCTGGAGGGCGAGGGGTTCGACGCCGGACGCGTCTCTCTTGAGCGCGACGAACGTATCGTCTCCGACGTTCAACGTGCCGGATGACGTAGACAAGGACGAGACGTACGAGTACGTCGTCCGGTCTTCTGCGCTTTACTCGAAAGACGGCGTGGCGGAGGTCACGGTGACGGTGCTCGACAAGCCGGCCATCGTTGCGTCGTGCGCGTCTCCCGCTCCGGTCTACGAGGGCTCGCCGGACTTCGCGCTGTCTTGCGAGGCTACGGGCGTTACCGAGGGGGCTTCTTATGCGTGGACGGCGAGGGGTTCGACGCCGGACGCGGGCCTTTTGAACGCCACGGACGTATTGTCTCCGGTGTTCGCGGTGCCGGAGGATGTGGCTGCGGACGCGACGTACGAGTACCTTCTTACGGTTACGTCGGAGCATGGGGCTGCCGCGACGGCGGAGGTCGCGGCGACGGTGCTCGACAAGCCCGCCATCGTTGCGTCGTGCGCGTCTCCCGCTCCGGTCTACGAGGGCTCGCCGGACGTCGCGCTGTCTTGCGAGGCTACGGGCGTTACGGAGGGAATTACCTACGCGTGGACGGCGAGGGGTTCGACGCCGGACGCGAGCCTGTTGAGCGCAACGGACGTATTGTCTCCGGCGTTCGCGGTGCCGGAGAATGTGGCTTCGGACGCGACGTACGAGTACCTTCTTACGGTTTCTGCGGAGAACGCGCGGGACGGCGTAGCGGAGGTCTCGGTGACGGTGCTCGACCGTCCCGACGTCATCGTGTCGTGCGCGTCTCCCGATCCTGTTTACGAGGGCTCGCCGGACATTGCGTTGTCCTGCTCGGCTACGGGGGCTCCGGAGGGTTCCGGCTACGCCTTCGCCTGGGCGGCCATGGGGGTTACGCCTGCGGGTATGCTGAGCGCGACGGACGTATCGTCGCCGACGTTTTACGTGCCGGACGAGGCGGACGAGACGACGCGGTACGAGTACGGTGTTCGCGTTACGGCTCCGGGCGCGGAGGACGGTTCGGCGGACGTCATGGTGACGATCATGAACGAGGGCGAGGTTTTTCTTGCGTGCGCGTCTCCCGATCCTGTTTACGAAGGCTCGGCGGACGTCGCGCTGGATTGCGAAGCGTCGGGGGGGCCGGAGGGTTCCGTCTACGCATATGTTTGGGAGGCCGTAGGGGCTACGCCTGCGGGTATGCTGAGCGCGCTGGACGGCCCGACGCCGACGTTTTACGTGCCGGAGGAGGTGGCCGCGGACGAGACGTACGAATACAGGGTTACGGCGACGGCGGAGAACGCGGAGCCTGCTGCGGCGGAAGTCGCGGTGACGATATTGAACAAGGGCGCGCTGGCTTTGACGTGCGCGAACCCCGCTCCTGTTTACGAAGGCTCGGAAGACATTACGCTGTCCTGCGAGGCAACGGGGGCTCCGGCTGGTTCGGACTACGAATACGCCTGGGCGGCCCTAAGCGCCACGCCTGCGGGGATGCTGAGCGCGGCGGACGGCCCGACGCCGACGTTTTTCGTGCCGGACGAGGTAGACGAGACGACGCAGTACGAATACAGGGTTACGGCGACGGCGGAGAACGCGGAGGCGGCGACGGCGGAAGTCGCGGTTACGGTCGTGAACGCGGGCGAGCTTTTTCTTGCTTGCGCGTCTCCCGCTCCTGTTTACGAAGGCTCGGAAGACATTGCGCTATCCTGCGAGGCTTCAGGCGCCCCGGACGGTTCGGACTACGAGTACGCCTGGGCGGCTTTGGGGACTACGCCTGCGGGGATGCTGAGCGCGCTGGACGGCCCGACGCCGACGTTCTACGTGCCGGAGGAGGTGGCCGCGGACGAGACGTACGAATACAGGGTTACGGCGACGGCGGAGAACGCGGCGGCGGCGACGGCGGAAGTCGCGGTGACGATTTTGAACAGGGGCGCGCTGGCGCTGACGTGCGCGAACCCCGCTCCGGTCTACGAAGGCTCGGAAGACATTGCGCTGAATTGCTCGGCGACGGGCGCCCCGGACGGTTCGGACTACGAATACGCTTGGGCGGCCCTCGGCGCCACGCCTGCGGGCATGCTGAGCGCGCTGGACGTACCGTCGCCGACGTTCGACGTGCCGGAAGCGGTGGACGAGACGACGACGTACGAATACAGGGTTACGGTCTCGGCGGAGAACGCGGAGGCGGCTGCGGCGGAAGTCACGGTGACGGTTTTGAACAGGGGTGCGCTGGCGCTGACGTGCGCGAATCCCGCTCCGGTCTACGAAGGCTCGGAAGACGTCGCGCTGAATTGCTCGGCGACGGGCGCCCCGGACGGTTCCGTCTACGCGTACGTTTGGGAGGCCCTCGGCGCCACGCCTGCGGGGATGCTGAGCGCGCTGGACGTATCGTCGCCGACGTTCTACGTGCCGGACGAGGTGGAACGGGACGAGACGTACGCGTACCGCGTTACGGTCACGGCGGAGAACGCGGAGGCCGCCGCGGCGGAAGTCACGGTGACGATTTTGAACAGGGACGATCCGCCTTTGCCGCCGCCTGCGCTTGCTGCGCTGGCGCTGACGTGCGCGAACCCCGCTCCGGTCTACGAAGGCTCGGAAGACGTCGCGCTGAATTGCTCGGCGACGGGCGCCCCGGATGGCTCCGTCTACGAATACGTCTGGGAGGCCCTCGGCGCCACGCCTGCGGGGATGCTGAGCGCGATGGACATTGCTTCGCCGACGTTCTACGTGCCCGACGCGGTGGACGAGACGACGCGGTACGAATACGGCGTTGCGGTCACGGCGGAGAACGCGGAGGCGGCTACGGCCAACGTAACCGTTACGGTGCTTGACAGGCCAGAGGCCCCGCCGCCCGCCGTCGCGTTCTCCGGCGATCCGACGTCTCTGGGGGTTGCGGTAAGCGCTTCGTCCCTGCGCTTCGGCGCGCAGCCGTCGGGCGCGCAGGCGTCGCTGGACCCGCTGACGGACCAGCTCTCGACGAGCGCGTCGGGTCCATACCATGCGGGCCGCATGACGCTTTCGCCGGACGGCTCCCTCGCGTTCGACGCGAACGGGGAGCTGGCGCTGTCCATCGAGCTGGCGACCCCCGTAACGCTGCGCCGCGTTGCAGACGAAACGGCGGACGAAACGGCGGACGAAACGGGCGCGGCGACGCTTGCGCTGATTCCTCGCTGGTCTATCGCCGCGTCGTGCGAGCAGCTTGCTTCCGAGTCGATAGGCGGTTTGCGTACGCAGACGACGCTGTCGGAGTCGGACTGCCGCCTCTTGCTCTTCGGAGGCGCGCTCGACCTGTCCGGCGCCGCTCCGGGCCGCTACGCGGGGAACATAGACGTGATTCTGCGTACGGGCGCGGGCGAGGAGACGCACTCGGTGGAGGCGGAGGTGACGGTCGTGGCCGCGCCGCGCGTGATCACGATAGGGCCGGGCGGCGTGCGCTTCGACGCCTCGCGTGAGATTCCCGCAGCCTTGACGGAAGAGCAGAACCTCAGCGTCTACCCGGACATGGCGTTCATGACGCGAGACGAACCGTCGGGCGCGTTCGAGCTGTCGAATCCGTCGCTCGTACCGCTGGAGGTATCGGTGTCGGCGCGGTTCGGGTATGCGGAGGCGACGGAGGACGGCCGAGAGACAGTGGTGGAGGATAAAGGCGCCTCCCGTTTGGGGGACTTGTCGGAAATAGTGAATATCTATCCGAGGGCCTTGACGCTCATGCCTGGCGAGCGCGGCGTCGTGCGCTACGGCGTGCGGGAGGAATCGCTTTCGTCGCTTTCCGAGGCGGGCTACGCGGCCTTTTTCGAGGTGACGTCTTCTCCTCGCCGGTACGCTCGTGCGGACCGTCTGCCCGAGGAGGAGACGGGCGGCGAGACGGCGCGCGTGACGCTGCGCGTACCCGGGGCGTACGTTCCGGGCGAGATCGCGCCGCGCCTACGGGCGACGTTGCTGTCCTTGTCGGGAGGCGCTTCGCCTGCGGCGACGTTTTTGCTGGAGACGGACGGCGTTCCTTTCGCGGGCGAGGCCGTGGCGTACGACGGGGAGGGTCGGGAATTAGGCCGCAGCGAGACGCTGGCGTACGCGCGCAGCCGGGTGCGGATGTCTCTGGACCGGTTGCCGGAGGGCGAGACGGTGTTGTTGCGCTTTACGCCGCGCGGGTCGGGCGCCGCGCCGGAGCCCGTGGCCGTGCCGTGGCGCGCGCCGAGGCGAGACCAGCGAGACATAGGCGCCGCGCAGGACAGTGGCGTATCGCCGCCGGGCGCCGTCTTCGCTGAAAAGCCATAAGGATACTCTGATCAAAACCACTTTGCTCAGCACGTCGCGTTCGTGCGTGCAAGACATGGCGCTTACATCGTTTAAATCAGCGGAAAACACTTCGGATTCGCGCCGTCCCGGGCGTGACGCGTCCTTCGGGAGGCGGCGAGAGGCACGCTGGCTGTGTCATTCCTCATTATATGGGGCCTGCCGTATTGCTTCGTCATTCCTTGCCAGCGCACCTCTCGCCGCCTCTGAGCTTTGAGGACTTAATCAGCGTATCCTTGAACAAAGCCGGGCGCGGCGCGCGGCGGGTCTGTTAATCAGAGCATTTTTATTCGCCGGGGTTGTCGTTGCGGGGAACATGGACGCCCTGCGTTACGTTTTCGTACGCCGTCCCGATTGGGCGGCCCTGCGGAAGTAGCTCAGTTGGTAGAGCATTTGCTTGCCATGCAAAAGGTCGCGGGTTCGAATCCCGTCTTCCGCTCCATGTCCGGTTCGCCGAATGGACAGGTTGGCTGCGGATTTGCCGTCAGTTACGGATGAACAGGATTGTTGACAGGCCATTCTTTTCGGCGCTTCATGCGTTCGTCGTTTTCTGCGCGTCTGTTCCGCCCAGCCTGCACTTTAAGGATGCTCTGATCGAAGCGGACTTAACCAAAGCATCCCTAAGGCCTTGGCCTGGCAGCCGTTCATGGTTTCCGGCGCAGCGTTCAACGGTAAGGAAACAATGAGTACATCTTCTTCACTGCGGACGCCCATCTGGTTCGGCGAGCCCGACCTTGAGGCGCTTGCCGGCATGACCGAGGGTACGCTGGCTTCGCATCTCGGCATCCGGTTTACGGAGATCGGTCCCGATTTCCTGCGCGGCGTCATGCCGGTAGACGAACGCACCATACAGCCGCGCGGTATCATGCACGGAGGCGCATCTGCCGCTTTTGCGGAAACATTGGGGAGCGTGGCCGCCTGGTTGTGCGTGGACCGGTCCAGAAAGCGTTGCCTGGGTCTGGACATTTCCGTAAATCATATCCGCCGGGCGCCTGCTCCCGGCGAAGTCACGGGAACGGCTCGCCCCTTGCATATAGGGCGCAGCACGCACGTTTGGGAGATTCGCATCGAAAACGCCGCAGGCGCGCTCGTGGGCGTGAGTCGCCTGACCATCATCGTGCTCGCGGCGCCGGAACCTCGTTCCTGAAATTCCTTTGCCGTTTGCCTGCTCCGCCAAGGCGCGTCTCGTTCGCTCGCAGGGTTGACGCGTTGATGCGTTGACGGAGGGTCCCATGGACGCTCCGGCAAGCCGTATCGCGCTCGCGGGTCCGTCTATCGCGCCCGGAGCGCAACGTCTCCATGCGATGCGCGGGCGTATAATTCGGGACCGCCTCCATTCACGCGGCCCTGCGCTTTTTTGTCCTTGCGCATTCCCTCGAACCGCGTCTCGAAAACGTTTGCCATAGAGACGCCGGAGGCGTAGAGATCGACGTCCAGCGCCGACTGCGCCGGAGCAAACAGGTCGATATCCCCATGTGCGGCGCTGAATTCGCCGCCCGCCGCTTCCATAAAATACAGGCTGATGTCTCCATGGCGGGTTTTCATGCGCGGATATCCGTTCATTTCATGCACATGGACGTCCCCATGGGATATATTCACATCGATTTCCCCGGCGGCAATGTGGTCGAGGTCAATATCGCCATGCGCCGTACGGATGCGGACGGTTTCCGCAGCTACCCGGTCCAGTTCGATATCGCCGTGCGCGGCATGTACGTCCATAACCTGCGCATCAATGCTATTCGCAGAAAGGTCGCCATGTTGCATGGCCAGCCGGATGCGTTCGCTGCCCATCTGGCCGATTTGCACGTCGCCGTGCGCTATGTCAACGGATAGCGAGGAGCCGCTCAGCGATCCGGCGTCAATGTCTCCATGGGCAAGGTCCATATTCAGGACGCCTTTCAGGGCATGAATATCCACGTCGCCGTGGGCTACGTCTATGCCGGCGTCGAATATCTCCGGCACGGAAATATACACATGGACGCCGCCTCGCAGGCGCCATCCGTTCCGGTTCCATCGCCAGTCGCCGTCGGGATTCGTGCGGACAAAAACGGCGCCGTCCGTTTGTCCCACCTCGAAGTTCAGGTATTCGAAAAAGTTGCGCAGGCCGTCGGTGATTTCCTTGCCTTCCAGCACGACCCGAATGCTCGCTTCGTTTCCGTCGCTTTTTTCGATATGCACGTCGCCGTGGATGACGTCCACCTGCAGTTCTTCTCCGGGTTGCACCGAAAAGGTTTCGTGGATCATTTCCTCTTCGGCCTGGTCCCGGACGCCGTCCGGGTTCTTCGCCTCGGCATGGAGCGCAAAGCGGACAAGATGATTCGGCTCGGCGTGCGCGGCGGTTTCTGCGCGATGGAGAAACAGTGCGGCGACGGCAAGCGTCAATAAGCCAGCGGCGCCAAGGCCTGTGATACGGAGCGTGGAGCGCATGGAAACGGGGTGTGTGTTTTGCGGAAACAGGCGGTCGCGCTATATCATCGACGCCTGGCGCCTGGACAGGCGTTCGAGCGGCTTGCTTGCGTTCCGGGCGTTGCGAGAGGCGATAACGACGCAGGGTCGCATCCTTTGCAGCGTTTGCATCGTATGTTCGCCTCCGCCCGCTTGTCTGGATTCGGGCGCGTTTTCAATGAAAAATTCCGGCGCGTATATCGCGGTTACGGATAATGCGGTTGCAAAGTTACATTCGCCATGCGCATCTTGACGAAAAATTTTTATAATCGGCCCACGCTTGAGGTTGCGCGCGACCTGATCGGCAAACATCTTGTGCGCGTACTGGACGACGGAACCGAACTTGCCGGCCGCATCGTGGAAACGGAGGCCTATACGCAGGACGATCCCGCATTCCATGGGTGGGGCATTCTGGATCGGCAAACCGGATTGCTCAAGCCGGAAGGCCGCGGGCGCGATCTGTTCGGCAAGCCGGGGACCGCGTACGTATACCTGACCTATGGCGTCCATTGGCTGATGAATGTGGTGACGGAGCGGGAGGGCGTAGGCGGGGGCGTACTGTTGCGCGCCGTGGAGCCGCTGGAGGGCCTCGCGTCCATGTATGCGCGTCGGACGAGGGCGCGCAGGGATATCGAGCTGGCGAACGGCCCCGGAAAACTGGCCCAGGCCTTTGCGATCGCGGGCGCATTGCACAATACGCCGTTTACGAAGCCGCCCTTGTATGCGAGGGACTCCGACGGCGAAGCGCCGCTTGCCGTTGAAACTTCGCGCCGCATCGGGATTGCCCGCGGCGTCGAATTGCCGTGGCGGTTTTATGCGGCGGACAATCCGTACGTCTCGCGGGGCGTGCCCAGCGACGTCGCGCAAGCCCGTCGCAAGAACAGATTGCGGGCGAAGTAACCGGGCCGCGGCGTACGTATCCGCAGGATGGGCACATTGCGCCCGTCTCTTCGTTCACTTGCGGTTCGCGAACCGTTTATGCAATGGCGTTTTACGCCGGCTCCGCATACGTCTGATATACGTCTGATATATGTCTGATTTTCTTTCTTCCAGCGACATTCGCAGCGCTTTCCTTGATTTTTTCAGGGAGCGGGGGCATGAAGTCGTGCCGAGCGATTCGCTGGCGCCCGAGGGGGATCCCACCTTGCTGTTCACGAACGCCGGGATGAACCAGTTCAAGGATATGTTTCTTGGCGCGGGCCAGCGTTCGTACAGCCGCGCCGCGGATACCCAGAAATGCTTGCGGGTATCCGGCAAGCACAACGATCTCGAAGAGGTGGGGCTCGATACGTACCATCATACGTTTTTCGAGATGCTGGGTAACTGGTCGTTTGGAGATTATTTCAAGAAGGAGGCCATCGGGTGGTGCTGGGAGTTGCTTGTGGACGTATTCGGGCTGGATCCGGATCGGTTGTACGCTACCGTGCATGCAGGCGACGAGGCGATGGATTTGCCCCCCGACTCGGAGGCGGCTTCGTTGTGGGAATCCGAGACGAACATTGATCCGTCGCACATTCTCTTCGGCCATTCGAAAGACAACTTCTGGATGATGGGGGACGAGGGGCCGTGCGGGCCGTGTTCGGAGGTTCATATCGACTTGCGTTCGGACGAAGCGCGCCGGGCCGCGCCGGGCAAGGACCTGGTCAATGCAGATCATCCGGAAGTCATCGAGCTGTGGAATCTCGTATTCATTCAGTACAATGCGCTGCCGGGCGGATCGCTTGAGCCGCTTGCCGCCGCGCATGTGGACACCGGGCTGGGACTGGAGAGGTTGGTCGCAGTCTTGCAGGGAAAGCGGTCGAATTACGACACGGATTTGTTTGCGCCCCTGCTTTCCGGCGCGGCGGCGTTGTCGCCCCGGGAGGAAATCGTCTCCTACGACGATATACGCGTGGAGGACGCGGCGGAGCGCGAGCGTTGCCGCGTAGCCCTGCGCGTGGTCGCCGATCATGTGCGCGCGATCGCCTTCGCCATAGCGGATGGCGCGGCGCCCGGCAATATGGGTCGCTCTTATGTCATTCGGCGTATTTTGCGGCGCGCCGTGCGATTCGGTTATCAGACCCTGGGGATGCGGGAGCCGTTCATATATCGGCTCATTGCGCCGCTCGCGGACACGATGGGCGACGCCTTTCCGGAATTGCGCGCTCGCCAGAAGCATCTGGAGCGCGTTACGCGAGCCGAGGAGGAGCATTTCTTGCGAACGCTCGGTACGGGCGTCGAATTCTTCGAGTACATTGCGAACCATGTGAAGGCTTTGTCTGACGCCATCCGGGAGGCGGAACAGGCGGCTCGGGAGGCGGCGGACAGCGAGGGCTTGTCGATGCATGACGTGAACAGCAGGGCCCGGTCGGACCATGCAGGCAGGAGTTATCAGCGGGTTCGGGAAACGAAGCTGGTTGCGCAGGAAGTGCTCAGTTTGCTGGGTTCTGATCGGAAGATGCTGGACATTCTGCAGAAGGCGTTCGGGAAGCGCCCCGGGTACGAGGCCTACCGGGTGTTCATCTTTGCGGCTATGGGCGGACGCGTGCCTGGAGAGATCGTTTTTCTGTTGCACGACACCTATGGGTTTCCCGTGGATCTGACGCAACTCATGGCGCGCGAAAAGGGTCTTTTGGTGCATGACGAGGACCTGGCGCGGTATGAGGAACTCATGCAGCTGCAGAAGGAGCGCGCGCGGGCGGGGGCCTCGTTCAGGATGGCGGCGGACGGAGAAGAAGCGTGGCGGGTATTCGTGTCCGGGGAGGAAAGCGAGCCGGGGGATTCGCTATTCGTCGGGTACAGGGCCCTTGAAGCCACGGATGTCCGCATCGCGGCCATGCGCGCGATTCCCGCGGCGCCGAACGGAAAGAAGACGGGCGAGAAGACGGGCGAGAAGGCGGGCCAGACCGTTTCCGAGCGGCGCGAAATCGTGCTGGACCGGACGCCGTTCTACGCAGAAAGCGGCGGGCAGGTAGGCGACACGGGCACTCTCGACGTGGGCGGGGAGCAAATCCGGGTGCTCGATACGAAGAAACAGCGGCGGCATATCGTGCATTGCGTGGACCAGCTTCCCGCCGATCCTGCGGCGCCCGTGCATGCCGCCGTGGATGCGGATCGTCGGCTGCGCATCGAAAAACATCATACCGCAACCCATTTGTTGCATGCGGCGTTGCGCGAGGCGCTGGGAGAGCATGTGCAACAAAGAGGATCGCTTGTCGCGCCGGACCGGCTGCGTTTCGATTTCAGCCACTACGAGCGGGTGGCCCCGGATATTCTGGAGCGGGTGCAGGCCCGGATTAACGGGGTAATTCAGCGGGACGTCCCGGCGCGCATCGATTTCGACGTTCCGATTGCGGAGGCGAAAGCGCGGGGCGCCATGGCGTTGTTTGGCGAGAAATACGAGGATCGGGTGCGTGTCGTGACGTTCGATCCGGCCTGGTCGGTTGAATTGTGCGGGGGCACGCATGTGCGCGCCACCGGGGAGCTGGGCGTGTTTCGGTTTTTGTCGGAAGGATCGGTGGCGGCGGGCATACGGCGCCTGGAAGCTGTGGTTGGCGAAGAAGCGCTGAACGTCATTGAGCAGGAACGCAAGGAATTGGCGGGCGTCCGGGCGCGCCTCGGTTCTGCGTCGCGTCCGGTTTCGGAGGAGGTTGCCCGGCTGGTGGCGGAAAACAAGCGCCTTCGGCGCGAAGCAGAGAAGCTTCGGGAAGAAGCGCTTGCCGCGCAATTGGCGGGTTTTATCGAGCAGGCGCATGTCGTCGCAGGGGTTCGCGTGGTCACGGGCCGGACAGAACCCGTGCCGATGGATATGTTGCGCAGCCTGGCGGAAACGATGCGTGAGCGGATGGGAGATTCGGCGGTGGCGGCGCTGGGCGCGCTGGACCCGGAAGGCGAAAAAGTATATCTTGCCGCCGTGGTGTCCGACGATCTCGCCGGATCGGGCGCGTTGAAGGCGGGCGATCTGGTGGGGCGGCTTGCCCGGATCGTGGGCGGCGGCGGCGGCGGGCGACCCGGGCTCGCCACGGCCGGGGGGCGGCGTCCGGAGCAATTGGACGAGGCGTTGGCCTCGACAGCCGAAACGGTCCGCGCCGCGCTGGAAGGTTAAGGATGCGCTGATCAGCGCTTCGCTTACGCGAGTACGGATAGTCATGATTCCATCGTTGAAATCGGCGGCAAGCGCTGCGGATTCTCGGCGCCGCATTCGCGAAGCGCCTTTAGGGAGGCTGACAGGCGTTTTCGGGCGCGCGCTTTTTCGGGGAAGCCGGATGGAATGAATTCCCGCTTTGGGGGATCGAATAGTTGCGCGCCGTTTATGGATCGGCTGCGCATGCATACGACAACAGAAATTTTACTTGCTCGGCACGAACCGTGCGAATTCGTTATGCCGCATGTCGTGGCGCCTACAGACGAAGAACTGGTGGAGCGCGCGCGCGGAGGAGACGCATTCGCATTCGAGCAGATCATACATCGATACGAGGGGCAAGTGGCCGCAACCGTGATCGGCATGATGGGAAGGTGCCCGGAGGCGGAGGATGTGGGACAGGAAACGTTTATTCGTCTCCATGCCTACCTGCACAAGTACCGGGGAGACGCTGCGCTTGGCACATACATTGTGCGCATCGCCATCAATCAGTCGCTCAAGGCGCTGAAGCGGCGCAAGCGGCAGCGGCAACGGTTCGTTCGGTACGACCAGGAAGCGGAGCGGCTTTCCGAGCCGGTTGTCAAGGGGGAAGAAGCGATAGCGGGTCGGGAGCGAGCGCGGCTTGTCCATCGCGCTCTGGAAGAAATCAGTCCGGCTCAGCGCGCGGTGGTGACGCTGCGGATGCTGGACGGGTACTCGACCCGGGAAACGGCGGCGATACTGAATATCCCGGAAGGCACGGTCATGTCCCGGTTGTCGCGGGGGCTGGAGCAACTCGAAAAATTGCTCGGTCCGTTGCTCCTGGGCGATTCGTAAACATATTATGAGGCACGCAGATGCTCACGAATCAGGAAACATTGTTACGATACATTGAAGGCCGCTTGACTGCCGCGGAGCGCCGTCGGCTTGAAACGCGTCTCGCCGAGGAAGCCCCTTTGCAGGAAACGCTTGATGCGCTGCGCGGATTGCGCGGCGCGTTGCGGGCGAGCCGCGCAGAATCTTTCGGGCCGTATTTCGCCGAGCGTACGATGCGGCGTTTGCAGGGCGATGGGCAGGCGATCGGCGAGTCGTTCTATCGCGGCCTGCAATGGATTTTTCTGCGCACGGCGACCGCCAGTTTCGTGGCAGCGCTTGGGTTCGCGGCCTACAACGCCGTCACCTACCAGTCGCTGGGCGCGGCTACGTCTTTGCTGGAAGCCGTGTTTGGCTTGCCGTCCGTGTCGTTGGCGGATGCGCTCTCCTGGTCGGTTATGCAATAATGCGTTATCCCTGATTCCGGCTCGCGCCGGGAAACCATGACTGCTCGCACGAAATCGATCTTGATGTTGCTGGGGACATTGCTTATCGGCATGTTGCTGGGGATATTTATCCATTCGCTCATGGTGGAAAACCGCATCGAACGGCTTACGTTCTTGCGTTCCCAGGCCGGATTCGTGCGGTTCATGGACAAGATGATCAAGCCGGCGGACGACGCCCAGCGCGAAGCCATTCAAGCGGCGCTGGAAGATGCGGCGGAGGCGCTGGACGCACATCATGCAGAAAGCCGGGAGACGCTTGAGGAGATCATGGGATCGTTTCGCGTCTCGCTGGATAGCCTGCTTACGGAAGAGCAACTTCAGGCGCTGAACGAACGCATGGAGCGGGCATGGAAACACCGAAAGGGGCCGCGCTCGAGGCATTCCGATCGGCATGATAAGTCCCGAGGGCGTCGGAACGCGAAGTAAGCCGAGCGCAGCGCAGGACGTTCCGCGCGCGATAAGGCGCTACTGCGGAACAGACGCCCGCATTGCTTGTTGATTCCCCGCCCGAAATCGAGCGAGCCGGGCTATCTTCCCGTCGCGGACAGATAGCGCCATGGATGAATCATGCCTGATCGAATCATGGAGGGGTGCCGGAGTGGTCGAACGGGGCGGTCTCGAAAACCGTTGTGCCCTTCGGGGCACCGAGGGTTCGAATCCCTCCCCCTCCGCAAGCATGATCGCCTGCGCGCGCGAACGCGCCGCGCGCCTTTCAGCCGCTGAATCTTTGCGGACTTGATCAGAGCTTCCTTAAAATTCATGAACGTCTCGGCATGTCATGAATTTTTGCCGTATCCTTAAGGATGCTCTTATCGAAGTGAACTTGATCAGAGCGCCTTAAGGAAGATTTCCGTCCTGCGTCTGTCGTGCGCGCATCGCTGCGAAAAGGGATCGCGTTGCGTACGGTGCGCAGGGGGTCGGCGTCTATCTCCACACGTTAATTCATCAACTGTATCCGAACATGAGTCGTTCAAACGTTTTATCGCCACTGCTCGCTGCGATCGTTTTTGGGTTCGCCGCGGCGACGAGCGCTTCCGCCCAGGTCGGCGTTGGCGCAGAAGCCCCCGAGGGCGCCGAGGTCCTTTTTGACGGGACGCGCGCCTCGCTCGACGCAAACTGGGAATATTGGGAAGGCCCCTGCTTCGTCTCGTCAATGCCCATCAAATGGAATGTCGTTTCGAACCATTTCGACGATGGCGAAGGCGCGGCCATGTCCAGCAAAGAGCCGTACTCAAGCACTTATGGCCAGGCCGACATCGTTACGAAGAAAAAGCCCCGAGATTTTCGGCTGCATGTCGAATTTCTGATTCCGCGCAGCCGGGGAAATAGCGGCGTCTATCTCGACAACCGATACGAAATCCAGGTGGTCGAAGGGGAGGAGGGCCTGCATGGCATGGCTTCCGTGATCAACGAGAAGGAAGCCCCCTATGAGTTGTTCAACGGCCTGCAAAAATGGAATGCGTACGACATTCAGTATCGCGGCGCCCGCTTCGACGAAAACGGAGAACGCAGCGCAAAGGCGATGGTCACCATGTATTTCAATGGCGAGAAAGTGCATGAGAACGTACCCATCAACAAGGTCTGGGGCGGTCCCTGCTCGGCGATCGACGGAGGCAACGAGGGCGGCGAGCGCATTACCGATGTTCCTGGCGGCGTCAAGCTTCAGGCCGAAGGGCACGACGTGCGCTACCGGAACATCTGGATGCAAGAGATGAGCTTCGACGATGCGGATACGGACTTTTAATGCATTGGCGCTGAGGTGTTGCAGGAGCATCGGGCGTTTCTTGGGCTGGGTTCGAACCTTGGCGAACGGTTCGAACACCTTTGCTTTGGCGTGGCGCGGTTGCAAGGCGCGCGGAATGTGCGCGTGACGGCCGTATCGCCCGTCTACGAATCGGAGGCCCACCTGCAGCCTGGCGCGCCGCAGCAGCCGCCCTATCTGAATATGGCGGTTGCGGTGAGGACCCGTCTGGACGTTCGGACATTGCTTGCGCTTGCGCTGCGGATTGAGCGGGCGCGAGGCCGTCGCCGCGCTTCCGGCGCGACGGCTTCCTCGCGTGGATCGCCTGAATGGGCGCCCCGGACGCTGGACATTGACGTGCTCGTATTCGACCGGCTGTGTTCGTCGGGGGAGGGGCTTTCCGTGCCGCATCCGAGGTTGGCTTCCCGGCGATTCGCGCTGCGTCCTTTGTGCGACGTGGCGCCGGACCTGTATGTGCCTGCGCCGTTCGACGAGCATGTTGGCCCGTTGCTTGCAAAATGCCCGGACCCGGGACCGGTTATTCGAACGTCCCTTGAGATTCCCAACGTATTTTCTTGATCATGCTCCTGAAAATTTTCGCTTTTTGCGTACTGGCGTACACGGTTTTCAGGATGTTGCGGACGCTTTTGCGGGCGCTGGGGCGCCTTGCGGCGCCGCAACAACCGCGGCGTCCAGAGAAAGATGGGCAATGGAGCGGCCCCCGACCTCGGGAAAACGCTCGCGAGCGCGAGCACGTGGAGGACGCAAACTATGTGGATATTTCTTAAGGATACTCTGATTAAGTCCTCAAAGCTCAGAGGCGGCGAGAGGTGCGCTGGCAAGGAATGACGAAGCAATATGGCAGGCCCCATATAATGAGGAATGACACAGCCAGCGTGCCTCTCGCCGCCTCCCGAAGGGCGCGTCACGCCCGGGACGGCGCGAATCCGAAGTATTTTCCGCTGATTTAAACGATGTAAGTATCATGTCTTGTACGCGCGAACGCGACGCGCTGAGCGAAGTGGTCTTGATCAGAGTATCCTTGAGGAAGCCCTGATCAGGGCTTCCTCAACTATCGACGCCGAGCGTAAACGTGATTGTGGTGCGGCTTGCGATCGCCTGGCCGTTCTTGCGAGCGGGCCGGTACACGTACTGGTTCGCTGCGGCGATCGCGGCTTCTTCCAGTCCGTGCCCGAGGATATCGACCAGCTCCTTGACCTGTCCGTTTTCATCGAGTAAGAACCGCTCGGTTACCGTGGCTTCCTCTACCCGCCCCCGGGCGTTCACCAGCACTTGCACCACCAGTTTGGCCCGCACCCGTTTCCGTCGGGCTTCCTGCGTGTACTCGGGCGTGGCTACGCGCACGATTCGCGGTCCTGCCGTGACGCCTGCGGGCGCGTCGGCCTGTTCTCCGGGCTGGATTGCAGGCGCCTCGTCGGGTTCGAGCGAAAGTACGCTGTCGGAAAAATCCAGATCCTCTTCGGCAAGGTATTCGTCCTCTGGAACCAGGACAGGCGCCAGCGGGGCGGGCGGAGCGGGCGTCGCCGCAGCGTGTCGCGTGGGCTGGATTTCCTCGATCGAAATGCGTTCCTGCTCGTTTGCGCGCCAGGTCGGGCGCAGTTCAGGGACGGTCTCATAGGCGGGCCAGAAGCGGACGGCGCCAATGAGCAGGGCCAGCGCTGCAGCGAGGCACGCCAGAAAGCGGGTGCGATGGTTCGTGATATGGTGCGGGTCGGAACGCGGCATCAACTGGCGCCGGCACAGGTTTTTATTTGAAACCCGTCTTGCGAACAAGGGTTCGCGGGACGCCGGCCCCGAATAACGCGGCGGGCGCTTTTGATCAGCGTATCCTTAAACTTCAAAAAGACTGTGAAGATGTTGAGACCGGGCGCAAAGATGCCTAATTTACAAGGATACGCTTGCGATCCGATTTTTTGAAATACATCCCCATGAAACAAACGTCGATGAATGGTTCTCCGTGTAAACTGGCCTTGGCGGACGGAATCGTCGCGAAGGGATACGCCGTTGGCCATCAGGGCGAGACGGGCGGCGAGCTTTGCTTTAATACGAGCATGACGGGGTATCAGGAAATCATGACGGATCCGTCCTATCATGGGCAGATCATGATGATGACCTACCCGCACATCGGGAATTACGGAGCCATGGATATCGATATGGAGGCGGCTGCGCCCATGGTGGCCGGGTTCGTGGTGCGTCAGTTCGCCGCGGAGTATTCCAACATGCAGGCGGACGAATCGCTGGATCGTTTTATGAAGCGGCACGAGCTGGTGGGCGTTACGGGCGTGGACACCCGACGCCTTGTGCGTCATATTCGCGCGCAGGGAGTTATGAACGCCGTGATTTCGTCGGTGGATCTGGATGACGACCGGTTGATTGAGAAAGCGCGCAATTGGCCCTCCATGGATGGCCTTGAGCTGGCTTCCCGGGTGACGGTGGATGCGGCGGAGGATTGGTGCGCGGGAGACGGTCCGCGCATTGCGGTGTTCGACTACGGCGTGAAGCGCAACATTCTTCGGTCGTTTGAGGCGCAGGGTTGCGCCCTGCGTCTTTTTCCCGCCTCTGCATCGCTCCGGCAAGTGCTTGCCTGGGAGCCGGACGGGCTCTTTTTTTCGAACGGACCGGGGGATCCGCGCGTCATGCCGGATGCGATAGAAACGGTTCGGGAAGCATTTCGAATGAATATTCCGTTGTTCGGGATATGCCTGGGGCATCAGCTGATGGCGCTGGCTTCCGGGTGCAAGGTATACAAAATGTTTGTAGGACATCGGGGCGCCAACCAGCCGGTGCAGAACCTGGACTCCCGTCGCGTGGAAGTCACGACGCAAAACCACGGGTTCGCGGTTCGGGAAGCGTCCATCCAGGAAAAGATCGCCGAGGTGACGCATCGAAATTTGAACGACCGAACAGTGGAAGGCCTGCGCTTCGCGGATCGCGCGGCGTTTTCGGTGCAGTATCATCCGGAGGCGTCGCCGGGACCGCACGACAGCCATTACTTGTTCGATCAGTTTTTGAAGGAAGTGGAAGCGTATCGTTGCGCATCGCTGCGCAACGCGAAGAAGGTCACGGCCTGAGCGCGGCGCGCAGCAGGATCAAGCAAAATCATTTCATCGGGGACACATGCCCAAACGCGAAGACATTCACCGGATTCTGCTGATCGGAAGCGGGCCCATCGTCATCGGTCAGGCATGCGAATTCGACTATTCCGGCACGCAGGCGTCGCGCGCGCTCCGCAAGGAGGGGTATGAGGTGGTCTTGATCAATTCCAATCCGGCCACCATTATGACCGACCGGTTGACGGCGGACAAGATTTATCTGAAGGATTTGACGCCCGCCTCGATTCGGGAAATCGTCGAGGTCGAGAAGCCGGATGCGGTGTTGCCCACGATGGGCGGACAAACTGCGCTGAACCTTGCCGGCGCGCTTCAGGACGAGGGGTTCTGGGCGGCGCAAGGCGTGGATGTGATCGGCGTGGATATCGACGCCATACGGATTACAGAAGACCGGCAGGCGTTTCGCGACTTGATGGAGCGCATCGGGATTGATCAGGCGCGCAGCCGCGTGGCGAAAAGTTTGCTCGAAGCCAAGGAAATCGCCCAGGAGATCGGGGAACTTCCCGTAGTGATTCGCCCGTCGTATACGTTGGGCGGGTCCGGGGGCGGGATCGTATGGACCCACGAGGAATTCGACCGCAAGGTGACGCGGGGGCTGGAAATGTCTCCTGTGCATGAGGTGCTTATCGAGGAGTGCCTGTTCGGCTGGAAGGAATACGAACTGGAGTTGCTCCGGGACGCCAACGATAACGTCATTATCGTGTGTCCCATCGAAAATGTAGACCCCATGGGCGTGCATACCGGCGATTCCGTAACGGTGGCGCCTGCGCAGACCCTTACCGACAAGCAATATCAGGGGATGCGGGACGCGGCGATTCGCGCCATGCGTTCGATAGGCACCTTTGCCGGGGGATGCAATATCCAGTTTGCCTTCGACCCGTCGGGCAGCCGCATGATCGTCATAGAGATCAATCCGCGCGTATCGCGGTCATCTGCGCTGGCTTCGAAAGCGACGGGATACCCGATCGCGAAGGTGGCGGCGCGCTTGGCGGCAGGGTACACGCTGGACGAGCTGCCGAACGAGATCACGGGCCACACGAGCGCTTGTTTCGAGCCGGCCATAGATTATGTAGTGACCAAGATTCCCCGATTCAATTTCGACAAATTCGAAGGAGTGGACGAGGAACTTACGACCCAGATGAAGGCGGTGGGCGAGGTCATGGCGATCGGACGAACATTTTCGGAGAGCTTGCAAAAAGCCTGGCAAAGCCTGGAAATCGGCTACAACGGCCTGGGTGCGGACCGGGAGGACGCTCCTCCTGCAGAAGTGCGCGAGCGTTTGGCCAAGCCGTTGTGGGATCGGACGCTTCAGATTCGCAATGCCTTCAAACTGGGGGCGTCTGTAGCCGAGATTGCGGATGTGTCCAAGGTCGATCCGTGGTTTTTGCATCAGATCAGGGATATTGTGCAGCTGGAGGGGGCGATCGGGGAGAGAACCTTGCAAGAGATGGACGCCGAATTCATGAAGCGGGTAAAGCAGTACGGCTTCTCCGATATACAGATTGCCTACTTGCTCAATGAGGATGCGACCGAGACGCAGGTTCGGGAGCTCCGAAAAGCGCTGGGCGTGATTCCGTCGTATCAGGTGGTCGATACCTGCGCGGGAGAATTTCCTGCGGAGACGCCCTATTTCTATTCTTCGTACGAAGAAGGCAACGAAAGCGCGGCGTCCGATCGCAAGAAGGTGATCATTCTTGGGAGCGGGCCGAATCGCATCGGGCAGGGCATCGAATTCGATTATTCCTGCGTGCATGGCGTGAATGCGGTGCGGGACAGCGGCTACGAAGCCATTATGATCAACTGCAATCCGGAAACCGTTTCGACGGATTTCGATATTGCGGACAAGTTATATTTCGAGCCGGTGTACTGGGAGCGGGTCCTTGATATCATTGAGCACGAACAGCCGGAGGGGGTTATTGTGCAGTTGGGCGGGCAGACGGCCTTGAAAATTGCAGAAAAACTGCACGAGTGCGGCGTCCGGATTTTCGGCACGTCGTATGAAATGATGGACCTGGCGGAGAGCCGGGGCAAATTCTCGCATGTGCTCCGGGAGCTGGAGATACCGTTTCCGCCCTATGGCGTGGCGGTGACGGTGCAGGAGGCGGTGGCTACCGCCGAGCGCATCGGGTACCCCATTCTGATTCGCCCGAGTTACGTGCTGGGCGGGCAGGGGATGCGCATTGCGATCAACAAGGAAGAAGTCCGGCATTACACCAAGAAAATATGGACGCTTTTCCCGGAAAATCATGTATTGCTCGACCTGTTCCTGGAGAATGCCATTGAAATGGATGTAGATGTCGTGCGGGACGGGGAAGAGACGTGGATTGCAGGGATCATGCAGCATATTGAGCCGGCGGGGGTGCATAGCGGCGATTCGACGGCGGTGTTGCCTCCGTTTTCTCTGTCGGATGAAGTTTTGCAGACGGTTCGCGCGTATGCGCGAGATATTGCCGACCGGCTGGATATTATCGGGTTGATGAATGTGCAATTCGCCATCAAGGACGGGATCGCGTATTGCATCGAGGCCAATCCAAGGGCGTCTCGGACCGTGCCGTTCGTTGCAAAGGCGACGGGCGTTCCCGTGTCCGATATCGCCACCAAAGTGATGCTGGGCAAGAAACTGGCCGATTTTCGCAAGGCTGGGCAGCTTGCGTCGAGCCTGGAGGGGTTTGCGATCAAGGAGCCCGTATTTTCCTGGGACAAATTCCCCGAAGTGCCGAAAGAACTGGGCCCTGAAATGAAATCCACTGGCGAAGCCATCGCCTTCGTGGATGCGCTCAGCGACGAACATTTTCAGCGCCCGTACGAAATGCGCAACCTGTATCTGAGCCGATAGGGAGGCTTTCGTGGTTGCCCGTGAAGGATACGCTATCGTATGTGTCGCACTTGCGCTGTCGGCGGCGCTTTTGGGCGGCGGGTTGTTCGTATCGGCGCCCTGGGCCGTGTTTTTGACGGCGGCGGCGACAGTCCTCGGCGGCGGGGCGCTGTTCTTCTTTCGCGATCCGGTCCGTACGCCTCCGGCAGAGGCCGACCGAATGGCGCTGGCGCCCGCAGACGGCAAAGTGATGCTCATCGAGCATGAAGCCTCCGAACCGCTGTATATAGGGGGCAAGGCGCAAAAGGTGTCTATCTTTCTTTCCCTGTTCGACGTGCATGTGAATCGCATCCCGGCGGACGGCGTCGTGGAGCATGTGGATTATGCGCCGGGGGCGTATTTGCCGGCGTGGCGCCCGGAGGCGAGCGAACAAAACGAGCGTTCGGAGATCGGCGTCCGGCATCCGTCCGGCGCGCGCGTGCTTTTTCGACAGATCGCCGGTTCCGTAGCCCGCCGCATTACGTATCATGTAAAGAAGGGGGATCGGGTCGAGGCGGGACAGCGCTTCGGGATCATAAAATTCGGATCGAGAATGGATGTGTTCGTGCCGCAGGACGTGATGCTGGACGTATCCGTCGGGGATCGGGTCCGCGCGGGGGAAACGATTCTTGGGCATTTCCCGGTTTCGGACTGCAAGCCATGACGAACGGCGATTACGACGAAAGACGAAAGGGGCTGCCCCGCGCCGTCGCGCCCTCGTTTTTTACCCTGATGAATCTGTTGTCCGGGTACCTTGCTATCGTGCAAACCATTGAGGGCCGGTTCGAGTACGCTTGCTGGCTGATTGTGCTGGCCGGGCTGTTCGATGCGTTCGACGGCATGATGGCCCGCCTTACGGACAGCATAACGCTGTTTGGCGTCGAGCTGGATTCGCTTTCCGACATGGTGTCCTTCGGCGTGGCCCCATCCGCCCTGATCTATGTGTTCGGCCTGCAGGAATATGGGGCCGTGGGCCTGATGGTTTCGGCCTTGCCGACCATCTGCGGGGCCGTCCGCCTGGCCCGGTTTAACGTGTGGTTCGATGGCGCGAAGCAGGATTATTTCATGGGGTTGCCTACGCCCGCCATGGCGGCGGTTATCGTGGCTTTTATTCTCAATTTCGACGAGGCGGGCTGGTTTCACCGGTTCAGTCCGGGTGGATTGTCGGTTTTCATCCCCTTGTCGATCGGGTTGTCGATTCTGATGATTTCGACGATAAAATTCGACGCCCTGCCCCGACCCTCCCGCGCGTACATTCGGAATCATCCGCGCAAGGCGACATTGTACGGCGTCGGACTGCTGCTGATTATTTTTTTGCAGCAGATCGGTTTGCTTGCGGCGCTCGCCAGCTACGTGTTGATCAACGTATGTTACGCCGTGTATTCGCTTTTCAATGGATTGCCCGCGGAGAAAGACAAAGAGCAGGCGTGACAGCTCCGTATGGCGTATTTTGGGATACTTTGATCAAAACCGCTTCGCTCAGCGCATTCCTTCCCCTGCCGTCGGGAATGCATGCCTTGTTTATCGTTTCGCAACGCCATGTATAAAGCCAGCGTCCGCATCACTTTGCGCCCGTCTATTCTGGATCCTCAGGGAAAAGCGACCCGTCACGCTCTTGAAAGCCTCGGTTTCGACGAGATAGAGCGCGTACGCATAGGGAAATTCGTGGAGCTGTGGATCGACGAACGTACCCGGGAAGACGCCGAGCGCGCGGTCCGGGCGGCCTGCGAGCGGCTTTTGGCCAATCCTGTGATGGAAGATTTTGAAATTTCCATGAATAAAATTGAATAAAAGGCGGCGAAGAGGAATGGCGCGAGACCGAGACGCGCCGTTTGCTTCGCGCGGGGCGTCGCGCGGAGCGAAGCAACATGGGCGCGGGATTAGCTCAATCGCTTTCGTGTCGATGCGCGTGGCGGCCTTTGTGAAACACGACATGCAGCAACGAGCCGCCGACGAATACCTGATATAGTTCGAGCCCGGTTCCCTCCGCGAAGAGTTGGATTCCCGTGGCGTATCCCGCTACGGTGGGCGCAAGGATCGCCGCAATGCCAAGCGAAGCGATCCTGAAGCCATGCTGGGGCAGCAAGAGCCACCAAATCGCAAGCCCCACCAGTATGCGGTGAAGCATTACGCTGAGTCCGATGTTGGTCGCGCCCGGCGCGAGGGCCGCCCCTTCCAGAAAGGCGTGTAGCGCCAGGCCGGATAACCCGATCAGTGTCGCCACCGGGTCGGTATGCGTCGCCAGCGAGGTCGAAAGGCGCTCGATCAGGGCGGGCAACCCGACGCCGAGGGCAAGCGCGACCAGCGTCAGGAAGCCGTATTCGGGCCAGGCGTGCGGGACGGTTTGCGAGATAATGAGGGCCGGGATGGCTACGTACATGCAGCCGTCGAAGATGCGCCTCGTCCCCGGTTGGCCATGTAACCATTTATAAAGAAAGGCCCCCAGAATCGGTGCTGCGAGCGAACCGGCGAGTTGCAACATGGAGACAGGCTATTGCCAGTGCAGATGCGAGGAATTTCAGGGATCGGGGCGCGCCGTATCAGGATTCGCTATCTTGCGGGCGTTTGTATTCCTGCAGGGCGGCTACCGCCGCGGCGTCGACCAGGTTGTTGAGTTCGTTGTCCGCATGTCCCTTGACCTTGATCCATGTTATGCGATGGCGGGCGCTTTCTTCAAGCAATGCTTCCCACAAATCCCGGTTTTCGACGGGTTTTTTTGCAGAGGTTTTCCATCCGTTGCGTTGCCAGCCGCGGAGCCAGTTTTGGTTGAAGGCATTCGCAAGGTAGGAACTGTCCGTGTGGAGTCGCACCTGGCAGGGCCTCCGAAGACGCCGAAGCGCCTGAAGCGCCGCCGTAAGCTCCATGCGGTTGTTGGTGGTGTGCAATGCGCCGCCGCTCAGTTGTTTGCGGCGCGATTCGTGCATAAGCAAAGCCGCCCAGCCGCCGGGTCCGGGGTTTCCGCTGCATGCGCCGTCCGTATAGATGGTTATGTTTTGCATGTTCAGGCGTCTTTAGGGGTACTCTGATTAAGTCCTCGCAGCCTCACGGAGGGTGCGTCGCGGACGCCATGATCCGAAGCCGCAGCGTTTTCCGTTGATTTCAACGATGCAAACATGATGTCCTTTGTGCACGCAAGCGACGCGCTGAGCGAAGTGGTTTTGATCAGAGTATCCCTTAGGGATGCGGCGACAGAACCGTCGCCGCATGAATCCGGTACGAAAGCGTTGGCAGGCGCATTATACGCATAATTATGAAATTCGTTGATTACGTAACGATCACCGTTCGGAGCGGGCGGGGCGGGGCGGGCGCGGTCGCCTTCCGCAGAGAAAAATACGAACCGAACGGCGGTCCCTCGGGCGGGGACGGCGGTCGCGGAGGATCCGTGCTGCTTGAAGGGGACAGCAACCTGTACACCCTGCTCGATTTGCGCTACAACCGGCGCCATTTCGCCGAAAATGGCGAGGCGGGCGGCGGAAATAATCGGACGGGGCGTTCCGGTCAGGATATTGTGCTGCGCGTACCGCTTGGCACCATAGTCCGGCAACGCGATTCCGGGAAAATATTGGGCGAGGTGTGCGAGGCGGGCGAGCAACTGGCGCTGGCGACGGGCGGGCGAGGGGGCAAGGGCAATGCATTTTTCCGGTCGTCGACGAACCGGGCGCCGCGTCACGCCCAGTCGGGCGAAGAAGGGGTAGAGCAGGATATTTCGCTCGAACTCCGCTTGCTGGCCGACGTTGGCGTCGTGGGATTTCCGAATGCGGGCAAGAGCATGCTGGTTTCTGTGCTGTCGGCGGCGAAACCGAAAGTGGCGGATTATCCTTTCACGACCCTCGAACCTTCGCTGGGCGTCGTGCAGGTCGGGGACTATCAGTCGTTCGTAATCGCCGATATTCCGGGCGTCATTGAGGGCGCGCACGAAGGCAAAGGGCTGGGCATCCGGTTTTTGCGCCATATTGCCCGAAATGCGGCGCTCCTTTTTCTCATTCCGGTCGATTCGAAGGATCTGGCGAGGGAATACGAGGTCTTGTTGCAGGAATTGGCTTCCTACGACGCCGCCTTGCTTGACAAACCCCGCATCGTAGCGCTATCCAAGACCGATTTGCTGCCTCCCGAGGAGCGGGATATCGCGTCGGATATTGCGCAAGAGGTTTTTCCCGAGGGCGTCCTGCCGCTGCCCGTCAGTTCGGTGGCGGGTTTCGGCGTGCCTGCGCTGAAACGGCGTCTTTGGGATGTGGTTCGGCAGACCAGGGGAGGCGAGGCGTCCAATGACGGAGAATAATTCAAGACAACGGTCCGCGAGGCCGCAATACGACATGGCGACGCCCGGAGCGCCGGATCGCGCAGAACGACGGGCGATGGTTGCGCTTTCCCTGGTGCCGGGGGTCGGGTCGGGTCGCATGCGGGGCCTTGTGTCGCGCATGGGTTCGGCCCGCGCCGCGCTGGGCGCTTCGCCGTCGTTGCTTGCGTCTGTTCCCGGCATTGGGCGGGAGCTTGCCGCACAGATTGCCGCTGCCGATTGCGGAGAGGCTGTCGACAAGCAGTTTGCTCGCGCCGAAGAAATTGGCGCGGAGATGGTGGCCCCCGGAGATCCGAACTATCCGTTTTTGTTGCGTCAGATAGATGATCCGCCTGCATTTTTGTGGATGAGGGGAAGTTTGCCGGTCCGGGAGGGGCCAGCGCGCGCCCTGGCGGTAGTAGGGACGCGCCGTATGTCGCCGTACGGCTTGCGCGTGACGAGCGAGTTGACCGAGGCGCTTGTTCGGGAAGGATTTTCGATCATAAGCGGTTTGGCCTACGGTATTGATGCGGCGGCGCACCAGGCGGCGCTGGACGCGGATGGCCGTACGATCGCCGTGCTGGGATCGGGCGTCGATCGGGTCTATCCGGCGCGGCACCGGCGTCTTGCCGAAGCCCTGATCGCCAAAGGCGCCTTGCTGTCTGAATATGCCATGGGCGCGCCGCCGGACGGGGTGCATTTTCCGCGCCGAAACCGGATTGTGAGCGGCCTTGCCCTCGGCGCCCTGATCGTGGAGGCCCATGAAGAAGGGGGCGCGTTGATTACGGCCCGCCTCGCGCTGGAGCAGAACCGGGAAGTGTTCGCCGCGCCGGGCAGCCTGCACAGTCCGGCCAGCGCGGGCGTACATCGGCTGATTCAGAGGGGGGAGGCCAAGCTGGTTCAGTGCGTCGAAGATATTCTGGAGGAATTGCAGATCGCGCCGGGGGCGTCGTCTATGCCCGCGAAGCCGGCGCCTGCGCTCGCCGCGGAGGAGGAGGCTTTGTGCCGGGCCCTTGCCGCCGCTGCAGAACCCTTGCATATCAATACGCTGTGTCTTGCTGCGAAGATGGATCCGGCCATGGCCCTTGCGCACTTGCTCGACCTTGAACTGAAGGGCGTGGTCAAGCAGATGGCGGGCAAGAAATTTTTCCTGATGGCCGCCCCGGGCGCGTAGCCCTTGTAATCAGCATATCCTCAATCTTGTGCGCCGCTCATGTCCGAAGAACGGATCGAACAAATCGTGACGCTTCAGGTGCCGGCCGGCTACGCGGAAGGCGGCCGGATCGACCGGTACCTTGCCCGCTTCCTGCCGAACGTATCCCGCGCGAAAGTGCGTCGGGGCGTCGAAGAAGGCCTCGTGGCGGTGAATGGCGCGACGGTTGGCAAGCCGTCTCATGTCGTACGGGCGGGAGATACGATCGTATGCACGCTATTGCGCCCTCCCCCGATCGAAGCCCGACCCGAACCGATCCCACTGGACATTGCCTACGAAGACGACGCCGTGATCGTGGTGAACAAACCCGCCGGCATGGTGGTGCATCCTGCGTACGGGCATCGCGCGGGCACCCTGGTGAATGCATTGCTGCACCATGTGGGGGCCGGCCCCATCAGCATGGACGCCGACCCGGATAGCGAAGCCTTCTCCGCCGCCGGGCGGGAAGACATCGGGCTTTCCGCCGCGCATGCGCTTCCGGATCCGCGCGGCGTCCCGTCGATCCGTCCGGGAATCGTGCACCGCCTCGACAAAAACACGTCCGGCTTGCTGGTTGTCGCCAAAGACGACGACGCCCATCGCCGCCTGGCGCGTCAATTTGCGGAGCACGCCATTACGCGGCGGTACCTTGCGGTGTTGTGGGGGATTCCAGACCCGTCCGACGGGCGCATCGAAGGCGCTATCGGGCGCGATCCCCGCGACCGAAAAAGGATGGCCGTAGCGCCTTCGGGCAAGGGCAAACGCGCCGTTACGCATTACGAAACGCTGGAGCCCCTGGACCATGCCGCGCTGGTTGCTTTTCGGCTGGAGACGGGACGAACGCACCAGATTCGCGTGCATGCGCAGCACATGGGACATCCTGTGTTCGGGGATGAGACGTATGGCGGGCGGGCCGTACGGTTCGGCCCGGTTTCGGCAAGCCGCAAGGCATTCGTGCAGAATCTTTTCGCCCGTCTCGACAGGCAGGCGCTGCATGCGGAAACGCTGGCGTTCGTACATCCCCGGACCGGGCGAAGCGTATCGTTTCGGGCCGATATTCCGTCAGACATGCAGCATGTTCTTGCGCGTTTGCGCCGCGCAGGCCTTGCGGATGGGGCGTCCGGCCTTTGAGCCCAAGGCGCGTTTTCTGCGCAGCGAACAAGGCGGGATGCGAGACGTTAACGAGTACGTTCGTTTGCTTGCATGTCTTGCATGGCCTGATTCATTCCTGTTCCTGCGCATTTTTCGTGGCGAAAACCTGGCGGAACATACGCGGCACGTTCGATATCTTGCCTTGGTCCTCGGTGGCGGACGGAGTCGCCGTACCCGGTAGCGTAGCTTGGCGGTATGCCGAGGACATGATTCGCCAGACCATGGCGCGGTTTCATTTCGAGGAGATTCGCACGCCTGTTCTGGAGGAGAAGGGATTGATAGCCCGGGGCGTTGGCGAGGCGACGGATATCGTCGCCAGGGAAATGTTCGTGGTGGATCGGGGAAGCGATCAGTATGTCCTGCGTCCCGAAGCGACGGCGTCCGTGATGCGCGCCTGGCTCCAGCATCGTCTCGAACAGCGCGGCGGGGTACAGCGGCTCTACTACATAGGTCCGTGTTTTCGGGCGGAGCGCCCCCAGAAGGGAAGGCACCGGCAATTTCACCAGTTCGGGTGCGAAATCATTGGATCAGACGACCCGCGCGCCGACGCCGAGGCCATTGCGCTTATGCTGGCTGTATACGATGCGTTCGGCGTGACTGGAAGCCGCCTCCGCATCAATACGCTGGGCCTTCCGGAAGAACGTCAGCGATATGCGCAAGCGCTGCGAGCCTGGATGGAGCCGCACCGGGATGCGCTTTCGGAAACCGGCCGGCGTCGGCTCGACAAGAATCCGCTTCGCCTGCTCGACGCCAAAGACGAGCGGGAGCGGGCGTTGCTCCGGGATGCTCCCATGCTCATTGATTTTACGGGCGAGCAAACCCGCAACCGACATGAAAACGTGAAACAGTGCCTGGACCAGGCGGGAATCGATTTTGTGGAGGATGGCATGCTGGTTCGCGGGCTGGATTATTACATGCATACGGCGTTTGAACTGGAGAGCCCGGACCTGGGCGCGCAAAGCGCGTTGGCGGGCGGCGGTCGATATGACTTGCTGGGCGCGGCCCTGGGGTCCCCCCGTCCTTCGCCGGGGACAGGTTTCGCCGCAGGGATGGAACGATTGTTTCTGGTGCTGGACGCGCAAGGCCTGTCCGTTCCGGAAGCGCCGCCCCCGGAAGTTTTTCTGGTTGCGCTTGGGAGCGAGGCGCAACAGTGGGCGTTTCGGGAAGCCCAGCGTTTGCGGCGGCAGGGCCTGTCGGCGAGTTTCGACCTGAAGGGCCGCTCCATGAAGGCGCAAATGCGCGAGGCCCATCGGCAAAGAGCCCTTTTTACGCTCATTGCAGGAGAAGCCGAACTGGAGGCCGGCGTGGTTCAGCTCAAAAACATGGATTCCGGCGAGCAGACGCCGCTCCCTGCGGACGCCGCGCCCGCCCATATTATACAATGCCTGACGGACGCTCCAGCCGACAGGGCCTCTGGATCGTTGCCTTCCCGATAAACGCGCGCCCCGCCGTACGCCATGTATCCGCGATTGAGCGACATATTTCAGGACCTTTTCGGCTTCAGTTTGCCGTTTCCCATTTATTCGTTCGGGGCGATGGTGGCGCTGGGGGTGATCCTGGGCATGTGGGTGGCGCAGCGCGAGCTGGACCGCATGCACCGGGACGGGCGCATCGGCAGCGTGCGCCTGAGCGCGAAGCGCGGCGGCAAGAAAGGGCGTTCCGGGGCGCCAACCGCTTCGCCGTCTGCACTGATGGGTACGGTCACCGTGCTGGTTGTGGTATGCGGCGTGGCCGGGGCCAAGGTTTTTCACATTCTGGAAAATCTGGAAACGTTCTTTGCCGATCCCGCCGGGATGCTTTTTGCGTCGGGTGGATTGACGTTCTACGGAGGCCTGATTGCTGCGGGCGTCGCCATTACGTTGTATGTGCGCAAAAAAGGGGTGTCGGGGGCTGCTTTTGCGGATGCGCTGGCGCCGTCGCTCATGCTTGCCTACGGCGTCGGGCGGATCGGTTGCCATCTCGCCGGCGACGGGGACTGGGGGATACCGGCGGATATAGCGGCGAAACCCGGGTGGATTCCCATGTGGTTATGGGCAGAGACCTATCCGAATAATATCCTCGGCGTGCAGTTGCCGGAATCGGGGGTGTATCCGACGTCCATCTATGAATTCCTGATGGCGATGGCGTTGTTCGGGGCGCTATGGGCGCTTCGCAAGCATCCGTATCGCAATGGGTGGATTTTTTCCTGGTACCTCGTTTTCAATGGGGCCGAACGGTTTCTCATTGAGCAGATACGGGTGAATAACACGTTCGACCTGTTCGCCGCAACCGTCACGCAGGCCGAAGTCATTTCCTTGATTGCTTTACTGCTCGGATTGGCCGGACTGGCGTATGCCTGGAGGCGCCGCCAGGAAACCGCGCCGCCCGATCTGGCTTCGTCCATGCCGGGCCCCCGGGCAACCCGGGGGGCTTGAGGCGGCCATGCCTGCTGATAGGAAAGAGGATTCCCTGCTTGTGTTAGGCCGTCGCCCGGTTCGCGAGGCGCTGGAGCGTACGCCGGGCCGGATTGAGAAGGTGTTGCTTCAGCGACCGGGGGGAGGCGAACTGGCTGATATCCGTCGCATGGCGGCCCAGGCGGGCGTGCAGGCGCAGTTTGTTCCGTCGGGGCGGCTCAGGCAGTTGGCGCGCGGCGTGGCGCATCAGGGCGCGGCGGCGATCATGGCGCCTGTGACGTATGTGCCGCTGGACGATCTGCTGGCGTCTGTGGCTCCCATGCTGGAGGACGTGAAGGCGCGCAAGCCCCGATTGCTTGTGCTCGACGGGATGCAGGATCCATTCAATTTCGGGGCGGTGTTGCGCAGCGCGGCGGCTTCAGGCGCGGTCGGGGTCGTGGCGCCGCAGGCCGGCATGGCCCCGCTGAACGCCGCCGCCATGAAAGCAAGCGCTGGCGCTGCGGGGCGCATTCCCATTGCCCGCGTCGATAACATGGCGCAGGCGATGCATCAACTCAAGGAGCGGGGATATTGGGTGGCCGGTGCCGACGCGAGGGGCGACGTAAGCGTATGGGACATGGACTGGAACCGTCCCATGGCGCTTGTTATCGGGAATGAAGCCAAAGGTATTCGTCCGGCGGTTCTTGAAGCCTGCGATTATCGCGTACGCATTCCCATGCCCGGCCCCATGGAATCGCTGAATGCCTCTGTGGCGGCGGGAATCCTTCTTTTCGCCGCCGCAAGAACAGCCGGGGAGTCTCCATCGCGTTCCTGAAGGCGTTTTTTCAACCGCTATCCAGGCGCCGGTTGCGAACCGGCGTAGACAGGCCAGTATTCCTGTAATGCTTGCTGCAAAGGTTGTAAACTGGTCAGTATCCTTGAGGTAGACTGATCGGTCTACTTATGGAATCTCTGATTAACTCCACTTTGATCAGCGCTTCGCTTTCACGCGTAAAAAACGACATGACGGCGTTATTGAAATCAGCGAAAAACACGGCGGATTCGGGTTGTCGCGGTCGTGAAGCGCCCTTCGGGAGGCTGACAGGCGCGCGCTGGCTGTGTCTACGTGGGGCCTGCCACGCTTCTTCGTCATTCCTTGCCAGCGCACGCCCGTCAGCCTCTGAATCTTTGCGGACTTAATCAGCGCTTCCTTATTCTTTTTACGGCGGTTTGCCCTCGGCCGCTGTTCGCGCCCGCCGGCTGCGAAAACGGCGAACTTCACGGACAAGGCTGGAGGTCGCGCAGCGCGAACGGCGCGCCGTAGGTCGCCGTCGGTTCGTATTGACGGATGCGGAGGAAAAGGCGGCGCGCGGCTTTGCGCAGCGGCAGGGGCCCGTCCGACGTTGCGAATTGCAGTCCCTCTGTCAGCGCTGCGGCAGGAATTTCGGGCAGCGCCTCGTTGCGCGTCGCCTCGCCCGCCGCCTGCTCGTCTTCTGCGTCTTCTGCGTCTTCGCCGGATGTGTCGCCATGGGCGTATGCGTGGAGCGTTCCCAGCGCGTCAAGCCCTGCGATCCGAATGATTTCGCCCCGGGACGGCGTGATCAGGGCCGAACGGGCCACATGCAACGCCTCCGACGCATGCATCCTGGCGAGCGCCCGAACCGCTTCCGCCTGCACGGCCTGGTCCGGGTCGGATTGCGCGGCGCGCAGGGTTAGGGCAATCAATGCGGCGCTTGCCCTTGCCTGGTCGAGCGAGGCAAACACGGCTTTTCGGACTTCGGCCGAAGGGTCTTCATAGGCGGCGGCCAGCGCCCGGTCGGCTGCTCCGCCGAGCGCGAGGCGGGCTATGGACTGCGCAATAGCCGCCCGCACCCGGCTGCTCGGCTCTTCGCCCAAGGCGGTTCGCAGGCCGATGATCAGGGCCGGGTCTGGTGGGAGGATCCGCAATGCTTCTGCGGCGGCCAGCCGCGACGCCGGGAAAGAGGCGTGACGCAACTGAGCAACCCAACCCGCCGCCGACTGGTCGATGCGGACTTGCATCGGCAACGGTTCTTCGGGCCGGACCGCCACGAAACGCGGTCTGTACGGGAAGGGCAGGTCGAATGCTTCGGAGGGCCCGCGCAACGTGACGTCGAAGCGTTCCGTTACGCCCAGCGCGCCGGCTTCAAGAGCAAGCTGGATCGGATATGTCGCCGGCGTACGCGCGCTGTCCGGGATTTCCTCGATAGATACGCGCAGCATTTGGGAGGCGCTTTCGTACCGAACGGCAAACGCGGGACGATGCAGCCAGGCGTTCGCCATGCCGAGCAAATCCATGCCTGTCGCTGCGAGGACGGTTTGTCGCTGGAGGCTCTGCGCATACGGCGTCCGGTCCGGCTCGGCGGGCGAAACGACGATGCATCCGGGCGCGGGTTGCTCCTGCATGGCGCGCGCGGTTTCCGGGCCGGGCGCCTGGATCGCCAGGAAGGCCCCAGCCAACGCTATCCGGCGCAGCAGCGCGGCGGGTCGGGCGCGCATCCCGCCCCGCGTCTCGCCCCGCCAGATCGCCGATTCAAGGATTCGCTGCATGGTCGGGGGTTTCCTGCTGCGCTGGCGTCGTCGGGCCGGGCCCGCGCAAGCGGGGCCAGCGAGATCCCTGGAGGATGAGGCATATCCCGCCCGCGGCGACATGCAGCGCCAGTTGGGCGGAATGGCAGAGCACGGCGTAGGCAGCGGCGGCTTCATGGTTGACGGCGAAAAGGTGAACGAGCGCCTGAATCGTAATATAATGATACGAACCGGTCCCTCCAGGCAACGGGACGAGTACGCCCAGCGCGCCGAAAATCATGACGATCCATCCATCGGCCAGAGACAGGGCGTAGGCGTCCGTCATATTCAGCATCAGGAAGGGGACGTAGGCCATCAGCAGGTACAAAAACCACATGGCCGCCGTGCTCCATGCGATGCGCTGTTTTCGGGGTGCGTGCAGGATGGCGGCCATGCCTTCCCGAAAGGCTTCGATGGCCCTCGCAAAGCGGGCTTGCAGGGCGTTTTTTCCGCGCATCGCCCCGTTCCTCCCGGGCGTTTTTACGAAAAACACGTAGAGCAGCAGCGCCGCGCCGATCACGACTGAAATCGTTACGTAAAAGGAAACGGTATTCAGTTGTTCGATAAGCGGATCAACCAGAATATCGCTCAGGATGGCTGTCCGCCCCGTCAGAAGCAGAAAAATGCTGCCCAGGCCGACGCCCAGCGTCGCCGCGTCAAGCAGGCGCTCCGTAACCACGGTGCCCAGCACGCTGCTGAAGCGCAGGCGGCTTTGCGCGGAGAGATTGGCCGCGCGCGCCGCCTCCCCCAGCCTGGGCGCGGCGAAGTTGACCATATAGCCGATCATGACCGAGTAAAAGATGGGTTTTATTCCCGGGAGTCCGGGTTTGTCCGGCCCTGTTTCCGCCTGGCCCGGGCGCGCGTCGGCGATTTCGGGAAGCGCTTCCATGAGGAGCCGCCATCGCCAGGCGCGCGCCAGTCCGGCAAGCAGCGTGACCGCCGCAAGCGCCGGAATCCAGGCGTAGTTCGCCGTGCGGAGCGCATCCGCTACGGCGTCCGTATCCATTCCGCGCAACGCCAGGTACAACAGCAGCGCTGCAAGCGCGAGGCTTCCCGTATATGCGAGGCGGTTGCGCATGGCGCGTCGGATGAATGTCGGCGATGAGGGCGGGCGGCGTTATCGTACGCGGAATCTTTCAGCCGCCTGTCCGCATCGCCGCGCGCAACGCTTCGATCAGGGCCTGCACGTCCTGTTCGTCGTTGTAAACGTGGGGCGAAATGCGGATGGCGCTTCCGCGTACGGACACAGTGACGCCATGCTCCCTGAGGCTATCGCGCAGGCGGTCGGGGGGCATGCTGCGGGCGTCCTTGCCGCGCAGTCCGAACAAGTGATGGGCGCGTCCTTCCGGAGGTTCGAGCCGGAAGCCGATATCCCCCGCGCATTCCGCCAGCGGCCGGGTCAGGTTTCGGCAATATTCCTGAATCGCCGCCGGGGTCAGGTCCAGCACGATCTTCAGGGCTGCCTCAAGCATGGGAACCAGCACGAAATTGCTTCGCTCGCCCATGTCGAAGCGGATGGCTCCCGGATGATACTCGTCCCGGTAATCAATAATCGCGCTGAATTTCTCGCTGTTTTCCCGGGTAATCCAGTTTTCCTCCAGAGGTTGCCCGCGATGCCAGCGTTCGGCATAATAAGCCAGGCCCAGGGAATACGGTCCGAGCAGCCATTTGTACCCTGCGCAGATCACGGCGTCGGGGCGGACGCGCTCGACGTCGAAGGGCAGGGCGCCTACGGATTGCGTTCCGTCCACGACCAGCGCCGCGCCCGCCTCGCGGGCCCGCCGTCCAATGGCTTCAAGGTCGAAGAGCGTGCCGTCGGTCCAGTGTATTTGGGGCATGGCTACGATGGCTGTCCTCGCGTCGATGGCCTCAAGGATGCGCTCGTTCCATCGGGTCGCCCGGTCCCCGGGGCCTTCGCCAGGTCCGATCATTTGCAGCGAGGCGCCCGTCTCCGCCGCTTTCCGCCGCCAGGCGTACACATTGCTGGGGAATTGTTCGTCCAGCGCCACGATCCGGTCGCCTGGCTCGACGGGCAGGTTGGCGGCCATGGTCGCAATTCCATACGAAGCGGAGGGAATGATGGCTACGGAATCGGCCGGGGCGTGGATCAATTGCCCGAACAAGGCCCGAAGCCGGTGGCTGGCTTCGAAAAAATCCTCGACCTGTACGCTGGAAGGATTCCGGCGCATCCGGACGCCGGCGACGCCCGCCTCTTCCACGCTTCGCGCCATGGGAGCCATGAAGGCGCAATTCAGGTAGCGGGGGCGGTCCGGGAGCGAAAAAAGATGTTTTTGACAGGCGAGCATCGGTCGTTTCGCAAATGCGACAGGTTATGCGGGATTGCTTGTCGGCGGTTGCGGGGGCGAGGGCGTCTTGCGTTACGTAGTGTCCTTGAGGCGTACGACAACGCCCCGATCGCGCAGGAAACGCTTTGCTTCCGAAACGGAATATTCCCTGAAATGAAAAATCGAAGCGGCGAGCGCCGCGTCGGCGGCGCCCTGCGCCAGCGCGTCATACAGGTGCTCCAGCGTACCGGCGCCCCCTGAAGCGATGACGGGAATCGATACGCTTTCGGCAATGGCCCGAAGGAGTTGCGTATCGTAGCCGTTTTTCGCGCCGTCGCAATCCATGGATGTGACGAGCAGTTCGCCCGCCCCGCGCCGCTCGGCCTCGACGGCCCATGCGATCGCATCCAGATCGACTGGCTTGCGTCCGCCGTGCGTATATACGCCCCATTGCTCTTCGCCTGTTCGCTTCGCGTCGATGGCCACGACGATGCATTGCGCGCCAAAGGCGTTCGCGCCCTGCGAAATCAGGTCCGGGTTGCGGATGGCGGCGGAATTGACGGATATTTTGTCGGCGCCTGCGTGCAGCATGGCGCGCATGTCTTCGACGTTTCGGAGTCCGCCGCCGACGGTCAGGGGAATGAAGACCTGATCGGCGGTGCGCCGCACCACGTCATGCATGATCCCGCGATTCTCGTGCGTGGCCGTAATATCCAGAAAAACAAGTTCGTCCGCGCCTTCGGCGTCGTAGAAGCGCGCCTGCTCGACGGGGTCGCCGGCGTCCACGATATTCACGAAGCGGACGCCTTTGACCACGCGGCCTTCGTCCACGTCCAGACAGGGAATGATGCGTCGGGCAAGCGCCATCAGGAAGGGAGTTGCTTGTCGGGCCGGGAAGTCATTTTCGCCGTTGAGAAATGATCGAGGTCGATGTCCTGCTTGTAATTCCAGCACCAGAACTGCTGACACGGGAAACGATTTTCGTAGAGCGCGCGCCCTATGATAATGGAATCTACCCTGTGCGAAACAAGTTCTTCGAGCTGGACGAGGTCCGCATGGCTGCCCACGCCGCCAGAAGCCGTGACGCGCGCATGGCGAAGCGCGGCGCCAAGCGTTCGGTAGGCGTCGAGGTTCGGACCTTGCATGGTTCCGTCTCGCCCGATATCCGTATACACGATCCGCCGGACGCCCCGATTTTCCATGTCTTGCGCCATGGCGACAGCGTCGAGGCCGCTTCCCTCCAGCCAACCTTCAATGCGAACTTCTCCGTCGCGGGCGTCAATGCCTACGGCCACCCGGCTGCACGAATAGCGCGCTACGGCTTCAGAAACGAAGTCGGGATCGCGCGCGGCCGCCGTGCCGAGAATGACCCGATAGACCCCGAGGCCGAGCGCTTCGTCGATATCCTCCATGGCGCGGACGCCGCCGCCGAGTTGCACTGGAATATCCAGCGCCTCGCATATTGCGCGAATGACCTCGCGGTTGGGCGAACGATCCCCGCGCGCGGCGTCCAGATCGACCACATGCAGCGTACGCGCATTTTGCACGCGCCACAGTTTGGCCATTTTGACAGGGTCCTCGAAATACACCGTCTCTTTATCGTACGCGCCCTGGTAAAGCCGTACGCAGTGTCCGCCGCGAAGGTCTATGGCCGGGATAACGAGCATGGCGAAGGAGTTTCGACGAGCCCTGCATCAGGGCGTTCGGGGCAAAAACGAAGGGCGAAAGCCGTTCGCTTCCGCCCGTTTGCCGCGTTGCGCAGGTTTGTACGCATGGGTTCGTACGTTTGCCCCGCGATTTTACGCCAGGCATTGCACCGATTCTGCGAAATTCCGCAGAATACGCAGGCCGTTGGCCTGGCTCTTTTCCGGGTGAAACTGGACCCCGTATACATTGTTTCGCCGCACCATGGCGGGGAACGCCACGCCATGCCGGCAATGCGCCAGCGTGTCGGAGGCGGCGGCTGGCGCCGCCGCATAGGAATGCACGAAATAAAAATACGGTTCGGCGGGCAGGCCCCGGAAAAGAGGGTCTTCGCGTTGCGGCTTCACGGTGTTCCAGCCCATGTGCGGGATTTTAAGGGGATTTTCCGGAGATTCCCGGTATGCCGCGTCCGCGCAGGCGGTCCGAAAGTGCCGCACATGGCCCGGCAAGACCCCCAATCCGTCGTGCCGCCCCAGTTCCTCGCTGGATTCGAAGAGGAGCTGCATGCCCACGCATACCCCGAGGAAGGGTTTGCCTTTCCGGATTGCGTCCAGAATGGGCGTTTCCAGCGCCCTGCGGCGTATTTCGTCGATGCAGGCTCCGAAAGCGCCTACGCCGGGCAATACCACCTTGTCGGCGGCGCGAATATCTTCCGGGCGATCCGACCGGACCACCCGGGCTCCCACGGCTTCGAATGCTTTTTCGATGGAGCGCAGGTTGCCGATACCGTAATCGACGATGGCGATCATGTTATTGTTCGCTCAATTCTGCGGAACGTTCGGCGGCCGTCGCGACGGCGTTGATAAGCATGGTGCGCATGCCGTGCGCTTCCAGTTCCGCGACGGCGGCAATGGCCGTACCGCCCGGCGTGGTGACCTCGTCGCGCAGAATAGCCGGATGTTTGCCGGTGTCCCGAACCAGCTTGGCGGCGCCGTATACGGTCTGCGACGCCAGCCGAAACGCCGTGGAGCGGGGCAGCCCCTGCTTCACGCCCGCATCGGTGAGGGACTCGATGAACATGTATACGTAGGCGGGTCCGCTGCCGGACAATCCCGTGATGGCGTCCATCATGTATTCGGGGACGATTTCGACCGTCCCGACCGTTTCGAAAATATGCCGGGCAAGGTCCAGATGTTTCGGGGCTGCGAAGCGCCCGCCCGTAATGGCCGAGGCCCCTTCGTCCACGATGGCCGGGGTGTTGGGCATGGTGCGCGCGACCGGAATTTCTTGCCCGAACGCTTCCTCCAGCGCCTGGGTGGTAACGCCGGCGAGTACGGAGATCACCAGGGTTTGCGGATGCATGTGTTCCTTGATTTCCGCAATGACCGCGGCCGCGTTGTGCGGTTTCACGGCCAGGATGACGATGGTGGCTCCCTGCACGGCGTCGGGGTTGTCGCTGGTCGTGGAGACGCCCGGGAAATCCCGTTGCAGCGCCTGCAGGGCGGATGGGGTGCGCCGCGTGGCGCGCAATTGCGCTGGTTCGAATTCGTGGCCTGTGATGAGGCCGCCGATGAGCGCGCGCCCGATGTTTCCTGCGCCGATGACGGTGACGGTTTCGTTCTGAAGCATATGACAAGCGTCGAAAGTGTGGCGTAACAGCGCGTCGCCGAAGCAGGCGACGGGAGGCGGGGCTGCGGGCCGTCCGCCGGGATCAAAGGGTTCCCTTGGTGGAGGGCGTCCTGGCGAAAGACGGATCCCTGTGCGCCGCATGCCGCAATGCGCGGGCCGCGGCCTTGAAGATCGCTTCTATCGTATGGTGCGCGTTTTTCCCGTAGAGCGCTTCGACGTGCAGGTTGCACCGGGCGTGTTCGGCGAAGGCGTGCCAGAAGTGTTCGACCATTTCGACGGAAAGGTCTCCCACCCGGTCCCGTTCGAAATCGGCGCGGTAATTCAGGTAGAATCTTCCAGACAAATCGACGACGGCCCGGGCCAGCGCCTCGTCCATCGGTACGTAGGCGTGTCCGAAACGGCGAATAAAAGCCTTGTCGCCCAGCGCTTCCCGAAAAGCGTCCCCCAGCGAAATGGCCACATCTTCGACGGTATGGTGTTCGTCCACATGCAGATCGCCCTTGCAAAAGACGTGCAGCCCGAACCCTCCGTGCTTGGCGAACAAGTCCAGCATGTGGTCCAGAAACCCGATGCCGGTTTCGTTGCGATATGCTTCCGCCTTATCGAGCTGGAGCGTGATGCGGACATTGGTTTCCGACGTTTCTCGCGCGACGGAGGCGCTGCGCGCATCGAATTCGCCGGAAGAGGGCGTGGCGGCGGTCATGAAAAGGGAGGGCCGAAAATGAACATCGGAATAAGTTCGGCGTACTGTATGCCGTACCCGGAAAATTGTTCGCTTGCGAAACGTTTTTCCTTTCGTTTTCTCGTTATGACGCCGGTTACGGCTATGGATATGGCTACAGATGGATTCGCTTCCCGACTGTTTCGCGAACGCGCCCCGGCGTGGGCGTGGTTGGCGGCGTTCGTCGTTTTTGCGGCGACGTTGCCCGCGCAAGCGCAAACGCCCTCCTCCGCGACGTACGACGTTACCTTCCGCGGCAACTGGGCCGTCGCCCCCAACGGCGGCCTGGCGGCGGGCGTGTCGGTGGTGAGCGGCGCGCATTTCACCAGGCTGATCGGCGCCGTGCACAACAGCCAGGTGACGTTCTGGGAATCCGGCGGCACGGCCACGGCCGGGGTCGAAGGCGTAGCTGAACTCGGCGCTACAAGCACCTTTTCCGCCGAGGTCCGCGCCGCCGGTTCGAACGCCGTGCTCGTCAGCCAAAGTCCCGGGGGCGGCGGCACGCCTACGAAGACCTTCGCCGTCGATTTCACGGCGGATCGTCCGCTATTCACCATTTTGTCCATGATCGGTCCCAGTCCGGACTGGTTCGTAGGGGTTTCCGGCTTGTCCGTGCTGGATGCTCAGAACCAATGGATAGACAGGCATGAGATCGAGTTGTTCGCGTACGACGCCGGGACAGAGAACGGAGAAAACTTTCAGCTGGGTAATCCCGCCACTTCGCCCCAGGGAACCATTACGAGCCTCAGGGGCGTGGGCAAATTCTCCGACCAGCCTATGGGGTACCTTATTTTGTTGCGCAGGGGCGCCGGCGAGGTCAATGCGGCGCCTGCGTTCACCGGCTCGACGAATTTTTCCGTACAGGAGAACAGCGTGACGGTGGGCTCGGCGCTGGCGACGGACAGTGACGCCGCAGACAGCGTGACGGGCTATGCGATCGAGTCCGGTTCGGACGGAGCGCTTTTTTCGATTACGTCGGCGGGGGCGCTGACCTTCAAGGCCGCTCCGAATTACGAGGATCCGCAGGATGCGGACAAGGATAACGTCTATTCGGTCAAGGTGAGCGCGACGAGCGGGACGGGCGACCGGGAATTGTCTGTGACAGAGACGATTTCGGTGACCGTGACGGACGAAGACGGGGAAGCGCCGTCCGCTCCGGAAGCTCCGGGCCTGACGGCGGTTTCGACGTTCATGTTGCGCGCAGCCTGGGGGGCTCCCGCCAATGCGGGCCCCGATATAGACGATTACGACTATCGGTACCGGGAACTGGAGAGCGCTTCGGACTGGACCGAAGTAACGAACACGACGATCACAGGGCTGTCCGTTACCATTGGCGGGCTTTCCCCCGGTACGACCTATGAGGCGCAGGTGCTTGCGAAGAACGCCGAGGGCGCCAGCGACTGGTCGGCTTCGGGCACGGGGTCCACGCAGGCCATGTCGCTGGGGCAAGTTACAGGCGTATCCGTCACGCCGCAACCCGGGCAGCTCCTCGTGTCCTGGAACGCCGTGGCGGGGGCGACGGGCTACAATGTGCAATGGAAGGCGCCCGGAGAAGATTACGACGAAAGCGTCAGGCAAGACGAGGTTGGCGCCGTGACGGAGCATACGATTTCCAATCTGGTTTCCGGCGTCGAGTATACGGTGCGCGTGATGGCGCGCGGAGATGATATGGCCCAGGGGCCGCCCTCGGAGGAAGCAGTGAATGCGCCGCTGGTCCTGCTGACGACAGCCTTTGCGTCTGATTTGTCGAACGCGAGCGAGTCGGCGGGCGTCGTCAACGTGGCGGTGCGCATCGATCCGGCGGCTCCTGCGGACATTACGCTTACTTATGCGCTTTCCGGAACGGCGACGTACGGCGTGGACTACACGATCAGCGGAGCGACGGGCAATTCAGGGTTTCTCGTCGTACCCTCAGGCGCAACCGAGGCGAGCATTCCGGTGACCATCGCAAACGACGACGTGACGGAAGAGGACGAGACGGTCGTTTTGACCCTGACGAACGCCGCCGCGGACACCCATGTGCTCACGATCACGGACGACGACATGCCTGCGTTCGTGGTCTTCTTTGCTTCCGATTCGGCGCGCGTGGGCGAAGCGGCGGGCGCCGTCGACGTGATGGCGAATCTCTCGCCGGCGCCCTCTTCGGACGTTGTGGTCAGCTATGCGCTTTCCGGTACGGCCACGCTAAACGCGGATTACGCCATTTCCGGCGCGACGGGCAGCGAGGGAACGCTTTCGGTGGCGTCCGGGTCGAATTCGGCCATGATTTCGGTTACGATCACGGACGACGATGCGGACGAAGGCGACGAGTCGGTGATTCTGACGTTTCAGGAAGGCGCGGGGTACGGACTGGGCAACCCGCGCGTTTATTCCCTGACGATCGTGGACAACGACCAGGAACCGACGTCGGCTGAACCCGCGGGCCGGGAAATTCCTGCGGCCTTTGCGCTCCAGCAGAATTATCCGAATCCTTTCAATCCGGAGACGACGATACGCTATGGATTGCCCAGGGCGGGGGAGGTGCGCCTTGCGGTGTACAATGCGCTGGGCCATGAAGTGGCCGTACTGGTCGATCGCTTGCAGCCTGCGGGCCATTATGCGATCCGTTTCGAAGCAGGCCATTTGCCGAGTGGTTTGTACGCGTATCGCTTGCAGGCGGGAGGCGAGGCCATGGCGCGAACGATGCTGCTCGTGAAGTGACCCGTCGGCCTCCGAACATCGCGGCGAGGCTGTCGTAATTGTATGCCGTTCGTTTCCGCCCGGCGTCCTTTATAGGGACGCTCTGATTAAATCCGCAAAGATTCAGAGGCTGAAAGGCGTGCGCCGGCAAGAAATGACGAAGCAGCGCGGCAGGCCCCGCGTAATGAGGAATGACGCAGCAGGCGTGCGCTTGTCTGCCTCCCGAAGGGCGCTTCGCGACCGTGGCGCCCCGAATCCGTCGTGTTTTTCGCTAATTTTAACGACGCCGTCATTTTGTGCTTTACGCATGAAAGCGAAGCGCTGATCGAAGCGGACTTAATCAGAGCATCCCCTTATGTCTTCGCGCGATTTCGACCGTATTCTTGTTACGTCTGCGCTTCCGTACGCCAACGGTCCGCTTCATTTGGGGCATCTCGCGGGAGCGTATCTGCCCGCCGATCTGTATGTGCGTTATCAGCGCATGAAGGGGCGGGACGTGCTGTACGTATGCGGGTCCGACGAATTCGGCGTGGCCATCATGATGCGGGCGCACCGGGAAGGCATTTCCCCGCAGGACATCGTGGACGAGTATCACCCGATGATTCGCGACAGTTTCGAGCGTTTCGGGATGAGCTTCGATTACTACGGGCGAACCACCTCCGACATGCATCGGGAAACCAGTCAGGATTTTTTTCGCCGCCTCGCGGAAAAAGGACTTTTCCGATTGAAAACCGAAAAGCAACTGTACGACCCCGAAGCCGAGATTTTTCTGGCCGACCGCTTTGTGACGGGAACGTGCCCGGCCTGCGGATATGAAAGCGCGTACGGCGATCAGTGCGAGCGATGCGGAATATCCCTCAGTCCGACGGAACTCGGCCATCCCCGGAGCACATTGACCGATGCGACGCCGGAACTTCGCGAAACCACCCATTGGCACCTGCCGCTGGGCGATTTGCAGCCGAAGCTGGAAGCATGGATCGCTACGCATCCGGAATGGAAGCCCAACGTGCTGGGGCAGATCCGGAGCTGGTTCCAGGACGGGCTGCGGGATCGGGCCATTACGCGCGACGTACCCTGGGGCGTACCGGTTCCAGAGGATGTAGCGGAAGCCGTGGGCGTGGATGCGCGCGGCAAGGTCATTTACGTATGGTTCGACGCCCCGATCGGATATATTTCGGCCACCCGGGAATGGGCGGCGGCGACCGGGGACCCCGATGCATGGAAGACATACTGGCAGGACGACGGGACGAAGCTGCTGCACTTCATAGGCAAGGACAATATCGTGTTCCATTGCCTCATGTTTCCGGCCATGTTGATGGAGCACGGGGAATTTGTGCTTGAGGATAACGTTCCGGCCAATGAATTTCTGAACCTTGAGGGGGAGAAATTATCCACCAGCCGCGGCTGGGCCGTGTGGTTGCACGAATATCTTGAAGCCTTTCCGGCGGACACGCTCCGGTACGCCATGGCGTCCACGCTTCCGGAAACGAAAGACGCCGATTTCAGCTGGCGTGATTTTCAGGCGCGCGCCAACGGGGAATTGGCCGATGTATTGGGAAATTTTTTCCATCGGGCGTTGACCTTCGCCGCAAGATACATGGACGGGAAAACGCCGCCGCTGGAGGAAGCCTCGCCGGAAGATCGGGAAATGCTGAACGCCCTGACCGAATTTCCAGCCCGAATAGGCCAGCGCTACGAGACGTTTCGGAACCGGGAGGCGGTGTTCGAGACGATGCAGTTGGCCCGCCTCGGCAACAAGTATTTCAACGACAGAGAACCCTGGCGCACTGCAAAAACCGATTTTCGCGCATGCGCCAACACGGTGCACGTATCGTTGCAGCTTTGCGCTGCGCTGGCCGTATTGCTGGAGCCGGCGCTTCCGCGCAGCGCCGCGCGGCTGCGGGCCATGTTGCGGCTGGAAGGGGTGCGTTCGAGCGAGGCGGGCGGCGGCGCGGGTCTGATCGGGTGGGACGAAGCGGCGGAGCCGTTGCTTGAGGCCGGACACGAACTGGGGACCTCCGAAATTCTTTTTCGCAAGATCGAGGATGCGCAGATTGACGCGCAGCTGGAGAAACTGCGCAAGCGGGCGACGGAAGCAGAGGCGCCTTGATCCGCCCGGTCAACGGGGCGCGAACGCTCGGTGATTTGCGCTTGCCGCGCCGCAGCCTCAACGCGCCGCGGACCTCAACGCGCCGCGGCCGGTCAGATATTAATTGCTTTGCCCAAGGCGTCGCGGGTGGCTTCCATGAGTGATTCAGAGAGCGTGGGGTGGGGGTGCATGGCCTCGGCGATTTCATGCGCCGTCGTTTCGAGGGCGCGCGCCGTAACGGCTTCCGCAATCAGTTCGGTGGCCTCGCGCCCTATGATGTGGCATCCGAGCCATTCCCCGTACTTCGCGTCGTAGATCACCTTAACGAAACCTTCCGTATCGCCCAGTGCGGCAGCCTTGCCCGACGCCGCGAACGGAAACTTGCCCACCTGCACGTCGAAGCCTGCTTCCTTCGCTTTTTCCTCGGTGTAGCCCACCGAAGCAATCTGCGGCTGGCAGTAGGTGCATCCCGGTATGTTGTTGTAATTCAACGGATGTACGGATTCTCCCGCAATTCGCTCCACGCACAGGACGCCTTCGTGGCTGGCCTTGTGCGCCAGCCAGGGCGGGCCCGCCACATCGCCGATAGCATAGATTCCGGGGACATTCGTCCGGTAGTACTCGTCCGCGACGATGCGTCCGGGTTCGGTTTTCACGCCCAGCGCTTCCAGGCCCAGGTCCTCGATGTTGCCCCGCACTCCTACGGCGGACAGCGCCTGGTCGCATGCGATGGTTTCGGTTCCCTTGCCGGTTTTGACGGTGACGACCGTCGCTGGGCCGCTGACGTCGACGCCTTGCACTTCCGTGGAGACCAGGCATCGGACGCCCTGCTTGCCAAAGGCTCGCTGGAGCGCTTTGGAAATCTCAATGTCTTCCGCGGGCACGAGGCGGTCCAGCAGTTCTACGATGGTCACCTCTGTCCCCATCTGATTGTAGAAATAGGCGAATTCCACGCCGATGGCCCCCGCGCCGCAGATCACCAGCCGCCTGGGCGGCGTCTTTTGCAGCATGGCCTCCCGGTACGTAATGACTTTTTCGCCATCGACGGGAAGCGGAGGAATTTCTTGCGCTCGCGCGCCTGTGGCGATAATGATATGATCCGCCTCGACGGCTCTGGCCTCGCCGATGGGCTTTCCGTCCATGTTGACGGAAGGCTCGAGGGTCAACTTGCCGCGTCCGGCAAGGCGCGCCTTGCCGTAGAGCACATCGATCTTGTTTTTTTTCATCAGAAAGCCGACGCCCTTGTTCATTTTGTCGGCCACGCCGCGGCTTCGCTCCACGATTTTGGCGAAATCCGGCGTGACGTCGCCTTCCAGGCGCAGTCCGTACTTCGACAAATGGCGCGCTTCTTCCATGACTTCCGCGCTTTTGAGCAGCGCTTTGGTCGGGATGCAGCCTATGTTCAGGCACACGCCGCCCAGTTTGTCCTTTTCGACGATGGCTGCCTTGAGCCCGAGTTGGGATCCGCGGATGGCGGTCTCATAGCCGCCTGGTCCCGATCCGATGACGACGACATCGTATTTCACGACAGATACAGGGTATTCGGTTGAAACAGAAAACGAGGGAGTAAATGAATATGCAGGCGAAAAGGTTCGCCGACGGCGCGCTATTCGCGCGCTATTCGGGTGTTCCGGGCAGGTTTGTCGCAGGCGACAGGGGTGTGCGCCGGGGGGAGGCGCCGCTCAACGAACCATAAGCCAGGGCAAAGGATCGACGGGAACGCCTTCCGTGAAAAGCGCGAAAAAAAGCGCCGTGCCTTTGGGTTCGTCAGGCGTTCCGGCCTGCCCGATGATTTGCCCGGCGCGCACGGGATCGCCCTCGGCAATGAAGGTGTTCGAAAAATTGGAATACACGCTTTTGTATATGCCATGCTCAATTACGACATAGCGTCCATATTCCGGGAGCACTGAAATATCGATGATGCGTCCGTCGAAGATTGCGCGCACGTCCGCAGCGGAGGGCGTTTCGATAATAATGCCCGGATTGCGCGTGGTCGTTCCGTAGACGGGGTTTACGTTGTCGCCGAACGGTTCGCGCATGACGCCTTGCGCCGGCCAGGGGAGTTGTCCCTGATTTTCGAGGAAGGAGCCGGACAGAGAGGCGTATTCCCCGGCCGTAGCCAGGTTCTCCCGGGCGCGCAGGCGATTGCGGTCGGCGGCGGCTATGAGTTCCCGGATGTGTTCTTCCAGCGCTCTCGCCGCAGTTTGTTTCTGCTCCAGCGCCTGTTCGATCGTCGAGCGCTCGGATTGCAGTTCGGCGATGATATGCCGCCGGTTCTCGCGTAGCCGCTCAAGATTTTGTTGTTCGTTGCGCTCTTCGCTCAGGAGCCGCTCGTTTTCGGTTTGGCTCTGCTTCAGTTGTTCGTTGCGTTCTTCGGATTCTTTTTGCTTGTCGCCGATTTTTTCGAGTCGGTCGCGCCGTTGCTGCGTGAACCGGTGCAAGTAGCGCGCCCGCACCAGCATTTGGTTGATGGATTTGGAAGAGGCGAGGAGCGCCAGGTCGTGCATGCGGCCATGCTTGTAGGCGTGCACGGCCCGGCTTCGGTATTGGCGTTTCAATATTTCCTGCTCATTGACCAGGTTGACAATGGTGGTTTCCTCGGCGGAGATCTCGCGGGAAATCTGGTTGATTCGTCGTCCGTAGTTACGCACGAGTTCCCGGTGCAAGGCGATTTGCCGGTCGAGTTGCTCCAGCGTTTCGAGGGTTGCCTGCTCTGCCTCGGTCGTTTCGGAAAGGCGTTGCTTGTCTTCGGCGATCTGCGCTTTCAGTTCGGCAAGGCGTTGTCGGGTGGCTTGCCGCTCGCGGTCCGCCGCATCATTGTCCGTTTCGGGCGCAATCAGGACTTCCCGGGAATCCGTCTGCTGCCCCGCTACGGGCCGCGCGGCGTATGCGGTCGCCGCCAGGAGGATGAAGAAAACAATGGGGCGCATGGCGGGCAGGGATTATTTCCGGTCCAGTTTTTTGTGTAACGCTGGCAGGTTCGGATTGATTTCCAGCGCTCGCCGCCACGCCTCTGCGGCAGATTCTTCGTATCCCAGCGCTTTGTACACATCCCCAAGGCGCTCAAGCAGGTTGGCGGAAGCGTTTGGCTGTTGCGCCGCCTCGTTCATGTGCCGCAACGCTGCTTCGTACGATTCCCGGGCCAATAATTCGTCGCCCATGCGCGCGTACAGGGAGCCGAGCGTCGAATGAAGTCGCCCGAGTTCCGCCTCGTTTCCGTACGCGTCCTCCGCGGCGATCCGTACGGCCTCTTCAAAATGCCGAACGGCTTCGGCGCGGCGTCCATCCGCCATGGCGGCGTTTCCGGCGATCTTGTGGAGTTCAAGCGCATTCGGAAAGATCGCAAGCCCTTTTTCCGCCACGACGCCCGCCGACGCCAGCCCGCCGCCGTCCCGAAGCGCCCGGGCCGCGTAGGCCCACCATTGTACGTCTCGCGGATTTTGCTCCAGGATGCTCAGGAGATGTTCGGCGGCCTCTTCATGTCGTCCCTGTTTCAGGCGAATTTCGGCCATCGTACGGCGCAGGTCGGCATTCTGCGGTTCGTCCTTCAGCATGTCGGTCAATATCCGTTCCGCGTTTGCCCAATCGTCCAGTTGGTCGTAGAGGTTCAGGAGTTGCCTCCGTACGGCGCGATCCCCGTTGTTTTCCTGAAGGATGCGTTCGTATGTTGCTGCGGCTTTCGCCGTCTCGCCCTCCATCATGTAAATACGGGCCAGATCGTAGCGCGCGTCAAGATGCTCCGGCGCCTGTTCCAGTATGTCGGCGTACAGCAAAGCGGCTTGCCCTCGTTCGCCCATTTCCGCATGGACGCCGGCCAGTTGCAAGGCGTAATGTATGTTTTGCGGAGCGAGGGCATGCGCCTGGCTCAGGTGGTAGCGGGCCGTCACGTAGTCTCCGTTTTCCTCGTACAGCTCAGCCGAGGCGGCCAGAATGGCGGGAGAATCGGGGGATAGTCGGAGCGCCTGGGCATACAGGTCGAGCGCTGCGCCCTGGTCGCCTGTTTGCGCATACGTCATGCCGCGCACAAAAAGTTGCTGCGCCCGGAGGGACCGCATTTCTTCCTTCATGGGGTCGGGCGCAAAGGACAAGGCGCCGGGGACGGCCTCTTCGATTTCGACCGGCGCCGCCGCCGGGGCGCATCCGCTTGCGGCCATGCCCATCGGGATAGCCGGGAGCGCAATGACCAGCAAGGAAGTAACGATAGCCCGAACGCGGCGCATCGGAGCAATACGCAGGAAAGCGGATAGTCGATGAGGGATTGTGAAAAACGGAAATATCCGCCGCATGTTTCTGGACGCCCATGCCTTGCAAGATGTTTCTTCGCCGGAATGCGCGCTCGCCCATTCGACGTTCCGGTCGGAAGCCGCCGGATTTTCGGCGAACCGCAAAAAGAAACCATATGCACATGAATGGATTTCATTGTAATCTGCATTTTTGAGGCGCTCATGCCGTGACGGGGTTGCGCGAGCCCCTTGTTGCGGGACGCTCCTCCCCCCTGATTTGAAGCCAACCCTCGCTTTTCGATGGGAGAACTCGACCTGACGCCCGAAATGGACGAGGCCTCTTTGCGCCGGTTTACGTATCGGCTCATCGAGGATGTTCGCGCACTGGAATATATGCTGGAAGAGAACCGGTTCGAATCGGGCATACGCCGGATCGGGGTGGAGCAGGAAATGTTTCTCGTGGATGACCGGTGGCGTCCGGCGCCGGTCGCCGAAAAAATACTGGAACGGACGACGGGGGACAGCCGTGTCGTTTCGGAATTGATGAAGTTCAATCTCGAACTGAATCTGGATCCGGTCGTGTTTCGGGGCGATTGCCTGCGCCGCATGGAGCGTTCCGTCGAGGATGCGCTGGTCGGCGTACGCAAGGTGGTCGAGGAGGCTGGAGCGCATGTTGTCCTGGCCGGCATTCTGCCCACCATCACCTTGTCCGATCTGGAATTGACGCACATGATGCCGGCCCCCCGGTACCATGCCTTGAACGAGGCCATTGCCCGGCTGCGGGGCGGCCCCGCCGAACTACAGATACGGGGCGCCGACGAACTCTATATCAAGCACGACAGCATCACGCTGGAGGGCTGCAACACAAGTTTCCAGACGCATCTGCAAGTGCATCCCGACGAATTCGCCAGGATGTACAACATTGCGCAAGCCATTGCCGGGCCCGTGTTGGCCGCCGCCGCCAACTCCCCGACCCTGTTCGGCAAGCGTCTCTGGAAGGAAACGCGCATCGCCCTGTTTCAGCAGGCCGTGGATACGCGCAGTTCGAATCTGTATATCCGGGAGATGAGTCCGCGCGTGCATTTCGGCACGAAATGGCTCGACCGGTCGGCGCTTGAGATTTTTCAGGAAGATATATCCCGCTTCCGGATTCTCATCTCGAAATCCGAAATCGAGGATCCTCAGAAGGCGCTGGAAGCGGGTCGCGCCCCGAAGCTGCAGGCGCTGCAATTGTACAATGGCACCGTGTACCGCTGGAACCGGGCTTGTTACGGCGTGACGGACGGAAAGCCCACGTTGCGCATCGAAAACCGCATTCTGCCGTCCGGCCCGACCGTGATCGACGAGATGGCGAACGCCGCGTTCTGGTTCGGCCTGACCATGGGGTTATCCCATGCTTGTCCGGATATTCGGCGGGTCATGGACTTTGACGATGCGATGGGGAATTTCATGGCGGCGGCGCGCCTTGGCCTCGCTGCGCAGTTTACCTGGTTCGACGGGCGTCGCGTGGCGGCCTCCGAATTGCTTTGCGATGAATTGCTGCCGCTGGCCCGGGAAGGCTTGCGGAACGCCGGGATTGTCCCCGAAGACATTGCCCGGTACCTGGGCGTGGTCGAGGAACGCGTACGGTCTCGCCGTACGGGGTCGCACTGGCAGCTGCATTCATTGCTTGCGATGCGCCCGAAAGCGAGTCGCGCCGAGCGGTTGAGCGCAGTGGTGGCGGCCACGGTCAATCGGCAGAAAGAGGGCGCGCCCGTGCATACGTGGCCGGACGCCGAGCCGCAGGAAGGCGTTCCGGAACGCCGTTTCGACCGGGCGCGCGTGGAGGAATACATGAGCACCGACCTGGTCACGGTCAACGAGGAGGAGCTGGTCGAACTCGTGGCGTGCCTGATGGACTGGAAGCACATTCGGCATGTGCTGGTCGAGGACAATGAACACCGTCTGGTGGGGCTTGTGAGTCACCGGAATTTGCTTCGCCTGATGGCGGAGCAGCGCGGGAGCGGCCAGAATCTGCCGGTAAAAGACGTGATGACCCGGGACCTGGTTACGGTTTCTCCGGATACGCCGACCATCGAGGCCATACGCAAGATGCGCGAACTGAAGATTGGTTCGCTGCCGGTGCTCCGGGACGGACGCCTTATCGGCATTATCACGGAGAAAGATTTTATAGAAATCGCGGGGCGCATCCTCGATCATGGCCTAACCTCCCCGGCGGCAAGCGATCCGGAATCGCAGGCAGGATAGTTCTCCTGCTTTATGCGTCTCGCGAATACGCGAAACAACCCGCATCACCAGTGTATCCTTAACGAACAGACATGGGTAATTTCCTGAACGATCTGGCGGAAACAGAATGGCTGGGCTCGTCGCTGGACGTCTGGTTCATGCTGGTCGTCGCCTGGGCGGCGGTGGCGCTGATCCTGATCTTTGTCCACCGCATCCTGCTTCGGCGCGTCCACCATATTTCGTCGCGCACAGAGAATATCATAGACGACGTTTTCGTCGCGCTGCTGGCGCGCACGAAGTTGTATTTCCTGATTGCGCTCTCGCTGTACGTCGCCGTGGGCGCCGTGCCCTTGTCCGAACAGGTGACGAGTTACATCTCGCGGATCGCTTTTCTGTTTTTGCTCGTGCAGGTCGTATTCTGGGGCAACGCCGCCATTACGGATTGGGTCCGGCTTTACAAGGAGCAGAAACTGGAGAAAGACCCCAGCGCGGTAACGTCTATGCAGGCTGTCGGGTTTATTGCCCGCTTGCTGCTTTATACGGCGATTTTCCTTGTGGCGCTGGACAACTTCGGCATCGACGTCACGACGCTTATCGCCGGGCTTGGGATAGGCGGTATCGCTGTGGCGCTCGCTATGCAGAATATCCTTGGGGATTTGTTCGCTTCGCTCACGATCGTGCTGGATAAACCCTTCGAAGTGGGCGACTTTCTGATCGTGGGGGATACGGTGGGGACGGTCGAAAAGGTGGGTTTGAAGACGACCCGCTTGCGGAGTTTGTCCGGGGAGCAGATCGTAGTTTCCAACGGAGACCTGCTCGGCAGCCGGATACGCAATTACAAGCGGATGGCGGAGCGCCGCATCATGTTTTCCCTGGGTGTGTCATACGATACGCCGGCGGAGAAACTCGAACGCATCCCGGAGATGGCGCAGCGCATTATCGGGGAGCAAGAAGAAGCCCGGTTCGATCGGGCGCATTTTGCGCGATTCGGGGATTCCACGCTCGATTTCGAGGTGGTGTATTACATGCGGACGCCCGAATATTTGACGTTCATGGACGTGCAGCAGACGATCAATTTTGCGCTGGTCCGCTGCTTTGAGGAAGAAGGAATCGAGTTCGCCTTTCCCACGCGCACGGTGCATGTCAAGGAGGGGTGAATGCGGGGGAGAAGCCTGGCTTAAAAAAGCGAGGATCGACTTTTTCAGGGTTACAGGTCTTGTTGCAGGACGCCCGGCTCGCTTTCCCATTTCCGAAAGGCTTCAAGGTCGCCGTGCAGGGAACGGACGACGGCGTGCACCACGGCCGCGTCGTCCACGAAACCGATGCCGATGAGCATATCCGGCAGCAGGTCCAATGGGTTGATGAAGTACAGAATGGCCGCCACGACGTAGGTTATCGTGCGCCAGGGCACATGCCGATATTGTTTGAGCGCCCACGCCCGGGCAAGGCGCGCCAGCGTACGCAGGTCCCGGGCGGCCCGCGTCGGGATGCTCTTGCGCCGTTCGATTTTTTCGTAGGCCCTTCTGGAGAGGCGCAGTACGCGGGTTTTGCGCCGTACGATCCGGCGTGCGGCGAGGCGGGACAGCTCCAGCGCGCGCTGCGGCAGGGAATGCGAGGCGGTGTTTCGAGAGGAGCCTGACCGGGGCATGCGAGGGGACCGTTACATCAGGGCCTTGTTCGATGAACGCTCGTCTTCCTGCGCGTCGCTTTCGGCGATATACGGCGGCAGGACCTCTGCGATTTGCGGCATGATTTCGTTTCGCACGCGGGCGAAACGCTCCATGAGTTCGGAAGGAACCTCGCCGGCGGGAGGCAGGGTATCGGTGTGCGGGTCGATCTGGGCGCCGTTTTTCCAATAACGGTAGCATACGTGCGGACCGGTCGCCAGGCCCGTACTTCCCACGTAGCCGATGACTTGCCTCTGCCGGACCCGCGCGCCCGGGCGAATGCCTGAAGCAATGCGCGACATGTGGAGATACCCGGTCGAATACACCGAATTGTGTCGAATCTTGACGTAGTTGCCGTTATAGCGCTTGAATTGCGCTTCGAGCACCGTACCGTCTCCTGCTGAATAGATCGGCGTGCCGGGCGCAGCGGCGTAATCCGTGCCCAGGTGCGCTTTGTATCGTTTCTGGACCGGGTGAAATCGTCTCTTCGAATAGCGCGAGCTGATGCGATCGAATTTCAACGGCGCCTTGAGCAGTTGCTTGCGCAGGCTTTTTCCGTGTTCGTCGTAGTAGTCCGGACGTTCTCCTTCTTCGAACCGGAATCCGAAGTAATCCACGCCGTGGTGTCCGAACCGGGCCGCTACGATTTTCTCGACGCGGATCGGCTCGTCGTCCAGGTGGAGTACGTCGTAGACTACATTAAAATCGTCGCCCGGCCGGATGCGAAAAAAATCCACTTGCCACGCAAAAACCTCCGAAAGGGCAAGCGCCAGCGGCGGGACGATATTCGCCGGCGTGTTGCCGGTTTCAAGGGTCCGGTAGAGAGAACCCGCAATGCGTCCGGATACGTGTTGGCGTTTTATTTCCCCGTTTCGTTTCCCGGCGTAGACAGGGCTGGACGCAGAGTCGGCGGCAAGGTTGAATACGACGTAGTTGAGCCGGTCCCGCTCGTACACGACATACCGCGCCTGGTACGTCCCGTCGATCGAGTCGCTGTATACGCGGAGGGGCTTTCCGGCCTGGATATGCCGCACGTTGAAAATATCCTTGCCCGACTCGCTGACGGAAAGAACCTTGGCGTAGGGGATGTTATGCCCGGTCAGTATTTCTCCGAACGTTTCGTTCCGCCTTACCTTGCGGTCGATAACATCGTAGTCGTCGGCGACCAGCCCGTATTTGTCTTCCGTTGTTTTCGCCGGAGCTGCTTCTTCGGCGGCGGACGCCTCCTCCGGCCATTCGGACATGGGGTTGTCGCTCCTGGCGACCAGGAGTACGGCGGCAAGGAGGACGCCGAAGATCGCTGCGATTCCGGAATACGTTGTGCGGCGCATGTCAGTGAAGGTCTGCAACATGCCGAATCCGATGTTGGGGCGCGCGCATCTCGCGGACCTGGCCGGCAAGCGGGGTGGGCGGCCGGGCGCAGGAGCCATGTCGTATCGGATGCACTGCCTAAAATGATCGAATATGCGACGGATTCCCGAGAGACAGCGTATTCTGATAAAATACGGAATATATTCCAGTTATGCAACCGGCGCCGCGATTATTAAGGGATACGCTGATTTCAACGACGCCATCATGACGTCCCGTACGCGCGAACGCGACGTGCCGAGCGAAGTGGTTTTGATCAGCGCATCCCTACGGTTTCCATGGATGTTCCTCGCCGCCCGCGGTTCTGTTTGCCCAGCGGGCCAGGACGAACAGGTAATCGGAAAGCCTGTTCAGGTAGGGGCCGACCGCTTCGTTCAGGGATTCGACTGTGGCCGCCGCCACGACGCGGCGCTCGGCGCGGCGGCATGTGGTTCGCGCCGCATGCAGTATGGATGCGAGCGGCGCGCCTCCAGGGAGAATGAAATGCTTCAGGGGCGGCAGGTCTTCTTCGAGGCGGTCGATTTCCTGTTCCAGTCGCACTATATGCGTGGGCGCCAGGCGTGGTGCGGCGGCCTTGCTTTCGAGGGGCGTAGCCAGGTCGCTGCCGGCTACGAAAAGGTCGTCCTGCAAGGCGGCGAGCAGACTGTCGAGGCGTTCGGCGGCCGGATGCCCGGATGCGAACGCCCGCGCCATGCCGAGCAGGGCGTTGGTTTCGTCCACGGCGCCGAAGGCTTCGATGCGCACATGCGTTTTGGATACGCGATCGCCTCCGAACAGGCCGGTGTCTCCACGATCTCCCGTGCGGGTATATATCTTCATGACCGTATGAATATGTGTTATTGTCGAGGGAATATGCGAAGAGCCGGGACCCTTGCGCGCAGGTCGTCGTGCAATCGGGGGGTGATCGTTTTCGCCGATCGCTTCCCCGCAGTGATTCAGCGCCTTTTGCGCAAGGTAATGTTTACCCGGAAATGCCTGGCCGGTTTTTGTACGGCGATATTCCTCGTCGCAGGATGCGATACGCAGGAGGAGCAGGACGATTTTGCGACCCAGGCAAGCCGTCCGCCGGAGAACATTACCCGCGTCGATGCGTCTGGAAGGGTTTTATCCGAAGACAAGGACGATTGGCGGACGGCGCCCGTATATGTGGGGGAGATTCGGGTAGACCCGGCCATGCCGAATCCGGTTTCGTCCGAAGGGTTCGTCACGATCCGGGTCACGGTGACCGTGTTCGACGCCGTGTACTCCCCGCTTCGCCTGAAAAACCTGAGGGACGATCGTTTGCAAACGCTTTCCGAAATCGAGCGGGCGGACAGCCCGGGCGCCTATCTGTTTCATGCGCCGGTATCTCTGATAGGCCCGGCGGGCATGCATCGCCTGTTTGTTTTCGATGGGTTGGGCGAGATCGTTTCGTATGGAGACGTATTGGTGCAATGACGCCGTAACGCCATGAAAGGCCACGTACTCGTGCTGAACAACGACTACCGCGCACTGACCACATGCAGCGTCGAGCGCGCCATCGTGCTGGTTTTTCTGCAAAAAGCCGAGCTGGTGGAGTCGGTCCCGAATCGCTATTTTCGTTCTCCGACGGTCCAGTTTCCCTGCCCAAGCATTGTGCGTCTGCGGGCCTACGTGCACGTTCCGTACAAGCGGGTCATGATCTCCAGGAAAAACATTCTCAGGCGGGATCGATTCCGGTGTCAATATTGCGGTCGCCGGGACAGATTGACCGTGGATCATGTGCTTCCGAGGTCCCGGGGCGGACGGGATACCTGGGAAAATCTTGCGACGGCGTGCACTCCCTGCAACAATCGGAAGGGAGATCGCACGCCCGACGAGGCGAGCATGCCGCTTGCCCGCGCGCCGTACCGGCCCAGCCATGTGATGTTCATCCGCGACTACATCGGGATATTGCACGAAGCGTGGAAGCCGTATCTGTTTCTCAAATAGCCGGGCCTCCGTCGTCTGGCGGCGCCGTTTCCCGATCTTTGCAACATTTGGCTCTGGTTTGTCATGCCTTCTCGCGCTTCGTTCCTTGCGGCTCGCCTGCTATGGGTGTTTCCCGGATTGCTTCTCCTGCTGGCGGCGAACCAGGCGACGGTGACGCTGGAACTTCGGGAAACCGTGCGTTCCGGCGTCCTGACGAAAGCTGAAGTGGTTTCGTTGTCCACCACCGACCGGGCGGATATCACCATGGCGCTGGTTCGTCTCCGGGTGCCGGAAGCGGACGGCTCGCACGCCGAGCATGCATTGCCGCTGCCCATTACGTTCGCGCGGGCGCTTGCGGGGAGCGATTCGCTGGACGTATTCCTGGCCCCGGGCGCATCGCAGGAAGTGGTGATCGCAGAAATTGGCCGTGCTCAGTGGCGTCTTGCGGGCGTCAACGGTGGCGTCGCGTTGCTGGGGGCGCTCCTGCTTTCCTGGGGCGTGTCTGCCTGGAATCGATACCTGCGCAAGAACGGCGACCCTGCGGATGCGGCTGCGTCACCGCGCTAAGGGTCCGCCGGGCCGGCGGGGTTCGTTCGGGTAGAGCGCGGAGACCCACTCGTCGTATCCGTTGAATATTTGCGTAGGGACGCGCTCCTGGGTCTCCAGCAATTCTTCCGAGGCCTGGCTCCAGCGCTTGTGTGGAATGTTCGGATTAACATTCGACAGAAAGCCGTATTCGTCCGGCTGAAGGTCGTTCCAGAACGTCCCCGGCTGCTTGTCCGTAAATTCGATTCGCACGATAGCCTTCGGTCCCTTGTACCCATATTTCCAGGGAAGGGCCAGGCGCAGCGGCGACCCGTTCTGTTTCGGAAGCGGTTCGCCGTACATGCCGGTCACGACGAAAGCCAGTTCGTGCATGGCCTCGTCCATGCGCAGGGCTTCGTAATAGGGCCAGGGGTACCAGTGTTGTCGTTTGATCCCCACCATTTGCGACGGACGGTTGACCGATACGAAGCGCACATGGGTTGCGCTTGAGAGCGGTTTACATGCTTCAATGAGTTTGCTGAGGGGGAACCCGGTCCAGGGCACGGTCATGGCCCAGGCCTCGACGCATCGGAAGCGGTAGAGGCGTTCTTCAAGGTCCATGGAGCGGATCAGTTCCGCCACATCGAGCGTGCGTCGTTTTTCCACGAGTCCGCGCACCCGAATCGTCATGGGGAACGGTTCGTACGGACCGGTGAGCGGCCAGATTTCCTTGGACGTCCCATCGAATTCGTAGAAATTATTGTAGGAAGAGGCAAAGAGGCGTCCGGTTACCGGGCGTTCCGGGACGGAAAACGCCTCGTTGCGCGCGGCCGGATATCCCTCGCGCGGCGCGTTTTCCGGGATGGCGTCCAGGGGGCCGCCATGCGGGGCGGCGCAGCCCCCGGTTGCGCCGAAAACGGTTAGCCCGATGGCGCCCAACCCCAGCGCCTCAATGAATTGCCGTCGGTTCCGGTACGTATATTCAGAGGTTACCTCGCTTTCCCGGGCTTGCCAGCGCGGATGCAGGACGATATGGGCCATGGTTTTTTCGGGTTTGGAGAGTGTCTCCTAAACGTATATCTCTTTTCCTTTTTCTGCAAATTCTTTTGCTTTCGATTCGAGGCCTTGTTGCACGGCGTCCGTTTCGGCCATCCCGTGTTCCCGGGCGTAGTCGCGTATATCCTGCGTGATTTTCATGGAGCAGAACTTCGGTCCGCACATGGAGCAGAAATGAGCCACTTTCGCTCCCTCCGCCGGAAGGGTTTCGTCATGAAAATCGCGGGCGGTATCCGGATCCAGCGAAAGGTTGAACTGATCGCGCCAGCGAAATTCGAAACGGGCCTTGCTTAGCGCATTGTCCCGCAGTTGGGCGGTGGGGTGGCCCTTGGCCAGGTCCGCTGCATGGGCGGCGATCTTGTAGGTTATGACTCCGTCCTTAACGTCTTTCTTGTTGGGCAGGCCCAGATGTTCTTTGGGCGTAACGTAACAGAGCATGGCCGTGCCGAACCATCCAATCATCGCTGCGCCTATGGCCGAGGTGATGTGGTCGTACCCGGGCGCTATATCGGTCGTAAGCGGACCGAGGGTGTAAAACGGCGCTTCCCCGCATGTTTCCAGTTGCCGGGTTACGTTCTCCCGGATCATCTGCATGGGAATATGCCCCGGCCCCTCAATCATAACCTGCACGTCATGCTTCCAGGCGATATGCGTAAGTTCCCCAAGCGTATCCAGCTCGGCGAACTGCGCCTCGTCGTTCGCATCGGCTATGGAGCCGGGCCGCAGGCCGTCGCCAAGGGAAAAGGCGATATCGTACGCCTTCATGATTTCGCATATTTCTTCGAACTCCTCGTAGAGAAAACTTTCCCTGTGGTGCGCCAGGCACCACTTGGCCATAATGGAGCCGCCGCGCGAAACGATGCCTGTGACCCGGTCGGCGGTGAGCGGTATGTAGCGCAGAAGCACTCCCGCATGGATGGTGAAATAATCCACCCCCTGCTCGGCCTGTTCGATCAGCGTATCCCGGTATATTTCCCAAGTCAGTTCTTCCGGCTTGCCATCCACTTTTTCCAGCGCCTGGTAGATGGGCACCGTACCGATCGGCGCCGGCGCATTTCGCAGGATCCATTCCCGGGTTTCATGGATATTGTCGCCCGTAGAAAGGTCCATGATCGTATCGGCCCCCCAGCGGCATGCCCAGACAGCCTTTTCTACTTCTTCCTCAATGTTCGAGGTAACGGCGGAATTACCGATATTCGCATTGATTTTTACGAGAAAGTTTCGCCCGATGATCATGGGCTCGCTTTCCGGATGATTGATATTATTCGGAATAATGGCGCGTCCCGCGGCGATTTCTTGCCGCACGAACTCGGGGGTAATGGAATTGGGCTGGATTCGGGCGTCGAAGTCCACGCCTTTATGATGCTGCGCGAGCGCTCCGTAATAATTTTCGCCCAATTCGTCGAGGCGCTGATTTTCCCGGATGGCCACGTATTCCATTTCGGGCGTTACGACGCCCTTTCTGGCGTAGTGCATTTGCGTGACGTTGCATCCCGGAGCGGCGCGCAAGGGTTTCCGTATGTTCCCGAACGTAATTCCATTCGACCGCTCAAGCCGTTTCCGGGCGAATTCCGAGGTGAAATCGGGGAGTTCCCAAACATCTCCCCGGTCCCTGATCCAGGGTTCCCTGAGCCTCGGAAGGCCTTGTTGCACATCGATATCCGTGTCGGGATCGGTATACGGGCCGCTGGTATCGTACACGGTTATGTTCGCATTCCCGGCTTCGGAGCTGCCGGAGGCCGTATTTCCGGTTTCGATCTCCCGCATCGCCACCTTTATGTCATGTATTTTCCCGTCTACGAATATTTTTCTGGAATTCGGAAAAGGGTCTCTTGTGATGACAGATTGCGCAGGTATTTTTTCTTGTTTCCGGGGATATCCCATGGGCGACCGACCTCTTGCAAGAATGTGTTGGACGTTACGTTACGCCAGCTGTTCGGGAGCGCAGGCCCTGACCGACGTCATACCTTCCCTACCCTGCGAGGATGCTTCGGTTCCGTAAAATTGCGCTGCGATGCGGACAGGCCGCCCGCCCGGATCGCGCGAACGGGCGAAGCGAAGGCAGAGGGTCCCGCCGCGCTGCGCCGATCAGGGCTTTTCGTAGGGGTACCGATGAGCCAGCGCATGCGGGTCTGCGCCGCCCATGTACCGGACCCACAACGCAGCATTGCATAGTTGCTGAAGCAGAAGACCGCGTTTTCGGAAGCGCCGCGCCGAGGAGGCTACGCTTTTTTTCAGGAAGACGAACCCGCCCCGCGCATGGATTTTGCGCACGAGTTCAACGTCTTCGAAAATGGGAACGTTCGGGTAGCCGCCTGCCTCTTCGAATACGGAACGCCGCAAAAAGCACCCCCGATCCCCGAAACACAGGGCAGGCAGATGGAATTGCGAGAACCAGGCGTAAAAACGAAGCAGAGGAGTCGCATGGTCGAAGGAGAGCCGGAACGCGCCGCCCGTGCAGCCGGGATCGGCGAGGGCGGACCGTATATGTTCGAGGCCGTCGGGCGGCAGGAGCGTGTCCGCGTGCAGAAAAAGCAAAATGTCTCCGCGGGCCCGCGCGGCGCCGGCGTTCATTTGCCGGGATCGTCCGCGCGGCGCCTGGATGACCTGTGCGTATCGGCGGGCGATCGCGGTCGTTTCGTCAAGAGACCCGCCGTCCACGACGATGATTTCGTGCGCGGGCGCTTGGCGCCGAACGGACTGCAAGGTCTTTTCGATGCCTTCCGCCTCGTTCAATGCGGGAATTACGACCGAGATGAGCGGCTCCACCTTACTATTTACCAGAAGGTCAACTTCATGCAATAGACCGCGGCCCCGGACTTCAGAAATTCTCCCACATCGACTCCGATCGGCTCGAATCCTGCGTCCCGCAATCGCTGCATGGTCTGCACAGAACCTTGCTGAAGCAGCACATGGCGTCCATCCGGGCAATGCGCATTGCAGGCCAGTTGCTCGCGCGCCTCGGCTTCGGGCGCCTCCACGATGCGTTCGAAGAGCCGGCGGATTATGGCTATGTCTTCGTCGCGCAGCGCCGCCGGGCAGATCATCGCGGTTCGTTCGTCCAGCGCGCAGAAGGAGGTGTCCAGGTGATAAAAGGCTTCGTCGTCGAGGCGTATCGGAATGACGGGCGCATCCAGCATGTCGGCAAGCGCGTCGTGGGCGGCCCGGTCGGTGCGTTGCCCGTATCCTCCCCAGAGCAGGCGCCTGCCGGGATGCCAGATGGCGTCTCCGCCTCCCTCGAAGAGGATGCCTTCGGGAAGATGGCGCACGTCGCATCCCTGCTCCCGAAAAAATCGCGCAAGGTGCGGCGTTTCGTCGTAGCGGGCTTCCGTGGCCATGCGGCTCATCGCCACGCCCGGCGCGTTATCCGGGGTCAGAAACGGCACGGCGGCATTGGCCGTGAACACCATATCGTACAGTCCTTCCACGCCCGGCGCGATGCGTACGTCCAGACCAAGCTGCCGGTACGTATCCCGCAACGTTTCCCATTGGCGTTGCGCTTTGGCCCGATCTACATTGCCCACATGGCGGGTCATATGCGGATTGATAACGCATTGCACATCGTAATGCGTGGGCGTCGCCAGCGCAACCCGCTTCGGCAGGGGCGTCTTCGGTAAATCCCCGACCGCGAAATCGATTTGCTCGACGGATTCTATAACCATGGTCCTATGGGTGCAGGTTCAGCGAAAACGGGGGCGTTGCGCGGCGGCAGGCAGGTCGCTATGCGCATCCGGCGCAGTCTGTCGCATCGCGGGCGACAGGGCGCAACGCATTATGCGTCCTGCAGCGCCGCGACGCCGGGCAGCGTTTTGCCTTCCAGAAATTCCAGCATGGCGCCGCCGCCTGTCGATACGTGGCTTATCTGCCCGGCGTATCCCGCCTGCGAAACGGCCGCGACCGAATCGCCGCCGCCAACGACGGTAAGCGCGCCGCGCCGGGTGGCTTCGGCCAGCGCTTCGGCGATCGCAAGCGTTCCCCGGGCGAAATTCGGCATTTCGAATACGCCCATCGGGCCGTTCCATACGATGGTGCGCGCTTCCCGGATCGTCCGGGCATACGCCTCAACGGTTTCCGGCCCGATATCGAGTCCCATCTCTCCCTCGGGAATGGCCCCGGAAACGGTATGGCGGGGCGCCTCGTTGTCAAATGCGGGGGCGGTCACATGGTCTATGGGCAGCTGGATTTTGCCGCCCGCCTTATGGTATAGCGCTCGCGCGTCGTCCAGGCGATCTTCCTCGACCCTTGAAGCGCCCGTCCCGCGTCCCAGCGCTTTCAGAAAGGTGTAGCTCATGGCGCCGCCGACAAGGAGTGCATCGACCCGGTCCAGCAAATTTTCAATGACCCCGATTTTGTCGGACACTTTGGCCCCGCCGAGGACCGCCGCATACGGTTTTTTCGGGGCGTCGAGCAACCGGGACAGGTACTCGATTTCCCGGGCAAGCAGGAAGCCCATGCCCGTTTCCCGGACCTGCCGCGCTACGCCTTCCGTCGAAGCATGGGCGCGATGGCATGTTCCGAAGGCGTCGTTTACGTACAGGTCTGCAAGGGAAGCCAGTTCTGCGGACAGGGCCGGGTCGTTCTTCGTTTCTCCCGGATGGAACCGGGTGTTTTCAAGCATGATCGCTTCGCCGTCGTTCAGCGCGTCGATCGCTTGCCGGTTCGCAGGGTCCGCGGGTCCCGAGGCATGCTCCACGAAGTGCACGGGCGCCTCCAGCAGTTCCCGCAAGCGGTCCGCCGCGGGGCGCAACGTAAAGGCGGGGTTCGCGACGCCCTTCGGACGGCCCAGATGGCTCATCAGAATGGCTTTGCCGCCTCCCGCAAGGATGGCGCGTATGGTAGGCAGCGCGGCCCGAATGCGGGTATCGTCTCCGATTACTCCGTCCGCAATCGGTACGTTGAAGTCGACGCGGACCAGCACGCGCCGTCCGCGCGTCGCCATGTGGTCGAGGGTTCGTTTTTGCATGCGCAGGCGCTCCGGTCAACCGGCGATTTTTTGCACGAGATCCGCCACCCGGCACGAATATCCCCACTCGTTGTCGTACCAGCCAACGATTTTCACCGTGGTTTCGCCCGCCATGGTGCACGGCGCATCGAAGATGCAGGAATGCGGATTGTGGAGAATGTCGTTCGAGACGAGCGGCTCTTCGCTGTATTCGAGGATGTCCTTCAGGTCGTTCGCCGCGGCTTCGCGGAACGCCGCATTGACTTCTTCGACGGAGGCGGCCTGTTTCAGTTCGGCCGTAAGGTCCGTAACGGAGCCGGCCGGCGTCGGTACGCGGAGCGCCATGCCGTCGAGTTTGCCTTGCAAATGCGGCAACACGAGGCCTACCGCCTTGGCGGCGCCGGTGGTCGTCGGGACGATAGAGAGGGCGGCGGCCCGCGCGCGGCGCAGGTCTGAATGCGGCCCGTCCACAAGCGCCTGGTCCGACGTGTAGGCATGCACCGTGGTGATGAAGCCGCGCTTTACGCCGAAGTGGTCGTCGAGCACCTTGACCATCGGGGCCAGGCAGTTCGTGGTGCAACTGGCGTTGGAAAGCAATTTTTCGTCGCCGGTCAAGGTTCCGTCGTTGACGCCGATCACGACCGTGGCGTCTACCGCGCCCTTGGCGGGCGCTGAGACGACGACTTTCGACGCGCCCGCCTCGATGTGTTTGCCGGCCTGTTCCGCCGACCGAAAAATCCCGGTGGCCTCCACCACGATATCTGCGCCAAGGTCGCCCCAGGGAAGCTGGGCGGGATCCCGTTCCGAGAAAACCGGATACGCGTTTCCGTTCGCCACGAGGGCGTTCCCGTCGGCATGCACGTCGCCCGGGAAGCGGCCGTGCACCGAGTCGTATTTGAGCAGGTGCGCAAGCGTGGCGGCGCTGGTCAGATCATTGATCCCAACGATATGAATATTTTCGAGACGACGTTCGAGGATGGCGCGAAAGACGAGTCTGCCGATGCGTCCGAATCCGTTGATGCCAATCTGGGTAGCCATGAGGTTTTGTATAGCGATTTTCTGAAAAAGGGAGTCTGCAAGGGTATGCAGAGCCGATGTGCGCCGGTATGCCAGTAAACGGATCCCAACGGGCTTCGATCCATGCCATTCCCCCGGATTTGGTGAAAATCTTGTCTAAAAACGCCGTATTGCCGGGCTTGCGGCGTTTTGCGGGGCCAAACGATGGACCCTCTGCCCGTCCATGCGCATAAAAGCGGCGTTTCGTATCATTACGGAAGCCCTCGGGCGCGACAAGCAACATATCAGGCCCTTTCCTTTTCAGAAAACGATCAGATATCCATGCGGCGCATCTTCGCATGGGCGCCCGGATTTTTCGCTACGCATCCCTGAAAATCTATGCCGACTCCGAAGCCCCCCCGAAATATTTCCAGAAAACATGCGTTGCGCGAGGACAAGGTCGTCACGTTCTATGCGCGCGCGTGGCGGTTCGCGGACGCCCACCGCAAGCCGGTTTACGGCGCCGTTGGCGCGCTGGTCGCGCTGACCGCGGCGATCGTCGGGTATGCATTCTGGCAGGGACAGCGCGCCGCCGAAGCCGACAACCTTCTCGCCGGCGTGTTGCCCCTGTACGAGCAAGCATCGTACCAGGAGGCGCTGGACGGATCGCTTGAGCGCCTCGGCCTGGTGGAAATCGCCGATGCGTACGGCGGCGTCCCTGCGGGGAACCTTGCGCGGTTCTACGCCGCGGACGCGCTTTTCAAACTGGGCGAATACGACCGGGCGCTTTCGTATTTCCAGGATTTCGACAAGGGATCGAACTTCATTGGCGCGGGCGCCCTTGCAGGCGAGGCGGCAGCCTGGGAACAGCGCGAGGAATATGCCCGCGCCGCGGATTTGTACCGCCGCGCCGCGCGCCACTTCGAGAGCGAATTGACCACGCCGGAATACCTTCTGTACGCCGGGCAATTGTACGAACAGGCGGGACAGTATGAGGACGCGGTCGAACAATACGAAGCCGTCGAGACGGAATATCCGGAATCCAGCCAGGCCGCGAATATCCGCATATATATTGCGCGCGCAACGGCGAAGCAGTCATCCTGAGCGATCGCATGCCTCCCGTCATTCTTGTTGTAGACGACGAACCGAGTATTCGCCGCACCCTGCGCGAAATATTCGAGTACGAGGGGTTCAAGGTAGAGGAAGCGGTAGACGGGGAGGACGCCCTTGCCCGGCTTCGCGCCGAGCGGTACGATGTGGTTATGCTTGACGTGAACATGCCTAAGCGCAACGGCCTGGAGGTGCTCGCGGCGGCGCGCGCCGAAATGCCTGAAACGCCGGTGGTGATGCTTTCCGGGCATGGCGCTATCGAAACGGCGGTGCGGGCCACTAAACTGGGGGCGTACGATTTCATCGAAAAGCCTCCCGACCTGAATCGCTTGCTCGTTTCCGTCCGGAACGCGATGGACCGCGGGGTTCTGGCCACGGCGAATCGGCGGATGAAGGAGGCCATAGACGCCTACGAGGGCGAGATTACCCCTATTCTCGGCGAGAGCCCCGCTATGGGCGCCGTACGCGACGCCATCGAACGGGTGGCGCCTTCCGAGGCCCGCGTACTCATTACGGGCGAAGCCGGTACGGGCAAGGAACTCGTGGCCAAATGGGTTCGCCACCTGTCGCCCAGAAAGGACGGTCCCATGGTGGACGTGAACTGCGCGGCGATTCCCGACGAACTGATCGAAAGCGAGCTGTTCGGCCACGAAAAAGGGGCATTTACCGGCGCGGCGAAGCAGCGGATCGGCAAGTTCGAGCAAGCCGACGGGGGGACGTTGTTCCTCGACGAAATAGGAGACATGAGTTTGTCCGCCCAGGCCAAGGTGCTTCGGGCGCTTCAGGAAAGCACGATCCAGCGGGTAGGCGGGGACCGCGCGATTCCGGTGGACGTACGCATTGTGTGCGCGACGAACAAGGATCTTGCGGCGTGCATCGAGGAGGAAACCTTCCGGGAGGACCTGTACTACCGCCTCAACGTGATTCCCATACGTCTTCCGCCTCTTCGGGAACGTCCCGAAGACATTCCCGCCATCGCCGCCCGTTTCTGCAAGGATATGGCCCGTCGCAACGGCCGGCCGGACAAACAGTTCACGTCGGCGGCCCTGAAGCATCTCGCGCGGCAGGAATGGCGAGGCAATGTGCGCGAACTGCAAAACGTGGTCGAGCGCCTCATCGTGCTTACGACCGACGACGAAATTCGGGTAGAGGACATTGATCGATATGTGTTTCCGCGGGCCCTGTCCCGGGATCCGCTCGCGGCGTTGATCGCCGGAACGAAAGACTGGGGCGATTTCCGCGATGCGGCGGAACGCATGTTTCTTGAACGGAAGCTGGTCTATTTCGACTGGAACGTCAGCCGCACTGCGGAAGCTGTCGGGATGCAACGGTCGCATTTGTACAACAAGATGAAGAAGTACGGTATCGAACGCGAGGAGGGAGCATAGTGGACCCTGCCTTGACTTCGACCGGGGGCGCGCCGCTGCTCGCTGCGCGCGGGCTTGAGAAGAGTTATCCTTCGGGCGGGCGAATCTTGCGGGTGCTGCGCGGGGTGGATTTAGAGGTCTGCGTCGGCGAAGTGGCGGCGATCACCGGGGAAAGCGGAACGGGAAAAAGCACTTTGCTGCATCTTCTGGGGGCGCTGGATCGGCCCGACAGCGGTTCGGTGTATTGCCGGGGGAATCCGGTGTTCGGCGCGTCGGACGAGGAACTTGCGGCCTTTCGCAACCGGGAGATCGGGTTCGTTTTTCAGTTTCATCATCTTTTGCCGGAGTTTACGGCGCTCGAAAACGTGGCTATGCCGGCGCTTATCCGCCATAGGCGGCTTTCCGAGGTCCGCGACCGCGCCATGGGGTTGCTCGGGATGTTGGGACTGGCGGAGCGGGCAGAGCATCGTCCCGGCGAACTGTCCGGGGGCGAACAGCAGCGCGTCGCCGTGGCCCGCGCGCTTATGAACGAGCCGGGCCTGGTCCTGGCCGACGAGCCGTCCGGGAATCTCGACGCCCGCAACGCCGCGCATCTGCATGAAGAAATGATCCGGCTCAGCCGCGAAGTGGGGTGCGCTTTCGTGATTGCAACCCACAACCTCGCCCTCGCCGCCAGCGCCGACCGGAGGTTGCGGCTGGAGGAGGGGGTGTTGCGGGGGGAAGGGGACTGAGGGTTGGTCGGGTTCGAGACGGGGCTGGTCCGGGCGTCAAATTCGGCTTAACGCCCTTCGCCCGCCCTGCCTTCCCCAAAACCTTTCCGCTCAGAGAACGCCCGCCTTGCTGAAGCGTTAAAGCATCGTTGCCCCTTTGCGGGCGCTTTGCCGCGCGGTCACCGAACTTTCCTGCGTGCGATGACGGACATTCCGGTACTGGACGAGGCGATCGGCTTTATCGACGCGCCGGTCGATCCCATGCTGAATCTGTTCGAGGAAATCGAACGGATGAAACGGGAAAAGAACGCCGTGCTCCTCGCGCATTACTATCAGGAGCCGGACATCCAGGACATCGCCGATTACATAGGCGATTCGCTGGGGCTTGCCCGGCAGGCCGCCGCGACGGATGCGGACCTTATCGTCTTCGCCGGGGTGCATTTCATGGCGGAAACGGCGAAAATACTGAATCCCGAACGAAAAGTGTTGCTTCCGGACCTGAACGCCGGGTGTTCGCTTGCAGACTCGTGCCCGGCGCCCGAACTCGCCGCGTTCAAGGAGCGCCACCCCGACCACCTCGTTGTGTCCTACATTAATTGCACGGCGGGCGTGAAGGCGCTCAGCGATATTATCTGCACCTCGTCGAACGCCGCCCATATCGTGGCGTCTATCCCGGAAGGGCAGCCGATTCTTTTCGCCCCGGACCGCAATCTGGGACGGCACCTTGCGCGCGAAACGGGCCGCGGCATGACGTTGTGGGAAGGGACCTGCATCGTTCACGAAACGTTCAGCGAACGCAAGTTGTTGCGCCTGAAGGTGCGCCATCCAGAGGCCCTGGTCCTGGCGCATCCCGAATGCGAGGAAGCCGTGTTGCGTCATGCGGACCATATCGGCTCCACGACGTCCATCCTGCGCTTTGCCCGGGAAAGCGCCTGCGATTCCTTTATCGTGGCGACGGAAGAAGGCATTCTGCACCAGATGCGCAAGGATTGTCCCGGCAAAACGTTCATTCCTGCGCCGCCGGAAAGCGGATGCGCATGCAGCCGGTGCCCCCACATGCGGCTGAACACCATTGAGAAGCTCTACCTCTGCTTGCGATTCGAGGAGCCCGAGATTCATATGGAAGAAACCTTGCGGCGCGCGGCGCTTCGCCCCATCGAGCGGATGCTGGAAATGAGCGAGGGCATGGGGACATGACGGCGTTGCAGCGCTCCAGGAAGGTTGTTTTCGATGGTTCGGATTCCTCGCGCCCGTATTTCTCGAACCCGCACGATCCGTAAGACGAATGGCGCGCATCGGTCCCTGGGAATTGCATATGATCGAGACTGGGCGATTCGGCCTGGACGGGGGCGCCATGTTCGGCGTCGTGCCGCGGGCGTTGTGGGCGCGCCATATTCGCCCGGACGAAAAGAACCGCATCCCGCTGGCCGCGCGCTGCCTGCTGCTGGAGGGGGAGGGGCGCCTTGTGCTCATCGACGCCGGCCTCGGCGCGAAGGGCGACGAGAAGTTCGCCGACATATACGCCCTCGATTACGCCCATTCGGAGCTGCACCGGTCGCTTCGGGAGGCCGGGTTTTGCGCGGCGGACGTGACGGACGTGGTGTATACCCACCTGCATTTCGACCATTGCGGGGGCGGGACGGCGAACGGCCCGCACGGTCCGGTTCTGGCGTTCGAACAGGCCCGGCATCACGTACAACGCGCGCATTGGGAATGGGCGCGGCGCCCGAACGCCCGCGAAGCCGCCTCGTTCATGAAGGAGAACATAGAACCGCTGGCGCAATCCGGGCAGGCGCATCTGGTCGATGGGCCGGGCTTCCTCTTCCCGGGCGTGGAAGTCCTGGTGTTTCATGGCCATACGGAGGCGCAGCAACTGGTGAAAATCTCCGACGAAGACCGGACGCTCGTTTTCGTGGCGGATTTGTTTCCCACCATGGCGCATATGAAAACTGTCTGGTCTACGGCGTACGATATCCGTCCGCTCGCGACGCTGGAAGAAAAGGCGGGTTTTCTCGAGGAGGCTGTGGAGGGAGGATGGGACTTGTTTTTCGAGCACGATCCGGAAACGGCGGTGGCTACGCCCGCGCGTACGCCGAAAGGCATTGTCGCCGCCGAAGGGCGCCCCCTGAACGACCTGTAGCCGTTTCGTCGAAACTTCACGGTATGGCGGATCAAAAGGGAACCTTGCCCGGCAGCGTTCGTTACACGATGGATAAAGGGGGTTTTTGGCCTGGTTGTTTGACCCGCTGGGCCAGATCGTTTTCGAAGCGTCGTCCTGTTTCGATCTGTTCGCATCGGTTCGCGCTACTCTCTTCCGTTGCTCTGCATTTATCGTTCCGCGCCTATCGACCTGCGACTGTTACGAAACCGGGCCGCTTTTCGCCCTCGTTCCCCATATTCCGTTTCCTTATTTCGTAACAGCATGCTTTTCTGCGCCGCACAAGCGATTCGGCGAGGAAAGCAGGGTTTCATGCACGTTCGGCTCGCGTTCCTGACGGTTTTACTGTGCTTTGCCTGGACGGATATGTCTGCGGCGCAGAAGGTGGACGTCCGCACGGTGACGTCGTCTCCGGAGGGCGTCGTGGTGGAGGTCACGGTGGACTGGCCCGCTTCCATGCAGCATATCGCCGATTCGCTGGCCCTCGAATCCTTTACGATTTCCTCGGGGCGCGCATTGTCTTTCGGATTGTCGGTCGTTTCGGAAACGCTTGCGCTCCCCTCGAAGGATATGCCCACCGTTTCGCTGCTGTCCTCCGCCTGGGACGAACTGGACTTGCCCCCTGGGGATACGCTGGCGGCAGGAGAGGCAAACGGCCCTTCGGCATGGCTGGACGGATTGGGCGTTAGCCGCGGACGCGCCCTCGTTAATCTGAACATGCGCTTGCTTGCGTACGAGCATGGATCGGTCCGGCGGTATCGGCAGGCGCGCGTCGCCGTCCGCTATGCAAACGCGGACGGCGGACAGGGCCTGAACGCCCGCCTCGCTCCCTCGCGCCGGAGCGACAATCCGCACCTTGCCGTGACGGAAAGCGTCCTGGCCGACGGCGTGGTCTACAAGATTTCCGTGCGCAAGACGGGGTTGTATCGCATAGACAGGGATTTTCTGGCCGCCCTGTCAGATTTCCCCTCTCCAGACGCCATCGACCCGGACCATGTCGCGATTTACGGAAATGGCGGGGCGCCTGCGCCTGCGCGCAATTCGGATCCCCGGATCGCGGACCTTGCGGAACAGCCTGCCTGGCGCACAGGCGGCGGCGACGGGCGTTTCGATGCGGGAGATGCGGTGATTTTCTACGGAAAAGGGCCGTACGGCTGGACGTACGAGGGTGGGGAATGGGAGCATTACGTACATCCTTTTTCCAACGAAAATTATTATTTCGTCAAGATACTGGAAGAAGAGGCCGCCACGCCCGTCGTCGAACCGTTTCCCGCGCAGGGGAATTTCGCGCCGCTCTCCGAAGTGGAGGGGCGATACATGGTGGATTTCGACGAATTCATGTGGAGCAAACTGCACGGAACCGGACATACCTGGGTTTCTTCCGTGATTCGCTCCGGAGAATCGCGCGCCCTGGTCGAGAATCTGACGCTGCCCGGGCGCGTTTCGGGCGCCGTGCGGTACCGGGCGCGGGTGGCCATCCGCTCCAATCCCGCGGATTCGGTGCGCTTCGAATCGGACGGGACCTATATGGGGTCGCTGCGGGCGTCGCGAGGGGTTTTGTTCAATGGCGAGACTTCGTCTATCGCCGTGCCCGGAATCGCTGCGTTCGAAGGGCATGCGGCGGCGGGCGTTCCCCTGAATCTTTCGATGCATCTGTATGGAGGTCCTGCGAACCTGACGCAGGCCGCCGCGGACTGGCTGCGGATATTTTACCCGCAACGGCTACAGGCCCTGGGCGATTCGCTTCATTTCAGTACGCCGGGGGGGCAGGCGGGCAGCTACGAATTCGTATTGGAAGGGTTCGCCGCTGCGCCGCTGGTGTGGGATGTGACGCATCCCGGGCAGGTTCGTCGTTTCGAGGCGCGTCAGGTCGAAAATGCGTGGCGCGTTCGGGTGCAGGTCGCCAATGTATCTGTTCCGCTCGAATTGACGGCGTTTCGTCCGTCGGCCGCCCGGTCGCTTCTTGCGGAAAATGCGCAGCGCGTGGCGGCGCAGAATCTGCACGGCGTCGGCGGATACCCGGATTTCGTCATTATCGCGCCCGATGTGTTTCGCGCTGCCGCGGAAGAGTTGGCGGAACATCGTCGGCAGGACGGGCTCGACGTACTGGTGACGGATATTCGCGCGATATACAATGAATTTTCCGGAGGACTTGCGGATGTGCGGGGCGTCCGCGATTACCTGCGTTTTTTATACGACCGCGGGAACGAAGCGCGTCAGCCGCTCCGGTACGCCCTGTTCTTTGGGGATGGACATTTCAATTATCGCAATCTGGGCCAGGACGGTCAGAATACGGCTCTTGAAAACTGGATTCCGCCGTACGAAACGGAGAATTCGTTCGATCCGGTCGCGTCCTATTCCAGCGACGATTATTTTGGCTTGCTGGATGCAGACGAAGGAATCTGGTCCTGGCCTGTCGGGCCCAGCGCGTCGCGCTCGGTGAGCCGGGAACGCATGGATATCGGGATTGGTCGTTTGACCGTGCAGACGGCGGAAGAAGCCGCCGTCATAGTGGCCAAGATCAAGCATTACGAAGACCCCGCGACATACGGCCCCTGGCGCAATCGGTATCTTCTGGTGGCCGACGACGGATACAACAGGACGACGGCGGAGCAAGAACCTCACCCGGACCTGCATACGCAGAACGCGGACGTGGTCGCCGAGTTGCTTGCCGGAGAGTATCCGCAGATCGACCTGGTCAAGGTGTACGGGATTTCGCATAAACGGGAATTTCTGGGCGGGTGGCGACTTCCGAGGGTCGAGGGCGCCATCCAGAGCGAACTGGACAAAGGCGTCCTGGTGATGAATTACAGTGGCCACGGCAAGGAAGACGGGCTGGCGCAGGAAAACATTTTTACGCTGGACGACGCTCGGGAACTCCGCAATTACGATCGCATGCCGGTGTTCGTTACGGCAACCTGTTCCTTTGGATGGTGGGATTTGTCTGAAGAGCAGAGTGCGGCGGAAGCGCTGCTGCTCAACGGGGCCGGCGGGGCGATCGCTCTGATGACGACGGTGCGTCTGGTTTATACGGCTACGGGGCTCGACGACCTGAATGTGGGGCTGAACCGGGCGCTGAACCGGGCCTTGTTCAAGCCTGCAGAGGATGGAGGCCCCCGCAGGCTGGGCGACGCCATGCTCGACGCCAAGAATTCGAGGGCGGGTTTGCAAGCCAACAATCGCAAGTTCAACCTGTTGGGCGATCCTACGTTGCGCCTTGGCTATCCCGTGCCCGGCGTGGCGGTCGAGCGCGTGAATGGAACGCCGGTTGCAGACATGCCCGCAATCCGGGCGCTGGACGAAATAATGGTCGAGGGGTATGTGCAAACCCCGGAAGGGTCGGTGGATTCGGGCTTCGAAGGGGAGGCGCACTTTGCGGCGTTCGATGCGGCGCGGCGCGTTCGAGTGCCTGATCGTTCCGTTATGCCCCGGGATTACTATACGGTTCGGGAGGATCTGCTCTGGCGCGGCGTCGTTCCTGTGACCGCCGGGCGTTTTTCCGCGACGTTCGTGGCCCCGAAAGATATTTCCTACAGCAACGAACCCGGCCGCTTGAGCATTTATGTCCGCAATGCATCCCGGCATGTGACCGGATTTACGGAGCAGGTGGTGGTTGGCGGGACGGCCGCCTCGCTGCCCAACGATCAGGCCGGGCCGGATATTTCCCTCTTTCTGAACGACACCACGTTTGTTTCCGGCGGACTGACGCCCGCGCATCCCCGGCTTATCGTGAAGCTGCGCGACGACAGCGGCATTAATACCGTGGGGACGGGCGTGGGGCACGAAATGCTCCTCGTGGTCGATGGGGACGAGCGTTCCGCCGTGGATATAGGCGGCCTTTTTGCAAGCGACCCCGGTTCGTTTCGGAGCGGGCGCGTCGAATATTCGTTCAGGGAGTATCCGAATGCGCTGACCGACGGTCCGCATTCGTTATCGGTTCGCGCCTGGGACGTGCTCAATAACTCGAACGCGGCCTCGCTGGATTTCGTGGTTGCGTCCGCGGAGGACGTCGTGTTGAGGAATGTGTACAATTATCCGAATCCTTCGAACGGGCAGACCCGGTTCGTATTCGAACATAATCAGCCGTCGGGCACGGCCGCCTCGGTGCAGGTCCGCATCTATGCCTTGTCCGGGCGTCCGGTTCGAACCATTGACGCGGAAGAAGCGTTGCCTTCCGGGGTATTGGCCGCCGGGCCCGTACAAGTGTTGTGGGACGGACGGGACGAGGATATGAATCTTCTGGCCTCCGGAATTTACCTGTACAAGGTGCGCGTGCGCGTGGACAACCCGGACGGGGGACGTTCCGTATCCGAACGCATAGAGAAGTTGGCCGTTATTCGATAGCCAAATGCCTTTTTAACCAAAACCTTTCCTCTCAGGGAGCGAATCATGCAGTCATTCAACGAAAGCAGCAGGCACATGGACATAAACCGGAAAGGGCTTGCCGCGGCGACGCTCATGGCCTTTTTGGCGTTGGCCGCCGGGCCTGCGGCGCATGCGCAGGTGGGCGGCGCTGCGGTGGTTTTCTTGCAGATCGAGCCAGATAGCCGTTCGGCGGGCATGGGCAACACCGGCGTGGCCGTTGCGGACAATGTCAATGCGATTTTCTGGAATCCGGCGGGTTTGGCGCGGCAGGAGGGGACGGAAATTTCGCTAACCCATTCTACGTGGCTTCCGGAATTCAATGCAGGGCTTTACTACGAATATTTGACGGCCAAGCATCGAATAGACGGCGTCGGCACCTTCGGGGCGCATGTGACTTTTCTGAATCTTGGCGAACACGAAGGCCGCGACGCGCAAAACAACCCTACGGGAACGTTCACGTCATACGACGCGGCGACGGGTATTTCTTACGGAACGAACGTGCTGAAGAACTTGTCTCTGGGCACGGGCGTTCGCATGATCTACTCCAACCTGGCGCCGGGACAAAGCGTAGGGGCGCAGGAAACGCGCGCGGGCGTAACGCTGGGATTCGATTTCGCCGCCTTATATAGCGTGCCCAGCATCCAGGCCGGAGGCGCCGATATCGGCATTAACCTTGGGTTCAATCTCGCCAACATGGGACCGAAGATTCAGTATTCGGACCAGGGCCAGGCCGACCCCATTCCCCAGAATCTTCGGACGGGGTACGCCGTTACGTTCGATTTCGACGAGTACAACAAACTGACGCTTACGCAGGATTTGAATAAAACGCTGATTCGCGTTCGGGCCGAATCGGATGCATGCGGCGCGGAGAGCACCCGGAAATCGGATCCGTTTTACAAGGCGCTTTTTTCCGGCTGGCAGTCCATCAAGGTGCGGACCAACGCCACCAATAGCGAGGGCGATCCTACGTGCAGGACCCTCAATGCATTCAATCAAATGACGATCAGTTCGGGGTTCGAATACTGGTACCGGAGCTTGTTCGCCATTCGCTTCGGATATTTTTACGAAAATCCGTATTTCGGGAACAGAAAATTCCTGACGTTCGGTTCGGGCGTTCGGTGGAACATCATCGGGGCCGACTTTTCGTATATCTATGCCCTGGAGGAAAACCACCCGCTGGCGAACACGATGCGGTTTTCCCTGCTCGTGAATTTCCTTCGCTAAGCGCCGCCGACGTTCGTTTTATGTGAGCCGTATATGGCGAAGATGCGCATGATCGGCGGCGATGCGATGCGGCTCCTGCTGTTGTTTTCGTTTGTCGGCGCGGGAATCGGGTTGCCTGCGCCGGGGCATGCGCAGGCGATTTCCGGGCCGCTCCGGAGGCCCGCCGCGCCCGAATACGACGTGGTGGCGCTTCGGGTGGAATTTCAGCCCGACACGACCCGTTTTTCGACCGGCGACGGCACGTTTGCGGGAGATCCGTATCAGGGACTCCGGCCGCTCGTGGATCCGCTGCCCCACGACGCGGCCTATTTCGAGGCGCATCTGGCCTTTCTCGAAGATTACGTGGCGCGGGTTTCGGACGGCAAAACGGTTGTGCGCGCGCACCTGATCCCCGAGGTGGTGCGGCTGCCCCGGCCCATGGGAGTCTATGCGCCCGTGGGGCTGGACGCCGATAGCGACGCCGAGCGCGCAAAGCTGGCCCGCATGGCGCATGAAGCCTGGACGCTGGCCGGGGAAACGATTGATTTCGACATGAGCCGGTTTACGCCGGGGCGCACGGCGCTGCTTCTGTTTCACGCCGGCGTGGGGCGGGATATCGAACTGTCCGGCACGACGCTGGACCGAACGCCGGAAGATTTGCCCTCCATTTTCTTTGACGCCAATGCGTTGCATCGGCTTGGGGCGGGCGGGGCTGCGTTTCACGGGTTTCCCATCGACCACGCCATGATCGCGCCGCGCACCGAAACGCGGGTCGGCACGGATGTTTTTACCGGCGAGCGGTATTTGCTCGAGATTTCCATCAATGGGCTTCTGGCCGCCGGTTTTTTCAATTTTCTGGGCGTGCCGGACCTGTTCGATACGGAAACGGGAGAAAGCGCGATCGGGCCGTTTGGCCTGATGGATCCGCTGGGCATTTTTGCGTACGGCGGCCTTTTTCCGCCCGAACCGATGGCCTGGACCAAGTATTTTCTGGGCTGGACGGATCCGGTGGAGCTGGTCGGGGACGGTCCGGAAACCGTCCGCCTTCGCGCCGCCTCGTTGCCGGATGCTTCCGGGTCGGTCCGCGCGCTTGTTTCGGACGCCGAATATTTTCTGGCGGAGAATCGGTTTCGGGACCCGGAAGGGGATGGCCTGCGGTTGCGCGTGTTCAAGGACGGCGAGACGATCGAACAGCATGTGCCGCTCGGCGACTCGCTTTTCAACAGCAGGACCGTACGCGGCTTTGCAGGGGGCGTGGTGACCGGTGCGGACGGATACGACTGGGCGCTTCCGGGCGGCCTGGATAGCGAGGGGAAGGAACTGAACGGCGGCGTCTTGATATGGCATGTGGACGAGCGGCGGTTGCGCGCCACGCTGGCGAATCGGGCGGTTAATGCGGGCGGGCTCCGCGCTATCGATCTGGAAGAAGCGGATGGGCCGCAGGATATTGGCTATCCGTCGGGCGGGTTATTCGGTCACGGGCGGCACCTCGGTACGCCCTATGACTTTTTCTACGAAGGCAATACATATGGTCCCCGGGACGGCGAGCCATTGTACCAGAATCGGTTCGGGCCGGATACGTATCCGGGGAGCGAGACGAACGCGGGCGGCCCCGGTTTCGTGGTTCTGGAGTCGTTTTCTGCGCCCGCCGCAGAGATGTCTTTCGTATACCGTCGGGAGGCCGTAGGCGGCGCCGTTCCTCTTGATGCGCCGGCGTTGCGGGCCTTGCAGGGCGCATTCGGGGCGCTGTCCTCGGGTTCCGGGCTATCAAGCACGGAGGATTATTTGCTGTTGCACGGACAGGATAGCGTGGCGGTGGTTGCCTGGGGAGAGGCGACGCTGACAGGGCGCGTTCCTTCCCTTGCGCCGCCCGCCGCGGCGCCGGGCAACCGCATGGCTACGTTCGAGTGCGGCGTGGAGGGCCGCGGCGAGCGTTGCGCTATTGTCGCGCGGGACCTTGGAAAGCCCTTCGACGCGCCTGAATCGGTTTGGGAAATGCCGCCCGGCGCAGGCGCGGGGCGTCCGGTTTCGCCTATCGTTCATGTGTCGGGACCGGGCGGCGAGGCATGGCACGTGCTGCTGGAAAGCGAGGCGGGCGGCGTGCATGTGAAGGCGTCCGCCGCCGGGACGCAGGTGGTTTCTGGCGGGTCCGGGGGGGTCGTGGGGCTTGCTGCATGGCGCGGGTCGGAAGGGGTCGTCCCCGTGGCGTTCGAGTCCGGGGGCGTCGAGATTGGAGGAACGGCCTGGCGTTATGCGGTAGATTCCGGGGCGGATATGGGCGTTCCGGCGGTGGGGCGGGATCGCGGGGGCGGCATGGCGGCGCTTCCGCTCGTCGAAACGGGGGAGATATTGCTGCTTGCGCCGGGCGGCGCAACGCGCCGGATCGATGTGCGGGCCGCCGCTGCGGCTACGGGGCGGGTCGGTCGAGGCGTGCTTGCGCGTTATCCTGTGCTTGCGGATATGGATGGAGACCACCGCCTTGACGTGCTTGCGGCCATGGATTCTACGGTATTTGCATTTACGCAATCCGGCGCCCTGGCGGCCGGGTTTCCCGTCACGTTTCCTGCGCGCATTGCGTCGCAGCCGCTGGTGTTCCGGTTCGAAGGGGACGAGGCGTGGACGGTGCTTGTGGGCGCCGCGGATGGCTACCTGTACGCTGCCCGCGCAGACGGAGGCCGGGCGGACCCCTTCCCGCTGGAAGTGGGAGAGGCCGTCCATGCGACGCCGCTCCTGATCGAGGATCGCCTGATCGCCGTATCCGCGACCGGCTTCGCGAAAGGATGGCGTTTGCCCTCCGTCTCGGAAATATGGCGGGGGACGCTGTACGGTTCCGCGGCGCGGCACAATTTCGTTGCGCTGGAGGCGCCGCCCGACGCTCCGGCGTCGGACGGGCTCATTGATTCCGGGGAGACCTATAACTGGCCCAATCCGATCGAAGGGGGCATGACGCATTTGCGCATCCGCACTTCCCGCGACGCCGAGGTGCGCGTAACCATCCTGGACGCAGGCGGCGCCCGGGTGGGCGACGTGGACATGGGGAACGTAACCGGGGGCGTTCCTGCGGAAACTGTGTGGCAGGCCGATGTGCAGAGCGGCCTGTATTTTGCGCGATTTACCGCTCGGGCGGCGGACGGGACCCGGGCCACCAAACTCATCAAGATGGCAGTCATTCGGTAAAGGATACTATAGGGTTTTCTAATGACAATCAGATTGCGAACGTATGGCGCGGGGCGGCCCGCCTCGTTGGGGCGGATCGTCTGCGCGGCGGGTCTGGCGATCGCGCTGTGCGCGGGCGTCGTTCCGGCGGCGCAGGCGCAAAGCCTCGTGGAGCTGCATGATTTTACGCGCTCCGGACTTGACTGGTACGCGATGGAGACCGAGCATTTCAAGGTGGTTTTCCATCATGACGGGGCGGACCAGGGAAGTAGCCGAACGGCTCAGGTCGTCGCCCGCATCGCAGAAGAAATCTATGAGCCGATCACGTCGTTGTACCAGCACGAGCCGGACGGCAAGGTGACGTTCGTGCTCAAGGATTTTGAGGATTATTCCAACGGCGCCGCCTGGTTCTTCGACAACAAGATTGAGATATGGGCGCCCGCCCTTGATTCTCCGTTGCGCGGCGATCATAACTGGCTGCGCAATGTGATCACGCATGAATTTACGCACATCGTGCAAGTGCAGGCGGCGATGAAGGCGGGCCGCGGGTTGCCTTTCCTGCACTTGCAGTATCTGGGGTATGAGGATGTAAAACGGCCGGACGTGCTGTACGGCTATCCCGACGCGATCGTCACCTGGCCCCTGTTGACGCTCAACAATCCGGCCTGGCTGGCGGAGGGGACGGCCCAGTATCAGCGCGAATTCATGCGCTACGACCGCTGGGATAGCCACCGGGATATGGTGTTGCGGACGCGCGTACTGGCGGGCGAGGAATTGACGCTGGCTGAAATGGGCGGATTTTATTCCCATTCCAGCCTGCTGCGCGAGGCGGTGTACAATCAGGGGTTCGCATTCACGCAATATCTTGCCGCCACGTATGGCGAGGATATTTTGCGCCGGTTGACCCGCGAACTCAGCCGATGGAATACCTGGAATGTCGAAAAAGCGCTCGAAAATGCGACAGGCCGCCCTGCCGCCGACGTATATGCGGACTGGATGGGGACGCTCCGCCGCGAATATGAGGAGCGGACGTCGCTGATTCGGGAGCGCCTGGTCGAGGGGCATTTGATCGAGGCGGAGGGGTTCAGCAATTTTTATCCTCGTTTTTCGCCGGACGGGCGCCATCTCGCCTATGTGTCGAACAAGGGCGAGCACTATAATCAGTCGTCCCTGTACATTCTGGACCGGGAGACGGGCGAGACGATCGCGCACCGGCTGGAAGGGCCGGACGGGTCGTTCGGGACGGCGGCGGACGGCTTGCATCCGGGCCGGCGCATCTGCTCTCTGGGCTATGCGCAGAAGACGAAAGCCGGGGTGAGCGGGACCGTAACCTGGCATCCCGAAGGAAACCACCTCGCGTACGCGCGCACGAAAACCAATGCAGAGGGGTATCTCTTTTCGGATTTGCACCGGTTCGATCCGCAGACGAAGGAAACAGAGCGGTTGACCTACGACCTGCGCGCGGCGGCCCCGGCTTACAGCCCGGACGGTTCGCAGATCGCGTTTCTGGGGCAATCCGACGGCAGCGCCAATCTGTATGCGCTGGACGTGGCGCGCGGCGAGGCGCGGCGGCTCACGCACTACCACGACGGCACGCAGGCGGCGGAACCGGTCTGGCATCCGGACGGCGAGTGGGTCTATCTGACGCTTTCGCGGGGAGGCGGTCGGGACATCTATCGGGTGGCGGTCGATGGGCGCTCCGCCGAGCCGGAAGAGGTGCTTGTCTCGGATGCGGACGAACGTTCGCCCGCGCTTGACGCTTCCGGCGACTGGTTGTATTACGCCTCGGATCGGTCGGGAATTTTCAATATCTACCGGATTCGCCTCAACGATCAGGGGGGCGTCGCCGATGCTTCGCCCGAAGCGCTGACCAATGTGACCGGAGGCGCTTTCATGCCCCGTATCGCCCCGGACGGCGCGATGGCGTTTGCGCGCTACGATGCGGGCGGGTACCGCATCGCGATGCTGGATCGTCCCGCGCCCATTCCGGATCCGACAACGTACGCTCCGCCTGAAATAGCCGGCAAACCGGAGGCAGATCCGTCGGCGATCGTCTCATGGCCCATGCCGGATGCGCATACCGATGCGGATATTCGTCCGTTCGACGGGGACGCCATGTTGCGGGCGCTCGGCAAGCAAGACGGCGAGGATATCGCGCCGGAAGGCGAGGCGGACGCCGCGGCGCCGGAACAGGTAGAGAAATACCGCAATGTGTTTACGCCGCTCGGATTTTCCCCGGTGTTGCGTATCGACAATTACGTATCCCGGCGCGGCCGGAGGCTGGATGCGCGGGCGCCGCAGCGCTCCATCGGAGGGCATCTCTGGCGCACGACCAAATTCGGGGTGTATGTGAATTCGCGGGAGATACTCGAGGAAATGTCCTTTTTCGGGGGAATCATGGTGGGGCCGGGCTCCAGCGCGGCGGACGGCGTGGGCGATTTTCTGTCCCCATCCAATCTGCTGAAAATGGAACGGGACGCTTTCGTGACCATTGCATACAATCGCGGCTTCAGATTTTTGCCCAGGCGCTGGGCGCCGCAATTTTCCATTGAGTTATACAACATTCGGCGAAATGTGGAGAATGGCCTGCGGATCGAAGAATTTCCCTGTACGGCCTGTTATCCGGATACGACGCATGTGGATATCGCCTACAGCCTGTGGGAGGGCGATATCTTCGCCCGAAGCAAGGTGAACAAGGCCTTGCTCCTTGAGATCGGGTATCGGTACAGTCCGTACCGCGTGGCCACCGAGCGGTTTTTCTCCAGGGAGGAAAATGGCTATGTGCCTGGTTCGGGTTCCCGCTATTTCATAGGCCGGGCGTTTATGGCGAGTGCGCGGTTCCATACCCGGAAACTCCACCGCCACAGCAATGTGCTCCCCCGACAGTTCCGCGCCGACCTGCATTATGAAATGGAATCGGGCCGGTTGCTGCAGCGATTCGACGTGGAGGACGGCGCGCTCGTGCCCTCGTACGAAGGCGGACGCAACCACCGGCTCACTCTGGACGCGCGGGCAGGTTTTCGACTTTCGGGCTTGCGCGAATCCAGAAGCCACGGCTTGGGATTTCGGCTTCGCGCCAGCGCCATTCTCGGGGGTGAGGTGGACGATTTCTACAATGACTATGCGGGCGGCCTGTTGCGCGCGCGGGGGTATCCGTTCTATTCCCTTGGCGGCAACGAAACCTTATGGTTCCAGGCGGCCTATCATTTCCCGATATGGCCTTATGCATCAAAGCAGATGCTCTTTGCGTATTTTGACAAGATATACGGCCGCATTTACGCGGACGCCGCTCTTGCGTGGAGCGGAGGGGCGCCGAACATTGCGGACATGCGCCGCGACATAGGCGCGGAATTGCGCATGGGGCTGGGGTCTTTTTATCTTTTGCCCACCGCCTTTTTCGTCAGCGCCACATATGGACTGGACGCGTTCACGTTCGAACCGGATGAGGATTTCCTGACGGCGGACGGGAGCCGCTTTGTCCGGTACGGGCGCGAATTGCTGTGGCATGTCGGGTTGCTCTTCGACTTCGATCTATAGGATGCGCTGATCAAAACCGCTTCGCTCAGCGCGTCGCGTTCGCGCGCAAAGGACGTCATGCTTCGATCTTTTTAATCACCGTATCCCTGACCTTTAACGGCGCATTGCATCGCTTTGGCGCATGGATTTCGCACTTTCCTATTTCGCAGCCGTCGGCATGATTGCCGCCGGAGTCGGTTTTCTGATATTTCTGCGCCGGAAGACCGGCTCGCTGCTTCCTTCGGGCGCCGCAGAGCGTTTGGGGGCGCTTATGTCGATGGCGCTCGTCGCGACGGCCGGGTTGCTGTTGTACGTCACGTATCAGGTCGATTCGGGGGGCGGGTTCGTTGTTTCCGGAGAACCTCGACTGGAAAGCACGGAGTTGGGCGCGCCTGCCCCGGATTTTACGTTCGTGGGGCTGGATTCGAAAGACGAGATGCGGCTTTCCGATTACCGCGGGCAGGTCGTCTTGCTGAACTGGTGGGCTACCTGGTGCGCGCCGTGCCTGGAAGAATTGCCGACCCTTAACGAACTTCAGGATCGCTATGCGGACGAGGGCCTCGTTGTGCTTACGATTTCGGACGAATCGCGGGCTACCCTCGTGGATTTCAACGAAGAGTTGCCGCTCGGCACGGTCGCGGGATACGTACAGGACGCATATTTCGACGCCCTTCCCGATCCGTTCCGCCGCACGCTCCAGATTCGTCCCACGACGTACGCCATTGATCGGGAAGGCGTGATCCGCGACTTTGCGCTGGGCGCCCAGAGCATGGCGGCGTTCGAGCGGATGGTCGCTCCCTGGCTTTAGGATACGAGGTCCGCCATGAAAAGATTCGCTTGGATATGCACGGGGCTTGCGGCGCTTGTCGCCTTGACCGCGCCGCTGGCGGCGCAAGATATTGTTGAGGATACGCTGATCAAAACCGCTTCGGCGGCGCAACTGCGGTCCGGCGTATTGCATCAGGAAATGCCGGGACAGGTTGTCGCCGGCGCGTCGCGCAGCGTACCCATGGCGTTCGGGATGTCGCTGGCGCTGCCGGGGCTTGGGCAAGCCTATAACCGGAACTGGATACGCTCCGCGGCGGCGGCGGCGCTGGAAGGCGGCTTGCTTATTGCATATTTCACATGGAAGGACCAGGGGCGCGAGGGCGCAAGAGCCTATCAGGCCTATGCGCACCGGTTTTGGGATCCGAGTCAGTATGCTTCCTGGCTGAATGATTACGCGGCGTGGCTGGAGGCGGGCGTGGCGCCGGAGGACAGAACGTTGCATGTCGCTACGATCTCTCCGCCCGCCGGGATCGATTTCGGGTCGCCGGAGACCTGGACGGAGGCTGATCGCCAGACGGTTCAGAAATTCTTCGACGCTATGCGGGCGGTCGAGCACGAGATATGGCACCCGGAAACCGGGGCGACTTTTTCGCACGAAATTCCGTACTTCGGGGAGCAGCAGTACTACGAGCTGATCGGAAAATATTACCAGTTTGCGCCGGGCTGGGTGGATTATCCCGCCTGGAAAAGCGGCGAGAATTTTACCGGCGCCATCGATCCGGAGCGGACGGGCGCAAACGGCTCCAAGCCGAATGTGCAAGGCCGTTTTCTGGACTACGCCGAGGATCATGCGCACGCCAACACATTGCTTCGCCGCGCTTCGCGGGCCTCGGCGTTTCTGGCGTTGAATCATGTGCTGGCTGCGTTCGACGCCGCCATTGCGGCCCGCCTCCACAATCGCCGCATCGAAACGCGCATGGTCGTAGGCTATGCGGGATACGGAATGCACCGCGCGCCGGAACTGTCCGCTACGGTCACATGGAGGTTTTAGGACAAGGATATCCCGAAATCGCCCATCCTCAGTCATTATCTTTGGCTTTGTGCAAATCCCCTCGCGCGGGCGGGGGCCAAGGCCGAAATTCTTATCTTAAGGAAGCGCTGATTAACTCCACTTTGATCAGCGCTTCACTTTCACGCGTAAAAAACGACATGATGGCGTTTATTGAAATCAGCGAAACACACGGTGGATTCGGGTTGTCGCGGTCGTGAAGCGCCTGTCAGCCTCTGAATCTTTGCGGACTTAATCAGAGTATCCTTAATGGTATAACACAGGGGCATTAAGCCCAACCTTTCGCCGCTTTCATTCCAGGATGCGCCGAATGACCTGTCATGAAGGTAATTTCGCGCGGTACCGGATACGGCCATCGGAGTATAAGGCGTGGCAGGAAGTCTGGCCTCAACAAACATTCACCTGGATGTCCGACCGATTGCGTTTATGATGTTTGCTGGCCAACACGCCATGCCTCCCAGGACGTTAGACAACCCCAACACGCGGAATTGCGAAATGGCGCGCCCGGGAGGATTCGAACCCCCGGCCTTTGGAACCGGAATCCAACGCTCTATCCAACTGAGCTACGGGCGCATGCGGTTGCCGCGCCATACATAACGATTCGCTGCTGCGAGGTTCCCTTGTCGCCATGATCTTTTGCGTTTCCCATCGCTTTCCTTTTGCCTGTACGCCGTATGGACGAATCTTCCGAAATGCTTTCCCCGGATAGCGCGCCCCGGGAGTCCGGCGCCGCAGGGGCTGCGCCGGATGCGTCGGGGCTTGTGCCGCTGGACGGATATTTCGAGCGCCGCGGTTTTTCGCCGTTGTGGACGACTTGCGCCGCTTTGATCGGGGCGTTTATTCTGTTTCAGATGATCATTACCCCGCTTGCCCTTGCGGCGCTTCTGGCGATGCAAGGAGTCGGCCTGGAGGCGTTGCGCGTCGATCCGGCCTTGCTCGCAGCGGAGCATGCGAACCTTTTTCTCGTAGCGAATACGATCGGGCAAGCGTTGGGCCTGTGCCTGCCCGCATGGTGGCTTGCGCGGATGCATACGCATCGCCCCGTCGCTTTTCTTCGGGTGCGGCGGATGGATTTGTCCTTTGCGCTGCCTGCGGCGGCGGCGTTTATGGCGCTGTTGCCCGTGGTGCAGTGGTTGAGCATGGCGAACGGCGCGCTTCCGCTTCCGGAATTCATTCGGGAATTCGAAGCCTCGCAGATGGAACTCATTCGGCAAGTCCTCCATGTCGATACGAACCTTGCGTTTCAGGTGGGCGTGCTGGCGCTTACGCCGGCCTTGTGTGAGGAATTGTTTTTTCGAGGTTATGTGCAGCGGCAGGCCGAGCGCGGTTTGGGCGTTGCGGGCGGCGTTCTGTTTTCGGGGATTGTTTTCTCCCTGTATCATCTGCGTTTTTCGCAGGTATTGCCGCTGGCGGCGCTGGGCGTGTTCATGGCGTATCTCACATGGCGCACCGGAAGCATCTGGCCCGCCGTGTTCGTGCATTTTGCGAACAATGCCGTGGCCGTAGCGATGGGCGCGTACGTCGCCCGCCGCCCAGAACTTGAAATCATGGATATCGAACAGATCGCCGTGCCGTGGTATCTGATTCTTCTTGGCGCGTTTTTGTTTATTCTGTGTGTGCTGGCCATTGAGCGCAATGCGGCGCAGCGCGGCGGCCATGCGGTCGTTCCTGAAACGCTTCCGGGTTTTCTGCGTGAATAAGGATACGTTGAGATTTGCGGACTTGATCAGAGGATCCTTAAGTCGTTCGCCGTCCATTTCGGCCCTTTTCAGTGTTTTTTGCCCGTGTACAAAAGCATTCTTCTTCGCTTGCTAACCGCCCTGGTGGGCATCCCGGCTGTTGTGGGCCTGCTTTACCTTGGCCCGTGGCCGTTCGCCTTGTTCGTGCTGGCGCTGGCCCTGATATGCCAGCATGAGGTGTACCGCCTGCTGGAAGAGGGAGGGTTGCATCCGCATCGCATTCCGGGTTTGCTTATCGGCGCGCTATTCGTGTTGCAAGCCGCCTGGCGTCCTGCGCTGTACGTGGCGGCGGCCGTCGTCGTAGGGGTCGTGGCTTGTTTTCCCTTTTATTCCGGTTTGTCGGGCAAGGGCGGAGCCGCGTCCGGTTCGCCAGGTACGCGCCGCCTTGGGGCTACGTTGCTGGGCATTGCATATCCGAGTACGTTGTGGGCGTTTTTGATCGAATTGCGTTTTGCGAACGGGTTGGGGATCGACGACCGTTCGGCCTTCTGGCTGACGCTGGCGGTCTTTGTGATCGTTTGGACGGCCGATACGCTGGCGTTCGTCGCCGGACGTCTTTTCGGGCGGCGTCCGCTGGCGCCCGAAGTATCTCCCAGGAAAACATGGGCGGGCGCTATCGGCGGTGTGGTCGGGGGCGTTGCGGCGGCGGCGCTGTTTCAGGCGCTTGCGCATGAGGTGGCTCCCTGGGGACACATGCTGGTTCTGGGCGGGATCGGCGGGGCGCTGGGGCAGTTGGGCGACCTTGCGGCCAGTCGGCTGAAGCGGTTGGCCGGCGCCAAGGATTCCGGCTCGCTGTTGCCGGGGCATGGCGGGGTGCTGGACCGGTTCGACGCCATGCTTCCGGTAGCGGCAGCGGTGTATTTGTATCTGCGCTTTGGCGTGGGCGTTTTGTAGGGGGTGCGGACCAGGCTGCCCCGGAGCCGCCAGGCGCCATGGCGCACGGCCGTATTTCGGAACGGGTTGCGCCGCCTCGCGTATGTTTTCAGAATACTCTGGTCAAAACCACTTCGCTCAGCGCGTCACGTTCGCGGGGACAGGACATCATGGGTGTTTTTTCGCCGGGTTCTCGTGCAAAGCATCGTCGGTTTTCCTACGAGCCGCGATTTTACGATCCCAAAAAGGATCAGGATTTGCGCCATCGCATGCGCATAAAGAGCCTTTCGCGGCGCAAACGGCGAAATCCGGCGGGAATCATCCTGTTTGTTATTTTGCTGGCGATGGCCTTGTTCACGTATCTTCAGTTGGGTTGATCCCGTTCCTGCCCTTTGCTTTGCACATGCCGTTTCTTGTGGTCGTATGGCGCATGACGTAGCCATGGATATGGAAGGACGCATCCGGGTCATGCCGGAGGCGCTCGCCAATAAAATCGCTGCGGGCGAGGTGGTGCAACGCCCCGCCTCGGCGGCGAAGGAATTGCTGGAAAACGCCGTGGACGCCGGGGCCGGGGCCATTACGCTGATTCTGAAAAAAGCGGGCGCGGAATTGATCCAGATCGTGGACGACGGGTGCGGCATGAGCCCGGAAGACGCCGCCGCCTGTTTTCAACGGCACGCCACGAGCAAACTTTTTTCCGCGGAGGACCTGAATTGCATTCGCACCCTTGGTTTCCGGGGCGAAGCCCTTGCCTCGATCGCGGCGGTGGCGCAGGTTGAGTTGCGCACCAAACGGGCCTCGGACGCGGCGGGATGCTGCATTCGCAACGAGGGCGGACGCATTTCTTCTCCTGAGCCGCGCGCCATGTCGGACGGCACGTCCATTGCGGTGCGCAATCTGTTTTACAATGTGCCCGCCCGCCGGAATTTTCTCAAAACCCCGGCCACCGAACTCCGGCATATCGTGGAGACGTTTCAGGCGCTTGCGCTGTCGCGTCCCGATATGGCCTTCACGCTGATTCACGACGATGCGGAAATGCATCGGTTGCCCGCCGAGTCCGGCTCGCCCGCCGAGGCGCTTCGCGCCCGCATTGGCGCCCTGTTCGGCGACAAGTACCCCGATATGCTTATTCCCGTGGAGGAGCAGTCGAGTTATCTGGGCGCGCATGGGTTTGTGGGCATGCCCGAATTGCACCGGAAACATCGCAGCGAGCAGTTTTTGTTCGTCAATGGACGGATTGTCAAGAGTCGTTCGCTGGGACATGCGATACGATCGGCGTACGAAGGGCTTCTCCCCGAGGGAGCGTGGCCGTTTTTTTGCGTTTTCCTGTCGGTGGACCCGTCTCGCGTCGACGTCAATGTGCATCCGGCCAAGGCCGAGGTGCGGTTCGACGACGAACGGGGCGTGTACGGATTTATGCATGCGGTTGCGCGGAAGGGGCTTGGCGCCATGCTGTTTACGCCGTCGCTTGATGATTCCCCCGCCCCCTCCGCCGCTGCGGCCCCAGACCCTTCGGAACCCTGGACGTTGCGGTCGCCCGGAACGGAATTCGTGGTTCCCGGATTGCCTCGCTCGTCGGATGCTTCCGGAGCGTCCCCGACGTATCCGGCCGGGGTATCCGATCAGTGGGCGACGTATCGCCCGAAAGATCCGGATGCGGGCGAACAATCCGAAGCGCTGTATCGCGGCGCGGCGTCCTTGCCGATTCCCGATACGGCTTCCGGGGATGCGGATATGCTGCTTTGGCAACTGCACGGCCGCTACATTCTTACGCAGATCAAGTCGGGCCTGATGATTATAGACCAGCATGCCGCGCACGAACGCATCCTGTACGAGCAGGCGCTGGGCCGTCTTCGAGAGGGGCAGGGGTTGGCCCAGCAATTGCTGTTTGCTCACGCCGTCGCGTTTCCTCCCGCCGACTTTGCATTGCTCAAGGAACTGCTGCCGGACCTGAGCGCGCTTGGATTCGATATTGATCTGTCCGAGGACCGGACCGTGGTGGTTCGGGGCGTACCCTCGGAAATACATTCCGGGGATCAGGAGGTTTTGCTGGAAGATATTCTGGATCGGTATCGCCGCCATCCGGAGGAAGTTGGGGCGAGCCGGGCGGATCGCCTGGCGAAGAGCCTGGCGCAGCGCGGGGCCATCCGGCCAGGCGCCATCCTTGCTCCTGCGGAAATGCGCTCGATAATCGACCAGCTCTTCGCCTGCGAAACGCCCTATGCGTGTCCGAGGGGTCGGGCCACGGTCATTCGACTGCCTATGGAGGAGTTGCAGAAGCGCTTCGGGCATTGACGGCGCGCGGCATGGACTCCTTCGAGCGACGCATTGATACGTTTCTCCGTCGGCATGCTTTGCTGGAAGCCGGCGAGCCTGCGCTGGTCGGCCTGAGCGGCGGGATGGATTCGATCGTCCTTGCCTCCGTGTTGATTGCGCTGGGGACGCCCGTGCGCGCCGTGCATGTCAACTACCGGCTGCGCGGGGAGGCGTCGGATGCGGACGAAGCCTTCGCGCGGGCCTGGTGCGCGGAACGGGACATTGACCTGCTCGTGCATGTCTTTGAGGGAGCATGGCCGTCCGAAGCGTCCGTGCAGCAGGCTGCCCGCGATATCCGGTATGCCGTCTTCGAAGAGGCGGCGCGGGCCATGTCCTGCAACAAGGTGGCGGTTGGCCATCACCGCGACGATCAGGCGGAGACTGTGCTGCTGAACCTGTTTCGGGGTTCGGGGCTCGAAGGATTGGCGGGGATGCCTGCGCGGCGGAAGATTTCTCCCGGATCCTCTGTGGAGGTGGTGCGTCCCCTCCTGGCCGAGCGGCGGCGCGATATTGCGGCGTATGCGCGCGTTAGGGGCCTTGCGTGGCGGGAGGATGCATCGAATACCCTCTCCAGATACCGGCGCGGCGCATTGCGGGAGCGCATTATGCCCCTTGTCGAACAGCATTTCGGGGACGCCGTCGCGGAAAACATCGCCCGGTCCGGGACGCTCGTCCGGGACTATGTGGACGAGGTTTTGCGCGACGCCTTTGAGGCGGCTTTCGAAACGGCGTTGACCGGGGACTGCGCCGTGGACGAAGCTGCTGCGCGCGCGTTGCCGCCTGTTTTGCGCCGACGCGTTTTCATCGAAGCGCTGCACCGGTGGGCGCCCGGGTTCGAGGCGGACGCCCGCGCCGCCGATCGCCTGGAAGGGCTTATGGCCATGCAGCCGGGCAAGCGGCTCGTATTCGGCGATACGGTTGCGTGGCGGGAGCGAGGCCGCGTTGTGTTTGCGCCTGCGGAATCCGGGTCCGGGGAGGCGGGCGCCTCCGCTGCGTCACGTTGTCTCGCCGGGGAAGGGATTCTTGAGATTTCCGGGGGTTATCTTCATGCCGAGCGGCTTGAAGCGCCTCCCGACGATCTTTCCGCGGGGGCGCCTGACGAGGCGTATCTGGATGCGCGCGCGGCGCGGTTTCCTCTGCGTGTCCGTCCGTGGGTTGCAGGGGACCGGTTCGCGCCGCTCGGCATGTCGCAGGGGAAGAAGGTCAGCGATTTCCTGACGGACGAGCGCGTGCCGCCGCATCGGAAACGCGGGATTCAGGTGGTGGAGTCCGGCGGGCGGATCGTATGGGTGCTTCCGCTGCGGATTTCAGAGCAGGCGCGCGTTAGGGAAGATTCTTCGGAGGTGGTCCGGTTGCGATTTACGAAAAAACAATAAATATGCTTGTTCGTAAAGGATGCAAACCTTCTTTTCCCGCGCTTTCCCATGCCCGATCTATCCGATGCTTCTGCTGCGCCCCATGTCGCCGGAACCGTCAATGCTTCCGTGCAGCGCCGGGGCGAGCGCTTCGAATTATACATTGACCGCGAAACGATCCGGCGCCGGGTCGCTGAAATAGGAGCGGAGATTTCTATACGCTACGCCGGGAAGAATCCGGTGTTCGTCGGGGTGCTGCAAGGCGCCTGCATGTTTCTCGCCGATTTGCTGCGCGCGCTTGCGATAGATTGCGAAGTGGATTTTTGCAGGCTTTCGTCGTACGGGCGCGGAAAGACGTCCAGCGGTCGGGTCGTCGAGCAGGAGGGCGTGGGCCGCATGGACCTGGCCGGGCGCCATGTCATTGTGGTGGAAGACATTGTGGATACCGGATTTACCATGGCGTATCTCATGGAGCGCATCAAGGAGCAGAGGCCGGCTTCCCTTCGTATCGCTACGCTCCTGCACAAGCCCGAAGCGGCCCGCGCGCATGTGGGTCTCGATTACGTAGGGTTCGAGGCGCCCAACCGCTTTCTGATCGGCTACGGGATGGATTACCGGCAAGCCGGTCGGCGCCTGCCGGATATTTATGTGCTGGCGGAGGGGTAGGGGGCTAAGCTCCCTGCGGCAATTCCGGCGCTTTGCCGCCGCCCCGTTCCCGGTTATTGATGGCCATACGTCATTTTTGCAATGGTCATATTTGTTTCGTAATATTAAGTATAATGGGGGCTTCTTGCCTGTCTCATGAAAAACATGACTCCCCACAAAAAAAGAGGTTTGCCGCAGGGCGCGCGATGTGTCTGGCCGGGCTTGCGCGATGCGTAAGATTTCAGGGCGTGACGTACGGGTTCGGCGCATTTTCGGCAGGCTGGCGGGGGTTTTGCATTCGGTTCTTGCAGACAGGCGCCGCGCGATATTCCAACGCCTCGCGCGCGCGGTTGTCGTTGGCTCTCTGGCATGCGTTTCTGCGGCGCAGGGTCAGGTCATTGAGGAAGGTGGATTTCCGGTGAAGGGCGGGGGCGTTTTCGGGGAATCTTTCGCGTTGTCCTGTCCATCCCGCCTTGTTGTCGAGCCGGGTTCGTCTATCGTATTTTCGTGTTCTGCGACAGGCGTTCCGGAGGAAGGCGTTCGCTACGGCTGGGAATCGCTTTCGGGCGATGGTCTTCATTTGCTGAGCGGCGCGGACGAAAGGGCGCCGCTGTTCACGGCTCCTTCCGCAGAACAGTACGCGGAATACCGGTATCGTTTGACGGCGATGGCCGCGGGCGCGCGCCAAACCGCCTCGGTAGCGGTCTCGGTGGAGGGCGTTTCGGGGGAATCGGTCAGGCCGCATGGCCTGCAGGAAGCGTGCGATCCCTTTACGATTCCTGACGAACTCGGGGAGGGCTGCTTAGCGGGCAAGGCGCCGGATCCGTTCGGATTCGGTCCGGGAGCGGAAGGGGAATTTCTTTTTCCGGAAGCGCCCGGCCTGACTGATCAGTCTTCCGGTCTTGTTCGCGCCGCCGAATTCGATAGACAGGCGCCCCCTCGTCTGGCGTGTCCCGCAGCGGTGTTTCTGGAGGAGCTGGAGACGGGCGCGATCGAGTGCCATGCATGGGATGCTTCGGGGGAGGAGTATCTGGAGTATTCGTGGGAGCCTGTGGGGGGTACGACGCGGGACTACCTGGACAATCCAAGGCTGCTTCCTGAGAACAGCCCGGCTCCTTCGGTGATTGCTCCGGAGGTTCCGGCGCACCATACGCTGGAGTCGTTCGGTTCGCGGGAGACGACGTTTCGTTACCGGTACCGATTGACAGCAACGTCCCGCGTTACGGGCCTTTCGTCGTCGTCTGAGGTGGAAGTGTTCGTATCGAGCAATCGTCCGAGCATGTATTGTCCGCCGGAGGTCGTGGTGGAAGAAGGCGAAACCGTTGCGCTCGATTGCGAGGGGGCGGATCCGTTGTCGTCGCGCATGGACTACGACGAGGAGCGGGCGTCGATATTGTGGGAATGGGAGGGCCTGTGGGGCACGAGCATGGCTCCCCTTGCCGCGACGCGCCTGTCGTCGCCTTTGTTTACGGCGCCGCCCGGCAGCGCGGGCGCAGAATACCATTACATAGCAAGCATGACATTTTCTGCCTCCGGAGAGCAGCGCATGGCGCGCCGCAGGGTGACGGTGACGGTCGTTGGAGATCCGGAAGGCGCGCAAGTTGCAGAGAACGCTTTGGCGCCGGCGCCCGACGCGGATGCGGCGCCTGAGGCTGCTATAACGGTGGAGTGTCCGGGCGATCCCTACACAGTGGCGGATACGGGAGATACAATCGTACTGGCCTGCTCGGCGGACGGCGATCCGGGCGGCTCCCTCTACCGGTACGAATGGACGGCGAATGAGGAGCATAGAGACGACGTAAATGCCTTGGGCCACGGCGCCGACAGGAATAGAAGGGACCCCACCTTCACGGCCCCCCACCACGGGGTATTCTTATACCGACTCCACGTGATATCCAGTACGGATACCGGGGATCTGCATAACGTGATGGTGACGGTGGGCAGCGGGATTCGACCGGTTCAGCCGCCGCCGTCGTCTATCAGCGTCGCTTGTGCGTCTGTCAGTCCGGTCTACGAGGGATCGGCGGACTTCAGGCTGAATTGCCGGGCGTCGGGCGGCTCCGGTCACGCATACGTCTGGACGCCTCGGGGGAATACGGCGAGTACGGCGCGCCTGAGCGCGACGAACATATCGTCTCCGATCTTCTACGTACCCGGTAATGTGGAGCGCGACGAGACCTACGAGTACTCGCTTACCGTGTCGTCTGAGGGGCGGTCTGCTTCAACGTTCGTGACGGTGCAGGTGCTGAACAAGGTTGCATTGAGTCTGGTTTGTTCGGCCCCCGGCGAGGTCTACGAGGGATCTGAGGACTTTCCGCTGGACTGCGCGGCTTCGGGCGGCTCCGGCTACGCATACGCCTGGACGCCTCGCGGCGCGACGCAGAACACCGATCTTCTGAGCGCGACGGACATAGCGTCTCCGATCTTCTACGTGCCGGATGAGGTAGCGCGCGACGAGACCTACGAGTACGCGCTTATCGTCTCGGCCGCCCGCGCGGAGTCTGCTTCGGCGTTCGTGACGGTGACGGTGCTGAACAAGGTTGCATTGAGCCTGATTTGTTCGGCCCCCGGCGAGGTCTACGAGGGGTCTGAGGACTTTGAACTGGGTTGTTCGGCTTTGGGCGCGCCGGGCGATAATCCCGACTACGCGTATGTCTGGACGGCTCGGGGGAATACGGCGAATACGTCGCGCCTGAGCGCGACGAACATCCCCAATCCCGTTTTTGACGTGCCTTCTTCGGTTTCGGGCGACGAGGTCTACGAGTACGCGCTTACCGTATCGGCCGCGAATGCGGACGACGCGACGGCGGAGGTGGCGGTGACGGTGCTGAACAAGGCTACATTGAGCCTGGCTTGTTCGGATCCCGGCGAGGTCTATGAGGGGTCTGAGGACATTGAACTGGGTTGTTCGGCTTTGGGCGCGCCAGGCGATAATCCCGACTACGCGTATGTCTGGACGGGGCGCGGCGCGACGCAGAACACCGATCTGCTGAGTGCGCCGGACATAGCGTCTCCGATCTTCTACGTGCCGGATAATGTGGAGCGCGACGAGGTCTACGAGTACGCGATTACCGTATCGGCCGCGCATGCGGACGACGCGACGGCGGGCGTGACGGCGACGGTGCTGAACAAGCGGCCGTTACGCGTTGTTTGCGCGACCCCGAACCCGGTTGCATACGAGGGCTCGGAGGACATTGAACTGGGTTGTTCGGCTTCGGACGCTCCGGGGGATAGTCCCGCCTACGCGTATGCCTGGACGGGGCGCGGCGGTACGTCGGACGCGGCGCTGCTGAGCGCGACGGACATAGCGTCCCCCACCTTCTACGTGCCCGATAATGTGGAGCGCGACGAGACCTACGAATACGCGTTCACGGCGAGCGCCGCGAATGCGGAGGACGCGACGGCGGAGGTGACGGTGACGGTGCTGAACAAGCGGCCGTTAAGCGTTGTTTGCGCGACGCCGAACCCGGTTGCATACGAGGGTTCGGAGGACATTGAACTGGATTGCTCGGCTTCGGGCGCGCCGGGGGATAGCCCGGCCTACGCGTATGTATGGACGGGGCGCGGGGGTACGTCGGACACGGCGCTGCTGAGCGCGACGGACATATCGTCCCCCACCTTCTACGTGCCGGATAATGTGGAGCGCGACGAGACCTACGAATACGCGTTCGCGGCGAGCGCCGCGAATGCGGAGGACGCGACGGCGGAGGTGACGGTGACGGTGCTGAACAAGCGGCCGTTAAGCGTTGTTTGCGCGACGCCGAACCCGGTTGCATACGAGGATTCGGAGGACATTGAACTGGGTTGTTCGGCTTCGGGCGCGCCGGGGGATAGCCCGGCCTACGCGTATGTATGGACGGGGCGCGGGGGTACGTCGGACACGGCGCTTCTGAGCGCGACGGACATATCGTCTCCGATCTTCTACGTGCCCGATAATGTAGAGCGCGACGAGACCTACGAATACGCGTTCGCGGCGAGCGCCGCGAATGCGGAGGACGCGACGGCGGAGGTGACGGTGACGGTGCTGAACAAGCGGCCATTGCGCGTTGTTTGCGCGATTCCGAACCCGGTTGCATACGAGGGATCGGAGGACATTGAACTGGATTGCTCGGCTTCGGACGCTCCGGGGGATAGCCCGGCCTACGCGTATGCCTGGACGGCGCGCGGGGGTACGTCGGACGCGGCGCTGCTGAGCGCGACGGACATATCGTCTCCGATCTTCTACGTGCCCGATAATGTGGAGCGCGACGAGGTCTACGAGTACGCGCTCACGGCGAGCGCCGCGAATGCGGAGGACGCGACGGCGGAGGTGGCGGTGACGGTGCTGAACAGGGCGTCTGGCGTGACGGTAAGCGTATCATCCTTGCGTTTCGGGGCGCAGTCGGCGGACGCCGAGGTGTCGCTTGATCCGGTGACGGATCGTATATCGACCTACGTATCGGGACCGTACCATGGGGGGCGCATGACGCTTTCGGCGAACGGCAGCGAAGCGTTCGATGAATACGGGGAGATGGCGTTGTCCATCGAGCTGGTCTCGCCGGTGGCGCTCAAGCGCGCGGGCGCTGTCGAGGCGTCTTCGCTCGTTCTTGCGCCCAACTGGTCGTACGCTGCGTCGTGCGATCATCTTTTTTCGCAGACGATAGGCGGTTCATTCACGCAAGCGACGCTTTCGGAGTCGGACTGCCGCCTGCTTCGCTTCGGGGGCGAGTTGGACCTGTCCGGGGTCGCTCCGGGCCGCTATGCGGGGAACATAGACGTGATTCTTCGTACGGACACGGGCGAGGAGACGCACTCGGTGGAGGCGGAGGTAACCGTGCTGCCTGCTCGGCAGGTGATCGCGATAGGCCCTGGAGGCGTTCGTTTCAGCGCGTCGCGAGGAGTTCCCGCGGCCTTGACGCAGGAGCAGAGTCTGAGCGTCTACCCGGACATGGCGTTCATGACGCGGGAGGCGCCTTCGGGCGCGTTCGAGCTGTCGAATCCGTCGCTCGTACCGCTGGAGGTATCCGTGTCGGCTCGGTTCGGGTATGCGGAGGCGACGGAGGACGGCCGCGAGATCGTGGTGGAGGATAAGGCCGCCTCTCGTTTGGGGGATTTGTCGGAGATAGTGAATATTTATCCTGCGACCTTGACGCTGACGCCTGGGGAGCGGAGCGTCGTGCGGTACGGCGTGCGGGAGGAATCGCTTTCGTCGCTGGAAGAGACGGGCTACGCGGCCTTTTTCGACATTGTGTCTTCTCCTCGCCGGTATGCGCGGGCGGATCGTATGCCGGAGGAGGTTACGGGAGGCCGGACGGCCCGCGCGACGATGCGCGCGCCGGGCGTGTATTTACCGGATGAGGACGCTCCGCGACTGCGCGCTACGCTGTTGTCGCTATCGCTCGCCGGTCCATTGTCGGCGACGTTTCTGGTGGAGACGCTGGATCGTCCCTTTGCAGGCGAGGTGGTGGCATACGACGGGGAGGGTCGGGAATTAGGCCGCCGGGAGACACTGGCGTACACGCGCAGCCGGGTTCGTATCCCATTGGATCGCATGCCCGAGGAGGAGGTCGTGTTTTTGCGTTTTGAGCCGAGGGGATCGGGCCGGGCGCCGGAGCCTGTGTCCGTTCCGTGGAATGCGCCGCGGCGAGACCAGTGAGACATAGGCCCGCGGGCGATACAGGCCGCGCAACGACGTTCCGGGCGCTTGTCCGTAAACCATGAAGAAGGGCTCCATGCATGTAACCGGTTCGTAGCGCTGGACGAAGCGAAGCAGGAACAGGCATGCATCATGGGCTTGGCCCGGAGTGTGTCGCTTTTCCGGACAGGTCAATTATTAATTGATATAAAATCAATTTGAAATTGACCTGGAAATGTTGTGCGAGGACAGGGGCGTTACTCCTCCTCGAACCCTTGCACCCTGAACTTCAGCGTGCGACCGTTTTCGGTGACGGTGCGCACCACCTGTTCCGAAGCGCCCGAAGGAATATTCGCTTCTATGTCCAGCGTGACTTTTACGTCGGCGCCGACGATGCCCGCAAGGTGGGCGATCACTTCTTCGGCCACCTGTCCGGCGTCCCGGCCCACCCGGTTCGCGTCCAGTTGCACGGATCCGTGGTATCGTTTGGGGCGGGGAGGGGGTTGCGGCGGGCCTGGTTCGGGGCCGTTCCCCGAATCTCCCGTTCCGCCGGGCGGGTCTGGCGTCGGGGGTGGCGGCTCGGGTATTCCCGTCTCCAGTTGTTGTTTGGCCGCTTCCGGTTTGACCACCAGCCCGGTGTGCCCCTCCGTCACCTTGATGTTTTCACCGGCGCGAAGCGCCAAGTAACGCCCGGCGCTTTCGTCGTAGCTGTCCGCGAAGGCGAAGGTGTCCTGCGCCCAGGTCAGGCACGCCAGTCCGTCGGCAACGGAGTCCAGCAATACCGAGGCGTCATGCAATCTCGGCAGGTACGGATACTGCGCGAAATCGTCCGCGAGTCGCCGGACTTCGACGTGATCGTCCCGCCACAGGGGCACTTCGTCCATGTGCTTGCGCAGGATGGTAGGGCCGAGCGCGCGGACCAGCATTTCCTCGCGTACGAGCCGCTTGTACGCCCGCGCCGCCAGCCCGTCGGAACCCCGCAGCAAAACGGGCTGCCAAACGATTTTTTCTTTGGGGGATTTTTGTTCGGGCGCGAGCAGCCATTGCCAGGTTTCGGGCAATTGCGCCTGTACGGTTTCGTCGGCGGATTGCTTCTGCGCTTCCGCCTGGCGCGTCTGGTGCGGATCCAGATTAAGTTCTTCCCGCTCGTTCAGGATAGATTCCCAGGCAAGGTACGAGCATACCGCCGCGGAGAGGTCTTGCAGGCGCACCCGGTCCGCCGCAAGGAATACGAGCGTATTGCGGTAGAGCCGGGGGGCATTGCCGCGCATCTCTAAAATGCTCCGGGCGGCTTTTATGGCGTCGCTGTTGGGTTCTTTGTTGTGCGCATGTTCCGGAGTCAGCGCGACGAGGCGGGCGTCCTTGTCGTCGGGCACGTCCGAGGCGGCGCCCGGCAAGGCGTGTATGCGCGCAAAACCGCCCCGGTCGCGCAGCGCGTTGCGCAGGCGTCTTTCCAGTTCGGCGTTCACTTTGTCCTGGTCGCGCTCGTATTCGGCGGCGCGGTCCTGCGCGAGTTTGGTTACCGTAGGCTGGGTCGAGTACCATACCCGCGAGCCGTCCTGATACAGATAGGTGGCCTCCTTCGTAAGATGGCGAAGCGCGTCGCCGAATACGGCGGGCGATTCTCCGGGCATCACGCAACCGAGTTTGACCCGCCGGTCTTCGAGCCCTCGTTGCGCCGCATGCGTGGTGGGAGCCGATCCGAGGAAGATGGTGCGCGCGACCCGCCTCGCGGCGTTCAGTTTGCCGAGATTCGGGCTTTCCGCATCGATCCTGAGCGGCAGGGCATTCGGCCCGTCTATATCTTTTTCGATGATCGGGACCCAGTTGTCCGTCAGATAGCGGGTGAGTTCGGGCCGTACGCGGATGTCGTCCACAGGGATCATGGACGGCAGGATGAGCGGATTTCGATCTCCCGATTCCCACAGGGAATGAATCACCGAGGCCATGAGGCGCAGCACCCCGCGCGTACGCTGGAATTTCAGCAGGGCGGACCAGTCGTCGTACAACCGGTCGAAAATTTCGGGATGGATGGGATAGGCGGCCTGGATGCGTTTTTCGTAATCTGCCTTGCTGCATTCGGACGGGAATTCGCCGCGCTGGCCCCGGTACAGGTCTGTAAAGGTCCGAGCCGTTACGTCGCGTAGTCTGAACGCATCGGGGCCGTCCAGCGGTTCGAACAGGCGCCTGCGGACGATTTCGAAACTTTCCTCGGCGCTTGCCGGACGCCATGCCGCTTCGAGGCGTCCGATGACGTTGCTGAGCCGATCCAGCGCTTCGCGGCCCCGCACGCCGCCCACCTCGACGTCGTCGGCTTCCGCATGGGGCGAGCTGCCCGTATCCGAAGCCGGGAGGGAGATTACGAGCAGACACCGGTCCGCGAGTTTGGCGGATTCAGTAAGCGCCTGGGCGAAACTGAACTGGGTTTCGAAGCTGCCGCCGGGCAGGTTGCTCCGGTCGTGAAGTTGGCGCGCATAGGCGACCCATTCGTCGATCAGCACGACGCATGGGCCGTATGCGTTGAACAGTTCGCGGAGTCTGTCCCCGGGATTGGTGGCGTTTTCGTCGTCGGCCCGAATGGTTTCGTAGGCTTCCTTGCCGCCCAGTTGCCAGGCCAGTTCGCCCCACAGCGTGCGCACTTTGGTTCCATCGCTTTTCGGGAAGGGATTGCCGGGGGAAATCTTGTTGCCGACCAGCGCCACGCACCGCGCTTCGGGCAATGCAGGGACGTCTGCCTCTCTGAGCACATCGTCCGCGCCTGCGAGTTCGTCCGAAGGCGCGCCGGAGAACAGGTGATACAGCGCCAGCATGGAGTGCGTTTTTCCCCCGCCGAAGTTGGTCTGAAGTTGCACCACCGGATCGCCGGCGCCGTTTGCGATCCGCTTGACGGATTGCGTCAGCAGGCGTTTCAGGCTTTCGGTAAGGAAGGTGCGCCGAAAGAATTCCTTCGGATCGCGGTATTCGTCGGGGCCTTGGCCAAGATGGATTTGCCAAAGGTCGGCGGCGAATTCCGCCTGCTGGTACCGCCCGCCCGCTACGTCCTTGTGCGGGGTGATGATTTCGCGCCAGGGCGTAAGCGCGGCGCTTGCGCTCGTTTCGATAAGAGACCTGCCCGCCTTGCGTTTTTCGGAGCGCACCTGTTCGTCGTAGACGAGGCGGCGCAACTCTTTCTTCATGCGGTCGATTTCGTCGGCTTGCTGCGTGGCGGACATGGCGGTGAGCAACCGCACAGCCGAATCGAGCATACGGTCCGTATCGTCGCTGGAAAAGGGCCTTTGGTGCGCCCAGTCATTGCGCCATTCAAGCAACTCCGAAACCATGCTTCGCTCGGCGTGGCCCAGCGTCATGCGAAACACTTCCCGCCATGTAGCCATCATCAGTTTCAGGAGCGCGGCGACGTCCCATTCGCCGACAGGCCGGTCCGCGAGATTCGGGTTCTTCGCAAGACGTTCGAGATTTTCCGGGGGAACGGCTTTGCCTTTTTCGCTCAGGAATTCGCGCTCCACGTAGGGGGCTAGTCCCTGGCGCAGCAGTTCCATCGCCTTGTCTACCCGTTCGCGGTTCGTAATGGCCATTATTCGGGGGGATGATCTCGATAAAATCGCTTTTCGTTACGGGATCGTTACACGGAGAGGGGCGCGTATTTGTTCGGTTTGGCTGTCGATAGCTCTTTCGATTCGTTTGTTCCGTTCCCCGAAAAGGTTTTCCTGCTGCAAGAAGCCGTGCAGGGCCAGCAGTCGATTCATGGCCTCGTTGTGGGTTTCCAGTTCGTCATCGGCAAGGATGTAAATAATATGCAGTAGGTCTATTACAGAATTATTTATTTCATGCGCATCGTGGGTCTTTTGCGCGATTCTGACCGGGCATGCTGCATACCCGACGTTTGAACCCAGCGCAGGATAACCTCTGGGGAGACAGGCTCGCCAAGCGTGAGAGGACGCTAACGCCCCTGCTTGCCGGAAAAGGAAGAAAACGCACGATCCTGTATTCATCGGGGGACGGCGAAGCGCAGTAATTGCGCTACTGCGTCAAATATATCGCAATGCAGCCCGCGTTCAAGGCGACGGCTCAAGGAGCTTCCTCAGCCAATCTGCGAATGCTGTGCTTAGCGGACCGGTTACGTCCAAGTCTTTATCACGAATAGCCAAGCCCATCTGCCCGGGTTTTTTTCTTGCTGCGAGCCAAGCATGGACCCTTGCTCGCAGGATCTTTTTCTCAGCAAACTTACGCCCCTCCTCTGGAATGCTTTGAATATAGGAATCTGACCTTGGCCATACCGGATCGTCCTCGGGAATCATTTCTGCAACGAAATCTTCCAGTTCGCCCGCTGATTGATTATCAGGCATGAGCCAGACGCCGATGCGGGGGCTGCGAACCGTGCCGGGGATGATTGTGCCAGTTTTATTGGGACTGCGAGGCGGCTTGACCCCTTCTTTTCCGAGATTCTTGATCACAGCATCCCATCGGGATCCCGGGCTGTCGTTTGCGTCTACGATAATGCCGAGAACCTTCAGATCAGGCGCCTTTACTTCTGATTTGATAGCCTTAAGAAGCTTTGAGTAGCCTTTCTTGTCTTTGACCTGGAAAGGGAGTTTTCCCTTATAGCTATTGAGGCTGCACCACAGGTGTGAAACCACATGTTCGTCGTGTTGCCCCTCGACAAGAAGGACGCGATCGTTATTGTCCATGCACCTACCTTACCTCAATATGCTGCTCCGCAGCAATTTTCAGGTCGTCTTTCGAATACTCCACGGCCCACATTTCTTCATCTTCTCGCTCAATGCGCACGAGCGCACCGTCGTTCTCTTCGTATTCGGTCATCGCTTGCGCGAAGCCGCGCACGCAATCGAAACTGTGCGTCGTCGCCAGCACCTGCACGTTGTTTTCGGTTGCTGTCTTAAGGATCATACGCCACAAGTTCCGTTGTACGGAATGGTGTATGCCGTTTTCTACTTCGTCGATGAGCAGGAAACCGTCTTTGCTGTTGATGAGGGCCAAGGCCACGCCGAACAGGCGGAGGGCGCCGTCACCGAAGCTTTCGATAGGAACGGGAAAAGCTTGCCCTTCAAGTCTGACAACCATTCGTCGACTTTCACTTTCGTTCCCGATCATCGCAATGCGCTCCACTTTTTTGTCGAGGATAAGTCGCAGGGCAGATACTATCTGTTCTTCCTTGTCGGTTAGTGCAATAACATCCCAGAATCTTTCTATTTCCTCACTGCCCAACGGGCCGGGCCCCATAGATTCGCACACTATTGGGGTGGGCATTTTATGTTCACTGACAGACCCTGCATCTTGATAAACGCGGCGATCTCTGGCTGTTTTGGTGCTCAAGGCATAGGGAGAGAAATACCAGAAAATCTCGATTTCCTTGTTATCGCCAAAGGAGACTATAAGCGTTCGTAACGGGACTGCGGAAGAATAGCTAGGAGGGCGGTGTGGCCACCTTTCTTCCTCCGGGTTAATCGCTTCAACGACCAATCGCATGGAATCGTCGTTCGGGCCTATTGTAAAGATGGCGTCTTTGGATGCATCTCGTCCGTGAAAGATCGCTTCTATACGAGAGCCGATATTATTCTTCTGGCCTTGACTGCTCGTCAATTCAGCGACTTCCCTGTGACTTCCCAGCACTTCGGACAGAACGGCAGGATGACCCCGCGCTGCATATACTCGGACAGCGTCCAGCACGGTCGTTTTGCCGCTGCTGTTTTTGCCGGCCAGCAGCGTTACGCGGCCCAAGCGCGAAATGGAAAGGTCCTTGACGCCCCGGAACCCCTTTATCGAGAGGCTGGGGAGGTGCACCGGCGGGGTTTCTTGTGAGGCCATAGCATCAGATATTCTTTCTGGACGCAATTCCTGCGATCCGACTAAGTTTCCCTATTGCCGGACGTTGCGATTGTGAGCATTCATGAGTTCCGGGCAGAGAAAGGCAACCTCGACGCCGTTTCGCTTCAGGGCCGCACGGTGGTTCCACCAGTCGGTGTCGGATGCATTGAGTATTGGCGGGTTTTGTCCGCTTGCCGCAGCCACGGCGACAAACTTCCTGTCGCCACGGTCGAAACCGACAAGGGCAGGATCGTTTGGAAATTCTTCAAAGCCACGATCGTCGTGGGGCGTTATCCGTATTTTGCGACAGTGCTCATCGGTCCACTGGTTATCCCGCAGCCACCGATAGAAGGCGTCCCCCGATCCAGGCTGACCCGACGGATTCAACTGTCTTCGGTACTCGTTCAGTATCAGTCCGTCGCTATCGAGCAAAATGCGTCGGTCCGCGTCTTTTTGTATGCGCCTCAATTCCTGTATGCATTGCTTGACGCACGCAGCGCTCGCTTGCGGGGATTTCTTGTTCGCAACCACTGCGACGTTTGTATCCACGACGACTTCCTCCATTATTCGCTTCTCCTGTGGCGGCGTTCCAGCGCGGCAATGTCCGTGGCTGCGATCTCGCCGAATTGATCGCCGAAGAAATCCTTCGGCCAGTTGCCTATGCTTCCGAATTCGTCCAGTTTCAGTTCCGTGATGCGCGAGCCGTCGGTTCCTGTCTCGCAGAAATAAAGCCCAACCTCGCTGTCCGGAATTACATCCTCGGCGATGCGTCGTTGCAGTCGACGCAAAAGGTGTTCGCTGTGGCTCTCGACGATCACTTGCACCTGGCGTTTCTTCCAGGCATCGATCAGAATGTCCGCCAGATCCGCCTGAGCCGACGGATGAAGGTGGATTTCGGGTTGCTCCAGGATAACGGTGGATCCTTTCGGGACATAAAAACAGAGCGCCAGAACCGGCAATATCTGCGAGACGCCGAAGCCTACGTCGGTGAGGAGAACTTCCGCGGACCGTGGAGACCGGCGAACCTTGACTTCGAAAATAGGGCTTTCCTTTGCAACGGAATCCACGCGGAAGTCGTGGATAAGTTGAATCTTCTTGAGCCATTGCGCGACGTACTGTTCGACAGTGGCCCGTTCTCTGCCCCGGCCGCGGCTGATTTTGTCTCCCCGGGCGCGGGAGGCCAACAGGGCGTCCACCACGGATTCGCCGGCGCGCCCCATGTCCTCCGGATGAGCGCCGGTCCAAGTGTACCGGCGCTCCGGATATGCGCGCAGCGGGCCAAGGTAATAGATGTTGTCGAGGCGCTTTTCGAGCGCAAGTTCGAGATCGGCCACGAAACCGGCATTCTGAAAATAGGCCCGGACTGCGTCCGGGAAGCCATAACACTTGTTCGGTGCAGGGAGGGGCCATTGTCTTCCTCGGGCGCGTATGAAACTGAAATCCGTGGCGGCGGACACAAGTAGGTAACGGAGTTTGTCCCCGGATCTTCGATTCATGCCAAACGAGGCGTCGCCGAGGCTATACGACATCTGCGCTACCGCAACCGACTGGCCCCCGTTCGTTGCCGGTTGTTCCGCCCGCACGCTGAATCCAAGGTTTTTGCTTGCAGCGACAAGCCTGTCGTTGTTTTTCGAATCGGTCACTCGCGCGGGGCGATCCACCACCCAGTCAAACGCAATGTGGATAGAACCGTCGGAGGCGTGTCGGTGGACTGTGCTGCGAAAGTCGCCGAGGTCTGCCAGCGTTCTCCCGTCGCCAAAGTGGAAGACCTGTGACCGGTCGGGCGAATCCGCCGTCTGTTTGAGAAGAAGCAGGGATTGAAGCAGGCTGGTCTTGCCGGAACTGTTTGTCCCGAAGATTGCGGTCAGCGGCTTCAGCCCGATGTCGCCGGTGTCGCGCCAGGATTTGAATCCCTTGAGATGGAGTCGGGTCAGCATCAGAAAATTTCCTCTTGTTGGGCGATTGCGCCTGAAGTTGCCTTCGCCAAGCGAACGATTTCCGGCCAGCTTTGTACGAGACTGTTATAAGATAGGGCTTCCGCCGGACGTTTCTTGCGCTCGCACAGCGCGTAGAGGCGATAAGCCAGTTCGCGGGCGGTTTCGGCCACGCCGCCAAGTTGCCGGGCCAGATTCGCGGCGGCGGTTTCGCCCCCGGTATCGAGGGCGTGGACGAGGTGGTGGACCGCTTCCCATATAGTGAGCCTGCTGTCCGTTGCGGGGTCCCAGTCCTCGGCCAATTCTTCCGGGCGCAGCAGGCGCACCTTGCCGGCGCTGGATGCGAGGACGCCCCCCTCGACGACGCCGGCAATGCTGGTGTTCTTGGCATTTGCGAGGGTTTCGGCTACGCCGTACTCGCCTTCTTCGAAGCCGTGCTGCTCGAACCAGGCGAGCGCCCAGCGGCTGTCGGCGTCGAAATCTCCCTCTTGCTCGGCCAATACCTCGTCGAGTATCTGGTTGATGAGTTGCAAAGCCTCACGGACAGAGACCGGGTTGCCTGCTGCGTCAAGCACCTTGGCGTAACGGGTATATACCGCCATGCCCGGGCCAATGGCGGCTTGCGCAAGATCGACCGGGGCGATATTGCCGGATTGCAGGTGGGCGAGCGCGGCAGGCAATTCGTCTTGCAATGCAGCGACGAATTCGCGGCGGGTGGCCAGCGGCGCGTCCGCAGGACGCTGGCGGCAAACGAGGACGATGCTGGAGGCGAGGGCGTTGGTGTCAATAGCAATTGAGCGGGCGCTTCGTTCCGTTCGTACAGGCCATGTGCCGGTGACGGAGAAGCCCGACCGGATAACGGCGTCAAGGAACGTTTCCCAGCCCGTGCTCGTCGTACTCGTCGCGCCCGACGCACTCTTTTTCTCGACTTGCTTGAAGGCGTAGTAGATGGTAACGGGAAAGGCGGGGTGCGCCTGGTCGGCGAGGCGGCTCATCGCCTCGGTCATGCCGCCAAGAAAGAAGTCCTCGGCCTTCTGCTTGCTGCCGTGTCGGTAGGGCGTGGCGACCAGTTCTTCGGCTTTGGGGACGGCCAGCGTGGCGAAGAGACGGGGGAAGATCGTTCTCAGTGAGCGGCGCAGCCAGACATAGAAGAAATCCGACAGATCGGCATAGCCGATATTGTCGTAGTAGGGCGGGTCGGTGGAGATAACCTTATTCCTACTAATCACTTGTGTGGCGGCATCGGCTTGAGATGTGAAACTTGGAATATTGGCAGACAAACCAGCAAGAACCTTGTGGATCCATTCAAGACACGCTCCTTGCCAATTGCCACAGGAATTGCTAAGCGGGTTCGCTTCAGCGTAATCCCAGACCATGGGGAGTGCTTGACGAGCAAAAGTGCCACGTGTCGCCTCTACCCCATTCCGCCAACTAACTATTGTTGACCATGAATCGCTGGCCCTGCTTGCCGCAAACGCCAAATACACCCCCACTGCCTCTGCATACGCTGTCGCTCCAGCGCCTCCATCCCGCAGCGGTCGTTCGTCATTGGGCAAACCTGCATTGGCGGCGTCCCGCCTGACGCGCTCCATTGCTTCCGCCACCAAGTCGGAAAAAGTAGTCAGGGCGACGAGTTGGCGGGGTGTGAAGAGGTCGGCCCAACGCGTCATGCCGTATTCCTGTACGCGAAATCCCAGTGCTCGCTTTGGCAAGTCCGTGGTTGGTCTCCAATTCGGTTCCGCATATTGTAGGACCAATTCGTGCTCCGGTGTCGGCGACAGATATACTCGCCCGCGATCCCCTTTCGCAACAATGGCCATAAGCCGAGCCCCCATGCGTCCGGCTTTTGCCTCGGCACGCAAATAATCGAACGGCATGGGTGTACCCGACACGAGACATAGAAAAGGCTTGCCGCTACCTCCCGACTTCGTCCCCGTCTTCGCCGCCCCCGCATCCTCCGGCGTTCCCACCTTCACCACAAACCGATACCCACGCCCTTCAATCACCGGCTCCACGTAGGCCTCCTTCCCCTTCTTCGTCGATAGCATAAAGGTCGAAGCCAGCGGCACGTCCACATCGGCAAACGCCGGGTTCGGGCTTTTCACCGTCCGGGCCCAAAGCCACGCAATCACCGTCAGCTTGCGCCCCTTGTATCGTTCAAGATCGGGCCGCTCCCGCACCATTTCCTCGGTGATCGCAACCTTCGGATACAGACGCCCAATGCGCCGCTCGGCCTCGTCGCGCATCCACTGCCCATAGTAGCGCACATCCTCCGCCAGGCCTTGCGCGCCTTTCCATTTTCGTTCGATCAGCGTTTTCGTACCCGCCTGTCCACCGGGACGCGCATCCGGGTTCACAGGCGGCTTGTCCGCAAACTTCGGCGGAATCTCTATCATCGCCTTGTTGATGAGCACCGCCACCGGGTTGAGGTCGCTGGCATGGGCTTCAAGCCCCAGCCGCTGCGCTTCCAGGGGCAAGGCGCCGCCGCCCGCAAACGGATCATGAAAGGCCGGGAGCTTGTCTGGATCGAACAGTTCGGCGGCGCGCGGGTGGTCGGCGTGGTCCGAACAGGTTCGCCGCCAACTCCGCCAGATCTCTTCCCGCGCTTTTTCGAGCAGTTCTTCGTTGGCGGTATTTTCCCATTTCACGAGCTCCTCCAAAAGATCAAACAACCTCGTACGCTCGGTCTCCTGCGCTTCCTCGGTGTTGAATTCCTCCGGTACGCTCGACGGATCGTCTACCATCTGCGCGAAGATCACGGCCCGCGCCGCCGCCAGCGGCCGCCGCGCCCACCACAGATGCAAAGTACTCGGGTGCCCGTGCCGGATGGATTTTTCCCGCTTGGACGCCTTGTTGACGGCGTCGAGCGGAAGCGCGACTTCAATGAGCTTTTTGCGGGTCATGCCGGATTATATGCCATTTCCATCGAAAGCACAATATGCGTAGCGCATGCCCTCACTGTCCAATCAGGGATACTCTGATCAAAACCGCTTCGCTCAGCACGTCATTTTCGTGCGTACGGGACATCATGTTTGCATCGTTGAAATCAGCGAAAAACACTGTGGCTTCGGCGACCTGTTCGTCGAGCGGCCCGTCGGTTATCACCCGGGTTTTGTTGTCTATAAGGGCTACCATTCCGCCTCGTGCGTTGGCAAGCGCGGCCAATTCGTCGGCGAAGTCCTTTCGCGCCGGGTGCGGCAGGCCATTGAGGGCCAGCTTTGCCTAACCTGGACCATTCGGGGAATCTGTTCCCTTGCAACCTTTTGCTGGCACAGAGGGTAGCCGCAGCAAAACGGGCGGCCGCCAGAAAAACTATTTCAGGTGTTCTCGCACCCTTTCTTCATAGCGTACCTGATCCAGGGAGCAATCGACGAGTTTTTTAAACTCCCCGCTCGACAGGTTGCACTGCCTTGCCATCTTGCCAACGAGAGACGGGCCAAGGTCTTTGCCGCGGGCGCCGTGGCTGACGAACGTACGGATGTTCGATAGTCTTCCGTCAAGCCGCCGATACACATAGGCTATGTGTCGCCCGCTGCGCCTCTCCTCGAACCCCTTCCTCTTCAAGGAGGATACTACCGTTCCCTGTGACAAAACCATGCCTAAACCAGTTCATACGCATCAAGCAAGCGTTGCCTGAGTTTTTGCGCGCCGGAGGTCATTTCCGCCGGATTTCCCATAGCATAGACTTCCCACATTATTTTCAAGGCGGCCTCGATTCCATCCTGTACATCTTCTGTCGCGGAGAATGCAAGAGACATATCTATGTCCTCGAATTCGACGTCGAAATGTTTTCCGCAGGAAGATCGACGAGCATGCAGGGTTACAGGATCGCGCCTGCGCAACGCCCTTTCACCGAAGGAAACTTCGTACAGGGTGATCGTTGGCCCGGGGCCGACGCGTCGGCGATTTCTTGTATTGTCGCGCCGCTCGGCAGATTCGGCGACAGGGGCGATCTTCCCTTTAGTGCGGGCTTCTCTTGGCGCATGGATTGCCTTTTTCATAGGATTATGCCAATTAGATGCCGGATTTCATCCGTATATACGCCATTTTTCGCGGACTGTTTTGCTGTTTTCGCAAACGATCCATGGCATTCTTTTGGAAATCATCCTGTGCGATGCGCTTGCCATGTTTGCACTCGCCTTCTCGCTCAGCCCTTCCCGAACAAGCCGCCCTGTTCGGCGGTGGTTTCGCGCTGCGAGAGGCGGGCGATTTCGGGCCAACTTTGCACGAGACTGTTGTAAGACAGGGCTTCCGCCGGACGCTTCTTGCGCTCGCACAGTGCGTAGAGGCGATAAGCCAGTTCGCGGGCGGTTTCGGCCACGCCGCCAAGTTGCCAGGCCAGATGTGCGGCGGCGGTTTCGCCTCCGGTATCGAGGGCGTGGACGAGGTGGTGGACCGCTTCCCATATAGTGAGCCTGCTGTCCGTCGCGGGGTCCCAGTCCTCGGCCAATTCTTCCGGGCGCAGCAGGCGGACCTTGCCGGCGCTGGATGCGAGAATACCCCCCTCGACGATACCGGCAATGCTGGTGTTCTTGGCCTTGGACAGGGTTTCGGCTACGCCGTATTCGCCTTCAGAGAAGCCGTGCTGCTCGAACCACGCCAAGGCCCAGCGGCTGTCGGCGTCGAAATCTCCTTCCTGTTTGGCCAATACCTCGTCGAGTATCTGGTTGATGAGTTGCAAAGCCTCGCGCACGGAGACCGGATTGCCTGCTGCGTCAAGCACCTTGGCGTAGCGGGTATATACCGCCATGCCCGGGCCGATGGCGACTTGCGCAAGATCGACGGGGGCGATATTGCCGGATTGCAGGTTAGCAAGGGCGATGGGCAATTCGTTCTGCAATGCAGCGACGAATTCGCGGCGAGTGGCCAGCGGCGCGTCCGCGGGGCGCTGGCGGCAGACGAGGATGATACTGGAGGCAAGGGCGTTGGCGCCTGAACCGACCATGCGATTGCTCAATTCGGTTCGCATCGGCCAGGTACCGGTGATGGAGAATCCTGCTCGAATGACCGCATCCAGAAAAGTCTCCCACCCGGTGCTTGTCGTTCCCGTTTCTCCCTTCCTCTCTGATTGCTTGAAAGCATAGTAAATGGAAACCGGGAAGCCCGGATGCGCCTGCTCAGCGAGACGACGCATAGCTTGTGTCATCCCGCCGAGAAAAAATGTCTCTGCCTTTTCCTTGTTACCATGGCGATATGGCGTAGCTACCAGTTCTTCGGCTTTGGGCACGGCCAGTGTGGCGAAGAGATTTGGGAATGTCGTTCTCAGCGCTCGACGCAGCCAGACGTAGAAAAAATCCGACAGATCGGCATAGCCGATATTGTCGTAGTAGGGTGGGTCGGTGGAGACGATCTTGTTTACGGAGATGGATTGCGACGAAGCATCGACTTGAGCGCTGCTGCCGTATACCCTTGCAGATGTGCTCAGCAAGAATTTTCGTATCCATTTCAGTTGGGATAAAAAATTCCCCGTTGAGTCTGAGAATAAGTTTCCCTCTGCATAGTCCCAGGTCATGGGAATTGCTTGGCGCCCGAAAGTGTTTCTGATCGAGTCACGTCCAACATCCCAACTGGAAATTGTTGATAGACGGTCAGAAAGGCGGTCAATTCCCAAGCTGAGATACACCCCCACCGCCTCGGCATAAGCGGCCGCGCCGCTGCCGCCTTCGCGTAGCGGGCGGGCGTCCTCCTGTCTTTGCAGATCGCATGTGTGTGGGGGGGGGGGGTACATTACGCCCGGGCCGCCCCTTTTCGGGTGCGAATCCTTCCGGGAGCGAGACAGGATTCCGATCTAAAAGCGTCTCTCCCTCGCCCGAGCGCAAAGGAGACGGCGCCATCGTTTCCGGGGGCATTCCCCCGCCCTCGCTCCGAGGATATGTCTCCCCTCGGACGGGCGCGGAGGCCTCGTCGCTGTCGTTTTCAGAGGCGGGGCGTTCTTGCTCCCGGAAATCTCTGTCGTTGTCGGGATGCTCCCGAGCCGCGCAGCCCTCGCTTTCCAGAAAATCCCCTCTTGCTTTCTCCATCGCTTCCGCCACCAAGTCGGAGAAGGTGGTCAGGGCGACGAGTTGGCGGGCGGTGAAGAGGTCACCCAAATTGTTCAATCCATATACAGGCCCCTGAAAATTGCGGTGCTTCTTTGGCAGTTCACAATCCGGCTTCCACGTTGGCTTCGCTCGGCGGGCAACTCCCTCGTGTTCCGGCATCGGCCCCAGATACACCCGTCCCCGGTCACCCTCGGCAACGACAGCCATAAGCCGGTCGCCCATCCGTTTAGCTTTGCCCTCATTCCGAATATGGTCATAGGGAATAGGTACGCCGGACATCAGGCAACGGAAAGCCTGGCGCTTTCCCGCGCTAGTCCCCTTCTTCGCCGCCTCCGCATCCTCCGGCATCCCCGTCTTCACCACAAACCGATACCCGCGCCCCTCAATCACCGGCTCCACGTACGCCTCCTTCCCCTTCTTCGTCGAGAGCATAAACGTCGAGGCCAGCGGCACGTCCACATCGGCGAACGCCGGGTTCGGGCTTTTCACCGTCCGGGCCCACAGCCACGCAATCACCGTCAGCTTCCGCCCCTTGTATCGTTCAAGATCGGGCCGCTCCCGCACCATTTCCTCGGTAATCGCAACCTTCGGATACAGACGCCCGATGCGCCGCTCGGCCTCGTCGCGCATCCACTGCCCATAGTAGCGCACGTCTTCCGCCAGGCCTTGCGCGCCTTTCCATTTTCGTTCGATCAGCGTTTTGGCGCCCGCCTGTCCACCGGGACGCGCATCCGGGTTCACAGGCGGCTTGCCCGCAAACTTTGGCGGAATCTCTATCATCGCCTTGTTGATGAGCACCGCCACCGGGTTGAGATCGCTGGCATGGGCTTCAAGCCCCAGCCGCTGCGCTTCCAGCGGCAAGGCGCCGCCGCCCGCGAACGGATCGTGAAAGGCCGGCAGCTTGTCCGGGTCGAAGAGTTCGGCGGCGCGCGGGTGGTCGGCGTGGTCCGAACAGGTTCGCCGCCAGCTCCGCCAGATCTCCTTTCGCGCTTTTTCGAGCAGTTCTTCGTTGGCGGTGTTTTCCCATTTCACGAGCTCCTCCAAAAGATCAAACAACCTCGCACGCTCGGTCTCCTGCGCTTCCTTCGTGACGAATTCTTCTGGTACGCTCGACGGATCGTCCACCATCTGCGCGAAGATTACGGCCCGCGCCGCCGCCAGCGGCCGCCGCGCCCACCACAGATGCAAAGTACTCGGGTGCCCGTGCCGGATGGACTTTTCCCGCTTGGACGCCTTGTTGACGGCGTCGAGCGGCAGGGCGACTTCAATGAGCTTTTTGCGTTGCTGCATGTTCATTCAGACCAACTACCTTAAGCGAATAATCAAGTGGATAAGGCTGTAGAGGCGATAGAACAGGTAATCGCCATGCTCGCTTTTTGCGAGTTGTTCCTGGTTTGTTTCGGAGTGGCGTATTCTCAATTTATTGCCTATATCCGTAAGGGCCCGTGAATCGTCTTCCAGAGCTTGCCGAAACCTAGGGGATTTTGATCCGGCGGTAGCATCCAGCATTGTCTTCACCCGTGTTTTTTTATCACCGTGGCCATCCAGAGTCTTGAGCCGTTCCCAAGCGTCCCAGAGGGGCTCTAACGCTTCTTGACGAGTATCAGGGTCTGGATTAATGAACTTTTCCTGCGCGGTTCTTAGTAGGTGATTGAGATCGTGGTCACCAGTGTTAAAATGTGCGCCTACCAAAGCTTCGAAGAAAACGGGCGGGACTAATTGCTTGATGCGACCTTCGTCGGTAAGTTCGTAGGCAATGCCATTACGCCGGAAAATTGTCTCGATTTCCCCGCGAAACTCTTGCCTTCCATCTCGGACATTAAACTCGAGATGGTGATGAGCACCAAAATCTTCATATCGTTTGGGTGGCGGGATAATGCCGACATTTGACATAGATTCTTGGCGACTAAGACGAGAAAGTTTATACTGATGAGTAAGATCGTGATATTCCTTCTGAACGGGTTTGCCGATGGACTTCCAACAGAATTTGATCATATCCAGGATGTTGAGCGTCGATAGATCATCCGGCTTTTGATTTTTCCATGGATACTCAGGCAAGCCGGGAATTTCGGCCTGTATGGCATTGCTAAATGCCTGAGCATCTGTACCTATCACAGCCGTGCCGTCTCGGCAAGTTTTCGGGTATCTTGCGCCAAAAGATCCGTCTTTGATGCCAGTTATAATCAATGTGCGGATACCCCGCCAAGCGTTTTCACTGATTTCTTCTTTTTCCCGGGGCGCTTCCCCCTTCTCACGTTCGCTGAAGTATAGCATTTTGCTTTTTGTAATTACCTCGGCCGCCGTGCCCACCACAGATGCAGCGTATTCGGGTGCCCATGCCGGATGGACTTCTCCCGCTTGGATGCCTTATTGATAGCATCCAGCGGGAGGGCGACTTCGATGAGTTGTTTGCAGGTCGCCGTCATGAGCAGGCGGCCAGAAGTTTCGGGTTTGTCGTCAGAATCTCAATGCCGCCGGAAGTAAAGTCGCTGTCATTCGTAACCAGTTTCCAGCCATTGCGTCGACATGTTTCGGTCAGCAAGCCGTCATTGAAATCAGTTGCTCCGGCTGCGAAACCATCCAGCACTTGCTTGATATCGACCGCAGCAAAAGGATGGTCGTGGCAGGTACAGAGTTTGAGCATGGAGCGTACAGAGGAAGCCGCACCTTTGCCAACCGCTTTGAAGGCCGCTGATTTGCGGAATGACTTGAATTCAGGATACCGGGCCTGGTGCAGAACCTTCCATTCAATGCGACAGTAGGTGTTCAGGTACTCACTGAGCACCATAGCGTCCATGATCAATTGTGCGCCAGCAACACGCATGGACTTCAGTCCATCGCTGTATTGTTGCACGAAGTGACGTTTGCTGCCGGATGGCGGTGGATACAGGTAGAGCCACACGTTGGTATCAAGCAAGAATGCTTCGCTCTTGCTGAACGAATAGGCAGTCATATTATGCGCCTTATTCTTCTTCATCGCCCAGTTCCTCACGCCATGCTCGGTCAAAATCCTCGGGTCGGCTGAAATACAACTTGGCGTTTTCGACGACGTGCTGAAGCATGTCGAGGTCGTCAGCGGCCAAATCGCGAACGGAAAGCAAATCGCGGATACGATCCTCGGGCAGCTCGCCGTATAGCTGGCCTACCGCCGCGTTCAGAAACGCGGAGATCAGAATATCCACCCGCTCGAAGGAAAGGACAACGGGTGTCCCTGCTTTCAAAAGCGGAGTGATTTTGTCGTGCAGAAGCTGACCGTCGCTGGCGGATACGCAGAGGGGACCGCCAATGATGTCGAACACTCGGACAGTGACAGGTTGATTCATGGATTTCCTCTCGCTTAAAACAAGTCGTCTGCGTTGATATCGCTCTCCAGGTAATATACGCTATCGTCCGCTGTGTTGATCTCAATCGTCACGGCCGTTCCGGGGAAATCCGCCGCCATCTTCGCAAAGGTTTCTTTGCCGTCGTTCAACTCGTAAAACCCGAAGCGGGAGGCGATTTGAATCTTCCCTCCATTGATGCGGGCGAATCTTTGAAGAAAATCGAGGCCCAGTCCGCCGGGATGAGGGCCGCGTTTCGTGGTGTGATATGGCTCGAGTGCCCATTTGAGAGCGGGGACAGAGCCGATGCGGGAGTCATTGAAGTAGCGGCGAACGGTGTCGCGGATTCCGATACCGGCGTCGGCGAGGGTGAAGTCGAGGCGATGCTGTTGCGGGAAGAATTGACCACAGACGAAAACGCCGAGTTCCGATTCCGAATGAACGACGGCATTCTGATAGATCTCAAAAACTTTTTGCTTGAATATCCAACTCGCCCTTTCGGACATTTTTGGAATACCTCTACCACTCAGTTCCCAATGGATGTATTCCTTGAACTCGCCTTCGTCTCTGAGGCGCAGGCGGCGAAAGGGCATTGTCGTACTATGGGCATCTTTAAGCGAGTCGTACCAAAAATTGGTTAGGAACTCGTTTTTACGGAGGACCCGTTCCACTCCGCGAGGAACAGCAACGATCTCTACAATGTTGAATTTGCCGGTCGCCCGGGCAAGCACCGCCCCCAGAGGCGCGGCCATGTTGGCATCGAAAAACGAGACCCGCGACATGTCGAGTTCGAGCCGGTCGGCAAATAGACCTTTGGCAGCCTTGGCAAGTTCGCCGAGGGACTCGAAGCCTTGTCGGTTGCTCTTTACGGTCGGCAGGTGGTAAATCATTGCGGTCCCAGCGTCGGAAACAACTTTTGTGCTAACGGACTTTCGATAATACGTTAATTATTGATACATAACCCCGTTGAAGATAGCGTCTTCGGCCCGACGCCCCGAAAGGGGCGTTTCTTTTTCCATTCCTTTTTTCCGGCCCTATCTCACATAACCTTCTCCCCCCGCGCCAGCAACTCCGCCACCGTATAATTCACGCTGCACGCCCCGGTATCCGGCTCCCGCTCGAAGGGCCGCCGGACGTAATGCACCGTATGCGCGCCGGTCCATATATCATCTTCGTACAACACGATGGCGAGAATGTAATCCTCCGGCTTGTTCAGGGAGCACAGAATCTCGTTCCGGGTCACTGTGATCGTGTCGGCCTGCGCTTCCCGCGCCTTCACCTCGATGAATCGCAGGCGCCCGCCGCGGGCGGGCGCGCTTTCTATGTCGTAGCCGAGTTTGTCGAATTCCCGGTCGGTCGGCTCGTAGCCCATCTTCCGTTCGATATCCATGACGATCTCGCGGCCCCGCGCTGCAATATCCATCTTGTTCTTGTTGCTCTGTGCATCGCCCGCCTCGGGCGGGCGCCCCAGCATCTGGTCGATCAGGCCCTTCGGCACAACCAGTGCGCCGCCCCGCGCGACCGGAGGAAGCGGCGAGATGACCGCTTCCAGGTCCAGTTCCCGCAACCGCCGGCCAAGCCGCGCCCGCATGTCGTCCGCTCGCTTGCGGGCTTCCCCGGAATTGAGCCGGGCTCCCTGTTTTCCGGCCCGTTCCTGCGCTTTGAGTTCCTCGGCGCGCCGGTCCCAGTGCGCGATTTCCTTGGTAAGCCTGTCCTGCACCGCCGCCCGCGTTTTGTCGATCAATTCCAGTCTGGCCTCCCGGATTTCTCCAAGATGCTCCGGAACGATCTTTCCGATCGCGTAGGCCTTCGCTTTTTCCTCCAGGTCGCTCCGGACCCATGCGCACTCCGGTCGTTCCAGAATGCGTCGCCATGAAGGTTCGCCCTCGGCAAGCGGGCGGTAGTCGAGATAGGGCGCGCAGCCCATGCGCCGGGTTTGACCGTCTGCGTCCATTTCCACATGGAGCATGCGTTTGGAAATCGTTCGATACGTTCCCGTCCGATCAGGGCGCTGGTTGCGAATGGCGTGTTCCAGATAGAACAGGACCCGAGGATGCAGGCCTTCGTCGTTTTCGTCCACGAGCACGGCGCCCCCCTTGAGCAAATCTCCGTAGCGTTCGAGCGCGAGGTCGATGACGGCGTCCAGGAGCGGGTGGCCCGGACAAACAAAGGCCGCCGGAGGCTTTCCCCGCGTATCCGCAAGGGATTTGTCGAACGCGATGCGCTCGTATGCTTGCGCCACCGGTTTCCCGCCGCCCGCGCGCGGGTCCCGCCGCCGGACGGCGTGGGGTACGCGGGGAATCTGGTACCGCTTCGGTTCGCGCTCTTTCATCGTTCCGCCGAATTGTTCGAACGCTTCTTTGAAAAACGCCTTGACGAAATGCGGTTGCAGGCGGCGCGCTTCGGCCCGCTCCATGTCTGCGCTGATGCGTCGCACTTCCCGATCGTCCATCACGGCGGGGGCCAGCGCATGGTCTTCCAGCAAATCCTTGATTTTATCGTAGTCCAGTGCATCGCCGATGGTCGTGGTCAGGCGTTTTCGGATATCCGGTCGTTCTCCGTACCGGACGGCCTCGATCAGCAGATCGCTCAGGGATTTTCCGCCGAAATGCAGCCGACCGAGCACGTCGAATACCTGTCCGCCGAGCGCTTCTCGCGCATTGTCCAGTTTTTTGAGCAGGGTCTGGTATACGTCGCCTTCGCGCGTATCGGCGGCCACCAGATTCCACAGATGACATACCTCCGACTGCCCGATCCGGTGGATGCGCCCGAAGCGTTGCTCCAGCCGGTTGGGATTCCAGGGCAAGTCGTAATTAACCATCAGGTGCGCCCGTTGCAGGTTGACGCCCTCGCCGGCGGCGTCTGTCGCAAGCAGCGCCTGCACCTTTGGATCGTGCCGGAAGGCTTCCTGCGCATCGAGTCGCTCCTCGCGTTTTACGCCCCCGTGAATGCAGACGATGGCTTCTTCCCGCCCGAACAGCGTGGCGATGCGGCGCCGGAGATAATGCAGCGTGTCGAGGTGTTCGGTAAAAACGATGATCTTTTTTCCGGGCGCCGCCGCGCTGGATGCGCCCATGTTTGCGGCGTCCCGACCGTTTTCCTGGCGCGGAAGTCTGCCGACCCGGATTTCCTGAAGCAGACCGGAGAGTTCTCGCCATTTCATATCCTCGCCGCTTCGCACGAGCCGGTCCGCGCGCGCTTCCAGGTCCCTGAGTATGGCGATTTCTGTTTGCAACTCCTCGGCATTTTGGGCGGCGGTGCCGAAGCCGAGAATTTCCTCTTCGAGTTGCTTGACCTCGTCGTCCGGCGCATCGTCCATCGCTTCGCGCCAGGCCTCCTCGGACAGGGGCGCGCGGGAATCGGGGAAGGGGGCATGTACGCCGCGTTCGATATCCTGCAGGCGTTCTTCCAGTTTTTCGCGCCGTCGCTGCAAGGATCGTCGGATAGCCGCCGGGGACGAAGCCAATCGGCGTTGCAGGATGGTAAGGGCAAACCCTACGGTGCTCTGTTTGCCGCTCGCCTGTCTCTCGGCCCGGTTGAACTCCTCGCGGACGTAGCGGGTGACGGCTTCGTAGAGCGCTGCTTCCTGCGGAGACAATCTATAGGGGAGCGTATGGGCGATGCGTTCGGGGAACAGGGGGGCGCCGTTCATCTTCAGGAGTTTTTCCTTCGCCATGCGCCGCATCAGGTCGGATACGTCTGCCTTGTGCGTTCCTTCCCGGAACCGACCGGCGAACCGGTCTTCGTCCAGCAGGCTCATGAAAAGCTGGAAGTCCTCGTCCTTTCCGTTGTGCGGCGTGGCCGACATGAGCAGGAAGTGCCGCGTGGTTCCGGACAGCAACTGCCCCAGTTTGTAGCGTTTCGTGTATTTGATTTCTTTGCCCGAAAACGAGGCAGACATTTTGTGGGCTTCGTCGCAGACCACCAAGTCCCATCGACAATCCTTCGTACCGAGTTTCCGGAGCAGGTCGTCTTCGCTTCGCGCCAGCATGTCGAGGCGGGCAATGGCCAGGTCGTTTTCCAGAAACCAGTTGCCCGTTCGGCTTGTCTCGGCCTTGTCGCGGGTCAGGATTTCGAAAGGCAATTGAAACCGTTCGTGCAATTCGCCCTGCCATTGCTCCACGAGGCTTCCCGGACAGACGATCAGGCACCGTTCCAGATCGCCGCGGGCGATCAGTTCCCGAATGAGCAGTCCCGCCATAATGGTTTTTCCGGCGCCCGGATCGTCGGCGAGCAGGAAGCGCAGCGGTTGGCGAGGCAGCATGGATTCGTAGACCGCCGTAATCTGATGGGGGAGCGGGTCCACGCGCGATGTGTGCACCGCCAGCATGGGGTCGAAAAGGTAGGCCAGGCGAATGCGCTGCGCTTCGGATACGAGGCGGAACAACGCTCCGTCGCCGTCGAAACTCCAGGGGCGGCCTTGTTTCGCCGCCTTCAGGGCCGATTCGTTGTCTCGGTAGAGTAACGTATTGTCGACCTGGCCCGAAGCCGTTCGGTAAATGAGCGTCAGGGCTTCGGAGCCGTGCGGCTCGATGTGCACCACCGTAACCGGTTCATTCGGCGTTATTCCGTTCAGAATCAGGCCGGGCCGGATATCTTCCAGCTTCATATTTGAAGGAAACGCTGATTTAATGTCCGCAAGGCTCGTATTTCATATCCAGCTCGCGAACCGGGGAGGTGCGATGCGCCAGTATTCATTCGAGGACGTAACCTACGAAAGCCGGAAGAAAAAAAACGCGCCGGCAGCGTTTTCCGGCGCAGCTGGGCGAGATGCTTCCTCGGAAGGGACTGCTTGCGGAACCGGAGCCTTTTTGTTCGCGGGTGGGGGCAAGGCCGGACGCCGTTTTTTTGAAAATTTAACAAATCATCCGTAATTTTCGTATCTTTTATCTGGTTTGGACTGATTCGGGCGAAAAATTGTCTTAACGACTCGCCATAGCACAATGCGCAGCGAGACAGATCGGAGGTTTTTGATGGCCGTTTGGCATTCGATTCATGCGATTCGCTGGGCTTGCGCGCTGGTCGCGTGTGTTTTCGCGGGCGGGTTGCTGTGCGTCGTTCCTGCGGAGGGTCAGGCCGTCCGGGACGAAGGATTTCCGACGAAGGGCGTTTTCCCGGAGGAGTATCCCGACGCGCCCGGCGCCGAAGAGGCGTGCGGTCCCCTTGAGGTTCCCGGCGCGTTCGGCGAAGGATGCGTGGAGCACAGCGGGCCGGATGCGGTCGGAGGCGTTTCTCAGGGAGCCGGATTTTCGAGCGACCCGTCCAACCCTGTTTTCCGGACAGCCCCCCGCCTAGAGTGTCCCGCCGCCGTGTTCGTCGAAGAGCTGGAGACGGGCTCCATTGACTGCCATGCCTGGGACGAGGCGGGCGAAGAACACCTCGATTATTACTGGGAGCCTGTGGAAGGCGCGCCGCGGGGCTATCTGGACGCTCCCCGCTTGACAGGCGAGGACAGGCCGAACCCTTCGATAGTGGCTCCTTCGTCTCCGTTTTACGCTACGCTGGAGTCTTTTCTGTCGGAGGATGCGACGCTTCGCTACCGGTACCGCGTGACGGCTACGTCGCGCGTTACGGGTCTTTCTTCCTATGAGGAGGTGGAGGTGTTCGTGTTGCTGCGCCGTCCGAGCGTGTATTGTCCCCTCGAGTACGAGGTATCGGCGGGTTCGGAGATCGTTCTGTCGTGCGAGGGGGCGGACCCGTTGTCTTTCCGGATGGACTACGAGGCGGGTTCGTCTGTATCGTGGGAGTGGGAGGGCCTTTGGGGATCGAATGCGTCGTTGTTGAGCGCTTCGGACACGCCGTCGCCGTTGTTCCGGGCTCCTTCGGGCGGCGCGGGCGAGACGCATCACTACGTAGCGAGCATGACGACAACCTCGTCGGGGGTTCCCCGGACGGCGCGGCGTCGCGTGAGCGTGCGGGTGGTCGAAGGGGAGGCAGCGGGCGCGGCGGCGGCGGGCTCCTTGTCGAAGGAAGCTTCGGCGCCGACGATCAAGTGCCCGGATTACGAGGCGTACCCGACCGCGCCTGGTTTCAGACTGAAGTGCACCGTGACGAACGAACCGCTGGGCGCCAAGTATTCGTGGACGGCGCGCGACGGCACGATGGATACGAATATGTTGAAGGGGGAAAGGCGTCTCCAGCCGACATTCTCCATGTCGGGCTATAGCCATCGAACTTCGATGCAAGGGAACGTTGACTATAAATACAGGGCGAGCATGCTTGACGGTTTGGGCGTTGAAGTCGCTTACGAAAATGTTACGGTGACGGTACTGGATCATCCGGATTTGATGACCTGCGCGACCCTCGAATATGAAGCGTATGTGGGCGACCCCGATGTGCAACTGGAGTGCAAGGCCCATAATCTCAACGACCCCAATCTTTCTAATCCCGCTTGGTCTTGGGGCATTGTGCCATTAGCGGCGCCGAGGAGGCCGTACAGTACTTTCAGTCGCGCACAAAAATATATAAAGGGGAATATGAGATCGGGAAAGCCATATTTTGAAGTTCCTGATTCTTTGCCCGCAGGCATGGACGAAGAATGGTTTCAGTATGAGGCATGTCGCCTTGCAGAAATAAACAATTCTGACATAGTCGATTATTTTCTTATAGAGTCCGAATATATTACGGTGAAGGTGAAGGTGAAGAAAAAGCCTGAGGTCGCCGTTACGTGCGAGGACCCCGATTCCGTCTACGAGGGCGCGGCGGACGTCGCTTTGTCCTGCAAGGCTCAAGGCGCTCCTTCGGGTTCTTCGTATTCGTACGCCTGGACGGCTCGCAGCGCTCCGGCGGACACGTCTCGCTTGAGTGCGACAAACATTGATTCGCCGACGTTCGACGTGCCGGATACGGTAGACAAGGACGAGACGTACGAATACGCGCTTACGGTTTCGGCAGATAATGCGAGGAACGGTAGGGCGGAGGTCGCGGTGACAGTCAAGAACAAGCGTCCGGTCGCGGTTACGTGTGCGGACCCCTACCCTGCCGTCTTCGAGGGCGCGCCGGACTTCGCGTTGTCCTGCACGGCTTCAAACGCTCCTCCGGGTTCTTCGTACTCGTACGCCTGGACGGTGCGCGGTTCTACGCCGGACACGGACCTCTTGAGCGCTACGGACGTCGCTTCGCCGACGTTCGACGTGCCGGATACCGTAGACAAGGACGAGGCGTACGAGTACCTTCTTACGGTCTCGGCGGATAACGCGTTGGACGACTTGGTCGAGGTAACGGTGACGGTGCTCAAACGGTTCGTCATACTGTCGTGCGCGTCTCCCGCTCCGGTGTACGAGGGCTCGGCGGACATTACGCTGGATTGCAAGGCTTCGGGAGCTCCCGGCTCCAGTCCCGCGTATACGTATGTCTGGACGACGCGCGGTTCCACGACCGACACGGACCTCTTGAGCGGGACGGACGTCGCTTCGCCGACGTTTGACGTGCCGGAGGACGTGCCGCAAACGACGAAGTACGAGTACAGGGTTACGGCCTCTGTGCCGAATGTGGAAGACGGGACGAAGGACGTAACCGTGACGGTATTGAACAAGCATGGAATAATGGTTGCCTGCGCGGGCAATCCGTATTCGGCTTACGAGGGAGGGGCGGATATTACGCTGGATTGTTCCGCCTGGGGGCTTCCCAATGGTTCCGACTACGACTACGCCTGGACGGCGAGGGGTTCTACGCCGGACACGGACTTCTTGAGCGAGACGGACATCGCTTCGCCGATGTTCGCCGTGCCGGAGGACGTGCCGCAAACGACGAAGTACGAGTACAGGGTTACGGTCTCTGCGCCGAATGTGGAAGACCGGGAGGCGGAGGTAACGGTGAGGGTGCTGGACCGGCCTGACGTCGTTGTGTCGTGCGCGTCTCCGGGTTCTGTTTACGAGGGATCGGAAGACGTCAAGCTGTCCTGCGAGGCTACGGGGGCTCTCGATGGTTCCAGCTACGCTTTTGCCTGGGCGATCATGGGCGACACGCCTGTGGGGATGCTGGGCGCTCTGGACGTATCGTCGCCGATGTTTTACGTACCCGAGGAGGTGGACGAAACGACGCGGTACGAATACAAGGTTACGGCGACGGCGCCGGGCGCGGAAGACGGGACGGCGGATGTAACGGTGACGGTGCTGGACCGGCCTGACGTCGTTGTGTCGTGCGCGTCTCCGGGTTCTGTTTACGAGGGATCGGAAGACGTCAAGCTGTCCTGCGAGGCTACGGGGGCTCTCGATGGTTCCAGCTACGCTTTTGCCTGGGCGATCATGGGCGACACGCCTGTGGGGATGCTGGGCGCTCTGGACGTATCGTCGCCGATGTTTTACGTACCCGAGGAGGTGGACGAAACGACGCGGTACGAATACAAGGTTACGGCGACGGCGCCGGGCGCGGAAGACGGGACGGCGGATGTAACGGTGACGGTGTTAAACACGGGTGCGCTTGCGCTTGTGTGTCCGAACAACCCCTGGTCGACGTACGAAGGAGAGGCGGACATTACGCTGGACTGCCTGGCGACGGGCGCTTCCGCCGGTTCCGACATCGCATATGCCTGGACGCCGCTCGGTTCTACGCCGACAGGCCTCTTGAACGCGACGAATATTTCGTCTCCGACGTTCTACGTACCGGAAGACGCGCCGCAAACGACGACGTACGAATACAAGGTTACGGCCTCTGCGCCGGACGCGGAAGACGGGACGGTGGACGTAACCGTAACGGTATTGAACAGGGGCGCGCTGGCGCTTGCGTGCGACGATCCGGATCCGGTCTACGAGGGCGCGTCGGACATTACGCTGAATTGCCTGGCGACGGGCGCTCCCGCTGGCTCCGACATCGAATATCTCTGGACGCCGCGCGGCGCTACGCCGACAGGCCTCTTGAACGCGACGAATATTTCGTCTCCGACGTTCTACGTACCGGAAGACGTACCGCAAACGACGACGTACGAGTATCGCGTTACGGCCTCTGCGCCGAATGTGGAAGACGGGACGAAGGACGTAACGGTGACGGTATTGAACAGGGGCGCGCTTTTTCTTGCTTGCGCGTCTCCCGCTCCGGTTTACGAAGGCTCGGAAGACATTACGCTGAATTGCCTGGCGACGGGCGCTCCCGCTGGCTCCGACGTCGAATATCTCTGGACGCCGCGCGGGGCTACGCCGACAGGCCTCTTGAGCGCGACGAACATTTCTTCGCCGACGTTCTACGTGCCGGAAGACGTATCGCAAACGACGACGTACGAGTACAGGGTTACGGCCTCTGCGCCGGACGCGGAAGACGGGACGGCGGACGCAACCGTAACGGTATTGAACACGGGCGTGCTGGCGCTGACGTGCGCGAACCCCGCTCCGGTCTACGAAGGCTCGGCGGACATTGCGCTGAATTGCTCGGCGACGGGCGCTCCCGCTGGCTCCGACGTCGAATATCTCTGGACGCCGCGCGGGGCTACGCCGACAGGCCTCTTGAGCGCGACGAACATTTCTTCGCCGACGTTCTACGTGCCGGAAGACGTATCGCAAACGGCGACGTACGAGTACAGGGTTACGGCCTCTGCGCCGGACGCGGAAGACGGGGAGGCGGACGTAACCGTAACGGTATTGAACAGGGGCGCGCTGGCGCTGACGTGCGCGAACCCCGCTCCGGTCTACGAAGGCTCGGCGGACATTGCGCTGAATTGCTCGGCGACGGGCGCTCCCGCTGGCTCCGACGTCGAATATCTCTGGACGCCGCGCGGGGCTACGCCGACAGGCCTCTTGAGCGCGACGAACATTTCTTCGCCGACGTTCTACGTGCCGGAAGACGTATCGCAAACGGCGACGTACGAGTACAGGGTTACGGCCTCTGCGCCGGACGCGGAAGACGGGGAGGCGGACGTAACCGTAACGGTATTGAACAGGGGCGCGCTGGCGCTGACGTGCGCGAACCCCGCTCCGGTCTACGAAGGCTCGGCGGATATTGCGCTGAATTGCTCGGCGACGGGCGCCCCGGACGTTTCCGACTACGCGTACGTTTGGGAGGCTCGCGGCGCCACGGCGAACACGAACCTGTTGAGCGAGACGAATATTGATTCGCCGACGTTCTACGTGCCGGATACCGTAGACAAGGACGAGACGTACGAGTACCGCGTTACGGTCTCGGCGGAAAACGCGGAGGACGCCGCGGCGGAAGTCACGGTGACGGTATTGAACAGGGACGATCCGCCTTTGCCGCCGCCTGCGCTTGCTGCGCTGGCTTTGACGTGCGCGAACCCCGCTTCGGTCTACGAAGGCTCGGAGGACATTGCGCTGAATTGCTCGGCGACGGGCGCCCCGGATGGCTCCGCCTACGAATACGTTTGGGAGGCCCTCGGCGCTACGCCTGCGGGTATGCTGAGCGCGCTGGACATTGCTTCGCCGACGTTCTACGTGCCCGACGAGGTGGACGAGACGACGCGGTACGAATACGGCGTTACGGTCTCGGCAACGAACGCGGAGTCCGCCATGGCGGAAGTAACCGTTACGGTGCTTGACAGGCCAGAGGCCCCCGCCCCGCCCGCCGTCGCGTTCTCCGGCGATCCGACGTCTCTGGGGGTCGCGACAAGCGCTTCGTCCCTGCGCTTCGGGGCGCAGCCGTCGGACGCGCAGGCGTCGCTGGACCCGTTGACGGACCAGCTCTCGACGCGCGCCTCGGGTCCGCACCATGCGGGCCGCATGACGCTTTCGCCGGACGGCTCCCTCGCGTTCGACGCGAACGGGGAGCTGGCGCTGTCCATAGAGCTGGCGACTCCGGTGACGCTGCGCCGCATTACAGACGAAACAGCGAGCGAAGCGGGCGTGGCGACGCTCGCGCTCACGCCTTCGTGGTCGTACGCCGCGTCGTGCGAGCAGCTTGCTTCCGAGGCGATAGGCGGTTTGCATACGCAGACGACGCTGTCGGAGTCGGACTGTCGTCTGCTGCTCTTCGGAGGCGATCTCGACCTGTCCGGGGCCGCTCCGGGCCGCTACGCGGGGAACATAGACGTGATTCTGCGTACGGGCGCGGGCGAGGAGACGCACTCGGTGGAGGCGGAGGTGACGGTCGTGGCCGCGCCGCGCGTGATCACGATAGGACCGGGCGGCGTGCGCTTCGACGCCTCGCGGGGGGTTCCTTCGGCCTTGACAGAGGAGCAGAACCTGAGCGTCTACCCGGACATGGCGTTCATGACGGCGGACGAACCGTCGGGCGCGTTCGAGCTGTCGAATCCGTCGCTCGTACCGCTGGAAGTATCGGTGTCGGCTCGGTTCGGGTATGCGGAGGCGACGGAGGACGGCCGGGAGACAGTGGTGGAGGATAAGGACGCTTCTGGTTTTGGGGACTTGTCGGAAATAGTGAATATCTATCCGAGGGCCTTGACGCTCATGCCTGGCGAGCGCGGCGTCGTGCGCTACGGCGTGCGGGAGGAATCGCTTTCGTCGCTTTCCGAGGCGGGCTACGCGGCCTTTTTCGAGGTGACGTCTTCTCCTCGCCGGTACGCTCAGGCGAACCGCCTGCCTGAGGGCGTTGTTGCGTCTGACGAGACGGCGCGCGTGACGCTGCGCATACCGGGAGCGTACGTTCCGGGCGAGATCGCTCCGCGCCTGAAGGCGACATTGCTGTCCTTGTCGGGAGGCGCTTCGCCGACGGCGACGTTTTTGCTGGAGACGGACGGCGTTCCTTTCGCGGGCGAGGCGGCGGCGTACGACGGGGAGGGCCGCGCGCTGGGCCGCAGCGAGACGCTGACGTATGCGCGCAGCCGGGTGCGGATGTCTCTGGACCGGTTGCCGGAGGGCGAGGTCGTGTTCTTGCGCTTTACGCCGCGCGGGTCGGGCGACGCTCCTGAGCCCGTGTCCGTTCCGTGGGATGCGCCGCGAAGAAGCGGACGAGACATAGGCGCTGCGCAGGACAGCGACGTATCGCCGCCAAATGCCGTCTTCGCTGAAAAACATTTAACAAATCATCCGTAATTTTCGTACCTTTTATCTGGTTTGGACTGATTCGGGCGAAAAATTGTCTTAACGACTCGCCATAGCACAATGCGCAGCGAGACAGATCGGAGATTTCTGATCGCCGTTTGGCATTCGATTCATGCGATTCGCTGGGCTTGCGTGCTGGTCGCGTGTGTTTTCGCGGGCGGGTTGCTGTGCGTCGTTCCAGCGGAGGGCCAGGCCGTCCGGGACGAAGGCTTTCCGGCGAAGGGCGTTTTCCCGGAGGAGTATCCGGACGTTCCCGGCGCCGAAGAGGCGTGCGGTCCCTTCGAGGTTCCCGGCGCGTTCGGCGAAGGATGCGTGGAGGACAGCGGGCCGGATGCGTTCGGGGGCGTTTCTCAGGGAGCCGGATTTTCGAGCGACCCGTCCAACCCTGTTTTCCGGACAGCCCCCCGCCTGGAGTGTCCCGCCGCCGTGTTCGTCGAAGAGCTGGAGACGGGCGTGATCGATTGCCATGCCTATGACGAGGCGGGCGAAGAACACCTGGAATACTATTGGGAGCCCCTTGAAGGCGCGCCGCACGGCTATCTGGACGCTCCGCGCCTGACAGGCGAGGACAGGCCGAATCCTTCGATAGTGGCTCCTTCGTCTCCGTTCTACGCTACGCTGGAGTCGTTTGCATCGGAGGATGCGACGCTTCGCTACCGGTACCGCCTGACGGCTACGTCTCGCGTTACGGGCCTGTCGTCGCGGGCGGAGGTGGAGGTGTTCGTGCTGCTGCGCCGTCCGATCGTGTATTGTCCCCTCGAGTACGAGGCGTCGGCGGGTTCGGAGATCGTTCTGTCGTGCGAGGGTGCGGATCCGTTGTCGTTCCGCATGGACTACGAGGCGGGTTCGGAGGCGTCGTGGGAGTGGGAGGGCCTGTGGGGATCGAGCGCGTCGTTGTTGAGCGCTTCGGACACGCCGTCGCCGTTGTTCCGGGCTCCTTTGGGTGGGGCGGGCGAGACGCATCACTATATTGCGAGCATGACGACGACTTCGTCGGGAGTTCCCCGTACGGCGAGGCGGCGGGTGAGCGTTCGGGTGGTTGAAGGGGAGGCAGCGGGCGCAGCGGCGGAAGGCTCCTTGTCGGCGGAGGCTTCGCCGCCGAAGATCACGTGCCCGGATTACGAGGTGTACCCGACTGCGAATGATTTCAGGCTGAAGTGCACCGTGAGGAACGAGCCGCCGGGCGCTACGTATTCGTGGATGGAGCGCGGCGGCACGCCGAATACGAATAAGTTGAAGAGGAAATCGCGTCTCCAGCCGACATTCTCCATGTGGGGCTATAGCCATTATACGGACATAAAAAAGAAAGATGTTTACAAATACAAGGTGACGTTGTCGGCTCCGGGCATTACGCCTGTTACGGCGCCTATCAAGGTGACGGTTCTGGATCATCCGGACTTGATGACCTGCGCGACCCTAAAATATGAAGTGTATGCGGGCGACCCCGATTTTCCATTCGATTGCGAGGTCAACAATTCCAACGACCCCAATCTTTCCGGTCCCAAATGGTATTGGATCGCTGGGCCGTCTTCGGGAACGAAGCAGTACGCTACTTTCCGCCGCGCCGAAAGATCTTTGAAAGAAGTCCAGGGAAAGTATCATTTTAAAGTTCCTGATTCTTTGCCCGCAGGCATGGAAACAGAATATTTTCAGTATGAGGGATGTTTCTATGCAACAAAAGACGATCCCCACATAGGCAAATATGATCTTATAGAGTCCGAATATATTACGGTGAAGGTGAAGAAAAAGCCTGAGGTCGCTGTTACGTGCGAGGACCCCGACTCCGTCTACGAGGGCGCGGCGGATGTCGCTTTGTCCTGCGAGGCTAAGGGGGCTCATCCGGGTTTTTCGTACTCGTACGCCTGGACGGCGCGCGGTTCTACGCCGGACGCGGACCTCTTGAGCGCGACGAATATTTCTTCGCCGAAGTTCGACGTGCCGGATACCGTAGACAAGGACGAGACGTACGAATACACGCTTACGGTCTCTGCGGCGAACGCGAAGGACGGCTTGGCGGAGGTCGCGGTGAAGGTCAAGAACAAGGTCCCGCTTGACGTTGCGTGCGTGGACAATCCGTATTCGGCGCTCGAGGGGGAGGCGGACATTACGCTGGCTTGCCTGGTGACGGGCCCTCCGGACGGTTCCGACTACGCATACGCCTGGACGGCGCGCGGTTCTACGCCGGACGTGTCTCTCTTGAGCGCTTCGGACGTTGCTTGGCCGACGTTCGACGTGCCGGATACCGTAGACAAGGACGAGACGTACGAATACACGCTTACGGTCTCTGCGGCGAACGCGGAAGACGGGGAGGCGGACGTAACCGTTATGGTGCTCGACAGGGGCGCTTCGCCGCCGCCTGCGCCTGTTGCGCTCGCGTTGTCTTGCGAGCAACCCCCATCGGTCTACGAAGGCTCGGAGGACATTGCGCTGTCCTGCGAGGCTATGGGGGCTCCCGACGGTTCGGACTACGCCTGGGCCTGGGAGGCCCTGGGCGCCACGCCTGCGGGGATGCTGAGCGCGACGGACGTATCGTCTCCGAAGTTCGACGTGCCGGACGAAGTGGACGAGACGACGCGGTACGAATACCGCGTTACGGCGACGGCGCCGGGCGCGGAAGACGGGACGGCGGACGTAACGGTTACGGTGCTCGACTCGCCGCCGCCTGCGCCTGTTGCGCTTGCGTTGTCTTGCGAGCAACCCCCATCGGTCTACGAAGGCTCGGCGGACATTGAGCTATCCTGCGAGGCTACGGGGGATCCCGACGGTTCGGACTACGCCTTTGCCTGGGAGACTCGCGGCGCAACGGCGAACACGGATTTGCTGAGCGCGACGGATGTACCTTCTCCGACGTTCTACGTGCCAGACGAAGTGGACGAGACGACGCGGTACGAATACAAGCTTATGGCGACGGCGGAGAACGCCTTCGGCGTGTCGGCGGACGTAACCGTTACGGTGCTCGACTCGCCGCCGCCTGCGCCTGTTGCGCTTGCGTTGTCTTGCGAGCAACCCCCATCGATCTACGAAGGCTCGGAGGACATTGCGCTATCCTGCGAACCGGCCGGCGCTCCGGATGGTTCCGCATACGCCTGGGCCTGGGAGGCCCTGGGCGGTACGCCTGCGGGGATGCTGAGCGCGGCGGACGGCCCGACGCCGACGTTCTACGTGCCGGAGGAGGTGGCCGCAGACGAGACGTACGAATACAGGGTTACGGCGACGGCGGAGAACGCGGAGCCTGCTGAGGCGGAAGTAACAGTGACGGTATTGAACAGGGGCGCGCTGGCGCTGACGTGCGCGAATCCCGCTCCGGTCTACGAAGGCTCGGAAGACATTGCGCTGAATTGCGAGGCGACGGGCGCCCCGGACGGTTCCGACTACGCGTACGCCTGGGCGGCCGTCGGCTCTACGCCTGCGGGGATGCTGAGCGCGCTGGACATGGCTTCGCCGACGTTCTACGTGCCGGACGAGGTGGCCGCAGACGAGACGTACGAGTACCGCGTTACGGTCTCGGCGGAGAACGCGGAGGCGGCTGCGGCGGAAGTCGCGGTGACGGTTTTGAACAAGGTTTCGCTTGACCTCGCGTGCGCGGACCCCGACCCCGTCTACGAAGGCTCGGAAGACATTACGCTGAATTGCTCGGCGACGGGCGCCCCGGACGGCTCCGTCTACGCGTACGTTTGGGAGGCCCTCGGCGCCACGCCTGTGGGCATGCTGAGCGCGCTGGACGCATCGTCGCCGACGTTCTACGTGCCCCAAGCGGTGGACGCAGACGAAACGTACGCGTACCGCATTACGGTCACGGCGGAGAACGCGGAGGCCGCCGCGGCGGAAGTCACGGTGACGATTTTGAACAGGGACGATCCGCCTCTGCCGCCGCCTGCGCTTGCTGCGCTGGCGCTGACGTGCGCGAACCCCGCTCCCGTCTACGAAGGATCGGCGGACATTGCGCTATCCTGCGAGGCGTCGGGGGCTCCCGATGGTTCCGTTTACTCCTTTGCCTGGGCGGCTCGCGGCGCAACGGCGAACACGGATTTGCTGAGCGCGACGGACATATCTTCGCCGACGTTCTACGTGCCCGACGCGGTGGACGAGACGACGCGGTACGAATACGGCGTTACGGTCTCGGCGGACAACGCGGAGCCTGCTACGGCCAACGTAACCGTTACGGTGCTTGACAGGCCAGAGGCCCCCGCCCCGCCGCCCGCCGTCGCGTTCTCCGGCGATCCGACGTCTCTGGGGGTCGCGACAAGCGTTTCGTCCCTGCGCTTCGGCGCGCAGCCGTCGGGCGCGCAGATAGCGCTGGACCCGCTGACGGACCGGCTCTCGACGAGCGCCTCGGGTCCATACCATGCGGGCCGCATGACGCTTTCGCCGGACGGCTCCCTTGCGTTCGCCGCGAACGGGGAGCTGGCCTTGTCCATCGAGCTGGTTGCGCCGGTTGCGCTTCGCCATGAAGCGGGCGCGGCGACGCTTGCGCTGATTCCTCGCTGGTCTATCGCTGCGTCGTGCGAGCAGCTTGCTTCCGAGGCGATAGGCGGTCTGCATACGCAGACGACGCTGTCGGAGTCGGACTGCCGTCTCTTGCTCTTAGGAGGCGAGCTCGACCTGGCCGGAGCCGCTCCGGGCCGCTACGCGGGGAACATAGACGTGATTCTTCGTACGGGCGCGGGCGAGGAGACGCACTCGGTGGAGGCGGAGGTGACGGTCGTGGCTGCGCCGCGCGTGATCACGATAGGCCCGGGCGGCGTGCGCTTCGACGCGTCGCGGGAGGTTCCTTCGGCCTTGACAGAGGAGCAGAACCTGAGCGTCTACCCGGACATGGCGTTCATGACGCGGGACGAACCGTCGGGCGCGTTCGAGCTGTCGAATCCGTCGCTCACGCCGCTGGAAGTATCGGTGTCGGCGCGGTTCGGGTATGCGGAGGCGACCGAAGACGGCCGCGAGATCGTGGTGGAGGATGTATCCGCCTCCCGTTTTGGGGACTTGTCGGAAATTGTGAATATCTATCCGACGACCTTGACCCTGATGCCTGGCGAGCGCGGCGTCGTGCGCTACGGCGTGCAGGAAGAAGCGCTTGCGTCGCTGGAAGAGGCGGGCTACGCGGCCTTTTTCGAGGTGATGTCTTCTCCTCGCCGGTACGCGCAGGCGAACCGCCTGCCTGAGGGCGTTGTTGCGTCTGACGAGACGGCGCGCGTGACGCTGCGCGTACCGGGAGCGTACGTTCCGGGCGAGATCGCTCCGCGCCTGAATGCGGAGTTGTTGTCCTTGTCGGGAGGCGCTTCGCCTGCGGCGACGTTTTTGCTGGAGACGGACGGCGTTCCCTTCGCGGGGGAGGCGGCGGCGTACGACGGGGAGGGTCGGGAGCTGGGCCGCAGCGAGACGCTGACGTATGCGCGCAGCCGGGTGCGGATGTCTCTGGACCGGTTGCCGGAGGGCGAGACAGTGTTCTTGCGCTTTACGCCGCGCGGGTCGGGCGCCGCTCCGGAGCCCGTGTCCGTGCCGTGGCGTGCGCCGCGGCGAGAGGGGCGAGACATAGGCGCCGCGCAGGACAGGGAACGCGCAACCAGACAGGAAGGGACATTGCAGTAAACGGCTGCCTGTCCCGGAACCTTTTGCGCCGGGCAAGCATGTCGGCCTGTACGCGCAAACGCGACGCGCTGAGCGAAGTGGTTTTGATCAGAGCATCCTTCAGGATATCGTAGCCGGGTTTGTCGAATTCCGACCGGTCGGCTTGTATCCTGATTTTCCGTTCGATGGCTATCGCGACGTCGCGGCCTTTTTCAGGATCAGTCCGGGCCGGATATCTTCCGGTTTCATATTTCACCCTCCCATATTGAGGTCCACTTCCTTGGGATAGCACACGAACGGCTTCACGACCACCTCGCCCAGCGAGGAAACCGTTGTGGCCTCTGCTGTTTGGGAAAGTTCCCGGACGGCCCCGTTTCGGTCGAGCACATGCACCGAATCCCGGACGTTTTCGTAGGCCAGGTGGCGAGTATCGTCCCGAATCAGATAACAGGCCGCGTCTTCCCGGGCGCTGGCCGCCTCGCTCAGTCCCTTCTGGACGAGCCATGCCGCCACGCGATCCGTCCAGGTCGCAATCTGCGCTTCGGAGGGCGGATCGGGCAGGAACGTAACCCGAAAGAAATCCCGTTCGATGAACCGGCGGCAAATATCCGCCAGAATGCGATCCGGGTGCCGCATGCATGCTTTCATGCAGTGCATCACGTCCACATCGTCTATTCGGCAAAAGTGGTCGCGGACCTCGTCCCGGCATATGTCGTCAAGGGTCAGCCGATTCGTCAGGAAAAAGAGGAGGGAGGGTGAGCAGCGTCCGTCCAGGCTTTGCGCATCCCGCGCAAGATGCTTGCGAATCCGTTCGAATGCGGCCCGCAGGAGCCGGTCGCCCGCCACGACGGTTTTGTGCAGGTACACCTGCCAGTACATAAGCCGCCGGGAAATGATGTAATTTTCGATGGCGTAGACGCCCTTGGCCTCGATTGCGATGAGGGAATCCGGGCCGCCTTCCTGCGGATGGGTCCGCATGGTCTTGATGATGCGCTCGACGCCCACGTCTCCTTCCGCGACGCCCGTATAAAAAGAATCGCGCCGAAGGAAGTCCAGGCGGTCCATATCCAGTTGGCTGGACACCAGTTGATGAAAGAAAGGACGCTCGTACGTCCCGTCGAATATCTTCAGCGCCAGGTCCAGGGCGCCGCCAAATCGCTCGTTCAGCGAAACCATGAGCTCCCGGCTCATGTTTTCATGGCGGTAACCTTCCACGAACGTATGCTCCAGGACATGAGAAAACGGCCCGTGCCCGATGTCGTGCAACAGGGCTGCTGCCTGCGCGGCCACGGATTCTTCGGGCGAGATGGGCGTTCCCTTGTCTGCAAGGTTCGAAAGCGCATCCTGCATCAGGGCCATGGCGCCCAGCGCATGGCCGAACCGCGTATGCTCGGCGCCGGGGAACACAAGATGCCCTACGCCAAGTTGGCGGATGCGACGGAGACGTTGCATCTCCGCCGTTCCGATCAGGTCCATCAGGATATTTTTCGGAACGGAAATGAATCCGTGCACCGGATCACAGAATATTTTGAATCGACTGGCCATGAATGGTCCAATATGATGCATTGCGATAGAAACGCTTTGGCGGCCTGTCGGCTCCGCATTTTCGGGGGCGTTGCAACCTTGTTGCATTTTAAGGATGCCCTGATCAAAACCGCTTCGCTTACGCGAGTAAAGGACATCATGATTCCATCGTTGAAATCAGCGAAAAACAGGGCGGATTCGGGTCATCGCGAACGCGAAGGCCTTCGGGAGGCTGCGAGGCGCACGCTGGCTGTGTCCTTCCTCGTTATGCGGGACCGCCGCCTGCATTGCTTCGTCGTTTCTTGCCGGCGCACCCCTCTCGGCCCTTCGAATTTTTCGGATCTAATCAGCGTATCCTTAATGTGATCGTTGCCGAAGGGACCCATATCGCCTGCCTCGTCGATACGGCGCCGGACTTTGCGCCCCGGGCGAAATACGCCCTGCGGATGCTCCTGACCCCGCTTGGGCTGGCCCCGCGCTGGGTCGAACCCGACGCGCTTGCCCGTACTCCTGCCCATGCGGCCTCCGCCGATGCGCCGCTGATCTATTACGGACGGCAAGAGGCTGCGCCGCCGCATCCCCGCGCCATTTCGCTTGCGCATGCGCCGGGCGCGGCGGTTTTCCTGACGGGCGACGTCCCCTTTCGGTCGAACGCGGCTTTGATTTGCGAAATCGAAGGGCAGCGCGTTCCGGTATGCTTTGCCGACGAAAACGGCCGCCCGGACCTGGTCGCTTCCGCGTTTTTGTGGCTGAGCGGATGGCAGGAGCGGGCCGTAGCGAGACGGGACGAGCATGGGCGGGTTCCCTTTGCGGATTCGCTGCCGGCGCTGTTCGATACGGTTCGTTTCCCTGTGGCGGATGCGTATCGCACTGCGTTGGCCGAACAGCTTCGGGCAGGCGGCGCACCGGTTTCGCCGCGCCGCTGGGCGGGCCGCGACTGGGCGTTCTGCGCCACCCACGACGTGGATTACGGGAGGAAATGGCGTCCCGGCATTCTGTATCGGGAGGGTATGCATTATTTCGCGCAGAATCGCAGGGGGGCGTCTTTTCGGGAGCGAGGCGGGCGTTTGGGGCGCGTGGGTCGTCAACTGCTGGCGGGCGATCCGTTTCGCAGAGCGATGCGGGAGATTCCGCGCGAGGTCGCCTTGCGCGGCGGGACCGCCACATTCTTCGTGAAAGCGGGGGCGGGGCATCCCCGGGACGCCCGGTATCGCCTCGGTTCGCCTTTTCTGAAAAACTGGATGGGTCGAGTTGCCGAGCAGGATTTCGAGATTGGATTGCACCCCTCGTACCGGGCCATCGACGAGCCGGATCGCTTTGCGGACGAAAGAAATCGACTGGGGAAAGCGCTGGAACGGGTCGGTACGCCGCCTCCGGCGTCGGTTCGGCAACATTACCTTCGGTTCGATCCGGCGGCTACGCCGCGGCTTCAGGCGGCGAACGGCTTTCGCATAGACAGTACGTTGGGGTTTTCGGAGCAAGAGGGGTTCCGGCGCGGCACGTGCATGCCGTTTCAGCTGTACGACCTGAAGGCGGATCGTCCGCTGGATGTGTGGGAGATGCCGTTGACCGTTATGGACGCTACGCTGTTCAAGCGCCGCGAACTGGATGTGGACGCGGCGATCCAGTCTACTTTCGACCTGATGGAGACTTGCCGTCGGCATGGCGGCGCGTTCGTGGGCTTGTGGCATCCCGTGCTGGGGGACGAGATTGACTTTCCGGGGTGGAAAAAGCACTTCCTCGCGACGCTGGAGGAAGCAAGGCGGCGCAACGCCTGCATGATGGGATTGGCGCAAGCGCTGGGGAATTGGGGATGATGGGAGCTACAGAATTACGCTAAATACGGAACAAAATCCTGGGATAGTCGCTTTAATATTCCCGCTTCAAGGCATGGATTAGGATAGGGAATCGACGATGCAAAAGGTTTTCATTTACTGGGACAATTCGAACATCTTTATCGGCGCTCGAACCGAAGCGGAGGAACGAGAGGGATTCGCTGCGCGGCATCGCGTCCGTATAAATTTCAAGGGCATGATGCGGTTGGCGCATGCCGACCGTCCGGTAGAAAAGGCTATTGCCGCCGGTTCCGTTCCTCCGGAACTGCATGCGTTGTGGAATCGGCTGAGCGCAGAGGGCGTGGAGATTGAGTTGTTCGACCGGGGCGCGATCGAACGCGGCGAGCAGCAGACGCCTGATCGGGTCTTGCAGTTGCAAATGCTGCGCGATTTCGCCGATTACAACGGCGATCCCGGCATCGTCGTCCTTCTTACCGGCGACGGCCAGGGTTTCTATGACGGCGCGGGATTTCACGCGGATCTCGAGCGAATGTATCGGCGCGGATGGCGAGTGGAGGTCCTTTCCTGGGCTCAATCGTGCAACCGGCGAATGCGCCAGTGGGTGGAGGAACATGGCATATTCGTGCCTCTCGACGACTACTACGAGGCCGTTACGTTCCTGCAGCCGTCCAGCGCCGATTATCCCGGCGCGGACGCCCGTTACGAAGCCGAACTGGATTTGTCGCGGCGCCCCATGTCTACATAGAAACAAGTACAAAATCCGATTTAGTACGATCCGGTTACTGTGGCGCAGGTGGATCCGCACGGATCCGAAGCCTTGACGCTCACCTGCCGAGCAATGGATATGAATAATTTCGAACGGATTGCACTGACTGGAAAGGCGCTTGAATTGCTGCGTCAGGGGCTCGCCCCTTGCGTAGAGCACAAACTCCAGAGCGAAAAAGGAAAAGCAGTTCCCCCGGAAAATCTCCTGCGCCCGTCGAACGATCCGAATCTGGCGGACAAACCTGTCGGCGACTGGGATATCGCTCCGCTCCTGAAATGGATGATGATTCCGGATGTGTGGAATACGGCGTTTCGCCCAAAGTATTAAGGGATACTCTGATCAATCCGGTGTTTGGGGGTCAGATTGAAGGCATTGAAGGTTTCGATGCGTACAGGGAGCGATTTTTGGTCGAATCCAACGTTAAATCGTCGATATTGTCGTGTTTTTGCGCCCCGGGCGCCTCAAAACGGGGCGCTCGGGCATACCTATCGGGCGACAGCTATCAATTTCTTGCGCGCCATGTAGAAATTCGCCAGCGCAAACAGCGTATAGACCTGCGCCGCGTTCTTGCGCAACCCCCGGTAGCGCGTCTTGCGGTAACCCCAAAGATGCTTGACCACCCCGAAGGGATGTTCTACGCGCGCGCGAATGCGGTTGCTCTTGCGATTGAACGAAGCGTCCGCGCAGGTCAGTTTCCTGCCTCTGGCCGCCTTGCGCAACACCCGCCAGGCGACGCCTTGCGACTCGGCCTGCTCCTTGCGCTTTCGGCACGCGTAGCCCTTGTCGCCGTAAATCTCCTTCTCCTCGCCGTGCAGACACTGCTCCATCATCGTCACGTCGTGCACGTTCGCAGCCGTCACCTCTACGCTGTGCACATAGCCCTGCGTGTCCGTGCCGATATGCGCTTTCATCCCGAAACGCCACTTGTTCGCCTTGCGAGTGGACTTCATCTCAGGATCGCGCGCGCCGGTGCGGTTCTTCGTAGACGCAGGAGCAGAAATGATCGTCGCGTCCACTATGCTGCCCTCGCGAACCATGACGCCGTGAGCACGAAGATGCTTGTTGCTAATCGACAGAAGCCTCTTCGTCAGCCCGCGCTCCTCGAGCCAGTGGCGAAACTTGCATATCGTCGTCTCGTCCGGCGCGTAGCCCGCGTCAAGACGAGCGAAACGACGCATCGCGATATTGTCGTGAAGAGCGTCTTCCATGCCCGGATCCGAATGACCGAACCACTGCTGCATGAAGTAGATACGAAGCATCGTTTCAAAACCGACCGGAGGACGACCCCTTGCTCCCTGCGGATAGAAAGGCTCCAACTCCGAAAGAAAAGCCTCCCATGGAAGCACCGAGTCCATCTGCTCGAGAAATCGCTGGTTACGCGTCTTTTTCGTGCGGCTTTGGTAGGCTACGTCCTCGAATGAAAACTGGAGCATCGGATTTCCTCGATTGGTAATGGGATATACCGTAAAATACAAACGGGGGATTAAATCAGAGTATCCTAAGGATATTGAGCGCAGTTTGGCGTCGGAGCTTCGTGTTTGGCGTAACAAATGGGCACGCCAGGAACTATTTTCCAACAACGATACAGACCGGGCGCTTGATTCGGCGGAGCGGTTGCCCAGGGCCTTCTCAGCCAAGCAGCAGGCCGACGAGATTGGCCATGTGGTCGGACGGAACGGCGTCAATATCCGGCTGGCTTCGCGCCTGTCGGGGCGTCAGATTAACGTGCGCGCGTTATGAAATTGCAGAGAACGGGGACGAAGCGGCCTGCGACGAGCCGCTGAGCGCTTTTCCTTCCGAATAATTCTCGTCCTGAAGATTGGTTTTATTAATATGTATGATGTATTATAGGATACGCTGATTCCGCCAAAATCGTCTTTGACCCGCAATGCATCGATTTTTTCTCGCAGGCCTTTTCCTTTTGCTTGTCGCCGAGCAGGGCGTAGCGCAACGGGCAGGTATTTTTATCAATCAGGACGAAGCTATTGAAATACGGGAGGCGCTGGGCAGGTACGCGTTGCTGGACAATGCCGTTGCGCTGGCCGAAGAGACGATGGAGGCCGCGTTTTCGCAGCCCATCGAAGTGCCGCCTCCTGGCGAAGCGGGTGGCTACGAGCACGAGCGGCACAAGCAGAATTACCGGGAGATGCGCTACGGCGGCCTGCTCTACAGCATTACCGGGGAGGAGAAATACGCGGCGTTCGTGCGGGATATGCTGGAGGAATACGCTGTTTTGTACCCCACGCTCGGTCCGCATCCGCTTGCGCGAAATCAAAAGCCCGGCAAGATATTTCACCAGACGCTCAACGAAGAAGTCTGGCTTGTCCACGTCAGCATCGCGTACGATTGCATCTACGACTGGCTTTCCGAGGAGGAGCGCGCGCGCTTCGAGGCCCACATCTTTCGTCCGATGGCGGAATGGTTTTCCGTGCGCAACAAAGAGGAATTCAACCGGATTCATAACCACGGCACCTGGGCCGTCGCCGCCGTCGGCATGATCGCATACGTGATGGGGGACCAGGCGCTTGTCGAACAGGCGTTGCACGGCACGGAGCTGGACGGGGAAGGCGGGTTTCTGGCGCAACTCGACCTGTTGTTTTCGCCCGACGGCTATTACATGGAAGGGCCTTATTATATCCGCTATGCGCTGATGCCCTTCTTTTATTTCGCGGAGGCGGTGCACCGCATGCAGCCTGAAGCGGGCATTTACGATTACCGTAACCAGATTCTTCGCAAAGCCCACTATTCGGCGGTGCAGACCGCTTTTCCCAATGGCGTTTTCCCGCCCGTAAACGATGCTTCAAGGACCATGGACGTTGCGGCGCCGGAAGTGATTCTGGCCAATGCCCTGACCTATGGCCAGTACGGCGCCGACGAAAGTTTGCTCGGCATTGCCCGAGTTCAGGATCGGGTGATCCTGAACGGTTCGGGGCTGGAGGTAGCTCGTGATTACGCCGCCCTGGATTCGCCGCCCGACATGAACTGGCCATCCATCGAATTTACCGATGGGCACGACGGCGAGCAGGGCGGACTCGGCATTCTGCGCATGGGACAGGGCCAGGACGAATCCATGTTGCTGATGAAATATGGCGTACATGGCGGCGGGCATGGCCATTTCGACAAGTTGCACTTCATTTTCTTCGATCAGGGGCGCGAGGTGATCGATGATTATGGCTTTGGCCGCTGGATCAATGTCGAACCCAAATACGGCGGGCGCTACCTGCCGGAGAACGAATCCTGGGCGATGCAGACGATTGCGCATAACACCGTGGCGGTAGATGCTTCGACGCAAAATCTTGGCGACGAGGACGCCGCCGAGGCGACGTCTGGCCTGCGCCACTTCTTTGAGGGCGAGGGAATGCGGGCGAAAGCGATGAGCGCCCGCGCCGATACGCATTACGAGGGGGTCGAGATGCAACGCACCATGTTGCTGATCAAGCATGACGAGCTGCCGTATCCGGTTGTCGTTGACCTTTTCCGGCTGGAAAGCGAGGAGCCGCGCCAGTACGATTATCCATTGCATTATTCGGGCCAGCTGATCGTGTCCAATCTCGACCTCCAGACGCATGTCGGAGCGCTCCAGCCGCTCGGCGAGGATTTCGGGTATCAGCATATCTGGGAGACGGCGCGCGCCCAAACCGACGAAACCATTCGGTTTACCTGGCTGGACGGCCACCGGTACTACTCCATGGTTTCGGCCGGGGCGCCGGGCACGGAAGCGCTCTTGGGGCGTACGGGCGCCAACGATCCGAACTTCAACCTTCGGTCCGAGCCGGTGTTGATCGCGCGGCGCGTCGCCAGCGACCATCTGTTCGCTTCGGTTATTGAGCCGCACGGTTATTTTAACGAAGCCCGGGAGCGGTCTTCGCAGGCTCGTCCCCGGATCGAACAAGTACGCGTGACGGGACACGACGACAGGGCGAGCGTCATTGAGATCGAAGGGCGGGATGGCCTTTTCTGGCGCGTGATGGTGAACAATGGACCGCCGTCCGATACGGCGGAGCGCCATGTTTCTTTTGACGGGAAGACGTACTCGTGGACGGGCAATTTCAAGGTCGAATTCATGGATGAATCTGCCGGGACACCGGGTGAATAGCGCACGCCTTTCAGCCTCTGCGCTTCGTGGACTTAATCAGCGAATCCTTAACCCTTTTCATTTCAAACGACAATCAGGAGGTATGCATGCCTGCGCAGAATAGCCGCCATAACATTCAGCGGATAAGGATGGAGGTATTTCATGTACGATGATCTGAAGGGCAAAGTCGCCCTTGTAACCGGCGGCGGACGCGATATCGGCAAGGCGATTGCATGGAAGCTTGCCGAAAGCGGCGTTTCCGTCGCGGTCAATTATCGATCCAGTAAAAAAGAAGCGGAGGCCACCGTTGCGGCCATCGTGGAGCGGGGCGGTCGAGCCGTAGCCATTCAGGCCGACGTTGCCCGGGCCGCCGAGGTCGAACGCCTTGTCGCAGAGACCGCCCGCGCCCTCGGCGACCCCATCCACATTCTCGTGAACAATGCAGGCGGATTGATTGCCCGGAAAAAAGTGGTCGAGATGGATGAGGCGTTCTGGGATGAGGTGATGGCCGTGAACCTGAAGAGCGTTTTTCTGGTCGCGAAGGCGGCGTTGCCCTGTATGGTCGATGGGGGCGCCATCGTGAATCTGTCGTCGCTGGCCGCGCGGGACGGCGGCGGCGGCGGGTCGATCGCCTACGCTACGTCGAAAGGCGGCGTACTCACCATGACGCGGGGGTTGGCCAAGGAATTGAGCCCGCGCAGGATCAGGGTCAACTGTGTTTCGCCGGGTCTCATCAACACTACGTTTCACGATACGTTTACGCCCGATGCGGTTCGTAAAAACGTGGCCGCAAAGACGGCGGCGGGGCGCGAAGGCGCCTCGGCGGATGTAGCCAATGCGGTCGTTTTTCTGGCCTCCGACGCCTCTGCGTATATCAACGGCGAATCCGTGGAAATCAATGGCGGATTGTATTTTATCTGATCGGATTTCCCGGCGCCATGCTTGCGGACAGGTGGCTTTTTCGATGCGCATACAAACCCATTTGACATGACGGATCCGAACACCCCGTCCACGCGTTGCTTCATCAAAAGCGACGATGTGGCGTGGGAATCCCCCGATAAAGGGATAACCCGGCAAATTCTGGGGCATGACGAGCAGCTCATGCTGGTGCGCGTGCGTTTCGAGCAGGGCGCCGTGGGCGTACTGCACAACCACCCCCATCGGCAGGTCTCTTATGTGGAATCGGGTTCCTTTGAGGTCGAAATTGGCGAAAAAAAGCAAACGCTTAAAACGGGGGACTGCTTTTTTATTTCCCCCGAAGTCCGGCATGGGGCCCGCGCCCTTGAAGAGGGATGTCTGATCGATGTGTTCACGCCTGCGCGCGCGAGTTTCCTTGAAGGGGCGTAGACCCGATGGCTACGGATTCTTCCCGATTTCCCCTGCACTACTTGTGTGCGTCCACCTAACATCGCAAGGAACGTCGCTACGCTACATGGTTCGCAGGTCAAAGATAGTCTGGTCCGGATATGCGGATTTCCTGAAAATGCTCGGGGCGACGGGGTTTTTGCTGCTTCTCGGACCTGGTTGCCGCGCACAGCAGGATGTCGTCGAGTTGCGTCTGGCGCATATTCTTGATGCGACGCATCCGGTGCATCAGGGGATGGCTTACATGGGAGATCGCCTGCATGCGTTATCCGACGGCGCCATGCGGGTGAAGATATATCCGAGCGGCCAGTTGGGCAACGAACGCGAATCGGTCGAACTTTTGCAACTCGGCACGCTCGATATGGCCAAAGTGGCGTCGAGCGTAATAGAAAATTTCGTGCCGGCGATGGGAGTTTACAGTTTGCCGTATCTGTTTCGGGACCAGGCGCATCTTTGGGAGGTCCTTGAAGGCGAATCCGGGCGGGAAATCCTTTTGCAAGGCGAACCGTACCGGATTCGCGGGTTATGTTATTACGACGCCGGCTTCAGAAGTTTTTACATCCATGATCGCCGCGTAGAATCTCCCGACGACCTGGCCGGACTGAAGATCCGCGTGATGCGCAGCAATCTCTCAATCCAGACCGTTAACATGCTTGGAGCGAACGCTACCCCGATGGCCTACGGGGAACTGTACACGGCGCTTCAGCAAGGCGTGGTAGACGGCGCCGAAAATAATCCGCCGAATTTTTATGGCTCCCGGCATTACGAACAGGCGCGTTATTATACCCTTGACGAGCATGCGGCGCCGCCGGACGTTCTTCTCATTGGCACGCACGCCTGGAACAAACTTACGGACCAGCAGCAGGCCTGGCTGGAGCAGGCCGTTGCAGAATCTGTCGTTTATCAGCGGGAACTCTGGCGGGAAGCGACGGAGGCGGCGTTGCGCACCGTCGAAGAGGCTGGCGTAACGGTAATTCGGCCGGACAAAACGCTTTTCCAGGAAGCAGTTCTTCCGCTATACGAATCTATTCGCGGAACGGAACTGGGCGCATGGGTCGAACGGATCCATGCGCTGTCTTCGCCTGTGGCGGAAAAAACGCTTGACGAAACGCAAGCATTGCCTTGAAGAACGCATGCAAAAATTAACCCGCATCGTCGACAAGATACTGTCCTGGTTCCTTGTAGCCTTGATGGCCGCCATGGTTGCAACGGTCTCATGGCAAGTGGCCACGCGATACTTGCTCAACAGTCCGAGTTCGTACACCGAAGAACTGGCGAGTTACCTGCTTATCTGGATTAGCCTGCTGGGGGCGGCTTATGCGCTTCGGTTGCGCGCGCATCTTGGCATTGACATTCTGGTGCGGCGTTTTCGGGGGCGGCGGCGTCGCGACGCCCGCATATTCGCCTATGGAACGATTATCGTTTTCTCGCTGATCGCCCTGATATTCGGCGGCGGATGGCTCGTGTACGTTACGCTTGATCTCAATCAGCTTTCGGCGGCTTTCCAACTCCCCATAGGATATGTGTATACGGTTATTCCGCTAAGCGGACTGATCGCCATATACTATTCCATCGTCGCCATTCGCGAACTCCGGGAGGAGAAGGACAAGGAATCAAACGACGAGGACGAGCATTATCCCCGGGCCATCGCCTGATCGCAATGCGAATTTCTACCTATCCTGCTCCATGGCGTCATATGCTTGAAATCCTGAAACGATGAGTTTCGCTATCGTCATACTGGTCGTTTGTTTTCTTGCGCTGCTTCTGCTGGATGTGCCTGTGGCCTATTCCATCGGGATGGCGACGCTGGTCACCATGCTGGCAACCGTCGATTTTACGCCTGCGGCAAGCACAACGGCTCAGCGGATCGCCACCGGACTCGACAGTTTCACCTTGCTGGCGATCCCTTTCTTTATTTTGGCCGGCAATTTGATGGGGCGCGGGGGGATAGCGCGGCGCCTCATTGCCTTTGCGCGGGCCCTTGTCGGCGCGCTTCCGGGCGGTCTTGCCTTCGTGAACATTATCGCATGCATGCTGTTCGGCGCTATTTCGGGTTCGGCCATAGCCGCGGCTGCGGCGATCGGCTCGGTCATGCATCCCAAGATGGTCGAGAACGGATATGCGCCCAACTTTAGCGCGGCTGTAAACGTTTCGTCGGCCACGACGGGGCTTATTATCCCGCCAAGCAATGTGCTGATTGTCTATTCGCTGGCCAGCGGCGGCGTTTCCGTGGCGGCCTTGTTCGTCGCCGGGTATTTGCCCGGCCTGCTGCTCGGCGGAATGCTCATGGCGGTGGCGGCCATCGTAGCGCATCGGAAAGGGTTCGGGAAGGACGAGCGCGTTCCTGTCCGGGAGGTGTTCAAACGTTTTGTGGACGCCCTGCCCAGTTTGACGCTCATCGTGGTGGTCATCGGGGGGATTGTAGCGGGCATTTTCACAGCCACGGAGGCTGCCGCTATCGCGGTTCTGTATGCGCTCCTGCTTGTTTTGCTCTATCGCGAAGTGCATCCCCGCGAATTGTCCGGCGTCTTGCTTAGTTCCGTCGTGACGACCGCTGTCGTGATGCTTCTGATAGGGACTTCGCTGGCGCTGTCCTGGGTACTCTCGTTCGAAAACATTCCGCAAGACGCCGCCAACGCCCTTATTTCGTTAAGCGACAACAAGATCGTCATCCTGCTTGTTATCAATGTGCTATTGCTTGCGGTAGGCACGTTCATGGATATGACCCCGGCGATCCTGATTTTCACGCCCATTTTCTTGCCCATCGTCGTTGCGCTGGGGATTGATCCCTTGCATTTTGGCATTTTGATGGTTTTTAACCTGTGTATCGGACTTTGCACTCCGCCGGTGGGGACGGTGCTCTTTGCAGGGGCGGGCATTTCCAGGGTTCCTGTGACCGATGTCGTTCGACCTCTGCTTCCGCTTTATGCGGCCATGTTGCTCGCCCTGCTTGTAATCACCTTTGTTCCGGAAATTACCCTGTTCGCGCCGAGGTTATTCGGGCTTTAGGGCTTTTGCGGAGGCAAGGGAGGAAAAACCATCGGGGAAGCAATGGCCGTATCGCAAGAATTTTGCGGCCCCGGCCTGCGCCTGACGAAACAAGACAGCGCCTGAAGTGTGAAAAGGCAATTGATTACCAAAACGACCGATTATCAATGGCGCAACGCTTCAAGCCCGTAGGAAAAACGCAGTTGCTGAGTCATGCCGTAGGGCGAGCCATTGAGGATTCAATTCGTCGGAGGGACTTGGTCCCGGGTATGAGAATGCCGCCGGAGCTCCAGTTGTGCGAACAGTTTGGCGTTAGCAGAACCGTTCTTCGCGAAGCGCTTCGCATGTTGAGTGGAAGGGGATTGCTCCGGATCGAGAAAGGCCGCGGGATTTTTGTGAGCGAGCTCACGACAGAAAGCGTGACTATTCCGCTCGAATTGTATCTTCACCAGAAAATCGGCCCGCTTCACTGGTTGAACGTGATTCGCGCGCGCCAGATTATCGAACCCGCCGTCGCCGCCGAAGCCGCGTTGCATCGTACGAGCGAAGACATGGATCGGCTGGAGCAGGATTTTCGGGAATTACAGGATTGCCGGAGCGGGAGCGGCGACCTTACTGCGCTGGACATGGCTTTTCATTTGCATATCGCCGAGGCGTCTGGCAACCCCGTGGTGCCGCTTCTCGTGCAGCCTATTCATGCCCTGATGCCCCAGATCAAGGCGTCCGTCCATCAAGTGGTTATGGACGCGAGGGAATCGGCGATAGAATGGCATGGCAAGATTCTGCAAGCGATTGCGGAAGGCGTCGCCGAGGAGGCCCGCCTTTGCATGGCGCGGCATCTGGACGTGTCCGAAGATCATGTGCGACAAGTCATGGAGGTCGAGCAGTTCGGGAACGGGCAGAAAGAACAGCAGGAGCCACTTGTAGCCAGCGCAACGTAACCGGTCTTACGCTCTGTTCGAGGCCGCGTATCGACAGAGGAGTCGGTTCATTTCCGATGCTCCGCGATTTCGCCGGGCCGAGGAGTAGTTGACGCTCGCAGAGAAACGGCTGTGCCGCCCAACGGGTTTATTCCTCAACGCACGTATTCGGCCCGCGCCGGAAGAGAGAGCCATGCGGGCCCCACGTCGGCCGGCGTCAGCGGTCGGCTTGCGAGCGTTGCCCCTTTGCCCGCCGCCGGACCTGCGGGATCGGGTCGCCAGAGGCCGTCTTGTCCAACGAGCAGCCCCGGATTTTCCCATTGGACGCCCTGGGGCAGAGGTATGCCGAGGTCGGAACCGTAGAATACATTGCCGCGCCAGGTTATGTCCTCAGGAGATGTTTTGGCGAAGATCACCGGGACGGAGCTCTCGGCGTATACGATATTGTCGGCAAACGAAACTCCTTGCGGCGGCAGGGATTTTTCTCGGTCCATTCCCATGCCGTACAAAATCGTAACGCGGGTATCGACAAACGTGTTGTTGACGATGCGGGCGTTCTTGACCTGGAAGTACCGATTCAGGGGCGAATCGGGTACGCCGTTCATGATCGGGAGGGCGGCCCGCGAGGAATCTCCCTGCAAGCCTGCAAAATAATTGTCCTGGACAAGGTGATCCTCCCCGATTACCCGTACGCCGCCCGTCCCGTCCCGGTTGTTTCCGAGGAAAAAATTATGCGCGACAACCGCCCGGTTGCCATGGCGCAACGTGAGCGTTCCCTCGGATTCGAGAAAAGTGTTGTAGCGGTAGATATTTTCACCGGATTTGTTGGAAATGATTTCGTGTTCTCCGCTGGCTCGTTCGAAGAGGTTGTATTCGACGATCGTGCGCGAATCCTGCATCGAACGGTGGCTTGTGCCTATCCGGATGGTTTCTCCTCCGTTCTTTCCGAGCGGGGGGCGTGGCCCAAAATGATTATGGTCTATGCGGTGATGGTTCGGCTGGTGATCTGGCGGGTCTTCGAGCCACACCACGAATGTGGCGCCGTCGTGCGTTTTTCCGGCGAAATAATTATGGTCCACGCGATTATGCGCGCCATAGACGGAGACCCACTTGTATTGGGTTAGCCAGTCGGGGGGATTGTACTCGGTGATGGCGCAGTTGGCGAGGCGACTGTGGCGCGCCGCCCGGTTCTCGCTTGTGCGGAAGGCGATCACATGTCCACCCTCAAGGGCGCCTTTATCAAACCACAATCCCTCTACTTTCAGGTAACTTCCCCCGATGCGGAGCCTGGACGTTCCTGTCAGGATCACCTGCCCCGGCGTTTCTGCCCGGACGGTGATGGAGTCGCCCTCCACGCCGTCTGCATCGAAGTCGAGGTGCGCATCGCGCCAGACGCCATTAGCTAGGCGGATCGTATCGCCAGGCTGGGCCGCCTCTACGGCCTTGTGGAATTCGTCCACCGACCGAACGAGCGTATCGTCTCCTGTGGCGGGCAGGGCGGCGATACCGCACAGCGCGACGAAGAGCCAGGTTCTCATTGGCGAAAGAGCATATGTGTTTGATTCTGATCGTTTACGGTCAGTCTGACGACGTACGGACCAGCCGACAGGTTCGAGGCGTCGAACGTCACGCGGTGCTCGCCCTCTGCATGGGGCGCGTCAAGCAAGCGCGTAACTTCTCTTCCCGTTATGTCGTACACGACAAGTCGCACATGACCGGATTCCGCGAGCGTAAAGGATACGTCGGTGCTGGCGCGAAACGGGTTCGGCGCATTCGCGATCGTTATGCCTGTCAGGGATGCTTTCTCGGGAATGGGTTCTGCGGACACAATGGTCCCGAAGAACGATGGCCCGGCATCGGCTGTCGTCAACGGACGGTTCGTTATGGGCGAGGCGGCCTGTTCGTCGGCGCCTATATCGGGCGCGGCGTCCCGCGTCTGGCCGTCCATGTCGGCGCCGGCGAAGGGGAAAGCGACGCCGGCATTCAGGGCGGGCGAGGAGGCGGAAGGACGCCATAGCGAACCGCTTTGCGCCAATTGGGGGTCCTCGGTGGAAATGCCGTCCGGCTGCGCAATGCCCAGCGTGCTCCCGTGCATAATGTTCGCTGCGTAGGCGATGTTGACAGGGGCGTCTTCGTATTCGACGATCGGCCCCTGCGTGGTTTCCACGAGGTTGTTGGCGATGGTCAGGTTTTCCGGAGGCAACGACTGTTCGCTGCTTTTCCCCGCGCCGATGACGAACGTTTCGTTCGCGTTGACGAATGTATTGAAGGCGATGACCACATCCTTGACCTGGAAATAGCGGTTGAGCGGGGAATTTTCCACGCCATTCACCACCGCCAGCGCAGCGCGGTAACCCGTGCCTGTCAGGTCCTGGAAATAGTTGTTATAGACTTTGTGTCGTTCTCCAATAATTCGAACGCCGCCCGTTAGAGATTTGCCTTCGCCGAGAAAGAAATTGCCGTACACATGGGCTTCGTTCCCGTGACGCAGCGTCAAGGCGCCCGCCGATCTGCGGAAGGTATTGTAGCGAAACGTGTTTTGCCCGCTTTTATTGGAGATGATTTCGATCTCGCCGTCGCATTCCTCGAAAAGGTTGCGTTCAACCGTCACGAAGGCGTCCTGCATGGAGCGGCTGCTCGTGCCTATGCGAATGGTTTCCCCGCCATTCTTGCCCAGATCCGGCCTGCGTCCGAAGTGGTTGTTGTCTATTCGGTGATAGACCGGCGCGTCGTTGGGCGGGTCGCGAAGCCAGACGACGAGCGTGGCCCCGTCATGGGTTTTTCCGGCGAAATAGCAATGGTCCACCCTGTTATTCGCGCCGTAGACAGAGACCCACTTGTATTCCGTCGATTTGGAGGGCGGGTTATAATTCGTAATCGCGCAATTGGTGAGGCGGCTATGGTTCGCGAGGCGGGAGGACGAACGTCTGAACTGAATAACGTGCCCGCTTGCGAGCGCTCCCTGGTCGAACCACAGCCCGTCAACCTTCAGGTAGTTGCCTCCGATGCGCAGGCTGGATCGTCCGTTGAGGATCACCTGTCCCGGCGTTTCTGCTCGCAACGTGATGGTGTCTCCCGGGGCGCCCTGGGCGTAGAACGCGATGTTCGTATCCGTCCATACCCCGTTCGCCATCACAATGGCGTCGCCGGGATCCGAACTTGCAATGGCGCTGGCAAGCTCCGCCGCCGTTCGGACGTACCGCTCTTGTTGCGCAAACATCTCCGGCGCCCGCGACAGCATGGAAAAAGCCGCTACGGCGGCCAGGAAGCCCAACCGGAAGATGGACAAGTGTCAGGAGAGTGTTTGGGCAGGAAGCGAGGGGGAAAGAGGAGTATAATGTCCTCTCGCTTCCTGCCCGATGGTCAGAGCATCCCGTGCTATTTCAGTAACGTAAGCGTACGGTGCTGCACCCGGTCGTCCACGCGAAGCCTGTAGACATACAGGCCTGACGCATGGCCTTCAAGCGAAATGTTTACGGCATATTCGCCCGCCGCATGATGCGCGCTTATCACACTGGCCACTCGACGCCCTAATACATCGTACACATCCAGCGTAGCCGTTCCCGGTTCGTCGATGCGGTAGGGTATGGTCGTTTGTCCATTGAAAGGGTTCGGATAGTTCTGCCCCAGTGAAATTTCCGTGGGCAAAACGATGTCGCCTTCGGTTGAAACGACGCCCATGGCCCATTGCGGATCGCCAAGGGGGCCTCCTGTGCTGCTTGCCGTTAACAGCATGGCGTTGCCCACCGTAAAGTTCAGGTTCTCCGGATCCATGAACATGGGGTCGAGCATAAGGATATTGGACTCCGTTGCGCCGCTGGACAATTTGATCGGGGATACTTTGAACAGGTTCGAATAGGCGATGCTCGAATTACCTTCGATCAGGACCGAGCCTTCCGTATCCTCGTTGCTATGGGAAAGGATGCTGTTGACGATCGTCGCATTGAGGATGTTGCGAGGAAAGATCGCGCGTCCGTTGCCGGATCCGCAATTGTAACACGTCAGACCGTCCACTTTGAATTCCGGTTCGGGCGTGCTCGCGTCTTCGTCGCCGCCATCCACGTAAATGCCGTCCGCTTTCGTGTTCGCGATGGTCGAATTCGAGACTTCGAAATAATTGACGTTGTGAATGCCCATCGCCTTGTTGTCGCTGGACTCGTCCTTGATCCGGATGCCTTCCTTGCCGCTGTTGTTCAGCACCACGTTCCGGAAAATGACGGAATCGGCAAGCGTTAATGCGTATTGACGGAGGAAGTTGCCGTCGCTGCCCGCCACTACGTCATGCATGTAACTGTCGTACACCTTCAGGTTCAGGCCGTCGGCCTGCAGGCCGGTCCCGTCGTTGCTGTCGTCGATGCGCAGGAGGTATTTCGCATTGAAATCCGTCCCGGCCTGTCCGTCGATTTCTACGCCATGGAGGGTGAAATCGTCGTAGATGCGGAAGACGACGCGGGTGCTCTCGTCGGCCTCGTTGTTTTTGATGACCGGTTTTTTATCCAGACCGGCGGCGGCCCGGACCGTAAGGGGGACTTCAATGTTGATCTGGTCGTCGTTGAGGTATTCCCCGCCGCTGTCGGTGAGTTCGATGACGTCGCCTGCAGCGGCAGCGCCCACGGCGGCCAGCAACGTATTCTGGCCGGCCGCCACCTGATGTACGACGCCGCCGCCACCGCCTCCGGCAGGCCACCAGCGCATGTCGCCGAGGTTCGAACCGCCTTCGCCCTTGCCGACGAGGGGAGAATCGCCGGAGAGCGTAAAGTCGCCATTGTCCGCATCGGCGAACATGGGATCGACGGCGTAGAGCATATCAACCGTGGGAGTTCCCCCGCCCGTCCATTCGCCATCGTCGCTGATATTGAGCGTGTCCGTGTAGGCGATGAGGGCGCCGCTCTCAAGCCAGGGCGCTCCGAGGGTTTTGCCGGTTCCATTGACGATATCGTAATTCCCGACCAGGATCGAATTGGTGACCTTGGCGTTTTCCGAAAATTTGAGGTTGATGACGTAATGCCCGGCGTTGTAGATCGTCACCTGGTCGATGACTACTTCCGGTCCGGGCGTGTTCGGGTCCTGGTCGCCGCCGTAGACGCTGATCGCGTCGTTCTTGATATCCCAGAAGGTGGAATTCGAAACCTCGAAATATTTCACGTTGAAGAACCCGAACCCGGGGCGGTCGCTGTCTTCGTCGCGCGCTCGCAGAGCTTCCTTCCCCATGTTTTCGAACAGGCTGTTCCGCACAATGATGGAATCGGCCATCGTCATGGAATAGGCGCGGAAGGCGTTGCCGTCGCTGCCGCTGACGATATCATGGAAATAACAGTTGATGATTTTCAGCACGTAGTTCTGCTTCACGTTTGCGGCGTCTCCGGACCCTGAGCCGGTGCGGATACCGTATTTGGCTTCATTGAGTCCGTCGATTTCCAGCCCTATAAGGGTGAGGTCGTTGTACAGTCGAAAGACATCCTTCGTGCCGTCGGTGCCGGTGTTCTGCAGCACGGGACGATTCGTCAGGCCGTCCGCGGCCTTGATCGTCAGGGGAAAGTCCGGTTTGATTTCGTCGGGGTTTGTGTATAGCCCACCGTCGGTCGTGAGCACGAGTATGTCCCCGGGGTTCGCTTGGGCAACGGCCGCGAGAATAGTGCTGTCCCCTGCTGCAACCTCGATTTCGACCTGCGCCAGAGCGGGCGAAGAAGCCCATAGTGCAAGCGTGAAGATGGCTGCAAACGTCTGGAAATACGTAGCGAGTCGGTTCATGGTTTTTGTTCGCGTATGGTTTCGATTTAACGAGGCCGAAAGATTCGTTTGCTGATTGCGCAACATGTATGATGTATGTTGCATGACAAATTACGCAATCAAACTAAACAAAAAGAGAATTATTTGCAAGGCGGCGGTTTTTTATTGAACGCGCACGATTTTTCGCACGACGGCCTGTCGTTCGGCGTGCGTCAGTCGCACCAGGTACACGCCGGACGGGACTTGCGCGCCATCGGAATCGCGGCCGTCCCACTGCACTTGCTGTTTGCCCGGGGCGCTGTCGCCTTCGGCGAGGGTAAGCACCTTTTGGCCCAGCAGATTGAACACATCCATCCGGTAGGCCCCGGGATTTTCTATTTCTATGACGAACGAGGTGGCGTCCCGGAACGGATTGGGATAATTGCGCACGGCCAGGCCCGGCGAAGCAGGCAGTTCGTTTTGCGACGCCAGCGCATGCATTCCGATCATGAGAGAAATCTGGTCCTCGTTCCTGTCGAACGGGACAGCCGCGCCGCGCACCATGACCTCGGTTACATTGGCGGCTCCCGGCCAGGAGACCTTCAATTGAAACGCTTGCGTCGTTTCGCTCGGTTCGATGACGAGCAGGCCAGGCGTTCCGATATCCAGCGCCAGCGTCGCAGGCCGATCAGTCGTTAACGTCAGCGCGCCGCTGTTGAACAGGGCGCCGCGGCGAAATGCAAAATGCGTCAGGTTGCCGCTGGTCGCGCGCGACCACGCAAAGGTGGCGTCGGTCGTAAAGGCGTCAAGCGTCTGTTCCGCCGGTTCCTGCTGGAGCAGGAAAACGTCGGCGTCGTCGTTTTTTTCGAGAGAGGCTGCGACGTAGGCGTCCGTGCTCAGATCAATGGCCGCGGGCTCGGGCCCGTCCTGGGGGCCTGGCAACAAAAGTTGGAGAAAAGCAGCGTTTTGTCCGGTTTGCGCAACCTCGACGTACTGTTCGAACCGTTCGTCCTTGAACAAGCTGATATATCCGGTGGCGTGCGTGACGGAAGCCGTTGCAGGAAAGAAGAAGGCGTCCAGGCGGGCCGCTTCGCCGTATCGGTTGGCGAAGGGCTTCCATGATGCGTGACCCCCGTCCAGCTCGAACCTTCCGCGTCCATGCAGATAGGAGCGGTACGTATGGGATATATCGCCTTTCAGCAGGTCCGCCACCACGAAATAGTCCTCTCCGACAAAGCCGACGGCGCGAAAGAGGTTGGCGTCGCCTGGGCGAAGGTAGCCGCTTTGTTTTTCTGCAAAATCGAAGAAGGAGGAATTAATGTAGTGATGGGTTTGCGGGGTGATATTGTAAACGTAGGGCAGGTTCAATAAACTGTCTGCAAAGGGCGGATACCCGTCCGCGGTGACGATGTTGTGCGCCTTTGCGGCAAGGTACCAGGAATTCCTCCGGTCGTCCGAGAAACCGTTCGGACCGTAGCCGGCGTCGGGCGCAAGAATGGCGTCATGGCCGCCGAGAAAGAAGGAGAGATGGTCGCGATGGTTGTGGTTGTCGGCCTCGGCTACGCCGTGGAAGAGCAGGTAGCGGTCGTTCGGTCCGCTGGTCCACTGGTTCCGGAAAACGATCTGTCCGGCCTGGAGAAACTGCGTAGGGGAGACAGTGGGCGGGGCTGACTGGATACTGTCGTCAAAGAGGATATATTCGTCGATTTCCCAGGTTACGTCTACGGTAGCTCCGGTATAGTCCTCGTTGTAGAGACGGGTATATTCGTAGTTCCACTGACATAGCGCGGCGAAATCCGCGTCGGGATTGAGATCGGTCGGGCTGCCATGGTACGCCGCCGCCGCCATGTGCGTAGGCGCGGGTTTTATGTAGGAATCTTCCATATTCGGAATCCATCCTCGCCCGGTGCGTATTTTGATGGGCCACTCGAACGCCGGTTTATAATCCTCGAACAGATTGACGCCGGAAACATTTTTGTAGTGCCACAGAAAGGGGATGAAATTCACGGCGTTATACATCCAGTAGTGCCCTCCTTCGCGGTAGACCCCGTCGGCGCTGAACTGATAGCGTGTGACCGAATTGGCGGCTTCGAGTGCGTACTGGAGCCAGTCTTCGGCGTGCGGGTGATCCGACAGGGCAAGCGCGGCCGTGCCGATGGCCCAGGCAGGTTTGGAGCGATGATTGTGCGGACGCGGGGCGAGGCGGGCGCCCTCGGTCAGGTTATCCCGCAGATACTGAATCTCGTCGGCGATGCGGCGACGAATCTCGGTGTTTTGCTCTGCGCTCAGCCGATCGAATACCCAGTCGTAGGCCGCAGCATAGTTCTGCAGCCAGGTTGCGCGATATATCTCGTCGTAAGGTTTCTCTCCCGTCTGGGGAACGCCTTCCCAGGCCAACAGCAGCATCTCAATAGCCTTTTGCAACGCTTGATCGTCTTCTTCGATGAGCCACCAGAAAGCCAGGGTTTTTGCTGCGCGCGGACGATCGTTTTCGTCGAGGTCTTCCGCGTTTTTCGTGACGTACTTGAGCGCATCGCCCCTGAAACGCAGCCACAGCGCATTGTATCGGGCGGAGGCTTGCGTTTTGCGCGCTCGAAGGACAGGGAGGTCGCTGGCGCTGAAATACAGCGACGGATGGGTTTCGTTCGGCGGAAGTACGGGCGCAGTGTCCACGGCGAACCCGTTGTAGGTGTCGTACCTGGGGTGCTGCGCCCAAAGCAGCGTCGGGAAGAGAAAGGGCAGAAGATATGCGAGGCGTTTCAGGAAGGCGATACGTCTGATTTTCGGGTCCCGTGACGAATGTGACCCGTTGGCGCTTTGCAAGTGCGGGGTTTTCAAAATCGGTATGTTGCGCCGAAGAGGAGGTTGTGTTTGCGAATGCGATTGTAGTCCACGTTGGATTCCCAGCGATCCTGATACAGCAAGCGTTGAAGATCGTACGCCAGGTCGAACGCGACGGGGCCGACGGGAAAACCGAGACCGCCGCTGAAAGCGTTTCCTCGCGCCGTTTGTCCGAGGAGGCCAAAGCCTTCTATCTGGAAAGGCTGCGGATCCTGTCGGAATCCAGCCCGGACAAACCATTGCGCCCGCATTTCCCATTCCAGTCCGAGGCGGACTCCCCGGGCTGGCGCCCAGTCAAGGCGAGTGTCCGTCAGGGTTCCTGCGCCGGTTGATGTTTCCTGGCGAAGCAATCCGCTTCCCGCCGGGGTTTGCACCTCCATTGTTTCGTAATGATGTATAAAATAGTCCACCGTCAGCATGAGGGTGGTTGCTGGCCTGAACGATGCGCCGGCGGTGAACTGAAACGGCAAAGTGATTTCTTCCTCTTCCTGGACGGTGTGGTTTAACGCTTGCCCGTTGCGATCTACAAGGACTCCGTCATAACGAATGCTGCGCGTAAGCCGAACGGGTAGTTGGTATAACGCGCCGAGACCCAGCCTCTCCTGACTCCAGCGCAAACCCCCGGCTGCTGTCCAGCCGCTATACTCCGAGGAGCCGCTCCACTCGACCGAACCGTTCTGCGCAGAGAACGAATAGTCGTGCGCATCCTCCCGGAGGAGAAATTGTCCCCGGCTGTGGTGGCGCTGGATATCGTCCGAGGAGCCGTTCCACCAGGACAAACGCAGCCCCATGTGAACGTTCGGCAGAAGTTGCGTCGCAATTACAGGGGACAGGGCCCGAATCTCGCCTTCGCGTCGCCGCTCGAAAGAGGACCACGCTACGTCAATTTCTTCGCCCGGATTGGGGCGATCCACCGGGACAGGACGAAATTGGCCAATGTAGGGGTCCAGCACGTTATCGTTCCGGTCGTAGTCGCTCAGGTCGGCGACGAGGCGCCAGGCTATGCCGAGCGTAACCGTGCGGTTGCCGAGGGAGAACGGAAAAGCGCCCCCTGCAAAGGCGGGATACAATGCGCCTTGCGCATGCGTCCAGTCCGGCGAGGACAGGGCGTCGGATCGATACGTTTCGGGATCGGAAAAATAAAGGGAGATGCCGGCATAGTATCGATTCGGATTCCAGTGCTGCGTTTCCGCCCATTTCCGGGATCGCCATAGCCCGGCGACAGAAAGGGCGGGCCGAGACGTCTCGCTCAGTCCCGCCGGATTCAGCAACATGGCTTCCAGTCCGCCGCCGGACGCTGCGAATGCGCCGCCCAGCGCCCGCGTTCGCGGAGCCACTGGATCCTGTTGCTGTATGCCCTGTATCGCAAGCGGCTGCATTACTCCCTGGGCCTGGGCCTGGACGATCGGGATAAGCAGAAGGTTCAGCAAAAGAAGCCGGATACGCATGAGCCGGTAATCACTCGATGGAGAAGGAAAGGCCGATACGGTGGACGCTTCCGAAGGCGTCGCTCATATCGCTGTAGGAATAATTCAGGCCCAGATCCAGCGACCCGATCGGTTGTTGCAGTCCTCCTCCAAAACTCAGCGCAGCCGTGTCGAAATTGTGCTGGTAGCCTCCCCGAAGCATGAATCGCTCAAGAAAAACATATTCAAGTCCGGTTGCCCATTGCTGGTCGTAGTCGTTGGGTTGAATAAGGTCGAACGTGGTGGTAAGGCGACCGATTCCGGAATGGGCGAGCAGTCCGTTTGCTCCGATCATGTCCATGGCGGCCCCAATACGAAATAACAAGGGCGCTGGATAATCTTCTTCTTCATAAGAGACCGGCGAACCAAAGTTGATAACGGACGCCCCGACGCGCAGAGAGCGAAAGCCCGTTTCATAATTCATGCCAAAGTCGAACAGCAATACCTGGCTCGAAGCAAGCCAGAGGTCTTCGCACGCAATCTTCACAGAGAATCCCGCCGCAAAGCGGTCGGTAAAGTTGCGGGCGTACGTGAGGCCGGACGCCCAGCTCTTGAGGGAAAACGATTGGCCGGTAAGGCCTGGATTGTAGACCTGCGTTCCATTCCGGCTTACGAAGCCGAGTTGATCTACCCGCGTTTCCTGAAACTCGCCCATGTCCGCAAAATAGACATGGAAGCCTGCGTGTCCGAATCGACCCAGCGAAACGCCGTACGCCATGGCGTAGTGGGCTGCGTCGAGGAACCAGTCCACGCGGTCAAAGGCGAGCGTGTGGCCGGTGGCCCGCGCCAGGCCCGCCGGATTCCAGTAGAGTGCGTCCGCGCCGCCGCCCAGGGCCACATAGGCCGTGCCGAGCCCCGCCGCATGGGCGCTGGGGGCCACCTTGAGAAACTGCATGGAAGAGGTGCCCACCTTTTGGGCTTGCCCCGGCGTTGCCGCAAGGAACAGCAGAAGCGCTGCGCTGCAGCGAAAGGCTATTTTTACGATGGCGCTCATTTGATGACCACGAATTTGCCCCGGTACATTTGTCCGTCCGCCGAGTGCACGATGAAGAAATACACCCCGGAAGCGATTTCCTGATCGTTTCGGGTCACTTGAAACCAGGGCGTGGAATATTGCGCTGCGTCATGTTCTATCGTTTCCACCAGTTGGCCGCTGTACGAATAGATTTCGATAGTGGCTTGCTCTGGCAGCCCATAGAAACCGATCTGCTTGTCCGGCGAGTTGTTTCCCGTTCCGCCGCCGGTAAAGCCGCTGTTCAGATAGAACGGATTGGGCACCGCATGGACCGCCGTAATTTCTCCGACGACGGGCCCGAGCCCGGCCGTGGCTTGCGTGAGATTCGTTTTTCCGCTGGCGTTGCCGGCGGCGTCTACAGACGTTACGGCGTACCACTGCGATTCTCCCACGATCGTTTCCGGATCTATTACTTCGTAGGTCTCTTCGTCCACGAGATGCTCCGCACTGCCCACAGGCACTTCGGCCAGCAGGGTCCATGGGCCAATGGCGGCGCTCGATTTATATACGCGGTACGTTGCGGCGGGGCCCGTCAGGCGGGGGTGGCTGAATCCCTCTTGCGCCCGTCCCCAGCGAATCACCGAGTGCGCAAATTCGTTGTTGCTTATGGCGGTGACGGGGGCGGGGGGCGGGGCGGGAATCTGGTATACGCCGTCCGGGGGATTGTCTTCGGGCCAGAGGGGGAGAACGGGCGGCTTGCCCGTATAGGCATTGTAGGCCATGTCCGCTACGTCCTTTACCGTCCGCACGTCGGAATTCACGTAATCCGGATAGCCGTAATCGCCGAGGTAATTTTGCGTAAGAACCTGCCCCGAGGCAGGGTCTTTGACTTCGTCGTTCCATCGCGGGACGAGATGCCAGGGCAGTTGTTCGTCGATCACTTCGCCCAGGCCGCCGCCTTCGTCCCAGTCGTTGGGATCTTCCGTGGCGCCGTACCCTACCACTTCCGCGTAAGAAAACTCGATTTTCTCTCCCTGTTCGAGGATGTAGGGGCCGAAAGCGATATGGTGCCCGACGGCTTTATACGACTGGCGGAAATTGAATGCGCCGCGTCCGGTCCAGCGGAGCGAATCCGGATCTTCCGAGCCGGCCGGAGGCGCCCAGACCGTTTCGCGGTACGGCGTGTAGGTGCCGCTCCAGCGGGTGTACGGGACCAGCTTGGGCTGCATCTTGTCTTCCCGCGAATTCCCGCTCTCTACCTTGTTCATAAACGGCTGCCTGAGCGTGCCGTCGTCGTCGATCATTCGTTCGTTGGAAACGCGCGGATCGAGGGCGAACGTTTCACCCTGTTTGGCCAGGTGGTTTCTGTCGTAAAACAGCATCTGGATACCGGGCGCTTGCGGCGACATCAGCCCCCCGCCCTGTTGTCCGGATGCGGCGAACGCCGGAAAATACTTTGGATCCGGCTTGCCGCCTTCGGAAAAGTCGGCGTCCAGGCCGTTGCCGGTGTTGAGCACATAGCGCAACCAGCGATGGCGATCGAAATATCCGCGCAAGTCGTTTTTGTACATGAAGTCGTATTCCCATGTCCCGTACCACCGCTGGAAACCCATCATGGAAGGAGCGACGCCGTAATGAAAACCGATCAGCACCTCATATAACGCTTCGTTGGTATTCGGCGCGCCGTCGCCATCCGTGTCCCCCGTGTTTTCGAAGACGTATTCGAAAATGATCAGGTCGTCGTAGTCCGGGTAGCTCCAGGCCCGCGTGGTGCGCGTTACGGTGATTCCGGTGTTCGTCGCCCACTTGGATACGATAATTTCTTCTGCCTCGTTCGGGTCGTAGTTCGGGTTGAGCGCGCCGTCCTCGAGCAAGGGATAATTCTCGATTCGTTCGATGGAGATGGGAAACGAATACACGCCCGCCACGGTGATCGGGATGTGCTGGCCGGAAGATCCGCCAAACGAGTATAACCGCTCCGTAAGATCGAACGGATTGGCGTCTTCGTAAGAGGCGGCAATGGAAATGCCGCCTCCTATGATGTTATGCTGTCCACTGTACTGGAGTCCGTCAATGATGGCGGCGGAGTTGCCGGGCCATTCCATGAGCGGATCCAGCGTGACGTCGTGGTCGCGATAGTGCCACTTTCGCCCGATTTCGCCCGTGTTGTAGATGGTTTCGTGCAGCATGCCGCGCGTGTGCGCGCGCGCCTCGCGGAGTTGTTGGCTCTCGGCCGTTCCGGCAAGCAGCAGGAACGGCAGCGGAAGCAATGCGGCGAGGCGCTGTGTCATGGCGGATATTTTTTTTCGTTCGGCTTTTTTCACAGATCCACGACCACCCCCAGTCGAGTAGAGCGGGGCAGGTTGCTATAGATGCGGAAGGTCTGCACAGCGGCGAGGTTGGGGTTGTTGCTGTCTGGCAGCGCGTATTCGATATCTTCCCCGTTTTCGTAGCGTCGCAACGTCTCGGCGTCGAGGAAGACCCGGTTGTAGTTGTATATCCTTACATTGAACAGATTGAATATCTCGGCGAAGACAGAGAAGCGCGGTCCCTGGTTCGACAAGCGGAAGGTCTTCGTTACCTTGAGGTCGGTATTGTGTTCTCCCGGCGTTCGCTCCGTATTGAGCTTGGCGAAGTTGTCGCCGAGAAGTTCGCTGGGCGTATAGGGGCGCCCGCTTCGGCTGTTATGGAGTACGTTGACCCGAATGCCGGCGAGCGGGCGCATTCCTGCGATGCTTGGTCCCCATGCGTTCGGCGTATTTAATCCGGCGATGAGGACCAGGGCGTGGCGACGGTCGTAGCTCAGCAAAATGTCTCGCGTGGAGGGCGCCTGCGTCCGGTCGTTGTTCTCGTCGATAATCGGACTGCGCCCCGTCGGCGAGGAATTCTTTCCAGTGGCGACGGAGAAGTGATAGCGGACGGAACCCGACAGAAACCCGCGTTTCTTGTTCAAGCGCAAGCTGAATCCCCGAATATCGGCGTAGTCCCGGTTTCCGGTCGTTTCGTACAGATTGTCGTTGGCGTCGATGTAAACAATGCGCTGAATCAGGTGCTTGACGTCTTTGTAGTACCCGCTTACGTCCAGCGTAAAGCCCTGGGCGAATCCGAACACCAGTCCTACGTCGTAGCTTTTCGTTTCTTCCGGCTCCAGGCGAGGATTGCCCAGCCTTCTCGGCTCCACGGTTCCCAGGTTTTCATTGAATAACGTGGTGCGCTGGCCGATCAGGTGCTCCAGGCCCGGTCGCTTGAGGTAGTTTCCGTAGTTCAGGTGAAAAACCGCCCGTTCGTTGATCGGAAAAGAGAAACCCAGCCTTGGTTGCAGCCGGGCGACCAGCGGGGTCTCTGTCTTTGCCGCCGCTTGCTCGTTGATCAGGCCGGGGTTGTCCGGATCGCGAAACGGGGAGAACGTATCGATATAGTATTGCACGTTCTGGTCGTAGAAGTCCAGGCGCAACCCGACATTGGCGATCATCCCCTGGAATTCCATCTTGTCCTGCACGTACAGGGCGCCTTCGTAGGGCTTGGCCCGGTAAAATTCGCGCACCGCGCTGGAGCGGGAAGAATGGTTCAGGCGATTTTCTACGTTAATGTCGTACAGGTTGCCCTGTACGCCTGCCTTGATCTGATGGTTATTGGTGACCTGGCTGGTGAGCGCTCCCGTCAGCGACCATGTCCATGAGTTTTCGTCGAAAAAATCGTCGTCCATGACGCCGGTGCGAAAGCCGTCGTCCCAGTACAGCCGCTCCCAGACCGATCGGTCGTAAATATCGTCCCGAAAGCGATCCGGGTCGATCACGTCCACCCCTTCTTCCAGGCGAGTATGCATTCCGTTGAGATGCACCTCGTAGAATGTGCGGTCGCTGACGATCTGGGAGAAATTCAGCCCCAGGCCGGCCGAAAGATCGCGCACCTTGTTCGTCCCGATCACCCGGTCGTAGACCCACCGATAGAATCCTCCCGAAGAATAACTGAATTCCTGCTGATAAGCATTGCCGTACAGACCGTTGACCTTGAACTTGGTCCCCGGAGTCGGTTTGTACACGTAATTTCCCATGACTTGATACTCCCGATTGGGTTCAGGAGCAGGCAACATGGGCCATACCCGGTTGATTTGCGTTGCGAGGAACATCCTGCTTTTGTCCGAAAGCGGCCCCCCGGTCGTGAAATCCACAAGGCCATCCCACTGGTTGTCGTACTCGTACCCGATGTCGCGGTGCGTTTGTCGCCACAGGTTGTAGGCCAACTGGGCTCCTTCTTCGGGGTCTACTCTGGAGCCGAAGCCGCGCCCGACAGCTCCCTGCCAGCGAGGACGGTCGTCGTTCTCTGGATCCGGGGATTCCCACCACGCCAGATTGTTCAGAAGGCGGATATAGGGATTGGCCGCCGGGTCGTACACGCTGCCGCCGAAATGTTTGTAGCCGGGAACGCGCGCGCGGAACTCGCTGCGGCTTTTCCACAACGTCCCGCCTTCTTTCGTAGAGATGTTGACGACGCCGCTCATAGCATTGCCGTACTCGGCGGAAAAACCGCTTGTGATGACCTCGATTTCTTCGACTGCGCTCATCATGGGCGTGAAGGAGCGAGAAGAATGGAGCGGGTTGACGATGCCCATTCCGGCGAGGACGTATAGTTCTTCGTTCGAGCGTCCGCCCCGGAAATGTCCGTCGTTCACCTCGGCTTGCAGGCTCAATACGCCTCCGAGGTCTGTGACGCCCGGAATTTGCTCTACATCCTCGAGGCGGATAATTTCCAGCGTGGCGGTCTGATCCACTTCTACGTCGGGACGCTCGGCTACGACGATGACTTCGTCTCCCTCAATGGCGGTTTCTTCCAGCGCAAAATGTACGGTCGTCGTGCGGTTAATGTTGACGACGACTCCGGTGGTCGTCACGCCCCGAAAGCCAATGAAGGAAGTAACGAGGTTATAGACGCCTGGTTCGATGTTGAGGATGAAATATCGCCCGTCCTCGTCGGTAGACGCCCCTCGCACGGTTCCTTCGATAACCACGTTTACGTTAGGGAGCGGATCGCCTGTGCCCGCTTCCGTCACGACGCCGGTGATTTTTCCGGTTTGGGCGGCGGCCGGGAAGGCTATGGCAAGCCCCAGGGCGGCGGTCAGCAGAATGGCGCAGAGGCGGGAAAACGACATTGGGCAGAGGTGGTGTGCGCTCAGGGCATCCTCGAATTTATAACATATCATACAAGTTAGCAATTGGCGAAATACATGGCAAGGATATTTTACGATTCCGCAAAAATATTTTTTGGTTTTTCCGGATTCCCTCGGCTTTTCTCCGCTGAGGCCTCAGCATTGCGTTACCTGAATTTTTTAAGTCCGGAATTTTCAACCTTATTTTTTTAACCGCCTTGGCCGCAGGCCGCCTCGACCATGTTTTTCGCCTTGCAGGGGCCGCTGCCCCCGCCCGCGTGGATAGCGGACTTCCGGCGATGCGACGAGCGGGGGGCGCCGCGGAAAATAAGGATCGACAGCCCGCCCGCGTGGATAGCGGGCTCCCGGCGATGCGGTCCCGTCTTCCGCCATGTCTGTTCTCCCTGCCTTCCCGCCGCGCTCGCTCACCCCGCCGCGAGCCACAAAATCGCCGTCATAACCAAAGGCACGCGGATATTGTCGTTGAGGGGCAGGTTCGGGGCTTCGACCGCTGCGCCTGCGAAGGCCGCGAGGGCGGCGGTTCCGGCGTCAATATGCCCGAACGGCGCCAGCATGGCCCAGGCCGCGCAGGCAAAGGCGATGGATCCCTGCACGGTGCGGTGCGTTCCGGGCCAGGGCGTGCGTCCGAACCGCATTCCCGCGAGGGCTGCCGCTGCGTCTGCAACCATGAAGGAGGCAAAGCCCGGCGCCGCCAGCCCGACGGGGAAAAGGAATGTGAGCAAGGTGGCGGAGACCGCGACCCACGTAGCCCCGTTCAGAACAATGCGGCCGCCGGGGGCCGGAATTTCGCCGGGCCGCATCATATATCCGAACGCGCGGTCGATGAACCGGGCGAAGCGGTCCGATTTTGCGCGGAGCGCATCGGCGCTTACGGCCGCTGCCGACAGGGGCGCCAGCGCGAACAACGCAAGAGGTTTGTCGAGTACGTATATTCCCGCAGGAATGACGAGCGCCAGCAGATGCAGCGTTTTTCGCAGCAGTTCGTTTCGGAACGGGCGAAGGGGCGGAGGCATGGCGCAAGGCGGGTAAAGACGAAGAAGGAAGACAGACGGCATTCATACCTTTCGCTGCGCGCCTCGATCCCCTCCGCGCCGATCGCGCTCGATAATTTCTCTGGAAATCCCGTTGGCCGCGGCCCGCAGGCGGAACATCCGGGGCCAAGGTTCCTTTCCTCACTGCTTCGTCATTCCTTATTGGCGCATCCTTTGCAGCCTCTGCGCTTTGCGGACTTAATCAGAGCTTCCTTACCCGGAGCGTCCGGTGCGTTATCTTCTATGAGCAGGCCCTTGTTTACCGAACATGGATGATTTTCCCCCGCTTGAAAACGATCTTTTGCTGCGCGCCGCCCGCGGAGAGGATACGCCCCGCGCACCCGTTTGGATGATGCGCCAGGCCGGACGCTATCTTCCCGAATACCGGGCCTTGCGGGCCGGATCGTCGTTTTTCGAGGCGTGCCGCACCCCCGCGCTGGCCGCTGAGATCACTTTGCAACCGCTCGAACGGTTCGATCTGGACGCAGCGATTATTTTCTCTGACATTCTGGTGGTTCCGCAAGCCATGGGCATGGAGGTGCGCATGGAGAAGGGGATCGGGCCCGTGCTGCCCGCCCCGCTGCGCCATCCGGACGACCTGGCCCGCCTCGCCGTCCCCGACGTATCGCTCGAACTGGACTATGTGTTCGCGGCGCTTACCGCGACGCGCCGCGCCCTTGCGGGCCGCGCGCCGCTTATCGGTTTTTGCGGCGCTCCCTGGACACTTATGGCGTATATGGTCGAAGGAGGGGGGAGCAAACAGTTCGCCCGGGCCCGCGCCTGGCTGCACCGGTATCCGGAAGCATCCCGGGAACTCCTGGGCTGCCTCGCCGAGACGCTTGCAGAATATCTGATTCGTCAGGTAGAGGCGGGCGCCCAGGCCGTGCAGGTGTTCGATTCATGGGCGGGCCTTCTCGGCCCCCGGGAATTCGAGGCGTTCGCGCTTCCCTGTTTGCGCGATCTGGCGCAGCGTTTCAAGCAGGCGCATCCAGACGTACCGTGCATTGTGTTCGCCCGCGGCGCGCACCATGCGCTCGGAAGTCTGGCTCGCGCGGAATACGATGTGATCGGACTCGACTGGACGATGCATCCCGTAGCCGCCCGTCAGGAAACCGGCGGCAAGACATTGCAGGGGAATCTTGACCCCGCCGCGCTGTTTGCGGAGCCCGCATCGATTCGCGCCGCCGTTCGCCGCATGCTGGAGGCCTTCGGCCCTCGACGGCATATTGCGAACCTCGGCCATGGCATGGATCCCGATCACGATCCGGCGCATGCCCGCGTTTTCGTAGACGCCGTGCATGAATTTTCCGAAACGCTGCGCCAGACGGAATGAATGTCCCCGATGCGCATATAGCCGCTCCGGGGCAAGCCGATATCCCCATCCTGTACGCGGACAACCATTTGCTGGTGGTCGACAAACCGCCCGGCTTGCTCGTGCAGCAGGACGAAACGAACGACCTGGACCTGCTCCGCCTTGGCAAGCGATATCTGGAAAAAACATTCGACAAGAAAGGCGAGGCGTTTCTTGGCCTGGTGCATCGTCTGGATCGGCCTGCTTCGGGAGTAATCGCGCTGGCCCGCACTTCGAAAGCCGCCGCGCGTCTTTCGGAACAGTTCCGCCGCCGCACCCCCGACAAGGAATATCTTGCCCTGACAGAAGGCGCCTTGCGGGGGAGCGGAATGCTTCGGCATACGCTGGTTGTCCGTCCGGGAGGCGCCGTCCGCATCGCACCTGCCGGAGACGCCGCTGGCAAAGAAGCCCGGCTCCAGTGGCGTTCGCTTGCCGTGGAAGACGACGCAAGTTTGCTCTGGGTGCGGCTGGAAACGGGGCGAAAACACCAGATTCGCCTCCAGCTGGCGACGGAGGGACACCCCATCCTCGGGGATTTTCGGTATGGCGCCGCGCGGGAACTGGACGGACGCAACCTTGCGTTGCATGCCTTCCGCCTCACGGTGACGCATCCGGTGACCAGGGAACGCATGCCTTTTTGCGCGCCCCCGCCTCCGGCTTGGGGGGCGCGGTTCGCTGGAGTCATCGCGGAAGCGCTTTCCCGGCCTGCGCCCGCATCGGTCCCGCAAGTCCCGGATGCGAACCTGTGACGATTTTTTAATTTCAGGATGTCGATGTCGCCTGCCCATAACGAAGCGTCCATCGCCGAACGCATGCAAGCGTTCGTGCAGGAACTTCAGTGCACGATCCGCCGCGCGATCGAGGAACTGGACGGGCAGGCCGTGTTTCGGGAGGACGCCTGGGACCGTCCCGGGGGCGGCGGGGGGGTGTCGGCGGCGCTTTCCGGAGGCGCCGTACTGGAAAAGGCGGGCGTCAATACGTCCGTCGTACATGGCGAACTGCCCGAACATGTGCTTGCAGATCTTTTGGGAGGGCGCTCGGGCGTCGCGACGCGCTCGTTTTTCGCGACGGGCCTTTCGCTGGTGTTTCATCCGATCAATCCGCATGTGCCATCCGTCCACGCCAATTTTCGATATTTTGCGCTGGGCGAGGATCGTTCCCGCCCGGTGGATCAATGGTTCGGGGGCGGCGCCGACCTTACCCCGTACTATCCGTTTCTTGAAGACGTACAGCATTTTCACCGGACCTGGAAGGAAGTATGCGATGCGCACGACATAGCCGATTACGAGGCATTCAAGCAACAGTGCGACGCCTATTTCTATCTGCCGCACAGGGAGGAGACGCGGGGCGTTGGCGGCATATTCTTCGATGGCTTGCGGGACGCTCCGGAGGAAACGTTTGCGTTCGCGCGGCAAGCGGGCGAGGCGTTTCTCCGGTCCTGGCTTCCCATTGCGGAGCGCCGACGCAGAGAGCCGTACGGCGAACGTGAGCGGGCGTTTCAGGCGCTGCGGCGCGCGCGGTATGTCGAGTTCAATCTGCTCCATGATCGCGGTACGAAATTCGGCATAGACACCGGCGGGCGAACAGAAAGCATTTTGATGAGTTTGCCGCCTGTAGCCCGCTGGCGATACGCCTGGGTTCCCGATCCAGAGACGGCCGAAGGTCGTTTGCAATGGTTTTTGCGTCCGAGGGACTGGCTTTCCCTCGCGCCCGACAGCGCCCCGCCGAGGAATCCCCGGCGGAGTTAGTGGAAACTTCAACGTCCAAACGAAACTCCAATAGTATTTTATCCGAATAACTGTCCCCCCCCGTTTTCGCATCCCGTTTCTCCCCATGACGCCGCGAGAATTTCTTAAAAGATATTCCTGGAACCGCCGTCTTGTAACGGGTGCGTTTTTTTCTTCCGATTCGTTGCGGATCGAGCGGGGGGATACGGTGGGCGTCGTACTGTTTAATCTGGGCGGCCCGGAGAAACAAGAAGATATTGCTCCGTTTTTGTACAACCTTTTCATGGATCCCGCCATTATCGATATTCCGGTTGGCGGGTTGTTGCGACACGGGTTGTGTCGCCTTATTTCCCGGCGCCGCTCAAAGAAGGTGGGCAAGGATTACGAGGCGATAGGGGGCGGGTCTCCCATCAACCGGCTAACGCGCGAGCAAGCGAGGGCGCTCGAAGAACGTCTGATGCGGGATTACGGTCGGGCCGAAGGCGTCGTCTTCCGGACCTATCCGGCCATGCGTTATTGGCGGCCCTTCAGCGAGGAGGCTGCCGAAAAAATGCAACGCGACGGGGTAAACAAAGTAGTGCTTTTGCCCTTGTATCCGCAGTATTCCAAGACCACCACGGGAGCTTCGCTGGCCTACTGGCATGCGCTGCAGGAAGCTGGGGAAATGCCAGCGTGGGAGACCACATCGGTGTTCGAATACGCGGCGCACCCGGCGTATGTGCAGGCAATTTCCGAACGTATCGACGAGGCCTTTCAGCGTTTCCATCGGTCCGAGCGCAGCGGCGCGCATTTGCTTTTTAGCGCGCATGGTACGCCGCTGCGGGAAATGAAGGAGCGGCGCGATCCCTATTGCTGTCTGATCCATTCGACGGTGGACCGGGTGATGGCGCACCGCAAGTTCGATTATCCCTATCATGTTTCGTTTCAGAGCAAGGTAGGCCCCATGGAATGGCTGACGCCGAGTACGATCGACAAAGTAGAGGAACTTGGCCGAAAAGGGGTGGCCTCCCTCGTCGTGGTTCCGATCGCTTTTGTGACGGATCACATAGAAACGGCCTTCGAGCTGGACGTGGAATTGCGCGAACAGGCCGAAACGGCAGGCGTCCATCGGTTTGAAGTCATGTCAGGCCTGAATTGTCACCCGCTTTTTATGGAGGCGCTGTCGGAGGCTGTGGTTTCGCAACTCACCTTTGCGCCGGCGACGAAGGAGTCGCGTCCCGCCAGGACGTCCGATTTGCTTTCCGGAGTTGGGGATGTTTCGCGCAAGGCCCGCGCTTTATGTCCCGTGCATGTGTCCCCCCGGCCCGCCGGGCGGCGTACGCGGTGCAGGCAATGCGAGGTGATCGCCGAGGCAAGAAGGTGGGTTGCGCCTGTGCCCCCGCTGGCCTCAGAAGCATCCGCATAGCCCGTTTTTTGCATCCTCTTGTCCCGAAGACAGCCCTGAAAGGTTGCAATGTCTGAGTCCAGCATGGCGCTATGCGAAAGGGCGCGGCACGTTATTCCGGGCGGCGTAAATTCGCCGGTGCGGGCTTTTGGAGCCGTAGGGGGGACGCCTCTTTTTCTTCGAAGCGCTTCGGGGGCCTGGGTCGAGGACGAGGATGGACGCCGCTACATAGATTACGTGGGCTCGTGGGGGCCGATGCTTTTCGGCCATGCGGAGCCGTCGATTGTGGAGGCCGTGGCGGAAACAGCGCAACGGTCCACCTCTTTTGGCGCGCCTACCCGGCTGGAAGTCGAGATGGCCGAACTCGTTGTACGGCTGGCGCCTTCCATCGAAATGGTTCGCATGGTGAATTCCGGTACGGAAGCGACCATGAGCGCCGTGCGGCTTGCGCGAGGTTTTACGGGGCGGGACAAGATTGTGAAGTTCGAGGGGAATTATCACGGGCACGCCGATTTTTTTCTTGCGGCGGCAGGCAGCGGCGTCGCTACGTTCGGACGCCCCGGCTCGCCCGGCGTGCCTCCTGCAGCAATTCGGGATACGCTGCTGGCCCGGTATAACGATGCGGCAAGCGCAGCCCGTCTTTTCGAAGCCCATGGAGACGACATTGCCTGCGTGATCGTGGAGCCCGTGGCGGGAAACATGGGCTGCGTACCCCCCGAGCCGGGCTTCCTGGAAGGGCTTCGGAGCCTGTGTACGGATCGGGGGGCCTTGCTTGTGTTCGACGAAGTAATGACCGGATTTCGCGTAGCCTCGGGCGGCGCCCAGGCGCGCTACGGGGTGTATCCCGACGTAACCGCGCTGGGCAAGGTGTTGGGCGGCGGGTTGCCTGCGGGCGCCTATGGGGGGCGGCGCGACGTTATGGAGCATCTTGCTCCGTCCGGTCCCGTCTATCAGGCGGGTACGCTTTCCGGCAATCCGCTGGCCATGGCGGCGGGGCGGGCGGCGCTCACGCGCATTCTGAACGATTCCGGGCTGTACGATCGGCTGGAAGCGCTGGGGGGCGCATTGGAAGAGGGGGTTCGCAAGAATCTCCGCGACCTTGGCCTGGACTATTGCTTCGCGCGCATCGGCGCCATGGGGTCCCTTTTCTTTACGCATCGCCGCGTTACGGATTACGAAGGCGCCCGATCCTGCGATACGAAGCGGTATGCGCAGTATTTTCATGCAATGCTGAAACGGGGAATTTATCTTCCTCCGTCGCAGTTCGAAGCCTTTTTTCTGTCGGCGGCGCATGGCGACGATGAAATTGAGCAAACGCTTGCGGCCCAGCGCGAGGCGCTTGCGGAAATTCACTCCTAACCTACTACGCATGGCTATGCCGCAGGAATTCGGTGTTTCCGCTTCGGGCGCCTCGACCGAGCGCGTTCCTGTCGAAATTTTCGACAACCCTGTGTCGCTGACCCGGAAAGTAGCCGGGCGCATCGCCGACCTGATCCGGAAGTATCGGGCCGCCGGCGAAAAATTCGTGCTTGGCCTGCCCAGCGGCTCCACGCCCATCGGCGTATATCAGGAACTGATTCGGATGCACCGCGAAGAGGGGCTGGATTTTTCCGGCGTGGCGACGTTCAGCCTCGACGAATATTATCCCATAAAGCCGGATAGCGTGCAGAGTTACTACCGGTTCATGCGGGAAAATTTTTTCAACCATGTGAACATTCCGGACGAGCATATTCATGCGCCGGACAGCGCGCTTCCCGAAGAAGAAGCGATCGCCTTTTGCCAACGCTACGAAGCGGCGATCAAAGAAGCGGGCGGGTTCGATTTTCTCCTTCTGGGGATTGGGCGCAGCGGGCATATCGGGTTCAACGAGCCGGGTTCCGGCCCCGAAACGGCTGCTCGCCTGATCGTGATCGACGAAATTACCCGAAAGGACGCCGCCTCCGATTTTTTCGGGGAAGAAAACGTACCCCGACAAGGCATTACGATCGGCGTTCGCTCGCTCCTCGCCGCCCGCGAAATCGTTCTGCTTGCGACCGGAGAACACAAGGCTTCCATTGTCCGCCGCGCGGTGGAGGAAGCGCCTAACCTGCAAGTCACCGCCAGTTATTTGCAGGAGCACCCGAACGCCGTCTTTTATCTGGATAGCGCCGCCGCCGGGGCGCTTGTTCGGATGAAAACGCCTTGGCTGGCAGGTTCCGTATCCTGGGATCGGGATATGGCGAAGCGGGCCGTGATCTGGCTAAGCGAGAAACTGGAGAAGGCCATTCTTACGCTGGACGAATCGGACTTTTACCGGCATAATCTGCACGAACTGGTTTATGCGTACGGCAATATCGACAATCTGTGCCGCACGGTTTTCGAAGACCTGCGCAAACGCATCACCTATCCGGACGATCTCATATCGGGTCAATCGGTGATCGTATTTAGCCCGCATCCGGACGACGACGTGATTTCCATGGGCGGTATGCTGGATAAGCTGGTGACCAACGGGAACGATGTTATCGTGGCGTATATGACGAATGGCTCCGTGGCTGTTTTCGACGCCGACGTGCGACGCTATCTTCAGTTTCTCGAATTCAGCCGGAATGCGCTGGGTTTGCAGGACGGGGTTTGTCCGGATTTCGAAAAACGATGCGACAGCGTCCTGCGGTTTCTGGAAAACAAGGCCCCGGGCGAGGTGGACACGGAGGACATACGCACCATCAAAGCGAACATTCGCTATGCCGAGGCCATCGAGGCCATCGAAGTCATGGGCCTTGGCAAGAACAATGCACGCTTCCTCGATATGCCGTTTTACAAGACTGGACGGGTGCGAAAGGACCCGGTTGGTCCGGCGGATGAGCAGGCCGTGCTGGATTTGCTGGAGGAAATCCGCCCGGACCATATATTCGTAGCCGGAGACCTGTCCGACCCGCACGGAACGCATCGCATGTGCTACGAAGCGATCGGGGAGGCTTATCGGGCGTATACGGCCTCCCGCGCAGAAGAGCATGGTTTCCGCAAGCCGCTCATTTGGCTATACCGGGGCGCCTGGCAGGAATGGGATATTCACATGGCCGATGTTTTTCTGCCCCTGTCCAAGGCGGACCTGGACCGCAAGGTCGAATCCATTTACAAGCACGAGAGCCAGAAAGACCGCGCGATGTTTCCAGGGGCATACGACGAACGCGAATTCTGGCAGCGCGCCCGGGATCGGAATACGAATACGGCCCGCGCCCTGAACAAACTGGGCCTGCCCGAATTCTACGCCGCCGAGGCGTACGTCACGACGTTCAATCTGTAGGGCCGGGTCGTCCGACCGGATGAAGAGGAAGGGGGCCTGCGGGCGTTATTCGCCGGATGCGATGTCGTCTTCGGGCGCTTCGTCGTCTTCTTCTCCTTCGTTCCGTCGTCCCATGATGCGGTAGAAAAGGCGGCCCCAGGTCGAGAATCCCGTGGTGTACGAAAGGCCCGCCCCTGTTGTATTGGCGCTGTTGTCCGCCTCCGCGCCGAGCAGGAGGCCGTCTTCCTTTCGGTAGAACACGTCCATGGATACGTGTGGTCCCAGGCGCACTTCCACCACGAATTCTTCCAGCCCGTTTCGCTGTCGGGTTTCGTTGTTATTCACGACGCCCTCTCCCCGGATGATGAGCCGTTCGTCGAGCAATTGCAGGGCCACGCCAAGGGCCACGCCAAGGTCCTGGGCATTTTCTCCATACACGTTCAGGTCGAGTTCCACGCCCGGGAAGGCGTTGTTGATATACCGGTTGAGTTGGCCGGCGAGCAGTTGCGAGAGACTGTGGACAGCGAGGGCTTCGCCGCTTGTTCTCGTGAGAGGTCGCTCCTCGACAAGCAGGAACGAATTCGTAAGGAGTACGCTGGTGGCGTACTGGGCGGCTCGTTCCGGCTGATTGAGGAGCGCTTCCAGGCCTTCGTAGTTGCCTATGTAGCTCCGCTTTTCCCGATCCACGGAGAGCCTCAGGTCGATGATAGGCGTCGTCACGCTACCGCTTACGTCCAATTCTATGACGAGTGGAATGAGCTGGCGCTGTTGCGCGCCGAACCCCAGTCCTTCCGGGGAAGCGCGGGTCCGGTACGAGGCCGCGATAGCCATGATGGCGTTGAGCGGATCGCCGTTCCAGGTGATGACGCCGCTATCGATGATGAATCGGCGGGAGAATCCGGCAGCCGTAAACAGGTAGTTTCCCGAGGTGACGTTGAAATCGCCGAACGTGAAGAACTCGCCTTCGGTGCGTCCCAATTGCACGCGCCCGTTCCCCTGTGCGGTGATGACGTCGCCGAGTAGCGGATCAATGACCAGGTGCACCGTGGTGCCTTCCGGGCTCAGGATGTTGACGTCCATCATAAGGCCGTCCACGAAGGGCCGTTCGCCGTGGGCGCGTTCCGCGCCCCGCCCCTGCCGCGTCGGATCGCCGCCCATGGGGATATATCCTGTCGAATCTGCGAATACGATAAATCCGGTATCTGTGTTTTCGGCTGTTTCGGCGACCGGAATGTAGAGTTCGCTGCCCGAGGTAGTCCTTAATTCGCTTGAGGCGAGAAGCGCGTTCGAAGCCGGTCCCCTGAGTTCTATGTCGCCGGAGGCCCAGATGCGTCCGTAGAAAGGCAATTCCCGCGAATTGCGCACATTCATCACATTGAGCCGGTTGAGCTCCCCTTCCAGGTCGAAAGAGAAGAAGCGATAATCGTTGAACAGGATGGATCCGCCTACGACAGCGGTTCCTCTTCGGGTATCGGACAGGTGCAGGTTGGCGAGATGTACGCCCCGCCTGTCCACGACAAGCGGGCCGGTTGCTTCAAAGGCGAGTTGGAATTCCGGAACCCGAAACCGCACCGCGTGCAAAGCGAGGTCCGCATTGAAGATCGGTCTTGAAAAATCTCCCCCGATATATCCGCTTCCGTTGACATATCCGGTTACGTTCGAAATGGCTTCGCTGAACAGGCGTTCGAAGAAAAATGCATTCGCTTGCCTGATGCGCACATTCAGTTCCAGGGCGCCTGGATCCCTCGTTTGGGAAGCGTTTCGCGGCCCGGGGAGTCGAAAGAAGCCGTTCACGGCCAGATCGTTCTGATCGGGCAGGAGGTCGCCGTCGCTGGACGCTGAGGGGGCGAGGCGGGCTTGCAGGGCAATGTTCGGCGAGCCGGGAATGTAGCGGCTGTCCAGCGTCAGGTAGCCCAGCGGGCGTCCCCGGAACGTCAGGGCGTCCACGAAAACCTGGCCCGTGAGTTCGGGTTTTCGTCCCCAGCCCGTAAAGGCGATTCGCCCCCCGAGTTGTCCATCGACGGTGTTGCGCAAGCCTGTCAGTTCGCTCACATGTTGCATCCGGATCGCCTCCGCATGGATGAACAGCGTGTCCTGCGGCGCCGCGGAGAGCGTACCGGTGATATGTAGCCCTTCCGCATCCGAAAGAAGGTCGTCCTCGCGGGCAATGCGGATGTCGGGGATGTGAATCGCTTCCTTGTAGAAGTCGATGACCCGGTTTCCGGTTGCGGTCCATACCTGATTTTTGGCGGCGATCCGGAGATGCTCGATAAGCAGGCGATTGCGGTTGGGCAGCATATCCATGCGGGCGCGCAAGCGCAATGGCTCTGTAGCCCCGGGCATGCTTGCCTCTGCCGTAATTCCGAACGTCCTGTTCTCAAAATCGCTCTTGAGGGAGGCTTGCCCCAGACGGCGCCCTCGGATGCGCATATCCCGAACCGTTGCCGACAGAGTCGACTGCAAGGTGCGCGCGATGGCGTTGGCGTCGTTGCTTTCGGCGGACAGGGCGCTCGCCATGTCATAGATCAAGACCTCGTCGGTCCGTAGCGAATCGGCGTTGACCTGTATGTCGAGGCCGAATCGGTCAGGCGCCAGCAGGAGGCGGCCTTCGGCGCGCAGATCGGTATGCACGACAGGCAGGCCTGGCCACAGCGCGGCCAGAATATCCGAACGCAGCATATGCGCCTGTAAAGCAAGGCGCCTTGCTTTCAGGCTGTCCGCCGCGTGGCTTCCGGCGGGTTGCTCGAAGCGGGGCGCGGCTATTTTCCCGGCGATCGTACGGTATGGTTTCGATATTTCGTATGTGGCTTCGCGGGCAATGGCTTCGCCCCAGCGCCGCGCAAGCCGGATGACCGGTTTCAGGGCTACGTCGCCCGTAATTCGCACGGTCGCTATGTCGCCGGTCAGCATGATTTCGGATCCGTCGGGGCGGCCTGCATTGTCTTGCCGGATCGACAACGAAGACCGGTGCGCCGGAATCTCGCGGCGGATCGTTCCTGAAGTGAGGACGGACGGCTCGAACGTCACCTCCGCGGCGCCCTCGAAATTTGTCCACGATATGCCGCTTCCTTCCAGTTCGAATCGCGTGTTGAACGAGGAGAAAAGAGAGTCGTTGCGCAGAATATTGCCCAGGTCCAGCCGGGTTGTTGCGCCTTCCACGCGGTATCGGGCAAGCGCTCCCGTGCGATCCGCTTCGAGCGAAGCCGCCACCGAGCCGTCTCCTTCCGTCGCCTGGAGCGCGCCCCGAAAGGCTTGCGGCGTGCCGGTTACGACGGCATAGAGCGTATCCAGGCTTCGGGAGGCGGCGCGGGACCGCGTTAGCGCCAGCTCGACCTCTCCAGTCAGTTCCGAAAGCCCCGGCCCTGCTCCCTGCAGGGCTATTCGCCCCGTGAGATCGCTTGTCAGGTTCGGTTTTCTGAGTATGCGGCCAGTATCTATGTGATCCAGGTCTATGGCGCTTTCTACGGAAAGCCCTTCCTCGTTCAGTGCGATCCAGGCGTTGCCCTCGATGCGTCCGGCTTCGGTTTCGACCGTGAATTCATGGGCGCCTCGCCAATGCGGCGCGGTTTCTTCTGTGCGGAAATGCGCCGCGCCGTACGCATAGCCTGTAAAATCGATGCGGTCCAGATGTTCGAAGGAGGGGATATCCATGGCCCCCTGCAGGGAGCGTATATCCCGTCCGTACAGGCGGCCTTCCCGGATGGCCAATTCGTAATCCAGCGAATCCGGCAGGCCCAGCAGGGTTCCTTCGATGGCCAGCGCGGAGGCGTTTCGTTCAAGGTCGATTCGGTCCACGACGAGCGCTTCGACGGACCCCCGGACGCTTCCTGCCATCGTAACGGTTTCGAGGGGAGGCAGGGCCGGAAATACCCGACGCATTTCGTCGGAGTCTATCGTGCTGCGATCCACGCGGATATCCAGCGTCGGGGAGGTCGCCGCGCCAGAAAGCGTATCCGGGACGGATATTGAACCGTTCAGGTGCAGATCGCTCCGGGCCGTGCGCAGTTGCGCGTCATGGAGTGCGATATGGCCTTCCTGCGCGGTCAGCCGCCCGTGCAGCTGATTGATTTCCATATCCGGTTCGACAAGCCGCGCGCTGAAATCGAGCGCCTCGACGGTTTTGGCTTCCGGCCCCAGATCAATCGCGAGGCGGGCGTTTACCTCTTTCATGGAGGCATTGCTCCAGTCGAACAGGTTGTCGGAATCGATGGGCTGGGCCGATCGCGTCTGGATGCTTCCGTCCGCGATATTCACCAGGCTGGACCGAAACGACCAAGGGTTCGGATTCGACCGGGACGTATCGGTAACCGCCCGGAAAACGTCGGCGATATTCCACTCGCCCGATGCGTTTCGCTCCAGGCTGAAGCGAGGCCGAACGAGGGTAACATGCCCGATTGAGACGGTGCGGTTAATCAGCGAACGCCAGGTCGGATGCAGGATCACCGAATCGATGCGGGCGATTGTTCCGCCTTCGGCGTCGCGCACGACCACTTGATCTGCGGCAAGCTGTCCGGGTACGCTGCCCGACAAACCCCCGATCTCCAGACGCCCCGATAGCGCGCTGTTTGCAAGGCGCAGGGTCCCCATGCGGAGCGTTTCTCTCCCTTGCTCCGTACGGGCCAGGGCGAAGAAGGCCAGCACGCCGAACAGCCCCGCATACAAGGCGAACTGCAGGAGACGGCCCAGGGCGCGTATGACTTGGTTTGAGGACAAGGCGCATGGGGCTTAATTCAGATTATCCTGAAATAGATACGCCGTCGTTCCGAAATAGTGCCTGTGCGCAAGGCGCTTCGGGCGGTTTTGGGTCAGCCGACGACTTCCTGCGCGAACGCCCAGGCCTTTTCCACCAGACGGGACGGGACATCCCCGGTTACGAAGGCCCGCCCGATTCGCTCGAGCAACACCAGCCGCACTTCGCCGCCGCGCACTTTTTTGTCCTGCTTCATGGCTTCCGTGAGGTCCGCTATGCTCAGGGCGGCAAGTCCCGGGGGGACCGGGATGCGTCCCACGAGCTGATCGGCGCGAACAGGGTTGAAACCCGCCGCGACCTGCCCGGAAAGATACAAGGCGGCCCGCATGCCGGCCGCCACGGCTTCGCCGTGCGTATACGCTCCGTATCCGGCAACCTTTTCGATAGCGTGCGCGAACGTATGGCCGAAATTCAGAATAGCCCGCCGCCCGGTTTCGAATTCGTCTTCCCGTACGACGCGCACTTTGACGTCTGCTGCGCGAGGAACGATGCGTTCGACGACGTCTTCGTTGCGCTCGAACAATGCATCCGACGCTGTTTCCAGTTCCTCAAACAGCGCCTCGTCCGCAATAAGGCCATGTTTGAACACCTCCGCAAGGCCGCTGGTCCATTCGCGGGAGGGAAGCGATTTCAGCACGGTCGTATCCGTCAGGACGCCGGCCGGTCGATAGAATGCTCCGATCAGGTTTTTGCCGGCGGCGTGGTTAACGCCCGTTTTGCCCCCGATGGAACTATCTACTTGCGCAATCAGCGTTGTGGGAACCTGAAAAAGCGGAATGCCGCGAAGCAGCGTGGCGGCGGCGAAACCGGCCAGGTCTCCTACGACGCCGCCTCCGAGCGCTACAAGCGGGACGCCTCGCTCCATGCCCCACGCCAGCGCGTGGTCGTAGATTTCGACGAGACGGCCATGTGATTTGGTTGCTTCGCCGGGCGGCAACGCGAGAAGATGCGGCTTGATCTGTTCGGATGCGAGACAGGCGCAGACGGCGTCGCCGTAGCGCGCCGCTACGTGCTCGTCCGTGATTACGAGGCACCGGCCTGCCTCGACTCCACTGGAGCGCATGACGCGGGGCAGCGTGTCGAGGGGGGCGAAAGATATAGGCGGAAGCATGAGCGTGGCGGGCATGGATGTCAATATAGCATCCGAAAACGTAACAGGTTGCGGGAACCGCGTCCGGTCGGATCCATAAGAAATACAAGCAGTGCGTACTTTATGGAGCGGATTGGGTGAAACAAACGAGGCGTCGCATGGTCATCGCAAGATTTGCCGTAACGTTAACCATTCTGGTCGCCCTCGTCGCAGGGTGCGGCGCATCGAAAGACATGGCCGTGCAGGAAGATGACGCCGTGGCGGATTCGCTCCTGTACGGGAAGGCCGTGTATGTGCTTGTCGACGGCGAGGCCGCGGGTCCCGTTCCCCGGACCATTCGCCTCTATCGCAGCTACGGCGTGCGGGAAGTTACCCTTTTCCAGCAGGGCGCGGAGATTCGCAAGTATGAAATAGGCATTTCCGCAACCTCGGAAGGCGATCAGGCTCGCATGGGATTCTGGAGCAATCGCTCTGCCGACGGAGAAACCTACGATGCGCGTACGCTGCCGCACAAGGACGAGGTATATCAGATTCCCTTCTCCGAATACCCCATGCGCATCGAGGACCATGAATATGGCCTCACCATGCTGATTCGGGAGTAGCGATACCCGCAGGCCTGTTTTGCGCCCATTCTATTCGTCGGAATCCGCAGGTTTTTTCAGCGCAGTGATTCCAGCCCCTCCGTTCGGTGTATTCAGGCGGACGATAAAGGCCTTTCCGGCTTCTATATCTTCATAGACCGCCTCGAATTCCTTCAGGTTGCGGACTTTTTTCCGGTCGATTTCCGAGATGACGGCGCCGCGTCGAAGGTTGGCTTCGCGCGCCGCGTAGCTGGCGGGGTCTACGCTCGTAACGATCACGCCCTCGGGCGTTTCCTCCCCGAAGCCCGCCTCGCGGGCCAGGTCCGGGGTAATATTGGTCAAGGCGACGCCCAGTTCCTCCGTCAGGCGGTCCTTGATCGCCTCCGGCGCATTTTCGCGGTCGGCGAGGGGGGCTTCCTCGCTTTCCCAGCCGCCCAGCTCGACGCGGAAGGTTTCCGGGTCGCCCTCCCGATTTATCTCTATTTCTGCATAGTCTCCCGGCTTCATGGCGCCGATCCATAGCGAGAGTTGCTGGTGATTTTGCAGTTCCTTCCCGTTCAGGCGGACAATAACGTCCCCCGGGCGAATGCCTGCTTTCCCGGCGGCGGAGCCTTCCATCACGGACCCGACCACGGCGGCGCCCTGGGGCAAGTCCAGCGTCTCTATCAGGGCTTCGCTGGCCGGGCCATAGCTTACGCCCAGTTTCCCGCGCCGTACGCGCCCGGTAGCCATCAATTGATCGGCTACGTTGCGGACGGTGTTGACGGGAATAGCGAACCCGATGCCCTGATATCCGCCGGTGCGCGTAATGATCGCCGTGTTGACGCCAACCAGTTCGCCGCGCAGGTTAACCAGCGGGCCGCCGGAATTTCCCGGATTGATGGCGGCGTCCGTTTGAATGAAATTGTACGTCGGCGACGGGCCTCCGCCCGTATCGTTGCCCGGCATGTTGTTGCCTCCCCGGATCCGGCCGGTGGCGCTGACGATGCCCGCCGTCACAGTATTGCTCAGCGAGGCTTCGATAGGCGATCCAAACGCCATGACCCATTGCCCGACCTTGATATGGTCCGAGTCGCCCATTTCGACGAACGGCAATTCGTCCGCCTCGATCTTGATTACGGCGACGTCGCTTACCGGATCCGCCCCGACGACGCGGGCCTCGTATTCCGTTCCGTCCATGGCGATGACAGCCAGCTCGTCCATATTCTCAATGACGTGGTTGTTCGTCAGGATGTGTCCGTCCGGGCGAATAATGACGCCCGACCCGAGCCCCGTGCGCGGCGTCGGCGGCGTCCGGAATTCGAAATCCCGGAAGAAATCCCCGAAGGGCGTATTCTCGAAAGGATTCTCCTGCGGCTCGTTCGCGTCTCGGGCCTTGGGAATGTTCTCGGTCCGTATTTGCACCACCGCCGGGTTGACGCGCTCGACGACTTGCGTGAAGGCGTCTTCAAGCGTTGCGGCGCTGGGCGGCGCATCGGGAAGCGGGGCGCGGACGGTTCGGGTTTCCGGGTCGGCGCTGCTTCCGAAGCCGAATACGTTGGCTCCCATTGCCACGAACAGTCCGCCGGAAAGGAAAACGGCCGCAATGACGGCCAGCGAAGCGAAATGATTTTTTTCGGTGCGCATGTTTCGAATGGGGATGAAACAGAGAACGACGTATGGAATGCGGGCTTGCCGCAGCAAGGCCATGCGGTATGCGCCGCAGCCGCATAAAAAACGCGCCAGATTCGCAATTATTGCCAAAATGACATGCTTGCGGGCTTGTTGCGCGAAGTTATGCGCCGGGTATGCCGGGCTCCGTCATGGGGCGTACGTCAAGTATGGCGTCGATATCTGCTTCCGGGATCAGATTCATTTCCTGCAGGACGTCTCGCACCGAGCGACGTTCGCTCGCCGCCTTTTTGGCGACCTGCGCCGCTTTGTCATACCCGATGGCAGCGTTGAGCGCCGTGGCGATCGACGGATTCAACTCCAGCAATTCGCGGCAGCGCGCGCGATCCGCCTCTATGCCTTCAATGCATCGCGCCCGGAATGCGTCGCATGCGCCGGCCAGAATCGAGATGCTTTCCAGCATGCAATACGCCATCACGGGCATCATCACGTTCAGTTCGAGATTTCCGTGCTGTCCGCCGATCGAAATGGCGGCGTGGTTGCCCATGACGCGGGCGCAGGTCATCATCATGGCTTCGCTCAGCACGGGATTGACCTTGCCCGGCATGATAGACGAGCCGGGCTGTACCGCGGGGAGCCGGATTTCGGCGGCGCCGCTGGTGGGTCCGGCCCCGAGATAGCGCAGATCGTTGGCGATTTTCAGCAATGAGACCGCCAGCGTATTGAGCGCGCCCGATGCGCTCACATAGGCGTCTCGGGCAGATTGCGCTTCGAAGTGATTTTCCGCTTCGCGAAACGACAGGCCAGATATTTCGGAAATAATGGCGATGGCTTTTTCCGGGAAAGCGGTGGGCCGGTTGATTCCGGTGCCTGTGGCCGTGCCGCCCAGCGCCAGTTCTTCCAGTTCGGCGGAAGCGTTCCTGAGTCGCCGGGCGCCCTGCGCGATCTGGGATGCATATCCTCCGAATTCCTGCCCAAGCCGTACGGGCGTCGCGTCCATCAAGTGGGTGCGTCCGCTCTTTACGACATCGTCGAACGAAGCGGCCTTGTTCGCAAGCGACGTTTCCAGCCGCGCCAGCGCCGGGAGCAGCACATGCTCAATGGTCATGCGGGCGGCCACATGCATGGTTGTCGGGATGACGTCGTTCGACGACTGCGATTTGTTTACGTCGTCGTTGGGGTGCACATGCTTTCCGTCCAGCGCCTTGCTCGCCAGCGTAGCGATCACTTCGTTGGCGTTCATGTTGGTGGAGGTGCCGCTGCCTGTCTGAAAAATATCCAGCACGAACTGATCGTCGCGCCTTCCGTCCATGACTTGCTCCGCTGCGGCGGCGATGGCGTCCGTCTTTTCTTCCGACAACATGTCCAGCGCCCCGTTTGCCCGCGCCGCGGCGTATTTTACCATGCCGAGGGCCCGGATGAAGGCGCGCGGGAAACGCAGGCCGCTGATCGGGAAATTTTCGGCGGCTCGTTGCGTTTGCGCGCCATAGAGGGCGTCCTCCGGCACGCGAACTTCGCCGAGCGAATCGGTTTCAATACGATATTCAGGCATGGATATCCCCGGAACGATGAAAAAAAACGTTATACGCCGTACGTCATGAAGATAATCACTTCTGTCCGGAAGATGCAGGCCTGGGTCGACAAACGCCGCGGCGATGGGCGCCGCATTGCGCTCGTGCCCACCATGGGCGCCTTGCACGCAGGACACGAGGCGCTGGTTCGGGCGGCGCTTTCCTCGGCGGACGATGTGGCGGTATCCATTTTCGTGAATCCAACGCAGTTCGGTCCCGGGGAAGATTTCGACGCCTATCCGCGTCCATTCGAAAAGGATGTGAAAATGCTTGGCGCGTTGTCTCCCGGCATTATCGTGTTTGCTCCCGGGGCGGGGGAGATGTACCCGGAAGGCGTGCAGGCGGACCGGATGTCGGTGTCGGTGGGTGCGCTGGGCCGGCATTTGTGCGGGGCGTTTCGACCGGGACACTTCGATGGGGTCGCTACGGTCGTATTGAAGCTATTCCATGCGTGCCGTCCGGACGTGGCTGTTTTCGGATTGAAGGATGCGCAACAATTCGTCATTCTGCGCAGGCTGGCGCAGGACATGCTGCTCGGCGTCCGGATGGTGGGCGTGCCGACGGTTCGCGATGCGGACGGGCTGGCGTTTTCCTCGCGCAATGCGTATCTGTCTCCGGGACAGCGCAAGGCCGCCGTGGTTGTGCCGCAGGCCGTGCATGCCGCAGGGGAGGCTATTGGCAAGGGGGAACAGCGCCGGGACGCTCTGGTTGAAATCATGCGCTCGATATTGCGGCGCGAGGCCGATGCGCGCGTCGAGTACGCCGAGATCGTGGACGCCGACGCCTTGCAGCCGACGGAAGCCATACTGCCCGGACAGCGCGTACTGGCCGCCGTGGCTGCATATTTTGGAAATACGCGGCTTATCGACAGCATATTTGCGCAAGCGCCCGCCGCGGCGCCGGCGCGCAAATCTTGATCGTTACATTTTTCGCTATGCTCTTGCGACGCCGCAAGCCGGTTACGCCGAAAAACACGCCAATAACCGTACAGCCGCATTGGATATGACCGTTACGATGTTCAAGGCGAAGTTGCAGCGCCTTCGGGTTACCGAAGCCGATCTGTATTACGAAGGCTCCATTACGCTGGACGAAGCGCTGCTTGAGGCGAGCGGGATTCTGCCCTACGAAAAGGTGCAAGTGGTCAACGTGAACAACGGTTCGCGCCTGGAGACATACGCCATTCCGGGTCCCTCCGGCAGCGGCATGGTCAAGTTGAATGGCCCGGCCGCTCGTTTGGCGGCGCGGGAGGACGAGGTCATTGTCATTGCGTATGCGAATATGACGATCGAGGAGGCGCGCCGGCATCGCCCTCGCCTGGTGTTGGCGGACGAAGCAAACCATGCGGCGACGGTCAAGGACCTTCCGGCGGCCGCGGCCGAAAGCCTGCTCGCATTCTGATCGTTTCTTTTTCTGGTTTCAGGCCATGAGTCTGCGCAGGACATCCGTAGTGGGGGCCGGCGCAATGGGGCGCGGCATTGCCCATGTTTTTGCCTTGCAGGGGCATCAGGTGCATCTCGTCGACGTATCTCCCGCTGCGCTTGAGCAAGCCCTTCTTTCGATTCGGCGCAATCTGGAGCGGCAGGGCGCGGCGCGCCCGGAAGAGGTTTTGCGCCGCATTACGCGCGTTTCCGAGATACCCGTCGCTGTGGCGCAGGCCGACCTGGTTATAGAGGCCGTGCCGGAAGATCTGGCGCGCAAGCAAAGCGTGTTCGCGGAACTGGACGCTTTTGCGCCTGTCGATGCGATTCTGGCGAGCAATACGTCTTCTATATCCATTGCGTCCCTTGCTTCGGCGACCGCGCGCCCCGAACGGGTCATCGGGATGCATTTTTTCAATCCGGTTCCCGTGATGAAGCTGGTTGAAATCGTGCGTTCTCCGACGACGAGCGATGCGGTTTTCGAGCGGGCGTTCCAGTTGGCGCGCGACTTGGGAAAAGAGCCGGTCGCGGTGCGGGATGCGCCGGGATTCGTTTCCAATCGGGTCTTGATGCCCATGATCAACGAGGCGTGCCGGTGCGTGATGGAAGGCGTGGCGGCGCCGGAGAGCGTGGACAAAGTGATGACCCTCGGCATGCGCCACCCGATGGGGCCGCTTGCGCTGGCGGACTTTATCGGACTGGACGTGTGCCTGTCCATTATGGAAGTGTTGAATAATGGACTGGCCGACGAACGATACCGGCCCTGTGCGCTGCTCAGAGAGATGGTGGATGCGGGTCGGTTGGGCCGCAAGTCCGGGCGAGGCTTTTATGAGTACGACGCGCCTTCCTGAGGCTCCGCGTCGTCCGCGAGGCCTGTTTTTCGGCCTTCGTAGGCGTCGATAATGTTTCGTACGAGGCGATGCCGCATCACGTCATGGCGGTCGAAGTACGCAAACGCAATGCCGTCTATGCCGGACAGTACGTCCCGGACGTCCACAAGGCCGCTCTGCTCGCGGGGGGGCAAGTCCGTTTGCGTAATGTCTCCGGTGACGATTGCCTCGCTGTTGACGCCAAGGCGGGTCAGAAACATTTTCATTTGCAGCGAAGTGGCGTTCTGGGCCTCGTCCAGAATGACGAACGCATTGTTCAGCGTACGCCCTCGCATGTAGGCCAGCGGGACGATTTCCACCACCTTCTTCTCCATGAGTCCGCGCAATTTTTCGGCGGAAAGCATGTCTTCGAGGGCGTCGTAAAGCGGACGCAGATACGGATCGACTTTTTCCCGAAAATCTCCCGGCAGAAAGCCAAGCCGTTCGCCGGCTTCCACAGCCGGGCGGGAAAGCACAATCCGCTTTACGCGCTGCGATTTGAGTGCGGATACCGCCAGGGCCACCGCGGTGTAGGTTTTTCCCGTACCCGCCGGCCCGATGGCGAAAACAACGTCGTTCGAGCGGGATGCTTCCACTAAACGAATCTGGCCGGGCGTCGTAGCCCGGATCGCTTTGCCCGAGGGCGGAAAAAGAATAACTTGATGCGCATCGAGGGACAGGGAACCCGCGCCGCCCGTCGCGGTGAAGAGAGCCAGTACGGTGTCTACGTCGTTTTCGGTCAGGCCGCCGTTGCGCGCAATGCCGTTCACGAGCTCCGCGACGATGCGTTCGATCATTTCCACGGCGGTCTTTTCGCCCTGGAGCATGAGCGCATTGCCCCGCGCCGTGACGTGCGTTTCGGGAAAGGCCTGTTCGATCTTGCGTAGATATGCGTCGTTGAATCCGTATACAAGGAGCGGTTCGACGCCTTTGATCGTTAATGTCTTTTCCGTCAAGAGGTATCCCTTGGATTGCTATGCAACTCGTTGTGGAATTTACGAAAATGAATGGGGCCGGGAACGATTTTATCGTGATCGACAATCGATTTTATCGTTTTTCCGATGAGGAACTGAGCGGTTTCGCCCGGCGCCTGTGTCCCCGCAGGACGAGTATTGGCGCGGATGGCTTGCTTGCGTTCAATCCGTCGAACGAGGCTGCATGTGATTTTCGGATGCGTTATGTGAATGCGGACGGCGCGTTCGGCACGATGTGCGGAAACGGCGCGCGGTGCCTTGTGCTTTTCGCCCGGCAGGCAGGCATGGATGCGCCCGTGCTGCGGTTCGAGACGGATGCAGGCGTTTTTCGGGCGGAGTCGCCGGCCCGCGGGCTGGTGCGGATGTATCAGCATGCGCTGGCCGATTATGCGCCGCGGCCAGGGCTTGCGAGCCTGGCGAACACGGACATTGCCGAGGCGCATTATATCTGGACGGGCACAGAGCATCTGGTGTGTTTCGTGGATTGCCTGGCGAATGTGCCCGTAACGCGTTGGGGGCAAGCGCTTCGACGCGACGAAGGGCTTGCCCCGGCCGGAGCCAACATCGACTTTGTCGAAGCGGCGAGCAAGGATCGATTGCTGGCGCGCACCTATGAAAAAGGCGTGGAGGCGGAAACGCTGGCGTGCGGCACCGGGGCTATTGCTTCCGCTGTCGTGGCCCGCATGTTAAGGCGCGTGGAATCCGACCGGATCCACGTAGACATGCCCGGCGGACGCCTGACGGTCGGTTTTCCCCCGGAAGACAGGGGCGTACGCGATATCTATCTGGAAGGCCCTGCCGAAGCCACGTTCAGAGGAACCTTCGAGGCGTAACGCCGCGGGCCGCTATTGCTGCTGCCGGAAACGCCTGCGATAGTCCTCTATGTCCGCATGTTCGCGCAAGGAGGCGAGCCACTGCGCGCGGACGGCGTTTTGCCGCTGTTGCAGGAGCTGTCCGCGGATGTTTTCCTGTTCGTTTTCTGTGATCGGCGCAGGTTCGTTGACCTGGGTCGTCCGCAACGCAAAGACGGCGTTGTCCCCGGCGATCACGCCCGAAGAGGCTCCTTCGGCGAGGCCCAGCGCCGTGCCTGTGAAAAGAGGTTCGGCGCCCAGTCCGGGGACCACGCTCGACCCGAAGGTTACGGAAGCGCTTTGCGCGCGGACGCCGGGTACGCTGGAAAGATTGTCGAAGCCGCCTGCTTCATAAGCGCGTTCGAGGCGTTCGGCAAGCGCCTCCTTTTTCTTTTCGACGTACGCCCGGGGTTCGATCTCGGCCTGCACTTCCTCGAAAGGTTGGTAGCCTTCCGGGATAATTTCTTCGAGATGCGCCACGATAAACGTTTCGTCGAGTTCGATGATTTCGCTTATGTCTCCTGCATTCGCCGTTTCAAGAAAGTCCAGCACGGCGTACCCGCTTCCGATGCCCGGGATGTTTGCCTGCTCCTCTTCTACCCGGACCCGTTGTATCTCCATACCCATGCGCTGCGCTTCCTGATCGAAATCTCCGGTTTCTTCGGCAAAGTACCGAAGGTCGTCCAGTTCTTCCTGAATCTGATTAAGCGTGGCGACATTCGCATCGATTTCCAGTGCAAGGTCGGCTATGCGGACCTCGTTTTCCGCGCGGGCCGTCACATGAATCAAGTGGTAGCCAAATTCGCTTTTCACGGGGCCCGCCACCTCGTTTACGTCCGCGGCGAAGGCAGCGTCCTCAAAGGGCTCCACCATCCGGCCCGGCCCGAACCAGCCCAGATCGCCGCCTTGCGACGCCGAGGCGTCCTCGGAATATTGTCGGGCCATTTCTGCAAAATCGGCTTCGCCGGAACGAATGCGGTTGCCTATGTCGACCAGCTGGTTGCGCATGTCCTCGTTATCCTCGGCGGAGCGCAATAATATGTGCGATGCGCGCACGGTTTCCTCGTCGGCCGGTTGCAGCTCCCTGATCTTGACCAGGTGCGCTTCCCCGCCGACCGCGATTGGTCCCAACACCGCTCCCGTTTCCGCGGTCGGATCGGCGAAAATCAGGGAGGCTATCTCCGTATCCAGGTCGCTTGCATTAAACCAGGCGTCGGAGAAGGGGCGTTGGGATACATTGCGAGCGAGGAATAACGAATCGTCTTCCGCCGCCGCAAACATATCCTTCAATCGCTCCAGTTCGTTGTATACTGCGGCGGAGTCTTCCGCGGAGGGCAGTTTGGTTTGCGATACGTAGGCTATGTCGTAGGCGCGATTGCGGGCGTATTCGTCTCGCCGATCATTGTAGAAATTTCTCAGATCGCGTTCCGATACCTCTACGGAGTCGTTCGGAAGGGATGCGTACTGCAACCCGGCCCATTCCACGGTTACGCTCAGATTTCGCCGCCGGTATTCTTCCTGCACGTTGCGGTCCGTGACATGGACCGTGGCCGCTATCAGGTTATCCATTTTCTCGCGCCGTCGTTCCGTACGGAGATAGTCCTCAATCTGAATCCAGTCCTCGCTGGCGTCCGGATTTTCGATGAAATTTTGCAGGAGAACCCGGTCTACGTTGCCTTGTTCGTCGCTGAAATAGCTGCGGATGATTGCATGCGGATTGTCGCCCGTGACCATTTCGTAGATTTCCTCGACGGTCACTGAAATGCCTAGGCGGTCCATCTCGTGTTCAAGCAATTTGTCTTCGACCAGGCCCTGGAAGACGAACTCCCGCTGTTGCTCCAGCATTTGCGGAGGCATGGATTCTCCCGTCTGTTCCTGATATTGCTGCGCCTGCTGCTGCACGGTCTGCGCATAGGTCTGATAGGGGACAGGATCTCCGTCCACCACTGCAATGTCTACGCCGCTGCCAATGCCCACCGCGTCCAGGCCGCCAGAATCCTGAAGCACCCAGATTATCCCGAACGCGAACACCAGAACCCACAGGACAAGGTGCGTGTTCTCGCGCATTTTGTTCATTGTGCCCATCAGGTCACCTCGCTGAAAATACGGTGTTGAAAATGTGGTCCATGCGTACTGTTTGGCCGAATCGGCGTTACAAACTTCCTTACACTATCCGATAGCCCTTTTGTTCAGAGTATCTTTCAGGAAAACGCGACGCCGTGCACATACTGAATCGAAAAACAGCGATGTTTTCGCTGACGCTGGCGCTGTTGACGGGCGTGGGCGTCGGCGTGGCGACCGAGCCGTCTACCTCGGCGGGATGGGCGTTCGGCGGCGTTACGTTTCTGGCCGCGGCGGCCTGGGGCGCACGGTCTCCGATACGGCGTTTTCTGGCGGTTCGAAAACCGCTGTCCCCGGAGGCGGCCGGGTGGCTCCGGGCGGAGTTTCCTTTCTATCGCTGGCTGGAGCAAGCACGTTTCGAGCGCGATATAAAAATCATTCTCGCCGAATGGACTTTTGAAGGCGTTGCGGACGTAGAACTCACCGACGAATTGAAAACGGCCGTCGCGGCGGGCGCCGCCCTGTTGTTGCATGGCCGCCCGGAATGGGAATGGCCCGTGCGTCACGCCATACTGTTCTACCCGGATTATTTCGACGATACGTACGCCGCCGGGGAAGAAGGGGAGTTCGAAGGCATGGCGCATGCGCAGGGGCCTGTGATTTTCGCCGCAGAGTCCGTTCGACAGGGTTGGAGACGTCCGGCGGACGGGAACAACGTGGTGCTGCACGAAATGGCGCACCTGCTGGATTACGAAAACGCTTTTGCCGATGGCGCGCCGTCGTTGGTGGCCTCGGAGTCCTTCAGCGCCTGGCGAGAACTGGTGCGCAGGGAGATCCGGCGCATACGCATAGGACGTTCGATGTTGCGACGCTATGCAGCGCGAGACCCGGCGGAATTATTCGCCGTGGCCGTGGAGAATTTTTTCGAACGTCCCGAACTCATGGCGAGGAAACACCCGGAATTGTTTGCGGCGCTCAGGAATATTTTCCAGATCGACCCGCTGGCCTGGAGAATGTAAAGGATGCGTTGATCAAGTCCGCTTCGATCAGCGCTTCGGTTTCGCGCGTAAAGGAGGACATGACGGCGGCGTTGAAATCCGCGAAAAACACGACGGATTCGGGCCGTCGCGTTCGCGAAGCGCCCTTCGGGAGACAGACAAGCGCGCTGGCTGCGTCACGCCTCGGCAATGTCCACGTGCACGAACCGTTTTCCTGCGCGGCCCCGCGAGAAACGCACGGTGCCATGCGTTTTGGCGAAGAGGGTGTCGTCGCCGCCATGTCCGACATTTTGTCCGGGATGAAACCGGGTTCCGCGCTGGCGCACGATAATGCCGCCTGCCTGGATGGATTGGCCCGCATAGGCTTTTACCCCCAACATTTTGGGGTTCGAATCGCGGCCGTTCTTTGTGGAGCCTAAACCTTTTTTATGGGCCATGACGGCTTTTCGGATTTAGTGGTGGGAATACGCCGTACAGGAAATTCGCCGTTTTTTCACGAAGCGGCTTCGCTTTCGGGCTGCACCGCTTCTGCGGTGGTTTCCGGGGCGGCTTCTGCTTCGGGAACCTTGCTTTCGAGCGCGGCTTCCGCTGCTTTTGCGGCCGGCGCGTCTGCTTTTTCGCGTTGCTCGCCGCCGAGGGAAAGCGCGTTGATTTCAATGCGCGTCCAGGGTTGGCGGTGTCCGCGCTTTACCTTGAATCGCTTGCGTCTCTTCTTGCGAAAGACGAGCACTTTGTCGCCCTTGACATGTTCGAGGATCGTTGCTTCGACGGAAGCGTCGGGCACTACGGGCGTTCCGATGCGCACGTCTCCGTTTCCGGCAACCAGCAATACGCGGTCGAGCGTAATGGCGTCGTTTGCGTTTCCTGCAAGGCGGGGAACGACCAGCCGGTCTTTTTCGCGAACCGAAAATTGCTTGCCGGCAATGTCTACGATGGCGTACATATTCTTTTCTCTTCTTTTGGGCGCCGGATTGTGCGCCGACGCGAGAGTGTATTTTTCCGGGACAACGGATTCATGCTTGCGGCGTTAAAGGCGCTTTCGGCGTCATGCCGGGACGCCATGGTCCGTACCGCTAAAGGCCGCTGCATTGAACGCACAGCAAAATGTAACCGTGCGAAAAACGCTATGTTCCGCGCTGCGCCGCGTTGCGATCCGGTCGAGAAACAGTTTTTCCCAATCAGAAGGCGATGAATATGCGTTTGCCCATGTCCGGCCTGGAAGTTCGACCGGGAAAAGTGCTATGCATCGGGCGAAATTACGCCGCGCACGCCGCCGAAATGCAGAGTGGCCTGCCCGAAGCCCCCGTGATTTTCCTGAAACCTTCGACCGCGCTGGTTGGCGACGGGGGCGAGGTGTTGTTGCCGTCCGTTTCGTCCGAAGTGCATCACGAAGTCGAACTGGTGGCGGCGATCGGCAAACCGGGCAAGGATATTCCTGTGTCCAATGCGCTGGATTATGTGGACGGCTATGCGCTCGGGATTGATATGACGGCGCGGGATTTGCAAGTTCAGGCCAAGCGAGGCGGGCTGCCCTGGTCGGTGGCCAAGGGATTCGATACGTTTGCCCCGCTGGGCGCTTTTACGCCCGCTTGCGATATCCCCGATCCCCGGCGCCTTCGGATTGCGCTGCATGTGAACGGCCGTCTTCGGCAGCAGGGAGAGGTTGCTCACATGTTGTTCGGGGTGGACGAACTGGTGGCGTATGCTTCGTCTATTTTCTCCTTGCTGCCGGGCGATCTGATTTATACGGGAACGCCGTCGGGCGTGGGGCCTGTGGAAGACGGCGACCGGCTGGCGGCGACCGGAACGCATTTGCAGGCATTGACGGTGACCGTGCGGCGGCTGTGAATCCGTCGCGGGCTACGCTCCCCGGCTTATTTCGAGGACTTCCATTTTGACCTGGCCCGCGGGCACCTCTACCTCGATAATGTCGCCGGGCGCTTTTCCAAGCAGGGCTTTTCCGATCGGACTGGTAACGGAAATTTTGCCTACCCGGATATCCGCTTCCGCCGCGGAAACGAGCCGGAAGGCTTGCTCGGCGCCCGTGCCATGATTTTTGATGCGGACGTTCGACAAAATATATGCTTTCTCCGGGTTCACCTGTTTTTCGTCCACCAGGCGCGCCTTCGCCACAGTCGTTTCCATTTTGGCGATGCGCGCCTCGAGCAGGCCCTGGGCTTCCTTGGCGGCGTCGTACTCTGCATTTTCCGACAGGTCGCCTTTTTCCCGCGCCTCCTGGATCGACCTGGATATGCGGGTTCGCTCTTTTGTCTTCAGGAAGCGGAGTTCTTCCTTGAGCCGATCAAGCCCTTCCCGGGTCAGGTATACGATATTTGAACCCTGTGCGGCGATAGGTTCGTTCTACGTGGGGGGGTGGCGAAAACGACGAACGACGGCTCGGGCGCAGTCCTGTTGCGGAAACATTTTCCGAACGATAATCTCAAAAAACGGATAAACGCATGTCAGGCCTGGTCAGTTCCGTAACCGGGCGTCGTTTGCCCGCCGGTTCCCGCCGGAGTCGCTTGGGTTCCGCCTGTCTCGCTGCGCCTTTTTCGCGCGGCGGCGGGATCAAAGGAGCGGTGCAACAGGTACCTGCATGTAACGAGCGACGCGCGCTTTTCGTCGCCCCGGATCATTCTTTTTCCAACTTCCTCAATATATCATGCCCTATCCCGAAGCCCTTGTAACGCCCATGCGGCGCGAACTCACGCAATTGGGCATTGAAGAATTGCTCGACGCCGAGGCGGTCGATAAAATGCTTGACGAAAGCAGGCAGGGAACCACGCTGGTCGTTATCAACACCGTATGCGGCTGCGCGGCGGCAAGCGCGCGCCCGGCCATGGCCATGGCGCTTCGCCATCCCGTACAGCCCGACCGGAAAGTCACGGTGTTCGCCGGCCAGGACCTTGACGCTACGGCGCGTTTGCGCGAATATCTTGCGGGCATTCCGCCCTCTTCGCCTTTTGTGGCGCTGCTGAAGGAGGGCGAACCAGTGCATGTCATGGAGCGGCGCGATATCGAGGGACGCAGCGCCAGCGCAATCGCCAGCAATCTCGTCCATGCGTTCGATACGCATTGCGGGACGGAAGAGGCGTCGTCCGAGACTTTGGAGCCAGTCCCTGCCGAGGAGAACGGATTGCCGCCGACGTTTCGTTCTATTTTGTAACGGTCGGTGCGTTTTGGCGCCCGGATCACAGAATCCATTATTCGTCCGGTTCGTTCCGGTCGCTCGCAGGCGGGGGCATGTTTGCCCCGGGCCATATTTTTTCCCGCCACGCGATGAAGCCGAAGTAGGCTGCGCCGGCGGCCATCGCGGCAAGGGCCACGGCCCATGTCGGCCATATGTTTCGGGTTAGCCAAACGCCCGCTACAGGGGGGAGCGCGATCAGGGCATAGCGTACATAGGCGCTTCCGCCCTCTCGCAAGGAGACGCCGGCATACTTCAACATGGCGCCCAGCTGGAAAATACGCGCCGCCGATCCGGCGATCGCCATCAGGCCCATCGTAAACAGGATGTCGCCTGTGGCTCCTCCCCAGACCAGGGCGGCGGCGAGCAGCGCGAACGATCCTGTGCTGATCGCCAGTTCTGCGCGCTGCAATTCAAGAATATCGAAGAGCCGCGTCAGGGGAGAGGCGACGGCGCTGATAAAGAACCAGCCGGCAAGATATTGTTCGTAGACGCCGGCTATGCGCCAGTTGGCTCCAAAGGCGAAAGCAAATAATTCCGGTCCTGCGGCGACAAGCAGCATGCAGGGAAACATCCCGACCATGACCAGTCGGGCGTGGACGTTTTTCGTAAAACCGGCCAGTCTGTTTTCCCGCCATGCTCTTGCGCCGTCCACGAAAAAAACCTGCGCTACCGCCGTGCCGATAAAACTCAGCGGGATGGCCAGCGCGGCGAAGGCGCGTCCGTACAGGCCTGTTACGTCCCATCCGAAATATACGGGCAGCAGCAGCACCGGGAGTCGCCCCAATACGGTGTTCAGCAACGAGGAAGGAGTGGCGTACAGGGGAAACCGCCGATAGCGCCGGGCCACGGATCGGAGTTCGCGCATCGAAGGCCGCCAGGCGCTTGCCGCTTTGGCGCGTCGAAGAAGCGCCGCCCCGAACCAGGCCGCCCATGCTGCCTGTCCGGCGATGAATCCGCCAATCAGGCCTCCTGCCCCCAGGTTCGTGGTAGCCCCGAGCCCAATGCGGCTGGCCAGAATGCCTATCCTGTTGGTGGCTTCTGCGCCGGTAATCACGCGAAACGCCCGTTTACGGGTAAGCCATGCCTCGGCGAGTTTCCCGAATCGTATGAGCAGCAAGACGGGCGCCACCAACCACAACCAGGGAGCGATTTCAGGAAGCCCCAGCAGGGAAGCGATCTCTTCGCTCCATAACGACGCAATCGCCACGATCGCTGCTACGCCTATCGAGAGGAGGCCGGCCAGCCACAGGATGGCGTTTGCTTTCTTGTCGCTGCCGGGCAGCATAACCGCATCTTCGTACCGGAAGGCGGCGAACGCGGCCAGGACGCTCACGATAGTCACGAAATAATCGGAAACGCCAAACGCCTCGTCTGCAAACAACCGGGTAAGCACCGGGAGGGCCAGGTACGAAACGACGAGCGTGACGGCCGTACCGGAAAGGAGGGTAACGACCGGCCCGCGCGACCCTTCTTTCGCATACATCTGTGCGATCCGCGCCCGCAGCTTTTTCATGTTGTCGCCGTGGTCATCTTCAGGGGTGCGCGGAGCGCATGCTTGCCTGACTCGATTTGCCGTATGGATATTTTTGCGCCCGGCATGGCGGGGCATGCACTGGTTGAACGATGCGCTATGCGTTCTTTTCCCGAAGTCCGGCAAGCCACTGCAACATAGGCTTTTTGCAGAACCCGATGCGGTAGTAGGGCGTGAGCCGGGCGCCAAAGCGTCGTTTGAATTCAGCGACGCCTGGCGTATTGGCTCCCATCAGGTCGAACATTTCTACGCCGGAAGCGTGCAGTTTCGGGAGCATTTTGCCAAGCAGCACCGTCATCGCCGGTCCGGGTATGCTGCCAACCACCCAGTAATAGGCCTGGCGGTTCGACCGGAACGTCGCCACGGCGGCCTGGATCGCTCCGCTGTCCCGGTGGCGTACGGCAAAGGAGGAAGCCAGTCCAATTCGCTCCGCGCTTTCCACAAGCGCTGCAAGCGCGTCGCTGCCGAGGGGCATGCTTCGGCGTTGCCGGGCATAGCTTGTTGCGGCCAGCCGAACAGCGTTCCGGTCTGCTTCGTTTTCTTCGAGCAGATCGTACGCGTCTTTGCTGGTCCGAAAGGTGCGCGCGGCTGCTTTCGACCATGTTTCCGGGCCGTCGGCGGCGCGGAGTCGGTACGTATACAATGGCCGGGCGGTCCATCCCCGCCACTGCGCGGGACGCACATCGGCGTACTCTGGACTCAGGTGCATATGTATGCGGTCGTATCCGGCTTCCAGTTCGGTCAGCAGAGATTCCAGCGGCGTTGTTCGCGCGTGGACTTCGGAAGGGTTTGGGGGATTGCGAAGAAGCACTGCCGAAAACGGCGTAAACGGCGGCACGATAGCCTCGCGCCAGGGGCCGCGTTGCTTCCATGTAATCGCCGCGCCCGCTACGTCGCGCTCCCCGTCGGAAACGATGTGTATGCCGAGACGCCGCCTTGCCGCGGCCGCAACGGCGCGTACATAGTCGAGGCGGGCGAACGGCGTACGCAAGGCGGCGGCCTGGCGCAATGCGTTCCAGCGCTCCGCTTCGCCATTCTGCGCAGGCGGGGCATGGTCCGGGCAAACGCGGGTCATGGAATACGCTGGGATTATGTGGCTTCGCCGGCGGCGACGCGTATTGCCCAAAGGCTCCGATTCGGTTTACAAAATATACTGGCTGAGGTCCCGGTTTTCGACCACGGAATTCAGCGTGTCGTTCACCATCTCCGCATCGACCAGAATCTCGGTTCGCAGTGCGTCGGGCGTCTCGAAGAGAATGTCTTCGAGCAATGTGGTCAGGATCGTGTGCAGCCGCCGCGCGCCTATATTTTCCACATCGGCGTTTACCTGCGCGGCCACGGCGGCGATGCGACGCACGGCTCCGTCCGTAAATTCAATGCGTACGTTTTCGGAAGCCAGAAGCGCCGCGTACTGTTTCAGGAGCGCATTTTTCGGTTCCGTAAGAATCCGGTAGAAATCTTCCTCGTCCAGGCTTTGCAGTTCGACCCGGATCGGAAAACGGCCCTGCATTTCCGGAATCAGGTCGCTGGGTTTCGAGACATGAAAGGCGCCGCCCGCAATAAAGAGGATATGGTCCGTTTTCACCATGCCGTACTTTGTGGTCACATTGGACCCTTCCACCATGGGAAGCAAGTCTCGCTGCACGCCTTCCCGGGATACGTCCGGGCCGCCTCTTTTGCTGCTGCGCCCCGCCACCTTGTCGATTTCGTCGATAAAGACAATGCCGGAATTTTCCACGCGCTCGATCGCTTCCTGCTTCGCCTTGTCCATATCGACCAGCTTTTGCGCTTCTTCTTTCGACAGGATCGCGCGGGCCTCGGAAATTTTTACCCGGCGTTTTTTTCGCTTTCGGCTGCCCATTTCCCCGAAAAGGTCCTGGAGATTCATCCCCATCTCTTCCATGCCCATAGGGCCGAAAACCTGCACCATGGGCGTATTCTCCGAGGCGGCTTCTATCTCTATTTCCCGGTCCTCCAGATCGCCCGCCGCAAGTTTTTCGCGGAATTTTTCACGCGTTCGGCGTATTGAGCTGTCCCCGCTTTCGTCGGGATTTTCCCCATTGCTTTCGGGCTGTTGCACGGCGAAAGCGCCCCTGTCCGTCGGCGCGCCCGAGTTGGGCGGCAGCGGGACAAGAATGTCCAGAATGCGTTCCTGGGCCAGCTCCCGCGCGCGTTCCTTGAGCGTCTCGGTCTGTTCCTCGCGCACCATGTTGATGGCGATATCAACGAGGTCCCGGATCATGCTGTCTACGTCGCGCCCTACGTAGCCGACCTCCGTAAACTTGGTGGCCTCTACCTTGATGAAGGGCGCCCCGGACAACCGGGCAAGCCGCCGCGCGATCTCCGTTTTCCCAACGCCGGTCGGACCGATCATCAGGATGTTGTTCGGGATGATCTCGTCGCGTATTTCTTTCGGGGCATTTCGCCTCCTCCAGCGATTCCGCAGTGCGATCGCCACGTTTTTCTTGGCGTCTTTCTGCCCGACGATATACCTGTCGAGTTCCGTCACAATTTCCCGCGGAGTCATCTCTTCGGGCTTGGAGATCGTTGTGGTCATGCTGCACATAAAATCAGCGGTTCGGGTTCCGTCCAGAGGCCTTTCAAGGATTTACGCATTGGCGCCGAGGTCCCGGTCGTATTCGCCGTAATCGAACGCGTCTTCGTCGTAGTCCCCGGCGTCTCCGTCCCGGTCGTTGTCCATGCCGACGTCGTTCTCGGCGTCGCTGGAGGCGTCCTCGTCGTAGTACCAGGGAGAAGGCGCGCTTAAATCATCCGAGTCGCTTGCGCTTCGTTGCTTGCCGGACAAAATGCGGGCTACGGTCGGGTGCCGGTCGTCAAGGATGAGCACCGTGTAGTCGTGCGGGAAACCGCTGCGTTTTTCAAGCCGCACGGCTTGCCGTTCTTCAAGGTCGCTGATGAGATTTTTCGGGTCGTACCGGCGTTCGTCCACGAGATCGGAGAGTTTCCGAAGCAGCGGCGTCAGGTATACTTCGGGGTATTGCCCGAAATGATCGTCGATGATTTCCAGCGTGCGGATCAGGATCGGATCGTCCAGCTCTTCGAGTGATCCTGTGATCGGCGGCGGCGCGGGTCGAGGCTTGCGTTCGACGGGCGAGGGCGTCGGAGCGATCCGGGCCCGGCGTTGCGCGGGCGGCGCGCTGCTGCGGGCGGGCGTTGCGGAAGCAGGCGCGCTCAGAAACTCTTGCGCCGACGCGCTCAGCAATTCACGGGCCGACAGGAACCAGTCGCCACCCCCGGAAAAGCCATGCTCCGGAGAAGCGGGATCGGCCAGGCCGGCGACCAGAATGGCGCGTCCGTATTTCCTGAAAACCTGCACAAGAGGGAGATACAAGCGCTGTCCGCTGAGCAGCACGAGGCCGGTAATGTCCGGGCGTTTGTGCAGCAGGTCCATGGCGTCTACGCCAATCTGCAACTCAATGGTGCTTTCCCTGTTTGCGCTCGGCGCATAACGGGTTTCGATGCCCTTCATGTAGAGCATGTTTTTCGCCAGGTCTCCGGCCCGGAGCGAAGCGAAATCGCCGTATGCGCGCGTTTCCACGATGGGGTCCTGCTCCGCGGGCACGTTATTCCGGAGCGTGTCGATCATTTCCGCAACGACCTTGACAGAGGCGCTTTCGTTGCGGGTGAGGCGGGCCAGGTTGCGGTGCAGATCGTCGTAATCGACAAAAAGCGCGGTGCTCCCGGCGGGCTGGTTTGCTTTTTTCGTACTGGTCATGGTATCAAAAGTGTGCTGGTTATAAAGATATTTTGGGGGAATTTCGCGTGGCGCCCCGGCGGTTCGGCCGCTTGTCTTTAGCCTGCGTCCGCTGCGTCTATCTCCAGAACGGACAAGTGATCGTTCGTGTATATGCAAATGTCGGCAGCAATGCGCAGCGCTTGTTCAACAATGTTTCGAGCATCAAGATGGCGGGCATGGAGCAGGGTGGCCCGGGCGGCAGCCAGCGCATAGGCCCCGCCCGACCCTATGGCGACCACTTCGTCGTCTGGTTCAATAACGTCTCCCGTGCCGCTTACGAGCAACAACCGCTCTGGAGCGCCGACGGCAAGCAGCGCTTCAAGCCGCCGGAGATAGCGGTCCGTGCGCCAGTCCTTGGCCAGTTCGACCGCCGATCGGGTTACGTTTCCGCCATACTGTTGCAGTTTTTCCTCGAAGCGTTCGAATAGCGTGAATGCATCGGCAGTGGCGCCTGCAAATCCTGCAAGAATCTTGCCGTCGTAGAGGGTGCGCACCTTCTGTGCGCGATGCTTCACGACGACATTGCTCATGGTAGCCTGCCCGTCGGAGCCCAGCACTACTTTTCCGCGGTGGCGAAGCCCCAGAACCGTTGTGCCATGCAGGGGAGGATATACGGAATCGCCAGCAGACGTCATTCAGGTCGTTTTTCGTTCGATTCTCGAAAACAATGCTCTTTTCGTATCTGATACGCCCTGATACATTCTGATATACGCGACGCTATGTCCCAGAGTAGACGGGAAAGCGGAAAAAAAGTTCGGTTTTCGGAGGATTATTTGAATTGCGCCAGCAGTTCTGCGATCGCGTCCTGTGTTCTCCGGACGTTGCCGGATCCCCGGATATGATGGTTGGACATGATGGAAAAGGCGAGCATGCGTTCGTTGCGTGCCCGCGCGTATCCGCTCAAACTGCTTGCAAAAGTTAGCGTACCCGTCTTGCCGCGCACATTTCCCGCCGCGGCCCCTTGCCGCATGCGGCGTTTCAACGATCCGCTTTCTCCCGCCACGGGGAGCGAATCGTAAAATGCGGCGCGCACCCTTTCGTTCGGGTGCGTCCACATGAAGGACAGCAGCGATGTAGTCATCTCCGGGGCCACAAGGTTCAGGCGGGACAGTCCCGACCCGTCCACCAGCCGGATGGCGCTCGTGTCGACGCCGGCGCGCGCAAACGCGCCCATGGCGGCTTCGACGCCCATGGCCGCCGACCCCGGCGTCAGGTCGCTGTTTTCTTTCGGATGCGCCACGCCGATCATTTTCATGAGCAGGTCGGCGTACAGATTCTGGCTGGGCTTGTTGATCATGGAAGCCACTTCCGGCAAGGGCGCCGAACGATGGGTCGCCACTTGCCGGTACGTTGGCGTTTCGTACGAAGGCTTGATGGACAAGTCGTCTGCGTCCACCGGATCGCCCGCCACGGCAATGCCCGACTCCAGCAACGTTTCCCGCAGGACATACACCGTATAGGCCGTGGGGTTTTCCACGGTGATTTCTTCGAGTTCGCCGGCGCCGGGCGGGAGCGTGGTCGCGACCTCGATCGTATTGCGGCCGCGCAGGCGACGATATCCTTCCTTCAGGGTCGTGCCCGCTTCGGTCGTGCGCGTCCGGTTGACGACCTGTACATACCCTGTATTTAACGGCTCCCAGGCCAGCGTGGCGGGCATGCCGGGCGATTGCCCGTGCACGTACAGGTGAATGACGTTATCGTGGAAAGTCAGTCCCCCGAGTTGCGCGGAATAATACCAGGTTTCGTCGTCCCAGGACCAGTTTACGCCCAGCGGCACGTCGTCGATCACATCGTCGTCGCCTATGATATCGCCTGCGATGCGGCGTACGCCGGCGGCGCGCAGCGAATCCGCCCAGGCGCGAAAGACGGCGAGCGCGTCAATGTCCTCGTCCCAGTCGCCGGAATCGGCGAGATAATGCCCCCCCAGCGTGGGATCGCCGCCCCCGCGCACGATTACATTGCCCTGGAGCGCGCCTTCTTCGTCTATGATTCCGTCGATGTACAGACGGGTTTCGAAACGGTAGTCCGGGCCCAGCAGATCCAGGGCCGCCGCCGTGGTGTACAGTTTGGCGTTCGAGGCCGGGACCAAAGATTTGCCGGCGTTTCGGGCATACAGGGTCCGCCCGCTTTCGATATCTACGACATGCACGCCCCAGAATCCGTGTTCGAACCCTTCTGCGTCCAGCAGGCGATTCATGGCGTTGTGGAGGCGGCGCGGCCCCTCGTATTCTTGCGCGGCCGCGTCGCCGCTTGCGGCGGCGCACAGAAACAGCATGACGACGAAGTGTTTTGCGCCCATGGGTGTCCTTAAGGATGCTCTGATCAAGTCAGGGGAAGGGGAAAGGGAAAGTATCCTGCCCTTTAGCGGATAGGCTGTCGCTCGAATTCGATACGCTCCGGGTCTGGTTGCTCCAGCACGACAAACACATGCCGCGCCGTCGATATGGATGCGGCGGGGCGGATAAATATGTCAAGGTCGTATCGTCCGGGCCTGACTGCGATGGAATCTATAGAACCGATGGGCAGGCCTGCCGGAAATATCCCGCTGTACCCTGCCGTGACGACGAGTTGGCCTGTTTCCACGGGTTCTGTCTTGACGATCGATTCGAGATGCAATCGATCTGTTCGGACGCCATCCCACCGAACGATTCCGTAGGCTTGCGAAGGAAGGATTTTGGCCGGGATATATATTTCTGTATTGAGGTACGGGATTGCCTTCGCGTACCGCTTGCTTACCAGCACCGTATATCCGAGGACGCCATGCTCGTTGATGACGGCCATATGGTTTTTTACGCTGTCTGTCTCGCCTGCGTTGAGCGTAAAATGATTCCACTGCCCAGTAATATCCTTGTTGACGATGAGCGTGGGGAGGAGTTTGTACGGGGTCTCGGCGCGATATTCGATAAGTCCCTGTAGCCGTTCGTTTTCGACCAGCGCCTCCCGGGATCGCGCAAGTTGGCTGGAAAGCCGGATGTTTTCCTCGCGCAAGGCATTGTTTTCAGAAATTGCATTGAAATTCTGAACCATGCGCGCGTATATCGTCTCCACCCATGAAGTGGTTTCTATTGCGCCGATCTGCATGCTGCGCACGATGCCCTGGTTGGCGGTCAGCATGGTGAATCCGGCTACGAGAAGGAGTGCGCCGAGCAATGCCCCATCCCGAATATGCGTCAGACGGGCATTCATGAAAGAACATTCTGATATTCCTTCAGGTTTTCAAGCACTTTTCCGGTGCCCTGCGCCACCGCATACAATGGCTCTTCCGATTGATGCACGGGCAGTTCGATGCGGTTGCGGATCAAACTGTCGAGCCCTTTCAGCATGGCCCCTCCGCCGGTTAGCATAATGCCGCGTTCCAGAATGTCGGCGCCAAGTTCCGGCGGCGTGCGCTCAAGGCAACGCAGGATTGCGGCGACGATCAATTCGATTCGGTCGCGCAGCGCTTCCCGGATTTCTTCCGACGAAATGTTGCGCACCTTGGGGATGCCGCTTACCAGATCGCGGCCCCGCACCGCAATTTCCAGTTCCGGATCCAACTCGGCGGCGCTCCCTACTTCGCACTTCATGCGTTCGGCGGTGCGCTGACCGATAAGGAAATAGTGATTCCGCTTGAAATATTGCACGATGGCGTTGTCGAACTCGTTGCCGCCGATGCGTATGGATTCGTTCACCACGATTCCCGAAAGCGTAATCACCGCGATTTCCGAGGTGCCGCCCCCGATATCCACGATCATGTTGCCGATAGGCTCTCTCACATTCAGGCCGATCCCGATGGCCGCAGCGATGGGTTCGTCGATGAGATAGACTTTGCGCGCGCCCGAGTGCTCCGCCGAATCGCGCACCGCCCGTTTTTCCACTTCGGTGATGCCGCTGGGTATGCAGACGACCATGTTCTGGATGGACGAAAGGAATCCTGTGCGCACCTTGCGTATCAAGCCCCGGATCAGCTCTTCGGCGACTTCGAAATCGGCGATGACGCCGTCCTTGAGCGGCCGGATGGTTTCTATTTCTTTATGGGTGCGCTCATGCATTTGTTGCGCCTCGCGCCCGATGGCGACCGCTTTTCGCGTGTTTCGATTCACGGCTACGATGCTGGGCTCGTTGAGCACGACGCCTTGTTCCCTGATATAAATCAAGGTGTTCGCCGTGCCGAGGTCGATAGCGATATCCGAAGAAAAATTTAAAAAGCCCATGTTCTTTCCGAAAAGAAACCGCCGGTAGCCGGGATCCTTGCATGCGCAAGGCGGCTAATGGCGAAAATGACGTATTCCCGTATGTACCATTGCCATGCCGTTTTCGTTCGCTGCGGCGGTAACTTCGTTGTCTCGCAAGGAACCGCCCGGCTGAATGACGGCTCCTGCGCCGCTTTGCGCCGCCGTAATCAGCCCATCGGCAAACGGAAAAAAAGCATCCGATGCTATCACGGCGTTTTTGAAATCAAGTTCCGATTTTTTTCCTTTCGCTACAGCGATTTCGGCTGCATCGATGCGGCTCATTTGGCCTGCTCCGATCCCGATCGCGCGCCGATTGCGGGCATACACGATGGCGTTGCTCTTTACATGCTTGACGACCCGCCAGGCAAAATCCAGGTCTCGCCACTCGCGCTCGTCGGGAGCGCGTTCGGTCACGACCTCAAAGCGGGTTCGCATTACTTCCGGAGGGGGAAGCGGAGCGTCGATGGTTTGCGCGAGCATATCGCCGGATATGCTGCGCAGGTCAAGCGTCGGCGTTTTGCTTGCGGCGGCGTCCAGGCGGATCAGTCGGCGATTTTTTTTCTGCTTCAGCAAGGCCGCCGCGCCCGGTTCGAATTCCGGCGCGATAATGATTTCCGTAAAAATGCTGTCGATGGCCTCTGCGGTGGCCCGGTCCAGCGCGCTGTTGACAATCACAATTCCGCCAAACGGCGATCGCCGGTCGGCGGCGAACGCGCCGGCCCAGGCGTTTTCCAGCGTATCGGCGATCGCCACGCCGCACGGATTCGTATGTTTCAAGATGGCGCAGGCCGGTTCGTCCACGCCGAATTCTCCAATGAGACGCAGCGCGGCGTCGAGGTCTATGAGGTTATTGAAGGACAATTCCTTGCCATGGATTTGCGTCCAGGCATTATGGGCGTGGCCATATATTGCAGCCTTCTGGTGCGGATTTTCGCCGTAGCGAAGCGACCGTTTTTGAGGCAGGCGGATATGCAGATTTCGAGGCAGGCCGGATGCGCCGGGATCCTCGTTCGCCGCGTTCGGCCCCGCGAACCAGTCGGCGATCGCCTGGTCGTACGTTCCGGTTCGGCGGAAGGCTTCTTGCGCAAGCATACGGCGGGTCGCCATGGTCAGGCCACCGTCCCGTTCGTCCAGTTCGGCTGTCAGGGCCTCGTACTGCGACGGCGAGGTAACCACCCCCGTAAAGAAATAATTTTTGGCGGCGGCGCGAATCATTGTCGGCCCGCCGATATCGATATTTTCCATGGCTTCGGCTTCTGTAATTTCCTCCGATATGACCTTTTCGAAGGGGTACAGATTCACTACGACGAGTTCGATAGGGGCAATGGAAAGCGTGTTCAGGGCTTCCATGTCCTCCGCGTCGTTGCGGCGGGCGAGGAGGCCGCCATGCACGGCGGGATGTAGCGTTTTGACGCGCCCGTCCAGTATTTCGGGATATCCTGTTATTTCGGACACGTCGCTCACCGGCAACCCGGCTTCCCGCAGGGCGCGCGCCGTCCCCCCCGTGGAAATCAGTTCGATGCGGCGTTCGCGCAAGCGTTGCGCAAAGGGAACGAGGCCTGTCTTGTCGAATACGGAGAGCAGAGCCCGGCGCACGGGCAAGATATCGTCGGGGGGCGGCAGGCGCTTTGCGGAAATCATTGAATTCGAGCAGGTCGGTGGTTTTTCGGGAATCGGGATATGCTGACCGAAGTGGACTTGACCGGGGTATGCTCAGTTGGTTTCCGCGGCGGCGATGCGCGCCCGGCGACCCTCGAACGTGATCCGCCCCTGCGCAAATAGCCGCAGCGCTTCGGGCAAGAGGCGATGTTCCGCGGCAAGCACGCGGTTTGCGATATCGTCCGGGCCGTCTTCGGGAAACGCCGGCACGGCTTCTTGTAATACGATGGGGCCGGTATCGTACGCTTCCTCGACGAGATGGACCGTCGCGCCCGTCCAGTGGACCCCGTATTCCACGACGGCTTCGTGTACGCGGCGTCCGTACATGCCCGGTCCGCCAAAGGCAGGCAAGAGCGACGGATGCACATTCACGATGCGTCCCTTGAACGGTTCGATGACATGCGCCGGGATTTTTTTCAGAAATCCGGCCAATGCAATGAAGTCGGCGCCGTACGCCCGCAATTTTTCAAGAAGAATCCGGCCGTAGTCTTCTTCCGTCGCGAAATCTCGCGGATGAAGGACCGCCGCAGGGATGTTTCGTTCGGCGGCCAGGTCGAGCGCGCCTGCGTTTCGCCGATCCGATATACAGCAAGCCACCCTGAAGTCCGGATGCGGCTTCTCTGCATGGTCCAGTATGGCCTTGAAATTCGAGCCGCGCCCGGAAGCGAAAACGGCTACGCTGAGGCGGGGTTGCGTCATGCGACCTGCATATGCGCGTACATGATGTTACAAGGGGGAATATGCAACCGGTTCGATAAAACCCAGCTGCGCCATGCTGGAAGTTACCTGTAGCCGGGCGCGTACGCCAACGGGCAGCGAATTTTTCACTGGAAAATGACCATAGACCAGCCCGCAGGCGACAGGGAAACGGGCGTCGCCGAAATACTCGCGAAAAATTTCGTCCGGCGACGGCGCGGCGCGGTCCGAATCGTTATCCGATCGCCATTGGGTGAAGGCGCCGAGGACCAGCCCGCCCAGTTTGTCGAATATGCCTGCGAGGCGGAGTTGGGCCAGCAGGGCGTCGATGCGATAGGGGGCTTCGCCAACATCTTCGACGAACAGGATGGCCCCGTCGAGCGAAGGCAGATACGGCGTACCGATCAGCCGGACGATCATGGACAGGTTGCCGCCCAGCAAGGGGCCTTCGGCCATGCCCTCGCGAAGCGGACAGAGACGTTCTCCGGCTGGTCCGGTCAGGCTTTCGCAGGTTTCTCCCCGGGCGATCGCCCAGAATTGCGCTTCCGAAGCGGGATCGAGGTTGGGCCAGTCGGCGGCGACCATGGGCCCCGAAATGCCCGGCAGTCCGGCATGGCGCCACAGGGCAAGGTGCAGCGCCGTGACGTCGCTGTATCCCACAAGCAGTTTCGGGTGGGCCTGCGCCGCCGCATAATCGAGGTGCGGCAACAAGCGCAGGCAGCCGTATCCGCCCCGCGCGGCAATAAGCATTTTTACGTCGTCCCGCCGCAAAAAACCATTCAACTCGTCGAGCCGCTCGGCGTCGGTTCCAGAAAGGTACCCCGTTTTCGCGAAGGCGGATCGGCCGGTTTCTACTCGATAACCTCGCCGTTCCAGTTGCACGACGCCTGCCCGAAACCGGGCCGCGCTGGCCGGTGCGCTGGCCGGCGCGACGACGCCGATCGTATCGCCCGGTTCGAGGGGAAAGGGTTTCATGCTGCGACGAAAAGGCTTCTGGCGAGCCATGCGGGATTCCGGCATAGCTTCAAAGCGTGAACATACGCATAAGGCGGCGTTTCTTTCCGAAAATTCGTCCTGATTTTTTGCTTCTTCATTTGTATCTTCAATCAATGCTCTCGAATTCCTGGCGAAAGCCGCAAGGTGCACTGCAACCGGACCATAGCGGCTTTCGGGAATCGTTTCTGCGTATTTACAGGTTGCTGCATCGTTTTCAGACATTCGCGCCATGCGGATTTCCTGGTTGAACGTCGGGTTTTGCGTGCTTGCGCAAGGCGCTGCGTTGCGATTTGGAAATCTGGTCATTAACGCGCCCGCACGGGCAATAATCATGAAGAAACGCATTTCGCCTATCGACGTATTGCGCGCGGCGCGGTCGTCGCGCTGCTTCGTACTCTGCATGCTCCTCGGCATGCTTGCGTTTTCGCCGGCGCAGACCGCAAAAGGCCAGCAACCGACGAGCAGGACGTGCGTGACCTTGACGCCTACAGCCTTGTCGTTGAGCGAAATGGACTTCGCCAAAGAGTATGAGGCCTTGCTTCGATTGACGACGCTGCCGGAGGGGGAGATTGTGTACGTGGTGCCAACCATCGCGAACGTCAACCCGAATGTCACGCTGGACATTACGCCGAAACAGGTGCAATTCTCCGCCAGCGATATCACGACCGACGGAGGGGTGGTTTTGAAGAAGTTTCGGGTGGCCGTGCGGGCGGACGACGACGCTGTCGGCGGTTCGGTGCAGATAGCTCATGCGGTGCTGGGAACGAATTGCCTGGCGGAAGGCGAAATCGTGACGGTCACCGTTTCCGATAGCGGCGCCCCGGTCCCGGCCGTCAGCGTCAGCGCAGAGAACGTCATTCTCGCCGAGGCCGACATGATGGATAGAAACGTCCTGAATGGCGCGTATGCGATGAATCTCGCTTCGTATCCTTCGGGCGACGTATTGATCGAGGTAACGAGCAGCGATTCGCTGGCGGCGAAAGCGACAAGCGCGACGAGAAAATTGACATTTACCCAGGCAAACTGGTTCGACCCCCAGACCGTCGCCATTATTCCCGTGGACGACGACGACGGCAACGACGAAGAGGTTACGCTGAGCCACAAGGCTACCGGAGGCGGCTACGATAACGTAAGCATTGACGATGTGACCGTGCGCGTCATCGATCCCGACCCCTTCGTTCCTTCTCCGGGCGTGACGGTCTCGGCGACGGAAATAGGTCTGCATGAGGGGCAATCGCAAACATATACGATCCGGCTTGCCGCCGATCCCGGCGTGCAGGTGCGCATTCTGGTGCGATCCACGAACCATACGGCTATACAAGCCCTTCCAACGTTTCTGACGTTTGCGCCGGGAATGGTTACGGCGACCAATAGCGCGACGCACTGGGCGGCGCCGCATACGGTTACGGTAACGGCGGTCGACGACCTCAATGCTTTTTCCGAATCGGCTACGATCAGCCATACCGGCGTGGGCGGCGGTTACGACGACATCTCCATAGCCGAAGTTAGCGTAGACGTATGGGACGACGAAGCCCGCAGCGTGACCTTGTCGCCGCTCGTGCTGATCGTGGACGAAGGGAAAGCCGGGACCTATGCCGTCGCGCTGGGTTCGCGTCCCTTGAATACGGTGTCCGTTACGTCGACCGTCAGCGTTCCGGACAAGGTTTCCTTCACGCCGGCGTCTCTCGAATTCACGACGTTGAACTGGAATGTCCCGCAGACGATAACGCTGCAGGCGTTACGGGACGCCGATTTGAACTCCGATGTGGTGACGATTACGCACAATGCGGCGAATGGGGGATACGATGAAGTGGACCCCGCCAATCTTGTGGTAGTCATTAACGATACGGCTAGTGGCGCGGTCACGAGCGCAGAAGATGCGGAGGATACGCTGCCGACAGACTTTGCGCTGGAAAGAAATTATCCGAACCCGTTCAACCCGTCTACGGACATCGCGTATGCTTTGCCGCGGCAAGTCTATGTGACGCTGACGGTGTACGACGTGTCGGGGCGGGAGGTGCGCCGCCTCGTCGACGCGTCGCAGTCCGCAGGGCGTTATCAGGTGCGTTGGGACGGAACGGACGCGCAAGGTTCGCCGGTGCGGAGCGGCGTGTATTTCTATCGTCTGGCGACGGAGGACTGGCGGAAAACGCAAAGCATGGTGCTGTTGAAGTAGTTTCGGATACGCTGATTAAAGCCCCATGCGTTCGCTGGTTGCTGTTCGCCCCCCTGAATATTGGCCCCGTCCGCTTTTTCTGGCATTGATGGACGCCGCTGACAGGATGGCGCTGGCGGATACGTTGCCGTATAGCAGGCAGTCCCATCAAAACCGGGCCCGTATCCGCAATCCCGAGGGAGCGCAGTGGCTGAGCGTGCCGCTTGCCGCCGGGAGGAAGGGCCGCGCGATTCGGGACGCCCGAATCGAAGGGTCGAATCGCTGGATACGCAAGCATTGGCGGGCGCTTGCGTACAATTACCGCGCGACGCCCTTTTTCGAATGGTACGAGCCGGAACTGGCTTCGTTTTTCGAACAGGAATGGGAGTGGCTTGGCGAGATAACATGCGCGTCCGTGCAAAAAATCGCCGAATTATTCGAAATCGATACGCCGCTTGTGCGGGCGTCGGAGATGGAAGGCGCCCCCGCTGCGGTGCGCGACATACGCAGGCTTGCAGGCGGCGCCTTTCTTTCGGCCCGGGATACGGAGGAGGCGGACGGGAAACTTGTGCGCGTGGACGCCGTCATGCATTTTCGGGAACTTGTATACCGGCAAAACTTCCAAGGATTTCTCCCGGGAATGTCCGCGCTGGATATCCTGTTCAACTATGGGCCGGAAGCCTTGCCGATGATTCGCAGCAAGGCATATATTGCGGCGCGCGAAGAGGCGTAAGCAATGTATGCGGCGGGCAAGGCAGGGACGAAGCGCGCTGCATGCCGGGACCGCCCCCTCTATCCAGCTATTTTACGGATGCCCTGATCTTTGCGGACTTGATCAGCGTATCCCTTAGACGAACGATTTGCCGTCATGACCGTGCGTTTTGGATTTTTTCCACAGGTTTTTCTTTCGCCTCGCTACGGGGCCGGGGTTTTCGCGGGGATTTTTGCGCTGACCGGGGCTTTTTTGTCGCCGCCGCTTTCTGCCCAGCCGCTTATGGACGGCGAGACCTGGTTCGCCGAGGGCAACCATATCGTCATCGTCGGGAGCGCTTCCGCCGAGCGCATGCAGCGATTCGGGTATTTCGAGGCCTTGCTTACCGCGCAATACCCCGACAGCGCCTTGACGTTCAGAAACCTTGCATGGAGCGGCGACGAAGTGACGCTTCGCCCTCGCCCGCTTAATTTTGGTTCGCTGGAGGTGAACCTTGCGCATCAGCAGCCGGATGTCGTCCTGATGTTTTTCGGGACGAATGAATCGTTCGCCGGTCCCGCGGGGCTGGACGATTATCGGGAGACCCTGTACGACCTGGCGGCCAAGGTCCGGGCGCAGCGATTCAATGCCGTGGCGCCGCCTCGGGTTATGCTGATCTCTCCGACGGCGCAAGAAGAAGCGCCGGGCGTAGCGGCGGATATTGCGCAGCGGAACCGAGACCTGGCTTTGTACGTCGCCGCTATGCGGGAAGTCGCCGAGGAGTTGTCGGTAGGCTTTACGGATATGTTCACGCCGACCCGCGCCATCATGGAGGCGTCGGATCGCCCCTTGACGTTCAACGGGATGCATTTCAATGCCTACGGGAATCTGGTCATGGCCGGATTGTTGCTCCGGGGGTTTGGCGTGGCGGACCTGTCCGATGTTGCGTTGACGGAGGCTTCTGCAAGCACGTTGGAAACGCTTCCGGACGATAGCGACTTCGAACGCTTGCGGTCCATGATTATTTATAAAAACAAGCAGTTTTTTTACCGGCACCGCCCGGTTAACGGCGAATATGTGTATGGTCGTCGCCGTCGTCCGTTCGGGGTGGTGAATTTTCCCTCGGAAATGGATGCGCTGGATGCGATCGTGGCCCGCGAAGAAGGGCAGATCCATGCATTCGCGCGCAACGTTCGTCCCCGAATTTTTCCACCTGCCGAAGGCAGATAAGAGTTTATTACGATGATAAAGCAAAACGGTCTTGCGCCTTTTCGTTTCCCGCCGCTCCGTTTGTCGGTTGCGTTTTTTGCGCTGTCGTGCAGCCTGGCGTTCGTGTCCGGTGCGTACGCCCAGGAGCGCTCGGAGCTTGATCGCTCCGTGGAGGCCGACGAACCCAATCGGGGCGGCGTGATGGATATGGCCGCAGTGGATACGGACGTGGCCTTGCAACGCCTGACGCCAGCGGAAGGCTATGCCGTGAATCTGTTTGCCTCGGAGGAGGATTTTCCCATCGGGAATCCGGTCGCCATGACTTTCGATGCGCAAGGTCGGCTCTGGATCAGCTCCATGCCGACCTATCCGCACCAGGAGCCCGGCGTAGCCCCCGACGACAAACTGATTATTCTGGAAGACACGGATGGCGACGGGCGCGCGGACAAGCACACCGTTTTCGCCGACGGTTTATATCAGCCCGTAGGGTTTGAACTGGGGGACGGCGGCGCGTACGTATCCCAGCCGCCCGACTTGCTTTTTCTGCGGGATACGGACGGCGACGACGTGGCCGACGAACGGCGCGTGTTATTGCACGGCTTCGGCACGGAGGACAGCCATCACGCCATCCACAGTTTCGTATGGGGGCCGGGCGGGGCGCTTTATTTCCAAGAGGGCACATTCCATCATTCGCAGGTGGAAACGCCCTACGGGCCCGTGCGCATGCAGTATGCCGGCGTGTTCCGGTACGAACCCCGCCGGCATCTCCTGGAGCGCTATGTAAGCTACCGGTTCGCCAACCCCTGGGGGCACGAATTCGACCGGTGGGGACAGAATTTCATTTCAGACGCCTCCAATGGAAACAACTATTTCGGGCTCCCGCTGACGGGCTATCTGCCGTATCCGGAAAAGCATCCCCGAATGAAGGTGTTCACGACCATCGTGCGTCCTACCGCCGGATCGGAATTCGTAAGCAGTCGCCATTTCCCCGAAGAGGCCCAGGGGAATTTCCTGTACAATAATGTGATCGGGTTTCACGGAATCAAGCAGCATCGCATGCATCCGGAAGGGTCCGGTTTCTCCGGCGAAGAAATCGAGCCGTTGCTCGTCTCCTCCGACATCAATTTTCGCCCGGTCGATATGCAATTCGGGCCGGACGGCGCCTTGTATATCGCGGACTGGTTCAATCCGCTGGTAGGCCACATGCAATATTCCCTTCGGGACGTCCGCCGCGACAAGACGCATGGACGCATCTGGCGGATTACGCGCGAGGGAAGCCCGTTGTTGACGCCGCCGGAGATTGCGGGGCGTCCCATCGGCGAATTACTGGATATGCTGAAGACGTACGAAGATCAGGTGCGTTATCGGGCGCGTCGCGAATTGCGCCTGCACGATGCGGAAGCGGTCCGGGAAGCCCTTGACGCCTGGATCGCCGGGCTCGACCCGGAGGACGAACAGTACGAACATCGCCTGCTGGAGGCGTTGTGGGTTCGTCAGACGCACCACCTGATCGATCCGTCGCTGCTCGAACAATTGCTTGAGGCGGAGGATCACCGCGCCCGCGCCGCCGCTACGCGCGCGTTGCGGCATTGGCGGCGGGATATCGCCGATCCGCTTGCGTTGTTTGCCCGGCAGGTTCGGGATCCGCATCCGCTGGTGCGGCTGGAAGCAGTCGTGGCGCTGAGTTACATGGATTCGGCGGAGGCGGCCTTCCTGGCGCTGGAAGCGCTGAACCGCGACATGGATTATTACCTCGACTATGGCCTGAACGAAACCATTCGGGCCTTGAAGCCGAGGTGGGAGCCGGTGATTGCGACAAAACAGCCCGTTCTGTCTACGGAAGGAATCCTGTACTTGTTGCAGCGGGCCGATCCTTCTGTCATGCAGCGACCCGTATTCGCCCGGGAAGTGTACGAATCCGTGCTGCGTGGAGACGGATTCGCGGAGGCGCACCGGGCGCAGGCGTTGGCGCGGCTGGCAGAGGACGCCTCTGGGCAGCCTGACGTTTCGTCCGATGCTGCGCCGGTTGGGGAGGATGGCGCGCGCGCCGAAGCCATTATGGATGCGCTTATGGAAGAGGATATTTCCGAAGGGGCTGCGGAGGCATTGAGCGCGCTTTTGCTGGAAGAGCCGGTTGAAGCGTTGCGCGCGCTTGCGCAAGAACTCCCGGAAGGGTGGTTAGCGTTTCTGCCCGCATCGGATGAAGCGGTGGAGTACATGCAGATGATTATGTACAGGTTGTTAGCGTTGGCGATGGACGGTAGCGCCGAAGCTGCCCGGGAAGCAGGAAACGCTGCATTGATGCTTCTTGCAACCCCTGAACAGGTGTTAGCCGATGTAGAAGACCTGATCGCCAATCCGGTGGAACGGGATCCGGACATGGAAGAATATGCCGGATACATGATATCCGCCTTGCGGGGCGGTCTTCGCATTCCTTCGGAGGACGTGCGCCTGCAACTGCATCGCGCGATTTTGCAGCGGATGGACGCCTGGGAAGATGTCGCGTGGCGGGACGCTGCGCTGGAAACGCTGGCCGGACTGGGCGTAGCGCCCGCCGAATCGTTTGCGTTTTTCGCCGGACATATCGAGGCGGGGCGGATCGATTCCGCACTGGCGGCGGCGGCGAACGCTGTTCCCGCGGAGGCCTGGGGCGCCCACGATTACGCAACCATGGCGCAGCGGCTCATTGAAGAGGCGGACAAGGTTCCCGTCGAAGACCGGCATGGGGCTCTGTTCCGGCGCCTGGTTTCCCTTGCGGAAAAAGCGGCGGCCCGCCTCGACGATTCCGCCTCGCTTTCGGAGCTGGCGAGAGCCATTCGGGCGTTACAGACGCGCGTCGTGGAAATAGCGACGGTTGAGGCGCAGATGTCGTACGACGTTACGAACTTTCGGGTAGCGCCTGGACAGCAGGTGGAGATCGTGTTCCGGAACGAGGATGTGCTTCCGCATAATCTTGTGATCGTGCGGCCGGGCGCCGGCGAGATGGTGGGCAGGGCGGCGGACGCCATGGCCGCGGACCCGGACGCTTTTGCGAAGGAATTCATTCCCGATTCGCCGGCGGTAATGCATGCTACGAGGATGCTTCAGGCGGGCGAATCGGTTCGGCTTCAGTTCGTCGCGCCCGAACGCGAAGGGGATTATCCCTATATTTGCACGTTTCCCGCCCACTGGATTACCATGAAGGGCGTGATGGAGGTGGTCGCCTACGATGAAGAATAGCCCAGCGCCGCGCCCTGTCGCCTGTTTAGAGCAATCCCCCGATTTCTCATGTCGTCACATCGTTTCGTTCGTCCGTCAAGGGTGTCGTTTGTCGCGCTGCTTGCGCTTTTCGCGTCGGCCTGGGCCGGCTTTATGACGGGAGGGGTCGAACGCGATGGCGCCGCCGATGACCACGCCGCCATCCTGCGCAGCCTCGACGCGGAGACGCTTGAGGCGGGGCGGGAGATTTACGAGCGAGCGTGCGTGGCTTGTCATGGCGCGGGGGGCGGCGCGCCCTTGCCGTCCGCCCGGTCCTTTGATATGGATACGTTGCGGTACGGCAACGATCCGTACGCCATGTGGCGAACCGTTACGTATGGCAAAGGGCAGATGACGGCCCAGAGCTGGTTGACGCCGGAAGAGCGGTACTATGTCATTCAGTACATTCGGGAAGCGCTCGTCAAGCCGAAGAATCCCGGCCAGTATTTCGAAATCACGGAGGAATATCTCGCCAGCTTGCCCGCCGTGGACGAAGCGGGTCAGGATGTGGTCGAGGCCGCCGCGGACGGACTTCAGTCGGCCGGAATGCGCTGGGCGATTCGGTATCCGGGAAATTACGGAACGGCGATGTATTCGCAGTTGGCCGACAGGACCAGCGCGGCGCTTACCGTGACGCTGGACGAGGGAATAAGCCTGAGTTACAATGTGCTGCGCATGCGCCTCGTTGCCGCCTGGCGAGGCGGCCTGGACCTTTCCGAAACGAAGTTCGAGCAATACCGGGGCGAGGGCCAGCCGGTCGTTTCGGGGGAGGAACTGGGCGGACTTGCCGTATGGGGCTGGGAATATCCCGAAGCATACGCTGCGCGCGACGCGGCGCTTTCGCTGCGCTCGCCGCTTCCGCCGGACGTCATGACGTTTCATGGGCACTACCGGTACGGCAAGGAGACGGTGCTGTCCTATTCGATCCTGGGGCGCGAGATACTGGAATGGCCCTCGGCGATGCAGGATGCAGAGGGCGTCGCCCTTGCGCATGCCTTGCGCATCGGTCCTTCGGAGGCGGCGCATCGTTTGCTGGCGGGGCGCGACGCAATCGTGGAGGTGACCGGAGACATTGAAGGCATGACGTCGTCTCGGGAGGGGAAAAACATATATCTGGATATTCCGGCCAGCGACAGGGCGCGCGCCGTGCAGATTCTTCGTCGCCCGGGCGCGTCGGGCGAGGGCGCGATAGACCTGTTCGCCGGGGAAGCGCCCGACTTGGCGGCCATGACTCGGGGCGGACCGGCGCAGTGGGGCGAAACGATCGCGGCGGCGGGCGCCCTGAATGTGCCCCGCGCCCATTACGACCCGCTGTATTATGAAGACGAGGACCGGGATATCCCGGAGAAACTGGTCGATTTGCCGGAAGATTATCCCTATACGGTGGATCGGATCGGCTTGCCGTTCGTCAATCCATGGAATAGCTGGATACGGCCCACTGCGCTCGCCTTTTTCCCGGACGGACGCCTGGCGCTGACCACGTATCCCGGCGATGTGTGGATTGCCGACGGACTGGACGATGTGCTTGATGCGGTCCAGTGGCGCCGCATTGCTGCGGGCCTGTACGAACCGATGGGGATCGAGGTGGTCGATGGGGTCGTCTATGTGGCGGCCCGCGACCGGATTTTGCGGCTGCGGGATCTGAACGGAGATATGGAAATCGACTATTACGAAACGTTCTATGCGGACAAGGACGTGTCAGATTTTTTCCATTCGTTCGCCTTTGGCCTGCAGGTCGATGCAGAGGGTAATTTCTATTACGCAAAGTCCGGACAGTATACGAACAACGCCTTGCCCGGGGACCTGGTCCGCGTGGCGCCGGACGGGACCGGCGCCACGATCGCGACCGGATTCCGCACGCCGAACGGGCTTACCGTGGCCCCGGACGGGCGCGTATTCGTCACGGACAATCAGGGCAACTGGATTCCCGCCAACAAAATCAGCCTGGTGGAGCCCGGCGAGTTTTACGGATATGTGAACAACTTCGCCGAACGCGGGTGGTCTCCCGACGGGCTGGACATAGCGATTCCCGAGGGAGAATGGCATGCCGTCATTGATACGGCGGCCGTGCCGGACACATTCACCGAGCCGGCGCTCTGGTTGCCGCAGGAATTCGACAATTCGCCGGGCGGGGGAATCTGGACGGACGCGCGTTGGGGCCCTTTGGGGAATCGAATGCTCCATACCAGTTTCGGAAAGGGCTGGGCGTATTACTTGATGTTCGACGAAGTGGATGGCGTAACGCAGGCAGCCGCGGCGGCATTGCCTTTCCAGTTTGACGCGGGCACGCAGCGCGTCCGCGTCAATCCGGCGGATGGGCAGATTTACCTGACGGGCCTGACGGGCTGGGACGACGGATTCGCCACGCGCTACGCGCACCTCGACCGAATCCGGCATACGGGCGGCGTCGGGCGCTATGTAACGGAAACCCGGGTAACCTCCGACGGACTTGAATTCGCCTTCAACTTTCCGGTGGACGCCGCGGCTTCAGACCCTGCTCGCTATCAGGTGAGCCGATGGAATTACCGGTGGGAACGCCGGTACGGTTCGGACGACTGGTCTGTAGAAGACCCCGAACGGGAGGGCCGCGACGCTGTGCCCGTGGAGGCGGCGCATGTCGATGGGCGCCGCGTACGCCTTGTATTGCCGGACATGCGGCCCGCAGACCAGATGCTGGTGCGCATGCAGGTTCCGTCCGCCGAAGGGGGCGTCCTGCAAGAAGCCATTTACCTTACGGTGCACAACGTGCCCGCAGACTGATCGCTTCGGGTTGCGTTCATTGGCTTCGTGGCGTAGTATGTCGTCCTGCGGCGCTTGCCCTCGCGGACTTTTGCGTCCCCTGTTTCCTGAATCACATTCTGCATCATGACTTCACGACTTTTTCCGTTTGCCGCCCGGCGTTTCGCCTATCTCTGTGTCCTGTGCGTTCCGTTCGTCCTTGCGCCGCCGCCCTTTGCAGCCGCACAGGCGCAAGACGATACGCCCTGGGTCGTCTACGAGGGCGCCGAAGGGCCCGGCGCGGGCAAACATATCGCGCTCGTAACCGGAGACGAGGAATACCGCTCCGAGGAGGCGATGATCCAGCTGGCCCGCATCCTGGCGTTTCGGCACGGGTTCAAAACCACGACCTTGTACGCCATCAACCCGGAAAGCGGCGAGATCGACCCGGAATATCTGCATAACATATCCGGACTGCATCTCCTTGAGGAAGCAGACCTGATGATTATGTTTACGCGCTTTCGCGATCTCCCGGAAGAACAGATGCGGCATATCGAAGCGTTCACAAATTCGGGCAAACCGATCATCGGGCTGCGAACGGCTACGCACGCGTTTCATTTCCAGGATGCGAGTCATCCGTTCATGCGATACGATTGGCGGAGCGAGGTCCCCGGATGGGAAGGGGGATGGGGCAGGCAGGTGCTCGGGGAAACCTGGATCAGTCACCATGGACGCCACGCCGTGGAGGGGACGCGCGGCGTGATCAACTATCTCTACGAGGACGATCCGATTCTGAACGGGATCGGCGACAACGTATACGGGGATACGGACGTGTACGGACTCACGGTATTGCCGGAGGGCACGGAGGTTCTGCTCTACGGATTGACCCTGAAGGGACTGGATCCCTATGCTCCGCCCGAATACGAAACGTCCATCGTGCCCATCGCCTGGCGGCGTCACTGGACCGGCGAAACAGGGAACGCCTCGCGCGTTTTCGCTACGACGCTGGGCGCCTCTGTGGACCTGGAAAGCGAAGGCGTCCGCCGGTTGCTGGTGAATGCGGTATTCTGGGGCCTGGGCATGGAAGACATGACGCCGGAAGCAGCCGACGTTGGCTATGTCGGCCGGTATCGGCCCACTTTTTACGGTTTCGGAACGCATGTAACCGGCATCTACCCGGCAGACCTGGACATGACTGCCGAAGAGGCTTCTGAATGGATCAAATAAGGAGGTGTTCATGATGCTGAGCGTTAAGGTTTCTTTCCGTCGCCGGCGCGGCGAAAATGCGTTCGCTTGCAACGCTTGCAGCGTGCGCGCAGGCGTCTTCCTCTTTGCGGCGCTGTGGGGCCTGACGGGGTCCGGGTTGGCGCAAGCGCAACCCGCTTCCTTTCCCGTTACGCGCCTCTTCGAGGGGTATCCCGGCGCCCGCGCCGGGGGCATGTACATGGAGAATTTTTATCTTCCGCCCGCCCCTTCGTCCTCGCCCTGGTACCCGAGCTGGCGTCCCGACGGAAAGCACATCGCCGTAGCCATGCAGGGGACGATCTGGAGCATAGAGATCGCCACAGGCATTGCGACCCAACTGGTGGCCGGCCCGAAGTACTATTCGTCCCCGAACTATTCGCCAGACGGGCGTTGGCTGGTCTACTCCGCCGACGATCATGGCGCGGCCATCGGGTTGGAAATACTGAATATCGAGACGGGGGAAACCCGCGTTCTCGCCGCAAGCGGGGCGCATCTTTTTGCGGATCCCCGGTTCAGTCCGGATGGAAGCCGCCTCGCCTACGTCTCGACGGAGCCGGACGGGTATTTCAATGTGTATGTCCGGGCCATTTCGGACGGGGCGTGGACCGGGGAGCCTGTTCCCATCACGCGGGATAACGATTTCGGGCGGGATCGGCTGTATTTCGGGCCGCAGGACATTCACGCCAGCCCGGCCTGGCTGCCTGCCGGCGACGAGTTGCTGCTGGTGTCGAATCGCGACGTGGCGTTAGGCAGCGGCAACGTGTTTCGCGCACCGGCGCGCGAGGACGGGTTTACGGACCGCGTTGTCGTGCTTCAGGAGCAAACGTTGTATCGCACCCAGCCCGATGTGTCGCCGGACGGGAAGCGGTTCGTGTTTTCGTCTACGCGAGGCGCTGCGGATCAATTCAATAATCTCTACGTGCAGCCGACGGCGGGCGGCGAACCGTATAAACTCACGTTTTTCGAGCACGACGCCTTTCATCCGCGCTGGTCGCCGGACGGGGAATGGATTGCGTATATCGACAACCGGGATGGTTTGCCCCAGCTGAAGCTGCTTGAAACCTACGGCGGGAAGATCGTCGACGTGGAGATTGCGGAGCGGCGCTGGAAACGCCCCGTGGGCCGGTTGTTTGTGACGACGACGGGGCCGGGCGGACTGCCTGCGGGCAGCCGGATTCATCTTGTTGCGTCGGACGGGAAATTTTATGCCCCTGCGGACGCCTATGCGCGCATTGCGCCGCGCGCCGAACAGTGGGCGTTTCACCATACGGGAACGTTTGAGGTGGAACTGCCGGAAGGACCGGTGGTCGTTCGGGCCGTCAAGGGATTCGAACATGCCCCGGTTACGGATACGCTGCATATCGCGGCGGGCGAAACGCTTCGGCATACGATGACGCTCGAGCCGGTGATCGATATGGGGGCCAAAGGATGGTATAGCGCCTCTACGCACGTGCATATGAATTACGGGGGCAATCTGCACAATACGCTGGAGAACTTGATGATGATGTCCGCCGCGGAGGACCAGGACCTCGTGCTCGAACAGGTGGCGAACAAGGACAATCGGATCCTGGACCAGCAATTTTTCGCGCCGGGCGGGGGGGCGCATCCCTTGTCGACGCCCGACATGGTGCTGGTGGTCGGGCAGGAATATCGGCCCCCGTTCTATGGCCATGTGTTCCTGTTCGGAATGCGGGATCATCTCATTTCCCCGTATGTGACCGGCTACGAGGGCACGGCCATCGAGAGCCTCTATCCCTCGAACACGGACATGTTCAGGAAAGCAAAGGAGCAAGGCGCCTGGACAGGGTATGTGCATCCCTTCTTCTATGACGATCCGCTGGAAGAGGACCTGGGCCGTGCGCGAGGATTTATGGTGGACGCCGCGTTGGGGACTACGGATGCGCTGGAATGGTCTACGGCCCAGGATGGCTATCCGCCGCTGTACGCCGTGTGGAACAACGGCATTCGGACTGCGCTGGTGGGCGGGGAGGATTCCATTAGCAATTTGCAGCAAACGCCGCTCGTTGGGTCGGTGCGGACGTATGTCAAGCCTGCGGACGGCGCCCTGGGCATGCGGAGCTGGTTCGAGGGCATGGCCGCCGGGCATGCTTTCGCTACGAGCGGTCCGCTGGTCGATTTTACGGTAGATGGACGGATTCCGGGCGAGACGGTCTCTATTGACGAGGGGGCGGACGTGACGGTGCGTTTCGAGGTCACGTCGATTACGCCGCTGGAAAAAGCCGAAGTGGCGTTCAACGGAGAGGTGGTCCGGGAAATTCTTTTCGAGGGCGACCGCCTGTCCATGACCTTTGAGGATACCTTTCGCCCCGGACGATCGGGATGGTATCATTTGCGGGTAAACGGCGTACCCGAAGAGCGATTTCCGCTGGATATTCCGTATGCGTTCGCCTTGACGAATCCGGTTTGGGTGATTGCGGACGGCGTTCCGGTTCGGTCCGCGCAAGCTGCCGAGTATGGCATTGCCTGGATCGACAAGTTGCACGCCATGGCCGAGGAATGGCCCGGCTGGCGCTCGCAACGGGAAAAAGATCACGTCTACGGACAATTCGAAGAGGCTCGAGAGGTATACCGGCGGTTGCGGGCCGAGGCGGAAGACATTGCGCGGCGGCGCAACCGATAATTTTTGGGCTGACGTTATCTTATTCTCCGTAAAAATGCGGCGATTATTTCTTCATAACGCCATGTGGCCCGGCCTGGTAGGAAAAGGTCCGGACGCTTCCGAACCTGTCATTGGGCTGGAGCGCATGCTTCGACTTACCGCAGACGCCCGGATCGACGGCGATTCCCCCATTCGTTTCGATGGGGTAGACCTTTTTCTGTACGAACCCCATATCAATATCCACGCTCCCCCGGGCGAAATCCGGCGCCTGGCGGATCACATCGCTGGGCTGGGACTTGGCGTAGGGTCTGTCGTGGCGCCTGTGTATCCCGACATGCTGGGCGGCAGCGCTATGGGCAGCCGCGACGATCGGCGGCGCTTCGTGGAAGCCGTGCGGGCTGCATGCGAGTATGCGTCCGCGTTGAATGCGCAGGGCGTTCGATCTTGCGGGGTGATTCGGATCGATTCGGCGGCAAGCCCGGTCGAGTGGGCTGCGCATCCCGCGGAGAACACGACAAAAATTGCAGATACCTTCCGGGAGGCGGCGGACGTTGCGGAAGATTACGGGGAACGCATTGCTGCGGAAGGGGAGATTTGCTGGGCGGCCATGCATTCCTGGACCGAGATGCTGCGCCTTCTGGAGGAGGTCGGGCGCCCCGGTTCGCTCGGATTTCAGGCCGATCTGGCCCACACGTATTTGTATTTGCTTGGATACAATGCGCCCGAAGCGGCCTTATTGCAAGACGGGTATACGGAAGAAGCGTTCAAGGAGGCTTATCAGATCATGACCGGCGCCCTGGCGCCCTACCTGTTCGATTTTCACGTGGCGCAGACCGACGGGTCCGTGTTCGGGAGCGGCTCGCACGACAAGACGGGAAGGCATTGCCCGGTCGATTCCCCTGGCGGCAAGCTGGACATGGTATGGTGCAGCCGGCAGTGGCTGCTCGACGATCAGGGCGAACTGCGGGACGGCGTCCGGCACATCTGCTGGGACGGGTGCATGTTTCCCAACGCCGTACTGGAGAATCAGGAGACGTGGAACCGGGTGCTTGGCGCGATGGAGGCGGTGCGGAAGGGGTTGTAGGGGGGCATCCAGAGGGGGATTGGCGTTTTTTGTAATTCAGGGTAACATACGTTATCCTTGTGCGTAAACATGTGGAAAACTGGCAGGAAAGCGTAGGTTTTATGAAAAAGACAGTCAAGGGACCAGATGGACAACCGCTCACGGGCGAGGCCATCCCTGTTGTCGAATCTACCGAGAGGTACAGCGATATAACGCTTGAGGATGGAGCGGTTATCAGGCTCAAGGCAACGGCCTCCGAGGCCCTTCGCGTAGACAACGCAGAAGAAAATGAGCCAAACATCCCAACCATTAGCCTACACGAGGTCCCCTTCGGGGAGGGCGTATTGCGTAGACGCAGGCCTATAACCCTGTATCCGCGTCCGTCAGACTGTGGGGAATACGTTGATGTTGAATTTGAAGATATAGACATGACTCTCACGTTTTCCCCGGAAGACAACTTGCAAGAGGAGGTCGAAGAAGCTTTGTTGGTAATGTGGGAAGAATATGCAATGGAAAACCCTGAGAAAATGACGCCAAATGCGCAAGAGTTTGCAAATCACCTGCGTGTAATGTATAGCTTGGTTTAGTCCAGTTCAGTCCAGTTCAGGCATGACCTTGCCAAGAAGACGTGTGGTTTCCGCCTTGGGCAGCAAGGGGTTTAGGCCTAAGAAAGGGGGCGATCACGCATGGTATTTCTACTACCGCATTGACGGTGTAAAGTCGAATATCAAAACAAAAGTAAGCCGCAGTCCCAAGTTCAAAACTTTAGGGGCAGGCCTTATCGCCAAGATGTCGAGGCAGTGCAAATTGCCAAACAGCAGGGATTTCAGAAGACTTGTCGATTGCTCTATGGATCAGGCAGAGTACGAAGAAACGGTGCAAGAGCACCTATAGGGCAACTCTACGCAATCAAATCCGCGTACCGCAGCCTCTTCCCCTCCATGCCGCGAGCGATAAGGGCCCTTGGGGGGGGCGCCGAAAGCCATTATGGAACCGGATCCCGCTTGCTGACTGCCGGATCGCCTATCCAATCGGACCCGGTCTCAACAATCCACCGGACGTTCTGCGTTGAAAACCCCTCATTCTCCTCAAGCTTCCTGAGCTCTTCCTCAATGAATTTCGGAGTTATTTCCATCTCGTCATCCCCTCATCTTCGGTTTCATGGGATCCGGTCCCTGTGAATCTGTTTCTTCAGATATTTTTCAGTCCGCCGACAAAATTTGCCGGTGATCCACCAATTTGTTAATGTGGATACGCGTGCAAAGGTTCCGCTGGGAGCGGTCCTGAAAAACGGATGGGCCTCATTGCGTATTCAAGCGCAAGGCCTCCTGTTCCTGCCGATCCCCGGCCATCGGGATGGACTCAGCCCCGTATCGTTGCATTTTCGGTGCAACGATATTTTTACAATTCGTATAAACCCATGTATCTCAAATATATAATCGTTGCACAGGATTGACGAATCGTTTCATGCTCCGAACACCTTCTGGATATCCAGCGCAAAGCCCGGCAGTATCGTTGCATTTTCGATGAAACGATATCTTGACAATTCGGATAACCTCATGTATTTTAAAGATATAATCGTTTCATAGGATTGACGAATCGTTTCATGGCGCTTACGGACCAGGCCATACTCGACTACATCGCGGGCCATCCCGGCGCCGGCCGCGAGGATATCCTCCGTCATGTCGCGCCGGATGTCAGCCCGTCGACGGTCTAGCGGGCGCTCAAGCGACTTGCCGATGAAAGCCGACTGGAAATCTCGGGCAAGTCCCGCGCCACCGGCTACAGCCTGGCGGGTGCGGGCGTGGTGCGCGCCTATCTGCAAACGCCCTATAACCGCCGCAAGCCGGCAAGATACAACAAGGGGTTTTTGGACCGCTATATCCCCGGCAAGACGTTCTACCTTGCCGCGGCGGATCGGCAGCGCCTGCGCGAGGCCGGGCGCCCGGAGCCGCCGCCGCTCCCGGCAGGAACCTATGCGCGGCGCATCCTTGAACGGTTGCTCGTGGACTTGTCCTGGGCGTCGTCGCGCATGGAAGGGAACACCTACGATATTCTTCAGACCGAACGGCTTATCCGGTTTGGCGAAGAGGCGCCCGGCAAGGATCGCAAGGAAGCGCTGATGATCCTCAACCACAAGGAGGCGATTCAGTATGTCGTAGATCATCTTGATGACATAAGCATCAGCCGGTCGGATATGTTCAATGTTCACGCCCTCCTCGCGGGCGGCCTTCTTTCCGATCCCGCCATGGCGGGACAGCTGCGCCGCATGCCTGTCGGCATCACGCATTCGAGCTACAGGCCGCTTGGCGACCAAGATGAGATTGAGGAAGAGTTTGAAATCCTGATCGGCAAGGCGATGGCGATCACCGATCCGTTTGAGCAATCCTTCTTTCTTCTCGTTCATATACCCTATTTGCAGGTTTTCGCCGATACCAACAAGCGGACCTCGCGCATTGCCTCGAACATCCCGCTTCTAAAGGCCGATCTTGCACCGATGTCGTTCCTGACAATGGACGATAGAGCCTATATCGACGGACAGATCGGCGTCTACGAGATAAACAATGTTTCCTTGCTGCGAGAGGCTTATATCGACGCTTATCTGGCCTCGGCCGAGAATTACCGGGTGCTGCGCGCCGAAGTCGAAAGCCCGGCGAAGGCGGCGCTGGCATATCGGGATTTCGTGCGCAAGGCCGTGCGTCGCTGCGTGCTGGAATGGAAGGCGTTCCGCCCCGAGGATGTCATAGCCATGGCCGCCGCGGACGGCATCCCCGACGCGGATTGCGAACAGGTCGCCGCCTATATCGGGCAGGAGTTCCAGGGCCTGCATGAGGGCAATGCGATACGCTACAGGCTACGGCCCGAGGACCTTGAGGCCATCGGTCGCAAACATGAGGAGGGATCATGACCCGAATACCTTCTGCATCTCCAGCGCAAAGTACGGAAGGATTTCGGGGTCTTCGAGACGATCCTTGCCCGTAAATCGGGTGGTTGCGCCATCCTCCTTGCGAATGACGATCGCGCGGGCTTCCGGATCTACGATCCACACCCGGAGCGCCCCTGCATTGAAGTAATCGCTTGTTTTGTCGCGCATATCTTGCGGGCTGTTCGAGGGAGACAGCACTTCGATTGCAATGTCCGGCGCGCCTCGCACGCGGCCGTGGAATGCATTCTCCGTATCGAACGGCTGGAGCAGAACGGCTACGTCCGGGATGCGAATGGTATCCGGGGCTTCGTGAGGAGGCAGTCTACATCTACGCCCACTGCGCCGTGTCCGAACTTTTCCATCCATTCGTCGAGGTAGCGGTGCAACTTGCCTTGTACGTACGAATGGGTCCAGGACACCCCCGGATCGCGTACGACCAGCGCGTTCCGCACCAATTCATAGGTGCAGCCATTTTGCCGGTCGGGGAGTGCAACGTATTCCTCCGCCGTCATGACTTGAGGGGCGTCGCCTCCAATTCGAGGGCGGGCGGTTGCCTTCCCGGTGTTGGTTGCGGGCATGGGAAGCCTCCTGCGAGGTCGGGGAAAGGGATATAGGATGCCCTCGAAGTGGACTTAATCAGAGCATCTCTTAAAGTACATAAGCCCCTTCTTTGGGCGTGTTCCTGGCGTATGGGGGAAATTTGCATTGATCGGTGGGGCGAAACCTGGATACCGTCAACGCGCTATCCCGACAACGGAAGGCGTTCCGGCTCGAGACCTTCTTCTACGATCTTCTGGAGTTCCTCAGCAAGACATTCCCGCTCTTCGCGCAGATTGCGATGAAGATTGACATACCGTACAAGGACCTGTTGACCGGTAGGCTTATCAGGGCAACCGGCAATATCGAAGTCGCGGCATTCGGCTCCTGTTACATGAGGATAGAGAAGAATGCTGCGTTTACAGCCATATCGCTGGGTATAGGCATACAGTTGGTACAGATCGCCGGCGCCTACGCCGCCGCGAGCGCCACTTCCGGAGAGTCTTTTCCACTTGGTGTCCAACACAAGTCTGGGGTCGTCCTCCGAGGCTTCTATGAGCAGATCGGGACGAAGCGAAAGTACGCCCTTTCCACCGTCGGTTATTAGATGGCGTTGTCGTCTCTTTGCCGGGGGAAAGAGACGATGTTCGGGAAAAGAGGGCAAGGGCATCACCCATTTCCTCATAAAGGCGGTCACAAAGGCTTCGAAGACGCGGTTCATGTCGAACAACAGCGAGAAACTGCGCTGTTTTCCTGCATTCGCGGCAGGCGAACGAGCCTGAAGGATCAGCCGGCAAAAATGGAGCGCGTCAGCGAACCGTTCGTTCTGTCGCGTGCTGGGTATCTGCTCAAACATCTCGTCATGGATCGATACATGCGCAACGCCGTCGAGCAATAGCAGGCAATGCCGGAGCTTGTCCTGGGTTGACGGGGTATGCGTCCAGTCAAGAAGCGTGATGCACGCGAATCGGAAGATTCGGTTCATCGCCGTGTCTTTGGAAAACTCGTCGAACCGGCAAAAGAAACGTTCGCGTCGCGCCGAATTGCGAAGTATTTGCGAGGATATTATTAATTTTCCCTTGAATCGTCGAAGGTTTTCCTCCCGCTGCAGGTAAGCGTATTCGGCGCCGAGCAGCAGTTCCTGACGAAGCCGATACGCGAAGATCGCTATGAGCAGTTCGGAGAGAGGGGCCTTGCGGTTCGCAAGATGCGCCACATCGTGATCTCTCACTGGTATGTCGCCTGCGACAGCGAGCATATACAGGAGGTTGTGGCGCGCTTCATCTGCTCCCTGACCGCGTTTTTCGGATTCTGTGGCGTCCACCTTGGGAAGTATTTCGACCTGAAGATCCGGCGCCTGGATGACTCCAACCCATTGCTGCGCCCGGGCGCAACCATCCCCCCATGCGAATACCTGATCCTTTGCTTCGCGCCCACGCTGGTCGAAGCGCTTGAGCTGGTCGTAAAGACGCGAATCGAGGTGTTGATTGTCACCTGAGCCTGCGCCGTCCTGATCGCTTCGGACGATCTGCTCATGCTCTCGGATGACTATGCGTTTCACGAAGCGTCCTCCGCTGTTTTTTCCTCGGCTTCCTTCTTACCCGGCGAGGCTTCCTCGTCCGTAAGTTCTTTAAGACGCAGATCGAAATCCTCCTGCTTGATTTGCAGTACCCCGAGGAATGTGCGGACGAGGTTACGCTCCTTCATTTCACCATTTTGGAAATCCGGCGTTATGCTGAAATCCACCTGGTCTTCGTAATCGTTGTGGTCGAAGCCGAGCGTTTCCTTTTCTGAAAATTTATTGGCCTGTATGATCGGGGCACGGTAGGTTTCTTTTTCGAGAAGGTTGGGGGCCGTTCGTTTCGGTTTTCCGTTGTCGCCGTAAGGACAGCCAAGGACCATGCATATCTTGTTCCAGTCATCGTAGAAGTACTCCTGGAGGAGAGGAATAATCCGATCAACAAAGACAAGGCGCAAGCCATCCAGACTTTCTACGCCAAGGAAGTATGCATGCCCGATCTGGTGATCCCGGTCATAGAGGAAGCGTATCCGTTTGTTCAGGATTTCGAACAGGTCAACAACCAGCTTCACAAGAGGAGAGTCAGTCCCCAATTTGGTTTCAAGAACCTCTTGGAGACAGTCCTTGTCAGGCATGACCTCTTTGAAAGTGAAACGGCGCCTCAACGCTACATCCATCAACGCAATGGAGCGATCCGCCGTATTCATGGTGCCGAGGATATGCAGATTGGGCGGTACGCCAAAGCGTGATTGGGGTGAGTAGGTCAGGGGTAGCCTCAATTCGTTATCGGCTCCGAGTCGCTTATCCGGTTCGAGCAGGGTTATCAACTCACCAAGAATCTTGCTTATATTGCCCCGATTTATTTCGTCGATGATAAGCACGTATTGTTGGCAGTTTGAGGGGAATTTAAATGGGGAATTATTTTCCAAGGCAACTCGGGCTTTTTCTTCGCGGGCAATACTTCCAGCAATATTTTCAATTGGCAATCCCTCAGTAGCAGCCCGCAGAGCAATTCGCTTAAATATTCCCTCGTGTAATTCGTAGCGTATTTCTTTGTTATCATCGTTCAAAATAGGGCGAAGTCCCTCAATAAATTCTTCGTACCCATAGGATTGATGGAAGGTTACAAACTCAATTTGTCCTTTTTTCTGGTACTCGCTGAACAGTTTCGGAATGTCTTCCTGGGTAATATTTTCAAATTCGTTATTATCCATTAACAGCTTGAGCGCTTGCCGCTTGGTGTCATAGGTCTTGCCCGTACCCGGCGGGCCATAGAGGATGATATTCTGTGTATCCGTAGACTTCATCATTTCGACAGTTTTCCCATTCGTTTCTGTAGAGGCAGAGGATGCTTCAGCAGATTGATGGGCGTTTTTTTCCAATTTTTTCTCGTCCTGGTTCGTCAAATCGAACAACATCATTGGTAAAGTCATCCGATTAACCAAATTGCGAAGATCGCCATCTGACACGGGCCCCAAGGCCTCGTCAAGCCTGTCAAGAACCTGTCGATGTCGTCCGATAAAGCTTTTATCTAGCTTAATGCTCATCTTGTTCAGGAGTTGTCGAGTATAATGTTTTCTTCCCCCATCTACGATCAGTGTAGTGAATTCTGCGGGAAAAAGAGCTGCCATCATCCGAGTGGTTTTCCCCCAAGGTCTTGATTTTGTGTTTTGAAATAGAATCTTAATTAAGTAATTTCGAATTTCATTCAAAAAATCAATTCTTTCTTGACGATTATTTGGTAAAGGTTTTGTCAATCCTTCTGCGAGCCTTTTCCTTACATTAAATTCAATAATGGCAGAGCTAACATCCGCCTTTTCCCATTGCCCAAGCCTTGATATTGGATTTTCATTCCATATTTTACGATGAAATTCCTCACTTTCGCGTTCTTCCGGTGAAGCGTTCGCAACATATGTCAACAGATCCAGTATATTCTTACGCCAATCATAAACATAATTTTTTGGCCTGCGTTCCGCCTCTTCGCAGGCGGCTTTCAGTCCTTCGGTAGTGGACAAATCGAACATGATTCTTTCTTCGGTTATTTTCAATTCCAATGGCGAATTTGCACCAGCACCCGAGTGCCTCAACGCCCAGGCCTTGCGCACAAGTCTACTGCTTCCCTGCGGCCATTGTAACCTGCCTGCCCCCCGAAGTTTCCTGCTTTCCACGGGTTTCCTTATCTTTCCCCCCGCCACATCATTCCCGACCCTGCACCCTGAAACCGCCTCCAACCCGCCATGCACCGCATTGGATTCAATCTGCTTCCCTGGTCCGCCACCGTATCCGAGGCGCTTTACCCGCACATCGAACGGATCCGGGACATTGGATACGACGGCATAGAGTATTCGATGGGGGCGCAGGACGCTGCCGCATACCGCAGCCTGGGCGCGTTTCTGGCCGACCTGGGTATGGCGTGCACCTCGTGCCTTGCCCTGGAGCCGGAGTGCAATCCGGCCAGTTCCGACGCCGCCGTTCGCCAAAAAGGGCTGGAAAAAATCCAGTGGGCCGTCGACCGGGCCGTAGATACCGGCGCAGAGGTGATTTGCGGTCCGTTTCATTCTGCCTTTGCCTGGTTTACCAAAGCGGCTCCCACGCCGGACGAGGCCAAATGGAGCGCCGAAGCGCTGCGGAAAGCAGGCGAATACGCCGAGCAGGCGGGCGTCATGCTGGCGCTGGAGGCGCTGAACCGCTTCGAATGTTACTTGTGCAACACGATGCAGCAACTGGTTGAACTCACCGAAATGGTGGACCATCCGTTCGTGCAGGTCATGTTCGACACGCACCATTCGAACATCGAAGAAAAATCCTTCGCCGGAGCGATCCGGGCGGCGGCGCCCCATCTGGTCCATGTGCACATCAGCGAGAACGACCGGGGCACGCCGGGCGACGGGATCGTAGCCTGGAAGGAAGTCTTCGAAACATTGGCGGAAGTGGGCTACGAGGGGTGGCTCACCATCGAGTCGTTCACCCGGGCCGATCCGGATTTCGCGAATGCGATCCATGTGTGGCGAAGTTTTTCCGAGCCCTGGGACATTGCGGAGCAGGGGTACGCCTTTATCCGAAAGCAACTCCGCGAAACGGCGGGCGATTAACCCCTTTGCGCGCTTTCTGCCCATTTCGGGCGTAATCTTACACTTTTTCTTACAACTTTGCCTATGCCTGGCACATTCATTCCTCGCTTTCGTTTCGGCGCCGAGGTGTACACCTGGTTCATGAAGGAGAACGGCAAGGCCTGGGCGAACCGCCTCGATCATATGATCCGCGTGTCCGCAGAGGCGGGCTTTACGGGTATCGAACCGGTGCATTCCTGGATGGGCGACTTGTCCGATCCGGCGCGGCTCGAAGCCGAACTGCGCAAGGCGGGTATCGAGCTGGCCGCCGTGGCGCTCGCGCTGGAATGGAACGGCCCCGAAGAAACGGAAGAGGAACGTCGGCAGGCCGACGAAACGATCCGGCTGCTGCAACGCTTCCCCGGGGCGTTGCTGTGCACGGTCCAACTTCCTACTGGCCGCCATGACCTTGAAGTCCGGCGGCAGCATCTCGTATCCAACGTCAACGCGGCGTCGCGCCGCGCCGCCGATGCGGGGGTCGTCGCCACGTTCCATCCCAATTCTCCGCATACGTCCATTAACCGTACGGAAGAGGATTACCGGATTATTCTGGAAGGCCTAAATGCGTCCGTCACCGGGTGGACGCCCGACGTCGGGCACATCGCCAACGGGGGCATGGATCCGCTCGCCAAGATGCAGGAGTATGCGAGCCTCATCAACCACGTTCATTACAAGGACTGGGACGGCAACCCGGAATTCGTCATCATGGGAGCCGGAAAGATCGACTTTGCGGGCATTACGAACTGGCTTGTCCGGGAGGGGTACGAAGGGTGGATTATATGCGAGGACGAAGGTCCCGAGGCGGTCGAGGACCCCGATGGCGTGACCCGCCATGACGGACGCTGGATCCGGGACACGCTGCTGCCCGCACTCTCCGATTCGTAACCGATTCTGAAATTCGTCATAAGCGCAAGACCAGCCATGCCTATCGTCCAGACCAACGGGATCGACATGTATTACGCGGAAGCCGGCGACGGCCCGCCGCTTCTCATGATCATGGGCATTACCGCCCCAGGCTCCGTATGGGAGGTCCACAAGGAGGCCTGGAAGGCGCATTTCCGGTGCGTCATGCCGGACAATCGCGGCGTAGGGCGTTCCTCGAAACCCGGCGGAAGCTACACGAGCGCACAGATGGCGGACGACATGGCGGGCTTGCTCGACGCGCTGGAACTCGACCGCGCGCATGTCGTCGGCGTGTCCATGGGCAGCATCATTGCGCAGCAGTTGGCTATCCGTAATCCCGACCGGGTGCGTTCGCTCGTGCTTATGTGCCCCTGGGCGCGATGCGACCGCTACGCCGCCAGTATTTTCCGGCACATGATGACCATCAAGGCGCGCCTTCGGCCCGAGGAATTCACGGAATACATCCAGCTCCTCATTTTTTCGAAAGGCACCTGGGACGATATAGAAGGGTACGCCGAACTGATCGATGAGCGTACGCATGCTTCCTCGGGAGAGGACCCGCAACCTTTGCACGGGCTGGAGGGGCAGGGGCATGCCTGCATCGAACATAATGTGCTTGACGCGCTGCCGCAGATTACGGCGCCGACCCTCGTAGTGGGCGGAGAACAGGACATTTTCGTGCCGCCCTGGATGGTGGAAGAAGTGGCTGCGGGGATTCCGAACGCGGAGTTGCATATGTATCCGGGGGCGGGCCATGCGTTTCACTGGGAGCGCATCGAGGATTTCAATCCGCGCGTGGCCGACTGGCTTCTGGCGCACTAACGAAGGAGTCACGCACAAAAGCCGCATGGCTTCCGCATACGCCATAGGACTGGATTTCGGCACCAATTCGGTGCGCGCGCTGGTCGTGGATGTCGCCACGGGGCGAGAGGCAGGCACGGGCGTTTTCGATTATCCTTCCGGCGAAGATGGCGTATTGCTGGACCGGGATCGGCCCGACCTCGCCCGCCAGCGCCCCGGAGATTACGTACTGGGCGTGGAGCGGAGTATCGCCGCCGCGATGGAGGAAGCCGCGCAAGAAGAGGATGGATTCGATGCCTGCCGCGTAATAGGGATCGGCGTCGATACCACCGGCTCTACTCCGATTCCCGTGGACAAGGAGGGCGTTCCGCTGGGTCTCTCCGACCGGTTTCGGGATCGTCCGGAGGCGCAGGCCTGGCTCTGGAAGGATCATACTGCGCACGCGGAAGCCCGGGAAATCACGGACCGCGCCCGCGCGATGCGTCCGGAATATCTTGCAAAATGCGGGGGCGTATACAGTTCGGAGTGGTTCTGGTCGAAGATATGGCATTGCCTGCGGTCTGCCCCCGAGGTATTCGAAGCAGCATATACCTGGGTGGAGCATGCGGACTGGATTCCAGCGATGCTTTCCGGGACGGAGCGACCCGACCGGCTAAAGCGGTCGATCTGCGCGGCGGGGCACAAGGCCATGTTTCATACGGATTGGGGGGGCTATCCCGACGAGGAATTTCTGGGTTCGCTGGACGAGGCGTTGTTGCGCGTGCGCAGGACGCTCCCCGACGAAGCGTTCAATGTGTCGCAGGCGGCGGGCGCATTGACCTCCGAATGGGCCGGACGGCTGGGGTTGCCCGCCGGCGTTCCCGTAGCCGTGGGCGCTTTCGATGCGCATCTGGGCGCGGTAGGATCGGGGATTGCCCCCGGCACGCTGGTCAAGATCATCGGTACCTCCACGTGCGATCTGATGGCGGCGCCGCTGGAAGAGAATCCCGGGGACATTCCCGGGTTATGCGGAATCGTACCGGAATCCGTGCTTCCAGGGCACTACGGGATGGAGGCCGGGCAGTCTGCCGTGGGAGACATTTTCAACTGGTTCGTGCGTCAGGTGCGTCCGGACGGCAAGGGACATGAAGCGCTCACGGAGGAGGCCGCCCGGCTGCGCCCCGGAGAAAGCGGACTCCTCGCGCTGGACTGGTTTAACGGCAACCGCACGATTCTTGCGGATCCCCGCCTGACCGGGTTGATCGTGGGTTTGACGCTGCACAGTACCCCGGGGGAAATCTATCGAGCCCTCATCGAGGCGACGGCTTTCGGCGCGCGCCGCATCATGGAGCGCTTCGAGGAGTACGGGGCGCCTGTTGAGCGCATTGTCAACTGCGGCGGCATATCGGACAAAAACGAATTGGTCATGCAAATCTATGCGGATGTGATGGGGCGCCCGATCATGATTTCGCGGAGCGCCCGAACTTGTGCGCTGGGCGCCGCTGTGAGCGCGTCTGTGGCGGCGGGCGTCTCTGCGGGCGGACATGCCGATTTTCCGGCGGCCATGCGGGCCATGACGGGCGTGCGCTCGCGGGCGTTTGAGCCGGACCCGGAACGTCGCGCCGTCTACGACAGGCTGTACGCCTTGTATCGTCGGCTGCACGACGCGTTCGGCGCGGAGCGGACGCCTAAAGACGCGGTTTCGGACGGGCCGCAAGGGCCTTGCCTGTTTGACGTAATGAAAGCGCTGCTTGCCTTGCGCGACGAGGTGCGGACATGAGCGGAATGTACGCCGATCTGAAAGAAGAAGCGTGGCGGGCCAATCTCGATATCAAGGGGTTGGCGGAAAGGACCTGGGGCAACGCCAGCGTGGCGGACGTCCGGGCCGGGGTTATGGCGATCAAGCCGAGCGGGGTTCCTTACGACCGGCTTGCCGCGGACGATATGGTCGTCCTGTCGCTGGAAACGGGCCAGGCGGTCGAAGGCGCGCTGCGCCCCTCTTCGGATACGCCCACGCACCTAACGTTGTACCGGGCCTGGCCGAATCTCGGCGCGATCGCGCATACGCATTCCCCCTGCGCCGTGGCCTGGGCGCAAGCGGAGCAGTCCATTCCATGTTTCGGGACGACCCATGCCGACCATTTCCGGGGAAGCATTCCCGTCACGCGGCGGATGCGCAAGGACGAGATCGCGGAAGACTACGAACGCAACACGGGTTTCGTCATCGTCGAGCGTTTTGAAGAGGGAGGCGTCGATCCGCTGGAGATTCCCGCCGTGCTGGTGGCTTGCCATGGGCCGTTTGTCTGGGGGGGGAATGCTGCGGAGGCGGCGGGAAACGCTATTGCGCTCGAAACCGTGGCCTGCATGGCGTGGCGGACACGGCTTCTTCGACCGGAAGCCGCCGCGATAGGCGACGCGCTTCGGGACAAGCATTTTTTGCGCAAGCATGGCTCTGACGCGTACTATGGACAGGCGCAAAAGGATGAACCGAACGCCGACGCCGGCGTATTATGAAAAGCAAGCGGCGGCGCTTGCCTGCATTGTGGTCATTGTCCTGGATCGAAAGGTGAATTTATGGCTTGGTGGGGCTGGCTGGTCATTGGATTTGGTCTGATGACCGTAGAATTATTGGGCCTTGAGGCTGCGTTTTATCTGGTTATTATTGGCATTGCGGCCGTAGTAACGGGATTGCTTGGGCTGGTCGGGCTGGCTTTGCCCGTATGGGGGCAATGGGTGCTTTTCGCCGGGCTGGCTCTTGCTTCCATGCTGCTTTTCCGACAAAACCTGTATGCCCGCTTGCGCGGCGCGCCGCCCGAATCCGGCAATCCCCTGGTCGGCGAGATGGTTCGTCTCGCCGAAGACGCCGCTCCGGGCGCGCGTTGCCGGGTGGAATTGCGGGGATCGACCTGGAGCGGCAGAAACGTCGGCGCCGAACCTGTTTCAGCCGGCGGACAAGCCGAGGTGATCGCTGTGGACGGCACCGTGCTGGAAATCGAATCTCGCGCGAATGCGTAATGACGCCGCGCCTCCTTAAACAGGCAAAAAGATTATGCTGGACATTGGTTTGATCGTGGGCGGGATTATCGCCCTGGCGGCCATCGTGGTTGTTATTAAAACGGCGGTGATCGTACCGCAGCAAAAGGCCTATGTGGTCGAGAATCTGGGGCGTTATTCCCGCACGCTGAGCCCCGGCTTCAATATCCTGGTCCCCTTCGTCGAACGGGTAGCGTACAGGCATAGCCTGAAGGAGCACGCTATGGAGATCTCCGAACAGGTCTGCATTACCAGGGACAATGTGCAGGTGGGCATAGACGGCGTGTTGTACATGCAGGTCATGAACGCCGAGCGCGCCTCCTATGGAATCGGGAATTACGTGTTCGCTATTTCCCAACTGGCCCAGACCACATTGCGCAGCGAGATCGGAAAAATCGAACTCGACAAGACCTTCGAAGAACGCGCCGCCATCAATATGAATGTCGTCCAGGAGCTTGACCTTGCTTCCGAACCCTGGGGCGTGAAGGTGCTTCGCTACGAGATCAAGAATATAAATCCGCCCGAAGATGTGCTTTCCGCCATGGAGAAGCAAATGCGCGCCGAGCGGGAAAAGAGGGCGGTCGTTCTTCAGTCTGAAGGCGCCCGGGACGCCGAGGTCAACAAGGCGGAAGGCGAAAAAAGGCGAGTCATTCTTGAATCCGAAGCCGCTATGCAGCAGCAAATCAATCAGGCGAGAGGCGAGGCAGAGGCTATCCTGAGCGTTGCGGAGGCTACTGCCGAGGGCTTGAAGAAGGTTGCCGAAGCGCTGCTTGCCGAGGGAGGCGACAAGGCGCTGCAACTTCGCATTGCCGAAAATTATCTGGAGCGTTTCGGCGCGTTGGCCAAGGCGGGCAATACGTTGATTCTTCCCGCGAATATGGCGGATATGGCGTCCATGATCAGCGCCGCCACAAAGATTTTTCACGAAGCGAACGGGAAGGCGCAGGATCGCTGAGGCGGAAGACGCGCCGAACAGGGCGTTGACGCTGTGTTTTGGCGAGGTTGCGTCGTACAATCCATTTGCCATGTGCGACGATCCCTTTGCCGCCTTGTCCCCGAACGCTGCCCCGCTTTCCCTGCCGGCGCAGGGATCGGTCATGCGGGCTTCCTTTGCTCGCCGCGCCGAGGACTCCTTGCGAATTTTCGAGGCAGGCGTGGCTGCCGTGCAGGCGGACGCCCTGCTGGACCGGACCGATTGGGAAGCCGAACTGTCCCGCCCGCTTGCGGAGTATGACAAGGTCGTGGCGGCGGGCATGGGAAAAGCGTCCCTGGCGATGCTCGCCGCGCTGAGCAAGCGGCTCGGGCAGCGGATGCATGCGGGCTGGGCGTCGGTTCCTTATGGGTACGGAAAACGAGCAGGGGCCGTTGCATCTGGCGTCCCGCCGACGCTTCCCGAACATTGTCATGTGATCGAGGCGGGCCATCCGTTGCCGGACAAGCGTAGCGAACAGGCGGCGCAGTCCATGCTGGAGGCGGCGTCCGGGCTGGGCGCCAACGATCTGTTGATTGTCCCTGCTTCAGGGGGCGGCTCCTCGTTATGCGCCCTTTTTCCGCCGGGCATTTCAATGGAAGACGCCCGCGAGGCGTTTCGCCGGTTGCTCGTCGCCGGGGCCGACATTCACGCCATAAACAAGGTGCGGCGACGCATTTCCCGGACCGGCGGAGGGGGGTTGGCTCGCGCGGCGGCGCCTGCCGAGGCGCTGACGCTGTGTCTTTCCGATGTGCCGGGCGACGATGCGGAGCATATGTACGTGATTGGCGGCGGCCCGACCCTGCCGGATCCGTATGCGGCGGAAGAAGCGCTGGATGTGCTGAAGCGGTACGGCGCACAGGTTCCGGCAAGCATCTGGAGATATGTAGAGGCCCTCGCCGGGCATCCAGAGCGGCCTGTGAGGGAATCTGGACGGGTGCGCGCCGTATTGCTTGGCAGCGTTCGGACGGCGCTGGAGGCGGCCGCCGGGGAAGCAAGGCGGTTAGGGTACCGCGCCCGGGTTGTTTCCGACGCGCTGTCCGGAGAGGCGCGGGACGTTGGAGCGACCATGGTTCGCCATGCCCTGGATCAGGAATCCGGGCGGTGCCTGTTGTGGGGCGGCGAGACGTCCGTAACGGTTCGGGGCGAGGGCCTGGGCGGGCGGAATCAGGAACTGGCGCTGGCCGCCGCCCTTCGTATGGCGGGGGCGTCGAAAGATATAAGCTTGATGAGCGCGGGTACGGATGGGCGGGATGGCCCCACGGACGCCGCCGGTGCGTTGGCTACCCCCGATACGGCGACCGAAGCGAAGCGGCAGGGCCTGGACCCGGCGGCGTTTCTTGCGCAGAACGATTCGTACGGATTCTGGAAAAGAACGCCGGGATTTCTGCGGACCGGTCCGACGCATACGAATGTGATGGACCTTCAGATTGCGCTTACATGACCTGAAGAGGAGGGGAGCAGCTCAGGATACTTTCGTCAAAGCCGCTTGGCTCAGTGCATCGCGTTCAATGACGGGCGGCGTACAAAGAAGCGCCGGGAAGCGCTGGAGGTGCGCAAGGCCGTATGCGCGCGCCGCTGCGTAAGGCGGTCCGGACGGGACTCGAACCCGCGACCTCCTGCGTGACAGGCAGGCGTTCTAACCAAACTGAACTACCGGACCAGCGAATGATGGGGCTGTACCCGGAAAACGCGCTGCGGTTCCGCCTTGGCGGTAATTGCACGGGGAAAATTGCGAGGAATTTGTAACAGGGCGGGTGGGGACAGTCATTTGTCCTGTTCGGGAGCCGAAGCAAACGACGGGGGGGACGACGGCCTGGTCGTTTTCTCTGCGGCGATCAATGACCGAACCGGACGCCGCTCCCGGATGAGGGGCGGCGCCGGCCCAGCCTTGACGAAGACATCATGACCGATGCACCCCTATAGACACATAAGATGGCCGAATATAACCCGTTCGCGAAATTTTTTATGGGGTTGCCGTTGCGGGCCCCTTCGATCAAAGTGTTTGCGCGGGCGAAGCGTCGATCATTGGTTCCTCGCTATTCCTGCGCGACGCGTCCACTATAGCTGCGTGATGAAGGCGATAATCACGCCTGCCGCGGCGGCCACTATGCCCGCAACGCCTATTCCCGCGCCCACAATCCATTTTATAAGATCGGTCTTGGCGGCGTTGATTTCGGCGCGTACGAAGTTTATTTCGGCGCGCACGAAGTTTTCCGACGCGGCTTTTTCCTGTACAGTGTCGATTTTGCCAGCCATCTTCAGGTATTCCGTTAACGCCTGCATCGCCTCCGCGTCGTCCGCAAGGCCGGACGGAGTTTCCGCTTGGGAGGCTATGCGTTCCCGTGCTTCAGCGGTCAACCGCTCCCGTATCTCGACGGCAAGCCGATTACATGCTTCGGCGATTTCCGGAGCGATTTCCGCGGTTTTCATGGAGTATGGTATATGATACGGATTTCGGCGGAAAATTCAATGGCCAAACCGGGCGCCGCCCCCGGATGAGGGGCGGCGCCGGTCCAGCCTTGACGCAGACATCATGACCGATGCACCCCTATAGACACACAACATGACCGAATATAACCCGCTCGCAAATTTTTTATATGGTTGCCGTTGCGGGCCCCTTCGATCAAAGTGTTTGCGCGGGCGAAGCGTCAGCCGTTGGTTCCTCGCTATTCCTGCGCGACGCGTCCACTATAGCTGCGTGATGAAGGCGATAATCACGCCTGCCGCAGCGGCCACTATGCCCGCAACGCCTATTCCCGCGCCAACAATCCATTTTACAAGATCGGTCTTGGCGGCGTTGATTTCGGCGCGCACAGCGTTTATTTCGATGCGTACAGCGTTTATTTCGGCGCGTACGAAGTTTTCCGACGCGGCCTTTTCCTGTACAGTGTCGATTTTGTCAGCCATGTTCAGGTATTCCTTTAACGCCTGCATCGCCTCCGCGTCGTCCGCAAGGCCGGACGGAGTTTCCGCTTGGGAGGCTATGCGTTCCCGTGCTTCAGCGGTCAACCGCTCCCGTATCTGGACGGCAAGCCGATTCCATGCTTCGGCGATTTCCGGAGCGATTTCCGCGGTTTTCATGGAGTATGGTATATGATACGGATTCCGGCGGAAAATTCAATGGCCGAACCGGGCGCCGCCCCCGGATGAGGGGCGGCGCCGGCCCAGCCTTGACGCAGACATCATGACCGATGCGCCCCTATAGACACACAATATGGCCGAATATAACCCGCTCGCGAAAAAAAAAATTATGGCGACGAACAGAAGGCTCTGCGTCGCTTTTCCAGAAACCGTTCCAGCAAAGGGACGTACAAGGCGCCTTTTCCGGTCAGGTAGCTCAGTTGGTAGAGCAACGGACTGAAAATCCGTGTGTCGGCGGTTCGATTCCGCCCCTGACCACTGCTCGCCGGACCCGCCTCTCGCTATGTTTCCGGCCTTGCCGGGCGATTTGCGGGAGCGGTCTTCTTTTTCGTTAGAAAGCGGACGTTATTCGTCCGACGCGTCAAGGGCTTGCAACGTGTCCGGCGGGGCGACGGGAAAACGATCCAGGGCGACGCCGTCAGCGCGTCCATGTTTCCATATGGTTTCAGCGCCAATCCTCCCCTTGACGCCTGTTCTTGAAAATAACAACGCCATGACCGTCCCGCTGCTTCGCATCTTGCTCGGAATCTTTGTGCTTACGCCGTTTCTGGCGGGCGCCGCCGCGGCGCAAACCGTACAAATCGGAGGACGAACCTTCATAGATTATTTTTACCGGCTCGGCGGTGGCGATAACGAGATATCGTATTGGCAAAGCCCCTCCGAGAGCATTTGGGATTTCGACAGTGACGGAGTTCCCGACAAAGCCGTCCATGGATTCGCGTACCGGAGGATGTATCTGACGGCGGATGCTACGATCTCCGAGCGTTTCAAGGCTCGCTTTCGTCTGGACGCCAAGGATAAATATATTGCGGACGAACTGCGAATTCCGTTTGTGAAGGATCTCTGGATCGATTGGAACTATGCGGGCGAGCATTCCGCCCGGGTGGGCATTATGCCGACTCCCGCGTTCGAATTGACGGAACGTTTTTGGGGATTTCGCAGTCTGGAAAAGAACGTTCTGGATGCGCAAGGGGTCAACGCGTCCCGCGATTTCGGAATTCGGTTCGATGGGCCCGTTCCGGTAGGCAACGACCTGATTCGATACGCCGGCATGGTAGCCAACGGCGATCCGCCGCGTAGTCATTTGTCCATCGGAGGAGAGGCGCAACCGGAATACGACAAGTACAAGCGGGGGTATGCCCGAATCTCGATTCATCCCACCGACAAACTGATTTTTTCGGCAGGAGCGGATTACAGGAAATACTCGTATCAGCACGTTATAGGCGGAGAGATTTACGCAGGGCCCGCTTACCGCGCGACGCGGATGTCCGTGTTCGGGGGATATGCAGGGGGCATGGGGCGGTTCGGCGCGGAAGCCTTTCTGCATCGCTTGACTATGGAGTGGGAAAACGCGTACTCGAAACGCGCAGAAAATGAGGCTGGATATATAGAATTGCAACGGTACGACCCGACGTTGCGCAAGGCCGGCGTCAGTGTGTTCGGATCGTTCAAGATTAATCCGATGCTGGAATTCACAGGCCGGTTCGACCTGGTTAACGAGCAGTTCGCTGAAGGCGAGGACATCATGCTTGACGAAACGCTGATCGTGGCGGGGATGGCTATTTCGCCCCACGAAAACGTGCGCATCATTCCCAATCTGTGGTGGTTCGGCGCGGATTTCCGGGACGATGATTTCGACTACGGCGCCGAATTCGTCGGCAAACAAAACAATCGGATGCTTCGCATTACGTTCGAGGCGTCGTTTTAACACGCGCCGCATAACGCGCCCGCCCGGGCGTCCTCGCCCTTCGAGAATCTGCTGCTCGTCGCTATTCGTTGCCGCGGGCGCCCCACATCAGTTTGGAGCGAAGCGTCTGGAAGTAGTGCTGCCCGGAGAGTTTTACGAGGCGCACCCGGTGATCGGCCTTGGCGAACCGGAACGTTACGAGACGCTCCCCGGGGTCGAAGGGCCGGCTGTGGCCATCGAATCCCAGTACGTACGGCGTGTCGTCGCTGGATATTTCGGCCTCAATAACCGAATCGGCGGGCAGCACGACGGGGCGGACCGTAAGGCTGTGCGGCGCAAGCGGGGACAGAATGAACACTTCGCTTCCGGGAACCACGATCGGGCCGCCTGCGGACATTGAGTAGGCGGTCGAGCCGGTCGGGGTGGCGACGATCAGCCCGTCGGCCCAGTAGTCGTTCAGGCGTACGCCGTCTACGGTCACGCGGATGGAGATGAGTCCCGCCGAGCCGCTTCGCTCCAGCACGAATTCGTTCAACGCCCAGTATGCCTGGTTGTCGTCCGGGGTTTGCACCCGGGCCGCCAGGGGAAGGCGCTCCTCGATCCGACAGGCGCCTCGTTCGATAGATCGAATCGCGTCCCGAACTTGCGTTACTTCGATATCGGCCAGAAACCCCAGTCGTCCGATATTGATTCCGAGGATGGGAGTTCCGTGCGTTCCGGCTTCCTGGGCGCTCGTCAGCAGGGTGCCGTCGCCGCCGAACGACAGGATCATGTCGGATTCTTGCGCCAGATCGGGCGTAGCGACGGATTGGCAGAGCGCGGCGTCCAGCAGGTTGCGTTCCGCCAGACCGTCCGCCACATCGCTATTCAACTTGAAGGGGAGTCCTTCGCGCTCCAGCCAGGCGACCAGTTCCGCCACCGGTTCCCAGAGGCGATTTTTTTGCGTATTGCCTGTTATGCCGTACGTCATGGGTCTGTTTGTTGCGCGAGGGAGCGCCGGGCGGAATATCCTTTTCCGCGGCCATGGGACGATCCAAAAGTAAGAAATATGTGGCTTGCAGGTTATGTTTGCCTGTTTTTGGGGTCTATAGGCAGATTCGTTTCCCGTTTCACCAACCGCGAACCGACCCATGCTTTCGCACGTTCGGAGCGCCGCTACCTGCGGCATAGACGCCCTTCCCGTCGAGATTGAAACCAGTATTTCGATGGGCCTTCCCAGTTACGCCGTGGTCGGTTTGCCGGACGGGGCGGTTCGGGAGAGTCGCGACCGCATCTATGCTGCATTCCAGAATACAGGCATTCCGTTGCCGCACGGCAAAATCACCATCAACCTGGCCCCCGCCGATTTCAGGAAAGAAGGCGCCGCGTTCGATCTCCCGATTGCGATGGGATTGCTGGCGGCGCACATGCCGGACGCGCGCCGCGAAGCGCTGGCGAGGACATGCGTTTTCGGAGAGTTGGCGCTGAACGGCGACGTACGTCCGATTCGGGGCGTGCTGCCCATGGTGATGCGCGCCCGAAAAGAAGGCATGACGTCGGTGATGGCGCCTTCCGGCAACGCCCGGGAGGCTTCGCTGGTCAGTGGCGTGGAGGTGCTTCCCGTAAGCAATATCCGGGAGGGTCACGCCTTCCTGAAGCAGGCGTCCGGGGCGCCGATTCCATTCCGCGGAGATGATCGTCCGCTGGTCCGGGAATCTGTGTCCGTCGATTGCGATTTTTCGGATGTGCGGGGGCAGCAGGACGTGAAACGGGCGCTGGAAGTGGCCGCTGCGGGCGGACACAATGCAATGATGGTGGGGCCGCCTGGCGCGGGCAAAACCATGCTCGCTCGCCGGATCGCCACCATTCTTCCTCCGTTGAGTCAGGAAGAAGCCCTCGAAACGACGCAAATTCATTCGGTGGGGGGCTTGTTGAACGAGCAGGGCGTGGTGACGAGCCGTCCGTTTCGCGCGCCCCATCACACGGTTTCGGACGCCGGCTTGTGTGGCGGAGGCAGCAATCCCATGCCGGGAGAGATTTCGCTGGCGCACAACGGAGTCCTGTTTCTGGACGAATTGCCCGAATTCAAACGACAGGCCCTTGAAGTGTTGCGCCAACCGCTCGAAGAAGGGAAAATAACGATCAGTCGGGCGCGCAGCACCGTGGCTTACCCTGCCCGGTTTATGCTTATCGCCAGCATGAACCCGTGTCCGTGCGGGATGCAGCACAGCATGAATGGGAACTGCACCTGTACGCTGGCCCAGATTCAGCGATACATCGGGAGGATCAGCGGTCCACTCATGGACCGTATTGACCTGCACCTTGAAGTACTCCCCGTGCCGTTCGACACGCTGGCGCATCGGGGCGAAACCGAGTCGTCGGCGTCGGTGCGGCGACGGGTGATGGGGGCGCGGGACGTGCAGCGCAAACGGTTCCGGGACGCGTCGCAATATGTCCACTGCAACGCCCAAATGTCGATGCGCCTTGTCCGGAAGTATTGCGCGCTGGACGCGACGGGCGAGCAACTCCTGAAAACGGTTATTCAACGCCTGGGACTCAGCGCCCGGGCCTACGGGCGCATTCTCAAGGTGGCGCGCACCATCGCCGACCTGGCGGCCTCTCCGTCGATTCGCCCCGAACACCTTGCCGAGGCTATCCAGTATCGGGCGCTGGATCGACAGGCGGCCTGAAGCGCGGGCGCTGCTTCGTCATTTCTCGCCGGCGCGCGCCGCGCAGCCCCTGAATCTTTGCGGACGTAATCAGAGGGTCCCTAAAAAAATCGCTTTAGATTGACCGAGACGCGGTGATCGGGTTCGTCGAGCCTGCGGGTAAATCCAACCTGCAGGAATCCCAGTATGCCGTTCAGGGCAACGGTGATTTCATGATGCGTTCCTTCTGTGGAAAGATGTAGTTCCGGACGTTCCACGAAGGGGGAGGGGGATATCCAGGTTCGGGCATGGGCTCCGCCTATGAGTATGCCGTAGCCGCGCCTCGCCAGTCCTTGAAGGCCAAGCAGTTCGAAGGGCACGGTTTGAAAATTGTGTTCCCAGAAGAACCCGACATACCGATCGCCTTCGTATGGGCGTCCGATCTGCGTGCGCACCGCGCCGAAAAGAAGCAGGCCGCCGTCTACGATTCCGAATCGCTGCACGGGCAAATCGCCCAGGCGCGCGCCGGCTGTCAGGTGCAGGGCCAGAACATTCGGGAAAAGCCGTCGGGAGAAAAACGTGGGTATGCGCCATTCGGCGCTTGCCGCGAAGCGCGCGTATCCCTCCTCGGCGTCTTCTACTGCGCCGCGCTCTATTTCCAATTCTGCGTACTGTCCTCCGAAGGGACTAAACATTGCGCCCGGAGCGTCTCCATAGCGGACCTTGGCGGCAGCCGATAGCAGGCGCCGGCGGCCGACCGGCGGATTCGGGCGCGGCTTGCCCGATTTGCCCAAAAGATCGTAGCCCGTCGCCGCCTCGACCGATTCGGGCGTTTCGCGGCGCCCGGTCAGGGTAATGCGCATGCGATTTCGATCATATCGGGCCAACAGTTCTAATTTCTGGTTGCGAAGGTAATCGAAATAGTCTCCACCGCCCAGGAGGCTGTGCATGGACGCCCAAAATGCGCCGTACAATCGCGAGCGGTAGCGCGGCTCCACCCCGCGGGACCAGCTGGCGCCGACGAGGCCCTGTCGCTCCGCGCCAAGCCGGACGCCGCCAGAGAGGCCGTAAGACCACGGGTCGTCCAGTTCGCGGCTCCAGCCGCCCGTTCCTTCCGCGACCAACCGCCCCGAGTCGTATCGCATGGACAATCCGCCGTGGAATCCCTCCACGCGATTGAATCGAAAACGGGGTTGTAGCCAATCGAGTTCGAAAGGAGACATGGATGTTTCCCCGCCGTTTGGCGCATCGGCGTCGGCGTCGTTGGTTGCGCCGGGCAGACGCGTCATCCACCCTTCCGGCTCGAAGGCTTTTTCAAAGGTCAGGGAGCTGTCTATGCTCGCAAAGGCCATGCGCTCCGGTTCGTCGAGGGGGACGGCGACGCCTGCGCGGTCGAGCAGCGTGTCGGCGGCGACGGCGGCCTGGTCCATTCCGACGAATTTTCCTTCGGCGTAGAGGGAATCCGGGAGCGCGGCTTCTGTATCGTAATCGGTGATGCGGGAGACTTGCCGGACCTTGAAGGTCGGAAACCTCAGTAACGGACCGAAAGATATGTCTACGCCCATCTCGGACCGGAAATCGACAGGGAGCCATGCGCTGCCATCGAAGGAGTCGTATTGCTGGTAGAGCGTAACGTCCACATTCTCAACGGGCGGGGGAAACAGAAAGGCTTCCCCCGGCGCGAGCGCGACTTCGAGCAAGGCGCATTCGTCGGCCAGCACAGAGATTTCCCCGGAAAATGCGGTGCCCAGGCGAGTTTTGGGCGCCACGGCAATGTCGTACACGAGGCGATCGTCCAGGAGGCGGGTATCCTGCAGCGAGAAACGATAGACGTCCAGCGCATTCGGGTGCGTCACGCCCGCGAAATCGTAGCCGACCAGCGGCACATCGTCGTCGTAGAGATTGGCCATGAGCAGCGCGGCGGGCAGATAATCCGTCAGGTCCAGGTCCAGATTCGAGGTTTGCCGACGGGACTTGACGAGTTCGCGCATACCGCGCTCCTTCTCCCAGAAAACTTCGCTGAGCGTTTCGATGATGGCTACGACGCCCGTATCGTTCGAGACGGTAAATCGGGTGTAGGCTTCGGCGGCGTAAGAGGAGAGCGCAGCCCGGCGCTCCTGTTTTCGGTCGATGACGCAGCGCATGATCCCGATGGCGGGGTTTTCGCCCGTCACGACGATTTCCGGCATCTGGATGGCGGTGGGCTGCAATCGGACTTCTATTTCCCGGACCGAACGCTCTGCGATGGTTCGCCGCTCGGATTCGTAGCCGATGTAGCGGAACGCGAGTTCGGCGGGGACGTCGGGCAGGGCTATTTCAAAGGCGCCGTCCGCGTTGGTGATGGTTCCGCGCCAGGTTCCTTCGATACGAATGTTGGCGGACGGCAGGGGTTCTCCGGTTTGGGCGTCCAGGACCCGCCCGCGCACGACATGTTCGGATTCCTGGTCCTGGGCCGCCGAAGCGCCGGCGCCTCCGACCAACAGGACGAAGAAAAGAAGTTTACGGAACATGGAAGGAGGGTGGAATAACAGAATGCAATTCAGAAATGCGCGAATGTAAACCGCGGAAAGCGCTACGGACGACCGCGTTCCGTGGCCATGAGCACCCGAAGGTCGAGCGCCCGCGCCAGGTTGGCTACCAGGGCGAACTGCGCCACCGTGGCTTCCTCGTCGGCGCGCAGGACCAGGGCGGTGCGGTCGCCTTTCGCTTCGCGCAGGGCCTCGGCGAGTCGCTCGCGCTGGACCGCATGTTGATTCACGTAATACTGGCCATCTGCCGTAATGGCGACCGAGACGTAGCGGTCGTCCATGGGGGCGGAGGTTTCAGCCTGCGGAAGGTTCACCTGAATGCCGAACTGCGGAATGAAATTCGAGGTCAGGAGAAAGAAGACGAGCAGCAGCAATACGATATCCGTAAGCCCGGCGAGGCTGTACGTGGAAAGCGGCTTGTTCTGGCTGGAGAAGTTGAATTTCATGGTTTTGGATGAATAGCGGCGCGCAGAATGCGTGGATAACCGGGAAGCGGCGGGCGGGGCCGTCGAGCCGGTCGGGCTTTTGCCGAATTACTTGCCGGACGGGGCCGGTTCCTGCAGCAGATCGATAAAATCCGTCGCGGAACGTTCCATGTCGTTTACGAGCCGCCGGATTCTGGACAGGAGAAAATTATAGAAGAAAAAGGCGAGGATGCCGACCACCAGTCCTGCCGCCGTGGTCAGCAAGGCCTCCCAGATGCCGCCTGCGAGTACGCTCGGATTTACGTTGCCTTCGAGCGCCTGAATTTCCTGAAAGGCCTGGATCATGCCGGTGACCGTTCCGAGAAAGCCGAGCATCGGCGCGATTCCCGCAATGCTGGCGAGCAATTCGGTGCGTTTCTCCAGTTCGAAGGCTTCGTGCTTGCCTTGCGCTTGCACTGCGTCCTGAATTTCGGAAATAGGACGGCCCAGTCGCTCCAGTCCGTGCCGCAAAATGCGCGCAATGGGATTGTCTCTGGATTCGCAGTAGCCCATGGCGCCCTGTACGTCGCTTTCCTGTACGTAGGCGCGGACGCGGCGGGTCAGCGTTTCCGGATCGGCGTTTGCCTTGCGGATGGTCGCGAGCCGCTCGACGAACAGGTAGATGGCGACGAAAGACAGGAGGAAGATGGGAATCATGATCCACCCGCCCAGCATGAGCGTGTCCAGCAAACTGGTTTGTTCGCTGGCGGCGGCTTGCATCATATTCGCCGCGGAATCGGCGGGCAGGGTCAGGGACTGGGATTGCAACAGCGTTGAAAGGGTCATCGGCGTACGGCAAATGGATTCGATGGAGAATGGCGATCTGCGCCATCGGATTAAAGATAGAGAAATCAGCGTATCCCTGAAATGCGCAGGACCCAGGCGTCCTGGGGCAATTCGCTATTTGTCAGGGCGTCGCGTGCGCGAGCGGCTTCTTCGAGAAGATCGAATTGTCCGACGCCGACCCGGTACAGGGCGGCGCCGTCTTGCGCATAAGGCAGTACGATCGCGCGGAAACCCTGTTCGCGCCAGATTTCGGCCCAGTTCCGGGCGCGTCGCTCGTTCGTTTCCGAGGCCACGACAATGGTGTATCCGCCCAGCGCCCGGTCTATCGGCGCGGCGCCTCTGAGCGGCGCCGGACGGACGGCAAGCGCGTCGGTTGCGGCGGCTGCGACGTCAGCGGCGGCGCCAGTATGTTCATGGGCTTCGCCGGAGGGCAAGGCGGTTTCGTCGGCATGTTCCGCGGCTTCGTCGGGAAGAAGCGCGGTTTCCGGGGTCGCCGCTTCGGGCAAGGGGGGCGTGGATGCTTCCTGCCCGGCGGGACGTTCCGGCTGCGCGACGGGATTTTCCATGCGATCTGCGAGCAGGAACCAGGCTCCCGCCGCGATAATCGCCAGGCCGATCCCGATGATCCAGTTACCCTGGGCGCGCCCGCGCGCTCGGGATCGAAGCGTTTTGCGGCGGGCGGAAGGCAAGCCGCCGCGCTGCGCGCGAGGAAGCCCGCCGCGCAGGGCTTTGTCTGTTTTCCGTTCCGGCGACGGTTTCGCGAGCGGTATGGCGGGAAGTCCCGCAAACGGCGCATTGAGGATTTCGGTCAGGCCGGGATCGGCTTTGAAAACCAGCCCTGCGTCGCTATGTTCGAAAGCGCCGATATTCCGAAGTCGCGCCGTCTCGCCCCGCGTCGTTTTGCGGCGAATATCGCGTACGATCTCCTCCAGCAACGGGGCTACCGTTTCGGGCGAACACCCGAGGCGTTGGGCGATTTCATGGCCAAGGTCCATTACGTCTGCGGCGTAAACAGTATTTCGTTCCGGGGCGGAATGAATTCCGCCCCGCCCTCCTTTGCGCGCCGCCGCGTTGCGGCATGGTGTTCGATGCGAAAAACGCCGAGGTCAGGCACCTGTACGGCCTGACGCGTCGCGAGCGCTTCCCGGACGATTTCCGCCAGGGCCTGTTCGACCTGTTCCTGAAGAGGCTCGCGGGGCATGTTCACCATTGCATGCGGGCGCCCAGCGATACGCCGAACGGGGTCCGATCGTAATGTTCCCAGCGCGCCGCGCTCCCGGCGAGGATGTTGTCCAGGCGGAGCAATACCCCGATGCGGCGCGCAACCGGGTACAGGGCGCTCAGGTTCATATCAAGATAGCCGTTCAGGTCGTCCGTATCGGCGACAGTGGGGCGCCGCGCGCTTTCGTAGTCCAGCGTGGCTTGCAGGAAACCGCTTCCGTTCCGGAAAAACCAGGACAGGCCCCCGTGTCCCGTCACAGCCCCGAAATAGGGAATATCCGCGTCGTCTTCCTTCAGTTTGCCGTTTCGGAACGCGAATCCCGCGACGAGACTCCATTTCGCCGGAAGATGGAAGGATATATCCCCGCCGCCGTAGGCTATGGTTGCGGCGGCGTACCGGGCGGCAATCATGCCCTGTGCGTATCCACGGGTTTCGTCGACGCCGGCCGCCTCGAAATAGCGATAGTTGGAGGCATTGGCGTAGCCGCCGTGCACATCGAGTCCGACGGCGCCGATCTGTATGCGGCCTCCCATCCGCATATCGAGGGCGTAGACGTCCGGCTGCACCCTCGGGCGATCCAGAAGGAACGGATTTTCCCGATACATGGATCGAGTGGATCGGTGTTCCGCGCGCGCGTCGTTGCGGACGTAGACATGCAAGGCGGGCAATACCTGGAAGTCCAGGCGGATATTGGGCGCAATCCAGGACGAGGCGGCCGAGTCGCGCTCGGCGAAAGTCATAAAGCGCAACCCTCCGTCGATCCGAAGCCCCGGCCGGGGGCGCATATGTGCGTCTGCCCCGATATTCAACATGGATACGCCTCCCGGCTCCTCGTCGTCGAAGCCAAGCCGGAGCAGTTGCACCGTTCCCTTGACGTCGCTGCGGTTCGCTACGGGGAGCGTCAGGTTGCTCTCCAGCGCCAGAGCCGATTCGTTGCGCCGGAAGACATTGTCGTCGCTTTGCAGGTCATCGGGCAGGGCGTTCGTTTCCCAGGATTGCGCGCGGTACCTTGCCCGCGCTTCGAAGCGCGCCCGGCCCGCAGCATTCGTTTTGATCCATAGCGTTCCTGCGCCGCCTTGTCCCTGGCGCGTTGGGGCGGCCTGCAAGTCGGCGGAGGAACGCTCGACGCGCCAGGCGGCCTTCGCCGAGGCGGATTTCGCATTAGAGATCGGTCCGATGGCGGGGACGGCGCCGTACATGCGCCGCGTATCGGCGAAGCCCTCCAGATCAAGGCCGAATGAAACCGGTTCGGTCTGTTGCTGCAAGCCGACGAGCGCTTCGAACGCATTGAACGAAGCCGACGCGTTACTCGGCATATCCGCGGAAGAATGTCCTTCGCTGCCTGCGTAGTCGAGGCCGGCCCGGAATGCGGCGCGGCGGGATATAGACCCTTCGGCGCGCAGGCGCGCCAGCCGTCCCAGATATCGTCCGGCGGCGGCTTCCGCCATGCCCCGGCCCGGCGCCCCGCCGGTAAGGGCCGCCGACGGCGCGGGTTCGAGCGTGGCCAGGGGGCTTTCCGGCAAGTCGGCGCTCTTTTGTTTATAGGTCTCCGCATAGGGTCTCCGATCCGCCGGAACGGAAGCGACGCGCGGCGGCGGGTTGAACCCGATCAGGGGTTGCCGCTGAAGCGAGGGCAACGAAATATCCAGTCCCGCCCGGATTTCCACGACCTGCGGGGTAATGTCGGGAAGCGTCGGGGCGGCTTCTTCTGCATCCTCTTGCGCCTGCGCGGGCAGGGCGAGGCAAGCGCTGAGCATGAGCGCCGGCAAACCGGCGGCGTTGCGGAAGGCCAGGCGGCGGGCGAAAAACAATCTGTAGCGATGGATGCGGCGCATGGATTCAGAGCGATTCTTTTTCGCGTTCGGCGATCTCTGCAAAAGGCGTTTCTCCGAATTCGCCCATCACGAGGTCGTATAGCGAAGCGGCTTCTCCGGCGTCGCCAAGAGCTTGGAAAGCACGGGCCTGTTCCAGATAGCCTTGCGCAATCCAGTCGCCGAATCCCGGAAACAGCACGGAGAGCCGGCCCAACTCTTCAAGGGCCTCTTCGGCCCGCCCGGTTTCCCGAAACAGCGCGCCCAAACGGTACAGCGCTTCTGCGCCCGCCTCGTCCCGACTGTTGCGCGCCACATGCCGGTACAGCGGTTCAGCTTCCCCGTACCGTCCGATTTCCTGATATACGCGGGCAAGGCCCAGGTAGACCGGATGCGTTTCCGGGGCGTCGGGCGCCGCGTCAATGGCGTCCCGGAGCAATTGCTCTGCTTCTTCCGTCCGTTCGAGGCGCAAGAGGGCCATTCCCTGCCCGTAGCGGGCTTCCGCGGTGCGCCGCGGATTTTCGTTGACGTCGGATTCGAGGAGCTGGAAAATGTCGAGGGCTTCTATGGGGCGTTCCGCTTGCAGATACAGGCCGCCCAGCCGCCCGGCGGCGTCCGGGAAGCGTTCGCTGCCGGCGTATTCCTCGATAATCTGAGCGAAATGCGGAATGGCTTCCTCGGACTCGCCGCGTTCTTCCAGAATCGTTCCGAGGTAATAATGGGCTTCCGAGCGCAAATATTCGTTTTGGCCTTGCTGGATGAATTCGAGCAGTCCGGCGAGGGCTTCGTCCGTTCGTCCGCTTTGCAAGTCGATTTCGGCGCGGCGGAACCGGAGTTCGTCCAGAATCGGCGAATCCGGGCGCTGTTCGGCGAATTCATCGAAAAATGCGGCGGCCGCTTCGGCGTCTTCCGCGGAAAGCAAAGCGACCTGGATGCTTGCCGCCGCATCGGATACGTAAGCGCTGCCGGGATATTCTTCGAGTACGACCCGATAGGCGGCCACGGCTTCCTCCGTGCGTCCTGCGTTGAACAGGGCGTCCCCGACGCCGTATTGCGCTTTCGCCGCCAGCGGATCCCGGGGCCAGTTTCTGAGCAACGCGCCGTATTCTTCGACCGCCTGGTCGTAGTCCTGATTTCTGAAGAAGATATGGCCCAGGCTGTAGCGGGCTTCCTGCGCCCATTCGCTGCCCGGATAGAATTCCAGCAATTCCCGGAAAGCGCTAATGGCCTCGTAGGCTTCGCCCGCGTGGTCGAAGGCTTGCGCAATCTGGTATTGCGCGTAGTCGCCGCCCTGGTCGCCTACGAGGCGGTACGTTCGAATGGCATTTGCGTATTGCTTTAATGCATAGTAGCTATCTGCAAGGCGCAGAAGGGCATCGTTGCGATAAGAAACAAATCCTTCTTCGTCGGAGACGCGGCGCCGATCCAGAAATGTCTGGAATGCGTCCGCGGCGCGCTCGTACTGGCTTCGGCGGAAATGCGTCCAGCCAAGCGCATACCAGGCCGCGGCCTCGTGTTTTCCGTCCGGAACCTCCTCAATGTATTGCCGGAAGAGTTCTTCCGCGCGGCCGAGATTATCCAGTTGATAGACGCTTTCGGCGGCCCAGAACAAGGCTTCCTGTCCGCGATCCGAGCGCGGCGAGCGATCACGGATTTCCAGGAACCCGAGCATGGCCTCCTGGTGCGCCCCGCTTCGGTAGGAAAGCCAGGCCCGCTGAAAGCGGACCTCTTCCCGCAGGCGTTCGGAAGCGGCCCCGGCGTCGACGGCCTGATCGAAGCCCCGGAACGCTTCCTCGAAATTCCCCAGTGCAATGGCCGTATTGGCTCGGTAGTACGCCGCCTCGCCCGCCAGTTCGTGTTCCGGCCAGGCTTCCTGCATCAGGCCGAAAACGCGCCAGGCGTCGTCCCAGCGATGTTGCCGGTAGTACAGGAGCGCCAGTTCGAAATGGGCGTGGACCGACAGGCCATGCTCCGGCCAGTTCGCCAAAAAGTCTTCAAGGAGCGCAATAGCGGCCAGGGGTTCGAGCGCCAGGTCCTGATTGATCGCTTCGTAGTAGGTGGCGCGGGCGGCAAGGTCGTCGGCGCGTCCCTCCCGCGCCTCGGCGAATCGTTCGGCGGCCCACTGATGCACGCCCTCGAAATAATAATTCCACCCCAGGCCGTAGATGGCCCGCCGCCGATAAGCGCTTTCGGGATAGCGTTCGAGGAAGCGCCGGTATCGGACGATAGCCTGCTCGCTGTCGCGCAACTGGTTGAGGGATTCCGCCTGCAGGAAAAGCGCCCGTTCTCGCCCGGCCTCGTCCAGCCCCCCAATGCGCTTTTCGATTTCGTCCAGCGCGCGGTCGTAATCGTCGAGTTCATAGTACACTTCGGCCAGCGCCAGCCCGATATTCCGCGCATGGGACGATTCCGGATAGCGCGCGGCAAGCAATTCGAGCGCTTCGGCGGCCTCGTCGTACCGCTCGAGCCCGATCAGCGCGTATCCGCTTGCATACAGCGCGACGGGGGCGTACTCGGCGTTTCGGTATTCCTCGGCGGCTTGCTGGAAATACCCGAGGGCTTCTTCGTTCCGGTTCAGATGCTGCGCCGACGCGCCCATGCGGTACAGGGTTCTTGCCGCAATATCCTCTTCGGGATCGTCCGCAAGCAGGTTTGAAAATACGCGCAGCGCCTCGTCGTATTCTTCGTTCAGATAGAAGAAATTGCCGAGCGCCAGACGGGATTTCGCCGCCAGAGGATGCCCGGGCCGCTCGATTTCCAGTTGTTCGAAGCGCGCGACGGCCTCTTTGCGCGATCCGAGGGCCAGATGCGCTTCGGCTTCGTAGTACAGCGCGTCGATCGCATGAAGATGGTCGGGACGATCCCGCCGGAAGTCGGCGAAAGCTTCAATGGCTTCGCGGTACAGATGCGCGGCGTACAGGTCGCGCGCTTCGACGAAAGCGCGCGCCGCCCGATCCGGGGTCGATCCGGGCGTATCCTGCGCTGTCGCCTTTCCCGCAGGCGCGATACATGGAAAAAGGAGCGCCGTGACGAGGATCGTCAGGAAATACCGCATACGATTGGCGCTATTGGTATATATTTGATGCTGTTCGGCGCCATGTCGCTGATCTGTCGCTTGCGCGCCGCACGGGAAACCGGCGTCAGAATTCAGAAAAAACACTGTAAACCGTACCCCGCAACCGTCGAATATGTTGCAGCGAAACCTTGCTTTTTGGAGAATATCCGCCGGTCTGTGGAAAAAAAACGTTTTTGGCGCGTGTAACGATGTCGGGAACGCACAAGCCCGGCAGCGTATTCAGGAATGCATCGCCCCATGCATTCGCCATGCACCGACCACATAACCCCGATTTGCGCCATGCCTGCTCAAAAATCGTCGAAAAGCAACCCGGACGCCTCGGCCCCCGATTCGGCCCATGCGCCCGGCGCGGCCAATGGATCGCCCCAGGATTCTACGGGAGATTCTTCCGCAGATTCCGCCGCCGGATCCGCGCCGCCGAAAGGAGAAAAAATCTGTCTGGAGGATGCGGAACAGATGGTCGCGGAAGCCTATGATCAAATGCTTCGTACGGCCGCTCGCGTTTCGGAAGCCGCGGGAGAAGCGACCGGCTCGGTCCGCGAATACGCCAGGAAGCACCCCGGCAGCGCGTTGCTGTTTTCTTTCCTGGTCGGGTTGGCGCTGGGGGCGCTTACGTCGAGAAGATAGCGAGAAGAGCATGCAAGGGCCGCTTATTCGGCCGCCCGGCGTCGCGATCCTGCTTGCGATGCTTGCGGGGTGCGTCGCAGGGGAGGCGCCGTCCCGGAACGACGCCTTGTCCCGGGAGGCGCCGGAAGCTGCCTATGTCGGGGACGAAGCCTGCGCATCCTGCCACGAAGCGCATTACCTGTCGTATCATCGGACCGGGATGGGCCGCTCCATGTCCCGCTTCGATGCGGCGTCCGCCCCGGAGGCGTTTCCCGCGTCGCCCGCGTACCACGAAGGCACGGATTTCTACTACGAGGCCTTTGTGCGCGCAGATACGCTTTTTCAGCGCGAATATCGTCTGGACGCTTCGGGAGAGACCACGTACGAGCGGGTGCATCCCGTCGAGTGGGTCATTGGTTCGGGAAATCATACGCGCTCCTATCTGGCGGAAGTGAACGGGCATTTGACGGAGATGCCGCTTACCTGGTACGCGCAGCGCGGGCGCTGGGACCTGAGTCCTTCCTACGATCAGGAAAATCTGCGTTTCAGCCGGCCTGTCGTGGCGGAATGCATGGCGTGCCACAACGGATTTTCCGACCACAGCCGCTTCACGCTCGACCATTACGGGGACGTAGCCGACGGCATTACGTGCGAGCGTTGCCACGGCCCGGGCGGCGCGCATGTCGATATGCGGCTGGCGGGCCTGGGCCCTGCGGCCGGCGCGGCGGATTCGTCCATTGTTCATCCGGCCCGCCTCTCCCGGGACGATCAACTCTCTGTCTGCCGACAGTGCCATCTTTCGGGGACGACCGTGTTCCGGCCCGGGGAAATGCCTTCCACCTGGCGTCCGGGCGATCCGCTCGAAGCCCATCGCAGCATATTCGTTACCGCCGAACAGGCAAACGACCCGGAGCGATTCGGGATCGCAAGCCACGCGCTTCGCCTGGAAAAAAGCGCCTGTTTCCAGGAAAGCGATATGACCTGCACGACGTGTCACGATCCGCACATTCCGGTAGCCGACCTTGGCGCCGACCATTTCAATGCGATCTGCGCCGGGTGTCATGGCGCGGACGGGGCAGAGGAGCCGGTCGCGGTTTGCGGGCGAGATAGCGCGCACGCCGGGGCGGAGGCCATGACGGGGGATTGCGTGGCGTGCCATCTTCGCTTCAGCGGGGCCAGCGATATTCCCCATGTAACGTTTACGGATCACTGGATTCGCCGCGAATTGCCGCCTGCGGTAGCCCCGGAAGATATTGAGCGCGCGTTCGTCCGCCCGGATCCTTTCCGGCTCGTGCGGGCGACGGCGGCGCCCGATGCGAGCGAAGCGGCGCTCGGATTGCTGGAAGAGGCGGCGGCCTGGTTCGCGTTCTATGACGAGATTCACGCCTTGCCTGCGTATCTCGACTCGGTGATCGTTCGGGCGGAAGCAGGTTTTCGGGCCGGAGCGGATCATCCCGCGGCCCGCCTTGCGCTGGGACGCGCCTTGCTGGAGCAGGGGCGGGCGGACGAGGCGGCAGCTACGCTGTCGGAGGCCGTTTCGGCGTATTCGGAGGATGTGTTCGTCCGGTATTGGCTGGGGGTGGCCCTGTTGCAGGCCAATCGTCTGGAGGAGGCGGCGGTTTCGCTGCGCCGCGCCGCAGAAATGCAGCCGGCGTTTGCCGAAGCCCACCTGAAACTCGCCGAAGCGTTGTACGCCGCGGCGCGCTTTGCGGAGGCCGAAACTGCATGGCTGGCGGGCCTGGCCGAAGACCCCACGCATCATCCGGGTTCCTGGAACGATCTTGGCTTTTTGTATCTGCAAACGGAACGTTTCGAAGAAGCGGAGCGGCTATTCGAGCGGGCGCTTGCCCTGGATCCTGACCTCGCGCAAGCCCTGATCAATGCCGCCACGCTCCGCTTGCGGGCGCAGGACTGGGAGGGGGCGATCAGGCTTCTGGAGCGGGCGATCGGGAAGCAGCCGGATTCCGCGCCTGCGCTGGGGAATCTGGCCATTGCCTATGGGGAGGCGGGGCGTACGGACGAAGCCATCGGCGCCTTGCGCATGCTGCTTCGAAGCCATCCGGACGATCTCCGCGCCCGGGCGTTGCTGGATCACTTTCTGGCCTCCGAAGCGGAAGACGGTCCGTTCGGGCAAGGGTTATAGGCCGGGCTGGACAGGATGCAAGGGAAGATTGCAAAGATATATGCAAAATATGCGTAAAGCCGTACGCAGGGCGAAAAGGAACATGAAAATGTCTTTTCCGGGGCGGATTTCGGGCCGGATTTTGCTGCTTTTCGTGTTCTCGGGAGCGTTTTCAGGCTTGTTGCCGGGATGCGGCGGTCCGGACGAATCGGGCCTGCCGGATTCTTTCGCGCGTTTGTCCCTGGATCAGTCCGAGCCGCGCCGCTTCTTGCAATATTATTTCGGGGGATACGTGGCCCCGAAAGCCGCCGATCCGTTCGAAGCGGGTCTGCTTCACGAGCGAGGCGGGCGGTTTTATCTGGATCGGGACGTTCTTGCGCGGCGTCAGCCGGCGCTTTCCGGGCAACTCCGCGACGCGAACCGCAACGGGCGCATCGAGTGGGAGGAAATGGAGGCGTTTATCGACGGTTCGTACAACCGGGCGCGGGCCATCCCGGCATCCTTTGCAGCGTTTGCCGACAGTGCGGGTTTTGCGCCGGATTCGACCTGGATGGAGGTGGTTGTGCGCGGGGCCATGACCACCGCCGAGCGCCGCATTTACGTACGGGAGGAAGCGGTGCGGGCGGCGCTTCGCCATGCGGCGGACGCGGACGGGCGCATCCTGTATCCGGCGGGGACGGTTTTCGTGGGGAGGCATTACCTGAACGATGCGCTGGTCGAAACAACCGCGATGCGCAAGCGCCCGGACGGATTCTGGGATTTTTTCGTCTATGATCGGAAGGGCGCGCTGGCCAGGGAAACGTCCACGCCGCCCCGGGCCCTGAAATCCCCCGTGCAATGCGTGGGATGCCATTTTGGGAACAAGGCGTTCGAGCCGGAGAAGAGTTTTCCGGCCCCGGCTCCGCCCGGACCGCACGGCCCCAGAGGGGTGTATGTCCCGGACGCATTTCGGGATGCGGAGGTTACGCTCCGGCTTGACGAGCATCGCCGACGCGCAGACACGGCGCTGGGCCTCTACGGCACCCTTTTCGCGTCGAAACTGAGGGCGCAGCGGCAGGCCGGCGCGCTCAACCCCGCGGATGCAGCCCTGCTGGAGGCGCTTGACTTGTAGCGATGGACCGTTTCGGCGCAACGCGCGCGATGATTCTGGCGCGGCTCTTTTGTACACATAGTCCATGCTAAAACTCCAGGTTTACTCCGAGAAATTTCAAATCGACCCCAAAACATACAAAGTCTCGATACTGACAAGGCGATGCAAATAATTCTAATTCGTGAGAAAAAACAAGGGCATCAAGTTTATACTCTATGCCAAGTCCGGAAGTGACTCCAAAAGTGAATGAAATCCCATCCGGACGATCTGTTTTAAGAACCACCTCTCACCTCTAACTCTCACCCCTGAATTAAAACGGAAAATGGATTCCAAGAAATTTCAAATCTCTTCCACTACATATAAAATCGTCATAATCACAAAACGAATGAAAAAACTCTATTTCATGAGATAGGACAAGGCCAAATATATTATATTCCAGACCTAAACCAGCTTGCATTCCAAACCATGTGGATTTGCCATCAGGACGATTGGTTGGAAAATAATATATAAATTCTTTACCTGGTACACATTCACCTGATGAATATGTTTGATACAAATATTCGCTACATCCATTTACTTGAAAAGTAAATTCTTTGTTAAAATACCAAATAATAGGTCCTCCGTATAGGTATATAATTTTTTGAAATGGATAGTAATTATAACGTGCAGAAAACCTGAATATATGTTCATTATGTTTACTTCCGAGATAAATAGGAGAATGTTTATGTTCGTATTTGCCATCTCGTTCCCAACCTATAAGTACTTGGTAATTATTATATCTCATAGTCAAAAATAGACCTGGATAGGGTAGGATATCATCTTCAGAGGATTCAATTGATCTAATGCTAAATGCTTCATTGAGCCCTTTTAAGAAACTTTTTCCCGAAAAATAAACCCCAACACGCCACTTTTTAATACTTTCTTCTTTAGTGTTCTGATCTATTGTATCCTGAGCAATCGCCGGGTTTGTCAAGAACAGCATTCCGAAAATACCGAGGAGACAAAATAACAAGAATCGGGAAGGCGACCCAGGAACAATTTTCGTGTTTAGCATGATCATATCTGGTTATTTGAGGGGCGTGTCCGCTAAACTGTGTAAGCGGGATTATTGTTCGATGGGGACTCTGTCTCCGTAGAGTATGACGAACCAGTTGAGGGCGTTCTTGTAGTCCCTGATGGCCCGCCCCATTTTTGACAGGAGAAATGGTTCGGGAAATTCGGACAGTCAGTCCGGGTCGTTTTAAGTGCAGGGTTGCGGTGGGTTACGCCGCCTTGGTCAGCGGCTTTCGTCTGTAATATACGTCGTCGGGGGTTCTATTGTCAAGTCCCTGGTGGGGTCGCTCTTCGTTGAAGTAGCGCAGGTAGTCGGCGATTCCCTTCCTGGCCTCGGCCACCGTGTCGTAGGCGCGCCGGTAGACTTCTTCCTGTTTGAGGCTGCGCCAGAAGCGCTCCACGTACACGTTGTCCAGCCAGCGGCCCTTGCCGTCCATGGAGATGCGCACGCCGTGCGCCTTGAGCGCGCCCGTGAACGCCTCGGAGGTGAACTGCGCCCCCTGGTCCGTGTTGAAAACCTCTGGAGCGCCATAGCGCGCAATCGCTTCCTCGAGAGCCTCCACGCAAAAACGAGCGTCCATCGTGTTCGAGATGCGGTGGGCGAGCGCCTTGCGGCTATGCCAGTCGATTACGGCTGCGAGATATAGAAAGCCTTTCGCCATGGGGATGAACGTAATGTCCGCCGCATAGACCTGACCGGGTTTGTCGATCTTCATTGTCTTGAGCAGGTAGGGATATATCTTGTGTCCTGTCCCGGGAGAGGACGTGCGCCGCTTCGGGTAGATGGCCCTAAGGCCCATAAGGCGCATGAGGCGTGCGACGCGGCTGCGCGCCGCCGTATGCCCCTTCGCCTCGAGCAGGCTCTTTATGGTGCGCGAGCCGCTCGTGGGACGATCCATATAGATGCGGTCTATCTCCTTCATAAGAAACAGGTTCTCCTTGCTCTTGCCCCGGGGGCGGTAGTACGCCGTGGAGCGGCTCAGCGCCAGAAGCGCGCATTGCCGAACGACAGGCAAGCAGTGCGAACGATTGATCCGCGCCTTGCGCTCGGCTACAGGCCGCGACCGAGCGCCTTCGATAAAAAATCCTTCTCCATGGATAGCTCCCCGATCTTCGCGTGGAGCGCCTCGATCTTCCTGTCGCGTTCGTCGGGAACGTTGCGGCTTCGGACGAACGCCTCCTCGGCGCTCTCTGTGAGCTGCTTCTTCCACGACTGTATCTGGTTCGGGTGCACCTCGAAGCGTTCGGCGAGTTCGGCCAGCGTGCTCTCGCCGCGCACGGCGGCGAGGGCTACCTTCGCCTTGAACGAAGGACTATGGGTTCTGCGTGTGCGTCTCGACATGGGTCTTGTCTGGTTGATTGCGTCGGAACAAGATCGCAACAGTACACCTTAAATTCCCACGAAATCTGTCCAATCAACCCGAACCACCTCTAGGCGCCCGCCCATCTATGCAGAATTTGCATAGAAACCCCCTGTATTATGCATAAATTGCATAGATATTTTCCCCGGAGCGCCGCATTATGCAAAAAATGCATAGACATGGGCATTTCTATGCAAAAAATGCATAGTTATTTTCTGTGCCGCAAGGTGCGCTTCCCTCTTCGCAACGAAGAACGCCCGCCTCGCAGCCTCCCGAAGAACGCCCGCCTCGCAGCCTCCCGAAGAACGCCCGCCTCGCAGCCTCCCGAAGAACGCCCGCCTCGCAGCCTCCCGAAGAACGCCCGCCTCGCAGCCTCCCGAAGAACGCCCGCCTCGCAGCCTCCCGAAGGGCGCATCACGCCCGCGACGACCCGAAACCACCGTGTTTTCCGCTGGTTTCAACGATGCAATCATTCCTTTCACGCGCTTTTATGGCGAACGGAACGGTAAAACTGGTCAACGCGGTGTTCTATGCGCACCACGGCGTGATGCAGGAAGAGCATCGCATCGGGGGGCGCTACGAAGTGGACGTGGCGACGACGCTCGACTTTGACGAGGCGGCCCGCACGGACGATCTCGCCCATACCGTGGATTACGAGCGCGTGTATCGACTGGTGCAGGAGATCGTTTTGCGCAACCGGTTTTATCTCATCGAAAAACTGGCCGTGCTCATTGCGCGCGAGATCCGGGAGGCGTATCCCGACCTGAAAAGCGTCGAAGTCACGGTGCGCAAGCGCAACCCGCCCGTGGGGGGCACCGCCGACTACGCCGAGGCCGCGTATCGGCTGCCGGCCTGATCTGCGCGCTTCATCGGTTGATCGCCGTCTCGATCAGAAAATCGTGCAGCAAGTGGTCCACCTCCGTGGTTTCGGCCAGGGTCTCCTGCAAAGCCTGGAACGTTTCTTCGTCGGCCAGTTCGGGGTAGTTTCCCCGGTATTTTTTGAACCGATCGCGCATTCGGGAGGCGTCCAGCTCGCTGTGAAACTGCGTTCCGTAGATCGGCAGGGCGCCCATGCGGAAGGCCTGATTGCCCTGCGTTTCCGACACGACCAGTTCCACCGCCCCGGGAGGGAGCGCGCTTACCCGATCATGGTGGCCCATATTGGCGAGAAATCTGGAGGGGAATTTGCCGAACACAGGGTCTTGCTCGCCTGCTTCGGTCAGCATCATGGGGCCGCAGCCGATTTCCGCAAGGTCGGAATCGTGCACGACGCGGCCCCCGAGGGCCCGGGCCATGATCTGATGGCCCCAGCACGACCCGAAGGCGGGCATGCCCCGGTCGGCGATCCGGCGGATCAGATCCAGCAAGGCGGGCGTCCAGGAGTACGATCCGGCGGCGGAGTATTCCCCGGCGCCGCCGATCATAACCACGTCCGCATGGTCCAGCCTGTCCGCATGGAGCGGTTCGCTCTGGACCTTTACGGCCGCGATCTGGTCGGCGCGCACGCGGCAATGCTCGCGGAAGCATTCCTGCTCTTGCAGGCGGATATCTTCCGTGTTGCGGGCCTGGATGAGCAGAATGCGGAGATCGGATAAGGAGGGCATGGAATTATTCGTCGTCGTTTCCTGCAAGAATATCAGGAAAATATTCTTTTAGAATTCGGTAGAATCGGTGAAGGGGCAATCCGACGACATTGTAGTAGTCCCCCTCGATGCGTTGCGCGAAGAAGGGACCCCGGCTGTCCTGAATGCCGTAGGCGCCCGCCTTGTCGAGCGGCGATCCAGAGGCCACGTAGTCCGCGATTTCGGCGTCGGTCAGGGGGTGAAACGTTACGTCCGTGCGTTCCGCCGCCTGGACCGTCCGGTTCGAGGGGGGATGCAGCAGGGCGATTCCCGTGTAGACGGAATGCGTGGCGCCGCTGAGGCGGCGGAGCATGCGTTCGGCTTCGGCGGGGCCGTCCGGCTTGCCCAGCATGTCTTCCCCCAGCGCGACGACGGTGTCCGCCCCCAGCGTAAGCGCATCGGGGCGCAGCGCCGCCACATGGCGGGCCTTTCGGAGGGCAAGGGTCTGCGCGAGGGCTTCCGGGGACAGCCCGGGTTCGATCCGTTCGTCCAGCCGGCTGGGGAGGACCTCGAAGCGGAAACCCGTCTTGCGGAGCAACTCCTTGCGCCGCGCCGAAGCGGAAGCCAGTACGAACGGGGCTTGCAAGGTCATGGGCGAGGGAGGAGAGGGGTCGCAGTCATGCGTGGGAGGCCCCATACAACCGCCATGCGCCCGGATTGCTCCGCTTGTTTGTTTCGGGTAGTTTCTGCATGCGCCGTATATTCCCATTCCGGTCGGCCATTTCCCGGATCAACCCGTTACGCATCATGTCAGGACGCCTGGATACGGAACAACGCTTCGGAAGCCGCCTCGGCTTGCTGCTGAGCGTGCTCGGCATTGCCGTCGGCACCGGCAACATCTGGCGCTTCCCGCGCATCGCCGCGCAGAACGGCGGGGCCGAAGGAGCGGGCGCCTTTCTTATCGCCTGGATCATCTTTCTGTTCATCTGGAGCATTCCGCTGATTATCGCCGAATATGCGCTGGGGCGGCACGGGCGCCGGGGCGCGGTGGGGTCGTTCATCAAGGCGGCGGGCAAGCGCTTCGCCTGGATGGGCGCCTTCGTGGCGTTCGTGGCGACGGCCATTATGTTCTACTATTCCGTGGTGGCGGGCTGGTGCGCGTATTATTTATTGACCTCTGCGACGCAGCCGCTGCCCCTGGACCTGCAAGGCGCAATGGGCGTGTGGGAGGGATTTCAGTCCAGCGGCGCGCCGCTGCTGTTTCATGCCCTGGCCATGGCCGGAGGCGTGTTCGTCGTCGTCAAGGGCATATCGTCCATTGAACGGGTGAACAAAGTGCTCATTCCCGTCCTGTGCCTGATCGTGCTTGCGTCCGTGCTTCGCGCAGTCACATTGCCCGGCGCAGGGCAGGGGTTGGCTTTTCTGTTTACGCCGCAGTGGGATTTGCTCGCTCGCCCGTCCCTGTGGCTGGAGGCGCTTACGCAGAACGCCTGGGATACGGGCGCGGGCTGGGGGCTTATTCTGACCTATGGCGCCTACATGCGGCGGAGTCACGGGATCGTAAAGAATTCCTTCATTACCGGCATAGGCAATAATGTGGTGTCTCTCCTGGCCGCCATTATGATTTTCGGGACGGTGTTCGCCGTGCTGGGCGCCGAAATGTCCCGTCCCGAAGTACTGGAAGTGATGAAAGACAGCGGCCCGGCCTCGACGGGCCTGACCTTCGTCTGGATGCCCCAGTTGTTCGCCAAAATGCCTTTTGGACGAGGCATGGCGTTGCTTTTCTTCCTTGGATTGTCTTTTGCGGCGTTCAGCTCGCTGATTTCCATGATCGAACTGGCCACGCGCGCGCTGGTCGACGCCGGGCTGCGGCGCAAACAGGCCATTGCCTGCGTGGGCGTCTTCGGATTCGTGCTGGGGGCGCCATCTGCTCTGTACACAGGCTTTCTGGGGAATCAGGATTTCGTGTGGGGCGTGGCGCTGATGCTTTCCGGCGCGTTCGTGGCGTTCGCCGTGGTTCGATACGGGGCCGGGGATTTCGCCCGCAAGGTGGTTTCGGGCGGCGAGGGAGACTGGTCCGTGGGCAGGTTATGGACCTTCCTGATCCGTTTCGCGGTGCCGGCGCAGGCGGCGGTCTTGCTGGCGTGGTGGCTGTATCTGTCCGCCTCGCAGTACGCCCCCGACTCCTGGTACAATCCGTTCGACCCCTACAGCGTAATGACCTGTCTGGCGCAATGGGGCGCCGCGGCGGCGATTTTGCTGCTGCTGAATCGTTTTCTGGCGCGGCGCACGACGCTGGATACATAGTAGCGCGCCGCCTTCCTTGCCCGCTCAGCCGCTTGCCGGGCTGCGTACTTCCATGACGATCGACCGCGTAATCCGGGAGTTTACCGATATCGGCGGCGCCGCCGCGTTCGACGAGATGGCCGAGGCCGCGCTCGGCTATCAATATGCGCATAACGCCGTATATCGCCGGTATTGCGACGCCCTGCGCGCGCCCGCCGCCCGCCTCGCTTTCGCCCGGTCTGTCCCGCCAGCCCGTCCCGCTTCGTCCGCCGCCGCGCAACCCGTCCCGAAAAACGCGGCGCCTTTCTCCATGCAATCTGCCTGTTTTGCCCCTTCCGGGCTTCCCGTTTTCTTGCCCGTAGCTGCATTCAAGCAGGCGCAGGCGGCCGCGTTTCCGCCGGGCGAAGCGGAGAAAATCTTCGAAAGCAGCGGGACCGGCGGCGGCGCGCGCAGCCGACATTACGTCCGGGACGTTTCGCTCTACGAGCGGGCGCTGGCCGCGCATTTTTCCCGCGAATTCGGAACAGGCCCCTTCCTGTTTGCTTCGTGCCTTCCCGGCTATGCGGAACAGGGGCCTTCGTCGTCGCTCCTCTATATGGCGGATTTTCTCATGCGCCGGTTCGGGGCGGCGGGAAGCGGCGCGATATTGGGCGCGCCAGAGCGCTTGCGGTTTCTGGCGGACCGGAGCGCGCGCGAAGACATTCCGCTCGTTGTGTTCGGGGCCGCCTTCGGATTGCTCGACCTCGTTGAGACAGAGAAATTTTCCTTGCCCGCCCATGCGATCGTTATTGAAACAGGCGGCATGAAAACCCATCGCCGGGAAATTGCCCGCGCCGACCTGCATGGCCGTCTCCGGGACGGGTTCGGCGTATCGTCCGTGTGCAGCGAATACGGCATGTGCGAACTGCTCGACGCGTGCTATGCCCGCGAAGGGGGCGTGTTTTATCCGCCGCCCTGGATGCGCTTTTGGATAGTGGACCCGTCGCGACCGTTCGAGCCGCTCGAAGAAGGGCGAGAAGGCGCGCTGGCCTTGCTGGACCTGGCGAACGTCTGGTCCGCCTCGGCTTTGCTGACCGAGGATCGGGCCGTGCAGCGGGGAGATGGGTTCGAGGTGCTTGGACGCCTTGCCCACGCCGAACTTCGGGGATGCAACTTTCTGTTGGAAAATGTTTGATCAATGCAAACGCTTCCAGGCGGTGGCGACGGCGGCGCGCGCCTGGATAGACCCCGATTGCGAGGACAGGGCGCGCGCTGTCGAGGAGACGTTGCGCGCCCCCAACGCCTTTACGGAAGAGGCGGTGGCGTTTGCGGTGAATCAGCAGATGGCGCTGCTGACGGAAGAAGCCCTTGCGGCATGGCTCCGGAACCGCAGCGCTCCGTCTCCCGGCGCGGTGGGCGTTCTGAATGCAGGCAACGTTCCGTTGGCGGGGTTGCAGGATTTTCTGGCGACCGTGCTCGCCGGACATCGCTATATGGGAACCGTTTCGTCGAAGTCTCCGGCGTTGTTGCCGGCCTTCGTCCGCGACGTTCGCCGGTTCGAACCGGAAATCGATGCGGACTTCGCGCCCCTTGTCGACCTCCTGCGCGCCGCGGACGCCCTCGTGGCCACTGGTTCGGACGAAACGATTGCTTCCTTGCAGGCCCGGACCGTCTTGCCTCCCGATCGACGCCTGTTTCGGGGGCATTCCTTCGCAGCGGGCGTACTGGACGGGAAGGAGGGGGAGGAGACGTACGAACGCCTTGCGGAAGACATTCTGCTGCACGAAGGATTCGGCTGTCGCAACGTGGCTGTGCTGTGGGCGCCCCGCGGCCTGTCTCCCGACGGTTTGCTGGAGGCGATGGCCCGGTTTCGGGGGGTGTTTCCTGCGCACGAAACGACGGCGGGACGGCTGGCCATGCAGCGGGCCCTGCTGGAAGCGGTGGGGGCTTCCCATGCCTACGGGGAGGGCCTGGAGTTCCTGGTCAGCCGGGGCGAACCCGAAGCGCAGTCGCCCGGCCACCTGCGCTGGGTCGAGTACGACGATCTGGCGGAGGCGGAGACCTGGCTGGCCGAGCAGCCCGTGCAACTGGCGGTGGCCGAAGAACGGGTGCAGAACCGGATTGCCTTTGAGGGGCTATGCCTCGTTCCCGGCGAAGCGCAGCGGCCCGCGCTCGCCTGGCGTCCGGACGGCGTGGATACGGTGGATTTCCTGTCGTCCTTATGAAGCGGCGTCCCGCGCCGCTTGCTTCACGGCGGGGAGGATATCGCCCCAGTCGGCGTCCGGCCTTTTGGTGATGGTCAGAAACTGAGGCATGATAAAAACGTCGGCCACGCCTGCGATGCGGAACAAGCGTTCGCCCAGCGCATGCCCGGCGGCTTCCTCTGCGGAACGGAACGATTCCATCCCTTCCGGAATGAACGCGCCTTTGCGGAGCGTACACTTGAGGCTGTTCGGGTTCGGGGTGGGCGTTATGTCGAGTTTCGGCATGGGAAAACCGTATCGTCGGAATCGGGTATAAAGGATGTTCTGATCAAGTCCGCTTCGATCAGCGCGTCCTGAACAAATTGCGCCTCGGATTGCGCCGCAGATTATACGGCGCTCCAAAGATAGCAAATCCCGACCGGATATGGAGCCTCAACATATTTCAGAGGAACGTCAGGGCGACGACGGCCCGGGCCATGCGGACGAAGTCCCGCGCGGGACGGGCAAGGTGGGCCGCATCGGACAGGAGACGCGCGGCCTGTTCGAGGATTTCACGGCCTGGGTGGAATTGCGTTTGCGGCTTGTGCAGATGGATGTGCAGGATTACATTCGGCAGAAGACAGACGAAGTTATCCTCAAGGTCGCGCTGGCGGCGGCGGGTTTGCTCACCGGGTTGTTTGCACTGATTACGCTGGCGCTGTTCGCCGGCTGGCTGTTCGGGCGTCCCGCCTGGGGTTTTTTGGCGGTAACAGGATTGCTTCTGTCGTGGACCGGCCTGTTGTATGCGCGCTATCGCCGGAAGGCAGCCGAAGGCGCGGAGCGATCGCTTTTTTCGGGAAACGCATCGCAGAACGGCGACCATGAATCCAGAAAAGAATCCAGTGAATGACAGCACGGAACATACAACGCCGGACCGCGGGCGACATGCGGCGGACCTGGACGACCGAACCGATCTGGAAAAACGACTTGCGGAGGCGCGGGCGTCCATACAAGCGCGGATAAAGCGGATCGAAGGCGAAGTCGGTTCCGGTCCGAAAGCGATCTGGGCAGGCGCGCGGAAGCGCCCCGTCGCGAGCCTGCTGGCGGTGGCGGCGGCGGGCTTGCTGTTCGGGAGACTGATTTTCCGAAAGCGGCGACGGCCTGCCCGCATGGTCGATCCGCCTGCTGCGACGCCCGGACCGGGCGGCGGCGGCATGCGTTATTTGTTCTGGATCACGCTGTTGCAAACGGGGTTGGGGCTTTTCGCGGATGCGGCGGCGGATTTTTTTGCGAAGCGATCCGGCGGCGCACAGCGAATATTTCGGGAAAAACAGCGCGAGGCGAACCGGAAAGAGGGTTGGGAAACACGGGACATGCCGCCGAAAGCAGAAGATCATTCGCCCTCTTCGTAGTTTTTCCGTTCAAATATCCATTATCCGGCGCCGGTTGCGGCGGCGGAGCCGTTGTTTTATCAAGACGATTATGCGTATTGTGCTTTTCGGAGCGCCCGGCACAGGCAAGGGCACGCAGGCGACATTGCTTGCGGAGCGCCGCGCCTTGCATCATGTATCTACGGGCGCCATGTTTCGGGACGCGATTCGGGCTCGTACGCCGCATGGCCGCATGGCCCAGGAGTATGTCCGGAGAGGTTGGCTGGTCCCCGACGAATTCGCTCGGGATATCGCCGAAGACGCCTTGCTGGAAATCGGGCTGGAGAATTTCGTGCTGGATGGATATCCGCGTACGGTGGTGCAGGCGGAATGGCTTTCGGCGTTTTTGGCGGCCCATGACGCAGCGATTGATCTGGTGGTCGCCATGGAACTATGCACAAATCGCATAATAGAGCGCCTTTCTATGCGTAGAATGCATAGAAAGACCGGGGAGCATTATCATCTCGCGTTCAAGCCGCCTCCCCCGGACATTGATCCCGCCCTGATCGTGCAGCGGCTGGACGACCGTCCGGACGCCATTCGAAGTCGGATCGAAGGGTACTGGCAAGCCACCCGACCGGTCGTCGATTATTACCGCAAACAGGGCATTATCGTCGATGTGGACGCGGACGGGGCGTTCGAGGAGGTGTACGCGCGCATTGACGATGCGCTTGCCCAGGTCGCGGTCGGCCCCAAAACGCCGTAAAGCATGCTCTGATCAAGTCCGCAAAGATCAGCGCATCCCGAATACGTCATTCTATCGCTTTATAGACATGTCTTCGCATCCAGACGAACAACTTGTTTCGGAGGCCGCTTCGCCGGACGAGGAGGTGCGTACGCTTCAAAAGCGCATTGAGGAGGTTTTTTCGGCGTGGGTCGAAGGGCGATCCGCCATTTCCGTACAGATTCCCGCTGCGCCGGAGGCCATGTACGATCCGGTCCGGCATGTACTGGCTTCCGGCGGCAAACGGCTCAGGCCCGTGTTGCTCCTGCTGGCGGCCCGTATTTTTGGCGGCGACGAGGAAGATGTGCTTCCCGCCGCGCTGTCCGTGGAGGTTTTTCACAATTTTACGCTGGTCCACGACGATATCATGGATTCTGCAAACGAGCGGCGAGGGCGCCCCTCCGTGCATGCCAAGTGGGACGAAAGCACCGCGATTCTTTGCGGAGATTATTTGCTGGGGCTATCGTATGCTTTGCTGGCCCGCGCCAGGCCCCGCGCGGGCGCGCCGTGCTGGCGTACGGATCGCCTCGCGGCGGTCATCGGATATTTTCAGGATATGCTGGCTCTTTTGTGCGAAGGGCAAACGCTGGATAAAGTGTTCGAGCGCCGAACGGATGTGTCCGTGGAGGAGTATCTTACCATGGTTGATCGGAAGACGGGCGCTTTGCTCCAGACGTCGCTGGAAGTGGGCGGCATGCTGGGCGGCGCGGACGAGGCGCAGCTGGCGCATTTGCGCACTATCGGAAGGCATGCGGGGCGGGCGTTTCAGATTCGCGACGATTTGCTGGACCTTGTGGCGGAAGATGTTCGCTGGGGAAAAAAGAAAGGCGGCGATCTGATTGAAGGGAAGCGGACCTGGATTCTGCTGCGGGCCATTGAGCGCGCGCACGGGGCGGACAGGCGGTGGTTCGAGCGTATCGTCGAGGCGTCGGGCTTGCCTGCCGACGAGGTGGAGGAAGCCCTTGCGAGGATGCGGCGGGCGGGCGTGATCGGGGAAGCGGAGGAGGCGGTGCGGCGGCACACGGAGGAGGCGCTCAAGGCTGTCCGGAGGCTTCCGGATGTTTCGTCCTCGGCGACGTTGCGCGGATTGTTGCACCGCATGCAGGAGCGCATGCATTGATGCGAGCGCCATGGTAACGAAGGAAGTCACCGTAATGAATCGGGCGGGAGTGCATACGCGTCCGGCGTCCATGATCGTTCGGGCTGCTGCGAAGTTCCAGGCTGATTTTTTCATTCGCAAGGATCAGTACGAAATCAACGGCAAGAGCATTATCGGGGTGATGACGCTGGCGGCTGAGCAGGGCGCCCGGCTCACCCTCGTTTTCGAGGGGAAAGACGAAGCCGAGGCGGCGCGCGCGGTTGCCCGCCTGTTCGAAAGCGGTTTCGGGGAGGAACTGTAGAACGCTACGGGGGCATTACGCAAACATTATCGAAAAACCATGCATCTTGCCGTCGAAACGACCGAGCGGATCGTAGAGGGGATCGGCGTGGGGCCGGGTATCGCCATCGGGCCGGCGTACCTGTATGCGCGCGCGGGATTCGAGGTGGAGGATCGGCGGATTGCTTCGGAAGATATGGAAGAAGAGGTCGCGCGGTTCGAGCAGGCCGTGTCGAGGTCCGAGCGGGATTTTCAGAAGATTGCGACGATAGCGCGCGAAAAACTGGGCGAAAGCAGTGCGGGGATTTTCGAAGCGCAGGCGCTGATGCTCCGCGACGCGGCTTTTTACGAAGCGGTGATTCAGCATATTCGCCGGGATCGCATGGGCGCCGATTATGCCGCGCATGCGGTGCTGCGGCGGCATCGGCAATTGCTGGAAGCCGAGGAGAGCGCCTATTTTCGGGATCGCGCCAACGATATGCTCGACCTGGAGCACCGGGTGGCGCGGCACTTGCGGCGGGGCAAAATTCTTTCCGCCATCGACGCGGAGTCTATCGTGGTTGCCCAGAATCTGTCGGCGGCGGACATCATCCTGTTCAGCCAGCGGACGGTTTTGGGGACGGTCCTGGATCATGGCGGAGCCACCTCGCATGTTTCGCTCATGGCGCGCGCGCTCGGGCTGCCGGCCATCGTCGGTACGCATGGCGTGACAGAACAGGTTGCCTCCGGGGACATGCTCGTGCTCGACGGATTGACCGGACGCGTCGTAATCCATCCGACCGAGGATACCCTGATGCGCTACCGGGAGCGGCAGGAACGTTACCGGCAATGGCGGCAAGCGCAGAAAAAGGTCGTTTCCCTGCCTGCGCAAACGCTCGACGGGCACAGGGTGCGGCTGGAGGCCAACCTTGAATTCATGGAGGAGCTGGAGATGGTCGAGGAGTACGGCGCAGAAGGGGTGGGATTGTTCCGCACGGAGGTGCTTTTTCTGATGAGGCAGCGCATTTCCCTGTCCGAAGAAGAGCAATTCAAGGCGTATCGGCGCATTGTGGAAGCGGTTTCGCCGCGTCCCACCACGTTTCGCCTGCTGGATTTCGGAGGGGACAAAATGCTTCCGCTGGGTCGCCGGGAGCATAATCCGTTTCTGGGATGGCGCGGCGTGCGCGTACTGCTGGACAGGCCGGAGATGTTGAACCCGCAATTGCGCGCCATCTTGCGGGCAAGTCGTTTCGGACCGCTTCGCATCCTGCTGCCCATGGTTACGGAACTGAGCGAAGTGCACGCCTTCCGGGACCTGCTTGGGTCCGTATGCGACGAACTGGCGGCAGAGGACATGGCGTACGATCCTGATATTCCCGTAGGCATCATGGTTGAGGTGCCTTCGGTGGCGATTCGGGCGGATCGGTTTGCCCGGGAAGTCGATTTTTTCTCCATAGGCACGAACGATCTTACGCAGTATACCCTCGCGGTGGATCGGGGCAACGACCTGGTGGCGGACAAGTACCAGGAACTCGATCCGGCGGTTTTGCAACTCGTCCGGGACACGGTCGAGGGGGCGCATGCTGCGGGCATTGAGGTTAGCGTGTGCGGGGAGTTGGCGGCCCGTACGGCGGCCACGCCCGTTTTGCTCGGGTTGGGGGTGAACGCATTGTCGGCTTCGCCCATTTATCTGCCCGAAGTCAAACGCGTGCTTCGCTCCCTGCGCATGGACGAGGCGCAAGCGCTGGCGGACCGCGCGATACAGGCTGCGGACGCCGCCGAGGTTGCCGCGCTTGTCGAAACCTGGCTTCGCGAGCGCGATTGCGACGCAGCGAGTGCGTTTGGGGTACTCTGATCAGCGCATTTCCGGGCAGTTAGCCTGCGTTTTTCGCTGTGTCGGGAACGCTTGCGCGATTTTTTGTGTACCCAGATATGTCGTCGCATCCGGTTTTCCCTCTCCTTTCCGTCGCTTCGTTTCATGCTCTCCCTCCGACTGCGACATGCTGTGCTTGCCGTATGCTGGTGCGCTATGGCTTTTCCGGCAGCGGGGCAGTACGCGTCCCATTTCGGGCGCAACAAGATTCAGTACGAGCATTTCGATTGGCATATTCTCGAAACGGAGCATTTCGACATTTATTACTATTCGGAAATGCGGGAACTGGCCGAGTATGGCGCCGCGTTCGCCGAGGAAGCCTATGAGGAATTGCAGAACCGGTTCAATTTCTCGCTCGCGCACCGCCCGCCGCTCATTTTTTATTCCTCGAACCTGCATTTCAGGCAAACGAACATTACGCCGGGCTTCATTCCCGATGGGGTGGGCGGGTTTTTTGAATTCCTGAAGGGTCGGGTCGTTATTCCCGCCAACGGCAACGTGCATCAGTTTCGGCGGGTCATTCGACACGAACTGGTGCATGTGTTCACCTACGCGAAGGTGCTTCGCGTGATTCGGGATCACCGCATTCCTCCGGAGCGCTTTCTTCCGCTCTGGTTTACGGAGGGGCTTGCGGAGTACTGGTCCGGTTCGCCCGACGAATCCCACGAAATGATTATGCGGGACGCCGTCTATTCCAATTACCTGGTGCCCCTGTCGAATATCTATCGCATCAGCGGCACTTTTCTGATGTACAAGCAGGGGGAGGGGCTGTGTCGCTTCATGGCGGAAACCTGGGGCGAGGAAAAATTGCTGCGGCTCATGGAGAATTTCTGGAAGGATCGCGATTTTCGCCATGTGCTGGAGGTTACGTTTCTGGAAGAGTTCGAGGAAATAGATCGAAAGTGGCAGGCATGGCTTCGCGAGCGGTATTTCCGGGAAATCGACGACCTGAAGGTGGCGTCCATTGAGGCGGGCGGGGTGGCTACCGAAGGGTTTAGCGCGAAACCCGCGTTTCATCGTTTTGCAGACGGTTCGCGCAAGGTGTATTTCGTGGGCAACCGGACGGGCTACGCCAATGTGTACGAGGTAGCGGTCGATTCGCTGTTTCGTCCGCTTGGAGACCCTGAGATACTGATCAAGGGCGAGCGGACGGATAATTTCGAATCGTTGCACCTGTTCGATAGCCGGATGAGCATTTCCGGGGACGGAAAACTTGCGTTCGTTGCGAAAAGCGGCGAAACGGATGTGATTCACGTCTACGACCTTGCTGCGGACGCGCTGTTGGCTACGTACGGTTTCGACGGGCTGGTGGCCTTGTATTCTCCGGCCTGGAGTCCGGAAGGGAATCGCCTCGTGTTTTCGTCCATCACGACAAGCGGCTTCAGCGATTTGTTCGCGTACGACCTGGCGGCGGGTCGCTTGCGGCAGTTGACGCGGGACAGTTACGACGACCTGGATCCTGCCTGGAGCCCCGACGGGCGGCGAATTGCTTTTTCGTCTGATCGTACGGCCTTGGGAAAACACAATGCCTACAATATTTTCACCTACGATCTGGAGGAGGGGACCATTGCGTACGCGACATTCGGCGACCGGCTCGATCATTCTCCCCACTGGAGTCCGGACGGGCGCCGCCTGGTGTTTACGAGCGCCGTGCGCGACGAGGACGGGCGCTACGGCGCGCAAAACATATGGACCGCGGAAGCCCCGTCGGAAGTTTCCCCCGAAATGGCTTCTTCCGGAACCGGCGAGGCGCTGCTGCTGACCGAATCTGTCGAGGCGCCGGGCGGACTGTCCGCGGGGCGTCGTCTTCGTCAGCTCACGAATCTTACGACCTCTGCCTTCGATCCGGTATGGACCCGGGACGGAAACCTGCTCTTTACGGGGTTCGAGCATATGCGCTTTTCCATTCGCAGCTTGCCCGCCGCAGATTCGCTGTGGGCGCACCCGGAACGCGAGGAAGTCGTCGATCCGACCCGGGGCGAAGCGCCGTGGGCCTTTGCCCGCATTGGAGTCGGGGATGTCGGAGAGCCCGTTCGGTACAAGAAGCAATTCACGCTTGACCTGGCGCAAACCCTGGTGAGCCAGAATCCCGTATGGGGCACGCAGGGGGGCGCGGCGCTGGCGTTTTCCGACCTGATGGGCGACGACAAATGGTTTTTGACCATCTATAACAATGCGCGCGGCAGCAGCGATTTTCTGCGCAGCCTGAATCTGGCGGTGACCCGGCAGCAGTTGCATCGCCGAACGAACATTGCGTACGGCGCGTATCGCTTCGCAGGATTGCGCTACGACATTACCGATCCGGATGCGGCGCGGGAATTTCCCTCGCTCTGGGAAACGATTTACGGCGGATTCGGACTGGTCAGCTATCCCGTTTCGATGTTCCGGCGCATTGAGGCGGGCACGTCGCTGAGCTGGGACGACAAATATATTCCCTGGGCGGACGTAGACAGGCAGGCGCTCCTCGTATCGAATTCCTTGTCGCTGGTGCACGACAATGTGCTTTGGGGCATGAACGGCCCGATAGAGGGCTATCGCGGCAGCCTCACGACGGCCTGGACCACCGATGTGTTGTATTCCAATGTAAGTTACCTCACGCTTGCGGGGGATTTGCGCCATTACTGGCGGCTGCATCGCCACATTACTTTTGCCTCGCGCGCCATGGGCCGGATGAACAAGGGGCGGGAAGCGCGGTTGTTCTTCATGGGAGGCAGTTGGGATTTGCGCGGATTTCCCCTGTTCAGCGTACGCGGACAGAAAATGTGGTTTACGTCCCATGAGCTGCGCTTCCCGATTCTGCTGGCGCCCTGGCTGAGTTTGCCGGTGCTGGCGCCGCTCGGGGTTGCAAACCTGCGGGGCGCCTTCTTTCTGGACGCCGCCCATGCGTGGAACGGGGCGTATTCCGAGCCGGGTTTGTCGGATCGGCTTCGCAGGCAGCTGAACGTGGGCGAAACGATAGGGGCCATCGGCGGGGGATTGCGCCTGAATCTTTTTGGGGGGCTGGTGTTGCGCTACGATGTGGGATACCGGTATCGGGATGGGTTCCGGCGTCAGGAGCGGTTCTTCAAGCAGTTTTTCTTCGGTTGGGATTTTTAAGGATACGCTGATTAAGGGAGGAAGCTGTGCCGATGAGGCGGATTTTTTCGAGCAGCAGTCCTGGCGACCGCTTGGCCTCGTTTGCGGCGGCGGCGGGCCTGGCGGCGTGCATCCTGTGCATAGCGCCCGGATGCTCCACGCTTCGCATGGGGCCGGGCGCTGTTTCGGAGGCGGTTTGGCCCATGGAAGGAGGGAATGCGTTCCGGTCCAATGCCGTGCCGGATTCGCTCCAGCCTCCCTTGCAATTACGCTGGAAGTTCAACGCGCAGGCCGGCTTCGGGCCTGTTTCTCCACTGGTGCTGGGCGATGCGGCGCTGGTAGCCACGCGGAAAGGGGAGGTGCACGCCATCGATCTGGAATCGGGCAGGCGAACCGGGCACGATACGTTTGGCGTTTCGATTGAGGGGACGCCGGCCTATGCGGACGGTCTTCTTCTGGTGCCGGTAGCCTGGGGAAGCCGGGCGGTGCATGCAAGGGACCTGACAAGCGGCGAACGATTGTGGCGCGCCGGCGACGTTCCGGTCAGTTCCGGACTTGCGATATGGGGCGATTTCGTGCTGGCGGGGGATGTGGAGGGGCATGTTCGGGCCTGGCGACTGGAGAACGGGGAAGAGGCCTGGTCGGTGCAGCTGGATGACAGGGCGGGCATTTATTCGACGCCCGTGGTGATCGGCGACCTTCTTGTGGCGGCGAACGATCGCGGCAGGATTGCGGCGCTGAATCCCCTGAACGGATCGCTCGTATGGTCGGCGGAGGCGGGCGCCCCCGTGCAGGTTTCCCTCGCCGCCACGCGGGAACGGGTGTTTGTCGCCACGACGCGGGGCGGCGTACGGGCATTCGATGCGCGCGGCGGCGCTTTGGAATGGGCGTACGATCTGCCGAAGGAAACCGAGACGGACTATGTCGCCGGGGGCGGTTTTCCAGCGACGGCCGTCCCGCAAAGGTATCTTACGGCGCTGGCGGTCGGGGAGCGGGATCTGGTGTTCGGCGCTTCGGACGGGACGATCCGATCCCTGAACATGGAGGATGGATCGCTCAACTGGCTCGCAGAGGTCTCCGATGCGGTTTCGGCGCCGCCGGTCATTACTGCCGAAACCGTTTATGTGGGGACTATGGGCGCGATGCTGAAGGGCTTTGATCGCCGCGACGGGCGTCTGGCGTGGGAGACGGCGCTGGAGGGCCGCATGAAATCGGCTTTTGCGGTCAAGGGGTCATCGCTGATTGTACTGGCGGAGCCGCGCCACGTGTATGTCTACGAACCAGGATCGGGGGAGGATGAAGCGCATGACGAATGAATCGGGCGGTCCGGGGCCTGTCTGGCGGGCGCTTTGCAGCATTTTATGGCTGGCGGCTTTGTCGCCTCTGCCCACATGGGCGCAGGCAACAGGCCATGCGGCTGGTTCGGCCTATGTGCATATCGACACCAATTTTCCCGAAGCGCTGGTTTTTGCGGATAGCCTGCTGGTGGGCGGCGCTTCGCGCATGCCGCTGACCGTGCCCGCCGGCAGTCGCTCGATTCGGCTTACCGCGCCCAGCTCGGACGCCTGGTCCATCGCCCCGATTACTCGTCCCCTGGATGTGGCTGCCGGCGATACGGCCCGCGTGGTCATGCATTTCCCGTATCATTACAGGATCGAGTCGGAGCCATTCGGGGCGGATGTGTTCGTGGAACGGCTCGGCGAACGCCTTTCCGTGGGCGCGACGCCTTTGTTGCACCGGTCGGAGGCGCCGCTGGAAGGAAGTATTCTGGTGCGGCGAAACGGGTACGCTCCGCAATCCGTGCCGCCGGGGAAGGCCGTGTGGAATCGGCATGTAGTGCACTTGAAGCGGGTGAATGCCCGCGATCCTGCGACGGCGTTGACGCATTCGAATCCGCCCCGTACGCATCGCGCCTGGATCGATTACGCTGCGCTGGGTACGGCGCTGGCGGCAGGCGCCGTGGCGGTGCGCTACAAGTTCAAAGCCGACGACCTGGCGGACGAATACGAACGAACCCGCGATCCCGGCTTGCCTTCGCGCATTGAGGCGCACGATTTTCGCGCGGCGGTGGCGTTCGGCGCCATGCAGGGAGGGCTCGGCATTTTTGCAATCCGGCTGGCGTTGCGGTAGGGGAATTGGCCGAGCGGCGGGATCTGGGGGGCGAAAAACGTCTTGGCGCCTTCCAACGATCTGGTCAGCGCGCTTCTCGCAACCTCCCGAAGGGCGCGTCACGCCCGCGACGCCCTGAATCCAAAGTGTTTCCCGCTGATTTCAACGATGCAATCGCGCCGTTCCTTGATCGCGAAAGCGAAGCGCTTGTCGAAGTGGACTTGATCAGCGTATTCTCAGGGCGTTTCGGCAAGGGCGGCGTTCGGCGGGGTCCCGCTGTCCTGCGCGGCGCCTATGTCTCGTCCGCTTCTTCGCGGCGCATTCCACGGAACGGAGACCGGTGCGGACAGGCGGCCCGATCCGCGCGGAGCAAAGCGCAAGAACACGACCTCGTCCTCCGGCAGGCGGTCCAGCGGCACCTGCACCCGGCCGCGCGTGTACACCAGCGTCTCGCTGCGGCCCAACTCCCGACCCTCTCCGTCGTACGCCGTCACCTCGCCCGCGAAAGGAACGCCGTTCGTCTCCACTAAAAACGTTGCAGAAAGCGAAACGCCTTCCGACAAGGACAGCAATTCCGCGCGCAGGCGCGATGCGCCCGCGTCTGGCGCGTACGCTCCGGGAATGCTCATCGACACCCGGCCCACTCTGCGAGACGCAGCAACGCTTTCCGGCAGGCGGTCCGCCCGCACGTACTGGCGAGGAGACGACGTCACCTCGAAAAAGGCCGCATAGCCTCGATTTTGCATAGCGGGAAGCGCCTTCGCATCAATGCCGTACCGCACGACGCCCCGCTCGCCCGGCATGAGCGTCAAGACCGTCGGATGGATATTCAACACTTCCGATAAATCCCTCAAATTAGAGACGGACACATCTTTTATCACCGTCTCGCTACCGTCCTCCGTCGCCTCCGCATACCCGAACCGCGACGACACAGATACCTCCAGCGGCACAAGCGACGGATTCGACAACTCGAACACTCCGGAAGGCGCATCCGCCGTCAAAAACGCGAAATTCGGGTAGACGCTCAGGTTCTGCTCTTCCGTCAGTCCCGCGGGGATCTCTCGCGAGACGTCGAAACGAACCCCGCCCGGACCTATCGTGATCGTCCGCAACGCGGGAACGACGTCTACCTCTATCTCGATCGCGTGCGTTTCTTCGCCCGCGTCCGAACGAAGAATCACGTTCAGGTTGCCCGCATAGCGTCCCGGAGCCGCTCCGGCCAGGTCGAGATCGCCCCCGAAGCGAAGCAGGCGGCAGTCCGACTCCGAAAGCGTCGCCTGCGTGTGCAAACCGCCTATCGACTCGGAAGGAAGCTGCTCGCACGACGCGGCGTACGACCAGCGCGGAACAAGCGCGAGCGACGCCGCGCCGGATTCATGGCGAAGCGAGACCGGCGCAACCAGCTCGATCGACAAAACCATTTCGCCCTGCTCGTCGAACAAGCCGCTGCCTTCTGGCGCAAGCATCATGCGGCCCGCATGGCGCTGACCCGAAAGACTCGTCGTCGCCTGGTCCGTCGACGGGTCCAGAGATACTTGCGTGTCCGCCGACTGCACGCCGAAACGCAAGGGCGAAGCGCTTACCGTTACCCCAAGCGCCGTTGGGCTCGGCAGTTTGAGCACGTTCACCGTAACGTCGGCCATGGCGGCGTCCGCATCCTCCGCAGAGACGGTAAGCCGGTATTCGTAGGTCTCGTTCGCGTCCACTTCGTCCGGCACGTAGAACGTCGGCGAAGCGATGTCCGTCGCACTCAAAAGGTCCGTGTTCGCCGTCGCGCCCCGAGGCTCCCAGGAGAATGCATACGAAGAACCTTCCGGAGCGCCCGACGCGGCGCAATTCAGCACAATGTCTTCCGCTCCTTCGTAGACCGAATACGGATCGCCCGGACACGTCAAGGCAATGGCGGGCGTGTTGAGCACGTTCACCGTAACGTCGGCCATGGCGGCGTCCGCACCCTCTGCAGAGACGGTAAGCCGGTATTCGTAGGTCTCGTTCGCGTCCACTTCGTCCGGCACGTAGAACGTCGGCGAAGCGATGTTCGTCGCGCTCAAAAGGTCCGTATCCGCCGTCGCGCCCCGAGGCGCCCAGGCGTATGCATACGAAGAACCTTCCGGAACGCCCGACGGGTCGCAACTCAGTACAATGTCTTCCTCTCCTTCGTAGACGAAATACGGATCGTCCGGACACGTCAGGGCAAGGGCATCCAGGTTCATTACTGTCACAGTAACCTCCTCCGTGTCGGGATTCGCGTTATCCGCCGTAACCGTAACCGCGTATTCGTACCTGGTCGTCATTGGCACGCTGTCCGGCACGTAGAACGTCGGCGAAGCGATGTGCGTCGCGCTCAAAAGGTCCGTATCCGCCGTCGCGCCCCGAGGCGCCCAGACAAAGGCGTAGCCGGAACCGTCGGGAGCGCCCGACGGGTTGCAATTCAGCGCAATGTCTTCCTCTCCTTCGTAGGCCGAATACGGATTGCCCGGACACGTCAAGGCAAGGTCGGGCCTGTTGAGCACGGTCACCGTAACGTCGGCCATGGCGGCGTCCGCATCCTCCGCAGAGACGGTAAGCCGGTATTCGTACGTCTCGCTCGCGTCCACTTCGTCCGGCACGTAGAACGTCGGCGAAGCGATGTCCGTCGCGCTCAAAAGGTCCGTGTCCGCCGTCGCGCCCCGAGGCCCCCAAGCGAATGTATAAGAATCTTCCGGAGCGCCCGACGGTTGGCAATTCAGTACAATGTCTTCCGCTCCTTCGTAGACCGAATACGGATTGCCCGGACACGCCAGAGAAAGGGCGGGCCTGTCGAGCACGTTCACCGTAACGTCGGCCATGGCGGCGCCCGCATCCTCCGCAGAGACGGTAAGCCGGTATTCGTACGTCTCGTTCGCGTCCACTTCGTCCGGCACGTAGAACGTCGGCGAAGCGATGTCCGTCGCGCTCAAAAGGTCCGTATCCGCCGTCGCGCCCCGAGGCGCCCAGGAGAATGCATACGAAGAACCTTCCGGAGCGCCCGACGGTTGGCAATTCAGTACAATCTCTTCCGCTCCTTCGTAGACCGAATACGGATTGCCCGGGCATTCGACAAGAATATCAGGCCTTTTCAGTACCCTGACTGTCATATTATCCTTAGCGGGAATTGCATTCTCCGCCGTAACCGTAACTTCGTATTCGAACGTTTCTTCCTGGTCCGTTATTTCATCCGGCACCTTGAACGTCGGATTCGGGCCGTCCTCACCCTCGATGAGCCGCGCTTTGGCCAGCGGATTGCCGCTCCAGGCGAAAAAATAGGGCCTGTCGTCGGGAATGCCCGTAGGCGCGCAGGACAACGTAATCTCGCCGTCCCCTGCGTAGGCCTCGACGGGACTGTCGCACGAAAGGGCAAGGGTTGCGTCGAACACATCGCGGTTCAGCACGCGCACGGTAACCGTTTTATTAAAAGAACTGCCACGGTAGCCTACAAACATGTTGTATACATATTCTTCATCCTTATCGACATTTTCCGGCACGCGAAAAAGAGGATTATGTATGTTGGGGGCGCTGAGCGTAGCAGACAAAAAATCCTGGTTTGGAAAACGCTCGGTGTCCGTCGTGCGAATAACCGTCCACATATACCGCTGCGTAGCAGGATCCTCGGGTCCGTTGGGCCCCAAAAAAGTACAATTTCCTATGACATCGGGATCGTCTCCCTCATAGAAAGTTACATTATCGCGGTTGCAAATTATGAACAGGGTGTTTAGTGGAAACACCTGGATAACCACATCCTGCTCTTCTGTTGTCGAGCCTGCGCTGACAGACACGGTATAATAAAATAACCTGGTGTTGATAACCTCTGAAAAAGAGGGCACGTAAAACACGGGATCGCGTATATCCGAATTGCTTAATCTGTCCACATTCGACGTAGGAGCGCGCGCCGTCCACTCCCAGGTCGTATCGGCCGGCGCAGTGGCCGCATCGCATTCCAGCCTGATATTATCCGCGCCCGCCCTCACAGTATACTTTGGTCTGGCGCATGCAAGGCTGAACAAGCCCTTGTCCGTATCGCGGACGATCACCTGCATGTCAAACTCGAAGGAATCGGCGTTATTCGCCGAAATGGTCATTGCATAGTGATACAATATATTCTTCGGCACATCGGGAGGGGGCGTGAATTCGGGTATGCGCTCCGTGACGCTGCTCAAGAGCGAGAGCGCATCGCTCGGCGTAGTAGGTCCCTTGATCTTCCATTCGTATTGGTATTCAGCGCCTCCCGGAGCTCCGCTCGGCGGTTCGCAGACGGTGCGGGTGATAGGCCCTGAGGGCGCTCCTTCATTGAATTCCGACGCGCTGGAGTTGAGGCAATAATCAATATCCGGTCTTTCGCTCACCGTTACGGAGACGCTGGCGGCGGCCACCTCGATGCTTCCATCGTACATTCTAACCGCGTATCTGTACTCCTGCCTGTATTGATCGCTGCTTCCGCCGGGTATATCCGGCGGGACCAGGAACGTAGCGTCCAGGCTGTTCGCGTTCGTTAATCGCTCCGAGACATCCGTACCCGTCCATTCGTAGGTTGCTCCCGCAGGCGCGTCCGTCGCATCGCAGTCCAGCGTAATGTCAGCCGAACCTTCGTACACCCTGTTAGATTCTGTACCGTAAGGACTATCCTGACAGGTGATCGTCGGCGCCGAAAGGGACTCCATATCCCGTTCCTCTCCTTCGACCACCCGCACGCTCACCCTGCGCCGCGCCGTCCGGGGAACCCCCGACGAGGTCGTCGTCATGCTCGCAATATAGTGGTGCGTCTCGCCTGCGCCGCCCGAAGGAGCCCGGAACAACGGCGACGGCGTGTCCGAAGCGCTCAAGAGCGACGCGCTCGATCCCCACAGGCCCTCCCACTCCCACGATACAGACGAACCCGCCTCGTAGTCCATCCGGAAAGACAACGGGTCCGCGCCCTCGCACGACAGAACGATCTCCGAACCCGCCGACGCCTCGTACTCCAGGGGGCAATACACGCTCGGACGGCGCAGCAACACGAACACGTCCACCTCCTCCCAGGACGACAGGCCCGTAACGCGAGACGTAGCCGTCAGGCGGTACCGGTAGCGAAGCGTCGCATCCTCCGATGCAAACGACTCCAGCGTAGCGTAGAACGGAGACGAAGGAGCCACTATCGAAGGATTCGGCCTGTCCTCGCCTGTCAAGCGGGGAGCGTCCAGATAGCCCCGCGGCGCGCCTTCCACAGGCTCCCAGTAATAATCGAGGTGTTCTTCGCCCGCCTCGTCCCAGGCATGGCAGTCGATCACGCCCGTCTCCATCTCTTCGACGAACACGGCGGCGGGACACTCCAGGCGGGGGGCTGTCTGGAAAACAGGGTTGGACGGGTCGCTCGAAAATCCGGCTCCCTGAGAAACGCCCCCGACCGCATCCGGCCCGCTGTCCTCCACGCATCCTTCGCCGAACGCGCCGGGAACCTCAAGGGGACCGCACGCCTCTTCGGCGCCGGAAACGTCGGGATACTCCTCCGGGAAAACGCCCTTCGTCGGAAATCCTTCGTCCCGGACGGCCTGGCCCTCCGAAGGAACGACGCACAGCAACCCGCCCGCGAAAACACACGCGACCAGCGCGCAAACCCAGCGAATCGCATGACCCGAATGCCAAACGACGGTCAGAAACCTCCGATCTGTGTCGCTGCACATTATGCTATAGTAAGTCCGTTAAAGCAATGTTCGCCTGAATCAGCCCAAGACAAACAAAAAATAAGAAAAATTATGGATAATTTGTTCAATGTTTTTCGGCGAAAACGGCGTTTGGCGGCGATACGCCGCTGTCCTGCGCGGCGCCTATGTCTCGCCCCTCCCGCCGCGGCGCATGCCACGGCACGGCCACAGGCTCCGGCGCATCGCCAGCCCCGCGCGGCGTAAAGCGCAGCAACACCGTCTCGCCCTCCGGCAACCGGTCCAGAAGCATGCGCACCCGGCTGCGCGCGTACGTCAGCGTCTCGCTGCGGCCTAATTCCCGACCCTCTTCGTCGTACGCCACCGCCTCGCCCGCGAAGGGAACGCCGTCCGTCTCCACCAGAAACGTCGCCGTCGGCGATCTGCCCACCGACAAGGACAGCAACGTCGCATTCAGGCGCGGAGCGATCTCGCCCGGAACGTACGCCCCGGGTACGCGCAGCGTCACGCGCGCCGTCTCGCCGCCCGTCTCCTCCTCCGGCAGCCGGTCCGCACGAGCGTACCAGCGAGGAGAAGACGTCACCTCGAAAAAGGCCGCGTAGCCCGCCTCGGAAAGCGACGAAAGCGATTCCTCCCGCACGCCGTAGCGCACGACGCCGCGCTCGCCAGGCATGAGCGTCAAGGCCCTCGGATAGATATTGACTATTTCCGACAAGTCCCCAAAACCAGAAGCGTCCTTATCCTCTATCACCGTCTCGCGGCCGTCCTCCGTCGCCTCCGCATACCCGAACCGCGCCGACACGGATACCTCCAGCGGCGCGAGCGACGGATTGGACAGCTCGAACGCGCCCGAAGGTTCGTCCCGCGTCATGAACGCCATGTCCGGGTAGACGCTCAGGTTCTGCTCTTCCGTCAAGGCTGCGGGAATCTCCCGCGACGCGTCGAAGCGAACGCCCGAAGGGCCTATCGTGATCACGCGCGGCGGCGCAACGACCGTCGCCTCCGCCTCCACCGAGTGCGTCTCCTCGCCCGCGCCCGTACGAAGAATCACGTCTATCTTCCCCGCATAGCGTCCCGGAGCGGCGCCGGCCAGGTCGAGCGCGCCCCCGAAGAGCAAGAGGCGGCAGTCCGACTCCGCCAGCGTCGTCTGCGTACGCAAACCGCCTATCGCCTCGGAAGCAAGCTGCTCGCACGAGGCGGCGATAGACCAGCGAGGAATCAGCGCGAGCGTCGCCGCGCCCGCTTCCTCCGCTGTCTCGCCCGCTGTTTCGTCCGCAACGCGGCGCAGCGTCACCGGAGTCGCCAGCTCGATGGACAGCGCCAGCTCCCCGTTCGCGTCGAACGCGAGGGAGCCGTCCGGCGCAAGCGTCATGCGGCCCGCATGGTATGGGCCCGAGACGCTCGTCGATACCCGGTCCGTCAACGGGTCCAGCGACGCCTGCGCGCCCGACGGCTGCGCCCCGAAGCGCAGGGACGAGACGCTTGCCGCGACCCCCAGAGACGTCGGATCGCCGGAGAATGCGACGGCGGGCGGCGGGGCGGGAGCCTCTGGCCTGTCAAGCACCGTAACGGTTACGTTGGCGGCGGCAGGCTCCGCGTTCGCCGCAGAGACCGTAACCTCGTATTCGTACCGCGTCGTCTCGTCCACCTCGTCCGGCGCGTCGAACGTCGGCGAAGAAATGTCCGTCGCGCTCAGCATCCCCGCAGGCGTGGCGCCGAGGGCCTCCCAGGCGTATTCGTAGACGGAACCGTCCGGGGCGCCCGAAGCCTCGCAGGACAGCGCGACGTCTCCCGAGCCTTCGTAGACCGGAGCGGGGTTCGCGCACGTCAGCGCCAGCGCAGCAAGCGCTGGCGGCGGAGGCGGATCGTCCCTGTTCAAAATCGTCACCGTGACTTCCGCCGCGGCGTCCTCCGCGTTCGCCGCCGAGACCGTAACCTCGTATTCGTAGCGGGTCGTCTCGTCCACCTCTCCGGGCACGTAGAACGTCGGCGAAGGGATGTTCGTCTCGCTCAACAGGTTCGTATTCGCCGTTGCGCCGCGAGCCTCCCAGGCGTACGCGTAGACGGAGCCGTCCGGGGCGCCCGACGCCGAACAATGCAGCGCAATGTCCTCCGACCCTTCGTAAACGGGGTCGGGGTTCGCGCAGGTCAGCGCCAGCGCAGCAAGCGTTGGCGGCGGCAGAGAAGGATCGTCCCTGTTCAAAATCGTCACCGTGACTTCCGCCGCGGCGTCCTCCGCGTTCTCCGCAGAGACCGTAACGCCGTATTCGTACGTCTCGTCTGCGTTCACTTCGTCGGGCGCGTAGAACGTCGGCGAAGATACGTCCGCCGCGCTCAGCAAATCCGTGTTCGCCGTTGCGCCGCGAGCCTCCCAGGCGTACGCGTAGACGGAACCATCCGGGGCGCCCGACGCCGAGCAATTCAGCGCAATGTCCTCCGAGCCTTCGTAGACCGGAGCGGGGTTCGCGCACGTCAGCGCCAGCGCAGCAAGCGTTGGCGGCGGCAGAGAAGGATCGTCCCTGTTCAAAATCGTCACCGTGACTTCCGCCATGGCGTCCTCCGCGTTCGCCGCCGAGACCGTAAGCCTGTATTCGTACGTCTCGTCTGCGTCCACCTCTTCGGGCACGTAGAACGTCGGCGTCGGGCCGTCCGCCGCGCTCAGCATCCCCGCAGGCGTGGCGCCCAGGGCCGCCCAGGCCCAGGCGTAGCCAGAACCGTCCGGAGCGCCCGTCGCAGAACAATCCAGCGTAATGTCTTCCGAGCCCTCGTAAACCGGAGCGGGGTTCGCGCACGTCAGCGCCAGCGCAGCAAGCGTTGGCGGCGGCAGAGAAGGATCGTCCCTGTTCAAAATCGTCACCGTGACTTCCGCCATGGCGTCCTCCGCGTTCGCCGCCGAGACCGTAAGCCTGTATTCGTACGTCTCGTCTGCGTCCACCTCTTCGGGCACGTAGAACGTCGGCGTCGGGCCGTCCGCCGCGCTCAGCATCCCCGCAGGCGTGGCGCCCAGGGCCGCCCAGGCCCAGGCGTAGCCAGAACCGTCCGGAGCGCCCGTCGCAGAACAATCCAGCGTAATGTCTTCCGAGCCTTCGTAAACGGGGTCCGGATCGTCGCACGCAAGCGCAAGCGCACCTGTGTTTAGCACGGTTACCGTAACGTCCGCCGTCCCGTCTTCCGCGTTTTGCGCAGAGGCCGTAAGCCTATATTCGTACGTCTCGTCTGCGTCCGCCTCGTCCGGCACGTCGAACGTTGGAGACAAAACGTTCGCCGCGCTCAACAGGTTCGTGTTCGCCGTTGCGCCGCGAGCTTCCCAAGCGTACCCGTAGTCGGAACCATCCGGGGCGCCCGACGACAAACAATCCAGCGTAATGTCCGCCGCGCCCTCGTAAGCCGAATACGGATTGCCCGCGCAGGCAATCATTATATTGGGCCTGTTCAATACCGTTACGGTTACGTCCGCCGTCCCGTCTTCCGCGTTCTCCGCCGAGACCGTAACCCTGTACTCGTACGTCTCTTCTGCGGCCACCTCGTCCGGCGCGTAGAACGTCGGCGAAGGGCTGTTCGTCTCGCTCAGCAAATCCGTGTTCGCCGTTGCGCCGCGAGCCTCCCAGGCCCAGGCGTAGTCGGAACCGTCCGGGGCGCCTGAAGCCTTGCAGGATAGCGCAATGTCTTCCGAACCCTCGTAAACCGGAGCGGGAGACGCGCAAGCAAGAAAAAGTTCGCCCGCGTTCACGACCGTAACCGTAACCTCCGCCATCCCGTCTTCCGCGTTCTCCGCCGAGACCGTAACCCTGTACTCGTATTTCGTCGTTTGCGGCACGTCCTCCGGCACGTCGAACGTCGGCGAAGAAATGCCCGTCTCGCTCAAAAGGCCCGTGTCCGCCGTCGAACCGCGCGTCGTCCACGCATAGGAAATCCCGTCCGAAACGCCCGTAGCCTCGCAAGACAGCGCGAAGTCCGCCGACCCCTCGTACGTCGGAGGAGGACGCTCGCAAGCAACGTCAAGGACAGGCTTGTCGAGCACAGTCACCGTGACCTCCGCCCTACCGTCCTTCGCGTTATCCGCCGAGACCGTAAGCGCGTACTCGTACGTCTCGTCCTGGTCTACGTCCTCCGGCACGTCGAACGTCGGCGAAGCGACGTCCGTCTCGCTCAAAAGGCCCGTGTCCGGCGTCGAACCCCGAGCCGTCCAGGCGTAGTCGGAACCAGGGGGAGCCCCCGAAGCCTCGCAATCCAGCGTAATGTCCGCCGACCCTTCGTAGACCGGGGCGGGGTCCGCGCACGTCAGCGCCAGCGCGCCCTTGTCTAACACGGTCACCGTTACCGCCGCGGCGTCTTCCACGTTCGGCGCAGAGGCCGTAACCCTGTACTCGTACTTCGTCGTTTGCGGCACGTCCTCCGGCACGTCGAACGTCGGCGACAAAACGTTCGTCGCGCTCAAGAGGTCCGTGTCCGGCGTAGAACCGCGCGCCGTCCAGGCGTACGAGTACGAAGAATTCAAAGGAGCCCCCTTAGCTGTGCATGACAATGCGATGTCCGGCGAGCCCTCGTATACTGGAGCGGGGGACGCGCATGACAGCATGACGAACCGGTTGAGCACCGTCACCGTTGCCTCCACAAAGCCGTCCACCGCGTTATCCGCCGAAACTGTAAGAAGGTAGTCGTACGCCTCGTCCTCGTCTACGGTATCCGGCACGTCGAACGTCGGCGAATCAATGTTTGTCGCACTCAAGCGAGACGTGTCCGGCGTCGAACCCCTCGCCGTCCAGGCGTACGAGTACGAAGAACCCGAAGGAGCCCCCATAGCCGTGCATAACAACGCGATGTTTGGCGAGCCCTCGAAGACGGCAGGGTAGGGGTCCCTGCACGTAACCGCGACTTCAAACCTTTTCTTCACCTTCACAGTAATATATTCGCACTCCTCAAGAATATATGTGCCTATGTCGGGATCGTCTCTGGTTACATAGAAACATACCGCATACTGAAAATATTCTATTTCCATGCCTGCGGGCAAAGAATCAGGAACGTGAAAATAATGCTTGCCTCCTTTGTCATGCGCCGAAAATGTCTGGTGGCGCGTGAGCGTGGTAATGTTGTAGACGGATCTTCCCCATGCCCACCCCGCGGGCGTAACCAGCCACCCGGGAGCATAAAGATTGGGATCGTTGGCGTCGTTGGCGTCGCAATCGAATCTAAAATCGGGGTCTTTCGCGGTCACTTCATATTCCAGGGTCGCGCAAGTTATCAAATTCGGATGGTCCAGAACCGTCACCGTAACGTCGTCGTAAGCGACTTCAACGCCCAAACCGTCAAGCATGCTCGCCCTGTATTCATGTTCAACGTTCCCTTGCATCTGCGTCTGAAAGGTATAATCCGACATGGAGAACGTCGGGTCGAGACGCCTTTTGTCGTACAAGATATTCTTCGGCGTGCCGCCGCGCTCCGTCCACGAATACTTGACGCCCAGCGGTTCGTTCGTCACGGTGCACTTCAGTCTGAAACCAGGCGCGGTCGGGTACGCCTCGATATCCTTGCACTCGATCGTCGGAGCCGAAGCCCGCGCCGCCAAGGAGCTGATCGCCGCTGCGTCCGTTGCCTCCCCTTCGACCACGCGCACGCTCACTCGGCGCCGCGCCGTGCGGGGAACCCCTGACGAGGTCGTCGTCATGCTCGCAATATAGTGGTGCGTCTCGCCTGCGCCCCCCGGAGGAGCCCGGAACAACGGCGACGGCGTGTCCGAAGCGCTCAAGAGCGACGCGCTCGACCCCCAAAGGCCCTCCCACTCCCACGATACAGACGAACCCGCCTCGTAGTCCATGCGGAAAGACAACGGGTCCGCACCCTCGCACGACAGCGCGACCTCCGAACCCGCCGATACCTCGTACTCGAGGGGGCAGTACACGCTCGGACGGCGCAGCAACACGAACACCTCCACCTCCGCCCGCGACGACAGGCCCGTAACGCGCGACGTAGCCGTCACGCGGTACCGGTAGCGAAGCGTCGCATCCTCCGACAGAAAAGACTCCAGCGTATCGTAGAACGGAGACGACGGAGCCACTATCGAAGGGTTCGGCCTGTCCTCGCCTGTCAAGCGGGGAGCGTCCAGATAGCCCCGCGGCGCGCCTTCCACAGGCTCCCAGTAATAATCAAGGTGTTCTTCGCCCGCCTCGTCCCAGGCATGGCAGTCAATGGAGCCCGTCTCCATCTCTTCGACGAACACGGCGGCGGGACACTCGAGGCGCGGAGCCGTACGCAAGGCGGGATCGGGCGAAGCGTTCGGGAAGCCTCCCGCCCCCGCAACAGGTCCGAACGCATCCGGTCCGCCGTCTTCCGCGCATCCTTCGCCGAACGCGCCGGGAACCTCGAAGGGACCGCACGCCTCCTCGACGCCGGGAACGTCCGGATACTCCTCCGGGAAAACGCCCTTCGTCGGAAAGCCTTCGTCCCGGACGGCCTGGCCCTCCGCAGGAACGACCCAAGCCAGCTCCGCGACGACCAGCGCGCAAACCAAACGAACCGCATGACTCGAATACGTCGGCATAGACCACCGCTCCGTAACTAATGACATATGACGCGATACCGCGCAAGAGGCGACGCCTCTTGCGTCTGACGTCTGCCACGCATCTATATCCAATATGTTTCGCGAAATCCAATGTGCTTCGCGGAAATTTCAAGATCAACAAGGCGGCGGAAAATCGCAGATATCTCGTTGGGCTTTGAGGGAGGGCGGGGTCGCGCTTGAGTCCCATGGGCGCGCGCAAGCGGCGTTTCGGGACAGGGCGCTTCGCACGGAGTATTCGCAATCCCTGCTGCGCTCACGTTACCGCAAAGCGGCGAGCGATGAGCATGGAAACGGGCAGAAGCGCAAGAACCAGAAGTCCGCCGATCCAGGTGCTGAATCCCGCAGCCAGCGCGGCGTCCAGAGGCACGAGGGCCAACACCCCTGCCTGAACCGCGCGGCGGATGCGTTCCGGAGAGGGTGCGGCGGCAGCCCGCCGAAACGCGGGAAATACGAGAAAGGCGAAAAAGGCCAGAAAAAGGAATGCATCCAGCGTACGAAAATCCGCTCGAAAACCAAGGGCCAGCAACGCTGCGCATACGCATCCCGCCACGCCGAGCGCAAACAGGATGGCGCGCTTGTCGCCTCCATGCACTTCGCCCCGGCTGACAACGACGATCGCTCCGACATAGGCGACGGATATCGGGGCAAGAAACCACAAACTCTCCAGCGCGCCCGGCGCGGCGCTGACGCCCAGCAGCAGATTTCCCCCGCGGCATAGTCCCATCGTTACAGGTCCCGCTATGATGTGGCGCTTGGCGGCCGCGTCGTAGCCAAGGGCGCAGCAGGCGATGGCCGCTGCGAGGAGGAAGGACGAAGGACCGACGCAGGCAGCCGCCCCCATCCCCCCGGCAAGCAAAATGCTTCCGAACGCGGCAGCTTGCGTTCTTGTAACCCGACCGCTTGGAATGGGGCGTTCCGGACGCTCTTTGGCGTCGAGCGCGGCGTCGAATACGTCATTGAAGACCACGCCGCCCGCATACAATCCCGCCGTCGCCGCCAGAAGCCATGCAAGGTTCCCGAGTAGTGCGCCTTCCTGACCGAACAGCAGGCCCGCGAGGGCGCCCGCCGCCGCAAATCCGGCAAGGATGTCGGCGAACGCCGTGACGACATTGGCCGGACGGGCGAGTTCCAGGAAGGCTCGTATGGTTCGTGCGGGACGGGAAACGGTCATGCTTCGGTCAGGCAGGAAGTGTAAGAAAAAGTGTAAGATTTACGAAAAATCGCGCAAAAGAATAAGGTTGCTCTCAAAAACCGGCGGCGGACGTGAAACGCGCCGCCACGGCGACATAGAATTCCATGTAGAATACGGCTCCCGCCGGGTGAAAGCGCGTGGGTTCGTTGAGCAGGTTGCGGAGACTCAGCGACACATTCAGATGATCTCCGGCTATGCGTTTCGCGGCGGTCAGGTTCAAGAGAAAGCGTTCGGGCAGGCGCCAGGGCCAGACTTCCCCGGCTTCGATGGAGGCCTCCCGGTATTCGGGCCAGCGCGTGGCCGAAGCGTATTGCATGAAGACGGACAGGCTGAAGCGATCCGCCGCCGCTAATGTGGTGATGGCGGCGATACGCAGCCGGGGAATGCGTTCGCCGTAGGCAAGCCAGAGCGGACCGTCGCGCCGGACCGTCTCGAACGTACCGGAAACGCGCTGCCGAAGCGTGGGCAAGAGGCGGAAAGCCATAGCGCCGGATATGCCTCTCGTATGCCCGTCTGCGCCCGGCAAGAGCCGTGTCATGGTCTCGAAGCTGCTATTGTCGCCGTCCCATGTAATCGTGTATTCCGGCAGAATATCGTTCCGGAAGCCCCGGTAAAAGACGAATATGTCGCCGGATATTCCGGACAGGCCCCGACGCATCCATCCCGCATCGATGGTTACGCGGCGCGGAAGCGGCTTTTGTTTGCGCCCCGTTCCCCTGAACTTACTGTAAGGCAGTTGATAGCCCCGCTCCTGCCATAGCCACAGGCTTCGGGCGTCCGGGGGGGCGACCCCGTACGAACCGGCGAGCCGGAAGCGCTGCTTCGCTCCGGGCTGCATTTCCATGGAAGCGTACGCCACGGCTCCGCTGCGCTCCTCGCGTCGGATCCACTCCAGAATGAGCCGCGTGCGTCCGCGCTGACCTGTGCGCGCATTCAATCCCCCGAAAAGCCGCAGATCGAAGAGATTTGCATCGCTCAAGGGTCCGGATGTCTGCCCCTCGGTGGTTCGCACCTGTCCGCCGACGTGGAGCATGCGCACATGGGCGCCCGCTTCCGCCGCGAACTGGCGCTGCGTCCAATCCAGGTCGGCGTCTTCCCGGTTCTGTCGCAGCTCGAGTGCGTCGCGGCTCGACGAGACTGCATAACGCAACAGGCCGCTGCTTCCCAGCGGTAGTGTTCCCGCCGCTCCGAGAAGAGCGGTCCGGTGTAGCGTGGGGACTTCAAATCCCGTTTCCGGAAAAAACGCCATGTCTCCGGTGTGCGAAAGCCCCGCCAGTATGCGCTGACTCCGGGAATGAGATCCGAAGGTCCCCGCGAACCCGAGCGCGCGGGTCCGGATGTGTGTCTGTGTGCCCGGTATGTAATACAACCGCCGCGCCCGGTCGCGAAGCGCCGCGTCCGTTACGTGGAGTTCGTCGAGACGCCCGCTCGCATGTCCCTGCCATGCGTTCTTGCCGACAGACATGCTTGCCGCGTGGACAGGTCCGATGCGGTCGATGTTGATGGTTTCCGGGAGCGTGTAGCGGAACGGACCGGGATCGTTGATCTCGTTTCCTACCGCAACGCTCCCTGCCATCGAAAGTCCGAACCCCGGATTTTTCGTATACATGCGGAGGGCGCCTTCGCGCAGAAACGCCGATCCCTCCATATCCATGCCGGATATGATTTCAATGCAGGCGACGTCGGACAGGGAGATGGGTAGCGCGTTGAGTCGATTTCTTCCCAATACGCGGGATGCTACGGGTATGTCGTCGATATACAGGCTCCATCGCGCCGCGCCGTCCGGGAAGCCTGGCGGGGCGGTTTGCCAGTGATAGCCCTCCAGTCCGGCGGTATGCCAGCGCGTGGAAAACGCCAGCGCGTCGGCAAGGCGAAAGAAACCGTACCGTACGATGTCTTCGCGCGTGACGACCTCTTTGCCGATGTCCGGAACGCAGCGGGAAGGATCCCGGATTTGTTCGTCCCACTGTCCGTGCGCGGGTCGGACAGGGACAATTGCGTGGACAAGCAAAAGGACGCTTGCAAGGACAATTCCAGGAACGAAAAGCGCGACCGGAAAGCGCGCGGCGGACAAGTGCGACGCGGGCAGCGAATATCGTTCGGGCGAGCCGGATATCGTTCGGGCGGGCCGCGCCTTTGCATGGAGCGGGAGGCGGGCGTTGTTGCATTCGCTTGAAGAATCCATCCCGCCGCTTATTCGAGGAAGTTGCGCAACCATGCCGGGTTTCGCATACGCAGGCCGATTCCGCCGGCCAGGCCGCCAGTGTGGAATCTCGGGAGCGTATAGGTCCGCATGACGTGTCCTTCGACGAAGAGGCGCAGGGTCTCCGAGAGATGCAGGTCGATCCGGGAAACGAGTCCGAAGGAAAACTCCTTTTCCTCTTCGTCTCCTGGTTCTTCGTCAAAGGTCATATGATAGACGCCCGTGCGCATGCCGGCGTACCAGGAAAAAGCGCGAGGGACGGTATAGGCAATGCCCCAGCCAACGAAGGTGAACCCGGCATAGAAGGAAGGGGTGTTACTCAGCGCGGCCGAATAGCGGTGCAGCGCGAACCCGGCCTCCATCTCTCCGAAATAGAACGGGACGGCGGCGGCGAACGACGGACCGTATCCGCGCCGCCAATGCGCGTAGGAAGCGTTATGCCGGATATTCGTTGCGACGCCGCCGCGCAAGGCGATGTGCGAGAAGGGTTCCCGCGTTTCCTGGGCGCATGCCGTCGAAGCGAGGCCGCCTGTCGTCAGGCATACGACAATAAAAGCAGGAAACACGCGCATCGAACGCGTCGAGAAGATACTCACAGGCTTAGGGAAATGTGTTTTGCGCCGCCGAAGCGGGCCATGGCGGACAGCGTAACCGTAAATATCGCGCGGCGATCCCCCTCGCGATGGGCTTCGTTCCAGATGAAAGCGGGGCCCATGTCGATCTGGCCCCACCAGGCGCCCCCGTGCTGGGCCCGCACGCGCAGCCCCGGACGCGCGACCCGCTCGGCCACGCCGTCGAGAATGAATGCCGCGCCGTCCGCGGAAGATGGATAGGGATCGTGGATGCGGGCCTCGCCCTGCAAGAGTATGTCGAGGCGGGGAGAGATGGCCAGGTCGAATTCCTTGTTTCCGGCGTAGAAGGTGGCGTAGGCCGCGCCATGAATGTAGTCGTTGTACGGCGCGCCCAGCCCGCGAAGCAGGTGCGTATACCGGCCCTCCGGCTGGTGGGCGTTGTACGTCCGCGCCGCCACGGCGGTCCAGGCCGTCCCCAGATCGGCGCGGGCAAGGCCGGCGTAGACGAGGCTGCCGCTCAGAGCGATAGAAGACGGTTCGTCCGACTCGTTCAGCAGGTCCGCGTCGTCCAGGAGCCATTGTCCCTGAAACGTCCAGGCCTTGTACTGCGCCCACGCCATCGCGGCCAGCACGCCGTTATTTTCGTCGTTTTTGGGGCGTCCGTCGACAGCGAGGGCATGAAGTATAAGGGGGTTGAAAAATTTGAGCGAAAGCCCTGCGGACGCGCCCGACCAGACCGTGGATTCCATGAGTGAAATCGCCACGTTGCGAGTGGGGCGCCAGTCCAGGCGATGCGCAGACAGATAGCGCCGCACGCTGCCGGATCGTACGCTATCCGCCCCGGCGGTTCCAGTGAATCGTCCGTCGCCGGTTATGCTGTCCAGTTCGCCCACGATGCTTCGGAGGGCCAGCCGCTCGCCGCCGATGCGCACATACGCCCTGTCGAAATCCACTGGATTCCGGCTTACGAGAAGCGCTGTTTCTCCATATGGCCCCCAATGCTGCGCGAAGCGGCCCGCATAGATCGCCGCGTAGCGGGTTCCAAGGCCAAAGTATGCTTCTTCGTTGCGCGAAACCAGCCGATTGGCGGCTTCAAGCGCGTCCGGGTCGTACCGATACCAGGCGTCGAAGCGTACGCCGCCTTGCGCGATCAGCGGTCCGTGCTCCAGAAATACCCGCGCGGCGGCTTGTGGATACGCGTACAGATCGCCCACGCGCACGGGGACGTCCTGGTCCGCCGCCGGGCGCAACGGATCCAGGCGCGGGGTGGAAGACGCCCGCAGGCCCGGCCGGACGCTTACGCCTGCTTGCGGGCCGCGTTCGTTGCGGGGGGCCGCGTCGTTTCCGTATTCTTCGCGCAAACGTTCGGCCCAGCGACGGGCCGGCGGCGAGAGCGCTTCTATCCGGAGAGACTGCAAGGCGGACGCAATTTCGCCTGCGGCGTACGGAAGGGCCGTGGGGTGGAGCGCCGTCAGGTGTCCGCGGGCTTGCAGGCGACGGATATATTCGTAGGTCCAGTGATCGACGGGCGCCAGTCGGCTGGAACCCGTTCCGGCGTGCTGCGCCGCAGCGGTTCGGACGCACGGAAGAAACAATATGGCGAGGAGCGCGAACGCCGCCGCAAGAAACGGCGCGGGCGCGCGGAGCAGCGTCCTGAGCAGCGCGCCGCGCCTGCGACACCGCGACGCCGCAGTGTTTTTCGCTGATTTCAACGATGCAAGCATGATTCCCGTACGAACGAAAGCGACGCGCCGAGCGAAGCCGTTTTGATCAGAGTATCCCAAGATACGGCGCACATGAAACCATTTAGGGATCGTTTCATGTAAATAAACTATTATGCGGGCAGATCCTCCAGAAAATCCGACGATGCATACGTTTCGTTTCCTGCATGCGTTTGGCCCTCGCAAATTTTTCCTGATACCCTTTTTCGGCGGATTTTTTATGCGTTGTGTCGCGCAAAACTGAACTCATAGCACTCGTTCTGGTCGATTTTCTGGCGTTCGGCGCGGCCAGCATGTTGCTTTACATGGGTCGGTTCGAATGGGAATGGTTCGGTACGGAATACGCGGAACCGCCCTGGATGTTTGTGCCCATCGCGGCATTGGCCATTTACTGGTTTTGCCTTTTCCTGTTTTTCGGGATGTATCGCGAACGGTATGCGGACAGCCGGTTCGACGAGTTGGTCTCGGTGGGCAAGGTGACGTCGGCAGGGGTGCTGGTCCTTGTCTTCGCCATTTTCATAGACACATTGGCGCCGGGCGCGACCCGGAGCCTCATCTTCGTTTATTGGGCCGCGACTGTGTCGCTGGTGGCGTGCGGGCGGGTGATCGTGCGTTCCGTGCAGAAAGCGTTGCTGGTGCGGGGCCATGGGACGCACAAGGCGCTGGTGGTGGGGTGGACGGACCGGGTGGAGCAACTCTACGGCGAGGTGGCCCGCTACCCGGAGGCCGGTCTTCAGATCGTTGGGGCGATTCGCATGCGCCGCAGCGAGCCGGACGCATCGGAGGGCGACGGCGCCCTGTCCTACTCGATTGCGAATGGCGACGACGCGCTCGCGCAAGCCGCCGACGACACCGACGTGCATTCTATCGACGCCCTGCCCGGCCTCATTGACCGGCTCGGCGTGCAGGATGTGCTGATTGCCCTCGGATCGGAAGATCACGGTCCCCTGATCGATGTGCTGCGGCTGTGCGACGGCAAGCCGGTTTCCCTCAAACTGGTGCCCGATTTTTACACGATCGTGGGCGGCATGGCGCGCACGGAGCATATCTACGGCTTGCCGCTTATTGAAGTATTGCCTGAACCCATGCCTGCCTGGGAGAAGAGCACCAAGCGCCTCATAGACTTCGTCGTCGCGTCCGTGGTCCTGATTGCGGGGCTTCCCCTGTGGATTGCGCTGGGGCTCGTCGTGCGTCTGACTTCTCCGGGACCCGCCATCTACCGGCAACGCCGCGTGGGGCAGCACGGCAAGCATTTCACCATGTGCAAGTTTCGTACGATGCGCCGCAACGCGGAAGCAGGAACCGGGCCGGTCTGGGCGCAGGAGGACGACCCCCGGTATACGCCGCCGGGACGATGGCTTCGGAAAATGCGGCTGGACGAGATTCCCCAACTCTGGAATGTGATGAAAGGCGAAATGAGTCTGGTGGGTCCCCGCCCTGAACGCCCGTATTTCGTGGAAAAACTGGCGGCGGACATTCCGCTCTACAGCCGGCGGCATCGCGTCAAACCGGGCATTACGGGGTGGGCTCAGGTAAAATGGAAATACGATACGTCCCTTGAAGATGTGCGGCAGAAGGTTCGCTACGACCTGTTCTATATTGAGAACGTAAGCCTCCGCATGGATTTCAAGATTCTGTTTCGCACCATCCGAACGGCTATTCTCGGGAAGGGCCAATGACCGGGAGGGGACATGCGGCGTCGGAACAGGGCAATCTGCTGGCGATTTACGAGCAATTGTACCTGCCCCGGGCGATCGAGGAAAAAATGCTCCGGCTGATCCGGCAGGGACGCCTTGCGAAATGGTTCAGCGGGTACGGGCAGGAGGCCATTGCCGCGGGGTGCGCGCTGGCGCTTGAGGAGCGGGACTATGTGCTTCCGATGCACCGCAATACGGGCGCATGGACTGCGCGCGGCGTGCCTTTGCGGCCGCTTTTTTGCCAACTCATGGGGCGCGACGGGGGCTTTACCGGGGGCCGCGACCGGACGTATCATTTCGGGCTTCCGGAGCGGCGGATCGTGGGGATGATTTCGCATATGGCGGCCATGCTGCCGGTGGCGTGCGGCCTGGGGCTGGCTTCGCAGCTGCGAAAGGAGCGGTTCGTGGCGTTGTGTTTTGCGGGAGACGGAGCCACCCGCGAGGGGGATTTTCACGAAGCGATGAGCCTGGCGGGCTTGTGGAAATTGCCGGTGCTGTTTGTGGTCGAAAACAATGGCTACGGCCTTTCGACGCCGGTGGAGGAAGCCGTTCCTGTCAGGGACATAGCCGACGCGGCGGCGGGGTACGGAATGCCCGGCGCGGTTGTGGACGGCAACGACATACTGGACGTGATCCGGGCGGTGCGCGAGGCGGCGGATCGGGCGCGCAACGGCGACGGCCCGTCGCTGCTCGAAATGAAAACGTTTCGGATGCGGGGACACGAGGAAGCGTCCGGCTCTGCCTATGTGCCCGATGCATTGTTCGCCGAATGGGCCAGGCGCGATCCCGTGGAGCGGCTTGCGCGCCAGGCGCTGGACGCCGGAAGCGCCGCCGGGGAGGAACTGGAGGCCGTCCGGAGGCGCATTGTCCGCCAGGTCGAGGACGACATTGAATATGCGCTTGCCCAGCCCGCCCCGGAAAGCACGCTGGACGCGGAACGGGCCAGGGTGTTTGCGCCCGCGCCCGCCGTGCTCAATCCGCTGTCTGCCCGCGCGCGCGAAACAGGCCCGCCAAAGCGGTACATAGACGCGGTTTCGGAGGGGCTTCGGCAGGCGATGGAGGCCGACGACGCTGTGTTGCTGCTGGGCCAGGACATTGCCGAATACGGGGGCGTATTCAAGGTAACCAAGGGGTTTCTGGATGCATTCGGCCCGGACCGGGTGCGCAATACCCCGATTATCGAAAGCGGGGCGGTCGGCGCCTGCATGGGCCTTGCGATCGAGGGGTTCCGGCCTGTCCTCGAAATACAGTACGCAGATTTCATAGCCTGCGGATTCAATCAGATTGTCAATAACCTCGCCACGACGCATTACCGATGGGGACAGTCCCTGCCGGTCACGATTCGGGCGCCCATCGGGGGCGGGATCGGGGCGGGACCGTTTCATTCGCAATCGAACGAGGCCTGGTTTTGCCACGTCCCCGGCCTGAAAGTGGCGTATCCCGCAACGCCTTGCGACGCCAAAGGGTTATTGATGCGGGCGATCCGGGACCCGAATCCGGTGCTTTTCTTCGAACACAAGCGGTTGTATCGCTCGCTGAAAGGGCCGGTCCCCGATGCGCCGTACGAGATTCCGTTCGGAAAGGCCCGCCTCGCTCGGGAGGGAACGGCGGCCACGATCGTGAGCTGGGGCGGCGGGGTATCGTGGGCGCTGGAAGCCGCCGAACAATGGGCCGCCGAGGGATACGATCTGGAAGTGGTGGACCTGCGGACGCTTGCGCCCTGGGACGCGGAGACGGCGCTGGCGTCGGTGCGCAAAACGAACCGGGCGCTCGTATTGCACGAGGCGCCGCTGCAAGGGGGATTCGGCGGGGAGGTGGCGTCCTGCATTGCCCGGGAAGCCTTCGGCTATCTTGATGCGCCGCCCGCGCGGGTCGGGGCGGAAAGCACGCCCATCCCGTTTTCCGCCGGAATTGAAAAAAACCTGTACTCCGCTCGCGCCAAACTGAACGAAGCGCTGCGCGGCTTGTTGGCGTATTGATAAAACAACCTGGCCTTCGCGGCGTATGGATGTTGCGTTCGCCGTGCATGGAAGCGGCGGCGTTTTTCGTTCTTATCGTTCTTAAGGAAGCTCTGATTAACTCCACTTTGATCAGCGCTTCGCTTTCACGCGTAAAAAACGACATGACGGCGTTATTGAAATCAGCGAAAAACACGGCGGATTCGGGTTGTCGCGGTCGTGAAGCGCCCTTCGGGAGGCTGACAGCCTCTGAATCTTTGCGGACTTAATCAGAGCTTCCTTAAAATCCAATCTGGAATAACCCGAACATGGCGGATAGCACCATGAATATGCCCCAGGCAGGCGATGCAGCCCCGGATTTTGAAGGGGCGGCGCAGAGCGGCGCGCAAGTGCGCCTCAGCGATTTGCGCGGCCGCAAGGTTGCGATCTATTTCTATCCCAAGGACGATACGCCGGGCTGCGCGAAGCAGGCCTGCAACCTGCGCGACAACCACCGGGCGCTGCTTGACGCAGGCATTGCCGTGGTCGGCGTGTCCCCGGACGACGAGACGTCCCACGAAGCGTTTATCGGGAAATACGCCTTGCCGTTTCCGTTGCTTGCGGACCCGAACCGGGAGATTATCGAGCGATACGGCGTATGGGGCGAAAAGAATCTCTATGGAAAGAAAACCATGGGACTCAAACGCACGACATTCCTCATCGACGAAGCGGGGCGTATCGTCCATGTATTCAAGCGCCCGAAAGTAGTGGAACACGCACAGGAAATCATGGCGAAATTCAATCTTGCGCAGGACTCCAGCGCAGGATGAACGGAGCCTCTCCCTGGGGGTGAAGCAGATGAATTTCAGGCGATTCCAGTATGTTTGCGGGCAGCGGCAGCACGATGCGGTCATGGAGCCAGGCTTCGCAGGTATCGCCGCCGTTGTCGTGGCGCAGCAGGATGGCCGCGGCCCGGCCCGTTGCGCGGGCATGCAACTCGAAGGTATGCTCGGCGCAGCCGCCCGCGTACGCGACCAGCGCCGAGAGCGAATCCGACGCGATGGCCGGCGGTTCGTCCGGGGAATGCGGGGAAAGGTTGGTGAGAATTTCGTACGGGTCGCCGAATCGTTCGGGGGCGGGCGGCTCGGACGGCGCGTTGCATCCGGCCCAAACGCCGACAAGCAGCGCGCAGAGGCAACGAGGAATATGCCTGCGCAATCTTTTTAGAACCTTATGTTTCATGAATCATGCCGCATGTTGCGTACGAACCGGTAATTGGCCTGGAAGTGCATTGCCGGCTTCTTACCGATTCCAAGGCGTTCAGTTCTGATTCCGCCCGGTTCGGGGCCGGTCCGAATGTGCATGTGGATCCGGTCAGCCTGGGCCATCCCGGCGTGCTGCCCGTGCTGAATAAGCGCATGGTCGAATATACCTTGCGCATGGGTCTGGCCACGCATTGCCGGATTGCGCCGCGCTCCGTGCTGGCCCGCAAGCATTATTTTTATCCCGACCTGCCGAAAGGGTACCAGATTTCGCAGTACGAAACGCCTGTTTGCGCGGGCGGGTACGTGGATATTTCAGTGGGGGACAAGAAGAACAAGGAGGCTGCGCCCGTCGCGAAGCGCATCGGCCTGACCCGCATTCACATGGAAGAGGATGCAGGCAGGTCCATTCACGATCAGGACCCGTACGATACGCTGCTCGACTACAATCGGTGCGGAACGCCGCTTATCGAAATCGTTTCCGAGCCGGACTTGCGGTCGCCCCGCGAGGCGTATTCGTACATGCGGAAAATTCGTCAGATCGTGCGGTATCTCGGCATTTCCGACGGCAATATGGAGGAGGGGTCGCTGCGTTGCGACGCGAACGTGTCCATCCGGCCTGCGGGCAGCCAGAAACTCTGCGAGCGTACGGAAATCAAGAACATGAATTCGTTCCGGAACGTGGAGCGCGCCATCGATTACGAAATTTCCCGGCAAATCCGCATCGTCAGGTCGGGGGGCAAGGTGGTGCGGCAAACGCTGCTTTGGGATGCGGACCGGCAGGAAACCCGTCCCATGCGCTCCAAGGAAGAGGCCCACGATTATCGGTATTTTCCAGATCCCGATTTGCCCCCGGTGTTCGTCGCGGAGGAAGAGCTTGGCCGCCTGCGCGCCGAACTTCCGGAAATGCCGGACGCCCGCAGCGCCCGTTTTCGGGAGGCGTGGGGCTTGCCCGCCTACGACGCGGCGATCCTGACCGAGGAACGCGATCTGGCGGACTATTTTGAGGAAACCGTGCTGGAATTGGGGGTGCGGAGCGGCGAGAGGGCGGCGCATGGCCCGGCGAAGAGCGTCTCCAACATGATCATGGGCGACGTGCTCCGCGTACTCAAGGAAACGGGCGGGGCCGTCGAGACGCTTCTCGTTCGTCCTCCCCGGCTTGCGGCGCTGATCCGGCTGCGCCTGGAGGACCGGATTTCTTCCACGGCGTCCCAGGAGATTTTCGAAGCGATGCTGGAACGGGAGGAAGGGCCGGAAGCCATTGCGAAAGAGCGGGACCTCATGCAGGTGTCCGATGCGGGTTCGCTGGCGCCTCTCGTAGAAAGCGTGCTGGACGATCATCCGAAGCAGGTCGCGGCGTACCTCGGCGGCAAAGAAAGCCTTGTCGGGTATTTCATCGGGCAGGCGATGCGGCGGTTCGAGGGTTCGCCCGATCCCAAACTTGTACGCAAACTGCTGGTCGAGGGCCTTGAAGCGCGGCGGGAATAGTCGGGGGCGATTGTTTGCGCGGGCGTTTTCGGGAACGGTCGATGCTGTCGAATCCGTCTGTACATCCATGCGCCGTACATCTGCGCATTATGGTAATGCCCACATGCCGGAATGCCGGTATATCCGTATATTCGAAGGCTTTCGAAGGGAGGCGAGGCGGACGGGCGGGCAGAGTTGAAGCGGGTTCCGATCAGCGGCGTCCGTCGAACGCGAGCGGCATGGCCGGCGATTCGTATCGGCGCCGGAGCAAGCGTCGCCAATCTGCTTTACGGGCCTTGTTTCATGGCGCGGCTTGGCCGTCGCGCCGATTATCTTGCGTTCATCCAACATAAACCCCTGAATATCATGCTGGTCGCCGGTAACTGGAAAATGCATACGGGCATAGAGGGCGCGCGCGCCCTTGCGCGCGATGTCGTGGATTCGGTGGGAGACCCCGGAGAGGTCACCGTCGTCGTGTGTCCGCCTTTCGTGAGCCTGTCCGCCGTGGCCTCGGAGATCGCCGGTGCGCCGGTGGACCTTGGGGCCCAGAACATGCATGCACAGGACGCGGGCGCCTTTACCGGCGAGGTATCGGCCCCGATGCTGACGTCGGCGGGGTGCCGGTACGTTATACTGGGGCATTCGGAGCGGCGGCAGTATTTCGGGGAAACGGACGAAGGGGTGTGCGAAAAGATTGCGCAGGCGCATGCTCACGGCCTTGCGCCGATCATGTGCGTAGGCGAAACGCTGGCAGAGCGCAAGGCGGGCAAGGCGGAGGAGGTCGTGGGGCGGCAACTGGCGCGGGGGTTGCGCGGGGCGGCGCCGGGCAGCCCGGATCAACTGGTGATTGCTTACGAGCCGGTCTGGGCGATCGGGACGGGAGAAACGGCCACGCCCGATCAGGCGCAGGAAATGCACGCCTTCATTCGGGGGCGGCTATGCGAGCAATTCGGCGAGGGGATAGGCCGCGCCCTGCATATTCTGTACGGCGGGAGCGTCAAGCCGGGCAACGCCGCCGAGATCTTCGGGCAGGCGGACGTGGACGGGGGACTGATTGGCGGGGCCAGCCTGAAGGCCGCGGATTTTGCGGCGATCGTGGAGGCGGGGTAGGGGCGTTATTCAGCGTCTCGGTTGCGATTCTCGGGCCAATGTATCCGAGCAATCCGAAACCGGGCGATTACTATTTATCCTCCACCTGACCCCTGCTGGCGAATCCCGTTATCCTGCTGCCGCAGGCTTTGCGGCGCAAATCGTCCCGCCGCGTATCGACTTCACGAAGGCGTGGACCTCGGCCTCGCGCGCGGGTTGGCGATGGATCACCGCCTGCACCTGGGGATCGGCGAGGATGTGCCCGGACGGATAGCGCTGCCGCTTTTCGACGCGGACGTCCGTGAATCCCGCGGCGGCGAGGTCGGCCTCGTACTCGGCGATCCGGACCGGAAGGCAGCCGACCAGCGACTCCTTCGAGTGCGCGATGAAGTCGGGAATGGGGAGATCGGAAACCAGATCCGAGATCATTACGCGGCCTCCGGGCCTGAGCGCGCGCATTGCCTCGGCCAGCACGCGCGGACGGTTGGCCGACAGGTTGAGGACGCAGTTCGAGATGACGATGTCCGCGACGCCGTCGGCCACCGGCAGGGCCTCGATCTCGCCCAGCCGGAACTCGACGTTGGCGAACCCGCCCTTGAGCGCGTTGGCGCGGGCTCGTTCCACCATCTCGGGGGTCATGTCCACGCCGATGACCCGGCCCTCGGGCCCGACGCGCTCCGCGGCCAGGAAGCAGTCGAAGCCGGCGCCCGAGCCGAGGTCGAGCACGGTCTCGCCCGGAACCAGCGACGCCAGCGCCACGGGGTTGCCGCATCCAAGGCCGAGGTTGGCGCCTTCTGGGGCGCGGTCCAGTTCGTCCTGGTCGTAGCCGACGGCGCAGCTGATTTCGTCGGCGGCAGTCTTCGTGTCGCAGGCGGTTGCGGCAGAATCGGCGGCTACGGGATCGCCGTTCGCAGGCTCGCAGCAGGCGTCTCCCGTCAGGGCCGCTCGGGCGTATCGTTCGCGCACCACGGTGCGTCTTCCGGTGGCGTTGAGGGTCACGCTGTACCTTCTTGAAAAGTGGATGTTTTCGGGTCGCATATCCGCTGTAGCGGGATGCGTCCGACGAAAAAGCCTGCAGTAAGAACCGGAAAGCCGGGTCGCCGGTTTCCGGAGGCGTTCGTCCCGCATGGGAGGACTTTGCGGCGATTACAAGGATAAGTCCTGCGCTGGCGGAACCTCAATGTCTTAGGCTCTGGATCGGTGCTACAAGGCAAACGCGCCGCGGTGGAATATCGCTGCATTGTGGACTGAATCTATTCTGATTATTCTACGTATCGTATATGGGGTGTTGTTTTCGAAAATCCCGGAGGGCCGGCCGCGAGCGAGTAGCGAGGAACTGCCGGGCGCCCTGCCGATTCTTTCGGGAATAGTTATTTTCTCGCTGGGATGGGCGATCCTTTGGACGAAGTACTTCAAGAACTCGATGCGCATCAGAAACACTTTCTCGCGAAAGAATGCCGGATATCTATCACACCCTGTCGATCATTGGTTCGAAAGAACGCATTTTTGAAGCCATCAGCACAGCCGAAGGCCTTAATTCCTGGTGGACCTTGACCGCAGGCGGCGTTCCCCGTTCCGGCGCAGTCTACGACTTCGGGTTCGGTCCGGATTATCAATGGCGGGCCGAAGTCGTCCGATGCGAACCCGGGGTCGTGCTGGAATGGAAAATGATCAAAGCCGCCCCCGACTGGATGGGAACGCGCGTCGGGTTTCAACTCAAGACCGTCGGCGACGCTACGCAGGTCGATTTCTATCATACGGGATGGCGCGAAATAACCGACCACTACCGGGTGTGCTCATTCTGGTGGTGCATGTACCTCCGGTTGCTGCGCAGATACATAGAGCGGGGAGAAGTCGTGCCCCATCCTGAGCGCAACGATGCGTAGCCACATAGAGGCGATCCGGGCTTATTGGGCAGCGTTTTTGGGATTTAAGGCGTCGGGTTGCGACCTTGTCCCGATCATGACGCTCTTGGCTTATCGGCAGCAACCTTGCATCTTCATAAAGGACATCAAAGAGATTCTTGGCTATTAGGTCCTCCAAATTTTTTTCGAGACCACCGAAGTTCGCAAAGTCTTTGAAGGCGATAGGTTCGATATAGCCGAACTGTTTGTCCGTCATATTCAGCTTGTACAGCATGTTGCCTTTTTCTGTTAACTGGATTGAGTTTCTTATTTCAAGGCGTGAAATAATCCTCCGCCTGAGTGGCTGTTTCGTCCAAGCATAAGCGGTCCGCGAACGGCTACTGCAAATCGGATTTCTACTTTCGCCTCGGGGCGTCCGCCGCGCGGCCCTGCCGTCGCCGTCAAAATTTCTATGCTGGTTGGCTTGGGCAATCCTCGCCGTGCGCATTCCGCCATGATGTCGGTTGCAACGAACGAGGCGATGTCGCTCTTTTTCTTGAGATTCCGGGTGGCGATATAAAGCGTTTGGCTGACCCAGTGCTTGGCCGGACCAATCAGCGGGTCGCCGTCTTCCGCGGGCGTTGCGACCAGATTGTCGAACCGTCCCAGGTAGCCTGCCCGCAGTTCCGTGAGATTACTCGTCACTTGTTGAAACAGCCGGCGATTTCCGGCGTGCGGGTTGCTTTGTCTGTCGCATGTCCAGGGCGCCGCCACAATCAGGCGGCTCGCGTTTTCGTCTTCTCCACAATTATCTACGGCCAGAAAAACGTGTTCATGCACGCTGGATCGCGCGGGTGCTCCATTCGGTTCGTGACCGGAGAAAAGGCGCCCTACTTGCCCGGCCTCGTTGCGGGCAAGCGCCATAAGAGCGCGCCGAAGATGCCTGACCAGGGCTTCTTTATCCCGCCAGGCAGTAATGCGCGCCGTATCCAGGCCGAAAGTAACCGTGTCGATGCGTTCCGCGATAGGCTCGAGTAAGCCGAGGCCGCAAAATCTGCCGTCGCCTATGACCAGTGGGCCGGAAAGCGATTCTGCGAACTGGATTTCAACATGCCAAAGTGCATGTTTGGAGAAACGAGAACCTTTTGCAAACTTTTCGGCTCGTGCGCCACGCGGCTGAAGGGGTTCTTTCTGGAGAAGGATATCGGTAGGCTGGGCGCGAATTCCAGCGTGCCGGAGCGCCTGCGAGACGGCACCCGCCGCCTTTCGTTCTTCTTGAGATCGCTCTTCGCCTCTTTTTTCTTCATGGATGCTGGCAAGCCGCCGCCGGGAAGCGGCAGGCAACGCTACGGGCGTAATGCTTCGAAATTTCTTGCTTGATCGCGCGAAACGATCAGCCATTTGCGAGTCGTCGGTTGAGATCAAACCTCCTGTCCAAACGTGACCTGTGGCTGAATCGAAAGGCTGAATGCTTGCGAAGGCCCACTGCAAATCATCTATTCTGACAGGACAGTTGCCGGGAATTTCTACCGCGAGGCGACGAATGGAGGGGTCTGTATGCCTGGTCCCGATCGAAGGTATGGGCAACAATCGAATGCGCTGCTCCAGGTCCGCAGGCCCTGCGCCTCGTCCGATAATGATTCGTTCGAATAACGCCTTTTGATCTGGCAAGGCGTCGCCAAGCCGGTCGGCGGCCGCATTGCGCAGGCCGGCGATCAACGAGGCCGCGGATTCTAATGGCTGGGGAGCGAAGCTGCCAGATTCTGTGCGCAACTCAAAGTGTAACCGCTTTGCGGGCGTATCGTACCCCACAAGCCCGAACGACGCCTTTGGAGGCTGGGCGAATGACTGATGCGCCTTGCGTCCTTCAAAGACCGTAGTGAGTCGTTTGCGCCGCTGTTGTTGCCTGAAAATCAGGCTATTCAGCGTTCCGAGGCGGGGAGTGGGCGTTGTCCCGGCGCCTTGCGGCTTTCGTATGGTTCCTGAAGAGGCTTCAAGCCTTTTGCGGGCCTCTTGCCGCTCCAGGACATGTCCCTCGGCCCACGCCATATCAATCGTACGGCCAAGTTGGTGCAACCTTTCCGCGATGTTGCAGATATGTAACGCCTCCTTTTCTCCCGATTCGAAATCCCAAACGTAGAGCACGGGTTCGCAAACATCGAAAAAACAGGGCCGCCACCGCTTCCCCACCCGTATTTCGCTGACGCGGGCCGGGTCGCCGCCCACGGCGTCCAGATCGTTGTTCGGAACAAATATCCTGACAGATCGCCCTCGCCGAACGGCGGGCGCGGCGATTTTGGGCGGGCCTTGCCGCTCCATCCACTGGAGCGCTCGCTGATCTTCCAACAGCAAATGTGCTCCTCGGGCGGCCCCCGCAACCAACGCCTGAAAAAGGCGTGCCGGAGAGGGGGGCCAACCAAAGGATTCGGTGAACCCGTCCTGCTGGCCATGATAGCGGCCCTCGTGGAAGCGTACCGCAATCAGAAGCGATTGAGACATCACGACTCCCTTGTCTTGGCCTTCGTATCCGCCGCCGCGAGTTTTTTGTCGAACGCTACGTTTCGGCTTTCTCCAACACCGAAACGATTTGCTGCCTCGCGGGCATATTCAAAAGCGATTTGTTCAGTCAATTCGACCGGGGTGCGCTCGCCGTTTCGCGCCACGGAACGCCAAATGTCTTGGTTGTCCGGATCCGGGGTAAGCAGGCATCCTGCGCGCAGAAATCCGTCTATCGGCGCGGTTGCCGCAACAAGGCACAATCCAAGTATGTAGCGCCGCAATGCTCGATCATTTTCTCCCTGCAAGCGGCGAAGGGCGATCAAATTGACCGTAACGTTTCGCAGTATGGGTCCCCGGGCGATGATCCCGCCGTGCGTTTTCACGGCGGGCACGTGAACGAACCCGCGCTTCGCAAGCGGACTCTTGGGGTCGCCCTGCTGTTTTTCCTTGTCTTTTTCGGAAAAAACATCCAGTTCGGCGTAATCCAGCGCAGGATTGTATTGCGCCGAGCGGGTAAGCGCCTCCACATCGTCGGCCCGGATCGTAGATTGCACAAGCCGCGGCACTTTGGCCAGCGTATCCCGGGAATCCCAGACCCCGAACACCAGCGATGTGGGGGCAAGTTTGGCCAAGGGCGCTGCGTCGTTTTTGTCAAGCAAGACCCTGAAGGCTTCCTGTGCTTCATCCTTGAGTTCCGTGGAACGAATGAGTGCGTCGCCCAAGCGATGCCCAATTTCCAGAATAGATACGGATTTGTCGTCGCCGTAACGAATTTCTATCTGTGGAACCAGGCTGGCGAGCGGGTTTTCCGGATCGCCTTCCCGTGCCTGTAAAAACACGGGTTCTATGCGATTGGCCTGAGAGCCAACGCTGTCAATGCTGGCGATCCTTGTTCCGTCTGAAAGTTCGTCAATGTTGTAGCCAATGTCCGCATAGGTTGGCGGGAAGATTACGGAACCGGGTCCTTCGACAGGGGCCAGCGGCTGCCGCAAGTGAAGCGCTACGGGGCCGCTCGGGTCGTCCGCGAATGCGTTGAGTCGTTCATGGGTAAGCGAAATGGTCATTGGTCTATGGTTTCCTCTGTAACTTGAGTGATGCAACGCGCCTGTCCCTCTTGTCCTGGCCAGTCGAGGCGCATGTCGAAGCGGCGAAAAGGCCAACCTGGAACAGGGGATGAGCCTGCCCCCAGCGCCGCCCGGTGAAAAACAGGGTCAAGCAGCAGGTCGTTTCGATAGCCGAGCACACCGTACTTGTATTCCAGTTTGACTTTTCGGCATGGCCGGGCGTGCGCCATGCCTATGGCTGCAAGAATTTCGACGACGGGAAAGCCCGCCATTTGAATATTCGCATGCTTGTTCGGCGAGAAGCCATCCTGAACCGGAATATAGTCGCGACGCCAATCAAAGCGGAAGCTGCTTGACTGTTCGGTAGACAGTGCGAATGGATTGTTCGCGTGGGACAGCAGATCGCCGCGGATATCTTCGATAGCGTCCCGCAAAAGGGCAGCCCCGGGATAACCTCCAGAGCCTGCCCAGAATTTGACATTGTCTCGGCGGGTGGCATCGCCCCAATAATCCACCGTTACGACATGTCCCTCTGAATTCCTTAGCGCAACGGGTAGCGTAGCGGGCGAAGCGGGATCAGGAAAGGGGAAAGGTTCTTCCGGCGCATTGACTTCTGGCGGATCACCCCAGCTCGTTTTCCACCCGTTTAAGTTAGGCGATTCGTGAGGCGCGCGAACCTGAATGCTGGCCTCCTTCAGAAACTGCATGATTCGCTCCATGGGCGGTATAGAGCCAGCAGATGAAACGCGGAAAACAGTTTTATTTCCTTCAGTCCAGTCAAAAGTGCCTTTAGCGTCGCCGAGCAGTATGTCAGCTGCTTCCAGAATCCCGAGGCATGCGAACACTTGGCCCGGATTGAGCAAATCCACTGGTACGCTGGACTCAGCCATTGCTTTGCTCGCTGTTCGTCTCGGATAATTCTCGCGAGGCGCGTTGATCTGCCGCGCGAAGAATAGCTTCGCGCCAAGCGAGACCCCAAGGCCCATAACGCTTTTGCAAGAGAGCGAAGCGCAACGCCGCTTCTCCCGCCTTTGATTCAAGTAAAGAGGGTGGCCCGTCTTCGCACCCTGCGAAACGGATGATCGGACGAGCATGGCCGTGATGCGCCGCGATCAGGTGCAAGATCAAGTCGCGGGTATTCTCTGGCAGGTCCTCCAGTTCTGCTTTTAGCAGCGATCCGAATTCGTGGCGATAGCCCTCAAGGAGGCGCCAATTGCCGCCGCCGCTGGTTTTGGCGTAGGGTTGGCCGTTTTTCGGCGCATTCATCGCGTTTTGCCAGCGGGGCGCCGCTTTGCCCTCGTCGTGCAATTTGGCGGCGCGTTCGATTGCTTCTACTTCTGCCGGAGGCAACTTAAGACATTTCGACATCTCACAGGCAAGCGCCGCGGTTTGCGCCGAATGTTCAGCCAGGCTTTGCGGCGCAGAAGCAATGGATCGAGCGTCTTCGTCTGTTTCATGCTCTGGATGCTTGAAGATCGCCAGGCCCCGCCACGCCACGCCGCCTGCATTGAAATCAGTTTCGAAAGTTTGCACATGGCGCCAGCCTTCTATTTCGCCAGGCAACGCAAGGGCTTCTTCCTGTTCGCCGCTTGTTACCTCTTCTATCCGAAAACCGATGAGTGGCTGCGATTGTGCGGCAGATGCATCTTCCTTCAGGGCCTGCCAATCCGGATTCGCGTCCGCTGCGGGCACTTCGTCTGCAAATTTGTCATCCAGCATACCATCTCGCAAGCCGCCTATGCGTACGTCCAGAACCAGCAACGCTCCCGGAAGGCGGCGGTCTTTCCATGTTTTCTTTAGACGATCCCGATTTCGTTTTTCGATTTTACTCAGGCTTTTCGCCGGTGCGCTCAAATACTTCAGTTCGTGCATTTTGGCATGCGACACATATTCTCCGGCCTGATTCAGGAAGACAGCAACAATTTCGTCGTCCTTGATCGCCCACGTATCGTCTCTGCTGCGCTTGCCGATTTGCACTACGCGTTTTAGCAGCCAATCAAACGCCCGACCGGATAGCGCTTCCAGTTTCTCCGTGGCGTGAATTGGCGCCGAGCGGAAAAAATCCGTTGCCATAGACGACGGCAAGTCGGTATTTTCATCTCTGCGCTCATAAGGAAGATGCTTTCGCCACGCCAAGGTTGTTTGCGGTTCGTCCTCTTCTTCCCAACCCCGCAGCCAAGGAGCGACTTCAGGCCGACCTTCGTGTTGTTTGAGCGAAGTCATGGACCAGGCATCCACCAGCGGTCGGGTCAGTTCGGGATGCAATGGCGGGCATGTCGTAGCCTTATCTACAACATCTGGGTGGTCACGCTTCAATTCGGTTATCGCGGAAGGGCTGGCGTCGAAACGCTCGTCTTCTCCCCAAGGAAGCCGATGCAGCGGGGCGATCTGGTTTTCGAAAATATTGATTTCCTTTTCGTATCGTTCCCTGTCGGCTTTAGTGGATTTGGCCTGTAGGGGGCGTACCGCAAATACGTCTACCATAGCGATTCGTCCTTCTCCGCCCCTTCGATTGACGCGTCCAAGCCGTTGCACCATGCGCTCGTACGCCACGAGGTCGCATGCCATGTGATCCGCATCCATATCCACGCCCACTTCTCCGGCGGAGGTCGCAATCAGAAACGTTGGTTTTTGAGGCACATATTCCGAGCTCCCCAGAAAGCCGTTACAATCAAGCCACGTCTCCAGCGCCGTTCGCTCATAAATCCTTCGTTCTCCAACAAGAAGATTCGATTCGTGTCCCGACGCTAATTCGCCATCTTTCCGCCTTTTTTTGCACCGTTTGTCTATCTCGTTTTTTATTTCAAGGGCGATTCTTCTGCTATGGCAATACACAAGTACGCGTTGGGCCGCGGCGGAATCTCCGCCAAGTTCAATGGCGCGATGGGTAATAGATTCTACAAGAGACTGTTTGGGATCGACTTCATGTATTTTGAGTCTTTTTCTTGCCGTCAGCCTCTGCCGTACCTGGCGTTCCTCCCTGTCGCTCTCTTCAAGCCTGAAAACAGATGCGGCATGCGTTTCCCCCGGGTTTCTTCCCGTGGCGGAGAGCGCCATCAAGCGAAAATCCGGCGTAAAGGAATTGTGCTCCGACGTTCCGCCAAGTTGTCCGTTGCGCTCCGTTTCCATTTGACGAATCAGGGCCTCGAATGGCGGGCAGAGGTGTGCTTCATCCAGCAATAACAGGGAATCGACGCCCAGCAGGGCGGCATGGTACGGACGCATGCGTCTGGATACGCCGTATCCCTCAAAGAGCAGTCTTGAACCAATCATGTCGATGGTCCCAACAATGATGGCTGGCCTGGCCGGATCTTCGAGCCAATCGCGGTTGTCGGCGAATCCCCCGCGCAAGGTGGAAATGGGAAGGGGTTCATCAAGACCCAGCTTCTCCGCCAGATTAGCAGGCATGTTACGTCGCAACCGTTCTGCAAATCGTGTGGCTTGATCGACCACAGCGCGACGATCCACGATATACACAAGGCGCCGCGGAAGATTTGCCCCCTTGGCCAGTGCTATCAACCACAAAGCCATCACGGACGTTTTGCCGAGGCCAGTCGGAATATCGACAGCTGGGGGTATTTCGCCGCCCAGCAACAATTGCAATAGCCGCTGTTGCCATTGAAAAGGCTTTTCTTTGCCCGTCAATTCGCTAAATACTTTGGTCAGTCGATTATTCAATGATCAAATCGGAAAATTATAATTACACAATGGTCTAATCCCCGAGACCTCATGATTCTACAGAGCACTTCGGCGCAACCGACTGCCGAACATGGCGGGCGAGTCGTTCCCGAATCCATTCCTCGTCCACCGGTTCGCCCTCCATCGCCATCGAGTTGGCGACATGACCAGGAATCGCTTCCAGATGCCGCCTGCGTTTTTCCTCCGGCGGGAGGCTACGCCAGCGTTCAACGGCTTCTATCCAGGCTGCCTTCGGCATCGTCGTTCTCCTGATTCAGTAACAATGTCTCGAAAAACAAGCCTTCAATCTCTCCATGCGCCAGTATCGCTCTCAATTACTTCACTCGCAACCTCAGCCATCTCCCTCTTACTCTGCTGCAGCAATTCGATTTCGTATGGCGTCAGCATCCGGGGAGCGGGCGAGGTACCGAGCCTCCGATTGAGTGAGGCAGTCGAAGGAGTGGTCGAAGCGCTTCCGCCACCACTTCTCAAAATCCGGTCCGTGCTTTTCGCGGAGTTCATGCAATTGGCCCCTGGAGGGATTCAGTTTAGCGGAGTATGGTTTACCTGTTAGCGCCACGGCGCCGACAACCCTGCCTTCTTGATGTTCGATCCAACCGCGCAGATTGGTCAATGTTCCGTACAATGCAAACGATTTCGCCGCTTGCAAGAGAGGGGTTTAGCGGCCACGCCCTGGGTTCATAGCGATTATATTTCGCCAAGTTGGCGATAAACATGCGTCCTCAGATATTCCAGACGCTGCACCGCTTGCTGTCGATCAAGCAGCTCTAAATCCATTTCCATGGCGTCATAGCGAAATTGCACTGCGTATGGTGTGTATTCGTTCAATTCTCGAAACATTGCCACAGAGTTATCCCGCCGTTCGATAAGCCCAATAAGTTGCGCAAGGCTGTGTGTCCGGGGATATTCCACGCCTTGCAGGATCAACCAGACCTTGAAGAATTTCTCGGCTGCCTGCTGTGCATGAAAACCGGCAATTTCATCGGCGAAGACGGTAGTATCCTCCATCCCGCGCAATGCCGACAAATCGCGATCCGCGGCCGCCAGAAGTTCGCGGGCATCGTCAATCTCTAGCATGGAGCACCATCCCCTCCCGAAGCGCCCGTCCGAGTACATGGTTGCGCGAACCACGCCAACGGTCTGCCTCATCGCTGCTATAGACCAGAATGTCCGCCGAAATGGCAAAGTCCGCGACTGTTTCGTATAGGCGGGCTGCTTCAAGTCGGCGACTTCGCGTCTTGCCGAAAGGAGCCGACTCAATAACTATCAGGTCCACGTCCGAATCTTTCCTTTCGTTTCCGGAAGCGCGTGACCCAAAAAGAATCACCTGCTCCGGGTTGACCTCCGCGACGATGGATTGCACCATTCTCTGAACTACTTCATCCATGGCTGTTGCGTGGAATTAGTTCTCTTTGGCGAACAGACCTTCGGGGGAAGCGTCGCTATCGGAATGCGCAGCAAGCGCTTCAACCGCAACCTCAGCCATTTCCTTTTTACTCTGCTGCAGCAATTCGATTTCGTATGGCGTCAGCATCCGGGGAGCGGGCGAGGTACCGAGCCTCCGATTGAGTAAGGCAGTCAAAGGAGTGACCGAAGCGTTTCCGCCACCACGTCTCGAAATCTCATCCGTGTTTTTCGCGGAGTTCATGCAATGGGCCCCTTGAGGGATTCAGTTTAGCGGAGTATGCTTTGCCTGTTAGCGCAACGGCGCCGACAACCCGACCTCTTTGGTGTTCGATCCAACCGTGCAGGTTGGCCAATGTTCCGCCTTGTCTGACGAAATCATCCACCATAATGTAGCCGCGTTCTTTGCGTACGCTACTCTTGAATCGAGCCTGGCGAGCAAGGCGACCGTATCCATCCGCCCCCGTATGAGCCGCAATATTCGCCTGCACGACCGCAGTTTCAAAAGCAATTCCCAGTTTGGCGCCGAGAAATATAGCCAATGCGACAGGGATGGCGTTGACGCCACCTCGTTCATAAGCATGAGCGCTAATCAACGTGGGCGGATTTGTCTTATCGATTGGACCAACCAGCGTTTGCACTGCTTCAATGCTTGCTTCATCGACAAGGGCGCACACCAGCTTCGCGGCGGCCACTGCGTCGCCTGTTTTCGCGGCAGAATATTCCGGATGCTTTTTCGTGTCAGATTCGGTGGCCAGCAAGACCACATCCAGAAAATTTCTCCAAGGTGTTCTGGGAGGATGAAGAGGCAAATTCACGAGGATTCAATGGAATTGAAAGGCGTTTTTCTTTCTTCATGCCAGTTTTCAGTCATTGAGCCATTGGACAGATTCTATCTTGTCGTCGCCTGTCCATTGGTTTGCTTCGACTTCCCTGATGATCGCAGCGGTCTCTGGCATGTTTGTATTTTACGTTGCCGAAGTCCATAGGGTTCTTTACAATACAGACACCTGGAATGCTGCAATATACCCCCACTATGGACCAGGATTCCCAACTTTCTCTCGCCTTGCCGCCGCCTCCGGCCTCGGGGGAGGTTCCCCTGATCCCGGCCCGCATGGTCAACGAATGGGCGTATTGCCCCAGGCTCGCCTATCTGGAATGGGTCGAGAACGAATGGGCCGATAGCGGCGACACCGCCCAGGGGAAACGCGTCCATGCCCGCGTAGACGAAGGCAAGGGCGATTTTCCCGCCCCGGACGAACTCGGCGAAGAAATGGTCAAGGGTCGTTCCGTAACGATGTCCTCGGAACGGCTTGGGGTTATCGCCAAGATGGATGTTCTGGAAGCGGAAGACGGCGCGGTAACGCCGATCGACTACAAGAAGGGCAAGCGCCCGCACATCGCCGCCGGAGCCTATGAACCGGAGCGGGTTCAGGTCTGCGTACAGGGCATGATTCTGGAGGATAATGGATACAAGGTTTCTCACGGAGCCTTGTGGTACGCCGGTTCGCGCGAACGGGTGCGCGTCTTTTTCGACGAGGAATTGCGGGCCAGAACGCTCGAAGCCATCGCGGGATTGCGCTACGCCGCCTCGTCGCTTCGTCGCCCGCCCCCCCTGGAGGACAGTCCCAAATGCCCGCGCTGCTCTTTGGCCGGAATCTGTCTACCGGACGAAATGAATCTCTTTCGGAAGGGACTGTCGAATCTGCGCCCGCTGAATCCCTCCGACGACCCGGCGCTTCCGTTGTATGTGCAAACGCCGGGGGCGAAGTTGCGCAAAAGAGGGGAGCGACTCATTGTCGAAACCGAGACGGACAAGGTAGAGGTGCCGATGATTGATGTTTCGCAAGTGGCGTTGTTCGGGCCGGTTTCCGTAACGACCCCGGCGCTTCATGCCCTGATGCGCGCCGAAATTCCGGTTTCGTGGTTTTCCATGGGCGGTTGGTTGCTTGGACACACGGTGGGGACGGGCAACGGCAACGTAACGACCCGCGAAGCACAGTACCGATTCTCGTTCGACGCCAAGCGATGTCTGGCGCTGGCGCAAGGCTTGATCGAAGCCAAAGTCCGCAATACCCGCACGATGCTGCGGCGAAACTGGAGAGGAGAACCAGACGAGCGGGAAGAGGCCATGCGCCGCCTTCAGCGTATGGCGAAGCGAGCGTCCAGAACGAAAGACGCCCAGGAGTTGCTGGGAATCGAGGGAGAGGCCGCTTCGATCTATTTTGGTCGATTCGAAAGTATGCTTGCAAAGGAAACCATAGAGCGGTTTCCAGTTTTTGCGTTCGAAAAACGAAACAGGCGACCGCCGACAGATCCTGTCAACGCCATGCTTTCGTTTGCCTACGCGCTACTGACAAAAACTTTTACGACCACGATTTCCTCCACGGGATTGGATCCATACATGGGATTTTATCACAGGCCCAGGCATGGACGTCCTGCATTGTCACTCGATTTGATGGAGCCTTTTCGGCCTATTATTGCAGATTCCTGCGTTATTCAGGCTATCAATAACGGTGAAGTCAAGGAAAACGACTTTATGCTTAACGGTCCTTCCTGCGCCCTCAAGTCTGGTGGACGCAAAGCGGTGATCTCGGCTTTCGAGCGTCGCATGGACCAGGAAACCACCCACCCTTTTTTCGGTTATCGGGTTTCCATGCGTCGCCTGATCGAGGTTCAGGCGCGTTTGCTGATTCGGTATTTTCAGGGTGAAATATCCACGTATCCTCACTATCTTCCAAGGTGACCTATGGCTGCCGAACGGCTCTACATCGTCACGTACGATATTACGGAACCCAGGCGTTGGCGCAAGGTGTTCAAAGCAATGAAAGGCTATGGACGCTGGCTGCAATTATCCGTTTTTCAATGCCGATTGACGGCTCGGCGACATGCGGAGATGGCTGCTTGCCTGGAATCCTTGATCAAGCCGTCGGAAGATCATATTCTGATCATTGACATCGGACTGGTGGAGCGAGTTGCTCCACGCGTCGAGAGTTTGGGGAAAACTTACGAGACGCCAAGCCGTCAGGCCGTGATCGTTTAGCATGGAGGAAAAGGCGCCTCGCGTATAGCGAGAACTTGAACAGACCAATAACCATGGGCAGCCCTCGCTTTGCCATAACTTCTTCGCCAACAAGGAGATACGAAACTTGTTTGCTTATTTGGAAGAAAAATGCGTATTATTGCGGGTACGCTGCGGCGCAGCGGTCGCATCATGCCTTGAACGGGAAACGCCCCCAGGAAGATAGGTAGATGCTATTTCCGGAGCCACGCGGCTCCGGCCTCATTGAAGCCGGGATCCTATGCAGACCTTTGATAACAACGACCTTATTTCCGGAGCCACGCGGCTCCGGCCTCATTGAAGCTTGTAGTTAGTGAAGCTTACAGGTGAATGTACTTTTATATTTCCGGAGCCACGCGGCTCCGGCCTCATTGAAGCCACAGTGGAAGATCGAAATGGACCGGATCGTACGACATTTCCGGAGCCACGCGGCTCCGGCCTCATTGAAGCGCTCCCTCCATGCGCATTGGCGAAAGGTTCGATCCTATTTCCGGAGCCACGCGGCTCCGGCCTCATTGAAGCTATTAGGGGTTCGGGGCCAAGAAAAAACCCTACCCCATTTCCGGAGCCACGCGGCTCCGGCCTCATTGAAGCCCGCCCTCCGCGTGTATTTTCGTGCCTGCTATCTGCAATTTCCGGAGCCACGCGGCTCCGGCCTCATTGAAGCCTCGATTATTTTGACCGGGGCGGCGTCCTCCGTCCAGATTTCCGGAGCCACGCGGCTCCGGCCTCATTGAAGCGTCATTTCTCCGCCGCCTCCGGCTCGTTGGCGATCGTATTTCCGGAGCCACGCGGCTCCGGCCTCATTGAAGCATTTGGTCGACTCTCTGCGGCCCGTAGCGGCGCGCTAATTTCCGGAGCCACGCGGCTCCGGCCTCATTGAAGCGCCGCCGCGCCCTGTATGTGGGCGTGCACCCGCTGCATTTCCGGAGCCACGCGGCTCCGGCCTCATTGAAGCCGCCTGATCGTCAGCGGCATTTCCCGCCACCAGTCTATTTCCGGAGCCACGCGGCTCCGGCCTCATTGAAGCGTGCCGCGTCGGCATGGCGCGAGACTTGGCCGCCGCCGATTTCCGGAGCCACGCGGCTCCGGCCTCATTGAAGCGCGCGCGTCCTGGACGGCCTCGCCAAGGCGGCGCCGAAAATTTCCGGAGCCACGCGGCTCCGGCCTCATTGAAGCATTCAGGATGCTCGCGAGATGCTCGTAGTCGATGCGGCATTTCCGGAGCCACGCGGCTCCGGCCTCATTGAAGCTTTTTCTGCGCTCGCCGGGAATTTGCCGTACGCCGTCATTTCCGGAGCCACGCGGCTCCGGCCTCATTGAAGCGAGGTCCCCGAGACGCGCGTCGGACGGCGAGGGCGAATTTCCGGAGCCACGCGGCTCCGGCCTCATTGAAGCATCCCTCGGACGCCGCGCACCTCCGGTATCAGCTCGCATTTCCGGAGCCACGCGGCTCCGGCCTCATTGAAGCTGCATCGACCTACCCGACCGACAGGCAGGAGACGCTCGCATTTCCGGAGCCACGCGGCTCCGGCCTCATTGAAGCCCCCGCAAGCGGCTTGAAGTTGTCATCCACGTGCGTATTTCCGGAGCCACGCGGCTCCGGCCTCATTGAAGCTGACAGGGGGGGGTGTCATAAGTTCGAGAAGGCGAATTTCCGGAGCCACGCGGCTCCGGCCTCATTGAAGCGAGTATTTCCTCCGCCGCGCCGTAGGCGTCCTCGTCATTTCCGGAGCCACGCGGCTCCGGCCTCATTGAAGCGCGTTTTGCCGTACTTGTCAGAGCCGGGCGGCTCCAGAATTTCCGGAGCCACGCGGCTCCGGCCTCATTGAAGCACCTTATGGATTTTCCATCCATCGTTCAGGTCATCCGCATTTCCGGAGCCACGCGGCTCCGGCCTCATTGAAGCTCCTCCTAACATGACATGGCCCTACAGGTTGCGGAGCGATTTCCGGAGCCACGCGGCTCCGGCCTCATTGAAGCCTCGTAGCTATCCACGCTATCCACCCGCCCCGAAACATTTCCGGAGCCACGCGGCTCCGGCCTCATTGAAGCGTCGCATATTTCCACGACGCCAGGTCCATCGCGCGTATTTCCGGAGCCACGCGGCTCCGGCCTCATTGAAGCCCGGCCACCACAGCCAGATCGAATCGGTAGGTCGCATTTCCGGAGCCACGCGGCTCCGGCCTCATTGAAGCTGGCGATGGCGAAGTCGGCCAAGACGGCGTGACTGTCGAATTTCCGGAGCCACGCGGCTCCGGCCTCATTGAAGCGCAATGACTGGATACGTAGCACCCGGTATATCGTCGGATTTCCGGAGCCACGCGGCTCCGGCCTCATTGAAGCTATGCACACCAAACACACCACACCAAACACGGAGACATTTCCGGAGCCACGCGGCTCCGGCCTCATTGAAGCACATTCGACCGGCTATCTGCTTCGGATATCTCCGGGCATTTCCGGAGCCACGCGGCTCCGGCCTCATTGAAGCCGTTACTCACGTTCGGCAATCAAACGATCCATTTCCAATTTCCGGAGCCACGCGGCTCCGGCCTCATTGAAGCTGGACGGTCTCAACGATCTTTTCGTTCGCGGGTACATTTCCGGAGCCACGCGGCTCCGGCCTCATTGAAGCCTGGCGATGTAGGCGATGATCTCGTCGAGGCGCGCCTATTTCCGGAGCCACGCGGCTCCGGCCTCATTGAAGCGTCAGGAGGCCGAGTATCCCCAGCATCTCCTCGAGCATTTCCGGAGCCACGCGGCTCCGGCCTCATTGAAGCCCGTCGGGCATCATGGCCATATCGAATCGGTAGGTTATTTCCGGAGCCACGCGGCTCCGGCCTCATTGAAGCTGGCTGGATCACCAGGACGCTCCGCGTCGAGGAGGAATTTCCGGAGCCACGCGGCTCCGGCCTCATTGAAGCATCTACTCGGTGGGGTGGGGTGGGGTCTACAGGTTGCATTTCCGGAGCCACGCGGCTCCGGCCTCATTGAAGCAGGCCGGATCAAAAGCCATTCGTCGAGAGGGTTTTCCGATTTCCGGAGCCACGCGGCTCCGGCCTCATTGAAGCCAATTGCAATGCGCGAGGCAGGCGCAAGGCGTTACTATTTCCGGAGCCACGCGGCTCCGGCCTCATTGAAGCCGCCGGGGGCTCCTACGCGACTGGATGGCGTACCTGATTTCCGGAGCCACGCGGCTCCGGCCTCATTGAAGCTTGTACCGCCCGGCCTGGACTAGAGACGCGAATGTCTCATTTCCGGAGCCACGCGGCTCCGGCCTCATTGAAGCCTGCGTGATGCGGCGGCTCGTCCGCTGCGACTGGTAATTTCCGGAGCCACGCGGCTCCGGCCTCATTGAAGCGACGGCATGTTGCGCGTGCAGGTGGACGTCTCCGACATTTCCGGAGCCACGCGGCTCCGGCCTCATTGAAGCAGGATGGAGCACCCGCGCCCTCGGCGGCTATCGCTCATTTCCGGAGCCACGCGGCTCCGGCCTCATTGAAGCGGGGACGTGTACCTGCTCTATCCGTCCGGCGCGATCACATTTCCGGAGCCACGCGGCTCCGGCCTCATTGAAGCGCCGCCGTCTCTTGACCCATATACGCCATCGCCTGATTTCCGGAGCCACGCGGCTCCGGCCTCATTGAAGCGGATGGCGCCTGAGGGCCGTCCACGTCTGCGCGCCGAGGAATTTCCGGAGCCACGCGGCTCCGGCCTCATTGAAGCGCCGCCTTCTTGGGCGGACCTACATACTACATCGCGCATTTCCGGAGCCACGCGGCTCCGGCCTCATTGAAGCAGGACCATCGGATGCCTGCGGAGGGCCGTCCACGTCTATTTCCGGAGCCACGCGGCTCCGGCCTCATTGAAGCGCGGTATTCGACTTCGAAGGATTGCGTCATTCGTACCATTTCCGGAGCCACGCGGCTCCGGCCTCATTGAAGCGCATCAGGGCGCGGCGGGTATGATCTCGCGCTCGATATTTCCGGAGCCACGCGGCTCCGGCCTCATTGAAGCTCGGCCAGGTACTCTGCCTCGCGCGCGATCTCGTCCAATTTCCGGAGCCACGCGGCTCCGGCCTCATTGAAGCGGCTATTACGTCGGCGAAACAGATGCTCCGTAGATCATTTCCGGAGCCACGCGGCTCCGGCCTCATTGAAGCGCCGTCGCGGGAGCGACGGACGCGTCGCTGCTCGCCATTTCCGGAGCCACGCGGCTCCGGCCTCATTGAAGCCCTCCCGGCGCCCTCCGCACGATAGCAGAGGGGGGCATTTCCGGAGCCACGCGGCTCCGGCCTCATTGAAGCCAGTCGGCAACCTCAATGAACATCGAGTTCGAGACATTTCCGGAGCCACGCGGCTCCGGCCTCATTGAAGCGTCTCGTAGATGGTGCGGGCGCGCCATGCGCGCCCATTTCCGGAGCCACGCGGCTCCGGCCTCATTGAAGCCGTATCTGGTGGCGCCGCCGAGGTCGTCGGCGTGGTCGCATTTCCGGAGCCACGCGGCTCCGGCCTCATTGAAGCATTTTCGTTCAAATTTTGCGACGTCAGATACAGCATATTTCCGGAGCCACGCGGCTCCGGCCTCATTGAAGCCCGCTACCTGCTGGTCCTTGCACGAGTAGGAGCGTTATTTCCGGAGCCACGCGGCTCCGGCCTCATTGAAGCATTTTCGCATGCTCTGATACTCTGATATGGCTACTATCATTTCCGGAGCCACGCGGCTCCGGCCTCATTGAAGCCCCGTGAGCATGACGTCGCCGTATATCCTGTACGCGCATTTCCGGAGCCACGCGGCTCCGGCCTCATTGAAGCCAGGACGCGAGGTCCATGCCGCGCGTCTGCCGGAGGCCCATTTCCGGAGCCACGCGGCTCCGGCCTCATTGAAGCCGGATGTGGGGGGGGCAGGTACGCATTATCTCGACGCATTTCCGGAGCCACGCGGCTCCGGCCTCATTGAAGCGCCTCGAGAATCGCCTGTATGGGGTCGCTGTCGGGGTATTTCCGGAGCCACGCGGCTCCGGCCTCATTGAAGCGAGGTCCGCCGCCTCGATCCGGGCCGCGACGAAGTAATTTCCGGAGCCACGCGGCTCCGGCCTCATTGAAGCGGGGTAAATAGGGTAAAATTCCCCACAAAGGAACCGGATTTCCGGAGCCACGCGGCTCCGGCCTCATTGAAGCGTCAATCCGGGATTAGGCATCGGGTCTGGGGTGTGGTATTTCCGGAGCCACGCGGCTCCGGCCTCATTGAAGCATCGCCGGTGCCGCGGCGCCGAGAAATCCCACGTGCATTTCCGGAGCCACGCGGCTCCGGCCTCATTGAAGCTTGCGCGCCGCGTACTCCTTGTTCAGCGGTGCCCATATTTCCGGAGCCACGCGGCTCCGGCCTCATTGAAGCTCCTCCGCGACGTACGCGTCGGACCAGCAGGAGACGATTTCCGGAGCCACGCGGCTCCGGCCTCATTGAAGCTCGTTGACAACGCAGCGGTAACGTCTCGCGTGTCGACATTTCCGGAGCCACGCGGCTCCGGCCTCATTGAAGCTGCACATTGCCAGGTACGCGCCCAGGCATTGCCCAGGTAATTTCCGGAGCCACGCGGCTCCGGCCTCATTGAAGCAGCGATTCGAGGTATGCCAGACGCCCGGAGGCGTGGATTTCCGGAGCCACGCGGCTCCGGCCTCATTGAAGCAGCGATTCGAGGTATGCCAGACGCCCGGAGGCGTGGATTTCCGGAGCCACGCGGCTCCGGCCTCATTGAAGCTAGAACTTGATCTGGCACTCATTGGCGTAGTTTGGATTATTTCCGGAGCCACGCGGCTCCGGCCTCATTGAAGCCGTATCTGGTGGCGCCGCCGAGGTCGTCGGCGTGGTCGCATTTCCGGAGCCACGCGGCTCCGGCCTCATTGAAGCCCGGCGCAAGCGCTGGGCATGCCGGATCGCAAGCCGCTGTATTTCCGGAGCCACGCGGCTCCGGCCTCATTGAAGCAGCCGCACCCGTAGCGGCCTGCTGGACGCAGAGGAGATATTTCCGGAGCCGTGCGGCTCCGGCCTCATTGAAGCATTCTTGGATATAAAATAAACGATGTTATATTTACGGAGCTATGTGGGGAGTCCTCGCCTCACCAGATTACCGCTTATCCAGAATCAAGGTTAGCACATGAAGGTTGTTGTTTTCGGCGCCACAGGAAAAACGGGCGAATTGACGTGGCGCAAGGCTGTCGAGGCCGGGCATGACGTCACTGTTTTTGGCCGATCGGTCGAGCGCCGCTACGCAAATGAAACCGTGGCGAAAATGCAAGGCGATGTGCTCGACGCCGAGACAGTTTCCCGGGCCGTCGCCGGTCAGGATGTCGTGCTGGTCTGCCTTGGCCCCATCAGCGCCAAAGACCGGACGACACTGAGCCAGGGAGCAAAGAATATTCGTTCAGCGATGCGTTCCCATGACGTTCGCCGGGTTGTCTTCATCTCTGCCGCCGGCGTCGGCGAAAGTTGGAAACGCATTCCCTGGTATTCGAAACTGCTGTTTTCGACCCTGTTGAAAACCATACTGTCCGAGCATGTCCGCGAGGAGGAAATCCTTGGCGACGATCAATTCGACTGGACGGCAGTGCGCGCCGCGATCCTTACGGACAAGTCGGGTTCCGGAAGAATCCTGCCGTCGAATTCTGCGCCGACCAAAACCATCCCGCGGGCGGATCTGGCGCAGTTTCTGGCGAGCCAGATCACCGGAGAGGACTACCTGAAACAGGCCATCTGCGTCACATCCGGATAAACTGCGGGGAACTCCGCGCCATAGCGGTTCAAAGAGGCGTCATGCTGCATCGTATAATGCGATAGCATGTCGCCCGGGATGCTCTGATTATCTGCTGCTGTTTTTACCCGGAGTCCGCCGACTTGCATCGAAAGGCATTGCAGAATGTTTGCAAACCCCTTGCGAGCGCCTGACCGAAAATAAATACGTCCGCCGCGCGAGTGCCCGCCGCCGCTCACAGCGCCGCCGCAGACATTTCCACTGTCGCCGCAAGATCGTTTACAGTACAAGGGATTGCAAGGCGGCGAATCCTTGTGAGGCTGATGGTTTGCTGCTTCGCAGGCAAATCGCGCGTCAGAATCACGAAAAACTCCCAACGGGCAGGATCCCGCTGATCCGCCGTGTCCCGCGGTTCGCCGTGCCAGGCGAACACATAGATATTTGCAAGGCGGCCGGGTTCGGGCAGGGGTACCCAGGTTTCTTCCTTTGCCCAAAATCCTTTCCGGGGAGCAATGTCGAAGCGCGGAAAAGTGCGGTTTTCCATGCGTCCCCACGTTGGCGCCGCCGCGGACTGTTTGACTTCCAGTCGCAGGCCCGATTCGTGTTCGCAATCCCATCCGTCCCATGGTTTCATACGGGTCCAGCCGCTACCCTTGAGCGCGAGCGCGACAATGGCTTCCGCGTATTCCGAGCGATGAACATTGTTCATTACAGGCTGTTCGTAGGGCCGGGTGGCTTCGGCAAGCACGACGGCGGACGTAAGCGACGACTTCAATGACAACATTTTCTGGCGTTCAGATTGTTTTTTACGGGGGACCATGTCCGGGCAAATGCATACGCCGGGCGTTGCGCGTTAACCCGTATGGCAGGATATGAGACTTTTTTAGCCTATTTTGTCAATTGCCCGTTGATTCGCGCATTTCACCGAAAATAAACCGACCCGGCGGGCTACCCGGCGGGCGCCCGCGGAACGAGTCGCGACGGAGAAAACATCAACCGAACAGGAGGAAGCATGAAAGAAAAACGGCGCCGGAAAGGCATAGGAGGTTGGCTACTGGTCTACCTCGTCGCCACAATCCCTGTCCTGTTGTTCTATGCGGCAGGCCTGTCGGGATGGTTTTTCGAGTATCCCCTCGCGCTGATGGCCGCGATCTTCCTGGCGCTGGCCGCTCCGCTATGGCTCTTGCTGCGCAAATCTCCCGCGGCGCCGAAGTGGAACGTGGCGGCGTTGTGGACTGGATCCATTCTGATTACCGCGCGCATGTTATATGGCGCGTTGTTCGACGGAATTCTGACGGGCTGGCCGCGACCGCACAGTGGAGAGATGCTCGCCGAACTGATGATTTTTCCGGGGATAATACTTTTCTCGCTGGCGTGGGCCATCGCGTGGACGAAATACTTCAAAAACTCGGCGCGCGTCCGAAACACATTCTCGTAAAAGGCGGCGGAAAACGCCAGAAAATACCGTACGCGCATAGCGAAGCCTTTCCGGCGGCGGTATCTTGAAACCCGGACTCGCTCCAACGCAGCCATAATCCGAACAGCCTTGTCGGACATTCATCATGCCCTCCGCCATGTCCGTCCATAGCCTGATCGCTCCCGGCAAACGCATCGAAAGCCTTGACGCGCTTCGGGGATTTGCCCTGCTTGGCATTCTTATTATGAACGTGCAGGCGTTTTCCATGCCGGGCGCCGCCTACATGAACCCCACGGCCTGGGGCGACCTCGCCGGCGCCAACCTAACGGCCTGGCTGATCAGCCATGTGCTGGCCGATCAGAAATTCCTCACCTTGTTTTCGATGCTGTTCGGAGCAGGGATTTGCCTGTTTGCGGAGCGGGTCGAGGCGCGCGGCGGCCGCGCCGCCGCCGTGCATTACCGGAGAATGTTCTGGTTGCTCGCGTTCGGCCTGGCCCATGGATTGTTTCTGTGGATGGGAGATATTCTGGTTCCGTATGCCCTGTGCGGATGCGCCGTATACCTGTTTCGCAACCGTTCGCCTCGGACACTGGCGGCGCTGGGCGCCTGCATTTTCTCCGTATCCACGTTTTTGTATCTGGCGTCTGCCTGGGGATTGAGTTACGCTCCCCCGGAAGCCGCCGCAGATATTGTGTCCACCTGGGCGCCGGACGCCGCCTCGCTCGAAGCCGAAGTGGCGGCGTATCAGGGACGCTGGGTGGCGCAGCAGGCATATCGCACAGACGCCCTGCTCGCCATGTACTTCTGGGTTCTGCCGCTTACGCTGCTATGGCGATGCGCCGGGGCCATGCTGCTGGGCATGGCGCTGTACAAATGGGGCGTATTGAGCGCCGTACGGAGTAGTCGCTTTTACGGTCGCCTGGCCATGATCGGTTTCGGGGCAGGTCTGCCTCTCATCGCCGCGGGCCTGTGGTGGAATTTTTCCGGGGGCTGGACCTGGCAACGCTCATTCTTTACCGGATCGCAGTTCAACTACTGGGGCAGCATGGGCGTCGCGCTCGGCTATCTGGGCCTTGTCATGCTGGCGGCGCAAAAAGACGTATGGCCCGGTCTGCAACGCCGCCTCGCTGCGGCAGGTCGGCTGGCCTTCACGAACTACATCCTGCAAACCGTGTTGTGCACCTTCCTTTTCTACGGACACGGCCTGGGCCTTTTCGGCGCGGTTGAGCGCTACGTGCAACTCCTTGTCGTTATCGGCGTATGGCTTATTCAGTTGTGGTTGTCGCCTCTCTGGTTGCGGTATTTCGCCTACGGCCCGCTGGAGTGGGCGTGGCGCGCGTTGACCTACTGGCGCATCCCGAAGATGCGTTTGCGCGAAAGCCCGGCGCGGGGCGAAGGGAATACTTCGCGTCCGACCGCGTCATGAATCAAGGCCCTGCTTCTCAAACCATTATGAGCAAGATTATGCAAAGGGAATTTTTTTCTTTCTCGCTTCCCGGAAAAAGTAACCCGACCATCAGGCGCATTCTTGTTTTCGGGTGCAGCCTTGCGTGTCTTGCGCTGCTCGCGCCGTCCGGCTTTGCCCAGCCTGCCTCGCGCGCTTACCTGTCTATGGAATTGGGAGGGCATTTCGCGTCGGGATGGGATATGAGCGGGGAGGCCAATGACCGGCCCAGCGTGTGCGACGAATTTATTAATCCAACGTATGCCTCCGTACCGGGCTGCACTGGCCCCCGAGGGGTGGATGACACTTGGGAAGTGGCGTTTGATGGCGCGCGGGGCCTGACGACAAGCCTTGCGGTGGGGTATGCAGTACATCCTCTGGTGCGCCTCGAAGCCGAATATCTGTTTCGCGCTTCCAATTATTCCCAGCAATCTCCCGTACGAAGTTCTGCGGACATAAATGTAGCCAAACTGGGCGGCGAACTGGAATTCGCCGCAGAGCGGCTGGGGATTGTCACCGCAAGTCACGTCCTGGCCAACGCCTATATCGACATACCGACCGGCGACAACAAGTACCGTCCCTACGCAGGAGGGGGGATAGGGCTTGCCTTCACGAATGCCGTATACAGCGCCGTGTGGGCGCGCAACCTGGATCCTGCGGCTATTGAAACGGGGAGCGATCTGCCCAACGCGGAACAGATTGCACAGACGCTGGCCGGCACTGTGTCCGTCGGAGAAACCACGTTCAAGGACACCCATCTATCTTATCAGATCGTGGCGGGGACGGACTATGCGGTCAGCGAAAAAGTCACATTGGGCCTCAAGGCTCGCACCGTGATTTACAGCTCGTTCTCCGACGATATTATCTGGGACCCGCTGCGTAGCCATGCGCCTAACGTGCGACGCGACGGCAGCGAACCGGTAAAAGGGACTATGTCCACGGGGACGATATACGCGGCGGGAATAAGCCTCGTCATGAAATATCATTTTTGACGGGGCTGGCGCCTTCGGGTCTTTGCATGGCGCCGCTATTCCTTTTGCCGCACTCTACGGTATGTCCGCACCGGGTTCGGTTTTTCTCCGATTTCTTCAGGCGTTTCCCGCTTTTAGCGCTGTATGTCTTCCGCCGTGCTCGACATATTGATCGTCGCCGGCTTGCTGACAGGACTGGCGCGCGGCTTGTCCACCGGGGCGGTGCGCCAGATCGTGGGGCTTGCGGGTACGGCGCTGTCCATCGTGCTTGCGCTCGAACTGATGCACCCCGTAGGGAACGCCATAGGCGGAATTCTGGGCGCCGGGGCGGGCGTTGCGCCGATTCTTGGCTTCATTGTCGTGTTTGCCGCCGCGCAACTGGCGCTTTACGCGCTTGCGAAGATCATCGAAACCAGTCTAAAGATGCTTCGGCTGAGCATTTTGAATCGGATGGCGGGGGCGGTATTCGGCCTGTGCCAGGCGGCGCTTCTGCTGAGCGTGCTGTTTCTGGCGCTGAATTTCTTCAACGCGCCGAATCCTCAACACCGCGAGGCTTCCGTGTTGTACGGGCCGGTGGCCGCAGTCTTCCCCGTTACATGGGATTTTTTCGCCCAAAGATTTCCCGCCGTTCGTAATTTGTCGGACCGATTCGGGGAGGAGGTCCGGGAGCGGTTTGGAGATGTGCCGCCCGGTTCCGAAGACGCGACGTCGGAAGAGTAGCGATATAAAAAACGCAGAAGGTATGCCATGGAACCGTTTTGTCTGATTATTGACGGCGGCAGGGCGCCGACCGAAGAACATTTCGAAGTGCTTAATCCCGCCAGGGAGGAACCGGCCGGCCTGGCGCCGCTCGGGCAGAAAAAGCACCTTGACGACGCCGTGGCGGCCGCGGAAAGGGCATTCAGAAAATGGCGCGAAGTACCCGAAGCCGACCGGCAGGCGGCCTGCATGGAGGTGGCCTCGAAAATCGAGGAGAATGCGGAAGAGCTGGCTCATCTCCTGACCGCCGAGCAGGGCAAGCCCTTGAACGGTCTCGGTTCCCGCTGGGAGATCGGCGGGGCTGTCGCCTGGGCCCGGTATACGGCGAGCCTTTCTCTGCCGGTGAAGGTCCTTCAGGACAACGAACAGGGCAGGGTCGAGCTTCACCGCAAGCCGATCGGCGTCGTGGGTTCGATCACCCCCTGGAATTTCCCGGTTATGATTGCGGTCTGGCACAGCATTCCTGCGATTCTCGCGGGCAATACCGTGGTGTGCAAGCCTTCTCCTTTCACGCCGCTATCCACGCTCCGGCTCGTGGAACTAATGAACGAAGCGCTGCCGCAAGGGGTGGTCAATTGCATCGCCGGCAAGAATACGCTCGGGCCTGCGATTACGGCCCATGAAGGGATCAGCAAGATTATTTTCACCGGTTCCTGCGCAACCGGCAAGAAAGTCATGGCGAATGCGGCGGAAACCATGAAGCGGCTTACGCTTGAACTCGGCGGAAACGACGCAGGCGTCGTGCTGCCCGATGTGGATCCGAAGGAGATCGCCGAAGGCCTGTTCTGGGGCGCGTTCATCAATAGCGGCCAGACCTGCGCTGCGCTGAAACGGCTCTACGTCCATGAGGAGGTGCATGACGAGGTATGCGGCGAACTCGTCGCCATTGCCAAAAACATGAAAATGGGCGAGGGTACGGGCGAGGACGTGGTTCTGGGTCCCGTTCAGAATGCCAGGCAATACGACATCGTGGCCGATCTGACCGCCAGCGGCAAGGCCGGCGGCAAGACGCTCCTCGGCGAAGATCCGGAAAAATACCGGGAAAGGATGGGCGGAAAGGGATATTTCTATCCGCTGACGATCATCGCAGACCTCGACAACGGCGATCGGCTGGTGGACGAGGAGCAGTTCGGTCCCGTGTTGCCCGTTATCCGGTACAGCCGGGTCGAGGAGGCCATCGAGAAGGCGAACGACAACCCGAGCGGGCTCGGGGGGTCCGTATGGAGCCGGGACGTCGCAAGGGCTAAGGAAATCGCGAATCGCATGGAGTGCGGTTCGGTCTGGATCAACAAGCACGGCATGATCCAGCCCAATGCTCCGTTCGGCGGGGTGAAGCGCTCCGGAGTAGGGGTTGAATTCGGCGAAGAAGGCTTGCTGGAATACACGGATATCCAGGTGATCTTCTCCTGAGGCGCCATGCGGCGCGCTCCGTTTGTCCCCGTCACGCCGGAGGCGATTTCCGGCGTATGCGGCGCAGAATCAGCAGCCCCCCGATGACCGCGGCCCCGCCTGCGACCTGAATGGGGTTTACCGTTTCGCCCAGCAGAAGATAACTGGCCGTGAGCGCCGTCAGCGGCACCAGATTGCCGTAGGCGGCGGTGTGCGAAGCGCCTACGTGGTTCACGGCGTTGTTCCATAGCGCCAGGACCAGTCCGGTGGAAAGTCCCCCGGAAAACACAATGATTCCCCAGTGTTTCAGGGTTACCGCGCTCCAGTCCGTACGGGAAATTTCCGGGAGGCCCGCCCCGATCAGAACAGGCAGGGCGAACAGCAACGCAAGGAACGTCAATCCGGTGGCGGAGACATGCCGCAACATCGGTTTGTTGAGCGCCGTATAACATCCCCAGGAACAAGCGGCGCACAGCATCAGCGCATTCCCGACGAATATTCCGCTGTCGAAGGAAATCGCTCCGCCGCCGCCGACCACGACCGTCATGGCGCCTCCCAGTACGAAAAAGAGGGCGAACCAGGTCCGTCCCCGGATGCGCTCCATCCCGAGCGCGGCGATCATGCAGGCGGCCCACAAGGGCACGCTGGTCATGATCAGCGCCGCATTGCCCGCCGTGGTGCGGTATATGCCGTGGATGAACAAAAACTGGTAGGCGACGAACCCCACCATGCCCAGTCCGGCGATGCGGAGCGGGTGTTTGCGGAGCGGTTCCCAGACGGACAGGCCTTGTTTGCGGCGGCGGTACATGTAGACTCCGCCCAGCACGAGAATCGAAACCGGAAACCGGAAACTGTTGATCATGTGCGGATGCATGACCTCGAAGACCGATTTGAGCAGGGGATAATTCACCCCCCACACGGTTACGACGAAGAGGAGCGCCGCCTCCGCGCGCCATCGTTTCCTGTTTGTCCCCGGCTCGCCCAGAGATGCGCTCGTCTGCAAGAAAGGATGCGTCGCCGCAAGATAAGGTCTGATGTTATTCGGCGGGCCCTGCGACATTTTCCTTCGCATTCGCCGTCGGGCTTTCGTACCTTATTGGTAATGTAGTGTTCTTGTTCGTAAAAGCTTCATGCCAGGAAAGGGAATTAAAAAGCTGTACTATACGATCGGCGAAGTCAGCAAAACAACGGGTCTCGAAACCCACGTGCTGCGTTACTGGGAAACCGAATTCCAGGAGCTTCGGCCCCGGAAGAACCGCGCCGGGCATCGCGCATACACGGACGAAGACATTCGCATCGTGGAGCGCATCCAGTATTTGCTCAAGGAGCGAGGCCTGACGATCAAGGGAGCTCAGCAGATGCTTTCCGCCGAGGAATCCGGAGCCGGGGACAAGCCCGTGCGCAACCTGATCGAATTGCGGCGTTTTCTGAGCGACGTGCTTGAGCAGTTGGAAGCAGGCTGAGCGGCCCGATACTCATAGCGATTCTGGTCGGCGCCGTCGTTTTCGTCATTGTGGCGACGGCCCGTTTTCGCGCCCATCCGTTTCTGGTTTTGCTTGTCGCAGCCTGGTTGGTTGGATTGGCGTCGGGCTTGCCGGGCGCCGTCGTGGCGGAAGCCGTTACGGAAGGGTTTGGCGGCACGATCGGGCACATCGGGATCGTCATTGCCGCGGGCGCTATCATCGGGTCCCTGCTTGAAAAGACAGGGGGCGCGGCGCTGATGGCCCGTTCCATATTGCGCTGGATCGGCAAGGCGCGGTCGTTGCTCGCCATGAGCGTCACCGGCCTGTTCGTGTCCATTCCCGTCTTTTGCGATTCGGGATTCGTCGTGCTGTCTCCGCTGAATCGTTCGCTGGCCAGGCAGTCCGGCGCGCCGCTTGCCTCCTTTACGGTTGCGCTGAGCATGGGGTTGTACGCGGGGCATGTGTTCATTCCCCCGACGCCCGGCCCGCTGGCCGCCGCCGGAGAACTTGGGGCGGACATCGGCCTGGTGATGCTGCTTGGTTTGGCTGTTTCCGCGCCCGTTATCGCGGCGACATGGTTTTTTGCGCGGATTGCGGGGCGGCGCATCGTCATTGAAGGAGAATCTTCCACCGAGCAGTCCGCGGAAAAGACAGCCCCGTCGCCAGCGGGCGCCGCCTCCGAATCCATCGAACTCCGCTCCGCGGGACTGGCCTTTCTGCCCATTCTTCTTCCCGTCGCGCTCATTGCGGCCCAGTCCGTTGCATCGCTTCCCGGCCGGCCGTTGGGGGAAGGCGAGTTGTTTGCGCTGCTGCGGTTCGTCGGCAATCCCAATTCCGCCTTGCTTCTCGGGGTAGCGGCGGCGTGCGCGGCGGTATGGCGTGCGGGCGGGCGAGTCCGCAGGGAATGGATATCCGAATCGCTCCGCACGGGCGGCCTGATTATCCTCATTACCGGGGCCGGAGGCGCCTTCGGAAAGGTGCTCCAGGCTACGCCCATCGGGGGGTATCTGGGCGAACTGCTGGGCGGGGCGGGACTGGGCGCGTTCAGCCTGCTTGTTCCGTTCCTGCTGGCCGCCTCGCTCAAGACGGCCCTCGGTTCCTCGACCGTGGCCATCGTTACCGCAGCGTCCATCGCGTTCCCGCTGTTGCCGGCGCTGGGGCTGGCGTCGTCGCTTGGACCCGTGCTGACCACGCTTGCCATCGGGGCGGGCTCCATGACGGTTTCCCATGCGAACGACAGCTACTTCTGGGTAGTGAGCCAGTTTTCCGGCATGACGGTTTCGCAGGCCTATAAATTGCATACGGTGGGTTCTGCGGTCGCGGGCGGGACGGGCATCCTTGCGGTTCTCGCGCTGGGCGCCGCATTGGGTTAAAGGAAGCTCTGATTAAGTCCGCAAAGATTCAGAGGCTGACAGGCGCGCGCTGGCAAGGAATGACGAAGAAGGTAGTGTGGCGGCTCCGCGTAATGAGGAATGACACAGCCAGCGCACGCCTGTCAGCATCCCGAAGGGCGCTTCACGACCGCGACAACCCGAATCCGCCGTGTTTTTCGCTGATTTCAACGATGCAATCATGTCCGCTTTGCGCGTGAAATCGAAGCGCTGATCGAAGTGGACTTAAGGATACTCTGATTTAATCCCCCGTTTGTATTTTACGATATATCCCATTACCAATCGAGGAAATCCGATGCTCCAGTTTTCATTCGAGGACGTAGCCTACCAAAGCCGCACGAAAAAGACGCGTAACCAGCGATTTCTCGAGCAGATGGACTCGGTGCTTCCATGGGAGGCTTTTCTTTCGGAGTTGGAGCCTTTCTATCCGAAGGGAGCAAGGGGCCGTCCTCCGGTCGGTTTTGAGACGATGCTTCGCATCTACTTCATGCAGCAGTGGTTCGGTCATTCGGATCCGGGCATGGAAGACGCTCTTCACGACAATATCGCGATGCGTCGTTTCGCTCGTCTTGACGCGGGCTACGCGCCGGACGAGACGACGATATGCAAGTTTCGCCACTGGCTCGAGGAGCGCGGGTTGACGAAGAGGCTTCTGTCGATTAGCAACAAGCATCTTCGTGCTCACGGCGTCATGGTTCGCGAGGGCAGCATAGTGGACGCGACGATCATTTCTGCTCCTGCGTCTACGAAGAACCGCACTGGCGCGCGCGATCCTGAGATGAAGTCCACTCGCAAGGCGAACAAGTGGCGTTTCGGGATGAAAGCGCATATCGGCACGGACACGCAGGGCTATGTGCACAGCGTAGAGGTGACGGCTGCGAACGTGCACGACGTGACGATGATGGAGCAGTGTCTGCACGGCGAGGAGAAGGAGATTTACGGCGACAAGGGCTACGCGTGCCGAAAGCGCAAGGAGCAGGCCGAGTCGCAAGGCGTCGCCTGGCGGGTGTTGCGCAAGGCGGCCAGAGGCAGGAAACTGACCTGCGCGGACGCTTCGTTCAATCGCAAGAGCAACCGCATTCGTGCGCGCGTAGAACATCCCTTCGGGGTGGTCAAGCATCTTTGGGGTTACCGCAAGACGCGCTACCGGGGGTTGCGCAAGAACGCGGCGCAGGTTTATACGCTGTTTGCGCTGGCGAATTTCTACATGGCGCGCAAGAAATTGATAGCTGTCGCCCGATAGGTATGCCCGAGCGCCCCGTTTTGGAGCGTTCGGGGCGCAGAAACGCGACAATATCGACGATTTAACGTTGGATTCGACCAAAAATAGATCCCTGTACGCATCGAAATCTTCAATACCTTCAATCTGACCCCAAAACACCGGATTGATCAGAGTATCCTTAACCAGAGCGTCCTTGAATTACGGGAGATCAAGCGACGAATATGGATGCGGATCGCGTACAGATCGGATAAACGGGAAACCATTTGGCCCGCGCGCGTATCATGCCATCCTTCTTTTCTGTTTTTCGGGACGTGGCGCAGTCCGGTAGCGCACTTGCATGGGGTGCAAGGGGTCGTGGGTTCGAATCCCGCCGTCCCGACACGGTAAACGCCGCGGCGCAATGTTGCGCGCGGCGCGATTGACGATGCGACGTACGCCGCGGCGCCGCCCGGCGCCGTGCGCGCGGTTGATCGCCCGACGCCTGTTCAGGCCTGTGACGCAAGGTCGTTCTTGCGTCGCCCGGCGCGAATATTTTCATCCCCACCCGAAACAAGCGATCGAATAGCAACGATACGATGTCCTTGAGTAGAAAACTCCGGTACGGCATGGTGGGCGGCGGTCCTGGCGCCTTCATCGGCGAAGTCCATCGCAAGGCCGCTGCGCTCGACGGGCTTATCACCCTCGCGGCGGGCGCGTTTTCCTCCGATCCCGCCAAATCGAAGCAACAGGGCGAAGAATTGCATCTGGACCCCGCCCGCGCGTACGGTTCCTACGAGGAAATGGCGGAGCGGGAGGCGGCCCTGCCCGAGGACGAACGCATTGATTTCGTATCGGTCGTTACGCCTAATTTTATGCATTTCCCGGTCGCGAAGACGTTCATCGAGCACGGCTTCCATGTGGTGTGCGACAAGCCCATGACAACCACGTTGGAGGAGGCCGAAGCATTGTGCCGCCTCGTCGCCGAGCGCGACATTGTGTTCGCCCTGACGCACAATTACACGGGCTACCCCATGGTGAAACAGGCCCGCGCCATGGTGCAGAACGGCGATCTGGGCGAAATTCGCAAGGTGGTGGTCGAATATCCGCAAGGCTGGCTGGCCACGAAACTCGAAGATACCGGCAGCAAGCAGGCCGAATGGCGCACGAATCCCGCAAAAGCCGGGGTATCGTCGGCGGTGGGGGATATCGGTTCGCATGCAGAAAACCTTGCGCGATATATCACCGGCCTCGAAATCGAATCGCTTTGCGCGGACGTCCACACGTTCGTGCCGGGACGGGCGCTTGAGGACGACGCCAGCATGCTGATTCATTACAAAGGCGGCGCGCGCGGCGTATTGCATTGTTCCCAGGTTTCCGCGGGCGAAGAGAACAACCTCAATATCCGCGTCTACGGCGTGAAAGGTTCGTTATCCTGGGTGCAGGAGAACCCGAATTACCTGCGCTTTTTGTCCATTGACGGACCGGAGCGCGTCTACAAGCGAGGGAATCCCTACCTCGCGGAAGCAGCCCAGCGCAATTCCCGGCTTCCGTTCGGGCATCCCGAAGCGTTCCTCGAAGCGTTTGCGAATATCTATGTGAATGCGGCGCACGCCATCGAAGCGCACCGCACCGGAGCGGAAGCGGACGACATTACCATGGACTTTCCTACGGTGCAGGACGGCGCCGTGGGCGTACACTTCATCCATACGGCCATAGAAAGCGGCAAGAAGCGGGCCTGGGTAGACGCTTCGTATGAGGCGCCGTAGGGGGATGGATCACATCCGATCCGTTGCCGATTCCGAATAGAAGAAGGGCCGCTTGTTCGAGCGGTTGCCCGAATCCTTCCCGGAGGGTTTTTGATCAGGCCCTCAATGTAGCTTTACTGCATGGCAAGGCAACGGTCTAAAAATATTAGATGCTAAAAATCACCGCCTAATATTTTAAGGATTCTGTTTTTGCATGATTGCGGATATATATTCCGCCGAATATTTCCTCTCTGGGTCGCCGCCAGTGTGCAAATCTCGTGGATTTTCCGAGCAATGCACCAAAACCATCAGGTGGAACGGCTTCCTAATCTCTGCGCCCCTTAAACAAAACATATGCGGCGAAGGCGCGCCGGTTCGTCAACGATTCCCGTTCAAAATTACTAATGACATCTTCTACATCGTTAATTCGCTGGATCACTTCCGATTTGCCGAATATGGCGTCTGGCGCATAATCTGCGCGGTGGCGTTGTTCCTGCATCTGAGTGAATATCTTGGCGAATATACGGGTGCTCTCCGAAAATCGTCCAATGCTTTTTGTGTCCTGGCATCGCCTCTTTGCGGCGTTATGATCCAGCGCCCGGTATGTCAATATCCAGGCATCTGTCTTGCGAATCGCGTTTGAGCCACCTATCAGCGTATCCGCACAGGAACGCGCCAGGCAGTGGAACATGGCGTAATACGCCGTACTGACGGCGCGTCGAAGATTGGTGCCCCTTGGCCTTCCCTGCCTGGTCGGAAGCAATTCCCGTGCGGTCTTGATGAAATTCTCTATTTCCATCTTTTCAACGCCTCCACATCGCTAAAACAGTAGTACAACGCTCTGGATCACCCGAATAAATCATTGAACAGCAAAGCGCCAAGCCTTATTCCGCAATGCCTTCCTTTAAATAATCCGGTATCCAATAATCCGTGTCCTCCCATTCGGATTTTTCGATGAACGAGGTTATGGCCAAAGCCGTTATTCCAAGATTTTCCATGGCAGGATCAAGAAACAGGGGCATTCTGCTGGTCCAGTGCGGATCCAGTTTACCCTGATCGCCATCGAAAATAATTTTAATCAAGAGCAGTTCGTCTCCGTCATAGCCAATATCAGGTTCGAGCACGATGGGGTCGAAGGTGAGTCCCTCTGGTCCGAAGCGCGTTGCCAGCGCATTGTGGACAATATTGCGAAGCTCGTCCAGCTTCTCCTGCGGTATCGATCTTTCGATCATGGCGATCTTCTCCGGTAGGGTTTGGAATAGGGACAGAAGGGGCGGGTGGCCTCAAGCCTGCCCGCCGCTCGACACGCCAAGCCTACGCCCGCTCCCTGCCCCTGTTCCATAACATTTTCCCGTATATTTTCCCTCCGACATCCCGCATCCAACCCCCAAAACCGGACCCGATTCGCGCCGCGGCAGGCGCATGTTCGGGCTTACCGGGTCGCTGTGTTTCCCGCTATGAAAATCCGACGCTGGAGTCCGTTTCTGATCGCTCTCGCGATCGCCTCGCTCCCCATGGCCCAGTCCGGCGAGGGAGACGTCGCCCTGATTCTTCAGGACCCGCGCCAGTTCGACAGTCCGCAGGATCACTGCGAAAGCCATCTGTGCGCAAGCCTCGTGGACTTGCTGGACAATGCGCAGGAAACCGTCGACTTTGCGATTTACGGGGCGCGCTATCAGTCGGACATACTGGAGGCTATTCTGCGCGCCCAGGAGCGGGGCGTGCGCGTCCGCGGCGTAGTGGATCGGGACGGCGACAACGAGAACTACTACCGCTCCACGGAGGAATGGGTGCGCCGCATAGGAACGATTCGGGACGATTACGCCCGCGAAGTGGCGTGCAGGAACGATTTCTCCGGGGAGCCCGGATGCAAGCGTCCAGAGGGATTCAAGGGACCGCTGCAATGCCTCGCCTACGACATAGGGGAGGACAGCATGCTGGTGGCGGGGCATGCCGCGCGAGCGCAGTTTTTGGCCGAAAACCGGATCATGCACAACAAGTTCTTCGTGGTGGACAACCAGCAGGTCTGGACCGGTTCGGCCAACATTTCCAACTCCGGGACGGGCGGCTACAACGCGAACGCCGTCGTCGTCGCGCGCTCCGAACCGGTGGCGCAGGTCTACGCGGAGGAGTTCGAACGCCTCTGGAACCGGGGCGCAGCCTGCGACAAAGAGTCGGACGGCGTCGAGGAATTCCAATTGTCCGACGCGAAAGTGACTACCTGGTTTTCGCCGCAGGACCAGACGATGCGCTATGGCGTCGGGAGCCTGATTTTCAGAGCGCGCGAGTACGTCAACGCGGCGGTCTTCTTTTTGACGGACAAATACATGACCGCTAACCTCATACGGGCCCATCGGCGGGGCGTCAAGGTGCGGGTGATCATCGACGCCACGGCGGCCAGGAACGGGTATTCCAAGCATGAAATTCTCCGCGAGGCGGGCGTCCCGGTAAAAATCGAAAACTGGGGCGGCAAGATGCATATGAAGGCGGCCTCTATCGACGGGAGAACGCTCGTGCTCGGCTCCATGAACTGGACCTCCGCCGGGCAGCGCAGCAACGACGAAAACACGCTGCTGGTGCAAAGCCGCCAGCTCGGACGGCAGTTCGACGACTATTTCGAGGACATCTGGGCCAGCATTCCCGAAAAATGGCAGGAACCGTTCGCCCGCCCCGACCCCGAATCCCGGGATTCCGGCGCCTCGTGCGTCGACGGGGTGGACAACGATTTCGACGATATGGTCGACGCAGCGGACCCGGGATGCTCCGAGGACGCGCCGCCGTTGCCGGAATTGCCCCCGCACCGGATCGTGACCAAGGACGAATACCGGGACATGCGCGCGTATTCGTACATGCGCTACCAGTGGTGCGACCGGAGCTATCCAGACTGGTTCGTATGCTTGCCCTCGCGCGGCGAAGTATCCTGCGACGAGATACCTTACCGCAACTTCGCGGTGACGGGGAAGGATCCGCTTGGCCTGGACCCGGACGGCAACGGCCTGGCGTGCGAGACAGACGATTCCTGATTGCGCGCGTCGAATCCGGCGGGCGAAGCGACGCCGCGCGGGTCGCAGGGCTTATTTCGGACAAGCCGAATCCGGGCGAGGTTCGGGGGAATGCCGTGCTGCTTGCATTTTTCCGAAGGGCGTTCGGGTTCGCGACAACCCCAACCCGAAGTGTTTTCCGCTGATTGCAACGATGCAATCAGGATGGCTTGTACGCGCGAGTGCAGCGGGCCGAGCGAAATGCTTTCGATCAGCGCATCCTTACTCGATCCCGAAAATCCCCGGGAAAATTTTCCGAGCCGTCCGGCTCGTAACCTCGGCAATCTCTTCCAGCGACGCCCCTTTTTCCAAAGCCAATCGTTCCGCGACAAAGCGTACATAGGCCGGTTCGTTGCGCTTGCCCCGATGCGGCGCAGGCGCAAGCCAGGGCGCATCGGTTTCGAGCACGATCCGATCCAGGGGAATGTGGCGGACGCACTCGTCAAGGCGGGCGTTTTTGAAGGTCAGAATGCCTCCGACGCCGACCGCAAACCCGGCCCGCGCGATGCGCGCGGCTTCTTCGGGCGTACCCGTGAAGCAGTGAAACACGCCTCGTCGCCCATCCATCTGTTTTGAATCCCCCCATTCCTCCTCGACAATCCGGATCAGATCGTCGAAGGCGTTCCGATTATGAAAAACGATGGGCAGGTTGCGGTCCCGGGCCAACCGGATGTGCCGCCGCAGAAATTCCTGCTGGCGGGCGTCGAAGGAACGGTCCCGGTAGTAATCGAGGCCCGTCTCGCCCACCGCCACGACCCGCGGATCGTCGCATAGCGCCGCCGCCTCTTCGAAATCCTGCCGGGTCGCCGCTTTTGTTTCGGTGGGATGCAGCGCGGCCATGGCGTACAGCCCGTCGAACCGTTCGCACAACGCAAGGGCCGCCCGGATGGACGGCGCGTCGATTGCGGGCAGTAGAATTCGTTCCACGCCGGCCTCGCGGGCCCGCCCGATCACCGCTTCCAGATCGTCCTGGAATGCATCCAGATACAGATGGGCATGCGTATCGATCAGCATGACAGGAATTGTTGCAATAGGGGAGGCGCATTCGAACAGGCCTGCGAACGACGCCCGCCGTTCCGGGTTTCCGGGATTGGCTTGTCTCGGCGGCGGACGTCGGCGGCGCGCGGTCGTCGCTTGCCTTCCTTGTCGAAGGCGGGACCCTCGTTCCCGGAGCGTAGTCCTCTTTTTCGAGGGCGTCCGCCTCGTTCCTGGGCGCGCGCCCTCTTTTGGAACCTCCCGCCGCGGTATTCATTGATTTGATTGCTCCGTGTTTTCGTCATTGCCTTGAACGCGAGAAGAAACAGGAAGAGGCGAGGGCTTCCCTATCGGGTCTCTGCGCGTTGGAGCCTTCTGGATATTGGAAGAGGATATTGGAAGATTCCCCGGACCATCCATGACAACCCTGTTGCGCTTCTTCCCGATCTGCAAGGCCGCTATCCTGGTCCTGGCGGCGCTGTATGCCTCCCCGCGCCGCCCGGTCCAGGCCCAGGATGTGCGGGTACGGCTCTACGCCCGGCAGGCGCCCGCAGAAATTCTACTCTCCGCAGAGGAGGGACTTGTGCGACTGTACGCCGGAGAGCATGCGGAGCCTTTCTTCGAAATAGATACGGGAGAAACTATCCTGATTTCTCCGGACGAATCGGCAAGCGAACTTCGGGTATCGTCCGACGCATTCGCCTTGTACGCGCAATCTGTCCGCGCCGAACCGGCGGAGGGCGCCTTGTTCGGCGTCGCCATGCAGAATGAAAATCCCCGGCGGTACGCGGGCGATTTGCATGTTTCCCTGGACTCTGCGAATGGGGGGCTGCAGCTTGTCAACGCCGTTCCCGTCGAAGCCTACGTAGCCTCTGTCGTAGCGACGGAATACGGCCTCCCCGATCTGGAAGGGTCCAAAGCCATGGCCGTACTCGCCCGCACCTACGCCCTGCATGCGACGGGTAAATTCGGGACGGACTATCAGCACGTAGACGATACCCGTTCCCAGGTGTATCGAGGACAAGGCGTCATTACCCCGCTCTCGCTCCAGGCCGCCCAAAACACGGAAGGCGAAGTGCTGACCTGGCGCGGACGGCTTATCCAGGCCGTGTATCATTCGTCGAGCGGCGGCCACACCGCCCACAACGAATCCGTGTGGTACGGCGAGTCCGTGCCCTATCTTCGGGGCAAACCCGACCCGTACGGGAGCGAATCGCCTCATGCCGAATGGACGACCCGGCTTTCCCGCGAGGAAGTATTGACCGAACTGGGTAAAAAATTCGACGAAGAGGTTATCGGATTCCTGCTGGACGAACGTAGCCCGGACGGCCGGATCGCCACGGTTTCCCTGCTCATGCGAAGCGGGCGCCGCCGCGCCATGCGGGGAAACGCCTTCCGCCTCGCGATCATCGAGCATTTTGGGGAGCGCTCGTTGCGCAGTATGCGGTTCGAGGCCCAGCAGCACGGCGAAGAATACGTTTTCACCGGCCAGGGATACGGCCATGGCGTCGGGCTGAACCAGTGGGGCGCGCACGATATGGCGCAGCGCGGCATGGCCTATGCGGAAATTCTGGATTTTTACTATGCCGGCGTTACGTTATCCCGCCTTGAGGAAATGAACGTCCCGTCGATCACCCGGTCCCCCTCTTCGCCTGCCGCAAGCGCCGGGGAATCGTCCGCCGAGTCTGAAAATGGCTGGACGCCTCCGAAAACGCGCCGGGTCGGCTGGTAGCGCGGCGCGGCCCGTAAAAGGCGTGCGCGCGGCAGGTTCGCGCAGGACGCAGGCCACGCGATCAAGACGCTTTGGGAACGCGGCGCGCTCGATTTTGGCGAATAAGGACCGTCTCTCGCGCTCCAGAGCGGGGGAAGGTGCGGATTTGCAGAATTCGGCTATTTCTCCAGGAGCTGTTCAAGATTCTGAACGCCAGAACCCATTTTAGCATGGATTCTTGCCGAACTTTCTTGCAAATTCTCTACAGGAACATCTGTAGACACATGATTCTCTGCTGCTTTAGATGCAGTATGAATATTATCTTTACCAAGATAATATTCAGCATTTTCTATGGCTTTTTTAGCCACAGTCTGGATTTTTTCGTCATCCCAATAACCGTCAAGCATCGTAAGAGCTTGCGATATTCTATCGGCATGCGGCGAATCATTATCCACGAGAATTTGCATATGGTGCGCTACGTACGAATCGACACGGCCTGTATCCTCGCTTTCCAGGAAAGCATTCAGCGCAGGAAGCGATACCACTTGGGGAATGGCTACGCGCAAAAAAGGATCGTCAGAGTGGCTTGAAATTATTTCGTTCGCCGCTTCATTTAGTTCTTCAGCTGTTATTCCCTTTTCTTCGTAGCGGTTCGCCAGGGTACTCATTTCATCGCGAACGTCATCCACCCTGTCCAGAACTGTGCTACTGAGCTCGTAATCCTGAAACGCATCGCTGGGCTTCACGACAAGAACCGTACTGGACGAAGTAGCTGAGCTACCTGTAACAGGAGAGGTAGAATCGGTTACCGTACCGCATCCTGTGATAAGTAGTAGAGCAATGAGGCCGATTACGTTTCGAATGGAGATCATGATTTCACCTTGTTTTCGTGTTGTTCAGAGCCTTGAGGATGCTCGGTAAGGTTTATTGCCCACATGCTCCTGCAGGAACATTATCGTTAAACACAATGTGCCAACCGATACTATCCCCCCAGTCATCTCTGCATATCGTTCGGAAATCAGCTGTACCGTCTCCATTAAGAAATCCCTCATAAGTACATCCATATGCTTTATACCTGCAATCCGGCTTCTTGGCTTCTGCTGGCACAGCAATGGCAAAACTGGTAACTACGATCAGCGAGAGGAGGAACCTTTTCATGGTTTTGGTATCGGGGTAATATGCAGAAATCTATTCTGGTTAAACAAGGCAAAGCTCAGCCGGCGCCGGGCGTTAACCCGGGCGAAGCCGAGCACAACGCTCCCAGCATAAGGCCCGCCTCGAACAATGTCAAGTCCTTTCGGGCCGCCGCAGGAAAAAAAATCGGCCTCGGCGCATCCATATGGATTAGGTTACAAGTGTGCGATAGATGTTTGATCCGTGTTCGGTATAACGGCTTCGCGAGTCCACGCGCCCGGCGAAAAGAGAATGATTCCTGTCCTGTACCGGAGGAACGGAAGCGCCCGTTCGCGGCGATAGCTGAACAACTCGGGCCGTATCGTTGCGCATATCCGCATAATATTTTGTACATATTCCCACGCATATTTATGAAGATTGCGCCAAGGGGGCGCCGGGATGAATCGTTTTTCTTTTCTTGATACGCAATGGCGCAGTCGGCGGGCCTGGAACCGTTGACCGCGTTTGCAGCCGCACCTTTTATCGATTGAAAACACCCTATAGCATCATGGCGCGACCGGTTACCTTATTTACGGGACAATGGGCCGATATGCCCCTCGAAACGCTGGCGGAAAAAGCGGCCTCGTGGGGCTACGACGGCCTGGAACTGGCCTGTTGGGGAGATCATTTCGAGGTAGACAAGGCCCTGGCGGAGGACGGCTATTGCCAGGGCCGCCACGATCTGCTCGCCAAACACGGCCTGAAAGTCTGGGCGATCAGCAACCATCTGGTCGGACAGGCGGTATGCGATCTGATCGACGAACGGCACGAGGCGATTCTTCCCCCGTATGTCTGGGGAGATGGCGACCCGGAAGGCGTACGCACCCGCGCCGCTGCGGAACTTGCGAATACGGCCCGCGCCGCCGCCCGGCTCGGCGTATCGGTCGTGAATGGGTTTACCGGAAGCTCCATCTGGCATCTGCTCTATTCCTTTCCGCCGAACAAGCCCGGCATGATCGACCAGGGCTATCAGGACTTTGCGGACCGCTTCAACCCGATTCTGGACGTTTTCGACGAGGAGGGCATCCGGTTTGCGCTGGAAGTGCACCCCACGGAAATCGCGTTCGACATCGCCAGCGCCCGCCGCGCCCTGGAGGCATTGGGCCGTCGGGAAGCCTTCGGGTTCAACTACGATCCAAGCCACCTCGGGTATCAGGGCGTGGATTATGTCCGCTTCATTGATGCGTTCCCGGATCGCATCTACCATGCGCACGTCAAGGACGTGTGGTGGTCGGAGACGCCCATGGCCGCCGGCGTTTTCGGCGGACATCTCGATTTTGGGCACCCGGACCGGTACTGGGATTTCCGTTCGGTAGGGCGGGGGGCCATCAATTTCGAGGAAATTATTCGGGCCCTGAACCGGATCGGCTACGAGGGGCCGCTCAGCATCGAATGGGAGGACAGCGGGATGGAGCGGGAGCAGGGCGCCGCCGAGGCCTGCGCGTTCACGAAGGATATCGACTTCGAGCAGCCCGGGGCGGCGTTCGATTCCGCTTTCTCCAAGGACGAACAGGCCTGATTCATGCGGATCGCCAACGGGATCGCGCTGCTTTTTTTCGTCGCCTGGGCATTGTTTCAGCACAATGATCCGGATGCGCTGGCTTGGCTGGGCGCGTACGGCGCAGCCGCCATTCATTGCGTCCTTTTTATGCTGGAACGCTTTCCCCGACCGCTGGCCCTTGCGTATATGGGGCTATGCGGCGTTTGGGCGGCGATCCTGCTGGGGAGTCTCGTCGCGGCGGGCGGCGGCGGGTTTTCAGAACCGGCCCGCGAAGCCTACGGCCTTCTCATCTGCGGCGGCTGGGTGTTTGTGTTGTACAGGAAGACGGGGCAGGCATGAAGTGCGGCGCGCCTGGGGCAGGGACGGCGAGTTAGTGAATATAGGCTGGATCTATCGGTGGACGCTGAACCTCCTGCGGCATGAAATAACGAAGAGAATGTCAACTTTTTTTCGCAAGGCGCATTTCCAGAAGGCGTCCAGAAAACCAACCCTAAACCCCGTCCTCGTTCGAACCATGGTGCCTGTGAAACGCCGTACCCTTCTCGCATTCACCCTTTTGCTTTGCACCGCAGCCTCTGTTCATGCGCAAGAGTCATCGACGCCAGAACAACAAGCCCTGACAGCACTGGAAAAAGCTACTGAGGTAATGAGGATGCCGATAAAATATGACGGCTTTATAAGTTCCTGGAACTTTGTAATGATGTATCGCGATGAAGAAGCAGCGTTACAGAAAAAACTCGCGGAATGGCAGGATAACCCGCAGAATTTGGATGAGAGGATCGCGGAAGCGTCAAAAATGATAGCGGATTGGCGCAACAAAGTGGAAAATTTGCGGAAATTGCTCAGCGAAGGAGCCGACCCTGATATGCCAGACGTACTATACTCACTGGTTACGGATTCGTGGCTTGGCGGGGTACAAGGATTGGAAGAAGCCGCAAACGAAATGGAAATGGCGATTAAAGAAAGCGATCCCCAATCAATCTCTTACTGACGGGACTTAAATAATTCAGGTTCGAAAAATCGAAGGCTAAATTATTAAGGCGGGCAATTCAGGCCGTAGCATTCGCCGCCCGCTGGAGACGATCCATGATGGCGGCGCCGATGCCCGCGGGCTCCACCCTTTGGCAATAGATAGTATCCACGCCCGCCGCGTCGCAGCGCCGCATGAAATCGAAAAGGCGGTTTGCGTACGCTTCGGGCGTAGCGACCCGCTCGACGAGCCGCCAATCCTTGTCGGAGTCGCTCTGCGTATATTCTCCAGCAGCGTCCATTCCGATATATCCCGCAACGCTTCCAGGCGGGGAAGAGGGGAGGGACTCAACCAGTACGACACGGGCAATTGGGGCGTAATGCCGGTGCCGTAGGCCGGGACTACGGGGTATACCTCCCGGATCATCCTGAGGCCCTTGCATATCTGGAATCACTTCCCGGAGCGCTTCCAGCGATACGCCTCCGGCCCGTAATACGCGGGGAATATCCGTCGTACAGTCGATGACCGTGGATTCCAGGCCGACCACGGAGGGTTCGCCCCGCAGCACGCAGGGAATCCGCCCGTCCAGGTCTTCCAGCACGGCCTGCCAGGTGGTAGGGCTGGGGCGCCCCGACCGGTTGGCCGACGGCGCCGCCACGGGACCGCCGCAGGCGCGCAAAAATGCCCGGGCCGTTTCCTGCTTCGGCATCCGCACCCCGATCGTGTCGAGGCCCGCCGTGACTTCCAGAGGCACTTCCGCGCGCTTCGGAAGCACGAGGGTAAGGGGCCCTGGAAAAAAGCGCTCCGCAAGCCGCTGGGCAACCTCGGACGAGAAATCGGCCACCCGCTCTATCTCCCTGATCTTTGCAATATGCGCAATCAGGGGATTGTCCTCGGGTCGCCCCTTCGCCTCGAACACCTTCCGCACTGCCGCCGCGTTGAAGGCGTCCGCCCCCAGTCCGTACACCGTTTCCGTGGGAAAAGCGGCGGTTTCGCCCGCCAAAACAAAGGAGGCAGCCTCTTCGGGAGAATCCGTGAGGAAGGTTTTCATGGGGAAGCGCGGTCAATGCCCAGCCACAAGCCCCTACTTATGATTCGTCCCCGGCGAATCCTCCTCCTCGTCGATCACTTCGAAATCGGCGTCCACGGAGCCATCTCCCGAGGTTTCATGCTCGTCCGCCGCCTCGCTCGTCTCGCCCGAGGCTCCTGCCGCCGCCTGCGCCGCGGCTTCCTGTGCGGCGGCCTGCTGCGCCTTGTACATATCCTCGGCGGCTTCGCCCCAGGCCTGATTGAGCTGCTCCAGCGCCGAATCGAGGTCGGGCGAGTCGTCGTTTTTGCGCACTTCCTTGAGCCGTTCGAGCGCCGTCTCTACCTTCGCTTTCTTTTCAGCAGGAATCTTGTCCCCGTATTCCTTGAGATTCTTCTCCGTAGAATACACAAGGGCGTCCGCCTCATTTCGCTTCTCGACCTGCGCTCGCTTTTTCTGATCTTCCTCGGCGTGCGCCTTCGCATCCTGGCGCATCTTCTCGATTTCTGCATCGGAAAGGCCGCTGGACGCTTCGATCCGGATGTTCTGTTCTTTGCCGGTCGCGTTGTCCCTCGCGGCAACATTCAGAATGCCGTTCGCGTCCATATCGAACGTAACCTCAATCTGCGGGACGCCGCGCGGCGCCGGGGGAATGCCATCCAGATGAAAACGACCGAGCGTACGGTTATGCACCGCCATCTGGCGATCCCCCTGGAGCACATGGATTTCCACGGAAGGTTGACTGTCCGCCGCCGTGGAGAAAATCTGGCTCTTTTTCGTGGGAATGGTCGTGTTGGCCTCAATGAGCGACGTCATCACGCGGCCAAGCGTTTCGATGCCCAGATTGAGCGGCGTCACGTCGAGCAGCAGCACATCGGTGACGTCCCCGGAAAGCACGCCGCCCTGGACTGCGGCGCCTATAGCCACCACCTCGTCCGGATTGACGGAACGGTTGGGCGCTTTGCCGAAGAACTTCTCGACCACTTCCTGGACTTTGGGAATTCGGGTGGAGCCCCCCACGAGAATCACCTCGTCGATGGCGTCCGGCGAAACGCCCGCATCCTTGAGCGCCTTTTCCATGGGAGGAATGGTGCGTTCGACCAGGTCGTCCACCAGTTGCTCGAACGTCGCCCGCGAAATGTCGAGCGTCAGATGCTTCGGCCCATCCGCCGTAGCCGTGATAAAGGGCAGGTTGATATTCGTCTGCGTTTGTCCGGAAAGTTCGATCTTCGCCTTCTCCGCGGCCTCTTTCAGACGTTGCAGGGCCATGCTGTCCTTGCGCAAGTCGACGCCTTCCTGCTTCTGGAATTCGGCGGCGATATGATCAATCAGCCGCTGGTCGAAATCGTCCCCGCCAAGGTGCGTATCGCCGTAGGTGGCTTTCACTTCGAAGACCCCGTCTCCCAGTTCGAGAATCGAAATGTCGTACGTGCCGCCGCCCAGATCGTATACGGCGATGAGTTCGTCCTTTTTTTCCTTTTTGTCGAGACCGTAGGCCAGCGCCGCCGCCGTGGGTTCGTTAATGATGCGCCGTACGTTCAGTCCGGCGATTTCCCCGGCGTCCTTCGTAGCCTGGCGCTGCGCGTCGTTGAAGTACGCAGGCGTCGTAATGACGGCCTCGGTCACTTTTTCTCCAAGATATTCTTCGGCCGTCTGCTTCAGTTTCTGAAGCACCATCGCAGAGATTTCCTGCGGCGTGTACACCCGATCGCTCACCTGGACGCGGGCCGTGTCGTTATCGCCGCGAATCACTTCGTACGGAACGGTCTTTATCTCGCCCTCCACTTCGCCGTACTGACGGCCCATGAAGCGCTTGATCGACGCGACCGTGTTCTTCGGATTCGTAATGGCTTGTCGCTTCGCGGGCATCCCCACGAGGCGTTCGCCGTCCTTTTTGTAGGCCACCACCGACGGTGTGGTGCGCCCGCCCTCGGAGTTGTTGATTACGGCGGGTTCGCCGCCTTCCATCACGGCCACGACCGAATTCGTGGTGCCGAGGTCAATTCCTATAATCTTTCCCATAATGCGTATCTCGCTACCTTGCAGGTCTTTATTTTAGGGTGATGCGCGGTGGCGCGGGTTTGGCGTCGCGCTCTGTTCCGGCGCCCTCAAGAATAATGCCGGAGTTTATTCTCCGTCATAATGACAGTATCATGACAGGTCGCGCATCGCCAGGACGGTTCGGCAGGGGGCGCTTGGCGCGCGGCGGCATTCGCACTGCGTCGTACATAGATTGCGGGCGCATTGGAACGCGCCGAAGGATGCGATACGAACAGGCCCTCCGGCGACGGAACGGACAATGAAACATCTACCGAACGTACTGACCATCCTTCGGATACTGGTTACGCCGATCGTGCTTATCTTGTTGTACGGCAATGCGTTACCAGGTCTGGCCGTAGCCTTGGCCTTGTTCCTTCTGGCGGCGGCGTCCGACTGGCTGGACGGCAAGATCGCCCGAAAATTCGAGGCCCGCTCCCGGCTTGGCCAGACACTCGATCCGCTGGCGGACAAGGTGCTGGTCCTCGGCGTCTTTGTCATGCTTTGCGTGGTTGCGCCGGAATCTGCGCCCTGGTGGGGCGTGGCGCTTATCGGCTTGCGCGACGCAGCGGTGACCTGGCTGCGCTCGCATTCCCGGAACACGGACGGCGGCGGGTTCACGCTCCCCGTCGCAAAAGGAAAAACCGCCGCCCAGATCACGTACCTGATCGGGATGTTGACCCTTCTGACCTTTGAAAAACTGGAGGGCGTCGCCGGAGCCTGGGCGCGGCGCCTTCTCGATACGCCGTGGCCGTTTGCAGCCTTTTTGCTGGTTGTGGCGTTTACCTTGTGGACCGGATGGGTTTACCTTTTCCGGGCGCGCCGCCCCGGAAGCGGACAGGACGCCGCCCAAAACTGAAGGATACGCTCATTCAGGATGCTCTGATCGAAGCGGACTGGATTGGAGCATCCTTAAATCCCTTGAACTATTTCGAATTTTTCATGGAACCGAACAAGATGAGCGAAGCGGACCGTTTGCTGGCCCGCCGCGTGGCGGAATGCCTGCTGGACGTGCAGGCCGTCCGCTTTGCTCCGGACAAGCCGTTTACGCTGGCTTCCGGCTTGCTGGCCCCGGTGTATTGCGACAATCGGTTGCTCTTGTCCAGTCCGGCTGCCCGCCGCGCCGTATGCGACGGGTTCGTGCGCGTATGGCGAATGTGCGGATTGACCGCCGACATCGTCACGGGAGCGGCTACCGCAGGCATTCCTCATGCGGCCTGGCTTGCGGACCGGCTGGACCTGCCCATGGCGTATGCGCGGGCACAATCGAAAAAGCATGGGCGGGGGCAGCGCATCGAGGGGGGAAGCGTTGCGGGCCGCAGTACGGTTGTCGTGGAAGATCTGGTTTCGACGGGCGGTTCTTCTTGCGCCGTCGTGGAAGCGTTGCGGGAAGCCGGAGCCGACGTGCAAGCGGCGCTGGCCATATTCTCCCAGGGTTTTGCATCGGCCCGCATCGCTTTTGAAAAGGCGCAGACGCCCCTGTACGCGTTGACCGGCCTTGATGCGTTGCTCGAGGCGGCGCGAGAGCGGGACGCGCTGTCCGACACAGCGATTCGAACCATTCTGGACTGGCGGGCCGATCCGGAAGGCTGGTCGATCCGGCATACGAAAGCGTAAGCCTTATTTTTTCGAGGGAATATGCAGGCTACCGTGCTAACCATCGGCGACGAACTGCTCATTGGGCAGGTGCGCGATACGAACGCGGCCTGGCTGGGCGAGCAGTTGACCTTGGCGGGCGTCGTCGTGCGTCGCATGGTCACCGTCGGCGACGACGAAAACATGCTGCAATCCGAACTGCGGCGCAGCCTGTCCGAAAGCGACCTGGTCATTGCGACCGGCGGACTGGGACCCACCGACGACGACAAAACGCGCGAGGCGGTGGCGGACCTGTTTGGCGCCGAGCTGACATTTCGGGAAGATATTCTGGAAGCAATTCGGGGTCGATTCGAACGGCGGGGCCGCGCCATGCCCCAAAGCAACCGATCCCAGGCGATGGTTCCGGCGGGATGCGAGGCCTTGCCCAATGGGGCGGGCACGGCGCCGGGACTGTGGCGGGAAATTCGGCAGGGGAAAGCGGCGGGAAGCATGCTCGCCGTTTTGCCGGGCGTACCGCACGAAATGAAGCGTCTTTTTACGGATGAAGTGCTGCCCAGAGTGGAGCGGCGAGGCGGATTGCGGACCATCGTACATCGAACGCTCCGCACGGCGGGCATTGGAGAATCCAGTCTTCAAGAAGCGGCGGGGGATTTGTCCGGGATGCTTTCGGATGCGCTCCGGTTGGCCTGGCTGCCCGGGCCGGGGGGCGTACGCTTGCGCATCACGGCGTTTGGGGACCGTCGGGAAGAGGCGGACGGGCGCGCGGCGCAGTTGGAGGCATGCCTGCGAGCGCGGATCGGGAAATATATATATGCCGCAACCGACGACGCGCTGGAAGAAGTCGTGGGACAGATGCTCCGGGAGCGTTCTCTGACTGTGGCCGCGGCAGAAAGCTGCACGGGGGGATACGTGGCCCATGCGCTTACGAACATTCCCGGATCGTCTGCCTGGGTGGCGGGGGGCGTGGTTGCCTATGCGAACCGGATAAAGACGGATGTGCTGGGCGTATCGCCGGAGACGCTTCGACAACATGGCGCCGTGAGCGAACGCGTCGCCGAGCAAATGGCCGTCGGCGTGCGGCGGCGACTCGGGGCGGACCTGGGCCTTTCGACGACGGGCGTGGCCGGACCTTCGGGCGGCGCGCCGGAAAAGCCGGTGGGCACCGTATGGATCGGCTACGCGGATGCGGCCGGCGTTAGCGCGCGCCGATTGCAACTGGTGCAGGACCGCCTGCTCAACAAGCAACTGACCGCTGCCTTTTTACTGGACCAGGTGCGAAAAAATTTGCTCGCGGGACGTCCATGAGGGTTATGAATTGCGTATCGTATGTGTCTATAGGGGAAAGGAGGTCATTTTCCCGGATTTTTTCCAAATGGGCCGTGACCCCTTGCGCAATGCATAAAAAATATGTACATTGCACATATGTCCCATAACCAACACAACCCCAGCGCAATGCCTAACAACGCCGACACGACCCAATCCCTCAACCTCGCGGTAAAGCAAATCGAGAAGCAATACGGCAAGGGCGCCGTGATGCGCATGAGCGACGCCCCTATTGCCCGCATTGAATCCATCTCGACAGGATCGCTAACCCTGGACGCCGCGCTCGGCGTAGGGGGCGTGCCGCGCGGGCGCATCATAGAAATTTACGGACCGGAATCGTCGGGCAAGACGACGCTGGCCACACACATTATCGCAGAGGCGCAGGCGACGGGCGGCATGTGCGCATTCATCGACGCCGAACATGCGTTCGACATGAATTACGCAGAAAAGCTCGGCGTAAAGGTGGACAACATGCTGGTCTCTCAGCCAGATACCGGGGAGCAAGCGCTCAACATATGCGATATGCTCGTGCGCAGCGGCGGGCTGGACGTGGTGGTGATCGACTCGGTGGCGGCGCTGGTGCCGCAGGCAGAGATTGAAGGGGAGATGAGCGACCATCAGGTAGGGCTTCAGGCTCGGCTTATGAGCAAGGCGCTGCGGAAATTGACCGGCACCATAAGCCGCACCCGAACCGCGCTCGTTTTCATCAACCAGATTCGGGAAAAGATCGGGGTCATGTTCGGGAATCCCGAAACGACCTCTGGCGGACGGGCGCTCAAGTTTTATTCGTCCGTACGGATGGATATTCGGCGCATCGGGGCGATCAAGGAAGGCGCGGAGGTGGTGGGCAACCGGACTCGCGTGAAAATCGTGAAAAACAAGACGGCGCCGCCTTTCCGGCAGGCCGAATTCGATATTATCTATGGAGAGGGCATTTCATCGCTGGGCGAATTGATCGATCTGGGATGCGAATGCAAATTCATGCAGAAATCCGGTTCCTGGTACTCCTACGACAGCCAATCTATAGGGCAGGGCAGGGAAGCCGCCAAGGAGTGGTTGCGGGAGCACGACGCGGAGCGCGAAGAAATCAAGCAACGAATCCGCAAAGAGCTGGGGATGCTGACGGAGGCGGAAGCGGCCTCGAACGGCGCGGCCTCATAGTGGACGTCCGGCTATGAATCATGCGTGGGAAGTACCCGAACCATTTTCGACATGCGAAGTTCAGCTCGACAACGACGCTGTCGCCATTTTGCGCCGGCATGGAAATCCCGAAGGGCCGCGCCTCGTTCTGAGCCACGGCAATGGTCTTGCAAGTGATCTGTACTACCCCTTCTGGTCGCTGCTCGCCGATGATTTCGATCTCATCGTCTTTGACCTCAGAAACCACGGATGGAATGCCGTTGGCTCGCGCGCAAACCACAATGTTCCAACGCTGGTCCGAGACCATCTCTGTATCTTCGAGGCTATTGACCGCCGCTACGGAAGCAAACCCAAAATCGGCGTTTTTCATTCTGCTTCGGCGCTGATAACGCTGCTTTCGTCAACGATCATGGCGGATCTCTTGCCCTCTGCCCAAAGCAGGCGGCTATCCGCGATGGTCCTGTTCGATCCGCCCCTGTGCAAGCCCGGCAATAGCCAGATAGAATTCGACGAGGCAGCCGAATACGCCGCCGAAGTCACTCGCCGCCGCGCGCATCTGTTCCAAACCGAAGAGGACTTTGTAGAACTCCTCAGCTATCTGCCCGGCTTCGCGCGCGTCGTTCCCGGAGTTCGGGAACTTATGGCCAGAACAACGCTTCGAAAATCTGCTGACGGATCGGGTTTTGAGCTGCGATGTCCCCGCGACTACGAAGCGCAGATCGTCGATTATATGAGAAGCTTTTCCGCATTGATGGATTTTGAAGCGCTCCCTTGCCCGACAAAAATCATCGGATCCGATCCCACCTTGCCGTATACATTTCTGCCGACCATTGACCTTGGCGACATTCTGACCGTAGATTATGATTTCGTGCCCGACACAACGCATTTTCTCCAATTGGAAAAACCAGAAACGTGCGTTGCGATGGTTCGGGAATTTATCGAGAGCAACGGCCTGCCGTAAAACCCCGTGCAAACAGGGAACATTATAGCGACGGCGCCCCGCATAAAAGCATGAGAGGGCGGGCCGCGCGCCCGTCCTCGCTGGAAAAACCCGTCTGATAAATCATGCAGCCAGACAAACCTTTCGGCCCTTCCGCAGCAGACCAACCAATAGCAATCGTGGGTATGGCGTGTCGCTTCCCCGGCGCGCCGGACATCTCCGCCTTCTGGCGTCTGCTCGAGGCTGGCGAGAACGCCGTGATGGAAGGCGTCCCGGGTTCCGGCGCAGGACGCGTGGGCGCGCTCTTCCCGGACGCGGCGGTTCAGAGCGAGGCCTGTCGGTTCGGCGCTTACCTTGACGAACTTGACCTGTTCGACGCGGAGTTTTTCCGCATTTCGCCGGTCGAGGCGCAGCTACTGGACCCGCAACAGCGGCTTATGCTGGAGACGAGCTGGCAAGCCCTCGAAGATGCGGGGGTGGCTCCAGATCGACTAAAAGGCAGCCGCACTGGCGTGTTCGCAGGGATCAGCAACAACGAATACCGGGGGCTTATCCTGGACGTCAGCGATACCGCCGAACCCGCCACGAGCCTCTATACGGTCACTGGCACATCCTTTAATACGGCGATCGGACGGGTCGCTTTTGCGCTGGGCCTGGAGGGACCGGCGATAGCGCTGGACACAGCATGTTCTTCGTCGCTGGTCGCGGTGCACCAGGCCATATCGGCCCTGCTGCGAGGAGAGGCGGACCTCGCGCTTGCAGGGGGCGTGCACACAATCCTGTCAGGCCGGCTACTGGAACTGCGCGGGAATGCCGGGATGTTGTCCCCCGATGGACGTTGCAAAACATTCGACGCTTCTGCAAATGGGTACGTGCGGGGCGAAGGCTGCGGCGTCGTGGTCCTGAAGCGTCTCGCTGAGGCAGAGGCGGATGGCGACCGCATCTGGGGCGTCATCCGGGGCGCAGCGATGAACCAGGATGGCGCAAGCCAGGGGCTGACCGTGCCAAGCGAGGAGGCGCAGAAGCGGGTAATCGGGGCCGCGCTCCTTCGCGCGGGCGTCCTGCCTTCAGAAGTAGATTATCTGGAGGCGCATGGAACAGGCACAGAGGTGGGCGACCCTATCGAACTGCGCTCCGCGGCAGCGGCGTACGGCAAAGGACGCGAAGCGGATAACCCGATACTCATCGGCTCGGTCAAGACGAACATCGGCCACCTGGAGTCGGCGGCGGGGGTCGCGGGCCTGATCAAGGTCGCGCTCTCGATGAAGCGGGGCGTGATACCAAAGCATCTGCACTTTCAGAATCCAACGCCCCAGGTAGATTGGAATCAGCTGCCCCTGCAGGTAACTTCCGAGACGACAGACTGGCCGCGCCATTCCGATCGCCCTCCGATGGCGGGCATAAGCGGGTTCGGGTGGTCGGGCACAAACGCGCATGTGATCGTACAGGGATATGAAGACGACGGCTCAATCCGCTCTGACGCAAGACCCTGGCCTGCGGGCTCGCCAATCGCCATTTGTCCGCCAGAGTCGGTTGCAGATCTGCCGACGGAAGAGAAGATTGACGCGCGCAGGACGCGGTTTCTTCCGCTATCGGGCAAATCCGATAACGCGCTTCGGGACCTGGCGGAGCGATACCTGTCGCGGCTAAATAACGCCCCCGAAGATGAGGCTTCGCTTGCCGACATGGCCTGGACAGCAGGCGTCGGACGAAGTCATTTTCCGCACCGCGCGGGCGTCCTGTTCAGCGATCTCTCATCGCTGCGGGATGGCCTGAGCGCGCTCGCAGAGACAGGCGTGGGACCCGCGCCGCAAACGCCCTCCAAAATCGCATTTGCATATACAGGACAGGGAAGTCAGTGGGTCGGCATGGGCGAAAGCCTCTACCGAACCGAGCCAGTGGCGCGAGCAGTCCTGGATCAATGCGACGCAGCGCTGCGGAAAGCGCGAGGCGCCTCGTTGCTCGATGTGATGTTCGGTCGCGCCGGCGATCTATCCGACCAGGCATGGACGCAACCGGCTATTTTCGCGATAGAATGCGCGTTGACAGCGCTCTGGAAAAGCGTGGGCGTTACGCCCAGCGTAGCGCTCGGACACAGCCTTGGAGAACTGGCGGCGGCGCAAGAAGCAGGCGTCTTTAGCCTTGAAGAGGGCGTGCGATTTGCCGCGGCAAGAGGCGAACTGACGGCGACGCTGCCCGACGGCGCCATGGCGGCCGTCTTTGCGGACGCGCCCCAGGTAGAATCAGCCATTGAAGAATGGAACGCAACGGGCGCGGAATTGAGCATTGCGGCGTACAACGGCGCGCATCAGGTGGTCAGCGGACCCGAAGAAGAAGTCGCGGCGATTTCCGGGCATTTCGAAGAGCAAGAGATTCGGGTCAACCGCTTGCGCGCCAATCGCGCATTTCACAGCGCGCTGGTAGAGCCGATGCTCGATAAATTGGAAGGCGTCGTAGAGGAAATGGCGATTGCGCCCCCGTCGCTGACCCTGGTGAGCAATGTGACGGGGCAGGCGCTGGAAACGGGAAAATTGCAGGACAGCGCGTATTGGCGTCGTCACACACGAAAGCCAGTGGCGTTTGCGCAAAGCATCGAGACACTCTCTGGTCTCGGCGTCGACCTGATTGTTGAAATCGGTCCGCACGCCGTATTGAGTTCAATGGCGACCCTCGCCTGGCCAGATACGTCAGCCGGTCCCCCGGTTGCATTGCCCAGCTTGCTTCGCCCCTCTTCCAGAATATCGCAAGCAGAAGCCGACCGCGCGTTTACAGCGGCGGTTGCGAAAGCGTATGAAGCGGGTCTTCCAATATCCTTCGCCGGCCTGTTCTCGGGAGAGAAGCGGCGGCGGATTTCCCTGCCGAGCTATCCGTTTCAGCGCGAACGCCACTGGGTCGAGACGTCGAAGCGCAGGCGGGCAAGCGCCGGTCATCCCATGCTGGGCGTCCGACGCGAATCTGCCAGCGGAGAGATCACGTTCGAGACAGAAGTGTTTCCCTCAGACCCGGCGTATCTGAACGACCACAAAGTATTCGGGCGGCTCGTAGCGCCGGGCGCGCTCTACGGGGCCATGGCGACAGCGGCGTCCTTTGCCGAAGGGACCGGATCGGAGATGCTGGAGGATTTCCAGTTGCGTAGCCCGCTGATCTTTTCCGAAGAGGACGAAACGGGCGAAAAGGGACGGAAATTGCAGGTTCTGCTCGACCGTTCCGGGGACGAAACGTCGCGCCGGGTCCAGATACTCAGCAAAAGAACCGACGGGGAAGAATGGACCCTGCATGCAGAAGGTCAGATATCGTCGAGATCCCGCGATATAGAAGCCGAACCGACATTGGATCTGGAAAGCCTCAAAGTTAGCCTGTCGCCAGAAGACGCGTCGGCTTTCTACCGCGCCAAGAGAGAAGTGGGGATTGATCTCGGTCCGCAATTCCGTACGCTGAAAGCCCTCTGGTCCAGGACAGGCGAAGCGTTGGGCGAGGTGTCTCTCCCGGAAAATTTTGACGGAATCGGGCTGGAAGTACATCCGCTCCTGCTCGACGGTTGCTTTCAGGTCGTGGGCGCGGCGCGCAACCCGGGCCGGAGCGAAGATGGAGTCACCTATCTGCCGTTCGCCTGGGAACGGCTGTGGCTGAAGGATCGACTGCCGGATCGGTTGATTTGCCACGTGCGTCTGAGGGAGGATCCGCGAGGGGAGGAGGCGGACGATCCGCCGGAGGTTTTGGCTGGGGATCTGCGCATTTACGATCCGGGCGGAGTCCTGGTCGGTGAGTTGAGCGGGTACGCGGTGAAGCGGGCGACGCGAGCCACGCTGCTTGCGTCGGTAGAAGGGTTGAATGAGTTGCTGTACGAGGTTGCGTGGCGGGATCGGCCCCTTCCGCCGGGAATGCCGCCCGCGGATTTCCTTCCGAGTCCCGCGGTCGTTGCAGGCGGTTCGAACTTGTTCGCCCAGTACATGGCGGACGAAGGCGTCGAGGCTGACGACAGGAACGCCCTGTTGAGAGACCTGGAGCAGTTGTCGCGCTCCTATGCCCTCGCGACCCTGAAAGAGCTGGGCTGGGAACGCAAGGCGGGCGAGGCGGTGGACCCCGAGGACTTGCGGCGACGCCTGCAGGTCGCCGAAGAGCACCAGCGCCTCTTCCGCCGGATGCTCGAAATGCTCGCCAAATCGGGGGTGTTGGAAGAGAAGGACAATGGCTTCGTCGCGGTCATAGGGCCCGAGGATCCCTTGCCTGAAGGAATGCCGGGCGATCCCGACGAGTTTGCGACCCGGATGGCCGGGCTGTACCCGCATGGTTCGAACGAGATCGGCCTGTTTCGGCGCTCTGGCGGCGCTCTGGCGGAGGTGCTTCGGGGTCGTGAAGATCCGCTGACCCTTCTGTTCAGCAGCGGAGAACCGACCGCGGCTGATCTGTATCTGAAAGCGCCTGTGGCGCGCGCGGCGAACCGCATGCTGGGAGACGCGATTCAGGCGCTCGTGGCCGGATTGCCGGACGGACGGCGCCTCAGGGTCATGGAGATCGGCGCGGGTACGGGTTCGGCGACCGCATCCGTATTGCCAGAACTTCCAGACGGACAATTCGACTACGCGTACACGGATATCTCCGCGGGCTTCTTTGCGGAAGCCGAGGCGCGCTTCGGGAACGGAGCCATCGAATACCGGGTGCTGGATATTGAAAAGGATCCCCTGGCGCAGGGCTACGACGCGCACGGCTACGACCTGTTGATTGCGTCCAATGTGCTTCACGCCACGCGATACCTGCAGGAAACGCTCGCGCACTGTCGCGACCTTCTCGCGCCATCGGGACAGCTGATCGCACTAGAGAACCTCCGGGGCCAGGGCTGGCTGGACCTGACGTTCGGACAGCTGGATGGCTGGTGGCGATTTGCCGACAGCTACCGCCCGCATCACGCCCTGGCAAGTCCCGCGATATGGCGGCAGGCGCTCGGCGACGCGGGTTTTGGAGAAGTCGAAGTCCTGGGCGTAGATGAATCGGAATCCGCCGGGCCGCCCGACCGGGGCGTGATCGTGGCGCAGGGACCGGAGGAGGTAACCGAGCCGAAAGGAGCGTGGATTTTGGCCGCGGACGAAGGGGGCGTGGCGGAAAAATTAGCGGCGGAACTGGCGGCGCGGAATCAGACGGTGGTGTTGGCTGGAGGAAACGGAAAGTCGTCGGCAGACACTTCCGGAGTCGTCCGCGCGAACGTGGATATGGAGCAGCGCGAGGCGTGGCGAGCGCTTGTGAGCGAGTTGCCGGACGATGCGCCGCTCAGCGGCGTCGTACATCTTGCAGGGCTGGACGGTCACGGTTCGCAGGCGACGACCAGGGAAATGGCGACGGATGCGAAGCGGGCAGTGGGGAGCGCGCTGGCGCTCGTGCAGGGCGTGATCGACGCCGATCTGACCCCATTTAGGGGCATGTGGTTCGTGACGCGCGGCGCGCAGATTCTGGAGCAGGAACGCGGCGGACAACTTGCAGGCGCCGCGCTGTGGGGCTTTGGCAAGGTGGCGGCGCGCGAAGCGTCCCAACTGCGCCCGAGAATGATCGATCTCGACCCCGAAGACGCGGCGCCCCTGGCCGACGTCGCGAACGAGTTGCTGTATCCCGATTCCGAAACGCACATCGCCTATCGTTTTGGTCGCCGCCAGGGCGCCCGGCTGCTTCGCGCGGCGGCGGTCACTGATCGGCTGTCTCTGCCGGAGGAGCCCGGATGGACGCTGGAACCCGACCCCGGCGGCTCCCTTGACGCCATTCAGGTGGCGCCGGAGCCTGAGCGACCGCTGGAGCCGGGGGAAGTGCGCGCCGCCATCGAAGCCTTCGGCCTCAACTTCCGGGACGTGTTCATCGCGCTCGGCCTCGTCGATGACTTCATGGGTGGGGAGTTCTGCGGCCGGGCGCTGGAGGTGGGAGACGGCGTCTCCAGCGTCGCCGTGGGCGATCGCATCGTCGGAATGACCTTCCGGAACTACGGGTCGGAGACGGTGACCCTCGAAAAGATGATCGCACCCGCGCCGCCGGGGTTCTCGGTTACCGAACTTGCGACAATCCCGACAGCGTTCGTCTCGGCGGCGCTGTCGTTCGAGCTTTCGGGGCTGAACGCCGGCGACCGGGTGCTGATACACGCCGGCGCAGGCGGCGTGGGCCTGGCGGCGATCCAGTTGGCGCAGGCGACGGGCGCGGAGGTGTTCGCCACAGCGAGCGCGCGCAAGCGGGCCTATCTCCGTTCGCTTGGCGTGAAGCACGTATTCGACAGTCGCACGACAGCGTTCGGCCAGGAGATTCTCGACGCCACGGACGGCGCCGGGGTCGATATGGCGCTGAACAGCTTGACCGGCGAGGGCTTCATCGAAGCGAGTCTCTCCTGCCTCGCTCAAGGCGGCCGCTTCGTGGAAATGGGCAGGATGGACATCCTGAGCGAGGAGGAGATGGCGGCGGTTCGTCCGGATGTTTCCTACGCCATCCTCATGATCGACGTGCTCAAGGAAGAAGAGCCCGCACGGGCCGGGGACATCTTGCGGCGAGTGACGGCGCGGCTCGCGGCCGGCGAATTGAAACCCCTCATCCACGCCCGATGGCCCGTAGCCGAGGCGGGGCGCGCGATGAAGTGCATGCAGGGTGGGCGTCATATCGGCAAGATCGTCTTCGCCAATTCGCCGCTGGTTCGAGGCCGGTTGCGCGACGACCGGACTTATCTGGTTACCGGAGGCCTCGGCGGAATCGGCTGCGCGGTGGCTGGCTGGCTGGCCGAGCGCGGCGCTGGGGCCATCGCGCTCAACGGTCGGCGCCCCCCCGACCCCGAGGTCGAAACAGAGATCGACGCGCTGCGCCAGCGCGGCGCCGCGGTACAGGTGGAGCTCGCCGATGTGACGGACGCCGACGCAATAGACGAGATGCTGGCGCGGATAGACGAGACGCTGCCGCCGCTTGGGGGCGTGATCCACAGCGTGGGCGTACTATCAGACGCTGCGATCGGAAACCAGCGTTGGGAAACGTTCGAGACGGTGATGTGGCCGAAGATGCTGGGCGCATGGCAGCTTCACAGGGCGACCGCCGACCGCGATTTGGACATGTTCGTCCTCTTTTCAAGCGTGGCGGGCGTTCTCGGCAATCCGGGCCAGTCGAACCACGCGGCGGCCAACGCATTTCTCGATCAGCTCGCCGCCCATCGGCGCGCGATGGGACTCCCGGGACAGGCCATTGCCTGGGGCGCCTGGTCGGAGATTGGCGAAGCCGAGGAACAGCGGGAGCGGATGACCCGGCGTTCCGCGACGACCGGAATCGAATGGATCACCCCGCAACAGGGCCTCCGGGCCTTTGACCGGCTGGTGCGCGAGGACGCTGCGACCAGCGTTGTGCTGGCGCGGGACTGGGTTGCGTTCGGAGAATCTCTCGAAGGCCGCCCGACCTTCCTGGAGGACCTGCTGTCCGCGGATGAAGACGCCGAAGCCGACGCGGCGACCTCGTCAGAGGACCTGCTGTCCCGACTGCGAGAAGCGCCGGCGGGAATGCGCGAAGAACTGCTCGTCTCCTTCTTGCAGCAGGAGGTAAAAGCAGTGCTGAGACTGCCGTCGGAACCGGCGCCTGCGGTGGCGTTTTTCGACTTGGGAATGGACTCGCTGATGGCGGTAGAATTGCGAAACCGCCTGAACAGGGCGTTCTTCAACGAATACGTGGTCCCGAACACCGTGGTATTCGACTACCCGAACATCGCCAGCCTCGCCGACCATCTAATCGAGGAACTCAGCGAAATCAGCAGTGCGCCCGCGCCGCAGCCTCAGGCGCCGCCCCAACCAGAGCCACAAGCGGAAGTGCGGCGCGAGGACGAAGGCATTGCCATCGTGGGCATGGCGTGTCGCTTCCCCGGCGCTCCAGATCTCTCCGCCTTCTGGCGCCTGCTCGAAGCAGGCGCGGACGCCCTGACCGCCGGACGCGAGGATTCTGCGTCCTGGAACAATCTCGCCGAAGACCTTTCCCCAAAATACGCCGCCTGGCGCCGGGGCGGATTTGTCGAAGGAATTGATCAATTTGACGCGAGGTTCTTCCGGATTTCGCCGATTGAGGCGCGCCTGATGGATCCGCGACAACGCATGATGCTGGAGACAACCTGGCGAGCGCTTGAGGACGCGGGGATGGATCCAGACGAATTGAGGGGCAGTCGGACCGGATTATACGCCGGCGTCGCCGCCAGCGAATACCGGGACCTGATGGCCGCCAGCGACTACGGCGTCAGTTATCTGGGCACTGCCGCGAGCATGACGGTGGGGCGAATTGCTTTCCTTCTTGGCCTGGAGGGACCTGCGATACCGGTGGAACTCAATTGCGCGTCGTCATTAGTCGCGGTGCATCAGGCGGTGACGGGTTTGCGGCAGGGCGAAATAAATATGGCGCTGGCGGGCGGGACACACGCCGTTCTGTCGCCTCAATTAACCAAAGAGATGGCGGGGTTGGGGATGTTGTCGCGGAAGGGGCAATGCAAAACCTTCGACGCCGCTGCGGATGGCTTCGCGCGAGGCGAGGGTTGCGGGATGGTCATCCTGAAGCGACTGAGCGAGGCCGAGGCTGACGGCGACCGCATCTGGGGCGTGATCCGCGGGTCTGCGGTCAATCAGAACGGGGCCAGCGCGGGTCCCACGGCGCCAAACGGACCGGCCCAGGAACGGGTGATTGAAGAGGCGCTGTCGCGGGCGGGCATTGCTCCGTCAGAAGTAGATTACCTGGAAGCCCACGGTGTCGGGTCGGAGCTGGGCGATCCGATCGAAGTGCAGGCGGCGGCGGCTGTTTACGGAAAAGGCAGAGAAGCAGATCGCCCGCTTTTGATCGGATCCGTGAAAACAAACATAGGTCACCTGGAGCCGGCGGCCGGCGTTGCGGCCCTGATCAAGGCAGCGCTCGCCATGAAAAAGGGGAAGATACCGAAGCACCTGAACTTTGAAAATCCGAGCCCGCATATAGCCTGGGACCGGTTGCCTGTACAGGTGGCGTCCGCCCTGACGGACTGGCCTTCCCATCCCGAACGCCCGCCGCGGGCGGGAGTCAGCGCCTTCGGAGTATCGGGCGCGAACGCCCATCTTGTCGTAGAAGGGTATGGCCGCCCGGATGCAACGCCTGTGGGGTCCGCGCGCTCCGTTTTTCTGTCGGGCATGGATATACCGGACGAAGAGGAAGCGTTCGCTCCGCGCCAGACGCGGCTTCTGCCCCTGTCGGCGAAATCCGACGCGGCGCTTCGAGACCTGACAGGACGCTATTTGTCGTGGCTCGGCGATCTTGCCTCCGACGATGAGGACTTGCTTGCCGATATGGCGTGGACGGCAGGCGCAGGACGCAGCCATTTCGATCGCCGCGCGGGCGTCGTATTCCAGGACGTCGAATCCCTGCGAGAAAAATTACAGGCGCTCGCAGAGACAGGAGAAAGACCAGAACCGCGTACAGCGACAAAAATCGCCTTTGCCTGCGCAGGACAGGGGGGCGAGTGGGTCGGCCAGAATAAGGCGCTCTACGAAAGCGAACCGGCAGTCCGCGCCGTTCTGGATCGTTGCGCCCAGGTAATTAGGGAAGAATGGAACGCCTCCTTGCTGGATGAGATGTTCGCTCGGGCCGGCGCTGTATGCAACTTCAGGCAATCCGCTGCGTATGCAATGGAGTCCGCACTTATGGCGCTGTGGTCAAGCGCGGGAATTCGGCCCAGCGTGGCGCTCGGACATGGCGTAGGGGAAATTGCAGCGGCGCAAGCGGCGGGCGTCTTTAGCCTGGAGGATGGGTTGCGCATGGCGGCCGCGCGGGACACGGACAGCCTGGAATCCGTCCTCGCAGACGTCAGAATCGCATCGCCGTCTCTGGTCCTGGCGAGCAGCGTAACGGGAGGAATCGAAGTCCTCGACGCAGCGTATTGGCGTCGGCAAGCCCGCGAACCGGCGGCATTCGACAAGTGCGCGAAGAAGTTGGCCAGCCTGAAGGTTGAAGTACTCGTTGAAATCGGCCCGAACGCAGCGCCCGGTCCGATAGAAGGCGACGCGAATCCACTGGTTGTATCGTCGGGTCTGGGAGAAGACGGTTTTGTACAAGCCGTAGCAAAGGCGTACGAAGCGGGCCTCCCGGTCTCATTTCCCGGGCTATTTGCGGGAGAAACGCGCCGTCGCATCGCCTTGCCGGGCTATCCATTCCAGCGCCGGTCCTACTGGATTCAATAGATTAAGGTCCTCATTATGCGGGGCCTGCCGCGCTGCGCTGCTTCGTCATTCCTTGCCGGCGCGCGCCTCGCAGCCTCTGAGCGTCGCGGACTTAACCAGAGTACCCCGAAAAATTGACTTTACATACGCCAAGCGCTATTTTTCGCTTCGCACCCTCGTTAACCCTTACAATATGCAAAAAGAGCGTAAACAATGGCTTCAACCGAAGAACGCATCAGGAACCTCATTGCGGAAAATCTGGAAATAGATGGACAGCCCATTGCACTGCCAGACGATCTGAACATCAGCCTCGAGCAAGCCGGCATTTCCTCCATGGAGCTTGTCGCGTTCGCGAAACTGGTTGCAAAGGAATTCAACGTCGACTTTACTCCGGAAGATTGCGTCAATGTCGAAAGCGTACGAGAACTGGTCGAGCGACTGGACGCAGCTTAAGGCTGACGGATGCTCTGATCGAAGTGGACTTGATCGGAGCGCCCTGAAATTCTCTCCAGTCCGAGAACGTGTTTTTCTTGCGCAACAAGCCCCGAATGAAAATTCGGGGCTTGTTGGTTTATGGGAATTTCAGACGATATCCGGGGCTGATTCATAGGCCAGGGCCGCCGCGAAACGATCGTTGCCCAGATTTTCAAGTCGCCATTCGACGCTTGGCAGATGCGGAAATCTGAAGAGGCCCGTGCATTCGCCGGCATACATAGTCGGGGGGATTTCAAACCCTGACATATCCAGCGCAAAGCCGGTTCCGAGCGCCTTGATCAACGCCTCCTTCATAGTCCAGAGCGCAAAAAACAGGCGTATCTTCCGATCCCCGCTCGCCGAAGCAAGTTCGGCGCGCTCCGCGGGAGCAAAGATCGTTCTGATTTCTCCGTCAGGGTCGTGGCGGACAATGCGTTCTTCCACGTCCACGCCAAGGCGCCCTTGTGGCGCAAAGGCAATCAATCCGTGCCTGCCGCTGTGACTGACGCTGAAGCTGATGGGCGCAGGCGCCTCGTCCAGGACGGCGAATGGCTTGCCGTACTGCGACGCGGCGAATGAAAGCTGGTCGTTCCTGCAACCGAGTTGACCGCAAAGCACGGCCCGCAACGCCGCGCGACACAAGGCGAATTCCCGTCGGGGACGAGCGTGCCGGTACCGCCGTCGCCGCGCCCTTTCCGCCTCGTTCAGCCACGACAGCGCCTTTGCTTCACGCACTGCATTGGGCGTCAGATCGACATGCAGGACAACGATGTCTCCTCGTCTATCGAAAAAACGCCACCAGCGCTTGTCAACAGAAGACGCCGCGGCCATGCAAACGCCTCGCAGTCTCCCGGAGGGCGCGTCACGGACGCCCTGCCCCGAAGCCGCAGTATTTTCCGCTGATTTCAATGATCGAACCATGACGTCTTTTACGCGCGAACGCGACGCGCTGAGCGAAGCGGTTTTGATCAGAGTATCCCGAAACATTGAAAGCCTGGCGAGCGCGACGGCGGCCAGTAAAGATACGCTGGAATCGCCGCGCGGCGCGGGGTTCCGGCATCGGAATATCACAGCCGGTCGCCGCTTCGTCCCAATGCGTCGCATGGGCGGTATGGCGGCCTTGTCGAATATCCTTACGAAAAAATCCCGCCAAAGTTTTATCTTTCGATACATTCCCGATCCGGCATGGCCATACATTTCGCAGCAACCCGACATGATCGTCCTGCCGACGTACGACGCGAAGAACCCGTCAGGAATCGTTGCGCCCTGACGCCACCCTAAAACATGAGTATATGGCTACCGATACGCCTCCGGTCAACACGAACATTCGCTACGAAGCCGACGAAAAACCGCCCTCCTCGCTCTCGCTGGGCCTCGGTTTTCAACTGGCCGCGCTATGCATATCTGGCATCGTCTTCACGCCGCTCATCGTGATCCGGGCCGCAGGCGAAACCGAAGCCTACTTGTCCTGGGCCGTTTTCGCCGCCGTCATGATCAGCGGGCTTACGACGATCCTGCAAGCGGTGCGCGTCGGGCGACTCGGGGCGGGATACGTCCTTCTGATGGGTACTTCCGGCGCCTTCATCGCGGTGTGCATCACGGCGCTGGCGAACGGCGGTCCGGCCATGCTCGCCACGCTGGTCATCATTTCGTCGCTTTTCCAGTTTGCGCTGGCGGCGCGCCTTGCGTTGTTTCGCCGCATCCTGACGCCGGTCGTAACCGGCACGGTCATCATGCTGATCGCGGCCACGGTGATGCCGATCGTGTTTGACATGCTGAACGAGGTGCCGGAGGGCTCTGCGCAGCTCGCCGCGCCGGTAACTGCGCTCGCAACCATACTCTGCATTAGCGGCATAGCCTTGAAGGCCAAGGGCGCCTTGCGGCTCTGGGCGCCGGTAATCGGGGTTGTCGCAGGCGCGGCGGTTGGAGGATTCTACGGCCTGTACGATGTGGCCCGCATAGGAGAGGCAGGATGGTTCGGTTTGCCGGAAGGCACTTGGCCGGGAATCGATTTTTCGTTCGGCCCCGCCTTCTGGGGCCTGCTTCCCGCCTTCGTGTTCGTAACCCTCATCGGGGCCATCGAAACGGTAGGCGATGCGGTGGCCATTCAGCGCGTCTCCAGGCGGAATCCCCGGGCGGTGGATTTCCGGGCCGTACAGGGTGCGGTCGCGGCGGACGGACTGGGCAATTTGCTGTCCGGCCTCGCGGGAACAGTCCCGAACACGACCTATTCAACCAGCGTAGCGGTTACTGAGCTTACGGGCGTGGGGGCGCGCCGGGTTGGCATGGCCGCTGGAGGGCTGTTCGTTATACTCGCTTTTCTCCCCAAGGCGCTGGCCGCGTTTCTGGCCATACCGACCCCGGTCGTGGCGGCCTATCTCACCGTGCTGCTGGCCATGCTGTTCGTAGTCGGCATGCGCATCGTTATTCAGGACGGGATCGATTATCGCAAGGGCCTTGTGGTCGGCATTGCGTTTTGGGCGGGCGTTGGTTTTCAGAACGGGGTGATTTTTCCGGAATACTTTGCAGAATTTGCAGGCGGCATTTTCCAGAACGGCATGACGGCAGGCGGACTTACGGCCATCGTCCTGACGCTGTTCATGGAACTGACGGGACGGCGCGCGAACCGCCTGGAAACGAAGTTCGACGTATCCGTGCTGCCGGAAATACAGGAGTTTCTGGTCGGATTTACTTCCCGCAGCGGCTGGAGCCGGGCCATGGGAAGCCGCCTTGAGGTCGCCGCCGAAGAAACATTGCTTACGCTGTTCGATCAGGACAAGGACAAGCAGCAAGAGCGACGGTTGCGCCTTACGGCGCGAAAGGAGGGCGACGAGGCCGTGCTGGAGTTCGTCGCCTCCGCCGGAGATGAGAATCTTCAGGATCAAGTGGCGTTGCTTGGAGAGCAAGCCACCCTGGAGCTGGTCGAGCAGGAAATTTCGCTGCGCCTGTTGCGGCATGTCGCTTCCTCGGTCCGCCATCAGAAGTATCACAACACCGATATCGTGACAGTCCACGTGAAAGTCCCGTGATCCGCGCGGCGACATATAGCCGAAGCGTTTGAGGATACGCTGATCAAAACCACTTCGCTCAGCGCGACATGGAAGTCCTGGCGACATCCTGGGTCGTTCAATTCCTGGGGCGGTTGCATCCGTTGGCAGTGCATTTCCCCATTGGCCTGCTCGTCGCCGCGTTTTTCATGGAATGGATGACGCTCGGCGGCAAGCGGCCCGGCTTGCGCGAGGGGATTCGATGGATGATCGGGATTGGGGCGGGGAGCGCCGCGTTGGCAAGCCTCCTCGGATGGTTTCTCCTGAGCACGGGCGCCTACGACGGCGATACGGCTGTCTGGCATCAATGGTTCGGCGCAGGAACCGCCGCCCTGGCGCTGGTCGTCGCCTGGCTGTTGCGGCGGGCGGAGCGAGCGCAGCGCTTCGGGCGATCTGCCGGGCCTGCCGCCTGGATACATTACCGCATAGCGCTTTCGGCGTGTTTCGTCGGCATAGGCGTTACCGGACATCTTGGGGCGCGCTTGACCCACGGCGCAGATTATCTGAGCGGCGCCCTGCCCTGGAATCGTCCGGCAAGCATGGCCAGCGAATTGCTCGCCGAGTTTCGCGCGGGCGACGCGGAAGCATACGCGCCCGAACAACTCGACCGCATCAACCTTGAGGTCCGCGCCCTGTTTGCACACCGGTGCTATAAATGCCATGGCGCGGAAAAGCAGGAGGGAGGCCTGGCGCTCGACAGCGAAGCCCGCGTACGGATCGGAGGCGAATCGGGACCGATCTTCATCGCGGGAAACGCGGAGGAAAGCGAGATCATGCGCCGCCTGCAGCTTCCTCCAGAGGACGAAGCCGCCATGCCGCAGAAAGCGGAGGCATTGAGCCGGGACGAAATCGACCTGATTGGACTCTGGATCGATTTGGAAGCGCCCTGGGCCGAAGGCGACGCGCATATCTTTCCAGAAGCAGCGCTGGAGCTCGAAAAACCCCCGCTGCCGCCCGGCAACGCTTTTGACCATCCTGTGGACCGGTTCGTGGACGTCTATTTCCAACAGGAAGGGATTCGCTGGCCCAAACCCGTGGATGACCGCACGTTCGTCCGGCGAGCGTATCTGGACGCCATAGGCCTTTTGCCGACCCCCGAGCAGGTCGATGCGTTTATCCTCGACCAGGACCGCAACAAACGCGAGAAACTTGTCAAGGCCTTGCTTGACCAACGGCATCCCTATGCCCAGCACTGGCTCAGTTTCTGGAACGACCTGTTGCGCAACGATTATTCCGGCCCGGGATACATCACGGGAGGGCGCAAGCAAATCACCGACTGGCTTTACAATGCGCTTCTGGCCAACCAGTCCTATGACGAGATGGCGCGCGCCTTGCTCAACCCCACGGAAGCCTCCGAAGGATTCATCCGGGGAATACAGTGGAGAGGGGTGGCCAACAACAGCCAGCGCATAGAAATGCAGGCGGCGCAAAACGTTTCGCAATCGCTTCTTGGCGTCAATCTTAAATGTGCTTCGTGTCATGACAGCTTCGTGAGCAATCTTACGCTGGACGAGGCCTACGGCTTTGCCTCGGTGTTTGCCGATACGGCGCTGGAAGTATTCCGCTGCGACCAGCCTGCCGGAAGGACGTCGAGTCCGGCGTTTCTCTATCCCGAACTGGGCCTCGTGGAAGCAGAGACGGTGGAAGAACGCCTTGTTCAACTGGCCGATATCGTGGTGCAGCCAGCCAATGGGCGCCTGTATCGAACCATTGCCAATCGTCTTTGGGATCGGTTGCTGGGACGGGGACTCGTTATGCCGACGGATGAAATGGATCGGGCGCCGTGGAGTCAGGAACTGCTCGACTGGCTTGCCGCCGATCTGATTGATCACGGAACGGACCTGCAATATCTCATTGCACAGATCATGACTTCCCGGACTTATCAGTCGCCGTCCATCCCGTCTGCCGAAGCACAGGACCCCCTGGGCCGCGCCTACCGTTTCCAGGGGCCGGCGCGGCGACGGCTTTCCGCCGAGCAATTGACCGATGCGCTCAGTCGAATGCTTAGCCCCTTCTATAGCGCGGTAGCCTACGACCCGCTGGGCGAGGATATCGAGGCGCAGTGGATATGGCGGCGCGAACAGGAAATGGACCGGGACGTGTTGCCGAAACCAGGCAAACGATATTTTCGCTATTCGTTTCGTCTGGACCAGGAACGGGATAATGTGCTGGACGCGCAAGCGCTTGTTTCTGTAGACGAAGCATTTGCGTTGTATCTGAATGGGGAACGTATGGCAGAGGGACAAGACTGGCGCACCGTGCATCGGATCGATTTCGCGGACGCATTGCGGGACGGAACCAATCTAATCGCGCTTGAAGGGGAAAACGGAGGCAGTCTGCCCAATCCGGCGGGCGTGCTTTTCGATCTTCGGATCACTTTTGCCGATAGCGCCCGACAGGCGATCTTCTCGAACGCTGCATGGAAAACGACCGATGAGTTACCCGGAGCAGGCTGGACAAGCGCAAACTATGACGACGGCGACTGGGAGCTTGCCCACGCATACGGTCGATTTGACCAGAGCTACTGGGGTCGGCTCGTAGATTTTCGGCACAATCCGGGCCGGGAATATTTGCCCTTTGCCCGCGCCTCGCTCGTAACGCTCGATCCCTTTCTTAAAGCGCTGGGGCGGCCTACTCGCGAGAATGTCGTTGCCCGCCGTGACGATCAGGCGACATTGTTGCAAGCGCTCGAGTTGACCAATGGAATTTTTTTCCATGAAGCCATCTCCGCCGGAGCAGTAAAATGGTTGGACCGCTACGAAAATGATCCAGACCTGCTTGTGGAGCGTTTGTATCTCAGCGCGCTCGGGCGCCCGCCGAGCCGCCGCGAGATGCGCAAGGCTACGGCGTTTCTGGGCGAACCTCCCGCGGCAGAAGGGGTAGAGGATGTGTTGTGGGCCGTGTTCATGTTGCCGGATTTCCAGTTGATCTACTAAAGCATGCTCTGATTAAGTCCGCTTCGATGACTACGCGCAGGAATTTTATCAAACAAATGCAGGCGGCAAGCCTTGCCGCCATGGCCGCTTCCGTACCCGCTGCTTCCTTTCTGAGCGGGTGTCGCGGAGAGCACGGAGCCGGGCGGCGAAATACGGCGACAGCCGATAGCGTTATCCTCCTCTGGATGGCCGGCGGCATGGCGCATACCGAAACGTTCGATCCGAAGCGATTCGCGCCGTTCGAACCGGGCATGGAAAGCAAGCGGATCCTGAGCACCTTCCCGTCCCTGCCGACAGCGATCGACGGCGTTTCTTTTTCCGAGGGATTACAGGCTATCGGCGAGGTGATGGACCGCGGAACCCTTTTACGTTCCTATCGAGCGGCAGACCTCGGCTTTATTCTGCATTCCCGGCACCAGTATCACTGGCATACCTGTTACGAACCGCCGCAGTCCGTGCAACTTCCCCATATCGGAGCATGGATCGCCAGGGAACTGGGGCCTGTAAATCCAGCCATCCCGCCGTTCATAGACATCGGGCAACGATTCACCGTCGGGGAAGCCGAAGAATTGAAGGCTTTTCACACGGCAGGATTTCTTGGCGGCGAATATGGTCCCTTCCTTATTCCCGATCCGGCCAGCGGACTTGAAAACGTACGCCCTCCTGCGGGTATGGCGGCCGGACGGTTCGAGCGGCGTCACGCCTTGTACAGAGATCTCATTGCGGCAAGCAAACTGGGCAAACGCGGCAGCGACTACCAGAAGGAATCCCTGTTGCGTTCGATGGAACAGGCATATCGTCTTCTGCGCTCGCCAGAAGCGCAGGCATTCCATCTTCACGAAGAACCCCGGGAACGTTACGCGGCCTATGACGCCGGGCGGTTTGGACTTGGCTGCTTGCTGGCGAAGCGGCTTGTGCAGCAAGGGGCCCGGTTTGTCAGCGTAACGACAGAATACGAACCGTTTCTGGGCTGGGATACGCACGAAAACGGTCACGACCGGTTGGTCAACATGAAAAAGATGATCGACCGGCCTGTGGCGCAACTTGTACGCGACCTGGAAGAAAGTGGTCATCTCGACCGAACGCTCATCGTGCTGGCCAGTGAATTCAGTCGGGACATGATCCAGGAGGGGCGCCCGGAGGCCCAGGTAAAGGACCAAGTGGACGTGCCGGCCACCGTGGAAACGATGAAACACTATGGCATGCACCGTCACTTCACCGATGGCTGTTCCGTGCTCTTCTTCGGGGGCGGCGTCAAGCAAGGATTCGTCTACGGCCGAACCGCCGACGAGCGTCCTTGCGCAACGGTCGGCGATCCGGTTTACATCGACCAGATACACCAGACGATATATCATGCGTTGGGCATTCCGCCGCAAACGCACTACGAAGTGGAGGGGCGTCCTGTCTACACCACGCCAGAGGGCTTGGGCGAGCCGGCGCTGGAGCTGCTGGCGTAGGCGATAGCGTGATCAGCGTATCCTTTATTCGTCGTCGTCGTCCATGTCGGGAATCACGACGAATTCCGGATAGGCCTCAATGCCCAGTTCCGCCACGTCCTGTCCCAACTCCTCGACGTTCGGCGTAATGCGGACCCCCATCGTCTTGTCGATGGCCAGCCAAACGAGCCAGGAAGCTCCAAACGCAAAAACAGCAATGGCCAGGATGCCGATCAACTGTACGCCGAAGTTGCCGCCGGCGGCAATGCAGACGGCCAGCGTTCCCCAAATCCCGGAGAACAGGTGAACAGGCACGGCGCCGACCACATCGTCGATCCGCAAACGCTCCAGGGTTTTCAACCCGACGACGCACAGGGCGCCGCCCACCGCGCCGATGCCCACGGCCCATTGATGTACGACGATGTCCGGCCCAGCAGTGATCGCCACGAGGCCCGCGAGGGCGCCGTTCAGGCTGGCGAGCAAATCTACTCGTCCCAAAACAGGACGCGACAGGAAAATAGCGGCGACGAAGCCCGCCGCCCCGGCAAGGTTCGTATTTACAAGAATATTACTGACGGCTACGGCGTCCGCGGCGCCGCCCAGAGCCAGCTGCGAACCCCCGTTGAAGCCGAACCAGCCCAGCCACAGGATGAAAACGCCCAGTGTCACGGCAGGCACGTTCGAGGGCGCCGTGACCTTGACCTCGCCGTTTTTGCGGAATTTGCCCTTGCGCGCACCGACAATGATCACGCCGGCAAGCGCCGCCCAGCCGCCTGTCGAGTGCACGATGGTCGATCCGGCGAAATCCTGAAAGCCCATGGCGGCCAACCAGCCCCCGCCCCAGGTCCAGGCCCCGACGATCGGATAGATGATGGCCGTCAGGACGGCGATGAACACGAAAAAGGACCACAATTTGACGCGTTCGGCCAGGGCGCCGGATACGATGGAGGCGGTGGTTCCCACGAACACCATCTGAAAGAACCAGTTCGACATGACCGAACTGCCGTTTCCGATCACGTCGGAGGCCGCCTCGCTCTGGCCTCCCAGCAGGGCGATTTCGGAGGCGGTAGTTCCGTAGAACAATTTGAGGGAGCCGAACCAGCTGCCCGGCTCAACGCCGACATACATGATATTGTAGCCGATCAGCCAGAACGTCAACCCGGCGATAGAATAGAGGCCCACGTTCTTCAGGCAAATCACCGAGGCGTTCTTCGTGCGCACCGAACCGGCCTCCAGCATCGTGAAGCCGGCGCACATCCACATCACCAGCGCGCCCCAGATCAGAAAGGAGAACGTATTCAGCACGAACTGCGCCTCCTCGCCCAACAAGCTTTGCCCTTGCGCAGTGGAAACGGCGACAAGGAATATGGCCGCGATGCCGCACAAGCCGACGGCGGCGCGGCGCAGCGTTTTGCGAGAAAGACCGAATGAATCATGTTGCATTGGAAGTCCCCCGGTTCGATCAGGAAAATTTCTCAGGGCTATGATGGCGGCCAGACGCAAAGGAATAACGACTGGCTACGTCAGTGAATGTACAAACAAAAAAATTATTCGCAAACAGTTAAAAATATTAGGGTTTCGTTTCTGAAACTTAATAAATTAAGGTGCGCCTTGTTTTGGCGCAAGTCGAAACTTGTGGAGGCGTGCTCTCTGCCGCCAGGACAACGCAGCGAATATCCGGGCGCAAAAAAAGCCGACGCCTCGTTTCCGAAGCGTCGGCCTGTGTGGTGGCGGGGGCGGGATTTGAACCCGCGACCTCCGGGTTATGAGCCCGGTGAGCTACCAGCTGCTCCACCCCGCGATGGCATGGCGACGCAATGCGCCGCATTGTATAGAACCTCTATGATACCAATTTATTCCCTGAAAAGCAAGAAAAGGCCCTTTTCCGCGTTATGAGGGTGTCCGAGCGGCGAACTGGACAGCATGGTTTCCCCCTGAGCACACCCCGTTTTCCGCCCGGCAACGCCCAGGCCGGCGGGAGCGGAACCCCTCCATTTCCCGAACCGTAAGGCCTTGGCGAACCATGTCATACCTCAACAATACGCCGCGCCGACCCGATGTCTTCTTCCCATTTCACTCCCGCCGCGTTTCGGTTCCTCAAGGACTTGGCGGCGAACAACGACCGGGACTGGTTCCGGGCGAACAAAGCGCGTTACGAAGCGGAGATAAAGGAGCCCGCCTTGCGATTCATTTCGGATTTCGCCCGCCCGCTGCACGAGATCAGCCCGCATTTCCGGGCCGATCCGAAAACCAACGGCGGCTCGCTTTTTCGCATCTACCGGGACACGCGCTTCTCGAAGGACAAAAGCCCGTACAAAACCCATACGGGGATTCATTTTCGGCACGAAGCGGCCAAAGGTGCGCATGCGCCCGGCTTTTATCTGCATATCGAGCCCGGCGGATCCTTTGCGGCCTGTGGCGTATGGCGCCCGCCCACGCCGGCGCTGGCCGCGATTCGCCAGGCCATCGCCGACGATCCCGAGGCATGGACGAAGGCGAGAGACCACGCGTCCTTCCGCGCCGCGTTCGAACTGTCCGGCGATTCGCTGAAAAAAGCGCCTCGCGGAACGGACCCGAACCATCCCATGATCGAGGACCTGAAGCGAAAAGATTTCATCGGCGTAGCGTCGCTCGGGGAGGAAGCGCTGGTTGCGGAGCGTTTTATCGACCATTTTGCGGCGTTGTGTCGGAGCGCCATACCCTTTCAGCGCTGGTTGTGCGAGGCGTTGGGGGCAGCATGGCGAATGTACTGAGGATACTCTGATCAAAACCGATTCGCTCAGCACGTCACTTTCACAGGCGCGGGACATGATGATTCGATCATTGAAATCAGCGAAAAACACTGCGGCTCCGGGACATGGCGTATGTGACGCGTCCTTCGGGAGGCTGCGAGGCGCGCCCTGTCTGCTTCATTCCTCATTATGCGGAGGATGGCTGGCCGCCCTGATGCTGGGGGCGCCCGCAGCAAGCATCGGGCCGTCGAAAGTACAAGCCCAGGCGCTGGCGCAAGCCGAACCGCGTCTGCAACCCGTACGCCACGCTCCGCTGGAAGAATTGCCCCGGCCGCGCGCGCGGCAGCGATTGCTATTGCCTGCGGGCGGGCTTGTAATAATGGAAGAACAGCCCAAATTAATCGGCGGGCTGGGCGGACTCCTCGACAAGGTCCGATATCCGCCGCAGGCGCGGGAAAATCGCATTGAGGGCGAGGTCCTGATATCGTTCGTCGTAAACGAAGAGGGCCGCGTAGAGCAAGCCGCAATAGAACAGGGCCTTGGGGATGCGATCAACGAGGAAGTCCTTCGCGTAGTGCGCGAGGCGCAGTTCGAGCCGGGCGTACAGACAAGAATGACCCCCGACGGCAACTGGATTCGCAGGCCTGTCCGGGTCCCGATGACGCTCCCTTTCACATTTAAATTACACCAGGTTCTTCGTCCGGAATTGCCCCAGCGGCACTGGAGCTGGTAGTTCCGCGATCCAGCAGCCGGAAATTCGCCCCGAACATCTTCAGCAAAAACCATGCATGTCCCGGAACATGGCGGCGTGAACGCGAACGCAAGCGCAACGCGCCAGGAAACCATCATTGTTCTTGCCCTTGCAATCCTGGCGGCGCTGGCCTTGAAAATACCGACGCTTTTCGGCCTGTCGCTGGAAGACGGGAACGAAACATTTTACGCCCGCAACGTCAGCCTTTTCGCGCTGCCGTTTCTGGCCGGATATTTTGCATGGAAGCACGATCTCGACCTGAAAATTTGTTTATGGATCGCGGCGGCTTTCGGCGGGGCCGCCATGCTGGTTAATGTTTTTCCGTTCCAGCCGGAAGGCGCCACGGAAATACTCGCTATATTGCACCTGCCCATCGCACTGTGGCTCGCCATTGGCGTTGCGTATGCCGGCGGCGCATGGAACGACCACTCGAAACGCATGGATTTCGTCCGATTTTCCGGGGCGACGTTTTTGTGCTATGTGCTCATCGCGCTTGGGGGCGGCGTCCTGTCGGGCCTTACGATGTTCCTGTTCGCCGCGATCGACCTGGACCCCGAATGGTTTGTTACAAACTGGATGATCCCTTGCGGCGCAATGGGGGCTGTGCTTGTAAGCGCCTGGCTGGCGGAAACGAAGCAACGGACGATGGTTCATATCGCGCCGATCCTGACGCGCCTGTTCACCCCGCTTTTCGCCGGCGTCCTGCTTGTTTTTCTGGGCGCCATGCTATGGACGGGCAATGTCGTCGGCATGGAGCGCCAGGCGCTGATCGCGTGCGACCTTTTGCTGGTCGTGGTGCTTGGTCTGTTGTTGTACGCTGTGTCGGCGCGAGACCCGGAGCAAAAGCCGGAAATGTTCGACCGGGTTCAACTGGCGCTTGTCGCGCTGGCGCTGATCGTGGACATGGCGGCGCTCACGGCCATCGCGGCCCGTATATCGGAGTTCGGATTCAGCCCGAACAAAGCGGCGGCGCTGGGCATGAACCTCGCGCTGCTGGTTAATCTGGCCTGGTCCGCCTGGCTATATGCACGTTTTCTGCGCGGCGCAGGCTCTTTCGCCGCCCTCAAGCGCTGGCAAACCGATTACCTTCCGGTATACGCAATCTGGGCAGGGATCGTCGCGGTCGCGTTCCCTCCGCTTTTTCAATACGTTTGACGATACGCTGATTAAGCCGGCGAAATTCACAGGCTGCGAGGGCGGTCGCGGACGCCATGGCCCGAAGCCGCAGTGTTTTCCGCTGACGTCAACGATGGAAGCAGGACATCCTTTGCCCGCGAACGCGACGCGCCAGGCAAAGTCGTTTTGATCAAAGCATATCCTTCGTCAAAAGGGGGCGTTCGAGCAGAAAGGCTCGCCGCGCTGCCGCCGGGCGCGTCGCCTTAATCGCTTATTCGCTGCGGTTTCACGGCACGGGAGCCATGCATTTCCGAAATTGCACTGGATTGTTTTTTCTGCGATATCCTGGCCCTTGCCAACGCTTTGCCTATGGCGATCCTGCACCCGTTTCGCGCGCTCCGTCCCGTTCCCGACAAGGCGGCAGAAGTGGCTTCCGTGCCCTACGATGTGGTCGATGCGGAGGAGGCCCGCACCCTTGCCGCCGGACGACCGCTGAGTTTTTTGCATGTGGTTCGTCCAGAGATTGACCTTCCGCCGGATGCGGACGAATATGCCCCGGAAATTTATGCGCGCGGCGCCGCCAACCTGCAATCCTTTGTCCGCAACGAGGCCTCTGTACAGGACCCGGAACCGTCCGTGTATCTGTACCGCCTCGAAATGGACGGACGGACGCAAACCGGCGTATTCGGATGCGTTTCGGTCGAGGAATACGATCAGGGGATTATCCTGAAACATGAAAAAACGCGTCCGAAAAAGGAAACGGACCGTGTCCGGCATATCGTCGCGCAGCAGGCGCACGCCGAACCGGTCATTATGACGTACCGGAACACGGATCGCATCGATGCACTGGTTGCGGACGCCGCGGGGCGGGAACCGCTCTACGACTTCACGGCGGAGGATGGCGTCCGGCATGCGATCTGGAAAGCGGAACGCAAGGATGCCGAGGCGCTGGTAGAAGCCTTCCGGGGCGTGGAGCGCTTGTACATTGCGGACGGGCATCATCGGTGCGCGGCGGCGTCGCGCGCGGCGGCGGAACTGCGCGAAGCCGACGTCGAATGCCCGGAGGCGGCGTTTTTTCCGGCGGCGCTGTTTCCCCTTAGCGAATTGCGCATCCTGGCCTACAACCGCATCGTGCATACATTGCCTGTCCCCGGAAGCGCATTCCTGGACGTATTGACCGATCGCTTCGACCTGTCTCTCGATTCCGGAAAGAAAACCCCTGTGGAGCCGGGCCACGTTTGCCTGTACCTGAATGGACGGTGGCATACGATATCCCTTCCGGCGACCGGGCGCAGCGAAGTAGCCGACACGCTGGACGTAGCCCGCCTCAGCGAGCATCTGCTGGAGCCCGTCTTCGGAATCATGGATCAACGCCTGGATCCGAACATCGACTTCGTGGGAGGCATTCGCGGCGCCGACGAACTGGAGCGTATCGTTGATTCCGGACGGGCGGAACTGGCTATTTCCATGTACCCGACCCGCGTGGAGGAATTGCTTGCGGTATCCAATGCGGGCCTGCTTATGCCGCCGAAATCCACCTGGTTCGAGCCGAAACTCCGCAGCGGGTTGCTCGTGCACTTGTTCGAATAGCGCGCCTTGTCGTACTATTTCGTCCTGTCGCATGGCTTCCGGGCCTGCGGCTTCCCGATCATCCCTTGTCCTGCATTCCGCCATGCGCTTGCATAATTTTTCCGCCGGTCCCGGAACGCTTCCGGAAACCGTCCTGCTGGAAATAAAAGAGGAACTCCCGATCTATGGCGACCTGGGCGCCTCTGTCCTTGAAATCAGCCATCGTTCGGCGACCTACGCGAAGATTGCACAGGACGCCCGGGATTGCATGCGGCGCTTGCTCGGCGTCGGCAAAGAATGGCATGTGCTCTTTTTGCAAGGAGGGGCGTCCATGCAGTTTCACCAGGCGCCGCTGAATTTCCGGGGAGCGGAAGCCTCTGCCGATTACGTAGTGACCGGTCGATGGGCCGCGAATGCGCTGAAGGAAGCGCAGCGAACGGGCAAAGCGCGGGCCGCGGCTTCCAGCGAAGACCGGAATTTTTCGTACATCCCGGATATCGCCGCATGGGATATTGATCCCGGAGCGGCCTACCTGCATATCACCTCGAACAACACGGTGGCCGGCACGCAATTTACGAAAATCCCGCAGGTCGCGTTGCCGCTCGTATGCGACGCCTCCAGCGATTTTCTGAGCCGCCCGATCAATATGGCGAAACATGCGCTCATCTATGCGGGCGCGCAAAAAAACATCGGCCCGGCAGGGGCCACCGCGGTCCTGGTGCGCGACGATTTTCTGCAACGCCGCAACGCTTCGCTGCCGATTATGCTGGATTACGGAATCCACGCCGCGAAATTGTACAATACGCCGCCTGTGTTTGCCGTGTACGTCATCGGGAAGGTGCTGGCCTGGCTGGAAGCGCAGGGCGGACTGGAAGCCATGGAAAAAATCAACGAGCGCAAGGCAGGCGCCCTCTACGCCCGCATTGATCGAACGGATTTTTACCGCGGCGCCGCGCGCAAGGAGGACCGCTCGCGGATGAACATAACCTTTCGTTTGCCGTCCGAAGACCTTGAAGCCCGTTTTCTGTCCGAAGCAAACGAACAGGGCCTGCTGGCGTTGAAAGGACACCGCTCGGTGGGCGGCATGCGCGCCTCGCTCTACAATGCTTGCCCGGAAGCATCCGTGGAGGCGCTCATCGCCTTTATGGACGATTTCGAAAGGCAGCACGGATGATCAACGTATCCCTTATATTTTCGCCTGGCTTGTGCGCAGGGCTTGCCGCGCGCGCGGCTGATATGAAAACATGGATACTCTGATCAATCCGGTGTTTGGGGGTCAGATTGAAGGCATTGAAGATTTCGATGCGTACAGGGAGCGATTTTTGGTCGAATCCAACGTTAAATCGTCGATATTGTCGCGTTTTTGCGCCCCGGGCGCCTCAAAACGGGGCGCTCGGGCATACCTATCGGGCGACAGCTATCAATTTCTTGCGCGCCATGTAGAAATTCGCCAGCGCAAACAGCGTATAGACCTGCGCCGCGTTCTTGCGCAACCCCCGGTAGCGCGTCTTGCGGTAACCCCAAAGATGCTTGACCACCCCGAAGGGATGTTCTACGCGCGCACGAATGCGGTTGCTCTTGCGATTGAACGAAGCGTCCGCGCAGGTCAGTTTCCTGCCTCTGGCCGCCTTGCGCAACACCCGCCAGGCGACGCCTTGCGACTCGGCCTGCTCCTTGCGCTTTCGGCACGCGTAGCCCTTGTCGCCGTAAATCTCCTTCTCCTCGCCGTGCAGACACTGCTCCATCATCGTCACGTCGTGCACGTTCGCAGCCGTCACCTCTACGCTGTGCACATAGCCCTGCGTGTCCGTGCCGATATGCGCTTTCATCCCGAAACGCCACTTGTTCGCCTTGCGAGTGGACTTCATCTCAGGATCGCGCGCGCCGGTGCGGTTCTTCGTAGACGCAGGAGCAGAAATGATCGTCGCGTCCACTATGCTGCCCTCGCGAACCATGACGCCGTGAGCACGAAGATGCTTGTTGCTAATCGACAGAAGCCTCTTCGTCAGCCCGCGCTCCTCGAGCCAGTGGCGAAACTTGCATATCGTCGTCTCGTCCGGCGCGTAGCCCGCGTCAAGACGAGCGAAACGACGCATCGCGATATTGTCGTGAAGAGCGTCTTCCATGCCCGGATCCGAATGACCGAACCACTGCTGCATGAAGTAGATACGAAGCATCGTTTCAAAACCGACCGGAGGACGACCCCTTGCTCCCTGCGGATAGAAAGGCTCCAACTCCGAAAGAAAAGCCTCCCATGGAAGCACCGAGTCCATCTGCTCGAGAAATCGCTGGTTACGCGTCTTTTTCGTGCGGCTTTGGTAGGCTACGTCCTCGAATGAAAACTGGAGCATCGGATTTCCTCGATTGGTAATGGGATATACCGTAAAATACAAACGGGGGATTAAATCAGAGTATCCACATCTTTATTGCGAGGCGTATGGCGTTGACCATTGGGGTTCCAAAGGAGACCACAGACGGCGAGCGGCGCGTGGCCGTCGTTCCCGAAGTCGCGCGCAAGCTCGTGCGCGCCGGGTTTGAGGTCGTGATGGAGGCAGGGGCTGGCGAAGCGGCGTATTTTCCCGATAATGCGTTTCGGGAATCCGGCGTGCGAATCGAAACGGATAGCGAGGCGCTGGGCGCGGACATCGTGCTGAAAGTCGCCCCGCCCACGGAATCCGAAATCGGCAAGATGTCTTCCGGCGGGGTATTTCTGGGCATGTTGGATCCGTTGGGCCAACCCGTCCTGGCGCGGGAAATGGCGGCGCGATCCGTGACGGCGCTCAGCATGGAGTTGACCCCCCGCATATCCCGCGCGCAAAAGATGGATGCGCTTTCCGCCATGAGCAGCGTGGCGGGATATGCCGCCGTGTTGCAAGCCGCTGCGGAATTACCCCGTTTTTTTCCGCTCCTGACAACCGCGGCGGGCACCGTGAAGCCGGCGAACGTGCTGGTGCTGGGCGCAGGCGTGGCCGGGCTGCAAGCCATTGCTACGGCAAGGCGGCTTGGCGCTCGCGTGTCCGCCTACGATATCCGGGACGCTGCGCAGGAAGAAGTGCGCAGCCTGGGCGCAAAGTTCGTGGAATTGGCGTTCGAGACGCAAGAAGGCGCCGATACGGGCGGATACGCCAAAGCATTGACCGAAGAAAAAGCAGCCCAACAAACCGAATTGCTCATTCCGCATATCGGGGCGGCGGATGTGGTGATTTCAACCGCGCTGGTGCCGGGCCGACCCGCTCCGATCCTGATCATGGACAAGGCCTTGCAAGCCATGAAGCCCGGGTCTGTGGTGATTGATCTGGCGGCCCCCGGCGGAGGCAATTGCGCTGTCACCCGACCGGGCGAAATCGTCATGTACGGGCACGGCGTACGTATTTTCGGCCCCGTCGACCTTCCGTCCCGGGCGCCGATCGACGCAAGCGCCATGTATGCTCGCACGCTGTTCGCCGTACTGACGGAATTTTCCGACGGCGAAACTTTCCGCGCGGATTTCGAGGACGACATTTTCCGGGGGATGTGCGTTGCGCACGACGGACAAGTCGTGCACGAGCGCGTCCGCGCCTTGCTCGAAACATAGTCCGCCTCGCTTCCCGTCATTCGCCCTGCTTCCGATCCGCTCCGTTCCAATGCTAAGCAATCTGGTCATATTCGTTCTGGCGGCCTTTATTGGCTTCGAAATCATCAGCAAGGTGCCGCAAACCTTGCACACGCCGCTTATGTCCGGCACGAACGCCATCAGCGGCATTACCATTGTCGGAGCTCTTGTAGCGACCGGCATGATTGAGAGTCCCTGGGCCAAATGGATTGGTTTTGCGGCGCTTATCGTCGCCACGATCAACGTGGTCGGAGGTTTTCTCGTCACGGATCGGATGTTGCAAATGTTCAAGCCGAAGCGGCGGGCAAGCCCTGATCGCACGGCCCGCGCCGCCGAGACCTCCTGACGCTTCGTCCCGATGCAAAACATAATCTTACTGGCTTATCTCGTGGCCGCCGTGCTCTTTATTCTGGGCATGAAGCGGCTGCAATCCCCGGCGACAGCCCGCGCGGGAAACCGACTGTCCGCGCTCGGCATGTTGATTGCGGTCGTGGCGACGCTGTTGCTTCAGAAAATTCTTTCCCCCGTAGAAATGATCGCAGGCTGTGCGGTTGGCGCGGCGACAGGCCTGCTGCTGGCCCGCCGCGTAGCCATGACAAGCATGCCGGAGTTGGTGGCGGCGTTCAACGGGTTCGGGGGATTGGCGTCGGCGCTCGTGGCGGGCGGAGAAATTGCGCGCTACCTGGCGGCGGAAACGAGCGGCGGTACGTTCACCGAGGTCGTTCAGGCCGGCGCCGTCCTGACTCCGCTGGACGTTCCAGCGGCGATCATCGCCGCGCTGTGCATTCTGATCGGCGCTCTTACCTTTTCCGGAAGCTTTGTGGCGTTTGGCAAACTGGGGGGGCGTCTGAGCGGCAATCCCGTTTCGTTTCCGGGGATGCGGACGCTCACGGCGCTGATCGCGCTGGGCGCGCTTGGGGCAGGCGGATACCTGATCTACGGAGCAGGCGCTTCCTTTGGAGCCATGGATATGCAAGCCATTCTGTGGGGCTCCCTGACTTTGGGTTTTCTTGCGCTGGCGCTGGGCGTTCTGCTGGTCGTTCCTATCGGCGGCGCGGACATGCCGGTGGTCGTGGCGCTTCTGAACGCCTATTCGGGACTTGCCGCGGCGGCCACCGGATTCATGCTGGACAACACGGCGCTTATCGTAAGCGGCGCGTTGGTGGGCGCATCGGGCCTCATCCTGACCTCCATTATGTGCGAGGCCATGAACCGGTCATTGCTGAATGTTCTGCTGGGCGGGTTTGGCGGAGACGGCGACGGGGGCGCCCCGGCCGTGGAAGGCGCCCGGGACGATCTGACGGCGCAGGAAACGTCGGTAGAGGATGTCGCCATCCAGTTGAGCTACGCAGAACAGGTGATTATCGTGCCCGGGTATGGCATGGCGGTAGCCCAGGCGCAGCATCAGGTCCGCGAACTGTCGGATATGCTGCAAGCGCGGGGCGTAACGGTGAAATACGCTATTCATCCGGTGGCCGGCCGCATGCCCGGACATATGAACGTATTGCTTGCCGAGGCGGACGTACCCTACGATCAGCTGTACGAAATGGACGATATCAATCACGAATTCGGGATGACGGATGTTTCGCTCGTGATCGGCGCCAACGATGTGGTCAATCCGGCGGCGCGCACGGACAAGGCCAGCCCCATCTACGGGATGCCCATTCTGGACGTGGATCGTTCCGGTACGGTGGTGACGCTCAAACGCAGCCTGCGTCCCGGCTATTCCGGCGTCGGGAATATGTTGTTCTACCAGGACAACGCGCGCATGCTTTTTGGAGATGCGAAAGATTCGCTGTCGAAACTTGTGGCTGCCGTAAAAAATCTGTAGGCGTTTCGCGGGAGGGACATTACCGGGAGAATGAAGCATCTCCATGTCCGAACGGAGTACGCTCCAGCACAAGGGGCTCGCCCCGCGCTCGTCTCTCCGCTCGGGCCGGCGGTGATCGCCGCGCATTCCAGCCCTGAGGACCCCGACCATTTTACAGCAAGGAATCACGAAGATTCGTGATTCAAATAGTCGCTTTCAGAACATCTTTCTTCTGCTCCCGCCTTGCAATCCGGCTACTCAGCCAACCTGCGGCAACACACGTCAGCGTCCCTATGGCGCCGAAAAGCAAACCATTGATCGACGTAAAAAAGGTGCAGTACGCGAGCGCAGCGACAGAGGCCAGGGCGCCAATCCACGCATGAAAGGCAGTAGTTCGACCTGTAAAGACGCCCAGAATAAACAGGCCTCCGAGGGTGCCGAGAAAAAGGCCGGTGATATCCAGAAACAGGCCCCAGAGCGCTCGCAGATCAAGCGTACTGATGAGCATCGCGCTAACGGCGCCAAGAATGCCGAGGATTAATACCATGCGACGGGCAAGGCGGAGCCACTCTTTCTCTTCCCGATCCGGCTGGAAACGCTTGAAAAAGTCGATGGTGACCGCGGTAGTGATGGAATGGATCGAAGAATCGAGGCTGGACATGGCGGCGGCGAACACGCCGGCGATAACCAGTCCGCCCAGGCCGGCGGGCATTTCCTGAACGATGAACCAGGGCAACAGTTGATCGGGCCTTTCGAGGGTAGCGAGTTGACCCGGGAAATGCTGATAAAAGACAAAAAGCGCGGTCCCAAGGACGAAGAACAGGATGGACGCAGGCACGGCAAGCAACGCGCCTGTCCAGATGGCGCGGCGCGCGGATTGCTCGGTCGGGGTGGTCATATATCGTTGCACGACCGCCTGATCCGTTGTGTAAGGCAGCAGGTTCGTAAAGACCATCCCGAGAAGGATAACGAATAGCGAATCGCTGTACAGGTCCCAGCCGGGATTAACCAGATTCCACTTGTCGTGCTCAGCGGCCTCCGCGACGATCTGCCCGAAGCCGCCGGGAACGTCTGCAACGATGACGCCCAACGCAGCGAGTGCGCCGCCGATCAGTACGACGACCTGAATCACATCGGTCCAGATAACGGCTTCCATTCCGCCCAATACGGTGTAGAGCGTGCTCAGTAACCCCATGAGAGCGATGCACAGAAAGAGATGCAATCCCGTCACAGCACTTAGCGCCAGGGCCGGCAGCAGCAAAACGATGCCCATCCTCCCCAGTTGAAACAGGATAAACGAAGCAGAGCCGAGCAAGCGCAATGAGACGTCAAAGCGATTTTCAAGATATTCGTAGGCGCTTGTGACGCGAAGCTTGCGATAAAAAGGCAGAAAAAAGAAGATGACGATCGGGGCAATGAGCGGAATGCCCATATTGAGCGGGAAGCGCGTCCAATCGCTGGCGTAGGCGGTTGCAGGAATGGAGAGATAAGTGATAGCCGAGAGCATGGTTGCAAAAATGCTCAGACCTGCCGCCCACCACGGCATTCTCCCTCCGGCCAGAAAGAAGTCCCGCGGCGTACCGGCTCGCCGCGCGAAATAGACGCCCATGGCAACGAGCAAGGCGAGGTAAACGCTCAGCACAACGCTATTTACGAACCCGAAAGAACTGGCTTCCTGCGCCAGGCCGGCGATCAGGGAGTGCGTCAAGGCTTCATGATTCATCGCGCTGGGCATTCCAGGTCAACGTTTTCGAAAATAGCCAACGCCCTGACCTCTTTGTAAAGAGACTGTTTCTGTTTGGCGGAAAGCGGCGTCAGCGGCAACCTGACTTCGCCGCAATCGACGCCGCGCATGGCCATGATGGTTTTGCCCGCCCGGATTACGCCGTACTTGAGCAAAACCTCGACAAGGGCTACCGCGTTGCCGCCAAAGCGCTGAGCCGTTTTCATATCTCCCTTTTTGAATGCTTCTATCATCCCCAGATAATTTGGCGCTGCGTAGTTATAGGTGCTGCCCACGGCTCCTTCCGCCCCCATCGCCAGTGCGCCCAACAACATCTCGTCCGAGCCGAAAAGCATTGTATGCCGCCCGGATTCCATCGTTGCGCATTGGTGAAATTGCATCAGATCGCTTGCTGAAAATTTGACGCCCGACAGGGTGGGCATGCGCTTGCCGGCGGCGCGCAAAAACTCGGGCATGGGCAGATTAACGCCGGTCATGGAGGGAATGTGGTAATAGAAAAAGGGCAATTCCGATGCCGCTTCGGCAACCGCTGCGCAATACGAAACCAGACCATCGATAGTCGTCGGCTTGAAAAACGAAGGAGCAAGCGCCGCAATGCCGCGCGCGCGGATCGATTGGGCGTGCCCGGCCAGTCTGCGGGCTTCATACAGGCTATTGTGGCCTACGTGCACAACGACAGCCAATCGATCGCCGGCGACAGAAACCCATTGCTCTGCCAGCAGCATGCGCTCGTCAACCGTCAAAGAGGCGCCTTCTCCCGTTGCGCCGCAAATAAAAACGCCTGCGACCCCTTCTTTTTGCAGATGATCGGCCATGTCCGGAATGACGCCGGGGCTTACGCTGCCATCAGGGCGCATGGGAGCGTAGGGAGCCGCAATCAGGCCCGTGAATTTTTCCATGCTGATCGATTGTATTTCCGTATGGGGAGGGGGGCAGGGCGGCCCGCAATATTTCTGTCGTCTGGCGCGGGCGTTCTGCGCTGCAAACCGCGGCGCCGGGTCATTCCCGGAAATTCAGATGCTCCATAACGGGAAGGAGCGCGGCCCAGACATGCTCGGCGACGATTCGGTGACCCGCTTCATTGGGGTGGATCCCGTCTGCCTGCATGAGCGAATCGACGCCGCCTGCGCCTTCCAGAAGGAACGGGATGAGGCGTACGCGCTCCCCGGCGGCAAGCGCTGGGTAGACATTCTGGAAATCCCGCGCGTACTCCGGTCCGAGATTGGGCGGAATCTGCATGCCGGCGAGAATAATTTCCATATCCGGGTTCGCCGCCCGAGCCTTGTCCATGATTGCGCGCAGGTTGCGCTGCGTAACATTCGCCGGGATGCCTCGTAAACCATCATTTCCGCCCAGCTCCAGCACGAGAACATCCACCGCATGTTGTTGCAGATACCAGTCTACGCGACGCAAGCCGCCCGCGCTGGTTTCCCCGCTCAGTCCCGCATTGATCGTCTGCACATTCCATCCCAGCGAATCCATGCGACGTCGTATGAGGGCGGGAAAGGCGTGGGCGGGATCGACGCCTGCACCCGCAGACAAGCTGTTTCCCAAAAAGAGGAGGACCGCCTCCGGCTTGGGAGTCTGGCCTTCGCGTTCCGCGTTTCGCCCGGCGGCCAGGGCGTCCGCGCCGTTTGCAGAAGACTCCGGATGCTCGTTGCGAGACCCGCAGCCCAGGCACAGAACAGGAATGCATGCAAGGAGGTATAGTCTGCCGATGCTCATGGAATGCGGAAAATATTCTGGCGCGGATCCAAGGTCTGCATGCGTCAAACGAAAGAGACCTGATTGAAACAAACCCCCGGAAACGAAAGCCGGTTTCAGAAAAAATATCGCATGATCCCCATTCTTTCCGTTCGCCGTCTCGCCAAAACATACCAGAGCGGCAGCCGATCGCTCACCGTGCTGCACGATGTATCCTTCGATTTGCATCCGGGAGAAACCTGCGCCGTGGCGGGCCCCTCGGGTTCCGGGAAAACCACTCTGCTGGGCCTGTGCGCCGGGTTGGATCGGGCTACGGCGGGCAGCGTGGATTTGTCCGGTCATCGCCTGGACGCCCTGTCGGAAGATGCGCTTGCAAGGCTTCGGAACCGGAACGTCGGATTCATTTTCCAGACGTTCCAGTTGATTCCTTCGTTGACGGCGTTGGAAAATGTGATGGTTCCGGCGGAATTGCGTGGCGACAAAGGCGCGCGGGCGCGGGCGACCCGGCTGCTGGAGCAAGTGGGGCTTGGAGAGCGGACGTCGCATTATCCTGCGCAGCTATCCGGAGGCGAACAGCAACGAGTATCCATAGCGCGGGCGTTCGTGAACCGGCCCGCCATGCTGTTTGCCGACGAACCCACAGGCAACCTCGATTCCGAAACGGGCGCGACCATTGAGGAGCTGTTGTTCGAACTGAACGAAACCGCAGGGACCGCGCTCCTCCTCGTTACGCACAACCACGAATTGGCGCAGCGCACCGGACGCATCATCCGGCTTCGCGGCGGCAGCGTGGCTTCCGACGCCGCGACGAAGCCTGCTTTATAGCCAAAACGTGCGATTTGCCATGTCGAATTTGTGGATATGCAGGATGGCGTGGCGGGACAGCCGGGGTAGCCGACGGCAACTGGCGCTCTTTTTGTCCGCCATGGTCATCGGGGTAGCGGCGCTGGTGGCCATTTCGTCGTTCGGGAGCAACCTCAGGAAGGTCGTGGACCGCGAGGCGAAAACATTGCTGGGCGCGGACCTCATGCTGGAATCCAGATATCCGTTCGGGAACAAGATGGAGGCGGCGATCGATTCCATCGGCGGAGTGCAAGCCCGGCTCGTTTCGTTTCCCTCCATGGCCTGGTTTCCGGCGGGGCGGCAGTCTCGTCTGATGACCGTGCGCGCCGTCGAAGGCGCCTTTCCTTTCTACGGCGACCTCGAAACCACGCCCGCCGACGCAGCGGACCGATGGCTTGCCGACGGCGGCGCGCTCGTGGATCGGGCGGTGACGAATCTTTTCAATGTGCGCCCCGGAGATAGTGTCCGCATTGGACGCTATTTCTATCCGGTGGCGGGGCGGATCGACAAGGCGCCGGGCGAAAATCAGATGACGTCGCTTTTCAGTCCGCGCATATACATTCCCGCCATCCGGCTGGACTCGACGCTTTTGTCCCGGGGTAGCCAGGCGGAGTACGTCCTGGCCTTCCGGTTTGACGACGGCAGGAACGCGGAGGCGCTCATTAAGCCTGTGGAGCCGCTGTTGCGCGCCGAAGAAGTGCGCTACGATACGGTTGCCGAAATTCGGGACGACTGGGACGAGGGCCTGACCAATCTGTATCGATTTCTGAATGTGATCGCTTTTGTCGCCGTGCTGCTGGGCGGCATTGGCGTGGCGGGCGCCGTGCATGTATACGTGCGCCGGCGGCTTGCAACGATTGCGACGCTGCGATGTCTTGGAGCGGGCGTCTGGCAAACATGTTCCGTATATGCCGTGCAAACCCTTGTCATGGGCCTGGCGAGCAGCCTGGCGGGCGCGGCGTTGGGCATAGGCGTGCAGGGGCTCGTGCCGATCATATTGCAAGATTTTCTTCCCGTAGCCGTGCCTTTTGCGATATCCTGGGGATCCCTGGGTACGGGCATGGCGCTGGGCGTTGGGGTCGCCGCAGCCTTTGCGCTTTTTCCGCTTGTTTCCGTTCGGCGCATATCCCCACTCTTGACGCTGCGCTCAACCGTGGAAACCAGCCAATCCAGTTTGAAAGATCCGCTCTGGTGGGGCGTGTTCGGTATCGTGGCGGCGGGAACCGTCGCGTTCGCCATAGGCAATGCGCCGACGCCCGGCGTCGGACTGGGATACGCCGCAGGTCTGGCGGTGGGCTTTGGCGCCCTGCTGATTACGGCGAAAGGAATTGTCTGGGCTACGCGCCGCTTCTTCCCGTCCGGATGGAGCTACGTCTGGCGGCAAGGACTGGCCAACTTGTTCCGACCCAATAACCAGACCACGATGCTTGTGCTTTCGCTGGGGCTGGGCGCGTTTGTGATCGGAGCGCTTTTTGGCGTGCAGCGAACGCTGCTGGGGCAGCTCGAACTATCCGAGGCCCAGCGCTCGCCCAATATGGCGCTGTTCGATATTCAGTCCGACGAAATCGATCCGGTGACGGATATCGTGCGGAAACAAGACCTGCCCGTGCTGGACAGCGTACCCATTGTGACCATGCGCCTTGCCTCCGTCAACGGACGTACGATGGACGCCATGCGGGCAGATTCGACGGCAACCTGGGCGCACCGCCGGGAGTACCGCGTAACGTACCGGGACCATCTGACCGAATCCGAAAAAGTGGCGGCGGGCGAATTTATCGGCAAGGCGGACCCGACCGATCCGTTGGCTCCCGTATCGCTCGACGAGGATATTGCCCGAAACCTGGAGGTCGGGGTCGGGGATAGCCTGACGTTCAACGTACAGGGACGGTTGATTCCGGTTCGGGTAGCCAGCTTGCGCGAAGTGGAATGGCGCCGCATGGGCGCCAATTTCTATGTGGTGTTCCCCGAGGGCGTACTGGAAGAAGCCCCGCGATTCCATGTCCTCCTGAGTCGGACGGAAACCGCAGACCAGGCGTCCGGGTTGCAGCGGGCCGTAGTGAATAAGCACCCTTCTATTTCAATTATCGACTTGTCGCTGGCGCTGAACACCTTCGACGCTATTTTCTCCAGCATATCGTTTGTTGTCCGTTTCATGGCGTCTTTCAGTATCCTGACAGGAATCATTGTACTGATCGGCGCGGTGGTTGTGAGCCGGGCGCCGCGGCAGCGCGAGAGCGTATTGCTGAAGACGCTGGGCGCGTCCCGGGCCGAAGTACTCCGAATCATGGCGGTTGAGTATCTTTTTCTTGGATTTTTTGCTGCTTTGACGGGTCTCACGCTTTCTTTTGCGGCAGTGTGGGCGTTCGCAACGTTCCTGTTCGATACGCCTTTCCGGCCAGATATCGTGGCTACGCTGGCGTTGCTGATCGCCGCGCCGCTCTTGACGACAGCAACCGGACTTATAAACAGTCGGGGCATTTACCGCCGCGCTCCGCTGGAGGTATTGCGGGCGGAGACGTAAGGATTTGAAGGAATGGCGCCCGCGACGCGCCCTTCGGGAGGCTGCGAGAAGCACCCGTTTCCCGAACAGGATAACGGCATGACAGACCGTATGGACATGGAGAATATTTCCCGCAATGCGCAACGGATTCAGGGGCGCATAGCGGAAGCCTGTCGGCGCGCCGGACGTTCGCCCGACGAAATTACGCTCGTCGCCGTATCCAAAACGTTTCCTGTGGCGGCGGTGGAGGCGGCGCGCCGGGCCGGAATACGTCATTTTGGAGAAAATCGCGTACAGGAACTGGCGCAGAAAAGCACGGAGACGCCGGGGCGCGAGCAAGGCGGCGACATAACCTGGCACATGATCGGGCATTTGCAGCGGAACAAGGCAAGGGACGTCGTTCGGTTCGCGGATTGTTTTCATGCGCTGGATAGCGCCCGCCTCGCTCGCGCGTTGAGCGAACGAGCCAAAACAGAAGGGCGCATATTACCCTGTCTGACGCAGGTCAACATCTCCGGCGAGGGCAGCAAATTTGGCGTGCCCCCCAACGAGATACTCGCGCTGTTCGACGAAGTGGCCTGCTGCGAGCATATTCGGGTGCGCGGCCTTATGGCTATCGGATCGCTTCAGGCGGAGCCGGACGCCGCCCGCCGCGAATTCCAACGCCTGCGCTCCCTGTTCGACGCCTTGCCCGCCCGGTTTGCCCCAAACATTTCCATGGAGCAGCTTTCCATGGGCATGAGCCGGGATTTTGAGGCGGCGATCAAAGAAGGCGCTACCCATGTGCGGATCGGCAGCGCCCTGTTCGGAAAAAGAATCGTTCGCGACGACGACAAACACGCCAAGCCTGCTTAGCGCTCCTCGCAGCCTCCCAAAGGGCGCGTCGTGACCGCGCGATAACCCGAAACCACAGTGCTTTCCGCTGGTTTCAACGATGGAATCATAACGATCTGTACGCGCGAACGCGCCGAGCCGAGCGAAGTGGTTTTGATCAGAGCATCGCTAAGCCGAACCGGAAAAAATTTCGTATCTTGCCAAAATGTACGGTAATTCTCTTTCGCTCAATGCAGACGTGCGAATCAAGCCTTGCCACATCCAGCGCGTTGCGCCATGAAACTAACTCCGCTCGACATACGCAAACAGGACTTCTCGCGTAAATTCCGGGGATTCGATCCGGAAGAAGTGCAGGCGTTTCTGAATATGGCGTCGTCGCAATGGGAAAGCCTCATTGACGAGCGCCAGGAACTTGAGAACAAACTGACCGAACTCAGGGCCAAGATTGAGCACTACGAAAAGGTGGAGATGGCGCTGGAAGAAGCATTGCGCATCACCCGCGAATCCTCCGAAAAAACGATCCGGAATGCCGAGAACAAAGCCCGGAATCTGATCGACAAGGCGGACAAGGAAGCGCGACGCACAGAAGAACAGGCGCGGAAAACAGTCAACGAAATTCGTCGGCAAGCCTTGCAATTGAACGATTATCGCCTGGAACTGATTGCGAGGCTGCGGGCGCTGCTCACATCCGAAACCGAATTGCTGGCGCGCTACGAAGAACACGCTAACGTGGTTCTGGGCAGATTGTACGCCGCCGGCGAAGATGGGGCCGAGGAGGGGCAGCTCCCGGAATCGCCGCCCGCGAAGACAACCGATCCCCCCGAGCCAAAAGAATCCGCGCCCGCGCCCCCTCCGCATATGGAAGCGGACACGGAGACAGACGCCGAAACGGCGTCCGATGCGCCGCGCAGCGACCCCGCTCCAAAAACAAAAGAACCGAAAAACAAGAAAAAGGTCGCCGGCGAGCCGAACTCGTCTTCGGATATCCAGCACATCCGCCGCATTTTGAAAGACCTTGATTAGCAAAGCGCGGCGGGCCTCCGCCGTTTCATTTCGTACTTACCCGAAGTCTCCAGATTATGTTTGACGCTCTTGCATACCGCCAGAATGTAGAAATCGCTGCCGAGGCCATTCGCGCTCGCATCGGCTTGACTCCCCGGATCGGATTGATCCTGGGGACAGGCCTCGCCGAACTTGCGGAAAAGATCGACGCCGAAACCATCATACCCTACGAAGAAATTCCCGGATTTCCGTTATCCACGGTGGAATCGCATCCGGGCCGTCTGCTGGTGGGCAGGTTATCCGGCGTACCGGCGTACGCCTTGCAAGGCCGTTTCCACTTGTACGAAGGATACGATGCGCAAACCGTGGTATTTCCCGTTCGGGCGTTCGGCGCGCTTGGCGTCGATACGCTGCTGATCTCCAATGCAGCCGGGGGCATGAATCCCGTGTACAAAAAGGGGGAATTGATGTTGTTGTCGGATCATATCAATTTTCAGAACGCCAACCCGCTGATAGGCCCGAATATCGACGATTGGGGAGACCGCTTCCCGGATATGAGCGCCCCCTACGATGAGGAATTGCAACAAATAGCGGAAGCGAGGGCGCTTGAGGAAGGCATTAAGCTGCACCGGGGCGTATATGTGTCGGTTACGGGCCCGAACCTCGAAACGCGGGCAGAATACAGGATGCTGCGGGGATGGGGCGCGGATGTGGTGGGGATGAGCACCGTTCCCGAGGTGATTGCGGCGCGCCACATGAATATGCGCGTGCTGGCCATTTCGGTAGTCACCGACGAATGTTTCCCGGATGCGCTCGCGCCGGTTTCGCTTGAGGAGATTATCGCCGCCGCAGGCAAGGCGGAACCACTCCTGACCCGGCTTATGTCGGCCATCGTATCGACCATCGGCGCATAGCGGATACCCTGTCGCCATGTCGCGCTGGCTTCCTGTCCATGTCCAGGTTTGAAGAAGTAAAGCGATTCGACCACGCTGCGCTGGAGCAAGAAATGCTGGCTCTGTGGGAGCAGGGCGGCATTTTCCGGAAAAGCGTATCCGAGCGGGCGCGCGGAAAAGCCTTCACGTTCTACGAAGGACCGCCGACCGCCAACGGGCGCCCGGGCATTCATCATGTGATGGCGCGAACCATCAAGGATGTGTTCTGTCGTTACAAAACGATGAAGGGCTTCTATGTGGAACGCAAGGCCGGGTGGGATACGCATGGCCTGCCGGTCGAAATTGAAGTGGAGAAAGCGCTCGGATTGACGGGGCGCGAGGATATCGAGCGATACGGGATCGACAAATACAACGCCATATGCCGCGAAAGCGTCCTTCGGTACAAGGAAGTATGGGATGACTTGACGAAAAAGATGGGATATTGGGTCGATCTGGACAATCCCTACGTCACGTTCGAAAACAGGTATATTGAGACAGAATGGTGGCTTATCCAGCAAATCTACAAACGGGGACTGCTCTACGAGGGGCACAAGATTCAGTGGTATAGCCCCGGTTCGGGGACGGTGCTGTCGTCCCATGAGGTCAGCCTGGGCTACAAGGAAGCGCAGGATCCGTCCGTCTATGTCCGATTTCCCGTGCAGGGCGAGGAAAACACGTTCTTTCTGGCGTGGACCACGACCCCGTGGACACTCATATCCAATGCGGCGCTGGCCGTGGGGGCCGACATTGATTATGTCAAGGCGCGCCTGCAAAACGCCGCTGGAGACGAAGAATTCCTGATCCTTGCGGAAGAACGGCTGGATGTTCTGGACGCCGACTGCGAAATAGTCCTGCGGCGCAAGGGGCGGGACCTGGTCGGAACGACCTACGACCCGGTCTTCCCGTATTTTCTGGAAGACGGCCGCAAGCAGGGCGCATGGCGTATCGTGGAAGCCGATTTCGTGTCCACCGAGGATGGCACCGGCATGGTGCATCTTGCGCCGGCCTTCGGGGCCGACGACCATGCCACAGGGCGAAAAGAAGGGTTGCCTCTCTTCAATCCGGTAGACCCGGCGGGCTGCTTCACGGACGAGGCGCCGCTCGTCGCAGGAATGTGGTTCAAGGATGCGGACAAGCCCATCGCGCGCAATTTGCGGGAGCGCGGCTTGTTGTACAAACGCGAAACGCACCTCCACAATTACCCGCACGACTGGCGCAAGGGAACGCCGCTCATGAATTATCCGGTGGCGAGCTGGTTCGTGCGGACCACGGCCATCAAGGACCGGATGATTGCGCTCAACGACGCCATCCGTTGGCAGCCTTCCGCCATGGGTACGGGGCGTTTTGGCGAATGGCTGAAAAACAATGTGGACTGGGCGCTGAGCCGTCGACGATACTGGGGAGCGCCTCTTCCAATCTGGCGATCGGACCAGGAAGGATCCGACTATATCGAGGTGATCGGTTCTATCGCGGAACTTCGGGAAAAGTGCGGCGACCAACTTCCGGAGCGCGACGAGGATATTGATCTGCATCGCCCGTTCGTGGACGCCTTGACGTGGCCCGCCCCGGATGGCGGCGCGATGCGCCGCGTGCCGGAAGTCATTGACGTATGGTTCGATTCAGGCTCCATGCCGTTCGCACAGTGGCATTATCCCTTCGAAAACAAGGAAAAATTCGAGCGGCATTTTCCCGCCGACTTCATCGCGGAAGGCATCGACCAGACCCGGGGCTGGTTCTACACCATGCATGTGCTGGCGGCTGCCGTGATGGATTCGGCAGCCTATGAAAACGTGGTCGTCAATGGACTGATCCTTGACGAGCAGGGAGAAAAGATGTCGAAGTCGCGGGGCAATGCGGTGGACCCGTTCGAAACGATTGCGCGATACGGGGCGGATGCGGTGCGGTGGTACATGATGAGCAACTCGCCGCCGTGGGAAAACATCAAGTTTTCGGAACGCGGCCTGGGCGATACGCTTCGCAAGTTTTTCGGCACGCTGGAAAATGTGTACGCCTTTTTCGCCACGTATGCGAATATCGACGGCTTTGCCTATGCCGAAGCCCGCATTCCCGTGCAGGAACGCCCCGAGCTGGATCGCTGGATCGTCAGCCTGCTGCATAGTACGGTTCGGAAGGTAGACGAGGCGTACGAGGCGTACGATCCGACGCGGGCCGCGCGGGCCATCGAACGGTTCGTGGAAGAACTTTCCAATTGGTACGTCCGTCGGTCGAGAAGGCGGTTCTGGAAAGAGGCGGACAAGAATGGGGACAAGGCTGCCGCCTACCAGACGGTGTACGAATCCCTGATGGCTATTGCGGGCATGATGGCTCCGATCGCGCCTTTCTTCAGCGACTGGCTGTACCGCGCCCTGATGGCGGGCGCGAACCGGGAAGGACGCGAATCCGTGCACCTGACCTTTTTTCCGGAACCGATCGAGGCCGAAACAGACCGGGACCTCGAACGGCGGATGGCGCTGGCCCGAACGATTTCCTCCCTTGCGCTCTCCCTGCGAAACCGGAGCGAAATCAATGTACGGCAACCGCTTCCCAGGATTCTGGTGGTCACTGGCGGACAGGTCTCCGAAAGCGACATAGAACAGGTTCGCGCTATTATCCTGGACGAAATAAATGTCCGCGCCATTGAGTATGTCCCGGAATCAAGCGGGCTCGTCAGGCGTTCGGCGCGCCCCGATTTCAAGCGGTTGGGGCCGCGCCTCGGGAAACGCATGAAAGCCGCGAACCAGGCTGTGCGGGCGCTCGACGAAGCGCAAATCGCCCGATACGCACGGGAAAGCCGCCTCGCCATAGAGGTAGACGGCGAACCTGTCGAACTGGGTCCCGGAGACCTTGAAATAACCAGCGAAGAAGTGACCGGATGGCTCGTTGGCCAGGAAAACGACGTCACCGTAGCGCTCGACGCGACGCTCACCGAAGATTTGATCGCCGAGGGACAGGCCCGGGAAATCGTCAACCGCATGCAGAACTTGCGGAAAGGAAACGGCTTCGAGGTAACGGATCGTATTCTCGTCGAGTACCAGGCCACGGAGCGGTTATCCGACGTGATTCGTCGACACGGCGCATGGATACGGAACGAGACCCTGACGCTGGAGTTAAATGCGGTTCATTCTCCCCAGGGAGATGTGGTGGATGTCTTCCGAATTGGGGAGGAAACGCTCCATGTGGGGGTTCGCCGCATTGAAAATGCATAACTAAACAGATACGACGGGAACGTATCCGGAAAGGGGCAAAACCATCCGGGCGCTTCGCGCTTCGTGTACGCTGGACATGGCTGCGAAAAAATCATCTACCAATACCAAAGTTCCGATGGGCAGGGAGGACGCAGGAAGCGCCTCGCCGCCGGACGCGCGCGCGAACACATGGTTTGCAGACGAAGACTTTGCGCATTTCAGGGAACTCATTCTGGCGCGTCGCATGGAAGCCGTGGAGGATATCGACCGAATGCGTACGCAACTGGACGATGTGCGCGAACAGGCCGAAAACGATACCGCGTACAGCTTTCACATGGCGGATGCAGGAACCGACGCCATGGAACGCGAAAAGTTGTATCTGATGGTGGCGCGGCAGAAAAAATATGTGGGATACCTCGACCGCGCGCTGGAACGCATCAAAAACAAGACCTACGGGATATGCCGCGTGACAGGCAAGGCGATATCCAGAGAACGTCTGGAAGCCGTACCGCACACGGAGATGTCGATAGAGGGCAAGGCAAGGCAAAAGAGGTAGACGATACGGGCGGCGGTCCAGTATACATATGATGCGCGTTCTCTGGATTTCCGGCCTTGTCGTTCTCCTGGACCAGTCCACCAAGTTGCTTGTGCTCCGCACGATGTATCGGGGCCAGCAAATTCCTGTGCTGGGCGACTGGTTGAAGTTCACGTTCACCGAGAATCCCGGCATGGCGTTCGGCATTACGCCGGGCCCCACGGCGGTCGTGACCGTGTTTTCCATGCTCGCGACCGCCCTGATCATATTTTATCTCTACCGCGTTCGGCAAGATTACTATCTCTATCGGGCAAGCCTCGCGCTTATTCTGGGGGGCGCCGTCGGCAACATTATCGACCGCCTTTTTTATGGAGATGCGTTGCTTTCCGGCAAGGTGGTCGATTTTATTCACGTGAATCTGTGGAGCGGATTCCTGCCCGAATCCATACCGCTGGTCGGCGGCATGTATATTTCCCTGTTTCCGATCTGGAATGTGGCCGATATGGGGATCGTATGCGGGGTGGCCAGCGTGGCGCTTCTGCACAAGAAATACGCCCAATACGCGGGCGAACAAGCGGGGCAAGAAGCCGCGCCGAACGAGGCGGACGCCCTGGACGCGCTGCCGGAGACGGTTTCCGATCCTGGCGTTCCGGACGGAGACGGAGATATCGCGTAATCCGAACCTGTCGGGAGGACCCGGCGGTTCATTCCGACAGGGTAGGACATGTTCGACGAAAGGCAGAGCCGAATACGTAATTTCTGCATCATTGCGCATATCGATCATGGCAAGAGCACCCTTGCCGACCGATTGCTTGAGCGGACAGGCACCCTGAGCGAGCGCGAACTGCAGGCGCAGGTGCTCGACAGCATGGACATTGAGCGCGAGCGGGGCATCACGATCAAAAGCCATGCTATCCGCATGGGCTACCAGGCGACGGACGACCGGGAATATGTGTTGAACCTGATTGATACGCCAGGACACGTAGATTTCGCCTATGAGGTTTCTCGCGCCCTGAAAGCCTGCGAAGGAGCCATCCTTGTGGTGGACGCCGTGCAGGGCATTGAGGCGCAAACGCTTTCCAATGTGCATTTGGCCCTCGGCAACGACCTGGAAATCATTCCGGTCCTCAATAAGGTGGATTTGCCCAATGCGCGCCCGGATATCGTAGCCCGCTCCATTGAAGACCTGCTGGGCGACGCCGCAGAGGACATTATCCGGATCAGCGCCAAGACGGGCCTTGGCGTGGATCGATTGCTGAAAGAAATCGTTCGCCGCATCCCGCCCCCGCAAGGGGATGCGAACGCCCCGCTTCAGGCGCTCATTTTCGATTCGATCTTCAATTCGTACCGCGGGTCTATCGTATACGCCCGTATTTTCCACGGGGCGCTGAAGAAAGGGGAACGCATGCGCTTCATGTCGAACGGGCGGGAATACGATGCGGAAGAGATCGGCGTCCTGCGCCTTTCCATGCATCCGGCGGACGAACTGCGCGCCGGAGAGGTGGGCTATGTGATCGGTTCGGTGAAAGAGGTAGGACATACGCGGGTAGGAGACACCATCACGCTGAAATCCCGCCCCGCCGACGGGCCCATATCCGGTTTTCGGGAAGTAAAGCCGATGGTGTTCAGCGGCGTATACCCGGTAAATTCCGACGATTTTTCCGATCTGCGCTCCTCGCTTGAGAAGCTGCAACTCAACGACGCCGCGCTGACCTACGAACCGGAGACTTCCGCCGCACTCGGTTTCGGGTTTCGCATTGGCTTTCTGGGGCTGCTCCATATGGAGATCGTTCAGGAGCGCCTCGACCGCGAATTCGGGCTGAATATCATTGCTACCCCGCCAAACGTAAAGTACGAAGTGCTTGCACGCGACGAATCCGTGCATATCGTGGACAACCCGAGCAGCATGCCGCCTCGCGGCGAGATCGAACGGATTCGGGAACCGGTCGTGCAGGCCGAAATCATTACGCCGCCAGACTACATCGGCAACCTGATGCAATTATGCCAGGATCGGCGAGGCGTCTACGTCAATCAGTCGTACCTTGGCGAAGAGCGGGTAAACCTTCAGTACGAACTTCCCCTGGCGGAAATCGTTTTCGACTTCTATGACCGGTTGAAAAGTTGCAGTCGGGGCTATGCCTCCTTCGACTACGAACTCCTGGAGTATCGGGAAAGCGCGCTGGTCAAGCTGGACGTGCTGATCAACGGGGACTCGGTGGACGCGCTTTCCACCATCGTCCATAAAGACAAAGCGTACGACATGGGGCGCAAGCTAACTCAAAAACTGAAGGAGCTTATTCCCCGGCAAATGTTCGAGGTGGCCCTCCAGGCAGCGATCGGCAACAAGGTGATTGCCCGCGAAACGGTGCGGCCCCTCCGGAAAGACGTAACGGCCAAATGTTACGGCGGCGACATTTCCCGGAAACGAAAACTGCTCGAAAAACAAAAAGAGGGCAAGAAGCGCATGAAGCAAGTAGGCAGAATCGAGGTGCCGCAGGAGGCTTTTCTGGCCGTTCTCTCAATGGAAGGATAGCCGCGGGGTACGCGCCATGAGCACCGTGCAAATCCGGGTATGGTTGGGCCTGTTTTTTATGCTGGGCAATGCGGGATTGGGCGCCATGCATGCGACAGGCCAATCGAACGATCCTACAGATACCTTGCTTGACCTGTATCAGGCCGCTCGCTTGCAGGCGGAGGCGAAAGACATTCTTGCGCGAAGAGGCTTGCGGGTGGAGCCGTTTCCCCCGGACAGGCTTCCCTGGGTCGCCGAAGACGTGCGGAGACAGATGGCGGCGCTGGAAGCGTTGCGGCGTCCGCCGCCGCCCCCGATCCACGCCATCCGCCTGATTCCGCCCGCCGAAGCAGACGCCTTCGATGAATCGTTCCGGGATACGCAGTGGACCTATCTTGGCAGCAACGAGCGCATCCCCAGCGATACGATGCATACAAGAAACCTGCGCGCTTTGCTGGAAGCGCATTTCGGCCCGCCTACCCGCACCGTTGCGGAACAAGTCGCGGCGAACCAAACGTCCCCTGAATACATCCAGTTTGAATACCGATTCGTCCTGAACGACGCCATACCGCTGGCGCTCGTTGACGTCAACGGACCCTTCGAACGGGGAGTCGTGACCATGACGGACCGAAAATACCGGGATCGACTGCCCGAGTTCAAGGCCGCCCTGCTCGATCCCGCATTGCGCGCAGGCGTCCGCGCGCCCTATGCGGATTACTACTATGTTCGTGCGCGGCAATCCTGGTTTTTAACCGGTTTCGACGGGGAACGCTTTTTTCTCGAAGAAATACCCGTTCCTGACATGAAACAAGGACGTCCATCGTTATACAGGGGATCCGACCGCTAACGAAGCAATCAATCTACCGGAAACGATTTTGGCAGCATCTCCAACAGGCCGCAAAAAACGCCGCGCATCGCAAAAGGACCGCCTGGCCCGCATGGCTTCCCCGCCTGCGGACAAGAAGGGTTCCGCCCGGAACGCGAAACCCAAAAGCGCGCTCCGGGAATGGACGGACGCCTTTGTGTTCATTCTGGTGATTATGGTGATCGTGCGGACGCTCTTCTTCGATCTCTTCAGGATTCCCACGCCCTCCATGGAGAAAAGCCTCCTCGTGGGCGATTATCTGTTTGTTTCGAAAATACACTACGGCACCCGTACGCCCCTGACGCTCGGCATTCCCTTCACGCCAATCTATGTCCGGGATTTCCTTTTGCCGCATACCCGGTTCCCGGGGTTCGCGCAAGTCAAGCGGGGAGACGCCATCGTATTCAATTTCCCTCCGGACGACCACCCGATCGACCGCAAAACACATTACATCAAGCGCGTCGTCGGAATGCCGGGCGAACGCCTCGAAATAGTCGACAAAGAGGTGCGCGCGGATGGAAACGCCGTGCCCCTGCACGAGAATATGCAACAGTATTGGGATGTGCGCAAAAGCGATCCCCGCATGCAACTTTCCGGCGCAGCGCTCCGGGAACTGGGCGTGTCAGACTTCCAGAGCACATCGGATATGAGCGTGGTTCGGGTGCAAGCAACGCCCCGGGCGGCGGAAGCCATAGAGGCCTGGTCCTGGATCGACCGCGTCGAGCCGTCCATCGTACGGGAGAGCGCCGGCGGATACTATAATATGGCCATGCACCCCTCGGGGCGCGGATATACCCCCGACAATTTCGGACCGGTAACCATTCCCGCCGAGGGACGCTCCATTGCGCTAACGGAAGAGAACTGGGCCCTTTATGGACCAGTCATTGCCCGATACGAAGGACATGCCGTCCGGCAAACGAGCGACGGGAGCTTTGAAGTGGATGGCGAACCCGTTACTTCCTGGACATTTCGGCAGGATTATTACTTCGTGATGGGGGACAACCGGGACAATTCGGAAGATAGCCGATTCTGGGGCTTCGTGCCCATGGATCACATCGTAGGCAAGGCCGTGCTGATCTATTTTTCCTGGGACAAGGAGGCCGTATTACCCCGCTTCGGAAGATTTTTTCATGTGATCCGGTAGCGGCGGCGGCGAGCCGGCGTTTTCGGATCGCAACCGATCAAAGCGTTTTTGCTGGCCCGTACCCGGCGGCACATCGTATGGGTTGGCGGGCAATTCGATCCGCCTCAACGCCGGCGTTTCGCCCCGGACGAACGGAATGGGCGCGCCTTCGGGATCTTCTCCGACAACCAACACCGTGGTTCCCTGCGCAAGAATGCGGCTGCCTGTGGAGCCAGGGCCGACCAGGCCGTTTTCCACTTTCCAGGGATCCGCCCATTCGTAGATCCATTTTGCGTCGGTTTCCACCAGACGCACGCATCCGTGGCTGGTAGGCCCGCCGGTGGGCATGGGATATTGATGCACATGTATCCCCCGGGCATTGTGAAAATTGAATACCCAGTACATTTCCCAGCGTTCGCCGGGCGGACTCAGGGAAGATATGCGGTATTCGGTTTTCCAATTGAAATTGAAGCGGCCCTGGGGCGTCGGGTTGGAAGGAACGCCCGTATTGACGATGCCCCAACGCGCCAACTCGCCATGCTCGTAGGCGGCCCAGGCCTGTATCGTTTTATGGATGACGAACAATTTGTCGAATTCCCGAGCGCCCGGATACGTCACGGGGAACGGGGCATAGGCCCGGAAATCCGTCTCGAATTGTCGGGGAATCACCAGTGTGTCGCCAATTTGCACGGTACCCATTAACCGGCGGTTCAGTAGTTCCACCAGTTTGGAGCGGGCATGGCCCAGTTTGGCGTCGCCGCCGCCCATGATCTTGTAAAAACTGTTGCGGGCGAGCACCGTGCTTCCCCGGCCGTCGCCCAGCACGAAATAGTCGTATTCCACCTCGGGCAGGTCCGCCGCATCCTCGACGCGATATGCTTCCAGCGCCGTCTCGATGTCCTGCTGATTGATGTAGGACTGCGCCATTGCGACATGACTTCCCGCCATGAGCAAGAGTGCGCCAAGCGTTCGTTTGACAAGAGCAGGCATGGGTTCCAGGCGCAACGCGCAGCAAGGATTCAGGGATGCGATGCGGGCGTTCCGTGCAATTCCCGCAATTGTTGAATAATCTCTGGATGTCCAAGCACAATCAGAATATCCTTTGCCTGGATGGCGTCCCGGGCGCTCGGATTAAAGTGCATCTCTTGCGTGCGCCCATTGATGACCGCAACCACGATCACATCGAATTCCTGGCGAAAATGGCTTTCCGCCAGGGATTTGCCCGCAATGTCGGCCCCTTCGCGTATCGTGATCTCGTCCATGGCCCGGTCGATCGATTCGGCGCGAAATATTTCGTCCATGAATCGGTCCACATGGGGCCGTAAAATAACTTCCACCATGCGGCGGGCGCCTATCTCGTCGGGGGAAATGGCCTTGCTCGCCCCGGCGTGGAGCAGTTTTTTTTCAATGTTCGGCGAGTTTGCCCGCGAGAGGATGAACAAATCTTTTCGGGCCTGACGGGCGGTTAAACTCACGAAAACATTCGTGCTGTCCTCGGGAGTAGCAAGAATCAGGCCTTTCGCCGAGTCGAGGCCCGCGCGATACAGGATTTCTTCGTCCTCGGCGTCCCCGGCGACGAACGGGATGCGCGCCTCGCGCAGCAAGGCGATTTCCTCCGCCGAGCGGTCGATCACCACGAACGTGTCCCCGGACCGGAGCAGGTCCTTTGCAATACGCTTCCCGACCCGACCGTATCCGCAAATGATGTAATGGTTCTTCATATGGCTGATTTGCCGTTTCATTTGACGTTCCCGAATCCTCCGACCGACCAGCAACAACTGTGCGGTGCGTCCTGCAATGAATGCCGCGGCGCCAATGCCGAACACGGCGATGCATATCGTAAAAAAGCGTCCGTACGTCGAAAGTTCGTGAATTTCCTCGAATCCTATGGTGGTCAGCGTAATGAACGTAAAATACAGGCCATCTATCCAGTTCCACCCCTCGATCAGGATGTATCCGACCGTGCCTGTAACGATCAGCACGCACAGAAAAAGAGAAACCACGACAATTTCCCGGACGGCAACGTCCATCCAGTCGAATCGGCTACGCGCAGCCATGCGAAAGGGGGGTATCGATCAAACGGTGCAGGACAGGAAAAAGGCCCGCCGGTGCCAGGTTTCTTCTGCAGGCAGTTCGAACCGGCCTGCCCGCAAATCCCTCAGCTGCTGTATTCCCGGATCGAACACGATGGTTTTTTCGTGCACGTCGCCCGCCCGGACGCATGCCCGAAACGCTGCCCGGGAGACCGAACGAATAGCGCCGTTTGCGTCCCGATAATGCACCGTCAGGGACGACAACCATTCCAGGCCCAGTTCGTCGCGCGCCTGGTTCAGCGCATGCACGGAAGCATCGACGCCGCATCCGGAAATGTCTCCGCCGGGAATATGGCCGGCGATGACGGCGAACCGGCTTTCCAGCATGCCCGCGTCGCTCAGTACGGGGCGCCCATGCGACATCCAGGAAGCGCAAAACGATTGCAGGATTTCGATGGTCCTGTTCTCTTCCAGTTCATTCAGGTCTCGATCCCCCGCATACGTCCAGATACGCGCATCGTCGGGCAAATGGCTAAAAGGCTCGGTCATGTCACAGCGTCGTATTTTAGATGCTTTGTTGCGTACGCATACGTTTTTATGCGGAACACGTTCGGCATAGCAGGCTTTATGCAGTCCGACATTCAAAAAAATTTACCGGCGGGCGCCGCCAAGCAAGATGAACCTCGAACTGAACGACAAGGTAGCGATGGTGGCGGGATCAAGCCGGGGCATAGGGAAATATATTGCAAAACGCCTTGCGGCAGAAGGGTGCCGCCTCGTTCTCTGCGCCCGGGGCGGGGAACGCCTTGCAGAAACGGCGGCGGAGCTGGAAGGGGAGGGTGCGTCGGTACTGGCCGTGCAGGCCGATCTCGCCGAACAGGATGCGCCCCAGGACATTGTGGACCGGGCCGTCGAGCATTTTGGTCAACTGGATATCCTGGTGAGCAATGTGGGCGGAAATCGTCGTAAACTGTTCGAGGATACGACCGACGAGGATTGGGAAAACGTACTTGACCTGAATCTGCGGGCCCATGTCCGTTCGGCGCGCGCCGCCACGCCGCATATGAAAGCAGCCGGGGGTGGAGCCATCCTGTTCGTGGCGTCTATTTTTGGACGCGAGGCCGGGGGCCCTGGTCTTTCTATCTACAACGCCACGAAATCGGCCCTGATCAGCACGGCGAAAATCATGGCGCTTGAACTGGCTCCCGCCGGGGTCCGCGTGAACAGCATTGCGCCGGGCTCCATCCGGTTTCCGGGGGGAAGCTGGGACCGGCGCGTCCGCGAACAACCGGAACAAATGAAAGCGTTCGTAGCGCAACAGCTGCCCATCGGACGCTTTGGCAAGGCGGAGGAAGTAGCGGATGTAGCCGCCTTTCTTGTCTCGGCGCGGGCAAGCCTGGTCACCGGCGCCTGCCTGAACGTAGACGGGGGGCAGTCCCGCTCGCTCATTTAGGGATGCTCTGATTAAGTCCACTTCGCTCAGCGCTTCACTTTCACGCGTACAAAACAAGACGATGGCGTCGTTGAAACCAGTGAACAACACGGCGGATCCGGGGCATCGCGGTTGTGAAGCGCCCTTCGGGAGGCTGACAGGCGTGCGCTGACTGTGTCATTCCTCATTATGTGGGGCCTGCCACATTGCTTCGTCATTCCTTGCCAGCGCACGCCTGTCAGCCTCTGAGTCTTTGCGGACTTAATCAGAGCATCCTTAGGAATTCGCCGGCGGCGCGTACGCCAGAAAACCCGCCTGCCGCTCAGAGCATCGTAGTCGCCTCAGAGACACTCCCGAAGCGTGGCGATCACGCGGCGGCGTCCAGACCTCGCCTTCTTCCACTGCACGAGGATGGGGCTTTGGTATGTGCCCTGCACGATGGACCCGCATCCATCCGATTGTCCGTTGGGCAGGACCAGGAAACGAACCGCCCGTTTCATGCCCAGAAAGTGCGAAGCAGGCGTCGTAAACAAGCGCCGCACGGCGCGGTCCGGAAATAATTTGCTGAGTGTCGGCGCATTCAGCACGCTGTTGATCATCCGGATAAAATCATACTTGACGTATTGCCAGCTCTTTCCGGGGAGAGCGAGGGGATTGCGGAAAAGATACCGTCCGCCCGTAATCGCGTACTCCATCGGGTTTTTCAATACCGACGCGAGGTCGTGCTGCATCAAGAGCGTTTCGTATTCGTTGACCGTCAGGCCGGCCCCGAGTTGCTTCGGGTCCAACTCGAATTCGATCCACCCTTTTTCGATCCCGCGCCGCCGAATAAGGTCCTTGGCTTGCTCGAACAGTCCCACCTCTTCGCACTTCAGGTCAACCGAACCGACATGCTCGTCGGGAACCGGCGCTTCGATGCTGAACCGATCCACCAGGCGCTCCTTGTTGAATCCGACGATGGTGGAGCGCCGATTACGCGCCTTATCTTTGTGATTGACGCCGTCCAGGTCTATAAAATAAACCGGCTGACTCCGCTCGTTGCGATAGGCCACGCAGCTTTCGATGCCGGCGCTGATAAAACTGAGATGGGAATCTGCGTTGGGCGGCTCGTCCTCGCGTTGCGCTTCCGTCAATTCCGTGCGCAACGCCATGTTGTCATGCTGATAACTTTTGCCCGGCGGGAAAAGCCGCTGAAACGCGCGCAAAAAGGTATGTATGGAATCCAGGCTGTTATTCAGCCGATGAGCCAGGCCCTGATCGATATAGCCGCCTGTCGTGTGATGGGAGCAATAGAGCGCTCGCTCGTAGGGGTCGAAAACATCTCCGTAATGTTCTCGAATGCGATGCCGTACGTCGATTACGTCCAGCCGGCTCGCTGGCGTTAACGAAAGATGAATTTCCTTCATGGAATTATTCGAACAGGCTAAAGGACCTCCTTCGGTTGTATGACATGCCCGGAATTATGTGCCGAAAAATTAAAAATCGCATGGACAATGTAAAAAAACGCAAATTTTTCGACATACGCGTCCTGCCGGGCGAAGCATCCTTAATCCATTACGAACAGCGAGTCCGGGCGGTCTTCATGGCGGATTTCATCCACCAGCTCGCGTTTGCCTTCCCCCGCATAGAGCCGGTTCGGGCAATTCACGATCCACGCATCTTCCTGGCCCATATTGCGGTAGGCATGCACGACGCCCGGCGGAACAAGCGCCGCGGCCGGACGCGCCGACCCGAATTCTTCCCGAAAACGACATCCGAACGAAGGAGAATCGGGACGCGCATCCCATAAATACAGCCGAAAAACCCCATTGAAAAACACGAAAAGGTCCGTTTGCGCCGTATGTTCATGCGGACCGCGCGCCACGCCGGGATGGGTCAGGGACATGTACCCCATGCGAGGATGTACGGCTTCCGGCCATTCGTCGTGGCGGAAAAACTCGGCCAGCGAACCGCGCGCGTCCTTGAAAAACCGGAGCGGGCGAATCTCACACCCGCGTATCGCGCCTTCTTTCCAGGCAGGCAAGGCTATACTCACGGAGCATTCAGGGGCTAAGGATACGCTGATCAAGTTCCTCGTAAACCAGATCGCGGGCGAGTTCGTTCGCTTCATGCCATCCCTCGATGGTGCCGGCGTCGCCCCACCAGTCGTTCAGTACGCCCCAGGAAAGGCGCTCCGACCGAATGTATGCATTGCTGACGTCGCTTATTTCGTATTCTCCGCGCGCGCTGGGAGCCAATCCGGCAATCACGTCAAAGACGCCCGCATCGTAAAAATACAGGCCCGTCACGCAATAATTACTGGGGGGATTGGAGGGTTTTTCGATAATCTCCACAATCCGGTCGCCGTTCAGGCGAGGCACCCCGTAGCGCTCAGGATCGGGCACTTCCTTGAGCAGCACCCGGGCGCCCGCGCCGTCCGCAGCAAGTTGCTTGCGAAAAGCAACCACCTGATCCCCAATATCCTCGCCGAGAATATTGTCCCCCAGAATGACAAGCAGGGGTTCCCCCGCCGCGAACGAAGCGCAAAGCGCAAGCGCCTGGGCAATGCCGCCCGGTTCGTCCTGTACGCGAAACGTCAGGTCCACGCCCAGGTCGCGTCCACTTCCAAGAAGATTCACGACGTCGCCCATATGTCCGGGACTGGTCACCACCGCAACCTCCCGAATGCCCGCCCGGCGCATCCGGACCAGCGGATGAAAGATCATCGGATAACGACCGACCGGAAGCAAATGCTTGTTGGTAATCCGCGTGAGCGGGTACAAGCGGCTTCCCAGCCCGCCTGCCAACAAAACGCCTTTAAGGGTTTGATCTGCGGGCATGTGTTTTGCAATACGAACCAGAGTATCCCGTAAATTACGCCAGAACGATTACGCCTCGGCGGCATACTGCTCGCGACACCACTGGCGCCAGGATTCGTCGAGCGTCCGCTTCAGCCAGGTTTCGTGCTCCAGGTACCAGGCGACGGTCGCATGGATCCCCTCCGCCAGATCGCGCCGGGGCCGCCAGCCCAGTTCGCGGCGTATTTTCGAGGTATCCATGGCATACCGATAATCATGGCCAGGCCGATCCTGCACGAACGACGCCAGCGCCCTTGAGGCGCCTTCAGGGCGTCCAAGCGCCTGATCGACGCAATCCAGCACGAGATGCGCGATTTCAAGATTCGTACGACATTCTTCGCCGCCTACGCCATAGGTTTCCCCGTCAACGCCCGACAGCAGAATGGCCTCAAGCGCTTCGCAATGATCTTCCACGAAAAGCCAGTCGCGCACATTTTCTCCCGTGCCGTAGATTGGAATCTCGTTTCCCTGCATGGCCCGGACAATAACGAGCGGGATCAGTTTTTCAGGAAATTGCCGGGGACCGTAATTGTTCGAACAGTTTGAAATCACCACGGGCAAGCCATACGTTTGCGCCCAGGCGCGCGCAAAATGATCCGCGGACGCTTTCGAAGCCGAATAGGGCGACCGGGGATCGTACGGCGTCGCTTCGGAAAAGAAACCTTCGGGACCCAGGCTTCCGTATACTTCATCGGTCGATACATGGTGAAAACGATAGGCCCCGGTTCCAAAATCGTCGGCGTTCCAGGCGGCGCGGGCTTCTTCAAGGAGGGTTGCCGTGCCCAACACATTCGTATGCACAAAGGACAACGGCGTCCGCACGGATCGATCTACATGACTCTCTGCGGCGAAATGCACGACGGTAGAAAACGCATGCTCCCGAAACAGCGCGCGAACCTTTTCCCGGTCCGCAATATCGCCATGCGCAAAAAAATAATTTTCCGCCTGCTCGATGGGCGCGAGGTTCATGAGGTTGCCGGCGTACGTCAGGGAATCCAGATTCACAAACCGCACATCGGGGTAACGCGGCGCCATCCTGAGCAAAAAATTGGACCCGATGAAGCCCGCGCCTCCAGTAACCAGTACGGAGCGCGGAACATGGTTGCAATGTGTTCGAAGGGTGCGCGAATCCACGAAAAGCACAGGGAATGCATGGGCAAAAAGAACGAAATGCCTCGCCGGGCTTTATACGCCATGCGCCCGGCGCGGTTTCGCAGGCCGGCGCGTTCCATGCAAGACGACAGAGCGCCCTTGATATGACCCGAAAAAACGAAACAAGCGCCGCAGAGCAAACCGCCCCCCTCTATTTGCTGGACGCGATGGCGCTGGCCTATCGGGCCTATTTTGCGTTCGCTGGTCGCCCGCTGATCAATGCACGGGGCGAAAATACCTCCGCGGCGTACGGTTTCACCACCACGCTGCTAAAGCTGATCGAGGACCGCGGCATCACGAATATAGCCGTGGTTTTCGATGTGACAGGACCCGGGGCAGGTACGTTTCGGGATGAATTATTCGAGGAGTACAAGGCAAACCGGAGTCCGATGCCGGAAGATCTGGCCGCAGGGCTTCCCCGCATCAAGGAGATTGTGGACGCGGTGGGCGTGACCATGATCGAGGAAGGCGGCGTGGAAGCCGACGACGTGATCGGCACCTTGGCGCGGCAAGCCGCCGAAGAAGGCTCCAGGGCAGTGATTGTGTCCCCCGACAAGGATTTTCAGCAGCTGCTCGGCGAACATATTTCCATCTTTCGTCCGTCCCGCCGCAACGAAGGATTCGATCCTGTCACCGAAGATACGTTTCAGGAAAAATATGGCCTTCCGCCGATCCGGTTCATTGATTTGCTGGCGCTCATGGGGGACGCAAGCGACAATGTGCCAGGCGTGCCGGGCATCGGCGAAAAAACGGCGCTGAAGCTGATCCAGCAATACGGCTCGCTCGAAAACCTGCTGGAAAACGCAGAGCATGTGAAAGGCAAACGGGCGCGCGAGGGGTTGCTTGCGCATCGGGACAAAGCCTTGCTCAGCAAAAAGCTGGTGACCATCAAAACGGATGTGCCGCTTGACGTAACGCCGGCGCAACTCGTACGCGCTACGCCCAATCGCGAAGCATTGCTTGCCCTGTTCAACGAACTTCAGTTCAACCGGCTCTACCGCAAGGTAAAATCCGGAGACTTTGCGCAAACAGGCGAACCTCCTGCGCAATCCGGCGCAGCGAACGCTGCGGAAACGAAAGAAGAGGACGCGCCCGCTCCCACGCTCTTTTCCGAAGAATCAGCCCAATCCTCTGGCCTGGCGTCGTACGATCCGGAAAAAACGACCTATCGGCTCATCTCCGACCGGGAAAGCCTGCAAGCCGCAGCGGACGCGCTGCGCAAGGCGGAGCGATTTGCCTTCGACACGGAGACCACTTCGGTCGATCCGATGTGGGCGTCGCTCGTAGGCATTTCCTTTGCCCAAACGCCCGGCGAAGCCTGCTACGTACCCATGCCTTTGCCGGACGGCACATCCATGGAAGATGCGTTGGCCCTGCTTGCGCCCATCCTGCAAGGAAAAGCGCTCAAGATCGGCCAAAACGTGAAATACGACATCGTCGTGCTGGCGCGACAGGGCGTACGCGTGGAAGGGCCTTTTTTCGATACGATGGTGGCGCATTACTTGTTGTCGCCCGAAGAGGCGCACGGCCTCGATTCGCTGGCGCTGAAATTTCTGGGCTACAAGACCATTCCGATCGAAGACCTTATCGGGACGGGGAAAAATCAGCGGTCGATGCAAGACGTGGCCCCCGAAGAAACATGTCCGTACGCCTGTGAAGATGCGGATATCGCCTTGCGCCTGGCGGATATATTTGCAGAACGTCTTCGGGAGGAGGACTTGCTGATGCTTGCGGAGCAAATCGAGTTTCCTCTCCTGCGCGTGTTGGCGAACATGGAAATCGCCGGCGTCCGCGTCGATCCGGATATGCTGGCCGCGCTCTCAAGGGAAATCGGGGGGATCCTTCGCGAACTTGAGGAGAAAATCTATGCGGAGGCCGGAGAAACATTCAAGATCGGCTCCCCGCAGCAGCTCGGCCATATTCTGTTTGGGAAATTAGGGTTGCCGATCAAACGCAAAACGGCGAGGGGCGCCCCTTCCACAAGAGAAGAAGCGCTGGAAGGATTGGCGGGCAGCCACCCCTTGCCGGCCCTCATACTCGAATGGCGCAAGTTCTCCAAGTTGAAAAGCACCTATGCGGACAGCCTCGGCAAGTTGATTCACCCCGACACCGGGCGTATTCACACGAACTATAACCAGACGGTAGCGGCGACGGGGAGGTTGTCTTCAGCGGGACCCAACCTGCAAAACATTCCCATCCGGACGGACAAGGGACGGGAAATCCGCAAGGCGTTCGTAGCCGCGAAAGGCTGGAAATTGCTTTCGTCCGACTACGTGCAAATCGAACTTCGCATTCTGGCCTCCATGAGCGGAGACCAGACGCTCGCCGAAGCGTTTCGGCGAAAAGCAGACATACACCGGGATGTCGCGGCAAAGATATATGACATCCCGCCCGAAGAAGTGCATGAGGATCAACGCCGCAAGGCCAAGGAAGTAAATTACGGCATCCCCTACGGCATCGGCGCGCGGGGATTGGCCCAGCGGTTGCGGTGCCAGGTTGCGGAAGCCCAGGAATTGATTGACGCCTACCTGAAAACGTATCCTGCGGTAACGACTCTTATTAACCGGGTGGTGGAAGAAGCCCAGAAAAAAGGATACGTTCGAACGATTCTCGGGCGGCGGCGTTTCGTACCGAATATTCATTCCCGCAACCCGGCCCAGCGCGCGTTTTCCGAGCGTGTCGCCCGCAACATGCCCATCCAGGGCACGCAGGCCGACATGATCAAAATCGCCATGGTTCGGATAGATCGCCGACTGAAGGAGGAAGGCCTGGCCGCCCGCATGTTATTGCAAGTGCACGACGAACTTGTCCTGGAGGCGCCGCCGGAAGAAATCGATGCGGTGCAAACGATCGTACGCAAAGAAATGGAATGGGCGCTTCCGCTTGAAGTGCCGATCGAGGTGCACATGAACACAGGAGATCATTGGCTCGACGCACATTGACGAACACGCCGGAAGGTTTCGTATTCGAGGAAGCATCGCGGGGCGTAGCGGCATACCGCCTTGCGTCCAACGGCTTGCAGGTATTGCTGCTCCGGGACGCGACGGCTCCCGTCGCCACCTTTATGATCACCTACCTCGCCGGGAGCCGCAACGAGCCCGAGGGCCGTACGGGTGCGTTCCATTTCCTCGAACACCTCATGTTCAAAGGGTCGGCCCGCTTCAACAAAGAGGCAGGCGCCTCGGTGTTCAGCGTATTGCAGCGCACGGGAGCCCGAGTCAACGCCACCACTTCGCTGGACCGAACGAACTACTACGAAATGCTTCCCGGAGAACATCTTCCGCTTGCCGTGGAAATCGAAGCGGATCGGATGCGCGGCGCCTTGCTTCGGGACGAAGACATGGAGCGGGAACGCACGGTGATCCTGAACGAACTTGACCGGGGAGAAAACGATCCGATTCGCAAACTTTTCCATGCGATCTGGAGCGCGGCTTTCACGGTGCATCCCTACCATCACCCGGTGATCGGATGGCGAAAAGATGTGGAGCAGATGACGCCAGCCGGTTTGCGCCAGATATACGATATCTGGTACCGGCCGGAGAATGCGACAGTAAGCGTTATCGGAGATTTCAATAAAACGAAGACGCTGGAGTGCATTCGCCGCCATTTCGGTCCCATCGCCAACCCGCAGGCCCCCTTGCCCATCCTTCATGCGCGCGAGCCGGCGCAGAAGACGGAACGGCGCGTGGTTGTGCGGCAGGCCGGATGGCAAGGAGCCGTAATGATGGCCTGGAAATCACCGGGCGGACTGGATACGGATACGGACGCCCTTGATATGCTTTCCGCCATCCTGTCCGCGGGCAAGAATAGCCGCTTGTATCGCCGCCTCACGGATCGGGGCGTCACAACCAGCGCCTGGGGGAGCGTTTCCCGACTTCGCGATCCGGGGCTTGCCTATGTGTTTGCAAGGCCGGCGCCCGGCAAAACGCATGAAGAGGCGGAATCCGCCATCCGCGAAGTCGTGCAGGAAATATGCGAAAACGGCGTGACGGAAGAAGAACTGCGGAGGGCAGTAAACCAGCGCAAGGCGCAGGCGGCCTTTAGCCGCGACGGATCGTTCGCGGCGGCGGCGGAACTCAACGAGGCCCTTGCGGCGGGCGACTGGAAACTGTACGTCGCCATACAAGACCGCCTGAGCGCAGTTGCCGCGGACGACGTAAAACGGGTTGCGCAGCGATATTTCACGCAAAACGCCTGCACGACCGGGTACTATATACCCGAAGGCGAGGTCTCCGCATGACGGTTTTTTCCGAAGCCCCGCCGCACAGGCAATCCTTTGCAGAGCGTATTTCCGAGTACTGGATCGGTCCTTGCCGCCTTGTCGCGCTGCCGACGCCCATCCGCGACGTCGTCACATGGTGCGGCTCCTTCGCCAGCGGGCCGGACATGCACTGCCGGGAAACGTTGCTGTTGCAGCATCTCGTCGTATCCATGCTGGACAAGGGCGCCGGAACGCTGGATCAATTCGCCATGGCGGAGATACTGGAAAACAAGGGGGCGGAGCTGGCGTTTTCCGCAGATACGCTGCGCATCGACTTTGCGGGTCGCGCCCTGAAAAAGGACGCCCCGGAGGTACTGGCCCTTGCCGCCTTGCAGTTGCGCGAACCTCTTTTCCCCGAAGAGGAACTTCCAAAAGCCAAAGACCGGATTGCCGCATCCCTCAAGCGCTCGATGGAAAGCACCGCCGCGCAGGCGTCGAGGGCGTTGCGGCAGCGGCTATACGACGCCGCGCATCCGAACCACTCCGAGGCATTCGAAGCGCAGCTGGAGCGCCTCGAAGGCCTTTCGATAGACGACGTTCGGTCGTATCACGACAAGCATTTCGGCGCGGATTCCTGTACGCTCGTGGTCGTGGGGGATGTGGACGAAGACGCCCTCGGAAAGGTCGCGGAAAACCACTTCGCCAGCTGGCCGCCGCACAATGCGTCGCCGCGCTTCGCAGCGACAGCGGAACGGCGGCCTCCCGGCTCGTCCGTCGTCACTATCCCGGACAAGGAAAATGTAGATGTTCGCATGGGACATGTGCTTTCGACCCGCCGCAACGCCGACGAGTATCTTCGCGTCTTCCTCGCCAATTTCGTGCTGGGCGGAAATTTTTCGGCGCGATTGATGCAAACCATTCGCGACGAAATGGGCCTGACCTACGGCATTGGATCGTCGCTTGCGGGCGTATCCTCCGAATACGGGGGACACTGGCAGGTGGGCGTAACGCTATCGAAGGAACATGTACAACGAGGCATAGACGAAACGGTCAAGCAGATCCGCCGCTTCGTCGCCGACGGGATAACCCGGGAAGAACTTGAAGAGAAAAAAACAACGATTACGGGATCGTTCAAGGTAGGACTCTCCACCACGTTCGGGCTGGCGAAAACGCTCCTGTCCAATATCGAACAGGGATTCGAGCCGGGCTACCTCGACGAATTTCCAGGCAAGATCGAGCAGATTTCGGCGGACGAAGCGAATAGCGCCATCGCGCAGACCTTCGCGCCCGACGCCTTGCATAGCGCATTGGCCGGAAATATCCGGGAAGGAGACGTTCGCCTGTAGCGCATTCTGCGACAAGAAGCAAGCCGTCGTCCGTGTTGCGACATGCTCTTTTTGGCCGAAAGCGAACGAAAACGATGCGGACAGCCGGCGCGCCGGGTTCAGTTGGCCGCCTGGTCCGGCTTCGGCAAAATAAAGGCGAGCAGCAGGTAGGCGATAATCGCAGGCGGGCCGCTCGTGAAAATCAGGAGAATAACGAAGGCCACCCGCACAAGCGTAGCGTCCAGGTTAAAATACTCCGCCAGCCCGGCGGCTACGCCAGAAATCTTTTTGTCGCGGGACTTCGTCAGCGTTTTTTTCGCGCCGCGGGCGCGCGGCGAGGCCTTGGGCGGCTTGTATTTTTTGCGGGGGCGCCAGGACAACGCGCCAAATCCCAATAGAATAATCAGAATGCCGGCCAGCCAGGGCAACATCTGAACAAGGCGTCCAACGCCAATGCCTTGCCACAGGCCTATCTCCTGAACGATATAGATAACGCCCACCAGAATCAGCGCAAGCCCGGCCATCATGGGCAAATTCCAGCGCGACTTCTCGGGCGCGTCGCTTTCCTCGAACAGAAAGCGTTCCATTTCTGCTTCGGAAAACGTTCCGGGGTCGGTAGCTTGGGGTTCTTCCTCGGGCATTGCGCTGGGAGAGAAAACGGATAAACGGGGTTTCGATTATGCTGCGCGGCGCACGCGGGCGCAGACCGGATCGGGTCAGCGTTCCGGAAATACGCGACGCCTCCGCAAAAGGCCTTCTACTGCGACAGAGTGTACGATATATGTTCTCTCAATGTTACACATCGTTGACGTTGCCCGTCGAAATATTCAGAATACGCTGATCAAAACCTTTTCGCTCGGCGCGTCACGTTCGCCGGGAAGGGACATCCTTTGCAGGAGGGATTTCCGGGCGGATCACTTCTTGCTCCGTAACGAGGATATCCATGCGGATATCGTGCGGTTCGGAGGGGATCGAGGCAAGGAGGCAAGCCTGATACGTTATCCCGATACGGATCGCCCGCAGGCCCTGAAGAAAGGCGTCGTAACATCCTTTTCCGTACCCCAGCCGGTGTCCGTCCCGGGCGCCGCCAAGCATGGGAACAATAACCGCATCAAGGCGCTCCGGCGCTACCTGCTCGCAGCCTGCGGGCCGGGGAATGCCCCAGGGAGGTTCCGGGACAGGCGCTCTTCCGTCATACCGCACCGCGTGCATAACCGGAACCCGGATATCCGGCGTCAGGGGAAGGGCAATCTCCGCATTTTGCGCCCGCAGGCGCTTGATCAACGAGCGAATGTCCGGTTCGCGGCGTTCGACCATCGGCCAGTAGACATGCACGAATCCGGGGCGCTCCATTTCGGGAAGCCCGAGAAGCCGCTCGACGATCGCTGCGCTCCGGCGTGCATATTCGGCTTCGGTCAAGGTTCGCCTATAGGCGCCGAATCGTTTTCGCAGCAACGACTTGCCGTCCGTATTGGGACTTATGGATACGCTGATCAAAGCCACTTCGCTCAGCACGTCACGTTCGTGCACAGGACATCATGCTTGCATCGTTGAAACCAGCGGAAAACACTGCGGTTTCGGATCGTCGCGGACGCGACGCGCCCTTCGGAAGGCTGCCGGGGCGCCGTGGCCGTCTGATCGTTTCATTACGAACGGTAAGGACACGCTGATCCAAACCCGCTTCGCGCAGCGCGTCGCGTTCGCGCGTAAAGGAAATGGGGCTTGATTCAGGATTTCTCATTTCCTATTTTATCAGGCTATTGAAAATAACCGGAGATTCGGATTTCGTCCTGCGTCTTTTGCGAGCGCGGCAGGACGCAGCCCGTTTTCTACAGGCGCAAACCGCAACGCTTGCATACCAAGCATCGTTATGTTCGAGAGCCTTTCGCAAAAGGTTGAAAGTGCACTAAAACGCATCAGCGGGCAGGGGCGCATCAACGAACTGAATGTCGCGAATATGATGCGCGATATTCGGCGCGCGCTGCTGGAGGCGGACGTCAACTATCAGGTAGCCCGCGATTTTACGGAGCGCGTGCGCAACGAGGCGCTGGGCGAAGCCGTGCTGTCCGCGGTTTCTCCCGGACAACAACTCGTAAAGCTGGTTTACGACGAATTGGCGGGCCTGCTGGGGGAGGAACACAAAGGCATTACGCTGGCGCAGCATCCTCCTACCGTTATTCTGGTTGCGGGCCTGCAAGGGTCCGGCAAAACGACCTTCTGCGCAAAGCTCGCCCGATATTTCAGGCAGCAGGGAAACACGCCGTTGCTGGCCGCGGCGGACGTATACCGCCCGGCGGCGGTGGCGCAGCTGGAAACGCTGGCGCGGTCTGTCGATGTGCCTGCGTATTCCATCATGGAAGACGGGCAACCCGTACGGGACGCCGTGCGCGTAGCCCGCGAAGCGATTCGGATGGCCCGTCGCACCGCGCGCGATATCGTCATTGTGGATACGGCGGGACGGCTTCATGTGGACGAGGAAATGATGTCCGAGGCCGTAGCCCTCAAACGCGCCGTAGACCCGGACGAAATTCTTTTCGTGGCGGACAGCATGACCGGGCAGGATGCGGTGCAAGCCGCGCGGACCTTCAACGAACGGCTGGATTTCGACGGCGTCGTGCTTTCCAAACTGGACGGAGATACGCGCGGCGGGGCCGCGCTTTCCATACGCTCGGTCGTCCAAAAGCCGATCAAGTTCGCTTCCACAGGCGAAAAAATGGATGCGCTCACGCCATTTTACCCGGATCGGATGGCGCGGCGCATCCTCGGCATGGGCGATATCGTTTCATTTGTCGAAAAAGCCCAGGAGCAATTCGACGAACGGCAAGCCGAGCAACTTCGCAAGAAGATTCGTTCGCAGGATTTCGATCTGGCCGATTTCTATGAGCAAATCCAGCGCATTCGCAAAATGGGATCGCTCAGCGAAATCGCCGGTATGCTCCCAGGCGTGGATCGTCAGATGCGCGACGTGCAAATCGACGACGACGCCTTTATGCACATTGAAGCCATTATCCTTTCCATGACGCCTGAGGAGCGTCGCCATCCATCCATATTGAACGGAAGCCGCCGCCGCCGCATTTCGCGAGGCAGCGGGACCGAAGTCCGCGACGTAAATCAATTGCTCAAGCAGTTCAAGGATATGAAAAGGATGATGAAAACCGTTTCGCGCATGACGAACGCCAAAAGGTCCGTAGACCTTTCCCGGCTAATGAGTCGTCCGTAGCGCGATCGAAAAACCTCGCTTACGCAACACACGCTAATCAATCATCGGAATCAAGAGGCATACACCGTGGCAGTCAAACTTCGTTTGCGTCGCATGGGACGCAAAAAACTCCCGCTCTGGACTATTGTCGCCGCCGATTCGCGACGGGCGCGCGACGGGCGCTATATCGAGAAACTGGGCAATTACAACCCGCTCATCAAGCCCTCTTCGGTCGAGCTGAACGCCGAGCGGATTCATTATTGGCTGGAGCAGGGCGCCCAACCCTCCGATACGGTGCGCAATCTGCTGAGCCAGGAAGGCATCTTGCTTGAACGGCACCTTCGCCTGAAAGGAAAAACGGAGGAGGAGATACGGCAGGCCGTCGCGGAGCACCGCGAACGACAAGCGGCGAAACGGGCTGCGTCCATCAAGGAGACCGCGCAATCCCGACGCCAGAAAGCGCTGGACGAAGAGGCGGACCGGGCAGCCGAACAGGAAGCAAAGGCGGCAAAGCAACGAGCCGAACAAGAAGAAAGGGCGCGGCGGGAAGCCGAAGCGGCGAAAAAGAAATTGGCCCAGGAGCGGCTGGAGGCCGAACGGGAAGCGGCGGCGGCCGCCGCCGAAAAAGCCCAGGCCGCCGAAGCAAGCGAGACGGAAGCCCAAGCCGACGCAAAAGCCGGGGACAAGGAAGCAAGCGAGGCGAAAGTCCCGACCGCCGAAGCAAGCGAGACGGAAGCCCAAGCCGACGCAAAAGCCGGGGACAAGGAAGCGAGCGAGGCGAAAGCCCCGACCGCCGAAGCAAGCGAGACGGAAGCCCAAGCCGACGCAAAAGCCGGGGACAAGGAAGCGAGCGAGGCGAAAGCCCCAGCCGACGCAAAAGCCGGAGACAAGGAAGCAAGCGAGGCGAAAGCCCCGACCGCCGAAAAAGCCCCGACCGCCGAAGCAAGCGAGACGGAAGCCCAAGCCGACGCGCCCGCAGAAAAAACGAACGAGAGCGAGGCGAAGAGCTAACGCCTTCCTCCACACGGTTCTTTGAACGCAATGACCTGTCCCGGCCCCGCCGATACGCTTCTGCGTTTGGGACGCATATACCGGGCGCATGGCCTGTCGGGCGAAGTCAAGGTGATCCCCGAAACGGATGATCCGACGCAATTCGAGGCGCTGCCGACGCTGTATGTGGGACAAACTCCCGATACGGCGCGGCCCGCAAACGTGCAGGGCGTCCGCTATCAACATGCCCGCAAGGGATTGCTGGTCTTGCTCAAACTGGAAACCGTAGCCTCGCGGGAAGCCGCCGAAGCCTTGCGAGGCGCCTTGCTGTACGCGCCGGCGGAGGCGGCGGGCAATCTTGCCCGGGATGAATTTTCCTGGCGCGACTTGACAGGATTCGCCGTGGTGGAAGAAAATGGAGATCGGATCGGAATGGTGGAGGAGGTATTGACATACCCCGGACAAGATATACTGGTGATTGCGCGCGAACGGCAACCGTCGGCCATGGCGCCGGCCGTACCCGAATTCGTGGTGGCTATCGATCCCGAAGCGAAGCAAATCACGCTGCGCATAATCGAAGGACTGCTGGACGTATAAAGGATACGCTGAATTTATGGAAGCTCTGATTAACTCCACTTTGATCAGCGCTTCGCTTTCACGCGTAAAAAACGACATGACGGCGTTATTGAAATCAGCGAAAAACACGGCGGATTCGGGTTGTCGCGGTCGTGAAGCGCCCTTCGGGAGGCTGACAGGCGCGCGCTGGCTGTGTCATTCCTCATTACGCGGAGCCGCCACACTACCTTCTTCGTCATTCCTTGCCAGCGCGCGCCTGTCAGCCTCTGAATCTTTGCGGACTTAATCAGAGCTTCCTTATCAGAACCTGCGCCATGCGCATCGATATCGTCACCGTACTCCCCGAACTGGTTGCCGGCGTGCTGAAGCACGGCGTATTGCGCCGCGCTGCGGACAAGGGGCTGGTGGATATTCGGGTCCATGACGTCCGGACCCATGCACTGGACAAGCATCGGCAGGTAGACGATTATCCGTATGGCGGAGGCGCGGGCATGGTATTGAAACCGGAACCCGTTTTCCGGTGTATAGAGGCGATTCGCTCGGAAAGCGACGGAGCCGTGGACGAGATCGTGTATTTCGCGCCGGACGGCGAAACGCTGACCCAGGAAACAGCCACGGTCATGTCGCTTCGGAAGCGCCTCGTGTTTCTGGCGGGACAGTATATCGGGATAGATCAACGGATTCGGGACGCATTGGTTACACGGGAAATCTCCATGGGAGATTATGTGCTGAGCGGCGGGGAATTGCCCGCGCTGGCGCTCGCAGACGCCATGGCGCGCCTGATACCGGGCGTGCTGGGCGACGCGGAATCGGCCTTGTCCGACTCGTTCCAGGATGGATTGCTGGGCGCACCGGTCTATACGCGCCCCGCCGAATTTCGAGGGATGCGCGTACCGGAGGTTTTGCTATCCGGAAACCATAAAGAAATTGCCCGCTGGCGAGAACGGCAACGCGAGCGCTTGACGTCGCGCCGAAGGCCGGATTTGTCAGAAAAGGGAATCGATTTCCCCGAACCTGGTTCGCGCCAGGCGTCATCGCAAGGATACGCTGATTAAATTCGCAAAGTTCAGAGGCTGACAGGGACGCTTCGCGTCCGCTCAGCCGCAGGTTTTCCGCTGATTCAACAATGGGATCATGACCGCCCGTACTCGCGTAAGCGAAGCGCTGATCGAAGCGGACTTGATCAGCGTATCCGTAAATGTATGCATCACATCCTTTTCAGAGGCATAGCGCCATGGCTGCGAATCTCATGCAACTCGTCGAAACAACCCAGCTTCGGGACGATATCCCGAAATTCAAGCCCGGCGATACAGTAAACGTGCACGTGCGCGTCATAGAGGGAGACAAGGAGCGCATCCAGCAATACCAGGGCGTCGTGATCGCCGAACAAGGCGCGGGACCAGGCAGGACCTTTACTGTGCGCAAGATATCCAACGGCGTCGGCGTGGAGCGGATTTTTCCCGTCAATTCGCCGAAAATCGCTAAAATCGAGCGCGTTCGGCAGGGACGCGTGCGGCGGGCGAAGCTCTATTTTTTACGATCCCGCCGCGGAAAGGCCGCCCGCATCAAAGAAAAAATCCATGACGGCTCCAGGCGATAAAACTTCGGGCGGCGCTACGCCGATTACGCGAAATCGCAAAGCGTATCACGAATATCACGTCGAGGAAACGATCGAAGCCGGCATTGCGTTGCGGGGAAGCGAGGTAAAATCCGTCCGGCAGGGCAAAATTTCCCTGCAAGAAGCCTGGTGTCGCGTTGAGTCCGGCAAAATGACGCTGATGGATTGCCATATTGCGCCGTACGAATTTGCGGACGCCTCGACCGCGCCTTCGCCGGTTCGTCCCCGGCAGCTTTTGTTGCATCGCCGGGAGTTACTCAAGTGGCGCAAAGCCTGCTCGCAAAAAGGCTATACGGTGATTCCGCTGTCCGTGTATATAAAAAACGGATACGCGAAAGTGAAGGTCGGTCTGTGCAAGGGAAAAAAACTGTATGATCGCCGCGCCAGTATTGCCGAGCGAGAGGTCAAACGCCGCATGGAGCGCGCTTCCAGCGTACGTCACTGACCCGGGAGGTCCTCCGATATCGCCTGTTCCGCCAACGCGAGGCATTGCCTCATGGAAGCCGCAATCCCATGAAATTTCCGCCGATCGACAAACAACTTGCATGGATTGAGCGTGGCGTAGCCGAAATCGTTCCGAAAGACGCCCTGACGGAAAAACTCCGCAAGGCCGAAAAAACGGGGGAGCCGCTCATTGTCAAGCTGGGCTGCGACCCAAGCCGACCCGATCTCCATCTGGGACACTCGGTGGCGCTCCGCAAACTGCGGCAGTTCCAGGACCTGGGGCACCGCGCCGTGCTCATCGTCGGGGATTTTACCGGAATGATCGGCGATCCAAGCGGTCGGTCGCAAGGGCGACCCGCGCTAACCGTCGAAAAAACCCGGGAGAACGGACGATCCTATTTCGAGCAGGCGTCGCGCATTCTGGACCCCGAACGAACGCGTATCGCCTACAACTCGGAGTGGCTCGATACAATGAGTTTCAGCGACGTGATTCAGCTGGCCAGCAAATATACGGTGGCCCGGATGCTGGAACGCGACGATTTCGAAAAGCGGTACGCGTCCGGCGGACCGATAGGCATTCACGAGTTTCTGTATCCGCTTGCGCAAGCCCAGGACTCGGTGGCCGTCCGGGCCGATATCGAACTGGGCGGCACGGACCAGAAATTCAACCTGCTCGTGGGGCGGGCCGTACAACAATCCGAGGGGATGGAACCCCAGGCGTGCGTCATGACGCCCATCCTGCCCGGCACCGACGGCGTCGAAAAAATGTCCAAGTCGCTCGACAACTATATCGGGATTTCGGAATCTCCCGAGGATATGTACGGGAAAACGCTTTCCATTCCGGACGACCTGATCTACCCCTGGTTCGAGCTGGCCACGGACGTGCCAACGGACGAACTCCCGGCCATACGCGAAGCGACAAGCCGGGAACCCCGCAACGCGAAGCACCGGCTTGCCTGGACGATCGCAAGCATGTACCATGGCGACGAGGCTGCGAACAAGGCGCGGCGGCATTTCGAGCGAACCGTGATCCGGGGCGGCGTTCCAGAGAACATAAAAAATGTCCGCTTCGCCCCGGAGGACGGACCTCGCATGGGCATTCTCGACCTGATGACCCGCGCCGGACTCACGAGTTCGAACGGAGAAGCCCGGCGGCTGATTGCGCAAAAAGCCGTTTCCATCGACGGAGACAAAATAACCGACGTACGGATGGAAATGGATATACAGGCAGGTCCCTCGTTCGTGATCAAGGCGGGCAAACGGCGTTTCGCCCGCATCGTGCGAGGCGAAAAAGAAGGCCCCGTCTGAACGGAACCATTCCTGCAAAGAAAAATATGTATTTCGTATGCGGGCAGGTTGACCGCAACGAGTACGCACATCGCTTCCGACTTCATTCTGATCGCAATGCGCGCGCCGCTCATTGTTTTTCTTCTCGGCTTTTGTTGCCTGTCGCCGGCCGCCTACGCCCAATCGACGGATAGCGATATGGCGGAAGGTCGCCTGGCCTTTGAAGAGGCGTCGTACGAGAAAGCCGAACAAGTCTTGTTGCGCGTCACGGAATCGGAGCCGGATCGGGCCGAAGCGCATTACTTGCTCGCCCGCCTGTACACCGAAACGCCTTTGGTCGATCCGGGCAAGGCCGAGAACGCGCTGGACGAGGCAATCGGAATCGAGCCGGACAATATCAAATATCTGGTCGCCAAATTGGCGCAATTACGCAAGGAATCGCGGAATCTCATCAAGGAACGCATCCTCGAACAGCGGCGCATTACCCTCTCCAGAAAAATTCTCTCCATCGATTCCACGAATGCTCTGGCCCACGAAGAACTGGGCGCGCTCTTTATCCGCGACTTCTGGCGTTATCGCAACGCCATCATGTTTCCCAGCATGACCTTCAGCGGAAATTTGCATCGCGGCAACCAGGCCATGGCCTTGGGAGATCCGCCGCTGGCCATGCAAACGCCGCTGCAGGAAGACCTCGAAGCGGAAGAAGGGTTTAGCAATACGCAAGCAAGTCCGCCCGAAACCGCGCCTGCGTTTGTCGACGATCCTTCCCGCGTGTTTCTTGCAGATCGCTTCGATGTGGAGCAGTTGGAAGAGCAGGGCGTGCCGATCATGGATTTGTCCCGGCGCGCGCAACAGGCCTATGAACGCGCAGTCAAGCATCTTGGAAGCGCACTGACGTCCGATCCGCAAAGACTCCCGGCGTACCGGCAACTTATGAGGGTGTATGCGCTGAAAGGAGAATACGGGGTCGCCCGGCAAATGCTCGAAAACATGTATGCGGCTTTTCCCGAGCTATCGTCTACATGGCTGTATCTGGGACTGGCGCAGGCATACGGAAACGATCAGGAAGGAGCGGCCAATTCGTTCGAAACGGCGTTGCGCTATATGGATCCTGAGGAAAAAAATGTATTCGAAACCCTCTCCTTGCTGCTTGCGCCCGAGGAAGAAGAACGCTACGAGGAAAACCCCGTTTCCTACGCTGCGCGCTTCTGGGCAAGCAAGGATCCGCGCTATCTCACGTCCTGGAACGAACGAAAAATCGAACACTACGCCCGCCTCGTATACGCCGATCTGCTGTACGGCAGCGAAGCGCTCGATTTGCGGGGATGGGATACGGAGCGAGGCCATATTCTCGTGCGATACGGACCGCCCGAGCGCGACGTCGTTATTGTGCCGGGAAGTTCCTCCGGAATACGGGACCTCGGGACGGCGCCTACGTCCGGCAGCGACCCGCGATCCGTATTAACGCCGTCCGATATGAACTTTACCCCGCGCGGGGCGCATCTCGGCGGGAATTTCGACATGCTGGCGGAGGCCAACACGTTCAACATATGGGACTACGGCGATTTTCGGTTCGTATTCGAGGACCCGTTCCGGAATGGAGAATACCGGCTATATTCTCCAAGCGCTTCGGATATGTCCGCCGGGGTTCCAAGCTGGCTGAACGATTATTCGCTCACCGCGAAAGAAACGATTGCGCGGGTTCCGGAACGCTATGAATATGAAACGCCCGGTCGGCGCGTGGATATTCCGTTCGTGACCAGCGCCTTCAAGGGAAGCGAGGGCGAGGCGGATCTGTACGTGTCGTACGGCATTCCGATTTCCGACGACGGACGACAACGGGAAACCATAGACATCGCCGCGCGCATCGGAGCATTTCTTGTGAGCGAAAGCCGGGATATCCTCGTTGAACGGCGACAAACGATCTATGGGCTTCAGCGCGAGCAAATGCGCTCCTTTGAGGAGGCGCACCTCTGGGTGGGGGCACAGGCTATGGCGGCTCCTCCGGGGAGACACGAGGTGTCCATGGAGTTTGAAACGGCCAGCGGCGCCACGGTTGCGGTGCAGCGCAGAAGCATTGACGTCCCCGATTTCGGAGAGGACGAACTCCAGATCAGCGACCTGATGCTGGCCTACGGGATTGAAGAAGCCCATCTCGCAAACCCGGGGGGAGCCACCCTGCAACGGGCCGGATTTTCAATTATGCCCGCCCCGTGGAACGTGTTCTCGCACCAGCAGCCCATCTATCTTTTCTTCGAGATATACCAGTTGGCCCTTGACGAAAACGGAGCGACCCGATACGAAATGGAAGCCCGCCTCGCGCCCCGGGACGATGCGAAAGGCGTAACCCGGTTTGTGAAGAATCTCTTTGGCGGACGCGGGAGCGGCGTATCCGTGAGCGTGCCCGGGACGGGATCGTCGCCGGACGAAACGAATTACCTTATTCTCGATGCGACGAATCAGCCGCCGGGCTTGTACGCCCTGACCTTGCGCGTGCGCGACCTTGCAACCGGCAAAAGCGTCGAACGCGCGACGGACCTTTTTCTGGAATAAGCCTCCTCAGTTGATCCCATATGTGCTTGGGACAGACGCTCATGGCGAGGCAAAAGCAAATTACTGCAAGGAGGTCCCCCGTTATTGGTCGGATTTTTGGAGCAGTTCTTCCAGCGCCTCGGCCACAGAGGCGTCCATGGCTTCTACCTGCTGCGCCATCTGCGCCTTGTACTCGACGATCCGGGCGAGCACATCCAGATCCGAAGCGCCAATAATCTGCGCAGCCAGCAGTCCGGCGTTGCGGGCGCCTCCGATCGCTACCGTAGCGACAGGCACGCCGCGGGGCATTTGCACGATAGACAACAAGGAATCAAGGCCGTTCATCTTCTTGCCCGGCACGGGAACGCCAATCACGGGCAGGGGGGACCAAGCGGCGATCATTCCGGGCAAGTGAGCGGCGCCCCCTGCGCCCGCAATAATAGCCCGAACCCCGCGCGTATGCGCCGTACGGGCATATTCCCCCATATGACGGGGCGTGCGGTGGGCGGAAAGAACGCGAATCTCAAACGATATATCCAGGGCGCGCAGCACATCCGCTGCGTCGGCCATAACGGGGAGATCCGAGCGGGACCCCATGGTAATGCCTACGAGAGCCATGATTCACAAAGATGCGTCAGGAAGATGCTGCGTTACAAGCGAAGGCAGGCGGCGGCCCGCTCGGCGCGCTGGCGCACATCGCTGCGGTCGTCGCCCGTGACCGTGACATGCCCCATTTTACGATTTATTCTTATCTCCGTTTTGCCGTACAAATGTACGGCGGCGCCGGGAATCGCCAGCGCTTCGCGCAATCCGCCGGAAGATGCTGCGCCATCGCGTTGGCCCAATACGTTCGCCATCGCGGCGAAGGGAGCGCGTAAGGCCGGATCGCCAAGCGGCATATCCAGCACGGCCCGGAGATGATTTTCAAATTGCGACGTATGGCTGCCCTCAATGGAGTAATGCCCCGTGTTATGCGGGCGCGGCGCCAGTTCGTTGATCAGGAAACGCCCGGTTTCCGTCTGGAAAAGTTCGACGGCGACGAGGCCCGTTCCCTGAACGGAAATCGTGGCGGCAATCCCGATCTGCTGCGCTATGTCCCTTTCGGATTCGTTCATGCGCGACGGAACCTCCACGGCATAGCACCGATGATCGCGCTGTTCCGTGTCCGCAACGGGATATGCGACATACTCGCCGCCGGGCCTGCGGGCCACCAGCACGGAAAGCTCCCTCCGAAACGGAACGAACGCTTCGATCAACAAGCCGTCTTCCGCGGCGAGACATTCCCATGCCGCCCGCAATTCTTCCGCAGAATGGACCGTCCGGTTGCCATACCCGTCATACGCATGGGTATATTTTTTGGCCAGGACGGGATACCCGAACTGGTTCGCGGCGGCCAGGGCTTCATCGAATGTGGCGCAACAGGCGAACTCGGGCGTGGGCAGCCCCGCATTTTGCAACCAGGTTTTTTGACGTCCCTTATGCCGAATAATGTCGAGCGTAAAAGAGCCGGGGCGAACAGGAACCTGGCCCTGCAAGGCCGCCTCCGCTTCGTTGACGGGCGTCCATTCGCTCTCGGTCGTCACCACGGTACAGCCCATCCCGAACTCGCGGAGCACATCGGGGGCGGTCCAGTCGCCCGCGAAGCACGACCCAAGGTCCTGCGCCGGACCCGTCGGTTCCGGGAGCAAAAAACGTACGTCGAAACCCATGCGCCGCGCGGCGAAGGCGGTCATCCGGGCCAATTGTCCGCCGCCAAGAATGCCTACAACAGGAAAAGACGACATAAACTATGTGTTGTAACCCCTAATTCCGGATGCCTGCAAGCAGGCTTTCCAGTTCTTCCTCGGACTCCACCAGCACGTCGCGCGCCTTGGACCCCACGAAGCGGCCCACTACGCCAGCTTGTTCGAGTTGATCCACAATGCGGGCGGCTCTCGTATACCCGATGGACAATTTGCGTTGCAGGAGCGAAACCGACCCCTGGCGCGCGCGCACGAGAATTCGGGCCGCCTCTTCAAAAAACGGATCCATATCGTCCATGCCGCCCGTTGCGCCCGAACCGGAATCTTCTCCGAAGGGGGGCAACGCATAGGGACCGCCCCCCTGTTGTCTCGCCACGAAATCCACGATGCGATCCACTTCGTCTGAGGCGATATACGGCCCCTGCAAGCGGATGGCGCGGCTTCCGAGCATATACAGAAGGTCTCCATTGCCTACAAGGCCTTCGGCGCCGTTCTGATCAAGAATGGTGCGGGAATCTACCTTGGAGGCCACCTGATACGCGATGCGCGCCGGGAAATTCGCCTTGATCAAGCCCGTAATCACATCCACAGACGGGCGTTGCGTAGCCAGCACAAGATGTATGCCCACGGCCCGGGCCATCTGGGCGAGGCGAGCTATAGGAGCCTCTATATCCTTGCCCGCCAACATCATAAGGTCGGCCAGCTCATCTATGATCACCACGATATACGGCAGATGTCGGAGGGAATCTTCTGTTTCCAGTTGCCCGGAAAGCACCTTTTCGTTGTAATCCTTGATGGAGCGAACCTGCGCCGCGGAAAAGAGATCGTACCGCAGCTCCATTTCGCGCTCGCAGGACTTGAGCACTCCGAGGGCTTGGCCCACATCGGTAATAATCGGCTCCTCGCTGTTTTCCGGCATCGCCACATAATGATCTGCGATGTACTTGTATTGTTGCAACTCGATCTTTTTAGGATCGATCATGACAAATTTCAAATTGGCGGGGTGGCAAGCATACATCAACCCCGTAATCAACGTATTCAGCCCCACCGATTTGCCCGATCCCGTCGCGCCGGCAATAAGCAGGTGGGGCAATTTCGCCAGGTCGATCATAAACACTTCGCCCTCGATGGTCTTGCCGACGGGCACCGGCAACGCCATATCGGAATCGCGGAATCGCTTGGTCTCGATCACATCGCGGATCCGCACAAGCTCGCGGCGGCGATTGGGAATTTCCACCCCCACGGCGGATTTGCCGGGGATGGGCGCAATAATCCGGATGCCCCTCGCCGCCATCGCCATGGCCAGATCGTTTTCAAGGGCGGTGATCCGGTTGATTTTCACGCCCGGCGCCGGCGTCAATTCGTACAATGTGACAGTCGGCCCCACAATGGCGTTGATCTCCTGTATTTCAATGCCGTACGTATCAAGTTTGTCGAGCAGGATCCGCTTGTTTTCCTCCAGTTCGTCGTAGTCGATCGGGATTTCGTCGGCGTCGCGTTTGTCCAGAAGCTTGACAGGAGGAAAACGATACTTGCGCGCGAGCTTTTCGTCGGGAATATCCATGTGCCGCTGCGCCTTGTCGGCATGCTCCTCCTTGATGCGCTCCTGAACATGTATTTCAATATCCTTTTCCGGAACGCCTCCGGCGTCGGGAGAAGGGGGGCGATCGCCTTGAAACGCGTCGTTCAGCGTACGGCCTGATCCCTCGTCAGAAGCAGGCGGGGGAGACGTCGGGGCGGAGGATTCCGGCGGCGTTCGAGGCGTCGCTTCGGAAGCCTTGGCCGCGCGACGCTTTTTCTGATCGGCCTGTTTTTCCTGCCTGGCCTTACGCTTTTCTTCCGCGCGTTTTTTGCGCTCTGCGCGGTGTTGCGCGGCAGCGGCTTTTCTTGAGGCATTCCAGGCCCCGGCCTTGTCGAAGAGGGCCTGCACGTCGGGTTTCCCCAGCAAGAGGAATGCAATTACAAGCAACAGCGCAAGGATCGCCGCCGACCCGACCACGCCGAAAACATGCTGGAGCCATCCGGCCACGCCCAGGCCAAGCGCCCCGCTCCACAAGACAAGTTCCACGTCAAAAACCAGGGATATCCACCCGAAAAAGGCCGCCGCGGCTAAAACGACCGCAAAAACGAGCAGACCCATCGAAACCAGTTTGATGCTTGCGCGCCGACGGAACAGCAAATATCCCGTCATGCCCAAAAATCCCGACAACAGGACGGCCGGGTAGCCCAGAAAACGCGGCACGACCCAATACGCGACCCAGGCGCCCGCCAAGCCGAGCATATTCGATACCTCGTTTTCTCCGGGAACGAATATATCGCCGAACGTACTGCCTCGAACGATGGCGTCGTCGACGCCCGCGTAGGCGATGAGCGCCAGACAAATCAGAAAGGCCAAGGTCATCGCGACCAGGCCAAGCACTTCGTGCATGCGGTCCGTGGATGCGCCGCGGACCTTTTCGTCGGGACCCTTCCGCCGGTTATGTTTTTTGCCTGATGGTAAAGCCATCCTTCAAGAAAAAAAACCATGGATGCGCAGCGGGAAACATCTTGCCCGCGTTACGCAGCCACGCGGGCCAATTCCGTTTGATCCAGCACGATCCGGTTATCCCGATAACGGGGAAGCACGGGCACGGCATTAAACCGGAAACAATAATCTACGTCGTCTTCAAATCCTTTGGAGGCGAGCCATTGCGCATGGGCGCCCTGGCGCAAGGTCCTGTCCAGACAATGGCGGTAGCCATCGTACAAGGCAAAGGCCATGCGCGTGGCGTCGGAAATGCCGTCGGGCGGACAGCCTTTCCATAGCCGATCCAGCAAATACCCTGCGCACAGCGTGTCTTCGAGAGAAACCTGTTCCTTCTGGCCCGAGCAAATGATGACAAGGTCCCGGTCCTCCTCGCAGACCGCCTCGGCCACGCGATCGATATTCAGAAAACATCCCACCAGAAGACGCCTGGCTTTTTGCCCCTTGTGCATGGCGACCGTCCCGTTGGTCGTACTGAGAATGATGGTCCGACCCTGCACGGTCTCGCGGGTATATTCCAGCGGGGAATTGCCGCAATGATACTTGTCGATGCGATAACCGCCGCGCTCGCCCCCAAGCAAGTAACTCGAGGAATCGAGATTCGAAGCGATTTTTGCTGCATGATCCAGGTCTGGAACGGGAACGACGCCGCGCGCGCCCCGGCACAGGGCGGTCACAATAGTAGAGCAAGCCCGGAGCACGTCAATCGCAACCACTATGCGTCCGTTCAACTTTGTTTCCGGCGCGGACTGGGCCGTGATAAATACTTCGATATGCATGGCGGCCTATCGGACAGGGAAAAGAAAAACCATGGACAAATCCATGCAGAAAGATACGCCGCGCCGCATCGCAATATGCAACAAACGATCAAATTTTGTGCAAGGGAGGCTTTTTAACGACTGCGCGCGTCATACGGGACCGAATGACGATGTCGAGGCGCGCATCCGGCGACGCGCAAGCCGGATCGGCAGGCACATATCCAAGACCGACGCCGCGCCCAAGCATGGGGGACTGGGCGCCGCTGGTCACCACGCCCGCGCCTGCCGGCGTCGAAATGCCGTATCCGCTTCGCGGAACAGCGCCGGGCTTCTCGACGACGAACGCAACCAGTTTTCGGGAAAGCCCTTCCTCGCGGACGCGCTCCAGCGCAGATTTGCCGATGAAATCGTCCTTGTCCATTCGCACGAATCGGCCCAGTCCGGCCTCGAACGGATGGGTTTCTTCGGTAATATCGTTTCCGTATAAACAAAACCCCGCTTCCATGCGCAGGGTGTCCCGGGCGCCCAGGCCCGCCGGTTGCAGTCCTTCGTTCGCTCCAGCCTCAAGCAACCCATCCCAGACCGATCCGGCCACGCCTGCATCGCAATAAATTTCAAGGCCCGCCTCGCCCGTATAACCCGTCGCGGAAACGATAGCAAGCGACGACCCGGCGAAAAGCCCGCCGGAAACACGCCGAAAGCGAAAGGGCTTCAGGCCGGCGATATCGGCTCCGATGGCGACTTCCGCAATAGCCCGGGCTCGCGGCCCCTGCACAGCGATGAGCGCCAGCTGGTCGGATACATCCTCAATGAGCGCCTTCGCCGGATTATTCCGTATCATCCACAGGAAATCCTTGCTGCGGTTCGCCGCATTGATCACCAGCAGGTATTCGTCTTCGGCAAGGCGATATGCGATCAAGTCGTCCACGACGCCGCCGTTTTCCAGGCACATGCAGGTATAGATCGCCTGTCCGGGCTGCATCGATACCGCGTCGTTGGTAATCAAATAGTGAACGCACTCGGCGGCGTGCGGACCGCGAACGAGGACTTCGCCCATATGGCTCACATCAAAAAGTCCCGCCGCTCGCCGCACCGCGCGATGTTCTTCAAGGACGCCGCCGGCATAGCGCAGCGGCATTTCATAGCCGGCAAACGACGTCATCCGTCCGCCAAGCGCAACATGCCAATCATATAACGGCGTTTTCCGAAGCGATGCAGTTTCCATGGCTCTCTTTAGGAATACGCTGACTACAAGCGCCAGGCCGTATAGCCGGCATGGTTCAGTGTCCGGGCGGCTGCCGTCGCGACGTCGTCCTCCGCGAAACCCATGCGAAAAGCGCCGCCGGTTCCTTCGCGAATCTTGAGGAGTTCAATATCCTTGATATTCAAGGATGCCTCGTACAAAATCTTTGTAATCGAAAAGAGTTCGCCCGGATCGTCTTTCGCATAGACGTACACGTCCGCAAGCGGTTGCAGAAACCCTTTCGTGTTGCGAGGAATCGTTTCCCTTGTGGACCGGGCCTCCCGGAACTGGTCTTGCAATGTGTTCATGTCGCCGCGGGCGATTTCCCCGCGAAGCAGGTCCATGCGCGCGGCAAACGAATCAAGCACTTCCAGAATACGCGCATCGTTCGTGGACAGAATGTCGCTCCACACATCGAATGGGGAAGAAGCAATGCGGGTCATATCCCGAAACCCTCCGGCGGCCAATTGCAGAAAGGCCTCGTCGCGTCCGTTTTCCTGCGCCACATGGTTCATAAGCGCCACGGCAAGCAACTGCGGAAGGTGGCTGACCAACGCCGCAATGCGGTCGTGTCGATCAGGAGGTAGCATCAGAACGCGCGCGCCGGTCGTCGCAATCAGGTCCAGAAACGCGGCCTGCTCCCGTTTCAGCGCCGAAACATCCGTCGCGGCGGGCGGGCAAAGCACCCATGCTGCGTTTTCGAACAACAACGCATCGGCCTGGTCGACGCCCCGACGTTCGGAACCCGCCATGGGATGTCCCCCTACGAACAGGGCGTGCGAAGGCAAGGTTTTAGCGGCCCAGGATGAAACCGGACCTTTTACAGAACCCGTATCCGTAACCACGGCGCCGGGCCGGACATGTGGCGCAATATGTTCCAGCAACTGCAATACAGACTGGACCGGGGTGGCCAGCACGATGACGTCGGCGTCGGAAACAGCCTCCTCTGCAGAAGACGCGACCTCGTCAAGCGCGCCCATTGCGAGCGCCTTGTCCAGCGTGGCCGGTTCGTCAAAACCGACGATCCGGACGCCCTGCGCCTGCTTTTTCCATACGAGGCCAAGGGATCCGCCGATCAGGCCAACGCCAATGATGGCAACGCGTTGCATAGAAAACGACGAGATCGATGGGCGTTCGCAAGGAGCAGCAAAAACAAGGCTATTCCCTTGCTATCCTAGCCTGCTTTTCCTCAAGGCTTGAGGAAGCAACATCCTTGTTCTCTTCCTGAGCGCTATTCTTTGCTTTTGGGGCCTTTGACGTTTTGCGTCGCCGAACGCTGAAAGAGAGTGTCGCGGCATCTCCCTTGCCCCGCACGGAAACACGGATGATGTCGCCTTCGCCCAGGTTCTCGCCAAGGATATGATCGGCGAGCGGGTCCTCAATGTATTTCTGGATCGAACGCCGCAGGGGACGAGCGCCATACTTTATATCGAACCCTTTCCGAACGAGAAATTCCTTGACCGGTTTTCTGATCTCTACGGTAATTCCGAGTTTTTTGATCCGGTCGAGCAGCTCCGCAGCCATAATGTCGATAATGCGGAAAACATGCTCTTTTTCCAGCGAATGGAAAACGATCACATCATCCACCCGGTTCAGAAACTCGGGGTTGAACACCCGCTTCAGCGCATCTTCCACCGTGTTCTTCATTGTCCGGTAATTGAACGACTCCTCCGATTGGGCGAAACCGATCCCTTTCCCGATGTTCTTGATGTCCCGGGCGCCGATATTCGACGTCATAATGATGATCGTATTCCGAAAATCGATCCGCCGCCCCAGCCCGTCCGTGAGTACGCCGTCGTCCAGCACCTGCAGCAAAATGTTGAGTACGTCCTGGTGCGCCTTTTCGATTTCGTCAAGCAGAACCACGGAATACGGCTTGCGCCGCACTTTCTCGGTCAATTGCCCGCCTTCTTCATAGCCGACATATCCCGGCGGCGCCCCAACCAGCCGGCTCACGGCGAATTTTTCCATGTATTCGGACATGTCGATCCGTATCAGCGCATCGTCCGAATCGAAAAGGTATTGCGTAAGCACCTTGGCCAGCTCGGTCTTGCCCACGCCGGTCGGTCCGAGGAAAATGAATGAACCGATAGGACGTCCGGGGTCCTTGAGGCCGGCCCGGGTGCGGCGAATGGCGCTCGACAATTTCCGGATCGCCTCGTCCTGCCCGATTACGCGCGTCATAAGCGCCTCGTCCATCCCGATCAGTTTCTTCTGTTCGGGACGAGAAATTTTATCGACCGGAATGCCGGTCATCATGGCCACGACCTCGGAGATTTTCTCCGCCGTCACGTCATGGATTTCTGCGCCGGCCTTCCGCTCCCATATCAGCTTGGCCTGCTCCAGCTCCGCATTGATCTTCTTTTCCTTGTCGCGCAGCCGAGCCGCTTCTTCAAAGCGCTGGCTCTTGACCACACTGTTCTTTTTCTTTCGGACGGCCTCGATTTCCTCTTCGAGCCGAATGATATCTTCCGGCACCCGAATATTTGCAAGATGGACGCGCGCGCCGGCTTCGTCCATTACGTCAATGGCCTTGTCGGGCAGAAAACGATCCGTGACGTAGCGGTCGCTGAGATGGACTGCAAGCAGGATGGCCTCGTCGGAATACCGTACGCGGTGATGCTCCTCGTAACGTTCCTTGATGTTGCGCAGAATTTCAATCGTTTCGTCTACGGTCGAGGGATCTACGATAATTTTCTGAAATCGACGATCCAGCGCCCCGTCCTTCTCGATATATTGCCGGTATTCGTCAAGAGTCGTCGCGCCGATGCACTGAATTTCGCCCCGGGCAAGCGCCGGTTTGAACATATTCGAGGCGTCCAGGCTGCCGGAAGCCCCTCCAGCGCCGACAATCGTGTGCAACTCGTCGATAAAAAGAATGACTTCCGGACTCTTTTCGAGTTCGTTCATCACCGCCTTCATCCGCTCCTCGAACTGCCCCCGGTATTTGGTGCCGGCGACCAACGCCGCCAAGTCCAGCGTCACGATCCGTTTGTTGTGGAGTACGCGGCTTACCTTGCGTTGCACGATGCGTATAGCAAGCCCTTCGGCGATAGCCGTCTTGCCCACGCCCGGCTCGCCAATCAGCACGGGGTTGTTCTTCTTTCGGCGGCTGAGCACTTGGGCAACCCGCTCGATTTCCTGTTCCCGGCCTACGATGGGGTCCAGTCGGGACTCTTCGGCCAGCCGTGTCAAGTCTCTGCCAAAGTTGTCCAGCACCGGGGTTTTGCTTTTTTCCATCTTGCGGCGCTCCTTGCCGCGTCCTTCAGGAGGCGGAGCCTGCAGGCCGCCGCCCGACGCAGGCACCTTTCCGCCAATAATAGCGTCCAGTTCGTTCCGAACCGCATCGTACGTGATCGAGAAGCCTTGTTGCAAAATGCGGGCCGCCACATTTTCCTCGTCCCGCAACAGGCTGAGCAGGAGATGCTCCGTACCAATGATATCGCTCTTGTATATTTTCGCCTCCAGATAGGTGATCTTGAGGACTTTTTCGGCTTGCTGGGTGAACGGAAGATTGCCTACCGAAAGCGCCCCGCCCGTACCTCGGACCGTTTCCTCGACCGCCTTTTTGAGCTTGAGCAGATCGCAGCCGAGACTACGGAGAATCTTGACGGCGATGCCCTCGCCCTCGCAGATAATCCCGAGGAGCAAGTGCTCCGTCCCGACGTAATCGTGACACAGCCGGAGGGCTTCTTCCCGGCTGTCCCGGATAACATCTCTGACGCGATTAGAAAAATTGCCTTCCATAGGATAAAACGAGGCTACGCAGCAAAGCTGGACCCACACCCGCATGTTTGCGTCGCATTCGGGTTCTCAAAGGTGAACCCGCGCGCATTCAGGCCGTCATGGTAATCTACCGTGACGCCCATAAGATACAATCCATGGCGCTTATCCATGTATACCGTGACGCCATCAATTTCAAAACGCGCGTCGTGTTCGCGCATTTTGTCGAACCCGAGAATATAACTCATGCCTGAACAACCGCCTCCCCGGACGCCTACGCGGAGGTTGAATCCCTCGGGAATATCCCGGGTGGACATGATTTTGCGAATTTCCCTCGCGGCGCGATCGCTGAGCGCGATGGGCGCAGGCTGTGTCCTCGCTTGAATGGCGATCTCGTCGGCAGGCATGATCCGAACGTGTTTACGTAACCTGATGTAATTGCGTGCGAGAGGGGGCTTTGGAAGGTGAACGATGGCCTGCGGGCGCGGTTCCGCAGTCACATCGTCAATAGCGGCGCGCAAGCGCCACAGGCGCCTTGAATACCTCCATGACCTTGTCGCGGGCGTCCCAAGCCTCGACGAAAACAATGTATATGCCGGTTTGCAGGCGACGATCCGCATGATCCCGACCGTCCCAGAACAACTCGGTCGATTCCGTAACAAGGCGAGATCCTACCAGTTCCCGCACTTGGTTTCCCGCCAGGTCGAACACCAGTGCGCGAATCCTCGACACGCCGGGAGAAAAAACGCATCGGATGCGCGCGATATCGTCTACGCCATCCCGATCCGGAGAAAAGGGATTCGGGGACACTTCCATGCCCTGCCCGGACAGGGAAGGGGTCCCGGCGATACGCACCGAATTGGGTCGCCCCGGCGTTCCGCCTTCCGGCGCCGCCGAACTGGTCCAGTTTTGCGGATCGTTTCCGGGCGCATCCGGATCGATCCGTTCCAGCGTAACGCCCCGGGTTTCCAGTACGTCCGGATGATGCCACGAAGGGTCGTACCGTATGTCGTCCAGCACCTCGCCGTCTTCTCCGTGTATCCGGATGCGATCCCCATCGTTGCGCAGGCTAAACCCCTTGCCTGTCGCCACGAAAACGCTTTCATGCTCCATGGACGCGGCGGCGAACAACGCATAGCCGTCAGGATCCAACCCCGCGAACCGATTTTCCACGCGGACCGTGTCGGCGTCTCCCGATTCGTCCGGATCGCGTGTTCGATAGAGCCCGTCTATATATATCCGGCGACCGGACCGGTTAGCCAATTCGATGAATTCCGTCTGGTTCGGCAGGCCGTCGTACGCGTCGGAAAATGGTTCGTACAGTATTTCGTTCACCACAAGGTCCTGCGCGGCGGGACGATAGTGCACCGGCGCCGATAATGGCGCCGAAATATTTCCCCGCAGATCGGATACCGCTTCGATCCGCACGAATCCTCCGGATACGGAACCCGGAAACGATACCCGCAATGCGTCCGGCTCAAGCGCCTGCACATCCTCTGCCGCAAGGGTTTCCAGCCGAATCGAGGCGGGCGAAATGGGCTCGGCGCGGATCGGTTCGTCGAAATAAAGGTCCAGCTGCCTGTCGCCGAGCGCTTTGGCGAAAACCAGCGACGGACCGGTTACATCGGGGGCGTATTGGCTGTTTTGGGCGCCCGGCGTAGCCCCGAGCGCATCCACGGACAGCGCAAAGTTGTACGAATCCGACGGGGCGGACGGATCAATGCGTTCCAGGGATCGGCCTGCTTCCACCGCGCTTCCGGCATAAAAAAGCGAATCGATCACTGTGTCGCCGGATTCGAGCACGATGGCGTCGCCGCCGTTATTCAGAGAGGCCCAACGAGCCGGCGCTCCATAGGGAACTCCGCCGAAACGATTGGAAAAGGCCATGCCGTCCGCCACGATCACCCGGTAGGCCCCGGGCGGAAACGGCGACGCCGCTTCGGCGAGTCGAATCGGTGCGGACGACGCATCCCGGATCGTCAAGTCCCGAAGATCGAACGTGACCGTACCGCGATTGAACAGTTCGATGAACTCCGACCCGGAAGCAAGCGGACGAGGATACGCCTCATTGATTACGATATCCCCGACGGCGATCTTCCCGGACTGCGGGGGTCGGGAAATGTCCGTCGCGCGGTCCTCGCCGGACGCGCCTCGATAAGACTGGGCGAAGGCGGACGACGGGCATAGACCTGCCGCCAGCAGGAGGAATGCAGCAACGAAGCAAGGGACGCGCATGGGGCCGGAGCATATGTAAATGTCCCCCTTAAGACCCCGCGACGCGGGAAACATAACCTTCCCGGAAATTTTTTTGAGAATCGCCTGCTGCAAGGACGATTTTCCCGTCAAGAAGGGACGGCGAACTGATGAAAAGGGCGTCCAGAAAAACGTGTCCCTCGCAGTCTTCCCAAGGGTGCTTCCCGATCGATACGCACCGAATCCGCCGCGTTTTTCGCTGATTTCAACGACGCCGTCACCTCGTGCTTTACGCGCGAAAGTGAAACGCCGATCAGAGCGTCCTTAATTATTAAGGTCTCGAAAATTTCCGCCTCAATTATTTAAGGATACTCTGATTAAGTCCTCAAAGCTCAGAGGCGGCGAGAGGTGCGCTGGCAAGGAATGACGAAGCAATGTGGCAGGCCCCATATAATGAGGAATGACACAGCCAGCGCACCTCTCGCCGCCTCCCGAAGGGCGCGTCACGCCCGGGACAGCGCGAATCCGAAGTATTTTCCGCTGATTTAAACGATGTAAGCACCATGTCTTGCACGCACGAACGCGACGTGCTGAGCGAAGTGGTTTTGATCAGAGTATCCTTAAGAAGCCGCCAGGGCGCCTTCCCGTTGGCGCGGGACAGGAAGGTCAACCGACGCCTTGGTCGAGGTGGGCGCAAAGCACATGGGCCATGAGCAGGGCGGTGGGCGTCAGGGCGCGTTCGTCGATGTCGAAGCGGGCGTTATGCAGAGGCCAGGCCGTTTCGGGGCCAGAACAAGTGCCTGCCCGAAGCAGCAAGCCCGGCGCCTTTTCCAGATAATGCCCGAAATCCTCCGAACCCATGCTGGGGAGAGGAATCGGCAAGACCGCTTCATTCCCGTAGAGAGACCGGATGACGGAGGCAGCGTGCCGGGCGAGGCGGGCGTCGTTGCGCACGGCGGGCGCCCCGGGCAACAGGTCAACGTCTGCCGAGGCCCCGTACAGCCGGGCCGTTTCATGGGCCATGCGCTCGACGCGTCGCCGGATGGATGTGCGTTCTTCAGGGTCCGTGGTGCGAATCGTGCCCCCGAATTCCGCCTGGTCGGGAATCACATTGTACGCATTCCCCGCATGGAACCGGCAAATGGTCAGGACCGATGCCTTGCGCACATCCGAAAAACGTCCCGTAAGTTGATAGAGCGCCTGGACAATCTGGCTGGCTACCCAAATAGTATCCACAGATTCATGGGGCCGCGCCGAATGCCCGGTGCCCGGCGCCTTGACCGTAATGCGAAACCGGTCCGTAGAGGACGTAATCGGGCCGTCCTGTACGCCGTACGCGCCCACCGGCAGGGTGGGGTCCGCATGTATGGCGTAGATGCTCTGCACCCCGTCCAGCACGCCGTCCCGGATCATATCCACCGCGCCCCCGGGCGCGCCTTCCTCGTCCGGCTGGAATAATACGCGCACCGCGCCGCGAAGGCGCTCCCGATTCCGATGCAGGATAAGCGCTACGCCAATCCCGACCGCCGTATGCGCATCGTGTCCGCACAGATGGGCAAACCCTGGCCGCTCCGAAGCATATTCTACGGATTTGGCGTCCTGAATGGGCAAGGCGTCCATATCTGCCCGGTACGCAAGGGTCGGACCATCCTCCGCCCCCCGAATATCCGTGTAAAGACCGGTGGTCGCGAGCGGGCCCGTAACGATTAGCCCGTGCCGCTCCAGCGCGTCGCGCACCAGCGCACTGGTGCGATGCTCGTCAAAACCCGGTTCGGGATGGCGATGAATCCAGCGCCGTACGTCGCGCAGCAACGCCGCAAATTCCTCCGACGGAACGACGCTTTCCGGCGCTCCGGCAGGCCCGTTCAAGGAAGGAATATCCGTTATGGCGCGTATCTGTTTCAAACCATTCCGCTGCGTTTTCGGAAAAACCATTCCATGGAAAGAAGCGCAACGACAAGCAGTAAAAAAGCAAAATGCGTGCGCAAATCTTTCTCTGTCCTTCGGGATATTGTATCGACGGAGCCTTCCAGCGAGGCGGACAAGGCCTCCGTAAATATCTCGGGGCGGTTCGGGTCCAGCGCTACGCCTCCCGATCGCTGCGCAATCTGACGCATCAAGGCGACGTCCGCGCCCGGCTCCCGGTATTCCAGCGTCAGGGAACCCACCGCAAATGCGCCGCGGTCCGATCCCAGAATATCTTCTCCCCGGTAGGCCGTGGCGGTCCAGGAATACGTCCCTTCGGGCAACGGTCCGGCGTCCAGTGCATACCGCCCGTTCCCGATCCCGCGCATAAGATAGGGAAACTCCGCGCCATCGGGCGAGACGATCTTGACCTCTACGGACGCATCCGGCGCGGGATTAAAGCTTTCGTCGTACGCCTGACCCGAAAATTGCACCGCTTCCCCGCCCCCGAAAACATCCCGAACAGGCCGTATGCGCACGGGACGATCGTCTTCCAGCGCCGTGAGCCACTGAATGATATTCGCAAAAAAAACTTCCGGCAAGGATTCGTACGCCGCGAGGTCCTCTGGAAGATTCTGCCATCGCCACATACCCGCGCCCAGCAAGGCGGCGCTGCGATGCTGTGCGCGGCGGCGAACGACCAGCAACGGTTCCGGCAGATCAATGCCGCGCACGGACGCCGTGGCCAGCGTCTGCGCGTCGGGGGCAGGCGCCCACTGGGTCCGGCTGTATTCCAGCGGAGGCAGGGCGCTCCATGCATCTGGGGCGATCCCGGGAATATGCAGAACCGGGTGACGGTTTCCCGTCGGCGTGGCTCGGAACGTAGCCTCTATAAAATCCTCCCGAATCCGAACGGCCCGGACGGGAAGCGCCGCCTCGGACAACAAGCCCGACCGGGCAATGGAGACGCCGGACGCAAGCAGAAACAACAAGGGAACCCCCTCCCGGGCCGCCTCGTCAATGCGACGAATGATCGTTTCGTCGGCAACCCGCCCGGGATATCCGACCAGCACGATCGCATCGAAGTCTGCAAGCGAACCCGGAAACGCGCCCTCGTAGAAAGCGCCCACGCTTTTCTGGACGAACGAAACCGTCTCGAAGGCTTCATTCCGCGCAAGCGCCCTTCGGACGGCAGCCACATCCGGGCCGGGGGCGGCGGCCACAAACAGAATGCGACGCCTGGAAGAAAGTACGCGCACCGCCAGCGATTCCCGGTTATTGCGGTGCGTGACTTCTTCGGGCAGTTCCGTCACGGCCACCGTGTAGCGCCGCAGTCCTTCCGATTCAGGCGTTACGGACAAATCGGCGACGATTTCCGTATTTCCCGGGGGGATTTCGAGCGTGCGGGAAGTTACGGTTTGCCCATTTTCGGCAAGCGATACGGTGATCCGGCGCCCGCCCAGGCCATCCGCCCGAATACCCACTTCGACAGGAAGTTCGGCGCCTGCGTAGGCTACTTCATTCGTAAGCACGCGCTGTATCCGAATATCCTGCCGCCGCAAGGTATCGCCTGCAATCGCCGTAAATACCGGCGCCGGATAGCGTTCGGATACATACAGCGGATTCCGGCCCGTATTATACCGCCCATCGGACACAAGCAATACGGCGCGCAAGTTATCGTCCCGCCAGCGCTCCTCGGCGGAAATCAACGCCTGCGCAATGTTGGTCCGGAAAGCATTCAAGCCGAGCGAGTCCGGATCGAAACGGGAAAAAGGATCCCCCTTGACGTCCGCCCCGAAACGAACATATCGCACCTGCCCTCCCTGCGCCGCGGACGGCACATGCCGGAGCAAGTCCCGAATGCGCGCTTGCGCCCCGGCAAGGGACGTATCTGCGCCGGACGCAAGGCGCAGGCTGGCGCTGTCGTCCAGGAGCACCGCAACGACAGGTTCCTTTTCCTCCTGCTGCACAATGCGCAGCACGGGGTCGAGCAAGAGGAGCAGAATAAAAAAGAGCGCGCCGAACCGCAGCGCGCCGAGCGCAACCCGCTTGCCCCGCGACAGTGCGGGGGTCGTATGGCGATAGAACCATACGGCGGCGACGCCCGCTGCAAGCAGGGACGCCGCAAACAGCCATGGATTCATGCCAAGGGAAAAAGACATGCAGCGCGGAGGAATGGACGATTCGTTAGAGGCGGGACATGATCATCAAAGATAGGGCATGATCAACCAGGCAAGCCAGGCCAAAAAACCGCTGAGGAGCAATGCCCCTTCCAGGCGGCCAATCCTGCGCCGGAACCAGAAAACAGGCAATAGCGCTGCGCCGAACGCAAGCATGGCCGGAAAATGCTCCGTCAACAGGTTCGCTTCCACCTCCAAGGGATGGAACAGGGCGATCGGGCCCGCCACGAACAACACATTCAGAATATTGCTGCCCAGTACATTCCCTATGGAAAGTTCCGCCTGGCCCCTTAGCGCGCCCATTAGAGACGTAGCCAATTCGGGCAAGCTGGTGCCGAATGCAACGACCGTCAGCCCGACGATGGCGGGGGAAACGCCGAGCAGGACGGCGATATCCACGGCGGAATCCACCATGGCCCAGGAACCGCCCGCGAGGAACGCGGCGCCCGCAACAAGGAGAATCCATTTCCAGGCCGGAGCTTCCCCGGAAGCCGCCGCGTCTGCAAGCGCCGCCTCCGAGGCGCGCGCACCAACGCCGTGCCCGCCTTTTCGCGCGATCAGCACGACGAAAACGATCAGCAGGGCCGCCAGCGCCGCGCCATCGACCCGCCCGATCGTTCCGTCCAGCGCCATCAGGTAAAAAACGACCAGCGCGAGCATCATGGCGGGATAGCCTTTCGTAAGCACTTCGCGCACCGCAACGAGCGGCAGCGCCAGCCCGCTTACCCCCAGCACCAGAGCCATGTTGCAAATGTTCGAACCGGTTATATTCCCCAGCGCCAGGCCATCTTCCCTGGAAACGGCTGCAAACAGGTTGAATACGAATTCGGGCATGGAGGTGCCAAACGCTACCACGCTCGCGCCGATTACGAGCGGATGCACGCTGTACTGGCGCACGAGTCCGGCGGCGCCCTTCAGCAACCATTCGGCCCCGAAATAAACCAGGACAAGCCCCAGCGGAAAAAGAAGAAACGAAATAGACATGCGAAACGACGAGGCGGCCTTCCGACGTATAGCGCGCCGGATTTTTCCGTAATTTTAGCGCATTGGACGCGACATGATCCAATCTCGATCCTGATTAGCGCAATCTTGACGACACACCCTTCAGCCGGGATGGCGAAACGGTAGACGCAACGGACTTAAAATCCGTTGGAGCAGATGCTCCGTGCGGGTTCGAATCCCGCTCCCGGTACGAACCAAGGATATCCATCGGCCTGCGCAATAGTCGACAGCCTGCACATGACGCGGCGTATCGTAATTAAAATAGGAACGAGCGTACTTACGGGGGGCACCCGCAAGCTCGATCATGACCGCATGCTTGAAATCGTTCGGCAATGCGCCGCGCTCCACCGGGAAGGATACGACCTGACCGTATGCACCTCGGGCGCCATCGCCGCCGGAAACGAGCGCCTTCGCATGGCCTGGCAGCCCGATTCGCTGGCCGAAAAACAAATGCTGGCGGCGGTAGGACAAAGCAGGCTCATGGAAATCTGGGCGAAACTTTTCGACCGGTTCGATATCCATGTCGGGCAAATGCTCCTGACGCGAGCAGATGTGGAAGACCGCCGTCGCTTTCTGAACGCCCGCGATACGTTGCGTACGCTGCTCGAACATCGCATCGTTCCAGTGATCAACGAGAACGACGCCGTAGCCACTGCCGAGATTCGCGTGGGAGATAACGACAACCTGTCCGCTTTGTGCGTACTGCTTGCCGAAGCGGATTTGCTTATTCTCCTGAGCGACCAGCAAGGCCTGTTCACGGCGGACCCCCGAACCGATCCGGAAGCCGAACTCATTGCGGAAGTGCGACATATCGACGCCGACTTACAGGCCATCGCAGGAGAAAGCAAGTCGGGCCTGGGCGTCGGCGGCATGAGAACGAAACTGGATGCAGCGGATGTGGCCCGCCGCGCTGGAGCTCATGTCGTGATTGCGGCAGGCGATGCGCCGGACGCAATCGTGCGCATCGCCGCGGGAGAACGCATCGGCACCCGCTTCCCCGCATTCGACGTCCCGGTCGAAAATCGTAAACGGTGGATACTGGGCGGGGCAAACACATCCGGGGCCGTGACGATCGACCGGGGCGCCGCCGCGGCGTTGACCAATGGCGGCGGCAGCCTGTTGCCGGCAGGAATCATTCGCGTAGACGGATCGTTCGAGCGGGGCGACGTGGTGCAGATCGCGGCGGCCGACCAAACGAACCTCGGTCGGGGCGTGGTGCGGTACAACAGCGCCGATGTGGACCGCATCCAGGGACTGCAATCCGATTGCATCCGCGAAACGCTGGGGTACGCCTACGGCCCCGTCGTCATTCACCGCGACGACCTGATCCTGATCTAACCATTCCCAAGCGCTCTGCCGAGGCGAGCCTGTTCGCCTGCGACAAAATCACCTTGAACGAATTCATGTTTGTCGAAGAAACGATGTCCATGCAGAAAATGGGAGCGCAGGCCCGCGCGGCAAGCCGCGTGCTGGCTACCCTGAGCACGGAAGCGAAAAACAATGCGCTGGCCGCCATAGCCGACGAACTGGAATCCGCCTCGGCAGCGATTCTCCAGGAAAATGCGCTGGATATACATGACGGGCGGGAGGCCGGGTTGTCCGAGGCGCTGCTCGACCGTCTGCTGCTCGACGAAAAACGCCTCGGCGCGCTGGCAAGCGACGTTCGCTCCGTAATCGACCTGCCGGACCCGGTCGGCGTCGAGTTTGGAAGCCGCATGCTCCCGAACGGAATGCGGCTCCTCAAGCGCCGGATACCGCTCGGCGTGGTAGGCGTCATCTACGAGGCCCGACCCAATGTGACCATCGACATTGCCTCGCTGTGCCTGAAAACGAGCAACGCGGTGATTCTGCGCGGCGGCAAGGAAACGCTGCGCAGCAATCGGGCCCTCGTGGCGGCCATCCGGAAAGCCCTGGCAAAAACAGGGGCGCCCCCCGACGCCGCGCAATACATAGACGACCCCGACCGCGGCCTCGTCGAGCAATTGTTGCGACTGGACGAATATGTCGATATGATCGTGCCGCGCGGCGGGGCGGGCTTGCACCGGTTATGTCTGGAAAAAAGCACCATCCCCGTTATTACGGGCGGCATGGGCGTGTGTCACATTTTCGTAGACGAATCGGCGGACCTGGACAGGGCAGAGGACATCGTGGAAAACGCCAAGACGCAGCGCCCGAGCGTCTGCAATGCACTGGACACGCTGCTCGTGCATCGCAATATCGCCGACGGCTTCCTGCCGCCCCTCGCAAAACGTCTCCATGCACGCGGCGTCGCCTTCCGCGCCGACCCCGAATCGCTGCGCATCCTCGACCAAACCGGAGGCCTTGCGTGCGAGGCGGCCGAACCTGACGACTTCAACCAGGAATGGCTGTCGCTCACCCTCGGCGTCCGCATCGTGGACGGCGTGGACGACGCCATCGAACATATACAACGTCACGGAACGGCCCACTCGGACAGCATTCTGACCAACGACTGGAAACGCGCAAACGTCTTCGTCGACCGCATCGATTCGGCGGCGGTGTTCGTAAACGCCAGTACGCGGTTTTCGGACGGCGGACAGTTCGGCCTGGGCGCCGAGGTAGCCGTCAGCACGCAAAAACTGCATGCCCGCGGCCCGATGGGCCTGGAGGAGCTCACCAGCTACAAATGGATCGGCGTCGGGAAAGGACACATCCGGACCTAACCCGCCTGAAGCGTCGCGTCCAGCGTAATATTCGTCCCCTGGAACAACTTCGATACCGGGCAATTGGACTTCGCCGCCTCGGCCATCTCCAGAAACGTGGCTTCGTCGATATCCGGCACGTCGCCCTCAATCGTCAGGTCGATCTGCGGAATCACGGCGCCTGCATCCGTTATCGTCAAATGCACTCCGGCTGTCGCATGCACTCGCCTGGGCGTATAGCCCGCGTTCGCCAGGTCGTTCGAAAACGCCATCGCAAGGCATCCTGCGTGGCCGGCGGCCAGCAGTTCCTCCGGATTCGTTCCGGCCCCGCCCTCGAAACGAGAAGCGAAGGAATAGGGAACCTGCTCGCCCAGCACCGTCACGTGGCCTTCTCCCTGTTTCAAATTGCCTTTCCAGATTGCTTCGGCTGTACGTACTTGCATGGTTGCGCGAGAATGTTTGATGGAATGGTGTTTGGAATGCGCCAATATACGCACTCCCGGTAAATTTGGGAAAAAACCGCATGGCTTCGTCATTCCTTGCCAGCGCGCCGCGCAGCCTCTGAGCTTCGCGGACTTAATCAGAGTATCCCGCTGTAACCCACTTTATCTCATGTCCGAAAAAAAGACCGGCGCAGAAAATATCCGTTGGAATCTCGCCGACCTGTACCCGTCGGAAGAGGCCCTGCATCAAGACCTTGCGCAAGCGCAGGCCGATGCGGAAACCTTTGAAACCGCCTGGCGAGGGCGGGTCGCCGACCTGGCGCCGAAAGAAATGGCCAAAGCGCTCACGCAGTTGGGAAGCATTCAGGAACGGACGGGGAAGGCGTATTCCTATGCTTTTCTGCAATGGGCCACGGACACCGGGGACGAGCAGCGGGGCGCCTTGCTCCAGCATGTCCGCGAGGCCTATACCCGCGCAATGCAGCAACTCATTTTTTTCGGGCTGGAATGGTGCAAGGCCGACGACGAGCATGCGGCCCGTCTGATCGCTTCCGGGGAATTGACCGGCTATCGGCACTATCTCGAAGTACAGCGATTGCAGCGGGATTATCTGCTCACAGAGCCGGAAGAGAAAATACTGACCGAGAAGACCGTCACCGGGCGCGGCGCCTGGAACCGTTTCTTCGACGAATTGCTGGGCGGCGCCCGCTTCTCCCTCGACGGGGAAGAGAAAACCGAGCAGGAAGTCTTGTCCATGCTGCACGAACCGGATCGCTCCCTGCGCCGCCGGGCCGCCCTCAGCCTGACAGAAGGATTGGCGACGCATAGCCGTACGCTGGCTTCCGTATTCAACGCGGTCCTTGCGGATAAAGCCATTGACGACCGGCTTCGCGGCTACGCCACCTGGCTCTCTGATCGGAATTTGTCCAACGAGGTTCAAGACGAAACCGTGGAGGCGCTCATTGAGGCCGTCACCTCGAGATACGACCTCGCGGCCCGGTTTTACCGGCTAAAACGCCATCTGCTTGGATACGACGAGCTGTTCGACTACGACCGGTACGCGCCTGTGGGCGAATCCGACCGGGAGTATGCCTGGGACGAAGCACGCGATATCACGCGGGCCGCCTACCATGGATTTCATCCCCGCATGGGCGCCGTCGCCGACCTTTTCTTCGACCGCCGCTGGATCGACGCGCCGCCGGCCCCCGGCAAGCGCGGCGGAGCCTTCAGCCACGGCGTAGTTCCCGGCGCGCATCCGTACATTCTCCTGAATTTTTCGGGAAGGCCGCGCGACGTGCAAACGCTGGCGCACGAACTGGGCCATGGCGTTCATCAGTACCTGTCGAGAAAACAGGGCGCGCTGCAAGCCGATACGCCGCTCACGACCGCCGAAACCGCTTCTGTTTTCGGAGAAATGCTCACATTCCGGGAAATGCTTGCGCGGGAACGCAATCCCGCCAATCGGCTCGCCATGCTCGTCGGCAAAATAGACGACACAATGGCCACGGTATTTCGGCAAATCGCCATGAACCGGTTCGAACAGGCCATCCATACGAAGCGCCGCGAACACGGAGAATTGGGCGTCGACCAGTTCGGCGAGCTCTGGATCCAAACCCAGGAAGCCATGTTCGAAGGTAGCGTGACGCTGGGCGAGCATTACCGGCGCTGGTGGAGCTACATCCCCCATTTCCTGCATACGCCGGGGTATGTGTACGCCTATGCCTTCGGAGAATTGCTGTCGCTGGCGCTGTACGCCCGGTATCTTGCCGACCCGAAAGATTTCCCGGCCCGATACCTTGCCCTGCTGGAAGCCGGCGGCTCGGACTGGCCGCATGCGCTGGCCGCGCGAGCAGGAGTAGACCTGCAAGACCCCGCCTTGTGGAGCGACGGTCTTACGGCCATCGAAGCATTGATTACAGAAGCCGAAGCGCTGGCCGACGCCTTGTCGCAGTCCGGGGTTTCCGCATAACGGGCCTTCCGCCTCCGGCTACGCCGCAATATTACTCAGGCAACGCGGCAACGTCGTAAGCGTTTCGGCGCCGTCCTCTGTGATCGTCACCATATCCTCTATGCGGGCGCCCGCCACGCCGGGCAGATAGATTCCCGGCTCAATGGTGAAGGTCATGCCCGGACGCAACCGCATCGCATTGCCGTTTCGAATCCAGGGCTCTTCGTGGATTTCCAGCCCCAGGCCATGCCCGGCGCGGTGTACGAATCGCTCCCCGAAACCAGCCTGCTCAATCACGGCGCGGGCGGCCCGGTCCACTTCCGAGGCAGGCGCATCCGGCCCGGCGGCCTGCACCGCCGCCTCCCGGGCGCGATTCACCACCTCGACGATCTTTCGCTCCTTGCGCCCCGCCTCGCCATACGCAAACATGCGCGTCATGTCGGAAAAATAGCCGTCCACATTCGCCCCCCAGTCGCACAGAATCAATTCGCCGGGACGCAACGGGCGAGGGCCCGGAACTGCATGCGGATTGGCCGAGGAAGCCCCGAAAGCCACAATGGGCGAAAAGGGAAGTTCGGGAGCGCAGCCTGCCGCAAAGAGGCGGGCCGTCAGCAGGGCCGCCGCGTCCCGTTCCGTTACGCCCGGCTCTATGGCGGCAAGGGTCTGTCGCATGGCTTCTTCAGCCACCTGCGCGGCGCGGCGCATCTGTTCGACCTCGCGGGCGTCCTTGCATATGCGCAGGGCGGCGACCGCCTTGCTCCCGTCCGGGTACGCAGCCTCCGGCAGGGCTTCTTGCAACAAGCGCAGTTCGAATACGCGCATGCTCCCGGCTTCAACCCCGATCCGCCGCCCGTCCAACCCGGCAGCGCGGGCCGCCTTCCTGAACGCCCCGCGCCAGGTCGAAGGATCCTCTCCATACGCATACGCGTGCAGATCGAACGGCAATCCGTCCAGTTTGCCCTGTTCCAGCTCGGGAAGCGCCATCGCCGGCGCGCCTTGCCGAGGGAAAAACGCCACCACGGGCCGCTCGCTCAAATGAAAATCCAGCCCGGACAAATATCGCATGGACGCGCCAGGAATGACCGCAAGCGCATGCAGGTCGCAGGAAGCCAACTGGCGCGACAGGGCCTGCTGGCGAGCAAGAAAAGGAAATTCAGACATCGGAATGTGCCTCAAATGGGGAATTCTGGTGAAACGGCGCGGGAATTTTGCGTAAAAAAACGGGGATGCCTATTTTACTGGAATGGGGCTTTTTTTCAGATTGTAACCGACCATGCCTTCGGTCATGACATTTTACGCACTGGGCGTCAATTCTGCGTGCGCAGACGTGGACGTCCGCGGACCTTTCGCGGCGAATTGGAGAGAGGGGCGCAACGCGTACCGCAGCCTGTCCCTCGCGCCGGCTTCCGAACTCGTCCTGCTTTCCACGTGCAATCGCACGGAGGCCTATCTTTATGGGGTCGAGGACGACGTACGCGCCGTGCAGCAAGCGCTCGCGCGCCATGCAGGACGCCCCTGGCCGGAAGATAAGACTTTTCTCTATCGGGACGAAGACGCGATCCGGCATATTTTCGAAGTGGCCTCCGGCATGAAAGCCGGGGTGCTGGGCGAGGTCCACATTTATTTCCAACTCAAGGAAGCATACGCCGTCGCGGTGGAGGAGGAGTGCGTCGATACGACCATGCATCGCCTCTTGCATACGGCCTTCCGGACCGCCAAGCGGGTCATCAACGAAACGGAACTGTCGCGCAACAATACCTCCGTGCCGGCGCGGGTCGCAGAAATCGTCCAATCCCGGATGCAGCGCCCAACCCGAAAAGAAGGCCCCGCCTCGCCGAGCGTACTGATTGTCGGCGCGGGACGCATCGGGCAAGAAACAGGAGATGCGTTGCGGATGCTGGGGATCGAACGGCTTTCGTTTACAAACCGGACCGAGGAACGCGCTCGCAGCGCGGCCGAACGCCATCAGGCGAACTATGCGCCCTGGCGAGACCGCCATGCGACCGCCGCGCAATCGGATGCGGTTATCGTTGCGACGAAGGCAACGGAACCCGTATTGCAGCGGGAAGCATTTGCGCCGGAGGCAAGAGATGCGCCGTTGCTGCTGATCGATATTTCCATGCCGCGCGGCGTGGACGAAAAGATTGCCGGGCTGCCCCATGTCGAACTCGTCACCATAGACCAGCTTGGCGAGGCCGACGCGAGAACGAAGGAAACGATCCAGGCTTCGATGGATAAGGCCCGCGGCGTCGTGGACGAGATGCTCAGCGAATACGTTTCCTGGGTATTCCTGCATCAATCGCTGCAACCCGCCATTCGGGCTATTGCGGAAACGTTCGAAACCATCCGGGCGAGCGAAGTAGACAAGTATCGGCAGCGCTTTTCGGAAGCGAACCAGGAACAACTGGACCAGCTCACCCGCTCGATCATACAGAAATTGCTGGCCGTGCCAGTGGTTCGGCTGAAAAGCGTCGATCCCGAACGCATCGATTTCTCCCATGGGGTGCGTTTGCTCCAGCACCTTTTCCTGCGGCAGGATTGCGACGACGAAGAGACGCCTGCGGCAGCGAACCAGTCCTGCCTGGATGCGCAGAACCCCGCCGCCTGCCCGGAAGACGCAACGCGCGGCGACCGTCTGCTTGAGGATATGGAGCGCTATTCCGAGGATGCGTTGCGGGACCCGGACGCCGTCCGTCATGCGCGGTAACCGCCTGGTTGCGCCTGTTCGTCATACCGCCCCCCTGACGATCGGAACGAGGAGCAGCCCCCTTGCGCGACGGCAGGCCGCCACGGTGCGGGACCGCTTGGCGGCGGAAGGACATCTTGCGGAACTACGCGAAATCACGACGACGGGCGACCGCATCCTCGACAAACCGCTTGCCCGCATAAACAGTCAGGCCCTATTTACGAAGGAACTGGACGATGCGCTGCTCAGTGGAGCGATCGACCTGGCTGTGCACTCGCTGAAAGACTGGCCCACGGAAACCCCTCCGGGCCTGGTCGTAGGCGCGATAAGCCCGCGCGAAGACCCATCGGATGCGTTCGTTGGCCATCCGGGCTATTCGGGAGGACTCGCGGACTTGCCGGAAGGCGCCGCGCTGGCGACGTCCTCTCCGCGGAGACAAGCCCAACTGCTGGCCTGGCGTCCCGATTTGCGCATTGAGCCGGTGCGCGGCAACGTAGGCACCCGGCTGCGCAAACTGGCGGAGAGCGCATGGAGCGGCCTCATACTCGCCGCGGCCGGCCTGAAGCGGCTGAATATGGAAGAATGCATTACGGAGCGCATCCCCACAGATATCATGCTGCCCGCACCCGGACAGGGGGCCTTGGCGGTCGTTTGCACGGACCGGAACGAACGCATCCGGGCGCTGCTCCGGGAAACGGTGCACGACCCGCGTGCGGCGCGCGCAGTGCAGGCGGAGCGAGCCTTTCTGCACGAATTGCGGGGGGGATGCTCCATTCCCGTGGGCGCATGGGGGCGCCTTCGGGGAGAACGACTCGCGTTGGACGGATGCATCGCTTCGCTGGACGGCAGGCGATTATGCCGGGCGCAACGAACGGGCCCCGCCTCCGAAAGCCGAACCCTCGGCGAAGCGCTGGCCCGCGATCTGCTTGCGCAAGGGGGACGAGAGATTCTGAAAGAACTTCGTACTCCGCACGAGCGATGAAAAGCAGGGCGCTCTTGCTGCGTTCCGGGGATACGTCTACGGAAACCCCGCTTGGCCAGGAAGCATCCTGCCCCTGGGAAAAAACGCTCCGGGCCGCCGGGTTCGAAGCTGTGACGCACCCGGCGCTGGATTTCGAGTACGAAGCCCCCGAAGCGTTGCGCCGCCTTGCAAGCCCTCTGGATCGGTACGCAGGATGGATTTTCACCAGCCCACGCGCGGCGGAAGCGTTCGGCAGGGCTTTTTCCGCAACCGAACCCGGCGATGCGGCGCAACGCGCCGCGCGGGCGCGCAAAAAGGTGTTTGCGGTAGGGCCGCGCACCGCCGCCGCCCTGCGTTCGCTCGGATACGAGCCGGAAGGGGAGGAGGCCGGTTCGGCGGAGCAACTGGCAAGGCATATCCTGAAACAACGCGCATGCGGCCCGTTGCTTTTTTTATGTGGAGATCGAAGGCGAGACGCCTTGCCCGCAATCTTGCGCGAGGCAGGAATCTGCACGGAAGAAATTGTGGCCTATCGCACCCGCTTGCGTACGCTGCGCGCATGGCCCAGCAACGCAAAGCCGGACTGGATCGTGTTTTTCAGTCCTTCCGGCCTTGAGGCGATGCTTCAGTCCCCCGGGTTATCCATGGAGGGCCTGTCTATCGCCGCAATCGGCTCCGTAACGGCCCAGGCGATCCGCGCCCGCGGCTTCGAAGTCCGCGCCGTCGCCGAAGAACCCACGCCAGAGGCTTTGGCGCAGGCCCTGCGCGCGGCGCGTTAGCCGCCTTCTCCCGCAAGGCGCAAGGCCTTGCGGAAAGCGCGGGCCGCCCGGGCGGGATCGTCTGCCGTCGTCACCCCCGTCATCACCGCAACGCCATGCGCGCCGGCGTCCAGAACGGATTCGACCCGATCCACAGAAATCCCCCCAATAGCCACGATCGGGATGCGCGCCGCCGCGCAAACGCGCGCCAGATTCGTCAACCCTTTCACGGAAACCGCCTGCTCCTTGCTCGCCGCAGAAAACACTGGGCCGAACCCCACATAGTCGGCGCCGGCTTCCTGCATCGCCAGCGCCTCCTCGAGCGTCGTGGCCGTGCCGCCTATGACGGCGCCGGGGCCGAGCAGGCGGCGAGCGTCCCGGACAGGCACATCCTGCTGCCCGAGATGTACGCCGTCGGCGCGGCAAGCAAGCGCCATGTCAACATAATCGTTGACAATGCACGGCGCGCCCTGCGCCCGACACGCGGCGACAACCTGCCTCGCCTCGTCCAGCATGGCGCGCGCATCGCCTGTTTTTTGCCGAAACTGGATGGTGTCGGCGCCGCCCTCCGTAGCGAGGCGGGCCAGCTCCGCATGACGGAAACGTTGCTGGAAGCGCCGGTCCGTCAGCACATGAAATCGTCCGATACGCTTGCTCATACTTGCTCATAGGGCCTTCAGGCCTCTTCAAAACCCGCCCTCAGAATCCGCTCCGGGCAATTGGTTCGCTCCGGGAAGGCAGGCGAACGCGCGCGGAACGGGGAGGTCCATCATGGTTTTGAGTCCCGGCGAGGCGCGCAGGACCAGCGGGATCGCATTGACCAGCGCAGCCACCGTGGCCGTATCCCCGAATATGCCCCCGCGAATCACGAGATCGACCGGCGGATCGCCCGCCACGCGCACGGCGTCCCGGGGATTTTCTGCGCCGACGAACATTTTCAGGTCCAGGGAGAGCAAAGGACGCTCCGCTACATAACCCGTGATGGCGTGATGGATTCCCGCCACGCGCCCCGGCCCCACGGTCAGGAACGGGGTGGTTATTTCCCGATCCGCCAGCACCGGGTCCAGGCGCTCGTCCACATGATCCAGCGACCAGCCAAGCCCCTTCGCTACGAAAAGCAGCGATTCGCGCAGTCCGATATGCCCGAACATCCCCGTGGCCTTTTTTTCTTCGAATGCCGCCGCGGAGAGCCCGGCGCCCACCTTGACCTGAAGCGGGCGGCGACGTTTTCCGGCGTCCACCACGCGTGCGGCATGCACCTCCGAAACATCGCAGCAAACGCCGGTGGCCATCAGCGCCAGCGTATCCATGGCGTAGCCGGGGTTCACGCCCGCGCCCACGACCGCCACGCCATGGGTCACGGCTTCCTCGTGCAAACGCCGGCTGATTTCGGGATGCCGATCATAGGGGAAAGCCAGCTCCTCCGTTGAAGAAATCACGGGCACGCCCGCCCGAATGCATTCCTCAAGCTGTCCGTGCATGCGATCCAGAAACGACGAGGTGGCGTGCAACGCCACATCGGGTTTGAGCTCGGTCAGCGCGGCGGACGCATCCTCCCGAACCACCACGCCGGTGGCGGGAACGCCGTCTCCCAGCAATTCCGCCACGTCGCGGCCTACTTTCTCTGGGTCTACGTCTACGGCGCCGACCAGCGCCAACTGGCCCGTACCCTGTTTGGCCAGAATCGTTCGAATGCACGCCAGCCCGATGGGGCCAACGCCGTATTGAAGAATGCGTATGGAGGAGGACATAGGGCGCAGCAAGTGGAGTTAATCAGAGTATCCTTGCGAGGCATTGTGCTACATTGTGCATACGATGTATGGACATTATGTTGCAAATGTATTATGCGGCGGCGCGTTTTTCAGGAAACGAGCGCCGCGTTCCGGCTACCCCATGAAGGGATAGGCAAAGTGGGTCGGCGGCGCCAGATTCTCCTTGATCGTTCGGGCGGATATCCAGCGCGTCAGGTTCAGCGACGAGCCAGCCTTGTCGTTGGTGCCCGACTTCCGCGCGCCGCCGAAGGGTTGCTGGCCGACCACGGCTCCGGTCGGCTTGTCGTTTATATAGAAATTTCCGGCGTTGTCGAGAAGCCGATCCGAGGTCTTTCGAATAGCTTCCCGATCCGTCGCGAAAATAGCGCCGGTCAAGGCGTACGGGGAGGCGCTGTCCAGCATATCCAGCATTTCCTCGTACCGGGCGTCCTCGTACGCAAACACCGAAACGACCGGGCCGAATATCTCTTCCCGCATGGTTTCGTGCAAGGGATCGCGGACCCGAAACACGGACGGGGCGATGAAATACCCTTCTTCGTCGGAGTACGTCCCGCCATGCACCAGGTCCGTGTCCGGATCGGCGAGCGCCCGGTCGATGTAGCCCGTAATGCGTCGAAACGCCGCCCGGTCGATCACCGCATTCACGAAATTCGCAAAGTCCTCGACGGGGCCTGTCTTCACCTCGTCGAGTTGTTGGGTCAAGGCTTGCTCGATGGCGGGCCAGCGCGAGGCGGGCAGGTAGACGCGCGACGCCGCAGAGCATTTCTGCCCCTGGTATTCGAAACCGCCGCGCACAATGGCCGTGGCCACCTCAAGGGGCGGCGCGGAAGGATGCGCCACTACGAAATCCTTGCCTCCGGTTTCGCCCACGATGCGCGGGTAAGCGCGGTATCGATCAATGTGCTCGCCAATCGCGCGCCACATATACTGAAACGTCTTCGTGGAGCCGGTAAAATGCAGCCCGGCCAAATGCTCGGAAGTCAACATCGGAGCGCCTGCCTCGGGGCCCTCGCCGGGAAGCAGGTTGATCACGCCCGGAGGCAATCCCGCCTCTTCGAGCAAGCGATACGTATGCCAGGCCGACAGGAGGGCGGTCGTGGCCGGTTTCCAGAGCGCCGCATTGCCCATCAGAACGGGCGCCGTAACCAGATTGGCCTGGATCGCCGTAAAGTTGAACGGGGTGATCGCAGCCACGAACCCTTCCAGCGCCCGGTACTCCATGCGATTCCGAACCCCCTCCGAAGAAAGAGGCTGATCGGCCACGATGCGCTCCGCGTACGCCGCATTGAACCGCCAGAAATCGATCGTTTCGCAAGCCGCATCGATTTCCGCCTGAAACACATTCTTGCTCTGCCCCAGCATAGTGGCGACGTTCAGCGTATCTCGCCAGGGACCGGAAAGCAAGTCGGCGGCCTTCCTGAATATCCCCAAACGCTCCGGCCATGGCGTACGCATCCATTCCTCCCGAGCCTTCAACGCGCAGCGTATGGCTTCCGCCACCTCGTCCGGACCACAACAATGCGCGACAGCAAGAAGCGCGCGATGGTCATGGGGCGCCCGGATTTCCACAGTTTTGCCCGTGCGCACTTCGCGTCCGCCAATGATTGCGGGAATCTCTATCGTTTCGCCCCGGAGCGCTTCCAGTTTTTTCCGAAGGCGACGGCGCTCCCCGGAACCGGGCGCATAATCGAGCACGGGCTCGTTGCAGGGCAATGGAATCTCCGACAGGTTCGCGTTCGTCACAGGAAAGCCTCCATATACGGGATGTAAAGGGACGCGGCGAATGATTTCTGCGGATAACATACCCGCAGACGGCCCGCATGTTTTGCCGCGAGGCGGGTAGGCGTTTCGATTTTATCCGAAAAAGCGACGCGGGCCTGTCGAGAACCGGCAGGCGCCCTCGCGGGTATCAAATGATTCCCGATCGTATGCAATACGTTAGGCGCCCGCGCCGCACTTATGCCTTCCCGTTTCGAACGTTTCATGGCGATGCGCTATCTCCGGTCCGCGCGCGGACAAGAGGAAGGAAGCCGCTTTGTCCGGTTTATCGCCTGGATCGCCGTGGCGGGGGTGGCCCTGGGCACGGCGGCGTTGCTGCTGGCGCTTTCGGTCGTTCGGGGATTCGGCAATGAAATCGAAGCCAAAATCACCGGATTCGGGGCGCATGTGCAGGTGGAAACCTTTCGGGACGCGCCCATTGGCCAGGCAACGGCCATTCGGGATACGCTGGCCTCCATGGAAGGGGTCGCGGAGGCGGCTGTCGTCGTGCAGGAATTGGCCCTGCTTCGCAAGTCCCGGGAGCATATCGAGGGCGTAGCGATCCGGGGCACGGCAAAGCCGCCCTCCTGGTTTCTGGGGCAAATGGTGGAAGGCGCTTTCGACACGTCGCCAGACGGCGACGGACGCGCAGGCCTCGTCGTTGGCAAGGAACTGGCCGATTTGCTTCAGGTGCAACCGGGAGATGCGGTGACTTCTTTTTCCATGCGCGCCCCGCCCGCAGGAGAGGTTCCCGTCATCGCAGGGCTGGCGGCGCCCCGCGCAACGACCTTCCGCGTCGCAGGCGTCTACGAAACATCCCTGGCCCATTTCGACGAGCTGTACGTCTTTACCTCCCTCGACGCCGCCCGCGCCTTGCTTGCCTACGGTCCGGATCAGGCAACCCGCTTCGACGTAACGCTTGCCGAGCCGGGCAAGGCGCGAGAAGCCGCCGAAACGATAGAAAACCGCCTGGAATTCCCCCTCATGGCGCGCAGCATCTACGACGTATATGGCGGCCTCTTTGCCTGGATCAATTTGCAACGAAGCGTTATCCCTTTGGTGATCAGCATTATCGTCATGGTGGCGGCGTTCAACATCGTCGGTACGCTCCTGATGACCATTCTCGAAAAAACGCGGGAAATCGGCGTCCTGAAAAGCATGGGCGCTTCCATGCGATCCATCCGAAAACAATTCATATGGTCCGGCCTGCTGATCGGCGCAGTGGGCGTCGCTACAGGAGAAGGCCTGGCCCTAAGCCTGGTGCTGTTGCAGGATAAATACGGCCTTGTTTCGTTGCCGCAAGAGGCGTACTACCTGACGACGGCGCCGGTGGCCTTGCATGGTTTCGATTTCCTGCTCGCCGGCGTACTCGCCATGGCGCTGTGCGCACTGGCTGCGTATGCGCCGGCGCGCGCGGCGTCGCGCGTCGAGGCCATTCGCGCCATCCGGTTCCGCTAATGGATACATTGATCAAAACCACCTCCTCAGCGCGTCGCCAGACAATGAAAAATCAGAAACCGCACCATGTGGACGTGCTGTTTTTCAGCGTGCTTCGGGAACGCGCAGGGGTCGCTTCGACTACTTTGCCGCTCAATCCCGGGGAAACCGTATCCGCCGCCCGATTGCTCGAACGCCTGACTGCGGCGCACCCCGCCATACGCCCCCTGCTTCCCCATGTGCGCATCGCAGTCAATCGGAAATACGCATCCGGGGAGCATATCGTACGGGCGGGGGACGAAGTGGCTCTTATTACGCCCGTCAGCGGAGGATGAAATGACGGAAACGCCGAACGCCGCCGCCCGGGCAGACATACGGGTAGACATTCTGAAAACGCCGCTCCGCCTTGAAGCGGTCGAAGAATTTCTGCGGGCAGAGGAGGCGGGCGGAATCGGTATCTTCCTCGGAACGACGCGCAGGTGGACGAGAACCGATCCGAACAGCGATCGACGAGAAACGAAACGACTTGAATACGAATGCTATGAACCCATGGCGCTCAAGGAAATGCTTCAGATTGCCGAAGAAGCGTTTCGCCGTTGGTCCCTGCGCCGGGCTTGTCTGTTGCACCGCATTGGAGAGGTGCCCGCGCAAGAAACGAGCGTGATCGTCGGCGTAGCCGCACCGCACCGCGCAGAGGCCTTTGCCGCCTGCCGCTATCTGATCGACACGCTCAAAAGCCGCGCGCCCATCTGGAAGAAGGAACACTTCGCCGACGGAAACTCCGAGTGGGCAGAAGGGCGTTTTGCCCCCGATGGCGTCAATCCGCCCAGGGAATAGCGCGGCGAATCCGCACGACCGGGTCTGGATGAATATCCGGTTCGAACGATTGCCCGACGACGGCTTCGTACAACTCGATGTAGCGAGCGGCCACTCGAATCCGAAAATCGTCCGGCAAGTCGGGAAGACGCTGCCCGGGCTGTCCCTTGAAACCCCGCTCCATCAACCATTCCCGAACGAATTCCTTGGAAAGCTGCCGCTGGGGCTGTCCGGCGCGAAGCCCTTCTTCATATCCGTCCGCGTAGTAGTACCGGGACGAATCCGGCGTATGCACCTCGTCGATGAGCAACCACCCGCCATCCGGGGCGCGACCGAATTCGTACTTGGCGTCCACAAGCAACAGACCCTGCGCGGCAGACATTTCCGTACCCCGCGCAAACAGGGCCAGCGCTTTCGCTTCCAGTTCGTCGAAGGCGTCCGGCGCAAGCAAGCCTCGAGCAATGATCTCTTCCCGGGAAATATCCTCGTCGTGCCCCGTTTCCGCCTTGGTGGAGGGCGTGAGCACAGGCCGTGGCAAGCGGCTGCTTTCCCTTAGCCCCTCCGGCAACGATACTCCTGAAACGCTACGCCGTCCGGCGCGATATTCCCGCCAGGCATGTCCGGCAAGGTATCCCCGAACCACAAATTCGACGGGCGCGGGCGCACACGGCGTCGCTACGGTCACATTCGGGTCCGGAACCGCCACGAGGTGGTTGGGGGCAATGTCCCGCGTTTGTTCGAAGAAAAATGCGGCCAGCCGATTCAGCACCTGCCCCTTGAACGGAATCTGCTGGCGCAGAATGCAGTCGAAGGCCGAAATCCGGTCGGTCGCCACCAGAAAAAGCGCATCGCGGGTCCGGTAGATATCGCGCACCTTGCCCCGGCGCAGCATGCCTGCTTCCGTGAAATTCGTCTCGTTGACCGTCCGATCAAGCTGGTTCCGAATCGCATGTTCGATCGACGGACGCAACATGCTTGCTGACGCCATGTGTGCGGCAAAGGATAAACTAAGGACGCTCTGATTAAGCCCGCAAAGATTCAGAAACTGAAAGGCGCGCGCCGGCAAGGAACGGCGAAGCAGCGGGGCAGGCCCCGCGCACAGAACCTCTCGACCGCCCCGGAAAGCCCGCTCCCCGGTGGTTTATTTCGTCTCGCTTTGGGCCTTGGCTTCTTCCTTCCCGGACGTTTTAGCCTGGTCGGAAGCTCCTTTTTTCTCCTCCGAAGCTTTACCCTTTTTCGCCGCAGAGGCTTTGGCGGGGGTCTTTTTCGGCGCAGCTTTCTTCTGTGTTCCTTTCTCCGCCTTTTCGAACTGCGCCTTCAGATCCGCAAGGCCCGAAATATCTCCAAACGTAGTCCGGCCCGACGAACTCGCCGCCTTCTGATATTTGTTGACCTCCCGGGATTCGCGCTTCTTCGTTTCGCGCCGCGCACGGTCTTGCCCGGCTTTTTCGGCGCGGACGGCAGCCCGTTCCTTCGCCATCTCGCTAAGCACAATCTCCTTCTGCTGCGGATCGAACTTGATCACCCGTAACTCCAATTCCTGTCCCGAGGGATAAAAATCCTGGAAATTATGCGGCCCGCTCCGCAGTTCGCTGGCGGGCACAAACGCCTCGACGCCAAGGGGCAGCTCGATCACAAGTCCGCCCTCGTTGGTGCGCACCACGGCCGCTTTCGTATCGGTTCCTTCGGCGTACGCCTTGGCGAACTGATTCCACGGATTCGTTTCCACTTGCTTGTGGCCCAACGAGATGCGCCGCGAACCCTCGTCGATATTCAGAATCACGACATCAAGGCTTTGTCCCTTGCGCACCATTTCGTTCGGATGGCGCACTTTCTTGGTCCAGGACAGGTCGGAAATGTGCACCAGTCCGTCAATGCCCGGCTCAATGCCGACAAACACGCCGAAATTGGTGATGTTGCGCACCTTGCCCGTCATAACCGTACCCGGAGGATAGCGGTCCGAAATGCCATCCCACGGATCCGGCTCAAGCTGCTTCATGCCAAGGGAAATCTTTTTCCCTTGTTTGTCGATCTTGAGAATTTTGACGTTCACCAATTGACCCAGCGAAACCATCTGGCTCGGATGGCGAATGTGCTCCGTCCAACTCATTTCAGAGATATGGACAAGGCCCTCGATGCCTTTCTCCAACTCCACAAAGGCGCCGTAATCCGTAATAGAAACAACCTTGCCCTCGACTGCGCCGCCTTCGATATATTTTTCGTCGATGGTTTCCCAGGGGTGCGGCTGGAGCTGCTTCAGACCCAGCGAGATACGCTGCCGATCCTTGTCGTAATCCAGCACCACCACCGTCAGTTTCTGGTCGAGTTCCACCAATTCGGAAGGATGGGAAACGCGGCCCCAGGAAAGGTCGGTGATGTGCAACAAGCCGTCCACGCCGCCCAGATCGACGAAAATGCCGAAATCGGTGATGTTTTTGGCCATGCCTTCCAGAATCTGGCCGGGTTCCATCGTCGCAAGGATTTTCTCGCGCTGCGCCCCGAGCTCCTTTTCTATAAGCGCCTTGTGCGAAATGACGATGTTGTCGTTGGCCGGATTCAGCTTGACGACCTTGAATTCCATGCGTTTTTCAAGATACGTATCGAAATCGCGCACTGGACGAACATCGACCTGCGATCCAGGGAGGAAGGCTTCCATGTCGCCGATATCGAGATTGACGATCATGCCGCCCTTGATGCGCCGCACGATCGTGCCTTCGACGATATCGCCCTTTTCATGGGCTTCCTCTATCCGCTGCCAGCGGCGTAACTGAGCGGCCTTGGTCTTCGACAGCACAAGCTGCCCATGATAATCTTCCAGGCGCTCAACAAGGACTTCTACTTCGTCGTCAGGAGCAAGCGTAGCATCGAATTCGTTCAGAGATACAATGCCATCGCTCTTGAAACCTATATCTATAACTACATCTTTTTCGCCGATGCTTACTACGCGGCCTTGCACGATTTCCTGCTCGCGGACCGCCGTAAACGACGCGGCGACCATTTCCTCCAGTTTTTTCCAGGATTGCGCAACTTCCTGCTCTTCCTTGTTGCCTTGCGCAATTTCCTCAAGAGTCACGACCGGGCCAATAATTTCGCCCGTATATCCGATCGTATTTGGCGTATCGACGCTTTGTCGTTCGGCCGGCGGGGCCGCAGGCGCAGCATCGTCCCCGGATTCTTCCCGGGCAGCGGGCGGCTCGGATGACTCCGCCTCCACAGGGGCCTCGGCAGGGAGCTTTTCAGGCGCTGCGTCCTCCTTTTTTTTCGAGATATCCCGCGCCGTTTCCGAATCCGCAGCCTGTGCGGCGTCCACTGTCGCCCGTGCATTTTCTGTCGCAGGGGCCGGGGCTTTTTCTACGGGGGATCCGTTGCCGCCCGATGCGGCGTCGTTGGTAAGAATTTCCTGGTTTCGTAAAGTTTCTTGCGGGTTTTCGGTCATAAGGCTGGTTTTCCAGAGAAATTTCCGTACATCCGAGCGAGCGCCGAAAATCCTTACTCGGCGGCGCAGGCAGTGCCGTTCGGTTTTTTCCCCTGCATTACAAGGCGCCGCCGGGCAACCCTTTCTCTACCGCGCGGCCCTTTTGTGGCGTTTACGTGAACGTTGATCCGATCGCCAGAAAGGGATTGCCAGCCGGAGAACAACTGCGCCGCCGGGACATAGCGATCATTTTGCATAGACTATATTATACATCCGGGGATTCTGCGCGTTCCCGCGCAGCCCGGACAACCATTTCCACCTGCTCGCGGATCGCTATGTGCGACGTGTCGATTTCAACAGTTCCTTCCGCCTTGCGCAGGGGGGACACTCGCCGATAAATGTCCCGCGCATCCCGCGCGCGAATGTCGTTCAGCACCTCGCCAAACGATATATCGGGGTTTTTCGCTCGCAATTCATCGTAACGCCGCCGCGCGCGCATAGTCACGCCGGCGTCCATAAACACTTTTACTTCGGCGTCCGGAAACACGATCGTTCCAATGTCGCGCCCCTCAAGAACCACGCCGCCGCGCTTTTTTTCCTGCATCCGGGCAATGCGCCGTTGCTCCCGGACCATCCGTTCGCGCACCTCGGGGATTGCGGCCACCCGGCTGGCGACTTCCGTGACCTGACGGGTTCGGATGTCTCCGGTTACGTTTTCTCCGTTCAGCAAGATGTGCATGCCGTCCGGCCCAAAATGCATATCCAGGCGAATGCCCGCAAGCAATGCGCGAAGTTCTTCCCCGGACGGCGTCTTCGCCGGCAGCCCGAACCGGATAAACGCAAGCGCAACCGCACGGTACATAGCCCCGGTATCCACGTATACATAGCCGAGTCGTTCGGCCGCTGCGCGGGCCGTGGTCGATTTTCCCGACCCGGCCGGTCCATCTATGGCGATAATCACGTACTTTTGCTAATCCATGCAACATTGCCGTCCGAGGGGCGCAGGCAGAACATCCATGCGCAAACTCAAACACGAAGAAATACCACGTCCAGATCCGAAAACGGCGCATTCGCTTGCCGGGCACCCCGTTTCCGTGCTCCTCGACAATGTACGATCTATCTACAATGTCGGAGCGATGTTCCGCACATCGGATGCGGCGCTCGTTGAAAAATTGTATTTGACAGGCATTACCGGAACGCCGGAGAACCGGAAATTGCACAAAACGGCCCTTGGGGCGCAAGACACGGTTCGATGGGAATACCAGGCGGACCCACTTCCTGTCGCACAGGCGCTCAAGCGCAGCGGATATACGATCGGCGTACTGGAAATAACAAACTGTCCCACGCCCACAACCGAGGTCAAGGAATCTTTTTTTCCGCTTTGCCTCATTGTAGGAAACGAATTGCACGGGGTCCGCGAGCGCCTTGTCGCCGAAGCGGACGTGGCGTTCGAAATACCCCAATTCGGGGCCAAGCAATCGCTGAACGCGGCTGTGGCCTACGGCGTCGCCATATTCGACATCGTCCGCGCCTACCGCCGGAGCGCGGGACTGGACAGCGGCCCGCTGCCTGTCGGGAACCAGGGGAAGGAGGCGCCGCATGAATAAGAATACGCCGTCCGCGCGCAACGCAAACAGGCTTTTCGACGCTTTCCCTCCGGTTCCGACCGAAGCCTGGGAAGCGCTGATCCGGAAAGCACTCAACCGAAAGGAAGACGAAGAACTTCCTTGCTGGACGCCTTGCGAAGGGGTGGCTATCCGGCCCTGGGGTCGATCCGAAGACCTTGCCGGGATACCGCATCTGGATCCCGAAAACGAACGCACCGCCCCGATTCCGGCTTCCTGGCAGATTAGCCAGCATATTCCCGTGGGCGATCTCGCCGAAACCCGACGGCGCATAAAAGAAGCCGTGCGCGGCGGGGTGGAGCGGCTCGGATTGGCGTTCCCGGCCTCCCCGGCGACGCAGGCGGCGGACATCGCGGCCCTGCTGGACGGCCTCGATATCGAAACCGCGGCGATCCACATCGAGGCGGGCGACCAAAGCCTTGCGCTGCTGGAAGAATGGCTTGCCCATGCCCGGCCAGGCCCGGCGGCCTCCGCTGTCTGCTCTGCGGCCTTCGATCCGTTCGGCGCACGCGCGCGCGCAGGGCATTTTCCGGACGACTGGCCGGACCATGCCGCCCGCTTCCTGAGCAATATAGCGACCCGGAACAACGGACTCGCCATGCTTCCCCGGTTTTTGCGCGCAGACGCAGAACCATACCGGGGCGACGGGCTTGTCGCGGAAACCGCCCGGGTCCTCGTAGCCGCAGCCGGGTATCTTGCGCACCTTGCCGACCGGGGATATTCCCCGGAACAGATACTGGCCTGCCTGTACGTTTCGGTTCCGGCGGGTTCTTCCTTATTAACCGAAATAGCCCGGCTGCGGGCGTTGCGGCTGCTTATTCCCCAAGTGGCGCGCGCTTTCGATCCGGCATGGAGCAAGACCGTTGAAATCCGCGTCGCCGTCGCGCGCGATGCGCCGCCCCCTAACGATCCGTACGCCAACCTGCTGCGGGCCGCCGCGCAAGCGATCGCCGCGGTGGTCGGAACCTGCGACGTGCTGACGGTGCACCCTTTCGACGCCGCCGACGGCGGACCATCGGACGATGCGTTGCGCCTGGCCCGAAACCTTCAACACATTCTTCGCCATGAAGCCCGCCTCGGCAAGGTGAACGACCCCGTCGCCGGCAGTTACTCCATTGAGGCGCTTACGGACCGGATTGCGCGAGCGGCATGGGAATCTTTTCGGGGCATGATCTCCTGCGAAACATGGCCCGCGCCGCGTCCGGATTTTCCGGCGGCGTACCGCCCTCCGCTGCTCAGGCCCGTCCGGCGCGGCGAGCCGCGGCGCGAAATAGAAGGCGTCGACGAACATCCGGCGTACGGACCCGATGCGCTCGAAGGGCTTGAGCACCTTGAATACGCCGCCGGCGCGCCCCCGTTTTTGCGTGGCCCATACGCGGCCATGTACCTTGTTCGTCCCTGGACCATCCGGCAGTATGCGGGCTTTTCTACGGCCAGGGAATCGAACGCTTTTTACCGCCGCGCGCTGGCCGCAGGGCAAAAAGGCCTTTCCGTCGCATTCGATCTGCCCACGCATCGGGGATACGATTCCGATCACGAACGGGTTGCAGGGGATGTCGGCAAGGCGGGCGTCGCGGTCGATACGGTAGAGGATATGAAACGGTTGTTCGAAGGGATTCCCCTGGACAGGATGTCCGTTTCCATGACGATGAACGGCGCCGTATTGCCTGTCATGGCTTTTTATATCGTGGCCGCAGAAGAGCAGGGCGCGCCCCGCGCGAAGCTTTCCGGCACCATTCAGAACGACATTCTGAAAGAATTCATGGTGCGCAATACGTACATCTACCCTCCGGGGCCGTCCATGCGCATCGTGGCGGACATATTCCGGTACGCCGCCGCCCATATGCCCCGGTTCAACGCCATTTCGGTAAGCGGCTACCATATGCAAGAGGCGGGCGCTCCGGCCGACCTCGAACTGGCCTATACGCTTGCCGACGGACTGGAATATCTCCGCGCTGGCCTCAAGGCAGGCCTGAAGATCGACGATTTCGCGCCCCGCATCTCCTTTTTCTGGGGGATCGGGATGCATCATTTTATGGAAATCGCCAAATTGCGGGCGGGCCGGCTGCTCTGGGCCAGGATCGTCCGGGAATTTTCGCCCCAAAACCCGAAATCCATGGCGCTGCGGGCGCACTGCCAGACCTCTGGATGGAGCCTCGCCGAACAGGATCCATACAACAATGTGGCTCGTACTTGCCTGGAAGCGTTGTCCGGGGCGCTGGGACATACCCAGTCGCTGCACACGAATGCCCTTGACGAAGCCATGGCGCTGCCCACGGAGGCGTCTGCGCGAATCGCGCGGAATACGCAGGTCTATTTGCAGCAGGAAACGGATATCGTCCAGGCCATCGACCCGATGGGCGGATCGTATTACGTAGAAGCGCTGACCGACCAGCTGGCGCGGCGCGCCTGGACGCTGATTGAGGAGATCGAGGACGTCGGGGGCATGACCCGGGCTATCGAGGCAGGCGTTCCCATGGCCCGCATTGAGGAAGCGGCGGCCCGGAAGCAAGCCCGCATTGACGTCGGGGAGGAGGTGATCGTGGGCGTGAATCGGTTCGAACTGCCCGAAGAAGCGCCGATTGACGTCCTGGAAATAGACCATGCCGCCGTGCGAGAGGCGCAAATCGCGAAATTGCGGGCGGTGCGGGCGAGCCGCGACGAGCGCGCGGCGCAGAAAGCGCTGGATGCGTTGACAATGTGCGCAGGGGCGGACGCAAGCAAGGGAAACCTGTTGGCCTGCGCCGTGGAAGCGGCCCGGCAACGGGCTACCCTCGGTGAAATATCTTTGGCCATGGAAAAAGAATTTGGAAGACATAGCGCGCGCCGGAGCCTTGCCGGAGGCACGTACGTTCGCGCTCGCGCAGGCGGAGAAACGCCGGGCGAAATCCTCCGGCTTGCGAACGTTTTCGCCGACCGGGCGGGACGCCGCCCGCGCATGCTCGTGGCGAAAATAGGGCAGGACGGGCATGACAGGGGGGCCAAAGTGATTGCCGCAGCCTTCGCGGATATGGGGTTTGACGTGGATGTCGGACCGCTTTTCCAAACGCCTGCCGAGGTGGCTTTGCAAGCGATCGAAAATGACGTGCACATGGTGGGCGTTTCCACGCTTGCAGGCGGACACAAGGCATTTTTACCCGAACTGATCGCCGCGCTGCGCAAGATGGGACGGGCGGATATTCGCGTGGTGGCCGGCGGGGTTATTCCCCGCAAGGATTATGCGTTTCTGTACGAGGCGGGCGTGTCCGGAATTTTCGGGCCGGGCACGCCGGTCACCGAAGCGGCTTCCCGGATTCTTGCCCGGATGATCGAGGAGGGCGGCGCGTCGTGAGTTTTCCGTCCGTAGAAACATTGTTCGAAGGCGTCCGGGCGGGGGACCGCGCCATGCTGGCCCGCGGCATTACGCTGGCGGAAAGCGCGCGCGCCGGACATCGCAAACGCGCAGAAGCGCTGCTGGAGGCCTGTTTGCCCTTGTCCGGCAAGGCCATCCGCATCGGGATCGCGGGATCGCCGGGCGTGGGGAAAAGCATGTTCATCGAGGCGCTCGGCGCCCGAATGGTCGTTTCCGAAAATCGTCGCGTGGCGGTGCTGGCCTACGACCCGGCGAGCGAACGCACGGGGGGCAGCATCCTTGGAGACAAGACGCGCATGGTGCGTTTGGGCGCCCATCCGAACGCCTTCGTACGTCCGGCTCCCGGGAAGCGGCGGGCGGGCGGCATTGGGGACGGAACGCGTCAGAGCATCGTCTTGTGCGAAGCCGCCGGGTACGATACGGTGTTCGTCGAAACGGTAGGCTCCGGGCAGGCGGAAACGACCGTTAGCAACATGGTGGATTTCCTTATGCTCCTGACGCTGCCCGGATCGGGAGACGAGTTGCAAGGAGTGAAGCGCGGCGTGATGGAAGAGGCGGATATGGTTGTCTTCACGAAAGAGGACGCGCATGCTCCTAATGCGATGCGCCTGGAGGCCCGGCGCATGAAAGCAACGCTGCAGCTTTTTCCGCGCAAGGAATCCGGCTGGACGCCGACCGTCCATACCTGCTCCGCGCAAAAGGAATCCGGCCTGGACATGATCCGCGAAGACATGCGGGACTACGAACGTCTGGTCAAATCGTCGGGCTACCTTGTCCGGCGGCGGCGCAAACAAATCGGCTGCTGGCTGCGCGAAACGATTGAAGCCCGCCTGCTGGAAGCGATGCGAGACAACGAGGAGGTTGCCCGCCTGCTGGAAACATGCGAGGAGCGCGCCGCTCGCCGGGAAATCAGCGTGGCCGCGGCGGCGGACCGGATATTGAATGCGCTTCTGGACCGAAAGCAGAAATAAGGCGCGCCCCGACGCCGCGCCCCGCAGGCGTTACGAAGCCACGTTGTCCATTTGCGCTTTTTGCAAACGCCCGCTGTAGTCCACGTAAACGCTTTTCGTCTCCGTATAGAAATCGAACACTTCCAGCCGCCGTCCCGGTGCCCGTTGCCCGTGTGCTTGACGCCCCCGAAAGGCATGTGCGCCTCGGCGCCGATGGTCGGACCGTTGATATACGTAATGCCCGCATCCAGATCTTGCATGGCGCGGTGCGCCAGACACACATCCTGCGTATAAATGCTGGAAGAGAGGCCGTAACGCGTCGCGTTGGCGATCTGCACGGCTTCGTCATATGACGCGGCCTTGAGCACGGAAAGCACCGGCCCGAAAATTTCCTCGCGGGCAATGCGCATGTCCGGCGTGACTTCGGTAAACAAGGTGGGTTCGAAGAAAAAACCTTCGGAAAGCGCCCCCTGCGCGGCCTGCTTGCCTCCGACGCGCAGGGTTGCGCCCTCGTCGCGCCCAAGCTCGACGTAGCGCTGCGTCTTGTCCAGCGCCTTTCGGTTGATAAGCGGACCGACATGTACGCCCTCGTCGTTGCCGTATCCAAGGACCAGCGTTTGCATCTGCTCAAGAAGCCGCTCGACGAACATATCGTGGATGGCTTCGTGCAGCACCAGTCGACTCGTGGCCGTGCAACGCTGCCCCGTGGTTCCGAACGCCCCCCACAATACCCCTTCGAGCGCCAGGTCCAGGTCCGCGTCCGACAGGACGATTTGCGCATTTTTTCCGCCCATTTCGAGAGAAAGGCGTTTGTGCAGCCTGCCGCAGGTTTCTCCGATTTTCGATCCGACCGCGTTCGATCCGGTGAATGACACGGCGTCTACGCCCGGGTGCTCGACCAGCGCCTCGCCCGCCGCGCCGCCTCCGTGCACCAGATTGAACACGCCGGAAGGCACGCCCGCGTCCGCAAGCAGTTGCGTAAGCAGCGTAGCGCTGTGCGGCGCCTCTTCGCTGGGCTTGAATACTATGGCGTTGCCGCAGGCCAGCGCCGGAAATATTTTCCAGGTGGGCACGGCGATCGGGAAATTCCATGCGGTAATGAGGCCCGCCACGCCTATGGGCCGCCGGATGCTCATATTGAACTTGTCCGGCAATTCGCTGGGAACCGTGCGCCCGAAGAGTCGCCGCGTTTCCGAGGCCGCATAATACGCGGTGTCGATGGCTTCCTGCACGTCTCCGCAGGTTTCGGCGAAGGGCTTGCCCATTTCACGGGTTTCCTCGAACGCGAGCGCTTGCTTGCGTTCCGTCAACAAATCCCCGACGCGCCGGAGTATTTCCCCTCGCTGTGGCGCCGGCGTGCGCGACCACGCGGGAAAAGCCTGGCGCGCCGCCCGCGCGGCCGCGTCGATATCTGCGGCCCCGGATTCGGGAAAAAGGCCGATCGTTTCCTGCGTACGCGCCGGATTGACCTTCTCGAAGGTAGCCCCCTGTTCCGCGTCTACCCAGGATCCGTTCACGAAATTCCGAAAGGATTCAGGCATCGTCTTGTTGTTTTGTTCATGGATTTACTGTGCGCGAATTCCGTACTATCTTTCCATGCCCACAGATCCGATTTTTGCCTTGTTTTCCGCCATGTCCAAACATATATCGACGCCTCCCGCCAACGCCATCGACAGGCGCGTCAGCGCAAGGGCGAACAACACGAAACCCAGCGGCATTCGCCGGTTCTTCGAGATCGCCGCCACAATGGATAATGTGATCTCCCTGGGCATCGGCGAACCGGATTTCGTGTCGCCGCAACCGGTCATCGATGCAGCCATCGCTTCGTTGCGCAAGGGACACACCAACTACACTTCCAATGCGGGACTGTTTCGCCTGCGGCGCCTGATTTCGGAAAATCTGGCGCGGCGGTACGGCATGGCCTATGCGCCGGAGAACCAGATCGTCGTCACGGTGGGGGCGAGCGAAGCCATGCTCATCGCCATGCTGGCGACCATCGATCCCGGGGACGAAGTGCTTATCCCCGAACCCTGTTTCGTTTCGTACGGCCCGCTTGCGGAATTCGCCGGCGCAAAGGTGACGTACATACCTACAAGGGTGGAAACCGGTTTCCAGGTCACGGCGGCGGATATTGCCGCCCGCGTCACGCCGCGTTCGAAGATGCTGTTCCTCGGGTACCCGAACAATCCCACCGGGGCCGTGCTCCGGCGCGACATGCTGGAAGATATTGCCCGCGTGGCCATCGACAACGACTTGGTTGTCTTGTCCGACGAAATATACGACCGGCTGATTTACGGACGGGCCGCCGAAGAAGGGCATGTCAGTTTGCCGTCCCTGAACGGACTCTACGAACGCACGATCCTGACGGGCGGATTTTCCAAAAACCACGCCATGACGGGCTGGCGCATCGGGTACGCCTGCGCCCCGGAACCGCTCAGCGACGCCATGTACAAAATGCACCAGTATGCGGTGATGTGCTCGTCTACGATGGGGCAAGTAGGGGCCGTGGCCGCGCTTGAGGCGTGCGACGACGACGTGGAGCGCATGCGGCGCGCCTACGACGAGCGGCGGCGCTTTATCGTGGACGGATTGCGGGCCGCCGGGTTGCCGACTTTCGAGCCGGAGGGCGCCTTCTACTGCTTTCCCGACATTACTTCGACCGGACTGTCGTCCGAGGCGTTCGTAGAGCGGCTGCTGGAGGAAGAGCAGGTGGCGTGCGTGCCGGGAGACGCCTTTGGGCCCAGCGGGGCGGGGTACGTACGCTGTTCGTACGCTACGTCCATGGATCAGCTGGAAGAGGCGGTGCGGCGCATCGCCCGGTTCGTCGCGCGTTGCCGCTAATGAAACGATGATCAATCAATAACTGACATGCATAGATGGAGGGGCCTTGAGTCGGCGCAACGCGGCAGAGGTTTCGCAGGAAAGAAACAGGACGTCGCGTCTCCCTAAAAAACGCAGGCGACGAAACGGTCGGGAAACGATGGCGGCGCGTCGTCGTACGACCACTCGCCGGGCGCCGTCCATGGTTTCGGCAATCCGTGTTTTACGTTCCTGAACGGTATCTCCATGTCTGTTTCCGAGGATCATATTCAATCTCTCCTGGAGCGCGTGCGTGCGCTCGGAGGCTATCTTTGACGTCGATCGCCGCAGAAATATCGTCGAGGCGCTGAACCGGAAACGGATGGATCCGAATTTCTGGAGCAATGCGGACGCCGCGCGCAAGGTCGAAATGCAGTTGTCCGCCGAGCAGGGCTGGATCGATGCATGGGAGGCGCTGTCCGGCCAGGCGGACGATATCGAAACGCTGCTGCTGCTTGCCGAAGAGGAAAAGGACGCTGACCTTTCGAGCGAAATCCAGGAGGAAACCGCCCGCATGGAAAAGGCGCTGGAGGCCCTGGAATTCAAAAATATGCTGGGCGAACCCGACGACGAACGCCCGGCCATCCTCACGATCCATCCCGGGGCGGGCGGCACGGAAAGCCAGGACTGGGCGGAAATGTTGCTGAGGATGTACACCCGCTGGGCCGAGCGGAACGGATACAAGGCTGAATTGGTGGAGCATCAGGCGGGAGACGTGGCGGGCGTCAAGAGCGCCAGCATTCGCGTGACGGGGCCGTACGCCTATGGCTACCTGAAATCCGAAACCGGCGTGCATCGGCTTGTGCGCATATCCCCGTTCGATTCCAGCGGCAGGCGGCATACGTCGTTCGCCAGCGTCTTTGCGTATCCAGAGGTCGACGACGCCATAGAAATCGCGCTGAACCCGGACGATGTGGAACTGCAAACCTTTCGTTCCGGCGGCAAGGGCGGGCAGAACGTGAACAAGGTAGAAACCGGCGTACGGCTGATCTGGACCGGAAAATTGTCGAACGGCGAAGCAGCGCGGGTCGTGGCGGAATGCACCGAGGAGCGCAGCCAGCTCCAGAACCGGGATCGCGCCGAAACGATGCTCAAAAGCCGCGTATACCGACTGGAGCAAGACATCAAGGAAGCGGAAAAGAACCGGCTTGAGGGATCGAAAAAGAAAATCGAATGGGGAAGCCAGATCCGGTCCTACGTGTTTCAGCCCTACACGATGGTCAACGATCACCGCACGGACACCAAGGCGACGGATGTGCAAGCGGTCATGAACGGGGATATCGAACCGTTCGTCAAGGCGTTTTTGATGCAGCGAGCGGACGCATAGACGGACAGCGCAATGGTCAGGGTAGACTTTCTTGTAATCGGGAGCGGCGTGGCGGGGCTTTCGTATGCGTTGAAGGTGGCCGAGCGCGGTTCCGTGGCGATCGTAACCAAAAAAGAAACCGCCGAATCGAACACCAACTATGCGCAGGGCGGCATTGCCGCGGTCATGGCCCCGCCGGATTCGTATGACAGCCATATAGAAGATACCGTGGCGGCCGGGGCGGGACTTTGCGATCCCGAGGTCGTGCGGTTCGTGGTCGAAGAGGGGCCGGATCGGGTGCGCGAACTGATCGAAATGGGCGCCGATTTTACGCATCGCGGCGGAGACCTGCATCTGGGGCGGGAAGGAGGACATTCCGCGGATCGGATTGTGCATGCGGCGGACACCACCGGGAGGGAAGTAGAGCGCGCGTTGCTTGCTGCGGTCCGGAATCATCCGAATATCGTCACCTGCGAATACCACTTCGCCGTCGAACTGATTACCGAACATCATTTGGGGCAGCATGTCACGAAATTGCGGCCGGACATTCGCTGCTTCGGCGCTTACGCGTACGATTCCAGGGCAGATCGCGTCGAGGCGTTTCTCGCCAAATCAACCCTGCTGGCTACGGGCGGATCGGGAGAAATTTATCTGCACACCACCAATCCCGACGTAGCGACAGGGGACGGCGTGGCGATGGCGTATCGGGCCAAGGGGCGAATCGCCAACATGGAGTTCGTGCAGTTCCACCCGACGTCTCTCTACGGTCCGGAGGCGGATTCCTTCCTGATTTCGGAGGCCGTGCGGGGAGAAGGCGGGCGACTGTACAACAGGAAAGGCGAACGGTTCATGCCCGCCTATGATGCGCGAAAAGAGCTGGCTCCACGCGATATTGTCGCCCGCGCCATCGACGAGCAACTCAAAAAGCATGGCGACAAACATGTGCTGCTGGACATTTCCCACCAGCCCGCCGACATGATCCGGGAGCGATTCCCCTACATCCATGCTACCTGCCTCAAGTTCGGGATCGATATGACCCGACAACCGATTCCGGTCGTTCCGGCGGCGCATTACCAGTGCGGCGGCGTGCTTACCGACCATGCGGGACGAACCTCGATCGGCGGCCTCTTCGCGTGCGGAGAAGTCGCGTGTACGGGACTGCACGGCGCCAATCGCCTCGCAAGCAATTCGATGCTGGAAGCGCTGGTGTTCAGCAAACGGGCGACCCGCGCCGCCATCGAATATGCGCGAACCCAGTCGTTCCGGGACGATATTCCGGCATGGGACGCCAGCGACGCCAAACGCCCGCAGGAGTGGGTGCTTGCTTCGCACAACCGGGACGAATTGCGCCGCGTGATGTGGGATTACGTAGGCGTGGTGCGCTCCAGCCTGCGACTTGATCGGGCATTTCGGCGGACCCGGCTTCTGTACAAGGAAACCGAGGAATTCTATCGGCGGACGCGCATTTCCGTCGAATTGTGCGAATTGCGCAACATGATTGCGGTAGCCTATCTGATTATCCGAAGCGCGCAAATGCGCCGCGAAAGCCGGGGCCTGCACTATATGCTCGATTATCCCGACCCGGTGGAAGCGGAAAAACGCCCCACGCTCATGTGAGCGGGCTCCCCCTTTTTTTCGACGCCGCAGACACGCAAATCTGTGTCGAAAATATCGGAACAACCCCCGCCGGGCCGTGTTGTACTTTTTGCGGAGCAGTGTCCGGCCAGGCAATGGCGCAAAGTTGCGCTATGTCGCCCTGGCTGGCGTAATACGTAAGGAGGTTTCTCCCGAAACCGCCTTTTTTTGTGGTTGGCGTATGTACGTTAGCGCCCGCCCGGTTATCGGGTACGGGCTTTTTTTATAACGCGAAAAACGGAAAACGACTCATGACCGGACCGTCGCTTGCACAGGAATGCGACGCGCTTCGCGAACGCATTGCGGCGCTTGTCGAAGAAGCGATCGCCGATTCGGCGGTGTTTCTCGTTGAGGTGCAGGTGCGCGGCGCAAAGGGATCCCGCGTGGTCGAAATCTATGTGGACAGCGAGGACGCGCTGGGCGCCGACGATTTGACGAAAATCAGCCGCGAGGCAGGATTTCTGCTGGATATGGAAGATGTGGTTACGGGGAGGTATACGCTGAATGTGTCTACGCCGGGCCTTGATCGTCCCCTTGCATTGCCGCGGCAGTACCGGAAAAACGTAGGGCGGGACGTATGCGTTCGCTATGCAACCGGAGACGACAACGGAGACGCAGAAGTAGTCGGCGCGTTGCTCAACGTAGCCGCCGACGCTATTGAAGTAGCCGTATCCGGTTCCGATGTGCGCCGCATTCGCCTCGACGATGTGGTGCAGGCGCAGGTGCGGCTTCCATGGTAGGAATCGACCGTATATCTCCTGATACATAGACCAGAACCAGCCGGCAAGGAATACCGAGACATGCAAAGCAAGGATCTAATATCGTCGTTTGCAGAGATTGCGCGCGAAAAGGCTATTGATCGAGATTCCCTGACGCTGATCGTCGAGGATGTTTTTCGGGCCATGATTCGCAAGCGGTACGGCGCAGACGACAACTTCGATATCATTTTCAATCCGGACAACGGGGATATTCAGATCATCCACGTGCAGGATATCGTGGCGAACTGGAACCTGAAGGACCCGGTCACGGAAATCGAACTGGACGCGGCGCGAGAGGTGGACGAGGATTTCGAGATCGGCGAAGAGGTGGCCAGCGAAATCAATATAACGGGGTTTGGGCGTCGCGCGGTTATGGCGGCCCGGCAAGCGTTCAGTCAGCGAATCCGCGACATCGAAAAAGAAAAGATTTACAAAGACTATACCGACCTGATCGGCGAAGTGGTGGTCGGAGAGATTTACCAGACGCGGCGGCGCGAAGTACTGGTCATTCATAACAAGGTGGAGCTGGTGCTTCCCCGTTCCGAGCAGATATTCAAAGACCGGTATCGCAAGGGGGACATGCTTAGAGCAGTAGTGCAAGAGGTGAAACGGGACCTGGGCAGCAACCCCCAAGTCATTATCAGCCGGGCGTCTCCCGTTTTCATGGAAAGGCTGTTCGAGCTGGAAGTGCCTGAAATCTACGAGGGCATCGTGGAAATCAAACGCATCGTGCGCGAGCCCGGCGACCGGGCCAAGGTCGCGGTGATGAGCAACGATGACAGGATCGACCCCGTAGGAGCATGCGTCGGCGTGAAAGGGGTTCGCATTCATGCAGTCGTTCGCGAACTGGGCAATGAAAATATCGATGTGCTGGAATATTCGAGCGACCCCTATCGCCTGATCGAGCGGGCGCTTTCTCCGGCGAATCCGGTGAGCGTAACTATCAACGACGACCTTGATCCGCCGCGCGCCAAAGTGGTTGTGAAATCGGAGGAGGTAAGTCAGGCCATCGGGCGAGGCGGAATCAACATACGGCTTGCTTCGCGCCTGACCGGCTATGAAATAGACGTATACCGGGAAATCACCGAAGACGAAGAGGATGTGGAGATCGACGAATTTGCGGACGCCTTCACCCCCGATACGCTGGACAAACTCCGCAATATCGGTTGCGATACCGCAAAGCAGGTCGTGGAGCTTTCCGTGGACGAATTGATGCGGCGTTCCGGGCTGGAGCAGGAAACGGCGCAACACGTGCTGGAAACGATTCGCCTCGAATTCGAGGAAGAGGAGGCGGAAGTATCCGTTCCGGGGCAGGCGCCCGCCCCGGACGCCGCTCAAGAAGCGCAAGAAGGATAATCTCAAGCCGGAAAGATCGCAGACTCAGGAACGGCGGCTGTTGCCAATGACCACGACGAAATTCAAAAAAGTGCGGCTGCACAAGCTGGCGAGGGACATCAACGTTTCTATGGAGACGTTGAAGGATTACCTCCGGCAAAACGGTTATCCGGATGCGCTGACCGGGCCGGGGATCAATGCGGCCATCAAGGACGAAGCGGCCTACGACGCACTGATGAATGCGTTTGCCTCAGAACGGGAAACGGCGGAGCGCGTGCACAAGAAGCGGGCTCGACAGATTGCTTCGGAAGCGCCGCCGCCGTCTGAACCGGTCGCGCCGCCGGTGGAACCTGAACCGGAAGCGCCCGCCGCAGCGGGCGATGGAGCGGAGCCGTTGCCGGAAGCGGAACCTGTGCCTGTCGAATCCGCGGCGCCTGAGCCAGAGGATGCAGCAACAGAAAGCGCTCCCGCCGAAGAGGCCGTAGCCGCGGAAAAGGCAGCCGAACCGGTATCGGACGAAGAAGAACCCGCGGCGGCGGAAACGCCCGCAGAAGAAACGCCCGCAGAAGAAGCGCCTGCGGAAGCAACGGCGGCGGAGGAAGCGCCCGCCCCAATGCCGGAGCCTGCCGAAGCAAAGACGCCCGCCGAGGAGAAACCCGAACCGGAGCCCATTGCAGAAGAAGACGTTCCTGCCAAGGAAGCGCCTGTCGAGAAGCCGCCGCCAGAACCATTGGCGGTAGAAGAAACCGGCGAAGAGGCGCCCCTCGAAACGCCGGGAGATGCTTTAGAGGATGCGCCGGACGCAGACCTCCTGGAAGAACCGATCAACGACGAGGAAGACCCCGAAGCCGAAACGCTTTCCGCAAAGCGCTACAAGCTGGCGGGAACCAAGGTGCTCGGCAAAATGGACCTTTCCGAAGTCAAGAAGGATGAGGCCTCCGGCAAGCGCAAACGAAAAAGAAAGCGCAAACGGAAGACCACTGCGCCTGCCGACGAGGAGCCCGCCGTGCAGGGATCGGACGGCCGCCAGACCGCCAAGCGCAAACGCCGCCGCAAAGGGACCGGCGTGGACGAAGAGGCCATTGAAGAAACCCTCCAGAAGACGCTTCGGGAAATCGAGCAGGGAGCGGGCGGCGCGCGACGTCAGCGGCGGCGCCGCAGGCGGGAACGTCATGCAGAACAGCGAGAGCAGGAAATCGAAGAGCAGCGAGAGCAGGAACAGGTGCTCCGGATCCCCGAATTCGTTTCGACGGGCGACCTTGCCGGGCTGATGAATATGCCGGTGAACGAAGTGATTCAGAAACTCTTCGAGTCAGGGATGATCGTGTCGATCAATCAGCGCCTTGACGCGGACACCATTTCGTTCGTAGCCGACGAGTACGAATACGACGTCGAATTCATTACCGAATTCGGCATGGAAGACATTCGGCTGGAGAAAGACGATCCGGCGGCGCTGAAAGCGCGAGCGCCCATCGTAACCGTGATGGGCCATGTGGATCATGGCAAAACCTCCCTTCTGGACTACATTCGAAACGCCAATGTCGTGGCGGGCGAAGCAGGCGGCATTACCCAGCATATCGGCGCCCACAAGGTGCATCTTCCGGATAGTCGGGACATCACGTTTCTGGATACCCCGGGGCACGAAGCGTTTACGGCGATGCGGGCCCGGGGCGCCAAGGTGACGGATGTCGTGGTGCTTGTGGTGGCTGCCGACGACGCCGTAATGCCCCAGACGATCGAGGCCATCAACCATGCCCGGGCCGCAGACGTCCCGGTCGTCGTCGCGATCAACAAGATAGACCGGGCGCAGGCGAACCCGGAAAGGGTAATGCAGCAGCTGGCCGACCAGAATTTGCTGGTCGAGCAATACGGCGGCAAGGTGCAGTGCGCACTGGTTTCCGCCCACACGGGAGAAGGCGTGAACGATTTGATGGACAAGATTCTGCTCGAGGCGGAAGTCATGGAACTCAAGGCCAACCCGGATCGCAATGCGGACGGCGTGGTCATCGAATCGCGCCTGGAAAAGGGACGGGGCAATGTAGCGACGGTGCTTGTGCGCAACGGGACGCTCCGCCTCGGCGACTACTTTATCGCCGGCCTGTACAACGGGCGCGTACGGGCCATGTTCGACGAGCGGGATCACCGGATAGAGGAGGTTGGTCCGTCTCAGCCTGCGATGGTGCTGGGGCTGAGCGGCTCGCCCGAAGCAGGGGATCAACTGGTGGGTCTGGACGAAGAAAAAGAAGCCCGGGATATTTCCCAGCGCCGCCAGCAGATTCGCCGGGAACAGTCCTTGCGGCAGAAGAAACATATTACGCTGGACGAGATTGGCCGCCGCCTCGCGCTTGGCGATTTCAAGGAGCTGAATATGATTATCAAGGCGGATGTGGGCGGGTCGGTCGAAGCCCTGGAGGATTCCCTGCTCAAACTGAGCACGGACGAGGTGGCGCTCAATGTGATTCATAGCGGCGTAGGCGCCATCACCGAAAGCGACGTCATGCTGGCTTCGGCGTCCGATGCGGTGATTATCGGATTTCAGGTGCGTCCGACGCCCGGCGCCCGGCTACTCGCCGAACGCGAAGAGATCGACATTCGGACGTACTCGGTCATCTACGACGCCATCGAGGATATCCGGGACGCCCTCGAAGGCCTGTTGTCTCCCGAAGAAAAGGAAATCACGAAGGGCACGGTGGAAATACGAAACCTGTTCAAGGTGCCCAAAGCCGGCACCGTGGCGGGGTGCTATGTAATCGAAGGAAAAATCCGCCGCAACGATCATTTTCGGGTTATTCGCGAAGGCGTGGTGATTTACGAGGGGGAAATCGATTCGCTCCGGCGTTTCAAGGACGATGTGCGCGAAGTGCAAAGCGGCTACGAATGCGGTATTTCTGTCCGGGGATACAACGACCTGAAGGTGGGAGACCAGATTGAGGGCTATGAGATCGTTGAAGAAAAACGTACGCTCGCGGCAGGATCGCCTGTATAGATGCGCCCGGCGCGATGCGCAAGGTTACGACATCGTCTCCTTACATTTCTGTGATGCGCCATGAGCATTCGCACCGAACGCGTGGCCCGGCTGTTGCAACGGGAAATCGCAAGCCTGCTGCAAACGGCCTTTTCGGAACGCATCCCCTGCATGTACGCGCTCACGAATGTGCGCGTAACGAAGGACCTGAGCATAGCGTATGTGGATATCAGCATCTACGAACAGGACATCGAAGCGCGCCGCGCCGCATTTCAGCATTTTACAGACCTGAAAACAGAGATTCGAGCCGCCCTGGCCCGACGCATTCGGCATCAGTTGCGGGCGGTCCCGGATATTCGTTTTTTTCTGGACGAAGGCCTGCACGCCTCAAAGCGCATGGACGATATTTTCGACCGGATACGGGCCGAACGGGAAAGCCGGGAAGCCGGTTTGCAATGACACAGACCTTTATTCGGGACCTCGATATCGAAACGGTCTATTACCCGGCGCCGACCTTGCCGGAAAACTTCGAGCGGGCGGCGCTCCCGCTGGACAAACCCCAGGGCTGGTCCTCCTTCGACGTAATTCGCGCGCTGCGACCCTTGCTCGGCGTACGCAAGGCGGGCCATGCCGGAACGCTCGATCCGCTTGCCACCGGGCTGTTGATGATCCTGACGGGCCAGGCGACGCGGCTGATGGAAAAATTCATGGAGCTGCCCAAGGCCTACGAGGCCACGATGCGGCTTGGCGAAACCACCGACACCTACGACGCCGACGGCAAGGTGACCGAGCGGCGCGATCCGTCGAACATCCGGGACGAAGACCTGCTTCATGCGCGCGATCGCTTCCTGGGCGTTATCGAGCAAGTAACCCCTGCCTGGTCCGCCGTCAAGCAGGGGGGCGAACGCCTGTATCGCAAAATGCGCCGGGGCGAAGCCGTCGTCCCGCCGCGCCGCATTGTCACCGTCCGGTCGTTCGATATCCTGGAGCGCAAGGGCGCGGATGTTTCTTTTTCGGTCGAATGTTCACGGGGAACCTATATTCGCAGTCTTGCGCATGAATTCGGGCAGGCGCTGGGCGTTGGCGCGCATATCGCGCAGCTGCGCCGCACCCGAATCGGCGGCTTCTCCGCGGACGACGCCTGGACCGTGGACGCCCTTCGGACAACAATCCGGGAGCGGCTCGCATGAAACGACTGCATGGACTCGATCAGGTCCGCAAGGACAGGGCCTCCGTGCTTACCGTAGGCACGTTCGATGGGGTGCACCTGGGCCACCAGGCTATTTTGCAGTACTTGCGGGAACGCGCCCGGGCGCGAGAGGGAATCAGCACCGTGCTGAGTTTTCATCCGCACCCCCGGGAAATCGTGGAAGGAACGCCGTTGCCGCTCCTGACCACAATCGAAGAGCGGGCGGACCTGATGGCGGCCGCGGGCCTGGAGCAATTGATCGTGCTGCCCTTTACGAAGGAATTTTCCCGCCTGTCTGCAGAAGCGTTCGTGGAGAATGTGCTGGTTCGGGGCATTGGCGCGCGAAAAATCGTGATTGGCTACGATCACGCCTTCGGACGGGATCGGCGAGGCAATGCGGACCTGCTGCGGACGCTGGGAGCGAGGCATGGCTTTACGGTGGATATGGCGCCGGCCCGGATCGTAGCGGAACAAGCCGTTTCTTCCCGAAAGATCAGGCAATTCCTCGAAGAAGCCGGAGACGTAGCGGCCGCCGCAACCATGCTTGGCCGGCCCTATGGCCTCGAAGGGAAAGTGGTTCGGGGCGCAGGCCGGGGCCGGGACATCGGCTTCCCGACGGCGAATATAGAAGTAACGCATCCGCGCAAGGCGATTCCCGCCCAGGGCGTATACGCCGTGCGGGTGCGCCGCGCGGCGAAAAACCGGGATACGGCCCTGATGGGCATGATGAACATCGGCGTGCGGCCTACGTTCGAAGGCGCGCGGCGGACGCTTGAAGTGCACCTGCTGGACCTGGACGAGGACCTGTACGATGAAATTCTTCGCGTGGAATTCGTCTCCAGAATGCGCGGCGAACGACGTTTTGGCTCAAAAAACGAACTGGCGAGGCAACTTTCGGAAGACAAAGTGCGTAGCAGGGAGATACTTGAGGGAAGCTGACGCAGCGTCCCTTGTTTGTACGCCTTCCCGCTGGGCAGGCGTTCTTCTTTACGATGGCATAATCTAAAGAGGATAGAACACGCCATGATTACGACAGAACAGAAAAAAACGTTGGTCGGGACGTATGGCGAATCGGCTGACGATACCGGCGCCCCGGAAGTCCAGATTGCGATCTTCACGCATCGCATCAACGAACTGAACGGACACCTCAAGCTTCATCCGGGGGATCACTCTACGCGAAGAGGCTTGCTGAAACTCGTAGGAAAACGGCGCCGCTTGCTCAATTATCTGATGGACCGGGATATAGAACGCTATCGTTCTATCATTAAGAAATTGGGTATTCGCAAGTAACGCGTACGCCCGGTCAACCGCATTTCTCCAATGGACATGAGCCAAAGTATGCGCCGCATGCGTTTTTCACGCGCGGGCGACGCTTTTGGCGCCGGACGGCAGAGAGACTGAGTACGCAAGAAAACCGATTCCTGCGCAGGCAAACGACGCGCAGGCCATTGCACGAAAACGAGGACAAAGAAAAAAAATGACAACCTATACCCATAAAGAAATCGAGCTGGCGCCGGGCAAAACCCTCTCGCTGGAGACGGGCCGCCTTGCGCGGCAGGCAGGCGGGTCGGCCGTGGTTCGGCTGGGCGACACCATGGTGTTGTGCACCGCCGTGATTTCTAACGAGGTGCGCGAGGGGCAGAGTTTTTTCCCCCTTACCGTAGAGTATCGCGAAAAATTTTCGGCGGGCGGAAAGATTCCAGGCGGATTCATTAAACGGGAAGGCCGCCCAACGGACAAGGAAATTTTGTCGTCGCGGCTGGTGGACCGATCGCTTCGCCCTCTGTTCCCGGATGGCTTTTTGCATGAGACGCAAATCATTGCGTACGTGATTTCCGCCGACGAGCAGCATAACGCCGACGTGCTTGCGGGCGTGGGCGCTTCCGCAGCGCTGATGCTTGCCGGAGCCCCGTTCGACGGCCCCATCGCAGAGGTGCGCGTGGCGCGCGTCGACGAGGGGTTTGTCGTCAACCCGACGATTGAGGAAACGGCGGAGAGCGACATGGATATCGTCGTGGCGGGCAAGGAGGACGCCATCGTGATGGTCGAAGGGGAGATGCGCGAGGTAGACGAGGAAGAGATGCTGGAAGCGCTGGACGTAGCGCACGCGGCGATTCGCAAATTGTGCGCCCTGCAGCATGAGCTGGTGAATGAAGCGGGCGCCGCGGAACCGTTCGAGCCGCAACTCGCGACGCTGCCCGAGGGCGTTCTGGAGAAAGTTTCGGAGGCCGTCGGCAGCCGAATCGACGACCACCTTCGCACGCCGTACGAAAAGGGGGCGTTCTATGGAGGACTGGACCAAATCAGGAATGATGTGGCGACGGAGTTGCTTGGCGAAGACGGCGCCGACGCCACGCCCGAAGGATTCGCTGCGGGACACATACGCGAGGCGGTTCGTACGCTTGAGCGGCAAGCCATGCGGACCATGATTCTGAACGAAGGCCGCCGCATCGACGGACGTACGCTGAACGAAGTGCGCGCAATATCGACGGCCACGGGCTACTTGCCGCGCGTACACGGCTCGGCGGTTTTCACCCGCGGCGAAACACAGGTGCTTGCCTCCATCACGCTCGGGACAGGGCGGGACGTGCAGGCAGTGGATCAAATCTTTTCCACGGAGGACAAGCGATTTTATCTGCATTATAACTTTCCCCCATTTTGCACGGGGGAGGCGAAATTCATTCGCGGCGCCAGCCGCCGGGAAATAGGCCACGGCATGCTTGCCGAGCGGGCGTTGCAGGACATGCTTCCCTCGCTGGAAGAATTTCCCTATACCATCCGCGTGAATGCCGATGTGCTTGAGTCGAACGGTTCCTCCTCCATGGCGTCCGTATGCTCGGGGTCCATGGCGCTGATGGATGCAGGCGTTCCAGTGCGCAAGCCGGTGGCGGGAATCGCCATGGGGCTTATCAGCGAAAATGGGCGCACGGCGGTGCTCACCGATATCCTCGGCACAGAAGATCATCTGGGGGATATGGATTTCAAACTGACGGGTACGCGCGACGGCGTGACGGCCTGTCAAATGGATATCAAGATTGCAGGGCTTTCCCGGGACGTGCTGCGGCAGGCGCTGGAGCAGGCTCGGGACGCGCGGCGGCATATTCTGGACATTATGGACCAGGAGATCGGCGAAGCACGGAATGATTTGTCTCCCTATGCGCCTCGGCTTACGCAGATTGCCGTGGACGGAGAGTTTATCGGCGCCATCATTGGGCCCGGCGGAAAGGTTATCCAGGGCATGCAGCGCGATACGAACACGTCGATCGAAATCGAGGACAAGGACGGAAAGGGCCTCGTAACGATCTCCGCCACCAACCAGGAAGACGCCCAGGCGGCCATTGACCTGATCAAAGGCATTGTGACGGTGCCAGAGCCGGGCGACACGTACGAAGGAACGGTAAAAAGCATTCTTGCCTTCGGCGCCATCATCGAGATTCTGCCGGGCAAGGAAGGGTTGCTCCATATCTCCGAACTGGACCATGGATATGTCGAAAACGTGGAGGACTATTTCCAGGTTGGCGACAAGGTCAAGGTCGAACTCGTTGAGATTCGCGACGACGGAAAACTTCGCCTGAGCCGCAAGTCGTTCTTGCCGCCGAGAGAAGACGGGCAGGAAGAACGGCCCCGCCGCGCTCAGCATTCGCGCAGCGGCGGCGGCGGCTCCCGGCGCGACGGTCGGGGAGGCGGATCCTATCGGGAGCGCGACGGACGCGGAGGTCGCGACGGACGCGATGGCCGAGGCGGACATCGGAAGCACAGGCCTCGTTAAGGATACGGATACGTCATGAAACACGCGGGAAACGGCATATCGCCGTGTTTCCGGAAAACCACGCTGCCGAACGGCGTTCGGGTGCTTTCGGAGCGCATTCCGTCGGTTCGCTCTGTTTCGGTGGGCCTATGGATCGCGGCGGGTAGCCGGGACGAACGCGATGCGGAGCACGGCGTCAGCCATTTCCTTGAACATATGGCGTTCAAGGGCACGAAGAAGCGGCGCATGCACCATATCGCGCGCCGCATGGAATCCGTGGGCGGCTACCTGAATGCGTTTACGGGCAAGGAATACACCTGCTACTATGCGCGCGCCCTGGACGAGCACCTTGCCCGGGCGATCGATACGCTGTGCGACATGGTGCGCTTTCCGACACTCCCCGAAAAGGAGATAGAAAAGGAAAAGGGGGTCATTCTCGAAGAAATAAAAATGTACGAGGATACCCCGGAAGAACTCGTGTTCGACCGGTTCGAATCCGTCGTGTACGAAGGCCATGCGCTCGGCGCTCCCGTGATCGGGTATCCCGAAACGGTGCTATCGTTCGACCGGGCCATGTTGCGCGGCTATATGGAAAATCACTATGCGCCGAATCGCATGGCGCTGGTCGTGGCGGGCAACGCGAAGCACGACGACATTGTGCGCCTTGCCGAAAAGATGCTTGGGGATATTCCAGAAGCCGACCGCCCGATTCGGCGCACGCCCGCCAACGGCTACGCACCCCGAAATTTCGTGGAAGCCCGCCCCGTTCAGCAGGCGCATTTCGTGCTGGGCGCGCGCGGGTTGAGCGTAACCGATGCGGACCGGGTAGCGTTCAGCGTAGTAAATACGTTGCTGGGCGGAGGAATGTCCAGCCGGCTCAATCAGAATGTGCGGGAAAAATACGGCTTTTGCTACAGCATCGGATCGTTCGCGAATATGCACTCGGATTCGGGCGATTTCGGGGTGTACGCCGCGACGGATATAAGCAAGATGAAACGCGTGCAAGCCTTGATTCGGAAGGAATTTCGGCATTTTACCGATGTTCCTGTCGGGCGGCGAACGCTGAACGAGGCCAAAAATCAGGTCCGCGGCGCCCTCATGCTTGGCCTGGAAGGCATGAGCAACCGCATGATGAGCATCGGACGGCAGGAATTGTATTTCGGACGGCACCTGACCCTTGACGAAATCAACGATGCGATCGGGCGGGTTACCGTCGAAGACATACAGCGGGTAGCGACCATGCTTTTTCGGGAAGACCAGCTTTCCACCGCTGCGCTTTTGCCAGAAGGGAAGGCATGAAAATACTGGTTTCCGGCGGCGCCGGCTTCATAGCGTCTCATGTAAGCGAGGCCCTGCTTTCGGAGGGCCACGATGTGCATATTCTCGACGATTTGTCCGGAGGACGCCGGGAAAACATTCCGGAGGGCGCCGTTTTTCATGAAATGGACATTCGATCCCGCGAAGCGGCGGCCTGCATGATGGAGCAGGGTTTCGAGGCGTTCGTGCACCATGCCGCGCAAATGGATGTGCGCAAATCCGTGGCGGATCCGTCCTTCGACGCGACCGTCAATATTCTCGGCTTGCTGAATGTCATGGAGGCCGGTCGTCGGGCGGGACTGAAGAAAGTCGTTTTCGCCTCGACGGGCGGGGCCATTTACGGGGAACCCGACTATGCCCCGCAGGACGAACGGCACGCCACGCGGCCCCTGTCCCCGTACGGCGTCGCCAAACTGTGCTCGGAACGCTACCTCGATTATTACCGAAATCAGTATGGCATACCCTTTGTCGCCCTTCGCTACGGGAACGTGTACGGCCCCCGGCAGAATCCCCACGGAGAGGCCGGGGTTATTGCGATTTTTGCGCAACGCATGTTGCGGGGCGAACAGCCCGTCGTCTACGGAGACGGTTTGCAGACGCGGGATTATGTGTATGTGGGCGATGTGGCGCAGGCCAACCTGAAGGCGCTCCGCTACGACGGATCAGGCGTATTCAATATTGGCACGGCGACAGAAACCAGCGTAAACGATCTTTTCGATACCTTACGGGATCGGATGGCGCCGAAGCTGGCGCGACGCCATGAAGCGGAACGGCCTGGCGAACAGCGCCGGAGCGTGCTGGGTTTCGACCTTGCCCGCAAAGAACTCGGCTGGGTTCCTCGCATGGCCCTTGCACAGGGACTGGAGGAAACGGCAACCTGGTTCGGAAAACACATTAATTATTGACACTTTTTCCTTGCAGCACAAGGACTTAATCAGAGCACCCCTAAATGTATCAGGCCAATCTTGAAAACTTTGAGGGGCCTCTGGACTTGCTCCTCTTTTTTATTCGGCGGGACGAGCTGGATATTTTCGATATTCCGGTTGCGCGCATTGCGGACGAGTATCTGGAGCATGTGCGCCTGCTGAAACAGATTGATCTCGACAGCGCGGGCGAATTTCTGTATATGGCGGCCATCCTGATTGGCGTAAAGGCCCGCATGCTGCTCCCTGGACAGGAGGTCGATGAAGCCGGAGACCCGATCGATCCGCGACGCGAGCTGGTGGAACGGCTGCTGGAATATGTCCGGTACAAGGAAGCGTCTGCCCATCTTGTTTCGCTCGAAAACGAACGAGCGCAACGCTTTACGCGCAGTCAGGCTATTGCCGAACGCGCCGCGTGGGGGCAGGAACCGGTGCTGGAGGCCTCTGTTTTCGATCTGGTGTCGGCGCTGAAACGCATCCTTGCAACGGCGCCGGAGGAAGCGATGCACGATGTGGCTCGCGAAGAATATTCGATTGAGCAGCAGCGGGCGTTTTTACTGGAGCGCCTTGAGGCGGACCAGCCGCTTTCGTTTGCCGCGCTTGTCGCGAGTCGGTCGAAGCCATTTATCGTGGCCGCCTTTCTGGGCGTGCTCGAACTCGTTCAGGCGCAGCAGGTGCGCGTACATATTCCGGAAGAAAATCCGATTGATTTTTACCTTGCCCTGCACAGTCCGGAATCCGACGCCCCGGACAGCCCCGGCGAAAGCGACCAGAAGAGACCGGAAACGGGCACAGATTGATGAAAAACATGGCTTCCATACGCGGATTGGCGGATCGAACGCTTGCCCAGGTCGCCGAAGCCCTGGTGTTTGCGGCGGATCGTCCGGTTTCCTCGCGGGAAATTACCGGGACGTATAGCGACGTGACGGGAAACGCCGCTCCCGCGGATGCGCATGTGCTGGAGGCGGTCGCCGACCTGAATGCAGCGTACGAGGCAGAAGGCCGCGTTTTTCGGATTGAGCGATGGGCGGCGGGCTTTCGAATGGCGACCATTGCCTCGATGGCTCCGTACCTGAAATCTTTTTTCAATCGCGAGCGAGTCCGGAAAATGTCGCGCTCGCTTATGGAGACCCTTGCTATCGTGGCGTACCGGCAACCGGTCACCAAGCCGGAAATCGATTTTGTGCGCGGCGTCGATTCCGGGTATGCGCTGGGCAAACTGATGGAACAGGGATTCATTGACGTGGCGGGCCGAAGCGATTCGCTGGGGCGCCCCCTGATTTACGCCACGACGAGCGCTTTTCTGGAGCAATTCGGGCTGGGAGACCTCAACGACCTGCCCACCTTGCGCGAAATTGAGGAAATCCTTGGAGATCCTGCTTTCAGTCGGGAGCGGGCCGAACTCTTGCAATTGCAACAGGAAGACGAGGCCGGGGAGAATCAGGACGAGGCGGATCAGTCAGGGGAAGCGGCCCCGGAAACCGGGGGATAACGCGGCGCATCGGAATTTTCCCGGACAAGAACAGATCGCGCGCTGCTTCGTTCATTGCCCGTACACGCTACGCGCTTTCTGTCCAGGACCCCTGTTTGCCGTCATGCCCTCCGAAATTCCTGCACGAAGGAAGCGCAAGGGCGCCGCAGCGGCCCGTTCGCCCAACCGTCCGGAGGCATCCGGGACGTCCGAAACGCTCAAGGCGTCTGACGCATCCCGAAACGGAAACGACGGCATGCGCCTGAACCGGTATATTGCCCGGGCAGGCGTGTGCTCGCGCCGCGAGGCGGACAACCTGATCAAACGAGGACTCGTCAAGATCAACGGGGCGCAGGTCCGGGAATTCTTTACGTTGGTCGCGACGGACGATGCGGTGGAGGTGAACGGGAAGCGCATTTCGGCGTCGCCCCATGCATACATCCTCCTCAACAAGCCGAAGAATACCATCACGACTAAAAACGACCCCCGAAAAAGGCGCACCGTGATGGACCTGCTGGCGCTTCCCGACGCCGACAAGCACAGCCTGTTTCCCGTGGGCCGCCTGGACCGGGATACTTCGGGCGTGCTGCTCATCACCAACGACGGGGAACTGGCTCACCGGCTGATGCATCCGCGATACGAGGTAGATAAATTGTACCGGGTATGCACGCGCGACGCCGTGAAGCCCCATGAGCTTGATCTCCTCAAAAAGGGCGTAGCCCTGGAGGAGGGCCTGGCGAAAGCAGACGAGGCCGCCTACGTCGCCTTGCCCAACCGGCGCGAAGTCGGGCTGCGCATGCACGAAGGCCGCAACCGGCAGGTTCGCAGGATGTTTGAAGCGCTGGGCCATGAAATCGCGACGCTCGAACGGGTAAATTATGCGGGACTGACCGCCAAAGGCGTTCGGATCGGAAAATGGAGGCGCTTGCAGCCCTTCGAAGTCCGACGGCTTAAACGCCAGGTACACATGCAATGAAAGGACGCCATGACCACCAAAGACCAGTTGCTCCTTGAACGGATTCGCAAGGAGGGGCTTACCTACGACGATGTGCTGCTCATGCCCCGGCATTCGTCCGTCATGCCCCGGGACGTTTCGCTGAAAACGACACTGACGCCCCGCATTACCCTGAACATTCCGTTGCTGTCCGCCGCCATGGATACGGTGACCGAATCTGGAATGGCTATTGCGATCGCCCGGGAAGGCGGGGCCGGGGTATTGCACAAAAACATGTCTATTGAGCGGCAAGCGGACGAGGCTCGCCGCGTGAAACGCTCCGAAAGCGGCATGATCCTCGACCCCATCACCTTGCATCCGGAAAACACCGTGGCGGATGCTTGCGCGATGATGGAGCGGTACCGCATCGGAGGCATTCCTGTCGTGGACGCCGAACAACGGCTCGCAGGGATCGTCACGAACCGCGACCTGCGTTTTGCGCCCGATGGACGCACGCTGCTTCGGGAAATGATGACCCGGGAAAACCTGGTGACGGCGCCCGTGGGCACGACGCTGGAGCAGGCGGAAGCGCTGTTGCAAAAGCACAAAATCGAGAAACTGCCGGTCGTGGACGACGCCGGCAACCTCAAAGGACTGATTACCTTCAAGGACCTCGACAAAAAACGCAAGTACCCCCATGCCTGCAAGGACGAGCACGGGCGCTTGCGCGTGGGGGCGGCCATCGGCGTAACGGCGGACGCAGCGGAACGGGCGACGGCGCTGGCGGAAAGCGGCGTGGATTTTCTGGTGGTGGATACGGCGCATGGCCATTCCGACGGCGTGCTGCGGACCGTGGAGCGCATCAAATCGATTTCGGGGGATCGGGATGTGATCGCAGGCAACATAGGCACGGCGGAGGCCGCCGAAGCGGTGATCGCAGCGGGCGCCGATGCAGTCAAGGTGGGCATTGGCCCCGGCTCCATCTGCACGACCCGGATTGTCGCGGGCGTCGGCGTGCCGCAACTTACGGCGGTCATGGATTGCGCGGCGGCGGCGCACAGGCACGGCGTTCCGGTCATTGCGGACGGGGGCGTCAAGCAGACCGGGGATATCCCGAAAGCCTTGGCCGCAGGCGCCGATTCCGTGATGATCGGGGGGCTTTTTGCGCGGGTGGAAGAAAGCCCCGGCGAGACCATTCTCTATGAAGGCCGCAAGTTCAAAAGTTACCGCGGCATGGGCTCCGTAGCGGCGATGGAATCGGGGTCGAAGGATCGGTATTTTCAGGATGCGGAGGACGATCTCGCCAAACTCGTTCCAGAGGGCATTGAAGGCCGCGTTCCGTACAGCGGCGCGCTGGACGAGGTCGTGCATCAGATGCTGGGCGGGTTGCGGGCGGCCATGGGGTACTGCGGGTCGGCGAACATTCGGGAGCTGCAAGAAACGGCGCAGTTTATTCGCGTAACGAGCGCCGGGCAACGGGAAAGCCACCCGCACGACGTCTTCATCACCAAGGAAGCGCCCAATTACAGTACGCGGACTTGACGTCTGTTGGCGGGCGCAGTTCTTTCTTGCGCTATTTTCGGAGTTTTTCGTGGATCGCATCGCTTCTCTCCGCGCCCTGCTTGGCTCCTTGTCCGCAGACGCCCTGTACCTGACGCATCCCGCCCAGGTGCGTTGGGGCTGCGGCTTCACGGGGTCGCATGGCGTACTGATCGTGCGGGAGAAGGCGGCGCATTTCGTGACGGATGGGCGCTACCGCACGCAAGCCCACGACGAAGTCGCGGGCGCCGCGGTCTGCGTAATGAAACCTGCGCACCGCACCGCAGCCGAATGCGCCGCGGCGGAAGGATGTCTGACGGGCGCGCGCAAGGCGGTTTATGCCTCGGATCGTCTTGTCGTTTCGGGTCTCGAAACGCTCCGGAAGCATTTTCCTGAAATCGAATGGATCGGAAAATCCGACCTGCTTGCCCCGCTGATGGCCTGCAAAAGCCCGGCGGAACAGGAACGGATCCGCGCCGCCCAGGCCTTGACGGGGGAAGTATTCGCGTTTCTGAAGGAATGGCTTCGCCCCGGTCGCACGGAAAAGGAAATCGCCGCCCGGATCGTGGCGGAACACCTTGGGCGCGGCGCGGAGCGCATGGCCTTCGATCCGATCGTGGCGTCCGGGCCCCGCAGCGCGCTTCCGCATGCGCAGCCATCGGATCGGGCGGTCCAGTCCGGGGACGCGCTGTTGCTGGATTTCGGGTGTTTTCTGGACGGATACGCTTCGGACATGACGCGCACGATGGCGGTAGGCCCCCCGGATCCGCTCGTTCCGGAGGTGTACGACCTGGTGCTTGCTGCGCAGACCCATGCGTTGCGGCATGCGCGGGCGGGCATGGAGGCCCGGGAAGTCGATGCGCTGGCCCGCGACGTGATCCGGGAGGGGGGATACGGCGAAGCGTTTTCGCACAGCCTCGGACACGGCGTCGGGTTGGAAATTCATGAATGGCCCCGCCTGTCCCGCCTCGTGGACGAGCCGTTGCCAGAGGAGTGCGTCGTGACGATCGAGCCGGGCGTCTACCTTCCGGGACGTTTTGGCGTCCGCATCGAAGACGTCGCGTGCCTGCGCAAGGACGGCGTGCGCAACCTGACCGACGCGCCAAAGGACTGGACGGTGCTGTAAATTTTCGCGGCGGTTCATTTTTTAAGGCTCGGGATTTTCGAACCTTAGTTTTTAAGGCGCCTTCTTCCGGCCCTGTCTTGCGCAAACTCAGCCAACCTTAGAGAGGCGTCCCATGTGCAGGCGCGCCCGCCGCGCCCGCATGTCTCCCGCTGTCTATGGGGCGCCATGGGAACCCCATGCAGACATTACGATTTGATCAGCGTATCCCGAAGCGTTTGTCTCGCACCCCTTTGACCCAGCCTGATCCCATGCCTCGTTCTGGAATTCCTTCGCTTTCGTCGTTGCTTGCTCTCGCGGTTTTATTCGGGGGGTGCAGCCTCGGATTGCAAACCGCTCGCATGGCGGACGCCCCGTCTTCGGACGCCAAAGATTCGGAGGATTCCGATTCGAAAATGAAAAAGTATTCGGAGGTCGTCAAGGAAAGCATGACCACCGACGCGGGGTTGTTTACCGTGCATCGCGATGCGGAGCAGCTCCTTTTCGAGATTCCGGATACGTTGCTCGGCCGGGAGATGATTCTCGTAACCCGCCAGGCGCGCACGCATCCGGGCATGGGCTACGGGGGACAAAAGACCAATACCCAGGCGCTTCGGTGGCAGCGGCAAGCGGACAAGGTGCTTCTTCGGATCGTCTCCTACGAAAGCGTGGCGAGCGAGGAGCGCCCGATTTACCAGGCGGTTCGCAACGCCAACCTTGAACCCGTGGTGGGCGCCTTCGATATTCTCGCCCGCAACGACGATTCCACCCGGTCCGTCGTGGACGTGACGGAACTCTTTTCGACGGACGTTCGATTTCTGGGCCTCAGTTCGTCCAGCCGCGAGCGCCACAAGGTCAAGAGTCTGGACAAGGATCGTTCCTATGTGAATTCGGCCCAAAGCTTTCCCCGTAATATCGAAGTGCGCCATACGCTGACGTACTCGGCGGACGAACCGCCTGAAAACCCCTCGACCGGCACGATTTCCGTGGAAATGAACCAGTCCATGGTGCTTCTGCCGGACCAGCTCATGACGCCGCGCCCCTGCGACGCCCGCGTGGGATATTTCAATGTGGAAACGATCGACTACGGAGCGGATGCGCAGCGGGCGGAGGAAAAATGCTTCATTACGAAATGGCGGCTCGAACCCTCCGACCCGGAGGCTTTCGCGCGCGGCGAACTGGTGGAGCCGGTGCGTCCCATCGTATACTACATCGATCCGGCCACTCCGATGAAGTGGCGGCCGTACATCAAACAGGGGGTGGACGACTGGAACGCGGCATTCGAGGAAGCCGGTTTCCGGAACGCCATTATTGGCAAAGATCCGCCTTCTGCGGAGGAGGACCCGGAATTCAGCCCGGAGGATGTGAGGTATTCCGTGATTCGCTATTTCCCCTCCGATATCGAAAACGCCTACGGGCCGCATGTGCACGACCCGCGCACGGGGGAAATTCTCGAAAGCGACATCGGGTGGTACCACAATGTGATGAACCTTTTGCGGAACTGGTATTTCGTGCAGACCGCCGCTTCGAACCCCGACGCGCGCAGCGTACGATTCGACGACGAGGTAATGGGGGAATTGATTCGGTTCGTATCTGCCCACGAGGTGGGGCACACGATCGGGTTGCCGCATAACTGGGGTTCGAGCTACGCATTTCCCGTCGATTCGCTGCGTTCGCCCACGTTTACGAGCGCGCGCGGCACGGCGCCGTCCATTATGGATTACGCCCGCTTCAATTATATCGCACAGCCGGAAGACGGGGTGACGAATTTCTTGCCTGCGATCGGCGAATACGACAAATGGAGCGTTCGCTGGGGGTATCGGCCCATTCCCGACGCCGCGACCGAGGACGAAATCAAGGCGGCGCTGAACGGCTGGGTCACGGAGCGGGCCGGCGATCCCTTGTATTTCTACGGGCGCCAGACGGGCAATCCCCTGGATCCCCGGTCGCAGCGCGAAGACCTCGGAAACGACGCCGTGGAAGCCAGTCGGCTGGGCGTGGCGAATCTTGAGCGAATCGTGCCGAATCTGATCGAATGGACCAGGGAGGAGGGGGAAGATTATGCGCACCTTGAGGAGTTGTACGGGGAGATCGTCGTGCAGTGGAGACGCTATCTGGGCCATGCCGCCCGCGAAATCGGCGGCGTATACGAGACCCCGAAAACGTACGACCAGGAGGGACCCGTCTATGAAACGGTTTCGCGGGACGCGCAAACGAGGGCGATGGCTTTTCTGCACGAATTCGGATTCGAGACGCCCCGGTGGCTGCTTGACGAGGAAGTCCTTCGACGGATTGAACATGCGGGGGCCGTGGAGCGCATTCGCAGCGTACAGGCGGGCCGGCTGGACCTGCTGCTGGATCCGCAGCGCCTGGCCCGCCTCATCGAGGCAGAGGCCCGCCTCGGCAGCGAGGCGTACGCGCCGCTCGACATGCTGGAAGATTTGCGCACAGGGCTTTGGCGCGAACTGCCCGCCAACGAGGCCATCGATCCGTGGCGGCGCAATCTGCAACGCGCCTACCTGGAGGATATGGAGCGACTCATGAACGAGGAGGTAACCGCTCCGCCCGCCGCCGCCCGCCGCTACCTCGGCTATACGCCCATTGACGTGAGCCAGAGCGACATCCGGGCCTACGTACGCGGCGAACTGGAAGCATTGCGGGGGGACGCGCAGCGCGCCGCCCGGCGGACGCAGGACCGGCCCACCGCGCTGCACCTTGCGGATGTGCTGGCGCGCATCGAACGCATTCTGGACCCGCAGGAGGAATAGCGCGTCTGTCCCTACCCTTTCCGTCGCGACATGGCCGTCGATCCTTCCATCAAAAGCGCTCCGGAGCAGGAGGTACAGTTCGGGATACGGGGGATGACGTGCGCCGGATGCGTCCTCCGCGTCGAAGAAGCGTTGACCGGTGTGGATGGGGTGGAGACGGCGAACGTAAACCTGGCCACCGAACGCGCCCGCGTACGTTACCGGGGAAACGGAAAACTCCCGGAAACCCTGTATGCGGCGGTGCGCACAGCCGGGTACGAGGCGATAGAGGCGGCTTCCGGCGTGAAGGCGCGCGAGGAGGCCGAGGAAACGGCTCGTGAAGTCGAGTTGGAGGTTCTGCGCCGCCGGGCGGTATTCGCGGGGGTTCCCACCGCTGTGATCCTTGCTTTGCAGATGTTTCCGATGCTGTGGCCTCCGGCCGCGTCGTGGCTCCGCATGCTGGTCGGGGAGTCGCTCCTTCTCTATATCCTGTTTGCACTGGCCAGTATCGTGCAATTCGGGCCCGGACTTTGGTTTTACCGGCTGGGGTGGAAGGCGGCGCGGGCATTGCGCCCGGACATGCACACGCTGGTCATGCTGGGGTCCAGCGCGGCCTATGGATATTCGGTGGCGGCCCTCTTTTTTCCCGCCGCGCTGCCCGCCGGCGCCGACCATGTGTACTTCGAGGCCTCTTCGGCGATTATTGCACTCATTTTGCTGGGCAAATATCTTGAGGCGCGCGCCCGGGGCCGGGCCGGAGACGCCATGCGGTCGCTTCTTGCCCTGCGTCCGCCGATGGCCCGCATCGCCCAGGGGGACAAGGAAATAGATATTCCCGTCGAAGAGGTCGCCGTCGGCGATCTCGTGCTTGTGCGGCCCGGCGAACGCCTGCCGGTGGATGGGGTCGTAGCGGAGGGGGCTTCCTGGATAGACGAGTCGATGCTTACGGGAGAATCCATTCCGGTCGAGAAAAAAGTCGGCGACGAGGTGGTGGGCGGCACGATCAACGGGCGCGGCGGGTTTCGTTTTCGGGCGACCCATGTGGGGGAGCATACCGTGCTGGCCCGCATCGTTCGAATGGTCGAGGAAGCGCAACAATCGAAACCGCGCATTCAGCAGCTGGCGGATCGCGTCGTGGCCTGGTTTGTGCCCGCGGTACTCGTTGTGGCGTTTCTTGCCTTTGCGCTGTGGATGGCGACAGGCCCGGCCCCGGCATTGCCGTTTGCGCTGGTCGCGGCGGTGTCCGTATTGATTATTGCCTGTCCCTGCGCCATGGGGCTGGCTACGCCCGTATCCGTGATGGTCGGATCCGGAAAGGCCGCCGAGTTGGGCATTCTTTTTCGGAGCGCGGACGCCATCGAATCGCTTGCCGAGGTCGATACGTTCGCCTTCGACAAAACCGGAACGCTTACAGAGGGGCGCCCGCGCCTGACGGATACGATCGCATGCAGCCCCTGGTCGGACGAGGAGGCGCTTCGCCTGGCCGCTGCGGTCGAACGGCGGTCGGAGCACCCTGTCGCCCAGGCCATTGCAGAGGCGGCGGAAGAGCAGGGCCTATCTGTTCCCGGCGCCGCCGACGTACGGGCGCATTCCGGCCTGGGCGTCTCGGCCAAGGTATTCGAAAACGGCGAATCCAGAAACGTATGCATCGGCTCCGAACGGTTTCTGGATGGAGCGAAAGTCGATATGTCCCCGCTGACAGAAGACATATTTCTTCTGGAAGCCGCCCGCGCCTGCTCGAAAGCGGGCAAAACCATGGCGTTCATGGCGATAGACGGCCTGCTCGCAGCGGTTTTCGGGGTGGCGGATCCTCTGAAGGAACATGCGGCGGAAAGCATCCAGGCGCTGCGGGAGTTGGGATGCCGGGTGGCGATGATCACGGGGGATGCGCCGCGCGCCGCCGAAACGGTGGCCGCTCGACTGGGCATTGACGAGGTATCCGCAGAAGTTCTCCCGGAGCGGAAGGCCGAGGCCGTGCAGCGATACAGGCAGGAGGGACGGCGCGTAGCGTTTACGGGGGATGGCGTAAACGACGCGCCGGCGCTGGCCCATGCCGACGTGGGCGTGGCCATGGGAACGGGTTCGGACGTCGCTATCGAATCCGGCGACGTGATCCTTATGTCCGGCGATCCGAGGGGCCTTGCGAACGCCCGTGCGCTGGCGCAGGCCACGCTGCGCAATATCCGACAAAATCTTTTCTGGGCGTTCGCCTACAATGTGGCGCTGATACCGGTTGCCGCCGGAGCGCTGTACCCGTTCACCGGCCACCTTTTGTCTCCCGTATTCGCCGCCGCCGCCATGAGCCTCTCCAGCGTGTTCGTACTGTCGAACGCCTTGCGCCTCAAGCGCTTTCGGGCGATATTGGGGTAGCGTTACGGCCCCGGCGCGCCGCAACCCGACCTGCTCGCCGCGCAACCATGGGATCGCGCACGCACCGTCCGGGCGCATATATCCGTAGCCCGACGAAACGATTGCCATTCGTCGTTACAAGCCGTCCGGCGTTTTTTGCGCTGCCGAACGCCTTGCGCCTCAAGCAGATGGAATCAGGAAAGGAAAGGATAAGCGTAAAGCGCGCGGCGCAACAGTTCGCGTTCGGGCCGGACGGTTTCGTTTCGTTGCTTGCGCGACGCGTCGCGGGCGGCGCTGCGCGCATTCCGGGCGTACTCGCCCTTGTCGCGGTTGCCGCGCTGTGCGGGGAACATCAGACGCGCGCGCAACAAGAAACCTTTTCTCCCCGGAATTCTATCCCGTTGATCTCCGGGCAAGCAACGCCCTTATCCGCTCTTTCTCTTTCGTCGGCCGCCCGGATTTCCGATCCTGCCGGCGCGCGGCGGTTCTGCCTGCCGGTCGATCCCGAACAACCGGAACAGGAACGGCGCATTTCCTCCGTCGGAAAGGGAGCTTTACGCGTTGGCCCGCCCCGCACCGTCCGGATGATCTACTTTTTGCCGAACGACCGTCCGTATCGAAGCGACGTCGTCGATTTGATGAAAACAATGATCTCATGGACTCAGGGATTTTACGCCGAGCAGATGCAGTCGCATGGGTACGGAGAAAAAACGTTTCGCATTGAAACCGATGCGGACGGCGAACCCCTGATTCACCGGGTGGATGGGCAGCATCCCGACGCTTACTACCATACGAATACCGTTCGCGAAGCGCTTAACGAGGTTCAACAAACATTTGACCTCGGCGCGAACGTTTATTTCATTGTCTCCGATAACGCCGGCGTTAACGAATTTTTCCTTGGAGCGAACGGCCAGCTGGCGTCGGGCGTCGGATCCAGGTCGGGCAAAAGCGGCGGGTATCTGATGCTCCCGAGCGCATTCAGTTTTAATATACTGTCCCATGAACTGGGACATGCCTTCGGGCTACAGCACGATTTTCGCAATAATGCAAATGTCATGTCGTATGGTTCTGGAATCCGGTTATCTGAATGCAGCGCCGGATTTTTGGCTGTGCATCCCTATTTCAATCCCGACAGCCCCGTCGAAGAGGGCTCGCGGCCAAGCGTCGAACTCGTTTCTGCGCTTACCTACCCGGCGGACTCAGATAGCGCGCCCGTTCAGATCAAAGCCAGCGATCCGGAGGGCCTGCACCAGGCGATTCTATTCGTCAGGACCACAGAACCTCACCGCGCCGCCGGGACGCTTGAAGTAAATGCGTGCCTTGGATTGGCGGGCGTACGGGATCGCGTAGTCGAATTCGATTATGACGGCGCGCATCCTTCGGTTGAGGGCGTAACGCTTTCGAATCCGCCTGTTCATCCGATACGCGTGGATATCGTCGATGCCGATGGAGACGCCATTCAAAGATATATTACTCTTGAGGAAAGTTCGTCGGGCGAGGTCGTTGCTCTTGAGAGGGATGCGAAAAGGCCTGCCGCCGCAACGCTTACGGGCAACTACCCGAATCCGTTCAATCCGGAAACGACGATAGGCTATGCGTTGCCCCGTTCCGGCAAGGTTCGTCTTTCAGTGCACGATATGCTTGGGCATGAATTGCATGTGCTGGTTGACAGGTATCAACCTGCGGGCCGTCACGCGGCGCTTTTTCGCGGGGACCGCTTGCCCAGCGGCTTATATGCGTACCGTCTGGAAGCGGGAGGCGAAGCGATGGTCCGTACGATGTTGCTCGTCAAGTGAACCTGTGTCTTCGAAGGGGACGGGAGAGGCGACGGCTCAAGTTGCCATTCGTCGATCAGTCGCGGCGTGGCGCCGGCGAGGACTTGAGAAGGCGCTATTCCTGCAAGAACGCGCGCATCCTTGTCCACATCCAGCAACACTTCACTGGCGGCAATCTGCCGGGCGGTTTCCGTTTTTCCGCATGCCCGCGGTCCTTCTATAACGACGGCGCCAGTGGCGGCAAGCCTTTCGGCTAACTCTCGATCAACGATTCTCTTGATATACATGGGATTATCATGCGTAAAGCGAAGAACCAGTGAAGGTTATTCATTATAGTGAAGAGGGAGAACACCCGCCTGTTCAACGGGTGAAACGGCGGACATTCAACGGGTGAAACGGCGGACATTCAACGGGTGAAACGGCGGACATTCAACGGGTGAAACGGCGGACATTCAACGGGTGAAACGGCGAGTATTCAACGGGTGAAACGGCGGACATTCAACGGGTGAAACGGCGGGCATTCAACGGGTGAAACGGCGGGCATTCAACGGGTGAAACGGCGAGTATTCAACGGGTGAAACGGCGGACATTCAACGGGTGAAACGGCGGGCATTCAACGGGTGAAATGGCGAACCGATATACGATGTTCCAACGGGTGTTGCCGACTATATCGCTGTAATGAGCTCTTCCGGTATTTTTTGTGCTGCCGAAAGCCTTGCGCCTGAAGCGTTTCCGGGCGATTTTGGGGTGAGGCGATTACCGATCTGAATATTCTGTTTCCGATTTAACTTCACGATGCCCAAACCGCCGGTAGACCAGTCTTCGCTGCGCGAGCACTTTGCCTGGACGTACGGCAGGCTCGCAATGGCCCATGCCGCTGTCCAGGACGGGGCGACCCGATACCAGCGCAGGCACTACATCATCCGGGCACGGTTCCAGAGCGGCTATCTGTCCGGCAAAATGAAGATGCGTCCCCTGCATGACGACGAAAAGACCAAAATCGCTCATCCTTCAACCTGCTGTTATTGCGGCCGAGAGACGAAACTCTCGCTGGATCACCTGATTCCGAAACTCAAGGGCGGTCATGACGGGGCCGACAACATCGTTTACGCCTGCAAAAGCTGCAATTCTTCCAAGGGGGCAAAGGACATGGTCTTGTGGCTCGTGTCGAAGGAGAGATTTCCTGCGATTCTGGTTTTTCGCCGGTATCTTAAGCTGGCGGCCCGCTGGTGCAAAGACGCGAACCTCATGGATACGTCATGGACGGATGTCCCTGAAACCGTATTGCCATTCGACAAACAGTCTCTCCGGGTTGAGTGGCCAGAGCTCGCCGTGCACAAACTGTGGCCTGATCCGCTTATAGAGCCGGTCTCGGCGCCCCGCGCAGGATGGGCCGAAGCGGCGCAGAAGATGCGGGAGAGGGGAGAAGACGCTCTTCTTGACAATCCGGTACCCACTAAATTCGACGAAACCGAGTGGGAATGGGAATAAGCGATTTTACACCATGACTCTTGCAGAAATACAGGCCCGGCTCGAGGCGGCGGGCAATGCCGACATTGCGGCCCATTCGGCGCGCTTCTTTCGCACAGGTCCGGGCGAATACGGGGAGGGTGACCGGTTTCGGGGCATCCGCGTACCGGTTCTTCGTAAACTGGCCCGCGCCTGCGATGCGGCGGATATGTCCGTGGTGGAGCAACTGCTCATGTCACCATGGCATGAAGACCGGCTATGCGCCCTTTTTATGCTCATCCGGCGGTACGAACGAGGGGACGCCGCGCAAAAGGAGGCGGTATTTTCCCTGTACCTGAAACGGGTCGAATACGTCAACAACTGGGACCTGGTCGATTCTTCCGCCCACAAGATCGTAGGCGCGCACCTGGAGTCAGGGGAGAAGCGCCTGCTTTTCGACTGGGTCCGCGACGAGAGCCTGTGGAAGCGAAGAATTGCGGTTATTGCGACCTATTGGTACATCAAGCGGGGGCGCTTCGACGAATTGCTGATTCTGGCGGAACAACTGCTGAACGACAAGGAGGACCTGATCCACAAGGCGGTCGGCTGGATGCTGCGCGAAGTAGGGAAGAAGGACCTTGCGACGGAGGAAGCCTTTCTGCGCCGGCACTACCAAAACATGCCCCGGACCATGCTGCGCTACGCCATCGAACGATTCGACGAGAAAACGCGCAAGGATTATCTGGAGGGGCGGATCTGAAGCCTGGAAGGGGCGGCGGGCTTACTCGCCGGAAGCGCCGGAACTTCCGAACAGGTGGCCTTCAATGCGGGCAAGGCGGATATCCATGCCTTCTACCCTGCTTTCCAGCTTGTCGAGCCGATCCGGAAGACTCCAGAAGCGGACAATTGCGATGGCGAATCCTGAGATTGCCACGATTAGCCCGGAGATAATGGCGACGAATTCTATGTGCTCAAGCATGGCTTTCGGCGATGGGATGTAAAAGGTATACCGGAAACGCCGCTTGGTTCCCCGCCTGCCCATACGTACCGGCCATACCAGCCATATCGGACCCGTGGCGTTTTACCTGCAGCGTTATCCCATAGACACATTTGTTAGCGCATATTCAGTGAAAATTTTACGAATAGCTTTCAATGTCTTTCTTTTTCGGCATGGCGTGCAAACAGGCGCTTACGTTCGGTCAAGAATACCCAGCGCTTTATCTCTACTTATTCGACCGTTGTTGACGAGCAGGGACGCGAATCTGATTGACCAGGGGGATTTCTACAAAGGTTCCAGGATCGTCGAATGCCTTGGAATCCTGCGAAGCCACAACATATCCCGCCGGCCGCCGACCCTCTGCAAGGTCGAACAGGCGGGTTGCCCTGTCGTAACTCCAATGCCGCGCCGGTTCCTCGTAGGGAGAATTGACGATCAGCCTGTCTATAGTCTCTTGCGCCATATATTTTTCGCTGGCGGCGATTGCAGATACCTTTCTCAGCCTGAAATTCCGGACGTATCCGTCGTATCCACATCCGTCTCCTTGTCCGCAACGGCCGCTTTATGCAGGAATACGTAACTCCATGCGAGGAGCGCCAGTAACACGGCTGCATACAGCGCTACGAACGGAGGGGGGATGGCCTGGAGGCTATCATCATACTCCAGCCAGGTCCCCATATCCGGGAATCCCGCAAACGCCAGCGCGGCGACGACAATGAGCGCTAGGCCGCACAAGATCACGTACACCTTTGCCGCCTTGTGCCATAACGGATGCGCATAAAACAACCCGATCCCGATCAGCAACAAGAGCAGGTCCTTATCCAAACCGAAACCAATACGTCCTTCGGACAATCCGATCAGCCATCGCAAAACTTCTTCGGCGCTGAGTACGATCAGGAGAAGGCCCAGGGCCTTGAGCATAAACCGTTCTTTCATCCTTTTACAGGGTCGGGACTGGACAGCGGACGTTGCAGGGCTTCCGTGCGGCGCACCGTACGCGAACGCCAAATGTTACGGAAATGAGAATGCGGAGACGCAATATATGGAATACCCTGAACAGGATCGCGCCAACGCCTGTCTCCTGACGACCTCCCGCACTGTTTGGAGCGACCTTCCAATTCGCCCCAAACGAAAAACGCCAAACCCCCTTGACAACTTGCCTTGCTATGGAAAGAACCCCCGAAAGGCGCGGAAAACAAAACCTCTTGATTCTACGGGTACTGTGGCGGCGTCCGACAGGCGAACTGCGCATCCACGGCGCTGCCGGCGTTCCAGAACGCCAAGAGCGTGGATAAGGCGCAAAAAGACATCATTGGGGAATATTGGGCAACGGCTCACGTTTCCATTACACTGTCTGCCTTTTCCAGAGGAGCGGGACCCAGAGGAGTGGGAGAGACCTCGACATGGATGTTATCGTCGCCCGTCGCCGGCAGAAAAAGTTTTACGGCTCTATTGCCAATAGCGCGGGTCAATCCATAGTCATATATTCCGCCAATGACGCCGCCTATAATTGGTATGGCCTTGTGGAGATTTATTGCACCCCTCTGTCCAAATTTTGTTAATAGCCTAAAGCCAACGGCCTTATTTATTTTAGTTAGAACTGCTCCAGGGAGTTTTTTTTGGAGGGACGTCTTGGCGATCTTTTGACCTACCGTTATTCCTGCCTGTTTAAGAATCTTGTTCCCTGTAGCAGCGCCAACAAGGCAAGTGAAACAAAGGGTTTTCACGCGATCATCGTTTAGATCATAGCCCCCCATGTACGCTATGCTCGCGATCATGCGAATCTGAATGAACAGTACGCTGGCCAGGTTCGCGGGCAGCGTGACGGGTATCGTCATAATTCCCGGAAGCCCCGTCATAAATCCCACAGCGCCTGCCTTGTTTTTTTGCCACCTGACAAGCGCCTTTGCGTCTTCTCGGGGCGAGCCATATCCGCCTTTATAGCTTTCAGCTATATCTATGGCCCCGTGGATAGGCCCATGGTTTTCGAGGACCTGCTTGTAGGCCCACTCAAGTACCTGTTCAAGTTTTCTATCGTTTAGCTTTTCGGGCATTCCGTATCTCCTGTGCTAAGTTGTTGTTTCGTATCCGTCACCCCGGCGGGGTGGCGGCCAACAAGTAGCGCAGAACTACAGGAATGATCCTGCCTATTTGTCAGAGCCAGCGTTATAATCAGGCTCTGGCGTTCAGCAGGCCCACAGATTTGAGCATGAATCGCTCCTATACACATAGAGGGGCGCCCAGCGTCAGCCCTTGTTGGTTGCCTCCAACGTAGTTACGATTAGAACTGTTATCGGAAGTAAAGAGCGGAGAAAGTGCGCTGAGGCGGTGGAAATATATGAAAACGCTCTCTCTGATGCACAAGCGTACAGTAAATCAGGAGGCGTATTTTCTGGATTGCGATGAATCTGGGCCTGGGCGACCCCATTCCGAGAAAGCGGGTCAATGAACCAGCGCGGGTAATCGCATCAGAAAATCCCGTCGCCGGAAAACGCACGAAAGCATCGGGGCTGGCGAAAAGCCCCGATGCTTGCGACCGTTTTCTGTACGTTGCCCCAAGCCCCAAACCCGCTGGGGGCTGCCTGAGAGTCTCCCCGGCGCCGATTAAGATTAAAACGCCAAACCCCCTTGACAACTTGCCTCTGGCTCCTTATATTGTTTCTACTTCCGATAACAGTTCTTATCGGAAGTAGAATATGGATAAAGGCGCAGGAAAGGAGCAACTGGTCTTTGGTGGTCATGGCGTCCTTTCATTGCATGCGCACCTGGGCTTAAGCCGCTCGCAATGCGCGTCCCGGCGCGCGACTTGAGGATACTCTGATTTAATCCCCCGTTTGTATTTTACGGTATATCCCATTACCAATCGAGGAAATCCGATGCTCCAGTTTTCATTCGAGGACGTAGCCTACCAAAGCCGCACGAAAAAGACGCGTAACCAGCGATTTCTCGAGCAGATGGACTCGGTGCTTCCATGGGAGGCTTTTCTTTCGGAGTTGGAGCCTTTCTATCCGCAGGGAGCAAGGGGTCGTCCTCCGGTCGGTTTTGAAACGATGCTTCGTATCTACTTCATGCAGCAGTGGTTCGGTCATTCGGATCCGGGCATGGAAGACGCTCTTCACGACAATATCGCGATGCGTCGTTTCGCTCGTCTTGACGCGGGCTACGCGCCGGACGAGACGACGATATGCAAGTTTCGCCACTGGCTCGAGGAGCGCGGGCTGACGAAGAGGCTTCTGTCGATTAGCAACAAGCATCTTCGTGCTCACGGCGTCATGGTTCGCGAGGGCAGCATAGTGGACGCGACGATCATTTCTGCTCCTGCGTCTACGAAGAACCGCACCGGCGCGCGCGATCCTGAGATGAAGTCCACTCGCAAGGCGAACAAGTGGCGTTTCGGGATGAAAGCGCATATCGGCACGGACACGCAGGGCTATGTGCACAGCGTAGAGGTGACGGCTGCGAACGTGCACGACGTGACGATGATGGAGCAGTGTCTGCACGGCGAGGAGAAGGAGATTTACGGCGACAAGGGCTACGCGTGCCGAAAGCGCAAGGAGCAGGCCGAGTCGCAAGGCGTCGCCTGGCGGGTGTTGCGCAAGGCGGCCAGAGGCAGGAAACTGACCTGCGCGGACGCTTCGTTCAATCGCAAGAGCAACCGCATTCGTGCGCGCGTAGAACATCCCTTCGGGGTGGTCAAGCATCTTTGGGGTTACCGCAAGACGCGCTACCGGGGGTTGCGCAAGAACGCGGCGCAGGTCTATACGCTGTTTGCGCTGGCGAATTTCTACATGGCGCGCAAGAAATTGATAGCTGTCGCCCGATAGGTATGCCCGAGCGCCCCGTTTTGAGGCGCCCGGGGCGCAAAAACACGACAATATCGACGATTTAACGTTGGATTCGACCAAAAATCGCTCCCTGTACGCATCGAAATCTTCAATGCCTTCAATCTGACCCCCAAACACCGGATTGATCAGAGTATCCTTGAATAAGCCCTCCGGCTTGCCCGGCGGTCGCAAGCGGGATCAGCGCGGCGCGCATATTCACTGGACAATCCAGACAGCCTGTGCTCGCCCAGGAGCAACATAGCCATGGCGGGAGTAAACGCCGGGCGTATGCCATAACCATTAAGACGCGCGGCGACACGCCGGGCGTATGCCATAACCATTAAGACGCGCGGCGACACGCCGGGCGTATGCCATAACCATTAAGACGCGCGGCGGCACGCCGGGCGTATAGCGACCTGCCCGCGCCCGAAAACACAACAAACCAAACAAGCCCAACCAGCATGGCGCCCACGCCCCCGGATATCTATTCCACCGATCTGACCACCTTGATGGACGTCGCCACGGGTATTATCCGCCCGGACGCCAACCTCGTCGAAGCGTTTCTGGATCGGTATGATCGCCCCAAAACGCGCAAGGCCTACGGAGACGATTTATCTGCTTTCTTCGGAGCCGATTCTGCAGACCTCGTTACGGTGCGTGAACTGTCGTTTACCGACATCAACCGGCACATTGCAGAGATGGAGAAAAACGGCTACAAGCCCGCCACGATCAAACGCCGCCTCGCAGCCATCCGGGGATTTTGCGAATGGCTGGTGGCCCTGGGCATATTGACCCGAAACCCGGCCAACCGGCATGTCCTGCGCCGGGTCCGCAAATCGAGCAGCCGCGACGGCGCCCGCATCGTATTGACCGCCGAGCAAGCCGGACGGCTCGTGCAGGCGGCGTCGAATCCCGGCCCGGACGGCAAGCAAGCCCATTCGGCGCCGCGGGATCGGGCGCTGTTGCTTACCCTCCTCCATTGCGTATTGCGCCGCTCCGAAGCCGCCGCCATGAACGCAGAGGATATTCGTACGCTCGGAAAGTACCAGGTGCTCGACTTGCCCGACACGAAGGGCGGCGCCGATCAGTACGTGAAAATTCCCCTGCATGTCGTGGAAGAAATCGACCGCATGAAAACCTGTTACGGCATTACGGACGGCCCCCTTTGGCGCTCTTTAAGCAACAACAGCTTCGGGAAGCGCCTTTCGGAGCGCTCCATCTACGGCGTCGTGGATCGCACCGCGCGACGAGCCGGGCTTCCACAGGAAATCGGAGCGCATTCGCTCCGCCACACGGGCTGCACCCTGGCCATCGAGTCCGGGGCTTCCATTCAGCAGGTGCAGTCGCATGCCCGCCACAAGAAAATCGAAACAACCATGGTGTACGTGCATCAACGGGATCGTCTTCGCGACAGCGCGGCGGACTACATCCATATCGACGAGGAAGCGCCTTGATCGCCGCGCAATGTCGTTTGCGTTGCCTGCGTTGCCCGATTTCCTTGCGAACGGATCCCGGGAATCGTTTTGCCCGAAAATCCGGTCCGACAGCGGAACGACTTCCATCCTCGTTTTGGGACGAGCAGACGGATACGCGCCAAACGAATTCATTCGTCCCTGCCCCCTACCCTTTTAGCACTCCTGAACGTTGCCGCCACAATGCAACAGAATACACGCAAAAAACCCGGCTTCAAGAAATAATAGAATGAAAGTAATACCTTTGATTACAGGACCTACTGCGGTGGGCAAGACGGAATTATTAATAAATATTTCAGAAATACTTGAAATAGAAATTGTCTCTGCGGATAGCCGGCAGGTCTATCGGGAACTGAACATCGGAGTGGCGAAGCCCGACCCGGAAGTCCTGGAGCGCCTCCCCCATCATTTCGTGAACGAACGATCGCTCGGAGACATTTTTTCGGCAGGCCAATTCATGGAGGAGGCGCGGAGACGCATTGGAGATATCCTCCGACGAGGGCGCATTCCGATCGTTGCAGGCGGCTCTACTCTGTACCTGCGCGCCCTTGAACATGGCCTTGCCGACATCCCCGACGTTCCCTCCGCGGTTCGGGAGGATATCCAGCGCCGCCTGGAACAGAAAGGCCCGGAGGCGCTGTACGCCGCATTGCAAAAGGTCGATCCCCGCGCCGCCGCCGCAATGGACGCCACGAAAACGCAGCGCCTTGCGCGCGCCCTGGAGGTGTACGAGGCCACCGGCGTACCGCTCAGCCGTTTTCACGAAATCAGGCGGCCGAGTCCCTATGTCTTCCGGACGGTCATTTTGCGGCGTCCTCGCGCCGACCTCTACGCCCGCATCGAACGTCGCGCGGACGCCATGCTGGCCGCCGGCCTAATAGACGAAGTGCGCGGCCTGCTCGAAGCAGGATACGATCCAGCGCTCAATTCGCTGCGCGCGATCGGCTACCGGGAGCCCATCGCTTTCCTGAAGGGAGAGATCGACGAAGCCGAGATGACGCGCCTGATCAAGCAGAACACGCGCAGGTACGCCAAGCGCCAGGAAACATGGTTTCGGAGGCATTCCGAAGCGGCGTACGTGGACGCCGCCCAGGACGCCCCCGCCCTGCTCGCCGAAGTGCAGGAGCGCCTAAGGCTTTAAGTATGCTCCGATTAAGCCTGCGAAGCCCCGCATCCGCAATGTTTTCCGCTGATTTCAACGATACGATCATAAGGTCTTGTACGCGCGCGAAAGCGACGCGCCGAGCGAAGTGGTTTTGATCAGAGTATCCATAGAGAACTTCGCGGGCTTGATCAGAGTATACTTGCAATGAGTCATCTTCCTCTTTGGACCGTGAAATCCCGTTTCCCGATAGTTATTGCCTGCACGATGCTCATGGCCGCGCCCACGCCTGCAAAAGCGCAGGCCGTGTTTGGAGCATATCTGCATGAAATAGAAACGGACGCGGCAGCAGCGAAGGCGCGAGCATGGGCAACGGAGGCGGAAGCATGGGCAGCAACCGTTCGCAGCAATATCGCTCGCCCGGAAACAGAGAAAGGGAAAAATGCCGAGGATAATAATGCGGCTTTGCTGCAAATGATTTCAAGGACCCGGGAACTGGTTGCGATGCAGCAGGAAAGGACTTTGGCGCTCCGGGACTTTTCGGGTACTTTTTTTGCCCGGAAAAGGGTTTCGGAATTGTGGGAAGATATTTCCAGGGCGCGGGAAAACGCCGCATTCGCCCAGCAAATGGCTTTGGAAGCGCAAGAAAGGGAAAATATGGCGAGAGCGCAGTCTGATTCCCTCAAAAGAGCGTTGGGAGACTGGTGGTGGGGGCGGTCGGAAGGCTGGCAGTGGGAGCATGCGGCGGAAACGCACGACATGGCCTGTCAGGCGTGGCTAAAAGCGATGGAATCATGGGATCGCGCAACAATATCCCTGGGGTGGGCGGCGGAAGAATGGGGCAAGGCGCTACCTCTTGAAACTTCCGATCTGTTCGATGTCTTGCAAGAGCATTTAACGCCAGAAGGGGTCATTGTGCTTGTTTGGGAGGATCTTCCTTTGTACCCAATGACCAATGTTCCTGCATTCCGGAACGTTGGCGCATTCAACTTCAGCGGAGATATAAACGAGCACGTCAAATTCGGCCAATTCATGGATATGGAGAATCTCTGGGCTACGGATATTGAGCTTGGCGATTATTTGCTTGACGTCTCCCCGGGTTGCAGCATGGATGCAAATGCCTTGCCAGGAAGTCAGGCCCGACAGGACTTTGCCGCATGCCTGATTTCTGTTCTTTCGTTCAACTGTAAACCGGGAGCGTATATTTTCAGGATTGATAATGAGTACCGCGCCTGGTCGAGCAATATTGCCTGCGCCACGGGGGATTAAACGACAACCCTGCGCCGACCGCCCTGTGCGAAACCCCTCGGTGTCGTAAAGCGCGAGACGCGTTCGCGCATTAATTAGCGTACCGAATGGGGCCATGAGCGCAGGCCCGCCCGTCGTTCGCCTGACCATTTTCTCCGCGTTCATCCGGCAAACGGGACCCGAATTCCCCGCCTTGGCCCGGTGGATTTTTCTCTCGCTCCCCCGCCAGGCCCCGCGGCTCTTCGCGCGCCTCCTCTTATCCCGTGGCGCTCCCCCCTCCCCCGCCAGGCGCCCGCGGCCGTAAAGTCCCTGTTTCGGGAAACGCGCTCCGGAACCGGTTTCCCCCGGCATGGGAACCCTCTTTCGGCTTCGCTTTGGTCGAATCCTGTCGCGCTCTGGCGCGGCAGACTCCGGAAAACCGCATCGCAGCGCACCGTACGCCCCGATAATCCCCTCCCCCGCCAGGCGCCCGCGGCGGCAAAACGGTATACCGATCAGTCTACCGTCGAATCGCATAAGTATACTAATGAGTATACTCATAGGGAACAAAGGTATACTAAACGGTATACCACGGGAAACGCCCGGTAGACCGATGAGTATACCTGCCTTGGCGCAGGCGTAGACTGGGCGGTATACCTTCCGTATGCGCCTGAGAAATCAGCGAGCACGGAAGATGGAGCGTCGGGGAAATCGCGAAAAGAGCAAAACCCATGCGGGGGAAACGCGCAGGAAGATGCATCGCGCGGGATACAAAGAGACGCACCGACCGAAGGACAAGAAAAAGGGGCGAAACAAATGAAACAGGAAACATCCGATGCGACAGGGACGCCGGAAAGCGTAGCCCCGCCAAATGTCGCCGCCAAACAGGAAGCCCCATGCGAAATGCAGGCAAAAGAAACAGGCCGAACGCAGGCCGAGGCGCAAGGAGAACAATTGCGCGCGGATATTCTGAACGCCGCCGCCGCACTGTTTGGGGCAGAGGGATATCTGGCCGTATCCGTGGACGCTATTTCCCGCGAGGCGGGCGTGGCGAAACGCACGCTATACCGGTATTTCAAATCCAAGGACGAACTCGTGCTCGAGTACCTCGGCATAGAAGCGGCCGAGGTCCTGCACTGGCTTCGCAAAAGCACGGAAAGCGCACGGACTCCCCTGAAAAAAATCAAGGCGTTTTTCTCCGCCCTGGCCGAACGCACGGCTTCGCCCCGCTGCCGGGGCTGCCCGTTCCAGATGGCCTTGAGCGAATATCCCGAGGCGGACCATGCGGCGAACCGGCTTGCCCGACGGCATAAGGAAGCCATCCGCGCCGAATTGCAAAAATGGAGCGCCGACGCCGGTTTTCGGGACATTGCCGGGACCGTCCACCGCCTGTATGTACTGATGGAAGGAGCCTGGGCCTGCGCTCGCCTGCGCGGAACGTCGCTCGAACAAGTTCCGGTCGAGCATCGGGTTGCGGCGCTGCGCCACGCCGTGGTGCTGCTGACGAGCGGCGCGCTCTATGCGGAAACGCTGGCCGCCTCTCCCCCTTCCTCGCGGACGCGCATTTACCGATCCGGCCGCTCGGGCGGAACAGGCCGGACGGACGGACCGGAACACCCCGAAGAAACCGACGAAGGAGCATCCCTCGACGCCGGAACGCTTTCCCTCTTCGGATATCCCCCGCCTTCCGGGCCGGGATCCCGAACGCGGGATTAATTGTCCGCTCCGCACTGCGCCGCGCCCATACGCCCCCTGTATTCATCCACCCTCTTCCAAATCATTTCCCCCCACCCCCGGCTATCGCCCCGGTCGTCCCCTGCTCTTCGAGTGAAGGGGATTGACCGGCGGCGGTCGCCTCTGGCCGCAGGAACAGCCTTGCAGCCGCGCGCCCCGGGAAACAGATTGCAAAGTCCCTGAGGACGCACTGATTAAGGATGCGCTTTTTTCCGCCGCGCCGGGCCCGGGATACGCCTGCCGCCTCATGGCCCGCCGCGCGTTTACGTTGTGGGCAACAGACGCCACAGGAGCATAAACCGGCAAACCGCGCAATCCCGGAAAACAGGCCGAGGGCGAGACGCCCACGCTCCCGGGATCATGCCTTGGCGCTGTCGCCTCCCCTGAGGCATTCCCCATCCGCCCGCTCCACCACAAAAAGCGATTGCCGATCCACGCATCGGAGCGTACGTTCTTCGCGCGCCACCCGGAGGCCCATCTCGCGAAAACAATCCAGCCAGCCCTCATGGGTCCGAAAGCGCAACGGCCCCTCCTGCATAGGTACAGGGCCTTCCGACCGAAGGCGGTTCGCCAGGCGATCCAGCACGCGAAGCAAGGCGCGCTCCCATCCCCATGCATAGGTCGATTCGAGAATCGCTACGCGCCGGCCCACCCGCAGGGCTTCCTGGAGCAAAGCGTCCGGGCGGTCGGCATGGTGCAGGACAAATATCAGGAGGACTGCGTCGAACGAGTCGGAAGCGTAGGGCAAGCGCCGCCCATCGTATACGTCCAGCGGAAGCGATGTCCTGTTCCGGTCCGCGATATCCGCCAATTGCACCTGCGCCCCAAGGCGTTTCGCCACGTTCGCTCCGACGTGCCCTTCCGCGGCGCCCACATCAAGCACCGCGCGGGATCCCTCCAGAAAACGCGCCACGCGGGCGGCCTTGCGGGCAGCGCGTCCCCGCACCAACAGGTCCGTAAGCGGACGACGATAACGCCATGCCGCCAGCGCGGTCCATCCTCCCCATCCCATCCAGACCCATACCCAGTAGGGCCCGCCCGTATAGAGCAAATAGGTCCCCAGCGAGCACAGGGACAACCCGTACCAATGCCATGCAGGGCGTTTCGCAGGCGCGGCGAGCATAAGCACGCCCAGCAAATACCACGGATGCACGGTGGCGGCGCATACGATAAATCCGCCCGCCGCCCAAACAAACAGGGGACGCAGGGGGCCGTCTTCCCGCAAAATATCTTGCGAACCCGCCCAGGCTTTCCAGCCGTTTCCGGCCGGTTTCTTGCGCTGTACATAGAGCGCGCCCAGCCCAGCCAAATACGCCGCTGCGAGCATTGGGCCAAGCATCTTGCCCAAGTCCAATCCCGTCAAAAGCATCAAAAAATACTTCAAGCAATAGTATAATCCAGCATTGAATTCAAAAAGGCGCACATAGAGATAAAGGGATGAACCCATGTTTTGCATTAGATCCGTTATTTCGAAATGCAAGAACGGCAATGCAGGCAGAAGCGCCGTGCAGAGGCTCGCCGCCACGCTCTTCCAGCCGAAGCGGCGCCAAAGAAAAGGAAGCAGCAGGAACGGGTACAGTTTGACTCCGCCTGCGCAGGCCAGCCAGACGGACGCCCGAATGCTCCGCTCCTTCCCCAGCGCATGCAGCGCCAGCGCCAGAAACAGAACCATCGCCGCTTCGCCGTGCCCCTGGCCGGCCCCGGCCAGCACGACCGCCGGGTTCCATGCGTAGATCAGCAATTGCCGCGGAGCCAGCATGCGTCCCAACACCAGCACCGCCCCGAATTCGAGGAGCGCCAGAATCCCCTTGACGACGAACCAGGAAACAAGCCAGCCCTGGTCGTAGAAGGCCGCGCCGATGCGAAAAACGAGCTGGGAGACTGGCGGGTATACCGTGTGCAGGCTTCGCGAATTGAGTTCGTCGTAAATGGGTTCGTCGCGCAGGGCTTCCAGTTCCGGGCTGTCCGGCGCATGGAGATAGGGATTATGCCCTTCGGCCTGCACGAGGCCGTCCCATACATACCGGTAGGCGTCGTCGGAAAGGGTCGGGGGCAGCCAGAATACGACCAGCCGGAAAAAGAGGGCCAGGCCAATCACGACAGGCATGGAGACGTCTCCCCGTTTCCAGACGAGGACGCAAAGCGCGCCCGCAGCCAGCGCCGCCGCGACAAAGGCCCCGCGGGTTTCCGGCGCAGCGGCCCACCACGCCATGCCGCCCATGGCGAGGGTCAGCAACCCCAGCAGGGCCAGTGTTCGGCCCGAGGGCTTATGGATGCGCTGATTACGTCCGCAAAGCTCAGAGGCTGCGAAGGACGCGTCGCGTCCGCAACGCCCCGAAACCGCAATGTTGTCCGCCGGTTTCAACGATGCAGCCATGATGTCCTGCGCGCACGAACGTCGTGACGGGCTGAGCGAAGCGGTTCTGATCAGCGTATCCCTTGCCCGGCGTCAAAAACGAGACGCACCTTCCTGCCGTCATTCTCGAACGTGACCTGGTCCGCCATGGATTGCATGAAAAGCAGGCCGCGCCCCCCCTCCAGCAACAGATTTTCGCAAGCCCGCGGATCGGCAGAGGTTTCCGGGTTGAACCCTTGCCCCTCGTCCTCTACGGTCACCTCAATCCGTTCGCCCTCCGCCTGCACCCGGAAATGCACCTTTTTGGCCGGATCGAACCGATTCCCGTGCTCGATGGCGTTGGTGACGGCTTCCGCGGTCAGGAGTACGATGCGGTAGGCCAGTTCTTCGTCAGCCACGCGACCCGTCAGGAAGGCTTCCGTTTCCGGAACGATTCGTTCGATGCTTGCGCGGTCGCTCGCAAGCGTCCGTTCCATGATGTCCGCAGTGGGCGGTTTGTCGCGCATGACGTCAGTGGCTATTCGCTCGTCCTGTAATATCGTTAAAAATATCGGCCAGCGCACCGGCAAGGCGCCTGCGGTCGAATTGGGCTGCATAAGCCGGATCGGGTTGCGGAAGGCGGCCCGCGCGCCACGCTTCATAGTATTGTTCAATCGCGTCGGCGATGGTTTCCGGCGCAGCGTCCGGCTCCACGATGCGCGCCGCGCCGTATCGCCGGAGCGCCTCGCGCGCGACGCCTTCCGGCACAAGGCCCAGCACCGGTTTGCGGGCGCCGAAATATTCGTACAGTTTGCCGGTCCATATCCGGTCGGCGCCGGGCGCGCGTCCGATGGTCATCCACAGGACGTCCGCCGCAAGGAGGGCGTTCGCCGCGTCCCGATGCGGAAGGTATCCTGCATACTGCGCCATATCCCCGATGCGCAGTCGCTCAATGAGGCGCTGCGCCGACGCCGGCAACAAGCCCGCAAAGACGGCGCGCAGGCGGTTGCGGAGCGCCGGCTTTCTTGCGGCCAGCGCCGCAAGGCCCCGCAGGAAAGGCTCCGGCGATTGCGCATGGTAGAACACGCCGCTGTACAGGAGCGTGAACCTATTCGGATCCGCATCCAGACCCGGAATGCACGGCGTATCCGGCATGCCCGCCGCGCCCGTAAAATCTTCGGGATCGTAGCCCTGCGGTATGATTTGTATGTTGCGGGCGGCCGGGGCGTCCGGGTGCCGCCCTGCGAGGCTGTCCCGAATAGCGTCGCCGATGACGATCGCCCGGTCCGCCGCGCGGAGGACGCGGCCTTCGAGCCGGGTCGATAGCGCCCGGTGCCACGGGGTCGGGTAGACGTGGCGTGGATTCCCCACCCAATCGTCCCGAAAATCAAGGACCAGCGGCAAGCCGGTTTTGCGGGCGAGGCGGGCGGCGGCCAGGTGCGATGCGTACGGCGGGGCGGAAGAATAGATCAGGTCGCACGGGGTTTCCCGCAGCGCGGCGCGCGCCTGTCCAAGGGCGGGACGAATCCACCCTACCTTGTTGTCGGGCACGAAGACCCATTGACTGAGCGCAGACAGGCCCTGCCGTACGGATTCCCGGGGCATCTGCACCACCGCGCGCTTGCCAAACAGGAGCGTAGGGTCCCAGGACCGGGCGCGCCGAATCGCTACGCCCGCCTCCTCAACCTCCCGAAGCAGGCTGTCGTCGTAGGCGAAATAGCCATGCGGACGGCAGGTAACAACCGTAGATTCCCAGCCGTACCGGGGCAGGTATTTCAGGAATTTGGCCGTCCGCTGAACGCCGCTCAGGCCCATGGGCGGAAAATACCAGGCGAAAACGAGCGCCCGTCGCGCTTGCCGTCGGGTCGAGGGAGATGTCGCGTTCGATCGGTTCATGCCATATATTTCGCGCCTGCCGATCCTGTGAACGCCGTAGGGACTTTTCGGGTTCGGAAGCGTTTAGCCTGTGTTTAAGGATGCTCTGCGATCAAGTCCGCAACGATCCGACGGCGGGCCTTGCCCGATCATGACAAAAACCGAATCGCCCACTTCCTTGTCCCCAGCTGCCGATGCGCCCGAATCAGGGTCGCATTTCATTCAGGAGATTATTGAAAACGACCTGCGCAAAGATACGTACGGGGGGCGGGTCGCGACGCGGTTCCCTCCCGAGCCGAACGGATATTTGCACATCGGGCACGCCAAATCCATCTGCCTGAATTTCGGGATAGCGGAGGATTTCGGGGGGACGTGCAACCTCCGGTTCGACGACACCAACCCCGAAACGGAAGACGTCGAATACGTCGAATCCATCAAGCAGGACGTACGCTGGCTGGGTTTCGACTGGGACGACCGGGAATACTACGCATCGGATTATTTCGATCAGCTGTATGCCTTTGCAGAGCATCTGATCCGGGCGGGCCACGCCTATGTGGACAGTCAGGACGAGGCGGCTATTCGGGCGACGCGGGGCACGGTGACGGAGCCGGGCCGGGAAAGCCCGTACCGAAACCGGTCCCGGGAAGAAAATCTGGACCTTTTTCGCCGCATGAGGCGCGGCGAATTCGAGGATGGAGAACATGTCCTGCGCGCCCGGGGCGATATGGCGTCTCCCAATATGAAGATGCGCGACCCTCTGCTCTACCGGATTCGCCATGCACATCATTACCGCTCCGGAGATGCGTGGCCCATCTATCCGATGTACGACTTCGCGCACCCCCTTTCGGATGCGCTGGAAGGCGTCACGCACTCCTTGTGCACGCTCGAATTCGACAACAATCGGGAGTTGTACGACTGGCTCGTGGACCGGTGCGTGGAGGCGCCGCGCCCCCGGCAGTACGAATTTGCGCGGCTCAACCTCGATTATACGGTGATGAGCAAGCGCAAATTGCGGCGGCTGGTCGAGGAAGGGCATGTGACGGGCTGGAGCGACCCCCGGATGCCGACGCTCGCCGGATTGCGACGCCGGGGCGTTCCGCCGGAAGCAATTCGGGCCTTTTGCGCGGAAATCGGGGTGGCGAGGGCGGATAACCGCATCGGAGTCGACCTGCTGGATTACGCCATTCGGAACGAACTGAATTTCAACGCGCCGCGCGTCATGTGCGTGCTGCGCCCATTGAAAGTGACCCTCCTCAACTATCCCCCCGACCAGGAGGAAGAACTGGACGCGCCCTTGTGGCCGCATGACGTGCCGCGCGAGGGATCGCGGACGGTTCCGTTCGGGCGAGAACTCTACATCGACCGGAACGATTTTCGGGAAAAGCCGCCCAGAAACTATTATCGACTGGCGCCGGGTCGGGAAGTGCGCCTGCGGTACGCCTGCGTGATCCGGTGCGAGGAGGTCGTGCGCAACGAGGCGGGAGAGGTCGTCGAATTGCGCTGTACGTACGATCCGGAAACGCGCGGCGGCAAAGCCCCCGGCGGACGGAAAGTGCGCGGCGTCATTCACTGGGTCTCGGCGAGGCGGGCAATCCCCGTCGAAGCGCGGCTGTATGATCGGCTTTTCCGCGCGCCGGACCCGGAAGCCCGCGAAGAGCATTTCGCGGCCTGCCTGAACCCCGATTCGCTGGCGACGCTGCGGGACGCCCTGATTGAACCGAGCGTGGCGACGGACGCCGCTGCGCAGCGCTATCAGTTCGAACGGGAAGGGTATTTCTGGAGAGATCCGGAGGATTCGACGCCGGAGCGCCTCGTATTCAACCGGATCGTTCCGCTGCGGGATACCTGGGCGAAGATAGAGCGTAAGACGAGAGGCGAAAGTCAGCCGCCGGGGGCCGGTTCGGAAACCGCTCCAGAGATGCCGAAGAGACAGACTGCTTCCGCCCCCGCGCCTCAGATGACGCATGACGAACGGGTTGCAGCGCTTGCAACAGAGCAAGCCCGGCGTTACACGTCAAACGTTGCCGTCATAATGGCCAGCGGCGCGTCCTCCGAGTTGGCGGAGAAACCGGCCCTGGAACTCGCGGAGCAACCTGCGGCGAACGATTACTTCGACCGTACTCTCCGGGAACTGGACGATCCTGCCGCCTCGCATACGCTGGCCAAATGGATCCTCAACGCAGTGCCGCGTGAAATAATGGAGTCTATGGAAGGGGATTGCACATTGCCTCCCAATAAATTATCCCCTCTTGTAAAATTAATGCATGAAGGAATTATTTCTGCGCGGATTGGAAAAGAAGTGCAGGCAGAAATGATCGCGTCGGGCCAGGATCCCGATACGATCATTGAGAAAAAAGCATGGAAACAGATGGCGGATCCGGATGCGCTGGCGCCTGCCGTGGAAGAAACGCTGGATGCGTTCCCCGACAAGGTTGCAGCCTACAGGGCAGGCAAGAAAGGGCTTATGGGTTTCTTTATGGGGCAGGTGATGCAGCGCACCGGGGGTACGGCCAAGCCCGAACTGGCCCGGAAACTGCTTGACGAAAGGCTTGGGGAGTAAGAGATCACGCCCCCTCAGACGCGCCCGGACAAAAAAGCGCCGCCGCGGCGCCGGCCGGATCGCGAATCACGCAATAACTGCCCATGGCGCCCATGGATACGGGTCCTGCGATCACGGAGCCGCCCTGTTCGCGGCATGCGGCCATGCTTGCTTCGAGATCCTCGACCAGAATGTAGATGATCCACTGGGGGGGCAGGTCTGCATTGGCGCCCCGTGCATGGCACACCCCGGCTACCGCTTCCGTGTCGTCGCCCGGGGGAGACATACTGAAGTCGTCGTACTCCCCCATGCTTACAGGGGAGGCCTTCCAACCGGCCACTGCCTCGTAGAAATCCCGAACGGTTTCAGCGTTGGCGACGGTCAGGTCCATCCAGCCGATGGTCCCAAAGGCAGGCGGCTTAGTCATTGGCGTACAGAAAAGCCATGGGTTCGAGGCGGGCGCCTTCCGCCGAGGCGACGGCGAACTGCGGCCCCTCGTACATGGCGGCGGCCCCGTAGCGCCCGTCCTTGCGAACGGCGTAGAAACTGAGTCCAAACCGCGGACGACCCTGTTCGTCGAGCAGGCGGTCCTCTGTCGCGGCGACGACGCGGCGCAGCGCCTCCAGGCAAGCGTCCTCGGGTTCATGGCCCTGGCGCATGAACTCCACGGCCAGAAACGATCCGCAGCACTGAATAGCCGCTTCGCCGCGCCCGGTCGCTCCGGCGGAGCCTACCGCGTTGTCGCAGTATTGTCCCGCTCCCACGATAGGACTATCCCCTATGCGGCCGGGGATTTTCCACGCCAGCCCGCTGGTGGTCGTTACGGAGGATACGTCTCCCGCGGCGGTCACGGCGCTCATGTGAATGGTGCCGTCCGTGTGTTTCGCCGCCGCCTCCGGCCATTCCAGCCAGTTGTCGTGGGCGTTCAGGCTGGTTTTCCAGGCCAGCCAGTCCTGCCTGCTTTGCTCTGTAAGGAGATTCTGCGGCTTGAATCCCATGCGAACGGCAAAATCCCGCGCCCCCTTCCCCACGAGAATCACATGGTCAGTGTAATCCATCACGGCCTTGGCGACGAGGGAAGGCGTTGCGATATCTTCCAGCGCAGCAACCGCCCCGGCGCGTCGGGTGGGGCCGTGCATGAGCGAAGCGTCCAGCGTAACGACGCCCCGTTCGTCTGGCAAGCCGCCGAGTCCCACGCTCTGATCCGAAGGGTCCAGTTCCTGAATGTTTACGCCGGCAATGGCGGCGTCCAGCGGATCCGCGCCCTCCTCCGTCATCATCCCGTACGCCTTTTCGACGCCCCGGAGGCCATTGCCAGAAGCAATGACGACGGGCAGAGAACGAGACGCTGTCCGGCGCGACCGGGCGCGCAGCGGGTGAGGCAAGCCCGCCGTCGAAACGGCGGCGGCCGCGCCGGACAAGTGCAGAAACGTTCTTCTCGATATCTCCGACATACGTATTCGCGCGATGCTTCAAGGATATTCGGGTTACGTCCGCAACGCGCTGAGCGCAGTGGTTTTGCGCAGCGTATCCCTATCCCTTATTCGCTCCAGGGCGGCACGATGTCCTGCATGCGGGCATAGGCGATTAATTGGCCGAGATGCTCGGAGTTATGCCGCAGGTAAATGAGCAAGGCCGCGCGGGCAGTTCGCGCCTCGTCGGTAAAGTACAAATCCACCATGGATTCCATCGCTTCGTCCGAAAGCCCGCGAATGCTGGACACCGCAAATGCTTGCGCTTCCTTCAGGAACGCGATCGCGTCTTCCTTTGTCGTCATATTTTCCAGCGCTCCTCCTACATCGACGCCCTCAGGCGCTTCTACGCCCACGAATCCTGCAAAGCCATACGACGCTTGCGCAACATGGATGACATGTCGCCGGAACGGAAACACAGCTTCGGTGGGCGCCCATTCGTACTTATCGGCGGGAAATACTTCGGCAAGGGCCACGACGTTGTTCAGCACGGCGTCCACCTCGGAGGCGATTTCGTCCTGGCTCGATTGGGCCTGAACGGCTATCGGGGCCAATCCGGCGACGAGCAGCGCAATGGGTATGACAAAAAGTTGTTTGAACATGACGTTGAGGGTCGGTTATGGAAAGATGCGTCTGTCTCCGCGCTCGCATCTGCAAGAATGCTGCGCGGAAGCGTCCCGCGAAGGATATGGATTTTACGAATGCAGAATTCGTCGAGCAAGCATGAAGATACGGCGGACGGCGATCAATTGCAGGAAAAAATGCTATGGATCACAGGTTCGATCAGGCGGGATGCAGGCGTTTCCCGGTGCGCCGGTCAAAGAAATACAAGGCGCGGAGGTCCAGCGCAAGCCGTACGGAACGATTCAGACTGGCCTGCAGGCGCAGCGCATGCGCGGCGATGCGTACGCGAAGGTCTTGCGCGCCGGTCCGGGCGCACAACAGGGCTTCGTGCCCCATGGGCTCCACCACATCCAGCAGAAAATCGGCCTCGCATACGGGATACTCCGGCGGCGTATCCGTCGCCGGACGGATATCTTCGGGGCGGACGCCAAGCGTTACGGCTTGTCCGATCCGGGAGGCCGCCATGGCATGGTCGGGTTCCGGCAAGGGAATGCGCAGCGTGCCGCCTTCCGCTTCGAACGCGGGTTCTCCCCCGTTATGTCGGATCAGGCGCCCCTCTATGAAGTTCATGGGCGGATTTCCGATGAATCCGGCTACGAACCGGTTGGCGGGCCGCCGGTAAAGCGCAAGCGGCGCATCAATCTGCTGGATGCGGCCCTTGTCCAGCACGACAATCCGGTCGCCCATGGTCATGGCTTCGACCTGATCGTGCGTCACGTAGATCATGGTCGTTTCGAGGCGGGCGTGCAGTTTCGACAGTTCCGCCCGCATTTTTCCTCGCAATCCGGCGTCCAGGCTGGCGAGCGGTTCGTCGAAGAGAAAGATGTGCGGCTTGCGGACAATGGCGCGGCCCACGGCGACGCGCTGCCGCTGGCCGCCGGACAATTGCTCCGGTTTCCGGTCCAGGATGGCTTCGACGCCGAGGAGTTCCGCGGCTTCCCGAACCCGCCGTTGCATTTCGTCTTCGCCGTATCCGCGCAGTTTGAGCCCGAAAGCCATGTTGTCGAACACGGTCATGTGCGGGTACAGGACCTGATTCTGAAAAACCATGGCCACGTCCCGGTCTCGCGGAGGTACGCGATGCATCCCCCTCCCGTCGATGTACAACGCGCCCTCGGTGATCGATTCGAGGCCCGCGATCATGCGGAGCACCGTGCTCTTCCCGCATCCCGACGGTCCGACCAGCACGACGAATTCTCCGTCCCGAACCTCAAAGGTCACGTCCCGAACGGCCTCGACTTGCCTGTCGTATACCTTGCGAATGTTTTCGAGTCGGATATGCGCCATACGGACAGTGAGAAAGCGACGGAAGCGCGACGGAGCGAACGCGCGGAGAGATCACGTCTAACCCAATGCCTCAACCGCTTTGCGGATACGCCGCACGCAGGCTTCCCGGCCCAGCAACTCCATGATTTCGAACAGGCCCGGCCCGCCGGAAACGCCGCTCAGCGCAAGCCGCACCGGATGAATGATCCGGGCCGCGCCCAAGCCGCGCTCCTCGGCCAGCGCGCGCAAAATCGCTTCCGCCTGCGCCGCGTCGAAGACAGGCGGCTCCTGAAGGTGATCCGCATAAGCCCCCAACAGCTCCGCAGAATCCCCTGCCCACCTCTTTTTAACAGACGTCTCATCGTACGTATCCGGGTCGAATTCCGGATCCGGGAAAAGGTGCTTGCACGTTTCAGGAAGCGCCCGGGCGAACGTAACGCGAGGCTGCATGAGCGCCGCGATCCGCTCCCAATGCTCCTTTTTCGTGTAGAAATCCTTGCCGCCCCACTTGGTGGCCCGGCCCAGCAAACCGCCGATGGAAAGCCCGCGCAGGAACTGCTGGTTGAACCAGTTGAGCTTGTTCACATCGAATTGCACGCCGCCGCGGCCAACCCGGTCTATCGAAAACCGCTCCGCCATGTCGTCCAGCGAAAGCAGCTCCCGGTCGTCGCCGGGATTCCAGCCGAGCCGCGCCAGAAAATTGACGACGGCCTCGGGTTCGTACCCGGCGGCGCGACATTGCTCGACCGTTACGGGCAAGCCGTTTTGTTCGGCGTGGCGCTTGGACAGTTTGCCCTTGCCGCCCGGATTCATAATGAGCGGGATATGCGCCATTTCCGGCGCGTCCCAACCCAGATAGCGATACAACAGCAGGTGCTTCGGCGTTGAGGAAAGCCATTCCTCTCCGCGAATGACGTGCGTGATCCACATGGTGCGGTCGTCCACGACATGGGCCAGATGATAGGTCGGCGCCCCGTCGGACTTGATCAGCACCTGATCGCCTATGTCCTCGGACGCAAAGGAAACCGTACCCCGGATGCGGTCCTCGAACTCAATGCGTTCCCCCGGCTCCACCTTCATCCGGATCACATGCTCGTCTCCCCGCTCAAGGCGGCGCTGCACCTCTGCGTCGGGCAGAACCAGCGAATTGGTCATCTCCCCGCGCGTGGATGCGTCGTATTTGGGCGCGGTGTTCTCGCTGGTGGCGAACCGCTTTCGCATGGCTTCGATTTCTTCGGGCGTATCGAATGCGTAATATGCATCGCCCTGATCCACCAGCCTCTGCGCGTACACGGCGTAAAGCAGCAGGCGTTCGGACTGACGATAGGGCTTGTAACGTCCTCCTTCTTCCGGTCCTTCGTCCGGATCGACGCCGGCCCACAAGAGACCGGACAGGATGTTTTTTTCGGCTCCCGGCGTAAAGCGCGTCTGATCGGTATCCTCTATGCGAAGTACGAAAACGCCTTCGTGTTTGCGAGCGAAGAAGTAATTGAACAACGCGGTGCGGAGCCCGCCCAAGTGAAGAGACCCGGTGGGGCTGGGCGCAAAACGAACCCGAACCCTGGGCGCATGGTAATTCGTCATAGCAGTTACGTACGCGCGGCGTGCGCCGCGACTTTTGTGGAATGAAAAAACGAACAGATGAAATGAAAAACGGTAACTCCTGTACGGGGCCTTTGATCCGGGCCAACGACACAAGCGAAACGGAACCGCGCCCGCCGTATGCGCGTCAATGCGGGCCTGCTTTCTGTACAATCGCTAATATCTGCAAACCTTACGCATAAACACGTATGACGAGCCGTGCTAAACTGCTTTTTGGCGGTTCTCCAATCGCCGTAGCCGCATTATTCATCATTCTTTTGCATATCGCAGGATGCGGATCGCTATCCCGAACGGCCCCGATTCCCGGCGCCGACAACCCCGAGGTCGTCGCCTCTTTTCACGGCGAACTGCTGACGCTTGATGAATTCGAGGCGAACTACGCCCCGCATGCAGGCGACAGCAACGAATCCGCCTCGGATTCGCTGGCCTCGTACCGGGATTTTCTTGAGCGATACGTCGATTTTCGGTTGAAGGTGCGGGCGGCGGAAGACGCTGGCCTGCACAATCGCTCCGACATTCTTGATGAAATAGCGACCTACCGCGTGCGCCTCGCCCGCCCGTTCCTGATGGAAAAGGAGGTCATCGACCCCATCGTGCGGACCCTGTACGAACGGCGGCAGGAAATGGCGGACGTAAGCCACATCTTGCTTGCCGTTCCGGAAGACGCCCCTGCGGAAGACACTCTGGCGGCCTACCTCAGGATGCAAGCCCTGCGGGATTCGGTGCTTCAGGGAGCGGATTTCGGAGACCTTGCCGCGCGCCACTCGGAAGATCCTTCCGCCAAAGCGCCTGCGGGCAATCGGGGATCGCGCGGGCGACTCGGGTTTTTCAAGGGCGGAGACCTTGTCGAACCCTTCGAATCATTCACGTACGACATGCCCGTTGGCGAGCTGTCCCCCATATTCCGGACGCGATTCGGATACCATATGCTGACGGTGCACGAACGCAAACCCGTGCCGGCGGATATCCGCGTGGCGCACCTCATGATTCGCTCTGCCGGACCGCCGGGCGATTCCACGAACGCCCTTGCGCGGGTGGAAGCGCTTAAGCAACAACTGGACGAAGGCGCCGATTTTACGGAACTGGTGCAAGCGCATTCCGAAGACATGGCGTCCGCCGGGCGAGGAGGCGATATCGGGGTCGTAAGCTATACGGGACCGGTTCCCGAATCCTTCAAGGAAGCCGCCTTTGCGCTTGCGGAGCCGGGCGACGTAAGCGACCCGATCGAAACGACTTTCGGCGCACACCTTATCCAGCTGATCGAACGCAACGCGCCGCCTTCCTACGAAGAAGCCTACGAGGACCTCAAAACCCTGGCCGGGCAATTGCCGCGCATGGCGCTGGCCGAGGAAGCGCTGGCCCGCGACATTATCCGAACCAGACAGGGCCGGGTGGACACCGCGCTCGCCCTGAATGCTTTCGCGGGCATTCCCCCCGATTCGATCCTCGCCCTGCCGAACGCCGGCCTGGACGCCGCAGCGGTCGCGGATACGTTCTTCGCGCTGGGCGATTCGACCTGGACGCTGGGCGATCTGGCGGAGGCGGCAGGCAATCCGGGCCGTCGCGCCGGCAGCGATACGGAAAGCACCGTGCGCGCACTCGTTTCGTCGTTTGCGAAGGAAGCGGCGCTGAATACGGAAGCCGCCCGGCTTGAGGAACGCGACGACGAATTCGCAAAAATCATGCAGGAGTTTCGCGACGGCCTCATGTTGTTCGCCCTGATGGAAGATTCCGTATGGACCGCCGCCGAACAGGACTCGGCAGCGCTCCGCGCCCATTACGACATGCAACCGGAAACGTATCAATGGCCGGACCGGATTCGGGCCATCTCCCTGCAAAGTACGTCGGATTCCCTGATGCAGGATGCGGCGGCGCGTTTCGACGAAGGCGCTTCGATAGCGGATATCTATGCGCTCTACGCCTCGGACTCGCTGCTGGTCCTCCACGCGGATACGACCCTGATAGCGGATTCGTCCGGCTCCGTCTACGACTACATACTCGACCTGAACGAAGGCGAACGCACGGAAGTGCTTCCCCTGCGGAACCGACGCATTATGCTGGCGCATGACGGCGTCGAAGCAGCGCGCGGAAAAACCTTCGGCGAAGCCCGCACCCAAATCGTAAGCGAGCGCCAGACAATCCTGGAGGAACGCCTGCTTGTCCGACTCAGAAAACGATACGGCGTGCATACCTTCCCGGACCGGCTGACGCAAGCGTTTCGGGAAGAACCGCCCGCCGTGGAACCTGCCGAGGCGCCCGCCGCCCCATAAGCCATGGGAATGCGCTCACTGTCCGAATGCTGGCGGTTCCTGACCCTGTGCTGCGCAGGGGTCGGCCTGTTGCTGCTTGCCGGCTGCATGGAAGAAACGCCGCTACCCGAGTATGTGGCTCGGGTGGAGGACCGGCGCCTCTTTGAAGAAGACGTCGAACGCATCATGGCGAACCTGGTCGCAACCGGGGACCCCGCAGAAATGCGGAAGCAGATCGTGAATCAGTGGCTCGCCACAGAATTGCTGTACGGAGAAGCGCTGCGACGGGGGGTCGCAGAAGACCCCGAAGTGCAACGTCGCCTGGACGAAAGCGAACGATCCGTGCTCGTGAATGCGCTCGTAGAATCGTTCTACCGGGAAAACACGGCGGCGCCCACCTCGGAAGAAATGCGGGCCTGGTTCGAGCAACACAAGGAGCAACTCCGGCTACGCGAACCCTTCGTACGAATTCGCTACCTTCGCGCGGCGACGGCGGCGGAAGCCCGGCAAGCCCGGCAAGCCCTGCTCAATGCCCGCGCGGCGGAAAGAGATTCCGTATGGGCCGCCTGGATCGCCGCGCTTTCGGCAAACCCCGCCGCTCCGGACACGCTTTTTACCCCAAGCATTTCCGCATACGACCATTACCCGGAAAGCCGCCTCTTTGGAAGCCAGCCCCTGCTTCGGCAAGCGATGGCCAACCTCGGCAACGAACGAACCGCCGCAGTCATCGAAAGCGATTCTGCATACCATGTGCTGCAAATGGCGCAACGCGTTCCGACGGGCAGCATCCCCGAGCAGGAATGGATTCAATCCGAACTGGAGCGCCAGATCATCCTCGAGAACCGGAAACAGTTGTATGGCCGTCTGGTTCAACGCTTGACCAATGAGGCCCTCGCACGCGAAGCGCTCGATAGTCCATAGGATAATATCTCGTACGGCGCGGCGTTTCTTTGTTGTTTTCTATCTTCTCCGCGCATTCCTGTCTTTGCACGCTTCATGTCTTTGCACCCGATGAAACCTGCCGCGCGCATATGCGCCGCCCTTTTTCTTGTTCAGGCGGCGTTCGCTTCCTGGACGACCCCGGCGGCTCATGCGCAAGACGACGTCATTGACGAGATCGTCGCCGTCGTCAGCGACCAGATCGTGCTCAAGTCTGAGGTGGACGCCGTCGTGGCGAATTATCTTCAGCAACAGCGCCTTCCGTATTCCGAAGCCCTGTGGATGGATGCCCTGAACGAGTTGATCGGTCAGGAAATCCTCAAAGTGGCCGCCCGCCGCGACACCAACATCACGGTACAGGAAGAACAGGTGGATCAGGCGCTTGATCAACGCATCGAATTCATGGCGTCCCAGGTCGGCGGAGAAGAGCGGCTGGAAGAATTGTACGGGCGGAGCATCGTGCGCATCCGGGCCGACCTGCGAGACGAATTGCGCGATCAGTTGCTGGCGGATCAACTGCGGCAATCCAAAATCCAGGACATTCGCATCACGCCTACGGAATCCGAGGAATGGTTCCATCAGTTCGCCGCCGATTCGTTGCCGGTCATTCCGCATGTGGTGCGGCTGAACCACATCGTGCGCTATCCCGAACTGACGGAGGAAGCCCGCGAGGAAGCCCGCGAAATCATTACGGCCATTCGCGACTCCATCGTAACGGATGCGGGGTCGTTCGAGGACATGGCGCGGCGGTTTTCCGAGGACCCGGGATCGGCCAGCGCAGGCGGACGCATAGAAAACACGAACCTGGGCGATCTGGTGCCGGAATTCGGCGCCGTAGCCTCCCGTAATCCAATCGGGGAGACGTCACAAGTGTTCGAATCCCCGTTCGGCTACCACATCGTACGCGTGAATGATCGGCGGGGCGAAACCGTCGATTTCAATCATATCCTGATCCGCATCGACGACAGCGAAATCGACCCTTCGGAAACCATTGCGTTTTTGGCCGCCGCGCGGGATTCGGCGCTACATCTCGACATTCCCTTCGAACGCCTCGCCAAGCAGCATTCCCAGGAAGAATCCACGGCGCAACTGGGCGGGCGGGTCGTCGATCCCCGCAGCGGCGAACGCGACCTGGTCCGGGAAAATCTCGGGCCGCTCTGGCTGACCACGCTGGACACCATGCAGGTTGGCGAAATCAGTATGCCTGCGCCCGTACAGTTGGAAAACGCTCGGCAAGCCTATCACATCGTGCAACTGGTCTTTTCTCAGGAAGAGCATACGGTAAGTCTTGAAACGGACTACGAACGCATCGAGCAGTTTGCGCTTCAGGAAAAACGCGCACAATGGATGCAGAACTATATCGACGCCCTCCGGGAGGAAATCTATGTAGACCTGCGCGGCAAGGCCCGAACAGTCCAGATGGCCGAAAGGTAACGCAACCTTCGGCGTTCCTCCTTCATCCCTACGTTTTCATGCCGCCCGATACGCAGCATCCGCAGTTCTCCGAAACCCTTGAAGCGCTCCACGGCGCCTACGGCCGCCTTTGTTCGGAAGTCGAAAAGGTCATCGTGGGGCAAAGCGAGATTATCCTCCACCTGTTCACGGGGTTTCTGGCGCAGGGACACGTACTGCTTATCGGCGTGCCGGGTCTGGCGAAAACCTTGCTTATCCGGACGATTTCCCAGGCGACGAGCCTCAAATTTAGCCGCATCCAGTTTACGCCGGACCTGATGCCGGGCGACATTACAGGGACGGAAATCATTGAAGAAGACGTCGCAACGGGCCGCCGATCGTTCAAGTTCGTGCGGGGACCCATCTTCGCCCATGTCGTGCTGGCAGACGAAATCAACAGAACGCCGCCGAAAACGCAAGCGGCGCTGCTGGAAGCCATGCAGGAACATCACGTAACCGCCGCCGGAGAAACCTTCCTGCTGGACGAACCTTTCTTTGTGCTGGCCACGCAGAACCCTATCGAACAGGAAGGCACCTATCCCCTGCCCGAAGCCCAACTGGACCGATTCATGCTGAACCTGTGGCTTGATTATCCGACGTTCGAGGAAGAGGTGGACGTGGTTCGCAACACGACCAGCGCACGCGTCGCGGACGTACAGCCGGTCATGCATGCCCGGGAAATTCGGGCGTTTCAACGCTTCATAAGGCAACTTCCCGTGGCCGACAATGTGATCGAATATGCGGTGCGGCTTGTCGGGCGGACGCGCCCCGGACGAGACGGCGCGCCGGATTTCGTTACGAAGTATCTCAACTACGGCGCCGGACCGAGGGCGTCGCAGTACCTCATCCTGGGCGCCAAGGCGCTTGCCGCGCTCGACGGGCGCCTGTCGCCCCTCGTGGACGATGTGCGCCGCATCGCGATCCCCGTGCTACGTCACCGGATCGTTACGAATTTCAATGCGGAAGCCGACGGCGTAACGCCCGTCGATATCATAGACCGGCTACTCGAGAACGAGGGCGCCGCGGCGTAATCCCTCGTTCCCAAAACCCCGACTCGACGGCCAGGCGCCTCACCCCCCGTCCGGCAACGCGAGGTCTTCCTCGTCGGCGTCGTCTTCCGGCGCAAAATCCTCTGTTGGGGGAAGCGGAGGCGCGGATTCCTCTTCCTGGTCGGGATACCGGATCCGTATGTGGTGAATCCCAAGCAGTATCGACAAAAAGGTGCGCTTTATCCGGGACAAGTCGCGGAACGTCAAGTCCGTATCGTCCAACTGCCCGTCCGCAAGGCGGTCCGCCACAATCTCCTCGATAAGCGATTCCAGATGCCGGTGCGAAGGGTTTCTCAGGCTACGACTAGCCGCCTCCACCGAATCGGCCAGCATCAGAATGCCCGTTTCTTTCGTATTGGGCCGCGTCCCCTGGTACCGGAACTCGAATTCAAGAATCTTCGGGGCTCCCTTCTTGCGCTGCCTCTGCGCCTGTTGGTAGAAAAATTCCATCCGGGAGGAGCCGTGATGCATGGCGATAAAATCCAGCACCCGGTTCGGTATATTGTACTCCCTGCATTTCTCGATGCCCTCCTTTACATGAGAAGCAATGATCAGGGCGCTCATGTGCGGCTTCAGATCGTCGTGCGGGTTCGCGCCCGAACGCTGATTCTCCACGAAATAGTTCGGCTTGGCCATCTTGCCGATGTCGTGGTACAACGTCCCGACGCGCACCAGCAAGGTGTTCGCCCCGATCGCATCCGCCGCCGCTTCGGCAAGGTTGGCGACCTGAAGGGTATGATTGAACGTACCCGGAGCTTCCAGAGAAAGCTGCTTGAGAAGCGGGTTGTTCATGTCGGATAGTTCAACCAGCGTCAGATCGGTGGTAATGCCGAAGGCGTGTTCCGCAATCCATAACAACGGATAGGCCAGCAACAGAAAAAAGGCGCTGATGCTTGCCGGAAGCATATCCGCAAAAAACACTTGCCAGGGTTCTCCGTAAAGGATCGCCGTGGCCGAGAGCGCCACAAAATATCCGAGAAAAACCATGCCGGCGCTGATGAAAAATTGCCGTCGGTTGCGAATATCCCGCACGCTGAAAACCCCCAGCGCAGACGCCAGAAACGTCGCGAACGTAAATTCAAAATTGTAATGCAATAACTGCCCGCCCAGCAGCGCCAGCGTCAACGCCGCAAAAATGCCGACGCGCGAATCGAAAATCACCGTGACGAGCACGGGCACAATAGTTACCGGCACGATGTACATGCGCAAAGACTCGACGCGAACCACGATGGCGAAAACGCCAACCACGATCACAAACAGCACGGCGAGCAGCAACAGGCTGCGTTTGTTGGTGAAAATGGGCCGCCGCAAAAGGTACAAATACAGAAAAAAGAGAAAATAGGCGGCCAGAATAACGAGAAACTGTCCAAGCAGCACGCGCCACAGAATGTTCTCTCCGCCCCGCTCCTGCCATGCGCGCTCGTACGAAACAAGTTGCGCATATACATCCTCCGTGACGCGCCCGCCTTGCTCGACAATCGTTTCGCCCGCCGCAAACAGGCCCCGGACCGGGGAAATGCGCTGTTCGAGGCGACGGAGTTCGCGGATGGTTTCCCCGCGCAAATAGATAAGCGAAGGCGTAAAAATCGCCCGGAAAAAAGCGCCGCCCATAAGGACCGTCAAACTGTCTTCCTGTTGCCGGAAGCGGTCTTCGGCGAACGCATACGCCTCGTCGAGGCCGTAGGTGTTGTCCCGGTCCCGAACCGTTTCGGTCCGGTTTGCTTCGTCCCGAATCACGATCCGGTCGGACAGGATGCTGTCCCGCGGAACATCCGTCACGCCCACTACAAGGAGTTGGGAGGCAATGCCCCAGGCCTCATTCAGCAAGTGCGTATCCGGGTGGCCCCCAGCCGCTTCGGATACGACAGAGGAAGAAGCGCCTGCCGGCAGTCCGGACATCCAGTCCGCATGGAGGTCGGCCAGCACACGCCACTGTTCCTCCGTGATAGCGAGACGAGCCCTCCGGCGCAAATCCAGGTATTGAAGCGAGTCGGCGTCGGCTTCCGCCGTCTCGCCCGCAAGGCGATGGACGCGATACGCCCGCCATGCCGCGAACACCTCGTCCAGATGCCGGATCAAGGTGTCCCGGTGGGCCTCCATAACCCGTTGCGCATCGGGCGCTACGCGAAAATAAGGCGGCGTATTCTCGCGCAACGCAACCCGCTCCGCTTCCAGTTCCTCCTCCGACTTGTAGATGGGAAAATCGAAGGAGGCCACCAGCGCCTCCGCATGCCATTCGTCGCCAACCTCCACGGTATACTGATACACATTGTTCCTCGGGAAGGCGGCGAGCGTCAGCAAAACGAGCGCAAGCAACACGCCGCCAGCGTACAACCACCTGACTTGTCCCGCCGCCCCCTCGCCCGCCAAACCCTTTTCGAGTCGGGTCCCCACGGGGCGAGGCTTCCTCTTCCAGAGACCAGCGTCGCGCAAGCGTTTCATAGGAAACCGTCCGGGGTAGATTCGCAACAGATAGGTTCTGCGCCGCCCGGTCCGGGCAAACGCACGCTCGGACATGCAGACCGACTATCCAGTTATTTATGCCGCAAGGAAAGGAGGGATCCCAAAATGAGGCAAAGACCCGCTCCGATCGCCGTATACCAGGGCCAGGCTATGGCGCGGAGCCCCTCCCGGGCCACCACCGCATCGCCAGGCATGAACGAAACGAGCCATCCCGTCTCCGGGTGAAGCCAAACGGAAAAAATCACCCAGGCCATGGCCAGGACCGTGACGACAAACGAAAGCGCCGCATCCGTCTGGTTCGACGCCTTGTTGCATAGGCCCAGCAGGAAAACCCCCAGCAATCCGCCGTACGTAAACGAAGCGATGGCCAACCCGAGTTCGACGACCGGATTGTCCCGATTCTCGAAAAGCGCGGCGAAGAAAATAAATGCAAGGCCCCAGAAAACGGTGAACAGCCGGGATACGAACAGGGCGCGATCCGGCGGCGTAGCCTTGCCCCGAATGCGCTCGAACAAATCGAACATGGAGGACGAAGCGAGGGAATTGAGCGATGACGACAGCGTGCTCATGGCCGCCGCCACAATCCCGGCCAACAGCAATCCGGACAGGCCTTGAGGCAGTCCTTCAATAATAAATTTCGGAAAAATCTCGTCGGCCCTCGAAAGGCCCAGGTCCGCTACGGAGACTCCCCCATAGTAGCTCCAGAGCAGCAATCCCACCAGCAGAAACAGCGCGAACTGGAAGAAAACCACCACGGCGGACCCGATCAGCGCCTTCTTGCTGTCCCCCGCGTTCCGACATGCGAGCAGGCGCTGTACGATCAGTTGATCCGTACCGTGCGAGGCCATGGAAAACACCGCCCCGCCCGCCAAAGCCGTCACAAAAACGTAGGGGGACGTGATCCAGGTCGAGAGCGCCTCCCCTGCGGCGAAGCGAAACACTTGCGTCTTGCCGGCTTCGGCCGCCTGCGCCCACCAGCCGTCGGGGACTTGTCCGTACAGCACGATCACCGCCGCCGCCGCGCCGCCAAGATATACCGCCATCTGCACGACATCCATCCATACGACAGCCTTGATGCCTCCAATAAGGGTATAGGCAATGGTCAGGAGAGAAATCGCCGCAATAATCGCCGCGTAGGATATGTCCAGACCCGCTGTCGCCGCAATGACTTTCAGGGGAATGGCCGTGGCGAAGAGGCGCACGCCGTCCGCAAGCAGGCGCGTGAGGAGAAACGCAGCCGAAGCCGTGCTCCGCATCACATCCCCGTACCGCTGTCCAAGCCAGGCGTAGGCCGTGGTCAATTCCCCCTGAAAATATTTCGGAAGAAAAAAGATCGAAACGGCTATTCTGCCGAGCAGGTAACCGAAGGTCAGTTGCAGAAACGTAAGGCTGCCGCCGTACGCCACCGCCGGAACGCCAATTACGGTCAACGTACTCGTTTCGGTAGCCACCACCGAAAAACAGACCGCCCACCAGGGCAAATCCCGGTTCCCCAGAAAATAATCCGCGGCGCTTTTTTGCCGTCCTCCGGCCTTGACGCCAAACGCAACGACGCCGGCGAGATACAAAACGATCACTACGTAATCAAACAGGGTAAGCATCGAGGCATCCGTTTATTATGCGTCCAGAAGGGCCTGGAACTGGGCTTCGTCGAGTACGGGAATCCCCAGTTCGGTCGCCCGCTGGAGTTTCGATCCGGCATTTTCGCCCGCCACGACATAGTCCGTATTCCGGCTCACGCTGCCGACGACGCGCCCCCCGGCTTGCCTGACGCGCTCCTGCGCCTCTTTTCTGGTCAGGGTCGGCAGCGCGCCGGTAAGCACGAACGTCTTGCCGCTCGCCTCGCCGCCGTCCTCCCCTTCCCGCGGCGCTTCCTCGGGCAAACGCTCCGTATTCACGCCAACCTCCCGCAAGCGGCGCACCAGATCCCGATTCGCCTCGACGGCAAACCAGCCCGCCACACTCTTCGCAATGACCTCCCCAACGCCATCGACCTGCTCAATCTCCTCTGCGGAAGCCTCGGCCAGGGCTTCGAGCGAAGCATATCGGGCCACCAGCAATTCCGCCGTGGCGCGGCCCACATGGCGGACGCCCAGCCCAAACAAAAGGCGGGCGAGGGGGCGCTTCCTGGACGCCTCGATGCCTGCGAGCACGTTCTCCGCCCGTTTTTCGGCGAAAAGCCAAAGGCCCAGCAGTCGTTCGGCGGACAGCGAATAAATATCCGCAAGACTGCTGACAAGCCCTTCCTCCACAAGCGTTACCGCCAGTTTCGAGCCCAACCATTCGATATCCATGGCGGCCCGGCTCGCAAAATGTTCTACGAGACGGATGAATTGCGCCGGACAATCAATGGATACGCAGTAGCTATCCACCTCGTCCTCGAACGTGTGCAGTTCGCTGCCGCACGCCGGACACTGCGCAGGCATTTCCCACGCCCGTTCCTTCCCCGAACGCGCTTCTTCGATGGGCTTCACGACCTGCGGAATGACATCTCCGGCGCGCTTTACGATCACCCGATCCCCTATCCGGATATCCCGGTCCCGAATGTAATCCGCATTGTGCAGGGTGGCGCTTGACACGGTGACCCCCGCGACCTGCACCGGCTCAAGCACCGCTTCCGGCTTGATGACGCCCGTCCTCCCCACGCTCATCCGGATATCGTTCAGCGTCGTAGTTTCTTCCTGGGCGGGAAACTTGCAGGCAACCGCCCAGCGAGGCGCATTCGATATGGAACCGAGCGCTTGCTGCCAGTCGAACCGGTCTATCTTGACCACCAGTCCGTCGATCTCGTAGTCCAGCTCCTCGCGTTTGCGCAGCCATGCTTCGTAGAAAGATTCCACCTCCTCAATGGAATCCAGCAACGTAGTATGCTCGCTTACGGGAAAACCGTATTCCCGGAGCCGGGCGAGCGCTTCGCACTGCCCCTGCGGAGGCGGCTCCATCCCCTCTACCGGTCCCACGCCGTACGCCACGAACGACAAGGGCCGCGAGGCGGTAATCGACGAATCAAGCTGACGCACGCTCCCTGCGGCGGCATTCCGCGGGTTCGCATACAGTTTCTCGTCCGCACGGGCCGCCGCGGCGTTCAATCGTTCGAAATCCGTATTGCGGATGTAAATCTCCCCGCGCACTTCCATGCGCTCCGGCGCGGAATCCCCGGTCGGCGACGGAAGCACGGGGATGGACAAGGGGATCGACGAAATGGTGCGCACATTGGGCGTTACGTTCTCCCCCTCTGCGCCGTCGCCGCGCGTGGCCCCCAGCGCCAGTTTGCCTTTTTCATAGGTCAGCGCAACGGCAATGCCGTCCATCTTCGGCTCCACGCTCATGCGGGGGCGCAAGGCGTCCTCCCCGAACTGGTTCTGGAGTCCACGCAAACACCGGTCGTACCAGGCTTTCAGCTCGCCGGTATCGAAGGCTTTTCCCAGGGACAGCATGGCGACCGGATGGCGAACCCGTTCGAACCGATCCATCGGGGCGGAACCCGTGCGGTGCGTGGGCGAATCCGGGGTCGTCAACTCTGGATAGCGCGCTTCGATGTGCTCCAGCGCCCGGAAAAGCCGGTCGTACTCTCCGTCCGATACGACGGGGGCGTCCAGCGTATGGTACTGCCGGTCGTGGGCGTTAAGCAGCGGGCGCAACGCACGGGCAAGGTCCGCTGCTTCGTCCTGCGACAAGGCTTGCATATCGACCGACGCCAGGCGCGCCAAAACCTTGTGAGACGCATCGACAAGGTTCTTCATGGGGAGCATGGAAACGCCCGGCGCGCCGGACCTATTGTGAAAGGGAAGAGGCCCAGGAGACCAGCGTAGCGCGCGTGAGGATTACGGAATCCTGGCCAGCAGGCCGCGATAACGGATAGGCTACCCCTTCCACCTGCACCGTAACGCTATCGAGTTGCTGCTCCAGGATAATGCGATCCGCTATGCGGAACGTTTCCGCATCGCCCCGCTCGATCCAGTGCGGGCGGCGCACGTCGTCATCCAACGTCACCCGAATCGGCGCCACGGAGCCTTTGTCCGCCACGACTGTAATCGCGAGCGTGTCGGGAAGGGGCAACCTGAACGCTCCGATCGCCTCGGTCGGCGCATGGACGGAAGAGGTCGGCGCAGCCGGAGAAGGAACAGCCTGATCCGCTTCGTCCGCGCTGGACATCGCCCTCGCCAGATTCCAGATAACCAGCGCAACCACTACGAGAAGCAAGCCCATGAATACCCAACGGGCGTCCAGCCTGCCTTTCGACCCGGCGGACGCTTTTCGGCCTGCGGAACGGCCGTCCGCCAATGGGGCGGACGCGGAAGGCGCCAGAGCGGACGCGCCTTTGGACGAGGCAGCGGACGCAGGGGGTACTTTCGAGAGGGGTTTCAGGGGTTCTTCCCGCGGCCGCGCCATGGCCGCGGGTTCGTCGGATTTTTCGGAAGATTCCTCGGTCGGCAGTTCCGGATCGGCCTCGGTTGGCGCGGCGGCTTCCGACCCTGGCGCGGAGGCTTTCGACCCTGGCGCGGAGGCTTTCGACCCTGGCGCGGAGGCTTTCGACCCTGGCGCGGAGGCTTTCGACCCTGGCGCGGAGGCTTTCGACCCTGGCGCGGAGGCTTTCGGCCCTGGCGCGGAGGCTTTCGGCTCAGAGGCCTCGGGGGCGTCGCTGCTTGCTTGCGCTTCCTTTTCAGAAGGCGGTTCCCCGGACTTTTCCAGATATTCCCGGGCCAGCGAACCATCGTATTTGCCCTGCATGGCCCGTTCGAACGCATCCAGCGCCTCTTTCGCATCAATACCGAGACGCGTAGCGTACCCGCGCACAAAAACCCGGATGTAGACCCTGTTGAATTGGGGGTGATCGATCAGCGCATCGTGCTCGAAACGCTTGATCAAGTCGTACGCCATCCGTGTGGCTTCGTGTATATCCGTCAAGGAAACGCCGCGCGCCCTGCGGATGCTGCACAGGTCCCGGGCAAATTGTTTTCCGTGTTCGACTTCGCCAGACATGAATGAAGGGTCGTTTCTAAAGGATACTTCTGATTACGCAAATGCGGTCGGCGACAATATCTGCCGCAGGGCAACCCCTCGCAGGCGTCGGGGAAATCGAAACGCCTCGCGGGGACTGCTATCCTCATTCGCAAAGATAAAAAAGCCGGAAGGCATGAAAAAGCGAAATCGGGGCCAAGGAGAGAAATTGTCCGGGAACGCCTAAGGCGAAGCGGCGGACTCGGCAGTCGCAAGCAAGGCGTCCAGGACATGCGCCAGCTCCCCGGCTCCAATTCGTCAGGCGCTTCCTGCATGCCGCTCATGCGCAACTGATCGCCTCGAGCGTTCAAGGCGTCTTCCGTATCGCATGAAAGGCGGCGCTATGCGTTCTGACCTGATTATCCGCTTCTGCCCTGCTCCGTCCAAAACTTCGCAACGACTTTCCTTGTCTGAATCTTCCCGGGGCGGAATGTTCCGGTCAGCGGATCCGCCTTTCGCCCTCCGCGTATGAAATTTGAGCGGGACGGTTTCGCCGCACCCCGCATCGCCACAGGCCCGTAGCTCAATTGGCAGAGCAACTGACTCTTAATCAGTGGGTTGGGGGTTCGAGTCCCCCCGGGCCTACGCGACGCCTGCAATGACGCCGCGCAGGATGACCGGCCGGCCCTGCGCCTGTCTGCACGATGCTCCCCGGGCGCCAACGCCATTCCCGGGACGCTTTTTCTCAGTCGCGCGCTTCCGGCCCGGCGCCCGCCGTTCCCGGCGCAGCCCCTCCCTGCTCCCCCGCCGGGCCGGGGAACATCCCGCCGTCACGAGGGGCCTTCGCGCTCGTTTGATCGCTTGTCTTCCCGCCATCGTCGCATTGACAGGATGCGATTCGCAATTTACTTCATCTGAGCGAAAGTATCAGTCATTCGAAAAAAGCGTATCCGGAACGCTTGACGAGAACGGTTACGCAGAAGTATCGCTTGAGGAAGCTCCCAGGCATAGCGTAGTCGTGTACTGTATGGTAAACGATCCGGAAGAAGAATCAGGCCAGAAAGAAGTTTCATGCGACCTGAAAGGAAAAACGGGCAACCTGATGACCATTATCAACGAAGGAAAGATCTACGCAAAAAGAGGTCACCAGGTAGACTATTTTTGGAACGATCCAACAAAATTCGCGGATTGAACACGCCGCAGAAATCTCGTGCTGGAGCATAAGGCGATTACAGGCGCCAAAGCAGGAACATGCTCCTGCAGGGCCATGCACGGCGAACAGAAGATCCCCGCGTTCTCCACAAGAGGGCGCGGGGATCAGTCGTTTTCGTCTATTTGATCCGAATCGACGGACTCGACAGAAGGATCGTACCATTGTTCGAGATAAAGTTCAACAAACCCAGGAAACTGAGAATATAAGGCTTCAACCATAGGTTTGAGATCGGCATCGCCAAGAGAGGAAGCAATAAGAGAGCCCAAAATAACCAAGAAATCATGCGAAGGATGATCTTGAAAATGTTCTGGTACGTATCCTTGAATGTAATCAGCAGCAATCTGTTTTAGTATAATATACGTCGAAGGATCAATTGGATGTAATTCTTCTATAACAGTACGCAAAATAAAAAAACAACTGCGGAATTCATCCCAAGTACGTTCTGAAGACTTCATATAATCAATAACAATTGGTATAATATCTTCTCCAAAAGAAGCAAGAGAAAGCACTGGAGCGCCTCCGAACTGCGAAGCGCGAAGCAGTACGGGTATAGCGCGATCGCCTGGAAGTTGCGCGGCATACGTCATCAAAGGAGAAACTATCCCTTCAAAAACAAATTCGCCTTCCTCACCGTCTTCAAGCGAAAGAAGGTAGTCGATTTGACTATCAAGAGCATTAATAATTCCATCTGAAACAAGCGGATGTACGTCAGCCATGAGCGCCACGTTTTCATACACGTCTTCGTAATATGGAAGGCGATCAATAGCTTGCGAAATGCGAAAAGGATCGCCACTATGAAACTCCGCTGCAAGAGCGGCAGCCGAAGGCGAACCAACTTTGTAATCTTGCGCCATCGAAGGAAGCGCAAGAATAGCAAAAATGATCAAAGCGATCATTGAGAGCGAGAAGCGGTTGAAATAGGTCATGGCGCAGAAGGCAAGGTTAGCGGACATTACGGCTATAAGAACCACGAGGCAAGTCTATATGCACGTGACCTTCTTTATAAGCTTGGGTTGCTGTCCCATATAAGGACTTATTATAATCAATAATTTTGTCTTTAACATCTTTGGTCCAGTATTTTTCATGACCTTTTTTAGGAATTATATCAGCTGCCCTTCCTATTACATGTCTACATGCGTTCGCAGGGATTTCCCGCAAAAAACGCAGTAGGCGGCGTCGGGCGTACTGCTGCTCCACCCGCAGGACGCGCACATTTTCCGGTTGGACTGCTCTTCCGCGTAAGATCGCCCCATTTCTATCCCCACGATGCCCGTCGGGACGGCAATGATGGCGTATCCGGTAAACATCAGCAGCGCCGCCAGTATTTGGCCAAGCGGCGTCGACGGCGCGATATCTCCGTACCCGACCGTAGTCACCGTGACGATGGCCCAGTATACCCCGCGCGGAATGCTGGTGAAGCCCGCCTCGCTCCCCTCAATGACGTACATCAGCGATCCGGCAATGACCACGATCGTGGATACGGCCAGCATGAACACCAGGATTTTCCGACGGCCTGCCCGCAACGCCGCGTAGAGCACCTTCTCCTCCCCGAGAAACCGCACCAGTTTGAGCATGCGAAACACCCGCAACAGGCGCAACACGCGAATCGTAAGGAGAAAACGACCGGACGGAAAAATCAGCCCGAGGAACGTGGGCAAAATGGCGAGCAGGTCCACGACGCCGAAGAAACTCCTCGCATAGGACCAGGCTTTCGGAGCGCTGTAGAGCCGCAGCGCGTATTCCACCGTAAACAGGATGGTGAACATCCACTCAAGCAGGGCCAGTTCGCGGCCCCATTGCGCGGATATGGACTCCACGCTGTCCAGCATCACGATCACGATGCTCAACAGAATCGCTACGATGAGCGCTACGTCGAAATTATGCCCGGCCAGGGTATCGTTCCTCGAAATAACGGCGTCTATGCGATCCCGGAACGGCGAACGACCGGAGCCGGACGAGGCAGGCCTATCGGCTGGATTGCTTGCATCGGACATGGCGAACAGGAAAAACGATGAAATTATACTGTTACGATAACGATAGCGCAAGATACTGGATCGCGGCGGCTACTTCTGCCCGTCCCGCGCCGCCTTTTGCTGCTTCCAGGCGGAAAACAGATGGAACGCGGCGACGGCGGCGGCGATCAGCATCAAAGGCGCCATAAAATACAATGCGTTCCCTATGTTTTTCGCGAAGGACAGGCCAACCCCTGTATCCGCGCCGGAAGCCAGCACGAGGCACACGGTATACCCTGCGTAATACGCCGCAAGCATCCCGCCTTCCCAACGAGCAATGCTTCTGTTCGTGACAAAAAGCGGCCAGCACGCCAGCGCCGCCAGCGCCATGACCGGCAGGTCGAAGCGAACGACCTCTTCGGCAAGCGGAACGCCTTCCGCGGACAGCGCGCCCGCCAGCCCAAGTACGCCGAGCAGATTGAACAGGTTGCTCCCCACCACATTGCCCACGGCGATTTGGCGCTCGCCCCGCAAGGCGGCCACCACAGACGCAGCAACCTCCGGCAAGGACGTACCCGTCGCCACCACGGTCAGGCCAATCACCAGATCGCTTACGCCCAGCCCTTCCGCAATGGTTGTGGCGCCCCGCACGATCCAGTCCGCCGCCGGAATGAGCAACGCGAAACCGACCGCCAGGAACAACACATCCCGAACGCGCAAGGCGGGCCGGGGCGCGGGCGGCGCAGAGGCGCTGTCGGATGTTTTCCCCTGTCGCTCGCTGCGCACCCTCCATGCGACGTACCCTGTGAGGACAAGACAGAACAAGATGCTCTCCAGCCTGCCGATCCGACCATACAGCAAACCGAGGATCAGAACCGCCGCCGAGGCCAATATCATCCAAATCAGATTCGCCCGGATGAACCCTTTCTCAATGAACAGCGGCGCCGCCAGCGCCGAAACGCCCAGAATGAAGAATGTATTGAAAATGTTGCTCCCCACCACATTGCCCACGGCAATGTCCGCTTCGCCGCTCAACGCAGCCTGGAGCGCCACGGCGAATTCGGGCGCGCTGGTGCCCAACGCCACGACGGTCAGGCCCACGACCAGCGGGGTCACGCCAAGGGCGCGCGCCAGTCTTGAGGCGCCCCGCACAAACAAGTCGGCCCCGCCAAGCAGCAAGACCAGTCCAGCGATACATTGCAGATAAGCCATGCCTCAGGGTACTGTTTTTTTCGCAAAGGCTGCAAATTTACATATTTTTCGAAGGAATTTGCGTTGCTTATGGCATACTGTTTGCTTTGTCTGTGCGGCATACTGTATTTTGTCTTGCGCGCCCGGAAATAACCCGCCGGCTCCAGCCGAATCGACAACAACAGACAGAACGCCCAATACAACGTTCCGCGAACCTGCTTTAAGCTCCGCGACATCCTGATCCCGTATACAAACGCCTGCTTCCTCATGCAACCTGCACGCTCTCTTTCCATCTCGCTGCTGACGCTGTTTCTTCTGCTTTCGGGCAGTTTGCATGCAGGCGACGCGGCGGGACAAACGGCGAAACGCGCTTCTTCCAGCGCCGAACCCGCCGCCTACTGGATTTTTCTGGACGGAAAACCGGATGCGCCTCCAGCCGCCATCAGCGAACGGGCTCGAGCGAGGCGGGCGCGACGCGGGCAACCGCACGCCGCGGAACTGGACCGAAACGTCTCGCCGACCTACCTTCGCGCGCTCGAAGAAGCAGGCGCAGAAATACGGACGGAAAGCCGCTGGCTGAACGCAGTGAGCGCGCGCCTGACGGAGGAGGCGCTTTTCCGGCTGCGCGAGATGGATTTCGTGCGCGAAATACGGCCGGTGGCCCAGCGAAAGCATGCGCTTCCCGAACTGGTTGAGGAAGCCCCTCCTTCGACCCTGGCGACCAAGACAGGGAGTGATCGCTACGGCCCGTCCCGGAGGCAACTCGAATTGATGAACGCGATAGAGCCGCTGGAACGGGGGATCAACGGAAAGGGCGTGCGCCTAGGATTTCTGGACTCGCCGTTCGGGAACTTCGATCACTCGGTGTTCGACGCCTTGAAAAACGATAATCGCCTCATCGCCATCCGGAATTTCACGGGCAAAACGGGCGACTCGAGCCGGCATGGCATGAATGTGGCCTCCACGGCCGTAGGGTATCGGGAGGGCGACTTGGTTGGCCCGGCATACGGGGCCGAGGTGCTTGCCGGCGTCACGGAATATGCGCCTACGGAAACGAATCAGGAAGAGGACAACCTGGTCGCCGGCCTCGAGTGGATGGAAAGCGAGGGCGTGGATGTTGTGAATATCTCCCTGGGGTATACGGAGTTCGACGGGGGGCAACGCAGCTACGCCGTAAGCGATATGGATGGAGATACGGGCGTCACGACCATCGCAGCGGACAAGGCGGCGGCCCTCGGCGTCGTAGTGGTGACGAGCGCGGGCAACTCGGCGGGCTGTGGGAGCCCAATCTTCTGCTGGTATTATATCTCTACGCCAGCCGACGCAGATTCTGTCATTGCGGTGGGAGCCGTCGACAGCAATTTGTTCCCCGCGTCTTTCACTTCCCGCGGCCCTACCGCCGACGGACGCATCAAACCGGATGTTTCCGCCATGGGCGTATTCGTGTACTTGGGCGCGAGCGGCAATCGATTCGGGCGGGCGAGCGGCACGTCCTTTTCTGCGCCGCTCACGGCGGCGGTCGTCGCGCAAATGCTACAAGCCAATCCGGACCTGGCCCCCATGGACGTCCGCGACATCTTGCGGGCGACGGCCGATCAGGCGAGCCAGCCCGACAATGTCCTCGGCTGGGGTATCGTCAACGCCGGCGAAGCAGTCAAGATGGCGGAAAACATGGGCCGCCCCACCTCGGCGGACCGCGACGAATTGCCCGCCGAAACCGCGCTCCTCGGCAATTATCCCAACCCCTTCAACCCGGAAACCGCCATCCGGTATGCGCTGCGCCAGGCAGGCCCCGTACGCCTGACCGCGTACAACCTGCTTGGCCGCAAGGTAGCGACCCTCGTGGACGAGCAAAAGCCCGCCGGGGAGCACCAGATACGTTTCGAGGCGGGCTCGCTGCCCAGCGGAGCATATATTTACCAGCTACAGACGCCAGACAAGATCGTGGCCAAAACCATGCTGCTCGTCAAGTAAATTCGGGACGAGGAACATCCGTCGAACGAATGTGGGCGGAGCGCCCTTCGGAAACAACCTCCGCAACGCGGCGCGGCGGCGACTACGCCTGCGACCAGGGCGTCGGGCGGAGAATGTAGCTACTGATGGCCGAGACGGTTTCTGCGTAGTACGGATCGGCGCTGAGCGTCTTCCAGTCCGGGTGGTCAATGAACTTCGCCCAGGCCTCTTCCCGGGCAGCCATGCTCTCGAAAACAAGCAAGTAGGTCAGGTTCGGGAGTTGTTCGCCCACAAGCGCTTCGCCGAAAAAGACCGGGTGCAGTCCCACTTCCCGGAAAATCGGAATCTCCCCGTTGTCGAACATCTCGATCTTGCGAATGCCCGCCTCGTCGCTCGGGCTTTCGTAGATGCGCAGTTCGAAGACCCGTCCGTCCGCATCGATGGGCGTTTCCATGACGGGCATGCCGTCGAACGCCTTGAACAGCGAACTCTCGTACCGGACATAGGAAGGGTCAGCCATGGAGCGCTTCAGGAAATCTTTCCCGGCCTCCATGTAGGCCGCATCCCCGGCAAGGCGACGGCGCGCGCCCGCCGCCGACGCCAGGTCGGGATGGGGCAGCAGTACATACGCCGAGGGCGCATTGGGACCATGCACGACTGTAAAGCCGCCCACCGGCTCAATCCCGAGGCGATTCAGCGCAGGCACGGCCGCCTCGCCCCAGAATGCATGAAAGGCGCCCTGCTGCGACACGTTGCGCAAGCGGTAGCGACGCAGTTCGTAATACTGCGGAGACGGTGCGGCGCCCGCAAGCGCGCCAAGCGCGGCCTGAGGCAGCGCCAACGGGGCCAGTGCGGCGGGAACAGCCGAGGCCAGTAACGTACGTCTGTCGATCATTGGAGGGGTTGGAGCTTGTGGGCGAAAGACCTGCCCCGAACCCGGGACCGGCCGTCCGAAGATGCGCTCGCCGCGCTATGGCGACGCCTGGCTACAGGGAGACTTCAAAGGCGATGAGTTGATTGGACATCATCACGGGCACGTACAGCATCTGCGTCCCGGCGACGAATTCCACGTCGGCGGCGCCTTGCCCCGGGGTGCGCAGCAAGGTCAATCCCTCGCCGTCCCGGTAGTGCATCAGGCGACCGCCGCCCCAGTCCGACACGAACAAACCGCCCGCGCCGTCCGGCTCAATGGCGTCGAGGGCGCCTTCCGGCTCGGTTCCGTGCAGGGCGCGCACGCTTTGGTCCGCAAGGGAAATGGCTTGCAGGTAGCGGGCGCTCCCCGGCTCTTCCGCCGTAGAATCGCCCGCCGCGACGTACAATTCGCCCCCAACCACATGCACCCCGTTCGGCATAAGCACGTTCTCGTGCGCCAGCCATACGTCGAACATGCCGTCCCGCAACGCATAGACCTTGCTGAAACGCGAATCGGATACGTAGACCGTCCCGTCTTCGCCCATGGCCACATCGTTCAGGTACACATCATCTCCCGCCGCCACATGCCGGGCCGCGACGTCTCCCGAATCAAGATCTATTTCCAGCAGCGTATTTTTGTCCGTTACGTACAGGACCCCCTCGCCGAGCGCCATGCCCTTGGGCTCGGCCAGGCCGGACGCCCACAGGGAATCCACAGGCGTCCCGTCTGGAGAGATTTTGGAGATATGGCCCGGTCCGTCGAAATTGATATTCGAGACGTACAGCGCGTTCCGCTCGGCGTCGTAGATCGCCGATTCCGGGCGGTTGAGCCCGGCCGTGAGCGTCCATGCTTCCGTGAGCTCGACCGGGGAGGCCATTTCTTCTTCGGCGGGCATTTCCGCTTCCTCGGACGCCTGGCAACCGGCGAACAGCCCGGCAAGCAGGACGGTAGCGAGAGCGAAGGAAACGCCTCGAAAAACAGGATTCAAAAGTGCAAACATGGCTCACAGGTCGCAAAGCGACGCGTTAGTTTCAAACGAAAAACGGGGTTGGACGGGAACGGCCCGATGCGTCCGCAACGGCGGGTTCCAGGAAACGCACGGCGGAAAACTACGGAAAAAATCTGAAACAGAATGCCGTTGACGCTCGTTTCGCTTGCCGCTTCCCTCGCCGGACAGGCCGAAATATCGTCCTTTACTCCTCGATGAAGTGAATGGCGGGCTCCGGCGGAGTAGCCCAGTCCGGCGTACCGAACCAGTCGTGCATTTCGTGCACGAAGGGCTCCACGATGTGGTGCGGTTCGGGATAGATTCCCCGATCTCCCGTGTCGGCGATCCAGGTATCCAGCGCGGCCCGCATTTCAAGGAGCGCCGCCCGGTGTTCCGGCTGTTCGGAATCCGCAAGGTTTTCCAGTTCGTGCGGATCCGCCTTCGTATCGTACAATTCCTCGTACGGAACCGGCTCCATCAGGCGGGCCGGGGGCCCGGTAAGCAAGCCCTCGGCGTGCAACTCCCGCATAAGGGGTTTCACCAGAAAACATTTCTCCTTGTACCGGTTCAGCGTAAGAAATCCTTCGCGGGGATAGTAATTCCGGATATAATGGTAGCGGGCGCCGCGAACGGACCGGAGGCGGGCCACCGTCTCGTCAATGCGGTCGCGGGCGCTGAACGCGTACGTACGCGCCGGATCGGGCCGATCCCCGAAAAAATTCAGGCTTTGCATCCCGAAAGGCCGTTCGACGCCCGCCATCCAGAGTGTCGTGGCCGTCAGGTCGAGGAGACTCACTACGCCATCGTACGCGCCGCCGGGCCTGTATTGGCGCGGCGCGGGAAAACCGTCCGGCCAGCGAATGATCATGGGCACATGGACGCCCACATCCCAGACCCAGTGAATGCCCCGCGCTTCGATCCGTCCGTTATCCCCGAAAAACACGATCACGGTGTTTTCCGCCATCCCCTCCTCCCGCAACGCTTCCAGAATCCAGCCTACCCGCACATCCATTCCTGAAATCGAGTTGAGATATCGGGCCCATTCCTCGCGCACCACCGGATGATCCGGATAATACGGCGGCGGATTCACGTTCTCCGGCGTGGCGATCTGCGGATGCCAGTCCTCGCCCACCCAGGTTACGCGCTCCTTTTCCGCGGATTTCCGGTCGTAGATGTCGTACTCCGCCTCGGGCGTGTTTATCATGGCGAAGAACGGCTGGTTCGCTTGCAAGTCGGACCAGTCGGAGCCATCGTACAGAGGGCCTTCGTTCACGAAATTCAGATCCAGTTTGCCCGTGCCGACTTCGCGGTCCCCGATGTGCGTAATGTTGGCCGTGTAGTATCCCGCGTCTGCAAGCCGATGGGTCAGCGGACGAACGCCCTCCGGCAAACGATAGTCGTCGTCCCGGTGCGACCGCATGTGGTGCATGTCAGTCGTGGTCTGGTACATCCCGGTCATGAAGGCGGAGCGGCTGGGGGCGCACACCGGCGAAGTGGCGTATGCGTTCGTGAAGCGCAGCCCTTCGCGCGCCAGTCCATCCAGATTCGGCGTAGCCACCTGCTCCATCCCGTAGACGCCAAGATCGAGCCCCATATTCTCGCCCACGATCCAGAGGATATTCGGACGATCCGGCAGCGAAGTCCGGTCGCCGTCGTCCTGCGAATCCGGCGAGGCGGCGAAAGCGCTTCCGACGGAAAGGATACAGGATAAGACAACGTAACCTGTTGCGGCGCAAAGGATTTTTGGCAATAACCTAAACATGTTTTATGGTGATGGATTTGTTAAGGATACGCTGATTAAGTCCGCAAAGATTCAGAGGCTGCGAGGCGCGCGCCGGCAAGGAATGACGAAGCAGCGCAGCGGGCCCCGCTACCTGCGAAACGTTTCGGATACGAACGCCAGCACGTCCGGCAGCGATTCGCGCCAGTAAGTCCAGGAATGGCCTCCGTTCCGAATCCGGAATTCGTGCGGAATCTCCCGGCGCCGCATCTCGATGTGCGCCATCGAATTGCCTTCGTAGAGAAAATCGTCGTCTCCGCAGTCAATGTACCAGCGCACAGCCTTGACGCTGTCCGCAGGCAAGCTCTTGATCAGTTCGACGGCGTTGTGCCGGGCGATCCAGTCCATGATCTCCTCGTCGGAAAGATCGGCGTCCTCGGGAGACCGCCACCGGCTGAATTCCTCCACGGAAGACGGCCCCACATAGGCGCTGAGCGGCGCCGACGAGGCAAACAGGCTGGGCCGGTGCAGGGCGTACATGAAACTGCCCCCGCCCCCCATCGAGAGGCCCGCCACGGCGCGGTATTGCTTCTCCCCTCGGATCCGGTATGTCGACTCCATGTGCGGCATCAGTTCTTCAAAGAAGAAATCTTCGTACCGCCAGTCCGCCCCGACGGCGTTGAAATACCCCAGGCGGCCCGTAAAGGCGTCCGGCATGACGATGATCATGGCCGTGGCCTTGCCCGTCGAAATGGCTTTGTCGGCGATATGCCGCACCTCTCCGTACTGAACCCATCCGGTCTGGTCGTCTCCGGCGCCGTGCAGGAGGTACAACACGGGGTAGCTGCGCTCGGAAATATGGTAATCCGGCGGCAGATACACGGCGTATTTCCGCTCTCCGCCCAGTATTTCGCTGTGCATGGAGAGGTTGTCGTACACGGCGCCCCGCTCAAGGCCCTGGGCGGAAGCGGGCTGAAAGCAGGCGAACGTCCAGAATGTTGCGATGCACCATAGCGCCGCAAGGGCGCTGCGGGTTGCAAGGCGTCGTACGAAAAAGAGCATGGCGACGAAGGAATTATCCCTTGAGGGAGTTCAGGTAATCGAAACTGGTTTGCAGCATGTCCATGGGGTCGGGGGCCAGGTCGCGTTCGACATAAAAATGCTCGACCCCCGCGGTTTTCGCTTCGGCGACGATGGCGGGAATATCCAGTACGCCCGCGCCCGCCGAAGCGATGAACGGAAAGAGCTCCATCCATTCGGACGGGTTGTCCCCGTTGCCCTCGAAGCGCACCGGTTCGGCCATGTCCTTGACATGCATGAGCCGGTAATGGTCGGGCCAGGTCTGGAGGTATTCGATGGGGTCGCCGCCGCCCGCAATAGTCCAATAGATATCCATCTCCAGCGCCACGACGGACGGATCAAGGCGCTCCAGCAGGATATGCATCGGAATGGCCCCTTCCATTTCCTGAAGGCCATACCCGTGGTTGTGGTACAGGAACTGGAATCCGCGTTCGACGGCCTGCCGCCCGATCTCGTTGAATTCGTCTGCAAGGCGGCGATAATCGTCCAGGGTGGTCCGCTCTTCTTCCGGAATCGCCGCAATGCCTGCGTACCGGGCGCCAAGCGCCCGGACTCCTTCGCCCGTTTCGTCGATCCGTTCGCGCAGCGTGCCCAGATCGATATGCAGGGACGGCGCGGAAAGGCCTGTCTCGTCCAGCAGGCTTCGCAACGCCTCCGGGGCCATGCCAAAATAGCCGCTGCCGCTGAATCCCAGTTGCGGCGCGAGGGCCGCCCACATTTCATGCGCGGCGGGCACGCTGAACGGGTACGGCCCGTATATTTCTATTTCCTTGTAACCTATGTCCGCCAAAAGGCGCATGGTCCCCTCGAAATCCTCCTCCAGCAGATGCGGAATGGAAAACAAACCCAGGCCCACGCGCTCGATAAGCGGCGTTTCTTCGAAAGGCGCGGCTTCGGAAGACGAAGAACGCCCTGCAACGTACAGCCCGGCGGCGCCGGCGCCCAGCAGGTTGACGAAAGCGCGACGATCAATCATGAATTTCGGGGGATCATGTCGAGAGAAAGATTCGAACGAAAACGCCGCGCGAAAGGTTTTCAGTTTTCTTCCAGCGCAAGAGGCGCCGCGCCGTACAAGTGAGTAAACTGGATGCAATGCACGACGACGGATCGAAACGAGGCAAGGTCGATATCCGCTTCCAGCGCATAGTCCTGGGCGCCCGACCTCGACTGCAATGCGCCCACGACATGGGCGCCGGGCGCCATCGCATTGTCGTCGTCGACTTCGGCCGCGCTCGTCGGCGAAAGCGCCACATGCAGATCCGGCCCCCAGTCTGTCTGGAACGTTTCGGACAGCGCGAGGCGAAGGCCCGCGCCGGTATCCTCGATCCGGTATGAGCCGCTCGTCTCCTGGCCGCCCTTGTCCGCAAACGATCCGGAGGCGATAATATCCACCGATTCGAGGGCTTCGCCGGACGAAGAGGCGTCTGCGCTGGCGCTCTCCTTCCCGCCGCACGCCGCAAGCACAAAGCAGGCCGCGCACGCAAACAGCGGAAAAAGCATTTTGGACGAACGGCGTTTCATCATGGCTATATGCCGAATAAAGTACGGGGCTTCGCGCAACTCCGGGGCGAATGATTCCGGACGGCGGTCAGCGAACGCGGCGAGACGCAACAGGCGATGGTCGAGACCGCCGCAAGAAAGCGCCGTTTTTTCATATCGGTTGTCCCGGGGATGATCGCCAACGGAAAAAATCGCCGGATTGCGTTCGATAATACGGTTTCGCGCGGTAAAAAGCGAACGGTATCGCAGGCCCGACGCGGCGCAGGCAGCACGCAGGCCAGCGAACTCCCGAGCGCGAAGCGGCTCCGGGAACGAAAGCGTCCCGCCCCCGAAAATGAAAAAAACAGTATCCTTAAGGAAGCTCTGATTAACTGTCCATAATATCTTATAAGAACTTATAAAAAACTTCGGGACGCCCTGATTCAATGACGAAATCCCCTGCCCAACAAGATATTATACGGCTGTACCTGTGCCTGGACGGGCCGCGGGCGGAAGTGAACGGCCGGTTCTTCGCCCTCCGGGACGCCCGCTGGGACGACCTGTTCAACGACCCCGCGCTGCGCGAGCGCCTTGCGGAGATCGCCCGCTGCGCCCCGGAAGCCGAACCGCCTCGCCCCGACGAACTGCTTGCCCCCATCGGACGGCAGGAAGTCTGGGCCGCCGGGGTGACCTACTGGCGCAGCCGAAGCGCCCGCATGGCGGAATCCGAAAAGACCGCCGACGCATACGACCGCGTGTACGCCGCAGCCCGGCCCGAACTGTTCTTCAAGGCCACGCCGCACCGGGTCGCCGGGCCAGGCGGAGCCGTGCGCATTCGGCGGGATACTTCCTGGAGCGTGCCGGAGCCGGAACTGGCCGTCGCCGTCAATGCGGCGGGCAAGGCGTTCGGATACGCCATCGGCAACGACATGAGCGCACGCGACATCGAGGGGGAGAATCCCTTGTATTTGCCGCAAGCCAAGGTGTACGATCAATGCTGCGCGCTGGGGCCGTGCATCCTCGTGTCCGGGGAGCCGCTGCCCGCAGACACGGCGATCCGGCTTGCGGTGGAACGCAGCGGGGCCGTAGTCTTCGAGGGAAGCGCGACGCTGGCCGAACTGCGGCGCTCCGTCGAGGAACTGGTTTCCTGGCTATTCATCGATCAGTCCTTCCCGGACGGCTGTTTCCTCTTGACCGGCACGGGCGTCGTGCCGCCCGACGATTTCGCCCTCGCGCGGGGCGATCGCATCCGGATCGCCATCGACCCCATCGGCGCGCTGAACAACCATGTGGCGCAGGACGCGGCATAGCCCGCGCGGCGACGCCCGCTACACGTCCAGCGCATCCGCGTCCGCAGCATGGTTCATGATAAAACGGAACCGCGCGGAAGCGTCTTTTCCCATCAGGTCCGAAATGGTGCGTTCGGTGTCGAGGCGCTCCGCCTCGTCGATGCGCACTTGCAGCAACATGCGTTTTTCGGGGTCCAGGGTCGTTTCCCGCAGCGTGGCGGGCATCATTTCCCCAAGCCCCTTGAAGCGCTGCACCAGAATGTTGCGGGGGCCCTTGTTTTTTCGCTCGATCTCGCGCAGGATGCGGTCCTTGTCCGCCTCGTCGAGCGCCCACCAGGTTTCCCGGCCCGCGTCCAGTCGGTACAGCGGCGGCTGCGCAATGTACGCAAAGCCCTCCGTGATGAGCGGGCGCATGTACCGATAGAAGAACGTCAGGAGGAGCGTGGCGATATGGTGCCCGTCGGAATCCGCGTCCATAAGCAGGATGACCTTGTGGTACCGCAGGCGCGCAAGGTCGATCTCGTCCCCCATGCCGCAACCCAGCGCCTGCGCCACGTTCGACAGCTCCTTGTTTGCGCGCACCTTGTCCGCCGCATGCTGCTCTGCGTTCAGGACTTTGCCGCGCAAGGGCAACACGGCCTGGAACGCCCGATCCCTCCCCTGCTTGGCCGATCCCCCGGCGGAATCCCCCTCCACGATGAACAGTTCGCTTTTCGCCGGATCCGCGGACGAGCAATCCGCCAGTTTGCCGGGCAGGTTCAGCCGACGGCTGACGCCGTTCTTGCGGCGGACGTCGCGGGCGGCGGCGCGGGAAGCGCGGCGGGCTTTCGCGGACTGTATGACGCGCGCGGCGATCGCTTCTCCCGTGGTGGGGTGCGCATTCAGAAACCGCTCCAGCTCGAGGCGCATGGCCCCGGCGACGATCGAGCGGGCGCCCGGATTGTTCAGTTTTTCCTTGGTCTGCCCCTGAAATTGCGGCTCGACCATGAACAGATTCAGGATGGCGACCAGGCCTTCCCGAATATCGTCCGCGGCAATGTCGAGGTTCTTCGGCAGCAAGTCGTGCGTTTCCATGTAGGCCCGCACGGCGCTGCGGACCGCATCGCGGAAACCCTGTTCGTGGCTGCCCCCTTCCTTCGTGGGAATGCCGTTGACGAAGGATACGACCTGCTCGCGGGGCGCTTCGGTCCATTGCAGCGCCACCTCCACGCGGGCGCCGTCCGTCATGTTTTCCTGAAGCGCCAGAAACGACTCCTCATGCACGGAACGCGCGCCCAGCGCCTTCACGCGTTCGGCCAGGAACTCGGCAATGCCGCCTTCGTGGCGATACGCGCGGCGGCTGCCGTCCATTTCGTTGAGGAATACGATGCACAGGGCGGCGTTCAGATAGGTTTTTATTTCCAGATTCTGCCCGATGGCTTCCGCGTCGAACGCCGCGGATTCGAAAATATCCGGGTCGGGCCGAAAACGGATGGAGGTGCCCGTCCCCCGGCTGTTTGGGCGCACCTTGCGTACGACGGAAAGCGGCGCGCCCCGCGCATAGCGCTGCTCCCAGACGGCCCCGTCGCGGCGAACGGTAACCGTCAACTCCTCCGACAAGGCATTCACTACCGAGGCGCCTACCCCGTGCAGCCCGCCCGAAGCGATGTAATTCGTCTGATCGAATTTGCCGCCCGCATGCAGGGTCGTCATGATGAGTTCGAGGGCGGAGATGTTTTTGCCGGGATGGACGTCCACCGGAATGCCCCGTCCGTTGTCCGACACCGTCACGCTGCGCCCGTCCTCGTGGAGCGTCACCTCAATATGGGACGCATAGCCGTTGGTGGCTTCGTCCACGGCGTTGTCCACGATTTCCCAAAGCAAGTGATGCAGGCCCGCCTTGCCCGTCCCTCCCACGTACATCCCCGGCCGCTTGCGCACCGGGTCCAGCCCTTCCAGCACCTGAATGTCGGCGCCCGTATAGGTGGTTTGCGTTCCGTTCATAACCGGATCTCCACGGGTTCGCGGACAATGCGGGCCACATGCCCCCGCTTGATGATGGCCTTGCCCCGGTTGCCGCGCCGGGACGTCTCGAACTTGGTCGTCCGGATCGTTTCGATGCGGCCCCGGCTCGTTTCTACTTTCAGGCCGGCGCGGGCCGCACTGGAGAGCGCGCACCCCAACACCCGATCGTCGGCGCCGAGGCGCATGGCGATAACCCCCTTGGCCGCACTCTTGAACAACGGAATCTGCGCGACGGGAAAAATGAGGGCATACCCGACTCTTGAAGCGAGGCACGCATTTTCGTCGCCCGCCGCGGGTTCGGCGCTCACGACCTCGTCGGCGGCTTCCAGTTTGGCGTAACTGCGGCCCTTTCGGGTAGAGGGTTCCGCAAAACTGTCCATCGGCATGCGCACGGCCTGCCCGGCGCCCGTGATCGCCACGAGGAAAGGCTCCTGTTTGCCGTCGCGCCCGTTCGACGCAAACAATTCCGGCGCGGCTTCCGGCAGGGCGGCGGGTTTAGGAAGGGCCCGGGCGTCGAACGAAACGACCCCGACGACATGCTCCTTGTCGGAGAAATCGAAGAATTTCTGGACCGGATCGCCGTATCCGGTCGTGTTTGGAAGCGCATCTGCGCGAAGCGAATAACACCGCCCGAAATTGGTGAAAAATCCCACCGAACCCCGGGTGGAGGCGGGCAATATCCATCCGACCGCGTCTCCCTCCCGGACGCGGATGCTGTCGATGTCCGCGTACGTGCGCTGTCGCTTGATCCAGCCGTCGCGGGTCGCGATGGCGTAGCAATCTTCGGCCACGATATAATCCTCGGCGTCGTATTCGAGCGCCTGATCCGGGCCGGCGATGCGCGTTTTGCGGTCCGTGCCGAATGCGGCGGCGGTCTCCTCGATTTCCGCGCGCACCAGCGCCCATTGCTTGTCCTCGGAGGCCAGGATCGCGCGCACCTCCGCCGCCCGCCCCAGTTTGTCTTTCAGTTCCCGGCGAATCTCCTCGATTTCCATCCGGGCCAGCCTGTACAATTTGATTTCGAGGATGGCGTCGGCCTGTTCCTCGTCCAGGTCGAACCCGCGCATAAGGCGGGCGGCGGCGTCCTTCCGGTCCGCGGACGCCCGGATAAGCCGAATCGCTTCGTCAAGGGCGTCGAACAGTTTCTCGAAACCGCGCAAGATGTGGATGCGCCGCTCCAGGCGTTCGAGCGCATAGCGGAGGCGGCGCGTCACGACATGCAGACGAAACGCCAGAAAGGCCCGCAACGCTTCGGCGAGATGCACTTTCTTCGGCGCGGGAACCAGCGGATTTTCCGTCGGCGCAAGGCACGTCATATCGACGTGGTAGCGCTTTTGCAGGTCCGTGTGGCGAAGCAGATAGGCAATGGCCGCTTCCGGGTCTGCGCCGCGGCGAAGCTCCAGCGCCACGCGCACGTCCTCCGCCGATTCGTCGCGCACGTCGGACAGCTGCGGCACGCGCTCGTGGACAATGTGCTCGGCGATTTTCTCCACGAGCGTCGCCTTGTTGACCATGTACGGAACGGACGTCACGACAATGCGGCTCTTCCCTTCCATGGCGTAGTCGCCGCGCAATTCCACCGCGCCCTCTCCCTTTCGGTAAATATCCAGCAACTCGTCGGGCGTGTTCAGAATGCGTCCCCCGGTGGGGAAATCCGGTCCCGGCACGCGCTGCGCCAGGTCTTCCGTAGACGCATCCGGATGGTCGATCAGATGAATCAGCGCATCCGCCACTTCGCGCAGGTTGTGCGGGGGAATTTTCGTGGCCATCCCCACAGCGATGCCCTCTGCCCCGTTGACGAGGAGGTTCGGGATGCGGGACGGAAGCACGACCGGTTCGTCGTAGCTCCCGTCGAAATTGGGCCGGAAATCCACCGTGTTCTGCCGTATTTCTTCCAGCATTTCCACGGCCATCGGGCGCAATTTGACCTCAGTGTACCGCATGGCGGCGGGATTGTCTCCGTCGATGGAGCCGAAATTGCCGTGTCCGTCCACGAGCGGGTCGCGCAGGGAAAAATCCTGGGCCATCCGCACCATGGCGTCGTAAATAGCCGTATCGCCGTGCGGGTGGTACTTGCCCATCACTTCCCCTACCACGGCGGCGCTCTTGCGATAGCGGGCGTCCGGGGTAAGCCGCAGGTTCGCGTACATGGCGTACAGGATGCGGCGCTGCACGGGCTTGAGGCCATCCCGGATATCCGGCAGGGCGCGGCTCATAATCACGGACAGCGCGTAACTGAGGTACCGTTCCCGGGTCGTTTCCTGGAGAGATATGGTTTCGACGATGGGCATGGAGGCGTTTTACGAAGCGCTGGGGACGTACGCCGGGGTTCAGGCGGGGTTTAACAGGGCTGGGGGTTCGTCGATGTGGTGCAATGCTCTGTGCAATAACGGATATAAATCTGTCGTCCGGCGCAATGCTTGTTCCCGTCGTTGCCTGGGCCATAGCCGGAGCGGTTTGCGGGCCGGGGCGAGCGTGGCGGAGGGCATTCGGCGCAGGATTCGGGCAATAACGGAATCATACGTGCAAGATACGTATTGGAAACGGGAAATGCCAGCGGCGGGAGGCGGGAAAATGCGGTTTCTTCGAGTCTCTTCTGTGCTGGAGCAGGCACGGCCTTCCGCGGGCGGGCGAGGCGGCTTTCCGCGGGCGGACGAGGCGGCTTTCCGCGGGCGGGCGAGGCGGGATTTTGCGGGCGGGTTAAATTTTTTAAGAAATTTTTGGACTTAAATAATTTAGGTTGACGTTTTTTGGGGAGGCGCGCGCCTCTTCCCGATCGAACTTGTCCTGACGGCGGCGCAGAATCCCGCCGGGCAAGTCTGTCGGGGGTTTCGTATTATTCGGGTTGGTTTTCCTCTGATAAACGAATGTTCTGAAACGGCATGCAGAGGGTGCGCGACTGGATACAGAAATCGCCGCTAATCTCAAAACCCTGGGCTTTGGCTTGGACCCATGAACATCACCAACGACGCAATACGGGAGCGACTACGATTGCATGAGGACTCTGGTTGGGAGTTCAAGCAGATCGAATTTCGCGGCAACCGCCCCGTAAAACCGACGCGGGACGATTGGGCGGACGAAATCACTGCGTTCGCTAATGCAACCGGAGGCGTCATTCTCTGTGGGGTGACCGATACGGGCGAGATTCAGGGTTTGCATTCGGAACAACTCGTTGCATTGGACCGACTGGTCGCTGAAGTATGCGCCAACAGCATCAAGCCCGCATTGCCAGTGGAAATACGCCATTGCAATCTGGACGGCAAAGCCATGATGCTGGTGCAAGTGCCCAGGGGTTCCGCCTTGCACGAGTGCAAGGGACGGAGTTTCATTCGTAGCGGCGCAAGTAAACGCGAAATGACAAGCGACGAACGGCTGCGCTTGTCGCAGGCAAGGAGCCAGGCGCGCTACTTGTGGTTTGACGAGCAAACCGTGCCAGATACGGGTTTCGAGACGCTGCACGAATCGCTCTGGGTTCCGCTGCTGAGCGCCGAGGGAAGAGCAAATCCCCGACCTGCGCTGGAGAAGATGCGACTGCTTGGGCAAGACGACAAGGGCAATTTGCGGGCCACGGTGGCAGGCGTCCTCTGTTGTTGCCGGAATCCTGAAGAATGGCTGCCGCAGGCATGCATCACCGCCACGCTGTATCGCGGAGCAGATCGGGCTTCGAGCCAAATCGATGCGCAGACCATCACGGGGCCGCTGCCCCGGCAGATTGCCGAAGCGGTTGCTTTCGCCGTGCGAAACATGCGCGTCGGCGCCCATAAAGACCCGGCCCGAATCGATCTGCCGCAATACAGTGCGCGGGCATTGTTCGAGGCCATCGCCAATGCAGTGGTGCATCGCGACTATTCGATGCAGGTAAGCCGGATTCGCCTGTCCATGTTCAAGGATCGGCTTGAAATCCAATCCCCTGGCATACTGGCAAACAGTCTCGGCATTGACGAGTTGCCGTACCGGCAGGCTACGCGCAACGAAGCGCTTGCTTCGGTCCTTGGCAAAACCCCGGTCAGCGGCGTCAGGGGCGCCGACGAGCGCGTTTACATTATGGAACGCCGCGGCGACGGCGTCCCCATCATTCAAAGAGAAACCGAGCAATTGGCCGGTCGTCCCCCGCATTTCGAAATGATTGGAGCGGCGGAATTGCGCGTTACCTTGCCCAGTGCGCCCACAGAGCCCAGCCCCGCGCGCGTGCAGGTTGACGTACGCACGGCCGGACGGGCATTGGCGGGCGCAGACGTGCTCCTCCTGTTCCCCAATAACACCTGGAAGCGCGCCTCTACGGATACGTTCGGGCGCGCCATGGTTGGCTTGCATACCGTCGCATTGCCGATGACCGCGCTGGTGGCTGCGGATGGCTACGCGGCGCATGTGACGCGCAATTGGATGCCGTCGTCCAGAACGCTATCGGTGGAGCTGGAACCGCTACCGGGCGGAGGCAGCGTTATCTTTGACGAGGGGACCGGGTTCCTGCCTGGCTTGAAAGGACGCATCAACCCGATACGCGATAATCTTGATCGAACCTATTTATACGCCTCGAACATCGCTATCAACGAAGGCACGCCCCAACCCGTGCATTTTGCCCTTAACGAAGAATTGTCGCTGACCGATTCGGATGGCGCGCGGCGCCTGGCGCGCATTGTCGAAATCCTGGGCCGGTGCGCACTGCTTCAATATCGCTTTCCGGAATCGTGACGGTAAGTGTTGACGGCGCAGAGCCCGCCGGGCAAGTCTGTCGGGGGTTTCGTATTATTCGGGTTGGTTTTCCTCTGATAAACGAATGTCCTGAAACGGTATGGCCAGGCATAACGGCAGCGGCGCGACCGTCGGCTACGAGGCGGAACTCTGGCGAATGGCCAATACGCTCCGCGGCTCCATGGACGCCGCCGAGTACAAGCATGTGACGCTTGGCCTCATTTTCCTGAAGTATATCTCCGACGCCTTCGAGGAACGCCGCGCGGCGATTATAGAGGAACTGGGCGAAGACGCCGCCGAGGACCGCGACGAATATCTTGCGGAAAATATTTTCTGGGTGCCGTCCGAAGCGCGCTGGGCGAATCTGAAAGCCGGGGCAAGGCAGCCCGTCATCGGTCAGCTCGTGGACGACGCCATGTCGGGAATCGAGCGGGACAATCCCGCGCTGAAAGATGTGTTGCCAAAGGATTACGCCCGCCCCGTGCTGGACAAACAACGGCTCGGTCAACTCATTGATCTCATCAGCAATATCCAGGTGGGCGACGCCGAAGCCCGTTCGAGGGACGTATTGGGCCGGGTGTACGAGTATTTCCTGTCGCAGTTCGCAAGCGCCGAAGGCAAGAAGGGCGGCGAATTTTATACGCCGCGCTGCGTGGTCAAACTGCTGGTGGAAATGATCGAGCCGTACCGGGGGCGGGTGTACGATCCCTGCTGCGGATCGTCCGGCATGTTCGTGCAATCGATCGAATTCATCAACGCCCATGCAACGGGCAACGGGAATGGCGGCAGGGCGTACGACGACATCAGCATTTACGGACAGGAGTCGAACCACACGACCTGGCGGCTCGCCAAAATGAACCTCGCCATTCGGGGGATCGAAGGACAAATCGCGCATGGCGACACGTTCCACAACGACCGGCATCCCGATCTCAGGGCGGATTACATTCTGGCCAATCCTCCGTTCAATATCTCCAACTGGGGCGGCGAACGGCTTGTGGACGACCAGCGCTGGCGATATGGCGTTCCGCCCAAGGGCAACGCCAACTTCGCCTGGGTGCAGCATATGGTTTATCATCTTGCGCCCGAAGGCATGGCCGGTTTCGTGCTGGCGAACGGTTCCATGTCGTCAGGCCAGTCCGGCGAAGGTCAGATCCGGGAGAAACTTGTCGAGGAGGACCTGGTGGATTGCATGGCGGCGTTGCCGGGGCAACTTTTCTATTCGACCCAGATTCCGGCTTGCCTCTGGTTCCTGTCGCGGGATCGTCAAGGCGACGGAAACCGGGCGCTCCGGGACCGGCGCGGCGAAATCCTCTTCATAGACGCCCGCAAGCTGGGGCGCATGACGGACCGTACGCACCGGGAATTGACCGACGAGGATATCGCCCGGATTGCGGATACGTATCATGCCTGGCGCGAAGGGCGGGACTACGAAGACACGCCCGGCTTTTGCAAGAGCGCCGCGCTGGAGGAAGTGCGCAAACACGGTCATGTGCTGACGCCCGGCCGGTATGTGGGCGTGGAGCCGCAACCGGAGGACAGCGAGCCGTTCGAGGAGAAGATGCAACGGCTCGTGGCGGAACTGCGCGAACAGCAGGCGGAGGGCGCCCGACTGGACGCCGCCATTGCGGATAATCTGAAAATGCTGGGGTTTGGATAAGACCGCCTTGGCGCTTATCATGAACATCGACACGGCCTATCTGAGGCGTTGCATCGACATGCTGGAATCCATGTCCGATGCGCTCAATCGCAGTAGCCTGGAGGAAACCGTCTACGACATGTACAGCAACGTCTGTATCGAAAAATTCGAGCTGGTGCTGGAGCAAAGCGGCAAGCTGCTGAAAAAACGCCTTCGTCCGTGGTTCGCCAGTAACCGACAGGCTGATCGCCTTACCTTCAGGAATACTTTCCGTTACGCCGCCAAGCATGGCCTGATTCCCGCCGATGCCTGTGAGCGTTGGCTGGAATATCGAGACAACAGAAACCACACGGAAAACAATTCCGGTCAGGCATTCGCGGAATCCACCCTGAGGCTTCTCCCTGCCTTGATAGAGGACGCCAGAGCGCTGACCACCGTCGTTGAGGAATTGAACGATGACTGATTCGGACGCCGGACAATCACGCGCCGCCGATCGGGCAGACCGGTTGCATCTATCGCCCAGGCATCAAGAGACACTGGGGATTCTGCTGCGCGAACATCTGCCCGGAATCGAGGTCTGGGCTTACGGAAGCCGCGTGAACGGCGAGAGTCATGACGGCAGCGACCTGGACTTGGCGCTGCGGGCGCCGGATCTGCAAGAGGTCCCGATCGGTCCGTTAGCCGATTTCACGGAAGCACTTCATGATTCCACGCTCCCCTTCCTTGTAGAAGCACGCGATTGGGCGCGGTTGCCGGAGCGTTTTCATAAGGAGATTGAGCGGGGGTATGTGGTAATTCAGAATGCGGCGGGCGGGGATGGCGAGGAGTCGGCGAGTGCTTGGCGCGAGGTTCTGTTTGGGGATTGCGCAGAATTGGTTCGCGATTCAGTATCACCCTCGGTTATGGGCAATGCACTTTATATCGGCCTTGAACATATCGGAGCTGGGACTTTATCCCTTGCAGGACAGGGGTTGGCAAGTGATGTCACCAGCACGAAAAAAAGGTTCCGGTGTGGAGATATTCTGTTTGGAAAGTTGCGCCCTTACTTTCGCAAGGTAGTCCGCGCACCCGATGATGGAATATGTTCGACCGATATCTGGGTAGTTCGTGCAAAAAACCGCGTGAACCAAGACTACCTTTACTATCGCATGGCCTCTCAGCAGTTCGTTGATTTTGCAACAGCCGGTTCAGAAGGCACAAAAATGCCTCGGGCTATTTGGGAACATGTATCACAATACAATATGTCCCTTCCTCCCGTTAACGAGCAACGCGCCATCGCCCACATCCTCGGCACCCTCGACGACAAGATCGAACTGAACCGCCGGATGAACGAGACGCTGGAAGCCATGGCGCGGGCGCTTTTCAAGGATTGGTTCGTGGATTTCGGCCCGGTGCGGGCGAAAATGGAGGGGCGTTGGCGCCCCGGCGAATCGTTGCCCGGTCTTCCCGCGTATCTCTATGACCTTTTTCCTGACCGACTGGTGGAATCGGAATTGGGGGAGGCGCCGGAGGGGTGGGAGGTTGGAAGGGTAGATCAACTTGTCACCGTTGTGGGAGGAACCACACCAAGTACAAAAAATATCCGGTACTGGAAAGGAGGTAATCACCATTGGGCAACACCACGAGACCTCGCTTCCCTCTCTACACCAGTCCTCTTGAATACTGAACGGAAGATTACAGATGCGGGTCTAGATAAAATAAGCTCAGGTCTCCTCCCACCGGGCAGTATCCTCTTATCCTCAAGAGCACCAATAGGCTACCTCGCGATTACCGAGGTACCGGTAGCCATCAATCAAGGCTTCATTGGCATCCTGCCTCATGAGGGGATATCGAATTTGTTCATGCTCTATTGGAGCAACGCATCTAAGAAGAAGATAGTCAGTTACGCCAATGGATCGACCTTCCTTGAAATCAGCAAGCGGAACTTCCGCCGAATTCCATTGGTTAAACCTGATGAAATGGTCATAACCATGTTCGATAAAGGGGTACGCTCCTTCTATGAACGCATCGTTTCTAATGAATGCGAATCCCAAATCGTCACCACGATACGCGATATGCTATTACCAAAGCTAGTATCTGGAGAATAGGAGGGTATCCAGAAAATCGTGTAAGTTATCTTTAGACACGTTTTCACTACGACAAGGAGGGAGGCTCAATGCTGGAACTGACGCCAAGGCAACAGGAGCTCGTAGACAAGTTGCTCGGGGATTTCGACGGGGACGTACAGGATCTTTTAGGCCGCGAGGGTCTTCTCGGCGCAATAAGCAAGCGGGCCATAGAGGCGGCGCTGGAGGGCGAGTTGACGCACCATCCGGGTTACCCGCCGCACGCGGTCTCCGGTCGCAACAGCGGCAATAGCCGCAACGGCTATGCGAAGAAGCAGATAAAGAGCGAGGCGGGCGCGTTCGAGGTGGATGCGCCTCGGGACCGAAACGGCAGCTTCGAGCCTCAGATAGCGAAGAAGCAGCAGCGTCGCATGGGCGGTCTCGACGAGAAGATCATTCACCTTTACGCCCAAGGACAGAGTACGCGTTCGATCCAGGAAACGCTCAGGCAGCTCTACGGCGCGGACGTTTCTTCGTCGCTTGTTTCGGAGGCGACCGCAAGCGTCCTTGAGGATGCGCGCGCCTGGCAGTCTCGTGCTCTCGATAAGGTCTACGCCATCGCGTATTTCGATGCGCTCTTCGTGAAGTCTCGCGAGGAGGGTACGGCGAAGACGCGGGCGGTCTACGCGGGTCTGGCGATAGACCTTGACGGGGAGAAGCAGATACTGGGTCTGTGGATAGCTCCTGCGGAGGGAGCCGTATCGTGGCTGAACATATTCGGGGAGTTGCGGGCCCGCGGCATGCAGGACTGCTTTATCGCGTGCGTGGACGGCCTCAGGGGCCTTCTGGAGACGATGGAGGCGACGTTTTCTCAGACGCGCGTTCAATCGTGCATCAGCAGCGCAAGAGCATGCGCGGCGCCGACAGAGGCGGCGGGTCTCGCGGCACTGGACGCGTTCGAGGACGCTTGGGGCGAGAAGTACCCGGCCATTGCTCCCTTGTGGAGGAAGGACTGGGCGAGACTGTCTACTTTTTACGACTATCCTCCCGCTATCCGCAAGGTGATCTATACGACGAACTCGGTCGAGTCGCTCAACTACAGCCTGCGGCGCACGATCAAGAACAAGGGTGCTTTTCCGAACGACGAGGCCATCTTCAAACTGCTGTGCCTAGCGCTGCGCGAGGCGTCGAAGAAGTGGAAGCAACCCATCAGGGACTGGAAGAGCGCGCTCAACCAGTTCGTCATACTCTACAGAGACAGAATGCCCGAGGAACCTTAACTGCGCTTACACCGTTTTCTGGACACCCTTGAGAATAACGGATTGGGAATTTATAAACTCTAACCAAAAGAGGCATATGATATCAACAGCCACACTAACCAGTTTAGCTATTTTAAGAACCAAAGCAGAAAAAGGTAGCGATTATCTAGATTATCTACGTCCTTTTATTTTCCAAGTTCTTTTAGATCATAAATTTGATATTGTAACAACTGAAAAAGTCAATAAATATATTCTTAAAGATTTTGGGTTAAAAATTCCAAATCAAACTATCGAAATAATATTAAAACGTATCTGTAGGCTTCGCTATCTAAAAAGAAAAGATGGTGTATATCAGATAAACAAAAACTTGCCCGATTCTAATCTTATCTCTAAAATGAGTGATGCTAAACGTCATATTAATGCTATTATTAATGGGTTGCAAGAATTTTCACAAGATACAGCAAAAGTAATTCATGATCCCAATGATGCCGTTTTTGCCATATGTACATTTTTGACTGAGTTCGATATCACATGTCTACGTGCTTATTTGCACGATAATGTTATTCCAGATATTAAAAAAAGTCACAAGACTGACATTGTATTGGTAAGTGATTACGTCCAATATTTATTACGAACTGATCCGGAACGATTCGAAAGTTTTCTGATTTTGGTGCAAGGCCATATGATGGCAAATGCCCTGCTGTGTCCAGATTTAAAAGATATTTCTGATACCTTCAAGAAGGTAACTTTTTATTTCGATACTCCTTTACTTATTCGGATACTAGGACTTGAAGGCGAATCCAGGTGAGATGCATCAAATGAATTAGTTGAATTAATCAATAAGTTGGGAGGAAAAACAGCAATTTTTTCTCATTCTTATGATGAACTTACAAGAGTGCTTCACGGTGCTGCTAATCACTTAAATTCATCTGATAGTCGAGGAGGCATAGTGCTTGAAGCTAGGAGACTTGGGAAAACGAGATCCGATCTTTTACATTTTATACCCTTGTTAGAAAAAGAATTGAATAAAGTTGGTATCAATGTGGAATCTACTCCCCGCTATATCGAAAATTTTCAGATTGATGAAACTGCATTTGAAAAAATACTTGAAGATGAAATAAATTATTTTAATCCTCGAGCCAGAGAATATGATATAAATTCTGTTCGTAGTATTTATACAATAAGAGGGGATGTATTCGTGCCTTCTCTCGAAAAATCTAAGGCGGTCTTTGTAACAAGCAATATTTCTTTTGCTAAAGCGGCTTATATATACGGACAAAAACATAGAGCGGCACAAGAGGTATCGGTTGTCATTCCTGATTTTACTCTTGCGAATGTGGCTTGGCTTAAAGCACCGATGGATGCACCCTCTATACCGAAAGCACAATTACTGGCATTATCCTATGCAGCTCTTAAACCTTCTAAGGCTTTATTGAAAAAATATCTTGCGGAAATCGACAAACTTGAGAAGCAAGGTGTAATTACTGCATTTGCTCACCAAGCACTTAGAAGTAACGAGATGGCTTATAATGAACTTATGCACCAAACACTCGGTGACGATGCAGCATTCAATGAGGAAACAGTTCCTCAAACTCTCAAACACCTATCTAAAGAGGTACAACGGGAAGCAGATATAAAATTAGATGCGGAAAAGAAAGCACATACAAAAACTCGAAGAATCCTCGAATCTAAAGAGGCTTACATTCGAAAAATTGAACAATCTAAGTATTCAAAATATAAAAATCAAGCAAGATTTATTACTCGTTTGTTGTCAGGATTTATTATCTTGATACTTTTAATTGCGCTGTCTTCTAGTTTCGGCCTACTTTCCTATATCGGATTGAACATAGCATCTCCTTTTTCTTGGTTAATCGGGGGATGCTCTATGGTGTTGCTCATACTAACTCTGTTGAATCTCGTATCTGGTTCCAATGTTAATACGATACGCTTACAAATAGAGAAGTGGTACCTGAATCGACTTCTCAGACGTGAATCTAAATCTATTGATGTTGACCTGAATAAATCTGATGCTGATAAATGAATCGTTAGACTTTTTGACAGCTGCCTCTCTCCCTGTGCTAAGCCGAATCTTTTCTCGCTCTGTTCGCGTTCCATTAGAAAATATCCTTACTGCACGTTATTCATGTACCAGAATTCTCCGAATCCGCACTGGGTGCCTCCTGGCGCTTTCGGATACCGATATCGAAATACAGAACAAATTCTTCAGGAGATCAGTCAATCGCTCTCAATCAAGAAAAACGAATCTCTATTTGTAACATGTGGGCTTTTCGGCAATACGGCACAGGTTTGCCAGCAAAATTTAGCCATTTTAGGACAATTGATTCAGAGATGGGGGTGGAGATTGGGATTAGGGTGGAGTTAATAATGTGTATACATCTTGCCAAATTCGCCTGCCTGTCCTAATTCGGGATATCTGCTCGCTAGGCACGCACAACCTCGGTAGTGGACTAACGTGCAAGACCGCATTAGCACTTGCAACGCACCCTTTCCAGTCTAATTCCAACCCATTCCACAAATTGGCTTTTCCGAGCCAGTTCACCTTTACTCCATGTTCCCAGCTGCCCATTCAGCGTATAGCTAAACACCATCTGAACCCCAGTTCCTTCTCCTCTTCCCCGAAACCTTGCAATCAGTCGATATTCGAACCTGTCTTTCTTTTTTGATATATTGAGCGGCGGCGTGCCGAAACGTTGAGAGGATCGTTCGTCGGGTCTACCCACAAACCCTACTGAATACCCACATGGAAACCCTGCCCCCTTGCAGCCGAAAGCCTGAACCATGCCCATTTTGTCCGAATCCGTTATAGAAGACGCCGCGCTGGACTGGTTTCGGGGGTTGGGCTATAACGTGATCGGCGGGCCGGATATGCCGCCCGGCCCCCATGCCTTGCGCGAAACGCACGAGGACGCGACGCTTCCGTCGGTGGTTCGCGGCGCGCTCAAACGCATCAATCCCGGACTGCCCGGAGAAGCCTTAAGCGACGCCTTCCGCAAACTGACCCGCCCGGAAGGCGCCACGCTGGAAGCCCGCAACCGCGCCTTCCACCGCATGATCGTCAACGGCGTGAATGTGGAGTACCGCGCCGCCCAGGGCGCAATCCGCGGCGCGCAAGTCCATATTCTCGACTTCGACGCCCCCGAAAACAACGACTGGCTGGCGGTGAACCAGTTCACGGTTGTCGAGAACAAACATACCCGCCGACCGGATATCGTGGTTTTCGTCAACGGGCTTCCGCTGGGACTGATCGAACTCAAAAACGCCGCGGACGAAAACACGACGGTATGGACCGCCTGGCGGCAATTTCAGACCTACAAGGCGGAACTGCCCTCGCTGTTCGCCTGCAATGCCGTACTCGCCGTTTCGGACGGGATTCAGGCGCGCATCGGCACGCTGACGGCCGGAAGAGAATGGTTCAAGCCCTGGAGAACGATCGGCGGCGAAGAACTGGCCCCGGCATTCTATACGGAACTCCAGACGCTGATCCAGGGCGTGTTCGAAAAAGAACGGTTCCTGTCCCTGATCAGGGATTTCATGGTTTACGAGGACGACGGAAGCGGCCGTCTCTCCAAAAAGATGGCGGGCTACCACCAGTTCCACGCCGTCCGGACCGCCGTGGGCGAAACGCTTCGGGCCGCCGAATTGCGCAATGTGGCGGATGGCGTCGCCAGCGAGGAACCGGGCCGCTACGAAGCAGGCCTCAGGCCGGGCGGCGCGCCGGGCGACCGGCGCATCGGCGTCGTCTGGCACACCCAGGGATCGGGAAAGAGCCTCACGATGGCCTTTTACGCCGGGCGCATCGTCCGCGAGCGGGCGATGCAGAACCCAACGATCGTCGTACTGACAGACCGCAACGATCTAGACGACCAACTTTTCGCTACCTTCTCGCGGTGTTCGGACCTGATGCGCCAACCGCCCGCGCAGGCGACGAGCCGGGCCGATCTCCGCAACAAACTGGCCGTGGAGTCCGGCGGCGTGGTGTTCGCCACCATCCAGAAGTTCTTCCCCGAAGAAAAAGGCGACCGCCACCCGCTGCTGTCGGACCGTCGCAACATTGTCGTCATCGCCGACGAGGCGCACCGCAGCCAGTACGATTTCATCGACGGGTATGCCCGCCACATGCGGGACGCCCTGCCCAATGCCTCGTTCATCGGCTTCACGGGCACGCCCATCGAACTGCAAGACGCCAACACCCGCGCCGTATTCGGAGACTATATCAGCGTCTACGACATCCAGCGCGCGGTTCAGGACCAGGCGACCGTGCCGATTCATTACGAAAGCCGCCTCGCCAAACTGACGCTCGACGAACGCGAAAAGCCCGGCGTCGACCCGGATTTCGAAGAAGTAACCGAAGGCGAAGAAGCCGAACGCAAGGAGCGACTCAAAACCCGCTGGGCGCAACTCGAAGCCATCGTCGGATCGGAAAAACGCCTGAGGCTCGTCGCCGAAGATATCGTCAAGCATTACGAAGCCCGCCTCGAAGTCATGGACGGCAAGGCCATGGTCGTCTGCATGAGCCGACGGATCTGCATCGACCTGCACCGGGAACTCGTACGCCTCCGCCCCGACTGGCATAGCGAAGACGATAACGAGGGCAATCTCAAAATAGTCATGACCGGCAACGCCGCCGATCCAGTGGACTGGCAGCCGCACATTCGCAACAAAGTCCGCCGGGAAGCGCTGGCCAAACGGTTTCGCAACCCCGACGACCCCCTGCGCATGGCGCTGGTGCGAGACATGTGGCTCACCGGCTTCGATGCGCCGAGCCTGCACACCATGTATGTGGACAAACCGATGCGCGGCCACGGACTGATGCAGGCCATCGCCCGGGTCAACCGGGTGTTCAGGGACAAGCCCGGCGGTCTCGTCGTCGATTACATCGGACTCGCCCACGAACTGAAACGGGCGCTGGCTACCTACACCGAAAGCGGCGGGACCGGCAAAACCGCCATCGACCAGAGCGAGGCTGTCCGGGCCATGCTGGAAAAACACGAAATCTGCTGCGGCCTGTTTCACGGTTTCGACCGGGCGGCATGGATCGCGGGATCGCCCACGGAACGGCTCAGCCTCCTCCCCCCTGCGCAGGAACACATCCTCGCGCAAGAAAACGGCAAGGACCGTTTCGTAAAGGCGGTGCGCGAACTTTCCCAGGCCTTTGCGCTGGCCGTTCCGCGCGCCGACGCCCTCCGCATCCGCGACGACGTAGCGTTCTTTCAGACTATCCAGGTCGCGCTGGCCAAGCGGGCCTCTACGGACGCGCGACCCCGGGAAGAGCTGGATCACGCCATTCGCCAGATCATCGCCCGCGCCGTGGCCCCGGAAGGCGTGATCGACGTCTTCGCCGCCGCCGGTCTGCAAAAACCCGACATTTCCATCCTCTCGGACGAATTCCTGGCGGAAGTCCAGGGCATGCCGCAGCGTAACCTTGCCGTGGAACTGTTGCAGAAACTGCTGAAAGGAGAAATCGTCTCCCGGCGGCGCAAGAACATCGTACAGGCGCGCTCCTTCGCAGAAATGCTGGAACACAGCCTGCGGCGCTACCAGAACCGGGCTATCGAAGCGGCCCAGGTCATCGAAGAACTGGTCGCGCTGGCCCGGGAACTTCGCGCGGCGAACGCCCGCGGCGAAAAACTCGGACTATCGGAGGAAGAACTGGCCTTCTACGACGCCCTTGAAACGAACGACAGCGCGGTCCAGGCGCTGGGCGACGAAACCCTCCGCGACATTGCCCGGGAACTGGTCGAAACGGTGCGAAGCAATGTCACCATCGACTGGACGCTGCGCGAAAACGTGCGGGCCAACCTCCGCCGACTGGTGAGACGCGCGCTCCGCAAGCACGGCTATCCGCCGGACAAACAGGAAAAAGCCACGCGAACCGTGCTGGAACAGGCCGAAGCGCTGTCGGCGGAATGGGCGGGGTGAGGCGGAACAGGCTGCGGTCCATTTCTACCGCCGCCCATAAAGCGATGGATCCCTTATATTGCTGTTTTGTACGCATTGATGCAAAACATGCCCTGCGTCCTCTCCACGCAAAAGCAAGCTGTGTCGCGCTTGCGTTAATTTAATGAAACTGGCTTCGGTGAAAATCGAGAATTTTCGGGCAATCCAGGAACTGGACCTGCCGCTTCATGAGCGCCTCACAGTCCTCTTTGGCGACAACGCCGACGGAAAAACCAGCGTTCTGAGTGCGATTTCTGTAGGGCTTGGCGCCATTCCCACGATACTGCCTGACGTGTCCGGGACCAACTTCAAACCAACGATCGACCGTCGCGGTTCGACCTCCCCCGGGATATTACTGAGGGCTGCCAATGGCGTTGAATGGGGGCGAGGCAAGACGTTCGGTCGTAATCCCGGTCTGAAGCAATTGCAGGAAAGGATTCTTCTTATCCTGCGGAATAATGAAAAAGACGAACCGCCGAAAGAACTACCCATCGTCGCTTTTTACGACACGGATCGGGCGGCTCTGGACGTGCCGCGGCGACGTCGAAATTTCAGAGGCGAATTTCCCCGTTACGCGGCGCTGGAAGGAGCGCTTTCTCCCCGAACCAATTTCAGGGATTTCTTCAAATGGTTTCACGCCAAAGAAGACGAAGAATTAAGAGAACAGAAAGAACGACGCGACTTCGATTACCGGCTGAAAGAACTGGATGTAGTCCGCAAGGCAATTACCGAAATGATCCCGGGCGCGTCCGATCCGAGAATCAAACTGCGCCCGCTACGGTTCGTGGTTACCCTCCAAACCGAATCTGGAAAAACTGAACACCTTGCTCTCGATCATCTCAGCGGCGGCTATCGCATCATGCTGGCGCTTGCAGCCGACCTTGCAAGGCGGATGGCCCAGGGCAGCCCGCACCTGAACAATCCGCTGAACGCCGAAGCGATCGTCCTGATCGACGAAATAGAACTGCACCTGCACCCCTCATGGCAACAGCGCGTGCTCGACGACCTTATGCGCACATTCCCGAATACGCAATTTATCGTTTCGACCCATAGCCCGCAGGTGCTCACTACCGTCAAAGCAGAGCAAATCGTGCATCTCTTCCGGGAAAATGACGAAGTGCTCGCCGAAGTTCCTCATGTGTCTACCGTGGCCACATACGGCGCCAAAGCAGGCGACGTACTTGCCTCTGTCATGGGCGTAGAAGAGCGCCCTCCGAACAATCTCTTCAAGAAAACGCTTGACGCCTATGTGAAACTCATCGACAACGGACAGGGGAAATCCCCGGAAGCTTTGGAATACCGACGTAAACTTGAGGCATTATCGCCTCGGGATCCCGACCTGGACCGAGCTGATATCGAAATCAGACGAAGTCAGGTCCTTAAGCGCATGGCAAACACCCAATGAAGCGTATACGTACCCTGCGCGACCCTACGCCGGGACTTGACAACTACCTTGCTTCAAAAAGCCCCAAAGAGGGCTGGGGGGAGTTCCGATCATATCAGCAAGGTAAGGCATACAGGGATCTTGCCGAAACGCTCGAAACACTCCAGCACGGGCTGTGCGGATATTGCGAAATCGACCTGATCGACGGTGACCGCCAGATCGAACATGTAATTCCCCAAAGCGATCCGAATTGCGGAAAAGCGAAATCTCTGGATACCACCAACATGATCGCCTGCTGCACCGGCGGAACGCAGAAAAATATCTTTGGCCCAGACGCACGAGGTGATAAGGAACGATACCTTCCGTCATCGAAGAGCAGTTGCGGAGAGGCAAAAGGCGACGCATCAGACCCGGGCTTTGTCGATCCGAGAACACTGCCCGCCTTGCCCTCCCTTACGCAAGTACAGTCTAACGGTCGGATTGAAGTCAATGAAGCTGCGTGCAAGGCAAATCGCGTCTCCGCCAGCGACATGAAAAACACCATCAACTTGCTGGGCCTTAACGTCAAGCGACTATGCTGGTTACGAAAACGACGCCGGGAAGCGCTCAGTGACGTTTGGGGACAGTATTACGATAATCCCGAAACGATGGACCATGCAGCGCGCGCCGAACTTCTCCCTGACAAAACAGGCCGGTTACCCAGGTTTTTTACTACAAACCGCTCATATTTCGGCGGATATGGCGACAAGATTCTTGCACAGAAGCCGCAGGAATGGATTTGAAAACTCCCACCCCCTCTACCCCTCCTCCTTCAACCCCCGGGCCATGAGTTCCTCCACGGCGTCCCGGGGCGCCATCCCCTCGAAAAGAATGCGATACACCGCCTCCGTAATAGGCATTTCGACCTGACGCCGGAGCGCAAGGCGGTAGACCGACTCGGCCGTGCTCATGCCTTCCGCCACCATGGTCATTTCCTTGCGAATGTCTTCGGGGCGCGCCCCCTGCCCGATGCGCTCGCCGACATATCGGTTGCGGCTATGCCGACTCATGCAGGTAACCACCAGGTCACCAAGACCGGCAAGGCCCGCAAACGTGCTCTCCCGCGCGCCCATCGCAAGCCCCAGTCGCCGGATTTCCGCCAGGCCGCGCGTCACAATGGCGGATTTCGTGTTGTCTCCATACCCCAGCCCGTCTCCGATCCCGGCGGCCAGCGCCATCACATTCTTTACGGAACCGGCAATCTCGACGCCCAGCAAGTCCGCATTGCGATACACCCGGAAACGCGGCGCGGCGAATACGGATTGAATCTCCCCGACCGTAGCCTCCGAACCGGCGGCGGCCACCACGGTAGTGGGCTTCTCTTCGGCGACTTCTTCGGCGTGGCTGGGCCCGGAAAGGACCCCCATCCGTTCCGGGGACGCGGATTCAAGCGCGTCGGCAAGCACGCTCGTCGTCGTATGCAACGATCCGATCTCAATGCCCTTGGCCACGGATACATACGCGGGATCGCCCCGAACCTCGTCCCGCACCTCCATGGCGCAAGCGCGCACGGCCTGCGCCGGCATGGCGAAAACCCACATATCCCGCTCCCGGACCGCTTCCCGAATATCCGACGTCACGACAATGCTGTCCGGAAGCCGGGCGCTCGACAGATAAGAAGGGTTTCTGCGCGTACGGCGCATGGCGTCGGCAGCCTCCGGGCGGCGGGCCCAGAGCGCGACGTCATGGCCCGATTTGGCGAGCAGGATAGCAAGCGCGGTTCCCCAACTGCCCGCTCCCAGCATGGCTATGCGTCTGGTCACAACGACCCGCCTCCCTACAATTCGCCCCGCCCCTTCATGCCTTTCGCCGGACGGAAAGAACGTATCCGACTTTCCGTCCCACGAAGCAAGCGGCGTATGTTGGTCCGGTGCGCCACGACAATGCCCAGCGTAATCGCAATCCCGAAAACGAGCAGACTCGGATCCACCCGGTCAATGTCGAATACGTACCGCCGAATAGCCACCACAGACGGAAACGCCGCCGCCGCCGAAAGGGAAGCCACCGAAACGTACCGGGAAGAAAGGAGCACGATCAGGAAAATAGCCAGCGTAATCCCCATCGTAGCGGGCGTCAGGGCAAACAGTACGCCGGCAGCGGTATTTACCCCCTTGCCTCCGCGAAAGCCGGCCCACACCGGGTACATATGTCCGATGATCGCCGCCACGCCCGCCATAAGCCGCACAACCACTTCCATTTGCCAAACGGCGAACCCGGCGGGGAGCATATCCAGCCGAAGCGACGCGACCAGGCCCGCGGCCAGCACCCCTTTCCCCAGGTCCACCAGGGAAGCCAGTACGCCGGCTTTCCACCCCAGCACCCGAAAAACGTTCGTGGCGCCGGCGTTGCGGCTCCCGTGCAGGCGAATATCTATGCCGTGCATCCACTTCCCTACCCAGACGCTGCCCGGTATGGAGCCCGCCAGATAACTCAGAATCAGGATAACGGCAAGGGAAAGCATGACGCCAGGAAGGTAAGAAATTGCTTCGGGTACTTGTGAACACGCCGCACGCCCCGACAGGTTTCCGGGGCAGCTGCGCGAGCATAACGATTGCGCGCGCAAACTACGCGACACAGTCCCCGGAAAGGTATACGGAAGAAACCGGCGAGAGATTCGTTTTTCTGTCGCTCCGGGGAGTTCCCCCTCACAGCTGCTCCAGCGCTTGCGCAAGGTCCGCCGCAATATCTTCCGGATCCTCGATCCCCACCGAAAGCCGCACCAGATTGTCTCCGATTCCCAGCTGCGCCCGACGCCGGGCGCCGATATTCCTGTGCGTCGTGGTCGCCGGATGCGTCATAATCGAGTGCACATCGCCGAGGCTCGTGGCCAGAACCGCCAGCCGCAAGGCATTCGCGAACCGGAAAACGGCGGCCTCGTCGGCGTCGCGTATTTCAAAACTCACCATGCCGCCATACAAGGTATCGCCATCGGGGCCGCGATCGAACAACCGGTCCGCCGCCGCCTTGTCCGGATGGCTGTCAAGGCCCGGATAATGCACTTTCCCGATCCGGGGATGTCCCTCAAGCGAACGCGCCACATGCAAGGCGTTGCGGCTATGTTCCTCCATGCGCAGCGGGAGCGTTTTGACGCCCCGAATCGTCAAAAATGAATGAAACGGCCCCAGATTCGGTCCCAAATGGCGGCCCAATTCCTGCATCCAGTCCGCATGGGCCGCGCGGCATATGGTCACCCCGCCCAGCACGTCCCCATGGCCCGCAAGGTACTTGGTGGCGCTATGCATGACGATATCGGCGCCGGTCTCAAGCGGACGACTCAGGATGGGCGTGGTAAACGTAGCATCCGCGACCACGGGCGTCCCATAGCGTTTGGCGATGGCGCAAATACGATCCATCGGGGTTACGCGGACAAGAGGATTCGAAACCGTCTCCACCAGAATGCACCCCGTATCGGCGGCCTTGAGCGCCGTTTCGAACGCCTCCGGATCGCAAGGATCCGCATAGCGGGTCGTCACGTCCTGCTGCTCGAGGAGCTGGAGCAACTGGAATGTCTCCCCGAACAGCACATTGGCGGTCAGAATGGAGGCGGGGCGATCGCGAAGCGCCGTAAGCAAGGCGATGTGCAGCGCCGCCATGCCCGAACTGCACGCCAGCGCGCTGTCGCCGCCTTCGAGCGCAGCCACCTGGCGATGCAAGGCGGCGGCGGTCGGGTTGCCGTACCGCTGATACACGAAGCCCTCCATCTCCCCGTTGGCCACCGCCGTCATGTCCGCGGCGCGGCGGTAATGGAAGCTGGCCGCCATTTCGAGGGCAGGCGCAGAAGGAGCGTACGGCGCATCTCCGCGCTCCGGCGCGCAGCCGTGAATAGCGAGCGTGCCCGGTTTCATACGGCCTCCAGCGCTTGTTCAAGGTCCGCAAGAATATCGTCGATATGCTCCGCGCCGACGGACAGGCGAACCAGCCCGTCCGTGATGCCCAGTTCCGCCCGGCGTTCGGGCGAAAGCATCCGGTGCGTAGCGCTGGCCGGGTGCAACCCCAGCGTCGTCAGGTCCCCGATGCTGGCGGAGGTGGCGGCGAGACGCAATCGGTCCAGGAAAGCATACGCCCCATCCTGTCCTCCGCGCACGTCCACGCCCACGGCGCCGCCTTTCTGCCCGGCGGAAAACAGGTTCGCTATGGCGTCCGCATCCGGGTGATTCGGATCGCCCGGATACAGAACCCGCTCGACGGCCGGATGCCCGGCCAGACGCTCGGCCACCCGCCGGGCGTTGTCGCAATGCCGCCGCATGCGCAGCGGCAATGTCTTGATTCCCCGCATGACCATAAACGCCTCGAAGGGTCCGAGACTGGGGCCAAAGCATCGGGATACCTGCCGGAGCGCCTCGTGACGCTCTTTCGGAGCGACCACCGCGCCCGCCAGCACATCCCCATGGCCCGCAAGGTACTTGGTGGCGCTGTGAATGACCATATCGGCGCCGTGCGCTGCGGGCTTGATAAGCAGCGGGGTGAATGTATTGTCCACGAGAAAAAGGGCGCCCGCGCCGCGGGCGATCTCCGCGAGGCGGTCCAGGTCCGCCACGCGCAAACAGGGATTGGACAGCGTTTCCGTAATGAGCAAGGCGGGACGGACCTCGTCCACGGCGCGACGCACGGCGTCCAGATCGCAAAAATCGCAGAACCGGACCTCAATGCCCGACGGCCTGAGTACGCTGGCGAGCAGTTCGAGGCTACCCCCGTAGAGTACGTCGGCGGCGACGATCGCCTGCCGACGATCCAGCAGCGCCGTCATGATGGCCAAGTGCACCGCCGCCATGCCGGAAGCCGTGGCGAACGCCCCGTCCATGCCTTCGAGCGTGGCGATCTGCTCTTCCAGCGCCTCCGCGCTCGGATTGCTTATCCGCGAATAGACTTCTCCGGCGCGCTCTTCTGCGAAAACCCCCGCAAGGTCCTCCAGGCGGTCGTAGAAGAAACTCGCCGAAGAATAGACTGGCGTCGTTACCGGAATATGGTCGCCGAGTCGTTTGCGGTCGCCGGCGTGGACAAGCGAAGTCTGGAGTTTCATGTGCTGGATATGTCCTCTTCGAACGGGAATTCTACCGGACCAGCGTCATGGTTCGGGTCAACGTCCGGGCGCCGTTTCCGAGCGTCAAGCGGTACGCGTAGGTTCCGGTGGACAACCCCGCCGCGTCAAACCGCGCCGAATGCTCGCCTTGCGGAAGCACCCCGTCCACCAGCGTGGCGACCCGCCTGCCGGCCATATCGAATACCTCGAGACGCACGGGACCCGATTCGTCCAAGCGCCAGGTTATCTCCGTAGCCGGGTTGAACGGATTCGGATAGTTCTGGGCCAGCGTTGCGGTTTCGGGGAGTTCGTTCGCGTGCTCGGCAGAAGTTACATCCTCCCTGGCCATCGTAAAGACATACGTAAGCATGCCTGCATAGGGAGCAACGCCGGCAAGTTGGGGCACAAACAGCCTCAACCCAGCCATAAGCGTATTGATCTGGCCGCTATCCATGAATAGCGTCATCGCGTCATCGCCGTCGAACGCATACGTCGCAGTCAACGCGACGGGAAGGCCGGAGACGCTGATGCGGACCGTAAGACTATCCTTCGACTCATCCATTTCATAGAGGCCGTTGTACGGGCCGAGGGTTTGCGAATCGGCTCCTCCGGTTACAATCTCGACGTCTACTTTCAGCGAATCGTTTTGCTCTTCGTGAAACGCAAGAACAAACGCATATATGTCGAGATCGGACGACCGATCTCCTGAATCGTCCTGAATATCCGACAGTTTCCAGGCTCCGAGTATCCTTTCCCCGTCGGTCGTGGTTTGCGCAAAGGCAGGCCACTGCGCAAGAAGCGCGACGGAGAACGCAAAAGACAAAGCAACGCGGAAAGGAAGAGATTTTTTGAACATGCTCTGGACCTCGATATATAGTAACGGATGCAAACGGCGGCCTTGGGCGGCCACGCCCCGCCGAAGGACTATCTCCTGAATATAATACATCGCAAAGGAATCGCAAATGCCCGCAGAGATTATCCGGACGCAACGGAAAAAGCGGCGGGCGCCGTTTCCATGCAGGAAAAGCAGACCCCCGGCAAGCCGCCCGATCACGAAAAACAAATCTCGTTCGCCGGGCATACGCACCGAACGCCGCCGCGCTACAAAGAACGAATCTCCCCAACCTTCCGGGGTTGCTCCCGGAGATTTTCAAGCATGCGCGCGGCGCGGTCCGCCTCGCTCGCCGGCACGGCGGCAAGGAGTCCCATCCCCAGGTTGAATGTGCGGCGCATATCGTCCTCCGGCACCTCCCCAAGGTCCTGTATCAACCGGAAAACAGGAGGCCGCTCCCAAGCGTCGTAATCGATGTCAAAGGTCAGACCGTCCGGAACGATACGGGGCGCATTGCCGGGAATGCCGCCTCCCGTAACATGCACGAAACCCCGCCCGATCCCTTGCTCGATCAGGGCGCGAATGGGTCTCAGATAGGACCTGTGGACGGCGAGAAGCGCCTCTCCGACGCTCGCCCCGCCCAGTTCGTCCGGACAATCTCCAACATCGAAATGCGCAAACAATACGGTGCGCGCCAGCGAATAGCCGTTCGTGTGCAAGCCAGTCGAAGGCAAGCCCAGCAGCATGTCGCCCGCCTCAATAGCCGAACCGTCCACGACCTGCGCTTTTTCCACGACGCCTACGATGGCGCCCGCCAGATCGTATTCGCCCTCATTGTAGAGCCCCGGCATTTCCGCGGTTTCTCCGCCGATCAGCGCGCAGCCATTCTCCTTGCATGCGGTCGCCATGCCCCGAACCACATCCTCCGCTACCTGCGGATCCAGGGCGCCCGTCGAGAAATAATCCAGAAAAAACAAGGGATGGGCGCCGCACGCGGCAATGTCGTTTACGCAATGATGGACAAGGTCCTGCCCCACGGTGTCGTGTCGGCCTGCCCGGAAGGCCACCTTGAGTTTCGTGCCGACTCCATCTACCGAAGAAACAAGCAACGGACGTTCGTAGCCACCCCCCAATTCGAAGAATGCCCCGAACGCACCGATATCCGCCGCCACGCCGGGCGTAAAGGTCTCCCGCACAAGCGGCTTTATGCGGCGCAAGGTTTCTTCGCCCGCGTCAATGTCTACGCCTGCGTCTCGATACGTGGTCATGCCGTTTCCCTGTAGGATACTCTGATTATCCGCGCGAACGAAAAGCCGTGCGCCCGAATCGCGCCTGTATGCGAACCTGCATCCGGCTGCGGGCCGAAAGCGTGATCGGGCGAGTCCATACGTCATACTCGCGGCGATTGACTTCGCGCAGCGCCTCCAGCGCCCCCAACCACCACCGCTTGAACGCGCCCGCCTTGCGGCGCGGCAATTCGAGCGCCAGCGGCTCGGCCAGTGCAAACGCATTCCGGGCGCGAATGGTTTGTTTCCACAGAAGCCGCTTCATGGACTCGTCTACCCGCCCCTCCGCAAGTTGCTCCCGCGACACGTTGTGTTGCGCAAGGTCCGTTTCGGAAATGAAAAAACGCCCTTCGGCCGCGTCGCGTTTCAGGGCCATAAGCCGACCTGTCCAGAAAAACCCGCGGGCCAGTTCGTCGACATAATCGCGCTGCCACGAACCGGAAACGCCTGCGAGGCGGGCCAGCAGGCGAGCATGCGAACACGCCCACTGCATTATGAACGCATTGACCGATCGGTCGTCCGGAAAACGCGCGGGGCCTGCCCATATTCGAGCCGAAGACACTTGTTCGGCCAACAATTCCCGGGGCAATCCAGCCGCCTTGCACGCAGAAAGCGCCCGGTTCGCCACGGCTTCCGAAACTGCGCGGAGCGGCTTTCCGGCCATAAGGCGACCATGCTCTTCGTCGAAAAAATCGGTGGACGAGGCCCCGGAAACTGTTGCGAAGCGCGATGCGGAAGGCAAGGCATGCACGACAGCGGGACGGGCAAGCGCCCGGTGAAAATCCCAAAGCGCCTGCGCATGCGGAAGCTGTTTCCGGCTCCAGCCATCCAGGTAGAACGGCATAGGGAGGGCATCCTCTATATCGGACGAAGGAACCGGCACGGAACAGGGAATATCCTTAATGGCGACGCGTAGCCGGGGACGGCTATTGCCCGACAAGATACGGACGAAGCGCTTCCGCGGAAGGCGCCGCTTCCTCGACGGACGTACCCTGCGCCCCGATCGCCGCCAATCGCTCTGGAACCTCCGGCGCGAACCCGAGCGCGGCGCGAACCGTTTCGGGAAATTTGGCCGGATGCGCCGTAGCAAGCGCCACCACCGGCCCCTGCATTTCGCCCCGTTCGCGGCGGCGACGCACGGCTTCAAGTCCCACGGCCGTATGCGGATCGGCCACATAGCCGGTAGCCTCGTAGACGCGCCGCATGGACGTCAGGGTATCTTCGTCCGCTACGCGTTCCGCAGAAATCATTTGCTGCATGGCCGAACGATCCAGCAAAGCCCGCAGCCTTTCGAAATTACTGGGCGCGCCAACATCCATGGCATTGGAAAGGGTTCGAATCACCGGCGCGAATGCGGCGTCTTCGCTGGACAGGTAGCGAGGAAAAAAGTCGTTGGCGTTGTGCGCCGCCAGAAAGCCCGCCGCCGGCAACCCGACCAAGTGAGCGAGGACGCCTCCCGTCAGGTTGCCGAGGTTGCCGCTCGGTACGCAGAACCACGGTTTTTCTCCGGGAAAGCGACTTGCCGCAAGCACATAATACGTCATCTGCGGCAACAAACGACCGATATTGATGGAATTCGCGGAGGAAAGGCCGGCCTTGGCGTAGGCCGGATGCACGAACGCTTCCTTCGCCATGCGCTGACAATCGTCGAAATCCCCGTCCACGCGCAGCGCCTGTACGCCCGGCCTGGCGGCGATCAGCTGCCGCTCCTGCACCGGACTTACCTTGCCTCCGGGATATAGCAACACCACCCGAATACGCCGCTGCCCGGCGAACCCGTCGGCCACCGCGCTGCCCGTATCTCCCGAGGTGGCCACAAGAATGGTTGCTTGCTCGTCCCGCCGCTCCAGAAAGTAGCCCATCCAGCGCGCCATGGTCCGCGCCCCGAAATCCTTGAAGGAGAGCGTAGGGCCATGGAACAGTTCCAGCACGAAAACATCGCGCCACCGCAGGTCTCCTCTGGAAGCGAGCGATACAAGCGGCGCCGGAAAATCAAGGGCGTCCCGGACAATCCGCTCCAGATCGGGCGCAGGCATTTCGTCGCCGATCCATTCCGAAAGCGCCCTGTACGCCATGTCCGGGAATGCATCTTCCCGAAATACCGGCGAAAAAGATATGCGGGGCAGCGTGGCGGGGACGTACAAACCGCCATCGGGCGCCAAGCCCCGCAAGAGGGCTTCCCCGAACGATACGTTTTCGGCAGCCGCGCTGCGCGTGCTGCGGTAGGAAATCGCCATAAGCTCGCTATGCGGGCTGCTGTGCGCGCGCACTGTGTTCCACCCGGTCTACAACGCCCGTATCGTTCACCTCGGCGACCAGCCCCCTGGCCCGGACGCGCCCGGACAGGCTTGCCGCAACCATGGCGTCCCGTATCAAGGCAGCCTGCCCCGCAGATGGGGCCAGGGCGAACATGGCCGGACCCGAGCCAGTCAGGGCGCATCCGAATGCGCCCGCTTCGAGCGCCGCATTCCGCGCAGCATGATAACAAGGCACCAGCGAAGCCCGCACCGGCTCCACGAGACGATCCCGCATCATGCACTGCCCGACGGTTTCCCAATCGCCGCAGCGGTACGCATCCACCAGAAACGCCAGTTCGGACGCGTTGCCCACGGCGTCCGCAAGCGATACGCGGTCCGGCAACATGGCGCGGGCTTGCCGGGTGAGCACCTGCACGTCCGGCAAAATCAGGGCAATGTGCAGGGAACCGGGCAGTTCGATGCGCCGGTAGCGGGCCGCATTGCTCGACGAAACCAGAATGAGTCCGCCCAGCAAGGCCGGCAACGCATTATCCCCATGCCGCCCGCCGGAAGCAATATCCTCGGCCTCCAGCACGGCCTCAATGAGCGCCTCCTTTTCCAAAGGCCTTCCAAAGAGCATATTCACGGCCCATGCGCCCGCTACGGCGCTGGCCGCCGAACCGCCGATCCCGGAGCCGAGCGGAATTCCTTTCGCGAGCGTAAGTTCGACCCCGCCGTCCGCGCCCAGCAAATCCAATACGCCCCGGGCCGCAATCACGGCGGTATTTTTTGCAGAATCCTTGAGCGCCTCCAGAGGCACGACGCCCGGCTCGCACCGAAGTTGGACGCCGGGATATTCCGTACGGCGCGCCCGAACCACATCGCCGATCCCGGAAATGCACAAACCCAACGCATCGAACCCTGGCCCAAGATTGGACAAGGAAGCCGGGCCAAAAACGTCAATATGATCCACAGAGCGATGAGACATGCTAATTTTTTACATTAATTTAATACATTCAACTTGTTGCAGTGCAATGAATTAACGACAATGCATCATCGCAACACAGGGAGATCGCCTTCGCCTTTGGCGGGGAGCATGGTCGCCTCTTCGCGCAGAAAGGCGTCCACGCCGCGGGCGGCCTCCCGGCCCTCGGCGATAGCCCATACCACGAGCGACTGCCCCCGACGCATATCGCCCGCCGCAAACACGCCAGGCCGCGAAGACATGTAGTTGCCGTCCGTACGGACATTGCCCCGTTCGTCCAGCTCAACGCCGAGTTGGGCGATCACGCCGTCCGGTTCGGGTCCGACGTAACCCACGGCAAGCAACACCAGATCAGCCGGCCACAGGTGCTCCGAATTGGGCTGCTCTACGAAACGCATGCGCCCGGAAGCATCCTTCTTCGGCAACACATTCACTGTGCGCAACTCCTGCACGAACCCATCGTCCCCGCTGAACCCCTTCGTCAATACGCTCCAATGGCGATCTGCCCCTTCTTCATGGGAGGTGGACGTCTGAAACACCATGGGCATGAAAGGCCAGGGCTGATGCGGCGGACGCGTTTCGGGGGGCGTCGGAAGCAATTCGAACTGCGTAATGGATTTGGCTCCTTGCCTGTTGGCGGTGCCCACGCAATCGCTTCCCGTATCGCCGCCGCCAATCACGATCACATCCTTGCCCGCCGCCGTAATCGGCGCCACATGCTCCATGGCGTCGCCCGCATTGATCTTGTTCTGCCTCCATAGATAATCCCAGGCAAAATGGACGCCCTCAAGGTCCCGACCCGGAGCCGGTATGTCGCGGGGTTTCGTAGCGCCTCCAGCAAGCACGACGGCGCAAAAATCCTCCAGCGCAGACACGGGATAACTCTTGCCTACCTCGGCATTCGCAACGAACCGGACCCCTTCCTCGCGCATCACCTCAATCCGGCGATCCACGATCCATTTCTCCAGCTTGAAATCCGGAATCCCGTAGCGCAACAAGCCGCCGATGCGGTCGTCCCGCTCCAGCACGGTCACGGAGTGCCCAGCCTTGTTGAGCTGATCGGCGGCGGCCAACCCCGCCGGACCCGACCCCACGACCGCCACGCTCCTGCCTGTCCTGACCGCCGGCGGACGCGCCGCGTACCAGCCATCCTTCCAGGCCCGATCCGAAATACTTTTCTCGATCTGTTCGATCGTCACGGGCGGCTCGTTGACGCCAAGCACGCATGCCGACTCGCAGGGAGCCGGACAAATCCTGCCCGTGAATTCCGGGAAATTGTTCGTCGCGCGCAACCGGCCGAACGCATCTTCCCATTCGCCCCGGTACGCCAAGTCGTTCCAGTCCGGGATGATGTTGCCCAGCGGACAGCCCGCTTGGCAAAAAGGCACCCCGCAATCCATGCAACGCGCAGCCTGCTGCTTCACTTTCCTGACGGGAAGCTCCAGGTACACATCGCGGTAGTCGCGCTTGCGCTCCTCCACGGGACGGCGCGGGGCCATCTCCCGGGAATATTCCATAAATCCGGTTATTTTACCCATGAACTTCTGGCTTCTGATCATCCCCGTCTATACAACGGCATGTTCCGGGGCTATCGTCTGTTGCGCTTCTTCTTCCAGCCGGAGGAGCGCATTGCGATATTCGACCGGCATAATCTTGACGAATTCTTCCAGCGCGGCCTCCCAGTTTTCAAGGACCCATTCCGCCACGGAACTCCCGGTCAGGCGATAGTGCTTCTCGACCATCCCGTGCAGTTCCTCCATATCGGCAGGATCCTCCACTTTTTCGAGGTCCACCATCTTCCCGTTGCAACGCAGCGTCCTGAATTCCAGGGTCCCGTCGAGCACGTACGCCACGCCGCCGCTCATGCCCGCCGCAAAATTGCGGCCGGTGGGACCCAGCACGACCACGCGCCCGCCGGTCATGTATTCGCATCCGTGATCGCCGAGGCCTTCGACCACCGCGCGCACGCCGCTGTTGCGCACGGCGAAACGCTCGCCGGCGCGTCCGCGCACGAACACTTCCCCGCTCGTTGCGCCATACAGCGCCACATTGCCCACGATAATGTTGCCGTGTGCATCGTACCCGGCGTTTTCCGGCGGCTGCACCACGAGGCGAGAGCCGGAAAGCCCTTTGCCGAAATAATCGTTCGTATCGCCCCGCAGGCGGACGGTAATGCCCGGCGCCCCGAAAGCGAAGAAACTCTGCCCGCCCGAGCCGGTCATGTTGATTCGAATCGTGTCGTCGGGAAGGCGCCCGCCCGGGTATCGTTTGCTGACCTCGGCGGAAAGCAGCGTCCCGACCGTCCGATTGATATTCCGAACAGCCACATTGATCGTCACCGGCGCTTTCGTTTCGAGCGCGGGGCGGGCCATTTCGATGAGGCGATGATCCAGCGCTTCGGCAAGGCCGTGATCCTGCTCTGTCTCATGGAACTTGCGCAACGAGGCAGGCGCTTCCGGTTTAACCAGAATCGGAGACAGGTCCAGGTGCTTCGCTTTCCAGTGCCTGACGTCGGAACGCACGCGTAATCGATCCACTTGTCCGATCATTTCATGCACGGCGCGGAATCCGAGGCGGGCCATGATCTGGCGCAGCTCTTCCGCTACGAAGTGAAAATAATTAATGACGTCCTCCGGCTGGCCTTCGAATTTCTTGCGCAGCTCCGGGTCCTGCGTAGCTATGCCGACGGGACATGTATTCAAATGGCATTTACGCATCATAATGCAGCCTATCGCCACCAGCGGCGCCGTCGAGAAGCCGAATTCTTCCGCGCCGAGGAGACATGCGACGGCTACGTCAAGCCCCGTCTTGAGCTGCCCGTCGCATTCCACCCGAATACGGCTTCGGAGCCCATTCCTGACCAGCGTCTGATGCGTTTCGGACAAGCCCAACTCCCAAGGCAATCCGGCGTGCATGATGGATGTCTGCGGGGAAGCGCCGGTCCCGCCGTCGTGGCCGGAAATAAGCACCACATCGGCCTTGCCTTTCGCCACGCCGGCGGCCACCGTGCCCACTCCCACTTCGGAAACCAGCTTTACCGTAATGCGCGCGTCCGGATTCGAATTCTTCAGATCGTGAATCAGCTGCGCCAGGTCTTCGATCGAATAAATGTCGTGGTGCGGGGGCGGCGAAATAAGGCCCACGTACGGCGTGGAATGGCGCGTCTTGGCAATCCAGGGGTATACCTTTTCGCCCGGCAACTGCCCGCCTTCCCCCGGTTTGGCTCCCTGCGCCATCTTGATCTGAATCTCGTCCGCGCTCGTGAGGTAGTCGATCGTCACCCCGAAGCGTCCTGACGCCACCTGCTTGATCGCGCTTCGCTTTTCACTGCGACGAACGTAGCGTTCCGGGTCCTCGCCGCCTTCGCCGGTATTACTCTTGCCCCCGATGCGATTCATGGCGATCGCCAGCGTCTCGTGGGTTTCCTTCGATATGGAGCCGTACGACATGGCGCCCGTTTTGAACCGCTTGACGATTTCCGTCCACGGCTCCACTTCGTCGAGCGGCACAGGCGCGCCCCCCGATTCGTCCAGCGCAAGCAAGCCGCGCAACGTACCCAGCTGCTTCGCCTGATCGTTGATCAGCCGGGCATAGTCCTCGTAGGCGGCGGGGTCTCCGGAACGAGCGGCTTGCTGCAGGCGCGCGATCGTCATGGGATTGAACAAATGATATTCCCCGTTGCGCCGCCAGAGATACCGCCCGCCCGCATCCAGATCCTTGGAAAAAACAAGGCGAACGTCGGGCCAGGCCTGACGGTGCCGCATGTTCGTTTCTTCGGCGATCGTATCCAGGCCGACGCCGCCTATCCGGCTGGCCGTCCCTGTGAAATATTGATCGATGAGGTCCTGCGCCAGTCCGACCGCCTCGAATATCTGGGCGCCTCGATAACTCTGCACCGTCGAAATGCCCATCTTCGACATCACCTTGAGGATGCCCGTCCCGATCGATTTTATGTACCCGACCCGCGCCTTGCTGTCCGAAATATCTTCCTCGGCAAGCAACCGCTCGATCACCTGCAACGCCAGCCACGGATTCACCGCATCGGCGCCATACCCGATCAGCGCGCAAAAATGATGTACTTCCCGAGGCTCCCCGCTTTCGACCACAATGGAGGCGCGGGTGCGAAGCCCCTCCCGAATCAGCCGATGATGCACGGCGCCGGTAGCCAGCAAGGCGGGTATGGGCGCCAGGTCCGGCCCTGCCGCCCGATCCGACAACACCAGCACGGACCGCCCCACGCGCACCATCTGCTCTGCTTCGTCGCACAAAGCGTCAAGCGCCTTTCGCAGCCCTTCCTCGCCGCTTCCGGCCTCGAACGCCATGTCGATCTTCTGCGTCTTCAACTCCTCGATCCCCGAATTCGGGATCCGGGCCAGGTCCCGATCCGACAAAATAGGCTGCTTCAGAATCAACTTGCGGCAGTGTTGCGGCGTCTCCTGAAAAAGGTCCCGCTCCGCTCCCAGCTGGGTGAACAACGAGGTAACCATCTCTTCGCGGATCGCGTCGAGCGGGGGATTCGTCACCTGGGCGAATAATTGCCGAAAATAGTCGTACAGGAGGCGCGGCTTGTCCGAAAGCACGGCGAGCGGCGTGTCGTCTCCCATCGAACCAAGGGCCTCCTTGCCATGCAGTCCCATGGGCTTCATGAGCAGGCGCTCGTCTTCAAGCGTGTAGCCGAACATTTTCTCCCGAACATGGAGTTCCTCGGGAGCATAGCGCGGCGGACGACCGTAGTCCGGCAAATCCTGCAAGCGCACGGCGTGATCCCGCAACCATTCGCCGTACGGACGGCGCGTAGCGAGCATTTGCTTGATCTCCTCGTCCTCAATGATCCGGCGCTCTTCCAGATCGACCAGAAACATTTTTCCGGGCTGCAAACGCCCCTTCGCCACCACATTCGCCGGATCCGTATCGATCACGCCGGTCTCGGACGCCAGCACGACCAGTCCGTCCTTCGTAACCGTAAACCGGGAGGGGCGCAAACCATTCCGGTCGAGAATCGCGCCAACGTACCGCCCGTCCGTAAAAGGCAGCACGGCCGGACCGTCCCACGGCTCCATCAAACAGGAATGATATTCGTAGAACGCCCGCTTCTCTTCGCTCATCTCCCGGGTATACTCCCAGGCTTCCGGCACCAGCATCATCATTGCGTGCGGGAGCGAACGGCCCGTAAAGTAGAGCAACTCAAGCGCATTGTCGAGAATGGCCGAATCGCTGGCGCCCTCGGTCAGGATGGGCAACAACTTCTTCATGTCGTCGCCGAAAAGTTCCGACTCGAACAGCGCCTGACGGGCATTCATCCAGTTGAAATTGCCCCGAAGCGTATTGATTTCGCCATTGTGGCATAAAAAGCGAAAAGGCTGCGCGAGCGGCCACTGCGGCAACGTATTCGTCGAAAAACGCGCATGCACGATGGCCAGCGCACTCTTCATGTTCGGATCAGCAAGGTCCGTATAGAACCGGGGCAGGTCCTCGGCCAGCAACATCCCCTTGTACACAATGGTGCGAGAGGAAAGCGAGGAAATATAAAACGCGCTGGTCCCGGGCATATCGGCCTTGGCCACGGTATGTTCGACCACTTTCCGGATCACGTACAGCTTGCGCTCGAACGCATCCCGATCCGCCGTTTGCGCGCCGCGCCCCACCAGCGCCTGCCAGAATTCCGGCTGCATTTCCGCGGCGGCCTCTCCTATGGAGTCCGCGTGCGTCGGGATGCGCCGCCAACCGATGCATTCCTGTCCTTCCGCCCGAATGGTTTCTTCGAACGTAGTCCTGCAAAAAGCCTGCGCCTGCGCATCCCGGGGCAAAAAAATCATACCGGCCGCATACTCTCCCGCCGCCCGCGCGCCCGCGCCCAGTTCCTTCAACACCGGCGCCAGGAACGCATGGGGCGTCTGAATCAGAATGCCTGTTCCGTCGCCCGTCCTTTCGTCGCATCCGCAGGCCGAGCGATGCGACAAGTTGTTCAGCATTTCAAGCCCTTTCTGCACGATATCATGGCTCGGTTCGTTCTGCACCGTGCAAACGAAACCGACGCCGCATGCGTCATGCTCGTAAAACGAGTCGTAAAGGCCTTCGCGAATAGGTAATAACTGCATAAGTCAAGTCCGTACTTCGTCCTCCCTCAATCCAGCGAAACAACAGCTTCTTTCATCGAGCGGATCGGCTTGGCGCCCTCTCGCATCAGCGCATACCGAATGCCGTCGGCGATAGCCTGCCAGCTGGCTTCAAGAATATTGGTGGAAACGCCCACGGTATTCCAGGTCTCGTTTCCGTTCATATGTTCTATGAGCACGCGGACATACGCCGCCGTGCCGTCCTCGGGGCTCACTACGCGCACCTTGTAATCTGCAAGATGCACCTGGGCGAGACTCGGATAAAACGCGATAAGCACCCCGCGCAAGGCATTCGACAATGCATCGACGGGCCCCACGCCTTCGGCCACGAGCAATTCCCGGCGGCCGTTGACGCGCAAGGCGACCGTCGCCTGGGTAGCTTCCGCCCCTGCGTCACTGAGTTCGCTCTGAACCCGGAGTCGCTCCAGGGAAAAGAATTCGGTTTCCTCCCCTTGAATCTGCCGGAGCAACAACTCAAACGAGGCTTCGGCCCCCTCGAATTCGTACCCAAGATGTTCAAGGTCCTTGATGCGCTTCACGGCGCGGGCCGCATCGTTCGCCTTGTCCAGATCAAGGCCTAACTCCTCCGCCTTGTAGCGTATGTTGCTGCGCCCGGACAAGTCGGACAAGAGCACCCGGCGTTTGTTGCCAACCTCTTCGGGCGCAAGATGTTCGTAGGCGGCGGGATCTTTCATGACCGCCGATACATGAATGCCCCCCTTGTGGGCAAAGGCGCTCCGGCCTACGTACGCCGCCCGGTCTACCGGGTCGAGGTTCGCCACCTCATACACAAAATGCGAAAGATCCGTGATTTCCCGCAATCGTTCCGGCGAAACGCACCCATAACCCTGTTTGAGCTGGAGTCCGGGCACGATGGCCGTCAAATCCGCATTGCCGCATCGCTCCCCAATACCGTTAATCGTCCCCTGCACGTGCCGGGCGCCCGCCTGCACCGCCACAAGCGAATTGGCCACGGCGCACCCGGCGTCATTGTGCGCATGAATGCCAAGACCCGTCTCGAACCGGCCCGCCACATCCCGAACAATCCGCTCCAGCGTATCGGGCAACGTGCCGCCGTTCGTATCGCATAGCGCCAGCACGTCCGCGCCCGCCCCGGCAGCCGCCGCAAGGGTTTCCAGCGCATAGACGCGATCATTCAGGTACCCGTCGAAAAAATGTTCGGCGTCGTACACCACATGCTTGCCGTGCGCCTTCAGGTACGCCACCGAAGAGCGAATCAGGTCCAGATTTTCGTCCCGCGTCACGCCGAGGGCCACCTCCACATGCAGCGTCCAGCTTTTCCCGAACAGGGAAACCACCGGCGTGCCCGCAGCCAGCATGGCCTGCAGGTTCGGATCGTCCTCGGGGGCATACTGTACGCGGCGCGTAGACCCGAAAGCGCAAATGCGCGCCTGTATCCATTCTACGTCCCGCGCCAGTTCAAAAAATTCCTGGTCTTTCGGATTCGAGCCGGGCCATCCTCCTTCGATAACGCCAATGCCAAAACGATCGAGACGTTTTGCGATCCGCAATTTGTCGCGGGCCGTGAGCGAAACATGTTCGCCCTGCGTACCGTCGCGGAGCGTCGTGTCGAAGAGCTCCACAAGAACCGATCCATCAGCATGTGCTGGCATAAAGGTATCCGTTGGGTCCATGGGGGACCGCCGCGAAACATTATCGGGGCGGATTTTCTTTGGTCAATAGGACAGCGCTCAGGCGGGCATGAATCCGGCTTGGCGCGCAAACTCGAACACATTGCCCGCCTTCAGTATATCCGCTACGTCGCCAAGCGGCTTGAGCAAAAATTCCTCGCCCGTCGTACGGTTGGAAAGTTTGCCGAGCGACACATCGATTTCGAGAAGATCGCCCGTGCGCACCCGTTCGACCAGCCGCTCTATGGATTCGAAAGGAACGATAAAGCCCCCATCCACTGCATTGCGATAAAAAATGCGGGCGTAACTCTCGGCCACCACCGCCGCGCAACCGGCTTCCTGCAAGGCAAACGGCGCATGCTCCCGCGAAGAACCGCACCCGAAGTTCGAACCGCCCACCACGATCGCATAGTCGCTCCGAAATGCATCCGGCTCGGCGAACGGCCGCGTTCCGTACGGAAGTCCCTGGCGACCCTGCGGAACGCCGCTGAGCGCATAACGCCCGTAATACCTGCGCTCCTCCGGGTCGGACAGGCTGTACACCAGGTGCTCCGCCGGAATAATCTGGTCCGTATCGATGGCGTCGCCCACAACGTAGGCCGCGCCTGCAATGATTTTTTTCATACCAGCACCTCGCGAGGATCCGTAATCGTTCCGGAAAGCGCCGACGCCGCCACCGTATAAGGAGACGCCAGATACACCGCTGCCTGCTTGCTGCCCATGCGTCCGGGGAAATTCCGGTTCGTGGTGGAAATCACGACTTCCTCGCCGTGCGTCCTGCCGAACGTATCCGTCGGCCCCCCAAGGCATGCCGCGCACGAAGCCTGCCCGAGTTTGCACCCGGACCGTTCGAATATTTCGTACAAGGTGTCGCCTTCGACCCGGGTCGTGTGCAACTGCTGGCCGATCCAGGTCGTCGCTGGCACGATGTAGGTATCGATCGCTACCTCGTGGCCCCGCAGGATGCTCGCCGCGGCCACGAAATCTTCCAGTTTGCCGCCCGTGCAGCTGCCTACGTAGGCCCGGTCCAGGCGCGTCCCGGCCACTTCCGAAGCCGTCGCCCGATTGTCCGGGCTGTGCGGCTTGGCCACAAGCGGCTCGATCTCCTCGACGCGATAACGCCGGACCGAATGGTAGCGGGCGTCGGGGTCGCCGTAAACCGGCTCGAACGCCCTGTCGGTGCGCTTTCGAACATATTCGAAGGTTTTTTCGTCCGGGGGAATGATCCCGTTCTTGCCGCCCGCCTCGATCGCCATGTTCGTCAGCGTCATGCGTTCGTGCACCGGCAGGTCGTACACCGCTTCGCCGTCGAACTCAAGCGCGCGATAGGTGCCCCCATCTGTCCCGATATCGCCAATGACCTGCAGGATCAAGTCCTTGGCCATAAGGTACGGCGGCAATGTCCCCTCGAACACGAATCGCATCGTTTCGGGAACCTTGAGCCATATTTTCCCGGTGCCCATAATAAGCGCGGCGTCCGTGTTGCCCACGCCCGTCGAAAACATGCCGAACGCGCCGGAGGTGCAGGTGTGACTGTCGGTGCCGATCAGCAGGGAACCCGGCAGATTGAACCCTTCCTCGGCCAACGCCATGTGGCATACGCCCTTGTAGTTCGGCGTACCCGGGTCGTAGTAGTACGGGAGATCGTGCTCGGCGGCAAAGGCCCGAAGCAAATCCACGTTCCGGTTGGCGTGGTGGTTCTTCGTGAAAATGTAATGGTCGGGGATGATCACCAGCTTTTCCTTGTCCCACGGCGCCGCGTCGGCCCCGAATTCGCGACGGAAAATGTCGATGGTCGGGGGACCGCACACATCGTGGGTCATCAGGATGTCCACATCCACCCAGATGTTGTCGCCAGGCGCCACCCGGTCCCTTCCCGCGCGCCGCGCCAGTATTTTTTCCGTAATCGTCATGCTGCGCCTCCTTCGAACGAGCTCATAATGCCATTGCCGACAAAGGTCATGTTCTCCTCGTCGGATCGCCAGGTTTCGAGGTTGTTAAGCGCATCGACGTAGGCGTCCGCGGAAGCACGGATCACATCGGTGTTTTGCGCCTGCCCTCTGAAAAACGCTCCGCTTTCCCGAACAAGCACCGTGACTTCGCCAATCGCGCCTGCCCCTTCGGAAACGGATCGAATAGAATAACTTTCCAGTTTGCGCGAACTGCCGAGCGCATGATTGATGGCCCGGTACACCGCATCCACAGGCCCGTCCCCGGTGGCCTGCGCGGTCATTTGCTCCTCGCTGGACACATTGAACACGGAGACTTCCGCCTGGGGCCGCTTGCCGGTAGCGACCGTCACGGACAGATGGTCAAGCCGGTAATGCTGCAAGACGGCATGCTCTGCAGTCCCCTGAACAAGGTGAATCAGGTCCGCATCGTGGATTTCTTTCTTGCGATCCGCAAGCCGAACGAACAACTCGTAAAGAATATCCTTGCGAGAATCCTCCACATGCAGGCCTATCCGCTTCAGGCGATTGAAAAAGCCGTGGCGCCCGGAATGCCGGCCCAGCCGTATTTGCTCGCTCGTCTGGCCCACATCCTCCGCCTGCATGATTTCATACGTATCCCGCCGCTTCAACACCCCATGCTGATGAATGCCTGCTTCATGGCTGAAGGCGTTGCGTCCCACGATGGCCTTGTTCGGCGGCACCGGGAATCCCGTCGCCACAGACACCATGCGACTCATTTCCGTAAGGTGCGTGGCCTCAATGTTCGTATCCACCCCGAATTGTTCGCCCCGGACGCGCAGCGCCATCACCACTTCTTCCAGTGCGGCGTTGCCCGCCCGCTCGCCAATGCCGTTGATCGTGCATTCGATCTGCCGGGCGCCCGCATGCACAGCGGCAATGGAATTGGCCACGGCAAGACCGAGGTCGTCATGGCAATGGGCGGAGAGTATGACCTTTTCGGCCGAGGGCGCCCCCTCGCGCACCGCTTCGAACATGCGGGCATACTCGCTGGGCGTACAATACCCCGTCGTGTCCGGAATATTGACGGTCGTCGCGCCTTCTTCGATCGCCGCCGCAATCACTTCGCACAAGAATCCGTGGTCCGTGCGCCCCGCGTCCTCCGCGCTGAATTCTATGTCTTCGGTATACGTCCGCGCCAGCTGAACCGCTTCGCGAGCCATCCGCACCACGCTCTGCCGCTTCTCGGCAAGCGTCGCGCCGTATCGGTCGCTGCCGAACTTGGCGTCTATGTGAATGTCGCTCGTCGCGATAAACGTATGAATCCGCGTCCGGGCGCCCCCGGTCAGCGACTTGCCCGCCGCATGCACATCGTTTTCGAGGGCGCGGGCAAGCGCGCAAATCACAGGTCCCCGTACGTCGCGCACGATGCTCGCCACAGCCTCGAACTGGGCCGGAGACGAAATCGGAAACCCGGCCTCAATCACGTCCACGTTCAACTTCACGAGTTGCCGGGCAATGCGTACCTTCTCGTGAATCGTCATGGATGCGCCCGGGGCCTGTTCGCCGTCGCGCAATGTGGTGTCGAATATGGTTACTTGATCTTTCATAGGAAAAATTCCTCGACGGTTCCTTTACAAGTGGAGTACGGAAGCAATCGTACGCGCCCGATACGCTGACGAACCCATGTCGTCCTGTACATATCGCGTCGGACGCCTTGTAAGTCGAAGAAAGTCGGTAGTGATAGCGGGGACGCCCTGATTAAGTCCGCAAAGCCCAGAGGCTGCGAGGCGCGCGCCGGCAAGGAATGGCGAAGCAGGCGGTAACGCGGCGGCTCCGCATAATGAGAAATGACGCAGCCGGCGCGCGCCTCGCAGCCTCCCAAAGGGCGCGTCGCGTCCGCCATACCCCGAATCCGCCGTGTTTTCCGCTGATATCAACGATGCAATCATCATGTCCCGCGCGCGCGAACGCGACGCGCCGAGCGAAGTGGTTTTGATCAGAGTATCCCTATGTACGCCAGGACGCATCATGCCGCAACCTCCACGCGCTGCTCCCGGCTTGCCTCCCGCCGCACGTGAGAAGCAATGTGCGCGCCCATCTCCGCGGTAGATACGATCCGGCAACCGTCTTCTTGCATATCCGCCGTGCGCACGCCCGCCGCCAGCGTCTCGTTCACGGCCCGCCGAACAGCCCGGGCCGCGTCCGCCTCGTCCCACTGCTCAAGCATCATGGCGGCGCTCAGGATAGCTGCCGCAGGATTCGCCTTGCCCTGCCCGGCAATATCCGGGGCGCTGCCGTGCACAGGCTCGAACAACCCGGTAGAACCGCCCACCGAAGCCGACGGCAACAGGCCCAGCGAACCCGGCAATGTGGCGGCCAGATCCGAAAGGATGTCGCCAAACAGGTTCGCCGTCGCCACCACATCGAAATCCGACGGGCGGCGCACGATCTGCATGGCTGCGTTATCTACGTACAAATGCTCCAGCTCCACATCGGGATAGTCCGCGTCATGCACCCGGGTCATCACTTCTCTCCAGAGCTGCGACACCTCCAGCACGTTGGCCTTGTCCACGGACGTAACCCGGCCCCGCCGACGGCGCGCCCAGGCAAACGCCACATGCGCGATCCGCACTATTTCCGCTTCGGAATAGCGCATCGTGTTGAGCGCTTCCTTGCCCTGCGCCCCCTCGACGGCCCCCTTCGGTTCTGAAAAATAAATGCCGCCGGTCAGTTCGCGCACAATCATCATGTCCGTGCCCGCCGCCACGTCCCGCCTGAGCGGCGAGGCGCCCGCCAGAAAATCCGGCACCGACACCGGGCGCAGATTGGCGTACGCGCCCAGCGCCTTGCGCAATCCCAGCAAACCGGCCTCCGGACGCATATCGCCCTGCAGCGCATCCCAGGCAGGGCCTCCGACAGCGCCCAGCAGGACGGCGTCCGATGCAAGGCAGGCCGCTTTGACGGACTCCGGCAACGGCTCGCCCAACGCATCGATGGCGCTCCCGCCTATGGGAAACGCTTCGGACGCCAGCGCGAACCCGAACCGTTCGCCCGCCGCCTCAAGGACGCGCAACGCTTCCCGGGTCACTTCGGGCCCGACGCCGTCGCCCGGCAAACACGCGATGCGGTATGTTTTCCGGTTAGCCAAGGTTATGCGGCGCTGGGTTTTTCTTTTTGTTCGCCGCGCAGCCAGCTCATCATGCCGCGCAACCGCTTGCCGATCTGCTCGATCGGATGCTCCCGGGACCGGGTGCGCAAGTCGAGCAACTGCTTGCCCTCGGCCTCGTTCTCCGCAATCCATTCCTTCGCAAAGGTCCCGTCCTGCACTTCGCCGAGAATCTCCCGCATGCGCTCGCGCACCGAATCGTCAATGATCCGGGGACCGCGCGTGTAATTACCGTACTCGGCCGTATCGCTGATGGAATAATTCATGTATTCCAGCCCGCCGTCGTAAATCAGATCGACGATAAGCTTGAGTTCGTGCAAACATTCGAAATACGCCAGTTCGGGCGGATAGCCTGCTCCGGTCAGCGTTTCGAACCCGGCCTTGATCAACTCCTCGGCGCCGCCGCAAAGCACGGCCTGCTCCCCGAAGAGATCGGTTTCCGTTTCGTCCTTGAAGGTCGTTTCGATGACGCCGGCCCGAATGCCGCCTATGCCCTCCGCATAGCTCAACGCCATATCCAGCGCCGCGCCCGAGGCGTCCTGCGCCACCGCCACCAGGCATGGAACGCCCTTGCCTTCCTCGAACACCCGGCGCGCCAAGTGTCCCGGCGACTTGGGAGCCACCATGAACACGTCAATGCCTTCCGGCGGCGTAATCTGCCCGTAATGAATGTTGAAGCCGTGCCCGAAAACGAGGGATTTGCCAGGCGTCATATGCTCGATCACATGCTCCTCGTATACCTGCTTCTGATGCTGATCCGGCACCAGCATCGCCACCAGGTCCCCCCATGCGGCCGCTTCGGAAACGCTCATGACGCGCAACCCTTTGGCGGCGGCTTCCGCGCGCGAAGACGATCCCTCGCGCAATCCAACCGCCACGTCCACGCCGCTGTCGCGCAGGTTCAGGGCATGGGCATGCCCCTGGCTTCCGTATCCTATGACGGCTACCCGCCGCGAACGGACGAGGTCGGGGTTGGCCTTATAATGAACGTTTACTCCCATTGTATGCTATGTTGTTTGCAGTGGCGTACGGGGGCCGTGCGGCCCGTACGAAAAACCGGCTCAATCGCCGAAAAGCAGTGCGCGTTTCATGGCCACGCGGCCGCTCCGCGCAATTTCCTCGACGCCGTAGCGCTTCATCATCCCGACAAAGGCATTGATCTTCTTGGCGGGGCCGGTAATCTCGAAGGTCATCGTGTTCGTTGTAACGTCCACGACCTTGCCCTGAAAAATTTTGAGCGTGTCGAGCAACTCGACCCGGTTGTCCGAGGCGTACGAAACCTTCAGCAGGCACAACTCGCGCTCGACATATTCTTCCGACGTCAAGTCCTCCACCTCAAGCACGTCGATCAACCGATTCAGTTGACGGTTCACCTGGGAGATGATCCGGCTTTCCCCCGTGGTGGCGATGGTCATGCGAGAAACCGAAGGATCGTCCGTTTCTCCGACCGTCACGCTTTCGAGATTGAAGCCGCGCGCGGCGAACAGATTGATGACGCGATTCAGCGCGCCGATCGAATTCTCAAGCAACACGGCGATAATATGCCGGTGGCGGTGCGTTTGCTCGCCGGGCCCGATAGCCTCTCCCTGGGCCTTCTTCCGAAGAATCTGTTGCGGGGTCAGTGTGTTTTGCTCGCTCATGCGACATCCTGTGGAATGTGTGTCATACGAAAGCGTTGGGCGTCAGGCGCTTCGTGATCATTTCGTCGGTGGAAGCGCCCGCAGGCACCATCGGGAACACCATCTCCTCCTTGGCGACCCGGAATTCCATCACGGCAGGCCGGTCGGAAACGGCCCAGGCCTCCCGGATAATTCCATCCACTTCGTCCGGGGTCTCCGCGCGCAGGCCCACGCAATGGTGCGCTTCCGCCAGCTTGACGAAATCCGGATTCGTATCGGACAAGTCGGTATGGCTGAAGCGCTCGTCGTGGAACAACTCCTGCCACTGCCGCACCATCCCCAGGAAATTATTGTTGATGATAACCACCTTGATGGGCAATCCGTGCGCCGCGGCGACGCTCAACTCCTGGGCGTTCATAATGAAACCGCCATCCCCGCTGATAGAAACAACCGTCTTGTCCGGCCTGCCGAACGCGGCGCCCATCGCGGCGGGAAAGCAAAAACCCATCGTGCCGAGGCCGCCCGACGTAATGTGCGTGCGCGCATGTAAAAACCGGAAGTACTGGGCCGCCCACATCTGATGCTGCCCCACATCGGTCACCACGATGGCCTCCCCCTTCGTATGCCGCCGAAGCCGCTCAAGCACGTATTGCGCGCGGAGGCGCCCGTCCGCCTGCTCGTAGACCAGCGGACATTCCGCTTTCCAGGCCTGCACCTGTTCAAGCCATGCCTCGGTATGACATGCTCCGACAAGCGGCTCCAGACGCATCAGCGCATCGCGCACGTCGCCCACGATGGCGCAATCCACATACACGTTCTTGGAGATTGAGGACGGATCGATATCGATATGAATGATCTTGGCGTGGGGCGCCCAGGATTCCAGCTTGCCCGTCACCCGGTCGTCGAACCGCGCGCCGACCGCAATCAGGAGATCGGCGTTCTGTACGGCCATGTTGGCGTACCAGGTGCCATGCATCCCAAGCATGCCCACAGAAAGTTCGTCGTTCTCGGGAAAAGCGCCGAGCCCGTGCAATGTGGTGGTCACCGGAATACGCGCCGTCCGGGCAATCCGGGTCAACACATCCGCGGCGTCCGAATTGACGGCTCCGCCGCCTACATAGAAAAGCGGAGTGTTCGCCTCGGCGATCATGGCTGCGGCGCGCTGAATCTTGACGTCGTCGCCCCGGGCCTTGAAACGGTAGCCGCGCAGGTTGACTTCCTTCGGATATTCGAACTCGGTCTCCGCCAGCAGAACATCCTTGGGCAAATCCACCACGACCGGACCCGGCCGCCCCGTGCGCGCAATGTGATACGCCTTTTTCACCGCCGGAGCCAGATCGCGCACGTCGCGCACCAGGAAACTGTGCTTCGTGATGCTGCGCGTGATGCCTATCGTGTCGCACTCCTGAAAGGCGTCGTTCCCGATAAGCTGGGTCGGGACTTGTCCGGTAAACACAACGATAGGCACGGAATCCATATAGGCGTCCGCTATGCCGGTAACCGTGTTCGTGGCGCCGGGTCCGCTGGTGACAAGCACTGTGCCGACCTTGCCCGTCGCCTTGGCGTACCCCTCGGCTGCATGGGCGCCGCCTTGCTCATGCCGCACCAGCACATGCTTGAAGTTCGGCTGGATGCGGGCCATCTCGTCGTAGATTTTGATAACGGCCCCCCCAGGGTGGCCGAACACCACTTCTACGCCTTCCGCGTCCAGCGAACGCAGAAAAATCTCTGCGCCGCTCATGCGCTGCGCACCGTTGACCGACGGCGCATGTTGCGGCATGCTGCTTGCTTGCATATCAGACATGGATTCCAACCGGTTTGGTCGTTCGTGAATGTGGCGCTCCGACAGACAGCCCATACGCGGCGCAAACAACGCGCAGGCGGCGATCCATCCGGACAGACCTGCTAAAATACGAAACGCTGACGTCAGCGTTCAGGTGCGTTTCTTCGAGAGCGTGCATGGGCATCGGGTTAACATGCGGGGCGAAGGCCAATTCCTTCACTGCCCGTTTGACGCCATCATGCATGCTGGAGAGGTGCGAAGGATCGGCCGATCTTGGCTAGATCGCAATAATAATGAGACCGAAAAGGACCAAAACCGCCGACGCAAGCGTCCCGCCGGCCGCGTACGCCGCTCCTGTCAGGGCGGTCGAAACGCCCTCGACGCGTCGAAACGCTATCGCTTTGGGGGAGTGCTGCGTCATGGTCCAAACCACTGTCTGGTATGTCCTGTGTCTTTCGTTACGTAGCGAATGAACGTTCTCCTCGCGCAAACGATCCGCGGAACCAAAAAAATGCGCCGGCGGAGCAATCAGGCGACATGGAGGCGATACAGACAAGCCGCAAAACGGGTCTGCGAACGCCGCAAACGCTACAGGCTATATAATAACGCAATTCCGAACCAACCAATCAAGTGCGCAGGCGGATGTTTTGCAAGTTCTTCACTGCAAGCGCCCCCTCCCGCACGGCTTCACGAACACTTCAACGACCCGAACAAGCCCCGCAAGCATTCGGAGCGCAGCAACAGATCCGGAAGCATAGTCGAGACGGAATTATTTATTAGGAAATTTCACGAATATTCCTTAATTTATCAGGCATAATAGGTACAAATGCCTTATTTTATCAAATGAACGCGGCGCATAGACCTCTTTTCGGGCGTCTTGCGTCCAAGCCGTGTCCTGCACAACCAAACCGGTTATCCGTCATGAAGAAGATTCTTGCCCTCCTGTTTCTGGCGTTCACCCTTGCCTGGTCCCTGCCTGCTTCCGCACAGGAATTCGATTTCGGCGCCGATATCGTAAGCCGTTATGTATGGAGGGGCCTCGATTTCGGAGAATCCGCCAGCGTGCAGCCCGCGCTCACGTTCAGTTACAACGGACTGGAGATAGGAACCTGGGCGTCGTACGCTACGAATCCAGGTTCGGCCGACGCCAACGAACACGACCTGTGGATCGGGTATTCCGCCGGCGCCTTTTCCCTGGGAGTAACAGACTATTATTTCCCGAACAGCGGCGCTTTCTCCAACTTCGAAGGGGACGGGAAAGGAGCGCACGTGATCGAACCCTATGTCTCGTTCGGCGGCACGGATGCTTTCCCGGCGACGATTTACGTCGCATACAACGCCTATAACGACAGGGACCGTTCGATGTATATCAATGCATCGATGCCTTTCGCCGTAGGCGGCATGGATATGTCGTTCGGCATCGGCGTTGTTCCGGGAGAGAGCGCTTGGTACGATACCGATGGGGTCAGCGTCATGGACATGGCGCTGGGCGCCTCGAAGAGCATCCCGATCACAGACAAGTTCGAATTGCCCGTGAGCGTCTCGTACATTCTGAATCCCACGACAGACAAAAGCTTTCTTGTTTTTGGAATTTCCCTGTAGTATCCTTAGGCGGGCGGTTATCGAAACTCCTTGCAGTCCAGGCAGGCCATGCAAGGAACATGGCGAGGCGCACCGGCGACAATGCATCGTCGGGGCGCCTCGTTCTTTTTCAAGGACTGCGCAAGACCACGCGAAACCGCCCGTGACGGCTTTCCCCTCCGCCTGCTTGCACGCTTTACCCCGGATATTCGTATCGTTGCGCAAGGCGCCGGAGCATGACGCGCGTCCGCCTCGCAGAGACATTTTCCTGCTGCAAATCCGCGGCCAGTCGCTTCAGGTCGTCGAACGTATCCACATCGTACCATGCCGGAAGCGCATGCAGCGACGCGCCGCACAGGGCTGCGCGGTCGGCGGTTTGCTCGAACACGGCGTCGTGGCTGTAGGTCATGCCCTCGAAAAGCTGCGGAAAAAACCGGTTCATGCCGAGCAGGTAGAATCCTCCGTCTCCGGTGGGACCCAGCACGATGCGGCCCGGCGTTTCGAGCAGGGAAAATCCTTCCCGTATCCAGGCGGACGGCAACGTGGGATGATCCGTCCCGATCAGCATGGCGCTATCGGCGCCCGCAGCAAACGTTTCCTCGAACGCCTGCTTCATGCGCTCGCCAAGCCCGGCGCCCTCTTGCCGGAATATGCTGCCCGCCTCCATCCATTCGGGGTACGCAAGGATGCGCTGGTTAAGTCCGCAAAGCGCAGAGGCTGAGACCAGCGCATTCTTAAACTCCTTGTGCGGAACAAGCGACGGCTCGTCCAGCGCAAGGTACAAACGAAGCGTCGCGCCAAGGTCCCGGTACTGATCCAGCGCATCCCCCAGAAATGCGCCGTAGAGACAAGCAGCCTCCTCCGGGGCAAGCGGCGGCGTCAAGCGGGTTTTGACCCGTCCCGGAACCGGGGGTTTGGCGAACGCGAGCAACGCGGCGTTCATAGGGTCGAAGGGATGCGAATCATCCGGCGCAATACGCGATCGAACGCTTCGACCGCACGGTCCACGGCTTCCTCCGTCGTGTGCATTCCCACAGAAAAACGCAGGAAGGCCGAAGCCGTATCGCGATCCAGCCCCATGGCCAACAGCACATGGCTGGGTTCGACGGCGCCGCTCGCGCAGGCCGAGCCGGCGGATACGCAGATAGTTTCCATATCCATATTCAAGAGCAACATTTCTCCGTCTATGGGGCGTCCCCCGACAGGCGGAACCACCACGCCCAGAATGTGCGGAGCCGCCGCGCCCGGACCAAGCGGGGTAACCAGGCGAACCTGTTTTCCGCCCACCGCCTGAATCCCGTCCCGGAGCCGGTCCCGCATCGCTTCGGCGCGCCGCCTTCGGAATGCCTTTTCCTCGAAAGCCAGTTCCAGCGCGCGGGCGAATCCGGCGATGGCCGCCACATTTTCCGTCCCGGCCCGCCGCCCGCGTTCCTGTTTGCCGCCCCGAATGAGCGGCTCCATATCAGCGCCTGCGCGCGCGACCAACGCGCCAACGCCTTTGGGGCCATAAAATTTATGTCCCGAAATCGTGATGAGGTCCGCCCCGGGAATCATCCCGTACCCCACCGTTTGCACCGCATCGCAGTGGAACGAAAAGCCGCGGGCGCGACAAACCGACGCAATCTCGCGCACCGGCGACAGCGCTCCCGTCTCGTTGTTCGCATGCAGCACGGACACCATCGCCCCCCCGGCGAAGGCCTCGCTATCGAGCGCGCGGACAATATCCTCGATCTGCACGGCGCCCTGCTTGCCCGGCCTCAGAAAACGCACGGTCCCGCCAAGCTTTTGCAGGGCCTCCCCGGAGCGAAGCACGGATTCGTGCTCGGCGGCGCAGGTCAGCAAACCTCCAGGGGCAGCGGCAAGCGCCATATTGTTGGATTCTGTCCCCCCGCTCGTAAACACAATCTCGCCCGGCTCGACGCCCAGCAGGCCCGCCACATGCTCGCGAGACGCTTCCACCGCAAAACGCGCCTGCCTGCCCATCGCGTGCACAGAGGAGGGATTGCCGAATTGGGCCCCGAAAAAAGGCTGCATTGCCTCAAGTACGCGCGGGTCGAGCGGCGTCGTGGCGGCATGGTCGAGGTAGACAGGAGACATGCGGATTCTCATGTTCGCCGTACGGGAAAGTTCCACCGCGTACACGCCGCGCCGCAAGGGGTTTCCATTGAAGAACGCCGGGCCTTTTCGTCCCGATCCGACGCGTTGTCCGCTTTTTGATCAGAGTATCCTATATTACAGGGTTACGCGTCGCAACAAACGCATTGTCATGGACCAATCGGCAAAAGCCATGGGAAACACGAACGCGCAAAACGCCGGATTGACCCGGCGCAAGTTCATCCAATCGTCTGCGGCGGCCGCTGCGGGCGCCTCGGCGCTTATGCATTCCGGGAATTTTGCGTACGCGGCGGGTTCGGACACCATGCGGGTCGGCCTGGTCGGATGCGGCGGGCGCGGCACGGGCGCCGCCGTAAACGCAGTGGAAGCCGCGGAAGGCGTAGAGATATACGCCATGGGCGATCTTTTCGAGGATCGGCTGGACGATTCCCGGCGGCGACTGAAGGAGCACATCGGCGAGCGCATGCAAGCGTCGGACGCGCGCGCGTTCGCCGGCTTCGACAATTACCGGCACGTGATCGATAGCGACGTGGATTATGTCATTCTCGCCACTCCGCCGGGATTTCGTCCCGTGCAATTCCGGTACGCGATGGACGCCGGCAAGCATGTGTTCATGGAAAAACCTTCGCAAGTCGATGTGGCCGGGTACCACGCCCTGCTCGAGGCGGGCGCCATAGCCGACGAAAAAGGGCTTTCCGTGGTGGCCGGCACGCTCTATCGACGGCAACCCAGTTTCGTGGATGCGGTGGCTGAAATTCATGGCGGCCTGATTGGCCAAATCACGGGCGCCTACGCCTACTACATGACCGGTCCCATCTGGCTGCGCCCGCGCCTTCCGGGCATGTCGGATATGGAATGGCAATGCCGGAACTGGTATTACTTCACCTGGCTTTCGGGAGATCACATCGTGGAGCAATTCGTGCACAACCTTGACGTCATCCAGTGGGTTATGGGACAAGTCCCCGAACGCGCCATCGCCATGGGCGGACGCCTTGCGCGCGTCGACCCTTCTTACGGACACATCTACGACCACTTTTCCGTGGAATACGCTTTCCCCGGCGATGTCCGCGTGGAAGCGAAATGCCGCCAGTTCGAGGGGGCTGCCGGACGCGTTACGAACCGCATCGTCGGCACGAAGGGAATCGCCGACCTGCATCCCGACAACTCGATCATACGTTCGCACGACGGGGAAACGCTTTTCCGCCGCTCGGAAAAGGGCAACAATGCCTATGTCGTCGAGCATACGGACCTTATTGCGGCCATTCGAGCCGGGACGCCCATTAACGAAACCCGTCAGATTGCAGACAGCACCATGATTGCCGTCCTGGGGCGAGAAAGCGCCTACACGGGACAGCAATTGACCTGGGAAGACATGCTGGCTGCCGATATGGACCTGACGCCGCCCGCGATGGCCTTTGGCGATTTGCCGGACGCCCCCGTACCTGCGCCGGGACGCACGCAGCTCAACCGATCCTTCCTCGCGGCGGGCAACCCCGAATAACGAAACATACGCCTTTAGGAATACTCTGATACGATGCGCGCCATGAACAGACGATATTTTATGGGGATGCTCGGCGCCGCTTCCGGCAGCGTTGCGGGCCTTGCGAGAGCGATACCCGGTTTTGCGGCGAACGCGGGGGAACGCGGCGCAATGCGTTCGGCGGCTCGCGCGTCCGGGCGGCCCGCTATTTCCAAAGCGGTGAAATACGATATGGTGGAGGTGGAAGGCTCCATCGAGGACAAATTCATGCTGCTTGCGGAGCTGGGGTTCGACGGCGTGGAAATGGGCAGTCCGAACGACCTCGCGCAGGATGAGGTGGTTGCGGCTTCCCGCGCCGCGGGACTACCGATTCATGGCGTCGTAGACATGGTGCACTGGAACAAAACCTTGTCGGACCCGGACCCCGCGATCCGGGAAGAAGGGCTGGAAGGACTCCGCACCGCCCTCCGGGACGCGGCGGCGTACGACGCCTCCACGGTATTGCTCGTACCCGCGGTCGTGCTGGAAAATGTTTCCTACGACGATGCATGGAACCGTTCGCAGGCTGAAATTCGCAAGGTCCTGCCGGAAGCCCGTTCGCTCGGCGTCCGCATTGCAATCGAAAACGTCTGGAATAACTTCCTGATGAGCCCGCTTGAATTCGCCCGCTATATCGACGCGTTCGAAAGCGACTGGGTCGGAGCGTATTTCGATATCGGCAACGCGGTCACGTTCGGATGGCCTGAGCACTGGATTCGCATTCTGGGCCCGCGCATCCTCAAGCTGGACGTGAAGGAATTCAGCCGCCAGAAACGCAATGAGGAAGGAATGTACGAAGGCTTCCGCGTTCCGCTGGGGGAAGGCGACGTAAACTGGCCCGCCGTGCGCGAAATGTTGGAGAGCATCGGGTATGCAGGCTGGGCTACGGCGGAAATTCCGGGCGGCGGACGCGAGCGCCTTGAAGAAATCGCCCGGCGCATGGACCAGGCGCTGTCCCCGTCGTAATCGTTCCGCATCCTGTGCGGCGACGCGGCGGAATTTGTCCGCTCCGCGTCGGATCGGCAAGAGACCGTGCGCGCGGCGGCCTTTATCCGGCGACCGGCTCCTTGATGGACGGGTCCGCAAACTCGTCGTACTGCACGCGCCGAACGGCAATGCCTGCGCGGGCCAGTTTGCCATCCAGGTCTTCATAACCCCGGTCCAGGTGATAAATGCGCAGCACGTGCGTTTCTCCCTCGGCCGCCATGCCGGCCAGCACGAGCGATACGCCCGCCCGCAGGTCGGTGCTCATCACCGCGGCGCCCTGCAAGGGATGGCCGCCGGCCACAAAGACTTCGTTCTGTACGACGATGGCGTTTGCCCCCATGCGGCGCAGTTCGGGGATATGCTTGAACCGGTCGTAATACACGACGTCGCGGACCCGCGCATTGCCGCGCGCCTGGGTCAGCAAAACGGTCCACTGCGCCTGCAAGTCGGTGGGAAAGCCCGGATACACGGCGGTTTCTATGGATACGGGCTGCAATTCGTCCGGGGCCGTAACCTCTACGTAGTCGTTTCCCGGGCGATAGCCTGCGCCCGTTTGCGTAAAGGCGTCCACGAAGGCGTCGCCCAGGTGTTCGGGCGCCGCGTCGGTCAGGCGCACGGCGCGACCCGGCTCGCCCGCAATGGCCGCCGCGATCATAAACGTCCCCAGTTCGATGCGATCCGGCGCATTATAAAAATTCACCGGAGAAAGCGTATCCACGCCTTCCACCTCGATCACGTCTGTTCCGAGTCCGTCGATCCGGGCGCCCATTTTGCGGAGCATTTCTCCGAATACCGCGACGTCCGGCTCGCGGGCGGCGTGCTCGATCCGGGATGGACCCCGCGCCGTCACAGAGGCCAGCAAAAGGTTGATCGTGGCCCCCACGCTGGACGGGTCCATGCGAAATACGCCCCCGTCCAGGCGCCCTCCCCTGGCTTCCGCAACGACATATCCATGCTCCAGGCGAATATCGGCGCCGAACGCTTCCATGCCCTTCAGGTGCAGGTCCACGGGACGCGGTCCCCAGGCGCATCCTCCGGGAAGCGACACGCGGGCGCGCCCGCAACGCCCAAGGAGCGCGCCCAGCATATAAAACGAGGCGCGCATCTTCTTCACCAATTCATACGGGGCTTCCGGGTAGTTTACCCCGCTCGCGTCCACCGTCATTTCGTTCCGGGCCTCGTCGAACCGGACCGAGGCTCCGGAAATGCGCAGGACGTGCGCAAACGTCTTGACGTCCCGCAGATTGGGAATCCGGGATAGCGTCGAAACGCCGTTCGCAAGCAATGACGCCGCCATGAGCGGCAGCGCCGTATTCTTGGAGCCGCTCACAGGCAGGGGGCCGGCGAGCGTATGCCCGCCTTCAACGATCAGTTTGTCCATAGCCCGTAATATAGGATACGCTGATCAAAACCGCTCCGCTCAACGCGGCGCCCGGGGGTCCATGCCCGAAACGATGCAAGAACAAACTACGCATACGATGAATCGCAACGCGGGTTACAACAAAGCGCCGTGCGTGCCCGCTCCCTTGAGGGTGCGCATACGTTCCGGGGGCATGGGGAATTCGGTCGCCTGGAAGCAATCGCCTTCAACGATCGCTTTGAGCAACGTTTCCTGCGCCGGGTAGCCAGCGACCGTTTTTTCCAGTATCCACAGCAGTTCGAGCAGTTCGCGCGAGAACCAGCCAGCCCATGATTCGGGGCGAATGTCGTCCAATGGAGACGATTTCCGGCCCGCTCCCTTCTTCATGCGGTACTTGAGCCAGGATTGCACGACCTTCAGGCCCGATACCTCGAATTCAAACACCGCCGGAGACACGGGCGCGAACGCGCCATAGCCCACATGCAGCGTTCGGGTGGCGGCGTCGTACGAGAACTTTTCGGGGTATCCGCTGGCCTTCTGCGGAACGATCCGGATGCATTGCGCATCGCCTGCAGGTACGCGTCCCGTCTCCTCCCCCGCAGGCGCGAACCGCTCGCCATAGGTATGAAGCCAAAGCAATTCGGCGCCCGCGCCCCGGGCCTGTTCGAATAAGGCTGAATCCCTTGTTATCGGTATGCGCAATTCGCGCGTCTCCAGTTCGTCCTCGAAACGCTCCGTAAAGGCCGGCTGGGACGCCACGCCGTAGAGATAGGCCAGAAAATCCTCGGGCGTCACGGCGCGCTTCCATGTTTGCCCAAGCAAATCGAGCAGACCGGGCAAAATATTGGGGTCCGACGCGTCGGCGGAACAATAGAGCGGGATCGTGGCCTTGGCGCCGTAAGAACCCCGAAAATAATCCAGATCCGGGAGCAACGCGGCAGAAGTCAGGGCAGGACCTGACCCCAAGGCTTGAGAAAGCAGACTGGTCAGGTATATTTGCCGTTCGCTATGGGCGCGCCACAGGTCGGGGCGCGGGCGAGACATTAAGCGTATGTCTGCTATGACATACTGGCGATCAAAGGAACGGTAAGCATATCGGCGCGCGCCCGGCAGCGGCGCATCCCGGGGCAATTGAGCGATCGGGGTCGAATCGCTCTCCTTGCCTGTCAGGACGCCTCGATACGCGCCGGCGATCGCGCGATCTTCTGTTTCCCGAAATGCTTCTGCTCTATCTTTTCCTTTTGCCTTCAACAAGGCGCGCCAGCGGCGCTCCAGGGTATCCGGGTCCGGCGCAATAGGCCAGGTTCGTTTCAACTGTATGCCCGAATGCTGCCACGGCATCAGGTTTGTCAAAAGAGGCCAGGCGAAATAATCCCCTTTCCCTTTCGGGCGAAACGGAGCCTGCCAATCGCTCGGGCATTTCTCCCACTGGATGTGGTCGAAACCGTCTATCGCGTCCAGCGCGGCGAGTTTCTCCTTCCGCGTTCCCCCTATGCGGGCGTAACAAACCCGAGCGGGTTTGACCTGCTTTTCCTTGTCCGTATTCAGCGAACGATCAAACAGCGTAGGCGCTACCGGGGACATCTTTTCCTGTTTCGCTTTATCCGAGCGCAGCGCCACGGCAATGGCCACGGGCGTCTGTACGTCGAAGACATTCTCGCCCTTGTGGGCGCCTCGCCCCTCGCCGCCAAGGTCGAGAATCCATATGTCGTCGCACCACCATCGCATATGCTGGCGCATCCCGGCGAAGGCGCGCCCGTCGAGATAGCTCGACGCGCTGACGAAACTGACGACGCCCGGCGCATTGTTTTGCTCGAAAACCTTCCACAAGGCCCAACGCCAGAAATACACGTACAGGTTGTACAGATTCTTGAGATGGCCTCCATGCCCGGCTTTCTTCGCGGGAGCGGCGAAACTGTCCAGAATAGCTTCTCCCGCTCCCTTGCCGTCGCCCCAACGCACCCAGTTGCCCGCGCGAGCGATGTTGTCGTCCGCGACCGCCTCATGGCGATCATAGGGTGGATTCCCCAGACAAACCATCACCGTCGTTTCGTTCTTGATCTCCAGCGCCTTGCGCCGCTGCTCCGAAATGGGCTGCAAATAGAGCGCCTCGTTACGTATTTCGGCGTTCGGGCTTTCAAGCGTATCCGTCAGGTAGATGCGTACGCCATCGGACGGAAGCTCGGTCCCGGCGTCGGCAAGGGCGCGGCTCACGCGCAAGTCCGCGACAGCGTATGGGCCGACCATCAACTCGAAACCGTACAGCGTGCGAGCCAGGATATGGGCGATTCCGGGAATGACGCCCGGACCGTATTTTTCGCCTGATCGGCGAAGGACATAATCAATTACGCCGAGCAAATAGGTTCCGGTCCCCGCGGCTGGATCCAGCGTAATCACATCCTCGCTGGCAAATCCATAGCGACGACGAAGGCGAGAAACAAGCAGGTCGTCGATCAAGCGAACCTGGGCGCGGACCACCTCGACCGGCGTATAATACACGCCCGCATCCTTTCGCAGCGCCGGATCGTACGCAGCGAGAAAATCCTCGTAAAAATAGAGCCACGGATCCTCGCCGGTCCCCGCGAGCGCCGTTTGCGGTACGGCGGCGACGACGCGCAACAGCAAGTCGAGCGAGGCGGCGATATCAGAACGAGCCCTTGCGTCCGTCAGGATTTGCAAGGCGCGCGACAGCAACGTATGCTGCGCGTTGAGCGTTTCTATTGCTTTTTCGAGCGTAAGCGGATCGGCGCCCTCGCTACGGGCCAGCAGCAAGGCGAACGTAACCGTCTGGGCGTACGAGTCGGCGAATTGTTCGTCTGAAGCGTTCGGAAACAGGAGGCGCCGCCAATCTTCCGCCAGGTGCGCCAAAGGCGAAGATGCATCGTCGAGCGCATCGGACGCGTCGTCGCGCAACATGCGGCACAGCGGAGCCAACAGTGCGGCGAATTGCTTCAGTTCGACGCGCCCCTCGCGATCCACGGGTATCTGCGGATCCCACTGAAGAAAATCATGAAGAATGCGCTGCACGGAGGCGGCCGCCTCGGAATTTACGGCGCCTGCCCCTTCCTCGACTATATCTCCGGGAAGACGCGCAATCTTATGGATTCGCTCGCCGTTTCGATACAGCGCCCACTCGTTTCCATCCGCGTAGAGCATGTTCGGGACGGACGCGAAGCGCTTGAATTGCTTGCGATTGCGCCCTGTGAACCGGCGAGCGTTCGCGCCCGCGCCCGGCGCCTTGAGTTCGACGTATCCGACCAGCAACCGGTTCAGGAAAATGGCGAAATCGGAACGACCCAAGCGATCCGGCAAAGGCGCCTCGCCGGCGCAAACGATATGCAAACCCCATTCCGCAGCCGCCTCGCCCATGAAGTTCTCAAACGGAGCCCGGAGTTGATCTTTCGGCTCGCCGGGAACGAATTGTCCGGATTTCTCCCGGACGGAATCGGCGAAATGCTGTAAGGCTTTGTACAGGGAAATCGTTGCGCTCATGTCCAGGCCTTGTCAAAAATCCAGTCGTTACGACATGCAGCAGGCGCGAACACGATCCTGCCACACTTCAAGGCGATCTTGATACCGCACGAACCCTGGTGCGTTTCCCCTTTAATTTTTAAGGTTCGAAATTTCGCCGCCTTACATTTTAAGGAAACGCCTCTTGCGCCATGGCCTGGCGCGCTCCGACGCGCCCCTTGCAAAGCGGATAGCCCAACATGATCCCTTCCGGCGAATCAGAGGCCTGATCCCCGTCGCCCCTTCAAAACAACGCACTCATTTGCACTTGCATCGTGTGAATGACCGGCGCATCGGCAGGCGCCCGTCCATCGTACGAAAAAGTGGCCCGGAGGTATGCGTTCACCGTGTATTGAGCGCGAAAGGACCATAAACTCGACCAGCCCGGCCCCCTGCCGTCCGTTAGTTCGAAGCGGGCGAGGCCGAGCGCTTCGCCGTCAAGGCGGACGCGGGCCACTTCCGCGCGCAATGTCGCCTGAAGTTTTCGGGGAATCGTATACCGAAGCTCGGCGGGCGCTTTCAGTATCTGCGCATTGCGATCGGCAAAGGCGTCTTTCTTGCGTCCGTACGAGGCAGAAAGCATGGCCTGCACGCGGTCCGAAACGGCCCAGGAAACGCCCGGCTCCAATTGGAATCCGGATACGTCGTAGCGGCGGGACGCAAAGGCGTCGCTCGCAAGGCGATCCTGCTCGCCGGACGCCACAGCCTGTAGACCCCAGTCGGGAGAGGGACGCCAGCGTCCTTCCATGCGCCAACCGTCCACGAATCGCTCCTCCTGCCCGGCGGCCAGTTCGCTCAAGCTGCGCAGCCGGTTCAGGGAAAGGTCCAGGCCATAATCCGGACGGGATCGAAAAAGGAAAATGTCTTGCCCCAACCGCAACCGCCCGTTCATCGTGTGCTCGGCATTCCGAAACCGGCTCAGGTTCAGCAAATAGATGGACCGCGTGTTCGGATCTCGCGTTTTTTCGCGCACTTCGATCACGGTCCGCGTCGCTACGCGCGACAACCTGCGCTTCCAGGGATTGTCCGAATGACCCCACCGGCGCCGCGGGTCCAGTTCCAGGCGAATGCGGCTCAAAACATTCACCACGGACGCCAGCGTGTCCGAGGGCACGTAGGTGCGCACATAGGCGCCCTCGTTCGGCAATCGCTCCGGAAGCAATTCGTCTATCTGCACCAGGCCGTCCTCGTTTCCGTCCTCCCACACGAATTGCCCGATCTCGGGGCCGGTGCGAATATATATTTCCTGCAAGACGGGCGAGCGCTCCGTCATGCCGTCATACAGCACGTTGGCCTGAACGAATCGGGAAAATGGACGCCACGCCCCGCTGAGTTTCAAAAGGAGCGATTCGGCGTTCTCCCTGTTCTGCGTCACGCGAAAACGCTCGGCGAAGCGGCGCGCGCGGAAACCAATGCTGCCCTCCGCATCCAGCAAGGGCGAGGGCCGCCATTCGAACGTCGTGCGTCCGGTCCAGGACGTAGCGGCGGGTTCCACGCGGCCCGCAATCCAGTCATCCTCCACCCGCCGCTCGACAAAGGCCGTCACGCCAAACGCATCGTCTTGCCAGGCGAGGCCCGGACGCAACTCCAGAAATCGAAACGACGGACGCAGCAGGCTATCCGAGCCCATTGCTTCCTGCATGCGATCCTCGCGCTCGAACTCAATGCGCGGAGACAGCCGCCCGCCGCCCAGCGCATAATCCACCCGACCCGATTGCCGAAGCCACCGTCCTTCCTCGCCCGCCATCGAATCGCGGGCGGCAATGGTCTCCAACGCGTATTCGAGCCGGGGCCATCCGCCCTCCTGCACCGCCACATAGGCCGCTCGACGATCCGCCTCGAAACCGTCCCCCAACGCAATCCGCCCCAATTCGCCCCGCGCATTGGAATCCTTGAGAAAATCGACTTGCACATGGCCTTCGTTGATCGTTTCGTCCACAGACAGACTGCCTGCGCCAAGGCTGCGGCGGGATGCAATGTTCCAGCGGCGCGCAAATTCTACCGGGCGAATACGGTCGAACGCGGCAAAAGACGACGTCACATGCCTCCGGCGCGCCTCTCCGGACAACCGGACGCCGCCCAGAGAAAGCGGCTTCAGCCGCAGGCCCGCCAGCACAGCGTCGCCCAGATCGTCGTCAGCGTCCAGCGTAGACAAACGATTTTTGTCCTGCAGGCTACGCCCCCACTCGCCGAACATTTCAAGGGCAGGTATGGGCGAAAACGCGCCGCGCATATCGATCAGGCGGTGCATTTGCGGCTTGGGGAGAAGGCGCACGGGAAGGTAACTCCCCCTGCCGGCGCCGCGATATTCGTACAGAATGCCGTTGACGGCCCGCCCCGTACGCTCGTAACTCCCAAGCCCTTCGCCTACATGCGCGAATCGCACGCGAAACACCGCTTCGGAAGACAGGGGCGCCCGATCCAGCGCTACATACACCGTATCGGACGGCGGACGAATTTCCCGGCGGTATTGTACATACGGGGCTTCCGGATCGAATTCGACCCGCTCCGCCGCCCCGGCTATGGCCGTCCCGTCCCCCGCACGCGCAAGCGCCAGCGAATCCTCCGCCCCAAATCCGAATTCTTCGCTGAAATCCCGGCTGTCCGCTTCCCGGATTACGGAAATCCCGAAACGCCCGGACATTCCCCGCTCCGCCGTTTCAGGGCGCTGAAGAAAATGCATCTCCATTTCTACCCCGGCAAGCGTGCGCGTGAAACTGCTGGTCGAGTATTGAAATTCGACCTTGATGCGCATGTCCGCCGTGACAATGCGATTCGACGTAAAGGAAATCTCCGCCGTGGCGTAATCGATCACGTAATCTTTCGTCTCGCCGCGCTCCAGGCGCTCTCCATCCACGAACACGGCTTCGGAGCCGGGGACCACGAGCACAAAACGCTCGCCCTCCGCCCCCTCCAGCCGGTACGGCCCCTGTACGCCGTCGATGGGCTCTATTTCCTGTGATCGGAACAAGCCGCGCGCCACAGCCCCCGCCGCCTTCGCCCGGCCCCCGATACGGTTTCCATCGGGCAAGGACGTCATCACCGAGGCGCCCTGCAATCTTCTGGAAAACGCACTGAATTCCCCCGACGCAAACCGGAAATCGAAATCCCCCAATTCCGCCCGCGCATGGGGTACGTCCAGGCCAATGAACACACGGTCGAATTCCTCGATGCGCTGGGTCGTCCCTTCTGGAAGAATCGGCGTATTCTCGTCGGTCAGCACTGCTTGCACATGTACTTGCTCCGAAAGGGGGCCTGCAAGTTGCATGCGCAGCCCGGATTCAAGCGTTACGTCCCGATTATTTCCCACCAGCATGCCCCGCGTGATCGAGCCGTTGCGCTGCAAGGCGGAAGAGGCGGGAAACAGCCGAACAGGTTCTTCTTCCACGGCGGGCAAGGCAGGCGCGACGCCCTCGTCCGCCTGCGCTTCCGTCAGGTCATGGCGGCGATACCAATCCTGAAATCGAAACGGCAGGGTTCTGTATTCGACGACCAGCGACTCTGCCCCGGATACGCCGTCCACCCAGAGGCGAGCGTGGCGATAGTCAAGCCGGTAGCGCGTCGTGTCCAGCGCTTGCCCATCGGCCAGCACCCGCTCCGATCCCGGCAGCACAATGGGAACCAATTGAAACGGCTGCGCCGTCGACGCGTCAAGGGTGTCGCGCCGGAAAATTTCCAGCGGGGGCGCGGCTTCCTGCGCCCGTCCCGGCGCGGCGACGAACGCCAGCGCCATGCCCGTCGCAACGAGTCGAGCAATCATTCTGAAGGCGCAAGCAGATACACGCGCTGCGTTCCCAACACATACAAGGCGCCGTCCGGTCCCGCAGCAATGTCCGCGATGCGCATATCCATATCCATTTCAAGGCGGCGCTCGAAACGCCCGGTTACGTCGTACGCCACGAGGCTGCGCTCAAGTGCGGCGTATACCCGATCATCTGTCGCGACCACTGCGGAAAGCCCGGCAAGCCCGCCGCCGATCGAGCGCGCAAACGTTCCGTACTGGTCATAGACCATCAGGGATTCCGCCCCGCGGTCGGCCACATACAACAACCCCTCCGCCCCGACGGCAATATCTACCGGTTCAAGGAGCGCGCCGGGGCCGGCGCTTGCATCGCCAATGACTCCTGCCGGACGGCGATCCTGATCCCACTTACGGATTACTCCCCGATCCACGTCTACAACGAACATTTCGTTCGCCGGAGACGTCGCCACGGCGGCGGGAATGCCGGAAGCATAATCGGAAGCCGCCGCATCCTGCCGCCGATACGTAACGCGGGCCGCCCCATCCTCGCCGCTGCGCGCCATTGGAATGGCGCCGAGCCAGGCCCCGGAGCGAGAAAGTATTTGTATGCGCCGATTACCCGCATCGGCCACATACAGCATCAGGCCATTGGTCGGATCGACGCCCGCAGGATCGTCGAACGCGCCCTCTCTTGAGCCGGGTCCGCCCAGCACGGCAAGACGCTCCCCGCTTGCATTCATCGCATATACGACGTCGCGGCCCGCATCGGCCACATACATTACGCCGAAAGGGTCTATGCCCAACGCGCGGGCGTCCACAAAAACGGCCCCCGACAACGGAATGGCCCGAAGCGTATCCGCCGGTTGGCCCACGGCTTGCCCGGCCCCAAAAGCCGGCGCGCCGAACAGGCCGAGCGCCCCAAACGCCATAACGACTGCACGCATCATCACGAACGCAACCCTCGTTTTCCTATATCTCTCCTGAACTGCATGTGTTCGAACGAAATGCAACCTGCGGCTTCGTAGGCGCGATTCAGGGCTTCCCTAAGATCCCCGCCAAGTCCCGTAACGCCGAGCACGCGCCCGCCGGACGTCACCGGTTCGCCGCGCCCGCCCTCCTCCTGTCGCCCGGGCGCCGTACCTGCATGAAACACCATAACGTCCCGCCTCGCGCGCGCCTTTTCCAGTCCCCGGATCGGAAATCCCGTTTCGTAGCGCCCCGGATAACCGCCGGAAGCCAACACAACGCACGCCGCCGCGCCGGACTTCATGGACAACGCCGCATTGCGAAGCCCTCCCCGGGCCGTCGCCTCGAACACATCAAGCGCATCGCTGGCGAGAAGCGGCAAGACCACCTGGGCTTCCGGGTCCCCGAAGCGGCAATTATATTCGATGACCCTGGGGCCGTCTTCCGTAAGCATCAACCCGCAATACAGTACGCCCCGGTACGGATATCCTTCCTCGGCCATGCCCTCCAGGGTCGGAGCCACGATCCGGTTGCGCGCGACGGTCAGCAGGTCGTCCGTTACGATGGGCACGGGCGCATAGGCCCCCATCCCGCCCGTATTGGGTCCCGTATCGCCCTCCCCGATGCGCTTGTGATCCTGCGCCGGAGCCAGGAGCACATATTCCTCGCCGTCGCACAAAGCGAACAGGCTGGCCTCTTCCCCTTCCATATATTCCTCCACGACCACTTCGTCCCCCGCCGCGCCGAACCCGTGCTCGCGCAACATGAACCTCAGGGTTTCCACCGCCTCGTCCACAGTAGCGCATATCACCGCGCCTTTGCCCGCAGCCAAACCGCTCGCCTTGACCACCACCGGCGCCCCGGATTCCCGGACATAGGCCGCCGCCCGGTCGTACTCGTCCGCGCCAAAGGTCCGGGAACGCGCGGTGGGGACGCCCCGGCGCTGCATGAATGCCTTGGCGAACGCCTTCGACCCCTCCAGCCGAGCGGCCGCCGCGCCGGGTCCCATAACCGGCAGGCCCTCTTCCCGAAAACGATCGGCAATCCCTGCGACCAGCGGCTGTTCAGGGCCGACCACCGTCAAGTCGATCCGCTCCTCGCGCGCAAAACGCAACAGATTCTCGATGTCGTCCGCCCGAATGGGAACCGTCGAAGCCATCTCGGCGATCCCCGCATTCCCCGGGGCAGCGAACAGCGTATGTTTTCCTCCCGATGCGGACAAGCTCTGCGCGATGGCATGTTCGCGTCCCCCGCTTCCGATAACCAGTATGCGCATGAAAGCGTTCGTTGTGTTGCGAAAAATCTTTGGCGGAAAATGGTTTGCGGTTTGCCCGCATTGTTTGCTTTGCCCTCAATCCAGCAATCGCCGAAGGGCGTGAAGTTGCTGCAAGGCCTCAAGCGGCGTCATCCGATCCGGGTCCAGCGCGCCGAGGCTTTCTTTCAGCGCCTCCCCTGCCGGATCCATTTTGGCGTCGAAAAGAGACATCTGGAATTGCTCGGCGGAAGCCGACGGCATATCCCCGGGAGAAGGTTTGGCGACGCGCACATCGCCCGGCTGGCCCGCATCAACCTCCGTACGCCGACTTTCCAGTTGCTGCAAAATCTGACGCGCGCGGACAATGACCGGCTCGGGAAGCCCCGCCATGCGCGCCACTTCAATCCCGAACGAATGGTCGGCGCCTTCCGGGGCCAGTTTGCGCAAAAAGATCACGCGCCCTTCATGCTCCTCCACCCGTATGCAAGCGGTGCGCACGCGATCGTATCGATTCGCCAGCTCGTTCAACTCGTGATAATGCGTAGCGAACAACGTGCGGGCCGCCACATCCTCGCGCTCATGCAAATACTCCACCAGCGCCCAGGCGATGGATAGTCCGTCGAACGTGCTGGTGCCGCGCCCCACCTCGTCCAGTAAAATGAGGGAACGCGGCGTGGCATTGTTCAAAATGTTGGCCGTCTCGTTCATCTCGACGAGGAACGTGCTTTCGCCTTCGGCCAGGTTGTCGGAAGCTCCGACCCGCGTGAATATCCGATCCACAATGCCGATGCGGGCGGATTCCGCCGGTACGAACGAACCGGCCTGGGCCAGCAGCACGATCAGGCCTGTTTGCCGCAACACGACGCTTTTTCCGGCCATATTCGGACCCGTAATGATGACGATCTGAGCGTCGTCGGGGTCCAGATAGATGGAGTTCGGGATAAAAGGCTCGCCCGCAGGAAGGGCTTGCTCCACCACCGGGTGGCGCCCCCCTTCTATTTCGAGCGTTCGCCCGTCGTGCACGGCGGGCCGGACATACCCGAAACGTACTGCGGCGTCGGCCAGCGCCGCATGACAATCCACCTTGCCCAGCAACAGGGCGTTGCGTTGCAAGGATTCGGTATGCCGAGCAACCATTGCGCGCAATTCGGCGAAAAGATTTGCCTCAATGACGTCGATGCGCTCCTCGGCGGTCAGAATTTTTTCCTCGTATTCCTTCAGTTCCGGCACGATGTAGCGCTCCGCATTGACCAGCGTTTGTTTGCGGATATAATCATCCGGCACCTTGTCCTTGTGCGTATTGGTCACTTCGAGGTAGTACCCGAAAACCTTGTTGAAACCGATTTTGAGCGAGGAAATGCCCGTACGCTCGATTTCTTTTGTTTGCAGCCGGGCCAGCCAATCCTTGCCCGAACGGGCAATATCCCGCAAAGCGTCCAGCTCCTCGTTGTAGCCGTCCCGAATCAGCCCGCCTCCCCCTGTGGCGGCAGGCGGATTATCCACGAGCGCCCGCCCGATCAGATCGACCAGGTCGGCATGTTCGGTAAGTTGCGCGCCGGCTTCCCGCAATGCGGCGGAAGCACAGTCTTCCCGGGAGGCGAGCAGCTGTTTGACGGCGGGAATCTGCTGAAGAGCCAGCTTGACGGCCGCCATATCCCGCGGCGTCGCCCGCCCTGTAGCGATGCGGACGGCAAGGCGCTCCAGATCGCCCATCTGCTCCAGTTCTTCGCCCAGCTGCGCGCGCAGCGTTCGCGACCGGAAAAAATCCTCAACGGCGTCGAGGCGACGCTCAATGGCTGCCGCCTCGCGCAGGGGACGCACCAGCCGTCGGCGGAGTTGCCGCCCGCCCATAGGCGTTTTCGTACGGTCCAGAATGCCTATCAGCGTATCCGCCCGATCCTGCCCATGAAGCGGCGCAACCAGTTCCATATTCCGCTTCGTTTGCGGATCCAGCGTCATATGGCTGGCGCTGTCGTACGGAACAATTTTGCGCACATGAACCAGGCGTCCCTTCTGCGTTTCGGCGAGATAATGCATCGCGACGCCCGCCGCAACCGTGCCGAGCCGCAAACCATCGACCCCGAATCCCTTCAGCGAATGCGTACCGAAATGGTTCAACAGAGTTTTCCGGGCGAAATCATATCCGAATATCCAATCCTCGACCGGGGTCACCACGAACGATCCGCGAGGCACATCGTCCCGACGACTCCGGGCTACCAGCATCTCGACCGGCTGAATGGACTGCACGAGATCGAACAATTCTTCCCGTTTGCCCTCGCTCACATAAAATTCGCCCGTGGACGCATCCAGAAACGCCATGCCGCCGCGCCCGCCGTCCAACCACACGGCTGTCAGGTAATTGGATTGCTTCGGGTCCAGCAGATTCACATCAAAATAGACGCCCGGCGTAACCACCTCCACCACATCGCGTTTCACCAGCGTTTTGGCCTGGCTCGGGTCTTCCGTCTGCTCGCACACGGCCACCCGAAAACCGGCCTCGACCAGTTTCGGCAAGTACGTATCCAGCGCATGGTGCGGGAAACCGGCAAGCGGAACGTCGTACGCCTTGCCGTTGGAACGCTTGGTCAAGGCAATCCCGAGCGCTTCGCTGAGTTGCTTTGCATCCTCGTCGAACGTCTCGAAAAAATCCCCCATCCTGAAGAGAAGCAGCGCGTGCGGGTGCTGCGCCTTGATGGCGTAATACTGCCGCATGAGCGGCGTTCGCCCTTTTTTCTCCGCGCTGGGCATCTCGTTGCGAATTATTCGACCCCGTTTGTACGCTCGTCCGCCGGCATAACCTGTCCCGAACTTCCGCCCCCTTCCTGCGAATCGCCGCCCTGCAACAATTCCTCGACAATGCGATCCGCCCCGTACATATGCTCCAGCGCCTCCAGAATGCCCCGGGCGTCAACCGACACGGCGCGGCCCCGTTCGTCCAGGTATACATACGTGTTTTGCAATGCATCGATATTGCTGTCGAACGCCACGCCCACGACCCGCAGGTTCTTGTCGAGCAGCGGCGATCCGGAATTGCCGCCGGTAATATCGTTTGTGGTAACCAGATTCACGGGCGTGGATCGATCCAGCGAATCAGGCGGAGCGAGCCACCGGTCCGGCAAATCCCAATCGGTGTCTTTGCCGCCGTACGAATAATAATGATCGTACATCCCGAACAAGGTGGTGTGGGACGGCGCCATCGTACCATTATAAGGATAGTCCGCCACAACGCCATCTGCAATGCGAAGCGAAAACGTCGCATCCGGGGGAATCTCCGCGCCGTATAATGCGAACCGGGCCAGCGACAACAAGGCGCCCAGTTCCTCCTCCCTGCTTTCCAGACCGGATATCTGCTGCTGTATGGACAAAAACAGGGGCGTCACGACCCGCGCCAGCGCTTCCGCCGGATCTCCGCTGCCCAGAAAACCCTCTTCCAGCAACACCGCATACCGGGCGGAATCCCCCAACGCGGTGTCGGACACGATCCGATCGGCGGCCTTTTCAGGCGTTTGTCCCTGCAACAAACGATTCACCGTCGGATCATTTTCGCCGAGATACCGCAAAAATTCGCGCAGACGCACGGCAAGCATGCGCTTCTCCAGCTCCGGGGGCCAATTTTCTATGCCCAGCGCATCCTCCAGCACCTCTTCGATTTCGTCTGGCGGCATGCCCCGTTGCCGCATCAGGCTGATCACATACCCATACGCGGCCCGCACCAACACATGCGAATCGAACGCCGGCGAACCAAAAAACAGAAAGGCCCGGTTCTGATCCGCCATGGCTTCCCTGGAACGCTGCAAACGGGCAATCTCGCTGATCGCATGGCCATATTTTTCCTCAAGGGAATCCACGGCGGCAATGGCGGAGACCAAGTCTCTTTCCGCCGTCATTCGCCGCGCAATCAGCAGCGAATCACGCAATCCGGCCAGTTCTCCTTCATGCTTTTTGAACTGATTCGAAATCTGGAGCCAGTCGTTGCGCAGGTCGTATTCCCGGGCCGACCCCTCTGCCTCGGCGATATATTCTTCCAGAATCCGCATCCGGTCCCGTAGCGCGTCAAGCGTGGCGGGCAACATATAATCCCGCTCGAATTCCAGTTGCCCAACCGTCGCCAAACGGCTCGTGGAGCCCGGATTGCCCACCACGAAAACGGCCTCGCCTTCCTGCGCTCCGTCCTTGTCCCATGCAAAATAATTCGGCGTACGCAGCGGCTCGCCCTCCGCATCCCAGGCCCGAAAAAAACTGAAATCGAAACTGTAGCGGGGATACGTGAAATTATCCGGATCGCCGCCGAAGGCGCCAATCAGCAACTCCGGCGCAAACACCAGCCGAATATCGTCGTAGCGCCGGAACGTATAGGCCGAATACCGCCCGCCGTAGTACAGTTCGACCACCTGCACGGTCAACAGCGAATCCCGGGCTTTCGCCTCGGCGTCCATGCGTTCCTCCATGCGCTCCATCCTTCTATTTCGCCCCGCCGCCGAAAGGTCCCGCCGCTCCATATCCCGGCTTGCGCGGCCCGGTCGCCTGCGGGATTCGGGCAAGGCGGCGTCCACAAACGGAACTCGCCCGTAGACCTCATCCGTAATATCCCGGATTTCCACCAGTTGCTCCGCATAGAGTCCTTCCACCTTGCGCTCCGCCCCAAGCGAATCGGCGTAAAATCCCTCATCCAGCAAGGCCTCGCCCTCTCGGGTCACCTCCGTAACGCTTTCCCGCGCGCAATGGTGGTTCGTAAGAATAAGTCCGTTCGGCGACACGAACGAGGCCGAACAATTCGGAAGCCGCAACGCGCCCAAACGCGCCTGCGCGAACCAGGCGGAATCCGGCCTGAATCCATAGGCCTCCTCGAAATAGTCCACCGGCGGGTCCTCGAACGTCCACATTTTTCCCGTATCGAATCGCCCCACCTCGACCCGGGACGGCGCGGCGAGCGAACGAGCGGCGGGCGACTCCACCGAAAAAACGTCCGTTACGGGCGCCTGCTCGGTCGGACCGGGACGCTCCACAACGGATACGACCTGGCTGCTGCCGCTGCATCCCGCCCAGGCCAGCAAGAGCAGCAGAACGGCGGCGCGCTTTCGGGGAGATTTCATGCGCATGGCGAATAAAAAAGAACTATTCGGACAAGATGGCGTCGGCTGCTTCCTCTGTCTCGGCAAAACGTCCCTCGGTCGTTTCCAGCGTTAGGCGATCCGCATCGTACATATCGTCGAGCGCCTCAAGGATGCCGCGCACATCGACCGAAATACTGCGCGACCGGTCCGTCATGTAAATAAAATCCCCGGACAAACTCTCGATATTGCCGTCGAACAAAAGCCCTGTCAGGCGCAAGTCCTGATCGATAACCGGAGACCCCGAATTGCCGCCAATGGCGTCGTTGGTGGAAACGAAATTCAGCGGCGTATTCAGGGCAAAATCCTCCGGCGGCGTCCGCCAGCGCAGCGGCACGTCCCATGGCGTATCGGGACCGTACGAATAATAATGATCGTACAATCCGTAATACGTCGTCCAGGGCGGCGCCACCGTGCCATTGTACGGATAGCCTTGCACCACGCCGTCGGCGATGCGCAAGGAAAATGTCGCGTCGGGAGGCGTCTCCACGCCGTACGCGGCATAGCGGGCTCGCCCGATCTGCTGCGAAAGCGCCTGTTCCTCGGCGGCAAGCGCCGCCATGTCCTGACGGTAGGCCGCCAACGATTCGGCGATGGCCTGCGCAAGCCGCAGAGCCGGGTCGTCTTCCGGCGCGACGCCGGATTGCAGCGCTTCCATGGCGGAAATTCCTTCCGTAAGCACCGAATGCGCCACCACGAACTGCGCCGCCTCCTCCGGGGAATCTGCAACGGACATATCCACGCCCGGAATACGCTCCAGACCCAAACGCTCCGCCAGCGTCTTCAGCCGCGCCGCGAGAAACGCAGCCTGCATCGACGCGGGCTGATCCTCAATGCCGGACAGTTCCTCGCGCAGGGCGGCAGGAACCTCCCGCAGCGTATCCGGCGACCCGACGTAATCATGCACAATCAGGGCGCGTCGAAGCGCCGCAGCGCCCAGCGAAGAAGCCGGATCCAGCGCAAGAAACGCCCGGTAGGCATCCTTGAGAACACGCTTTTTTTTCTGTACTTCGCGCATCTGCCCGATGAGACCGCCGTACTGTTCGCTGAGCGCAGGCGTCCCCTCGATCGCTTCCAGAAACTGCGCCTCGGCGTCCATCCGGCGGGCAAGCACGACGGGATCGTTCAGCGCTTTCACGCGGCCCACGTACAATTTGCGGGCATTCTGTAACGAAAAAATCTGGTTGACAAGCGCCTCCTGTCCTTCTGAATCCCCTTCAGAACGCAACGTCTCCAGAGCGGCGAGGCGGGTTTCGATCAGGTCGAGCACGGCAGGTTCCTGCACGTCGCGGCGAAACAGCAACTCCGCCACGGTAGACAACCGGAACGTAGCGCCGGGATTCCCGACCACGAACACCGCATCCCCTTCCTGCACCCCTTCGGTATTCATAGGAAAATAATAACGGACATTCAGCGGCTCGCCGTCTTCGTATACCCGAAAAAAGGCCATGTCAAGCGTGTACCGGGGATACGTAAAATTGTCTGGATCGCCGCCGAAAAACCCGATATTCAGTTCGGGAATAAACACCAGCCGGAGATCGGTATAGCGCCGAAAAACATAGGCAGACCATAGCGCCCCGTCGTAGAGGGGAACCATTTCGACATGACGCCCCGATCCCGCCTCCGCCTCGATTCGCTCTTGCGCCTGCCGGATGGCCTCTTCCCGCGCTTGCTTGCGCTCGGCCTCGTCCGCAAGCCCGGCGACGGCAGCCTCCACTTCGGGCGTTACGTCCCGAATATCGACCAGTCGGTCGGCCCACATGCCCTGCGCCGGGCGTTCCTCTTCCAGCGACCGGGCGTAAAACCCGTCATCCAGAATCCGCTCGCCCTCAAGGGCAACGCCTGCGGCGTGACTGCGGGCGCAATGATGATTGGTCAACACGAGGCCCTTGGGCGACACGAACGAGGCCGTGCACCCCGGAATCCGCAACGTACCGAGCCGGGCATGCCGAAACCATTCGGCGCCTGGAGAAAAACCGTACGTTTCGGAGAAATATTCAACCGGAGGATGATCGAACGTCCACATTTTTCCCTGGTCGAAACGTCCGGCGCGAACCATCGTGGAATCAACGCGTTGCGCCGGCGCAGGCCGAAGCGGCTCATGGACCAGCACGGTTTCCGGAACCTCCGTGGGCGTTACGGGCCCCATCGCGACTGCCGAACCATCGGAAGACGCCGTCTCCTTGCTGCCCGAGCAGGCGGCAAGCAACGATAGCGCTGAAAAAACCAGAATGAACCGGATGCGTTTGTACATGGTTCAAAAGTAATGATCGCCGCCGTGCGGGCGAGCCGCACGGCAGGGTAATGCGCAATAAGCTTTTTGATACAAAGAAAGCCGCAGCAAAGATTCCTTCCCATGCAGGACCGTACCTCAAAACGACGCGGACCCTGCTTTATTGCGCGTAAACAACCCGCAGGCGGTTGATCGCTTATGCAAAAGAGGGCGAAAAACGATGCGGAATACTTCGCGCCGGACAACATGACAGCGTGCGCAACCCATGCGAAAGTGGCGGAACTGGCAGACGCGCCAGATTTAGGATCTGGTGGGGTAACACCCTTGGGGGTTCGAGTCCCCCCTTTCGCACGCAACAAGTTTCCAATGCGCCCGCCAGCGCGCCGGGGTTACTCAAGGAGCGATTCATATACCGACGTGTGCGACGGATCGAGCGCCGTAAGGTAATCGTACGCCCGGTTGCTTTCCTGCCAGCCCTCGAACACGGCGGCCAGTTCGGTGTATTTCGCCAAAAAGAACAAATCGAGGACATGCTGCCGGGATATGTCCTCGTATAATGCATCAAGGTCGGCCAGCACCTGAAGCATGGCGTTCCGCGCCGCATCGGGATTCACAAGAAAGCGGTCGAGTCCGCCAAAGTGGTAGTCGAAATACGCCTTCCGCAAGGGACGCATGCGCGGATCCAGCGCCTGGCCTATCAGGTCGGTGCGCCCGGGGTCCAGGGCGCTGCCGCTTGGGGTCCAGCCCGGATGCGACGAGGACTGCGCCCGTTCCGCAATCCGCCGCGCTGTTTCGAAATGCGGCGATCCCCCGAACTCGCTGAACGTATCGTAGTCGTAGCCCAGCATCATATACGCATAAAAATCGACCACCGAGGTGAGCGGATTGTATTGCTCAAGGTTGAATACGAGAGGCTGGCCCTGCGCATACTGGAATTGCCAGGAATCGTCGCTGAACTGCACGACCGTGCTGTGCTGCATGGTATTGTAAATCGGGCGGCGGATCGCCACCACCAGCCGCACGTCAAACGTGGTCAATGTAACCGCCTCCAGCACAGTCAACTCCATCGTGCAGTCGATCCGTTCGTCTTCCCGGAACGTATCCTCCGTCCAGGAACGATCATTCAGATATTCTTCCATGCGCAACTCCAGGTCGTCAAGAAACCCGAAGTCGGAGCCCGTCAGCGTACTGTAATCGACAGAAATCGCGCAATTGAATTCCTGTGCGGCGCTCGGCGCCGGGACGCAAAAGAGCGCGACAAGAAGCAGTCCGGCTATCGGCGAGCGAAGCCGGGCGACGAACCGCCTCGCGGCGCAAGGTATGTCCTGAACGCGCAGCATGCCTTGGGATACTCTGAACCGGGCGGTCCGGTTTCCGGCAGGCGTATCGCAAACCCGACGCAATTTTTTTCCGGGAACGGGTCATATATGCCCTCGCAAGGCGTCTATTGTTGTAAAGGACGCTCTGATCAAAACCGCTTCGCTCAGCATGTCACGTTCGCGCGCAAAGGATATCGTGCTTGCACAAGCCGCGCATCCCGCTGCTTCGCCGCGCCGCGCAGGCCCGCACCCGGGTCCGCGCCGCATGATTTCTGTTTTCCTTGTTGTCGTATTCGCAATGCTTGCGCCGCCCTGCTCGCCGGGGCAACCCGCGCTGTACGGGGCCCGCAGCGCCGCGCTCGGCGGTGCGTCCGCCGCATTGCCGGACGATGCGGCGGGGCAAGGGAATCCTGCTGCCTGGGCGCAAGCAAATACGCGCATCGCTTCGTTGCACGGCGCGCAATTGTACGGCTTGCCCGAGCTCCGGCTGGTCGGCGCGCGGCTTGTCGCGCCCGTCCGCCGAAGCGCCGTCGCCGGAAGCGTCTCGGCTTTCGGATTCGACCTGTATCGGCATATGACGGCGGCGGGCGGGTATGCGCGGCGCATCGGCTTCGGATCGCACCGAAACGCCTATGCGGGCATACGGGTCGAATGGCGCCAGGCGTACATAGCGCATTACGGGCAACCCGGCGCATTGAGCCTGACCGGAGGCGTTCTGTTTCCGGTTACGCCGTTCATTTCGCTGGGCGACGTCGCCTACCGTCTGGCCGCTTTCGCCGGCCCCTTGCGCTCCGAATTGTCCCGCCGCCTTGCCGCAGGCGCCTTGTGGAGTCCTTCTTCAGCCCTGACCATAATTACGGACGTGGCCAAAGAAGTGCGCTCGCCGCTTTCCGCCTCGGCGGGCATTGAAATCCGAATGGTCGACGCCCTGATCTTGCGGGGAGGATTTGCGTCGGGGCCACGACGAACAAGCGGCGGGATCGGGCTGCGCGTCGCGTCCATTCAAGCCGATTTCGCCGTACAAAAACACTACGCGCTGGGCTGGACCCCTTCCATGTCCCTGCATTATTCCTGGTAAGGCTGGAAAAGGCGCTCTCATGAAAATATCTCTCCTCCTCGCTTTGCTGATACAGACAGCCAGTCCGCCTGCGGATACGACCGAAACCGCTGCGGTCATCGAAACCGCGCTGGACATGCTGGAAAACGACCTGGAAGATTCCGCCTCGCTGCAGGAAACGCTCGAACAGGCCGTACGCCAGAAAGTCCGGCTGGAAACCGCCTCCGCGGAAGCGTTGCGATCCATCCCCGGCATATCGGAAAGGACCGTGCAACGCCTTCTTGCCTGGCGCGACGCCGGAGGCGACCTGAGCGGGCCGGAATCTCTGTTGCGCGCCGGGCTGGACGAACGCACCGTCGGCATGTTGCTCCCTTTCGTCGCGTTTGGGCGCCCCGAACCCCGGAGGCGCCCGCGCATCCGCATGAATCTCGTGCAGCGTTGGCAGCGACGGCTGGACCTTGGGAAAGGATATCGGGAAGATTCTCCATCCGGCTACCTCGGCTCTCCCGACGCTATGCAATGGCGCATCGGAATACGCCTCGGAGAGCATATCGCCGCGGGCGTTACGCTCGACAAGGACGCCGGAGAGCCTGTCCGATGGCGTCCCGACGCACGGCAATTCGGGGCCGATTTCGCCTCTTTTTACCTGACCGTGGACCAGCGCGGCCCCTTTGAGCGAATCGCTGCAGGCAAGTACGCCGTGCAGGCGGGCGAAGGCCTTGCGGCGGGACAAGGCTCGGGGGGACTTTCTTCCTTGCGCGTATCTTCCCCGGATCGCATCCTGCGGCCCCATGCTTCCTCTCGGGAATATTCCTACTTCAGCGGCGTGGCCATCCAGTCGAAACCGCTGTACGGCGTATCGCTAACCGGTTTTGTCTCGCAACTTTCGCTGGACGCCCGCGTGGATACCTCCCTGAACGCATGGTACCCGATCTACACCGGCTATCACCGTACGCAAACCGAATACGAACGCCGAAGACAAGCCCGCGAACGCGTGGCGGGCGGGGTCGCCGTTGTCCGGCGAGGTTCCGTATACGGCGGGGTCTTGGCGCTTCATACGTTGCAGACGCTGAACGTTTCACGGAATACGCATGTCCGGTCGGTATTCGGGGGCTGGGCCCGATCTCGCTGGGAAAGCTCGTTCGAATGGATCCCGGAACAAGGACACCGGTCCGTCACCGTCTCGCTGGCCCCGATCGAAAATGCTTCCGTGCATATCCGAACGCGACGCACCCGGGAAACCGGGCCGCGGGACCTGCGACCGCACACCCGCATCGGCGTGAATTCCCGCGGAGAAAGCTACGACTATGCCGAATGGCTGGCCGAAACCCGCTTCCGACCCTTCCCTTCCTGGACGGCGACCCTGCAAGTCCGGGACCGAAAGCGCCCGCTGGATCCGCTGCCCCGCGCCCGCAGCCGACTCGTTGCAGGAATCGTCGAATACCGTCGCTGGCGCTGGCTGACCTTGCATGTGCGGGCCCGGACGCAAACATTCGACGCGGCAAGTCAATGCCGGGACGGGCGCCTGCTGCTCCCCTGTCTTGCCGCCGAACAGCGGCAATCCCTGCGAATACAGGTCGAATACCGGCACAGCCCCGCGCTCCGCTCCAGAACCCGCCTCGAAATCGTCCGCGCCGAAGCGGAAAAAAAGGCCGAGGGCATCCTGCTGTACCAGGATTTTCGATGGAAACCCTGGCGGTTCATGCAACTGGATATACGGTACGCCCTGTTCGATGCGACAGACGCTTCGGCCCGGGTGTACATGTTCGAAAACGATGTGCTGTACGGATTCGGCGTTCCGTCTTTCAACGGACGCGGGCAGCGATGGTACGCGCTGTCGCGGATGCAAATCTCGCGTCGCCTCATGCTGCAATGGAAACTGGGCGTCACGCGCTACGAAGACGTACGTTCTACGGGGTCAGGACGCGACGAAACCCCGGGAAACCGCATCCGGGAAACGAAAGTCCTCATTCAATGGCGATTCGGACAAGTTTAAGGATACTTCAATCAGAGCGTCCTTAATTCGAGCAGATCGACTTGAGCACCCGGCGCCTTGTGACGAGCTGGTCATGCCACGCCTCGGGCGAAATTTCTTCGTCGTCGAGATAATATTCCCAATAATCAATGCTTGCGCCCTGCGACGCCTGCGGAGGTTCGATATGCGCTATGCGCTTCAACTCGGGCGTCATGCCCATCTGGTGCACGAACGTAACCGTATGATCGCCCATGTAGCTCTCCCTGACCGATAGCCAGTTGTCCCCGCATACATGGCAGGTATAAAAACGGGTTTCCGAATGGCCTTCCTGCTCCGGCATAGTCGATTCGGTCTCTTCATCGTCTCCGACGACATCCATCGGCACCATGCTGATGCTTCCGCAGGCCTTGCATTGCAGTTTCTCCATGGATGGAATCATTGGCTGTTTTTAAGGTGCGTCCTGCCTGCGCAAACCGCTTGGGCCAAGCCCACGGCGCCCCTGCGCAGGACGTACGACAACACAGGCCCTTGAAGTATACGTAAAATTTGCGAATAAAGTTACAAGACAATAACGGAAATGTATCCACAATCTGTAAACATCTCGCGTTGAGCGCCCGGCGAGCGGCGCGAAGCGAAATGTGCGGAATGTAACGAGGACGTAACAAGAGAGTACGCCTTGCATCCGGGGACGGCCTCGGCCCGCGGACGCTCGCGCGCCACTGGCAACCAGTCAATAACGGAAATACCCTTTTCACAGCCAGAACGAAAGACCTGCGCGAAAAACCAAAGCCCCCTCGGGAGGATTCGAACCTCCGACCAACGGTTTAGGAAACCGGCGCTCTATCCCCTGAGCTACGAGGGGCATGCGGCGGACGACCGCCTGCGACGCACTGCTTCCGAATCGGCGCAGGGCGCCTGCATGCACCGTATATTGGGCATGCAACGCCGCCGCACAGTTCCCGTTTCCATGACTTGCACGAACGCATCGCCCGAACAACATATCGAACGCATCGACGTAGCCCGCGTTCGCCGGGACACGCCCGGATGCGAAAAGGTCGTGCATTTCAACAATGCCGGGGCGTCGCTCATGCCGACGCCGGTGCTTGAGGCCTCCCTGGCGCATTTGCAGCTGGAAGCGCGCATAGGCGGATACGAAGCCGCCGAAGAAGCGCAAGCCCGACATGCAGCGGTATACCGGAGCATTGCCGCGCTGCTGAATGCTTCCCCGGAAGAAATTGCGCTGTCCGATAGCGCCACGCGCGCATGGCGACTGGCCTTCGAGAGCCTGCCGATCCCGCGCGGCGGAAAAATTCTTACCACCCGCGCCGCCTACGCCAGCAATTTCATCGCCTTTCTGCACCGCGCCCGCAAAGACGGCCTGGAAATAGACGTAGCGCCCTGCAACGAGGCCGGTGATCTCGACCTGGACGCCTTCGAACGCCGCATCGACAAGGGCGCGGCGCTGATCGCCCTGACGCACATCCCCACGAACGGCGGCGCCGTCTACCCGGCCGAAGCCGTCGGCCGAATCGCCCGCAAGCATGGCGTACCCTACTTGCTGGACGCTTGCCAATCCGCCGGGCAATGGCCGCTCGACGTAACGCGAATCGGTTGCGACATGCTCTCCGCCACGGGCCGAAAATTCTTGCGGGCTCCGCGCGGCACGGGATTTCTTTATGTCCGCCGCGCCTTTCGCGAGCGCCTGGAGCCGCCCATACCGGACCTGCACAGCGCCACATGGACCGCCCCCGACGAGTACCGCCCCTGCAACGACATGCGCGCCTTCGAAATGTGGGAGTCCAGCATGGCCATGCAACTGGGGTTGGGCGCCGCCGTCGATTATGCGCTGGACGTTGGGCTGGACGCCATCCGGGACCGCATCCAGACCCTTGCCGACCTGCTTCGCAATCGCCTTCGCGCCTTGCCCGGCGTCTGCGTGCGGGATACGGGAACGGACCAATGCGGCGTCGTGACCTTCGACGTAGCCCGCATCGCAGCGCAGGAGATCAAGGCGCGCCTCCGGGAGCAATCCATGCACGTTACGGCGTCCCTGCCCTCGCATACCCTGCTCGACGCCATGGAGCGCCATCTTCCCGACATGGTGCGCGCCTCCGTGCATTACTACAACACAGCGTCGGAAATCGACCGGTTCTGCGACGCAATCTCCGACATCTCATCGCGCGACGCATGACCCCCGGCGCAAAACATTCCCGAAGCGCAGTCGCCGCATGGGCCACGTACGACTTCGCCAATTCCGCGTTTACGACACTCGTCGTGACGTTTGTTTTCGCCACGTATTTCACGAACGAAATTGCCGAAAACGCCGTGTCCGGCACGGCGCTCTGGTCGCGCGCCATCGCCTTGTCCCAGGTTGCCGTGGCGCTGCTTTCGCCCTGGCTGGGGCTTCTTGCAGACCAAAACGGACTGCGCAAGCGATTCCTTCTGTGCTCCACGCTGCTATGCATCGCCGCCTCGACGGCGTTGTATTTTGCGGGACCGGGGGACGTGCTGTTCGCCCTCGTCGTATTCGCGGCGGGCAACATCGCGTTCGAACTGGCGAATGTTTTCTACAATGCGTTCCTGCCCGAACTGGCTCCGTCCCAACGGATCGGGCGCATTTCGGGCTATGGGTGGGCGCTGGGATACGCAGGCGGCTTGTGTTGCCTGCTGATCGGCTACTTTGTGCTTATCGATCCGGAAACGCCTCCATTCGGACTCCTCCGGGAAACGGGAGCGCACGTGCGGGCCTCCAACCTGCTCGTGGCCGCCTGGTACGGCGTCTTTTCACTGCCCCTGTTTCTGGCGCTGAAGGAATCCCGTCCCGCAAACCGGCTGGCCGCCGGAAAGGCCCTGAGCGCTTCCGTACGGGACCTGGGCCGGGCGTTGCGCGAAGTGCGCCACTCCAAAGACCTGTTCCGGCTCCTCCTTGCCCGGCTGGTTTACAACGACGGCCTCATCACGCTTTTTGCGTTCGGCGGCGTCTACGCCACGGGCACGCTCGGATTTTCCACGGAAGATATTTTTCTCTTCGGGATCGTGCTGAACGTGGCTGCGGGCGCAGGCGCCTGGGCTTTCGGTTATCTGGACGATCGCATCGGCGGACGCGCCACCATTCTCGCGAGCCTTGCGGCGCTTACGCTGGGAACCATCGTTGCGGTGCTTGCCGACAGCGCCGGCCTGTTCTGGGCCGCCGCGATTCTCGGGGGCCTATGCGCCGGCCCCAATCAGTCTGCAAGCCGCTCGCTCATGGGCCGATTCATTCCCGCCGGAAAAGAAAACGAGTATTACGGCCTGTTCGCCTTCTCGGGAAAAGCCACGGCCTTCCTCGGTCCCCTGCTGCTGGGCGGCGTAACGAGCCTGTTCGATAGCCAGCGAGCCGGGATGGCTACCGTGGCGGCGTTCTTCATTGTGGGGGCGCTCCTCCTCCTGCGCGTCAACGAAACGCGGGGGATGGCCAGCGCCCAGCCGCAGGAAACGTAAAATCCGGCCTACTCCCCCCGTTCCTCCACCTGCCGCACGCGGGCGATCTGCCGCAGATTCCAGTCGTCCTCTCCAAACGACGTATCGAACCAGCGATCCAGTATTTCCCGAAGTATGGCGGGCGACGTAGCGCGCAGGCTTAACGCCAGCACATTGGCGTGATTCCAGATGCGGGCTCCCCTCGCCGTCTCGCCGTCGCCGCACAACGCCGCGCGCACGCCGGGCGCCTTGTTGGCCACGATAGCGCAACCCGTGCCCGTCCAGCACAACACAATGGCCTCGTCCGCCTCGCCCCGACGCAACGCCCCGATCGCTTGCATCGTGATTTCCGGCCAATCCGCGGCGCCTTCGTTGCTTTCAGGTCCGAAGTACACGGGTTCGTGTCCCCGCCGCTCAAGTTCCTGGAGCAGGGTTTCGACAAGGGGCAACCTTTCGTCTGTGCTGACTGCAATGCGCATGGCCCATGCAAAAAATCTGTCCGAATGCCGACATAGACCAGCGCGCCCGATCGCTCGCGGCCTCGCGCGATCCGTATTTCCCGAACAACAATAACGGCGCGCGCTCTTGTGAACCAGCGGGGCGGTAATTAGTTTTTACAGCCCGCTATTTCGAACGATCGTTTTTTGCATTGTCCGCCTCGCTCCCATGCCCGACATCCCCACAGTCCGACGCATTGCAGAATTTCTCGAAGCCTGGGCGCCCCTGTCGTCGGCCATGTCGTACGACAATGTCGGATTGCAAGTCGGCAACCCCGACGCAGAGATCCGCACCGCCTTGCTCGGCCTGGATATGACGCCGGAATTGCTTGCTGAAGCAAAGGAGCTCGAAGCCGCGCTGATCGTGACCCACCACCCGCTCCTGTTTCGTCCCGTGCATGCCGTTACGACGGAAGCCTATGTTCCCAACCTGGTCTGGCGGCTCGCGGCGGAAAACATCGCGCTGTACAGCATCCACACGAACCTCGACGCGGCTTCGGGAGGGGTGTCGTTCGCCCTGGCCCATCAGCTGGGGGTCGAAAACGCCGAATTCCTCCAGCCTTCCGAAAACGGCGACACCGGCTTCGGGGCCATCGGATCGTTGCCGGCGCCCGTTCCCTTGCAGGCCTTCCTCGGCGTCGTGGCCGACCGACTCGGAACGCCCGCCTTGCGTTATGCAGGCGACCCGGAGGCGCTCGTGCGGCGCATAGCCGTGTGCGGCGGCTCTGGCGGCAGTCTGATCGACGAAGCAACCGCCCGCGGCGCGGACGCCTTCGTCACAGCGGATATCAAATATCACGATTTCTTCAATACGCTCGACGCGCAAGGACGGCCCCGGCTCGCCTTGATCGACGCCGGACACTACGAAACGGAAAAAGGCGCGGAACGCCTGCTGCTCGAAGCGCTGACGAAACAATTCCCGCAAACCGCATGGAAGCGTACGCGCACAAACACAAGTCCCGCGCGAACTTTTATAGCCTCGGGACGTTAGCAGATGTCTATATCTGTTCATCCCCAAAGATTTCTCTTCGAGATACATCCCTGTATACGACATGCCCACAGCCCAGGAGACGAGCACCGGCGAACAACTGCGATCCCTGATCTGTCTCCAGTACATCGACAGCGAAATCGACAAGATCGAAAAACTGCGGGGCGATCTGCCGGAAGAAATTCGAGACCTTCGGGACGAAAAGGCAGGCCTTGCGATACGCATTGAGAAGTTCAAACAGGAAGAAGCCCAGAACGAAGAGGACAAAGTCTCGTCCGACACCAGCGTCAAGGACGCCGAAATGCTCATTGCGCGGTATGAGGAGCAGCAACTCCAGGTGCGAAACAACCGGGAATACGACGCGCTCACCAAGGAAATCGAAGCGCAAAAGCAGCGTATCGAGGATGCGAAGCGGCGCATGGAGGAAATCGGCCTGAACGAAGACGCGCACCGGGCTGCTATCGAGGAGGCAGAGACCCGCATGAAGGAGCTGGACGAACTACTCGTTACGAAAGAGCGGGATTTGAAGGAAGTGCTGGACGACACCAAGCAGGAACAGGCGCATCTGGAGAAAAAGCGGGGCGAGGCCGCCAAAAACGTGGCCGCCCGGTATTTGCTGGCCTATGAGCGGCTGCGGGAACGACTTCCCGACGGGCGGGCCGTAGTGCCGATCGAACGGGGCGCGGCGGGCGGATTCGCCGTGCCGCCGCAACGCCAGGTTGAAATTCGCCAGGGCAACCGCATCGTGGCCTGCGAACACACGGGACGAATCATCGTGGACGGCGATCTCTTCGCCGAAACCGCCCAGGCAACAAATCTGTAGCCGGGTCGTAAGAATTTTCAGCGCATTTCGCGGCATTTCTTGCCGGATCGCCGCCTCGGTCCAAAAGGCCGGGGAGGAAAGTCCGAACACCGAAGGGCGCCGTGCTTCCTAACGGGAAGGCGCCGCGCGGCGGCGACAGCAAGTGCAACAGAAAGCATACCTGCCGATGGCGCTTCGGCGCACAGGCGATGGGTGAAACGGTGGGGTAAGAGCCCACCAGCGTCCTGCGAAATCGGGGCGGCTATGTAAACCTCACGGGGTGCAAGACCAAACAGCGCCGCATCGTTCTGCAAAGAACGAACAAGGTTGCCCGCCTTGACGACGGCGCGGGTGGGTCGCTTGAGGCCGTCGGCGACGACGGTCCCAGATAAATGGCGATCTCTCCGCAGCGGCGGCGCGCCCGCCCAGCGGTAGACAGAATTCGGCTTACAGGCAGGGAATGCCGCGAAATGCGCTTGAGGATACGCTGATTAAGCCCATACAGATCAGCGGCCGCGCGGCGCGCGCCGGCAAGGAATGACGAAGCAGCGTATCCCTTATTCGTCGGCGGGAACCGGCTCCGGCATAGCCGGCAATTCCTGCTGCTCCCCGACCGGCGGAGCGATGGGCCCGGTTTGTTCTTCCTGCGCCCGTTGCTGAATAACGCTTTCCTGCGTCTGGGCCTCTCTGATCGCGAAATTCGACACGACGCAAAGCACGATAAAAAGCGTAGCCAGTATCCAGGTCGCCTTTTCGAGTACGTCCGGCGCCTGGCGCGTGCCCAGAATCTGTTGCGTGGCGCCGCCTGAGGCGATGCCGGCCAGCCCGCCGCCCTTGCCGCTCTGCACAAGCACTACCAGCGTAATCAGAATCGCTATCAAAGCGATCAGTGAGATAATGAACGTAAACATGTCGCCGCGTCGTTGACTGTGGAATCGTAGCCCGTTGCGCCGCGCCCGTTGGATCAGGGCCGCACATCAGGTTAATTCAATACGCCGAACGCTGCCTCAGGATCCGGGCGCCGCCGCCGAAAGCGTTTCTTCTTGTCCCGGCCGTTTGTCCGGGGCCTGTTTCCGCTGCTCCAGATGGCGCTGCGCATAAAGCAAGGTCAACGCAGATTTCATATCGACAATGCCGCCTTCGAAGACCTGTTGCAGCGCCTGCTCGAACGGCATGGACACCACGTCCATGAATTCGCCTTGCTCCAGGCGCTGCGCGCCCACCTGCACAAGGTCCTCCGCAAGATACAGGTGAATGATCTCGTTGCTGTACCCGAGGCACGGAAAAAGCGCGCCCAACCGGGTAAAGGAGGTCGCGCGCCATCCGGTTTCTTCCTCCAGTTCGCGGGCCGCCGCCTCGGCCGGATCTTCGCCCGGCTTGTCCAGTTTGCCCGCGGGCACTTCAAGGAACGCGCTTTGGGCCGGATACCGGAACTGACGCACCAGCAACGTCGAAGCATCCGGAAAGAGCGGCGCCGCGGCGGACGCCCCGGGGTGATCGATCCATTCCCGCGCTCCTTCCTTTCCGTCCGGAAGGAGCACCCGGTCTCGATACACCTTCAGCAACTTGCCGTCGAATATTTGTTCGGACGAACGTTTTTGTTCAATAAGATGCTGCATAATGAAAAATAGATGGACGGGCTGGACGGGCCAAAGCGCCTCTCCGAACGCGCGCGGCGGCATATGGGTCCCTCTTTGCCGGCGCAATGCAATGCGCCGATCCGCTGCAAAGCAACGCAATAACAGATATTCTGACCGGCCGTCACAGTCCGAAGGAAATCCCCGCATGGATGCGGATGTCCCCCGGCCCGCTTTCGGGGTTCAGGGCCGCGCTCATATTGACGAGCCCCGCCCCGGTCCGGAACCGCACGCCCACGCCATACCCCGGACGAATGCTCGTCATGCCCTGCGCGTCCGGGGTTTTCGGACGATCCACATAGCCCGCATCGAAAAAGGCGTAGGCATATGAAACCGCATCAATCAATATCCGGTATTCGGCCAGCGCCCGGCCCACGATGCGCCCCGGAAATCGATCCTCGTCGTACCCCCGGAGCGTAGCCGCGCCGCCGAACCGAAACAAATCGCTTCGGTCGTATTCCGGGCTCAACAATACGCGCGCATCCATTCCGACCGCCAGCACGGATCGGGAAAATATCGGGATGAACCAGCGACCCGTCGCATGCAATCGCTGTTGCTCAAGAAGCGAGCGGCTACGCAGCGTATCCGCGCCAACCACCTGCGACTCCGTGCGCTCCTTGCGTCCGCTTTCAAGATTCATCTCCACATAAAACCCCTGCGTGGGGTTCGAAAAATAGTCCAGGTGCGAAAAGCGTACGCCCAGCCCGAAAAACCGCGCCTGGGCCGTGGGAGCCACCTGTCGCCCCTCCGGACCGATCCGAACGCCCGCCTGCCCCGGCGCCGTACGTTCCCGGCTGAATCCGGCGAATGCGCTCAGGCCGGGAGCAAGGTCGTAACTCAGTTGGCCGCGCCAGGCTCTTTTTCCATACGTGGAATCTTCTTCGAGGCCGGAAAAACCGGCCTCCAGCCCCAGCGGAAGCCCAAAAGCAAATGGCCAGGACGCCGATACGTCGAGGCTCGTGACCTGATCCGGAAGCCGATTCAAACGCAAGGAGGCCGCGAGGCCCCGTCCGAACGGATTGCGAAGCGCAAGGCGCCCACTGCCCGTAATGCTGCCGCGCCGGCCCTCCTCCGAGGGCGGCAAATAGCCCAGCGCCAGGTCGAAGGCGCCGGGCGGTCCTTCTTCTATGGGGATGCGCACCACGGCGGTCGTATCGGCGGCGATGCGCAACGTCGGGCGGCCTGTGGTTTCGAAGAGTTCCTTGCCTTCAATGCGGCGGCGAAGGCGCTCCGCATCGAACCGAAGAATTTTTTCGCCCGGCTTCATGCCCGCGAGGCGGGCTGCGAGCTGCGGTTGCGTGCGGCGAGCGCCCTCCAGTTCGAACCGCCGCAGCGCGACCGCCGGTCCAGGTTCCACGCGCAGCGTAACCGCCAGCCGATCCGCCGCGTCGCCGGACGGCCCAATCATTTCCACCGAAGCTGTGGCGAGCGGAAGCCCCTCCCGTTCAAGCGTCGACAACACGCGTCCGATATCCGCCTCCAGCCGGCGCGGATCGAATGGCGCATCCACGTCGAATGTCACATCCGCCTCCACCATGCGGAGACGCACCGGGTCCAGGCCGACAATGCGCACCTCGTCCAGCACAACCCGCGCGCTGTCTGGCGGCGAACCGAACGCATCCGCTTCGCCTGCGACGCCTTCCGCCGCTTCTCCGGGTACTTCAACAGGCGTTTTTCCAGGCAAAGCGGCGCACATCCTGTTTCCGGATTGCGCAAACGCCCCCGGAAGCAGAACCCCGAACGCCCCGCCGGTCAGAACCGCGCACAGGAGCGCCCGTACAAACCACGTTTCGATTCGCATGGCCACGCATGACAAAACGAGTCCCTTCGGCACACGTTCCGACAAACGCGGCGCACCGCCGCGCCTTCCGGAAAAATCTGCTTGCCTGGTACGACGCCAACCGCCGGGATATGCCGTGGCGGAATAGCTCCGACCCGTACCGCATCTGGTTGTCCGAAGTCATGCTCCAGCAGACCCGCGTGGATCAGGCGGAGCCGTACTACCGACGATTCACGGAGCGTTTTCCGACCGTCGAGCGGCTGGCCGCCGCGTCCCTCGACGACGTGCTGGCGTGCTGGGAAGGTCTCGGCTACTATTCCCGCGCCCGCAATCTGCACAAGGCGGCCCGCCGCATCGTCGAGGCGTTCGGCGGACGCCTTCCCGATGAGGAACAGGCCATCCGTTCCCTTCCCGGCGTCGGACCGTACACTGCAGCCGCCGTCCTGTCGATCGCCTACGGGCAAGCCCTTCCCGCCCTTGACGGAAACGCCGTCCGGGTGCTGACGCGGGTATTCCGAATCGGCGAGGACGCCACGCGCGCGGCGACGCGCAAGCGCTTGCAAACCCTTGCCGCGCAACTCATAGAGCCGACGCGTCCGGGCGCGTTCAATCAGGCCGTCATGGAACTGGGAGCGAATGTGTGCAAGCCCGCCGCGCCCCAATGCAAAACCTGTCCCCTGCGCTCCGTCTGCGCCGCCGCCGATCAGGGAGATCCGGCGGCGTACCCCGTGACGCCGCCTCGCAAAAAGACGCCCCATGTCGATGTAGCGGCGGCCATCGTGTTCGACGAAGCCGGACGCCTGCTGGTATGCAAACGCCCCGAGGAGGCCATGCTGGGCGGGTTGTGGGAATTTCCCGGCGGCAGGCGAAAACCTGGCGAAATGCTGGAGGCTGCGTGTCGGCGCGCCGTGCGGGAAAAATGGCGCGTGGACATCGAGACGCACGGCCTGGCGCACCGGATTGCCCATGCGTATACCCATTTCCGCATCACGCTGCACGCTTTTCCGGCAACCATTGCGGCGGGCGCCCCCCGGGCGCCCGCGGGTCGGGCCTTCATGTGGGCAGACCGGGCCGAATTGCAAACCTTGGCGTTTTCCAGAACGGGACGCTTGCTCATCGAGTACGTTTTCAGGGATGCTCCGATCAAAACCACTTCGCTCAGCGCGTCGCGTTAACGGGTGCGAGACATCATCGCTCCATCGTTGAAATCAGGGAGAAACACGGTGGATTCGCGGCGTTGCAGACGTGACGCGCCCTTCCGAAGGTTGCGAGGGATACGCTGACCAAAAAAAACCGGCGCGGAAACGACCTGGGCGGCGGGACGTAGGAAATGTCTACCGCATACCCCTTGCGCTTGCCGCAAGACCGATCCCTTCCCATCGCGCCTGTCATCATGGATTTTGAAAATCTTGTCTGGATTATTCCGGTCATATATCTCCTGAGGCGACTTCTTTTCGGTTCTCGCAAGCAGAAGCATGCCCGCAAACCCTCCGCGCAGGCGCCCCGCCCCGCGCTGTCGCAAAAAAATCGGGACGACTTGCAGGAAGGATTGGGCGAAATCGGACGGGCGCTGGGATTGCCCGCAGACCTCTTTCAGGAAAGGGGCGGGAAAACCATGGAGCCTCCGGCGCCCTTGCCGGTCCCTTTCGCACAGGCAGAATCCGCCGCCCGGCTTCCCGTCGCGGCGACGGAAGAAACGGTGGCGTACGACGCCTGGGAGGAACCGGACTACGAAACAGACGCCTGGTTTGCCGACGAGGAAGCGTTCGAAACCGAAGAAAACGCGCCTTTTCGGGACATTCACGCCGAAAACCTTAAAAAAGAAGGCGACGATTTCGGCGACTTAAAAAAGAAAGGCGATCCAGTGGAGACACCCGCGCCGCGCGAACATACGCACGCTTCCGGCCATGCGTTGCGCCGGCTGGCCGCGACCGCTTCGCTACAGGAAGCGGTTCTCCTGAAAGAAGTTCTGGGCCGACCCGTTTCGCTGCGCCGCAGCCCCCGCTTGCCCTTCAGGAACTAAGGGGATACCCTGACCTTTGCGGACTGCTGCAAAGGATCCTTAAAACCCGTCGGCGACGCCGAGTACGGAAAACACGGACCGAATCAAATCAGGTCGGCGGCGCTTTCCTGGTCGGGGCCTCCTTCTTCGCCCTTCTTGAACATCTTGCTGCCGATAAGGCCTCCGACGAGTCCAAGCAGCAAGGAAACCAGAAGTCCTATCCCGAAGATTACGAAAACATAGGAAGGGGACATTATAAATTCGCCGTACCATCCGAGTTGGGATATATCCGTGCCGCCCTGTTCGACTCCCTGGAGTATTTCTTCCTGCAAACTCGGCTTGATAGCCGTTGCTCTAAGAAGCATATCCAGAACGAACCCGGTAACGAACGCCGCAAGACACGTAAGGACGCCGAGGCCAATGCCTTGCCCGCTCGACAGGGTCAGGCTATGTTTGTCGGTGTAGTGCCAGACGACAAGCAACCCGGCGCCTATGTAGGCAAGGCAACCGACGAACTGGCCCGCCATTGGAATAAAACTGGCCAACACCCCAACCAGGCCGGCGATAACGCCCACGAGAAGAATGGATTCTGTTTTGTTCGGCATCTGCGGAAAGGAGATCGGTGAACAGGAACAAACGAACGGCGAAAAAACCGAATGCATCACGGCGGATTGCCCAGGCGAAGCGTACGCAGACGGCGTATTGCCCGCCGGGTTCTTGCGCGCAGGGCATGCGGAGGCGCACTGGATCATCGTTGAAGGTAGACGCCCGGAAACCGCCTCGCAACGAAACATAGCGTTTTTTTTCGTCTTTCGCTACAAGCCGGCGCAAGGATGCACGATAATCGAAACGAACCGGGCGGGAATTTTCAGAATGCGGACGGTGCGCCGCGAAGCGCGCCATTGACGACCAGACCGCCGCTACGGCGCAGGCGAATCCGGGCAAGCGACATCCGGGGCGTCGGGACCAGCGTCCCCGATACCCTCCACAGACCAACGCCCTGCAAGCGACATCATCGCGCACACCAGAAAATAACCCGCCACCGCCCCGAACGCGGCCCCCGTAAACACCCTGCTCCATGGCGTATTGACCCACCATCCAAGCACGTCGCCGCCCCAGTCCACGCCCGGAATGATCAGGCTGGCCAGAATGAGATACTTCGCCTGACGCTGCATCCAGGCGTTCCACGGCCTCGCGCCGAGGGCCAGAAAAGGCGCGGCGGCCAGCGCCGCATACATGCCGAAGCACCGGTGGCACACCGCAAGCGGCACGCCCTCCAAATGAGGCGAACGGGCCGGAATCTGATGACACGCCCCCGAAAAGCCCAGCATAATCGCCTGGCGCAACCCTTCTCCCGCAAACGGCGGCGCCAGCGCCAGGCCAAAAACGGCCCATGCGACGACAACCGTCAGCAGCCACCCTATCCATTTTCGATGTGTCCGGTTCATGCGTTGCAATGCCGGGGCCGCAGGGGCCAGGGCTTGCCGGGCGTCGGCTCGGGGTCTGCCGCACTGCTTCGCCATTCCTTGCCGGCGCGCCCCTTTCAGTCCCTGAATCTTTGCGGACTTAATCAAAGCATCCTTAATCAGCGTATTCCTGACGCGCGATCAATACGCGCAGCGATGACCAATTGCTTTTCACGTACCTGATTCACATGAGTTTCACTGCCCGGCGCCCTGCAAGGCTTGCTTGCTCTTTGCAATCACCCTACTTTGTCCTGCTGTCTACGCTATTACATCCGACGCCATTACATTCCAAACGCAAAATCGTTATGACCAGCATTACCCCTATCGGCGACCGCGTGGTGGTTCGCCCGGAGGCAGCCGAGGAGAAGACCTCGAGCGGATTGTTCATTCCCGACACGGCGCAGGAGAAGCCTCAGCGGGGCACCGTCCTGTTCGTGGGTCCGGGCCAGGTAGAGAACGGCAAGCATGTCGAGATGACCGTCAAGGCGGGCGACAGCGTGCTCTACGGCAAGTATTCGGGCACGGAAATCGCTCTTGACGGCGAGGACGTGCTCATCATGCGCGAAAGCGACATTCTCGGCGTCGTCAGCTAAGGGCGGCGCCTGCTTCGTTTAGCGGGGATCGTCTTGATCTCCGGCACTCTGTTATTAAAGGAAACAACACGACATACTGCATCATGGCAAAACAAATCGTATTCGACACGGAGGCGCGCGCGGCGCTCAAGCGGGGCGTGGACGCGCTCGCCGACGCCGTCAAGGTGACGCTCGGCCCGAAGGGCCGCAACGTAATCATCGAGAAGAGCTACGGGGCGCCGACCGTCACGAAGGACGGGGTGACCGTAGCGAAGGAGGTTCAGCTCGAGGACAAGTTGGAGAACGTGGGCGCGCAGATGGTGCGCGAGGTGGCCTCGAAGACAAGCGACGTGGCGGGCGACGGCACGACGACGGCGACGGTGCTTGCGCAGGCCATCGTGACGGCGGGCCTGAAGAACGTCACGGCGGGAGCGAACCCTATGGACCTCAAGCGGGGCGTAGAGCGCGCCACGGCGTCGGTCGTCGGGGCCTTGCGCAGCCTCAGCCGCGAGATAGCGGGCAAGGGCGAGATAGCGCAGGTCGCCTCGATCTCCGCGAACAGCGACACGGAGATAGGAGACCTGATCGCGGAGGCCTTCGAGAAGGTCGGCAAGGACGGCGTCATCACGGTAGAGGAAGCGAAGGGCATCGAGACGTTCCTCGACGTGGTCGAAGGAATGCAGTTCGACCGCGGCTACCTGTCCCCCTACTTCGTCACCGACGCGGACAACATGGAGGCGATCCTCGAGGATGCGACGGTGCTTATCCACGACAAGAAGATTTCGTCGATGAAGGACTTGCTGCCCGTGCTTGAGAAGGTGGCGCAGACGGGCAGCCCGCTGCTCATCATTGCAGAGGACATCGACGGGGAGGCGCTCGCTACGCTCGTGGTGAACAAACTGCGCGGCACGTTGCGCGTGGCGGCGGTGAAGGCGCCGGGCTTCGGCGACCGCCGCAAGGCGATGCTCGAAGACATAGCCATCCTTACGGGCGGCACGGTCGTCTCCGAGGAGAAGGGCTATCGTCTGGAGAACACGACGCTCGACTATCTGGGCCGCGCGAAGCGCATCGTGATAGACAAGGACGCGACGGTGGTCGTCGACGGCGCGGGCGAGGCGGAGTCGATCAAGGCGCGCACGAACCAGATACGCCAGCAGATAGAGACGACGACGAGCGACTACGACCGCGAGAAGTTGCAGGAGCGTCTGGCGAAGTTGTCTGGCGGCGTGGCGGTCCTGAAGATCGGCGCGGCTACGGAGCCGGAGATGAAGGAGAAGAAGGCGCGCGTAGAGGACGCCTTGCATGCGACGCGCGCGGCGATAGAGGAAGGGATCGTGCCGGGAGGGGGCGTGGCCTACCTCAGGGCTATCGGCTCGCTCGAGGCGACAGCGACGGAGAACGACGATCAGGGCGTCGGCGTGGGCATCGTGCGGCGGGCGCTGGAGGAGCCGCTGCGGCAGATAGCGGAGAACGCGGGGCTTGAAGGCTCTATCGTGGTGCGCAAGGTGATCGACGGCGAAGGCGACTACGGGTTCAACGCGCAGACCGAAGAGTACGGCTCGCTGATAGAGGGGGGCGTGATCGACCCGACGAAGGTTGCGCGCACGGCGCTCGAGAACGCCGCGTCCGTAGCGGGCCTGCTGCTGACGACGGAGACCGTCATCAGCGACAAGCCGGAGAAGAATGCGGGAGCAGGCGCCGCGGGAGGACCCGGAGGAGGCATGCCCGGAGGTATGGGCGGAGGAATGGACTTTTAGGCGGCCGCAAGCCCGGAGGGCTTCTTCGCAAGGCTCCTTGCGGCGCGCGCCGCTCAGCCCATGGGCTTTGCGGGCTTGATTCAGCGCATCCTTCAGGCGGCCGCCATCGCTTCGATTTCAGCAAGGAACCGGGCGGCCAGCGCGGCGGCCCGCTCCTTTGAGGGCGCCTCGGCGTACAGCCGGACGATGGGCTCCGTGTTGGATTTGCGCAGGTGCACCCAGGCGTCGTCGAAGTCGATCTTGAGGCCGTCTTCGGTATTCGCATTGGCCCCTGCGTAGCGCGCGGCCAGCGCGGCCAGGAGCGCGTCGGGGTCGCGATCGCCGATGGGCGCCTTGTTCTTGCTCAACGCGTACTGCGGAAGGCGGGCCTTCATGGCCGAAAGCGCCTCGCCCCGGTTCGCCATATGTTGCAGCGCGAGCGCAGCGCCGGCAAGCGCATCTCTCCCGTAATGCAAATCGGGCAAAATAACGCCGCCATTGCCTTCGCCTCCCAGCACCGCGCCCACCTCTTGCATTTTCCGGACCACATGAATCTCCCCCACGGGAGAACGAAACACCGGTTGCCCGAAGGAGGCCGCCACATCGTCGATAGCCCGCGAGGAGGAAAGGTTCGTCGCGAAGGGACCAGGCCGGAATCGCCACAGGAACTCGGCGGCGATCACCTGGGTCAATTCTTCGCCCATGTACGTCCCCCCGTCCGCCACCAGCGCCAAGCGATCCGCATCGGGGTCTACGGCGAGGCCGACGTCCGCGCCCGTCTCCGCCACGACTTCCGTTAATTCGGCGAGATGCTCCGGGAGGGGTTCGGCGGGATGCGCAAAAAGACCCGTGGGTTCGCAATGCAGGCAGCGCATGCGTTCCTTGCGCACTCCCAATCGCTCAAGCAGCGCAGGCAGGGCGACGCCGCCCACCGAATTGACCCCGTCGATCGCCACGGAAAAGTCCCGGCGGCGAATGACCTCGACGTCAATGTAGTCCAGCGCAAGGAGGCAATCGATATGGTAGTCCAGAAAATCTTCCTGCCTGTAGTTTCCCAAGGCGTTCCAGGGCGCGCTGTCCGCTTGCCCGCTTTCGGCGAGACGCAACACTTCCCTGCCCTCTTCCGGGCCGAGAAATTCTCCTTTTTCGTCCAGCAGTTTCAGGGCGTTCCATTCGGGGGGATTATGCGAAGCCGAGAGGACGACGCCCCCCGAAGCGCCCAGCGCCGCGACGGCCATTTCCACGGTAGGCGTTGCGGCCAGTCCGGCGTCTACCACATCAATGCCCGCGCTGCGCAGCGTGGCGGTCACGATGGATGCGCAGACCTCCCCGGTGACGCGGGCGTCGCGGCCCACGACCACCACGGGATCGCGCCCGTCGGCCACCGCGCGGCGACGGGTCCAGGCGGCGTACGCGCCAGCATAGCGGACCAGCGCTTCGGGATCCAGCCCGTTACCGAAAATGCCGCGAATTCCGGAAACAGAGGCGATAAGTGTTGGCGACATGCTTAAGGATACTCTGATCAATCCGGTGTTTGGGGGTCAGATTGAAGGCATTGAAGGTTTCGATGCGTACAGGGAGCGATTTTTGGTCGAATCCAACGTTAAATCGTCGATATTGTCGTGTTTTTGCGCCCCGGGCGCCTCAAAACGGGGCGCTCGGGCATACCTATCGGGCGACAGCTATCAATTTCTTGCGCGCCATGTAGAAATTCGCCAGCGCAAACAGCGTATAGACCTGCGCCGCGTTCTTGCGCAACCCCCGGTAGCGCGTCTTGCGGTAACCCCAAAGATGCTTGACCACCCCGAAGGGATGTTCTACGCGCGCGCGAATGCGGTTGCTCTTGCGATTGAACGAAGCGTCCGCGCAGGTCAGTTTCCTGCCTCTGGCCGCCTTGCGCAACACCCGCCAGGCGACGCCTTGCGACTCGGCCTGCTCCTTGCGCTTTCGGCACGCGTAGCCCTTGTCGCCGTAAATCTCCTTCTCCTCGCCGTGCAGACACTGCTCCATCATCGTCACGTCGTGCACGTTCGCAGCCGTCACCTCTACGCTGTGCACATAGCCCTGCGTGTCCGTGCCGATATGCGCTTTCATCCCGAAACGCCACTTGTTCGCCTTGCGAGTGGACTTCATCTCAGGATCGCGCGCGCCGGTGCGGTTCTTCGTAGACGCAGGAGCAGAAATGATCGTCGCGTCCACTATGCTGCCCTCGCGAACCATGACGCCGTGAGCACGAAGATGCTTGTTGCTAATCGACAGAAGCCTCTTCGTCAGCCCGCGCTCCTCGAGCCAGTGGCGAAACTTGCATATCGTCGTCTCGTCCGGCGCGTAGCCCGCGTCAAGACGAGCGAAACGACGCATCGCGATATTGTCGTGAAGAGCGTCTTCCATGCCCGGATCCGAATGACCGAACCACTGCTGCATGAAGTAGATACGAAGCATCGTTTCAAAACCGACCGGAGGACGACCCCTTGCTCCCTGCGGATAGAAAGGCTCCAACTCCGAAAGAAAAGCCTCCCATGGAAGCACCGAGTCCATCTGCTCGAGAAATCGCTGGTTACGCGTCTTTTTCGTGCGGCTTTGGTAGGCTACGTCCTCGAATGAAAACTGGAGCATCGGATTTCCTCGATTGGTAATGGGATATACCGTAAAATACAAACGGGGGATTAAATCAGAGTATCCTTAAAATACAGGAGGTACCAGAAACGTTGACAAATAAGGCGACGAGCAACGCAGAACGCCTGCGCAAGCACTGCTTCTGCGACGACTTTTTGCATTGGCCTGCATGATGAACCTTTCGCACCGGCCTGCGGATCCGCCCCGCCCCGAAATGCGGTGGCGGCATCGCTTCACCCTCCTGACGGGCGGCGCCACCCTCCTCTTGATGGCCTGGGGCGCCTTCGTCACCAGCATCAATGCGGGTCTGGCCGTACCGGACTGGCCCTCGTCGTTCAATTCGTACGACCCCTTCAATCCGTGGCCGGAGTGGTGGAAACTCACGCCGGTGCTGGCGGAGCATGGCCATCGCCTTCTCGGGATGTTGACGGGCTTGCTGACGCTGATCCTGGCCATATGGACCTGGATTGCCGAGCCGCGCCGATGGCTGAAGGGCCTTGCGGGGGCGGCCCTCGCGCTGGTTTCCCTGCAAGGCGTACTCGGCGGGCTGCGGGTTGTGTGGCTTTCCCTGGACCTGGCCGTAGTCCATGCCTGCATGGCGCAACTGTTTCTGGGCCTCGTCGTGGCGATGGCCCTCTTTACCTCGAAGGCCTGGCTGGACGAGCGCGCCCGCGCCGTCGAAGCCAACCCGTCTTTTTTGCGGCGCATGGCCCTCGCGACCCTCGGCGTCCTGTATGCGCAAATTATCCTCGGCGCGCTGCTTCGCCATCCGGGCACGGGCATCGACCCAACGATGGCGGGGCTACACATTTTCGGGGCGGTCCTGACGACCGGAGCGATTGCATATTTGTTCGGATACGCGTTCCGTACGTTTCGGGGCGCCCGCATCGCGTATCCCGCCGCGCGCCTGCTCCTCCTGCTGGCGGGAGCGCAAGTGTTGCTGGGCGTTACGGCGTATGTGGTTACCCTTGATGACGCGGGCATGCTGGAGCCAAGCAATCTGCAAGTGGCGACGAACACCGCGCATACGGTCGTCGGAGCGCTTCTGATGGCCGTCGCCGTGCTCGTCGTTCTGGGCGCATTCCGTTTGAAAAGAATCGGCGAAGCGCGCAACCCGGAGCGCAAAATACCCTGAAATCCGTTATATTAAGGATGCTTTGATCAAGTCCGCTTTGATCAGCGCATCCTTAAGCCTGTCCATTCACCGGCCCGACACGCTACGCCCGTGCCGCCACGCTCTTCCGAAGACCTCTCTCGCGCTGCGCTTCCGTCCGGCGTAAAAACCCATGCGGGGCGTGCGGCGCAAACAGGCAACGACCGGACGCAACTTCTCCGTTCGTACCTCGAACTGGCGAAACCGGAAATCACGCTGCTCGTCGCGCTGTCGTCCGCGGGGGGATTTTTTATGGCTCCGACCCCGGCCATCGACCTTGGACGGCTGCTTTGGCTGCTGATTGGCGTAACGCTGGCGAGCGCGGGCGCAAGCGCCCTGAACCACTGGATCGAGCGGGAGCACGACGGCGCCATGCGCCGAACCATGCATCGTCCCCTGCCCTCCGGGAAGCTTGCTCCGTCGGCGGCGCTGTACTTCGGGGGCGGGCTGGTTGCGGCGGGCGTCGGGCTGTTGTGTCCGCTGGCGAATCCGCTGACCGGCGTGCTGGCGATGGCGACCGTATTGCTCTATCTGTTCGCCTACACTCCGCTCAAGCGTCGTTCCCGGTGGAATACGCTGGTGGGAACGCTGCCAGGGGCGCTGCCTGCGCTAGGCGGATGGACGGCGGCTACCGGATCGATCGGTTGGGGCGGCGTGGCGGCGTTTTCCATCCTCGCCGCATGGCAAATGCCGCATTTTCTCGCCCTGGCCTGGATGTACCGCAAGGATTACGAGCGAGGCGGATACGCCATGCTGACCGTGACGGACCCGACCGGCCGCTCCACTGCGGGACAAATCCTTTTCTTTACCCTCTTGCTCGCGGCCCTGAGCCTCTGGCCCGTGGCCCTGTCGCTGGTTGGGTGGGGCTATGCTGCGGTCGCGGTCGCACTGAGCGGATGGCTCCTCCATGCGGCGTTCGCTTTCCACCGCAGCCGCGACGTCCGGGACGCCCGACGCGTCCTGCGCGTATCCATCTGGTACATTCCGGCGCTCGTGCTGGCCCTGCTTATCGACCGCGTGGCGCTGAGCGGCCTTTTTTAGGATACGCTGATCCCCGGATTGCTGTTCTTGCCGGCCCTTGCCGTGCGCACCGGTCCGATTTTCTTTTCCGCAAGCCTTTTCGTGTCGGCCCTTCCCGTCCATATTGAGCGTCTCACCCATCGCTACGGGTCGCGGCGAGCGCTGGACAATGTCTCCTTGTCCGTGCCGCAGGGCGCGCTCTACGGCCTCCTCGGTCCGAACGGAAGCGGCAAAACCACGCTGTTCCGGATTCTTGCTACGCTGCTCCAACCGTCGGAAGGCGCAGTCCGCATCTTCGGACACGATCCCCGAACGCACCCCGACCAGGTGCGGCGACGCACCGGCGTCGTGTTTCAGGATGTGGCGCTGGACGAGGAATTGACCGTGCTGGAGAATCTGCGCACCCATGCCGCCCTGCATGGCCTGCGGCGAAGCGCATTCGAGGCGCGGCTTGCCCGGTTGCTGCCGCTGTTCGGGCTGGAAGAATCCCTCCGCGAACGCGCGGGACGGCTTTCCGGCGGGCAAAAACGCCGCGTCGATCTGGCGAGGGGCCTCTTGCATGCGCCGCCGCTCTTGCTGCTGGACGAACCCGCCGTCGGGCTGGACCCGGCGGCCCGACATGCGTTTCGGGAAGCCATCGACTGGTTGCGGCGCGAGGAAGGCGCCACCGTCGTGCTCGCCACGCACGCCATGGAAGAGGCCGACCGATGCGATCTGTTAACCATTCTGGACCGGGGCCGGATCGTAGCGCGCGGCGCGCCCGACGCGCTCAAGCAAGCCATCGGAGAGGAAACGCTGTGGATCGAATGCGACCATCCGCAGGACCTCGCCAAGCGCATTGCGAAGCAACTCGACGTGTCGGCGCAGGTCGTGGGGACGCGGGTGCAGATTGCGGGGCCCCATGCCCACGATTTGCTGGCTCCCGTCTACGAAACTGCCGGGGACGCCATCCGGTCCGTCACCGTCCGGCGTCCCACGCTGGAGGATGTATTCATGGTGCGCGCCGGACACGGGCTGAATGAAAATGGATTACAGGATAGACGTTCGAATAAATACCCGGACAAATACTGAAGCCGCGCATTGCGGCGGGTCAGGCGAGGCGGGCGGGCCGCCGCGCGTCATTACGCCCCGGACTCGCAGCATGTCGCGCTTCACGCGTGAAATCGAAGCGCCAATCAAAGTGGACTTAAGGATGCTCTGATCAAGTCCACTTCGCTCAGCGCATCACGTTCGCACGTACGGAACATCATGATTGCATCGTTGAAATCAATGGAAAACGCTACGGATTCGGGGCGTTGCGTACGTGACGCGCGCTTCGGGAGGCTGCGAGGCGCACGCTGGCTGTGTCATTCCTCATTATGTGGGGCCTGCCACATTGCTTCGTCATTCCTTGCCAGCGCACCCCTCGCAAATCTCTGAGCTTTGCGGACTTGATCAGAGCATCCTTAATCAGCGTATCCCATAGAATATGAATGCAAGTCCCAAACTGCATGCCGTGCCCGCGCTCTGGCGACGGGAACTGGTCAAATTCTTGCGGGACCGGAACCGGGTAGCCGGGGCCGTACTGCAACCGGTCGCCATCTGGTTGCTGCTGGGATTCGGATTTCGGGATTCCTTCCGTTTGCCGGACGCAACGGGCATGGACTTGCCCTACCTCGAATTTCTGTTTCCGGGGATGATGGCGATCGTAGCGCTTTTCACGGCCATCTTCTCGACCATTTCTATTGTGGAAGAGCGAGATAGCGGTTTCCTGCAGGCGGCGCTCGCCACCCCGGCGCGACGATGGTCCCTTGTGCTGGGTCCGGCGCTGGGCAGCGTCACGCTGGCCGTGGGACAAGGCGCCTTGTTTTTCCTGCTGATTCCCCTGACGGGCCATGCGCCGGGCTGGGTCGGCGTCACACTGATGGCCGGAATTCTGGCGGCGGTGGCCCTCGGATTCACCGGCCTGGGCGTCGTGATTGCCTGGCGGAGCCGGACTACGCGGGGCTTCCACGCCGTCATGAACCTCTGCCTGATTCCCCTGTGGGTGTTGTCGGGGGCGTTCTTTCCCGCCGAGGGCGCTCCAGGCGCGCTGCAATGGGCCATCCGGCTGAACCCGGTTTCGTACGGGGTGGATGCGCTGCGAACCGCCATGTACTGGCCGCAGGAACCGCCCATCGGGGTTTTTCCGTTCGCCCTTTCGCTGGCCGTAACCGGACTGTTCGCGGCGGCCATGTTCTTTTGGGCGGCGCGCTCGGCGGGCAGGCCTATTCGTCCGTAAAAAGCGGCCCGATCCGTAAGGCCGTGGACGCCGCCGACCTGTTTCTGGATTGCCCGGAGGATATTGCCGACCCGAAACGGAAGCGCAAGATCATAATTCTGTTGCAAGGACCTGCGGCCCGATAGTCGCTCGCCAACCACAAAATGCAATGCCCGCTTCCGGCGAGGCGCCAACCTATGCGATGCGGGCCGCGCTGTCCCGGAACCGCCGGCGGCGGAAACGGGCTTCGTCCTTTTCATCTTCGCCAACCCAACGACGATACCATGCGAAAAACCCCAAAACCGCCTCAAGAAGACATGTACGCATTAGCTCGTAGTAAATGGAAAAACGTCCGCCTTAATTTTTTAAGTGAAAATTTTTCGACTTAACTTTTTTAACTTACGGGTGGTAAAGGGGTTTGACGACGGGGGTGCGGATCTATGTATTGTGCGGAAAAGCCAGGGCATACATGTCTGCCCCACGAATCGGGCGCACCAAGCGGCGATGTATGTTGACGGCTCCGGAGCGCAGAGATGCGAGTTCTGCGATCAATGCAAACACGAAACGAAGCTGGCCCGGGCCGTAATCTGCGAGTAAGGCCGCCGCGCCTGCGCGCTCCCCGAAAACGGTTCCTGCTCCGCCCGGGTGCGGAGAAATTTTTTCGGACGAGAGGAACCCGAAATAAGGGGTCCCGTTGACAAAAAGCACCGCGAGACAAAAGCAGTGAGGCGAAAATGATTACCTGGGAAACGATTGTCGGAATCGCAACGTTTGGCGGATTTCTGTTCGGGTTTTACTGGCTCCTTCGGACGGAAATGCGGGAAATGTCCAGGCGCTTCGATCAAAAGTTCGACGCGGTCAACGTTAAATTCGACGCGGTCAACGCAAAACTGACCGATGTGTCCGAACGCCTGGCCGTTGTCGAGGAGCGGACGCGGAACAATTAATCCCCGCTCGGCAGGCCGCAATTCCCGACAAAACCCCGACCCCTTCTCTACTTCCTCTTGAGGATGGGCTCTTGCAGGCCGCCCTTTCGGTAATGTTACGAACTTGTAAAAAATTGTGACCCTTTGTGACGCAATTCTCCGCGAGCGGGCCTTGTGGCGCGGTAACGAAGCGACGGGAAAAGGGTGACGGGTAAACGCCGGGTTCAGCGCCGGAACACCGAAACCACCCCTGCTTGCCCACCAGATACGCCTGCACCCCCCGGAAACGGCGTCCCGCAACCGACTCACTCCCTCGACTTCGCCGCAGAATTTCCCGCAGCGCCCTTCGTCCCCTCGCTGCTTGCAGCGGCTTTTTCCCCGGACGAAGAAGATTCCCCGGCGGCGGCCTTGTCCCCATCCTTCGCGGCCCCCTCCTTGCTTTCGCCTTTTTCGTTGGCGTCCCGCTTCGCGCCGTCTCCATTGTTCCGCGCGTAGTCGGTCAGGTAAAAACCGCTTCCCTTGAAGATAAGTCCGGCGCTGCCGGTAATGATGCGTTCCACCTTCTGCCCGGTTTCAGGGCATGCAGTCAGCGCGTCCGCAGTAATGCGCTGATCGATTTCGAAGGTCGAACCGTCTTCGCGCCGGTATACGTAGGTGGGCATGATTTGTCAGCGATCAGTCTGCCGGAAAAATGGTGTCGCCGCCGCGCGGCGCCCGAACAGACAGCCGCCGCCCCCGGAATGTTCCGAATCCGTCCGCCTCGCTACAGCGATCCGAACAAACTGTCCGGGAGCGTAAACACGGGCGGCCCAAGGACGGAGCCGGACGCCTGATCGGCTACGCGCGGGCGAATTTCCCGAATCAGCCCGTTGTTGCGCGAAGGATAGACCCGGTTCGTGAGAAGAATGACGAACAGGTCCGTATCCGGATCGACCCAGAACGAGGTCCCGGTAAACCCGGTATGCCCGAAACTGGCGGGACCGAACTTGGCCCCGGCGGAAGAATAGCCCTCTGGACTCTTCGTATCCCATCCAAGCGCCCGCGTACTGATCTGCGGCTCCTGCACGGTCGTGAAGAGGCGAAGCGTTTCCGGGGAAATGAACGGCTCCCCGTTCGCGCGCCCGTCGTCCACAAGCATATGGGCGAATCGGGCCAGGTCCTCCACCGTGGAAAACAATCCGGCGTGACCGGATACGCCCCCGAGTATCCAGGCGTTTTCGTCATGCACTTCGCCCTGCACGAGACGCCGCCGGAAAATGCGGTCCCGTTCGGTAGGAACCGCATCCCGATTCGGCGTGCCGGAAGGCATGAAGCCGGTATCGCGCATGCCCAGCGGCTCGAAAATATGCTCTTCGGCGTATTCGTCGAAGGGCTGCCCGGTAATCCGCTCGATCACGAGCATGAGCGCAATCATGCTGAAATCGCTGTAGCGCATTGCCGTGCCCGGTTCGTACGCCAGCGATTCCGCCAGCACGGAGTCGATGAGCGCTTCCCGCGCGATCGTGCCCGTGGCGTAAAACCGCCGAAACGGAATGAGTCCGGCCGTGTGGGTGAGCAGGTGCCGAACGGTTACGTTTTCCTTGCCGGATTGCCGGAACCGGGGAAGATAATCTGCAACCGGCGCATCGAGTTGCAATTTGCCCGCGTCGAAGAGCTGCATGGCGGCGGTGGCGGTGGCGATCACCTTGGTGAGCGAGGCCAGATCGAACAGAGACGTCGTGGAGACGGGCCGCTCTTCGTTATAGGTAAAGTGGCCGTACGCTTCCATCTTGGCGATCACGCCGCCGCGCCCTACCGCAAGCGCCGCCCCCGGAAAAGCCGTGCTGTCGATGGCGTTCCGAATGAGTGTGTCCAGCCGGGCGATTACCGCCCCGTTCAGCCCCGCTTCGGCGGGATAACCGGTCCGAACGCCCTGCTGCGCCAGGTCCATCCCGTCGCCCAAAGCATACAAGCCCGGTATGCCGACGGGCAAGCGCCCGCCTACGTCCGCATGGCCCGCCGCGGCGTCTGCGGCGGCAGTCTGGGACGCCTCCGACGCGCTGTACGCAACCAGATACGCGGCGGGCTGCGCCATATCCCGCGCGATATACGGATCGCCGAACGAAACGAGCGCTACCGGCGGACCGTACTCCACGAGGCGAGCGAGAAAAGCCTTCTGCATATCTTCCGGGACATTTTCCTGCCCCTCTTCCCCCGCGGCCGCTTCCCTGCGCGTACGGACGCGCAAAAACGCAGACGCGACGACAAACGGATAATCGGCGGCGGCCTCCTGCGCGGCCTCGTAGTCCTCCGGAGCAGACTGATCGTTCAGGCGCAGCGTATCCACCTCGGCGGCGGGCAGGTTCCGGAGCAAATCGGCGATAAAACGGCTGCCCGCAGCGGGACTGGTCCCGTCTGCAAGCGTAATGCACAGCAGGCGGGCGTTACGGGCAAGCGGAAGCATCTTCCCCGCGTTTCTGAGCAGCGTAAGCGACTCCCGGGCCATGCCAAGGCTGAGCGCCCTGTGTTCCGGCGTATCTAAATACAGACTGTCCGCCTCGTCCGCGACGTACCGGTTCGCGTGCAATCCGACCCAGGCTTTGGCCCGCAAAATACGCAGGACCGCCGCGTCTATGCGCTCTGCGGGAAGTTCGCCCGCCGCGATCGCCTGCAATACGGCTTCCCTCGCCGCCCAGGGATCTTCGGAAAGCAGCAGCATGTCCGCGCCCGCTTGCAGGGCGCGCACGGCAATCTCTTCCGTCGAAAAATGCTCCGTGACGCCCGCCATGTCCAGGGCGTCCGTCACGACCAGTCCATCGAAACCCAGTTCGCCGCGAAGCAGGCCCGTGGTGACCTGCGGCGAAAGACTGGCGGGAAGCGTGGAATCCGGTTCGATCAGGGGCAGGGCAAGGTGCGCGACCATGACGCTCATCACCCCCTCCTCCACCAGTTTCCGGAACGGAACCAGTTCCAGCGCGCGCAGCCGTTCGATCCCGAAAAGCAACACGGGCAGCGCCGTATGCGAATCGACGGACGTATCCCCGTGTCCGGGAAAATGCTTGGCCGTAGCCAGCACGCCCGCCTCCTGCAATCCCGCCGCAAACGCCGCCGCCATTTCGGCAACCCGTTCGGGCCGCTCGCCGAACGAACGGGTGTTGATGACCGGATTGTCGGGATTGTTGTTCACGTCGGCGACGGGCGCAAAGACATGCCGCGCGCCGAGCGCCCGCGCCTCCCGGCCGGTAACGTATCCGGCCATGCGCGCCCATTCGACGTCCCCGGCGGCGGCCATCGCCATGGCTCGCGGAAAGATCGTGCCCCCGTCCACGCGCATGCCCGCGCCCCATTCCATATCCTGGGCGATCAGCAGCGGCCATTTCGCCCGCCCTTGCAGATCGTTTACGAGCGCGATCTGATCCGCCGGATTCCCCTGAAAAAAGGCGACGCCGCCCAACCCGAACTCCTCGACCAGCGCCGCGAGCGCCTGGTATGCGGGGCCGTCCGGATCGGTAGCCCGGCCATACGTCCGCACGGAAAAAAGCTGGGAGACCTTCTCTTCCAGCGTCATGACCTGGAGCTGCTCTTCGGCCCAGGCGGTCGTGCCGGGCCAGAGATCGTCCGCATCCGGAGGGCCGGGCGCAACGTCCGTCCGCGTCAGGATATACGCAATGATCGCCGCGACGAACACAAGCGCGGCGACAAGCAAAAAACGGGGATAGCGAAAGCGAGACATGGCGAAACTCTCCTGCGGTTGGGGTGCGTATATCGCGCCCGCCCCGCTACCGACTCCGGGGCGGCTCGGGCAGATAATCCTCTTCGTTTTCCCAGACGATATGGCGCGCCATCCTTTCGGCGAGCAACCCGGCCAGCGTCACCGCGGCGATTTCGAAAAAGACGCCGAAGACGAGGCGGCGCAATCCGCGGCGGGCGGCTTTCGGAAGCAACGAGAATGCGCCCGCCACGCCCAGAAAACCCAACAGGAAGGGCCACGGGCTATGTCCGGATTGCGGAGCTTCTTCGGAGGGAACGGGCATGGAATCAAGGTTAAGGAATACAGGAAAACGCCTTGCCGACAAGGGTTGCTCTCGCCGGCGCGTTACGGCGTCTTTCAAGGGCGCATGAGCAAACTAACGCGCCGGCGCCGATTTCGCAACAAGCCGCGGCTGATCGCCTATTCCGGTTTGTCCTCTCCGACCCACACATTCCCCTCCTCATCGAAACCGAACGCATGGACCGCGTACCCGGCGATAACGCCCAGCCCTCCGTCCACGTTCGAATGCAAATGCACCGGCGGGGTCTGCAACAAGGCCGCCTCGATAGGCAGTGCGTCCAGCGCATCGACTTGCAAGAAAGCCGTATGGTGGTACAAAAAATAGTCCTCGCTCATCGCCGTAAGCACCAGTTTATAGCGAGATTTCACCACGTCCTGAAGGGAAAATGAAGTGAACGTGATTTCGAACGATTGCGTTTCGCCGTCGAACAACTCGTCTGAAAAAAGCGCCGCGGAATACACGGCGTCGCCTCCCTCCACATCCGGCGAATCGAAAAAATAAGCGTAATCGTAGGGACGAAACGAGGCTTCGTTGCTTTCAAAAAATATCCGGTTAAACGCCAGGGACGAGACAGGAATAAACGTCCCGTCCTCCGTTTCTCCAATGGGATACGAACCAAACAGTTCGAGCTTGTAATAATTCGTTGCCGGAGGATCCTCAATCCGTATGCGGATCCGGTAGACTTCGATGGGGTTGACGCGCCCGTCGTCCGGATCGTCGAGACGTTCCAGTTCCTCGATGCTTGCCTTTGCTTCCGGAATGGAAGAAACGGCGCGGATCGCAGGCAATCCGGGCGCCTCGGCCTCAAGCGCATACGCGACCCCGGGAATCGGATGCGCGCCGGCAGGCGCCGCATACGCGCCCTCCCCGATATGCGTAAGCGTCGTCGAAAAATTTCCCGTCTCGTCCGCAATGCGGACCGTAGCGTCGGCGACCGCCGACTTTTTGATGTCTTCGCGCCCCGCAATGTCCGCGTTGCGGCGGAGACGGACCGCCCAGACGCTGTCCGGCGCAAAAAAGCTGTGGGCGACCAGTTGCGGATCGTGTTCGGGAATGTCCACCTCCACCGCCAACTCGCAGCCGCCCAAAACGCCCAGCATGCCCGCCGCAAGAAGCGCGGCGCGCCATGGTCTGCACAATGATTTATGCAATGATCCGTGCAGCGATCTCGCCGGGACGAACATGGTCAGAAAGAGATACGGTATGCGAACGAGGGAAGCGTCGGAAAGAGGCTCAACTGGCGAAAACGGAACGTGGAGTCGTCGCCTGGGCGTTGCACAGGGTACACTACGAATGGATTTTTTCGGTTATACGCATTGTACGCGCCGAACGTAAGCGTACGCGTGCCCCAGGAGCGTTCCTTGCGAAAATGCACGGCAATGTCCAGGCGATGGTACGCCCGAAGGCGGGAGGCGTTGCGCGGGCCGTAATCCACCGCGATGCGCTCTTCCCCCTGGTAATAATCGTAGTCGTCGTGCAGCAACGTCGCATGACGCCCCACCGGCAGCCAGGCGGGATATCCGCTGCCGAATACCCAGGCCGCCGATATTTCCTTGTTGGGCGTGAGGCGGCGCTGCGCTACGATCGACATGTCATGCCGACGGTCGTAGCGGTACGGAAAGATTTCTCCGTTATTCAGGTTCTTGAAATCCCGGCTGGCCTTCGCCCACGAATACCCGATCCACCCGCTCGTGCGGCCTGTTTTCTTTTGCAGGAACAACTCGACGCCGTACGCCGCGCCCCGGCCCGTCTCGATCAGTTCGGGCCAGTCCCTGAACACCGAATCGAAGGTCTGCGTGCCCGCCTTGTATTCGATGAGTCCGCTCATCCATTTGTAGTAGCTTTCAAGCGACGCCTCGTAGCGGCCCCCCCGGATATTTCGCACCAGGCCGGCGGCCGCCTGATGGCTCTTCTGGGGCGGCATCCTGTCCATGGCCGAAACCCAGAAATCCGTAAAGGGATTGCCCGTGCTGGCGGTCAGGAAATGCACCGGCTGCTGCATCCGCACGTACGACGCCTTGACCGACGTCTGCCGCGCCACGCGCAGGCTCATGCTCAGGCGCGGCTCGATCGAAGGATATCGTTCGCTATCCACGAAATACCAGGCCATGCGCAGGCCCGCATTCACCCTCAGTCCGGAAAACAACGTCATGTCGTCCTCGGCGTAGAGGGAGGCCTCGCCGGAGCGAATCACGCCGACCGGCGAAACCAGCGAGGTGTCTTCTACCGTTTCCGCGCCCTCCCTTTCCCAAAACCAGAGCCTGCCGGGGCTGAAGCGATGGCGAATCCCTTCCGCGCCGAAACGCAAATAATGATTGGGCGAGGGCCTGTGCTCCAGATCCAGTTTCGCCGTGTAGTCCAGAATGTCGGATACGTACGCCACGCTCGATTCATAGTCTATGCCCGCGCCGCCAATGGATTTTTCCCGTTCGTCGACCCCGATGGCGAAACTGTAATTCGTTACGCCCACGAGCACATTGGAGAACGTGCGATTGCCGAACAGCCGGTTCCACCGGAGTGCGGCCAAGCGATTGCGCCAGCCGATATCGCCGTCGGATTCGCCATTGTCCCATTCGTCCGAACCGTAAAACAAATCGCGCCCCGAATACCCGCTCAAATAAATGCGATCCTTCCGCGACACGATGTAGTTCGCCTTGAAATTCAGGTCGTAGAAAAAGTAGCCCGCTCGCGTATCGTCCGGCAAAAAGGGCCTCGCCAAAAGGTCGGCCAGCGTACGGCGGGCGGTAAAAAGAAACGAGGCCTTGTCCCGTACGATGGGCCCTTCCAGCGTCACGCGCGACGCAATGATCCCGGTCCCCACCTCGCCGCCGTATTTTTTCAGGTTGCCTTCCTTCATAGTCAGGTTCACCACGGACGACAAGCGACCTCCGTATCGCGCCGGAAAGCCCCCCTTGATCAGTTCGACGTGCTTCATCGCGTCCGCATTAAACACGCTCAGAAAACCGAACAGGTGCGAGGGATTGTACAGCGGAAGCCCGTCCAGCAGGATGAGATTCTGGTCGGGTCCCCCGCCCCGCACGTAGAATCCGCTGCGCCCTTCCGACCCCGACTGCACGCCGGGCAACAGTTGCAGCGTCTTCTGGATATCCACTTCGCCGAGCAGGGCCGGAAGCGACTGTATCTGATCCACCGCCACCTCGTGGCGCCCCATCTGCGGCTGGTCTATGAGGGAATCCGCCCGCGCCACCACCTCGATGCCTTCGAGGCCTATGGCGGAGGGCGCAAGGGCCGCGTCGAGCGTCGTATCCGCCGAAAGCGTCAGGGTATGCGTAATGGTTTCGTACCCGATATAGGCGAACGCAAGCGTAAGCGAATCGAGCCGGACCGTCAGGCTGTAAAAACCATACTGGTTCGTGACCGATCCGATGCTCAGGGAAGGAACGCTCACCGTAGCGCCCGGAAGCCGCTCCCCGCTTTCCGCGTCCTCCACATATCCATTGATGGTGCGGGCCTGCGCGGCGTCCTGGGCCGCTGCCGACCCGGCGACGAAACTCCCCGCGCAGAGACACATCGCCAACAGAACAAGCGAAAAGCCTGCGCCGGACCGCCGACGGGTATCTGGATAATCCACTGGATAATTCACCGAATAGCCCGGACGCGTATTTCTCCTGATCCACGAAAACATGGGCGACAATATCCTTATTCCCTACTATGAAACTACGGCGAAGCGGAGATGCGTCCGAATCAGCGGCAATGCCTACGCGAGGCGTACAGAACTATGCAAGCTACTGACAGCGCGTGCAAGGCAAACTCTTTCTATACAGCGAACGACGTGCCGGGTTCCAGCGCTTTGCTTGTCGCCGAGGCGTGCACGGCCTGCTATTCCAGGCGGAAACGGAAGGTGACGATCCCTGTCTGCGGCTCCTGCGGCGCATTGGGCGGCAAGGGATTGAAACGCCATTGCTGCAAGGCGTCCATGGCGGCTTTATCGAGGGCGGCGTCGCCCTTCAGAATCAGAAAGCGCTGCGCGACGCGGCCTCGCGGATCGACGGTAATGCGCACCCGGATCGTCGCATTCACCTGGGCCCGGTACTCGGGAACCGGAGCATACAGGGGATCGCGATTCAATCCTTCTATTTCAAAGGGGGCCGTCGTCAGGTCGTCCAGGCCTTCTCCCGTTTCGGCGGGGCGCGTTTCGTCTGCTTCGCTGGGCGCGGCGGCGCCGAGCGGGCGAATGGGAGCGGCTTCATCCTCCGGTTCGGGCCGTTCCGCCGCTTCCTCGCTGTCCTGTCGTTCGGGAGATACTTCTTCGATCTCCGGCGTCGCCACCCGATCCTCCTCGGCGACGGGCTGCGGCTGATCCGGCAGGTCCACCTGCCTGGCGTCTTCCGGCGCGGGCGGCGGTTCCTCCGGGACGTCCTCCGGCTCTTCGGGGGCTTCGACCTCTTCCGAGGCGCGGCTCTCCGCATACGGGCCGAATTCTACTTCCACAAAGCCCATTTGCCGGGAATCCGCTTGCGCCACCGTAAGAAAGGCGAAGGCGAAAAACACCCCGGCGTGCAACGCCACGCTGGCCGCCAGTCCAATCCAGTCGTTCTTTTTCATGACGTTCCAAATGTTCCGGTTAGCCATGCTGCGATTCCGGGGCATGGTCGCGCAGGGCAAGCCGCGTCTTATCGACGCATTTTCCTCCGCCCGACCCACCGGGACCAGGCCCGCCTGATGAAAAAGAAAAGCGCCGCATTATAGCGAAAAAAGCGACTTCTTGTGAAACGCGGCAGAGGCTTCCGGGATCCCCTGTGGCGGGGCGGCCCTGCTGATGGCGACAAGGGACGGGCGCGACGGCGGGCCCGGCAGTGCGGCAAGGAACCGCATGAGGAACGCTCCGCGTTTCCCGTTAAAACAGGTCGCTTAAATTTTTTAAGTGGGATTTTTTTGACTTAAAAAAATAAGGTTGCGAAGGGCAAGGCGACGGAGAAGGGCTGTTATTTTACTTACTGAGCGTCATCAGTCCCGTGTGCGCCTGTCCGGCTGTCTCCAATCGATACAGATAGACCCCGCTCGGCAAGAACGTTCCGTCGAAGACCACGGTATGCCTGCCTGCATGTTGCGCCCCGTCCGCCAGTGTGGCTACCTCCCGCCCCAGCGCATCGTAGACGACGAGGCGCACCGGACCAGAGGCGGGCAGCGCATACTCAATGGTCGTGGCGCGCGCGAACGGGTTGGGGTAGTTCGACGTCAGCGTGGCGGAGACGGGAATTTCAGGAGCGGGTTCGCTTGACGTAATGGTCGCGGCGGCGTATCTGGCAAGGAAACGGCCCCCGGCTAGCACTGTGCACTCTTGGTCGTAGGGCAAGGACCGACCTATAGCATACAGGTCGCCGGCAGGACTGACCGTCAGAGCAATATATGCCTCGTAAGAATCATTTTCATATGCGCCGGTAACGGTCCAGCGCAGATCGCCCTTCTCATCGTAGCGCGCTATAAAACCATTTGGATCGTGGCCAACCCTGACCAACTGAGTTTTTCCTATGCTAACAACCGGACTGGTAAAATAGCCGCCCACATATACATGGCCCTCGGAATCTGTCGCCAGTGCGCATATATTGTCGTTGGCGCTACCCGCAATTTGCCGAACCCAGAGAATATCGCCGTCCGTATTGTGCTTGGTCAAAAAGGCGCCACTGCCTCCAGGGTCCACAAGAGCCGTGTCGGCGGTGGTCACAACGGGTTTGAGTGAATCGCCGTTACGCCAGGGACGCGTGCGCCAACCGACGAAAAAATTTCCTTCAGGGCCAACATCCATATCCCAAATGTATGGGGACTGATCAAGGTATCCATGCCTGTTTTGATACGATTCTTCCTGTATGCCAAGATCGGTAAGGGTGCGAACCCAGCGCAGATTGCCTTCGGCGTCGTAACTCGCCAAAACGCGCGTATCCTCAGTCAACGTTGCCTCATTGGGTTGCCCCTCGCCAAATACGGTTTCCTTGCCGAAGCAACCACCAAAATATGTGTTTCCATGACGATCCACGGTGAAAAATTCTGGTTTCCTGTTATCAAGGCCACAATAGGTAATCAGGGAGTCTAAATTATTTCCCTTGATTCGTCGCCCCCAGCGGGGAGCCCCGTTGGAAGTATAACTCGCCAGAAAAACATCGTAAGCATTCGGGCCAGACAAGAAAGCAAGCGTATCTGAATCAAAAAGAAGCCTCTTGTTATAAATGCCGACGGCGTAGATATTGTCCGCCTCGTCCAGGTCCAGACCCAAAATCCAACCCGCTTCCGGAAAAGCAAAGCGGGTATCCGAATAGTAATCGTTATATCCGACAGGAATGACTCGCAAGGATTCGCCGCCCTGGCTATAAATACCAATCGCTGTACCACCAACAGTCAGCTGTAGAGAATTCCACACACGAGGGCGCCCCTCGCTGGTATAGATATGATCGTCTCCGACAGCTATGAGATAGGTCTTCATGTAATTGATTCTTTGCCATGCGTTCAAGGCCGCCTGACGAGTCCATATTTGTTCGCCATCCTGATTATACCGAGCAAATATGTCCGCACCCGGTATATATGCTTCCCCGTTTTTTCCTGTGTCAATATCCTTTATCCAGCCCATATTCCCTACCCACCGGACCCATGTTGGAGACGTGGAGAATTGATTTGAATTGGAAGCGTCAAAAGCCTGTGCCCGTACGCCTGCGGGAATAAGCGTAAACAGACCAAATAACAGCGCCGCCGCGTAATGTGCAGTATGCCTCATATCGTCCTCCATGATTCAGGTCAGCTGGCTTTGTGGGCGCCGTCTCATTTCCTGAGCGTCATCAACCCCGTGGTTGCCTGGCCGCCCGTTTCCAGGCGATACAGGTAAACCCCGCTGGGCAAAGGCATTCCGTCGAAGACGACGGTATGCCGGCCCGCATGTTGCGCCCCATCCGCCAGCGTGGCTACCTCCCGCCCCAGCGCATCGTAGACGACGAGGCGCACCGGACCAGAGGCGAGCAGCGCATACTCAATGGTCGTGGCGCGCGCGAACGGGTTGGGGTAGTTCGACGTCAGCGTGGCGGCGACGGGAATCTCAGGAGCGGGTTCGCTGGACGTAATGGTCGAGGCGGCGTATTTGGCGAGGAAAGCGGTCGCCTCCGGTTCATACGGCCACACATATCTTCCCGGCAGGCATCCAAAAAGAATACTACGGCTTAAACCATAGAGGTCCCCGGAGAAACTGACGGCGACGAGATAAACGATGTTGACGCCCTCCCCGGCGACATGGCCAACCCAGCGCACATTACCCTCTCCATCGTAGCGCACTATGAAACCGTTTGTACTACCGCCAGACTTAATCAGCTGCGTCTCTTCGATTTGAAGAACGGAACTATCGAAAAAGCCTCCGATATATACGTCCCCTTGGGAGTCTGTCGCCAGAGTGCATATGGACTCGCCGCCCTTGCCTGCAATTTGCCGAACCCAAAGAATATCGCCCTCCGGGTTGTGCTTGACAAGAAACGCACCGCTGCCTCCAGGGTCCGCAAGAGCGACGCCGCCAACCACAACCGGCTTGTTTTGCCAAGCCTCAGCGCCCCAAATGGTAAACAGATTTCGTTCAGCGTCTGTCGCCATATCCCAAATGTATGGGGTATATAGGTATTCGATATCACCATGATGGTCTTTGACACGAAATTCTTCCCGTACGCCGAGATCGGCAAGAGTGCGAAGCCAGCGCAGATTGCCGTCGGCGTCGAAACTCGCCAGAGCGCGAGCGTCCTCGGTAAAGGTTATTTCCCCGGGTTGATCAAAAGGCAACACAGGGCTTGCGCCGAAACAACCACCGAGATATGTGTTCCCCTCGGAATCCACAGTAAAAACGCCACGTCCTTCATTATACAAATATGCATCAGAAGCTCTGCAACTTCGATTAATAGTGTCGAAGCCATATCCTGCGATACGACGCACCCAACGAGGCGCACCTTCTGGCGTATAACTGGCCACAAAAACATCGTGGCCTATGAAATGACCGTCCTGGAAAGACGTGGGCAGGACAAAAAGCGTATCGGCCCCAAAAACATTCAGGTTTCTATAGACGCCAGCGATGTAGATATTGCCGGTCTCATCCAGGTCCAGACCCAGAATAGAGCTCACTTCAGGAAGTTCGCCTGACGATTCCCCGTCGAGGTTACGAATTCCTATCTCGACCCCAAAACCAGAGAATCTCTCAGAGCCGTCCAGAACATCCGCCCACTCGGGCGCAATATCCCAAATCTCTGCCTCGCTTGTATAAATGTAATCTTCTCCAGCGGCAACGAGATATATATAACTACTATGTTTCGAAACTGCTTTTCGCACCCATTTTCGCGTACCATCGGGGTTATATTTGGCCAACATATCTATGCCGGCTATATACACTTCTCCATCCTTTCCCGTAGCTATATCCTTGATCACGCCCAAGTCGCTCACTTCCTGAATCCAGACTGGAGTTGTGGAGAACTTCTGCGAATCATTAGCATTGAAACTTTGCCCCTGCGTACCTGCAGGAATAAGCAAAAGACCAAACCACGCCACCACCGAAAGATGTATCGTATGTCTCATAACGCTTCCCTGGTTCAGAGTTTTAGGTGATGCATCCTTATTTCATAAGAAGCACGGACTTCGTAAACGTTCGTTCCGCTGCATCCAACACGATAAAGTACAATCCGGTCGACAAGTGAGGGGCTTCGAATCGAACGGTATGCTCCCACATATTTCCGCGGTCGCCACGCTCGGATCCCTCGATTCAGCCGTATAAGTCAGCGCATCTTCGTTGGGAGCCGTGAAATAACGCGCTACGCCGAACCGGACAACAGGCATTTCGTCCGTCGCTAACGCCCTGTCCCGTATCGTCCCGACCGCCACCGGAGAGCCAAAGGCATGAGACGATAGCGATTCGGCGGTACGCCGGGAAGCCGCTTCGCCGCACGTTTCCGCGCGAACCGGAACAACCGAGATATGCCACGCGCCCAGCGCAAGCGCCCGTATCCACGCGTGTCGCACCGACGAAGCCAACCGATTCATGCTAACCTCGAAAATTTTCAGTTAACGCGCCATGCGAATACAGCGCGAACGCCGGCCCTGCGCCAACAAGCGCTGCCGCAACAAAGGGCAGCGCATTAATAATTTATTAACATATTAAAAAATATTCCCCCGAACCAAGAAACGAACCCGACGGTACAACAAGCCGCAATGACGCGCCTTATCTCGCCATCGCTTTCCAGCCCCTGAAGCCCATGCCGCCTCCCCGACGTCCAGCCGACTTGCCCCGCATCCGCGAGCAGCTCATGACCTGGATCGCCCGGCAAACCCGCGAAGAAGCCCTGCGCTGGCTGCGCGACCGCTGCGAGGCCATCGCAGGCGGCGCGCCGGACTCCAAATGTTTTCTGGCGTTCAGCGGCGCTCCCCGGCGGATTTCCAAAGACGCCCTTGCGCTCGACAAGGCGGACCTGGCGCAAGCCGACGCCCTGCGTCCGGGATGGAACCCCGCAGGCTGGAGCGCGGACGAAGCGGCCCGCGCCCTCCTGATCCTGTCCCGCCCCGCGGACGACGAAAACGCGTACGTCGGCATGGTCGAGCAACTGTTCTCGACCGCCGACGTCCGCGAATCGGCGGCGCTGTACCGCATGCTGCCGCTCTACCCCTTTCCCGAACGTTTCCGGGCCCGCGCCGCCGAAGGCGTCCGGAGCAACATGACCTCCGTATTCCAGGCCGTCGCACACCGCAACCCCTACCCCTCGGAATATTTCGACGAGGGCGCCTGGAACCAGATGATCCTCAAAGCCCTCTTTACCGATAGCGTCCTGTGCGAGGTGGTCGGACTGGATTCGCGCAGCAACCCGTCCCTGGCCCGCATGCTCGCGGACTACGCGCGCGAGCGCTGGGCCGCCGGACGCGTCGTTTCCCCCGAACTCTGGCGTCCCGTGGGACCATTCGCGACGCAAGGCTATCTGCCCGACCTGCAACGCGTCCTGCACAGCGACGACGAAGCGGAGCAAGAAGCCGCCGCCCTGACGCTGGCCCAGGCGAACGCGCCCGCCGCCAACGAACTGCTGGACGCATTCCCCCGCCTGAAACAACGCATCGGAACCGGCGAACTGACCTGGGAATCGTTTGCCCGGAACCGGATCGCGGGCGCGGCATAGGCTTTCGCATCCACGCCGGACAACCCCGACGCCATATCATCTTTCGATACTTCTTTCCCGACTTTGCGGCGCAAGCGCCGCCTTCGCCCTCCTTGCCGTTATGCCGACGCGACCTCCCCTGTACATTGATCCGCATGTCCACATGATCTCCCGGACCACGGACGACTACGAAGCCATGCGCGCCGGCGGCGTCGCAGCCGTCATAGAACCCGCCTTCTGGCTGGGCCAGCCGCGCACTACGGTGGGAGCCTTCAAGGATTATTTCTCCATGATCGTGGGCTGGGAACGCTTCCGGGCAGGCCAGTTCGGCGTTCGGCATTACTGCGCCATCGGACTCAACGCCAAGGAAGCGAACAACGAACCGCTTGCAGACGAAGTGATGGAGCTCCTGCCGCTCTACGCCGCCAAGGAGGGCGTCGTGGCGATCGGAGAAATCGGATACGACGACATGACGCCCGCCGAGGACAAATATTTCCGGCTGCAACTTGAACTGGCGCAAGAACTCGACATGCTCGTGCTCATTCATACCCCCCATCGCAACAAAAAAGAAGGAACGAGCCGCAGCATGGATACCTGCGACGACATGGGACTGGCCCCGGATCGGGTTATCGTGGACCACAACAACGAAGAAACGGTCCGGGAAGTCCTCGACCGCGGCTACTGGGCCGCCTTCACCATCTATCCGTTCACGAAAATGGGCAACGAACGGATGGTCGAGATTGTGCGGGAATACGGCGCAGAGCGAATTTTCATAGACAGCGCGGCGGACTGGGGCGTCAGCGATCCGCTGGCCGTGCCCAAAACGGCCCGCCTCATGGCCGAGCGAGGCGTTCCGGAAGACGCGATCCGCGCCGTGACGTACGACAACGCCCTTGCGGCGTACGGGCAAAGCGGGCAGTTTTCGGAAAAGGACTGGCTGGAGCCGGAGCCCATCGACCAGCGCGACCTGTACGGCGGAAATTCGGTGCTGCGCGGCGGACAAACCCCCGTAGTCCAGGACAAAGGATTGATTATCGAGTAACGTCCGTCAATCCCGGACCGCATCGCCGGACGTCCCGACGTCGACGAGGCTGGACCTGGCGCTTCGCCCCGCGCCCGGCGAAATTGCGGAAACCTGCGGCGCCGACCTGATCTTTTCTGCGACGAACGGGTATTATGCCCCGGCGCCGGACGAAAGCAATCCGGCGCGCCGCCCGCAAGCCATTCGCCGCAGGAAAACCCGTACCGATGCAAACGATCCGGCAGGATATTCAGGTTGCCTTCCGGTACGACGTACATTTCGTCGCGGACGCCTTCGATCCGGGAAACGACCTGCTCGGCCGCATCGTCGGGGCAGAGGAAGGCGTCGCCTGGCGGAAGATACTGCCGGTGATCGACGAGGGATTGCTGCCCCATTACCCGGACCTGCGCGAGCGCATGGAGGCGTATTTCGCGCAATGGGCCGATGCGCTGACCCTGCATCCCCCCGTGACGGCGCCGGCGGGCGAAGCCGCCAAAAACGATCCTGCGCTGGTCAGCAAACTGCACGCCGCCATCCGACGCGGCGGACTGTGCCGCCATTCGTTCGTCCTGGCGATCGGAGGCGGCTCCGTTCTGGACCTTGCCGGATACGCCGCAGCCACCGCGCACCGGGGCGTCCGCCTCGTTCGCATGCCGACCACGGTGCTGGCCCAGAACGATTCGGGCGTGGGGGTCAAAAACAGCGTCAACGCACTGAACGCCAAGAATTTTCTGGGCGCGTTCGCGCCGCCGTACGCGGTGGTGAATGATTTTTCCTTCCTGCCCTCGCTATCCGACCGCGACTGGCGAAGCGGGATCGCCGAAGCCGTCAAGGTAGCGCTCGTCAAGGACGGCGCGTTCTTCGACGAACTTGAAGCGGATGCGGAACGCCTTGCGCCGCCCCGGCGGGACGCAGACGCCATGGAACGGCTTATCTACCAGTGCGCCGCCCTGCATCTGGACCATATCGCCACCTCGGGGGACCCTTTCGAGATGGGAACCTCTCGCCCTCTTGATTTCGGCCACTGGGCCGCGCATCAGCTGGAGCAGCTCACGAATTATGCGCTGCGGCACGGGGAAGCGGTGGCCATAGGCGTCGCCCTTGACGCCGCCTATTCGCATCTGTGCGGCCTCCTCTCCGAACGCGACCGGAACCGGGTGTTCGGCCTGCTCGAAACCATGGGCTTCCGTCTGTACGCGCCTGAAATCGGGGCGCACATGGACGAGCCTGATCATCCGCGATCCATTTTCCGGGGCCTCGAGGCTTTTCGGGAGCACCTCGGCGGCGCGTTGACCGTCATGCTGCTGGCGGGCGTCGGCCAGGGCGTGGAAGTGCACGAGGTCGATCCGGCCCTGTATCGGCAGGCCATCGCCCTGTTGCGCGAGCGGGCAAGCCGCGCCGAACCCGTCGCCGCACACATTCCCTGACGACCATGCGCATTCGGCACGGAGAAGGCCTGGAACTGACCTACTGCGCCAACATCCACCCGGGCGAAACGCTCGACGAGGCGGAAGAAAACCTGCGGACGCATGCGGTCGCCGTCAAGAAAAAGGTGTCTCCCGACGCGCCCATGGGCGTGGGGCTGCGCCTGTCCAGCCGCGCCGCGGACGCATTGACCGAAGACGCCGCCCGCCTCGACCGTTTTCGCAGCCTGCTGGACGAACGCGGGCTGTACGCCTTCACGATCAACGGTTTCCCGTACGGCCATTTTCACCGGAAGCGCGTCAAGGACGAGGTCTATAAGCCGGACTGGCGCACCGCCGAGCGGCGCATCTACACGGAACGGCTCGCAAATATTCTCGCGCGGCTGCTGCCGGACGGCGTCGAGGGCAGCATTTCCACCTCTCCCCTTTCCTACAAACCCTGGCTACGGGAGCAGTATATCTGGAACGATGCGCTGCGCATGGGCGCGGAGCAGCTTGCCGACGTCGCCTTCCGGCTTTTCGCGCGGCGCGAACGCACCGGACAGCTCATCCATGTCGGGATTGAGCCGGAACCGGATTGCCTGATCGAAAACACCGCTGAAACCGTGTCCTTCTTCAAGGAATGGCTCTGGCGACGCGGAACGAGCCGCCTGAGGCAGCGGCGCGGCCTCAACAGGACGCAGGCGGAAGATATTTTGCGAGAACATATTCGCCTGTGCTACGACACATGCCACTTTGCGGTGGAATTCGAATCTCCCCGAGAAGCGCTGGCGACGTTCGAAACGGCCGGGATCCGGCTCGGTAAAATCCAGATCAGCGCGGCGTTGCGCGTTCCGCTGGACGAGCCTGGCGCGGCGACCCGGCGGACGCTGCGCGACGCGCTGGAGCCCTTCGCGGAATCCACCTACCTGCATCAAGTGGCGGCTCGGTCGGCGAACGGGGCGCTGCACCGCTACCGGGACCTGCCCGACGCCCTCCCCTGCCTGCCGACCGACGAGGCGGAAGAATGGCGGATTCATTACCATGTGCCCGTGTTCATCGACCGGTTTCCGCATTTCCGCTCGACGCAGGAAGACATTACGGCCACGCTTGCACAGGCGCTGCGGGGCGGCTTGTGTCCCCACCTTGAGATCGAAACCTACACTTGGGAGGTGCTTCCGGAGCCGCTCAAAACGGATGTCGTATCCTCCATCGCCCGCGAATATGCATGGGTGATGGCCTGCCTTGATCGCATCGCCTGAAGCGCCGCCTCGCTCGCCATGCCGAAACTCGCCGTTCTGAATGTCGTCGGGCTGACGCCCCGCCTCTTGCCGCATGCGCCTTTCCTGTCGGCGTGGGCCGAGCGCGGCAAGTCCGCATCCATGACGCCCGTCCTGCCCGCGGTCACGTGTTCCATGCAAGCCACCCTGCTGACCGGGACCATGCCCTCGAAACATGGAATCGTCGGCAACGGCTGGTATGTCCGGGACGAGGGAGAAATCCGGTTCTGGCGGCAGTCGAACCGGCTCGTGCAGGGCGAAAAGATATGGGAAAAGGCGCGGCGCCTCGGCGCGGACAGAACCGGGCCGGGCATGATCTCGGCCAACCTGTTCTGGTGGTACAATATGTACTCGTCGGTGGAATATGCGGTGACGCCCCGTCCCATGTACCCCGCCGACGGGCGGAAAATTCCAGACGTCTGGGTCGAGCCGGAAGCGTTGCGGGCGGAGTTGCAGCGCAAACTGGGCAGGTTCCCGCTGTTCGAATTCTGGGGACCCGGAACGAGCATACGTTCGAGCGAATGGATCGCCCGAGCCGCGTTGCATGTGGACGCGGCGTGCGATCCGGGCATGACGTTCGTCTATCTGCCCCATCTGGACTACGTATTGCAACGCGAAGGGCCGGACGGGCCCGGCGTGGCGGCGGAGGCGGCGCAAATCGACGCGGTCTGCGAGGAACTCGTGGCGCACTACGAAGCGCAGGGCGCGGCCGTCCTTGTGCTTTCGGAATACGGCGTCACGCCCGCGCGGCGGGCCGTGTCGCTCAATCGCGCGCTGCGGCGGGAAGGCTTTCTGCGCATACGGGAAGAACTGGGGCGCGAACTTCTTGATGCGGGAGCGAGCCGGGCCTTTGCGGTAGCGGACCATCAAGTGGCGCATGTGTACGCGAACGACCCGGAGGCGCTGGAGGATGTGCGCGCGCTCGTCGAAGAGACCGACGGCGTCGCCCAGGTCCTGCAGGGCGAGGAACGCGCCGCCTATGGCCTGGATCATCCCCGGGCGGGGGATCTCGTCGCCGTGGCCGAGCCGGACGCCTGGTTCGCGTATTACTACTGGCTGGACGACGACCGGGCGCCCGATTTCGCCCGCACCGTGGATATTCATCGCAAGCCGGGCTACGATCCGTGCGAACTCTTTCTGGACCCGGCCCTGCCCTCGGCCCGGCTCAAGGCAGCGTGGCGGCTATTGCAAAAGAAACTGGGGTTTCGCTACCTGCTGGACGTCATCCCCCTGGACCCGTCGCTGGTCCGGGGATCGCACGGACGGCTGCCGGACGATCCGCTGGATGGGCCGCTGGTCCTCTCCAACCGCGCCGACCTGCTCCCGGACGGCCCGTTGCACGCCACCGAAATGCAGGACGCAATGCTGGCGCACCTCGGGGCGGGACAGTAGCGTTTGCGCTGGCGCGCGCCCTTGACATTGCGGACGCGCCGGCGTCCGTCCTCGTTTGGGACGGACTGTCAAGTACTATAACGCCCCGTGCTACATTTCGACGATGCGCCGCCAGGCGGCGCGGGCCAGCACGAGGCGAGCCGAGATACGATGGGTATATCCCAGATCGGAAGCCAGGCCCGCAAAATTCCCGAATCCGTAATTGAAGGTCAGGCGACCCAGGTGCAAACCGGCCCCCACTGTCGGCGCCGCATCCCATCCGTCGTCTCCCGACCTTAGAACATCGGTACAGCCCGCGCGCAAGGCCACGACGTCCCGAAAACCGTATTCCACGCCCAGCCGGGGGTGGTACGATACGCCGCCCGTGTGCAGCGCCCAGGCTTGCCGCCCCTCGAAAGCCATATCCACATCAAGGGCCAGCGCGATGCGGTGCGCGCCCGCGTTCAGAATATATCCCGATCCGAGCCGCAGCACAGGCAGAACCGTCTCCACGCCGCCCTTCGGAATCGTTTGCCCGAAAACATCTTCGATATTCGAAAGCAAATCCCGGTTGACGGTCCAGGATTGCCGCATGCCGGCGGCGTCCTGCAGGTTGGCGCCCGCCCTGAAGGAACCGCGACGGTACAACGCCCCGACGTCGAAACTATACCCCCAGGCGTCCGCAAAATCTCCAATGCTGCGGCGAACGATCTTTGCGGTCGCGCCCGCGGCGAAGCTCGTCCGCACCTGACGCGCATAGCTTATGAAGAACGCTGCATCCGCCGCGGAAAAACTGGAAATATGCTCTTCCGGGTTCGGTCGAGGCTGATCGCGCTCGGGGTCCCAGGCGTCCAGCGTGTTTTTTATGTCGTTCACGCCGCTCCGGAAAAACGAAGCTCCCAGTGTCGAGCGGGCGTTGACCGGCCATGAAACCGCCCCGTAATCGAACGAAACGATCCCGGCGAAGCGCTCCGCGTGCATGTATTCGACTTCGGGGAAGAGGGTCTGGCTGAGGCCGGCGGGATTCCAGTACCCTGCGCTGACGTCGTCCGCGAGCGCAATATGGGCGCCGCCCATGCCCAGCGCCCGTCCGCCCGCGCCGGCGGCCAGAAAATCCGCCCCGTAGCTTACCACCTGCCCAGCGACAGGCGCCGCCGCAAACAAGGCCGCCAAAAGACCTGCGCAAAAAGACGATCGGACTGCGGTCATAAAATTTTGCGGTTGCACGGGTTCTGTCCGGATTCGTCCCGGCCCGCCGCAGCGAAACGAACGGCGCGGCGGCGTCGACGTCGAATCAGCGCACCCCTCAGGTCGTTTGCGATACGTTCCGGGTTGCGCTCCGGTGCCGGATATCTACGCCTTCCACCAGAAAAACAACGATCTTGCCGATGTTTTTCGCATGATCGGCGATACGCTCGATCGACTTGCCCATATGCGCGAGGTGGACAATTTTGTCGGCCTGATCCGGCCAGGTATGAAAAAGCGGGCCGATCATGGTCAACATTTCCTCGTACATCCGGTCCACGCGCCGGTCGTGCGCGACGATTTGTCGGGCCAGCACATGATCTTTCCGGAAAAAAGCCTCGTGGGCGCTCCGCAACATCCAGCGCGCCTCGTCCGCAATGGCCTGAAGATTCGACACGGGCGGCATCTTGGCGGGAAAATCGGCCAGACACACATGCTTGGCGATGTTTTTGGCGTGATCGCCTATCCGTTCCAGGTCCGTATTAACCTTCACCGCCGCGATAATGAGCCGAAGATCGACCGCCACGGGCGTAAACAGGGCCAGAATGCGCTCGCATTGCTCGTCCACCTCCAGTTCCAATCGATCCACTTCGTCGTCGCGCTTCCACACCTCCCGGGCCAGTTCCAGGTCGTTGCCGGATACGGCGTTCATGGCGTTGGCCACCTGCGCCTCGGCCAGTTCCGACATATTGGAAAGCAATTGACGGAGCTCGGCCAATTCGTCGTCGAGGTGTCGATTTGATTGGGTGCGTACCGTCATGAATCCATTATCCCTGTTTGCCCTGACCGGAGCAGGCGAACCGCCGAGCCCCGACCTACCCGAATCTGCCTGTGATGTAATCTTCCGTACGCTTTCGGGCGGGACGGGTAAAAAGTTGTTCAGTGGCGTCGGCCTCAATCAACTCGCCCATGTAAAAAAATGCGGTGCGGTCGCTGATTCTGCCTGCCTGCTGCATGTTATGGGTAACGATAATAATCGTATAGCGTTCCTTGAGTTGCAGAATCGTTTCTTCCAGCTTGGCCGTGGCGATCGGGTCCAGCGCGCTGGCCGGCTCGTCCATCAGCACGACGTCCGGGGCCACGGCCAGCGTACGGGCAATGCACAAACGCTGCTGCTGCCCCCCGCTGAGTCCGTAGGCCTGCGCATGCAGCCGGTCCTTGACCTCCTCCCAAAGCGCAGCCTTGCGCAAACATTCTTCCGCCAGCGCCGCTTCGCTGCCCTTGAAGCCATTGACGCGCGCGCCCCAGATCACGTTTTCGAAAATGGTCTTGGGAAACGGATTGGGTTTCTGGAACACCATCCCGACGCGGCGACGCACCATGACGGGATCTGCATTGCGGTAAATGTCCCGCCCGTCAATGAGCACTCGGCCCTGGAAGCGGGCGTCCGGGATTAGCTCGTTCATCCGGTTCAGGCAACGCAGCAACGTACTCTTGCCGCAGCCGGACGGCCCGATGAAGGCGGTCACTTCGTTGGCCTGGATGTCCAGCGAAACATCCTTGAGGACATGGTTCGCGCCGTACCAGAAGTCCAGATTTTCCACGCGGACCTTGGCCTCCTCCGACGCGCCTTGCCCGTCAACCAGCAATCCGTTTCGTTCGTTCGTTCCCATGAAATGCCTTGCCTTTGGTTATCTCCCCCGGTACTTCTCGAAGTAATTCCGCAACAGAATCGCGCTCAGATTCATCAGGAAGAGCACGATCATCAATATAATAATGCCTGCGGCGGCCAACGCCTGGAAATCCGCTTGCGGACGCGCCGTCCAGTTGAATATCTGAATGGGCAACACCGTGAACGGGTCCAGTACGCTCGCGGGCAGGAATGCGATGAACGTCAGGGCGCCGATCATGATAAGGGGCGCCGTTTCTCCAATGGCCCGGCTCAACGCCAGAATCACGCCCGTGAGGATGCTTGGAGCCGACATGGGCAGCAAATGACTCCAGACCACCTGCCGCCGCGTAGCGCCGAGCGCAAAGGCGCTTTCCCGAATCCCCGCAGGAATGGCCCGCAACGCCTCCTGGGAGCTAATGACGATGATGGGCAAAATCAGCAGGGCCATGGTCAAGGCCCCCGCCAGCAGGCTGCGTCCAAGGGCAAAGAAGCGCACGAAAAGCGTCAGGCCCAGGATGCCGTAGACCACCGAAGGAATGCCTGCAAGATTGTTTATGTTGATCTGGACGATCTTCAGGAACCAGCTCCGCGGCGCATATTCTTCAAGGTACAGGGCCGACGCCACCCCGATGGGAACGGATATGCCCGCGGTGAGCAGAATCATCCAGAGCGAACCGACGATGGCGGACTTGATTCCGGCGCGCGCCGGAATGCGCGAAGGAAAATGGGTGAAAAACTCCCAATCGAGCCATTGCCCGCCTTGCACGATCACGTCCACGATCAGCGTGACAAGCACGACCAGGCCGGATGACGTGGCCAGAAACAGCAACACGCTGAACATCAGCCCCCTGCGGCGACGGCGCTCAAGGCGCTCGTTGTATTGTTGCGAGGAGGTCACAAATCAGTACCGTTCGCGGTATTTGCGAATGATGAGGTTCGCCATAAAATTCATGCCCAGGGTCATCAGAAACAGCACCAGGCCGACGGCGAAGAGGCTGTAGAATTCGACCGTCCCCTGCGGCGTATCCCCCAGACTCACATTCACGATGAAAGCCGTCATGGTCTGTACCGATTCCGTGGGATTCGCCGTGAGATTAGGCATGGCCCCGGCGGCCAGCGTTACGATCATCGTCTCGCCGACAGCACGGCTGAGCGCCAGAATAAAACTCGCCACGATGCCACTGATCGCGCCAGGAACCATGACCCGCAACACCACCTCGATCCGGGTGGCGCCAAGTGCATAGGCCCCCTCGGCAAGCGAGCGGGGCACCGCGCGAATCGCATCTTCGCTCAATGAAGACACCATGGGAATGATCATGACGCCTACCACAATGCCCGCGCTGAGCGCATTGTAGATATTGAGGCCCGGGATAAACGTCTGCAACAAGGGCGTCACGAAGGTCAGCGCGAAATAACCGTAGACGACGGTCGGTATGCCTGCAAGCAGTTCAAGACCCGGCTTCAGCGCCTTGCGTATACGCGAGGGGGCGTATTCGGCGATGAAAATCGCGCTCATGAGCCCGATCGGAAGCGCCACAATGGCTGCAATGACGGTAACGAGAAGGGTGCCCGACAACAGAGGCCATATCCCGAAATGCTTCTCTGTGAACTGCGGAGTCCATCGTGTTTCGGTCAGAAAATCGACAATGGAAACCTCTGCAAAAAAATTCAGCGATTCAAAAACGAGGACGGCGGCAATTCCCAGTGTCGTCAGAACACTGATCAGCGCGCAAAAGCCCAATGCATACTCGACTGCACGTTCTTTCGGGCTACGAAACACGTTGACGGACAGGTCCGCACCACCGGGCGACCCCGCGAGCGATCTTTTCGACACATGCTGTGAGACGGCCATACGTCTGTGAAGGATGCTCTGATTAAGGAAGCTCTGATTAAGTCCGCAAAGATTCAGAGGCTGACAGGCGTGCGCTGGCAAGGAATGACGAAGAAGCGTGGCAGGCCCCACGTAATGAGGAATGACACAGCCAGCGTGCGCCTGTCAGCCTCCCGAAGGGCGCTTCACGACCGCGACAACCCGAATCCGCCGTGTTTTTCGCTGATTTCAACGATGCAAGCATGTCCTTTTGTACGCGTGAAAGTGAAGCGCTGATCAAAGTGGAGTTAATCAGAGCTTCCTTAAGTCCGCAAAGATTCAGAGGCCGAAGAGCGCTTCACGACCGCGACGACCCGAAGCCGCCGTGTTTTTCGCTGATTTCGACGACGCCATCATATCGTTCTGTACGCGTGAACGTGAAGCGCTGATCGAAGTGGACTTGATCAGAGCATCCTGAAATACCCTATTCGCTTACAGGTTGAGAGAGAAGCGAATCGGGCGCCTCGGAGTCAAGTCCCCCGGATGATAATTCCGCAGACATATACCGCGTCAACAGTTCATGCATAGTCACGCCCACATGCGCTTCTTCGCCGAACATAGTACCTGTGACACGGCGCTCGAAACGCTCCAGCGCGAGATCGTATTCCTCATCGGTGAGCGGAACATAACCCACTTCCCCGGCCAACTCTCCGGCGCGGGTAAGGTAAAAATGGACAAACTCCCGGACAATCTCTTCTTCGGCGGCAACGGGACGCACATATATGAACAGCGCGCGGGAAAGCGGCGCATACGTACCGTTTTCGACTGTCGCGGGCGTAGGCAACACACACCCCTCCCCATTCTCCGGATCGCCGTCATCGATGGCGAGCAATTTGAGCCGCTCCGCGTTTTCCTCGTAATAAGCGATACCGAAAAATCCAAGGGCATGGGGATCGCCGGAAACACCCTGCACAAGCACGTTATCATCCTCGCTTGCCGTAAAATCGGATCGGCTGGCGCCCGACTCGCCCCCTACGGCTTCGGTAAAATAATCATACGTACCGCTGTCCGTGCCAGGACCATACAAGGCAAGCTCGCGATCGGGAAAACCGGGACGCACCTCGTTCCAGTTGTCGATACTGCTGCCGGGCTCCCAGATCGCCCGCAGTTCGTCCACCGTCAGGCAATCGGCCCAATCGTTGTCAGGATGCACAACCACCACCAAACCGTCGTACGCCACCGGCAGTTCGACAAAATCGATCCCATCGCGCGAAGCCAGTTCCAGCTCGCTGGATTTGATGACCCGGGAGGCATCGTTTATATCGGTCTCGCCCCGGAGGAATTTGCTGAATCCGCCGCCCGTGCCGCTAACGCCCACTGTGACCCGGGCTTGCCCATGGGCGATCATGAATTCTTCGGCGACGGCTTCCGTAATCGGATACACCGTACTGGAGCCGTCGATCCGAACCGCGCCGGAGAGTTCGCCCTCGACGGGTTTGTCGCCGCAGCCGCTCGCTACCGCCACAAGAGCGAACAGCAATGCGGACAGCGCGGCGCGGGGCAAGAAACGTAGTGTGGGTGCGATCAAAACAGTGGCGAAGGAAAGCGATGAATGCAGAAAGTCCCCGGAGTAATAATGTACGATAGGAAGTAATCTATCAGAAAATGTTACCAAAATGTTAATTTACCTGATTTTGACAAAAAGCGCATAAATACGCTGGAGCGCGGCAGTGCGCTCGCTGGCCCACCCAAAGCATCCCGTCTCCCGTAACGCCTGCTGCGCGGCAGGCCGGCAGGCAACGGAACGAGACCCGCTGCCTCTCGTTCCATGCGCACGCGTCCAATATAACGACCCGCCGCCCTGCGAACCGCCGCGTTCATCATGCTCCGCCTCGAACATGTCGGTATAGCGACAGCAGATATCGATCGCCTGCTGGATGTGCTCCGCGATCTGTTGGGCGAGACGGACTACGCATCTGAAACACTCGAAAAGGACGGAGTGCGGGTCGCGTTCGCGGCGAGCGGCGGCGCGCAACTGGAACTGCTGGAAGCCCTTGACGAAACCTCGCCCGTGGCGCGTTTCTTGCGGGAGCGGCAAGGCGGGCTGCACCACCTTGCTTTCGAGGTCGAGGATATTCACGCCATGCACCGGCGGGTCAGCGAGGCGGGCTATGCGCCCATCGACCCGACGCCGCGCCCCGGAGCCGGGGGCAAAATCATTTTCTTCGTGCATCCCCGGCAAACCGGAAATATCCTGATTGAGTTTTGCGCCCGCGCAGAGCCTTGCCTTCAGCCCGTGGCGGGCGCACTCCCGGAAGGCGTCCGGCGCGTTGTTCGCGCGCGCGGCGCTGCGGCGCAAACGCCGCTCCTGCATATCGCGGCGGATTCCTCCCCTTCCCCGGCCCCGCATGCCCTTGCGCAGCGTCTGGCGCCAGGCAGAATATACATTGCAGCACAGGCGGAAGCGGATGGCGCTCTGGACATTCCAGCGGTTATCGACGGGCTCGGCCTCCAGGCAGCGCACCTGCTCGCGCAAGGTCTGTCCGCGAAACCGGCTTTGGACGCGGCCCGCGCCGATTCGCGCATACAGAAGATCGTGTGGGCGGATCCGGACCCGGACGAATTCGAGGCGCTGCGACATATTCCTGCGAAGATGTTATTGTTGACCGAAGACAGCGCGACGGGGCTTCGCGTAGCCCAGGTCCTGCGCCGACGGTTCGCCGCCGTCCCCATCGCCGCGGCGTCCGACCCGTCGCTGCGCATAGCGCTTATCGAACGGCATATCGAACAGCCTCTGGCCGCGCAAGCGGCGCCGGCGCACCCATGAACCCGGAGCTGAAACAAAAAATCGACCGACTGCCCCGGCTCCCAGGCGTTTACCAGTACAAGGACGCCGACGAAAACGTGCTCTACGTAGGCAAGGCCAAAGACCTGCGCAGCCGCGTTCGATCCTGGTTTCGGGAAAATCAGATGCACGACGGACGGTTGCGCATCATGATCCGAAAAACAACGCATGTGGAAGCTATCGTGACGGACACGGAAGCCGAAGCGCTCATTCTCGAAAACAACCTGATCAAACATCTCAAGCCGCGCTACAATGTTCTTTTGCGCGACGACAAAACCTTTCCCTTCATTTGCATTCGAAAAGAACCCTTCCCGCGCGTTTTTCCTACGCGACGGATCGTACGCGACGGATCGAAATATTTCGGGCCGTACGCCGACGTGAAAAATATGCACCTGATGTTGCGCACTATCCGATCTGTTTTTCAATTGCGCACATGCAGCCTGAACCTTGCGCCGGAACCCATCGCCGCCGGCAAATACGATCCATGCCTTGAATATCATATTAAAAAATGCGCCGCGCCCTGCATTGGGAGACAATCCGAAGCCGATTACGACCAAACCATCGAACAAGTCGAAAAACTGCTGAACGGACACACGAAAGCATTGATTTCCCTGCTCCGCGACGAAATGGCCCGCCTTTCCGAAAACATGCGGTTCGAGGAAGCGGCCGGGCTGCGGGACCGCATCCTTGCCCTCGAAAAATACGCCCGAAAACAAAAAGTGGTAAGCGAGGACGACGCCGACCGGGATCTCTTTGCGCTGGCGCTGGACGAGCAGGAAAATGTGGCGTGCGGCGTGGTGTTTCAAGTGCGCGAAGGCAAAGTGATCGGGCGGCGACACACCTATATCCATCCGATAGAAGAATTGTCGGATACTGTGTTGATGCAGCGACTCGTCGAAGATTATTACGCGGACGCTGCGTTCTTTCCCGGGGAAGCGCTATTGAGCCACGACATCGCCGAACCGGAACCGATCAAGGAATTGCTGCGGCGACAGCGCGGCAAGAAGGTCCCGCTCGCCATACCCCGCAGGGGCCCCAAGGCCAAACTGATGCGCATGGTCCATGCGAATGCGACCATACTCCTTGAAGAATGGAAAATGCGCAAGATGAAACGCGGCGAGGATCGCATTCCCCATGCCGTACGGTCCCTTGAAAAAGATTTGCGCCTGCAAACTTTGCCGCGACGCATCGAATGCTTCGACATTTCCCATCTTGCGGGCACGGGCACAGTGGCGTCCTGCGTGGCGTTTATAGACGGACGGCCCCGCAAAAGCGAATACCGCCATTACAAGATCCGCTCCGCCGTTCCCGGAAAACCCGACGACTATCAGAGCATGCGCGAGGTGATCGCGCGGCGGTACGCAAACCGGGAAAATATCAAATGGCCGGACCTGGTCGTAATCGATGGGGGCAAGGGGCAACTTTCGGCCGCCGCCGAAGCGTTGCGGACCGCAGGCGCATACGGCGAATTTCCGCTCATCGGCCTGGCGAAACGGCTCGAAGAGGTGTTTTTTCCGGGCGACTCCGAACCGCTGCTCATCCCCAAAGCCAGCGCGTCGCTCCAGCTCTTGCAACGCATCCGGAACGAGGCGCATCGCTTTGCCGTCGCCTTCCAGCGCACGCAACGGAAAAAACGCATCCTGCATTCTTCGCTGCGCGAAATAGACGGCGTCGGCGAAAAAACCGCGCAGAAACTGATTCGGCGCTTCGGGTCCGTCAAGCGCGTCGAGGCCGCCGGAGAAGAGGCCCTTCGCGACGCCGTCGGCGACGCCGCCGCGCGAAAGATTGCTGCTTTCTTCGAAGCCAAAAGAAGGGGTGCAACTTCGCAACGCTCTGCGTAAGTTGTGGACTCATTCCCGGCGCACCGCCGACCGAACGCTCACCGCTGCTCGCTGCGACATGCTTAATTACATATGGGCCGGCCTGATTGTCGCCGCCCTTGCATTCGCCATCGTTTCCGACCTGCGAGACGCCGCCAGCGATCGGTTTCGGAATCACGCCTCGTTGCCAATCGTCCTGGAATACCCGGAGAACTACCGGGAGGAGGCGCGGCGCATTCCGGTGCATATCCGGATCGATGCGGAAACGTACCGCTCATTTTACGGCGTAGCGGCCGCCCCTGATTCCGTCTACGAGGGCCATGTCGCGCGCACACAAGCCGGCGTCCGCCTTTTTTTCGCCGGCGACGCCTCGTTACCGGAACCGCTTCTCCGCATCCGGAAATTTTCCGGCGGAGACGCCCTGCAAGGGACACTGGACCAGGAAAACGTATCGGACACACCCGCGGGATCGCCCGTCACCGCTACTGCGGTCCGGTTCGAGCCCGTGCGCTTTCCACATCTGCAGGACGTTGCCGAAGCCGCTTTCGATTTTGCGAACACCGCCGTGCAGATCGCGATCGGCCTCATTGGAGTGCTTGCGCTTTTCCTCGGATTGCTCAAAATCGCTGAGGCAGGGGGACTTATTCGTCAGATGTCCCGCCTCGTCGAACCGCTCCTGCGCCCGCTCTTTCCTGGTATTCCGGAAGGGCATCCGGCCTTTGCGATGATCGTACTGAATCTTTCCGCCAACGTACTGGGCCTCGGCAACGCCGCCACGCCGCTCGGCATCAAGGCCATGGAAGAACTGCAAACGCTGAATCCCGTCAAGGATACGGCCACAAACCCCATGGTCATGCTGCTGGCGATGAATACGGCCAGCGTGCAGTTGGTCCCGCCGGCGTTGCTCGTGGCGGTCATAGGACTTCAGACGAACGAACTGATCTTCCCCATCATCGTCGTCACCGGAGCCTCCCTCATCGTTGCTATCGGAACCGCCTCGTTCCTCGAACGCGCGCCGCTCTGGAAAAGAAGCGACCCCAACGCCGATCCCGGCGACAGCGCCGAAACCGGGGAGGCGACGCAATGAGCTGGTTCCGCATCTTCATTGATTATTTCGCCATCTTTGTGCTGCCGCTCATGATCGTGGGGCTGCCGGTCTACGGTCTCATTCGGGGCGTAAAAGTGTACGAGGAATTCGTGGAGGGGGCCAAGGAAGGATTCCGGGTGGCGGTAATGATTATTCCCTATCTCGTCGCAATCCTCTTCGCCATCGGCATGTTTCGGGCCTCGGGCGCCATGGATTTTCTGGTGGAAACCCTGGAGCCGGCGCTTGGCGCAGTGGGTTTTCCGCCCGAAATGCTCCCCATGGCGATCATCCGGCCCCTGACGGGTTCCGGCTCCGCGGCGATCGTGGCCGATATGGTGACCGTATTCGGAGCAGACTCTATCCTGGTCAAGATGGCGGGCGTCATGTTCGGCTCCACCGAAACCACCTTCTACGTCATCGCCGTGTACTTCGGGGCCGTACAGGTCAAAAAAACGCGCCATGCCGTGCCCGCCGGGCTGACCGCCGACATTTTCGCCATGATTTTCGCGGTCTATCTGGTGCAGTGGCTCTTCGGCAGCGCGTAGGCCGGCCTTCCTACCCGGCCGACAGCTGCTCCAGCGCCGCCGACAACGTACGCAGATGCATCCGAAGCGCCGCCGCCAGCGGAAGCGGACGCAGCTCCAACCGTTGCATATCCCGACGAATGTCCTCGCGCGCTCCGTCGTTTTGCGCAAGCCGAAGGCGAAGTTTCGCAATGATTTGCTGCGATCCGCTTGCCGGAGACAGGCCCCCGGCCAAAAAAAGAGGCAATTCTGTCACATAACACAAGGGATCGCCGCCCAGGCTGCGGACATATTCCATGGAACTGCTATGGAACAGCGCGGCGGTCTCCATATCGCCTTGCGCCTCGAAAAATGCGCGCATGGCAGGGGCTTCCGGCGTCGTCCAGAAACCGGGAGCAAGATAGAAAAAGCCTTTCTCGCCCCGCCGGTTGCGATCATACAGCGGCAGATGCTCGGCTTGGGCGGCCTCCCGGAAACGCGCCTGCAACCGGGCCGCGCGATACCCCCAATGCTTTTCGATGAGCAGTAGCGCACCGCCGCTGACGCCCATCCCGTGCAGACTTCCGTGCAATGCGAAGGGGCCGTGCTTGCGAAGCCATGCAGCCACCGCGCGGTTCTCCGGGCGCATATCCGGAAAGCCGAATTCCACGTCGCGCCCGGGCGGCTCCCGCATCGCATGACGCAAATACGCCGTTGCAACCGCCTCGGTCCAGTCCCCCGAATCCGACGACGATTCGCTCCAGACCTTGCGCCAGACGCGGTTTCGGAATGCGCCGTCGGGGTTCGCATGCGGCACGATAAAAAACCGGAAGGCGTCGAGAAGCGGCCCGCATGCGTCCAGGCAATCCGGAACCGTCGCAGCAAAGCGCCGCAGAAAATCCGGGCCCACCGGCTCGTCGGCATGGTTGCCCGCAAGCAAACTGACATGCCGGTTCCCCCTTCCCAATACGACCCCGTCGATCGGGCGGCCTTCTTCGCTCTCGCCGAGGCGGGCGAGACGGACCAGGTCTGGATGCTCCGCCGCCGCGCGGCGGAGCCGCTCCGCAGCGTCGTCCGGGTCGAGAAAACGGTCGGCGTCCGCCGAAACGGGAAGGCTGTTCAAGGCCCCAAGACTGTCCGCCAAGGCCTGTCCTGACAAAAATGGATGCCTATCAGATTTCATGGAAACAAATGGCTTGATGCAACGCTTATTTATCCACATATCTTGACGATAATGTTTCCGGTGCGTTCCTTCGAATCGACGCCCACCCGTAGCCCCTGTCCCATGTGCGATTTCAATCACCTGCATTGCCATACCCGATACTCCCTGCTCGACGGCGCCGCTAACATCGAAAACCTCGCGCAGAAAGCGAAGGAGTTGGGCATGGCGGGCGTGGCCATTACGGATCACGGGAATCTCTACGGGGTCCCGGAATTTTATGCGAAGCTCCGGAAAGTCGGCGTCAAGCCCATCATCGGATGCGAGTTCTACCTTGCGCCCTCCAGCATGGAGGACAAGAAGGATAGTACGCGCTACCATCAGGTGTTGCTTGCGAAGAACAAGCAAGGCTATCAGAATCTGATCAAACTCTCGTCCCTCTCCTTTACGCGCGGCCATTATTACAAACCGCGGATCGACAAGGAAACGCTGCGCGCGCATAGCGAGGGACTCATCGCCACGACCTGCTGCATCCAGGGCGAAGTTCCGCAAGCCATCCTCGCGCACGGCGAAGAAAAGGCGCTTGCCGTCTTCAAGGAATGGCTCGACGTCTTCGGAGAAGATTATTACATCGAGATACAGGATCACGGCCTGGAAAAGCAAAAACGCTGCAACGCCGTCCTGTTGCGGTGGGCGAAGGAATACAACGTATCCGCCATCGCCACGAACGATGTGCACTACATTGGGCAAGGCGACGCCGAAGCGCAGGACGTACTCCTCTGCCTCCAGACCAAAAAGGATTTTCTTGATCCGAAACGGCTGCGTTTCGATAACGACCAGTTTTTCTTCAAGTCCGCCGCAGAAATGCAGAGGGCGCTCAAGGACATTGACCCGATCGTACGGGACGCCGCCCTCAACGCCACCCGCGAAATCGTAGACAAATGCACGGTGGAGCTGCCGAAAATCGACATGCTCATGCCGTACTATCCCATCCCCGCCGAATTCGACGGGGACGCGAACGCATGCCTCCGCAGCATGGTTCTGCAGCGAGCGAAGAAGCGATACCCCGAAATCAGTCAGGATATCGCCGAACGGCTCGACCATGAACTGGGCATTATCCGGGACATGGGATTTGCAAGTTATTTCCTGATCGTGCAGGATATTACGACCGCCGCCCGCGAGCTCGGGGTGCACGTAGGGCCGGGGCGCGGATCGGCGGCGGGAAGCGCCGTGGCGTACTGCCTGGGCATTACGAATATCGACCCGTTCCGGTACGGACTTATCTTCGAGCGATTTCTGAATCCGGAACGGATTTCCATGCCGGATATCGACATCGACTTCGACGACCGGGGGCGGTCCCGGGTCCTTGATTATATCGTGGAAAAATACGGGCGCGAAAATGTGTGCCAGATTGTTACGTTCGGCACCATGGGGGCGCGCTCGGCCATTCGGGACGTCGCCCGCGTCCTGGATATTCCCCTGAGCGAGGCGGATCGGATCGCCAAGATGATCCCGGAGGCGGCGGACATGAATCTCAAAAAAGCCTGCAAGGAGGCCCCGGCTTTCCGTGCGCTCAAGCAGCACGAAGACGAAAATATCCGCAAGTTGATGCATTACGCAGAGGTGCTGGAAGGGTCGCCCCGGCATACGGGCGTACATGCCGCCGGCGTCATTATCGCCCCCGGAGACGTGAGCAAATACGTGCCCGTGGCGGTAAAGGACGGAATCGTCACGACGCAGTACGACGGCAGCCAGGTCGAAAATTTCGGGCTCCTGAAAATGGATATTCTGGGCCTCAAGACGCTCGCCATCCTGAACGACGCCCTGCAAATCATCGAAGAAGAATACGGCGAAAAAATACGGCTGGAGGACATCCCGCTCGACGATCCCGAAACATTCAAACTGTTCCAGCGAGGAGATACCGTCGCCGTCTTCCAGTTCGAATCCGAGGGCATGCGAAAATGGCTGCAAAGCCTGAAGCCGACCAGCCTTGAGGACCTCATCGCCATGAACGCGCTGTACCGGCCCGGCCCGATGGACCTTATTTCGAATTTCGTCGCGCGGAAACATGGGCAGGAAGCAGTCGAGTACCCGCATCCAATGCTCGAACCCGTTCTGAAGCCCACTTACGGCTTGCCCGTATATCAGGAACAGGTGATGCAGATGGCGCAAATCATGGGCGGATATTCGCTGGGCGGCGCGGATCTGCTCCGGCGCGCCATGGGCAAAAAGAAGCAGGAGGAAATGGACAAGCAGCGAAGCATTTTCGTCGAGGGCGCGCTGAAGCGGGACGTTCCGGAAAAAACGGCCCACGAAGTCTTCGATATGATGGCGAAATTTGCAGGCTACGGATTCAATAAAAGCCATAGCGCCGCCTATTCTGTGGTGGCGCACCAGACCGCCTGGATCAAGACGCATTATCCCGATGCGTTCATGGCTTCCGTCCTGACCAGCGAGCAAAACGACACGCAGAAGTTATCGAACATGTTGCAGGAGGCCAAACACATGGGCCTCAATATCCTGCCCCCGTCCATCCACCGAAGCCGCAAGCATTTCACCGTATCCGACGGGAATATTTGCTTCGGACTCGCCGCCATCAAGGGCGTGGGGTCCGCCGCCGTCGATCATATCGTGGCCATGCGAGAAAAGCACGGTCTCTTCGAAAATTTTTTCGAAATGGCGCGAGAACTGGACCCGCACATCGTGAACAAGAAGGCGCTGGAAAGTCTTGTGCGGGCGGGCGCCCTGGACGAACTGGAAGAGCATCGCGGACAACTTTTCGAGGCGATCGAATTGGCGGTCCGGTATGCGAAACAAGTGCATGAAGACCGCGCAGCCGGGCAAAGCAACCTGTTCGGAACATCCACCGAAAACGCCGTCCCTGCGCCGCCGCCGCTTCCCGCCGCCGAACGCTGGAAACGAGCGGAAATACTCAAAGCAGAGCGGGAATTGCTCGGATTTTACGTATCCGGCCATCCGCTTGAGACTTGCGCGCCGGAAATGCGGGCTTTTGGCGCCGCGGACCTGGGGCGTCTAAACGAGGAGGACCTGATCCCAAACAATCACGAACGAAACGGCTTCGGGCGTCAGCGCGTTCGACGGCATACCTTCTTCGGCCTCGTCACCAGCGTACAAGAGCGCACGACCAGGGCGGGCAAACCGATGGGCTACGCTACTATTGAGGATTTCACCGGCCAGGGCGAAATCACATGCTTTCCCGACGTGTACGACAAGGTGCAGACTTACCTGAAACCGGACACAGTGATCATGGTCTCGGGCGAACCGGAACTGCGGGGCGGAAAGGTCAATATCATTGCTCGCAACGTGCTGCCCATATGGAAAGTACGCGCCATGATCAAATCCATTGTGCTGCGCATCGATAGCGACCACGTTCAGCGGGAAACCATCGGCGCATTGCGGAAACTATGCGAAGCAAACCAGGGAAAATGCGGTTTGTATTTCGCCATACAGGCCGACGACCTGCCTCGCAGAACCCTCCGCGTACGGAGCCGCTCGTGCAGGGTCGATCCCACGCCCGACCTGATGAAGGGCTTCGCGCAGCTTATTGGCAGCAAGAACGTAGCCGTGGAAAAGTAGTGACAAGAAAATGATTCGCATCGGGATTACCACCTCCTTCGAGCACGACGAACAGCGGCTGCCGCGCGACTATGTGCGCGCCGTGGAATCCGCCGGAGGCCTCCCCCTGATCGCGCCTATGGGCGGGCGGCAAACCATCCTCGCCTTTGCGGAGCTGCTGGATGGCCTGGTGGTCGCAGGAGGCCCCGCCATTACGAAAAACCTGATCGGAGAACTGCCCGACGATATCCGGGAACCCGATCCTGTGCGCAGCAACTCCGACGCCCTGCTGCTTCGCGCTTGCCTGGACCGACGCCTCCCCGTGCTGGGCATTTGTTACGGCATGCAGTTGCTCAATGCCCTCCACGGCGGCAGCATCTACGCCGACGTACAACGAGACCAGAGCGGATCGCTCGCGCACAGCCAGAAACGCGGAGCAAACGACCATCCCGTCAAACTGGAAGCCGGTTCGCATTTGCACCGAATCCTGAGCGCGGAACGCCTGACGGTCAACACCCGCCATATTCAGGCCATAGCGCATGTGGCGCCCTGTTTTCGCACAGTGGCCCGCGCCCCCGACGATGTGGTCGAAGCCTTCGAAAACGAGGACGCCACCCTCCTTGGCGTACAATTTCATCCGGAAAAAATGGGCGAGCGCATGCAACCGCTCTTCAGACACCTGACCGAACAAGCCGATCTCGCCAGACAAAAACGGACACAGTACAAAATGCAACGCCCGATTCATGTCGCGTAACCTGTATCGCTCCAGAATAGCGCGCGTCTCTGCAGGCGCAGCCGTCGCCCTCCTGCTGTTACTCCTTGCCGTGGGCAAGCCGGCCCCGAATGCAGGACATGCGTTGCCTGTCGCGGATGCGCGAAACCAGGCGGATGAAAACAGCTTCACGCTGGAAGAACTCGACATGCATCCTGATGTACTCTTCCGCTCGTGGCTTACCGATCCGCTTGAGAAATATCCCGAAACGCGCACCCGCAATCGGCTGGTGCGGAACTTCCGGGACTTCCTTGCCCTGTATGTCCATCGCCAGGGGGAAGACGACAACTTCACGCTGCGCGTGGTGGACAATCGGAGCGGCGAACTTCTCGAAATCCACAAGATGAACCCGAACGAATGGGCGCCTTCCGACAGCGCGGCGGCGAACGCGCCCTGGGACTGGGACCTCGTGGACCGACAGCGGCGGCGGCGAACGCGCGTACTCGTCGACAAATACGTGCAACAGGGCGTGCCGCGCAAGGCAATCACCGTAAAATGGGGCCGCAAAAATCAGGTGCTCGAAGCCCGCGTACGGGAACTGCCTTATATCGAATACGAGGTCCGGCTGGCCAAGCTGCTCAGCCTGAGCCTGCTGGCGACCGAAACGGGCACCGTGGAAACCTTCAACCGGGACGATCTTGTATCCCCGGCAGGTGCGCGAGGACGCTACCAGATCATGCCCTTCCTGCTCCGCATGAACGATATCCATCGCTACCGCCTCAGCGCGGCGGCGGGCAATACCGTCCAGGTGTACGAAGAACGGCATCCCCTCCTGACCATGGAAGCCGCCTTCGCTACCATTGCGGGCTACCGAAACGCCGTCGGCCATGAAATACCCGGGCTATCCGCCTACCATGCCGGCCCCGGCAATATCTTCATGCTGTACCGCGCGTTTCTCGAAAAAGGCGGAGATTTCCGTACGCAAGGCTCCACCGTAGTAGACGCCTACCTGTGGGCCATTACCGACGGCTTTAGCCAACTGTCTTCCAGCCGATTCCGAAGCCAATCGCGAGGCTATGTGGCGGCGGCCTACGGCGCCCTGCAAGCCACAGACGCCCTGCCCATCGATAAAACCGCCGCCGTCCAGGTGGAGCGCGTACAACTTCGCAGCGAAGAACGCATTCGCCTGAGCAGCCTGCTGGCCCTGCTTGCCGACGACGACCCTGGGCAAGCAACCGCCTACGACCGATTCCGCGAACAAAACCCGCACATGCTGCTGCCGAAACGCCCCGAAAGCAACCTCGGCGTACCCTCGAAAGGCGACGTGCAACTCATTGCGCGCGCCGGAAACAGCGCCGTTCGTTTCTTTCTGCCGATCGGCTCGGTCAATGCCTTGCTGGCGGCGGGATTCGACGGCCTCGATCTGGAAAAAACCTTCCGCTTCGGACGCGACGCCTATGGCGGAAGGCCCTGGCTCTCAAGCGCCGGCGACCCGGCCCATGCGCCTGTGCGCACCGCATGGGACCGACAATACGACGAACTGGTGCAGGAAATATCCCGATTCGGCTTCACCCGGGAAAACCGGGATCGGTTGGCCGCCCTGGCCGAACGTTTCGAATTGCTTGCGCAGGAACAGCCTTCGTTCTACCGAAACATGCAATGGAAAATCATCCAGACGCACCACCGCCTGTGGCATTCGGACGCGTTCGATCAGCTGGCCGCCGCGGCGCAGGCAACCGCCCTGCCCGAAAACCCGGAGACGAAGTAGCCGCCGCGCATCCGCCATAGCGACTACGCAGCGTCTTGCCCTGCTTGCCGCATCCATCGTATCAATTGCTCCTGCACCCCTTCCTCCTCGTCCCGAGACGCTGGTTGCCGTTGCGTATACTGTCCGTCCGAATCCAGATCCCACGCCAGACGCCGGTCCTCGAAATATAATTGCATAATATCCAGGCACCGCTGCCGCAATGCGGGTTCCTCGACCGGGACAATGACCTCCACGCGATCTTCCAGGTTTCTTCGCTGCCAATCCGCGCTCCCCAGGTATACGAGCGGATGGCCCGCATTATGGAAACAGAAGATGCGGCTGTGTTCGAGAAACCGCCCCACCACGCTGCATACCCGAATGTTTTCGCTATACCCCGGCAAATTCGGGCGCAAGCGATTATGGCCCCGCACGATGAGATCGATCTTCACGCCGGCCCGGGACGCCTTGTAGAGATTGCGAATGACGCCCGTATCGTCCAGCGCGTTCATCTTGGCGATAATGCGTCCGTCGCCATGCTCCTTGTGGTGCGCTATTTCCTGCTCCACCAGCTCACTGAACGCCTCGCGCAGATCCCGCGGGGCCACCAGCAATTTTTTGTAATGCTGTTCCGGCGCGTATCCCGTCAGAAAATGGAAAAGATTAATGATATCGTACCCGATATCCTCCCGACACGTGAGTAGCCCCATATCCGTGTAAAAACGGGCCGTCGCCGGGTTGTAATTGCCCGTGCCGATGTGGCAGTACGCCCGCAACGCCTCGTCCTCCTCGCGAACCACCAGCGTCACCTTGGCGTGCGTCTTGAGACCCATAAGGCCATAGGTCACATGTACGCCCGCATTCTCGAGCTGTCGCCCCCATTCCATATTGTTCGCCTCGTCGAACCGGGCTTTGACCTCGACGAGCACAGCCACTTGCTTGCCCCGCTCGGCGGCCCGGATCAGCGCATCCACGATCGGAGATTTTTCGGACGTACGATACAGCGTCTGCTTGATAGCCAGTACGCAGGGGTCTTCCGCCGCCTCTTCGACGAATCGCTGCACGCTGGCGCGAAACGATTCGTACGGGTGATGCACAAGCACATCCCCCTTCCGAATGATCGAAAAGATATCTGGCGCATTTTCGGGCTCGCCTTTCGCCTGCAACCGGGGAGGCGTCACGGAATGAAAAGGCGGGTACTTGAAATCCGCTCCATCCAGGCGAGCGAAAAATGCGCAATCCGAATGATCGAGCAGGCCCTTGCTCACATACACATCGTCGGACGAAAGCGTCAATTCGCGCATGAGCAATCGCCGAATGCGAGGCGGCATATCCTGCTCGACTTCAAGGCGAACAACCGGGGCGAATCGCCGCTCCCGCAATTCGTCGGACATCATCTCGATCAGGTCGTCTGCTTCCTCCTCGTTCCTGCTGATGTCGGCGTTGCGCGTAATCTGAAAGGCGTGCGCATGCTCGATTTCCATGCCGCGAAGCAATTCGTTCAGGTTGTGCTGAATTACTTGCTCCAGCGGCACGAAATAATTAGGCTCTTCCAGCGGCACCCAGCGGCCCCGGCTGGTCGGCACTTTGAGGCGCGCGAAATGTTCGGTGCCGAGCCTTGGATGACGCAGCGAAATCGCCAGCGAAAGGCTCAGATTGGAAATAAACGGGAACGGGTGTCCGGGATCTACGGCAAGCGGCGTCAGAATAGGAAAAATATGGGCCTTGAAATACCGGTGTAATCGATCTTTCTGTCGAGACGAAAGATCGTCGTAGGAAAGAATCCGGATGTTCGCAGACTCGGCCAGTTGCGGACGCAGCGACGCCTCCCACAGGGATGTCATCGTGGCGTACATAGGCGGCACGGCCTTCCGGATCAGCGCCAGCTGCTCGCTCGCCGTCCGCCCGTCCGGAGACAAGGCGCGCACCCCGGCGGCCTCCTGCCGTTTGAGCCCGCCTACGCGCTTACGGAAAAATTCGTCGAGATTGCTCGAAGCGATCGACAGAAAATGTACGCGCTCCATGAGCGGGACACGCTCGTCCATGGCTTGGCGCAGCACGCGCCAGTTGAAGTCGAGCCAACTCAACTCCCTGTTGAAAAACAGGTAGGGATGGTCCTCCGCGTAGCCCTCGGGCGCCGGGCGCGGAGAAGTAGCGGAAGGCGTGGCGAGCACCGGCGCCGCGCCATCGCCGGAAGGCGTATTATCCGCAATAACCGAAACAGAATCGCTCATAACGCCTCAACTTGTAATCTCCCCTTTTTGCAAACGAATCATCAATTTTTGCAACTGCATGATGTCCTCCTGATACGTACGAATGTCTTCGCCGCGCGCTTCCGCGCGATCCTGTTCTTCGACCTTGCGTTCAATGGCTTCGCTCACGCGCGCTATCTTCAGGCGTTTCATGGCCAGCCGGGCGCTTTCCTCAGGATTTGCATCCCGGGGAGGTACGACCACGCCCTTTTTTAGCTTCCAGTTTTCCGACGGTTCCTCCTTGTGCATGGCTACCTCAGCAACAAGATCCTGTACCTCCTCGCCATAGGCGCCGTCATGAAATGCCTGCCGATTCACGGATCCCGCCTGGTGTTGCTCGGCAAAACCTTCCACAGTGCGGCGCGGCGCCCCCGGAGAAAATTCGTTCAGACTTGTGTTGCCCAGAATGTAGGCAACCATCGGCAGACCCTGCTCCAACATCAGGCGGATCAGTATCTTTTCGGTGGCGAGCGTTGAAGAAACGGACGATCTTGCTCCGGACGCCGGTCCGCGAGACTTTCTGGCGGACGGATCGTCGCTCCGGCTGACGGATCTGCCCGTTGGTTGCCTGCCTGCTCCCGACCCCAATCGCCCCGCACGCAAAGATCGTTGGCGTTCCTCCCGCTGCCGGGACTTCGCCATATCGTCCAGCACATGGCGCAGCCGACCTTCGGGCGCGCCAAGCGTCTCGCTTGCCTGGGACAGCCAGGCCTCCCTGCTCAGCGGGTCGGGAATGGAGGCAATGGCCTGGAGTACGGCGCGCATGCCGTCGGCCCGGCCTTCCGGCGTATCAAGCCGCCCGGCCCGCCGGTCGGCGTCATGCAACCAGCGCACGAAATCGACCCGATGTTTTTTCAGGAACGCCTGCAAGGATGCGCCTTCCCGCTGCGCAATGGAATCGGGATCCTCCCCGGCGGGAAGCGCAACCACATACGCGCTCATGCCCGCGGCAAGCACCATGTCGATCCCGCGCCGCGCCGCTTTTTCGCCCGCCCCGTCCGCATCGAAAACCAGCGCGATGCGCTGCGCGTAGCGGCTTAGCAACTGCACCTGCTCGCGAGTCAGCGACGTGCCGCACGAAGCCACGGCATTGCGAACGCCAGCCTGATGCAGCGACATAACATCCGTATAGCCCTCGACGAGCACGGCTTCTTCTTGCTCGCGAATGACCTGCCGGGCCTGCCGAAGCCCGTACAATACCCGCCGCTTGTCGTATACGATTGTCTCCGGGGAATTGATATATTTGGGCTGCGGATCGTTCTGATTCCCGGAAGCCTCCTTCAGCGTCCTCCCCCCGAACCCAAGCACTTTTCCCATGTGCGAAAGCACCGGAAATATGATTCGGTCCCGATAGCGGTCGTAATAACCCCCGCCGCCTTTTTTCGGAATGACCAGCCCGGCTTGCTCCAGCGTTTCCGCGGATATATGGTTCGCCTCGGCTTCGTTAAGCAAATGATTCCAGCCATCGGGCGCGTAGCCTACGCCAAACTCCTTGATGGTGGCCTTCGAATACCCCCGGCGCTGAACATAGGCCAGCGCTTGCCCGCCCGTGTCGGCGCGGGTCAGTTGCCCGTAATAGAACCGGGCGGCGAAACGCAGCGCGCTGTACGCCGCTTCCATGGCGTCGGCTCGCTCGCGAGACGTATCGCCCTCCTCCGGCAACTCAATTCCCGCCTTTTCCGCCAGGGTGCGCACAGCCTCCGGAAACGACATTCCCTCCGCTTCTCGCACGAACCGGAACACATCGCCCCCGGCCCCGCAACCAAAGCATTTGAAAATCCCCAGTGCAGGATTCACGCTGAAGGACGGCGTCTTTTCCTGATGAAAAGGACACAACCCGAAAAAATTAGACCCTTTCTTCTTCAGGCGCACATAATCGCTCACGACATCGACGATATCCGACGCCGCACGCACTTCAGCGATCATGTCATCCGAAAAATACATGCCGCAATGCACGTCTTGAAGAATCGGGAAGTTTATGCGGGCGGACTTGCCAAGACCATCGCCATCCCTTAACATGGGAGCAAAAGGCGCAATGCAACGTTACGCTATGCCGCATGGTCTCGCTCTCCCGCAGTCGGTGTAGCCAAGATACGATATCCGCTGTGCAAATTTTTGGAATTGACGTAGGCGGCTCTGGAATCAAGGGCGCTCCGGTAGACATCCGAGCCGGGCGCCTTGTCGCCGAACGTCTGCGCATACCCACCCCGAAGGGCGCCTCGCCGAAAGCAGTCGCCGATGTGGTCGCGTCCATGCTGGATCATTTCGGGTGGCGAGGACCGGTTGGATGCGGCATTCCCGCCCGCGTCAAACAAGGCGTGGCGCACACCGCCGCCAACATCAGCGACGCCTGGATCGGTACGAACGCCGCGCGACTTTTTTCCAGGGTTTCCAGGCGGCCGTTCGCGGTCCTGAACGACGCCGACGCCGCCGCCTTGGCCGAAATGCATTTTGGAGCCGGCCGCGGCCTCGAAGGCGTGGTCCTGATGCTTACCCTCGGCACGGGTATCGGGTCCGCGCTATTCGTGGACAATACCCTCATCCCCAACACGGAATTCGGACATTTCTGGCTGCGGGGCCGCGTCGCCGAACAGTACGCCTCCGACCGGGTGCGCAAGGAAGAAGATCTGAATTGGAAAACCTGGGCGGCGCGCATGCAGGAATATCTGAGCCACCTCGAACGCCTGCTGGACATCGACGCGATTATCCTCGGAGGCGGCGTCAGCAAGCCCAGCCGGAGCGAAAAATTCCTTCATTTGCTCGACGCGAAAGCCCAACTCCTGACCGCCGAACTCAGAAATGAAGCCGGCATCGTAGGCGCCGCCTGGGCGGCGGGCCAACTGATTGCGGATCGATAAATCCCGCCTGCGCTTTTCCGGATATTCGCGCTCTAACGGTTTCCCTTGCTGCGCCGGTCATCTTTTTCCGCGTCGTCCCATGACACTTTCCGAACTTGAAATCCACATGGATTCGCTGGCCTCCATGCCGCCCGACAAGATTCCCCGGGACCTTGCGCGGAAAGTCGTGGAAGAAACGCTGGAGGCGCTAAGCCAGGGCGTCGCGCGCGCCGCGTCGCGCAACGAGGACGGGATATGGCGCACGCATCCCTGGATAAAACGCGCCATTCTGCTGGGCTTTCGCCTAGGCGTACTCTCCGATTACTCAAGCGGTCCCTTTTCGTTTCTGGACAAGGATATATATCCTCCCAGAACTTTCGACCGCACGCACCAGGTGCGCATCGCGCCGGGAGGCTCCACAGTGCGAACCGGGGCCTACCTCGCTCCCGGCGTAGTCTGCATGCCTCCCATGTATGTGAATACGGGGGCCTATGTAGACGAACAGACCATGATCGATTCCCATGCGCTCGTGGGAAGCTGCGCGCAAATCGGCAAGCGCGTACACTTGTCGGCGGCGGCGCAAATCGGGGGCGTGCTCGAACCCGTCGGCGCCGCGCCCGTCATTGTCGAGGACGACGTATTCGTGGGCGGCGGATGCGGCGTATACGAGGGTTGCCTGATCCGGGCAAGCGCCGTGCTGGCGCCGGGCGTGGCGCTTACCGGATCGACGCGCATCTACGACCTCGTACGCAAAAACATCATCGAACGCAACGACACAGGCATCCTTGAAGTACCCGAATATGCGGTTGTCGCGCCAGGCGCGAGAGCCGCCTCGGGGCCATTCGCCAGGCAACACGGACTATCCCTGTACGCACCCGTCATTGTGAAATACCGGGATAGCAAAACTGATGCGGCCACGGCGCTGGAAGAAACATTGCGATAAGCGAACCGCACGGCAACGATTCGCCCGGCGTAACATCCCCGCCAGCGCCGCAAGGACGCCTGCTCCTTACTTCGTGCGTTTCCGCTTCGGAGGCTCCTGACGGAAGATAAACGCGGTCACATCGTCCGGACCTTTCGAAACTGTTTTAACCGTAAAGACGCGTCCGTGCTGCTTGAGCAAATACGCTTTGAGCGATTGCAATTGCTTTTTGGGGATAGAAACCCGGAGCACGGTATCGTCCGTCAACAAAGTCGCCTTTTTGGATATGCCGGCGTATTTGCTCGGCCTGCCGCGGCGACTGTCGCCGGTGCGGGAACGCAAGGCGTCAAGTTGCTTGTCGGCTTCTTGTCTGGAAATCGTGGAAGTACGAAATGACATGGTTTGATAAATTCGGATGAATACGGATTCTACGATGATGCGAGATGCGTTGCTGCATGAAATGCAAACAAAGACGCCCGAGCCGGGTCGCCCCTGCAATACTTTTCATACGATGGACGCCGCATCGCGCACTAATGCATCATTAATATAAAACATGTCGATAAATGATGCAAATTCAGGAACTCCGCTTGCCCGGAAGCATAGCATGAAACATCTTCATTCGGAACAATATGCGCATCGGTCGAAACATGAAATCCATGACGCATGCAATACGATGCGGCGCGGCGGCGCTGCTTGTCGCCGTAACGGGAGGCTGCGCTTCTTCCGCGAGAATAACCCCTGTGAATACCTACGCGCCGCCGCCGTCAACAGTGATTGAAACCTCTCGTCACGAGCAGTTCGATCCTTCTCCCTGGCCCGACGCGCCGCTCGATACGCTGACGGCGATCGCGCACGACGTTCCAGCGCATCTCATGGAGGGCCGCGCCGCCGAAGGACTCCAATCGGAGGCGTCTGGATTCCGGGTGCAAATATTTTCGTCTATCGAGCGGAACGAAACCGTCGAAGCACAGGAAAACGTACAGATATGGTGGCGGGAGCAACGCGAAGAAGGCGCGATCCCCGAAGACCTTTTCCCTGAAGGACTTCCTGTCTACAGCGTATACAGCCAACCATATTATCGCATTCGCGTCGGCGACTTCCTGTCGCGCGAGGAAGCCCGGACTTTGCATGGCGTGCTTGCGCGGCATTTTACGGATGCATTCATTGTGCCGGACATGGTTGTCATCACCCGGTAACGCGCGCGACCGCCACAGGCGGGACATCGCTTGCGAAGATGCGCCGTCCAATCACGCAATGGTTGCCTTCAGAAATACAGGCAACCAACCGCAGCGCAGCGGGTATACATCTTTTTTCGTCCAGAATAAGCGCAGTAACTTTTCGCATCGTATCTCTGCATGCCGGAAACGGATACGCTCTTGCCCGAACGACCCGATACGCAGCCTGCTATCGGGGATATTCCCGGCACGCTACGGGACATTCGCGCCGCAGTCGATACGGAACTCGGCGTATTCCGCCGGTATTTTCGCGAATCCGTACGCTCCGACGCCCACTTGCTCGACAAGGTAACGCAGTACATGCTGCGGCAGAAGGGCAAGGAGATTCGCCCCCTGATCGTGCTGCTGGCGGCAAAAATGTGCGGGGGCGTCAACGAAACTGCATACCGGGCGGCGGCGCTGGTCGAATTGATGCATACCGCCACCCTGATGCACGACGATGTGGTGGACGCCGCCGAACGAAGACGAAACGCCTTTTCCGTTAACGCCCTCTGGAAAAACAAGGTGGCTGTCCTGTTCGGCGATTTTCTGCTGAGCCGCGGCCTGTTGCTGTCGCTGCGACACGGGGACTACGAACTGCTCCATGCGCTCTCCGACGCCGTCAGCCGCATGAGCGAGGGAGAACTTCTTCAAATCGAAAAAACCCGCCGCCTCAATATCGACGAAAAAACCTACTTTCGGATTATTTCGGACAAAACGGCTTCGCTTATCGCCGCCTGCATGGGATGCGGCGCGCTGAGCGCAGACGCCGACCGCAACGTACTGCACATTATGCAGCAAGCCGGCGAACACCTTGGTCTGGCTTTCCAGATTAGGGACGATCTGTTCGATTATGGAACCAAAGACATTGGCAAACCTGTCGGCATTGACCTGCAGGAAAAGAAAATGACGCTCCCGCTCATTTATGCGCTGGCGAACGCTCCTTCGAAGGAACGTCGCGATATGTTGCGCATTGTCCGTAAAAAAAGGAAAAGCCGCCGCGACAGACAGGTCGTATACGCGTATGTAGAACGCCGGGGAGGCATTGCCTATGCCCACCGAAAAATGCGCGAACACGCCGGAAAAGCCCGCGTCTTGCTCCAGGATATGCCCCCGACAGAGGCCCGGAACGCCATGCTTGGCCTGATCGATTACACCATACGACGAAACAAATAGCAACCTGCGCGCGATATTTGATTCAGAACCCGCCTTGGTAGCCACAACGACTCCGCGCTGCTTGCGCCTGACCCCATGAATATCCCCGTACGCCCCCTCGCCCTTCGTTTGTCTGGATGGCTTCTCCCCGTCCTGCTGGGCGGATGGCCCGCCCTGCATGCGCCTGGACAAGACATAGGCCCGATATTTACCGAACTCCACGACCTCGCGACCGATGCGCTGGAGGCCGCGCAACAGGCCGCCGAGGCGCCCGACGTCGAAACAGTCAAAACGCATGCAGACCAGGTTTTCGAAGCCGTCTGGGGCATGCCCTCCGGCTTGACGGAAGAAGACGCCCGGGGCGGCGCCCGCATGCATGGCTGGATGACGCGCTGGCAAGTAGCCTTCGGAGATTATGACGAAGCCTTCGCCGAACGATACGACCATGAAACGCCCATGATCGACGATCCCCTGCTGCTGGGCATTATGGGCCGGGGGCGATACATTCGCCGCGTCCTCGAAAACGCGATGCGAAGCAATTCGGCGGATCCGGCCATCGTTACGCACGGCCCCCATGTCGTGCATTCCCTGAACAATGTTATCGGGTGGATGCGGATCGACGACGGCGTTACGAAAGGGGAACGACAACCCCGGGTAGACCTTACGCACCAATGGGACGCGCCCGTCGAATTCTGGATGTCCGCCGCAGACACGGGCTGGCTCCACGAAGCGTTCGCCCAAGCGCTGAACATACTGAAAACGGACTACGAAGACGACGCGGACATGGCGCGAAGCCATGCCGCCGACCTGGTCGATCTCCTCGAAAAAAGCCTGCAAGGGGTTGACGCCAACGGCAACGGCAGCATTGAGCCCGTCCGCATGGAAGGCGGCCTCCTGACCGCCTTGCAACACGCCGGGTTCGCCGGCGTCGCAGGCAACTGACTTTTTTGCGCGTAATGCTCTTCTCGCCGTATTAAAACGGTACAATGTCATGAAAATACGCCAATTGGGCCTGTTCCTGATATGCTGGTTCGGGGCCATGCAGACGCTCCCCGCAAAGGCGCAGGACGCCGATTCCCCTCCGCCCGTCAATGAACTGCTCGACCCGGAAACGGTCGCAGAACGAGTAGCCGTCCCCGACGCCCGCGACCCTGTTCGGGCGCTGGTCGTAACGACGACGCATGGATTCCGGCACAGCTCCATCGAAACCGTCCACGACGTGCTGCCCGCGGTCGCCCGGACCACGGAATTCGAATTCGATATCACCGAAGACCTTGCGCTGCTCAACGAGGATAACCTCGCCGGATACGACGTGCTCCTGTTCGCCAATTCCACGATCCGCGTCCGAACCGAAGCGCAGGAAGACGATGCGAACGCCGAAGCAGCCATCTACGGGTTCACATTCCAGACGCTGGAAGGAGCCGCAGAGGCTTCTTTCACCTTTGAGAACCTGGATGGCGACGCCCCCTCCGGGTCCGTGCTGACCGCCCCCGGCGCCCCGCCCATACCGCTGGAAGACATTCAGTACGACCCGCCCATGCTGACTTTCAGTTTCGACACGCAATCGGCGTACGGCCATATTTACGTTTCCGGCGAACTGACGCCTGATACGTTCGACGCACGCTGGCGATCCGGCCTCGGCGACAGCGCCTTGCCGGTTCCCGCCACCCGCCAGAATCCGGAATCTACAGGGGTGCCGGACGGCATGACGGAAGAGCAACGCGAGGCGGTGCGCGCTTTTCTGGCTTCGGGCAAAGGCGTCGCGGGCGCGCACGCCGCCCTGGACGCACTGTACGGATGGGATTGGTATCGGGAGATGGCAGGCGGCGGATTGTTTAAAAACCATCCCTGGACACAATCGGTCCGCATCCGGATAGAAGAACCGGACCATCCCGCCGTGGCGCATTTCGGGGACGGATTCCAGATACGCGACGAAATTTATGTGCTCGACGTCAACCCTCGCTGGAACGTCCATGTACTGGCTTCGCTCGACATGCGGAGCGTCGGCGTCGACGAGGGCCCTGCAAGCACGCTGGCCAACGACTACCCGATCTCATGGCTTCAGGAATACGACGGCGGACGCGTTTTCTACACCGCGCTGGGACATTTCGAGGATGTCTGGACCACGCCCGCATTCGTTGAGCACCTGTTGCAGGGCATGCGGATTGCCGCCGGGCGACTCGAAGCCGATACGGGGAATGGAACGCGGGCTTATGAAGTGCTCGCCGAAAACATATGGCCGGACGATATTGCCGTAGACGACAAAGGCCATGTATGGATTGTCGAATTGCGCGGCAAGATACACCGCTACGACGCCGAAACAGGCGAAACGCGGCAGATTGCACAGTTGGACGTCACCGATCCGACCAATGTCGAACATGGCTTGCTCGGCGTCGAGGTCGATCCGGCCTTCTACGAGGGCGAGCCATACGTGTACCTGTACTACACGGAGCAAAAAACCTTCACCAACACGCTTTCGCGGTTTACGTACCGGGACGACATGCTGGATCTGTCCAGTGAAAAGACGCTATTGCGCGTCCCCACGGAACCCCAATGCTGCCATCAGGCCGGGGATATCGAATGGGGTCCCGACGGGTCGCTTTACCTGTCTACCGGGGATACCGGCATGTCCGAAGTGCGTCCGCAATGGGAACTGTCGCAGGAGCGCATCGACGACTTCATGGCCCGCCACGATTTGTCCCGCATACACTGGACGCGCCTGGTGGATTCCGAACGCAGCGCGCAAAACCTGCAGGATCTGCGCGGCAAAATCCTGCGGCTCCATAAAGACGGCTCCATTCCGAAAGACAATCCCTTCTTCGGGCAACCCGGCGTACGTTGGGAAATCTACGCCTACGGCCTGCGCAATCCGTACCGCTTCAAGGTGGATCACGAAACAGGCGCGCTCTACATCGGCGTAGTCGGCCCCGACGCGGGATTCGATTACGACGAGTATAACATTTCGGAAAAAGGCGGCGAAAACTTCGGATGGCCGCGCAATATGGGCAAGTTGTTCTACAATGAAATCACGCCCGAACATATTCCGGACTTCGTGCCGCCCATATGGGAATACACCTACGAATCCGGCGGACGATCGGCCACGGTCGGCCCCATCTATCGCCACGAAGGCACGGACGGCTTCCCCAACCTCCTGCAAAACGGTCTGTTCGTCTTCGACTGGTCCCGTCGCTGGATCAAATGGGGACAGGTTGGCGACAGCGCCTTTGAAAGCGACGTAGAGCAAAGCGCGAAAAACGCGCCACTGGCCCTGCGCATTCCCGCCAAGCGCCTGCTGAACATCAAAACATTCGACGTCTTGACGCGAACCGCGCCCATTTCCATGGAAACCGGACCGGACGGCAGCATTTACGTGGCGGAATTCGACGGATTCTGGGAGCCCGGACCAAATTCCCGCCTTACGCGATACCGCTGGATACCAAACAAATGACCCGTTCTTCAGAACAATGAAGTCACCTGCCCATCGTATTACAGAGATGAAGCGCGAAAAAAACTTCCGGCAATCCGACCGGACTTCTTCCCGTCGCATGCAATACGCAACCCTGATTCTCATAGGCGTCGTCGGAATCGTTGGCGCAGGGGCCATCTTTGAAGACCTGCCTTCGCAATCCCGGAGCGCGCAGCCAGAAGCAACCGTTGCCGGGAGCCGGGCGCATCCCCAACAGGACGGAGCCGAGATTTACCAGACCCGCTGCTTGTCGTGCCATCAGGCAAACGGAGGAGGCGTACCGGGCGTGTTCCCCCCGCTCACCGGAACCGAATGGGTGACTGGCGATGAGGACGTACTCATCCGGATCATCCTGAACGGGATGACCGGAGAAATCGAGGTGAACGGCATGACGTACAGCGGCGCAATGCCGCCCTGGGGAGGCTTTCTGACCGACGAAGAGGTGGCGGCCCTGCTCACCTATATCCGCGCGGAATGGGGCAACGACGCCAGCGAGGTCATGGCGGAAACGGTGGCGGAAGTGCGGGAAACCGTAGCGGACCGCAAGGAACCCTGGACAATCGAGGAGTTGGAGGCAATGAGGGAGGCGAATAAAAAAGCGGAAGCCGAGCAGGCGAAGGCGGCGGCAAAAACGACAGCGAAGACGACCGCCGAAGAGCAGGAGGAGAAATAGCAAAAGGATAAGTGGAGAAATCCCTCATTTCATATCCTGGATCGGTCGGGGTCTTTCGCGCGACTTGCCAGAAATTTCAGGGAAAGGCATAGCTCCTGAAGGAATTTTCGTTGAGAGCCAGGCAAATGGACGCCATGGAAACGGCGAAACAGATTGCGGCGCTGGAAGGCTTTGCAATAGACAATGCGGATCTGGAGCGGTTAAAGGGAGTGCTGATCGAGACGGACGCAGCGACTCTGAAAGCCTTACAGAATTTTGCGAATTTTTGCTCGGGCAGCGCTGATCTGGAACAGTTAAGACAAGCGCTGGCCGAGAAAAAAACGGCGACATTGAAGGCCTTGCGGAATTTTGAAAGCCTTGCCGCAAACAATCCCGAATTTGAAAAACTGAAAGAACTTCACCGGGAATGGAGCGCCGAATTTGACGCCATTGCATTTCTGAAGCGATCACGGGATGAGTCGTTCCATTCCAGATTTCTGGCATGGCTGTTGGATCCGAAAGAAAACCACGGAACAGGAACGTATTTCCTGGAAAATTTTCTGCGCAAAACCCTCGAACAGGCGAAAAATCCTGGCATAGACGAATCCGTCCTTCCTGAAATGGGCGAGGCAGACTGGACGCAAACCAGCGTAACGCGGGAATGGTATCACGAGGTAGAGATACATGGCGAGCGCCAGCGAGGCAGACTGGACATTCTTCTGGAAAACGGGGAAGAGAAGTTTCTTTGCGCCATAGAGAACAAGGTGTTCTCCGGCGAGCACAGCGGTCAACTGGGACGCTACAAGAGAGCGCTGGACGAAAATTACCCGGAGGATTTTACCAAGCGCTACGTGTTCCTGTCTCCGAACGGAATGTCTCCGGAACGGGACGAAGATCAAGAACACTGGGTACCGGTGGCGTACGCCGCCATACTGGAACTGGTGGAGGACGCCCTTAACAATGGAAAAATCGCTGATAGGCGCGAAGACGTTTGCGTATTCCTGCGGCAATACGCAACAACGCTACGGAGGAACATCGTGCATAAACACTCTGACGACATGCGACAACTGGCTCGCAAAATCTACGTGGAAAACCGGGAGGTCATTGAGCTGATATACCGTCACAAGCCGGACTACCGGGAAGAAATGAAGGAAATTCTACGTAACGTTGTGCGGAACCATGACGGTTGGCGTCTGGACAAGGAAGATAAAAATTTCATCCGATTCCGGCCCGAGGCTTGGGAGTGTCTTCCCGGCTTCTGGACTGGAACCGGTTGGCAAGAATCCAAATCGCTGCTGCTGTTTGAATTCGTCGAGTTATGGGATATCAAGAATGTGCATATGGTGCTTTGCCTTGGACCAGGTGAGAATGAATCCATCAGGCAGAAAATATTCGAAAAAATAAATGATGTAGATCGAAATCTGTTTAATCATGCAAACTATTCATCATACATCAAGCCATTCAGTGATGACTATAGACATATTTACTTTGGAAAAAACATCCTGGACGAGGAAGATTTGGACAAATGGGACGATAATGAACGTTCGTATGTCCGTGAAAAGGTGGAGCATTGGGTGAGAGGCTTCGCCGAAAACGATTTTCCCAAGCTGAACGATATCATCGTCAACTGCTTCAAGGAGCACGAGGGCGAGCTGACCTGACTGCTTAGTCTCGTTTTGCGTCACCGCACCGCCCTGGCGGCGCAGATATCGGCGCCGCGCGGCCACGCCTTCACGAATGCCCTATGGAGTCGCACCGCCCTGGCGTGGATCGCATCTTCATCCCATCCGTCGTCCCCGGAGTGTTCCTTCAGCTCCGAAGCCCTCCACTTCTCGATGAACTCGTGCGGGGTCGCCGTGACTATAAGACGTTACTATAAGAACAATCCGTGCATGGAGAAGGGACAGATATGCCCGTCACATCACTGGATAGTACCGGGCCAGCATCAGCACGAGCACGAACAGCCAAATGAGGTGCCCGGCTCCGACGCTCATGGACAGCCGCTTGCGCGCCGCCTCCCGGGATGCTTGTTCGCCCGGCGAGGCTACAACCCGCCAGACCGGGCGTATCGCCAAATAGTGGATTCCCACGAGAATGAGCATGAACAGCAGGCTCGTGTGGTATTCCGGGCCGTAGGCCCCGAACCCGCCCCCGATCAAAAAAGCCGCCAGCCCGAACAGGAACGTAAGCACGGCGAACATGCCGGCGAGGCCGACGGCCTTGGCCCCTATTTCGCGCACCGCGTCGCCGGGAGACGAAACAGCGGCGCGGGCGACGCGGCCCAGAAGAAGCGCCACGCCAAACCACCCGGCGGCGGTCACGATGTGAAGCAACACGAATATATTTTTGATCGTCAGCATGGCGTGCAGGAACTGGGTAGGGTTTACGCGGCGTCTGTGCGTCGCAACCCGAACAGGCAGCAACGCGCCCTGTATAATACTATTTTTCGACGGGACAAACACACAGAACTGACAGAACCATGCGCGTGGCGGTAATAGGAGCAGGGATTGCCGGACTGACGGCGGCTTTCCGGTTGCGGCTTGCCGGAGCGGAACCCGTTGTATTCGAAGCGCGGGCGCGCGCAGGCGGCGTCATCGGTACGGAGCGCATCGAAGGATTCCTCGTGGAACACGGACCGACCACGATTCAGGCAGCGAACCCTGTCCTCGATGCGCTCATTCGCGACGCCGGTCTGGACCTGGACCGTCTTGCAGCCTCCAAAGCCGTCCGCAAGCGATATATCGTGCGTGAAGGAAAGCCGGTCGCCGCCCCGAGCTCCCCGGCCGATCTTGTGACAGGTTCCCTGTTTTCGGGGCGGGCCCGCCGCCGGGCGCTTCGCGAACCCCTGATACCCAAATCGCGTCCGTCGGCGGAGGAAAGCGTGGCTGATTTTACCCGCAGGCGCTTCGGGCCCGAAGCGCTGGATTATGGCATGGAGCCGCTGGTCGCTGGCGTATACGGGGGAGACCCGACGCGGCTTGCTATGCGTCACGCCTTTCCGGGCCTCTGGCGTATGGAGCAGGAAGCAGGGTCTATCGTGCGCGGCCTGATTCGCAGGAAAAAAAATCGCGCAAGCCCGGGAACAGGCGGCATGTTTTCCTTCCGAAAAGGCCTTGGACAACTTCCGGCGGCGCTTTCCGACGCCCTCGGCGACCGCGTGCGCCTGTCCACGCCCGTGCGACGCCTGGAACAACAAGGGAGCCGCTGGATCGTTTCCGGCGATCGTCCAGCGCCGGGAACCAGAGAAACCGCCTGGCGCGAATCCTTCGATGCGGCGCTGTACGCCGCCCCGCTGCATGCACTGGCTTCCATTGCGCTGCCGGAAGGGCCTTCCCTCGAACCGTTGACCCATGTCGCGTATGCCCCGCTTGGCGTTGTCGCACTGGGATTCCGAAGAGAGCAGGTAGGTCATCCGCTCGACGGATTCGGCATGCTGGTTCCGCGCGTGGAGCGCCGGATAAGCATACTTGGAACTTTGTTTACGTCGTCCATCTTTCCGGGCAATGCTTCTCCTTCCCCGGAATTGCCGTTGGACGCGGCCCGCGCCCCGGCGGGGCATGTACTGCTCACCTCCATGCTTGGCGGCATGCGCCATCCCGCGCTGGTTTCGCTGCCGGACGAGGAAACCTGCGACCTGACGCTGCGCGATCTGCGGAGCCTCCTGAATATCTCTGGAGAACCTGTTTTTCGCTGGCGCGCGGCATGGAAACAAGCCGTTCCGCAGTACAATATCGGGTACGGGAATGCGCTGGCTGCGATAGACCGGCTCGAAACAGCCTGGCCCGGCTGGTTCATGGCGGGCAACTACCGCATGGGGGTTTCCATCGCCGACGCCGTAAAATCCGGGGAAGAGGCAGCCCGACGGCTTTGCGAAGCGCGATAGCGCCTGACAAGAGACAACACTGGTCCACTTATCGTAAGGTGCTCCTTCGAGAGTTCGTGCGAAGCGCGATAGCGCCTGACAAGAGGCAACACATAGAATAACGGTAATTGAAAGGGAAAACTATCCTGAAATATCTTTTTCGTGAAAAAATCTCGTGAAAACAGATTTTTATGTAATATTTTACGTATAATTGGTTCTCATTCGAGAAAAAATCGCTCTAAAACGATGATCATAACCTTTTCCGTTGCAAATTTCCTCTCCTTCAACGAGGAGAAAACCTTCTCCCTCGTCGCAAGCAAGAGGCTCTCTGACCATCCAGGCCACCTCGTTCCGATCCCTGGCAGCGAGGAGAAGGCGCTGCGGGGAGGCATCATCTATGGCGCAAACGGCGCGGGGAAGTCGAACTTCTTCAAAGCGCTCGCTTACCTTCGAGATACGGCGCTGACGAGAAAGATAACAGAAACAGAGGTAGAAGTAGAATCAGGAACGCAATCGGAACGCCCCGGAACAGCGCGTACTGCTTTCCGTTTTCGAGAAGACCCCGAAGCGCCGAGCCTCCTTGATCTGCAATTCATTGTCCGAGACACGCTGTACCGGTTCGGCCTCGTACTAAATGACGAACAGATCATAGAGGAATGGTTGCTTAAAACCAATCGGGGGCGGGAAAAACAGATTTACGAGCGCAAAACCGATGAGCAAGGCAAAGTTACGGTCAAATTCAACGGAGCTGGTCCAAAATTGAAAGCTTTGGCAACCGTTGGGGGGCCAAAAGATCAGAGCTTCCTTGCTACAATTCGAACAACTTTGGATCAGGATGATCATGGTCCTGTTCGAGAAGTCATTAACTGGTTCCAGAATGGCATTCGCTTTATTAGCCCCAATAGTCACTATCATAGGCTGGAGCATAATCTTAATACAGATAATGAATTGCGGTTTTTTTCCGGTGATTTCCTTCGCGCTGCCTCAACTGGAGTAGATGGTTTGCATGTCTCCAGAGAAGAAATATCGGAAGGGCAACTAAGAGCAATATTACCACATCCTGTTGCAGAGGAAATAATAACGCATCTAAACAAGGGGAAATTTAGTCAAGTTAAAATTAATAATGGCGAAATGGTCGTCGAGAAAGATATTGATAATAATTATTATATCCTGCGTGTTCAATGTGTTCACGAACACGAAATGTCAAAAAAGGTTCACTTTGATGTCACCAAAGAATCCGATGGAACCCAGCGCTTGCTACATTTATTACCCGCCCTGCACCACCTGCATACCGATGGGGGCGTTTTCGTTATCGATGAAATAGAACGAAGTATGCACCCGCTGCTGGCGAGAAAATTTTTGCAGTTTTTTTTCAATAAATGCGACGGGAATCGACGACAGCTTATCGTAACCAGCCACGAATCAACGCTGCTTGACCACGACTTGCTGCGGCGGGATGAAATTTGGTTTACCGAAAAAGACCAGCGAGGCGCGACATCGCTTTACTCCCTTGCCGATTTTCAACCGAGAAAGGATTTGAAATTTGACAAGCACTACTTGCAAGGACGTTTTGGAGCCATCCCATTTCTGGGCCAGATAGACCAAATTATGAACGATAAAAAAATTGAAGAATGAGTAGGAAAAAACCACGGCCACTGGACCGAGATAAACAGACGTTTCGGGATGACCGCCTCTATATCGTGGCGTGCGACGATACGTACGCGCCCAAGCAATATTTTGATGCTTACAAAATTTCACGCTTGCAAATTCATGTGATTCCCACGGAAGACGGAACATCGTCTGCCCATCATGTATTGACGCGCCTACTGGAATACGATTATCAGAAAAATTGGGATGAGCGCTGGATGCTGCTTGATACAGATCATTATGCAAAGGGTGAGCATCTGAAATATTTTACGCGAGCGCTCAAGGAGGCGCAGGAAAAAGATGTGCATGTCGCACTCAGCAAACCCTGCTTCGAATTCTGGCTACTCTTGCACTACCTTACCCAGGAAAATCCCGATTTGAAAAAATTATCTACGGCCAGGCATACCGAAAAACTCCTGCAAAGAACGATAGGCTCATATGACAAGAGCAATCTCAAATCGGAAAGTTTTCCTCTGAAGAATGTGATTCAGGCAATCGTTGAGAGCAAAGCAATCGACGCAACGGTAGGCGGCGGAGATATCCCGAATGCCAACACCTCCCGCGTATACCAATTATGGGAATCGATTATCCGCAATGCATCGCCCGCACAGCTGCCCGAAGAACTGCAAGACCTGAAGAGGGAACTGCGCAAGCCTTGACCCAACGGGCAATGAAAAACAAGGACAACAGGCAGAATGCGCAAATTTCAACAGGCAAAATAAGTGAATGTCGATAGGCGGATCTTGCCGGGCTCCAATGATCCGTTTCTACCCTTTTGAGTAGTTTTTACCCAAAAAGGGATATTGCGCGCTTCAGCAGGCGGCCCCATAACAATGCACGACCGGGCGCTCCATCTGGCTGTTCGTACTCGTGCTTATGCTGGCGCGGTACTACCCGGTGATGTGACCGAAGCGCCCCCGCCTCCCCGCATCGCATCGTACTCCTCAAACGTAAAGGCGTCGACTTCAATGTAGGCTGCGCGGGCCGCCTCGGCCGCCTGCGCCAGATCGCGTTCTTCGGCTGAAATCACCCCCGCCTCGCAGGCGGCGTCCAAAGCCTGCTCCGGGCGACGGCGCGGCAACGCACCCTCGCGCATCGCACTTCGAATCCGCGCCAGCGCCGGCTCCGCTACCGCCGATAGACGGAAAGCGCGCTCCAGTCGAGCGAGACTGCCGGATTCATCCCCGCGATACACCGCCGCCGTGAACCGGTCCCGCTGCGCGCCGGGCGTTTGCAGGGCCCGGGCCACCTTTTGGCCCAGCCAATCCGAAGGATACCTGCCCATGCGATTGATGCGGAACCAGAGCGCGCAAGGACCGCGAAGCAACCAGGAAACCCCTCCCGGCAAACGAAGATTCTCGAAAAGTCCCTCGAAACCGGTCTGAATGCGGCATAGCGCATGCTGCATGGCCCAGTGCATGAACGGGGCGTCCTCCTTGCGGCGCCCCTCTGCCTCGAAACGGCGCAACACAGCCGTCCCGATATACAAAGAGGAAAAAATGTCCGCGAACCGACCCGTGAGTTTCTCCTTGCGCTTTAGATCCCCTCCCAGTACGCCCATGGCAATATCCGCCATGCAGGCAAACGTAGCGGACGCCCAGCTCAGTTTTCGTACATAGCGCGCCGCCGGACCGCGCACCGGCGAGCGGCTGAGCCGTCCCCGGGTCAAGTAGAGCGCCTTCGCCCGGCACGTATTCCGGAACACATGCCCGACATGCTTCCACAGATTCCGGTCGAACGCAGCAATATCTCCCCGCGCCAGCGCATCGATTTCCGCATAGGCATACGGATGGCACCGGATAGCCCCCTGCCCGAAAATCATGAGCGTGCGCGTCAGAATGTTGGCCCCCTCGACGGTAATGCCTATCGGCGCCGCCATATACGCATGGGCCAGCAAATTGCGCGGCCCGCACGAAATCGCGTTTCCGCCCAGAATGTCCATGGCGTCATTCACGATCCGCCGTTGCATCTCCGTCGCATTGTACTTGGCGATCGCGGTCACGACGGACGGCTTGGCTCCCCCGTCTATCGCGCCGCACGTGTAGCAGCGCATGGCTTCCATGGCGTACATATACCCGCCCATGCGCGCCAGCGGCTCCTCTATTCCCTCGAATCGCCCGATAGGCAGCCCGAATTGCTTCCGCACCGCTGCATGGGCCGACGCAACGCCGCACACATATTGCGCCCCGCCCGCACTCATGGCCGGAAGCGAAATGCCCCGTCCCGCAGCAAGAGATTCCACCAGCATGCGCCAACCGGCGCCCGCGCCCTCCTTCCCCCCGATAATGGCGTCCACCGGAACCACCACGTCATGTCCTTCCGTTTTCGAGTTGACGAACGCCAGGCCCAGCGGGTCGTGCCGCCAGCCGGTTTCGACGCCCGGCGTATCCACAGGAATCAGCGCACAGGTGACGCCCGGCGCAACCCCCTTGCCAAGCAGATTCTCCGGGTCTTTCAGGCGAAACGCCAACCCCAGAATGGTGGCGACCCCCGCCAGCGTAATGTATCGCTTGCTCCAGTTCAGGCGTATGCGAATCTCCCCATCTTCATCCCGGAAAACCACGCCTTCGGAAGCAATCGAACCCGCATCGGAACCCGCCCCGGGTTCCGTAAGCGCAAACGCCGGAATCTCCTCGCCGCGCGCAAGGCGCGGAAGGTAATGTTCGCGCTGGGCCTGCGTACCGTAGTGAATAAGCAATTCGGCCGGACCCAGCGAATTCGGCACCATGACGGTGATGGCCAGCGGCAACGAGCGGGTCGCGGTTTTCGCCACAACCGCGCTGTTGGCCATCGCCGAAAAACCCAGGCCGCCATATTCCTTCGGTATGATCATGCCGAAGAAACGTTCTTCCTTGAGCGCATCCCACACCGCCCGGGACAGATCGCCGCGGCGATGCGTCTCCCAGTCGTCGGTTATGGCGCACACCCGTTCCAAAGGTCCTTCCATGAATGCGCGTTCCTCGTCCGTCAGGTCGGGATACGGCATGGCCAGCAATTTCCCGAAATCGGGACGGCCCGAAAACAAATCTCCATCCACCCATACGTCCCCCGCTTCGATGGCCGCCCGTTCGGTTTCGGAAATCGTGGGCAGAAAACCCGCCGAGCCCAACACGCGCATGACCGGGCCGGAAACCAGCAAACGCCGCAGGGCAGGCACATGAAACGCGAGCGCCAATGCGCCCGGCAGCGCCCAGAGCCACGCAGGGGCTCCCAACCCGTAAAGCAAGGCCGACCACAGGAGGGCGTACACGAGCAACGGGGCGCCTGCATACCCCGCCGCGAAAAGCGCCAGAACAAATACGATCACTACCCAGATGACCGCCACATCCTGCAGGAAATGGTAATAAGGCATAGTTCCTTGCTCCGTCAACCCCCAAGATACTCGATCACGCCGGCAGCGCCCATTCCCCCACCTACGCACATCGTGCACAGGCCATACCGGACCTTGCGCCGCGCCATTTCCCGAATGAGCGTGACCGTCAATTTCGCGCCCGTGCATCCGAGGGGATGCCCCAGCGCGATGGCGCCTCCGTTCACATTCACGATCTCCTCGTCGAGACCCGCCTCGCGAATCACCGCAAGCGCCTGCGCGGCAAAGGCTTCGTTCAGTTCCACCAGGCCTATGTCCCGAATATCCAGTCCGGTTTGCTCCAGCGCCTTGCGTATCGCAGGCACAGGCCCCATGCCCATGACTTCGGGCGCCACCCCGACCACGGCGAACCCCGCGAGCCGGGCCTCGGGCTCCACGCCCAGTTCCTTCGCGCGCGCCTCGCTCATCAGCGTCAACGCCGCCGCTCCGTCGGAGCGCTGGGACGTATTGCCCGCCGTCACCGAGCCCCCATTCCGAAAAACCGGGCGCAAGCGGCCAAGGGCTTCAAGGCTGGTGTCGGAACGCGGCCCCTCATCCGTATCGAACGTCCGGCGAGCGGTCCGCGCAGCCCCCTCTTCGTAGCGCGTCTCCTCGATTTCGATGGGAAGAATTTCGTCCGCAAAACGCCCCGCCCGGATGGCCTCCAGCGCCCGCTCGTGCGAACGGAGCGCAAACCGGTCTTGATCTTCCCGGGAAATACCGTGGCGCGCGGCTACATTCTCCGCCGTAATGCCCATCGAAACGTAGACATCCATGTCCTGCGCCGCCAGGCCGGGGTCGGGCTGAAAAAAGAAGCCCGTCATCGGCACCATGCTCATCGACTCGACGCCCCCCGCCACCGCCACCTGCATCGAACCCGTGCGAATCGCCTGGCTCGCCATGGCGATCGTCTGGAGGCCCGAGGAGCAAAATCGATTGACCGTAGCGCCGGGCGCTTCGTCCGGCAAACCCGCCTTCTGCGCAATCAGGCGGCCGATATTCTGTCCCTGGGCGCCTTCCGGGAAAGCACACCCCATCAATACATCCTCGACTGCGCCCGCGTCAAGTCCCTCGACGCGGCGAATCGCTTCGCGCACCACCGCCGCGCCCATCCGTTCAGGACGAACTTGCCGGAGCGCTCCCCGGTCAGCCTTGGCTACAGCCGTGCGTACGCTGCGAACGATGAAAGCGTCCTGCATGGGTTAATTCCTCAGCGGTTTTTTCGTCTTTAACATGTGTGCAATGCGGTCTTGCGTTTTTTGCTCGCATATCAGCTCGATAAACACGCGGCGCTCCAGTTCAATGAGGTATTCCTCGTCCACCTCTTCGGCGCCGGTCAGGTCTCCTCCGGTCATTACGAAGGCAAGCCGCCCGGCAAGCCATGCATCGTATTCGGATATAAACCGACCCTCGACGAACTGCCGCGCCATCACGTCCAGCGCCGCCCCGCCGGGCCGCCCCAACACCCGAATACGTTGCGGGACCGGCGGGCGATACCCTGCGGCGGAAAGGCGCAGCGCCTCCTCGCGGGCTACAAAAAGCCGCCGGTCCTCGTGCATGACGATCCGGGCATGCTGCGTCAGAAAACCCAATTGCCGCGCTTCCTCCGCGCTCGTCGAAACGCGGGACATCGCCACCGTTTCGAAAAATCGCTGAATCCAGGCCTGAATTTCGGACGGATGGCCGTTTGCCGCCCGACGGGACGCTTTCGCCGCCAGGCGCATCGTACCCGTTCCCGCCGGAATCAGCCCCACGCCCAGTTCCACAAGGCCTGCGTAACACTCCGCCGAAACCACCTGATTCGGACACGCCATGAGCAACTCGCACCCGCCGCCCAGCGCCCGCCCATGGGCTGCTGCGACCACCGGCTTGCGCGCATGCCGCACGCGCTGGATCGTTTGCTGAAATACCTCGATCTGCCGATCCACCGCCTGTACGGCTCCCTGCTGCAAGGCGCCCGCCAGTTCCACGAGATTCGCCCCCACCGAGAAATTACGCCCCTCGTTTCCTATCACAAGCCCCTTGCGCGACGAATCTCCTTCAACATGGTCGACGGCGTACGCGATCGCTTCCATCACGCCCTGGCCCAGCGTATTCGCCTTCGAACGAAACTCCAGCAACGCCACCCCCTCGCCCATATCGAGCAGGCCCGCCTCGCTCGATTCCCACAAGGTCCGCCCCGCCTCCGACCGGATGGCGGCCAAGCCCACATAATCTTCCGGAGCGGGATCGGGCGCATGCCCCGCGCTTGCCGGAACATAGACCGCCCGCGCTCCCCCATCGGCCCGGTAAAACCCGCCCGCCCCCACTGCATCCGCCGCCCAGGCAGGCGTTTCCAGCCCCGCGGCGTCCATATCGTTCAGAACCCGCCTGGCGCCCAGCGCATCCCACAGCTCGAACGGACCCAGTTCCCAGCCGAACCCCCAGCGCATGGCGCGGTCCACAGCTGCAGGCCGTTCCGAAATTTCAGGGATTCTTCGCGCAGCGTACGCCAGCAAATCCAGCGTCGTACCCCGAAAGAAGGCGCCCGAACGCCCATCCGCTTCATACAACGCCCGCAAACGGTCCTCCACGGCGCGCAAACGGCTTATTCCCGGCAGGGCGGGCAATTGCACGGGCCGCGCAGAACCATACGTCAGGGACTCCGGGTCCACGGACTTGATTTCCCCGTCTTCTTTCGCATAAAACCCCGTCCGGGTCTTTTGCCCCAGCCGCCCCGCCTGCACCAATCGGGACAACAAGTCCGGCGGGCGAAAGGCCTCGCGGCTTTCGTCGTCCGGAACCGCCTCGTACAGATTGCGCGCCGCGGCCCACAATACATCAAGGCCCACCACGTCCGCCGTACGGAACGTGGCGGATCGGGGACGGCCAACCAGCGGACCCGTCAGGGCGTCGATCTCTTCGATCGCATAGCCCTGCTCCGTAAAGCCGCGAATCGCCTGCATCATGCCGTACACCCCGATGCGATTCCCTATGAAATAGGGCGTATCCCTGGCTATGACAATGCTTTTTCCGAGGTGAATCCGTCCAAAATGCGCGATGCGAGCCAGCGCGTCCGGGTCCGTATCCGGGGCGGGAACCAGTTCCAGCAGCCGCAAATAGCGCGGTGGATTGAAAAAATGGGCGCCGAGGAAATGGCGCCGAAACGCTTCGCTGTGTCCGGCGGCGATCCGGGCTACGGAAAGTCCGCTCGTATTGGTGGATACGATGGTCCCCGGCCGAATAACCGATTCGACCTGTTCGAGCAAGGCGCGCTTCGCGTCCAGTCGCTCCACCACCGCTTCGATCACCCATTCCGCTTCGGACAACCGGTCGAGGTGATCTTCGAAATTGCCGACCTCAATGCGACCGCGCGCCGCCTCGCTGAAAAACGGCGCAGGCCTGGCTTGCGCGGCGGCTTTCAGTCCCCGCTCGACAATAGCGTTGCGGGTCGCGCCTTTCTCGAACGCCACATCGAACAACAACACATGCAGCCCCGCATTGGCAAGGTGCGCGGCAATTTGCGCGCCCATGACGCCGGCGCCCAGTACGGCGGCTTTGCGAAACGGGAGCCAGGCATGAGGCGGAGCGAATGCGTCCGAAACATGGTCGGGCGCTGCCGTCGAATGTGCGTGCATAATATGAAAATATGAACAGGGTCTTGAAAATTCCGTACGGACGACGCCGTAACGAACAGCGAACGGCGGCGGCGTTCTACTTGCGTTCCTCCACTACCACGACTTCGGCGGGCAGATCCCCTTCGCCGTACATCTCCCCGATTTCTTCCGCAAATCGTTCTTCGACCTGCCGTCGGCGCACCTTCAGCGTGGGCGTAAGCAAACCGTTTTCCGTCGTGAGCGAAGCAATCGCTATGCGAAACCGTTTAATGCTCGACCATGGCTCCATGCCTGCATTGGCCTCCCGCACCAGCTCGCGCAGATGCGCTTGCACGGCGGGCAAGGCGACCAGCGCTTCGGCGGACAACCCTTCCTCTGCGCCGCAAGTCCGGGCGTAATCCTTCAGATTCTCCAGATCTGGAAACACGAGCGCCGCGCAATACTGGCGGCCGCTGCCCAACGCCATGGCCTCTTCGATCGCCGGATGCGCCCGCAACCGGTTCTCGATGGGCTGGGGCGCCACATATTTTCCCGTGGAGAGCTTGAAAAGCGATTTCTTTCGGTCCGTGATCCGCAAATAGCCCGGCGGCGAAAACAACCCGATATCGCCGGTATGCAACCACCCCTCTTCATCGATGACCTCTTTCGTCAAGGCCTCGTTCTTGTAGTATCCCTGCATCACGTACGGCCCACGCGTCAAAATCTCTCCATCCTCCGCAATCTTCACCTCGGCTCCCGGAATCAATTCCCCCACCGTACCGGGCTGAACGCGCCCTTTTCGGTTAAAGGAGATCACGGGGCTCGTTTCCGTAAGGCCGTATCCTTCCAGCACCGTAATGTTCGCCGCCGCAAACAAATTGGTCAGGCGCGCGCCCAGCGCCGCGCCGCCCGAAATAAGAAAATGCACGCGGCCGCCCAGCGCCTTGCGCCATTTTTCGAAGAGAAGGCGATCCGCCGCCTTGAGCGATAACGCCTGGAGTCCGCTCGGCGGCGACAATACGTTGTACCGTTCGCCCTTGGACAACGCCCAGGAAGCGATGGCCTTTTGCAGGCCGCGCATGCCGGCAATCCGCGTCAGCACGGCGGCGTACACTTTCTCCAGCACCCGCGGCACCGTGGCGAATATGGTGGGCCGCACCTCGGCGATGTGCTGCATGAGGAATTCCTGCGTCGTGAAATACACGGACGACCCATGATAGATAAAGCCGTACTGGAGCATCCTCGCGAAAATATGGGTCAGAGGCAAAAACGAAACGATCTGCTCGCCCTCCTCGCCTGCGCGATAGCCCGGCATCCCGGAAAAAGACGTAAGCGCATTCGCGCTGATATTTTCATGCGTCAGTACGACGCCCTTGGGCTGCCCCGTCGTGCCGCTCGTATACAGAATAGTAGCCAAATCCTGCGGCCCCACCCGCTCGCGCAACGCAGCAACGGCGTCGGCGTCTTCCTCCATCCGGCGACGCCCGAAATCCCGAACCGCATCCAGCGTGAAGGCTTCCACGCCTTCCGGAAGCGACGCCGCATCCAGCGTCTCCCCGTCCGCCGCGATCACCGCCGAAACCGCAGGGCATTCGGGCAATATATCCTGGATGGCTTGCAGGTGTCGTCCGCTGGAAACCGCCACGACCTTCGCCCCCGAATGGGCGAGCACATACCGAATCTGGTCTGGCCCATGCGCCAGATACATGGGTACGTCAATGACGCCGGCCAGCAAGCAACCCATGTCCGCCACGCAGAACGACACATCGCTTTCCATATAAAGCGCAAGACGGTCCCCGTGCGCCAATCCGAGATCGGCGAGTCCCAGCGCCACTTCCTCGGCATGGCGCCGAAACGCGCTCAGGGAAAAGGACCGCCAGCCGCCCGCTCCGTCCGGCTCGTTAAACGCACGGCGGTTCACATACCGCTCCGACGCTTCGTACAGCAAGTCTGGCAGGGTCTTTCCCAGGGTGAGCGCTCCGCTGCCCGGCGGCGCGGCAAGCGTCTTTTCCGATTCCGATATGGCGTCCGACATGCCTGTTTCTCATTCTGAACGAAAAAAGCGCAACGCAAGCGCACTACGTCTTCCGAAAGAAAAGAAAAATCGCAACGGAATAAAAGCCCGATCCGAATACGTCGCGCAGGAAAAACAAACAGGGCCGCCCGCATCTTCGGACGGCCCCCGGATACTCTGCTGGCCCCGCTGCGACAAATTTCGTCGGGCGCTACTGCTTGCGCAAGGCCACATTGCCCACGGCGGCGTACATGCGCAAGTCCGGGCCGCCGCCATTAATACTGCCTGCAAAGGTTTTTCGGGTCCACCTGCCTTCCACGCCCAGCGGATAGTCCGTACTCGCCGACCCTGCGGCGCACTCTGCATCGACGTCCACGCCTACGCTGCCCGCCACATACACCATGACGCTTCCGGCCCCCGTACTAAGATGAGACGCTCCGTCCGGCTGGTCGGTAATATACACTTCAATGTTGCCCGCGCCCACCTTGACCGTGGCTTCGCCGCGCGTGGATCGAATAACCACATTGCCTGCGCCCGCATACGCCTCCACTTTCTCGCCTGCACTTTCGATGGCGATATTGCCAGAACCCGAAACCACCTCGACCGATCCGCTCACTTCGCCGATTTCAATGTTGCCTGCCCCGGTCAGGCCGGAAATGTTTCCGGAAAAAGACCCCAGTTCCACATTGCCTGCGCCCGTCCTGAATTCGACGTTGTAGTTCTCGGGGATCCTTGCCCGGACCCGCACTCTGAGCCGATCGACGGAGCGAATGCGGTTCCAGAACGTATCCTCCTGGTCAAAGCGCGACTCCACGTAGACGCCCCCGTCCCGTTCCTCGATTTGCAGTTCGTGCCGTTCGAAAATGCGCTCGGCCTTTTCGCGGGAATCAGTCGTCACCTTCCGCTCTACCTCGATAAGCACCTCCCGGCCAGGTCCGGGCAATATCTCCACTCGACCCTGATCTATGTCCAGCTCCAGGGTGCCGCCGGGACGAACCTTGTAGGAACGCTTGACCGTATCCTTGATATCGACCAGGTCGGCGTCGCCTGCATGGAAGTTCGCCGTAACCAGCAGCGCGGCGGCAAGGAGGGACCACGTTCGGACGTATTGCGGGAGGCGGTTCGGCATAGCGGCGACCATGTCGTTCTGGCAAAGCAATTTTTGGGGGATTACTCCGCAATACGGAAAATTTCTTCCATAGTTGCGGAAACACTGCAAAAATTTACGGCCCCTGCACGCCAGCGCGCCCTTCGCAGCCTCTGTTAATCAGAGCTTCCTTATAGCTTGACTTCCTCGGCCCTTGCATCCGGCGCGTCGGACGTCGCCGCAACCGAATCGCCATCCCCGCCGATGGCGGCTTGCAATTCGGCCAGTTCGGTCTTCGAGCCGACAACCAGGTCCCGGAAACGCCGCTGCCCGGTTCCCGCCGGAATCGGATGACCCACGATCACATTTTCCTTGAGTCCGTACAGCGGATCCACCTGCGCCTTGATCGCCGCATTGGTAAGCACCTTGGTCGTTTCCTGGAACGAAGCCGCCGACACGAACGAATCGGTCGAGAGCGCGGCCTGCGTGATGCCCAGAAGAATCGGCTGCGCCACGGCGGGCTGGGTTTCGCGCACCTCCACCTGCTTGAGGTCTTGTCGCTTCATCGCCGAATTCACCTCGCGCATTTTCCTTCGACTCACGATAGCGCCCACCGAGAAATCGGAATCGCCCGGATCGGCGACCACAAACCGGTCGTAGAGACGGTCGTTGAGTTCCTCCATGGCGAACCGGTCTACCGTATAGTCTTCCAGCAAGGTCGTATCCCCCGGATCCGCTACGCGCACCTTCTGCATCATCTGGCGAACGATCACTTCAATATGCTTGTCGTTGATCGTCACGCCCTGCATGCGGTACACTTCCTGAATCTCGTTCACGAGATACTCCTGCACGGCGCGCGGCCCCTTGATGGACAAAATATCCTGCGGGGATACCTGCCCGTCCGAGAGCTGGCCGCCTGCGCGTATAAAGTCGTGTTCGTGGACAAGGATATGCCTCGAAAGCGGCACCAGGTACGTCCGGCTTTCCGAACCGTCGCGGGAAGTAACCACAATTTCCTGCGCGCCCCGGCGCCGTCCGCCGAAACGAACCACGCCATCGATCTCGGAAACAACCGCCGGATCGGCGGGCATCCGGGCCTCGAACAATTCGGTCACGCGGGGAAGGCCGCCCGTGATATCGCCTGTCTTGGCGGACTGGCGCGGAATTTTCACCATCACCTGGCCTGCCTGAATCTCTTCTCCCTCGTCCACCTGGATGCGCGCCCGCACCGGAAGCGTATACTCGCGGTCCTTTTCTTTCGCTCGTTTTACAATGAGGGCCGGCGTCAGCGAACGTTCGCGGCTTTCGGTAATGACTTTCTCCTTGTGTCCCGTCTGCTCGTCGGATTCCTCGCGATAGGTAGTGCCTTCGACAATGTCCTTGAAGGAAATCTTCCCGGAGACTTCCGACAGAATCACGCTGTTGTAAGGATCCCAACTGGCCAGCACGCTCCCCTTTTCGACAATCTCTCCGTCCGCAACCAGCATTTCGGCGCCGTACGGAATGACATACGAAATCAGGTGTCGCCCGGCGTCTTCCGGATCGACAATCGTCACCTCGCCCTGGCGCGTGAGCACCACATCTTTCCCCTCGTCGTCGTTCAGCGTAACGGTGCGCAGGTTTTCGTACACCGCCTTGCCCGCAAATTTCGTCTGGAGCGTACTTTCGGCGGAAATCAGACTGGCCGTGCCGCCGATATGGAACGTCCGGAGCGTAAGCTGCGTGCCCGGCTCTCCAATGGACTGCGCGGCCACTACGCCCACCGCTTCGCCGGTTTCCACAAGGTGTCCGGTGGCGAGATTCCGCCCGTAGCACAAGGCGCACACGCCGCGGCGCGACTCGCAGGTGAGGGCCGAACGTATTTCGACTTCCTCAATGGATGTTTCGGAAATCTGCCGCGCCCGTTGCTCGTCGATCATTTCATTGGCGGCGATAATCATCTCGCCGGAAAGCGGATCGGACACATCGTGCATGCAAACGCGCCCCACGATCCGATCGGCCAACGGCTCGACAATCTCCTCATTGTCCTTCAACGCCGATATCCGGATGCCGCGCAGCGTGCCGCAATCCTGCTGCACGATCGTCACATCCTGTGCAACATCCACCAGGCGGCGCGTCAAATAACCGGCGTCGGCGGTCTTCAGGGCCGTGTCGGCAAGCCCTTTGCGCGCGCCGTGCGTCGAAATAAAATATTCGAGCACGGAAAGGCCTTCCTTGAAATTCGAAATAATCGGGTTCTCAATGATTTCTCCCACCGAACCCACAAGGCTCTTCTGCGGCTTGGCCATCAGGCCGCGCATGCCCCCAAGCTGGCGAATCTGCTCCTTGGACCCGCGAGCGCCCGAGTCCGCCATCATATAAATGGCGTTGAAGCCGCCCTTGTCGTTCCGAAGCGTTTCGAAAAGCGTTTCGGAAACCCGGTTGTTCGTCTTTGTCCAGATATCGATTACCTGATTGTAACGCTCGCTTTCGAACATGAAGCCCATCTCGTAATTGCCGCGTACGCGGTCTACCTCCGCTTGCGCATCCGAAATGATCTTCTCCTTCACGTCCGGCACGATGATGTCGGCCAGCGAGAAGGTAAGCCCCGCCGTGGTGGCCTGTTCAAAGCCCAACCGCTTGATGTCGTCGAGAAAACGGGACGCTTTCTGGAATCCGCTGGCCTTGAGTACGCGCCCGATGATCGGACGCAGATTGCGCTTCGTAAGGACGGCGTTGATGAAACCGACCTCATCCGGAATCACCTCGTTGAAAAGTACGCGGCCTACGGTCGTTTCCTCAATCTTGCCCGGAGCGACGCGCACGTGAATATGGGCATGCAAATCGACCTGCTCCTGGTCGTACGCCTGGCGGACTTCCGTAAGACTCGCGAAGCGCATGCCGTCCCCTTGCCGGCCCGACCGCATTTTCGTGAGATAGTACAGGCCAAGCACCATGTCTTGCGTCGGCACCGCAACCGGGCCGCCGTGCGCCGGACTCAAAATATTATGGCTCGACAGCATGAGCACCCACGCTTCCAGACAAGCGTCATGGCTCAGGGGCGCATGCACCGCCATCTGATCCCCGTCGAAATCGGCGTTAAAGGCCGTACACACCAACGGATGCAACCGGATGGCCTTGCCCTCGATCAGGATGGGCTGGAACGCCTGGATGCCCAGGCGATGCAGCGTGGGGGCCCGGTTCAGCAGCACGGGACGTCCTTCGATAACCTTCTCAAGAATATCCCATACGTCCGCCGTGCGCCGGTCCACCACCTTTTTGGCGCTCTTGACTGTCTTGACGATGCCCCGCTCAATGAGTTTGCGAATCACGAAGGGCTTGAACAATTCGACAGCCATCTCCTTCGGCAAACCGCACTGATGTATGTCGAGTTCGGGGCCCACGACAATCACCGAACGGCCCGAATAATCCACGCGCTTTCCGAGCAGGTTCTGACGGAACCGCCCCTGCTTGCCCTTGAGCATGTCGCTCAATGATTTCAGGGCCCGGTTCGAATCGCTGCGCACGGCGTTGGCCTTGCGGCTGTTGTCGAACAACGAGTCGACCGCTTCCTGAAGCATGCGCTTCTCGTTCCGCAAAATGACCTCAGGCGCCTTGATGTCGATCAGTCGCTTGAGGCGGTTATTGCGAATGATGACGCGCCGGTACAAATCATTCAGGTCCGACGTAGCAAAGCGCCCGCCCTCCAGCGGAACGAGGGGGCGCAATTCCGGCGGAATAACCGGAATCACCCGCATAACCATCCATTCGGGCCGGTTTTCGAGGCGCGTGTTGGCGTCGCGGAATCCTTCCACGACGGCCAGGCGCTTCAGGGCGTCGGCCTTGCGGGCCTGGCTCGTTTCCGTCTTGATCTTGTGACGCAACTGCTTCGACAAGGACGGCAAATCCAGGCGGCGCAAGATCGTCTCTACCGCTTCGCCCCCGATGCGGGCAATGAACTTGTTCGGGTCGTCGTCGGCAAGCCGATGGTTGTCGTCCCGTATCTGGTACAGAATGTTGAAATATTCGTCTTCGTTCAGAAGCTGATTTTCCTCGACGCCATGCTCTGCCGCGCTCCCCGCCTGGATAACGACATAGTTCTCATAGTAGATAATCTTCTCAAGGTCCTTCGACTTGAGTCCAACGAGGTGGCCGATCTTGTTCGGCAACGTCTTGAAATACCAGATATGCACTACGGGTACGCTGAGGGTAATATGCCCCATGCGTTCGCGGCGCACCTTTTTCTGCGTGACCTCTACCCCGCAACGATCACAGATGATGCCCTTGTAGCGAATGCGCTTGTACTTGCCGCAATGACATTCCCAGTCCTTGACGGGTCCGAATATTTTTTCGCAAAAAAGACCGTCTTTCTCCGGCTTGAACGACCGGTAGTTTATGGTCTCGGGCTTGAGCACTTCGCCATGAGACCGCTCCAGCACGCTTTCCGGGCTGGACAAACTGACGGTGATTTTGCTGAACTGCTTCTTGATCTGCTGCGTCTTTCCGTAGGGCATGGGGCTCTTTCGCAATTCTGAATCCTGGAACGATTCCGTACAAGGCGCCTTGCAGCGCGGTCAATCGAGACGAACTTCGAGGCCAAGCCCCTGAAGCTCCCGAACAAGCACCTGAAAACTCTCCGGCATACCGGCTTCGGGCATGTTCTCTCCCTTGACGATCGATTCGTATGCTTTCGATCGCCCCTGGACATCGTCCGATTTGTATGTCAGCATTTCCTGCAAGGTGTGCGCTGCGCCGTAGGCGTAAAGCGCCCACACCTCCATCTCTCCAAGGCGCTGTCCGCCAAGCTGCGCCTTGCCTCCCAGCGGCTGTTGCGTAATGAGGCTGTACGGGCCAATGCTGCGCGCATGAATCTTGTCCTCCACAAGATGACTCAGCTTCAGCATATAGATGTAGCCGACCGTGGTCTTTTCATCGAACTCCTTGCCGGTGCGGCCATCGTACAACTGGGCGCGCCCGTCGAGCGGCAACCCCGCTTCCTCGAGCCTGGCCCGGATATCTTCCATCTTGGCGCCGTCGAAAATCGGCGTGGCGAACGATGCGCCGAGTTCCTTGCCGGCCCATCCGAGAAGCGTCTCGAATATCTGGCCCAGGTTCATGCGGGAAGGCACGCCCAGCGGGTTGAGCACGATATCGACGGGCGTACCGTCCTCCATGAACGGCATGTCCTCCACAGGCACGATGCGGGCGACCACCCCCTTGTTTCCATGGCGACCGGCCATCTTGTCTCCTACCTGGACCTTGCGCTTGCGCGCCACATACACCTTGGCCAACTGCACGATGCCCGGGGGCAATTCGTCCCCCATCTGCACCTGATGCTTGTCGCGCTTCATTTCCCCGTCGATGCGGCTGCGGGCGCGGGCGTAATTGCGGAGCAACTTCCGCATGCGCCCGTTCGTTTCCGGATCAAGCGTCATGTCTTTGCCGGGCGCAAGCTGATCGGGCGCAACATTCCTGAACGCCTTCTGCGTAAAGCGGGCGCCTTTTGAAAGCAGGACAGCGCCATCGCGGCCTTCTACGCCCGCAGACGATTTGCGCCCTACGATCCGGAAAAATTTCTCCCAGAACGCTTCGTCCAACGCCGCTTTTTCGCGATTAAACCGCGCTTCGATCTCGACAAGACGATTTCCCTCCAGCTTCTTTGAGGTGGAATCCAGTTTGCGGCGACCAAACAACTCGGTAGCGATCACAACGCCCTTCATGCCCGGCGGCGCCGTCAGGGAAGCGTCCTTCACGTCGCCCGCCTTGTCGCCGAAAATGGCGCGGAGCAGTTTTTCTTCCGGCGTGGGATCCGTCTCGCCCTTGGGCGTGATCTTGCCAACAATGATATCGCCGGCGTTCACCTCGGCGCCTACGCGGATGACGCCTCGTTCGTCAAGGTCCCGGGTGGCCTCTTCCGAGACATTCGGAATCTCCCGGGTAAGCTCTTCCTCGCCGCGCTTCGTGTCGCGCACCTGCAGCTCGAATTCCTCGATATGTATAGAGGTGTACACATCTTCGGTCACCAGCCGCTCGGACAGCACGATGGCGTCCTCGAAGTTGTAGCCGCGCCAGGGCATGAAGGCAACCAGCACATTCTTGCCCAGCGCAAGATCGCCGTTTTCCGTGGCGAACCCGTCCGTCAACACGGTTCCCTTCGATACGCGCTGGCCTTTCCGAACGATCGGTTTCTGATTCACGCTGGTATCCTGGTTCGTTCGACGGAACTTCACCAGTCGATATTCGCGGACAGTATCCTCGAAACTCAGGTCGATGTCTTCTTCGTCCTGATCGTAGCGCACCACGATGCGCATAGCATCGACATAATCGACAACCCCTTCGCCTTCCGCCACGAGCACCGCGCGCGAATCTCGCGCCACGCGCCCTTCAAGGCCCGTGCCGACCACTGGCGCCTCTGCGCGCAACAAGGGCACCGCCTGACGCTGCATGTTCGATCCCATCAGGGCGCGATTGGCGTCGTCGTGTTCCAGAAAAGGAATCAGGCTTGCCGCCGGAGACACAATCTGGTTCGGCGCCACATCCATGTATTCGACGTCTTTCGGCGCCACGATGGGAAAATCGCCCCGATAGCGGCACTTCACGTATTCGTTGACGAAATGTCCGTCCTCGCCAATCGGCGCATTGGCCTGGGCAATAACGGCAGAGTCTTCTTCCTCCGCGGAAAGAAAACAAATCTCCTCGGTCACCTTGCTGTTTTTAACGACCCGATACGGCGCTTCTATGAAGCCGAAGCCATTGATGGTGGCGTGCACGCAAAGCGAAGAGATCAGACCGATGTTCGGCCCCTCCGGCGTCTCGATAGGACACAACCGCCCGTAGTGCGTGTAATGCACGTCGCGCACCTCGAATCCGGCGCGTTCGCGGGTCAGTCCGCCCGGGCCCAGCGCCGACATGCGACGCTTGTGCGTCAATTCGGCCAGCGGATTCGTCTGATCCATGAACTGGCTGAGCTGATTGGTCCCGAAAAAGGTATTGATCACGCTCGAAACCGTGCGGGCGTTGACCAGCTCTTGCGGCGAAAACTTGTCCGCATCGCGCATATTCATGCGCTCCTTGATGGTGCGGGCCATGCGCGCAAGCCCCAGCGAGAACTGGGTGGAAAGCTGCTCGCCGACCGTACGCACCCGGCGGTTGCCAAGGTGGTCGATATCGTCTACGTTGCTCTTGCCATTCTGCAAATTGACCAGCTCCCGGATAATCCCCACAATGTCCCCGGGCGTCAATGTCAACGTATCCGAAGGCGTATCGAGTTCCAGGCGCGTATTGATGCGATACCGGCCCACTTCGCCAAGGTCGTACCGCTTTTCGCTAAAAAAGAGGCGGTCCAGAATGCCCCGCGCATTTTCCAGATCAGGCGCCTCGCTGCCCCGAAGCTGCAAATACAATTCTTTCAGCGCCTCGTCGGTCGAATGGGTGGGATCCTTCCGCAGGGTGTCGATCAGCGTGGACTTGTCGATCTGGTCTTCCTCGTCCTTCTTCAGGAGCCAGACCTTCTTGACCCCCGCTGCCTTCAGTTTGGCGTAATCGTCCTCCCGAAGCGTATGGCGCGCAGGGAGAATCACCTTGTGCTCGGTTTTCTCCTCAAGAATTTCGCCGGTGTCCTCGTCCACGATCTCATGCACTTCCGGAACCGTAATCGACGCCGCCAGGTCGTGATCGATACACTTGCCGAACGCCCGCTTCGTAGATACGTCCCCTTCGTCGGCCAAGTCGAAGAGTTGCATGATTTCATCGTTGGAGGAGTGCCCCAACGCGCGCAAAAGCGTCGTAACCGGAAGTTTTTTCTTCCGATCGATGTAAGCCCACATTACGTTGCTTACATCGGTGGAAAATTCAATCCAGGATCCCCGGAAAGGTATGACGCGGGCGGAATACAACTCCGTCCCGTTCGGATGAATGCTCAGCCCGAAAAACACCCCGGGACTACGATGCAGCTGCGAAACGACCACGCGCTCCGCGCCGTTGATGACAAAAGCGCCTTGCGGCGTCATGAACGGCAGGTTGCCAAGGTACACCTCCTGCTCGATCGCCGCCGCCGGTTCGTCCTCGTCCTCGTCCTCCTTGCTCGACAGGCGAAGGCGGGCCTTGAGTGGCACGGCATAGGTCAGGCCCTGCGCAATGCACTCCGCCACCGAATGCTTCGGCGTATCCAGTTCGTAGTCTATGAATTCAAGGGTATACCGCTCGCGACTGTCCTGAATTGGAAAATGCTCCTTGAAAACCCCCTGGAGTCCAATATCCTTTCGTTCTTCCGGCGACATGTCCGGCTGCGCGAAATCCGCGTACGACCGGAGCTGGATCGCCAGAAAATCCGGATATTCGTGTATGGTCGGGATGCGAGCATAAGAGATACGTTTGCCTTTCGCGGCTTGACCGTTCGTATGGAGCATGGATGCAGTGACTGGAAAGGAAAGAAACGGATCGAAGGACAACGGTGGAAACGATGCGCAAGGCGCCCGGCGTCTCCCGCTTATTTGAGTTCGACTTCGGCGCCTGCTCCCTCAAGCCGGGTCTTGATTTCCTGGGCTTCGTCCTTGCCGACCGCTTCCTTTACGGTGTTCGGCACGCCGTCTACGAGTCCCTTCGCCTCCTTCAACCCAAGGCCCGTGAGGCTACGCACTTCCTTGATCACGGCAATCTTGTTGCCCCCGACGCCCTTGAGCACCACATCGAATTCCGTTTGCTCCTCGGCGGCGGCCGCGCCGTCGCCTCCGACAGCGGGGCCTGCCGCGACCACCGAGGCCGCGGCCGCCGGCTTGACGCCATATTCCTCTTCGAGCAGGGTCGCCAGGTCGTTGGCCTCCTTGACCGTGAGGTTGACAAGTTCTTCTGCGATTTGCTTAATATCCGCCATGGTGTATGAGTTCTCCTGCGAGCAGTCTTTGTCGCCGGTTCCGGCCACTGTGCCGCGCATTAAGGATGGATGGTGAAAGTAACGATGAGGGTTGAGGTCGGGCATGACGCGCGGTCATGCAGCGCGATCGGCGATTTCGCGAATCGCGCCAACCAGATTGCGCGCAGGCGCCTGCACGGCGCCGACTACATTGGAAACAGGAGCCAGCAACAAGCCCACTATGTCGCCGAGCAATTCGTCTTTCGACTTGAGCGAAGCCAGCATCTCCAGCGAACCTTCCCCGTAAAAAGCGCCGTCTATGTAGACCGCCTTGACTTCGGGATGCGTCACCGATTCGTCTCTCAGAAAATCCCGGATGACGCGGGCCGGCGCGGACGGCTCGCCGCCAAAAGCGATAGCCGTAGGGCCTTTCAGGTATTCCGCCAAGGCGCTATACTCCGGACGCTCATCCATCGCAAGGCGCGCCAACGTGTTCTTGTATACCTTGAAGGACACGTCGGCGTCGCGAAAACGATTGCGCAAATCGTTTGCCTGGCTGACGGTCAGGCCGGAATAATTCGTCAGGTATACGATGACGTTGGCGTCGAGCATCTGCCCGATCTCCGCAATCATCGTTTCCTTTTCCGTTTTGGTCATGGGCATGTCGGCGCCTCGCTATCTCAATCCGTTGCTTTGGCTGTCCGGCGTAAGCGCCGGCGTAAATTACGTGCACGTGGCGGACGATAAAATCAGGGCGGAAAGCGCTATCGCAGCGCGCTTACGACCTGAACGCGGTCCAGCGGAATGGGCGGTCCCATTGAGGTCGAAATCGAAGCCGCCCGTACGTACGCGCCTTTCGCCGAGGCCGGACGCAACCGAAGCACTTCCCGGATAAACACTTCCGCATTCTCCCGGAGATGCTCCGCCGAAAACGACGCCTTCCCGATGGCCGTATGCAGATTGCCGGATTTGTCCACGCGAAAGTCGATTTTACCCGCCTTGACCTGCTGAACCGCCGGCGCCACATCCATCGTGACCGTGCCGCTTTTGGGATTCGGCATAAGCCCTCTCGGGCCCAGTACGCGCCCCAGTTTGGCGACGTCGCGCATCACATCGGGCGTGGCGACAACCACATCGAAATCCGTCCATCCTTTTTTCTGGATGCGTTCGATGAAGTCGTGCAGGCCGACATAGTCGGCGCCTGCCTCCTTCGCTTCTTCCTGTTTGCTTTCGTTCGCCAGAACCAGTACGCGCACCTCCTTGCCCGTGCCGTGCGGCAACGCCGCAGTGCCGCGCACCATCTGGTCTGCATGGCGCGGATCGACCCCAAGCCGCAAGTCTATATCGACCGATTCGTCGAATTTGGCCAGACCAGCCCTGGCGACGAGGACGCAGGCGTCTTCGAGCGTGAAGGGGCCGCCGCCGGCCTCTTTGACCATGTCGGCGGCCTGCCGATACCGTTTTCCTTTTTTCGCCATCCGATTACGCCGCGGATGCAGTGCTTGTGTCCGTGATGATGGAATGCGCCGGACTCAGCATCGCGATCCGGCTGTAAATACCCCCATTCAGGCAGGGGCGCCTTCGACGCGTATCCCCATTGACCGCGCCGTGCCGGCTATCATGGAAGCCGCATTGTCCAGATCGAATGCATTGAGGTCCGCCATCTTCTGCTCGGCAATGCCGCGGCAATCCTCCCAGGTCACCGTACCCACCTTCTCCCGGAGGGAGTCGCCGGCTCCCGATGGAATCTTCGCCGCCATCTTCAACAGCACCGCGGCGGGCGGACTCTTGACGACGAAACTGAACGTCTTGTCCTTGTACACCGTAATCACCACAGGGAGGACAAGCCCCATCCTGTCCTGCGTCGCGGCATTGAATTGCTTGCAGAAGTCCATGATATTCACCCCATGCTGCGCCAACGCAGGACCTATGGGGGGCGCCGGATTCGCTTGTCCGGCCTTTATCTGGAGCTTGACATACCCGCCGATCGGCTTCGCCATATTCAAAATATGATTAAAGTGCGGTGCAAACGCCGGGGCCTTGCGCCGTTTGGCGCGCCCGGCTCCCGCTTTCTGTTAACCCGAAGCAAAACTTAGCCTGTCAGTATAGCAAATTTTCGGGAAATGCGCCACCAAAAAACGGTGATGCGCCAAGGTTCAAGTCGAATTCACAATCGGGCGCGTCAATCTCCCCGCTCCACTTGCAAATAATCCAGTTCGAGCGGAGTCTTTCGCCCGAAAATCGACACCATCACTTTGACCTTCATCTTGTCGGGGTACACCTCCTCGACTACGCCGCTGAAATTGTTGAACGGCCCATCCACCACCTTGACAAGATCCCCGTTCTTGAACGGCATCTCCGGCTGCTCGCCTGCCTCCCGGACCTCGTTCATTTTGCCCATGATCCGGTTGATTTCGTCGGGCCGCAGCGGCGTAGGTTCGTCGCCCGTAGTCAGAAAGCCTATCACCGAAGGAAGGCTGGAAATAACATGCTGCAACTCGGTGTCGAGCGCGATATGCAGCATCACGTATCCCGGGAAGAACGTCTTTTCGCGCGTACGCTTTTTGCCGCTGCGCATCTCGAAAACGGTCTCCGTCGGGATCATGACCTCATTGATCCTGTCTTGCAGGTTGAGACGCTCGATTTCCTTTTCGAGGTAGTGCTTGACCTTCTTTTCGTGACCCGAAAACGTGCGCAGCACGTACCATTTGCGGATAACTGCCTTGTCCTTGACCATCTTGTCGCGTGCCTGAGAAAAATGTCTCGACAGATATGCTTGCCAAACGAGCCGCTCAGCGGTATATGAACTCCAGCGCCCGGCTAATGACCTGATCGGCGCCCCAGATGTACAGGGAAACGATCATGGTCGCCAGCAGGGTAATGAGCGTACTGCTGATCAGCTCGTTGCGCGCAGGCCAGCTGACCTTGCGCATTTCCTTGCTTACGTCGCCCAGATATTGAACTACCTTCATAGTCGATTCCGATTACGGCGCAGTGCGCCATGAATGTTGCGGGCACGGGCGGCAGGACTCGAACCTGCAGCCTGCGGTTTTGGAGACCGCTGCTCTGCCAATTGAGCTACGCCCGTGTGCACGGCGATGTACTTTCCAAATGATTCGCATGCGAAAAGCGGCCTCGCATGAGCCGCCTATCGGATTTGAACCGATGACCCCTTCCTTACCATGGAAGTGCTCTACCACTGAGCTAAGGCGGCCGGAACGAACGCGCGTTTGCTGGAGCGGAAGACGGGATTCGAACCCGCGACCCTCAGCTTGGAAGGCTGATGCTCTACCATCTGAGCTACTTCCGCTACGATCACGATACGTCGAGCGGCGTTGCGGCGGACTGTCTCCGCAACGCAACGTCGCCAAACGCAAAAGAGTGGGCAGGGGAGGATTCGAACCTCCGAACCCTGAGGGAGCAGATTTACAGTCTGCCGCCTTTGACCACTCGGCAACCTGCCCGGCGTTGTCGGAGCATGCGCTCCGCAAAGGTTCTCTCAAAATCACGTATTCGCATAAAGAGCTGGCGAAGGGACTCGAACCCCCAACCTGCTCATTACAAGTGAGCTGCTCTACCGGTTGAGCTACGCCAGCTTCGCCGTATTCGCGGGTAACCACAGCCTGTTAAAATACGCACTGCGTGGCACAACGTCAACCTGCATGCCGCAAAATATACAAGCAACATATCCCGCAGCGGGGGCAAAGTTTCCTTGTCGGGGCTTGCTTTTTGCATTTTCCGCCGATTTCAACGACGCAAGCGTCATTTTTACGCCCGAAAGCGACGCGCCGAGCAAAGTGGTTTTGATCAGCGTGTCCTTTTTCTTCGCATATATCGGCGCGCTCCGCCGGCAAGCAAGACCAACCCCAAGAGCAGCAGCACGGCTTGTCCGTAACGCTGAAGCCAGCGTCCGACTTCCTCCCAATGATCGCCAAGGGCATACCCGGCCCATACGATCAGCAATATCCAGACGAAGGCGCTCAACGAAGACACCGCCGCCGTACGCAAACCGTCCAGACGAGCCATCCCGACGACAAGTCCGACTACGCCGCGAAGCCCCGCCAGAAACCTGTTGGCGGCCACAAGGCCATACCCCCAACGCTCCAGGCGCCGCCGGGCGGCGTCCATCCGTTCCGGGGGAATCCATCGGAACCAGCGCGACCGCAGCACGGCGTCGCCCACCGTATATCCGACGAGATACATGGTCATAAATCCCATCGCGCTGCCCAGCGTGGCCACGCCCACCACCAGCGCAAAATGCAACTTGCCCACGCCCGCAAGATATCCGCCGAACGCCACCGCCATATCTCCGGGAACCGGAGGAAGGACATTTTCCCCATAGGCCACGAGTAAAATACCGGCATAGGCCCATGCCGGAGACAACCCGTCCAGCCATATCGCCAGATCATGCAGCAGGTCGTCCATCCTGGTCCTTCGATATAATGGTGCACACGGCGAAGGCAGCCGCGCCTTCTCCGCGCCCCACGGCGTCCATGGCCTCGTGGGTCGTGGCTTTCACGGATACTGCCCCCTCCTCCACGGAAAGGCACTCGGCGATGACGGCGCGCATGCGGGGCGCATAGGGCCGCAGGCGCGGACGCTCAAGCGCCACCGTCGCATCGACATTGCGCGCGCGGTATCCGGCTTCCGAAAGTTTGTCGGCCACGCAGCTCAGCAAATCGACGCCCGCAATGCCTGCCCAGCGCGCATCCGTATCGGGAAAATGGGCGCCTATGTCGCCCAGCGCCGCCGCGCCAAGCAATGCATCGGCGATAGCGTGCAGCAACACATCGGCGTCGGAATGCCCGGCAAGCCCCTTGTCGAAAGGAATCTCTATCCCGCCGATCATGAGGGGGCGACCCGCTGCAAGGCGGTGTACGTCGTATCCGAAACCGATTCTCATGCGTCTACGGAAGCCATGCGTTCGGAGGCAGACTGAATGACGCTCACCAGATTGTAATCCGTGGCCGTGGTCACCTTAATGTTCAGGGCGCTTCCCTCCACCAGCGCCGCCGGACGACCGATATGCTGTACGAGCATCACATCGTCCGGGGCTTCGACGCCCTCGCTGCGCGCCGCGCGGTGCGCCTCTTCCAGCCAGGCGCGGCGAAAGGCTTGCGGCGTCTGCATGCGATAGAGGTGCGTCCGGTCCACGGTTTCGCCAAACTTGCCCCCGGAAACGAAACGCAACGTATCCGAAACGGGCAACGCGAGGGACGCCGCTCCCTTCCCGATGGCGGTAAAAACCAACGTATCGATGCAATGTGCAGGGACAAAGGGACGCACCGCATCGTGCACAAGCACAATGTCCCTGTCGGGCGATACGGTTTCGGGCGAAGGAGCTGCCGCAAGCGCCGCCGCTACGGAAGCCTGTCGGCTGTCGCCGCCCGGCGTCACCGTATGGATTTTCCGGAACCCGCGGGAATCCAGATCCAGCGTCAACCACTTTATGTCGTCCTCCGGGGCAGCCACCACAATATGATTGACCCGGGGATGCTTCTCGAATACGCGGAGCGTTTGCACGAGGAGCGGCGCACCGCCCAAGTCGCGGTATTGCTTGCGCTGCCCCCCCATGCGCATGCCGCTGCCCGCAGCCGGGATAAGTACGGTAACGATGGGCAGGGCGGTCTTCACGGCGTTTCCAGGTCCACGAACAGGGAGAAGCGTCGGCGCAGCGCCAAAACCGGCGCGCCTACAATATAAGCATCGCGTCCCCAAAGGAGAACAAGCGATATTCCTCCTTCACGGCAAGGCTGTAAGATTCCATAACGAAGTCGTGTCCGGCGAACGCCGCCGCAAGCATCAGCAGCGTGCTTCTGGGCTGATGAAAGTTCGTAAGCAGCCGCTCGGTGATTCTGAATTTATACGGGGGGCAAATGAATTTGTCGGTCCACGCCATACCGGTGGGCTTGGACAAGTACGACGCAGAAAGGCTCGATTCGATAGCCCGCACCACCGTCGTGCCCGCCGCCGTGACCGTATGGTCCGGGGACAGCAACGCCTCGTTCACGGCGCTTGCGGTTTCCTCGGAAATAATAAAGCGCTCCGAATCCATGCGATGCTTGGTCATATCCTCCACGGCGACTGGACGAAACGTGCCCAGGCCGACGTGCAGCGTAACGGGCATGATCCGAACGCCTTTGGCGCGAAGCGTTTCGATGAGTTCGGGCGTAAAATGCAGGCCGGCGGAAGGAACCGCGACGGCGCCCCGCCTTTCTGCAAAAATGGTCTGGTAACGCTCCCGATCCTCCTCCTCTGCTGGGCGTTTTACGTAGGGCGGCAGCGGCGTTTTTCCAATCTCGTCTATTTTCGCATGGAGCTCCGCGCTCGTGCCTTCAAACACGAAGCGAATGGTTCGTCCCCGCGAAGTTGTGTTGTCGATCACTTCGGCGGCCAGGCCCCCGTGAAAGTACAACTTGTTGCCGATGCGAATCTTCCGCGCAGGATCCACGATCACGTCCCACAATTTGCTTTCGGCGTTCAATTCCCGAAGCAGGAACACCTGGATTTTCGCCCCTGTCTTTTCCTTGTTTCCGAACAAGCGAGCGGGAAAAACCTTGGTGTCGTTTACGACAATGACGTCCCCTTCCCGGAAGTATTCCGGAAGGTCTCGAATATGCCGGTGGCGGATCGTCCTGTTGGCCCGATCCAGCACCATGAGCCGAGCCGAATCGCGCGGTTCAGCGGGATACTTTGCAATGAGGTCCGGAGGAAAATCGTACTTGAAATTCGATACTTTCATACCGGATGTGCATGAAGAAAGGAAAAGGACCGCGCTGCAAACCCTCAAACGGGCGGGGTGTTTCCTGCATAGCGCAGAAGCTATGCAGCCAAAAATTTCTTTCCCGGCAAAAATGTTTTTGATATTTTTGGATCGTATCCGTTCCGGCGCCGCTTTGCCGCATCGTTATCGCCTTGCCTGTGCGTTTCCCTGCCTTGCCTTCGACCGCGTCGCCCCACGCATGCGCATTCGCTCGCCCTTCCTGGCCCTGGGCGACGGCATGCATCGCGGCCGTCTTGCTTGCCGCCTGCGACCAGGGCTTTGCCCCGCCCGACGCGCCGCCAACCGGCGCGATCGTGGTCGATATTACCTATGAAAACTACCCGGAAACCTGGCCCGCCGCCGAAAATATTTACGAATTGCTGTTTGTCGCCCTGCGCTTTGTCCCGAAGGACACCACCGATTTTCTGCAACTCAACCGGCTTGTTTTCAGCGACCGTTTGCAGTTTCATGTGGAGCGGCAGACCGTAACGCTCGACAGCGTGGCGGCAGGCGTATACCCTTACTCCGGCGTTGCCCACAAGTACGGCCCCGAACTGTTCGACTGGCGCCCTGTTGGCCTCGTGGAAGAAAACGGAGGCATTATCGTTGTATCCTCCGGGGAAATCACCCGCGTCTCCATGTCGGCCGATTTTCTTGATCCGCCCCCATTCCCTCCTCCCGACAGCCCATGACGATCCGGAAAACATGGCGGCGGCTGGCGATCGGCTTGTGCGCATTGTGGAGCCTGGGCGGAATGCAGGCCGCCGAAGCCCAGCAGGGCGTCGTTGCAGGCCGCGTAATCGACGCGACAGGCGAGCCGCTGCCCGGGGTCAATGTCGTGCTCCTCGGAACGACGTACGGCGCAGCGTCGGCGGCGGACGGAACCTGGCGCATCGGGGCGGCGCCCGCCGGGTCCTACCGAATACAAGCCTCTATCGTGGGGTTCGCCACCGCAGTGCAGCCCGTCAATATAGCGGCAGGCCAAACGACGCAAATCGATTTCGTCCTGGAATCCATTGCCGTAGAGTCCCGTGAAATCATCGTCACGACCACGCGCCGCACCAAAGTCGCAAGCGAAACCGCCGCGAGCGTAAGCGTGCTTACCGCCGAGGACCTCGTGACGCGCAACGTGCTTGCCCTGGACGACGCCTTGCAATACGTCCCCGGCGTACAACTGACCGGAAACGAGGTGAACATCCGGGGTTCCTCCGGATTCTCCTACAACACGGGGAGCCGGGTGCTGCTGCTTGTAGACGGCATGCCCATGCTGAGCCCCGATGCGGAACGCATTCCATTCGACCTGATCCCGGTGCATCAAATAGAGCGGATCGAAGTGCTCAAGGGACCGGGCTCCGCGCTGTACGGCGGCGGGGCGCTGGGCGGCATTATTCATATCGTCACGAAAACCTACCCTGCCCGACCCGAAACGCATCTGGAAGCATACGGAGGAGCATACCAGCCGGCGCGCCACGATATATGGCGACGGGAATGGAAAGCATCCGCGAATCCGAGGCCCCTCGGCGGCGTCGCCGTCAACCATGCGCGCCCCCTGAGCGCGAGTACGGGCCTGTGGACGAATGTAACCTACCGGTACGACGCTGGCTACCTGAACATGGACAATGCCCGAAGTTTCCAGGGGTTTTCAAAGTTCACCTGGCATGTGTCGCCCGATTCCCGCATCGATATTCTTGCGGGCGCCGTCCGGGAAACAAGCGATACCTTCATCTACTGGAACGGCGCGCGCGATGCGCTGAATCCGGGCAGCATCGAGATTGGCGGCTCCAGCAGTTCCTCGGGCGCAACCGACAATCGGATACAACATTTCAGCTTGACGCCCGCCTATGCGAACGCGCTGTCCGCCCGTGCCCTGTTGCAGGTGAAAACACGCCTGCTGGGCGTCCTGATTCAGCCGCTCGACGACGAGAAAAAACCGAAGCCGCTATCGAGCGGAACGGTCGGATTCCGGTACGGCGGCGAGGCCCAGATCGACTACGAACCGGCGCCCGGGCGATACATTATTGCGGGCGTATCCGGCGACGCGAACGTTGCGAATTCGAGCTTTACCGGCGACGACGCGCCCAGCGGCCAGCCCGAAATAGCCGGATTCGCCCAGTGGGAAGAAGAAGTCGGACGCGTCCGCCTCACGGGCGGCCTGCGTTTCGATAGCTACCGCATCCATCAGGGAGCCGCCTTGCGCAAGCTGAGCCCTCGCGCCAGCGCCACAATCGGGTTCGGGGAGGCATGGACCTTGCGGCTTGCGTACGGCGAAGGGTTTCGGGCGCCCAGCGTACTGGAGCGATTCGTCGAAAGCAGCAGCTACCTGCCCATCGTGTCGAACCCGGACCTGAGGCCGGAAACCAGTCGAAGTTACGAACTGGGCGTACGGGGACAGCCGGCGCCCGGCGGCGTTTCGCGCTTCACAATCGACGCAGCCCTGTTTCTGAGTCAGTATCGGGAACTCATTGAACCCAAATTCGCCCCGGAAGCGCGCTCTTTTCGGTTCGCCAATTTCACCAGGGCCCGCATCCGCGGCGGCGAACTGGAATTGCGCGCCTATGCGACCCCCCTTCGCGCCTCGCTGCACGCGGGATATACCTGGCTTGATGCGGAAGACCTCGAAATCAACGAGCCGCTGGCCTTTCGCTCGACCCATCTTCTGAAGGCGGGCGCCGCCTGGACGATCGGGCCCATCGAATGCGGCGCGGATTTTCGGTGGGCGTCGGCCCCGCAACGGGTCGATTCGGACTTTGCCCTGTTCGTCCCCGACGCCGAATTGAGTACGCCCCTGCAGGTCCTTGACGTACGCATCGGGTCTTCGTGGCGCGGCGTCGCCGCTACGCTGCATATACGGAATGCGCTGAATTACCACTACCTCTCTCGCCCCGCGCTACTCGGCCCGCCGCGGCACGCCTTCCTGCAAATCTCGACCCGATTTTAAGGATACGCTGATCAAAACTGCTTCGCTTGCATGCGTAAAGCACGACATGGCGGCGGCGTTGAAATCAGCGCAAAACACGGCGGATTCCGTGCGCCGCGGTCGCGAAGCGCCTTTCGGGAGACTGCGAGGAACGCGCTGGCTGCGTCATTCCGCCAGCAAAGCCTGCGCCTGCGCCAGCACATTATCGGCGGTAAAGCCAAATTTCTGCATGGCTACGGCGCCCGGGGCGGACGCCCCGAACCCCGTCATGCCGATCACGGCGCCATCAAGACCCACGTACCGCTCCCATCCTGTCGCTGCGCCTGCTTCCACGGCAAGGCGCTTCCGCGCGTCCCGGGGCAGAACTGCTTCCCGGTACGCTGCAGGCTGCTGCTCGAAGAGCTCCCACGACGGCATGCTGACCGCCTGCGCCGCAACGCCCGCCTCGCGAAGCTGGTCGGCGGCCGCCGCCACATGTTGCACCTCGCTCCCCGTGCCGATCAACACGATGTCCGGCGTGCCCGGGCAAGCGCGCACGACATAAGCGCCGCGGCGAAGTCCTTCCCCCGTTCCTTCGAGCGTCGGCAGGCCTTGCCGCGTAAGAATCAAGGCGATGGGACCGTCCCGCCACTCGATGGCCAACTTCCAGGCCTCGACCGTTTCGGCGGCGTCGGCAGGGCGAATCACCGTAAGGTCCGGTATGGCCCGCAGAGACATGATATGCTCTATGGGCTGATGGGTCGGGCCGTCTTCGCCAAGGCCGATGGAGTCGTGCGTAAATATATAGAGGACGGGCGTCTTCATCAGCGCGCTGAGTCGCACGGCGGGGCGCATATAGTCGCTGAAAACCAGAAACGTGGCGCAATAAGGCCGCACTGCGCCATGCAACGCCATCCCGTTGCAGGCCGACGCCATGGCGTGCTCGCGAACCCCGAAACGCAAGTATCCGCCCGCCGGCGATGTTTTCTGAAAATCCTCGCGGCCTTGCACCGCGGTATTGTTCGAAGGCGTCAGGTCCGCAGAACCGCCCACAAGAAACGGCGCGGAAGGGGCCAGTGCGTTCAGGGCTTTGCCGCTGGCCGCGCGCGTGGCCTGCACGACCCCCGCCCTGGGAATCTCCATGCGCGCTGCCCAGCCTTCCGCAAGAGACCCGCTTCGCCACGCATCGAATGCCGCGGCCTGCTCTGGATAGCGCTCCCGGTAGGCCGCAAGTCGCGCCTCCCATGCGGCGTACGCGGCGCGCCCCGCAGGCAAAAACGCATCGCGCAGGTGTGCGTAAACCTCGTCCGGCACGAAAAAGGTCTTGTCTTCGGGCCACCCAAGGTTTCGTTTGGCCAACGCGACTTCCTCTTCTCCCAGCGGAGAACCGTGGGACGAAGCAGACCCCGCCTTATTGGGACTGCCGTATCCGATCACGGTGCGCACGGCGATTAAAGACGGGCGCCCGGATTCGGCGCGAGCGCCATGCAACGCCCCGTCAATGGCTTCCAGGTCGTTCCCGTCGGCAACCTGGTCTACATGCCAACCGTAAGCGTCAAAGCGTTGCAGCACGTTTTCCGTAAAAGCCAGGTCTGTTCCGCCATCGATGGAAATGCCGTTGTCGTCGTACAGAAAGATGAGTTTACCCAACCCGAGATGCCCGGCCAGCGACGCCGCCTCGTGCGAAACGCCTTCCATAAGGTCTCCATCCGAGCAAACGCCATACGTGAAATGGTCCACGACGTCGAAGCCGGGCTGATTGAAACGCGCCGCAAGATGCTTCTCGGCAATGGCCATGCCCACCGCATTCGCAAACCCCTGTCCCAGCGGCCCGGTCGTTGTTTCGACGCCCGCTGCAAGGAAATTTTCCGGGTGTCCTGGCGTAATGCTGCCCCACTGCCGAAAATTTTTAATCTCCTCCATCGGCATGGAATAACCGGCAAGGTGCAGCAAGCCATACAGCAACATGGAGCCATGCCCGGCGGAAAGCACGAACCGGTCCCGATCGAACCAGTCCGGATGGGCGGGACTATGCTTCATGTGGCGCTTCCAGAGCACATAAGCCATGGAAGCCGCTCCCATGGGCATGCCGGGATGTCCGCTGCGAGCCGCCTGGACCGCATCGACGGCGAGAAAACGCAAGGCGTTGACAGAAAGGCGGGCGCTATCCTGTTCCGTAGAACCGGACGACGAAAACGAGGCGCTCACGAGCTGGCCGCCTCCTCGATCAGTTGTTGCAAACATTCAACGGTATGGGATTCCGTAGCCACGAAACGCCCGTTGATCAGGACGGTGGGCGTCTGGTTCACGCCAATCTCGATCGCCTCGCTTCGTTGTTGTTCCAGCGTACGGCGGTACAAGCGGCTATCCAGGCGCTGCATAAGCACATCCGGATTCATTCCAATCTCTTCGGCGATCTCGCGCAATTGCTCCCGGGACAGGCCGGTTTGCGGATTCTGCATTTCGAACTGCGCGTCAAGCATCGCAAAGAATTTCTTGTCCCGGCTCGCCGCATATAGCGCTTCCGACTGCTCGATGGAGTGGTTCCACAGCACAAACGGCTTGAATACGAAAAACGCGCGATCGGCATGCGATTGCATCACCGGCGTCATCACTGCATGAAACGTTTTGCAGTGGTAACAATTGGGATCGAAATATTCGATGACCGTAACCGGCGCATCTGCGTCCCCTACCGTTGGATCGAACAGGTTGACGAGGCGACGAAAATCCTCTACCGGCTCTTTCTCGGGATCGTACGCGCAGGCGGAAGAGGCCAGCGCGGGCGCGGCTTCGCCTGCATCCGGCGGAGAAAACGCTTCGGAGGCCGGTGCGTCCGTTTCCGTTTCGGCGGCGAACACATCGGGAAGTTCCGGTTCGTACTGGTCGAAATACATGGCGTCCGCCGCTATAATCGTTCCGACAAGCAGCAGAAGTCCACCCATCCAGAGTATTTCGCGCAAGGGCTTGGGAGTCATGTTACTGGGAGATTCGGTATCGGTAGTGGAAACGGGAGATAATTTCACGTCCAGGCCATGCAAGATAGCAAGCAGCGCGACAATCCCTGCGGATATAAGGCAGAGGATGCATAATTGCTCCAGCACAGCTATCTGATAATAAACAAGATAACCCGAGTATGCCAATCCAAAGGCGACAAGCGCCGCGCGGGCGGCCTTGCAAAACGCGCGCTTGCCCAGAAAATTCCAGGCGACGGCCAGCGTCAGGAGGGCTATGGCTGCGTAGAACGACATACCCCACAGGGCATTGGACACGCCAAGGAAAACGCCGGCCGCGCTGCCTGTTACGGCCCCGCAGTCGAACAGGGCGCCGGTGAGCGCCGAACCGGAAAAACCGGTGCATCCCTGGGCGAATCCGCTCTGCTTCTGGATCGCTATGTGCGCAGCGTCAAGCAGGCCCAGAAGGGCGAGAATATAGATTGCGCGGTCGATCAGAGCGCGCCGGGAATCGAAGCGATGCAAATAACGGAACATGGAACGCGCGGCGGAAAGAAACAGGCCGGACTTAATCAGAGCATCCAATATCCGAAAACCCCGACGCCCCGGCTTATGATCCCGGCAAAATGCGCAATGCAATCCGTATGCGCTGCATTTCGTACATTAGGGCCGGAGCAAAAACAAGGCGGGCCAAAAAAACAAGGCATATCCCGATATGTCCATCAGGGATTTTTTTCAAAGCGAACGGTTGCAGTCTTTCCTCGCCGGAGGCGCGGGGCAGGATTTACTGATTTCCGCCCTGCTTGCGCTGGGCGCGATGATTCTGGGATACGCTCTTCGCCGCCTGCTGTCTCGCTATGTCGAAGACCCGGACCGGCGTTACCGGGCCTCGAAAATGGTCGGGCGGCTGCTCGGCCTGTTCACGGCGCTGGCCATCCTCTTCGTATGGTCGGCGGGACAGGGACCCGGACCCGCCACCATCCTCACCGTGGTCGGCGCCGGGCTCGCCATCGCCATGCGGGACGTGCTCCTTTCGTTCGCCGCATGGATTCATATGCTGATTCGGGCGCCCTACCAGAGCGGAGACCGGATTGAAGTGAATGGGCTGCAAGGCGATGTGATCGATATTCGGCCCCTGCATAGCACGCTGATGGAAACGGGGGGCCTGGTCGACGGCGGGCAGAGCACGGGCCGCATCGTGCATATCCCGAACAACTGGTTATACCAGCATGGGGTATATAATTACACGCAAGGCTTCCGATTCATCTGGAACGAAATTCTTTTTACCGTCACCTTCCGATCGAACTGGCGGGCGGCCCGGGACATCCTCGCGCAACTGGCCTCCGAAGCGACCGGCCCCGTAGAAGAACAAGCCCGGGAAGAACTCCGGAAAATGTCCCGCGAGTATCTCGTGTATTACGAAACGCTGACGCCATTCGTATACGCGCGCGTAACGCAAAACGGGATTCTCCTTTCCCTCCGGCACCTGACCGAGGTGCGCAAGCGGCGCAATATGGAGCATATGCTCACGATACGCGCCCTTGAAGCATTCCTGAAACGCGGAGACATAGAACTCGCCTACACGATGATCGGCCACGGACCGGGCGCAAGCCAGTCAGGCGACATTGCGCCGGACGCGCTTTCCCAGACGCCCGACCACACGCCTTAATCAGAGCGTCCTTAATTATTAAGGCGCAAAATTTCGCCTCCTCATTTTTTAAACCGCCCCGGCGCGCGCCGCCCTGCCCGACCCAAATCAGGCCATGTCGCTTGACCATTTCATACGACTCGTGGACGCCAACCGGGACAAGGGGAACCTCGTTGTGCCGATCTGTCGCCGGTTGAGCGCAGATCTTCTGACGCCCGTCTCGGCCTTCCTCGCATTCCGTAAGCAAAGCCGGTTCTGTTTTCTGCTCGAAAGCGTCGAGGGCGGCGAAAAACTGGCGCGCTACTCCTTTCTCGGGAAAAATCCGTACCGCATCGTGCGCGCATTCGGCCCCAGCACGGTCGCCGAAGACGCCGCCGGCGGCGCGCACGCCCTCGAAGGCGACATTTTCGAAGCGATGCAGCGGGAAATGGATCGCTATACGGAAGTCCGAACCAGCGGCCTCCCCCCCTTCGTAACCGGCGCGGTGGGCTACCTTGGCTATGATGCGGTGCGCCTGGTCGAACGCTTGCCCGATATTCCCCCTGACGACCTGCATATTCCAGACGCCATCTGGTGTTTTTACGATAGCCTGGTCGCATTCGACCATGTAAAACGGCAACTGGTTCTGATCTCCTGCGCCTTCGTGAACGAAGGAAACGATCCGGCCCTCGCGTACGCCAGCGCGTCCGAACGCATGGACGCCCTCGAACAAGAACTTTCGGAGGCAACCCCGTCTCGCCCGGACCCCATACGGATTCTGCAGGAAGAGATGGACTCCAACTTCAAACGGGCGGAGTTCGAAGAAGCCGTCGAGCAGGTCAAGCGCTACATCTACGAAGGAGATATTTTTCAGGCGGTGCTATCGCAACGCTTTTCCATGCCGTACGAAGGCGATCGCATCAACCTGTATCGCGCGTTGCGGCAGGTGAATCCCTCGCCGTATTTGTTCTACCTCGATTTCGATGATTTTTCGCTGATCGGCTCTTCGCCGGAAGTGCTCGTGCGCATCGGGGGAGACACGGCGGAGGTGCTGCCCATTGCAGGAACGCGTCCCCGGGGCGATACGGAAGAAGACGATCGACGACTCGAGGCGGAGTTGCTCGCCGACCCGAAAGAACGGGCGGAACACCTGATGCTGGTAGACCTGGGCCGGAACGATCTTGGACGGGTTTGCCGCCATGGTTCGGTCAAGGTAGACCGGTACGCCTACGTGGAACGATATTCGCACGTCATGCATATCGTGTCGTCGGTATCCGGCGAACTGGATCGCAGACGGGGCGCCATGGATGTCCTGGCCGCCTGCTTCCCGGCCGGCACCGTAAGCGGAGCGCCCAAGGTGCGGGCCATGGAAATCATCGACGAACTCGAACCGTCTGCGCGAGGCGCCTATGCCGGCGCCGTCGGATATATGGATTATTCGGGCAACATGGACACCTGCATCGCCATCCGCACCATGCTCGTTCAAAAAGATCGGGTTTTCGTGCAGGCGGGATGCGGTCTGGTCGCAGACAGCAAGCCGTCCAGCGAATTCGAGGAAACGGTCAACAAGGCGCGTGCGCTGAAGGAGGCCATTCTCCTTGCCTCAGAGGGATTGTTATAGGACGCATCGTACGCCAACGCCGCATTTGCATTATGGCTTTGATCATGGGAATAAAAAACCTTTTTCTGAACAAGGGGTGGGCCGGGAAAACACTCTCCCGCGCGGAAACCGCAACGCGGATCAATCCGCTTATTCGCGCCCATTGCGCCCTGAATCATTCGCACGAATACGCCGTGCGCGCCCTCGAAAACCGGGAGGCCGCCGACGAACTGGCTGCGTTGCAGCGCATGGCCCGCATGGATACAGGCAAACTGAGCGAAATCGTGCTTAGCGCCGGGGGCGCGCCATTCAACGGCGTCTCCATGGAACCGGAAGATTTCAACCTTGGAAAAAGCGACCGCGAGATCGCGCAAGCGCTTGGCGAACTGGAAGGCGAATTCGAGCAACTCCTCCGCAACGAGATGGAGACAGAACATCAGATGCATACGCGAGCCATCCTTTCCGCCGTCTTGACGAACACCCGCAACCGGCGGAAGTATGTACGAAAACTGATCATGCAGCACCGCTGATTTATCGAACCCCTCTTTGCGCCGCGCTCCCATGTTTTCCGAACGCATCGACTCGAACATGCCTGCTCCCGGTCCTCCCGCAAGCAGCGAAGTGATCGTTTCCGGCATTCAGCCGTCGGGCGCATTGCATTTCGGAAATTATTTCGGAGCGCTCCGGCAGCACATCCAGCTGCACCAAACGCACGAAGCCTGGTACTTCATCGTCAATTACCACACGTTGACCACGCTTCGGGACCGAGACAAACTGAGGCGGTACACGCTGGATGTGGCGCTTGATTACCTTGCTTTGGGATTCAATCCCGAGGCCGCCTGCCTCTTCATGCAAAGCGACGTCCCGGAAGTCACCGAACTGGCATGGATTTTCAATAACCTGGCCACGGTGTCCCATCTGGAGAAGGGCGTGGCCTACAAAGACAAAGTGGCGCAAGGCATCGCAGCCAACGCCGGGCTGTTCACCTATCCCGTGTTGCAGGCGGCAGACATTCTGATCTACGGCGGCACGCTGGTCCCGGTGGGCGCGGATCAGAAACAGCACATAGAAATGACGCGGGTCCTCGCAGAACGGTTCAACCGTACGTATTGCCCGGAGGACGATCCGGTCTTCCCCGTGCCCGAGCCCTGGATTCTGTCCGACGTGGCGGTCGTGCCCGGCCTGGACGGGCGAAAAATGTCCAAAAGCTACGACAACGCCATCGGCATTTTCGACGAGGGGAAGACGCTCCGTAAAAAAGTGATGAGCATCGTGACCGATTCGACCCCGCTCGAAGCGCCGAAAGACCCGGATCGCGACAATGTATTTACGCTCATCCGGCTGTTCGCCGACGAGGAAACGCGGACGCGCATCGCCGCCGCGTACCGGGCCGGGGGATACGGATACGGACACGCCAAAAAGGAATTGCTCCGGCTCATCGACGAGCATTTCGCCGAAGCGCGCATCCGGAGAAAAGAACTGGCCCGCCGCCCGGACGATGTGTTCGACGTCTTGCGCGAAGGAGGCCGCAAGGCTCGGGAGCGCGCCGGCGAATACATGGAGCGCGTACGGGAACGCGTTGGATTGATCACCACGTATCGGAGCGACCCATGATTCTCGTGATCGACAACTACGATTCGTTTACCTACAATCTTGTGCACCTCGTCGGGCGGCGCACGAACGACCTTGAGGTGGTCCGAAACGATGTGCTCGACGTAGACGCCATACGCGAGCGGAGGCCGCGGGGCATCCTGATTTCGCCCGGACCCGGCCGTCCCGCCCAGGCAGGCGTCACGGAAGCAGTGGTGAAAGCGCTGGGACCTTTCGTGCCGATCCTCGGGGTGTGCCTCGGACATCAGGCGATCGGCGAAGCGTACGGCGGCCGCATCGGATACGCGCCCACGCTGATGCATGGAAAAACCAGCAATATCACGCACGACGGGCAAGGCGTGTTTCGGAACGCGCCCGACCCGTTCACGGCTACGCGCTACCATTCGCTCGTGGTGGATCGCGTCAGCGTACCTGCCTGCCTGGACATATCTGCAGAAACAAGCGATGGCGTGGTCATGGGGTTGCGGCACCGGGAGCATCCGGTGGAGGGCATTCAGTTTCATCCGGAAAGCGTACTTACCATCGAGGGCCCCCGCATCGTAGACAATTGGCTGGAAGACGTGCTTGGCGACGCCATGGAAAACCCGGGCGCCGCCTCCTGATCCCATTCTGCGCAAAAGCATGCGAAAATACCTGAACATTCTTGCCGCCGGCGGAACGTTGCAAAGCGAAGAGGCCGAGCACGCCATGCGCTTGTTGATGGAAGGCGCCTCGGAACCGGAATGCACGGCCGCCTTTTTGATGGGCCTCCGGGCGCGCGGCGAAACGCTGGACGAACTGGTCGCTTTTGCAAAAATCATGCGCGCGTTTGCGATCCCGGTGGACACAGGCGACCCGGACGCCATCGACTTGTGCGGCACAGGCGGGGACGGCGCAGACACATTCAACATCTCTACCGCCGCCGCGATCGTATGCGCCGGCGCGGGCGTTACCGTAGCCAAACATGGAAATCGATCCGTGTCGTCGAAATGCGGTTCGGCGGATGTGCTGGAAGCCCTCGGCGTAAAGACGGCGCTGGGCAAGGCGGGCGTCGAATATTGCTTCGAAAAGGCAGGCGTCGCGTTCCTGTTCGCCCCATTCTTTCATCCTGCGATGAAGCATGTGGCGCCGGTGCGCAAAAAACTCGGCGTACGCACGTTTTTCAATATTCTGGGGCCTTTGTGCAACCCGGGCGGGGTGCGCCGTCAGTTGACGGGGGCCTTCGACGAACAAACCGCAAAGACCATGGCGGCCATTCTTGATCGCCTCGACGCCCGGCATGTGCTTGCCGTGCATGCGCGAGACGGCCTGGACGAGGTATCGCTTGCAGACGAAACGGTGGCCTTTGAAGCGCAGGGGGACGCAGCGGCGGCGACCGGTCCGACGGAGCGCATCCTGCGCCCTGAAGACCTGGGCCTTGCCCGCAGTTCCCGGCAAGCGCTAAAAGGCGGCGACCGCCATGAAAATGCCCGTATCGCGCGAGAGGTGCTTGCCGGCGAGCCGGGGCCGCGGCGCAATGTGGTCGTGCTCAATGCAAGCCATGCCCTGTGGACGTCCGGGAAATTCGATACGCTGGCCGCCTGCCGGAACGCTGCCGAAGACAGCATCGATTCGGGCAAGGCGCGAGACACGCTCAAGCGGTTGGCCCACGCCTCGCACAACGCGCCGGCCTCATGACGATACTCGACCGCATCGTAGCGGACACGCGCGAAGTCGTGGCGACGCGAAAAGCCGCCGCGCCCCCGGGAACGTTGGAAAACATGGCGGCATTTTCCCAAAGCAGGCATTCTCTCGAAAAGGCGCTGCGGGCCGACGGACCGTCGATCATTGCAGAGATCAAAAAAGCCTCGCCGTCCCGAGGCGTCATCCGAAGCGATTTTCATCCTTTCGAAATTGCGCGGCAATACGAAGCCGGGGGCGCCTGCGCTGTTTCCGTCCTCACCGAACCCCGCCACTTTCAGGGATCGCCGGACGATCTTCAGGCTGCCCGACAGGCCCTTTCCCTGCCCGTATTGCGAAAAGATTTCATTATCGACACGTATCAACTGATTGAGGCGCGGGCCTATGGCGCCGACGCCGTGCTGCTGATTGCCGCCATCCTTCCCAGGCCGCAACTGCACGATCTGCTGCAAGCGGCGCAAGCCCTGGACCTTGAAGCGCTGATCGAAGTATACGCGCCGCAAGAACTGGACCGCATCGATTTTGACGAGGCGCGCATCGTAGGCGCGAACAACCGCGACCTGCGAACCTTCGACGTAGACGTCCGGCATACTCTCCGCGTCTTCGAGCAGGTCCCGGACCATGTAGTCCGGGTGTCGGAAAGCGGCCTGGCGTCAGGGGACGAGGTGCGCTTCCTGCATGAACGCGGCGTCGACGCCTTTCTGATCGGCGAAACCTTCATGCAAGCCGAACGGCCCGGAGACGCCCTGACGAAACTCCGAAGCGAAGCAAACCGCATCGACGCATGACGACCCGACTGAAAATATGCGGCGTAACGAGGCTGGAAGACGCCCGGTATGCCGCCGCCGCAGGCGCCGATTACCTCGGATTCGTGCAGTATCCCGGCAGCCCCCGCTACATTGAGCCGGAACAAGCGCGGGACATCGTCGAATGGATTCATGGCCCGCAACCGGTCGGGGTGTTCGTGAACGCACCGGTCGATGTGGTGAACCGGACCGCCGAAAAAGCCGGTTTCGGCCTGGTGCAGCTCCATGGCGAGGAGCCGGTTTCCGATGTGCTCCGGATCGAACGTCCCGTGATCAAAGCATTTCGCATCGCTCCGGGCACAACCCCCGAAGCCTTGTCCCGTACGATGCGGGCGTATGAACAGGCGGCGGCCTGTTTTCTCCTGGATGCGTACAGCGAGCAGGTCTACGGCGGCAGCGGCCAAACCTTCGACTGGCGCGTAGCGAAACCGGAACCGGACAACCCGGGCGGCTCCGGGGGTCCCGGCGTCTTTCTGGCGGGCGGAATCCATGCAGGCAACGTAGCCGATGCGATTCGTACGCTGCGCCCCTTTGCCGTGGATGTGTCCAGCGGACTTGAATCAGCGCCCGGGCAAAAAGATTTTTCCAGAATCGACGCCTTTATGGAAGCCTTCCGGGATGCACAGGCCCCGCCGCAAAACTGACGAAGGCGCCGGGCGCGCCGCATACGACACAAACAGAACCGTACGCATGATGGAGAAAACGCACCCGCTTCCCGACGAACGCGGGCATTTCGGGTTGTACGGCGGCATGTTTGTGCCCGAAACCCTGATTCCCGCCGTTGAGGAAGTCCGCAATGCCTATGACGCCGCCCGGCGAGACCCGGATTTCCGGCGGGAACTGGATGGAATGCTCAGGGACTATGCCGGACGACCCACGCCCCTGACGTTTTGCGAACGCCTCGCCGACGCCATCGGCGGTCCTAAAATCTATCTCAAACGGGAAGATTTGTGTCACACCGGCGCGCACAAGATCAACAACGCGATCGGGCAAATCCTGCTGGCCCGCCGCATGGGCAAGATGCGCATCATCGCGGAGACAGGAGCCGGACAACATGGCGTGGCTACCGCAACCGTTTGCGCGCGATACGGCATGGAATGCATTGTCTACATGGGAGAAGAAGATGTCGAACGACAACAACTGAACGTGCTGCGCATGCGGTTGCTCGGCGCCGAGGTGCGACCGACGTCCAGCGGCAGCCGCACCCTGAAGGACGCCACCAACGAGGCTATTCGGGATTGGGTTACCAACGTGCGAGATACATTCTACGTCATCGGTTCCGTCGTGGGGCCGCACCCCTACCCGATGATGGTTCGCGACTTTCACCGGGTCATCGGAGAAGAAACCCGGAGGCAACTCCAGGATGCGGAGGGGCGATCAGCTCCCGACGCTGCGGTAGCCTGCGTGGGGGGCGGCTCAAACGCCATCGGGCTATTCTACGCCTTCCTGCAAGACCCTGAGGTGTCGCTGTACGGCGTCGAGGCGGCGGGCGAAGGCCTGGACGGGCGGCATGCGGCGACGCTTACGCAGGGATCTCCGGGCATTCTGCATGGCGCGATGAGTTACCTGCTGCAGGACGCAGAAGGGCAAGTGCAGCTGGCGCATTCCATCTCGGCGGGGCTGGACTACCCCGGCGTGGGCCCGGAACATGCCTGGCTGCGGGATGCAGGACGCGTACGATATGTGTCCGCAACAGATGCGCAAGCCCTTGAAGGAGTAAAATTGCTGTCGAAAACGGAAGGCATTATCCCGGCCCTCGAGACGGCGCACGCCATAGGCTGGATGGCCGAAGGCGTACGCGGCATGACGCGCCGCGAAGTCGTCATAGCGAATTGTTCGGGGCGCGGCGACAAGGATATGGATACGATCTCCAGACATCTCTGAACGTCATGCAACGACTCCGGGAAAAATTGGCGACCTGCAAGCAACGCGGCGAAAAGGCCATGGGCTTGTTTATGACGAGCGGCTTCCCCGACCCCGAAAGTACGCTGCCCATTCTGCGCGAAATGGACCGGGGCGGCGCCGATTTCATCGAACTCGGCATGCCCTTCAGCGACCCGCTTGCGGAAGGATTGCCCATCCAGCGCTCCAGCGAACGCGCTTTGCGGGCAGGCACGCGCATGCAGGATACGTTCCGAACCGCCGCAGGCTTCTGCGCCGAAAGCGATACGCCCCTCCTGCTGATGGGATACGCCAATCCGATCCGGCGATACGGCGCGGCGGCGTTTTGCCGCGATGCGCGCAGCGCGGGCGTCGAGGCGTTGATTCTGGCCGACGTACCCCTTGAAGAACATCTTCCCTTCGCATGCGAGGCCGCGGCCGCCGGACTGGGATTCGTCAGCCTGATCGCTCCGAACACGCCGGACGAACGCATTCGGGAGATCGACGAAACCGCCACGGCGTTCGTATACGCCGTCTCAATAACCGGACTCACCGGGTCGGGCCTCGGCGCTATTGAAGACGTGGAAACCTACCTGAAGCGGGCGCGCGGCGTGGTGCGCAAAAATCCTCTGCTGGCCGGATTCGGCGTCCGCAACCATGCCGACGCCGTACGCCTGAGTCGCCATGCCGACGGATTTATTGTCGGATCTGCGCTCATTGAAAAGGTGGAAACGCTGTGGGACGGCGGACCGCAACCCGACAAGGCGCGCTATGAAGCCATTCGCCGCTTTGTCCGCGCGCTGAAAGAGGGCGACTCCGCCGCGCGGAAAGAACAGCCGTAAGGCGCGCGGCAACCGGAAACCGCCACGGGCGTTATTAGTAGAGCCTTTTTCTTTTTTCGAACCACCTTCTCGCACGGATCATGACCGCATCTCCCAAGAACATGGCGACGCTTCGCGCCCTGGCCGCCTGGTTTGCAGCATGCCTCGTTGCGCTGGCCGGGTGCGGCGGCGAAAGCGATTTTCGCCCGAGGGCGGTCGGTCAGGACTCCGAAATTCTTATCGTGGTCGATTCGCTGGACTGGAACGGCGCAATCGGGGACGCACTGCGCGAAACGGTCGGACAATTCATCAATACGCTGCCCGCCCCCGAACGGCAATTTGACTTGCGGCACGTAGGTCTTGCAACCGAACGCGACCTGGAAATGGCGCGACGGCGCAAGAACGTGATCTTCGCAGCGGCCTTCAACGACTCCACCAACGAGGCGGAATACCTCCGGAACGTATTCGATCCGGCCACCCGGCAAGCCATTCGCGAGGACGGCGGCGTCGCTGTCTCGCGCGAAAATATTTTTCGTCGGGATCAGCAGGTCTACTACATCGCGGGCGAAAACAAGGAAGATGTCGTACAGGCCATCTACGATCATGCAGAAGGGGTATCCCGCAACTTCAACCAGGCCGCCCGTCGCCGACTCGCCGAAGAAATGTTCGACCGGGGACGGCAGTTCGAGGTCGAGCAGGAATTGACGTCCATGTACGACTTCGCCGTGAATGTACAGCACGATTATCTCATTGCGATAGATACAAGCGATTTCGTGTGGCTCCGGCGGATACTGCCCGACACATGGCGAAGCGTGTTCGTGCACTTTATTGAGGACGCCGATCCCCGGTTGTTGACGCCCGAGTGGATTTACGACACGCGGGATTCCCTGGCCCGCCAGTACGTCCAGGGAAATCTGGGCGGATGGGTGGAAATCGACCGCCGGGAACGCAGGCCCCTGGAGACCAGGAACATCGACTTCCTGGGGCGATACGGCTTCGAAACCCGCGGGCTCTGGCGCATGGTTGGGGTTGAGGACGGGCGAAAAATAGAATTCGGGATGGGCGGACCCTTTATTACCTACGCATTCTACGACGAACCGACGAGACGGCTATACATGATCGACGGAATGGTTTTCGCCCCGGGATACGACAAAAGAGAATTCTTGCGGCAGATGGAAGTGATCGCCTGGACATTTCGCGCCGAGGACTCTTCCGAAGAAAACAGTGGATAATACGCCCGCTCTCCGAAACATCTTTATACGCTCTTCTGTACGTCCGGCGCCGCATCCTTTTTCCGCAACGGGGCGCCCCGCAAGCATCCCCGCGAACGTATCCATGGCCACCGCTACCGATAAATCGTCGCCCGATTCCTCCGTGTTGCGACTCGGACTTCCCAAAGGCAGTCTGCAAGCCGCCACGCTGGAGCTTTTGCAGCGCGCCGGCTACAATTTTTCGACCCGCGAGCGGTCGTATTTTCCGTCCATGGACGACGAGGAGGTGCGGGCCATGCTGGTTCGGGCCCAGGAAATGGCGCGGTACGTCATGGACGGCGTATTCGACGCAGGCATTACAGGCAAGGACTGGGTCCTGGAAACCCAGGCGGACGTGCACCCGGTAAGCGATCTCATCTACTCGAAAACAAGCATGCGCCCCGTCCGATGGGTCCTTGCCGTTCCCGAGCATTCCGATATACAGTCCGTAAAAGACCTCCAGGGCAAGCGCATCGCCACGGAGGTCGTGCATATCGCGAATGCATGGCTTCGCCAGCATGGCGTCGAGGCCGACGTGGAATTTTCCTGGGGGGCCACCGAGGCCAAATGTCCCGATCTCGTGGACGCCATCGTCGAGGTGACCGAAACCGGTTCGTCGTTGCGGGCCAACAAACTGCGCATCGCCGAAGTGCTGATGCACTCGAATACGCAACTCATCGCCAACAGGGACGCCTGGAAAGACCCCTGGAAGCGGCAAAAAATCGAAAGCATCGCCATGCTGATGCAGGGCGCGATCCGGGCCGAGGGGCGCGTGGGCCTCAAGCTCAATGCGCAACGCGACCGCGTGGAGCAGATTATCGGATTGCTGCCCGCCATGCGCATGCCCACCGTGGCGCCCCTGGCGAACGGAGACGATTGGGTGGCTATCGAAACAGTCGTCGAAGAACGCCATGTACGGCGTCTTATCCCCGATCTCAAACGACTCGGCGCCGAAGGCATCATTGAGTATGCCCTGAACAAAATCATTCCGTAGCGACCCGGGCATGACGCACCCGCCTCCCGCCTCGTCTTGCCTGCCGGAAACCGTCGTTCGGATCGGATCCCTTGCGGCGATCATATCGGGTCTTGTCCTGGTTATGCTCCCTGCATGCAGCGACCATGGGCGGGCGCCTGTCCCGGACGCCGCCATGGTGGCCGTACTGGCCGAAATGCACCTCTTGCAAGCCCGGGCCGAACACACGGGAATTCCTGTCGCCGAGGCGCAGGATTCGCTTCTTGCAGCCCATGGGCTCGACAGCGCAGCCTGGGCAAACGCCGTGACCTGGTATACGTCCCGCCCGGAAATCCTGGCCGGAATATACGGGCGCGTCGTCGATACGCTTCAGGTGCGGCAAATACCCGACGTCGAGCCCGACGCCGCTATGACGACGCCAGGATCCCCGTTGCCTTTGCCGTAAGCTCCAGCGCGCTGCCCAAGGACCGAGACGGCGCAAGATACCCCTCGTTCATAAGCCAGCCGATCAACTGATCGATCCGGTACGCAGGCGTTCGCGTACCTTCAAGCCATTCCCGACGAGGTTTTCCCTCGGCGATATGCCGAAGCAACTGTCGCACGATCGGCGAATCGGGGGACGGCGGCTGGTATGCTTCATGTCGTCCGAGACATACGTCGCACGCACCGCATCGCTCCGACGTCGTTTCGCCAAAATACGTCAGGAGAAAATGCCGCCGGCAGGTCGTCGAACGCGCAAACCGGATCATCTGATCGAGTTGCGCCTCCGCCCGCTTGCGCGCAGCCTGCACCCGGTCGCCGTCAATGGGAAGGCGAGCGCTGCGGGCATGCGTCAGCGCAACGCGCACCGACCGATCCGGAGGAATCCAGTCGAGCCATTCCCCTTTTTGCAAATATTCCAGGCCTTTCAGCAGGCGTTCCCGGACCAGTCCGGTCCGACGGGCCAAAATACGGACATCGATTTCCCGCCAATCCGAAAAAGCGCCCGCATCCACCGTACGCAATAGCGCCTGCACAAACGCGCCGAAGGATGTCTGATCGTTCTGATCGGCATACTCCCGAAACGCCGCAGCGTCCCGGCGGCAACGAATCAGTCCGGCGTGCTCCCGTTGCGGAAGGATTTTCCAGGCGTCCTGCCGTTCGAGCAGGGTGACTGCGGTGTGAATTTTCCCCCTGGCGAACCCCGTGAGGCGGCGCACGGCGTCGATCTGCACCGGCGCGGGGGCATCCGCTTCGGCGGCCACGGCCACCTGCGCGAGACTGCACACCGTGTCATACACCTTGCGCATTTCTTTCGGCGCAGGATGGCTTTCCTCAATGAGCCTGCGCGGCGTATCCTCGTCCCCCTGATGATACAGAAGCGCGGCCCAGGATATCTCGCCATCTCTTCCCCCGCGCCCCGCCTCCTGATAATATCCTTCCAGCGTACCCGGCAAATCGACATGCACGACGAAGCGCACATTCGGTTTGTCGATGCCCATCCCGAAGGCATTCGTGGCCACCATAATCCGCTGATCGCCCCGCACCCATCCATTCTGCATCCGTTCCCGCACAGAACCTTCCATCCCGCCGTGATACGACGCAACGGACAAATTGCGTCGCGCAAGCCAGGCGGCCCACCGTTCGACGCCCTTGCGGGTGCTCGAATACAAAATACCGGGGCCGGGAACGCCTTCCAGCACGTCCAGCACCTTCGTGCGCTTGTTTTCTGTCCGAAAAACGGACCAGACGATATTCGAACGATCGAATCCTCGAATAATGCGTTCCGGCTGGCGCAACGCCAACTGCTCGACAATATCCTTGCGCACATGGGGCGTTGCGGTCGCGGTAACGGCGATCGTCGGGGGATCGCCCATGTGCTTGCGCGCGGCGGCAATCCGGAGGTAGGAAGGCCGGAAATTATGCCCCCACTCGGAAATACAGTGCGCCTCGTCTACGGCAAGCAAGGAAATGTTCATGCGCGAGGCCCGCGCGACAAACTTCTCCGACGCCAATCGTTCCGGGGCAAGATACAGCAAGCGATATCGCCCATACTCGGCGTCGAGCCATCGCTGTTCTATCTCGCGGCGCGACAAGGCGCTGTTGATGTAGGCCGCCTTGACGCCATGTGCATTCAGCGCCGACACCTGATCCTGCATGAGCGCAATCAACGGAGAAATAACCAGGGTGAGGCCCTCGTACAACAACGCCGGAACCTGGTAACAGATAGATTTCCCCCCGCCGGTGGGCAATACCGCAAGCACGTCCCGCCCTTCGACAATAGGCTGAATGATGTCCCATTGCCCGGGGCGAAAGTCGTCGTACCCCCAATACTTGCGGAGCACGCGACGAGCGTCTTCGCAGGATGGATACTTTCTCTCTGTCATAGCGCCCGAACGATACTGCGTTCAACTCGTTGGATAACCGCATAATGCCTGTCCGCCCCGCCGGATTCGCAGTGAAAATACGATCCCGCGCAAGAAAGCCCAGTCGGCATGGCCGAAACACGCCCTCGGGTATCCATTATTATTGTTACCTGGAATGCATTGCCGCTCCTGAAGCAATGTTTCCCTTCCGTTGCGGCGACCCGATACGAACATCTGGAAATCGTGCTGGCCGACAATGCTTCGGACGACGGCTCCGCCGAATGGATCCGGAAGCATTTCCCGGCCGCCCGGGTGCTGCGCTATACGGAAAACGCCCTGTTTTGCCGCGGCAATAACCAGGCTATTCCGCATACTACGGGAAAATATGTGTTGCTGCTGAATAACGACGTCGCCGTGCCGCCCGATTGGCTCGATCCGCTCGTGGACGAAATGGAAGCCCATGACGACATAGCGGCCGTACAGCCCAAGATATTGCAATACGAGGACCGATCCATGTTCGAATACGCCGGCGCTTCGGGGGGGTTCATGGATCGGCTGGGATATCCTTTTGCCCGCGGGCGCATTTTTTTCCAGACGGAGAAGGATCGCGGGCAATACGACGAACCCCGGGATGTTTTCTGGGGATCGGGAGCTGCGCTTTTGCTCCGCCGATCTGCCCTGAACGAAGTGGGATTGCTGGACGAGCGCTTCGAAATGCACATGGAAGAAATAGACCTGTGCTGGCGACTCCAGCGGGCCGGATACCGGGTCCGCGTACAACCCGCCAGCGAAGCATATCATATCGGAGGCGGAACGTTGCAGCGGGGAAGCATCCGCAAAACGTATCTGACGTTCCGGAATAATCTGCTCATGCTGTACAAAAATCTTCCGGAATCCGAATGGAAACGGGTCTTCGCCGCGCGATGCGCCCTGGATGCGACGGCGGCGGCGCGGACGCTTGCGCAGGGACGCCCCGCGGAAGCCGCGGCCATCATGCGGGCCTATACCGATGCGCATCGCATGAAGGATTCCTGGACTTGCGGCGGCGAACGACCGGAAACGCTTGCAGACACGGTGCTGCCTACCTACAGGAACAGCATCGTCGTGGATTATTTCGCTCGAGGGCGGCGGCGCTTCGACGCGTTGCCGCAAAAAGCCTTTGCGCCGCCAACGACGCGCAAGCCCGCGTAGCATCCTTTAATCCGCGCCCGAAATGGCCGCCTGCGCGCGACGGCTATACAGTACGACGAACGAAATAGCGATCAGCGTCGCCAGCATGCCCGCCATGGCGATAGCGCTTGGCGATTCGTCGAATATAACATAGGCAAGCAGCGAGGCGCCGATCGGCTCCACAAGTCCCAGCACGCCAACGAGGGCAGCCGACACATAGCGAATGGCATAATTAAAAGCCCCGTGCCCCATGATTTGCGGCCCAAGGGCAAGGCCCGCGCACAGTACGTAAAATAGCGGGTCGAACCCCCACAAAGGCGTATCGAGAAGCAGGGCCATGCCGAGCGTGGCGAGGGCAGCGATGGCGTACAAGGGGAACACATAGGCCAGCCAGGAATGCTTCTGCCGCACGACCCGACCCATCAAAAGATAGACGCTGAAAAACAACGAACCTGTCAGGGCCAGGCCATTGCCGAAAAGCGTCCCGCCGCCCGCCGCAAGCATATCTCCTGCGCCGATGACCACCGCGCCCGCCACAGCCGCGACAATGGCCGCATGCACGGGTTTCGAGAGCCGCTCGTTCAGAAAAACGTATCCAAGCGCCGCAAGAAATACCGGGCTGGTCGTAATGAGTACGGACGCCGCCGCCACCGTGGTATGGTATAGCGATTCGATCCATAACACGAAATGCAGCCCAAGCAACAGGCCGCCGGGGACAATCAGGCGCCATTCGCGGCGTCCTATCGCTTTGATCTCGGTTCGCGCATGCACCCAGGCAAAAGGCGCCAATGCTACGGCTGCCATCATGGTGCGCCAGGCGGCAACCGCCAGGCCCGGCGCTTCTCCTCCCGCCGCGCCCCCTGCAAACCGGATCAGAATCGGGCTGAACGAAAAACTGAGCACCCCGGCGGCAAGCGCCCCATACACCCAGGCCGACCCGTTTCTGTTGCGCATGGCGCTGTTTCCAAAGTCGGACAAAGGTTCAGCGGATACGATCCGCCGAACGCGCCAACGCAATATCCGCGTGGATGGCCCGCCGCGCCAGCCAGAAAAAACCGTAGGCGCAAACAAGCAACGCCATCGGAAGGAGATTGCTGGTTGCATCGTCGCCCGCGCGGGCGCCGCCGAGATACAGCGCCGCGGTAAACAAGCCCATCCAGAGCAGCGTGCACACTTGCGCGGCAAGCGTCGTCATATGCTGGCGCTTCCGATTTCCGTACAGGAAAATGGCGACGATCCCCAGCAGGCCGGCCAACGCCCCCACGCCGGACGCAACCGGAGCGTATCCAGAAAACGCAACGGCGACGATGTCGGTCCAGAAAAACAAAACAACGGCAAGCGCCAGGGATCCCAAAAGCAGGTATGCCGATTGTTTACGCTGAATCATGGTTCTGCGCGCAGTCCCAGGCCATAGCCTGCTCCCGATAAACGAACGACGAACTCGAAAACAGAAAAACCCCGCCGTGCCCGGCGGGGTTTCCCGGAAAATTTACAAATCTCCGCGCGCGCGCCTTTCCAGGCGTGCGCGGGGCGCAAACAGCCTACGATATTTCGGGCTTGCTGGAATAATTGATGCGCAACGTGCCCGCCTCTCGCAATTCCTGCTGGACATCGATCACAATGCCCATTTCCGACGATTCATCCGCGCGAATGGACACGATGAGTTTCGGTTGCTCAAGCAGCTTGCGGTACATAATGTTGCGAATCGAAGGGATATCTTCGATCAGCACATCGTCAATCTGCACGGAGGTATCCCCCAACTGGTTGTCGGCCAGTTTGAGCGGCCCCAAATACACATAGGACACCAGCCGCTTTTGATCGATCTTGGTAAGCGCCTCGGCGCGCGGCAAGGTAGTGCGCACCTGGATCTCCGTTTCGCGCAGGACGGTCGTCACCATGAAGAAGATGATGAGCATAAAAATGATGTCCGGCATGGACGCCATCGGAATGCTTGGACTCGACTTTGCGCTTTTTTTCTGAAAGTGCGTGGACATAATGACCGCTTGGCTACTTGTCGTACTGCAAGAAAAGGCCGATTATCGCTTAGCCCGCATCCGGCTCCGCGATGGAAATCTGCGCCTTGATCTTCTTGCGAATCTGATTCTCTTCGTTGTTTTCGTCAATGTAGTCCCGATACGTAGCGTAATCGGGAAACCCGATTGTGCGCGCTTCGGCGTCCCACATTTCGAAATACGCCATCCATATCTCGTCGATCACGTCGATATAGACCTCGTACGGCGTTTGCCGGTCCGTTTTTAAGGAAACGACCGCCTTGGCCATCGATTCGGCGTATCGAGGGTCCTCGCCTTCGTTCAGGGTATGCTTCTTGACTTCCTCGCGCACCCTCGGAATCGCCGAAGGAATGTCTTCGATCAGCACGCGCCCCTCGGCATTGGCGAGAATCTTGAGCATGTTGCGCTCCTTGACCGGAGGCGGCTCCTGGTTCTCGTCCAGTTTTGGGGGCAGGGTCATGCCGATGCCCGTGTCCACATTGATGGTCGTCGTAACGAGGAAGAAGATGAGCAAAAGGAAAGCGATATCCGCCATGGAGGCGGTGGGTATTTCCCCGCCTTCCCGCTCCTTCTTCTTTTTAAGCAATCCAGCCATGACGCCTTGCGTATTGGTGCTTGAGAATGCCCTCGTTCAGAAAGCAGTCCGTTACGCCGGACTGGGCCGAGCGAGGATCGTCAGTTGTTGAACAAGCTCCGGATTCCGGATACCAGCAGGCCTATGACCGCCAGCGCGAACATGATGACCAGCGTATAGATGCCTGCGATGGCCCAATCCCCAACGATCAGGCCAAGGATGAGCAACAGAATCACCGGAACGAGTATGATCGCGCCGGTAAACAGGTTGATCTTTCCGTTCATGATGCTCTTGACGCCGAACAGCAACATGCCGAGCAAGCCGAGGCCCAGAATAACCGCAGCGATCCAGATAGCGATAGGAACTAAGGTGTCCATAGTCTAAAGAACGTTTGCGGTTAGACGGAATCACCGTCGGAATCGTTGGAATCGGCGGCAGCCTGCGACATAACCGGACGGCCCGCCTGCAGCAACACCAGCGAATCGATCAGTTCGATGGAAGCATCTTCCATTTCCACAACGATGCGGTCGATCTTCGACACCGCGTAGTTATAGAAGAATTGCAGGATGATCGCGACGATAAGGCCGAACGCCGTAGTCAGGAGCGCCACCTTGATGCCGCCCGCCACGAGGCTCGGGGAGATATCGCCCGCCGACTCGATGGCGTCGAAAGCCTCGATCATGCCGACCACCGTTCCAAGGAACCCAAGCATCGGGGCAAGACTGATGAACAGGGAGAGCCAGACCAGCCCGCGCTCCAGAAAGCTCATCTCAATGGAGCCATAGGAAACCACGGCCTTTTCCACAGCCTCAATGCCCTCTTCGTGACGCAAGAGGCCCGCCTGAAAAACGGCGGCGACAGGGCCGCGCGTCTTCGCGCAGATCTCCTCTGCGGAGGAAACGCCGCTGTCCTCAAGCGAATGCTTGACGTCAACAATGAATTTGCGGGTGTTGATGTCGGCCCTGTTGAGCGTGATAATGCGTTCGAACGCAATAGCAAGCCCAATGATCAAACAGATCAGAACAGGCCACATCCAGTCGCCGCCCTCGTTAAAGCGCTCTACAAGAACGTTGATAAAGCCTCCATCCGTGGAAGCCGCGTCCTGCAAAAGCAATACCATCAAGTTAGAAAGATTCATGGATTGGCTCCTCCGGAAAACACGGTGTTTCAGTTACAAAGTATGTTCTGTTGCAAGGGACGCCGCGCTATGCGCGAAGCCCCTCCGCTTATCCGGCGTTTGCGCCATACCGCACAGGGCACGCAATGGCGCCGGCGCTTGCCGGACATTGCATTTCCCGATAAATCCGAAACGCCGTATCGGTTGAGTATACCCATTGAAAACCGAAGTGTCAATGCGTAAACGAAAAACATTGCCATTTCGGGCGTTTTTTTATTCGAATCATGGATAAATAAGGCGCTTCGCGCTATTCCAGGGGCATTTTTGCGGCCCGATCCCACAATGTCATGGCTTCTTGCAGCACAGGATCGACGTCGCTTATCGTTTGGTACCACATGCTCCGGTCGTACGCGCGCTGCCCAATGCGCGCCTTGATGCGCGTCATCAGCAACGCCCGATCAGCTTCGGCCTCCGAACGGCTGAACCACCGCCCTTCCCGGTCGGATTCGTCCTCGCGGGAAAGTTCCGGGCTGTCGTCCGGGACTACATGGACGCCTTGCTGGTCGAGAAACGCCAGAAACGCATCGAATGCATCCGGGGCGAACGTAAAATGCCCGATGAAATCGTCCCGCCGCGTTGCCCATGCTTCCTGAAAGGCGACCCCGTGCTGGTCGAGCCAGGCCCGCGCATAGGCATTGTCCTGCGATCGTCCGATAACCATTCGGGCAAAAGACGACAGGGAATCCGGGTAAACGATCACATCCGGCAAAATCCCTCCGCCGCCGAACACGGTGCGCCCTCCGGTCGTGATATATTTCAGCGAGTCGGGCAGCGCGTCCTGAATTTCCGATACGCTCAAGGCGCTTTCTCGCCGATAGCGATCCAGCTTCGATGCGTAGTAGTCGTCGTCTGTTTCTCCGAGGGCGTACGGCGTCTGGATAAGGCGGCCCGACGGCGTATAAAAGCGTGAAATGGTGATGCGCAGCGCGCTTTCGTCGCGCAAGGGGAACTGCTTCTGAACAAGGCCCTTGCCGAACGTACGCCGCCCCACTACAAGCGCCCGGTCATGATCCTGCACCGCGCCGGCCACGATTTCGCTGGCCGAGGCGGAATTTTCATTGACCAGCACGATGAGAGACCCATGCTCGAAACGCCCGCGGCCGCGGGCGTAATTTTGCTGGCTGTACTCGGATAGGCGGCCTCGGGCCTCGACAATCATTTGGCCGTCCGCCAGAAATTCATCGGCGATCTGCACCGCCATTTCCATGAATCCGCCCGCGTTGTCGCGCAAATCAAGCACAAGGCGCTGCATGCCTTGTTGCTGCAAGGCGTCCATGCCCTCAATAAACTCGGCCCAGGTGGTGCGCGCAAACCGATTCAACCGGATATACCCGGTCTGCTCGTCCAGCATGTAGTGCGCGTCCATGGTCCAGAAAGGAATCTTGTCGCGCGTAATCTCAAACGCAAGCGGCTCCTCGTAGCCTGGACGCTTCACCGTGACTTTGACCCGGGTGCCCCGCGGTCCCTTCAACGTACGCCCAACGTCCTCCGCGGAAAAACCAATGGCCGACGAATCGCCCACGGCCACAATCCGGTCCCCGGAAAGCATGCCCGCGGCTTCGCTGGGCCCGCCCGGCAAGGGATTGAGCACGGCCACCGTGTCCAGGCCATTCGGACCGGGAATGATCTCGAATGCTATGCCGATTCCATCGAAAGAAGCGTCAAAATCCTCTTGCACCCGCTGCATCGCCTCTGCATCGATATAGATCGAATGAGGATCAAGTTCGTCGAGCATCCCATGGATGGCGCTCTCGGTCAACTGCGACGCAGAAACCTCCTGCACGTATCGCTCGCTGATCATGAGATACGCATCTTCAAGTTTCCTCAGCGACTCCGCCGTATTATTCCGAAAGACCACGGCGTTCAGCTCGAACCCGAGGACAATGCCCACAGCCAAAACGACCGCGCCGAAGAGGTATGTCTTCCGATCCCGTTTCATGCCTGACCTGGTCATTTTTTCAACCATAGCATCCATAAAGAAAACCTCCCGCGCGGAAAAGCGTGAACTGTTCCCCCGCCCCGGCATACTATGCTGCCGCAGGGCAAACCCTGCGATGCAGCAAAGATACAAGAAGCGGTAACACAGGATCCCATGCAAAGTTCGTTTATGAACGCCAACCAGGATATTGCGCGCCTGTTTAAGGAGACCGCCGCCCTCATCGAGATTACGGGCGGCAATGCATTCCGGGCCCGCGCTTTCGCCAGGGCCAGCCGCCTCGTAGCCGGGTTGGAAGAAGACGTGGCCGAGCTTGCCGCAGCGGGTTCTCTTGAAACGTTGCCCGGCGTCGGAGCCGGTCTTGCGGCGCAGATACAGGAAATTCTCGACCGGGGCGTTTTCGATCTGTACGAAACGTTGCGCGCCGACATTCCGCCCGGCTTGCCCGACGTCTTGCGCGTCAAGGGGCTGGGCGCCCGGAAAGTGCGGCGGCTCTGGCAGGAACTGGACATCGCCTCCGTAGAGGAACTGGAGCAGGCAGCCTTTAGCGGGCGGCTCGCCGACGTCAGCGGATTCGGCCCCAAAATGCAGGCGGCCATTCTCGAAAACATTCGCCTCCTGAAACAATATGAGGGACGGCTGCGATACGACCAGGCGCTGGACGAGGCCCTGCATTGCATGGAGGCCATCCAGGGGATGAACGAAGTCCTCGAAGTCCGGCTGGCGGGGGCCCTCCGACGGAATATGGACGTCGTGGACAGCATCGAACTGGCGATCGCGGCCGAGATCCCCGAACAAGCTTGCCTGGCGCTGGCCAAATGGTGGACAAGAAAGGAAAAACAGGCGGACGGAACGTACGTCCTGCACGCTACGCTGGACAACGAACTCCCCCTGCGCATGTATGTTGCTACGCCGGAGCAGTACGGCGCGACGCTATGGAAAGCCACGGGATCGGCGGCGCACGTAGCTGCGATGCAGGCCCGGCGCGATCTTCCCCGCGAAGCGCCTTCCGAACGCGCCTTGTTCGACGCCGCGAACCTGCCGTTCATCGATCCCGCCATTCGGGAAGACGCGGGAGAGATTGAAGCGGCGGCCCAAAACGAACTGCCGAACCTCGTAGCGTACGAGGATATTCGGGGCACGCTGCACAATCACTCTACCTGGAGCGACGGCAGGCATACCTTGCGCCAAATGACCGACGCCGCGCTCGCCCGAGGCTATTCGTACTACGGCGTATGCGATCACAGCCAGTCTCTGGTCATCGCCAACGGACTCAGCATTGAGAAGGTATATGCGCAACAGGAGGAAATTCGCGCCCTGAACGAGATGTACGGAAGCCGCATGCAGGTATTCAGCGGCACCGAATGCGATATCCTTTCGGACGGATCGCTGGATTATCCGGAGGATGTGCTGGCTACGTTCGATCTGGTTGTGGCGGCGATCCATACCCGTTTCGAAATGTCCGAACAGGAAGCAACCGAACGACTCGTTCGGGCCATCGAGCATCCCCGCACGATGATTCTTGCACATCCGACCGGACGCTTGCTGCTAAGGCGGAATGGCTATCCCATCCGGCACGAAAAGGTCATTGACGCGTGTGCGGCGAACGGCGTAGCCCTTGAACTGAATGCGAATCCCTACCGGCTGGACATCGACTGGCGCTGGATACGGCGCGCAACGGACCGGGGCGTTCCCATCTCCATCAACCCCGACGCCCATGCGATCGGTCAGCTGGACCACATGAAAATCGGCGTGCTGATTGCTCGAAAAGGATGGCTTGCGCCTGAGCAATGCCTGAATGCCCGAAGCGTAGAAGAGTTTTCGGCCTGGCTCGACCGCAAACGATCCCGTTAACGCCCCGAAACGAGTTGACTTACATGCGAAAACGGATCGTCCTCCCGGTGGCCGCGGCCTTGTGCCTCGTCGTCGCTTGCGGAGTTGTCCTGTATTTGTCGTACGGCCTGCCCGCCTCGCCGGCGCAAGCCGACGTACCCGGACTGGACGCGACCGTCCGCCTTGTCGTCTACGAAAACGGGGCGGCGGCCATAGACGCCGCCTCTCCGCGCGACGCCTATGCAGGGCTTGGGTATCTGCATGCGCAGGAGCACGCCTGGGCCATGACCTTATGGCAAAGAACCGCCCGGGGCGCCCTGTCGCCGTGGCTTGGCCAGGAATTGCTGGCCATAGACCGATTGGCCAAGCGCCTCCGGATTGCCTCCATGAGCAAAGCCGCGTACGCCGCCCTGCCTCCAGGCGACCGGAACCTGCTCGACGCCTATGTGGACGGCGTGAATGCTGTGATCGCCCGGCGGCGAACCGAACAATTGCCCGAATTCGTCTTGCTTGACGTCGCCCCGGAACCGTGGGAATCCTGGTTTCCTCTGGCGATCGAGCGGCTGTTTGCATGGCTCTCCGTGACGTTGCCGCAGCCCGACTCCCTGCAAAACGCTCCGCCCGCGCTGAACGCGCTGCGGGAAGAGCATCGTCTCCTGCAAGAATGGCTGCACCTGCACGGATTCGATCACAGCATGGCCTGGGCAATCACAGACAGCGCCGGCGCGCAGTTGACCCAGCGGCAGGTATACGGCGCCTCGGCGTTGCCCCTGTTTCAGGAAGTAACCATGACATATCCCGGCCAAACGGCCATGGGGGCTACCTGGATCGGCGCACCGTTCATGCCCGCTGGCCGCACAAGCGCCCGCGCCTGGGCAATCCTGCCCGCAAGCACCGCATCCTTGCATGTTTCTGCGGACGATGCGCCCGCATTTACATTCGAATACGAAAAATGGGCCGTCGCCGGGGGGCAGGAAGCGATCATGCGTTTCCGGCGAGACGAGGGCGCGCTGTTTCTCGGAACGGATTCCCTGTCGGCGAGTCAGGCAGCCCCGGCGCCTTCGGATACGCTCGGCGAACAAGATAGCGCGGCGATCAGCCTGTATCTGACCTGGCCGGGCTGGGAGCCCGTCAGCGATGCGGCGGCCTGGTTCGGATTGCTGTCCGGGACGGATGCGCCGTTCGCGCTACAGGATGGCGACGGACTGATTGTGACGCGCAAGGATTCCCTTCGCGTCACAGGCGCGCCCCTGTTCGCGATCCGGCGGGACGGCGTCGTGGCCGTCGGCAATAACCCCTGGTCCGCGCTCGCAGCCCAGCGCCTTGCCGCGCGCACAGAAAACGCATCGAACAGGACGGAAGACGCGGCGGAGGCGGACGATCTGCGCAGCGCATGGGCCGCAAACATAACGCCCCGGCTCATCGAAACCCTGTCAGCGACACAGGCAGATAACCGCCCGGCGCTTTTCGAGGACGCCCTGAACTATCTGCGAAACTGGGATTACGCCTTCGACGCAGCCAGCATTCCGGCCACGATCGCAGACACATGGGCCAGCGTATATTTCGATAGCATGGGGACATGGCCGGGCTTGTCGTCGGATAGCGCTGCGGTTGGCCCCGCCCGGCCGGAAACGCTTCGCATCGAACAGCGGATTATGGAACGAACCGTAACTGCGCTTACCGAACGACTCGGAGCGAACACGCAGCAATGGCGCTGGGAAAATGCGCAGCCGCATACCTGGTATTTTCCCGTATGGTCTATGGATAATGCGTCCAGCGGCAAAACGGGCGCGGCGGCCAGTCGATACGCGCCGATACAGCTTCCCGGAGCCGGGCATGTAACCACGTTGCAGTACGGAGTATCTCAGTCCGAGCAAGCATTGCCGGCGCCTGCCCGCTGGGAAGCCTGGATTTCGACCTCGGCGCGGCAGGTTCTGCGCTATCGCGTCCGCCGGTTTCCCGTGCATCGCCCCTTTGGAAGGTATCTGGTTTCAAAACGCGCCCCCCGCCCCGCGGTCTTGCGCGCAGACAGGCTCCGTGAAGAAAACGGGGAACCGGTCCGATCCGTCACTACGCTTTCGCCCGAATAACGCCATGTCGTCCAACGAACGCATCTATGTCGGCGTCGACGCCGGCGGCTCCAAAACCGAGTTGCTGGCCGCAAAAACGCAGGAGGAAGAACTCCTGAACCTGTTTGGCCCCTGCGGAAATCCCGCCCGTACGGGATTTGAGGAATCGGCGGATGTCCTGACCCGGCTGATCCTGCAAATGATCGACCATTTCGGCGAGGAACGCATTGCCTCCGTATGCGCCGGCGTAGCCGGAGCGGGACGCCCGCAAGATCAGCAACTGCTTTACGAAAGCGTCCGGGCGCGCCTGCCCGCCTCGACATGCGATATTCCGCTGTGCGTGACGCACGATAGCCGCATCGCTCTGGAAGCCGCCTTTGAGGGAAAAAGTGGCGTTATGGCGATAGCCGGCACCGGCACCGTATCGCTGGCCCGCACCCGAACGGGCGAATTTCTGCGGGTCGGGGGGTGGGGCTACCTCATCGGAGACGAAGGAAGCGGATATGCCCTCGGCGCCGCCGGACTGCGCGCCGTGGCGCACGCATTCGACGGAGGACCCGATACGGCGCTGCGAACCCTGCTCGCCGAATCGGGAGAGATCGCCGACAGGACAGACCTTTTCGAGGTGGCGTACAAGGCCAAAACGCCCCTGCAAAAATTTGCCCGCGCCGTGATCGAAGCAGCACAGGCCGGGGACGCCGTCGCGGGAGCGATTATCCGGAAAAATATCGCCCTGCTCGCCGAGCAAATAGGCTGGCTTGTCGCAAGGCGCACCGATATACGCACCCGGATTACGCTGCTGGGCGGGCTGTCGAGCAACACATTCTACCGGAAACGCCTCCAATGCGCCCTCCTCGAACGCCTGCCCGAATGGGAATGGATGGAACCGCTGAACCGACCCGTCGTCGGCGCATGGCGCATGGCGCGGGACCAATCTATTCCTTCGGATACCTGACCCGCTCGACCATATCCCGGACAGAAACCGGGCAATCCGGGGTGCACAGCGAAACCCCGATCGTAACGGCGAAATTGAGCAGCATGCCAATGACGCCGACGCCCTGCGCGCCAATGCCCAGGAAACTCTCCAGCACGGGCTCCTCCATCCCCGGAATCACGTTTTGCGCCCGCATGAGCGCAATCATCGCGAAGGTGAAGACCAGGCCCACGCTCATGCCCGCAATGGCGCCCTCCCGGTTCGCGCGCTTCCAGAAAATGCCCAGGACGATAACCGGAAAGAACGAGGCGGCGGCCAGGCCGAAAGCGAACGCCACCACCTCGGCCACGAACCCCAGCGGATACACCCCGAAAACGCCCGCCACGATCACCGCAAGAAAAATCATGGCCCGGCCTACGAAAAGGCGTTGTTTTTCGGACGCCTCGGGACGAATCACCGACCCGTAAATATCGTGCGCCAGCGCCGAGGAAATCACCAAGAGCAACCCGGACGCCGTGGACAACGCCGCCGCCAATCCGCCTGCCGCCACCAGGGCCACGACGATCGCCGGCAATTGAGCGATTTCAGGGGTAGCCAGCACGATAATGTCCCGGTTGATCGCCTCAAGGAGTTGGTCGGCTGTCTGGATGCCCCCCTCGGGAATGGCGATCAATCCGGTAGCCGCCCAATTCTGAATCCAGCTCTCCTCCGCGATGGCCGGGCCCAGTTCTGCAAACTGCTGCAGGATGTGGTATTTGGCGAACATGGCTACTGCGGGCGCGGTCGTGTAGAGTATCCCGATAAACAGAAGCGCCCAGAATGCCGACCAGCGCGCCGCTTGCACATTCTTGACCGTGTAAAACCGGACAATGACATGCGGAAGCCCAGCCGTCCCGGCCATCAGGCAGAGCGTGATGGCGAACACATTCAGTTTGGAAAGACCCGTGAACGGATTCGAATAACTCGACAGGCCCAGGTCGTGCTGAATGGCGTTCAGCTTGGGAAGAATTTCTTCGATGGCCAGCTGGGGTACGGGATTCCCGGTGAGCAACAACGCAATGGCGATGGCGGGAACCGTATAGGCGAAAATGAGCACGCAATACTGCGCCACCTGCGTGTACGTGATCCCTTTCATGCCCCCGAGCACCGCAAAAAACGCCACGACCACCATGCCAATGCCCACCCCCAGCTCGAACGGAATCTCCAGAAAACGCCCGAACGCCACCCCGACGCCCGCCATCTGCCCGGCCACATACGTAAAGGAAACGAAAATGGCGGCGATGGCGGCGACGACCCGCGCGGCTCTGGAATAATACCGCGCGCCCACGAAATCCGGCACGGTGTATTGTCCGAACTTGCGCAGGAAAGGCGCGAGGAGCAGCGCCAGCAACACATAGCCCCCCGTCCATCCCATCAAATAGACCGCGCCGTCGTAGCCCATAAACGAAATCAGCCCGGCCATGGAAATAAACGAGGCCGCGCTCATCCAGTCCGCCGCGGTCGCCGCGCCGTTGGCGATGGCGGGCACGCCCTGTCCGGCCACATAGAACCCCTTGGTCGATCGGACCCGGCTCCGGTACCCGATATACAAGTAGAGCGAAAACGTCAGGCCGACCGTAACCCAGGTCCAGGATTGAATATCCATAGGATGCTCTGATTAAGTCCGCAAAGGTTCAGAGGCTGACAGAGGCGCGCTGGCTGTGTCATTCCTCATTATGCGGGGCCTCCCGAAAGGCGCTTCACGACCGCGACGCCCCGGATCCGCCGCGTTTTTCGCTGATTTCAACAACGCCATCATATCGCTCCTTTACGGGTGAAAGTGAAGCGCGGAGCGAAGTGGACTTGATCAGAGCATCCCATAGATTATCCCTCGCGGGACGGCGGCGCCGCATCGTCTTCGGCGTCGGGTTCAAGAATCGCTTCGCGGTCGGCGCGCCCGCTGAGCCACGCGTACAGGAAGATGAGCAGAATGAATACGTAAATAGACCCCTGTTGCGCCATCCAGAATCCGAACGGCATATCTCCAAAAGATATTCGGTTGAGCTGCTCGACGAAGAGAATGCTGCATCCGAGGCCCGCAACGGCCCAGACGAAAAGCAACAAACCGGTCCGCCGAAGCTGCCGGCGCCAGTAGGCTTTGGCGACATGCATGGCGATTCGCTACCCCTGTAGCGTTTGCAAATATTCGCGGCTCTGCTCAATGGAAATCAGCGCATCCTCGTATTCGTACTCAATGATGTACTGTTCCACGCCATGCGCTTCGGCGGCCTGCAAGATGGCCGGAAAATCAATCATCCCCTGCCCTATGGGCACATTCGTTTCCAGCGGCGCATGCCCGCTCAAATCGCCAAGTTCGGTGCCTTCCCGCATATCTTTCATATGATACAGCGGAAAGCGCCCCGGATATTTTTCGATCAGCGCAACCGGATCGGCCCCGGGCCACTTGACCCAGAACACATCCATTTCCACGTCCACCACGCCCGGCTCGGTGCGCTCCATGAAACGGTCGAACAGCGTACCGCCTTCCTCCGCCGGGCGAAATTCGTAGCCGTGGCAGTGATACGCAAACCGCAAGCCTTCCGATTTGAGCGCTTCGCCCGCCGCCGTAAAATCGGCGATGGCGCGATCGATATGGTCCACGCTGAACTCGCCCTCGTGCGGAATCCACGCCACCGCAACCCAGGGAGAACCCAATGCATGCGCTTCCTGCGCCACCGCGCCGATATCGCCGGCCACCCGCTCGTACGGGGCATGCATGCTCCCGACGGCAAGGCCCGAATCGTCCAGCAACGCCCGGTAATCCGCTACGGGCATGTCGTGCAGGCTATAGGTCTCTACCCGGTCGAATCCCGCCTCGCGCACGGCCCGCAACGTACCGGAGAGATCGGCGTCCAGCTCGTTGCGCACGCTATATAACTGTACGCCGACGGGCGTACCGCTTTCGGCGGGGGCCGCCATGCCGGACTCGGAAGCCGGAGCAGCCTCTTCTCCCTGTCCGCCGCCGCAACCGGCGAGGGGGAGTACGGCCGGCGCAGTCATCATGGAGCCTATGCGGGCCAGGAATTTTCTTCGGGAAGTCATGGCGAAAGAATGGTTGAGGGAATGTTACACGTCGCAAAGCGCGACTGCTTCGCGTAAACTGACGAGCGGCGTACGAGAGGGAATGAATTCCTGACCGACATAGCCATCGTATCCCGTATCGCGAATCGCGCGCATAATAGCCGGATAGTTCAATTCCTGGGTTTCGTCGATTTCGTTTCGCCCGGGATTGCCTCCGGTATGGTAATGTCCGATGTACTCGTGATTGTCGCGGATGGTCCGAATGACGTCCCCTTCCATGATCTGCATGTGGTAGATATCGTACAGCAGTTTGAAGCGTTCGGAGCCCACCCGCTTCGTCAGTTCGACGCCCCATTCCGTCCGATCGCACATGTAATCCGGATGATCCACCTTGCTGTTGAGCAACTCCATGCAGATCGTCACGCCGTGACGCTCCGCGTCGCCCACGATCTGCTGAATGCCCTGAACGCAGTTTTCCAGCCCCGTTTCGTCGTCCATGCCCCGTCGATTCCCCGAAAAACAGATGATATTCGGAAAACCGGCGGCGGCCACCTGGGGGATCAGCTCCTTGAACTCATTTATGAATTTTTCGTGAAATTCCGTGCGGTTGAATCCGTCCGGGATCGACGATGGACCGAACGCCATCGCACAGGTGAGTCCGTATTCCCCAACGACGGCGAATTCTTCCGGGTTCAGCAACTCCACGGAATGCATGCCAATGGCCTGGGCGCCCGCGCACAATTCCTCCAGCGTAAGGCCGGAATAGCACCATCGGCAGGCCGAATGCTTGAGGCCCGCGCGACGCGTGGCGCCAGCGAGGCGAGATGGGCCGTTCGAGGCTCCGAGCACGGCGGGGGCGGCCAGCGCAGAGCCTGCGGCCGCGGCGGCGCCCTGTCTGAGAAATGTTCTTCGCTTCATGTGTTTATCGGTTCTGGCGACTGGCGACCAATTCCTCGACCACGCCCGGATCGGCAAGCGTAGACGTATCGCCAAGGTTCTGATATTCGTTGGCTGCTATTTTACGAAGAATTCGGCGCATAATCTTGCCGGAGCGCGTTTTTGGCAGCGCAGGCGCAAACTGAATGCAATCCGGCCGGGCGATCGGGCCGATTTCCTTGCGCACATGCTGCGCGAGTTCGGCGCGCAAGGCCTCGGTCGGCGAAACGCCTGCCGCGAGCGTAACGAATCCGTAGACGCCCTGCCCCTTGATCTCGTGCGGAAATCCGACGACAGCGGCTTCCGCCACCTGACTGTGCGACACAAGCGCACTTTCGATCTCCGCTGTCCCCATCCGATGCCCCGACACGTTGAGCACATCGTCCACGCGCCCCGTAATCCAGTAATAGCCGTCCTCGTCGCGGCGACATCCGTCCCCCGTAAAATATTTTCCCTCGAACCGGCTGAAATATGTCTGGACGAACCGGTCGTGATTCCGGTAGACCGTGCGCATCTGGCCCGGCCACGAATCCCCGATGACCAGCAAACCGGCCCCCGGACCTTCCAGCGGCGTACCTTCCGGATCCAGTAATTCGGGACGGACGCCGAAAAAAGGAAGCGTAGCCGAACCGGGTTTCTGGTCGATGGCGCCCGGCAACGGCGCAATCATGACGCCCCCGGTCTCGGTTTGCCACCAGGTATCGACCACCGGACAACGTCCCTGCCCCACCGTATCGCGGTACCATTTCCATGCTTCCGGATTAATGGGTTCGCCTACGGTGCCGAGCACCCGAAGCGAACGCCGGTTTGTGCGCGTAACGTATTCGTCGCCTTCGCGCATGAGCGCGCGAATGGCCGTCGGAGCCGTGTAGAAAATGGTGACGCCATGCCGGTCCACCACGTCCCAGAACCGCGACGGATCGGGCCAGGTCGGCGTACCCTCGAAGAATACCTGGGAGACAGCGTTCAGAAGCGGGGCGTACACCATATAGGAATGCCCCGTAATCCACCCCACGTCCGCCGTGCACCAGAATATATCGTCCTCGCGGCAATCGAACACGTACTGGTGCGTAAGCGAGGCGTACACCAGATAGCCTCCCGTGGTATGCAAAACGCCTTTCGGCTTGCCGGTGGAACCCGACGTATACAGAATGAACAGCGGATCCTCTGCATCCATTTCTTCCGGATCGCACCGGGCGTCCACCTCCTTGCGCGCCTCGTGGTGCCAATGGTCGCGCCCTTCCGCCATCGAAACCCCCGAGCCGGTCCGCTGCACCACAATTACCGACGCCACATCCGGACACCGCGCAAGCGCCTTGTCGACATTCTGCTTGAGCGGCACTTTCTTGCCGCCGCGCACCCCTTCGTCGGCAGTCACAAGCACTTTCGAATCGCAATCAAGAATGCGGTCCGCGAGAGAGTCCGGGGAAAATCCGGCAAACACCACGGAATGCACCGCGCCGATCCGGGCGCACGCCAGCATCGCATAGGCCGCCTCCGGGATCATGGGCAGATAAATCGTCACGCGGTCTCCCTTCCGCACCCCGACGCGCTTGAGCACATTGGCGAACACGCACACCTCATGGTGCAATTCGCGCCAGGAAATAGCCCGAGGGGCGGCGTCCGGATCGTCCGGCTCGAACATAAGCGCCGTGCGATCTCCATGCTCGGCCAGATGCCGGTCCACGCAATTGTAGCAGGCGTTCAACGCGCCGCCCTCGTACCAGCGAATGTACAGATCGTCGCTTGCCCAGGATACGTTCCGGACGGTGCGGAAGGGACGAAACCAGTCAATGCGCGCAGCCTGTTCCTTCCAGAATCCTTCCGGGTCGGCTATAGAGCGGCGATACAGCGCGTCGTATTCCTCGCGAGAAGAAATCCACGCCTTTTTCCTGAAGTCGGCGGGCGGCGGGTATGCGTCGGCCTGGCCAGAATATGCAGCGGTTACCTGATCGCTCATAGATCGTTCATCCGGTTTGTCGTACAACGCTGTAACGTACTATACAAGGATACTCTGATCAAGTCCGCAAAGTTTATGAGGTTGCGTGAAGCAGGTTCGATCAGGGCGTCCCTAAGATACAGGTTTCCTGCAAATAGCGACTTCCGCGCGTTCGCCCTGGGGCGACGACAAGAAGCCGACGCGTTTTTCGCTGGTTTCAACGATGCAAGTATGACGTCCCGCGCGCGAACGCGACGCGCTGATCGAAGCGGAATTGATCAGCGCGTCCTTAAATCCGGGCGGCTGCTTCGTCCAGGCGAGCCGGGACGCATCCCGCTACGGCGTTGCACGCATAAATCGCGTCGGCCGCGCGCAAATCCTCCGGAAACAGCGCGCCTTCTTCCAGATCGTCCCGCGTATCCAGCAAGAAACGACGGTATACCCCGGGCAGCGCGCCGGAATCCACGGGAGGGGTTATCCGTCGGGACCCGAATCGCGCAACGATATTCGTGCGCGACCCCTCGGCGACTTCTCCGCGCTCGTTCAGGAAAATCACCTCGTCGAAACCTTCCTGCGCGGCCTTGCGGCGCAAATGGTCGTAGCTTTCCCGACAAGTCGTTTTGTGGCGGCGAAGCGGATCGGCGGAATCGATGCGGGCTGCGGCCAGGCTTAGGCGCCATATCCGGGGCGCGCGCATGGCGGGCAAGGGATATACGGAGACGTCAAGCCGCCCCGAAGAGTCCAGCGTAGCGCGAATCTTGCGCGGCTCCGACCCGCAAGCAACCTCTCCCACGCGACTGCGAAAGGCCTGCTCGTCCCAGGCGTACCCCAGCGCCCGGGCGGACCTGCGCAGGCGGGCGATATGCCGCTCGAGCAACGCAACGCCGCCCGCTTCGCACCGCATGGTTTCGATGAGCAACGGCGCAGGGGCGTCCCCTTCCAGGCCCCGTTCCCGCAATAGCGCCGGAGGCGGCGAAACAGCATCCATGCCGGACGGCGGCGCGCCCGCGCGGTTCGGTCCAGTCAAAAATCCAGCCTTGAGCAAGCATTCCTCGTATTCTTTTTCCGGAACCGAATCCCACACCACGCCGCTGCCCACGCCGAGGCGAGCCTCCCCGGAACGCATCTCAATCGTCCGGATCGCCACATTAAACACCGCGCGGTCTCCGTGCATATAGCCCGCCGCGCCGCAATACGCGCCGCGCGGCGCCGATTCGCAGCGACGGATAATGTCCATGGCGCGAATCTTGGGCGCGCCCGTGACGGAGCCGCACGGAAACAAGGCCGCAAACACATCCGGCGTGGACGCGCCCGGAGACAAGCGACCGCGCACGGACGTCGTCATCTGAATCAGGGTTTCGTAGCGTTCGGTCCTGCACACATGCTCCGTACGCACCGACCCCGGCTCGCAGCATCTGGACAAATCGTTGCGGAGCAAATCGACGATCATGATGTTCTCGGCCCGACTTTTCTCATCCCCGGCCAGCCATTCCGCAAGCGCCTCGTCTTCCGAAGCGTCGCGCCCCCTTGGCGCCGTGCCTTTCATAGGGCGAGCGACGAGGCGGTCCCCCCGGCGATCGAAAAACAATTCCGGCGAGCAACTGAGTATCTGCGCGGAACCAATGTCCATCCAGGCGGCGTAGGGCACCGGCTGACGCTGCAGCAGCGCCTCGAACAAGGGCCATGGCGCCCGGCGCGGAGTAAACGACACGGGACCGGTAAGATTGACTTGATAGACATCGCCCTCCCGAATATGCGCGCGCACGGTCTCGACAAGCATCCGGTAGCGCGCCGGGCCGCAGGCGAACCGCGCGGAACCCGGAGCCGGCAGCGCGGACAGATCGGGCGAGGCGCGAGCGGAGGTCCATGCCTCGCGGTCGGAAAAGGCGGCCATCCAGAGCAGGGGCGTTCGAGCAGGCTTGCAACGCATGGCCCCATCGAAAGCAGGCGCCGCCTCGTACGCCACGAAACCCGCCACATGCAGCCCCTCCTCCGCCGCCCGACAGGCTTCCTCCAGCGCGGGTCGCACCTCGTGGAGCGCATGGGCCGCATAAATTTTTCGCAGCCCCCGCAAGACAGCCCCGCCGCACCCGTTCCAGCCGGGTCCCAGCACAACCTGTCCCGGCGCCTCCGGGGCGCATGAATGCAATGACTTCACGCTGCGCACGACGCTTTTGCAAAAGAGGCTTGCAACATATCTGCGACGCCCCGAATCCGCAGTGCTTCCGCTGATTGCAACAATGGGACCATGACATCCTGTACGTGCGAAAGCGACGCGCCGGGCGAAGCGGTTTTGCTCAAAGTATCCATAACGCCCCGCAGGTCCTTACGATCCGCAGGATACCGTTGCGCGCGGCGCCGCGGACGCCGCCGCATAATATCCGTCCCGCTCCTCGAACCAGGCTTCCCAATGTCTCCCTTCGGCGTCCCGCACCGTCGCCCGCCCCGTCTCGAAATCTACGTCAAGGCGAAGTTTCTTCGGAGAATACCCCAAGCCCCGCTGCATGGCCTTGAGCGTGGCCTCCTTGAGCGTCCAGCATAAAATATCTGCCCGCACCTTGTCGATCGGCAAGACATCCGCCAGGGAGGGTTCGTCGGGATGCAACATGTAGCGCTCCAGTTCGGGAAGCCGCGGCGCAATACGTTCGATATCCACTCCGATGCGCCGCGGAGCCGCTGCCGCGACAGCCCAGTCCCCGGAATGCGAAATGGAAAGGCGCCACCCGTCCGCGCCCACTTCGACCGCGCCGCTCGCCGTCGCCCGGAGCGGAACCTCGGACGGCGCGACGGCAAGGCGCTCGGACAAGAGCAAGCGCGCCGCCGCCCGGCCCAGCACGAATTCCCGGCGGCGTTTCGGGTTGGAAAAGGTTTTGATTCGTCGGCGTTCTTCGGCGGAAAGCAGGTTCCGCATCCTGTCCCCATCGCCGGATTCGGCGTGGAGATAGCGCAGGGCGACGTCCGCAGGCAAATCGTTCATGGCGCAATGCGCCCCGAAAGGCGGGCGATGGCGACTCCTTCTCGCTGATCCCGGATAGTCTGGACAGACATGGCGGATTCCTCCGTTACGATATATGATATATTGATATATTCTATGTTTGACAAACTCGACCAAAGGCATGGCTGTACTCATACGATAAAAACCCTGGGGGCCAGAATCAAGGGCGCATCTTGCGAAAAATCGCGCCCGTCGCGCCATGACGGCAACGACCGTTCCAGAGAGGCGAACCTTAAAAATTAAGGTTGAAAATTTTTGACTTAAAAAATTAAGGCGGGAGCGGCGAAAGGTAGCTGCACCCCGATGCGCTTTGCAGGAATTTGAGGCAAAAGCATTAGGCAAACAAGAAATCAGGGACAGTTTGCGCTGTGCGCTTTGGGTCGTATTTTGCTTCGCAGCAGGCATCGGGAGTCTCCTCTTTATGGATTGGTCTCGTGGAAAACCTGATCTAAAGGAAGCTCTGTCGGACCGCCTCCCTTTGCGCCAACAAAATGTGAGATACGTCGCACCTTCCGGCCAACATCCATTTCCTATCCAGCCATGTCGTATTTCCTGGGCATAGACGTTTCGACCACGGCCGCCAAGGCGCTCGTGATCGACGAACAAGGCGCGGTTGCGCAAACCGCCTCTACGGAATATGCTTTCGAAACGCCGCGCCCGCAATGGAGCGAACAGGCGCCTTCCCTTTGGTGGCGAGGCGCAACGGAAAGCATACGCAAGGCGCTGGCCGGCGCCGGCGTCGCAGGCCGCGACGTCGCCGCCATCGGCTTGACGGGCCAAATGCACGGCTTGGTTCTACTGGACGCTACGGGCCGCGTACTGCGTCCGGCCATCCTCTGGAACGACCAGCGCACCGCCGCCGAATGCGATGAAATCATAGAACGGACGGGCCGCGCGGAACTGATCGCCCGCACAGGCAACGATGCGCTGACCGGGTTCACCGCCCCGAAAATCCTGTGGGTCCGCCGATGCGAACCCGCCATCTACGATCAGGTCCGGCATGTGCTGCTTCCGAAAGATTACGTGCGCTATCGGCTCACGGGAGACTACGCCACGGACCGGGCGGGCGCCGCCGGCACGCTCCTGCTGGATGTGCGCACGCGGGACTGGTCCGACGAAATCCTCGCCGAACTCGACATTCCCCGCGCATGGCTTCCCCCCACGCACGAAGGCCCGGACGTCACGGGCGTCATTTCGGCGAACGCGGCGGAAGCCACCGGCCTGCGCGCCGGAACGCCGGTCGTCGCAGGCGGCGGAGACCAAAGCGCGCAAGCCGTGGGCGTCGGCGCGGTCCGCGAGGGCGTCGTAGCCCTCACGCTTGGAACCTCCGGCGTGGTGTTCGCTTCCGCGGACCAGCCTTTCATTGAGCCGGACGGGCGCCTGCATGCTTTCTGCCACGCAGCGCCGGATACCTGGCACCTGATGGGCGTCATGCTTTCGGCGGCGGGAAGTTTGCGATGGTATCGGGACGCCCTTTTCCCGGGCGCGTCATGGGACGACCTGCTTGATCCTGCGAAAGGCGTACAGCCCGGCGCGCAAGGGCTTCTCTTCCTCCCCTATCTGACCGGAGAACGCACGCCCCATGCCGATCCGCTGGCGCGCGGCGCCTTTGCGGGCCTCACGGTGCGCCACGAAAGCAAACATATGACGCGCGCCGTCCTCGAAGGCGTGGCGTTCGGCCTGCGGGACAGCTTCGAACTCATGCGCAGCGCGGGCCTGGCCTCCATCGACCAGGTGCGCATATCCGGCGGCGGCGCCCGCAGCATGCTCTGGAGACAAATTCTTGCGGACGTGCTGGAAACAGAATTGGTTACCGTCAATACTACGGAAGGCGCCGCGTTCGGCGCCGCCCTGCTCGCCGGCACGGGCGCAGGCGCCTGGCGCACGGTCCGCGAAGCCTGCGACGCTACTGTCCGCATCACGGGCGCTACGCCCTGCGATCCGGAAACAGCGGAACGCTATCGCCCCTTTTATCGTGCATACCGGGACCTGTATCCGGCCCTGCGCGCTTCGTTCCGCGCCATAGCCGACCTGTAGGATGCGCTGATCAATCCGCTTCGATCAGCGTATCGCCAAACAGCGGCGGCCTGTGCGGCGACAATCTTTTCGCATCATTCACCAGTGCGCATCGGCATGCGGCATCATATTTCGCTTGAATACGCCGGGATACATGTGGACCCGGCGTACCGCAATCTCGCTCCTGCGAAACTGTACGAGCATATCGTCCGGCAGGAACCCGCCGCCATCGTGGATAGCGGAGCCATCGCCATCCGATCCGGCGACAAGACCGGGCGCAGCCCCGCCGACAAACGGCTGGTGGAGCATCCGGACAGTATCCGCGACATCTGGTGGGGGGCCGTCAATATCGAACTGGATCACCATACCTACCTCGTCAATCGGGAACGGGCGATCGACTTCCTGAACACCCGGGATCACTTGTATGTCCTGGACGGATACGCCGGATGGGACCCGGATCGCCGCATCAAGGTGCGCGTCGTGTGCTCGCGGGCCTATCACGCCCTGTTCATGCACAACATGCTGATCCGGGTTCCGGAAGAAGATTTGCCGAATTTCGGCGAACCGGATTATACCCTGCTCAACGCCGGCGAATTCCCCTGCAACCGGCTCACCTCGCACATGACTTCGAAAACCAGCGTCGATATCAGTTTCGAGGACCGGGAAATGATCATCCTCGGGACGGCGTATGCGGGCGAAATGAAAAAGGGCGTCTTTACGATCATGAATTACCTGATGCCCAAACAGCATGTGCTTTCGATGCACTGCTCGGCCAACGAAGGCGAGGCCGGAGACGTTACCCTGTTCTTCGGGCTTTCCGGCACGGGAAAAACCGCCCTTTCCGCCGATTCGCGCCGTCGCCTGATCGGAGACGACGAACATGGATGGGGCGACAACGGCGTCTTCAACATAGAAGGCGGATGCTACGCCAAAGTAGTGAACCTGTCCCGCAAGACAGAACCGGAGATTTACGATGCGATCCGCTACGGAACCATTCTCGAAAATGTGGTATACGACGAAGTCACGCGGACGGTGGATTTTGCGGACACGAGCGTCACCGTCAATACGCGCGCGTCGTATCCCATCGAATATGTGGCCAATGCGAAAATACCGTGCGTCGGGGGCCATCCGCATAATATCGTCTTCCTGACCTACGATGCGTTCGGCGTCCTGCCTCCCGTGGCCAAACTGACGCCCGGACAGGCCATGTACCATTTCATCAGCGGATACACGGCCAAGGTGGCGGGCGCCGAGGAAGGCGTGAAAGAACCGGAAGCCACGTTTTCGGCTTGCCTCGGCGCAGCGTTCATGGTGTGGCGTCCCGGCAAGTACGCCGAATTGCTGGCCGAAAAAATGCGCGGGCACGGCACCGATTCCTGGCTTGTGAACACCGGATTCACCGGAGGGCCGTACGGCGTCGGGAAGCGCGTCGCCCTGACCCACACGCGGCGAATAATCGACGCGATCCACGACAAATCGTTGCGCGAACAACCCATGCGCGCCGATCCGGTCTTCGGATTCGCCGTTCCAACCCAGTGCCCCGGCCTCCCCGCCGAACTCCTGTCCCCGCGCTCGACCTGGACCGACAAGGCGGCGTACGACCGGCAAGCGCGCGCATTGGCCAGGCGTTTTGCAGAAAATTTCGAGCGGTATCGGGAGCAAGCCTCCCCGGAAATGCTTGCGGGCGGGCCCGTACTATTCGACTAATCCGGACTGTAAAGGAAGAAATGGTTCGGGAAATTCGGACAGTTAGTCCGGGTCGTTTCAGGTGCAGGGCTGCGGTGGGTTACGCCGCCTTGGTCAGCGGCTTTCGTCTGTAGTATACGTCGTCGGGCGTTCTATTGTCAAGGCCCTGGTGGGGTCGCTCTTCGTTGAAGTAGCGCAGGTAGTCGGCGACGCTCTTTCTGGCCTCGCTTACGGCGTCGCAGGCGCGCCGGTAGACTTTTTCCTGCTTCAGGCTGCGCCAGAAGCGCGCATTGACGAACGACAGACAAGCAGTGCGAACGATCGATCCGCGCCTTGCGCTCGGCTACAGGCCGCGACCGAGCGCCTTCGATAAAAAATCCTTCTCCATGGATAGCTCCCCGATCTTCGCGTGGAGCGCCTCGATCTTCCTGTCGCGTTCGTCGGGAACGTTGCGGCTTCGGACGAACGCCTCCTCGCGCTCTCTGTGAGCTGTTAGGATTGTATCTGGTTCGGGTGCACCTCGAAGCGTTCGGCGAGTTCGGCCAGCGTGCTCTCGCCGCGCACGGCGGCGAGGGCTACCTTCGCCTTGAACGAAGGACTGTGGGTTCTGTGGGTGCGTCTGGGCATGGGTATACCTCGGTTGATTGCGTCGGAACAAGGTCGCAACAGTACACCTTAAATTACGCCGGAATCTGTCCAATCAACCCGAACCACCTCTTAGGATTGTTCATAATATATTATAGGATATTCTGATTAAAAGATAAAGTGTATTCCCAGAAATTTTAAATCGTGGCCTGAACATATAAAATTGTCGTAGCTACAAGGAGCGATATAAAATTCTACTTCGTGAGATAAAACAAGGCCTATAAATGTATATTCTATACCACTTCCGAAAGTTACTCCGGGTATTACATATTTCCCATCCGGGCGATCAGTTTTTATCTCGACTGATCTGCTTTTTCCTTCTTTACAAGAATAGCCTCCGGCACTCTTAGGATGACCATATTCATCACAAACTTGGTTGATATGATGGAATTTTTTATTCCATCGCCAAAACACAAATCCTCCATATGTATATATGTTTTTAGTAGCATAATAATTATAACGCATGGTAAAACGAAATATATTTTCATTAAGATCATCATCTGCCCAAGCTATATTGATCTCATATGTATCGTATCGTATACTAAAAAACGAAAATGGATAAGGCATGATATCATCTTCTGGCGATGTAATATTATTCCTTGGATAAATTGTTGCTATTTTCCGATTGTCATCCGAACCTGACTTGGAAAAGCGAAATCCGAACCGCCCTTTGGTATGGGGTTCTTGTTGACTCTTTTTTACCGTGTCCTGTGCAAAGGCCGAGGTTATAAATAACATAACCCCAGAAACTCCAAACAGGCAGCAGAACAAAAAGCAGGCGGGCGATGCGAAAGCTCGTTTTGCGATTATCATCGTTTTCTCCGGTTTATTTGAGTAGGAGCATTCGGCTCGTATCCATGAAATCGCCAGCCTGTATCCGGTATAGATAGACGCCGCTCGGCAAGCTCCCTGCATCAAAACGAGCACGGTGCGTACCCGCGGGAAGTTCTCTCTCAACGAGTCGGGCGACCTCCCTACCCAACACATCATACACGATGAGGGAAACCATGGCGGTTTCGGGGAGGTCGAAGACGATGTCCGTGGATGGATTGAAGGGATTAGGGAAATTTTGGCGGAGAGCATAGGCTTCTGGAATGCTCTTCTTAGCTTCACTCAAACTCTCATTCAAGGCGAGAGGCTGTGCGCTATCCATTCCTCGTTTGCCGGATACATCGCCCGGAATATCTTCTGGGGTATCGCTTGGACACGAGCCTTCCATAGATGAAAGAACCCGAACTGGCAATTCGCTTGAGGTAGCAGACTGGCGAGGAGACGAGCTATCCGTCAACGTAAGCCTGATTTTGAAATCTTGGCCATTATATCCACCGAATTTAGCCTGGATGGTGCTTCCTATGCTATTCCAGGCATTACATTTAGGCCCAAGAGAAGCGGAACTTATCGCGTCAGAATTTGCATCAATACAAAATCTATAAAAGGACCACGAATACGAATAAGGTGGTTTTCCGCCAGAAGTCGAAGAAGAATAATATCCAGTAGAATTCTCGCCTGCTATACACGAGGGGCCAGAAATAGTAACTTGTGGCACTGATTTTTCCAAATTTAATTGAAAAATTGGATCAATATTCCATATATTTTTTTCTTTGATCAGACGTGCAAATCCATAATTCATATTGCTTGGCAGTCCTACATAAAATGAATCTGCTTCAGGAATAGGAAGGTGCAATAAATTTCGGTTAAATCCAGAGAAAGATAAAGGATTTACATAATATTTTGCCGAACGAGATACAACAACATCTACCGTGCTTGAATCACGTAGCCAAGTATAATATTGCCAATTTCTATCACTCGCACCAGGTAATAATCGATTTTCTTTTCTTAATTCTATCTTTGTAGGAGTGGATAGGGCATGAATAAAAGCAACGGAAGTAAAATTTTCTTTGGACGTATCATTATTGAAAGCATTTCCATTTATAATTAATCTTTTTACATTTATACCAACACCTCTTTCTTGACTAAGATATTGTTCTCTTATCGTATCCGAATCAATTAAAGAATAAAGATTTCTTTCAACCGAAAAAGGTTGAATATAAAGTCTGGTATTTACGGCAGATTTAGGAAGCAAAGAATTTTTCGATTTATAAAGGTTAACCCATTGTCGGGCAATAGGTCTATTATAGTAAACCCTGTCCGATATAGTATTTGAATTTCCATGGTAATACATTTTATACCAATTTTGAGTATCCTGTTTATCTCCACTTATTGAATTAATATCTACTAAATATGGATTATTGGCATCTCGAATAAATAGAATGTTTCTTTGATAATTCGCCCATTCTTGTTTATCAGAATTTTCTTGATTCTTTTTTTTTGAGGAACTCAAATTTATGTTTGCCGAAAGCAAATCAATATTTCCATGATTTTGATAATATATTTCATTCACATCTTGATGATGAGATTGTATTCTTGCTTTATCAGTAATGCCAGGGATTATCTCGATAATATTCAAAAATGGTGATCGAACACCGCCTCTATTATCATGCCACCCAGATTTATTTGGTTCCATTGTCATTACATTATGATCATAATAATTATTCCATGTACTACGTCTCCAATTTTTGTAAGATGGTGGAATCAAAGAAAAATCTGGAGGTACCGGTCGATCATAGCCCGAATCTACAAGATACGACGTGTCGTCTATATAATAAAGGAGTTGCATTTGATCTCCCTGTTCATGATCTTCCCCCCGTACAATTGCATCACCACTCTCGCCATTAAGAAAAACATAATGCTGCCTTCCATTTATCGTTCTCCTTACAACCACTTCCTGCCGACCATCTTCGCCATCTGTTCGATGATCAAATTCATTTCCAATAATCCCGTCAGGCAGGGTAGAGACAGTAACCGAACGGCGAGGGATAGATATTGCGACCGGATAGAGCGCTTTTTGCAACGAGTATCCATTAACGGCTTTTATAGCACCTACAACACGAGCAAATTTTTCTCCAACTGTATCGTCTCCATACTCGCTTTTCCAACGCAGTATACCGGCATTATACATTGTGGATTTATTACCGTCATCTAATGGCGGAGTCTTGCCATCCGGCGTAGATATATCAGATAGCCAATGCAATGGATTTAACAACCATGATTGACGAAAAGGATCTGCAAAATTGTAAGGATGAAGAGATGTGTTTGAAAGAATATTATTTATGCGTGTAGCATGCCAAAAGGGGATAATATCGCTAAGCGTAATATGAAAATAGTACGCGCCCTCAGCCCAAAAATATTTTCCATTATCCGATTGGTAATGCCAATATTTATCTCGATCCTTTATTGTAGGGATGCCCGCAGCTTTAAAAGCTCGGGGAATGAAATCATCAATAATTTTCTTGGTAAGTATTAACTCATCTATATTGAGTAAGGTTAATTTTGGTGGCTGCCAAGCAAAGGCTGAATAAGCAGCAGCTATTTGTATTTTAAGTGGTGCATTACCAGATTCAAATCTAAATCTACTTGCGAAACCACCAACTTTTCTTGCAGTACCATTAAGGTTCAAAATCAAATCTGAATAATAACCCATCAATTGATATTTTTGAGACAATGAAAGCAATGAAGTAGATTTTTCATTTTTGAATTCGTCAACATTGTAATGTTCATAGGCATTCTCTAATGCTAAATAAAAATCTATTGTGCGAGCAACATTAGTCACTGATTCAGTCCATTTTACTCCATCATCTGTAATATCTTCGTGCATTTTCCATCTGTCATACTGAAGAAGAGCCATACGAAAATTATTTATAGCCACCTTAGCCGAAGGAAGTGCCGGATTTAAAACAGTAGGATCGTAGTCGTTATTCTCAAGCACATACGAAGCCAATGCTACAAAGCTCCTGGATTGAAGTATTGCGCTATTGTTATCTATTTCTTTATCTTTTAATGGTTTGGCGACCAACCTCACCATTTTGCCAAAAATATCCTGTACCTCAGGATCGGTCGTCGCTTGGTCTCCATAAACCTTCTCCAGCACCTGCTTGAGTCCATAGCCTATATCGCAGTTATCGCCGCAGTCGAATCCGTTGAGAGACAAGCCCGGGTGCTTGATGCGTGTTGATTGCATAAAACGATTATTCGTCTCCCAAGGCGGCAGGCAGTCGATCACGACCTTTTGCGTCTGCGCCCGTGCAGGTTGCACGATCAAGGCGGCCAGCAAGAACAGGGGTACAGCGACACAACCAAGCTGACCAATGCTTGCCGCCATCGCCCTGAAGAAAGCGTCTCGTCTCATGGCTAAAAAGCGCGTTATGACAGGGATACCGTCTCTCATGGCCCTGAGTAGCTAACCGCCAGCGTCGCCGTGACGGAATCGTTGTTCGCGTCCGTCGCCGTCAGTTCGATGGTCGTACCGCGCGCCAGCGTGAGCGAAAAACGGCTCCCCGACCCCCCGGAAGCCCATTCCTTGCAGACCTCTCTTGCGCTGTCTGCCTCCAGATTGTCGGCGGGACCCGAACAGCGCCGAGTATAACGCCAGCGGTAGACATAAGGACTCCTCCCGCCGCTTACGCTCGCCGCCCATGTGTTTCTGACCTCGCTCGAAACGCGAGACGGACCGCTTATCGAAGCCGAAAGACCCGCCGCCGTAGCGACGTTGACCGTAACCGATTGCGACGCGCTCGCCCCGTGCGGATCGGTCGCAATCACCGTTAATGTCGTCGCGCCCGACGAAACAGGCCGGATCGTAAGCGTATTCCCCGACACGCTCGTCGTTACCCGACCGTTCGACCGGTTAACCCGCCACGTCAGCCTGTCGCCGTCCGCATCCGAAAAATACCCGGACAGATCGAGCGTGGCCGACGCGCCCCCCACCGTCGCCGTCTGAGCCGGTATCGCCTTGCTCGCCACGGGCCTTCTGTTCACACGAACGCCGAAAGACTGCCGGGCGCTCGCGCCTGACGGATCGCGCGCCGTCACCGTCACCGTCGCTGCGCCCGCCTTCAGCGCGGAAAGCGTCAAGGAGCTGCCGCTCGAAGGAATGCTTGCATTTACAACGCCCGATGGAGCAGACGCTACCGCATAGGTAAGGCGATCGCCGTCCTTGTCCGTAAACCAGGACGATACGTTAAGGCGCGTCGCCGAAGATCCAAGCGTGAGCGTGCGAGAGGCTACCGAGCCGTTGGCCAGGGGAGCGTTGTTCGGCTGCTTCACCTCTACGCTATGCCTGTCCTCTGCGCTGGAGCCCGGACTGTCCGAATCGCTTACGACAAGGCGGATGTGCGCGTAAGCGCCCGTCGTCGTTATCGCGCGCGTAAGGCTCGCTCCCGATCCCGCGCCGCTCCACTGAAGCGCGCACGGCTCGTCGCGCGCGCGAAGATGATCCAGATTCGCGCACCGCGTCGCAACGTACCATTGATGCGCATAGGAAGGCCTGCCGCCCGTAACCGTCGAGCGCCACGTATGCGACGTACCCGAGACGATCTGCGACGGACCCGTGATCGCCGCCGAAAGAGGCTCTGCGGGCGGCGGCGGTGGCGGCTTCGGCGCCGAAACTTCGACGGCGACATGCTGCGCAGCGGAGAGACCGCCCGGATCTGTCGCCGTCAGCGTGATCGCAGCGCTGCCCGCCGCCTTCGGCGTTATGCTGAGCGTCGAGCCCGTAACGCTCGCCGCGGCTACGCCGCTGCGGTTCGACCTGGCGACGTAGGCAAGCGCAGCCCCTTCCGGGTCCGAAAAGTAATCGTTCAAATTGAACGTGGCCGCAGCGTCGCCTACGGTGAACTTCCGGCCGGGTATGTCCTTGACGGTTACGGGCCCTTGATTGGGCCTGGCGCGAACCGTCGCGACGAAGCGCAGCGCTACGCTGGCCGCTCCGTCGCTCGCCGTCGCCGTGACCGTAACGCTGCCCGCCGAAACGGCCCGAAGCGTAAGCGTCGAACCGGCGACGCTTGCGGTCGCAACGCCGCTGCTCGACAATGCAAGGCGGTAAGTAAGCCTGTCGCTATCGGCGTCGACAAAATAAGCCGACGCCCCGAAACGAAGCGTCGGCGTAACGCCCAGCGTCAAACTCCGGGCAGGCATCGCGCCTTTCGCCTCAGGAGGACTGTTCGCTACCGTCGCCACGAAAAACTGCCTGGCGACAAGGCCGTCCGGGTCCGTCGCCGTCACCGTCACCCGCGTCGAATCCTTCGAAACCGCCGCAAGCGTCAGCGTGCTGTCCGCCACGCTGGCCCTCGCTACGCCCGTTCGCAACGCCGAAGCCGCGTAGGTCAAGGCGTCCCCGTCCGAATCAGAAAAATAAGACGAGACCACGAAACGAAGCGGAGAGGTCTTCTTCGTAAACGTCCTGTCCGCTATCGTCCCTTTGGCTGCGGGAGCGCTGTTCGACGGCGCCGCAGGAAAAACGGCCTTCGGATCGACCGCTACGGAGAACTCCTGCGTGGCGCTGCCCCCGTTCGCCGTCGCCGTCACCGTAATCTTCGCCGTACCTGCTCCCGCTGCATTTATTTTGATCATGCTGCCGCACGCGTCCCCCACGCGCGCTACGCCCGGGTGCGACGATACCGCCGAATACGCAAGCGCGCTCCCGCTTGTCTCCGCGAACCAGAACCGCGCGCTGAAACGCACGAAAGAAGCGCCCGCCGCTATCTTCTTGTCGGGTATCGTACCTACGGCTACAGGGGTCGCTCCCGCAAAAGACGCAGACGAGGAGAATCCGCCCGCCGCGCTTCCGCCGCACGGCTCGGCGCGGGCCAAGGCCCCGCCCGCATGCAACAACCCCAGGCCCATCGCCAAAGCCAAAGCGTAGCGGAATGCCGAAGAAAAGAGGCGCATGCGTCCAGCCGGCAAACTATGGAGGACAGGGTCCGGGCGGCGCAAACCGCCCGGTTACAACCAATATTATTTAACAATTTATTCAAAATAAAGGGGCAGCGCATTAAAATATGTTGCCAAAATGTAAAATCTGCCCGGCAGCGCAATAAACCTGACCGGCGGCGTCCCAATAATCCGCTCATCCCGCCCCCAAACCCCTCAAAAACCCACATACCCGCTCAAGTCCGCCCGAAATTCGCCCGCCGCATCCTTAAGGATACGCTGATTAAGTCCGCCTTTTTTCGCTTCGCCGTCGTACCTTGCAGAGCCTGGGCATGCGCACGCACCAGGCCCCTGCCGTTCCATAATCCATAACGAACGATCATAACGACCATGACGACCATAACGCCCGGAACCGTTTGGTGGAAAAAATTACACTGGCAAATACTGATCGCCATGGCGGTGGGAATCGGGGCAGGCATGATCGGCGGGGAACCCTTTGCGGATCGCGTGGAATGGCTTGGGCAGTTGTTCATGAAGCTGCTTCGCATGGTCATCGTTCCGCTCGTGTTCACCTCCATCGTCGCAGGAGTTGCCTCGGTGGGCAGCGGACGCGCCGTGGGGCGGCTGTTCTCCAAGACCCTCGGATATTACGTATTGACGAGCTTGCTGGCCATCACCACCGGCCTGATTCTGGTGAATCTCTTTCGTCCGGGCGAAAAAACCGATGTGGCGAACGCCATCCAGGCCGATATGCCCGACATCAGGACGCCCAGCTCCCCGGTGGATATTCTCATGGATATCGTTCCGGCCAATGTGTTCGAGGCGGCGGCGGGCGGCCAAATGCTTGCCGTGATCTTCTTCAGCATCATCCTGGGCCTGGCCATCGTGGGATTGCCGGAGAAGCCCCAGGCCACGCTGCGGAGTTTCTTCGATGCGGCGTTTCAGGCCATGATGAAGATCACGACAGGCGTAATCATGGTCGCGCCGCTGGGCGTGTTCGGACTGATCGCCACGCTCGTGGGCCGCACGGGTTTTGAAACGTTCGGGGCGCTGGGCCTCTATATGATCGTGCTGGCGCTGGGCCTCGCGATCCATCTGTTCGTCGCGCTGCCGATGGTGCTCTTCTTCCTCGGGCGCATCAACCCGATCGTCCATTTCCGGAACATGATCGAGCCCCTCGTAACGGCGTTCTCGACCGCCTCGTCGGGCGCCACGCTGCCCGTAACCATGCAGACCGTGGAAAAGAGAGTCGGCGTATCGAGCCGCGTATCGTCCTTTACGCTGCCGATGGGCGCCACGATTAATATGGACGGCACCGCGCTCTACGAATGCCTTGGGGCCATTTTCATTGCGCAGGCGCTGGGCGTATCGCTGGGCTTCACGGAACAGTTGGTGGTGGTGTTCACGGCGCTCCTCGCCTCCATCGGCGCCGCCGCCATCCCCTCCGCTGGTCTCGTGGTGATTTTCATTGTGCTGGAAGCCGTGGGCCTGACCGGCGCAGGGCCGGCGTTCATCGTGGGCGCCATGCTGGCCATAGACCGCCCGCTGGACATGTTCAGAACCGCTGTAAACGTATACAGCGACTCCTGCGGCGCCGCGATCATTGCGCGCTCGGAGGGAGAAACGAACGTGGACACGCAGGTGGTAACGTAGCCTCGCGAAAGGCGCGCCGGCAAGGAACAACGCAGCAGGCAGGCCCTGCGTAATAAGGAACGACGCCGCCAGCGCGGCCCTCGCAATCTCCCGAAGGGCGCGTCGCGGTTGCGACGCCGAGAAGCCGCAGCGCTTTTCACCGATTTCAACCATGAAAGCGCGACGCCCCGTACGCGCGAAAGCGAAGCGCGGATCGAAGCGGGCTTAATCAGAATGTCCCGAGGTCCACGAGTGGGATCAGCAGGTACGCGATCAGGCTCACCAGGAAAATAAAAAGGATATTCAGCAGGATCCCGGCGCGGGCCATGCGGGGAATCGTCACGTGCTCGCTGCTGTATACGATGGCGTTCGGCGGCGTGGCCACGGGCAGCATGAAGGCGCAGCTGGCGGCCAGGACGGCGGGCACGGCGAACAGCAGCGGCGACTCGCCGAGGCCGACCCCGACCGAAGCCACGACAGGCAGAAACGCGGCGACGGTGGCGATATTGCTGGTCAATTCCGTCAGGAAAATAATTGCGGAGACGATGACCAGAATAATCAGAAAGACCGGCCATTCCTCGATAAGGCCCGCCTGCGAACCGAACCAGGCCGCCAGCCCGGTATCGTTAATCGCCGCGGCCAGACTCAAGCCCCCGCCAAACAAAATGAGCAATCCCCACGGCAAGCGCTCGGCGTCCTTCCACTCCAGCAGGAACACCCGTTCCGGAACATCGACCGGCAACAGAAAAAACAAGAGGCCCACGCCCATGGCGATCCCCGCATCCGACAAGCCGGGGACCAGGGGCGCAAGCAGGGGGCGCGTCATCCACAAGACGGCGGCCAGGAGAAACAGGGACATAACCATCTTTTCCGCCCGGCTCATGCGCCCCATGGCGGTCAACTCGGCGTCGATAAAAGCCGCTCCGCCGGGGATTTCCTGCATATCGATGGGATAAATCACCCGGGTAAGCACCAGATACATCGCCGGGAGCGCAATCAGAACCAGGGGCAAACCGATCTGCATCCATTCTGCAAACCCGATCGACACGCCGTGCGTCTCCAGCATGAACCCTGCAAAGAACGCATTGGGCGGCGTTCCGACAAGGGTGGCGACGCCGCCTATGCTGCACGAATACGCAATGATCAGCATGAGGCTCACCGTAAAATGCTTCACGTTCCTTGCGTCGGCCTGGCGTACGAGCTCCGCCACGGACAACCCGATCGGGAGCATCATCAGCGCGGTGGCCGTATTGCTCACCCACATGCTCAAAAACGCGGCGGCGATCATGAATCCGGCCAGAATCGCATACGGATGCGGCCCCATCATGGCGATGATGCGCAAGGCGAGACGGCGGTGCAGATTCCATCGCTGCATGCCCGCCGCAATCAAAAATCCGCCCAGAAAAAGAAACACGAGCGGATTCGCATAGGGCGCGGACGCAGCGCGTATGTCCGCCACGCCCAGCAAGGGAAAAAGCGCCAGCGGCAAAAGCGCCGTAGCGGATATGGGAATGGCCTCGGTCATCCACCAGACGGCCATGAGCAACCCCACCGCCGCGGCGCGCCAGGCGGCAAGCGGCATGTCCGCGGGCGCGGGCGAAAAGAGCAGGAGCGCGCAGCAAAGCAGGCCTGCGCCGAAACCCGCCCACTGCCTGAAACGCAAGGCGAATGTTGTCCATGAAAAGCCTGTCCCCTTGGCCACGCGCGCCATGTCCCGGATACGGTGAAAACAGAATGTGCTGCATGGGATACTCTGATCAAGTCCACAAAGTTCAGGGGCTGCGAGGCGCTCGCCGACAAGGAAGGGCGAAGCAGGCGGTAGCGTGGCGGCCCCGCGCAATGAGGAGTGACGCAAACCGGCGCGCCCGGCTCTGCCCCCCGAAGGGCGCGTCGCGAACGCGACGCCGCGAATCCGCAGCGCTTGCCGCTGATTTCAACGATGGAATCATGAGTACCTGTACTCGCGTAAGCGAAGCGCTGATCGAAGCGGGCTTGATCAGAGCATCCCTGAATGTTCGCTTCGTATTTTTGCCGGATGCGTTCGGCGCGCCGCGGCGGCGGAATGTAACGCAGCCGCGCCGAACGACCAATGCAACCACATACTGTCCGACCATCGTCTTTCCGTCTCCATGACCACGCCTGGCGCTGAAAATCAACCGCTTCGCATCGCTATCGTGGGCGCCGGCCCGGCCGCCTTCTATGCCGCCGAGCATATGATGAAACAAAAAGACCTGCATGTCGAAATCGATATGTTCGACCGGCTGCCTACCCCGTTCGGCCTGGTTCGGGGCGGCGTGGCCCCCGACCATCAGAGCATCAAGAACGTCGTGCGGGTGTATCGCAAGACGGCTTCGAGGCCCGGGTTTCGCTTTTTCGGCAATGTATGTTTCGGCGCGCACGTGACCGTGGAGGACCTGCGGCGACATTACCACCAGATTTTTTACGCCACGGGCGCGCAAACGGACCGCTCCCTCGGCATTCCCGGCGAAGACCTGAAAGGCAGCCGGTCGGCTACCGAATTCGTGGCGTGGTACAACGGGCATCCGGACTACCGACATCTGGAATTCGACTTGTCCGTCCGCTCCGCGGTGGTTATCGGCGTCGGCAATGTCGCCATCGACGTAGCGCGCATCCTGTGCCGCGCGCCCGAAGAACTGGCCGCCACCGATATTGCGGATCATGCGCTCGAACGGCTGCGGGAAAGCCGGATTCGCGAGGTCCATATACTGGGGCGGCGCGGGCCGGTTCAGGCCGCGTTTACCCCTCCGGAGGCCAAGGAACTGGGCGTGCTCGAAGGAGCCGACGCCATCGTGCGCCCGGAAGAAGCCGCGCTCGACCCGCTGAGCGAAGAAGCGCTTGCCTCCGCAGGCCGTCGCGTGCGCCGCAATGTGGAAATCGTCCAGGGGTTCGCCGAACGCAGTCCCTCCGGGAAACCGAAGCGCCTCCACATACGCTTTCTCGTTTCGCCCACCGAGATCGTCGGAGACGACGCCGGCCGGGTATCTGCCCTGCGCATCGCGCGCAACGAATTACATCAAACCGACGACGGGCGGCTGCGCCCGCGGCCCACGGGCCGGTTCGAAACGATTCCCGCCGGACTGATCTTCCGCTCCGTAGGGTATCGGGGCGTACCCCTCGCGGGCGTTCCCTTCGACGAAGCGCGGCACATTATTCCGAACGAGCAGGGCCGCGTCACAGACCCGACGACCCGCCAGACGGTGACCGGCGAATACGCGGGAGGATGGATCAAACGAGGCCCCTCCGGCGTCATCGGCACGAACAAGGCCGATTCCGTCGAGACGGCAACCTGCATGCTGGAAGATGTGCAGCATGGACGCCTGCTTCGTCCGGAGACGCCGACCGCCGAAGCGGCGGAGCGCATGATTCGCGACCGCTGCCCGGACTATTTCAGTTACGAAGACTGGGTGCGCCTCGACGAACTGGAAACCGCCCGGGGACAAGAAGCCGGACGCCCCCGGGTAAAATTCACGAGCGCGGAAGCCATGCGCGCCGCGCTGAACGGCGCGGCGTAGGCGTCGTTCATTGTCATTGCCGCAAAAAGGCCAGCAGGTCCGCCATTTCTTGCAGGTCGATGTCCTCTTCGAGACCCGGCGGCATGGGCGATGCGTCGAGCCGTCGCAAGGTTTCGATGGACGTCCGCAACGCGACTTCCTCCCGACCGTCTTCCGTAACCAGCGTGACGGAAGACGGCGTCTCCGCCCGCAGAATACCGGTGAGCGGCGCCTCTCCCAGGCGCTCCAGTCGCCACAATGCGTAGCCGTCCGCAATGCTCCGCTCCGGAACCAGAATCGCCTCGAGAAGCGCCCGGGGCGGCCAATGCCGCACCGTCCCCAGGTCCGGCCCGAAAAGAACGGCCTCTCCGCCAACCCCATGGCACCGGGCGCAGGCAGAAAAATACACGCCTTGCCCCCGCCCGGCGTCGCCCGACAGGTCAAGCGCGGCTTCGTAGGCCCGCATGACGTCGGGGCGGGCGGCGTCCGAAACCCGCAACAACTCCCGCGCGCGCTCCTTCACGGCGCCCTCCGTATCCCGCATCAGACGCACGCGACGGTTCCAGCCAAGCGCCGAACGGCTTATATCCCCCGCCTCCACGGCGTCAAGCAGCAAATGCATGCGAAATTCGGAACGCAACAGGGCGTTCAGCGCTTCGTCGCGGGCGCCTGCGGAAAGACGGACATAGGCATTCAACAGGAACCGCCCCACATCGTCTCCGGGCGCCCTCCCCAGGGCGCGCGCCGCCGCCGCCTGCACCCCGGCCTCCGAAGCCGACTGGACTGCGAGGTCGCGCAACGCCGGAACGACTGCCCCGGGATCGCCCATTTCCACCAGAGCCAGCATGTCTATGCGACGCGCAGGCGGTTCCGCCCCGGAAGCGGCTATCTCCATGGCCCGGGCAGGATCGACGTCCACGCCCCCGGCATGGCGAAGCAGCCCCAGCAATGCCCGCCGCATATCCGGATCCTCCTCTGCGTAAAAGGCTTCGAGCAGGCGCTCGGCGTCGAGCCGGAACGTCTCCCCGCCCGCCCTGCGACCCAGCCCGTCCGCAAGCCCTTCAAGTGCTTCGGGGTGGCCGCCGGGCGCATCCAGTGCAAAACGGATGGTTTCCCGAATATCCGCAGGCGATCCGGAAACGCCCGCAAGCGCCGTCAGGCGGCGTACGTACGCTCGCCCTTCGACCCGGTCGCCGAACGCCCTCGTCGCACGTGAAATTTCCTTGAAATCCGGAGCGGCGCGGGCGGTAAGCGCCGCCAGCTGCACCCATGGATCGGCCAAGTCCTGCGCCAGCAAACGATCCCGCGCGCCCGCCGCCCGATCCCCGACAAGGTCCCCCAGCGTCAGCAACAATTGAAAACGCACTTTCGGGTCCGGGTCGTCCGTCATCGCAAACAGGTCGTTTGCGAAAAACGCCGCGCCCTGTGCTTCGTCAAGGGTTTCCGCAAGTCGAATCGCCTGGGCGCGCACGCCGGGATGCGCATCCGACAATGCAGTACGCAACACCTCCGCCTCCAGCAACCCAATCCCGCGCAGCGTCCAGAGCGCATGCAAGCGGGCAAGCGGACGACGGTCTTCAAGGGCCATGCGCGTCAGGAGCGGCCCGGCCTCCGCCGCCTGCCTGTCCACCAGCAACCGCTGGGCGTGCATGCGCCGCCACCGGTTCCCGTGCCCCAGCAAGTCCGCCAGCGCGCCATTGGACAGGATGTCCATGTTCACGGCGTCCAGCCAGTCGGCGGCGGGCGCCCCCTGCGCGCTGACGCGGTAAATGCGTCCCCGGTCGCTGCCGTCGTACAACTGTCCGGACGCCATGGCCGCCTCGTCCATCCACTCGGGATGCTCCACGATCTTGCGATAATAATCCACCACATACAAGGCGCCGTCCGGCCCCACATACGTATTCACCGGACGAAACCAGCTATCCGTAGACGCCAGAAACTCTTTCCCTTCGTAGAGGCGGCGGGCCGCGAAGGTCGCCCCGGAATCCTCCACCACATCCGCGTGCACCAGATTATGCACCGACTCGGTAACGAACGTCACCTGATCGAACGGCTCGGGAAACGCGCCGCCTGCATAGTACGCGAGCCCGGCCGCCGACGTGAACGCGCCTCGGTCGGTGAGCAACTGGTGCTCCGGGTCGATCGTAACGGGAAAGACGTCCGCCGCATTTCCGTGGTCGGACGTATACGCCACGGCCTCGCGCGCCGGAAGCCCGGGATTTCTGCGCAAATACCTTGCGGCAAGGACTTCATGGTACTGATGCCTTGCGTTGCTGACCAGAAAATGCCTTCCCCAGGGATCGAACGCATGGCCGAACTGCGACGCCCCGGACAGTTCCTCCAACGCCCCCGTATCCGGGCGAAACCGCACGTTGCGTCCGTTGGCGTTGCGGGCAAGCACGGGACCTTCCGGGCGACCGGGAAAATGCACGGCGCCGCCGAAATCTCCAAACCGGTCGGCGTGCGCTTCGGTGTATATCGGCCCGTTATTGGCCAGATAAATCCCGTTGTCGAGGCCGTACAGCGGGTTGTTGAAATTGTGCTGCGGATTCGACAGGGCAAAACCCGTCAGCGCGACCTCCCGGATATCCGCTACGCCATCGCCGTCGCTGTCTTCAAAGTAGAGCACGTCGGGAGCGTCTGTAACCAGGACGCCTGCCTTCCAGCGCATAATGCCGGTCGGCAAGGTAAGGCCCTCGGCGAACGCGACGCGCGTATCGGGATACGCGTCCCCATCCGTATCCATGAGCCGAACCACGCGCCCCGTCCCGCCCACGTCAAGCGGATAGCCGGGCATTTCCACGACATAGAGACGCCCCGCCTCGTCCACCGTCATATCCACCGGATCGAAGACGAGCGGCTCTGCGGCGAAGGTTTCGACGCGAAAACCCTCGGCTATTTCGAGCGTGGCGAGGGCCTCGGCGGGTTCGTACGGAGGGCTTTCCCGGAAGTCGTCCGGCTCGCTGCTCCATGTATGCGCAAGCATCGCAAGCGCCGCCAAAGGCGCTGCGATGCAGGCGAGCCGGAACAATGCCCGCCTCCGAACGGCGGCAACCATCTAAATCTCCCAGCCCTCGCGATACGGGCGATGCAAGTACTGCTCGGCTTCCGGAGCATTCGGAATGGTCATCGTTTCCGCGTCGTACCGGATCAGCGCATTGGCCTGCAGGGCTACGACGCCCAGCAACATAACCTCGGTGAGCGGTACGGCGTAGGAAAACGGACAGGTGGGTTCCGCAAGGCCCTTGCATGCATTGACCCAATTCATTTCGTGGCTTTCCGCAATCCGGGGAAGCGTCTGCGGGATATCCGCATATTCTTCCATCAGGGTCTCCGGATAGAGACGCGGATTATGCCCGTACGTATCGTACGACAGCACGCCCCGGTCTCCGACCAGCAATGCGCCGCCGCCCGGAATGAGCCTTACGTCGTCGGGCAACGCCGCGGGGCGCGGAGCGATCAGCCCCCCGTCGTACCACATCATCCGGAAGGGCTGTCCGTCGCTGGTAAATTCGTATTGCGTCATCTGGGTTTGCGGCCATGCGGCATGGTCCGTACGATCGAACGGGCTGGAACTGGTCCAGACCGACTCGGGATACGCAAGGTCCAGGGCCCAGTAGGCATGGTCGATGAGATGCGCGCCCATATCGCCCAGCGCGCTCGTGCCCCAATCGACCCAGCCGCGCCATGTGAACGGCGCGTACGAATCGTGGTAGGGCACTTCGGGAGCGGGTCCCAGCCATACGTCCCAATCCATATGCGCCGGCGGCGGCATGCTTTCCTTTGGAACGGGTATGCCTTGCGGCCAGATTGGACGATTGGTCCAGATGTGCGCCTCCCGGACCGTCCCGATCACGCCGGCGCGCACCCATTCGAGCAGGCGCCGTCCGTCGTCGTGGGAATGCCCCTGATTCCCCATCTGCGTAACCACGCCGGTTTGCTCGGCCAATTCCAGCAAGCGCCGCGCCTCCCGGATCGTCCGGGTAAGCGGCTTCTGCACATACACATGTTTGCCGAGCTGCATGGCCATGCTCGCCGCCGTCGCATGCGTATGGTCCGGCGTGGCCACGATCACCGCATCGATGTCGTCGGCGCGCTCGTCGAACATGCGCCGAAAATCCTTGTATTTGGCCGCATTCGAAAACTTCTCGAAAGAGCCCGAAGCCCGATCCCAGTCGGGATCCGCCAGCGCCACGATATTCTCCGACGCTACATTCCCCAGGTTCTGGTTGGCGATGCCGCCCGCGCCTATGCCGGCGATATTCAACAGGTCGCTGGGCGCGCGATAGCCGACGCCGCCCAGCACGTGCCTGGGCACAATCGTTACGCTTGCCGCCGCGAGCGAGGCGTTGCGCAGAAAGGCGCGACGAGAAAACTTGTCCATGTTCATGATATTTCTGCGAAATGCGTTCTCAGGGACCTCGATCCGGGCAAAACGCCCGGCGCGCCGGACCTCCAGGGCAACGAATCAGCGCAGGGCGCGCCCTGCTTCGCCTGGCCGCCCCTGGTCTCCAATCCGGCATGGTAAACGTAAGAAATCAAACGCTCCGATGCATGATTTTGCAGATTTCTTGCGAATAAAGGGAGAAGACCAGACCAGCGACTCCTGAAATAACCGCGACAAGCGCAGGAAACGCAAAAAATGTCTTGTTTTACAGATCGCTGTATCGTAATATGGCCCCGGCTGCCTGAAACGGGTACGCTATACCCATTGCGGCTTGCCCGCAACCGTGCATTCCCTTACGCTTTACGCCGCCATGGCGCGCAAAACCCGCGAACCGCGGACAGTAACCATGATGATTCGCTCCATGCGCCGGCCCGGTCCCTCCTCATTCCCTTCAGGCGGAAGTTGTATGTGTATGTGCACTGCAAACCGCCCAACGCTACCTTCAGGCAAGGTCACGAACGCAAGGACGCCGTAACGCCCGGCTGTCAATCCACAAGCGAAACACGGACCCGTTCATCTCCTGCAGGTGAGCGGGTTTTTTAGTTATTGCTCGCTTCGTCCGGCGTCTACCAGGCGCACCCCAATCTCTCATCTCCTTATCCATTTGCCGCCAAGATGTCTTTCCAACCAATCAGCACGGACCAGAAAACACTGCCTCCTTCGGGGGCAGAACGCTCCACTACGCCCGATCGGAAACGAGGACAGACGTCTCCACCGCCCGGCGCAAAGCAGAAACGCCTCCCCGGAGGCAACGGGGCGCAGACAGCCGGGCTGTCGGGAGTAGAGCGAATAAAAATGGCCGGCGGGCATCTGCGCGGAACGCTCCGCAGCGATCTCGAAGATGTCGCAGACCACTTCAACGAAGCCGGAAAACAAATCCTGAAATTTCACGGGATTTACCAACAGCGCGACCGCGAAAACCGCAAGGCGGGCGAAAAACGCTACAGTTTCATGGTGCGTTCGCGGATTCCCGGAGGACGCCTGACGGCGTCGCAATATCTTGCGCACGATGCATTGGCAGATCAGTACGGCAATGGAACGCTTCGCATCACGACCCGCCAGGGACTTCAAATACACGGCGTGATCAAGACGGAACTCAGGGAAACGCTGCGTTCCATCCATGAAATTCTCCTGACAACCCTCGCCGCATGCGGCGATGTGGTGCGCAATACCATGTTGTCGCCGGTTCCCGCCACCCATCCCGTCCATGACGCCATTGAGGCGTCCATAAATTGTCTGGCCGAGGCCCTGCTGCCCCAAACGCACGCCTATCACGAAGTGTGGCTCGACGGCGCCAAGGCGTACGATGGCCTTGCCGAAACCGCCGACGCGCTTCCCGAAAACGAAGAACCACTCTACGGCTTGGCCTACCTCCCGCGAAAATTCAAAATAGGCGCCGCGTATCCAGGAGATAACAGCGTCGATGTCTATACGCAGGACATTGGCCTCATTGCCATCGCCGATAAGGAAACGTTTCCCGGATGCAACATACTGGTCGGAGGCGGGCTCGGAATGACGCACAAGAAACCGCAAACGTACCCTCGCCTGGGCAGTCTGATCGGCTTCGTACCCGCGGAACGCTTGATTGAAGTCGTGCGCGCTATCGTTACCGTCCAGCGGGATTATGGGGACCGTTCCAACCGGCGCCATGCCCGCATGAAATACCTGATCGACGATTGGGGAATAGACCGGTTTGTCCAGAAACTGGAAGAGCGGCTCCAGTATGCGCTTGATCCTCCGCGGAAGGCCGAACCGTTGCAAAACAACCTGTACCTTGGCTGGCGCAAACAACTGGACGGACGCTGGTTCTATGGAATATCCGTAGAAAACGGACGCATCCGCGACGCGAACGGCCGGCGTCTCAAATCGGCGCTTCGGGCGATCATCGAACAATTCCAACCCGGCGTGCGACTCACGCCCAACCATGATTTGCTGCTTGCCGACCTGGACGAAACCGTGCGGTCGGAGGTAGAAGCCCTGCTCGATGCGCACGGAGTCCCAAGGCCGGATGCACTGTCGCAGGCCCGCAAACACGCTATGGCCTGTCCGGCGCTTCCTACCTGCGGGCTTGCGCTGACCGAAGCGGAACGGGTCATACCCACCGTAATCGACCGCATGGAAGCGGAATTAGCCAGCCTGGGACTGGAGCAAGAAATCTTGTCGATCCGCATGACCGGATGCCCCAACGGATGCGCCCGCCCTTACGTAGCCGATATCGGCCTGGTCGGACGCTCGGGCGATAAGTATGCATTATTTCTCGGAGGGCATCCTGACGGCGTACGCCTGAACAAATTGTTCCGGGACCTCGTTCCTCTCGACGACATCGTCCCTGTGCTCCGCCCGATCCTGCACGCCTTTCGGGAAGAACGTCGGGACGGAGAGGGATTTGGTGATTATTGCGCCCGAATCGGGAACGAAAACCTCAACCAGATCACCGAAAAACACCGGAATCATGCACAACCAGCCTGAACCGGGAAATGTCTACCTTGTGGGCGCTGGTCCCGGGGATCCCGACTTGATCACCACCGGAGGCCTTCGGCTGCTTCGACGCGCGGACGTGGTGGTGTTTGATCGCCTGGTTCACGCCGATCTGCTGCATTGCATCCGCCTGGAAGCCGAACGCATCTATGCCGGGAAAGCCCCCGGGAAGCATTCGTTTTCACAGGACGCCATCAATGACATTCTTGTCAACCGCGCCCGGCAGGGCCTAAGCGTAGTGCGCCTGAAAGGAGGCGACCCTTTCGTGTTCGGACGCGGCGGCGAAGAATGTCTTGCGCTCGCCGAGGCGGCCATTCCGTTCCACATCGTCCCCGGCGTTTCCAGCGCCATTTCGGCGCCAGCCTTCGCGGGCATCCCGGTGACTTGCCGCAACATTTCCACGGGGTTTACGGTCGTAACGGGGCATTCATGCCTGGGAGGCGATACCCCGGACTGGGATGCGCTTGCGCGGGTAGGAACGCTCGTCATTTTGATGGGACTCCGGAATTTACCCCGCATCGGGGATCGATTGATGGCTGCAGGCCTTGATCCCGACACCCCCGCCGCCGTGATCGAATCCGCCGCCACCGAAAATCAGAACGTGGTGGCGGGCACGCTCGAAACGATCGGGCTGCTCAGCCTCGGATGCTCGCCGCCTGCAACGATCGTGATCGGCGACGTTGTATCGCTTTATTATCGAATGCCATGGTTTCATAAAGGACTCGTATCTTTGGGCGACGTACATGGAGCCTGCATTCCGTTTGCTCATCAGCGACCCGTAGATCGTAATTTCGCATTATGAGTTTGACACAAATCGATATCCAGGTGGCCAATATACGGCTGAAAAACGCCTGGCCGGAAAGTGTGCTTGCATGGGCTTTCGAAACCTTTGGAGAGAAGGTCGCCATGGGAACCGGCTTTGGCCTGTCGGGCGTGGCCTTGATGCACATTCTGTCGCGCGTGCGTCCGAACGCTTGCGTGTTCTATCTCGACACGGACCTGCTTTTTCCCGACGCCTACGATCTGAAAATCCGGTTGGAAAAACAACTTGGCATTAGGATCCTCCGCGTCCATTCGGAACTCTCCCTTCAGGACCAGGCGGCGCAGGAAGGCGAAAATCTTTGGCGCACCAATCCGGACCGGTGCTGCTTTCTGCGCAAGATGCAGCCGCTTCGGCAATTTCTGTCCTCGAAAAACGCCTGGATCACAGCGGTGCGGCGGGATCAATCTCCGACCCGCAAGAACATAGCCATCGTGGAATGGGAACCCGCCTACAACCTGGTCAAAATCAACCCGCTGGCCACCTGGACGGAAGAGGACGTCCGGCGGTACATAGACGCGCACCAGCTTCCCTACAATCCCATGCATGACGTGGGCTACCCAAGCGTTGGCTGTATCCCGTGCACGAAACCCGTCAGGAACGGCCAGAACATTCGTTCGGGGCGCTGGCAGGAACACGTCAAAATGGAGTGCGGCATACACTCGTATGCGCTTGACGAAAAACCGGACGACAATTCATGAAACCCTACCCGATCTGGCTCAACAACCTGAAAGGCAAGCAATGCGTCGTGTTCGGGGGAGGGCACGAGGGAGAAGCCGAGCGCAAGGTGCAGGAGTTGCTGGCGTGCGATGCGGTCGTAAAGGTCGTCAGCCCCGCTTTTCCAGCCGCGCTCGCTGCGCATGATCGCGTCGAATGGATTCCGCGCACCTATCGCGCCGGAGACCTTGGCGGAGCTTTCCTCGCCATTGTCAGCGAAACCAATCCGGCGAAAACAAAACCGATATGGGAGGAAGCGCAGCAACAAAACGTCTTGATCAACGCCATGGACGACATTCCGCATTGCACGTTCGTGGCCGGATCGGTCGCACGGCGCGGAAAACTGGTCTTCTCCATTTCCACCAGCGGCGCCGCCCCGGCGCTTTCCGTGCGATTACGTCAACGCCTGGAAGAAGAATTCGGAGCGCATTATGAGATTTTCCTCGATTGGATGGCCGCCATGCGCGAACCGATGTCTACCAGATATCCGGACTTCGCTACGCGCCGGCGCATCTGGTATGCCCTCGTCGACAGCGACGTATTAGACCTGCTCCGGGAAGAAAGGGTCGCAGACGCTGCGCAGCGCTTGACCGCACTCGCTGGTCGGGACGTGGTGGAAAAAGCCCGAATCGTTCAAGCGCAACCTCCTGTGTCCGCGCTTCGAACGACCGCTCGGCGCAAACGGGCGAAACAGTAAGGATACATGAGATTCATCGGCCTCGGCGGCATGGGCCGGGGCATGGCGCGCAACCTCCTGACCCGCCCCGGCAACAGCCTCGCTTATTCGCCCGCCGCGAACGTCACGTCGAAATGCACGGTCACCTCGTTGCCCGTACGCAGCGCGCCGGCCAACGCCGAGGGCGGACGCATCCCGTAGTCCGTGAAGAGGATCGGCGTCATGCCCATGTAGCGCACCGCCCCGTCCTCAAGTTGCTCGGCGGTCACTTCCATCTCGATCGGCTTCGTTACGCCCGCAATGGTTAGCTGTCCCTCGGCGAGCAACATCCCCGCATCGGCCTCGGAAACGGCCGCGCCCGTCAACCGATAGACGATTTCCGGATGCTCGCGACTCTTCAGGGCATTGGTTATCTTGCGATTCATGATCGTCCCCTTGTCGCCCTTGATTTGTCCGGCGGCCACGGTAAACGCAAGGCTGTCCGGCGCCATCGCATCGCCCATCTGTATCGCCCCGGTCATTTCATTGGCGCGGACGGTCCAGTCGCTCCGATTCGACGTGCCGTCTATCCAGACCGAACTCTCCGGCGACAAGGCGAGCGTTTGCGCCCGTACCGTCTCCGGCGACGCGAAAGCCGCCAGCGCCAGGAAGGCGGCGATCCAAATCGTTCCGTGTTTCGTCGCGGCGTGTTTCATGGCGGCGTTGTCCGTATCCGTTTTTTCGTTTTTCCAAAATAACCCTTTTATCGTACGCTTTGCGGCGCAGGTTGTTGCGACGCCCTATCCTTTATTCTTTACTCTTGACAATATGCAATATATGTCGCTATTTAGTAATTTCATGCGAATCGTACGTTCCTGAAAAAAATCGAACCGAGATAACCGACCCCCGACGCGGGCCAGATTCCACAGGCAACCTTTCCTTCGGAAGGGTTTCCGGTTTCGTTCCGTTCCATCGCTTCGTTGCGATAATCGCATGGAAGCAACATCCCTACCAACCCATTTCCCAATCATGAACAGGAAAAAAACGTCCACAGAGGCCGCCTCCCGGCGTGAATTCGTCAAGAAGAGCGCGCTCGGAGCCGCTGCCATGCTGGCAGGATACGCCCCGGCCATGGCCAATGCGCCGCGCCGCAAGACCGTTGCGCAAAAAATGGCCCCTTCGTCCGTCCTCGGCGCCAACGACCGCCTGAACATCGGGTTCATAGGCGTTGGCGGCCAGGGATTCAATGCCCATGTGGGCGCAATCGATAATCATGGCGCAGAATTCAACGCAGCGGGCGTAGCCGTATCCGACGTATTCAACAAGCGCCAGGATCGCGCCGTCGAACGGCTGGGCCTCACTGCAGCGGATGCGTACGCCGACTATCGCAATATGCTTGAGCGGGACGACGTGGACGCCGTCTTCATCGGCGCCGTGGACCACTGGCATTCAATCATCGCCACGGACGCCATGGACGCAGGCAAGCATGTCTACTGCGAAAAGCCGATGACGCGCTACCTGAGCGAAGCCTTCGATATCTACGACAAGACGATGGAAACCGGGAAGATTTTCCAGATCGGTTCCCAGTATTGCACGGAAGGCAAATGGAGTCGCGCCGCGGAAATGATCCAGGACGGCATGATCGGCCCGCTCGTGCTGGGTCAGGATTCCTACTGCCGCAACAACCCCGACGGGGAATGGAATTATTCGATCGACGAAGATTCCAGCGCGGAAAATATCGACTGGGCCTCGTGGCTCGGTCCGGTTTCGGACCGTCCGTTCAGCGCCGACGAATATCACCGCTGGCGCAAGTATTATCCGTACTGCGCGGGCATCCTCGGGGACTTGCTGGCCCACCGCATCCACCCGCTGATGCTGGCCACCGGCGCTCCTGAATGGCCGGTGCGGGTCACTTCGCTCGGCACGCGCAAGATTACGACCGACCGCGACGTGCCCGACAACACGCAAGTGCTCGCCGAATTCCCCAGCGGCCTGACCATCATGGTGATCGGCAGCACGGTCAACGAGCAGGGACTCCAGCAGGTTATCCGGGGCCACGAAGGCACGTTGTACTTCAGCGGCAACAGCATCGAACTGCGTCCGGAACGGCCTTTCGCCGAATTCATCGACCACCAGATCGAGGAAAACATCGAGCCGGGCGTAAGCGTGCCCGCGCATGTGGAGAACTGGTTGACCTCCATCCGCGAGAACACGCAGCCGAACGGCAACATCGACCTCGCGATCAAGGCGCAAACGATCATCTGCATGGCCGAAATGTCGACTCGTCTGGGCGAAATGCTCTACTTTGACGAAGCCACGCGGAAGATCACCACGGGCGGCGGACGCGAGATCGAGCCGATCACCTACGGCACGCTCGAGCTGTCGTAAGTCGCAACAGGCAAACGGCGGAGGCGGGGATGGGTACGGTTCGATTGGCGCGCAGGGCGATGGCTTGTCGCTTCGAGCTGGTCCTCCAGGGCGAGGACGAGCCGAGGTTGCGGGCCGCCGGCGAAGAAGCGCTCCGCGAAATCGAATGGCTGGAAACACGGCTTTCCAGATTCCTTCCCGCCTCCGACGTGTCCCGGATCAATGCCCGCGCCGCAACAGAGGCCGTGCCGGTCGAGCCGTGGTTGCTCCGACTGCTGAAACAATCGTTGCATCTGCACGATCGTACGAACGGGGCCTTCGACCTGACGGTCGGGCCGCTCATGCAGGCATGGGGTTTTTACGGCGAGGGCGGGTGCGCGCCAGACGCCGATACCCTCGCTGAGGCGCGGCGACGCACGGGCATGCATCTTGTCGAACTGGACGAGACGCAGTGCGCGGTGCGTTTTGCGCGAGAAGGCGTCGCCCTTGATTTCGGGGCGATCGGAAAGGGATACGCAGTGGACGAAGCCATGCACATATTGCGGGAGGCTGGCGTGGAGCGGGCCTTTTTGCACGGCGGAACCAGTACGATGTACGGCTTGGGAAAACCCGCTGACGCCGAGGCCTGGAACGTCGCCATCGTCGATCCCCGATCCCCGGACGACCCCGTTGCCGTGACTGCGCTGCGGGACGAAGCATTGTCGGTTTCGGCCGCGTCGGGTAAATCGTTCGAGTTCGAGGGGACTTCCTATGGCCATGTGCTGGATCCCCGCCTTGGCAAACCGGTGCGCGGCGCCGTGCTGGCGGCGACCGTGACCGCCTCCGCCGCAACCGCCGACGCCATTTCGACAGCCCTGCTCGCACACGCTCGCCCATTTCCCGAATATCGATCCCTGATTATTGCATCGGGCGCGCCCCGTCGTATCTTACGCAAGGGTATTTCCCTGTACTCGCCCGCAAACCGCGTCGCGGCGTCTGCCGCGCCCGCATGAAACGACCATGCCGCCCCTTGATTTTAACGCCATGAACGTCACGCCATGAACGACCGCACCTACGGCGGTTTCCTGAGCCGCCGGAATTTCCTGAAACGGAGTTCCCTGATTCCCCTTTCGGGCTTGCTTGCGCAAAGTCCTTCCATCGGCGCCGCTGCGCGGCGGACAGGCTTTCGCGAACAAGTGCAAGCGGCGCTGATCGGATTCGGTCCGCAAGGACGGGACATCGCCGCTACGCTGGCGCGCATCCCCGAGGCGAATCTTGCGGCGGTCGTAGACGTCTACAACGTCATGCTGCAGCGATCGCAACGTTCGATGCCCGAGGTGCCTGTGTTCGAAGACTACCGCGCGGCGCTGGATAATCCGGATATCTCCACGGTGTTCATCGCCACCCCGACGCACATGCACAAGCAGATTGCGCTGGACGCCTTGGCCGCCGGGAAACATGTGTACGTAGAAGCGCCGATGGCCTCGACCATCGAAGACGCGCGCGCGATGGCGCAGGCGGCCCGCGACAACCCCGACCTGATCTTCCAGGTGGGACTCCTCGCCCGATCCCATCCGAATTACCGCTCCGTCTTCCAGTTCATACGGAGCGGCGCGCTCGGAAAGGCCACCATGGGCCGCGCACAGTGGCATTCGAAAGAAAGCTGGCGCAGGGTCTCTCCAAACCGGGAACGCGAAATAGCGCAAAACTGGCGACTGGACGCCGAGGTATCCACCGGACTCATCGGAGAGATCGGCGCGCATCAGCTCGATCCTGCGCTCTGGTTTCTCGGGCAACGCCCGGCAGCGGTTACCGGCATGGGACAAATCACGTTATGGAACGACGGGCGGCAGACGCCGGATACGATCCAGGCGATATTCGAACTGGAAGATGGCGTCCCCCTGCTGTACGACGCCACGCTGACCAGTTCGTTCGACGCCGCCTACGATACCTATTCCGGGCGAGACAGCACCATCATGTTCCGCGACCACCGGGCCTGGATGTTCAAGGAAGTGGACGCCCCGCTGCTGGGCTGGGAGGTCTACGCGCGCAAAGACCAATTCTACAAGGAGCTCGGGATTGCGCTGGCGGCGAACGCCACCCAACTGGACGCGCAAGACATCTCCCCGACCGAAGACGATCCCAACCTGGAAACGCCGTTGTGGTACGCGCTGCGGGACTTCATCGACAACCATGCCTTCGGGCCTTACCTCCCGGCGGCGTCGTACGAGGTGGGTTTCGAAGCCGCTGTCGTGGCGATCCGGGCCAACGAGGCGATCCTTCAGGGAACGCGCCTCGCCTACGACGACGCCCTGTTTGAAATCTGAACCGGATATTTCCCGTTCAAGGATACTCTGATCAAACCCCTGTCCTGTCATGGCCAATGCAGACGCCCGCCGTACGCGGCGAGAATTTCTACAGAAAAGCGGCGCCCTCCTGAGCGGACTCGCACTCTCGGGGACGCCGTTGGCTGCCTCCGCAAACGCGGCGGGCAGACGCCGTCGCGCGCTGTCTCCGAACGTAAATCCGCTCGGCGTAGCCCTCGTGGGCCTTGGCAACTACGCCACGAATCAACTGGGTCCGGCGCTCCTGAAAACGGAGCGGTGTCGCCTCGCGGGCGTCGTGACCGGTACGCCCTCGAAAATCGACCGCTGGCGAACCGAGTACGATATCCCGGAGAAAAACGTCTACGATTACGAGACCTTCGACCAGATTGCAGACAATCCGGACATCGACGTCGTGTACGTGGTCCTGCCGAACAGCATGCATGCGGAATATGCGATCCGGGCTGCCGAAGCGGGCAAACATGTCATCACAGAGAAGCCCATGGCCACCTCCGTCCGCGACTGCGAGCGCATGATCGAGGCGTGCGACAAGGCCGGCGTGAAACTTTCGGTGGGGTACCGCCTCCACTTCGAACCGCATCACCAGGAAATCATGCGGCTGGGCCGGGAACAGGTCTTCGGACGGGTCACCTTGGTCGAGGCCAATTTCAGTTTTACCTCGCGCAACACCGAGGCCTGGCGATTCAGCAAGGAAATGGCGGGAGGCGGCGCCTTGCTGGACGTAGGCATCTACGCCATCCAGGCCGCCCGGTATACGATCGGCGAAGAGCCGGTCCGCGTACGGGCGAGCGGGTACAACACGCGCCCGGATATCTTTACGGAAATTTACGAGACCATTCTGTGGGACATGGAATTTCCGGGCGGCGCCGTATCCACGCACAGCACCTCCTATTCCGCCAATTCGAATCGCCTGTATATGATGGCTCCTCGGGGCTGGGCGCGCATCGAACCGTCCTTCATGTACAACAGCGTAGCCGGGCGCACAAGCGAGGGCGCCATGGATTTCCCGGAGGTAGTTCAGCAAGCGCTGCAAATGGACGACTTCGCCCGGTGCATCCTGGAAGACGAAACAAGCCGGGTTTCCGGCGAAGAAGGCCTGCGGGACATGAAAGTCATTGAGGCGATCTACCGCTCGATCGACCGCGGCGGGAGGTGGGTGGAGGCGTAGAGAGGTGGTTCGGTTTGATTGGACAGATTTCGGCGGAGTTTAAGGTATAGGAAGCTCTGATTAAGTCCGCAAAGATTCAGCCTCCCGAAGGGCGCTTCACGACCGCGACAACCCGAATCCGCCGTGTGTTTCGCTGATTTCAATAACGCCATCATGTCGTTTTTTACGCGTGAAAGCGAAGCGCTGATAAAAGTGGAGTTAATCAGAGCTTCCTGTAATGTTGCGACGGGTATTCGAATAGAGATCCCCGTTGAAGTCGAACGCTTCACTTCATAAGCGTCATCAGCCCCGTACGCGCCTGTCCTGTGGCTTCGAGGCGGTAGAGATAGGTTCCGCTGGGGAGAGACGTTCCATCGAATACGGAAGCGTGTTTTCCTGCATGCTGCACCCCGTCGACGAGAATAGCTACTTCCCGCCCCAGCGCGTCGTATACGCTCAGACGTACCTTAACGGATGCGGGCAAAGCGTATTCGATGGTTGTCAGAAATGGTTCGGGAAATTCGGACAGTTAGTCCGGGTCGTTTCAGGTGCAGGGCTGCGGTGGGTTACGCCGCCTTGGTCAGCGGCTTTCGTCTGTAGTATACGTTGTCGGGGGTTCTATTGTCACGTCCCTGGTGGGGTCGCTCTTCGTTGAAGCAGCGCAGGTAGTCGGCGACGCTCTTTCTGGCCTCGCTTACGGCGTCGCAGGCGCGCCGGTAGACTTCTTCCTGCTTCAGGCTGCGCCAGAAGCGCGCATTGCCGAACGACAGGCAAGCAGTGCGAACGATTGATCCGCGCCTTGCGCTCGGCTACAGGCCGCGACCGAGCGCCTTCGATAAAAAATCCTTCTCCATGGATAGCTCCCCGATCTTCGCGTGGAGCGCCTCGATCTTCCTGTCGCGTTCGGCGAGTTCGGCCAGCGTGCTGTCGCCGCGCATGGCGGCAAGGGCTACCTTCGCCTTGAACGAAGGACTGTGGGTTCTGCGGGTGCGTCTGGGCATGGGTATACCTCGGTTGATTGCGTCGGAACAAGGTCGCAACACTACACCTTAAATTCCGCCGAAATCTGTCCAATCAAACCGAACCACCTCTATTTCTTTATAATTCCCTAACCATAGACTTCCAGTCGGGGTCTACGATTGGGAAGGGCATTTTATTGGAGTTGCTCTTTAACAAATGGACCGTCATGTAGGGATTGGCTGTCGACACGGAAAGGGACAGGCTATCCAGGACAGATTCGTTGATCGATATCTCGTGGAAGACAGAAACGCTATCTGCGTAACCGGTTATCCGATCCCGCATCATTCGTTGCTTGATCCGATCCCTGTTTTGAACGCTGAGTTGATCGTACGGGTAAAACTCGCCTTCCATTTCCCGGTCCTTCGCCCGGTAATATGCCTTGATCTCGGCGTCGGTTATCGCGGAAGAGTCCAGCAGCGCTTTTCTATACTCCTGGAACATCCATTTGTCTTTCCACAGAGCAAGCGATCGCTGGTATTGCGGCTGATCGTACAACCGTTCTTCCTCCGCAATTTCAAGAAATATTGCATCCCTCACTACGAGGGCCACCACATCAGCCAGACGAACCTTGAAGTCCCCGGGATCTCGAGCCCTGAGCGCATAACGCCCTGGGGTAAAATGCTCCAGAAAGGTCCTGATCGACCAGTGTTCGTCGCCAAAATGCACAAGGTCGTCGGCATAATGCGCAACCAGTTTCCGGGCGTACGGCGTATCTCGTCCCAGCTCTTCGATGTAGTGAAGAAGGTTGCGCATGGGCGTCTCGGCGCGGTACCATTCCCAGAGCGCCTCGTTCAGGACCTCGAAGCCCTGTCGCTTCGTGACGACGTTCAACGGTTCCATCGTGCTGGCCACGAATGCCTGGCCGCCTTCCATCGCTTTTCGGTTATAGATTACCTTACGATAGGTTGGCGCGCGTTGCTCGTAGTCTGCGTCGGATAGTCGCTCTCGCTGTATATCGATGACTTCGAAAATATACCAATAGCCATTGTACTCGACAGGATGCGACGGGGTATTGATTTCAAGGTCCTTCAGAATGTCCAGAATAACCGGTTCGATATCCTCTGCATGTAACAAGGGGGAAGTCAATTCCTGGTCGACAATGCTGAGTTCGACGAATGCTTCGCGTCGTTCTTCAAGAACCTGGACATAGCCTTTCTCCAGGACGGATTCGTACAGGCGTTGGGCCTCGGTTTCACTGTGCGCCGGGAGAATCCGAAACTGAAAACTAACGGCTGCCCGATTGATCTCATCGCGTATTTCTTCCGCCGTTACTTCCACGGATGCAAGGACTTTTTCTTCAAACACTCGCTCGATTAACAACTCCTCTCGCAGGGTGTGCATGGCGTGTACGACAGCCTGCGCCGTATCGAGACCGATCTTTTCAGCCTCCATGGCCAGGACCTTTTCGGAAATCATCAGGTCCAGATAGCTCCGGCGTGGATTATCGCCTTGCCGAAGGTGCCCATGACCGAATTCATAGTTCAATTGGAACTCTTCGGCGGTGATGACCTCGTCGCCGATTCGAGCGACTATAACCTCGTTATCCTGCTCCTTTTGGCAGGACGTCAAGGCCAGCAACAGGATCGTAAAGAGGAGTTTACGTCTCATCAGATCAAGCCTGGCGCATGCCACAGAGTTTCAATGGAGCGACCTGTGCTTTCACGGGGTGCGGCTTAATGGGACTTTCCCCAAGGAAATCAAAACGAGAAACAAGACACCCTGGATATTGCCCGAGACGCTATCCGAAAAAACCGATAGATATAAAGGGGAGCCGGCGCAAAACCGGCTCCCCCTATACCCTCATGGCTACCACGCCTACTTGATAAAGAGCATGGACTTGGTTTGGACGAAATCCCCAGCGCTCAATCGGTATAAATACATACCCGAAGCGAGGTTAGAGGCGTCGAAACGCACATGGTATCTTCCGACCGCCTGGCTCTGATCCACCAGGAGGGCGACCTGCTGTCCGAGTACATTGTAGACGGTCAGCGTCACCTCGCTTGCTTGCGGCAGAGAATACTCGATGGTCGTCGCCGGATTGAACGGATTGGGATAGTTCTGATCCAGCTCGAACGTCAGCGGTATCTCCTCGATTTCCGCCCCCGTCACGGGCGCCCCATCCATCTTCATGACGGACAGGTTGTATTCGCCCCGAGAGGGATCTCGATCCGTGCCGCCGCCGTTGTCGCCGCCGTTGTAGTCCTGCGAATGCAGCATTACGTAGTAGGACCCGGCCGCTTCGGCGACGAATTCGATCCTGGAGTGCCAGTCAAACCCGCCATCGTCGTTACTGGCCAGCGTATCGCCGTCAGCCGCCAGTAGCCGCATGAACCCGTCGTAGTCGCGCGGCCACAGGGGACCGTCTACGGGCGATGATTCGGCGACGAGGGTATCCCCCGCGTTGAGATCATACCGGTAGATGTCCACATCGTCGCCCCAGCGCGCGGACAGATGATGCGTAGCGGCGTCCCAGGCGAAATTTTCATTGAACAACATGTAGGTTTCGGCTTCCCCGGGTTTGTTGAACGCCTGCGCGCCCATGGCGTCCGCCTCGGCGACGGTGTTGTTGGGCTCGCCCTTGGCTTTCAAAACGGAGATGTCGCGTCCCTTAAGGACCACCTGGTACTCGCCCGAACCGTCTCCGGTCAGCTCCAGGAAATAGTCGCCCGTCGCATCGGGGATGATGTTCAGTTTGAGGTTGTCGTCTCCATATAGTTCATCGTTGTTGGTATAGCGGTCGTTATAGCCCCGGGCAACCTCGTTGAGCAGGTTCGTTCCCGTATCGCCTGCCTTAAAGAGCTTGGCCGAGAAGTTACCGGAGTAGCCATCCTCCGGTTTGATGGTGCGCACGTGATAAATCCAGTCGGCCTGCAACGAAAGCTTGAAGATGTCTACCTGGTCGCCAGAGGCGGCGTCGTAGGCGGCGTCGATAAAGCCAGGCGTCAGCGGATTCGCGTCGGCCTCCGTGAAGGTGTTATTGGGCTCGACCTCTTCAGAGGCTACATCGATATTGAGGAGGTAATCGCCCCGGTTCAAGCTACGGTCGTCGGCGTTGTCAGGGGTTCGACTGGTGCGTGCCTGCACATACACCACGCCGTCGGCTGTAGCCTTATATGAGACCTTGGAATACCAAGAGCCAGTGCCCCCGCCCCCATCATCGTCATCGGCGAGTTCCGTGACGCCGGTTTCGTCGAAGATGACAAGTTTGGTGTCGGTGTCCCGATTCCACCGGTCCGGGTTCTCCCCGACGGGTTTGGCTTCGGCGGTAAGGGTCTGGCCGGCCGTAAGCATCACGCGGAACCAGTCCTCGTCTCCGAAGAAACGGGGATGTTCCGGCTCGGAAAGCACGTACGCCACGTCTGCGCCAAAGGCCTGGTAGTTCCCCTGGGCGTCGGCTTCCGCTTTCGAGTTGTTCGGCTCGCCTTTATGCAGCAAGGCATAGTAGTCCGAATTGACCCGCGACGCAACCTTGTAAGCTCCTCCGGCGCCTGATATTTTCAGGTAGTAGGTTTTTGTCTCCGTGGGGATAATGTTGGCGATTTTGAAATTTTCGCCGCTATAGTTACCCACCCAATCGCTATCGTCAAGCAGGTGTTCGCCGTCTACTTCGTCGAAGAATTCCACCGTGAGGGCCGACCCCGTTCCGTTATCGAGAGAACGGAAGGAGTAGAGATTGCCCGCTTCGAGGGGCAACTGGTAGAAGTCCACATCCCCGCTGGTTAGCGACGCTTCGTAGATAAAATTTTCCCCCAGGGCAATAAGGTTCGCCATCGCGAAGGAGCCGTTGTCTTCTTCTTCTTCAAAGGGATCTCCGCCGGAGAGCGCGTAGAAACCGACGTTATCGGACCGCACCTGCACAACGTATTGACCAGACTCCGGCGCCGCAAGATTGATGCTTGCACTGCTTGTCCCAAGGCTGCTTCCGCTCGGGCCGGTTAGCTCGATCTCCCCGTCGAAATCGTCTACGATTTTCTGGGACCCACTCAAAGTGAGATTGACGTCTGTCCCGGCGTCCACAGTGAAGTGGTAATGATCGATGTCGCCGGCCGGAAAGATCATGCCATTGGCCGGCGGCGCGCCAGGTCCTACCGGGAGTTGATCCTGTTCCATCGCTTCGGACAGCGTATCGTCAGGCTCATTGACATTCAGGGCGCCCCATATCTGGCCTTTATCTACTACCCCGAACTGATAATCGCCGGCGCCGCCGCTAAGCTTGACCAGGTAGGCGCCCGAGTTTTCCGGTACAAAACCCGTGACCATGCCGTTATTGACCTGGCCCGACGCCAGCAGGTTGCTTGTAAGCATCGTGTTCCCGGCGACGTCAGATTCAAACTCGTGGAATACCTCCATCTGCACCGCAGGGTCGGAGACAAAGAGAGTGTACATCCGTACCTCGTGGAGGAAAACGCGATACCAGTCTTCGTCGCCGGCTCCGGAGAAGGTTCCGCTGGACAATGTGTCGGCGCGCGCGGCAATGCTGGTCGCCTGGGCAGCGGCGTCGTTGGGTTCAACTTCGGCGGGATCGTCGGCGTTATACTGGTGCAGGTACACCTGGTACATCAGGCGTCCCGGATCATCGTTGTTGACCGTGCCAAAGGGGTCCGCATCCGGATCGGTTGAGGTTCGCGTGTTCGAGGCCCAGGCAGAGACCCACAGCCACAGGGGCGTGTCCCCCGTAACTCCCTTGTCAGCCAGCTCTTCGGGCGTCATCACGATCCGGGAGTGAATGTTGTTGGGGCCATCCATCTGTTCCCGTCCCCCGTCGTCGTCCTCTTTCAATATCTTGGTGTAGTCCCCGTCGTAGAGTCGGATCCGCGGGTCCGACAAACGAGAACCGCCCGGCCCAATACTACCGTCGGTATCCCGGTACCACCCTAAATAGGGCAACGTCTCAAGGATCAGAGTGTGGCCCGCCTTGTAGTCGAAAAGGAAGTGATCGACGTCTTCGTCTCCCCTGCCCAGAAGTTCGGAATACACGCTATTGGCCTGAATAAAGCCCTCCCCGAAATCCTGGACTTTAAGCGTGTCCGGGTTGAACAGCATAAACGTGCGCGCTACCGCATCGGTCGGCAGTCGGGACGTCAAGCCGCTGGTAAGCACATCCGTGTTGGTCTGGTTCGGTTCAAACTTCGAAACCCAGGGTTCGCGGTCAATGGCGTAGGCGATAAGATGATAGGGACCGGTCTTGTCTTCGTCGCTGAAAACCCAGATGTAAAAATCGCCGGTCAGCATCTTTCCGGTCGCCGCATCGACCGGCGACACCCAACCGGTCAAGCGGAAATCGTCCGACCCGTTTCGCCCATCGCCGGGATGGCCGGTAATGTCTCCGCTCATCTTCTTATCGACGCCGCCCTGGTTGACGACGGCCGTATCGAGATCCGACATGTGGAAGAGGCGCGCACTTACGTCGAGACCGTCCTCCCCATCGTCGAGAAACGAATGCGTAGAAGCGAAATAGTACATTTTCGTGGTGTCTACCGTGAACCGGTACACATCCACATCGTCCGCAATGAGCGTGCTTCGAATCAACGCGCCAGAGACCTCGTCCGGATGAAGAACCGACGGCATACCAAGTACGTCGTTAATGTTGTCAGCCGTGTCGAAGAAGTTGTTGGGTTCTGCCTCGTCCCGGGCGACATACCGATCATTCACACTTTGAAGACGTCGTAAAATTTCGGGGGACAACACCTCGCGAGCTCGAGCCTCCTCCTCGGCCTTTTGCAACAGGACGGGGTCGTCCCCAAACTTCTGGAGCACCTCTTCGTAGTGTTCTCCATAACGCTCTTCGAGAGCCTGGTCGACGACTTTGAACTGCCCAAATGCCGGGTTGAACGTCAAAATCCACACCAGGCCAAGCAGGAATGCAGTAGTTTTTTTCATGGCGTTGTTGCCTCCGGTTGTATGTTTTCGGTTTAAAGGTAGACTCCCAAGGTTACCCGATGTATTTTCTGCAAAACGCCCCAATCCGAATAGGCATAGTCGAAAGCGAATCGACTTCGGTTCCTTAGCATATAGTGTAACCCGCCCCCGAACGTCAGTCCGTTCACAGAATCCCGCTCATACAAATTCTGGTACCCCATACGCAAAAAGAGCAGGTTGTTGAATCCGTATTCGACGCCCAGGTTCATGCTTTCCGTCGAGCCGGTGGGGTGCATCAGATCAACCCCCATAACGACATGGCTCCTGGCGGGCAAGGACGTTTCGTAACTCATGCCGAACCGGAATATCTGCGGGAGCGAGAAGTTGTCGGTTTCATAGCTGACCGGCACGTTTTCGATGCCCCTGTTCACCATATCCGGATCAATGACGTTGGTAAGATGCCGCCCCTCGATACTCATGTCCGGTCCGAAATTTGAAATGCTCGAACCCAGGGCCAGCCCTTGCAGCGGGGTCTGGTAATACACGCCGGCGTCCAAAGCGATCTGGTTGGCGCTTTCCGTCCATATCCGCTGGTTAATGTATTTTCCGGAAAGGCCGATCGAAAACGAAGGAATCAAGCGGGCCGATACCGAAATATTGACGGCTAAATCCTGCGCGTCGTAAAACTCGCCGGTGCCTTCCGGAACGTCCACTGTTCGCACGGGCTGCTTCGGCACGGTCAGGGAAGTAAAACTTGCGGCCAGGACAGCGCCAACGCCAATAAAAGGCAACGGCGCGGCAATCGCAAAAAAGTCGAAATTGGTGTCGGCCAGCCATTCGGCGTGAGTGAACGACAGGGCCAAGCCGTCAAGATAGGCCAGTCCCGCCGGATTCCAGTAGATCGCCTCCGCCTCCCCGGCCTGCGCAGTGTAGGACCCGCCCATGGCCTCGGCGCGCGCCCCAACGCCAATCTCCAGAAAGGCAGCCGATATGGTGCCCTTGTTGGATACGTTTTGCACAAACGCGGAATCGCCAGGCTTGCCCGCATCCTGTGCATACCCGGGCGCGCTAATGGCCAACAGGAGCAGGCAGCTCAGGAAATGGTTTGCGTGTCTGTACATGGATACCCTCGCGGCGTATGCCGTTTGCTGTGCATCGTCACCTTATGATAGAGAATCGTCCGATTTTTTCCCCGATCCCGGGCGCCTCCACATGATAGAGGTACACCCCATAGGATACATCCAGGCCATCGTCGGACTGAAGATTCCACATTGCTATGCTTCTATCCTCGCTGGCCGAGTGCTGGAGGATTTTTACCTGACGTCCGCTTATAGTGAAAATGCGGATGGTGCATTCCTGGGGCAGGTTTCTGAAATCAATGCGTCGCTCGCCGCGTCCCGGTAACTGAAGATTCCGCCCTTCAAGAGCGTTAACGGCCACGTATGGATCCGGGACGACGTAAATGTCGTCGAGCGTGGCCTCCGGCAACTCTTCAAGCAGCCTGTTTCCATCTACTTTGAACCGGAGTACGTCGTCGCGGTCGAAGGGCTTGCTGGTTTCCAGCAGCAATACGTCGCCTTCCACCGGAATCTCGTTCCGCGCAATCTCGTCGAAGGTCTCCAGATAGACCTCGGGGCTGAACAGGTTCGGCAGGAAAGTCTCCCATCGAGGAAGAGTCAATAACGAATCAAGGAGTTCGTTGTACCAGGGGTTAATCTGTTGGAAGAAATCGTCAAGCTCCGTAACGCTCAGCGAAGGCCCGAACGGTCGGCTCTGCATCCCGCGCACCTTACGCGCGGCGAGCGAGTCATAAAGCGCCTGACCGTCGGTAATCGCCCGCGTCATGAAGGTCCCCGCATTGTCGGACAGACCGAGGGTAAACCGCCAGGTAGATTGTGTGTAAAACTGATAACCGCCGAGGCTCACCGGCGACACGCGCACATTGACCACATCGCCCGGCGATAAGACGCCCCGCACCGTATCGGCGGGAATCAACCCTCCGATTTCGGTTATCTGCAAAGGTACCTGTGCCGGAACATTCAGGTTCGTGACGTCCCAAATGGTAAAGTTGGTCGGAATCCGGTTGCTTGGCGTTAACGAATTGGAGGTGTCGGCGCCAAGCGTCGAAACACGGATTTCGTAGTCCACCGGGACGGCTGTATTCTGCTCCCCCGCATCCACCGCGGCAACGGCGCTCGGCGTAGCCCTTCTGCCTTGAACCGAGGCGTTCTCCAGCCACCGGATATTGATTGGAGCTGGCGCAAGCGGAGCATCGATGGTAAAACGCATTCCATCGTAAATCCTGGCGCGGAGCACGTCGCTATTAAAAAGACCCGCGCCGCGATCTTCGGGAGCGCTGACGGCAAGCGTATCGCCTGTCGTCGCGTTGCGCAACGCAAAACCCGTCGTCAAACCGTTTTTAAGAAAAACGGGGTCGAGTTCGGCAAAGGAGTTATCGTCGGTGAAGGTGAATTCATAATCATACCCTTTGCTGTTCGCTTCTTCCGGAATCAGAAAATCCACCCTGAGCGATCCTGAAGCGTCCCCTGAGACCCGCTGCACGCCATCGACGAGTTGCGGTTCGAGATAGCCCAGAGCCGGGCGTTGCGGCACGACGACGGCGCAATTCCTGTCGACGTTCACGGGTCTGTCAAAAGCATCGACTTCTATGATTTTCGAGCTCTCTGTGGGCGTAATCTCCGCCAGGTTTTCAAACGACGAGAGGCCCCGCTGGAAAAAAGATTGGTGGTACCCGCGATCGACCGACGCCACGCAGTAATAGTAGGTGCGGCCATTCTCGACCGTTGAATCGACATAGCTGTACTCAAGCCCGCTGTCGACGCCCATGTCGTAACTGATCCCAAAGGCGCCGATGGGAACGGGATGCGCTCCGCTCAAGCCGTTGTCGAGGTCGAACTGAACTTTGTCGCCGGTGGGTGTTTGGAGCGGCTCCCACAGGAGAGGGTTGCCAAAAGCGTCGGTGATCGTCTTGATGTCGTTGAATTCGGGATCGGTGCTGCGATAGACCTTGTACATTTCGAAGTCGAGCCCGTAGATGGGGTCGCGCGAAGACTCGGCGCTCTGATCCCACGCCAGCGTGACTTTCTTATCGCCTGGAACGGCGGTCAGGAAGGGCGTGCGGGGCGGTTTGGCGAAGTTATAATCCGAGTCGTAGATGTTTTGCATGGTCCGCTTGTTGCGTAACATGTCCTGGAAATCATTGCCGCAGAAGAAGGCGATGGAGAAACGTTGCTCCTGCCCGCGCCGGATGGAACTCAAACCGGCGGAATAAACATAGATGATATCGGCGGTTTCGGTGGGAGTAATGAAGACGCCTGGCTGGATATACTCCTCCCAAAACAGGGGGTCGTCGTCAATATCGCGATCAAACTCGGCCGGGGTGCGAATGACCATCCCCGTCAGGCCGATCTGATCGATCTCGTCGTTGTCGGTAAATTCAAAATTGGGTTCTCCGGGATCGGGACGACCGTTGGCCTCCGTACCGTCGGGGTCGGGGCCGGGATAGTTTTCGTTTTCCGGCCCCAGGCCGTCCGAGCCTGTATCGTCATTGATCGGCTCAATGGTCAAGCGGCCATCTCCGTTGAGGTCTTCGCCAGAATCGAGGATAAAGTTGTTGTTGACGTCTTCGTTGTCATAGACGCCGTTGCCGTCCACATCTTCCCACGGGCGCCAGTCGCCATCGTCGTCGATCCCGTTAGCCCGGCTCTCGTCCACCAGATTATCGCTGTCATTGTCCAGACCGTCGCGAGGCAGTCCAGGGCTTTCCAGAAATCCAACCCCGCCATAGCCTACCTTGAATCCGTTGACAATCAGATCCTGTTTGTACCACTGATACGTAATGTCGTCGACCGTGTCGAAAAACGCCGCGTTATTCGAGGTGCGGCCGGCGATATCGTAATCGACGATCATTGAGATAATGGCCGTCGGAATATCGAATCGACTGACATTCTTGACGTCGAAGGTCGCAATAAAGATGTCCTCGGCCAACACGCTGGCCCATTGGTACTGACGCGCCTTCACCTCAACGCCCAATCCGCGGCGGCCGCCCTGGGCAAAGCCCCGACGATCCGGTTGACCAGTGGCCGGATCCAGGAACGGGTAATACGGGAAATCGTCGTTGTCGCGATCGTCCACCACATAGTACGACTCCTGGTCGCCGCGCACAAAGGCCCCGAAAGCGCCGTTCCAGCGCCCGGAGCGCACGCCGGGTCCGGGATCGCAGGCGGCGCCCTGCTCGAACGTGCAGGCGGCGCGCTGGTCGCCCACATAGGACCTGGGCGGCCAGAAGGCAGGCCAGGTATTGCGCAAGTTGGACTGTGCGGCGTACTCCACGTCGTTGAATAACTCCAGGTCCAGGACCTTGTTGTTATTGATATCTTCCCGAGGACCCAACATGCCGTCCCCATCCACGTCCTCGCTTAAGCCGCCGACGTAGTAGAAACCCGTCTCATCAAGCAACCGGCGGTCGTCCGGGTTGTTGTTCAGACGATTGCGGGTAGCCGGATCGCCGTTCATGTTGTAATATCCCGGCAGGGGCGTGAAGAAAAATTTGTGGCTGCCAGTGGGGTGCTGGTCGCCCCCGCTTCGGTTGTAACTCTCTGAGATGATTCGGAGGCTATCGCCCTGCTCGCTAACAACCTTCCCCCCGACCACAAAACTCATGGTATGCCCGTACTCGACGCCGGAGCCTTTGGGCCAGATGATAAACCGGGGCGTCACGGAGCCGCCCCAGTATCCGGCAGAGATGTTCACATTGTTCACATAGGGAACCTGAATGAGATTACCGGTGCCCACTGCTCCGCGCACAAAGTTCCGGAACGACAGCGGCGCAACCGCCCCGCTTCTGGCGGCGGCCCGTTGCGCTTCTTTTTCTATCTGGGCGATCTGCCGTTCAAGACGGTTGGCTACCTCATACGCCTCCTGCTCGACAGGCGAAGCGGCTTTCGTTTGGGCCCGCAGGTCGCCGGGTATCGTCCCCGCGACGACACAGCAGGCCAAAAGAGAAGCAACAAGCGATTTGAGAGCCGGCTTGGTCATAGTCAGCTTAGAAATTCACCGTTACGGCGACAAGTACCCGGCGCGGCGCCGAGAACCTGGTCGCAACGTTGTCATCTTCCGCGCGGGTAAATAACCCCACAAAATCGCGGACCAGGTCTCGTTCGGCCTGAATCAGCGGCAGTCGAACAATCTGGTCGGCCCGCCCGGAAATCGCATCGACGGAAAGCTCGTTCAAGCGGTTAAACACGTTGTCGACCTGGACGCGTAACCCATAAGCCGCGCCTCCTATCCTGAAACGTTTCTCAGCACGCAGGTCAAAGGTAAAAAGAACGGGCTTGCGTTCGGCGTTGTCAAACTCGTTGGCAGGAAAATTCACGCTCGGATCCAGAAACCCCGGCGTGTAGGGTTGGCCGGTGGCTAATTGGCTGATGAAGCCGACGCTCCAATTGTTTTCCCTTCCGATGGTGGCTGACAGGTTGGCCGTAAGGGTCTGGTCCCAGTCCAGAAGAATGACCTGTCGGTCAACGAATAATTCTCCAACTTCACCGGCTCGGCCCGCAATCACGACGTCGGCTACGGCGGCGGGATCGGATGAACTGCCCCGCGCATCGGAATAGGTGATATCAAAAGACGAATGCAAAAGGACGCCGACCGGACGCACCGCCAGCGCAATCGCGCCGCCGCGCACCAGTCCATGATCGCGGTTGACGGTGCGCGTATACTGTATGTTGTCAAGCGTGCTGAGAATCTCTACGCCCAGCAAGTTTCGGATGTTTTTGTAGAACATGCTCGCATCGACCCCCAGAAAGCTGGTGAGTTGCTGCTGCACGCCCATCTCGTACTTGATTGTTCGCTCGGGGTCAAGGTCCGAATTTCCGACGGCGCGTCCTTCCAACTGTCCCACATTGATGTCGCTAAAAATGGGGTTCTTGAGCATCTCGTTATAGGCCGGCATTTGCACGAAATGCCCGTAGGCCACGCGCAAGGCGCCGCGTTCCGAGATCGGATACGAAATACCGAGGCGCGGACTGAGATATTTCTTCGGCGAGGTATCCTCGAAGTTGTCGGACCGCCCGATTCGATCCGTAGGGGTGCGCGGCTCGATAAGCCGTTTTGCCCGAATGTCGTAGCGCTCGAAGCGCAGGCCGGCCTTAAGAACAAGCCGATCGCCGATTTCCAGCTTATCCTGGGCATAGACGGCAAATTCAAAAGGAGATTCTTCGAAGCGATCGTCGACCTTGTATTGCTCCAGTTCCGGCGCCAGGATCGGCTGGCGCGCCCGGATAGCCTCCAGGTAATCGTCGAAGAAGGAATAGTCGGAGGCCGAGGGATACGGAAAGTTGACAAGGAGCGAATCCGGATCGTCCCGGTAGACCCAACTGCGATCCAGATCCTCGACCACTCGCCGATCATTCCTGAACTGGACGCCAACCTTCAACTCGCTTTGTCCGGTAATTTGCCAGGTAAAATCCGAAGCCAGATAAATGCTGCGCTCGTTGCTTTGAAACGCTCCGTTGGAGGTGCCGCCAAGGCTGAACCCGGTTACCGGCGCGCTGGCGCCAAAATACTGAATGTTCGGATCGGTTATGGACGCAAACGCATACGACTCGCTATCCGTGGTTTTGTACGATCCTTGCAGCGAAAAAACCTTGTTTCTCCCAAGTGTCTGCTTGAAGGTTGCGATATGCGTCCAGGCAGTGTAATAATTTTTGGGCCGGAAGTCCGGGGCGAAGCGCTGGCTATGACTATACTGTTGTCCTTCCGACTGGTTATAAAGGAGTTGATAGGTAAGCCGCGATCGGGATGCGGGCCTCAAGACGATCTTGGGGGCCAGCGTTAACGCCCGGCGCATACTCATATCAATGATTCGACCGTCTCCGGAAGAAAACGTGATGGGATTTCCCTGCGAGTCCCGAATCAATGCCCCGGCGGCAGTCCGGGCCGTATCCAGCGAAATGAGTCGGGTGTCGTCGGGCTGGAAAAGATCGCGATACCACCGTTGATAAGCCGTTACCTTGACCCCGTCCTGCGCCGTGAATCGCCGCTCCCCTTTGAGATGACCGATCCGGTCCTCAAGCCGACCGGAAAAGAAAAAGCCCAACCCCCATTTTTTAACCAGCGGACCGCTCAGAGTCACAGACAAATCCTTTGACTCGAAGGGGGTCAAGCGACCCTCGCCGATGAAAACGTCGTCGCTCCCGGACAGATAGTTCCAGGTCGAAGCTCGCAGGCTCCCTGACAGCCTTTGCCCGGGGTCACGGGTTTTTACGCTAACGACGCCGGATTGCGCGCCGCCCAATTCCGCATCGAACGTGCCCGTGAAAACCTGCACTTCCTGCACCGACTCCACTTCCACGTCCAACGTATTGCCTCCTCCCTGTCCAAATACGTCATGCACGGGCACCCCGTCGAGGAGGTAGGCCGCTTCACGGGACCGACCGCCCCGAAAGTGAAAACTCCCGCCCGAGGTGACCACGCCTGGCTGGAATCGCACGAGTTCGCTTAACTCCTGGACGGGAAGCCTTTCGATCGCCTCCTGGCTCACGTAGGAGACGCTCGTGGTCCGGTCCTTGACGACAATGGGGCGCTCGGCGCGGACGACGATTTCCTGCCCTTCGATGATCTGTTCCTGAAGCGCCCCGTCCACCTGCGTCGTTCGCCCGGAAAAGACTTCCACGCCTTCATGCTTGAGCGTGGCGAATCCGACAAAGGACATGACCAGGGTATATTTGCCAGGCGGTACGCTTAAGATAAAATACTCGCCATCCACTCCGGTCGTCGTACCTGTATAGGTCTGCTCCTCCAGATATACACTAACCCCCGGCAGCGATTCGCCCGTCGCAGCATCGATAACCGTACCCGAAATTTTTCCGTTCGACTGGCCCCTCGCCGAAATAACAGGCGCCAGCAGAAGAAAAACAAGGCTGATGGAGCAGTACGTGGTGCGCTTCGCCATGGTAACGTTATCGTGAATCAAGTCTCCGGGCCTCTCGGGGACCATTGCGGGGCATTACCGTACGGACAGCCAGGAAAACAACGAATTCGCCAACGATTAAGAAGTTGATGTTAACGCCTGCAAGCAACAAAGTCAATAAAAATTCAGAGGGAGGCGGTTCGGGTTAACCGGAGGCCCTCGACGCCCTCCTTTGCGGGACGCCTCCCTGGGTTGTTTCGACAGGAACGAGGTCGCTATCCTGCGCCTTAAAGTCCCAAAAACGCTGTCCAACAAGCCCGAACCGCCTCTACCCTCCGCCCTCTCCCTTCATTGCGCTGCTTTTAACGAAGAACAGCCGCATCGCAGGCTTGACAACATGACGCCCGACGACGTATACTACAGACGCAAACCGCCGCAGAAGGCGACATGACCCACCGTTGCCCTACGCTTGAAACGACCCGCAATAACTGTCTGGATTTTCCGGACCATTCCTGTGGTTCGGGTGCAAAACGACCTTTCGATTACGAATCACGTATCTTTAAGGATGCTCTGATTGAATCCGCAAAGATTCAGAGGCTGACAGGCGCTTCGCGAACGAGACGCCGCGAATCCGCCGTGTTTTTCGCTGATTTCAACGACGCCGTCATGTCGCGCTTTACGCGTGAAAGCGAAGCGCTGATCGAGGCGGACTTGATCAAAGCGCCCTTTGCATTGCGGGGAACGCCCCTGTTAATAACCCGGAGAGCGCTTCCGGTCCATCGCGAGCATGCTAACGCCAGACGGTAGATCCGCGACGCCATGATAAGCTAAATGGAAAATCACTCGGGCGAGGAAAACAAACTACTGTTCACGCCTGGTCCGCTGACCACCAGCCGGACCATCAAAGAAGCCATGCTGCGCGATTTCGGTTCGCGCGACACGGCCTTTATCGAAACCGTGCGCCGCATCCGGCGCCAACTACTGAAGATCGCCGGCGTTTCGCAAGAGGGCGGCTACGAAGCAATCCTGATGCAGGGAAGCGGGACATTCGGCCTCGAGTCCGTCGTGTCTTCGACCGTGCCCGAAGCGGGACGGATTCTTGTCGTCGTTAATGGGGCCTACGGCGAGCGCATCGTCAAGATGGCGCGCGTCCTCGATATCGATGCCCGGACGCTGCGTTACGAAGAGAACGCCCTCCCGGACGTCAAGGAGATTCGGCGGACGCTTGCCGAGGATGCAGCAGTCACCAACGTCTGCGTCGTGCACTGCGAGACGACCACCGGGCTTTTGAATCCTGTTGAAGAGATCGGAGCCGCTGTACGCGAGAAAGGTTGTTTCTACATCGTGGACGCCATGAGCAGCCTGGGGGCGATCCCCCTCAATCCCGAGGCCGCCTGCATTGACTTTCTGGTCACTTCGTCCAATAAGTGTCTCGAAGGGGTACCCGGTTTCTCCATCGCGCTTGCCCGGCGCGATGCGCTGATCGCCACGGAGGGAGCCGCGCGCACGTTAAGTCTCGACCTGCAGGCGCAATGGCGCGGGCTCGAAGCCAACGGCCAGTTTCGCTTTACGCCTCCCACGCACGCGATCCTGGCGCTGGAGCAGGCTCTGCAGGAATTGGAAGACGAGGGGGGCGTCAGGGGCCGCGCAGCGCGTTACCAAACCAACCACGCCATATTAATGGAGGGTATGCAACGGTTGGGATTCCGCACGTATCTCTCCCCTGATCGCCAGAGTTATATCATTACCTCTTTCTATTATCCCGACGATCCGAACTTCTCATTCGAGACGTTTTACGAGCGGTTAAACAGAAAGGGGTTCGTCGTCTATCCCGGCAAACTCACCCAGGCCGATTGCTTCCGCATCGGCAACATCGGCCAGATTTTCCCTGAGGACATGGTCCGTTTGCTTGCCGCCATTAAGGATACGCTTAAAGAAATGGGGGTAAAGACGGGCGCCTCTTCGATCAGGTCGAGGTCCGCAAAACAGAATGAAAACGCCTCAAACCATGAACATGTCGGGCGCCTTTGATCGGAGGCGGTTTTTGCAGTTGGCGGGCAGCGGCCTTATAACGGGCCTGGCCGGCCGCGCGACGGGAGCGCCTTTTTACGATTTCTGGCGTGACGGAGCCAACCCGCCGCTGCGGTTTGGCGTGATCGCCGACGTGCATCATGGACTCATGCCGAAGGCGGAAGAGCGGCTGGAAGCTTTTCTGGAAGAGGCGGGCCGGCGCGACCTGGACTTTCTCATTCAACTGGGCGATTTCTGCCACCCGCATCCCGACGCTCGCGCCTTCGTCAAGCTCTGGGAGCAAGCCGATGCGCCGCGCTACCATGTGCTTGGCAACCACGACATGGACCTGGGCGCCAAACGACAGATCATGGACTTCTGGCAGATGGAGCAGAACGTCTATTCCTTCGATGCAGGCGCCTGCCATTTCATAGCGCTCGACTGTAATTTTTTGCACGTCGACGGCGCGTACGTGGACTACGAGCATGGCAATTTCTACGTGGACGATGCGCTCCGCACCTTCATTCACCCCGAGCAACTTGAGTGGCTCGAAGACGAACTGGCTTCAACCAATCGGCAGACTATCGTATTTACGCATCAGGCGCTGGATGAGATCTGGAATGGAGGACTGGCCAAAAATCGCGAGACGGTCCGCCAGATCTTCGCCGAAGCGAACAAGCAGGCCGGTTTCCAAAAGGTAATTGCATGTTTCTCCGGCCATCATCATCTGGACGCGCACAGCATAATCGACGGCGTCCATTACGTGCAGGTTAACAGCGCCTCGTATTACTGGGTCGGCGAAGGGTATGGTCGGATGGCTGCATACCGGGACCCGTTGTTCGCCTTTGTCACGGTGGGCGCAGAAGGCGTCGTCATCGAAGGTCGGCGCAGCGTTTTTACAGATCCAACCCCGATCGACCTCGAGTTTCCCGAGGCGCATCGGCTTTCCGCCAGCCTCTCCGACCGGACGCTGGCCTTTGCGCAGCCGTAAACGATATCAGGCCGCGTTTTCTAACGCTCATAACACACAGCATGAACATGAAACGCATCATCCCGCTCAGGAAGCATGGATGTCTTTATGGCCTCAGCGCCATACTCTTACTCTTCATGGCGTCGTGTAGCGATGCGTCGCAGCAAGCAGGCCAGGACGCCCCGCGAGTCGTAGTGATCGGGGTGGACGGGATGAGCCCTGACGGTATCCGCCATGCCGACACCCCGCATCTGGATGCCTTAATGGCGGGCGGCGCATATAGCTTCAAGGCCCGCGCCGTCCTGACCACATCCAGCAGCCAGAATTGGGCGTCCATGATTATGGGAACAGGACCCGTGCAGCACGGAATCACGTCCAACGACTGGCGACCCGACCACTTCAGCATAGAGCCCACGGCGGCCGGTTCGGGGCCTATCTTCCCTGCGGTGTTTGACCTGTTGCGCCAGCAAAGGCCCTCAGCGACAAGCGCCTCGATTTATGACTGGAGCGGCTTCGGACGCCTCTATAACCAGGGCGCCGTCACAATTGACATAGACGCGGACGGCCCCCAGGCGACCACCGATGCAGCGGTACGCGTCTTCCGTAACGAAAACCCTGTTTTCACGTTTATTCACCTTGACCATGTGGACGCCGCCGGACACGGCTATGGGCATGGCGCCGAAGAGTACTATGCCGCTGTAGAAGAAGCTGATCGGTATATCGGCGAAATCGTTGCGGGGCTGGAAGCAGCGGAAGTGCGCGAAAACACGACTATCATAGTCACAGCCGACCACGGCGGCAAAGACAAAGGCCACGGCGGGGAATCCATGGGCGAGGTGGAGATTCCCTGGATTATCAACGGCCCGGGCGTTGCGGCCGGCAAGGAAATCAGCGAACCCATCAATACCTACGATACGGCTGCGACGGCAGCGTATGTCCTGGGCCTGGTTCCGCCTTATGCCTGGATAGCCCGTCCCGTCTATGATGCTTTCGAAGAGCCGGAGCGCCCGGAACCGATCGAGCCTGGCCTGGAAGGCGTCGAACATGTCGTGGTAATCGGCGTCGATGCGCTGAGCCCGGACGGTATCCAGAAAGCCCGCACCCCGACCCTCAACCACATGATTCAAAACGGTGCGTACAGTTTTACGGCCCGGGGCGTATTGACCACATCCAGCAGCCAGAACTGGGCGTCGATGATCATGGGAGCCGGGCCGGAACAACATGGAATCACTTCCAACGATTGGGAGCCTGACAACTTCTCCATCGAGCCCACGGCGAAGGGTCCGGAAGACCTCTTCCCGAGTATTTTTTCCGAACTCCGGGCTGCCGAGCCGGACGCCTATATCGCCTCCATCTACGATTGGGGCGGCTTCGGGCGGCTGTTTCCCCAAAGCGTGGTCGACGCAAGCATCGACGCCGAGAGTCCGCAGGACGCCGTGGACAAGGCCCGCGAACAGTTTATGGCGCGCCAGCCCCGGCTCACATTTATTCATCTCGACCACATAGACCATGCCGGCCATACGTACGGACATGGATCGGACGAATTCTATGCCTCGGTCGAAGAAGCGGACCGGCTTATCGGCGAGGTCTTGGCGGGTCTGGAAGAAACTGGCATGGCAACGCAGACACTGGTGCTCATCTCAGCCGATCATGGAGGAAAGGGTAAGGGCCATGGGGGCGAATCGATGGCCGAGCTTGAAATTCCATGGCTTGCATATGGTCCTGGCGTCGTGGCAGGCAAGCGCCTCACCGTTCCAATCAATACGTACGATACCGCTGCGACAGTATTGTTAGCCCTGGGTGTATCACAACCGTATGCCTGGATTGCACGTCCTGTGGCCTCTGCTTTCGAACGCTATCACGACGCTTCCGAGCCTCTGGGAATGTATATGCCAGCTCCTCGAATTATCCCGCTGGGCGGTCTTGCGCTTCTGAATGAATCCCCTGAAATTACGATGACCGTAGCGGAGGATCCCGAAGCCGAAATACGATACACGCTCGACGGCAGCGATCCGGATGAGACTTCTCCGTTGTACGAGGGAGCCTTCCGGATCGCCGGCAATGTCCAGGTAAACGCCAGAACCTTTAAGGGAACGGCGACAAGCAGCGTCTCGCAAACGAGTTACCGGATACTGCCTCCCGGACAGACAAAAAAGGTCTCTTACGCTTACTACGAAGGGCAGTGGGAGTTCCTCCCCGACTTTGACCGGCTACAGCCCTTGCATACGGGCAAGGTCTATGAGTTTCACCTGGACGGCGTGGAGAATCGGCGCGAGGATTACTATGCCGTGAAGTTTGAGGGCGTCATCCTGATTGAACAAGCAGGGACCTATACGTTCTACACCCGATCCGATGACGGAACCAAACTCTACGTGAACGGCATTGAGGTGGTGAACAATGACGGCTCCCATGGAGCGCTGGAAGAAAGCGGCGACATTGCCCTTGAGCCCGGAAGACACATGATCGAGGTAGAGTATTTTGAGCATTACGGGGGAGAACACCTCGAGGTGATGTACCATGGGCCGGGGGTTGAAAGAACCCTGCTCTCCTACATGGTATTTCAATCGGAGTGAGGATTTCCGCAAACCAGCCTCAGTGGATAATGAAGCAGCATCGCGCCAACCAGGATCCGGACTATCTTGACTCTGAGGGCGATTTGAATATCTCGCCGCGCCGGGCCGCCTGGGTCGCTGACCAGATTGACGAGGAGACGAAGGCGCTGCTGGACGAAGACGCCCGGTACTTTCTGCGCCAGTCGCTCTCCACGCCCTGCCTCAATGTGCTGCGCGCGTGTGACGGGGTCTACATTGAAGACTATCAGGGCCGGCGCATCATGGATTTCCACGGCAACTGGGTGCATCAGGTCGGCTTCCGGAATCCACGTGTAATTGCGGCCATTACAGAGCAGCTACACACCCTTCCGTTCTGCACGCGGCGGTATACGAACGCACCCGCCATCGAACTCGCCAAAAAGCTGGCCGAACTGGCGCCCGGCATGCTCAACAAGGCGCTCTTCGCCCCCGGCGGAGCGCTTGCAATGGGCATGGCCCTGAAATTAGCCCGCGTCGCGACAGGGCGCTTCAAAACCATCTCCATGTGGGATGCTTTTCATGGCGCGTCTCTCGACGCAATCTCCATTGGCGGAGAAGCCGTTTTTCGCCGCGGCATTGGCCCGCTATTGCCAGGAACCGAACATGTGCCGCCGCCCAATCCAAGCGCATGCCCCTTTGGCTGCCAACGTACGTGCAGCCTGAAATGCGCCGAGTATATCGACTACGTCCTTGAGAAAGAAGGCGATGTCGCGGCGGTGGTCGCCGAAACAGTGCGCAGCGTCCCGTACATCCCCCCTGTCGAATACTGGCAGATCGTGCGAAAAGCCTGCGATCGTCACGGCGCCCTGCTGATTCTGGATGAGATTCCGCACGCCCTCGGGCGCACCGGGACCATGTTCGCCTGCGAGCGCTACGGCGTCGAGCCGGATATCCTTGTCCTTGGCAAGGGGCTCGGCGGCGGCGTCTTCCCGCTTGCCGCCATGCTTGCCCGCGAAAATCTCGACGTGGCGAAAGATAGCGCGCTCGGACACTACACGCACGAGAAAAATCCTGTAGCCTGCGCCGCCGCGCTGGCTGCCATTCATTTCCTAGAAGAAGAAAATATCCTCGCCCATACGCGCACCCTCGGCGCATGGGCGCTTGATCAGATGCGCATGATGATGGAACGCCACCGCCTCATCGGCGACGTGCGGGGTCTGGGGCTAATGCTCGGCATGGAACTCGTGAAGGATCGGGCTACGATGGAACGCGCACCCGGGGCCGCAGAGGAAGTCATGTACCGGGCGTTGTCTCGCGGGCTCAGTTTCAAGCTGACCATGGGCAATATCATTGCGCTGGCGCCGGCGCTCACCATTACCCGGGAGGAAATGGCCAAGGCGTTGGACATTCTGGACATCTGCATTACAGAGGTGGAAGCCGGGGGAACTGCCGATTAACCATAGCCTGGCAAACAAATCAGAGGTTTCATTTAATTTCGAAATGGCGTATGATAGATGTGTATTGTGCAACTTTATGTTTCGATTTACGATCATTGCCCCTTGCTGTCGCCAACCGAGTAGTTAAGCGAGCGTAACCACTATAAAAACCGCGATGTCCAGCAAGCATGCAAACGACCGTCCCATTTCCACTACCCCTTTCACGGTCAACGGGCGGACCTACCGCCCCCCGGATCGTCCTGTGGCGGTCGTCTGCATCGACGGATGCGCCGATGAATATCTAAGCGCTTCGCTGGCGCGCGGGCGTATGGACAACCTCCAGCGGATGCTGGCCGCCGGAGGATATCGCGGGATGGTCCGGGGCGCTCTCCCCTCCTTCACCAACGTCAACAATGCGTCCATCGCGACGGGGCTTCCGCCGTCGGCGCATGGGATAAGCGGTAATTTTTTTCTTGATCCGGAGACAGGCGAAGAGGTGATGATGAACTCGGCCGCCTATCTTCGCGCCGAGACGATACTTGCCGCGGCAGCCCAGGCCGGCCGAAAGGTGGCCATGGTGACCGCCAAAGAAAAGCTCCGGGATATACTCGCCCACAACCTCGACGGCGTCGCCTTCTCCGCCGAGAAAGCGAACGAGGCAACAGAAGAAACACACGGTATCTCGGATGTCGAAGAGTTGGCAGGGGCTTCCACGCCGCCGATTTACAGCGCCGACGCAAGCTTGTTCGTGCTCAAAGCCGGCGTGGCGCTCATGGAAAAGGGGCTGGCCGATTTCCTTTACTTGTCGCTGACCGACTATATGCAGCACAAGTATGCGCCAGACGCCCCGGAGTCCCTGGATTTTCATGAAAACCTTGATCGCGAACTGGGGCGTTTGCTTGCATGCGACGCTGTCGTCGGAGCCACGGCGGATCACGGCATGAATGCGAAGCAGACGCTCGACGGTAAACCCAACGCAATCTATCTGGAGAGCCTGCTAACCGAAAAATTCGGGGAAAACATCCGTGTCATTCTGCCCATCACCGACCCATATGTAGTACATCACGGGGCCCTTGGGGCCTTTGCAGTGGTCCATGTGCCCGACCCGATAATAATCGATGCTGTGCTTGGTTACGTGCGCGAGATCGACGGCATTACAGAAGCGTACGACCGAGCGACCGCCGCAAGAAAGCTTCAATTGCCGCAAGACCGTATCGGCGACCTCGCAGTGCTGTCCGGGCGTGACGTGGTGATCGGGCGCACGCCGGCGCATCACGATCTAAGTCTCGTTCAAGGCGGGTTGCGCTCCCATGGAGGACGTTACGAAGAAATGGTGCCGCTGCTTCTCTCCGAGCCGCTCAATGCGCTCTATGCCCGTTATGCAGCCGCCGATCCGCGTAATTTCGATGTCTTCGACTTCACTGTGAACGGAACCCTTGCGTCAACGCGCGCTATCGAACCAGGATAACAGGCGATCCAGCCCCTTAAGCGCCTTTCGTCTATAATATGACCCCGGAATTATGGAAACGTCTATCGCCATTTCCAAAAACGACCATGTCGGCGCGCATGATCTTCCCTGTTACATTGCGGGACGTAAAGTCGTCACGGATGAACGGTTAACGGTTTACAATCCCTATACCGGCGACGTCGCCGGGACGGTAAGCAGTGTCTGTCGCAGCCAAACGCACGAGGCCATTGAGGCCGCGCTCAAAGGAGGCGAGTTGCTGACGCGCTATCGGCGCTACGAGATCCTGAACAAGGCGCGCTCGCTTTTGCTGGAGCAAGCGGAATCGTTTGCCCATTTGATAACGGCAGAGTCGGGGCTGTGCCTGCGCGAAACCCGGTACGAGGTCGGGAGAGCCTGCGACGTGCTTCAGTTTGCCGCAATGGAGGCGCTGAAAGATGACGGGCAGATATTTTCCTGCGACATTACGCCCACCGGGAAGGCCCGGAAAATCTTTACGTTGCGCGAACCGCACCGCCTGGTAGTCGCCATTACCCCATTCAATCACCCCCTCAACCAGGTGATGCACAAGATCGCTCCAGCCATTGCCGTCGGAGCGCCGGTGGCGCTCAAGCCTTCCGAAAAGACGCCGCTTACGGCTGTCCGGTGCGTCGAGTTGATGTATGAAGCAGGGCTGCCCGAATGGATGCTGAGCGTTATCGTCGGACCAATGGACGAGGTGGCCGAGGAACTGGTCGTCGACCCTCGAACCGAAGTAGTGAGCTTTACCGGCAGCGTCGAAATCGGTAAGAAAATCGCTCAAAGAGCCGGTTACAAAAAGCTGATTCTGGAACTGGGCGGAAATGCCCCGTTGATCGTACTGGAAGACGCCGACATGGACCTGGCCGTGCACCTGGCCGCGGAAGGATGTTATCGCAACTCAGGCCAGCGTTGCACCGCCGTAAAACGCTTGCTCATCCACGAAGACGTCCTGGATACGTTTACCAGGCGCTTCGTACAAGCCTCGAAAGCCTATGTCTATGGCGACCCAATGGACCTGGATACGCGCGTCGGGACAGTCATCGACGAGGCAGCGGCCATCCGGCTTGAGACCGTGGTGCAGAAAGCCGTCGACGGCGGAGCCCGGGTGTTGCTCGGCGGCGAACGCCGCGGCGCCCTCCTCGCGCCGACCGTAATCGCCGACACGCCGCGCGATGCAGAGATGGTTATGTGCGAATCCTTCGGTCCTCTGGCGCCCATTATGGCGATCAAGGACCTCGACGACGCCATCGCACTTGCCAACAGCACGGACTACGGCCTCTCTTCCGGCATAGTCACCAAAGACTTCAACAAAGCGCTTAAGGCGGTAAAGGAAATACGCACGGGCACTGTGAACATTAATGAGGTGCCCGGCTACCGCATCGAGTTGTCTCCCTTCGGCGGCGTAAAAGATTCCGGTTTGGGAATCAAAGAGGGCGTCCTTGAGACCATGAAGGGGTTAACCGCAGTGAAAACGTTTTCCCTGCCCTGGTAGCTATATGTCGAAAAGGTTCGATATCCAAAGACAAACCGGGAGGCCGATTATGCGCTGGCTTCCAACGGACCGGATAACGGGGATCGTCGCAGGCTTGTTGTGCTCCCTGACTACGCTCGCCCATGCGCAACCGCTGCCCTTCTACGACAATTTCAATGACGGCGACTATGCTGGTTGGACAGTTACGGACGATGTGCAACCACAACACGGACCCAGCGAATGGGTGGTCGAGCAGGGCGTATTGGTTCAAAAATCCAACATCTGGGCCTATGGACCCGTGGAGTTGGAAACAAAATACCATCTGGGCACGCACATCGCCGCCGGCGACAGAAACTGGACCGATTATTCGCTCAATGCGCTGGTCCGATCCGCAGACAATGACGGAGTCGGCCTGATCTTTCGCTACCAGGACGCAAAAAATTATTACCGTGTCCTATTGATGAACGACCCGTCCTGGTCAGGCCGGGACTCCTCGGGAACGCCTGTTAACACCCCATTGCAGCGCATCCAGAAATTCGTCGATGGAGAGCCATATATCCTCGCTGAAAATCTGGTCTCCCAAGCCTATCCCTCCGGCTTCTTTGCCTTGACGGCAGACGTGCGGGGCGACGCCATCCACGCCTATCTCAATGGAAACCTGATTCTGAGCGCCAGGGACCGGCAGCACGAGGCAGGCGGTATCGGGTTGTTGTCTTACGCCAACGCCGGGGCGTATTACGATAGCGTGTCCGTTACGAGCGAGCAGTTTATATATTCCAAACCGGACGAGACGATCATTACGTATCCAGTTCGGGAATTCAGGGCTCCGTACATCCAGAATCCAACCCGTACCTCTGTCGAAGTTGCCTGGCGCACGGTCGAGAAACAGGTTGGAAGGGTGAAGTACGGGCAAAAAAAGGGGGTCTTAAGCGAGGAAGCGGTGGAATCGGAAGCCCGGCAAAAACATCACGTCAAGATTAATGGCCTGGAGGAAAGCACCCGGTATTTCTACGAGGTTTACAGCGAAAATCAACGCGTGGCGGGCGAAGAGAATTTTCGCACGGCCCGAAGTCATGACGAAACGCTGTTTTCCTTCCTGGTTCTCGGCGATAGCGGCGTGGACACCCCCACCCAGTGGCGTCTGGGCCGGCAGATGCAGCTCAGCGCGAATAATAGAGAGATTGATTTTATTGTCCACGTGGGAGATGTGCATCAGGGCAGCGGGGACTACTACGACGATATATACTTTAAACCCTACGCCAGTTTGCTCAAGAACGTCAATGTGTTCACCTCACTTGGCAACCACGACGTGATTACGGACAACGGCGGGGTGTACCTTGATGATTTTTACCTGCCTCACAACAACCCGGACAGCACCGAGCGCTACTATTCTTTCCGCTGGGCTAATGCCTATTTCATCGCCCTGGACACCAACGGAGACTTCAGTCCCGGTTCGCCCCAACATGCTTTTCTGATCAATGCATTGACCGATAGCCTCCGAACTTCGGCCGCCTGGACGTTCGTCTATGCTCATCATCCGCCCTACACTGAGCACTGGACCGATTATTATGGCGACAAAAGGGTTCAGGATCATCTGGTGCCCATTTACGAGCAATACGACGTGGACATGGTGATGAATGGCCATACGCACAGTTACGAGCGCGGAGAGATGGAACATGTGCACTACCTGGTTTCCGGCGGCGGAGGCGGTGGCCTGGACGATTATTTTACCGATTACGACCACATCGCCTTCTCCGACATGGTCCATCATTTTACGCGAATTGATGTGGATAACGATGAATTGCACGTCACAGCCATTGATCAGCAAAGCAGTGTGGTAGATCGATTTACGATAAATAAATTCGTACAGGTATCCATCCAGGATCATGAGCTGCCCCAGGCGCTGGATTTTATTGATCTGGAGCCCGGTTACCCGAATCCCGTCACCGATACGACTGCTTTCGTGTATCGCATCGCGCAAGAGGCGCGGGTGAAACTCGAACTGTTCGACCTGACCGGGCGCAAGTTGTCCACTCTGGTCGATCAGTTTCATCCCGTTGGAACATACAGGGTCGTGCTTGACGCCGCCCGTCTGGCGAACGGAACGTATGTGGTGAACCTGACCGCCGGAAACTTTACGCGAAGCCAACAACTGACGATTATCAAATAACGTAACCCGAAACGCAAGGCGACGCGAGGCAGGTATGACATGGCGCATGGCGACTGGTTGCCCGATGGCGTTCGTGGTTTTCAGGGTATGTGGAATCTACCTGATTTTTATCATCGACGATCCTTTCGCCGTCATGCGCAGGCGGCGTCGATGAAATAGCGCGCATGCCAACCGTCATGTCAAGCGGCGCCAAACACATGCCCCATGCGCTAAAAGCAGATATTGCCGTGATCGGCGCGGGTATCGCTGGAATCGCCCATGCCCTCGAGGCGGCGCGGCGGGGACTATCGGTCGTCCTCTTTGAGCGCGACACGCGCGCGCTCGGAGCCTCGATTCGCAACTTCGGCATCGTCTTTCCACTCGGGATGTCGCCTGGAACATCCCACGAGCGGGCCTTGCGTAGTCGAGCGACCTGGCTGGAGATCGCAACTCAGGCGGGTATTTGGCGCAAGTCGACAGGCTCCCTCATCGCAGCCTACCACGAGGATGAGTATGCCGTTCTAAACGAATTTATCGAAGAGGCCCCAAAACTCGGCTACAGGTGCGCATGGCTTGATCCCGAAGAGGCGGTTCGCCGAAGCCCGGCCCTTCGGACTCACGGACTGCGAGGCGGGCTCTGGAGCCCGGAGGAGATTATCGTTGACCCGCGCGAGGCCATAGCAAAGCTTCCCGGTTACCTTCATAGTAAGTACAATGTTGAATTGCGCTTCGGAAAAACCGTCGCCGGCATTGCCATGCCTTACATTGAAGCCGGCGACGAGATATGGCGCGTCGAACGGGCTGTCGTATGCAGCGGCGCTGACTTCGAAACGCTGTACCCGGCTGCTTTCGCCGCCAGCGGACTGACGCGCTGCAAACTGCAGATGATGCGCACGGTCCCGCAACCCGGCATGTGGCGCCTCGGCCCTATACTTGCCACCGGCCTCAGCCTGCGTCGCTATCCGGCATTCTCGTTGTGCCCATCGCTGCCCGCCTTGAAACGCCGCATTGCTCAGAACCATCCGGCCCTCGAACAATGGGGAATCCATATCCTGATTGCGCAAAACGGCGCGGGAGAACTCCTCCTGGGGGATTCTCACGAGTATGGCTGGACGCCGGATCCGTTCGATCGCCCGGAGATCGACGCGCTGATCCTGACGTATCTGGAGACCATTTTTGCGCCGCCTTCGTTGACGATTCTCCAGCGCTGGCGCGGCGTATACGCCAAGCGCCCCGCACATGACGTCTTCCTTGCAGAGCCAGAGCCGAATGTTCGCATCGTCAATGGCCTCGGCGGAACCGGCATGACCACAAGTTTCGGCCTGGCGCAAGATGTTTTTACCGATTGGGAGGGAGCGCGGAACCTTACCTTGCAGGAGATTCCTTAACCCGTCTCGCAACCTGCCATCTCCTTGCCGATGAATCCGACCTCGATGCAAACGGACGCTGAACGTTCACTGGCTATCTTTCCCGCCGGATCGAATGGCGAATTCAACCTTCCAGCCGCTCTGTCCATGGTGATTGCGCGCGGTTCGGGCTGCGATCTCTGGGACACCGATGGAAAGCGCTATGTGGACTTCTCGATGGGATGGGGCTCGGCGCTCGTCGGGCATGGGCGTCGCGAAATCGCCGAGGCCGTAGCGCAGCAGGCGCCGAAGGGAGCTAATTTCGCGTACGTCACGGAGACTTCGCTCGCACTGGCCGAAGAAATTGTCCGGATAAGCGCGGCTTGCGAAAGGCTGCGCTTCTGCGCCTCCGGCACCGAGGCAACCATGTACAGTCTGCGTCTGGCGCAGGCTTTTACTGGACGTTCTCGCGTGATCAAGTTCGAGGGGGCTTACCATGGAGCGAATGACGTCGGCGTAACCAGCTTGTTTCCACAGCACTTGCCCGATTTCCCCACGCCTGAGCCATCCTCTGACGGCATCGATCACCTTGTGCGCGATCATGTCCTGATTGCACCTTATAACGACCTGGAAACAACCCAACGGATCATCGCCGCCTACGCCGACGAAGTAGCGGCGGTGATTGTAGAGCCGCTGCATCGCTGTCTGCCTCCGGTATCGGGTTTCCTGCAAGGCTTGCGCGAGATTACAGCCGCCCACGGCATACTGCTGATCTTCGACGAAGTGGTAACCGGATTCCGTCTGGCTTACGGGGGCGCCCAGGAATACTACGGCGTCGCGCCAGACCTCGCGGCCTACGGAAAAGCGCTCGGGGGCGGCTATCCAATCGGCGCCTATGGCGGTCGCTTCGAAATCATGGATCTGGTGCGCGAAGATCGCCTGGGAAAAGAAACCTACGTCTGGACGGCCTCTACGCTGGGCGGCAACCCGATTTCGACGGCGGCTGCAGGAGCGGCCTTGTCCGTATTTCGACAGCCCGGCGCCTACGAACATCTGCACGAGATCGGCGCTTATCTGCGAGAGGGAATGAGGCAGGCGCTCCAGGCGCGAGGCGTCCCCGGGCAGATAATCGGCGACGGCCCGTTGGCTCAGGCGGTCTTCACGCGCGAAGAGGAGCCGATCCTGGACTACCGTTCCACCCGGCGCGGCGACGCACAAACCAGCCGAGCCGTAATGCTCGGTCTTTTCAGCCGGGGCGTCTTTCTCAACCCCATGGGAACCAAGCTCTACCTGTCACTGGCTCACGACAAAGCGGCCTGCGACGTGTTTCTTGATCGCTTCGACGACACGCTCGCGAAGGTTTTGCCTGCCGCCTGACTTTCCAACGATCATTGCCCCGGCCCAAGCATGACCCATTCCTTGCTTCCAAAACCCTGGCGTCACCGGATATTCACAGTGACATGGCTTGCCTACGCCGGTCTCTACCTGTGCCGAAAAAATTTCAGCGTGGTCATGCCATTCCTGATGGGCGAGTACGGGTTCACCAAAACTGATCTCGCCTGGGTTCTTACCGGCTACAGTCTCATCTACATGTTGGGCCAATTTGTTAACGGCCTGCTCTCTGATCGCTTCGGGCCGCGGATCATCGTCGCCACAGGCATTCTGATATCTGTTTTTTCAAACGTCGCAATGGGCTTCGGAGCCTCTCTGTTTTTGTTCATATTCATGATGTGGAGCAATGGTTACGGGCAATCGACAGGATGGCCCGGACTAATCAAGAACATGTCTTCCTGGTTCCGACACCAGGAGCGGGGCGTGGTGATGGCCTGGTGGTGTACATGCTATGTGGTAGGCGGCTTCGTGGGCACGATCTTTGCCACATACTGGGCCACGAATGAGATGTTTTTCGCCGATCTGGGCTGGCGGAGGGCTTTCTGGGCGCCCGCGCTTCTGCTTACGATCATCGCCGGCGCATACGCGCTCTTCACGCGAAACCGGCCTTCGGATGCAGGGCTTCCGGACCTGCCGGAGGATGACGCCGATGAAACCGCTCCTTCTCCGGTTAGCGGCGCAGAAAGGAGGTCTGTACTGCGAGAGGTCCTGTCCAATTCGGCGCTATGGGTGACGGGCGCGATGTACTTCTTCACAAAGATGACCCGTTACGCATTTCTATTCTGGCTCCCGCTCTATATGACCGAGGCGCTCGACTATACGGAGCGTGCGGCAGGGTACACTTCTTCCGTCTACGAAATAGTCGGTTTCTTGGGAGTGATAATGGCCGGCTATGCCTCCGACAAACTCTTTCAGGCGCGCCGTTTCCCGGTCGGCGCACTCATGCTATATGGATTGGCGCTGACCCTTTTACTTCACCCTACCCTGGCGGAACTCGGCGTCGTAGCCAATATCGTCAGCATTGGCGTCATCGGGATCATGACGTTTGGGCCGGACGCGCTCATGTCCGGCGCCGCCGCAATGGACATTGGCAGCCAGCGGGGGGCCGCCACAGCGGCAGGTCTGATAAATGGCATGGGGTCCTGCGGCCAACTGATTTCTCCCCTCCTCGTCGCCTATGTAGCCGAACACTTCGGCTGGAACAGCATGTTCTACCTGTTCGTGATCTTCGCTATAATCTCCGGAACGCTGCTCACGACGAAGTGGAATTACGGAAAAAGAGTTGTTCCTGCGTCATGAGGGCGCTACAAATGGACGACTTCGCGCTACGGATCCACCGAAACGTACGCATCGATCAGCGCCTGTTCCCCTTCCTTGCCGGGCGCGGCGTTCCCGTGCTCCATGCCGAGGATGTCAGTATACCCCCGTTCGTGGATGTATTTGAACACGTTGCGGTAGTTGATCTCGCCCGTAGTCGGTTCCTTCCGGCCCGGATTGTCGCCGATCTGAAAATAGCCGATCTCATCCCATGATTTTTCGATGTTCGGGATCAGGTTCCCCTCGCTAATCTGCTGATGGTAGATATCGAAGAGAATCTTGCAGGCGGGACTGTCCACATGCTTGCAAAGCATGTAGGCCTGGGGCGCCCGGCTCAGGAACATGCCGGGATGGTTCGACCACCAGTTCAGCGGCTCCAGAACCATGACCAGTCCGTGCGGCTCCAGAATCTCCGCCGCGCGCTTCAGCGACTCCGCCACATGCACCGTCTGGTACTCCATTTCCTGGCGCTGGTCGACTCGCCCGGGCACCACCGTCATCCACATAGCGTTGACGCGCTTCGCCACTTCCACTGCCCCGCGAATGTCATCCAGAAATTCCTCCCGTCTGGCCGGATCGCCGCTCGCCAGATTGGGGCCTTGCCAATCGATCTGGTGCGCGACGAATACCCCCATGCGCATATTCAGGCGCGTCATTTCCCGGGCAATGGCTTCCTGCATCTCCGGGGTGCGGCCCGCCATGCCATTGTCTTCCATGGACCGGAACCCCATCTCCGCCATAAAACGAAGTTGGTCAAGCAGATCGTCCCCTGCATGGTTCGCGAACATGCCGAAATGAGGCGCATAGTCGAGCGTGAATTCGGGACGGTTTCCGGAAAAACCGGAAGGTTCTCCTCCCTCGGACAAACCGGCTGCGAGCCCCGCATGGGCGAAGGGAAGCGCCGCGGAGGCGGCCGCAAAGGAACGCAGAAAACGACGTCGTTGCATGGTTGCATGGATTTGAGTTCAAAAAAACGCGCGCAAGCGGCCCGGAGTCGCCCGGTCTGCTCCCATCTTCTTCCAGTCTTGTTACAATGTCTCCCAGGGCGCTTTAGACAACCCCAGTCGTTCGATCTCGGATTGCGGGGCGCCCGTCCATTCGGACACGAATACATTCCCTATATAGCCAATATCGGCCATGCCCGCCTCTGTGGTCCAGAATCCCGACGCGGTCAAGTCGCGAAAGAAATTGAAAAACGCGACGCCCTCTGCAAGCGCCGGATCGGCGTCCTCGGGCCAGGCGATCGCATCGACCAGTTCGATGCGCTGCGCTTCGGCGCATGCTGCGAAAGAAGACCCGAAGCGCTCCCGCGCCCACGTGTCCAGCCAGGCCAATCCTTCGCGCATGGGGGCCTGCATAGCGACCCGATCCATGACCATGAAGTCCATGAATTCCGGCGCGCCCGCCTCCGTCGCACTGCCCGAGCGATCATCCGCCGGAATAATCAGGTCCGCAAGAATGCGCACCGTTTCGTACTCCTCGTCCGTAAAAAACGACGGCGAAAAATCCCCCTCGGCGCGGGCTTCTTCCGCCTTGCGGGCGGCGCGTTCGGCGTCGGAAGCGGTCCATCGGCATCCCGCCGCCGTCAGTACGCCGGGGGCCGCGGCCGACAAGGCCAGCGCCAGTAATTTAAGCGATTCGCGGCGATCCATATGATTAGCGTGCTGCAATGTGCAACGTTGTCCATACAATGTATTACAAAACGCCCGCATTGCGAAGTTCGACAATGCGATCCGCGGTGCGCCACGCCAGCGCCAGAATGGTCCATGTTGCGTTCTTGTGCGCCTGCGACACAAAAGGCGCGCCATCCGTTACGAACACATTCTTTGCGTCGTGCGCCTGGCACCAGGCGTTCAGCGGGGACCTGGCCGGGTCGTTCCCCATGCGAACCGTACCCACCTCATGGATGATCTTGCCCGGCGCCAGAATGCCATATCCCTCTTCTTTCGAGGGCATGGGCGTGAGCGCCTCGCCCCCCATCGCCTCTACGAGTTGGCGGCTTGCTTCCTGGGCATGCTTGATCTGAAGATATTCTTCGTCGCTCCAGCGCACATGGAAGCGCAGGACGGGAATGCCGTACTTATCCGCCACGTCCGGGTCGATTTCGCAATAATTATCGTACCGGGCAATCATCTCGCCGCGGGCGGAAAAGCCCACGACGGAGCCGTACAAATCCCGGTAATCCTGCTTCAGCTGCATCCCGTAGCCGCCCCCGCCCCGGGGACGATCCTCGAACAGGTTATTGATCGTATGAATCCCGTGCGCGAAACCGTAGCTGGGCTGCTGGCGTCCTCCCCATACTTCAAGATGGTATCCGCGGGCGAAATCGCGCTGCTGGTCATATCCGAACCAGGGGATGTAAATGTGCGCCCCGCCCACGCCGTCTTCGTTGTACGACGAGCGTCCGATCAGCTGCGGAAAGATTCCGGCCACGCTGGCGCCCGTGGAATCCATCAGATACCGCCCCACGACGCCGCTTGCGTTGGCCAGGCCGGCCGGATGCCGGGGCGAGGTCGAATTCAATAGCAACCGGGCCGATTCGCATGCGCTGGCCGCCAGCACGACGACTCGGGCGCGCACCGCGTACTCCTGCATATCGTTCCGGTTCACGTACGAGACGCCGGTGGCCAACCCCTCCTGATCCGTGGTGACCTCCCGCGCCATGGCATTGTCCACAATGGTCAGCCGCCCCGTATCGAGGGCCGGAGGCAACAACACGGACGGCGAAGAAAAATTCGAATCCGTCGCGCAACCGCGCCCGCACTGCCCGCAAAAATGGCAGGCAGGCCGCCCGTTGCGCGCTTTCGTCAGGATGGAAAGACGATTCGCCAACACCGGAATGCCCAGCCGGGCCGCTCCCTGCATCACGAGCAATTCATGCAAGCGCGGCGCCGGAGGCGGCAAAAAATCCCCGTCCGGCTCGTTGTAAAAACCATCCCGCGCGCCGAAAATCCCGACAAGGCGATCCAACTTGTCGTACCAGGGCGCAAGGTCTTCGTATCCTATGGGCCAGTCGTCCCCCAGGCCGTCCAGGCTGTATCCGCGAAAATCGTCCGGGCCGAATCGCAACGAAATACGGCCCCAGTGGTTCGTGCGTCCTCCCAGCATACGCGCCCGGAACCAGTCCCACTCCGTCCCGGAAGCGCGGGTGTACGGCTCGCCCTCGATTTCCCAGCCGCCGATGCACCCGTCGAATTCGCCGAACGGTTTCTCCTTCGAAGACGCCCCGCGGCGAGGCGAAGAATAATTCCAGGTAAACATGTCGCCATCCTCGGCGGCGTCCCACATGGGACCCGCCTCCAGCATCGCCACATTCGCGCCCGCCTGGGCCAGTACGTACGCCGCCATGCCGCCTCCGGCGCCGGAGCCGACAATAGCCACATCGTAAATATCGGGATTAACGATATGCCGCATAAGGATCGAAAGTAATTCTGCAGAAAAACAGAGACGCGCCAAGCGACCGCCTCACGCTTCATAGTTAACGACGTTCAGAATTCGGATGCAAGACATTTCCAGCCTTTCCCTGGGCGAATCCCTCAATCCCCTGAAAAATCTCGCTCACGCACGGCTCGGGCGGGTTATGGCACTCCGGCACGTTGCGAGGAACCAGGCCCGTGCATCTGGGCAGAAAATTATAGCCCGCCTGAAGACTCGTTTCCGTCGAGGGGGTCCATTCCCGGCCTATGCCCTCTCCGGCGCCGAAAAAGCCGTAGCCGTTCTGCACGTTGGAGAACGTACCCGGCGCCGCAAGCAAGTTCACGTCGAAAACCCTGCCGGGCGGCGACCAGGTCGAATCCGCCAGCAGGCCCGAAAACGCCACCTTCCGAAGCCATATGTCCGGGGCGCTTTCTTCGGGATCGGTAATCAGGCAATTGATTTGATAGGCCGACCGAACGGTTTCGAAATCCCCCGCGATATCTATCGTGAAACGCCAGCCTCCCGGGATGCGCTCGACCCGATCGTCGTACGAAACGATCACGGGCAACTGCACGGCGGGAGCCACCGGGGACCCTTGCGGCCAGGCTTGCGGGGGCGGCACGTTGATGGCGTGGTACGTTACGCGCAGCCCGATGAGGTTCGGTACGTCGCCGTCTATAAAGACAGGAACCTGCACGCTGGACTCGCCGGTTTCCAGCGTAAACTGCGCGGCGGGCGGCACGGTCACTTCGACGCGGGCCGTCTCGCCGTCCGAACGCGCCACCTCAAGCAAATAACGCGCGTCGTACTCCGGTCGGAAAGGGGCCATGAAAAAATGGCCGGTGATCAAACTGTCGAAATGTACGCGCTCGTACGTCCACTCCAGACGCTTGCCCGTCGCAAGATGCGTGGAAAATACGCGCGCGTCGATCTTCGCCTCCCGGTCGGGAATCAACACGTCCGTGACCTCGAAGACGCGGACATATTGCGTATCTGCGGCGGAATCCAGAAAACCCCAGACCGTAAAGGGAATGTCGGTCCCGGTAATGGCGTCCACGCTTTCCTCGCAGCCCGCGGTCGCCAGCAGCAAGCCCGGCAGCGCCGCCGCCAGGAGAAAACGAATCAGCCATGTGTCGAACAAGCGCTTCATGTCAATGCTTAATCAGAGCATGCTTAAAACTGGACCTTCATGCCCGCGATGGGAACAAGGGGCAGCTGGTCGCTGCGGCGGGCCGTGAGCAAATCCAGCGAAAAGAGATTCGCCCGGTCATAGGCGTTCATCACGCCGGCCTGCACGGTCATTTCCGCTTCGAGGGGCAAATCGAATGCCCGTTCCACGGTGACGTCCAGCCGGTGATAGGTCGGGAGCGCGCCCCGATACGGAATGCTTTCGTAGATGACCCGGGGAAATCCGCGTACGTTTCGGACATCTACAGGGCCATCCATCAACACGAAACCGTCGAACCCCTCGACAGGCGTGTACGGCAGCCCGGAGCCGAACTGCCACCGGGCGCTTACATCGAAACCGTATACCGTCGCCTTCCCCAGCATATTGACCTGATGGCGCCGGTCGTGAGGCGGACGAAACCGCCCGGGATTGTTCACCGCCGGACTTGCCGGATCGATTTCGTAGCGGGTGGAAGACAAGCCGTAATTCACGAACCCGTAAAAACGGGGACGCCGCACTTCCAGCCGCAAATCGAATCCGTAGGCATTGCCGTGGGCCTCCTGCAAGCGCGTGGTGAAGCCCGGAAACGCCGTCCACTCCCCGATAAAAATGTTGTCCATGCTTTTGTAAAATCCCTCGATGGAGCATTCCAGCCAGGGGGCGGGTTCGACCCGGTATCCGAGCAGCGCGTGCGTGGAACGCATGGCCTCGCTGGAAGGCGTTTGCACCCAGGCGGTAAAAATATTCGTGGCGTCGCGACGATCGCTCAGGCCCACGGTGACCTGCCGATAGACGCCCGCCGCGGCGCTCCATTCCTGTACGCCGCGCTGCAGGCGCAGGCGTAGCCGGGGTTCGAAATAGTCGCCCGTACTGCCCATCGTCTGCACGGTGAGCCCGGGTCGTACGTACAACCCGCCGGCCACGTATATTTCCGGTTGAATATAGGCGCCGACATTCGTGGGCGCCCCTCGCCCGACCGTAAGATTCTGAAACAATCCCCCCAGCACGGTTTCCGTGAGCGGCGTCCGCAGGAAAAATCCCCACTTGACCTCCGAACTCTGGGCGAAATTCGTCATATTGACGGCGAGGTTGAACAGTTCGAGATCGGAAGTCCGGGTCGGTTCGCCGCGCGGCCCAAAAGAACTTTCCAGACGAGAAACAGACACGAGCACTTCGCTCAGAATCGGAAGGATGCGCGGCGCGGAAAGGTAGCGTACGCCGAGCGCCGTATTGCGCCAGCTGACCTCGTCGTTGCGGCGCAATGGGTCGTCGGTGGGCGTAAGCGTGCCCCGGTCAAAGGTCTTCAGCCCCGTTACCGAGAGTTGGCGATTCGATCCAAGGCGCGCATGCATTTTTCCGAACACATCGTCGAATACGTAGGGAAGCGGCGCAGACACGTACCGGGAAGCCAGTTCGTCCAGCATCGAATACCGGGCGGCCCCCAGAAACGAGATGCGGCCCGGCAAAATGGGTCCTTCGAGATGTCCCGCGCTGGTAAACGGCGACAGGGCTGCAGAAGCATGAAAACTGCGCTTGTTTCCGTTGCGGGAATGCACATCGATCACTGAGGATATTCTTCCCGAAAATTCCGCCCCGAATCCCCCGGCGTAGACATCGGCCCGACTGACGATTTCAGAAGAAAACGCCGAATAGAAACCCAGCACATGGAAGGGCTGGTAAATCTCGATGCCGTCCAGCATCGTCAGGTTTTGCGTAGGCTCGCCGCCCCGAATGAACACCTGCCCGCCGCGGTCTCCCATCAACACTACGCTGGGTATCGTGGAAAGATAGGATACCAGATCGCCCGAAACGTCCGGCGACGGGATCAGTTCGATATCTTCCGGGCGGATGGTTTGCTGCCCAGCCGTTACGCGCGCCGCCCCGTCGTCGCGCTCCGCCTCGACAGAAATGCCCTCCAGGGCCATGGCGTCTTCCCGAAGCACGATATTGACCAGCAGGCGGTCGTCGACCTCAATGTCCAGCGTATCCACATACGTCACGAATCCGATGAAAGAAGCCCGCAACAGGTAGCGCCCCGGCGAAATGCGTCCGATAAGAAAAAATCCGTCCTCGTTGGACGCCGCCCCCTTCAGCGCGCCGGTCAGGTTATCGACCGATACGTTGACGCCCTGAAGCGATTCCCCGCCCGGATCCGTCGTAACGAAACCCCGCACGGAAGCGGATTGCGCCCTCGCTTCGGACAATAAACCCGGAGCCGACCCGACGATCCCCGACAGGGCCGCCAACGCCCACAGGCGAACATACGCGCTATGCATGCCCCGTAACGTCATGGCCCGGAGGAAGAAGCGAGGCGGGCCAGCGACCGCCGCGCCATGTCGTTGTCCGGCTCGATGCGCAAGGCGGCTTCCCAGGCTTGCCGCGCATTGTCCGGATCCCCCGACATGGCGTACAAACTGCCCAGATTAATCAGGGCATGGGTATTGGTCGCATCCGCCTGCGCCATGCCCTCGAACGACCGAATCGCGGACAGGGTATCGCCCTGCAGCAAATGCAGCACGGCCACATTGTTCCGGAAATCGGCATTCGCGGGATCCAGATAAAGCGCCACGCTGTAGGCTTTCATGGCTTCGTCGTATCGGCGGGCGCGCCGCAACAGCGTCCCGAGGCCCGCATGCGCGTAAGGGTCTTCCGCATAGGTCCGGGAGGCGGTCGTCTGGTTCGTGATTTGCGCCTGGAGCGCGCGGAGTTCCTCGGCGTACTGCTGCACCGCTTCCGCTTCGTCCGCCCGGCCCAGACGCATCAGAACCTGGCCCATGTTGTAATGCGCGCCCTGATGCCACGGCCACGCCTGCACGACGGCCTCCAGCGGAGCCAGGGCTTCCTCCCACCGCCCCAGCTTGACAAGGTACGAAGCAATATGGTATCTATATTCGAGATTATCGGGCGCATGGGCCAGCGCGCGCCGCGCGCTATGGAGCGCGCCCTCGAAATCCCCCAAATCGTCCAGCAACAAAGCCGTCCCGAAATGGGCCTGCGCAAAGGCGCTGTCGAGCGCCAGCGCCTCCCCGAAAGCATAGCGGGCGCTGTCCGTCTCGCCCAGTTCGATGTATGCGCGGGCAATGCCCAGCCAGGGGCGGGGATCGGGAGCCATTTCCAGCTCGCGGCGATAGTACCCGACCGATTTTACGTACTCCTGCCGCTGCCAGGCCGTATTGCCCAGATTGTTCCAGACCCCTGGATACGATGGACGAATCGCAAGGACAGCCCGGTATGCCGAATCCGCCTTGCCGAGCCGGTGCAATCCAGCGTAGATACGACCGCGCAAAAACGGAATGTCCGCCAGTTCCGGCGCCGCCGCAGCCACGCTGTCCGTAAAGGCGAAGGCTTGCGCAAATTCGTTTCGGGAGAGGGCTTCGCTGCTCAGCCGGATAAAACGGCCTGCCTCAGGAGATACAGGCTGCGCATCCCGGACCCCGGGCGCATCCGGGGCTTCCCGATGGCGCGGTTCGCCTGCGCATCCCCCCGCCCATAGCAGACAACATACTACAGCGAGGCGCAGCGCCATGCGCCGGTCGCGCGACGTACGCAAAGATGCGGCGCCTTGCATGGCGTTATCTGTTTTTGGCGTCAAATGCAGATGATTCCCGGGATATGCGTGACCGCAGAAAGGCGCAACGGTATCGTTTCCGTACTTCCGACGAGTTTCGGACATTAGACCCTTCGAATCCGTTCGTGATTCCACAACCTGGAATGTACAGGATGCTTTGATCCGGCGCCCCTTCCATTTCCGGCGCCTGCGCCGGAACCATGCAAGCGCAATCATATCAGGGGATTTCTTCCGACGCCGCCTCTTCCATGCGCTGACGGGCGGTAGCGGCCCGGGCGATTTCCAGCGCCTGTCGCCGTTCGGCTTCGCGTCCGGCTTGCGCAAACCAATTGGCCAGGGCGCGCCACCGCGCCGGATCGTCGGGATAATACGCCGCCGCGGCGCGAGCCATGCCGATCTGGTTATCCAGATCTTCCAGCGCTTCCGTGGCGTCCACATGCCGCTGACCTTCTTCGAGGCGGCCCAGCGCAATCAGCGCGCGTCCGTAGTTGTATCGAAAAGAAGACTCATAGGGTTTCGCATACGCAGCGCGCTCCAGCAAAGGCAACGCGCGCTCCGCATCGCCGGTTTTAAGCAATAACGCGCCCAGCCGGTACGCAAAGTCCACCTGTTCCCGATCCTGCTCCCATGCCGCGCGCGCATGCGAAAGCGCCTCTTCCGTCCGTCCCGCTTCATCGTGCAATTCCGCCAGCCAGGCATGCGCCTGCGCATGAGTCGAATCGCGCGCGAGCGCTTCCCGATATGCCCATGCGGCGCTGTCGGGCAGGTTCAGCAATTCGTACGTCCGCCCCGTCTGCGTCCAGGCCCGGGACAACACGGCGGCGTCCGTCCGCCGGTAAAACGCCCGCACAGGCTCCGGGGAGGATAAGATGACTTCCCGCTGAAGCCGATACCGCCGGATCGCCTCGCTGTACCGCCCCTCTTCAAACGCAACATGCCCCCGCCGAAACCAGCCGTCGCGCAAGTACGGATCGAGCGCCATCGCCCGCGCAAACGCTTCGTCCGCCAACGCCAACTGATACGTACGCATCCGAACGCTCCCCAGCAACATGTACGCCTCCGGCAGATCGGGCGCCCGGCTCAGCAGACTGTCCGTCAGCGCAAGCGCCTCCGGATACCGTCCCGCCGCCTCTTCCTCGCGCGCGTCCACAAGCAAGCGCCGGACATCCTCGTCCGCTGCTTGCAGGCGTTCCGCCGGCGTCTGCGCCGGCGCGCCGCACCCGGCCAAGGCGAGCCATGCCGCAAAACATCCCGGTATCGATATGGACGGACAAAATTCGGGCATGACGACTCAATCGCGAAAACGACCCCGCAAGCGTGTCCTCGCAGGCAGGGGCCTCGTCAAAATAAGGGAAGAATTACATCGAATGCCTGATAATTACGCTGAGCAAGTCCACGCAAACAAGAGACTGCGAGGGGCGGGCTGGCGAGGCATGACGAAGCAGTGTAGTCTGGCGGTCCCGCATGTATGCGCGGCGCCCTCTCGCCCGCCTTGCATTCGCCGGAAACCCCGCAAGGCAAACCGGATCGTCAGGGACCATCGCGACCTCTGAAAAGAATCGTGTCCACGACGCCCGATCCCTCGACAATATGTACCTCGCGCCCGGCGAGGATGTTCGCATAACGCGCCGTGTCGCCGCCGGGCCACTGCACGATGAGCGTGTCCGCCTGCGCGGCGGCGCCCAACCCGAACGTCAACGCCTTTTCCGAAGAAACGAGATAACTTGACCCGCTCCGCACGCGCCGCGCCATCCGCCGATCCCCCGCGACCGCCGTTACCTGCGCGCTCAGGGCGTCCCTGTTGCCCGACATGCCCTGCAAGCGTACGCGCAACGAAGCGCCTCCCCTCGCCTCGTTGCGCAAGAGATGCACCGGCCCGGCATTCTCCGTAACCAGCACATCCTCGTCGCCATCCCGGTCGTAATCGGCCAGCGCCGCCCCGCGGGCAATCATCGGCGCGGCGATAGACAACGCATATTCGGAAAAACGCCCGTCCCCGTCATTCAGAAAAAGCTGGGACGCCTGCCGATACGACAGGCCCTCCGCTGTTCCTTCCACGTCCGGCGAAATATGTCCATTCGCCAGAAAAATATCCAGATCGCCATCCAGGTCGGCGTCGAAAAGGCACAGCCCGAAGGTAAGCGTGGGGAGCGACGGCAACCCCACCTGCGACTGGGCGGCGCGATCCAGAAAAACGCCGGGGGCAATCTGGCGATACAAACCCACCGGCTCGTTGGCGAAATGCCCGATGACGACCGACGGCGCGCCCGTGCCGTCCAGCACGCCCACATCCACCCCCATGCCCGCGCGCGCCTGACCGTCCGCGTCGTAGGCAAGGCCGCTGGCCACCCCTGTCTCCACGAATGCGCCGGTCCCGTCGTTCAGGTACAGCAAATCCCGTTGCGTATCGTTCGCCGCCACGAGGTCCGGCCAGCCATCCTCGTTGAAATCCCATTCGGCGACGCCCAGCGTCTTGCCGGGCGCAGGCAGAAATCCGGCCTCGGCGGTCCGGTCGGCGAAAACGCCGCCCTCGTTTCGGTAAAAGCGGCTGGGCGCGCCATCGTATAACTTGGGGGTGCAGTACGTTTTATCCTTCCCGTTCATGGTGCACCACATATCGGTTTCCGGGGACCATGCGACATAATTCGCTACGTACAAATCGACCTGTCCATCCAGGTCGGCGTCGAAAAAAATCGCCGACGTACTCCATGCGCCGTCGCCCGCAAGTCCCGCGGCCTGCGCCGTCTCGCTAAACGAAACCCGCCCGCCGGAGCCTGCCGCACGATCGTTTCGCAGCAGCAGGTTCTGTCCCACGGCAGCCAGAAATATATCCGGATCCCCGTCGTTGTCGTAATCGGCGATGGCGAGGCCCATCCCGTACGCATGCACGTCGGCCAAACCGGTTTCCTCCGTAACTTCCGTAAAATACCCGCCTTCGTTCCGGTACAGGCGAATCGCAGGCGGCGCAGCATCGCCCCGATCCGGCCATACGCCGCCCGCAACCAGCGCAATATCCTGCCACCCGTCCCCGTCGTAATCCAGAAAACCGGCGCCGCCTCCCATTGTCTCGGGAAACCACATTTCCCCAAACGCCCCGGTCACATGCCGAAACGCCCCCAGCCCGACCTCCTCCGTAACATGCGTAAAACGAAGCGCCTCCGACGGAGCGCGCGAATCAGACGCTTCCTTGGCGAGACGCTTGTCGTCCGCGCCGCACCCGCCCAGGACGAGGAGCGCACCCGCGACAACCGGAATCAGGCGACGACGGGCAATCACGGCGCAGGGGACGGAGGAGGGAGTTGCGCCAGGTACGAAATGGCTTCTGCGTGGCCGGGGGCATGCTCAAGCACGGTTTCCCAGGCGGCGCGGGCTTCTTCGTAGTTGCCCGATAACGCATGGAGCGTACCCAGATTCAACCACACGTCCGGCTGGGTGGGCGCATGTTGCAACAGGACTTCGTATCGCTCCAGCGCCGTGACGGTATCTCCGGCGGCAAGGTGCAGGTTGGCGATATTGTTGTGCAGTTCCAGCCATCCCGGGCGCAGGGAAAGCGCCACCGTAAGCGCCTCGATGGCTTCGTCCACGCGGCCCGACCGGCGAAGCGACTCCCCATACTGGACCCAGAGCAGGGGTTCCATGCTGTTCGTCTTGATGCGCTCCACCCACTGCTCGACGTCCCGCTGCATGTCCAGCAGGGTATCGGCGCGGGCAAGGTAATGCGCAGCGCGTTCCGCCTCGCCCAAACCGTTCAGCGCCTGCCCAAGATTGTAGTGCGCCGGATAGTGCCATGGAATCCCGTCGGCTACGCGCATCAGAATATCCGCAGCGGCTTCCAGGTCGCCGTTGCGCAAATGCTGAACCCCGTATACATAGGCGTAATTCAGGTTGCCCGGATCCAGCGCAATGCCTTGTTCGGAATACGAAAGCGCGACCTCGAAATCGCCCGCGTCTTCATGGAGTTGGCCGAGCCACATGTACGCTGTCGGGTTGGCGGAATCCGCCGCAATGGCCTGCTCGTACGCCCGGCGCGCGCTGTCCGGCTCGCCCGTATCCGCCCAGGCCCGCCCAAGTTGCGTCAAGTAGTCCGTCGTTTCCGCAACGAGGCTGCGTTCTTTGCGATAGAGCGCAAGCGCTTCCGCCGGCTCGCCGTACATATAGGCCCCGTTTCCCCGGTTGAACCACACGCCCGGATAGTCCGGATCCAGTTCCAGCGTCTTTTCATAGGCCTCCGTAGCCATATCCATCTGCCGAAGCGCCGTGAAGATGCGGCCGCGCATAAAGGAAATATCGGCCAGATCGGGCGCATAGCGAGCAGCGCTATCCGCCAGCGCGAGCGCCGCGCTGTAGTACCCTGTCTCGAAGGCATGCTCCGCATCGAACAAAAATTCCACCGCTTTCGGATCTGTGTTGCGGCGGGCCAGTTCGGTCAAGGAAGGCGCCTCCCCCGAACCGCCGCATCCGCCCGAAGCAACAACGATCGTCGCCCCGAGGCAGGCTATCCATGTACTTGCGCTGCGCATAAGACGCTTCAGGAAAGATGATGGCGTGACCCGTTCAATTCGACATGCCCCGCGGCGGAGTCCTGCGCGTAGCCTGCGTATCCTTTGGGCAAATGCCGACCATTGGGTTAGGAATAATTTTCAGAATGACCTGCCGCCCGCCGGCTTTTCCACACAGGCAAACGCAGGCGCGGCCAAAACGGTTCGTTACGGAACGACGGGCAATGCCGTTCGGGAAACCATCCCCTGCCCGTCTATTACATGCACCTCATAGCCCGCAGGCAAGCCGACGTGACGCTCCAGGCGGCCATCCGGCCACCGCACGGTCAGGGTATCCACCCGATCCGCCGATCCCAGGCCGAACGTCAGCGTTTTTTCCGACTGCGAAAGATAACCGGAACCCGTCCGGACCCGCCGCACCTGCCGTACGCCGCCTGCCGTAACCGTCGCCTGCGCGCCGAGGGCGTCAAGATTGCCCCTCCCGGATCCCGGTCGCCCCGCCAGACGCACCCGCAACACATTCCCCCCGGACGAATCGTTGCGCAACAGGCGAGCCGGACCATTGTTTTCCGTCACCAGCAAATCCACGTCTCCATCGCGATCGTAGTCGGCTTTCGCCACGGCCCGCGCCACCATCGCCTCCGTAAATACGCCCCCGACGGAGTCCGCCAGGTCCACATAGGTTCCTTCCCCCCCGTTGACGAACAAATGCGGCGGCTGCCGGTACGCCGACCCGTCGATCGGATCGAGGTACACATGCCCGTTGGCCACATACAAATCCAGATCGCCGTCCAGCTCGGCGTCGAAAAGCAACACCCCGAAGGCCAGCGTCGTCAGGCTGGATTGCCCGATACGGGAAGCCGCCGCGCGATCCATGAACCACCCGCTTGCCGTTCGCCGGTACACCCCGATCATTTCACTGGAAAAATTCCCCACGAAAACAGAGGGCATGCCCGTCGTATCCACGATCCCGACGTCCACGCCCATTCCGGCGCGCGCTTCCCCGTGCTCCCCGTAGGCAATCCCGCTACGCACCCCTTGCTCCGTGAACGCGCCATTGCCGTCGTTCATATACAAGAGGTCCGGCTCCCCGTCGTTTACCACCACGAGGTCGGACCAGCCGTCTTCGTTGAAATCCCATTCGGCGACGGCCAGCGACTTGCCGGGCGTACCCGTCAGGCCGCTCGCCTGCGTACGTTCGGTAAACGCGCCGTCCCCGTTATTGCGATAAAAATAGCTCGGAGCGCCCGGATACGTGGCCGGGCGGCAATAATCCGGTCGCCCGTCCGCCCGAAAACATTCCATGTCGCTGGCGAGCGACCACAAGGCGTAGCCGGGCACATAGAGATCGAGGCGCCCGTCCAGATCGGCGTCGAAAAACAGCGGGGAACTGCTCCATCCGGGAGGACCCGCCACGCCCGCCATGCGCCCGATCTCCGTAAAAAAACGCGCCCCCGAAGGCCCGGAATCGTTGCGGAAAAGCAGATTTTCCCCAAAGGTCGCAAGAAAAATATCCTGATCGCCGTCGTTGTCGTAATCGGCGGCGGTTACCCCGGTGCCCCAGCCTCGCGCCTCGTCCAGCCCCGCCTCGCGGGTCACATCGGTAAAGGTCCCGTCCCGGTTGTTGCGAAAAAGGCGCAGGGCGCGCACGTCCGGCGGCCCGGTCGGCGACAGACTTCCGCCTCCCACCAGGACAATATCTTCCCAGCCATCTCCGTCGTAATCCACGAATCCCCCTCCGGCGCCCATCTGTTCCGGAAACCAGAAACGATCTTCGCTTCCGTTTTCGTGGCGGAAATTCCCCAGCCCGGCCGTGGAAGAAACCTCTTGAAACGCGATGCCATACGAGGAAGTCGCCTGCGTATTACGCGAACCGCCCTCCCCGCATCCGCCCAAAAAAATCAGGACGACGAGGGCCAGCGTTCCACCGGCGACACGGCGCACATGCATCCTTCCGTAAACGTTAGGCGCCGGCGAACGGCGACGCGCGTGCACAAGATGCAAAATACCCTTAGAAGGACAGGCTCACGCCCATGCGATGGACCGCGCCGAAAAGTCCAAAGGCCGTATAGGCGTAATCCGCCGAGAAACCCACCGCCGACGTATCGTATTTCAGACCGCCGCCCAGGCTGACGCTCTGTTCGTCCGTCGGATAGGTATACCCTGCGCGCACGGACACCATATCCATGAATGTGTATTCTCCGCCTGCTTTGATTTGCTCGGAGAAGTCCCTTGGACGCTCTGCTTCCAGCGAAAAGCGCAAGGCGTGCACATTCGGGTCCATGGCCGTGAGGTCAAGCACATTCATGGATACGCCCACGTTGAAGGTGAGCGGCAACTCGAAGTTCTCCTGCACATAGCGTAACTCCCGCGCAAAGTTGCGTACGCTCATGGCAAGGTTCAGGCTGCGAAATCCGGTGCGGTACATCAATCCGAAGTCGAACGCCACGGTAGACGTAGAATTAGACTCGGTGGTCCCGTCCGACGACAAGATCGCTTCGGAAAGATCCTGCAGAACGTACTTGGCGTTGCCGCCTACGCCGAACCGATCCGTTACGGCGACCCCGTACCCAAGGCCGATCGCCATGGCGGAAGGCTCGGGATTGCTTACGTTCAACTCGCCGTATTCCTGATACCCCCGCTCGTTGGTCGCCGCAATAGTGCCGATGATGCCGCCCCCGTAATCGGCGAACAGCAACGAAGCCCCGAACACCCCGTAATTCGTACGGACGGCGGCGCTCGCCGTATTGTAGGTGATGTCCGCAATCCAGTTCGTAATGCCGAACCCTGCGCTGAACCGGTTTTCCATCCAGCCCATGGCCGCCGGATTATAGAACATGGCCGCCGACGAAGCGAATTCGCTGGCCGTTATGGCGTCGCTCTGCGCCGCCGCGCGCGGATGCACGGATATCTCGAGGAACTTGAAGTTCGTCTGCGCCAGTTTGTCCGTACCGACGTCTTCGGTCGTGATCTGCGCAAAGGCTCCCGGTGCGGTAAACACAGCAAGCGCTGCAAGGACGATCAGGGTTGTGTAGCGGTGATAGGTCATTGAATCCTTTCTGGTTAGGTCCTGAGCGTATCCCCGGCGACCGCCGCAAGGACGGCGGCCGGGGATGCTACGCGCGTGTCTACCGGATGATGATAAATTTCTGGATGGCCTGCTCGCCCGACGCAAGGTCGGTGATCACGGCGATGTAAATGCCGCTCGCAACCACCTGCCGCGAAGAAGTCGTCAGATCCCAGAATTCGTCGCCGCTCCCGTCCAGGTGATCGATCGTCCGAATCAATTCGCCCAGTTCGGAAAATATCTGGATGCGCGCTTCGCCCGGAAGCTCATAGAAAGCCATGCGATCCTGCACGTCGAGACGCACCGCCGGGTCTGCGTCGATGTGATAGGGATTCGGCACGATGCGTATTTCGCTCAGCGAATTGCCGGGCGGACGCTTCAGCGTGGCCGGGTTGTAGGTTTGCGCATAGTAGCGGCTGGTCTTCGTCCCGTCGCTGCCTATTCCTATCAGGTAATAGTAATACGAACCGCCCCGGACCACCTCGGCGTCCTCGTAGGTCGTTGCGTTGCCCGGCAGCTCCGCGGCAAGGGAGTACTCGCGCGCCACGTCCGGAACGCCTATGCCGCCCGGACCTTCTTCAAGGACCGAAACAATTCCGGAATAATGCTTCTGCGCGCGCCACACCTGCCACGAAGCGGGTGCGGACGTAGCCGTCCAGTCGAGAACGATTTTGTCCGTGCCGGACGTCACGATAAACGACGTGGGGGGCGGCGGCGGGTGCGGCGCATTCAGCCCGCCATTGTACGTGTCTATGGCGCGCTGGAAAGTATCGAACAGCGAATCGCGCGCCGTCATAAACCACTCGTTCTTCGTCATCTTCTCGTCGTCGTCGATGACGCCGTTGCCGTTGGCGTCGAATTCGATGACCAGATCGTTGTCGCCGTCCCGAGGCGGACTGCCGTGCATATCGCCGGACAGCTTGTAGGTCCGACCGATATGCCAGGCTGCTTCGTCGCTGAGTCCCGCAGCGGCCTCGGCAATGACGATCTTCACTTCTTCGCCATGCGCTATGTCGTACGGCCCGAATGCATACGCGAAGCCCCACCCGCCAGCGCCGGCGCCCCCGTTGGGATCGTTGGACTGATTGGCGAAATCGGGATCCGAGTCATAGGGCGAATCGGTGGTCAAACCCATCACGAGACCTGCCTGGGTCGGCCAGGAACGCCCCGTACATTCCGCATCCCCCGGCCTGGCGATGCCGCCAGTCGGCGCAGAGGTGGATCCGCACTGGAACCAGTCGTACTGCTCCAGCATGAGGTCCCGCTTGTTGTGCGTAGGTTCGCTGGTCAGCTTTCCGTAATCGGAATTGAGATACGTCACCATGGAAGGCTGTCCCGGATCGTCGGGACGGCTTTCCCCCGAAGCATGCGCCTCCGTGTCCGCATGGATAGTCACTGAGCCCGTGAAATTGGCGCTGCCAAGCCTTCCAAGGGTATCCGCCGGGAAACCCCATTGATGGTCGGCCCAGAACGGATTCCCCAGCGTATTCACCAGGTACCCGGTCGGCTTGACATTTCCGAGCCACGCAAACGAAGCGCGCATGTCCACGCCGTAATCGTTCAATCCGTCGCCTATGGCGTCGTTCATGGTGTACTGCCCCCAACCCACGCCGCCTGCGCTATTTCCCCACGCGCCCGCGAATCCGGCGCCCGTCGGACGCTCCAGGAACGCAATGTACACGCCTTCCAGATCGTTCTCTACTTCGATATCGGGGTCTCCGTCCTGATTCCCCGTATTCGTGAAGGTGTACTCGATGATGTGGTAGTTGTCATGATCCTCATGACTCCACGCCATGGCGCGGCGGAGCGCCGTGATCCCGATGGAAGAGTTAATCTCCGAAACCACCATGCGGTCCGGACCCATGCTTCCGTCCACCTCGTCCGGAACCACAGGCTGAAGGAAGGTATCCGCTCCGTCCACCTGCACCGTCACCGGTTCGTATCGGGAATACAGCAAATGGGATATGCTGAACACCTCGCCAATGCCGGGAGCGCGAGGCCCCGTGTGCGAGATGCGGACGTCGTATTGCTGTCCGGTTTCCCCATGGGTCACGTTCTTCGCGCCGATCCAGAACCCTTTCCAGCGGCTGTACCCCGCAGCAGGACGAATGGCCGGATAGTTCCAGACCACGTCGCTTCGCTCCGGGTTGGCCCCGCCGGACAGGTACCAGCTCTGGAAGTCGCCTACGCTAAGCCATTTGGGAATCCACTGAGCCTTTGCATCCTCTACCGGCGCAAAGAGCATAAGCGCCAGCGCCAGCCCGGCTGCCATAAGCCCCGACGTACGGATGTGATGAGTGATTCGCATGGTGTATCTCAGATTCAAATGTCAGGAAATTTGCGTCAGCGAGGCTTTTGCGTCAGAAGGAGAGCCGCAGCCCGAAGAACACATTGCGCGGGTTCAGGAACTGCTGCCACATCCGGTTCGGCATGTTGATGTACGCCTTGTCCTCCAGCACCTTGTCCACTTCGCTCTGGTTCGCCGCCGAGAAGGAACCGTTGCTCCACTTGTAGTACTTCTGCTCCTCCAGCACATAGTAAAGCGGCCGGTCTTCGCCGGTTTCGGGCAACGACCCCTGAATGATCGGCACGAACGCTACGCCGGGTCCGCGGAAATCGCCGGGCTGATCGTCGCCGTACAAACCGCCGTCCGGAGAATCGGGGAGGGTGCTCTGCGGCAGATGGAGCGACGACATGTAATTGGTCAGGTCCTGCTGCCCCGCGCCGAACAGATTGCCGCCTGCGTGATACAAGTGACGAATGTTCAGGGCGTTCGTAAGGTCCACGAAGAACTGCGCCGAGCCGACGCTCGTGTTGAAGCTCTTGCTAAGCCGCATGTCGAGCGTGTAATAGTCCTTCCAGCGGACGTTCCCTTGCAGTTCGCGATCGCCGCTTCCCGCCGCGCTGGTCAGACTCTGGCCATCCCACGTAAGCGTAAGGCCCTGTCTCCATTCCCCGAGGAAATTGATCCGCCAGTCGCCAAGCGGATAACTGCCGCCGAGGCTGGGCCCAAGGGTCTTCGGAAGAATCAGTTCGACATTGAAGCGGGCGAAGGGCTCCGGAACCGGCTTGCTCGTGTAGTGCTCCGTCGTGGTCCGGACAAATTCATCCTGTTCCGTCCGGTTTTCGTCGAAGCTGCTGAACCCGAAGTTGCCCGTCTTGCGCACCAGGTAGGTGTAGTTGACGAATCCGCGCACCCAGTCGCCCCGGTTTCTGGAGATGGTGGCCTCGAAACCCCGCACGTCGCCGTAGTTCCAGGGCAGCGACTTGCCGTAGCTAACGAGGTCGTCCAGGCTGATGTACCGCACGAAACGCGGCTGCTGGCTCAGGTCGCGGTAATACCCGGACAAACGAAGCAGGTATTGATCGAACAGGTTCTGGTCGAAGCCAAGTTCGTACGCCACCGTCTTGGGCATCGGGTGGTCCGGATTGCCGATCGCCACCAGCGCGCCCGCGGAACCTTCCTCGAGGTTGAAGAGGTCGTGCGGGTTGAGCGCATTGCGGAAATGCCCGTAGTTGAAGTACAGTTTGCTGTCTTCGGTCACCGGGAAGGAAATGCCGATCCGCGGGCTCAGGGCGACTTGCCGTTCCGTGGGTTCCTGACTGAGCTCCTCGTCGATGCGGGCGCGCCCGATCGCGGCGGAGAAGGTGCGTTCGAACGTATCGTAGGTATACCAATCGCCGCCCGCATGGAAATAATCCAGCCGTACCCCCACGTTGGCCACCATGCCCCGGAATTCCAGCTTCGACTGGGCATAGGTCGCGGCCTGCTGCGGCTTGCGATTCCAGAGCCGCTTGGGATTCGTATGGTGCGGGTGCTCCGGATCGTCCTCGCCGAAGTCCGTATCGTAGTTCGAGTAGATGTACTCGACGCCCGCCTTGACCAGCATGAACCGGTTGCGCTGGCTGGTAATGTCGAACCGGCCCGTGAAACGGTTTACCGCCGAGCTGTCGTACCCGCTGCCCCAGTGCCCGGAAGTGCGAACGCCAAGCCCGAGCTTGTCGAAGTCGTCGCTGATGCTGAATCCATAGGGCTCCTCGTCCAGCATGATGCCGCCGCCGAGATAGGGAATGTTCGCCGTTTCGTCGCGGGCGCGCACCGTCCTCGTAAAGTAGTCCGTCGTGGAGTTCTGAAGCTGCACTTCATAGAAAGTCTTGGCGTTCAGCGTATGCGTGAACTGCGCGCCGACCATGGTGCGATCCACGTCCATGAGGTTGTACAACATGGGGGCGAAATAGGCGCCCATGTCATGGCCAATGCCGAACATCGTCTGGTGGCCGCCTTGCCACGGATAATAAAACGTATCTCCCGTGGTCAGATTCGGCCAGCCCGCCTCGTTGCGGTTAAGGCCCAATTGCGTGGACAACATGCCCTGCACGATCAGTTTCATGCCGGGCGCCACGTTCGAAATGATTTTTGCTTGTCCCACGCGCTCCGTAAAAGCGTCGCGTTCATAGCCGCCCATCGCGTACCCGGTCTGTATCTGGCGGAACGAAGCTGTAAACCGCATATCGCCCACCAACTGGTGCAGACCCGGCACCGGCCCGCCAATGGTGGCGTCGAATTCGTAGTCGGGCTTCTGGACCGACACGTCTTTACGCAGGTAATGGTCGAAATAAACCTGCTGGAGTTCCCGCGCGGTGAACGTCCGGCCCAACGCCATAACCTCCGGACGGTTGTTGTAGTCGTCCGCGATCTTGTTCCAACCCCCCTCGAAGGAATCGTATTCGCGCTGCATCCAGGAAGGCCAGTTCTGCGTGCCCTCGAACGCCACGGCCGGATCCGTCAGCGGACGGAGGTGAAAACTGTTATTGGAACTGATCATATCGACTTCGTTCCCGTCTACGTCCACGCCCGGAAAATTCTTCTGCGCCGCGGGACTGTACCGCACGATGGCGTCCACGAAGTACTGGTTCTCTTCCGGTTCTTTCGTGATCACGTTCACCAGTCCCGAACGCACGTTGCCGTACTCCGCATTGAAACCGCCCGTCTGCACCTGCACTTCCTGGACCGACGTGTAGCTTACGCCCGTATACGGCGTGTTGTCGCGTCCGCTGGTCATCGACAGGCCGTCCACCATAAACTGTATCTGGTCCCCGCCGAAACCGCGCACGGTAAGGCCGCGCTCGAAACCGGCCTGCAACCCGATGACCCGTTCGATGTCGGTCAACGGGATGTTCTCGATCTCCTCAGCGGTGATGTTCGCCACGCTGGCCGACACGTCGCGCTGCACCACGGGGCGGACATCCGTAACGACCACCTCTTCGAGGCCCACCGCCTCTTCCTGCAACACGAAGTTCAGCTCCGTGGTCAGGTCGATATTGACGCGCACGGCTTCATACACCTCGGAGGCGTACCCGATGAAGGAAGCCCGCACATCGTACGATCCGGGGCGCACATTCACAATGAAGTAGTACCCCTCCGCATCGGTGATGGCGCCTTGCGTCGTACCCATAATGGCCACATTGACGCCCGGCAACGCTTCGCCGGTAGAGGCTTCCGTAACCTGGCCGGATATTTTACCCGTTTGAGCCCAGGCAGAGGCTGGAAGAAAGAGAATAAGCGCAAACAGTAGCTTTGCGAGTCTCATGGGCCGATTCCCCCGGATATGGTTTTACGTGAGTAGTCGTGGCGTAATGACATTCGTTGGACGCGCCCCTTTGCGTCAGCGCAGGGACGCCGCGTAAGCATAAAATCTGCTACGTTCTGATAAGATAAACTTAATTAAACAAAATACAAGAGAAATTTTTTTTAACAAGCCGCCCCGGGGACATGCCCGCTTCGCCCGACGCCAGGCATTTTCCCGGAGGACGTCCGGCGTACGCGCGCGGCCCTCGCCGAACGGAGCGTTTCCCTCAATTTTCTTCCGGCGAGCGGAAACCGGCCTCTTCGATGGCTTCGCGCGGCGGGAGCCACTGCTTTTCGAGACGGTACCCCGCGCCCACGAATCCGAATCCGTTCTGCACGTTCCGCATGACGTTCGGCTGCGCCAGGATATCCCGGTCGAATATTCCTCCGGGCGGATCCCAGGCCTCGCTGGCGACGATCAACCGCAACGTCGCGTTCAGCAGAATGACGCCCACTTGCAGGTCGATCCCTACGTCGATCTGTTGCGCCAGACTCGCGGTGACTTCCAGAAAATCCTCCCGCAGGTCCACCGGAACGATCCAGCCCTCGCTTGTTTTTTCATGCCGCAGAAGGTAGGGAATGACAATATTATCCGATTCGATGTCCGGCCCGTTGGCGATCTTGTACGCTATGGCGTAACGCACCTCCACCTGCACCAGGCCGGGCGCGTCCCCCTGCACCAGCGCCGGCTGCACGACGGAAGCAAAACGAATCACCGGCTCCTGGATTACGATTTCCGCCTCGGGCGGCACCGTCGTCTCGACCGTAGATTCCGCGCCGTCCGAACGAATGGCCGAAATTTCGTAGGTATGCCCGAAGCGGGCCCGGAACGGGGCGTAATACACGTGTGCATACTGATCCGCAAAATCCACGATGACGGAATCGCGCCAGGCGTATCGCTCGCCGGTCGTACGGTCTACGGAAACAACTTGTACGTCCAGCGGCTCCGGCGTGGCGGGAACGAGGCGTTGCTCCACCGGGAAAACCCGCACCCACTGCGAATCGAGTTGGGGGGACAACACCCCATACATCGAATACGGCATATTCGTCCCGACGACCGCCACGACATCCTCCTCGCAAGCGCTCAAGCCAAGAAGCGCCGCAAAGATGCACGGAACGAATGCGGCCCGGAACGCGAAACGCCGGCTCGCCCAGAGACCATGCGATATATTCCGTACGAACCTCATTCGAAAGACACCTTCATTCCGAGAGAAGGTACGAAAGGCAGCTGATCGACGCGGTTGAGCGTGAAAATGTCGAGGTAGAAAATGTTGCGGCGGCCATACGTATTGATCGCGCTGGCCAGCAACGCCACATTGACGGGTCCGGCGGAAAAGGTCCGCTCCACCGATATATCCAGCCGATGATACGTCGGCAACAGCGCATTGAAAGGCCGTTCGTAAATGACCCGCCGCGTGGACGGCGCATCCACGGATTTCTCCACGTCGTCCACCAGCAAAAATCCGTCGAACCCGATGGCGCGGCTGAACGGAAGGCCCGACCCGAAATCCCAGCGCGCGCTCACGTCGAACCCCTTCGCTTCAACGGCCGCTACGATATTCAACTGATGCCGCCGGTCGTGGGGCGGACGAAATTTCAGGGTCTCTTCGCCGTACCAGAGCGGAATGGACGCGTCCTCCGCCTCGTACCGGGTGGAAGAAAGGCCGTAGTTCGCATAGCCGTAGAACCGCCGCCCGCGCAGCTCGAACCGGACGTCCACCCCCATCGAACGGCCCGTAGCCGGTTGCAGTCTCGAAATGAACCGGGGATAACTCGTCCATTCGGAAATGAAAAGGTTCGACAAATGCCGATAGTATCCCTCTACGGACAATTCGAGGCGCTGCAAAGGCTGGGCGCGGTATCCCAGCAAGAAGTGCGAAGCCCGCTGCGGCCGCCCCTGCAAGACATTCAGCAAATTCGGGTTGTCCTTGGGCACATTGACCCATACCGTGAACACGCTGGCGGCGTCCCGGCGGTCGTTGAGTCCCAGAATCTCCTGATGATAAATGCCCCAGGCCGCGCTGATTTCATGGATTCCCCGCCCCCATACGGCGCGCAACCGGGGTTCGACGAACGGTTCAAACCGGACCCGATAAAATTGAAGCCGCATCCCCGGACGAATGCTGAATCCTCCCCCCGGCGCTATATCGAGATCGAGGTAACTCCCCCACTGGGGTACGCTCGCATACCGGAGTTCGATATTCTGATACAGCCCCCCGATGGCGCTGTTCAGCCTGGTGGCGCGCAATTCGCTGCCGCCCCGGGCGTCGATTCCGTCGCCGAAATAGGTTACGTCCGCCGAAACATGCGTGTTCTCGATACTGGACCAGCGGAGGGGGTCTTCGCGGGGGCCAAGCTCGGTTTCGAGCCGCGAATACGATACGTGAAAATTGGCCATGATGGAAAAAACGCGGGGCAACATCAATAGCCGCAAGCCAATGGCGTCGTTGCGCCAGCCTATTTCTTCCTGGATTCCGCCCGTATCCCCGGTTAAAAATCCGCGATCCCAGGTTTTGAGGCCCGTTACCGAAGCGCGCATGTTGCTCTTCACGACGCCGTGCACCTTGAAGAAGGCGTCGCCGAACGTAAACGGCAGTTCGTCGTCGAGGTAGCGGGCGACGCCCTGTTCGATGTTCGACCGGCGCACGGAAGCAGCCATGGAAATGCGGCCCGGCCACAGCGGTCCCTCCAGACGCGCCGAACTCAGAAACGGCGAGGCGGACGCCGAAGCGGCGTACCGGCGCATGTTGCCCGTGCGCGACGAAATGTCGATCACGGAAGAAATCCACCCCCCGAATTCGCTCCCGTATCCCCCCGCGTAAATATCCACCCGATTGATATTGTCGGACGGAAAGGCGGAATAAAACCCCATGATGTGAAACGGCTGGTACAGGAGAATGCCGTCCAGCTGGACAAGGTTCTGGGAGGGCTCTCCGCCCCGAATGAAAAGCTGCCCGCCCCGGTCGCCCGTCGTGACGACGCCCGGCTGCGCGGACAAGTACGTTGCAAGGTCTCCGGTTACGTCCGGCCCCGGCACATATTCGATGTCGGCGGCCCGGATCGTTTGTTGTCCGGCGGTCACGCGAGCGCCGCCGCCCTCGCGCTCCGACTCCACCAGCATCTCCTCCATCTCTTCGTCCGCGGGCTCCATCGCAATATTGTACGTTCGGACCGCTCCTGCGCGAAGCTGCAGCGAATCGACATGCGGGCGATACCCGACGAAGCGCGCCTCAATCCGGTAGGCGCCGGGCGTCAGGCCCGCGATCACATACAATCCGTCCTCGTTCGTCGCCGCCCCGCGCACAAGCCGTCCGCCCTGCTCGAGCGCCACATTGACCAGTTCAAGCGGCTGCCCATCAGAAACGTCGGTCACGAACCCGCTGACGGAGGCTTGTTGCGCCTGCGCTGCGCCCGGAACGAACAACCAGGCCATTGCGCATCCCGCCGCCAGCCCCGCCCGCATCGTCCGCCGCGCAAAAGACCGGACGCGCGCATCCATGCGCAGGAGCCCCCCGAACGTGTTGCACAACCGATCCTTTCCCATATCGCCCCTGATCCATGAGCAATGACCCGCGCGCCCGTTTGGCGCACATGCTCATTGCGTTGTTCCCGGACCGCACATGTCTGGTTTATTGCGACGCCGCCTCCATAACCTCCCGAATGGCCTCCACCACGAGCTCCGGGGCCTGCCGATGGAACCACGTTCCGCTGCGCCGGGTCTGCACGTGCCGACTCCACGCGAACCCTTCGAGCCATTCGTCCCGCAACGCAACCTTCGCCTGGATCCCCGCCCCGGTTTCGCCCACCCAGCGCGGCGTCTCCGGAAGATGCAGGGACGTCAAAACCACGACGGGGATATCCGGCAAGGTCCCGGCTTCCGACAACGCCCCGGTTTCCATCATCTCCTCGTAGAGCGCAAACTCGGCGCGTTCGGCGTCCGACGCCAGGCCGTACAGCATATTCCGCCCGGCCATATACCGATCCACGGACGCCTCGTCAAGCGCGGAAAGTCGTTGCATCTCCTGCTCGTGCGCCGGCTCCACCAACGCCAGCCCCGCCACAGCGTCGGGATAGCGCGCGGCGAATGTTCGGGCCAGCGCCGCGCCCAGCCCGTGCGCCGCCAGTACGTACGGCGGCTCGGCGGACAATTGCTGCAACAGGGCATGGAGTTCCTCTGCAAGCGCGGCGGGCGTTCTTTCGGATTGGGGGGAGGCCGGAAAAGCGTCCGAATAGCCCAGCCCCGAACGCGAATAAGATATGGCCCGGGCAAACGCCTGCACGTCATGGTGCGCGTAATCCCATACGCGCAGGTCTTCGCCCAGATCGGACAGAAACACGACGGGCATGCCCTCGCCTTCGTCCAGCGCATACAGCCCATAGCCACCCACATCCACCTTCGTCCCGCGCGGGCCTTCGAGCATATCCAGTTCGCGGCGCCGGATATTCCGCTCAAGCCAGGCGATGCGCTGATCCACGCGCTCCCAGGACAGACGATCCGCGGAGACGACTTGACCGGGCGGCGCAAACGCGGCGGGGCCCATGCTTGCGTTCTCGTCGGAGCAAACGCCTGCGAACACGCCATCCGGTTCGCGTTCCAGTTCGCAATCTATCCGAAACGCAGGCCACCAGGAAAACGACAGGAAATCCTCAATGAGACGCGCCTCCTCCACCCGAAATCTGTCCTGAAGAAGGTGCTCGATCCGCAGGATGGCTTCCGAGGAATCTCCGGGGGCGGGCATATGGATCGTTACGCCAAACGGCGGCCCGCCGGGATTTTGCATGAATCCGGTCCATGCGCCTGCTTGCGGCATATCTTCGGGCGGAACGGGCGTTTGCCCCCGGACCTCCTGGATATTCAATGTAAAAATGCAAGCCCCGAGGCAAGCCGCCGCGGCCAAAGCGAAACGCGCGGGCAGACAAACCCTGCGGGACAGACAAAACGACGATCGGGATAGTGCGTACGAAAACATAGGGACGTCAACAGCGTGAAAACAGGTTGAACGGACAATAGTTTAGCCTTCGCTTGCCATGCGGGCAAGCTGATTCAGGTAGTTTCGGGCGGCGCGGCTGCCCGGGTCGAGCCGAATCGCCATTTCCCAGGACTGGCGCGCCTCGTCGTATCGACCGGAGTTGCCATAGGCCACGCCCAGATTCAGCCAGGCCTCCGCAAACGCCGGGTCGCGGTCCACGATCATCCGGTATTGCGCGATCGCCGCGTCGGCGTCGCCGCTTTCCAGCATCAGCGACGCCAGATTCACATGCAGCCGAAGGTCGTTCGGCACGAGAGCGATGGCGCGCTTGTAGGCGTCCAGCGCCCGATCGTACATGCCCGCCTCGCGGTGCGCATCGCTCAACCGGAGCCAGTTCTGCACCTCGCTCGGATTCCGGTTTATGGCTTCATGCGCCTCGTTGATCTCCTGCTGGATCTGCTGCGCCTCTTCGGCCAGCGCCAAATGCACCTCCGCCTCGGCCTCCTCGCCCAGGCGCATCAACGCCTGCCCCAGATTGTATTGCGCGCCATGGTGCCGCGGACGCTCCTCCGCTACGGCGCGGAGCTGGGCCGCCGCCTCTTCCACTTCGTCCATGCGGAGCAACTGCGCCCCGAGCACATAACGGTAATCCACGCTCCCGGGACGGATTTCCACCGCGCGTTTCGACAAGGCGATAGCCGTCTCGAAATCGCCCATTTCCTCGTGGAGCTGGCCCAGCCACATGTACGCAGTCGTGTTCATGCTGTCTATCGCGATCGCCTGCTCGTACGACCATTGCGCGCTGTCGGCCATGCCCAGCTTGGCGTACGCGCGGCCCATTTCAAGATACAGATGCGTATTCGGTTCGATCGCCTCCTCGCGGCGAAACGCGCCGATGGCGTCCCGGAGACGCCCCCGGCGAGAATGATTGACGCCGATGTTCATGTGCGCCCCGCGATACGCCTCGTCCGCCGCAAGAACAGTGGCGTATGCGGCATTGGCGGCCTCCAGCTGGTTCAGGTCCGTGTAGATTCGACCGCGCAGGAAGTACGTGTCCGCCAGTTCCGGCGCATATTTCTCCACGCTGTCCGTAAGCGCCAGCGCATGCACGTAATTGCCCTGGCGCGACGCCGCCTCGGCCCTCAGCATGAATCGTTTTACGTTCATGTCCAGCGAGGCGCGCAGCGCTTCCGTCCGGGTAGGCGGCGGCTCCGCGCTTTCCTGACCGCAGCCTGCAAGCAGGCAGGCGATCGCCGCAATGCAAAACCCTCGTATCATGCCTTTTCTTCTGTCTGAAAGAAAATCGTTTCCGCCTCGATCACATCTCGGCGGAACGCTCCGCGACGGGTTCCGCCGGGCGCAAAACGCCGGATCCTTCGACGAGAACCACCTCTTGCCTGGACTCCACCTCGGCAAAACGTTCCGTCAGGCCGCTCGGCCAATGCACTATTAGACTATCTACCCGCCGCCGTGCTCCCAGCCCGAACGCCGCAGGCAGCGCGGACTGCGACAGGAAACTCGAACCCGACCGGATCCGCCGCTCCATGCGCAAATCGCCGAGCGCCGCTTCGATCCGGGCGCCGAGCGCGCTGCGGTTGCTGTCGCGCCCTTCCAGCCGGACATGCAGCCACTCCGCTCCGTCCAGATCGTTGCGCCACAAGTGCGCCGGGCCGGCGTTTTCCAGCAACAAAACATCAAGGTCGCCGTCCCGGTCGTAGTCGGCGTACGCTGCGCCGCGGGCCACTAGGGGCCGGGTAAGCACGCCTGTCGCCGAAAGCGCCTCGTCGAATACGCCGTCCCCCCGATTCAGAAAAAGCTGCGCCGGTTCCGCAAACGTCGCCCCCTCCAGAATTTCGGCGATATGCTCCAGCACATGACCGTTGGCCAGAAAAAGATCGAGGTCGCCGTCAAGGTCCGCATCGAAAAGAAACAGGCCAAAGGTCAAGGTGCCCATCGTGGGAAAGCCAATGCGAGACGCGGTCGCCCGATCCGTAAAATAGCCGTTGGAGGCGTGCCGGAAAACGCTCACCGTTTCCTGGGTGAAATTCCCTACGAAAATGGTCGTTTGCCCGGCGCTGTCCACGACGCCCGCATCCACCCCCATGCCGGCCCGAGGCTGCCCGTGCTGGTCGTACGCCACGCCGTTGCGCACCCCCGCCTCGCTGAACGTGCCGTCCCCGCGATTTACGAACAGCAGGTTCCGCTCCGTATCGTTCGCCACGTACACATCGGAATAGCCGTCGCCGGTTACGTCCAGTTCGGTCACGCCGAGCGTTTTGTCCAGGACCGGATCGATCGCGCCCGCAAAACCGGCCTCCTCCGTCGCATCCGCAAAAGAACCGTCTCCCTCGTTGCGATAAAAGACGCTGGCGACGCCCGCGTAATTTTGCGGCGTGCAATAGGCCTTCGCCCCCTCGTGAAAACAGGGAATATCCGTCTCGGGGGTCCAGAATACATAATTGCCCACGAACAAATCGACCCAGCCGTCCCGGTCCGCGTCGAAGAAGGCGGCAGACGTACTCCAGTGCGCCTCGTCCGCAAGGCCCGCCTCTTCGCCAACCTCCTCAAACCGCCCGCCGTCATTGCGAAAGAGCAGGTTTGCGTGGAGCGTCGTCAGGAAAAAATCCGTGTCCCCGTCGTTGTCGTAATCGGCGGCGGCCACGCCAAACCCGTAAGCCTCCAGCCCGGCAAGGCCCGCTTCGCCGGAAACGTCGGCGAACGTTCCGTCCCCCAGGTTCCGGTAGAGAAACAAGGCTTCGACCGGCTTGTCGGAAACATGCGCCCACCGCCCGCCGCCCACCAGCAGAATATCCTGCCAGCCATCGTCGTCGTAATCGAGAAACGCCCCGCCAGGCCCTACCACTTCAGGCATCCATTTCTGGCCGAAGCCCCCGTTTTCATGCCGATAATCCCCCAAACCCGCTTCCTCCGTAACATCCGTGAAAATCGGGACGTCAGACGCAACGCCGGATGCAGTTTCTTCGCGTTCTCCCGCCCCGCCTGCGCATCCGGCCGCCAGGATGGCGCAACAGGCGGCAGCGACCATGCAACGCGCGACGCGCTGCGGCGAGTAAACCCGGCGACCAGGAATGCTCTGATCAAGTCCGCAAAGATCAGAGACTGAAAGGCGCGCGCCGGCAAGGAATGACGAAATCATGAATCGGCCCGGACAGGTTGCAAATTCCCCGATCCCTCGACAAGCAACACGTCCTGTCCGCCCGCCACCTCGCCGAACCGCTCGACCAGGCCGCTGGGCCAGTACACGGTCAGGGAATCGACGGCTTCCCGGCGGCCCAGCCCAAAAGCCGCCACCTGCTCCGATTGCGAAAGATAACTGGACCCGGTCCGGATGCGCCGCTCCATAACCAGGTCGCCCAACCGCGCCGTAATACGGGCGCCCAGTCCGTCCCGGTTGCTCGTTCGGCCCTGCACATGGACGCGCAAATACCGTCCGGGCGGCGTATCGTTGCGCCAGAGATGCACCGGTCCCCCATTCTCTGTAATCAGGATGTCCTGATCGCCATCCCGGTCGTAATCCGCGTAGGCGGCCCCGCGGCCCACGAGCAAATCCGTCCATACGCCCTCCTCCGGCGTAAATTCGTCGAACGTCCCGTTTCCCCGATTCAGGAAAAGCTGGGCGGGCTGTCGGTAGCGAATGCGGTCGTTCTCCCCCGTCCGGTCCGGATGTACGTGCCCATTGGCCGCGAACAGGTCCAGGTCCGTATCCATGTCCACGTCCAGCAAAAAGAGCCCGAACGTAAGGGACAGCAGGCTCGGAAAACCAATGCGCGACAGCCCGGCGCGGTCTGTAAGCGATTCGCCCGCTTCGTGGCGGTACACACCGATCATCTCCCCTGAAAAATTGCCGACGTACAGCGAGTAGCGACCCGTACTGTCCGTAATTCCCGCGTCAATCCCCATGCCGGCGCGCGCTTCCCCGTGTTCGCTGAACGCAAAACCGCTCGGCACGCCGATATTGGCGAAGGAGCCGTCCGCATTGTTGCGGAAAAGCAAGTCGCCCTCGCCGTCGTTCGCCACGGCGAGGTCGGGCCATCCGTCGAAATTGAAATCCAGTTCGGCCACCCCCAGCGACTTGCCCAGCGTCGGCATGAAACCGGCCGCTTCCGTGCGGTCGACAAACGCGCCGTCCCCTCCGTTTACGTAGTACCGGCTCTGCACCCCGGCGTACACGGCGGGGTGACAATACAGCTTGACGGCGCCCCCTGACGGACAAAAAATATCCGTTTCCGGCGTCCAGTCCACATAGTTCGCCACATACAGATCGGCGTCCCCGTCCCGGTCGGCGTCAAAGAAAATAGCCGAACTGCTCCAGATATCGTTTCCTTCCAGGCCCGCCTCGCGGGTCGCTTCCGCGAACCGCCCCCCTTCGTTGCGAAAGAAAAGATTCTCCTCCAGACAGGTAATATAGAGGTCCGGGTCCCCGTCGTTGTCGTAATCGGCGGCGGTCATCCCGATGGTATATCCGTCCACGCCCGCCAGGCCCGCCGCTTCCGTTGCCTCGGTAAAGGCGCCGTCGCCGTTGTTCCGGTACAGAAACAGGGCCTGCGACGGCGTTTGGGGATCCCAGTTTCCCCCGCCCAGGAGCAAAATATCAATCCAGCCGTCGCCGTCGTAATCGAAAAATCCTCCCCCGGATCCCATTTGCTCGGGATACCACTTGTCCCCGGAGGCGCCGTTGACATGCCTGAAACCGCCCAGACCCGCCGCTCCCGCTACGTTCGTAAAAACAGGAAGCCGGACGCCCTCCTCCTCTGTCGTCCGCGAGCCGGAAAGCGAACAAGCGCTCAACGAACCCGCAACGCACCAGACAAGGACAGCGCCCAGCCAACCTGTCGAGCAGAAACCGGGGGCCGGGTCAGAAGGTGAGGTTAACGGCGAACCGCTGGACCGTGTCGAAAACACCGAAATCCGTGTAGGCATAATCCACGCCGAATCCAATACCCGAAGCATTGTATTTCAAACCTGCTCCAAGGCTGAATCCTTCTTCATGATCGTCGCCCACGAACGCGCGTCCCAAACCTCCCCGCAGGGAAAAAATGTTCATGACCGTGTACTCGCCGCCGAGTTTCACATGCTCCGCAAAGTCGCGCGGACGTTGCGCATCCACGGAAATCATGAAGGAGTGCATGTTCGGGTCCAGCGTGGTGAGATCGACGACGTCCATCGAAAGACCGATCTGGAACGTCAGGGGAATTTCGAAACGCTCCCGTTCGTACACCAGCTCGCGCGAGAAATTCCGGGTGCTCATCGCGATGGTGAGGCTCTCGAAACCCGTGTCGTACAGTACGCCGAAATCGACCGCGATGGTGTTCAGCGCATAATCCTCGAACGAGGCGGCCGTGCCGTCGTCCAGCGAGACAGAGGCGTCATCCGAGCGGGCTTTGGCGAACGAACCCAAGTCCTGCTGGGTATACTTGACGTGCGCGCCCACGGAAAAGCGATCCGTGAACGACCGCGCATACCCTACGCCTACGGCCAGCGCTGTCGGACTATAGGCGCCGGTATCAACGTAGCCCTGCTCGTTTTCCGCGCGAACGGTTCCAAAAAACTCGCCGCCGTAATCCACGTTCATGAACGAGAGGCCCACCACCCCGTAATTTCCTCCGCCCGGGCGGTACGCCACGCTCGCCGCATTGTACTGGATGTCCACGATGTAGTTCATGATGCCGAAGCCCGCGCTGAAATTACCGTTTATGCGCGCCATGGAGGCGGGGTTGTAGAACATCGCCGTGGAAGAACCCGCGGAAGACGACGTCACGGCCCCGCCCATGGCGGCCGCCCGCGCATCGACGGATTCTGCGAGAAACTTGAAGCCGGTTTGACCGCGTTTGTCCGTTTCCACCGTGTCATCCGGGCCGGCAATGCCCGTCTGGGCAAACGCCGAAGGGGCCGCCAGCAACCCGATGGCTACGAGAAAGCACGTAGTAGCAATACACCTTTTCATAATCAAGCCTGATTGAATGTCGATAAGGGGTTTCGTGTGTCGAAGCCTCGGGGGCGAACCGACAAGCGATCCGCCCCCGGACCCGGGTTACCGAATGACCGTGAATTTCCGGAATACGCGATCGCCGTCCGGGGTTTCGACCACGGCGATATAAATACCGCTGACGAGCAGCTGGCGCGCGCGAGTAGTGAGATTCCACTTCTCGTCGCCGCTCCCGTCGTCGTGCTCAATGGTCTCAATGAGTTCGCCGATCTCCGAGTAAATCCTGATCGTGCACTCGCCCGGAATATTGAAGAAGGCCACTTCGTCTTCCTTAGTGAAGCGAATGGACTGGTCAGAACCGAGATTGACCGGGTTCGGCACCACGCGCACATCTTCGATCGTTCCGGTAGCGCCGAACGGCGGACGTTTCAGGTTCGTGGGCTGGTAGGTCTGCGTAAAGTACCGACCGCTGCGCAACCGTACGCCCCCGCCCGGAACCCCTGTGAGTCCATTCGGATCGTCCGGAAGCGTTTCGCCGACCGCAACGAGATAGTAGTAATAGTCCGTGCCGCGAACGGCCGCTTCGTCGTTAAACGACGTCGCGCCGGCGTCCAGCATAGGCCCTTCGCAGTCGGGACGAGCGCCGCGCAAGCAGACATACGGCATTTCGTCTTCCACTCGACGGAGCCTGCCCGTGTTCGCATTCTGGTCGGTGCTGCTGATTGCTCCCATCAAATCGCCGGCCTCCCGCACGTAATCGTACGCCGGACTCCACCACACATTCCGATCCGTGCGATATACTTCCCAACCGGCGCGGCTGGGGCCGCCTGCCGAAGGCTCCCACGCAAGCTCGATCTGGCCGGGCTTGCCGTTCACCGAAAAGGTTTTCGGCGGCAAGGGCGGCTGCGCGATCGGGTACGTCGTGAGATCGTTCGACGCTTCGTAGACGGCTCGGGCCGTAACGAAATTCTTGAAGAGCGAATCCCTCGCCGTAAGCACCCACTGGTTCTTCGTCATGGCTTCAAGGCCCAGATCGTACGCGTCGTGGTAGCTATACGGCACGTCGTCCTTGATCACGCCATCGCCATTGGCGTCGTAGCGAATGACGTAATCCTTGTCCCGGCCCGCCAGCTTGAACTCCCGGCCGATCGCAAGCGCCGCGTCGAAGTCCAGGCCGCCCACGGAACGAGCGAACACGAGGCGCACCTCGTCGCCGAATTCCATGTCATAGGGACCGTACGCTACCGTGGCGGCATGGCCGCCCTGGCGACCCTGGCTCGGATTGTTCGAGGGATCCCAGAAATTTCCGTCGGTTTCGATGCGGTCCGCCCACATGGGGCACATGCGCGTGCGGGGCACGTCCGAAGAGCATCCCTCCGGCGCGGCGGTGTGATCCTCGCGCGTCAGAATGCCGTCCTCGTAATACTCAAGGTGCGCGGCGCCCGCGGCGGTCAGTTTCTCGTCCTGGTCCATAAAGCCGATCGTGCGCGGCTGCACCGCGCGATCAAAGGTGGGATCGCTCATGGAATTCGGAGCGTACAGCGGCATCTCGCCATCGAAATACGCTCCGGAGAGGCGGCCCAGCGTATCACCCGTGGCCTGCGACCAGTGCGCCTCAAGGATCGGCGCCCCCAGGTTGTCCCAATTCGCCGCGGCATAATCCGGCTCGTAACCCTTCCACAGGTAATACGCCGTAATGTCGAGGGGATAATCGGCATGGCCGTCGCCCACGGCGTCCACCATGCTGTACTTGCCCCATACCTGGCCGCCGTCGCCGACCCACGCGCCTCCCAACGTTCCCCGCCAGCGGTGAACCCAGTAGAAGTACGTCTCCTTCAGGCTCTGGTCCTGCAGCTCGATGTCCGGATCGTCGTCGGTATTGCCCGTGTTCGTGAAGACGTACTCGACGATATGGTATTCGTCATGGAACGGGTTACTCCAGGCGTAGGCGCGCTTGCGGACGGTAATGCCGATATTCATGTTCCATACGGATTCCTGAACCCGGTCGGCAGGCAGGTTCGGATCCACCTCGTTCACTACCGCGACGCGGTCGAACGAAGCGACGCCATCCACCGTGACTTCCGAATCCTCCCATTTGGCGGTCAGCTTGTCTTCCACCGGGAAGGCGAAATCGACGCCGGGGCTGCGGGGCCCGATACGAGACGTGTAGTACGGGTAGGCCTGCCCATTGGGATCCGTCCAGTCCTTGGCGCCGATCCAGAAAGCGCCGGAACGCTCATGGGTAGAATTCCTGTGAATGGCCGGGTAGGCCATCAGATCCGACGTTTCGTTCTTGACCCCGACCTGGGAGTACCCGTCCTGGTAATCCCCGATGTCGAGCCACGTAATGGTGAACTGGGCAACGGCCGTGCCGGCGCCCAGCGCCCCGAACGCAAACACAAGGATAGCGCCCGCAAAAAGCTTGTAGCTGACTTTCATCATGGTCTTGTTTCTTATGTAAGAATAACTGCCGGCGACGATGGTCTCCGAATAGATTCGTCCGGGGGTCGCTGGCCGCCCCCCGGACGAATCCGTTTCGTTCAGAAGCTTACCCGCAGGCCCAGCGTGACCCGGCGCGGATTCAGGAAGGTGTTGAACCGGTGGTTCGGCATATCGATGTAGGCCTTGTCCTCCAGTACCTGATCCACGTCGCCCTGGGGAACGTTCTCCCAGGCGCTGCCCGTCCACCGATGGTACGTATCCGTATCCTGGGCCCAGACCCAGCCGCGCTCGAAACCCTCGTCGGGCGCGTCCGGCAACGTGGCCTTGCCCTCGATGGGCTGGAATTCGACGTCCCAGTCACGGAACGTGCCCGGCTTGTCGTCGCCCGGAACCCATACGTAGGGCTCGGTCGTGCCTTCGGGCAACTGGTGGAAAATATCCTTGTCCAGATGCAACGACCGCATGTACTCCCCGAGATCGTCTCCCTGACGCTCGAGGAATGCGCCGCCCCAGTTCAAATGCCGCAGGTTGAATACATTGTCGATGTCCGCAAACAACTGCAGCCGCGTGGGGCCCGCGCTGAAGTGCTTCGTAAAGCGCAGGTCGAAGTTCCAGTAATCCCGATACCGGACGTTGTTGCGCACTTCCGGAATGCTCGCAGACACATCGCCCGCCCAGGTCAAAGCCTGGCCCTTGCGCCATTCGCCAAGGAGGCTGACGCGGAAATTCGCCAAGGGATTCCCGCCGGCGATCTCGGGGCCGAAGCCCTGCGGCGTAAGCACCAGCAGGTTTGCATTCGCGAACGGCTCGGCCACCGGCGCCGACTGCCTGTAATCCGTGGAGGTGCGCAGCCAGTTCACCATCTGGAACGAGTTCTCGTAGAATTCCTCGTACCCGAAGTTGCCCGACTTGCGCTGCTGGTACGTGAAGTTCGCAAAGCCCTGCACCCACTTGCCCCGGTTCTTGGAAACGCTGAGCTCCGCGCCCCGCGTATCCGAGTAATGCCACGGCATCTTGGTGGTGTATTGCACGACCTCGCCGAGGCTCCGGAAAGTGACTTCCCGTGTTTCTTCCCTGTTGTCCCGATAGTACCCGGAAATACGCACAAGGAATCGATCCAGCACATTCTGGTCGAAGCCCAGTTCGTACGCCACCGTCTTGGGCAGCGGATGCTCCGGATTCGCCAACTGATCGATGCCGCCCGCCTTGGACTGCTGAATGCCCAGTACGTCGTAGGCGTCCATCATCTGGCGGAAGTGCCCGTAGTTGAAATACAGTTTGCTGTTCGTGGTGATCGGGAAGGAAATGCCCACGCGCGGGCTGACGCCCAGCTGCGAGGAAACGGACTCCTTATCCAGATCCTCATCCAGCGTTTCCCGGTTGAAGCGCAAGATGCTGTCGTAGTACCCGTAATTCCACCATTCCGTATTCGGGTCGAAATAGTCGAGGCGTACGCCGAGATTGGCGATCATCCCCTGGAATTCGAGTTTGCCCTGCGCATAGGCCGCGCCCTGCACCGGCGAGCCGTCCCAGGGCCAGCGCGCGCCCGATTGCGGACCTGCCAGCGCAATGTTGATGCTCGCGTAGTTCATGTTGTAATCGCTGAATATCAGCTCGGCGCCGGTCTTGACCAGCAGGAAGCGATTAAGCTGGCTCGTCAGGTCGAAGCGACCGGTCCATACCGTTACGGACGAGGTGTCGCGGGTCTTGACCCAGTGGCCGCCCGTCGATTCGTCCGTGAGTATGTTCCCGCCGATGCCCGCGAAGCCCATGGGCTCCTGACCGGAGCAGTACGGCGTAACGGCGCCGTCGCCGGTGACGTCGGAATCGCCGCCGAAGCATATGATGCCGTCTTCCTGTCCGACCAGACCATTGAATCCGTCGTTAATGCGTCCGAAGTTGTCCGTCCAGGGAACGCGAACGAGTTCATACGGCTGGCAGGATTCGCCATTGGGGCCCGTGCCGTCCGAGGAACATACGAACGATCCGTCCCGCAGCGTCGGAAGCCTCGTTTGGTAGTCCGACTGCATTCGCTGAAGGCCTACCTCGTAGAACGTGTTCTGATTCAGCGTATGCGTTAGCTGCAGGCCCAGCATGTCGTGATCGATATCGCCGATCGGCCACTGCCCGTCCGTAAACAATTCGTCTCCGCGAATGTCGATCTCCCATATCTGCTTGCCTATGTCGCGGCCTTCGCTCTGCCACCACGGATACGCCGGAATCTGGCCCGTCCACAACTCCGTTCCGCGCGAATTTTCCTGCCATACCTGGCCCCGCTGCCGGGTGCCGAGGGCGTGCGCCGTCAGTTTCATGCCGGGGGCCACGTTGGAAATCAACTTGACCTGGTAGGTATTGTCCGAGTACGCCTGGCGATCCTGCGGATACAGATATGACGTCTGGCTTCCGCGGTACGACGCGAGAAAGCGCAGACCGCCAAGATACTGGCTGACGCCTGGAATCGGCCCGCCGATCGTAATGTCGGCGTCGTAATCCGGCATCGTGATTTCGTTGCTCTTGCGCCACATGTAGTGCCAGTACTCGATCATGTCCGATTCGGTCACGTCGAAATTCTCGTCATGCAGCCGGTCGAGAATTCCTTGCCAGCCCGGAAACGGCTTGTACTGCCGGGCCTCGTAGGCGTCCCATACGCCCGCCGAACCATTCAGCCGAACCGCCGGGTCCAGCACCGGGCGCGCAAACCAGGTGTCGCATTCGATGGGAACGGACGCGCCGGAATAATTGCAACTGGACGGCAACTGATGATAGGGATCGAACGTCTTGTCCTGGGCCGGCGCATAGCGAATGAGCGCGTCCACCGTGTATTCCGTGCGAGAGGGTTCTTTCGTAGCCACGTTCACAATGCCGGAACGCACGTTTCCGTACTCCGCGCTGAACCCGCCCGTCTGCACCTGCACCTCCTCGAGCGACGTATAGCTGACGCTGGTCAGGGGATCGTTGTGGCGACCCGTTCGCATCTGCAATCCGTCTACGATAAAGGCCACCTCGTTGAGCCCGCCGCCGCGTACGCGCATGCCGGGCTCAATACCCGCCTGCAGGTCCAGCACCTCCGAAACGCCCGCCACCGGCAGGTCCTGAAAGTCCTGGGCGCTCAGGTTGGCCACGTTCGCCGACACGTCGGCCTGTACGATGGGTTGTTCGGCCACCACGACCACCTCCTCGAGACCCACGGTTTCCTCGCTAAGGTCGAAGTCCACCGTGGAGGTAAGGTCCGTACTTACGTGAATGCCTTCCTGCACCGCCGTCGTATACCCGATGAACGAGGCGCGAAGGTTGTACGTACCGGGGCGCACATTCAGAATGTGATAGAAACCTTCGGCGTCGGTTACGGCGCCTTGCGTCGTACCATCGATTACCACATTCACGCCGGGGAGCGAATCCCCGGTGTTTCCGTCGGTTACCTGGCCAGCGATTTTGCCCTGCTGCGCCCATGCCGTGGCCGGGACAAGCAACGCAAGCGTAAACAGTAGCTTTGCCATTCTCATATACATGGCCCTCTGGTATTGATGTTAGTTGGCGAATAACGCGTCAAAAAGCGCGACGGCCCGGCATGCCATGGGGCATATCACGGACAAGTACGCACGAAATCGGAAAGATGGTACGGCATATCAAACAATAACGCAAGAAAATAAGAAATTTTTTTTGAATACCCTGATTAAACCCACAAGGTTCAGAGGCTGCGAGGCGCTGATCGAAATGATTTTGATCAGCTTTGAGGCCTTCCGGGGCGTCGTCGGCCTGCTTTCCGGAGGCTGCGAGGCGCTGATCGAAATGATTTTTATCAGCGTATCCCCGAATCAGTCAGCGGGAACGAACAGGGTCTTCACGCCGCGGCGCGTTTCGAACCCATCGAAAGCCTCTTTCCATTTCGTTACCTCGAATATATCGGTGACGAGCGGCTTTGTCCGCACCTGCCCGGATTGCAGCAGTCGCAACGCGCGCAGCCAGGCGGGGGGGACGCTCGCGTTGCTGCCGGTAACGATCAATTCCTTGTAGCATACCTGGTCCAGGTCCCAGGCGATGGGCTTGCCGAAAAGCCCGATCTGCACATACCGCCCGGCTCGACGCACGAGGTCCAGCAACCCGGCGGCGGCCGGCCCCGCGCCCGAGCATTCGTATACCGCGTCGGCTCCCATGCCTTCGGACGTCAGGGCGGCTACGAGTTCCGAAGCATTATCGCGCTCCACGTTTACGATGTGGTCGGCCCCGAACGAACGGGCCATGTCCAGGCGGTGCCCGTCGCTGTCCGTGCCGAGCATGACCACCGTCGCGCCGGCCGCCTTGACCACCTGCAACGTAAGCAGCCCGATGGCGCCGGGCCCCGCCACGACCGCCACATCGCCGGGAAACACCGTCGGGACGCTCGACGCGCCGTGCACTACGCAGGCGAGCGGCTCGGTCAAGGCGCCTGCATGGAAATCCACATTGTCCGGCAAAACATGAATGTTGGACGCCGGCACGATCACGTACCGGGTGAATCCCCCGTTGACCGCAGAGCCGATCGAAAGGCGACGCAAACACAGGTTCGCCCGACCGGCGCGGCAATAGCGACAAGCCCCGCACGTAGAAAAATAGGTCTCCGTCGTTACGCGCAGGCCCGGCGCAAGACGCTCCACATCGTCTCCGGCGTCCGCAATCTCCCCGGCCACCTCGTGCCCGAGCACGACGGGAGGCCGCGAAGGAAATTCGTCTTTATATATATGGAGGTCCGTACCGCATATCCCGGCGGCCCGCACCCGAATCTTGACCTGCCCGGGACCCGGATGCGGCTCGGGAATGTCGCGGAGTTCGATTTGCCCCGCGCCGGGGGCGATTTTCATGACGGCTTTCATAACGACGGTTGCGTTCGGGGGATGTCTTCTCGAGCGGAGCCTTGGGCAGGCGGGCGCCCGTACGGCGCAGTACGGCCGTATGTGGATACGCGCCGGCGCCGAACGGGCCATCCCGCTCGCTGTCAATATGTAGGATACGCTGATAAAGCCACATCGCTCCGCACCTGTCGCCGGAAACCGCATTTCTGCCCGGCGACCCATAACGCACAGGGGGCCGCGCGTTGACGGCAGGAACACAAAAGGCCTTCGCAGGATTTACGGATACGCTGATCAAAACCCCGGCGCGCCGCGGACTCCATCGATGCGCGCAGACGCGCCGCGCCGCATCGTATTCGCTAAAAATTCATATTTTGCGCCATGCCCCCTGCTCCGCTGCACCATTATATCGAAGGCGACTGGCGACTCCGACAGGAAAGCCCCCTGCTGGACGTAACGAACCCGGCCACGGCGACCCCGCTGGCGCGCGTTCCCCTTTCGTCGAAGGAAGAGGTCGATCAGGCCGTCCGGGCGGCGCACAAGGCATTCCCCGCATGGCGGGCCACGCCGATCACGGAACGCATACAATACCTTTTCCGGCTCAAGCAACTGCTGGAAGAACACGTCGAAGACCTTGCCCGAACCATCACGAACGAATGCGGCAAGACCTTCCGGGAAAGCCTGGGCGAGCTCCGGCGGGGCGTCGAAAACGTGGAGGTGGCCATCGGAACGCCCATACTCATGCAGGGCGTGAACAACGAGGACATTGCGCGCGGCATCGACGAGCACATGATCCGGCAACCGCTGGGCGTAACCACGGCCATCACCCCGTTCAATTTTCCGGGCATGATCCCCTTGTGGTTCCTGCCCTACGCCGTCGCCACCGGCAATTGCTTCATCCTGAAGCCGAGCGAGCGCGTCCCGATGACCAGCGCCCGGCTGTTCGACCTGATCGACCAATGCGATTTCCCGCCGGGCGTGCTGCAACTCGTGCACGGAGGCAAGGATACCGTAGACGCGCTCCTCGACCATCCGCTGGTGCGCGCCGTGAGTTTCGTAGGCTCGACGCCGGTGGCGCGGTATGTCTACGGCAGGGCGTCCGCTTCGGGCAAACGCGCGCAATGCCAGGGAGGCGCCAAAAATCCAGTGGTGATCCTGCCGGACGCGGACATGGACATGACCACGCAGATCATGGCCGATTCCGCGTTTGGCTGCGCCGGACAGCGCTGCCTCGCCGCTTCCGTAGCCGTAACGGTAGGCAGCGCAGGCAAGGAATTTACCGAACGGATTGCGGAAGCCGCCGCATCCCGCCGGGTGGGCTACGGTCTGGATGAAGACGCACAAATGGGGCCTGTGATTTCCGAGCAAAGCAGACAGCGCATCGAAGGACTCATCGAAACGGGCGCAAAAGAGGGCGCCCGGCTCGTCGTGGACGGGCGCGGCAAACACGTCGGGGGCTACGAAGACGGATATTTTCTTTTCCCCTCCGTGCTTTCGGATATTCCCCCGGCAAGCACGCTGTCCCGGATCGAAGTATTCGGCCCGGTGCTGAGCCTATCCCATGTCGATACCCTCGACGAGGCGATCCGGTTCGTAAACGACCGTCCCTACGGAAACATGGCCTGCATCTTCACAAGCAGCGGCGCGAGCGCGCGGCAATTCCGCCACGAAGCAGACGCCGGCAACATCGGCGTGAATATCGGCGTGGCCGCGCCGATGGCCTTTTTTCCGTTCAGCGGCTGGAACGAAAGCTTCTTCGGAGACTTGCATGCGCAGTCCCGGCACGGCGTCGAATTCTACACGCAAACGAAAGTGGTCGTGGAGCGCTGGCCAAGCGAATGGACCCGCACCTTCTGATTTCTCCGGCTGATTTTTCTGGCGCAAGCATGTCCGAACGAACTTTCGACGTCGTCAGCCTGGGACGGCTGGCGATCGATCTGTACGCCGACGAGATCGGCGTGGAACTGTCCCGCGTACGGCATTTCAGCGTCTACGCGGGGGGCTGTCCCGCCAATTTCGCTACCGGCGCGGCCCGCCTCGGCCTGCGCGTAGCCATGGCGTCCCGCATCGGCGCGGACGGCCTGAGCGACGGCCTGGTTGAGTTTTTGACGAAGGAGGGCGTCGATACCCGGTATGTCGCGCGCGATCCGGAACGCTTGACCGGGTTGGCTTTCCTGAGCATCCTGCCCCCGGATACGTTCCCGCTCGTTTACTACCGCCCCGATCCGGCCGACATGCACATGACGCCGGAAGATATTGCCTCGATTGCTTTCGGGCAGGCCAAGGCGCTTTTCGTCGCCGGGACCCGGTTCAGCGGCGAGCCCGCCCGCAGCGCTGCGCTGGACGCCATGAAACGCGCCCGCGCGGCAGGCGCCGAAATCATCCTCGATATAGACAAACGCCCCACGCTCTGGGCGGACCTTGACGCTTTCGGCAGCCACCTTCGCAACGCCCTCCCTCTTGTGGATATCGCCATCGGGACGGAGGACGAAATCACTGCCGCCGCCGACCGGCCAAGCGTCGAGGAGGCCGTACCCGTGCTGCTCGACCTCGTGCAACGCGCCGTCGCCGTCAAGCACGGCCAGGACGGTTCGGAAGTGTACGCCAAAGACGGGGGCGTACACAGCGCCGCGCCGTTTTCCGTGGAGGCGCTCAATGTACTTGGCGCCGGGGACGCCTGGGCCGCCGGATTCGTCTATGCGTATTTACAGGGATGGGCATGGGAAAAATGCGCCCGGTTCGGCAACGCTACCGGAGCGATCGTCGTGACGCGCCACGCCTGCGCGAACGACATGCCCACGCGCGAAGAAGCCGCTTCCTTTATCGAGGAGCAAGGGGGATTCTGATGGGGACAGCACCCATTCGGGCAGACCGGACAGGCCGGGCAGACCGCAAGGACGAAAGCCCTGAGGACCGGCCCGCGGCGCGCCTTGCGATCGAGCAACATTTGACCCGGTGTGCGGGGGAGGCGGGTGTGTTTACCGTACTCGCCATCGATCACCGGGCCAATCTTGCAGAGGATATGGCGAAGGCGCGGGGCCGCCCGACAGGCAAGCAAGACATGTTGGCGTTCAAACGGGCGGCGATCCACGGACTTGCCGGTTCGTACGACGCCGTACTGGCCGATCCGGAGTACGGCTTCCCCGCGCTGGCGGACCCTGCACTAACGAACAATTCCGGCAACCCCGAACGCGAATCCGGCCTCCTTGCCCCCCTGGAGGTCACCGACTACAGCGCGCATCCAAGCCGCCGGGAAACGGTATTCATCGAAAACTGGGGGGTAGAAGGAATCGTCCGTTCCGGCGGCAACGGCGCAAAACTGTTGCTCTTTTTTCACCCGGAGTCCGCGCGCGCCGCCGCGCAAACGGAAGGGGTCGACCGGATCGGAGCGGAGTGCCGCGCCCGGGGCCTGCCCTTCTTTCTGGAACCGGTGGCCTGCTCGCTCGACCCCGACCAGCCGCTTTCCAACGAGGAACGCATACAGGTCGTAGTAGAAACCGCGCGGCATTTTTCGCAACGCAGCGTGGATGTGCTCAAGCTGCCGTTCCCGCTGAATCCCGACGCCCCCGAGGACGCCTGGGAACCGGCCCTCCGGGCGCTCGACGCGGCCTGCGCGGTCCCGTGGACGCTGTTGAGCGGGGGCGTATCTTTCGAATTGTTCGCCAGACAGGCGGAGGCAGCGTGCCGGGCAGGCGCCAGCGGAGTCATCGCGGGACGGGCCGTCTGGGGCGAAGGCGTCGCCCTTGAAGGCGCCCCGCTCGATGCGTTTATGCGCGCCGCGGCCCGCGAACGCATGGAAACCCTCGCCGCGATATGCAAGCGATACGGAGCCCCCTGGCATGCGCGGCAGCAACGCCCCGATCCCCGGCAAAAACAGGCATGTTTTCGGTAGATACACAGTGCGCAGCGCCCGAAAGAAAACATTGAATGGTAATCCACCGCACACGGAAACGTGGGCATTTTCCGGCATGCAAAGAATCCTTTGACGAGGGCGGCCCGGCGCGCTCGAGCGCGTCACGTCCGTGAAGCGCTGAGCGAAGCGGTTTTGATCAGAGCATCCCATACTTCACCATACGCATCAATCCGTAACGGCATGGCAACGCAAAACTCCTTTTCCATCGTCCGGCGCGGCGGCCAGCGCATGCTGCGCATCGCAGGAAATCCGCCGGACGGATTCGAGGGCGCCGCCGACGCGGACGGAACATACTGTCCCCTCGATGCGCACAATGCCGAGGCCCTTCGGAAAGCCCTCCCGTGGACGGCCCCGGCACTCGTGGGGTTGCGCAAATCGTTCGGTTTCGGAGACCGGCTGGGCGTCGCCACGCCCGGACATCTCGACGCCCTCGAAACCATGCCGGAAAGCGGCTTTTTTCCGGTCCTTGCGCAGCAATCCATGCGCGAAATGGCGCGCGCCCGACGCAGTCCGCAGCAAGTTCTGGACGACGTAACCTGGGCCGTGCTCGAAACCGGATACCGGGGCGGCTTCGGCTGCGATGCAGACCACGTCAAGACCGAGGCGGAGATCGACCGGTGCATTGATGCGGGATTCATAGGGTTTACGCTGGATCCGGGGCAATACGTGCGCTCCGGCGCCGATACGGACGATCCCGCCGCGCTCTGGAGTCAGATTGCGGAATTGCCCTGGGACATCCTCCGGAGCAACCCGAAGGATCATCGGCGACGGTACGTGACCGGAGCGGCGGGGAGCGACGCGCTTTCCGAAGAAACCTACCTGCGGGCCGCCGTGAAGTATGGCGCAGCCCTTGCGCATGTGGCCCGGCTCCATGCGCACCTGCGCAGTCGGTTCGGCGCAGCCCCCTTCGATCTCGAAGTTTCGGTCGACGAAACGGATACGCCCACCACCCCCGCGCAGCATCGCTTCATTGCGCTGGAGCTGCAGAGGCTCGGAATCGACTTCATCGGGCTGGCGCCCCGGTTCGTCGGAGATTTTTACAAGGGCGTGGATTATGCGGGAGATACGGAGGCGTTCGCGCGGGACTACGCCGCGCACGCCGCTATTGCGGAGGAACTCGGCCCCTACAAACTGAGCGTGCATTCCGGCAGCGACAAACTGGCCATCTATCCAACCATCCAGCGGCGCACGCCCGAATACGTCCACGTCAAAACCTCCGGCACCAGCTGGCTGGAAGCCTTGCGCGTGATTGCGCGCCATGCGCCGGGCCTTTTCCGTCGGATTCTGAACCTCGCTGTGGAAGGGTACGCCGCGAACCGCCAGAGTTACCATCTCGACGGGCGGGCGGAATGCATCCCGACTGTGCCCGACAGCGCCCTCGCAGACCTGCTCGACGACCATCATGCCCGGCAAGTCGTCCATGTGGCGTTCGGCGCGGTGCTCGAAACATACTACGACGAGGCGTACGCGGCGCTCGCCGAACATGCCGAGGCGCACCGGGAAGGCGTCCGGCGGCATTTCGAGAAGCATCTGGCGCCGTTTCGGGGATAGCCAGCCCTTCTGACGCACCGTTCCTGGGGTAGCCAGCCGTTCCGGGCATGAAGCCAGCCCTTCTGACGCGCCCGCGCTCATCCTGCACGGCCTGCGCATGGACGGGCGCGGACCTGCCCGCTTTCTTCCCCATCGCCTGGAGCAGGGCACGCGAAGTACATCGCCAGGTCAGATTGTAACCGATTTCAGATCGTATTGTAATTGACCTGATGTCATATACCCAATTGACCTTATATCATATATCCAATTGATTTTATGACATATAGACAATTGACTTTATGTCGGCTACCTATGGTGCACAGGACTGCCTGCGTAACAGGATCGCGAAGCCGAAGGATGGCTTCTCAGGAGGGAATGCTCGAAAAAACAGGCCTGTGCGCGCTACCTACGTAAGCAGCACCGTCAGGCTCCGGGGGCCGTGCGCCCCGATTACCAGGGCTTGCTCGATGTCGGCGGTCTTGGACGGACCAGCCACGAACAATCCGTAGCCTTCTCTGGCCACATCGAGGCGGTCGTATGCCGCGTGCATGTCCGCCACGATGGCGCTCCTGTCCAGCACAAGCACCAGATGCTGCGTCAGAAACGGGGCGGCCCGCGGCCCCATCGCGGATTCGCCCAGCCATACGGCCCCGTTCTCCGCCACCCCGAGTTCGCCGGGACACGCCAGCACGTCGAGCCGGGCCATGGTCTGCACATCGGCGCCAGCGGCCATCCAGTCGAAGGACCACGCCGGAACCGTCGCAGCGATGGATACGGCCTCCGGGTACCGCTCCCGCACCGCCGCCTCCACGCCCCCCGTCTCCACGATCTGTACGTCTGCGGCGGCGGCCTGCACCGAGGCCATGAAGCGGGAGACCGGATCGCCGGCCCCGGCGTCCCGGACGCCGGTAATGGCCGGAAGAGGCACGGCAGGCGGTTTGGCGCGGCGCACCGCTTCAAGGATGGCTTTGCGGGCAGGATATCCGTTTGGGGACCCTTCCTGCGCACCGCTCCCTGCGCTGCGCGGGGCGTTATGCCGACGCTTTCGGTTCATCTTTTTCCCGTTCGCGCGGAGCAGTGAAAAACACAGCATCCCCGGCTGTTATGACGGTTCTTTCGCTTCATTTCTTCCCCCGCTCGGCGGCATGCCATTCCCCGAACGACCGGACAGGACGTTCCGGAAGCTCCCGCGCCCGTCCCCAGGCGTTCCAGCGCCCGTAAAGCAGGCGGCGCGGCGCATACCGCAGCAGGCTCCGGGCCAACCGGCCCGCCAGCCGGTACCGAGCCGGACGCCGGGTAATCCATCCGGCCATGCGCATCCCCAGGCGCTTGCCCCGGGAAATATGCCCCTCGCGCGCGGCAACCTGACGCCACCGGTAGAGCTGGACATGGATATCGATCTTGACCGGGCATACGTCGCTGCACGAGCCGCACAGGGACGAGGCGAACGGCAATGCAGCGTATTTCTCCATATCCCTGCCGGGCGCCAGAATCGCCCCGATCGGACCGGACGGGACCGCGCCGTAGCTATGCCCCCCGCTGCGCCGGTACACCGGGCAGGTGTTCAGACACGCCCCGCACCGTATGCACTTGAGCGAAGCCCGAAAATCCTCCCGCGCCAGGTGACGCGCGCGCCCGTTATCCACGAGCACGATGTGGAGTTCGCGGCCCGGCGCCGGACGGTGAAAATGCGACGTGTAAACGGAAAGAGGCTGGCCTGTTGCGCTGCGGGACAACAGACGCAGAAAAACGCCGAGATGCTCCGGTTTCGGAATGAGTTTCTCAATGCCCATGCAGGCAATATGCACCGGCGCCAGATGCGCCCCCAGGTCCGCATTGCCCTCGTTGGTCACCACCACCAGTCCGCCGGTGGCGGCCACGGCGAAATTGACGCCTGTGATCGCGGCGTCGGCGCTCAGGAAGCGGGCCCGCAAGTCCTGCCGCATCGCGCCGGCCAGCAAGCTCGGATCGGTCGCTTCGACGGGCGTCCCCAGTTTTTCGTGGAACAGGGCGGCGATTTCCTCCTTGCGGACATGGATCGCCGGGGCCACCAGATGGCTCGGCGGTTCCTCGCGGAGCTGCACGATGCGTTCTCCAAGGTCCGTATCCACAACGTCGAGGCCGCGCGCTTCGAGATACGGATTCAGGCCGCATTCCTCCGTCAGCATGGACTTGCTCTTGACGACGCGGCGGACGCCCCGCGCCTCGAGCAAATCGTACACGATGCGATTGTGCGCCTCCGCATCCACGGCCCAGTGCACCTGCACCCCGTTCGCCGTCGCCGCCTCCTCGAACGCCATCAGGTATTCGTCCAGCCTCGACAGGGTATGCTCCTTGATTTGCGAGGCCAGCGTACGCAGTTGCTCCCATCCTTCCGTGCGCCCGGCGACCGCATCGCGCTTTTCGCGGATGCGCCAGAGCACGGAATCGTGCCAGGCTACCTGCTCGCTATCGATATTGAAGCGGGCCGCCCGGTCGGCATGATCGACGGGCGCGACGTCCTGCGCGGAGTCATGCATGGTGGGATACTCTGATCAAGTCCGCGCTTCCGTTCAGAATTTCGGCCACATGCAATACCCGCAACGGCAGGTTGCGGCGGCGGACAAGCCCATCGAGATGCATCAGGCAGGACATATCGGTCCCCGTGACGACCTCGACGTCCTGCCGCAGATGATCCTCAACCCGGTCGGCGCCCATCCGAACCGAAACCGCCTCCTCCTGCACGGCGAACATCCCCCCGAAGCCGCAGCATTCGTCCGGGCGGTCCAGCGAAACCCGCTCCAGCCCATCCACCATATCCAGAAGATGGGCCGCATAATCGAACGGCGGCTCCTGTCGCTCCGAGGCCCGCCCCAGGCGCAGCCCCCGAAGGCCATGGCAAGAAGCATGCAAACCCACGCGGCAGGCAAAGGACGCATTCAGGCGCTCCACCCGCAACACCTCCACCAGAAACTGGCAGAGTTCGTAATAACGAACGGCGGACATCTTTTCGACATGCTCCCTCAGGTGCAACACGCAACTTCCCGAGGGCCCCACCACATAGTCGAATTTTCCGAAACAGGCCGCGGCATGCCGGTGCGTGGCCTCGGCTTCTCCGGCGCATCCGGCATTCGCCATAGGCTGCCCGCAGCAGGTCTGCTCGCGAGGATACGCCACGTCGCAGCCGAGGCGCTCCAGCAGTTCGAGCGTCGCCACCGCCGCCTGCGGATAGAACTGGTCGATATAACAGGGCACGAACAACCCGACCTTCATCGCAAGAACGCCTCCGGCAACCCGCCGTCCACCTGAAGAATCTGCCCGGTGGTCTTGCCCAACCGACGGCTCGCGAGCAGAAACGCGGCCTCGGCCTGATCCTCGACAAGAATCGCCTGGCGCAGCAGCGTGCGCCCGGCGTAGAAATCGGCGAGCCGCCGTCGCAGCGCATCCGTATCCTCCCCTTCCTCGCAAGGCAACCCGTACCGAACCAGCGAGGCCATGACGCGATCCCGGGGAAACATGCTGCTTCCGCCGAGCACCGTGGCCGGGGCTATCGCATTGACCCGGATATTCGGGGCCAGCCGCATGGCCAGTTCGCGGACAAGATGGTTTACGGCGGCTTTGCTGGCGTCGTACGCAAGGCTCCCCGGCTTGACCGCTACGGCGTTGGCGCTTGTCGTCAACACGAGGCTGCCCGGCAAATCCTGCGCCGACCATATCCGGGCCGCTTCGTCCGCCACGATCCAGGAACCGGTCACATTGATCCCAAACGTTTTGGCCCAGGCCGCATCGGAAATATCCCCGACGGCGTCCGGCGTGGGATACAGCCCGGCTGTCACCACCACATGATCTATCCCCCCAAAAGCAAGCGCCGCCTCCTGCAAGGCGCGGCGCACGGACGCTCGGTCCATAACGTCCGCCTGGAGGGCAAGCGCCGCATCCGCATCCATCGTCGGCGCTGCGGCAAGGGTGGCGCGGGCGGCGCGCTCGTCCAGATCGACCGCAACCACCGCGGCGCCCTCGCTTGCAAAGCGCTGCGCCGCCGCCGCCCCTATGCCGCTGCCCGCGCCCACCACCACTGCAACCTCGCGGGCCAGTTCCTTTTCGGGGGGCATGCGCTGCAACTTGGCCTCCTCCAGCGCCCAGTATTCGATATCGAAGGCTTCCTGCCGGGACAGCGCCGCATAGGCCCCCATCCCCTCCGCGCCGCGCATGACTTCTATGGCGGAAGCATAAAACTCCGCGGCAAGTTGGCTCTCGCGCTTGTTCTTGCCCCACCCGACGAGGCCAAGGCCGGGCAACAGCGCGACGGACGGCAGGGCGCTGCGCATGGCGGGAGAATCCGGACGGCGGCGCGCCTCGTAATACGCCGCATAGTCCTGCGCATAGGCGGCCAGCGCCTCGTCGAGCTGCTTGCGAAGCGCCTCGGGATTCCCGTCCCCGGGGCGGCGATCCAGATACAACGGCTTGATTTTCGTGCGCAAAAAGTGATCCGGGCACGACGTGCCGAGCTCGGCGAGGCGGGAAGCGTCGCGGGAATTGGCGAACCGGAGCGCTTCCGCGGAGGCGTCTACCGTGGCGATCACTTTCCGCTCCCGGCTCAGCCGTCCGCGCAACGAGGGCAACAGATCGGCCAGCGCCGCCCGCCGCGCATCTTCGGAAAGAGGCTCGTATCGCGCGCCGCCGAAAGGCGCTTGCCCGGCGGTTCGCTCCGCCACGAACTGCTCGGCCCGGTCAATCAGACGCAACGTGAGCAGGTAGCATTCCCGATCGTCGTCGGCCCAGTTAATGAGGCCATGCCCACCCAGCATGACGCCCTTCGCCTCCGGGCATTCCTCGCAAATGCGCTGAATATCCAGGCCCAGTTCGAACCCCGGCCGTTTCCAGTCCACCCATACCACCTCGTCTCCGTACGCTTCGCGGGTCAATTCGGCCCCGCGGTCCGCCGTGGCGATCGCAATGGCGGCCACCGGGTGCATATGATCCACATGCCGATACGGCGCGAAACCATGCAGGGGCGTATCTATGCTGGGCGCCCGCCGATTCAGATTGAACACGGCATGCGCATACAAGGCGGGCATCGCGTCCTCCGCCTGCGTTTTCAGGCCGCGCTCGGGAAATCGCGCATAGGTTTCCTGCAAGGCCAGCAGTTTGTCCTGATACAGCGACGCGAAATTCTCCCGGCCCGCCGTACCCAGATCGCCGCCGGACCCCTTGACCCAGAGCACCTCCACCTCCTCCCCGGTGACGGGGTCCCGCTCCATGATCTTCGACGACGTATTGCCGCCGCCAGTGTTCGTAAAACGCCGGTCGCGCCCCAGTAAATTCGAGCGATACACCAAGCGTCCCAACCCGTCGAGGCGGGCGGCTACGTCTTCGTCCCACTGGTCTTCGACGTGCAAAAAGGTCGGCGTTTCCGCAGAATGGCTCATCGTATTGTGAAAATAATGTGACTATGCGTTGGAAAACAAACCACGGGCAAAGGCGCTGACCCTGCACAGAAGCTAATCCGTTAGCTGCTAATTATTGGGGAACATGCAGAACGGCATCCAATATATCATTGAGGGGAGGTTCTGGATCCTGCTTGAAATATATAAACAGGGCGATCAGGCGCTCCGGGGAGCTAAGAAGTGGTTCGGGTTTGTTGAACAGCGTTTTTGGGATTTAAGGCGTCGGATAGCGACCTTGTTCCGATCCAACCAACCCAAGGAGGCGTCCCATGCCCGAACGCACCCGCAGAACCCGCGATCATGAAATTACAAGGTTTGGGCCTTATTCATTGTGAAGGAAAAGCAGCGTTGCGTTCGTATATGAGTCCCGATTTTTTTCCATGCTTTGCCGTCTTGCATCGCACTGCCGTTGCTTTGCTCGCCATAGCTTCTGTGATGCTGCTAACGGTTCCGATCGCTGCTCAGGAGATCCCGGAGCATGAGCGGTCCCGCCGCAAAGCCATGATGCGGAACGAACGCGCACCCGTGGTCAAGGAGCAGGATCGGCCCGAATATGTCCCCCGCGTGGTCGTGGTGCAGTTCGCGCCCGAGGTCTTCGTTGTAAACAAGACCAGCGCGACCGGGCTGCAGGAGTTCGACCGGAGGGCCGGGCAATACGGCGTTTACCTGATCGAGCGGGTATATCCGTTTCTGGATTATGTCGAGCCGACGCCGAAAACCCGTCGCAATCTGATGGCGCTGCGCCGCACGTACTATGTGCGCTATAGCGCCGGCGCTGCCCCGAAACAGGTAGCCGGCGATCTGGCTGCGGCCCCGGGCGTGGCGTATGCCGAGCCGGTGCCGGTTAACCGTACGCAGGCGCATTGGAAACGCGTAGACCCCGACGATCCGAAATTTGGCGATCAGCCGGAACTGAATCTGTTGCGGTTGCCGCAGGCGTGGGATGCGGTCAAGGGCGAAAGCGGAGCGCCGCGGGCGGTGATCGCGATCGTGGACAGCGGCGGGGAATGGCGCCACGAGGATCTGCGCGCGAACGTGTGGACGAATCCGGGCGAGATAGCCGGCAACGGCATCGATGACGACCGCAACGGGTTCATCGACGACGTGCATGGCGTCAACTTTGAGAACGGGGACGAGACGAACAACGATCCAACGGGGTTGAGCGCCCTGCACGGCACGGCCGTCGCGGGTTCGGCCAGCGCGGTAACCGACAACGGCGTGGGCGTAGCTGGCGCGGCCTGGAACGCGGAATTAATGCACGTCACTGTGGGGTGCGGGGCAGACAGCGACGCCATCTGCAACGGCTACGAGGGCATACTCTATGCGGCCGCCAACGGGGCGGACATCATCAATGCGAGTTGGGGCGGCCCGGCGGGAACCGACGATGAAATCAGGCTCGCTGACCAGACGCTGGATCTGGCCACGGACCTGGGCGCGCTCGTGGTGGCGGCGGCCTCTAACAATGGTCTCAGCATCGACCTGTTCCGTTTCTACCCGGCCCGCAATCCGCGGGTGCTGTCGGTGGGCGCCACGGAGAAGGACACGCGCAGGCGGGCGGAGTTTTCGAACTACGGGAAGCTGGTGAACGTCTTTGCTCCGGGCACATCCATTCTGACTACGGAGACAGATAACAGCTATGGGCACATCAACGGAACGTCGTTTTCGTCTCCGCTGACAGCTGGCGTGGCGGCATTAGTGAAAACGAGGTTTCCCGATATGGGGCCGGACGCGCTGCGCGAGCACATTCGGCTTGCGAGCGACAACATGGACGCGGAGAACCCGGACTTGGCCGGAGAGCTGGGGCGCGGGTTCGTAAACGCGCTGGCGGCCATCCGGGAGCCTGCCTTGCCTGCGGTGCGCCTGAAGCGCTGGAGTTGGACGGACGACGACGGCGACCGCCAGATTGCCTCCGGCGATGCGGTGACGGTAACGACGACGGTGGTCAATTACCTTTCCGACGCTCGTCAGCTCAGCGTGGGGCTCACGGGGACGGAGCCGTATCCGTTTATTGACATGACGGGGGCGGAAGCGGATGTCGGCTACCTGGCCAGCGGGGACTCGGTTGAGGTCCGGTTGGAGTTCACGGTGGCCACGGATGCGCCCGAGAATCAGCGGGTGCGATTCTACACGCACATCCGCGACGGCGCATTCGAGGACGGGGCGGACCAGCTTTCGTTTAGGGTCAACTGGTCGCTGGAGGTAGTGCACTGGAGCCTGAGTGCGTTGTACGCGGCGACCGGCGGGGACGACTGGACGCACAACGACAACTGGGACATCACAAGGGTTCCGACCGAGGAAGAGCTGGGCGCGTGGCACGGCGTCGGTCTTAACGAGGGATGGCTGGCGCTGTTGGAATTGCCGGAGAACAATCTAACGGGACAGCTGCCGCCCGAACTGGCTGACCTCACGGAACTGCAGTGGCTGATTCTGCGGGACAACCATCTAACGGGACAGCTGCCGCCCGAACTGGCTGACCTCACGGAACTGCAGTGGCTGATTCTGTGGAACAACACCCTGACGGGCCCGATCCCGCCCGAATTCGGCAATTTCCCGAAGCTGCAAATCCTGGATTTGGAGAACAATTCTCTGACGGGCCCGATCCCGCCCGAATTCGGCAACCTCTCGCAGTTGGAAGAACTGTGGCTGAATGACAATGCCCTGTCCGGGCCGATCCCGCCCGAACTAGGCAACCTCTCGCAGTTGAAACTACTGGCGCTGTATGACAATGCCCTGTCCGGGCCGATCCCGCCCGAACTAGGCAACCTCTCGCAGTTGACTGACCTGAGGCTGGATGTAAATTCCTTGACGGGCCCGATGCCGGCCGAAATCGGCAATCTCTCGCAGTTGGAATATCTGAGGCTGGATAGAAATTCCTTGACGGGCCCGATTCCACCCGAAATCGGCAATCTCTCGCAGTTGGAATATCTGAGGCTGGATAGAAATTCCTTGACGGGCCCGATCCCGCCCGAATTAGGCAACCTCTCGCAGTTGGGACTGCTGAGGCTGGGGGGCAATTCCTTGACGGGCCCGATTCCGCCCGAATTAGGCAATCTCTCACAGTTGGAATACCTGAGGCTGGATGTAAATTCCTTGACGGGCCCGATTCCGGCCGAATTAGGCAACCTCTCGCAGTTGGGACTGCTGAGGCTGGGGGGCAATTCCTTGACGGGCCCGATTCCGGCCGAATTAGGCAACCTCTCGCAGTTGGGACAACTGCGGCTGGGGGGCAATTCCTTGACGGGCCCGATCCCGCCCGAATTAGGCAACCTCTCGCAGTTGCACGATTTGCAGCTGGATAACAATTCCCTGTCCGGGCCGATCCCACCCGAATTAGGCAACCTCTCGCAGTTGCACGATTTGCAGCTGGATAACAATTCCCTGTCCGGGCCGATCCCACCGGAGCTCGGCGATCTCCCCCGGCTTAAAAGTCTTGACCTCCGTAACAACGCGCTGACCGGCGTGCTGCCGCGGAATCTCATGCAGCTGGACAGTCTTGAAACCTTCCAGTTTGGCGGCCAGGACCTGTGCGCGCCGGGGGACGACGCATTCCAGGCATGGGTGAGCAGCATCCCGAACGTGGGCGGCCCCACTTGTACAGGGATGCACTTTGCAGGGGGTATTGAAGATCAAACCTTCGCCGTGGGCGCGACAATACCGGACGTTGTCCTTCCCGAAGCAATTGGAGGCACGCCGCCTTATACCTATACGCTGGCCCCGACCCTGCCGGCAGGACTAAGCTTTGACGCATCGGCGCGCACTATCGGCGGAGCGCCGACGGTAATCCCGGCGACCCCCGTGACCTACACGTACAAGGCAGCCGACGCAAACGGGGCCGCCGACAGCCTGCTGTTCGCCATTGAGGTGGTTGCGTCAGTGCATGCCGAAAACGAAACATTGCCCGAATCGTTCGCGCTGCGCGGCAACTATCCTAATCCTTTTCGGCGCTCGACGCGTCTGGTATTCGATCTTCCCGGATCGGCGTACGTGACGGTCGAGGTCATAGACGTGACGGGCCGCCGCGTGCTTATGACGCCTCCGGTGGATATGGCCTCCGGACGGGAGCACAGCATTGAACTGAATGGCGCGACGCTGCCCTCGGGACTGTACCTGTATCGTCTGATCGCGACGTCTCCCGAAGGCGTCTCAACGCAGGTGGGTCGCTTGGTGCACATTCGATGAAGGGTGCGCGGCCCGCGGAGAGGTTGTCAGGCATTCTGGTTAATTCCCCAAAGAAGATGTTAAAGAAGGCGAAGAATTACGCCATCCTGATGGAGTTGCAGGATGGCAAATTGAACTTTCAAGTCACGATCGATTCCGGCGAGGAACCATACGTTGCATTTGGCCCTGATTTTGTCAAGCGCGTGCTGGCTGATTCCGTTCCGGTTATCAACTTGAGGGGCCAGAAATCGGATTATGAATATGCCGGAGCAGGAGCATAGCCGCGTCCCGCAAGCCCAAAGCCTCCGATCACATCCGTCGGCGGAACGGAAAATGACGGATGTTCGCTTTGAGCGCAAGCCCCTGTAAAACCTGACCGCCGGGTCGATACGTACGCACGTTGCAGGACCGAGCGGATACCTCCCGCAGGGAAACCCCGTCCGGAAGACCGCCCAGCGTCCTGAGCTGCACCAGCATATTCCCCAGCGCCGTCGCCTCCGCCGGACCCGCTATCGCGGGCCGACCGCACGCCTGCGCCGTACATGCGCACAACAGGCCGTTCTGCGACCCGCCGCCCACAATATGCAATACATCGATGCGCTCCCCCGCGACCCGTTCCAGATCGGCCAGCGCCCGGCGGTAACTATCCGCAATGCTCTCCAGAATGGCGCGGCACAGTTCGCCGCGCGAGGCGGGGAGCGGCGCGCCCTGTTCGCGCAACGCATCCAGCACGCGCCGCTCCATGCCGCCCCGGCGCAAAAACCGCGCATCCTCCAGGTCCAGCGCGGCGCCCGGCGAACGCGCCGCGCGGGCCGCTTCTTCCAGTTCCTCCCATGCCGCCCCGCCCCATTCGCGGGCGCATTCCTGCAACACCCACAACCCGGTCAGGTTCTTGAGCAAACGAATGGAACCGTCCAGGCCGATTTCGTTCGCGTATCCGGCGGCGAGCGCGGCGGGCGTAACCACGGGCGCCGCGCGCTCCATCCCGAAAAGCGACCAGGTTCCGCAACTCACATAGGCCCATGTACCGGAACCTGTGGCGGGCGCAGCCGCCACGGCCAGCGCCGTATCATGGCTGCACGTAGCGACGACCGCAACGTCCGGATGGCCCCGCACCGCCCCGAGGACCGCGCCCGACGGAACGATTTCGGGCCACGGCGACGGATCAAGGCCCAACTTTTGCAGGAGCGGAACCGCCCACTGCCCCGTATGGATATCCACCATCTGCGTGGTGCTCGCAAGGGACGCCTCGGCCGCCGGGCGCCCGCCAAGCCGGTAATTGAAATAATCGGCGATCATGAGGCAACGCGCCGCCTGCAGCCCTTCCCGCCGGTCCGCCGCCAATTGATACAACGTGTTGAACGGCAGAAAAGCAACGCCGGTGCGCTCGTAGATATCCTCTGCCGGAATCTTTTCCAGCACGGACGCCATCACCCCGTCCAGCCGGGGGTCCCGGTAGCAATACGGCAAGCCGAGCGGTCGTCCCCCGGCGTCGAGACGCACGTAATCGACGCCCCAGGAATTCACGGATACGGACCGCAGGTCGGGGGCCTCGGTCAGCGCAGCCCGCAACGCAGCCCATATCTCTTCTTCGATCGCATGGACGTCCCACAGGATATGCCCATCCGCCTCCGCGACGGGCGTGCTGAAACGGCGCACTTCCTGCATTTCCATGCGTTCCCCGTCGAACCGGCCCAGCACGGCGCGCCCGCTCGCAGCGCCAAGGTCCACGGCAAGCATATGATGCGTTGGTTGCGGCGTCGGCTTCCGGCGCGCTCGCGCCTGGTCAGAGGCTTTGGGACGGAACGTACGCAGCGCCGGCGCGGTCTTGGGCGACCCGTTCCCGGTATTCCGAGGCCCGGAACGCAGCAATGGGGTCGATAGCGCCTCCCGGACGCCTGCGAACCGCCGCGGCCAAGGCGCGCGCATCCGTTTCGTACGCTTCCCGAAGCGTCTCCACGGCCTGCTTGTATTTTTTGCTGACATTGCCGCTTCAGCTAAAGCATCTTGGCGAGGTTCGGCGAAATACGCCATGCGGCGTCCTGCGCGCATTCGCGGATGCGCCGTAAGAATATACGGCGTATCTTTCCCGCACGCCTTGACCTTACTACTTCAAACACTGCACGCGCCATGACGAAACCGAATGCCGACCCGATCTACACCATGGGACGCAGCGAAGGAGAAACCGAACGCCTCATTTCCCAGTCGCTGCTCTACGAAGGCGTCACGCTGCGCTTTTTCCGGGAAGCCGGCATCGGCCCGGGCATGAAGGCGCTGGACGTCGGCAGCGGCGCAGGAGACGTATCGCTGGCCCTTGCCGGCCTCGTGGGACCGGAAGGCCATGTGACCGGCGTGGACATGAATCCGCAGATTCTGGAAACCGCGCGCGCGCGCGCCGAGGCCGCCGGACACAGCCACGTCGAATTCGTGGCGGGCGACGCCCGTACGCTGGACGTCGGAAACGACTTCGACGTCGTGGCGGGTCGGCTCGTGCTCATGTACATGGCCGATCCAGCGGAAGCCCTGAAAGGATTCGCGCAACGCCTCCGCCCCGGCGGCGTCGCGGCGTTTCAGGAAGCGGACCTGGAACGGTACCGCACCTTCGAACATCCCGATACGCCGCTCATGAACCAGCTCACAGACTGGGTGCTCGCGGTGTTCGAGCAATCCGGGGCCGCTACGAACATGGGCTTCGACCTGTACCGGACCTTCGTGGACGCAGGCCTGCCCGCCCCGACGATGCACTACGAAGCGCTCGTGGGCGGCGCAGACTCATGGCCCGGATACCCGTACGCCGTGCAGGCCTTCGCCAGTTTCCTGCCGCTCTTCGAACAGTTCGGGATTGCAACCGCCGAAGAAGTGGGCCTGGACACGCTCGAAGAACGCATCAAGGAAGAAGTGAAGACCGCGAGACGCCCCCTCCTCCTGCCGCCGCATGTGACTGCGTACGCGCGGGCGGGGTAAGGCGCGCCTGTTGGCGTTCCGGGTTCGCCTTACGGTTTACGGTCATGGGCGGCAAGATTTTGGTCGAGGGACCATATCGCCACGCGCTTACCCCGATTACGGATGCATGCTTCTTCCCATACATGAATGATGGATGTATCCGCTATGCTTAATGCTTGCATCGCATGATCGGGAAATTGCGCAAGCCATTTCCTGATCTTCTGTGCGTCCGGCGTCTGCGTTACAACCCAAGGCGCTTGCCCATCAAGCGCTTTCTCAACCATATTGCAAAACTTTTCTGCGCAGCGCCTTCGGCGATCCCCATTGGGTATGCGCGCAATGTGATTCCCTGTCTCTATGATCGCAGCTATCGGCAATTGAAACCGGCTCTTGGCCTTGATGCGGTCCTTGAAATCCGCAAACACCGTATCCCGATCCTGATTGTACCCGGGCGCGTCAAGGATATTCAGCAACACCGAAGTGTCGATAATGTAAATAGCATACATCGGCACACTCCACGATAACTACTTGATCGCCTCGAGCCAGGCAAGCGATTCGACCATCCGCTCCTTCTCACTGCGCTGCCTCTTTGCGAACCGGTCAATGATTCCTGCCGTCATTAGCGCGCCGACAGGTCCTTGCGCTACCAGATCGGGATAATCGGGCATATCCTGGAGCCGCAGCAGACAACTGGAACCGTCCTGTGGACTGCGATAGCAAAACGTGACGTCCGGAATGGCTTTGTCCGGCAGCGCGTCAAGCAGGGCCGGATTGTGGGTGCTTATCAGTACGCGAAGGTCTCTTTCTGTGGCGATGTCTGAAATATTTTTCAGAAGCGACCTCGCCCGACTCGGATGGACTCCGTTGTCGATCTCCTCGATCACCACAAGGCTCTCTGGCTTCGAGGAGAGCATAGCAGCCGCAATGGCAAGCACCCGCAAGGTCCCGTCGGACAAAAGGACCGCATCGCAGGATTGGTCCGCGTCTCCGAAGGTCTCCTTCAAACTAACCATTACCTCTCCGCGAGGCGTATGAATAAAGTCGATATCGCGAATGTTCTGCTCCGGCAATGCTCTGACAAAATCCAGAAGCCTTTCTTTCTCTCCACGCTCGCACAGATCGAAAAGCGTACCGGAAAGATTGCCGCCGCGCTCGCCCAGTTCAGGATCTGCTTTCGAGCCGTAACTGCGCATGTCGGCTGGATTTGGGTCCAAAAAGAAAATATCCGACAACCACCGAAGGTAGCATTGCGTAACCCCTGGAATCACCTCCTGCGCCTTTTTATGCTCTTTCTTGAATCGGGCCGGACTCACGAGTTGCGCCAGCACAGGCGTTCCGCTGCTGCATGCAATCCGAGGTTTTTTTCCGCCCCGAGCAAAATTATTGTATGCGACTTGCAGACTTCCGCCGTCCGTAGATTGACCGACTACGTCAAATAACGGCGGGTACGAGGCAGACCCCGTCATGCTTTCCTTGCAAACCCGCGGAACGCCGCTCCGGGGCATTTCAATCTCAATATCGTACCTCTTCCAATCCGAATGTCCGGTTCTGCAAGCCATCGCAAACCAGTCCGATCCGCGATAGCCCAGCGAATCCATTTTGCCCCGGACCGGACCCTGTTCACCGCGCAGTTCGAAGCGTATCCCGGCAAGGGTATTGCCCTTGGCCATGCGTGACAAAAGCCACAGCGCTTCGACGAGGTTGCTCTTGCCAGAGGCATTAGCGCCCACCAGCGCCGTCAACGACGACAAATGCAGCGTCGCTTTGCGGTAGCTCTTGAAGTTTCGTACGGCGAGGCTGGATAGCATCCTAATACCCGAGCATCTTGAATTCCTTGCAGGTCGCCTCCAGCGATGGAGGAGCAGGTTGCCTCAACTTGTTGCTGCGACACATCCCGACCAATTCCTCGACGCGCGATTGTAAATCTTCCGAGGATATGGACTTGGGATAATTCTTCCTCGTTTCGTCCGCCGTTGCCCCCTTAAGATAGGCAAGCCACGTTTCGATGTTCCATGTCGGCGCAAGCACAGCTATTTTTTCGCTCTTATTCCTCATGGGCACATTTTTATTTTTACAAGACTGGTCCAAAGAATGCAGACGAGCTTTCACCCCCTCTTTATCGCCGTCGATCATGACGACAAGGCGCAGGTCGCTTTGCTTCTTGCAGCCAATGCGGTACAGTCGCAATTCGTCGGGATATCTTTGCCGCACCGCCTTTTCGGCAGAGCCCAAAGCTGATCGACTCACGTTTTTGACCTCGACGAAACGTCTTTCCTTGCGTTTACTCCACCCGAGGTATTCCCGCAAAAATGCCCGGGCGAATTGTTCGTGCCGGTCATCTTCGCATAGTATGACAACCCGGACGCCTCGACTCATTGTTCCCACCCTCTCGCCACCAATTCCGACAATCTGAGCGTGTTGTCGCCGGAAAAACCGCTTTTATTTTTTTCCGCGATCCTCCCCGCTCTGGTCGCTCCCGAACCTTCGCGCGTCATCAGAACCCCGCTCTTTATCCCGATGTAATCAATGTATTCGGGATGATGCGAGCAAATGACCGCCTGACGCATCGATTCGCCGCATATCTCTTCTATATTCATTAGCCAAGGCCTGATTTCCGCAAGCGCTACATAGTTGTCGGGCTCGTCTATAAAGAGAGTATACCCATCGCCCTGTGCAAAACAGGTCAGGGCGTAAAGAGCGCTGAGCGTACGTTGCCCGTCCGATACTTCGTCAATTCGAAGTTCATACGACGCATCGACGCCTTCGCGAAACACCATCATAAGCGCCTTGGTATCCCGCCCCACCTTCACCACGCGGAGTCTATGGAACCCGTCGATAACATCCCGCATGGCGCCCGTGTACTCTTCATCGAGGTCCGGGTACTCTTGCTCCACATGGCGGTACCAGCCGGAGAAATTTCGTCCATCCCGGTACAGCATTTCATCTTCCGTCGGCGATTCCGGTTCGAATCTCTTCGGATACAACCCGCATACGATCACCTTGCGCATGAAATCCAAAAACCGCGAAAGACGCTGGTTGTCCGGACGTTCAGTCACGCGCGCCAACGCCGATTCCGTCCAGTCCGAACCGAAAAAGGGACCCTTGGAATGGTTGTCCCGATACAGTTGCACCTCCCCCTTCGCAAAACTGAACAGACTTCCTCCGTTCGCAGTCAGGCTTTCGTCGATACGGGCGAGTTTTTTGTCTCTTTCGTGCTCCACCTCAACACGATAAACGTACGTATCGCTCTCCAACTCCACCTCAATTTCGAACACCTGGATATTGCGGTCTTGCCAGCGAGTAAGGGTTTCCGTCGGAAAAACGAAGGCGTCGGTTACTTTCGCCGTACCCCGCAAAAGCTCCCGCAGAGCCAGAACGATATCTAGAATGGCGGTCTTGCCCGCTCCGTTCCGGCCGAGCAATAGCGTTATCGGATCCAGGTCCACCTCGAAATTCACGAAGCACTTATAGTTGTCAACGTATAGCCGCTTGATCATCTGCGCCTGTGGTTGCGTTATCGTGGAGACACCATATACCGCCTGTTTTGCACAGCGGTTTCCCCTTCAGGAATACATCGTTCCCGCACCGCTTGTACGCGTACTGCGTGCAATAAACGCCCCTCCTCCCGCCGCCGCACGTGACGGCGTACGCGCGGGCGGACGAACAGCATGACCTTGACCGCGACCGGAGCGTTTGGCGTCCTCCTGCCGCCGCACGTGACGGCATACGCGCGGGGTAAGAAAGACCCGCCAAAAAGCCCCCGCTGCCTTGCAGCAACGAGGGCTTTCGGGGGATAAGCCGAGAGGCTACGTCTTGTTTGCGGTTTCGTTTATTTGACGAGCACCATCGTGCGCGTAATCGTCTTGCCGGGAGCGACGAGGCGATACGCGTACGCGCCGTTCGGCAGGCCGCTCGCGTCGAAGCGCACCGAGTGCCGACCCGCCGCCTGCGGCCCGTTCAGCAACGAGCGCACTTCGCGCCCGAGCATGTCGTACACGATCAGGCTTACGTCGCCCGCCTGCGGCAAGGCGTACTCGATCGTCGTCTGGGGGTTGAACGGATTCGGGTAGTTCTGCGAAAGGCTCACCTCCGTCGGAAGTTCGCTGTTCTCCGCGCTCGTTACAGACATCACGGTGACCTTCGTCGTCGCCGTAATCTCGTTGAACTCGCGGTCCGTGGCCCGGATGGTGATCGTGGCGGAATTCGGGGCCGTCGGCGTAATCGTGAGCATGCCGGTCATCGGATCCAGCGTAATGCGCATGGCCGACGTGACCACATCGTTCTCCGTGCTCAGATCGTCGTAGCGATGGTCCGCCACCACGTCCTCTATGCCCATCCTCAGCAGAAAACCGCCCGGAAGCGCGTCGCGGGGGTCCGCATTCGGATCGATAAAGAGCGCGCCGATCATTTCGGTCGGATCCAGCGGATTCGTCAAATTCGTCAGGTCCTGAACCCATGCCCCGTCGTTGAGGTCGATCATAACGCCGACCGTCAGGATCGGCTCCGCCACCGGATTGAGGTACGGCTTCGTGGCGCCCGTGACCGTCACGTTGAACGATTGCCGCCAGGTTTCGCCGCTGGCGTTCGTAGCCGAGACCGTTACGCGAGTTTCCCCGTTTCGCACGCTATAGACGGGGGTAAGCGTCAATACGCCGCCTCTTATGGCGGCCCGCGCGACGTCGGGGTCCTTCGAGGAAACCGTGTACGTCAGCGCGCTGTTGTCGGGCGCCTCGAACGCAGGTTGGTCTCCTTCCTTGTCGGCGTCTATGTCCGCCATGCTTATCTGCGCGGCTTCGCCTTCCGCGCTCAGTTCCTGGTCGGGAATCTGCGTCTTGATCACCGGCGCATTGGCGGATACGATCATCACCGTGAAGACGTCCTCTGCGGATTCGCCGCCCTCTGTGGCCTTCACCGTAAAGGTGGCCGTTCCGGTCGCCCTCGGAAGGATCTGGATGTTACCCTCGTCGTTACCGGGCCGCACGTTGGCTGCGACCAGGTCCAGCTCCACTCTTACGTACGGCGTAATGAGCGTGTTGTCCAGCTTTTGTATCTGATCGCTCACCGTAACCTCGTACCCGAGCGCGCCGCCGTTACCGTCTGCGAAGGCTCCGAACAGATGGACATGCGTTTCGGTCTTGTCCGTTTCGCGTATGATCACATCCTCGAGCGGGCTGACCACATAGGGACCGGTCGCGCTGGACACGCTCACGCCGACGCGCAGCCGCGCGTATTCCCCGCTGTCATCCGAGGCGATGACCCATACGTCCGCACCGTCGCCGCCTCGCGCCTGGTCCGTCAGAACCAGCTTCAGTTTGACGTCGTCGGACAATGTGGCGGTCACGACATTCGGATCGGTCACGACAAGGCGATACGACAGCACGGCGTCGTCCGGATCGGTGAACCACTCGACGAGGTCCAGTTCTTTCGACGCAGTTCCGCCTATTTTGAGATTCTCCACCAGTGAATAGCCGTTGGCTTGCGCATTGTACTGCGCGCCGGAACTCACGGCGCTCGCTTGCAGCATGGGCGCATTGCTCGACATGACCTGGAATTCGAGGGGTCGAAGGTCCTCGTCGCCGGTGGACCCCATCGGCTGGAAGGCGATCTTGAACGCCCCGGGGTTCGTAGGCGTAACGCGCAGGATATCCGCGTCCAGCTGAATTTGGGCCTGCGACCCTGCGATAAACGAGTCGCCGGGGTCATTGACCGCCGCGCCGCCGTCCGGCAAATAGTGGTGCACGGTCCAGGTCGTATTGCCGAATTCCGTGAATTCCGCGTCCAGGTTCACAACGAGGTCGCCGCCGCCCAGGCGAAGAATTTTCATCTTCCCTGGATCCTCCGCCACCGGAGCCTTCGGCGTATCCGGCACATTGCGCCCAACCATGGCTACGGTTTGCCACTGGTGGGGCTGCCTCCAGACGTTGTCCCCTAGCGGAACGGCGCGCAGGCTCCAGGTGATCTGATCATCGCGGCTGCCGCCATCCCGATCGTTTATAGTAATCGACATGGGAGAGTAGCGAATCTCGCCGGCGCCGGGGAAGGCGGGCGTCTTGTCGCTCGGGTCCTTGAACTCGGCCACGGGCAAAACCTGCAGTATCTTGTAGCCGCCGGGCATGGGCGCGTACGCGCCGGCGCCCGAATCCAGTTTGTTCGTGGGGTTGAGGACGCCGCCGGGCAGGTCCGTAATGTTTTTGACCGCGGCTTCCGCCGCCGTGCCGTGCGCGGATATGCGTATCTGGTAGTCGGGATAATCGCCGCGTCTTCTTCCGTCGTCGCCGGCCGCGGCGACGACATGCGGACTGCCGCCCACGATCGACCCGCCTGCGTTGCGCACGTCGTAGTTGCCCCACACGAGTTCAATGGCGTCGTCCTGCCAGGTATCGCCTAGCGCGCGGTCGACAGGGGATACCTCCACCATATCGTCGGTGACTTCGGCGTAGATATAGATTTCGTGCTCGTCCGAGTATCCTAACCAGACGGAGGCGGAAAGGTCGCTGTCGGTCACCTCGGCGGTTCCCAGGGTACGCACCGAATGCGCCTGATTGAGCGTGAACGGCATGGTCCCCTCGGGGAAGCCGCTGCGGGATGCGTTCCCCGCCTCGATGTTGCTCTTCAGGGCGGCGGCTTGCTGGTAGCTCAATTGCACGATCGCCGGCGAATGCGAAGCCTTGAGCGCCGCGGCGCTGTTCGACACATTGACGTTTTCCAGGCCGTTCGCGTCCAGGCCCGTTACCGCATAGTAGATGGTATTGCCGAGGGACGGATGGGGCAGTTCGCCCGAACTCCGCACCGTGTGCGCGCCATTGTTGTCGCGAGCATTGATCGTGGAGATCAGCGCTACGCCCTGCGCCTTTACGTCCGTTATCGGGTTATGGCTGGCGTACACCTTGTAGGTCTTGATCGGATCAGCATCCTCAGCCACCGAAACGTCATGGGTCCAGGAAACGACGTGCCAATTGCCGTCGGCGGCGAAGTTTACGCCGTTCACGGCAGGAGGCGGCACCTTCGCCGGGAGGAGGCCCGTAAGGTCAAGGTTGGCCGGACCTATGTATACGTCGTCCAGAAGTATCGGCTTGCCCTCGGCGCCGGAGCCTGCCCAGTCCCACTGGATGCCCACAGACCCCACGTTGTCCCACTCGAATTCTGTCCACAGTTCAGGGACCTGCATGGTGTTCGGTCCCAGCAGGTCCAGCCCGATCGCGAAGCCCGCCCACGACCCGGCGTATAACCAGTTCCGCTCGATTTCCGGGATGGAGCCGGCGGTCTTCGCGGCTTCGAGTTCGGCCCAGGTCGCGGGCGGCAACGTGAGCGACACATCGTGCCATTCCCCGTCGCGCATGCTGTCCGGGATGGCCCAGCGCAGGCGGAAGGGGTTATTATTAGTTGCCGCGTTTCCGGGGTTCGGCCCATAATCCTCGAACTGGACCGAGAGGCGGTACCTGTCTACTATGCTGGTTTTTGCGCCGTCCTTCGGGTTGCCCGGATCCACCCGGATGCGAAAGTGGAGGACATTCCCGGCGGCCCGGTTGGCCGTCATGTCGCGGGGCATGCCGTCAGCGGCTCCGTCTGAGAAGAAAAACCGCGTATAGGCAAAATCCATCGTGTTTGTAAACTTTATCGCCCTGTTGTCTCTGTCTTCTGGATCGACGACCACCTCCACGCCGGTCAAGTCGTCGCCGCCGCTACCGGTTTTGAACAGGGCGGGATTTATGCTATCCACAAAGAAAACGAAACTGTCTCCAAGGGGCACGGCGTCCACCCCTTGTCCCCGGGCGTCCTGCGCAACCATAACCGCGGCAAGCAGGAGCAGAATCGTGAGGAGGCGACCCGCAAAATATCCGGTGCGGGCGCGGGACGAATCGCTGCGAAGAAGCGTGGTCGCCTTGGCGTGAGGCATTCTTGCGTAGGTCATGATATGGTAGAAGACGCTGTATAATTTCGAGAAATGAATCACGGTAAAACATGGAAAAGCAGTGCGGGAGCACCTCATGCCAACCGCCGTATCTTGGTTAGATACGCAATACGCGCATTCTTTTCAAGTAAAATTCGAAAAAAAAGTGGTTTTTTTCTGCGGCAATATTTTCCCCGCCGCATGAAGCATGAAGCGGCTTGCGTTGCGCCGCGCCGTTTTTCGTTCTTCCGGGCGGCGCTCCGCTGCGTTCGCAGTCTTTTGCGCCAGGCCGCCTTGCCGCACCGTTCCTGAAAATTTCGGGGTTATGTTTCGGCGGTTTGTGTGTCTATAGTGGGAACCGTCCGAAATCCATGGCGATAAAATCGAAAAGGCCTCCCGCCTGACGTTCTGCGCCGCGAACTGGACGGATGTTACGGACAGCAAAACAAACGGAAAAATGGGAATCCAGGAAATAACCACCATTTCAAGTTTGGGTATTGCGGCCTTGGCGCTGCTCTCAAATCTTATTCTGGCCCGTCGGAAGGAAAAACGGGCGGATAGGTCGGAACTCCGGGAAGCAATGGACCGGGGATTCGCGGATACCCGATTAGAATTTAAGGAAGCAATGGAACGGGGATTCGCGGAGACCCGGACGGATAGGTCGGAACTCCGGAAAGCAATGGAACGGGGATTCGCAGATACCCGATTAGAATTTAAGGAAGCAATGGAACGGGGATTCGCGGAGGCCCGGACGGCGAGGTCGGAACTCCGGGAGGCAATGAAACGGGGATTCGCGGAGGCCCGGACGGAGAGGTCGAAACTCCGGGAGACAATGGAACAGAGAATGGACCGGGGATTCGCGGAGACCCGGACGGAAAGGTCGGAACTCCGGAAAGCAATGGAACGGGGATTCGCGGAGACCCGAGCGGAAAGGTCGGAACTCCGGAAAGCAATGGAACGGGGATTCGCAGATACCCGATTAGAATTTAAGGAAGCAATGGAACGGGGATTTGCGGAGGTCCGCACGGACATTCGGACAAACAGGACATCCATTGACGGCATTTATCATATCCTGTTGCAACAGAAACAGGATGAGGAAACATCGGCCGCGCCCGCGCCCGGCTCGCCGTACGCCCCCAGGCCGAAGAAGGCAAAATCGTAGCGGGCCGGGTCCTCCGGGCACAGGCGGCGGCAGTTTTCCGTCAATTCGACGCAGCCTTTCCAGTCGTTGCTTCGCCGCGCAAGCATGCCCAGACGCCGGGCTTCCCGCCCCGAATGCACGTCCAGCGGGAGCATGAGTTGCCGGGGAGAGATGCGTTTCCACAAGTGCATGTCCACAGGCCCGGGCCGCACCATCCAGCGCAGGTACATGTTCAGCCGTTTGCAGGCGCTTCCCGCCGACGGACGCGCAAGATGTTTCCGCAGGCGCGCGGGCGTATCCGGATGCGCCGCCATAACGGCCTCGCTGAACCCCTGTATGGCGGGACCGACATGCGGCGCGGACAACGATAGACCCCGCGCAAAAAGTTCTTCCATCGTGTCGCGCCGGCGCAACAGGACGCCAAGATTGTGCGTGAACCAGAAAAGGTCCTCGGGCTGAAACGTCCGATGCCGGAATCCGCGCAGACGCCCGGCGTCCCGATCCGCGTCGAATCCGCGGACGAACGCATAGGGCCGAAAACGCATGCGTTCGCAAAGGTCCGCCATCTTCTTCAGGACGGTTTCCCTGCGGCCCCAGGAAAGCAATGCGGCATATACGCCGATAACTTCCTGGTCGCGGGGATCGTCGAACCCGTGGGGAACAGAGATGGGGTCCTTGTCGATAAAGGCGGGTTGCTCGAAATGCCGAACGAGCCGCTCAAGGCAAGCCTGACTCGGCTTTCCGGTTTCGTTCGGCGTCAGGGTCATGTCGATTGCGTCATCGGTCATTTTTCCCCGCCGGACCTGCGCCGATGCGCCGCCCCGATCCCTATGCGGGCGGCTCCATCCCGCGGCTCTTGAATAGCGCATCGCAGGCGCGCCGGCGCAACGTAACCCTGCTCAATTTCGCTGGGGCGCAGGTTCGGCGATGACCATATGCAACGCCTCTTCAATGTGTCCGGCAGGGGAATGGCTGTCGAGGTCCAGGAGTTTGCGGATGGCGCCCTCGCTTGATCCCATGCGGCGAGCCGGACCCTCGCAGCCCGCGAAACCCGCCGCAGCGCCTTACCGGACATCTACGCGACGTCCATAAACGCAACGAAGCCCCCGCCGCAAGACGGCGGGGGCTTCGCTTAAGCATAAGCCGAGAGGGCGCTATTTGACAAGCACCATCGTGCGGGTGATCGTCTTGTTCGGAGCCGCAAGACGGTACACGTACGTGCCGTTCGAAAGGTGAGACGCGTCGAAACGAACCGCGTGACGACCCGCCGTCTGCGGACCATTCAGCAACGTCGCCACCTCGCGACCAAGCATGTCGTACACGATAAGGCTCACATCGCCGGCCAAAGGCAACGCATACTCTATCGTCGTCTGAGGATTGAACGGATTCGGGTAGTTCTGGGAAAGACCCACCTCCGTCGGAAGTTCCTCGGCCTCTGCACTCGTCACCGCCGTCACCGTAATCGTCGTCGTGGCCATCGTCGTCTTGCGCTCGCGGTCGGTCGCGTGAACCGTAACCGTCATGTCGTTCGGAGCCGTCCCCACAACCGTCAGCGTGCCCGCGGCAGGATCCAACGTCACGCGGCCAGCCGACGTGTACACGTCGTTGAGCGAGCTCAGACCCTCGTATTTATGGTCCGCCACGACATCCTCCACCTTCATTTCCAGGTGCAAGCCGCCCTTAAGCGGGTCGTCCTTGCGCACTGTATAATTCGGGTCGATGAACACCGGGAACATCGTCGCAGCCGTGGTCCCTTTCGTCGGGTTGAACAGGTCCACCGTCTCGCTCATCCCGCGCTCAATCATGATGCCATCCGCAAGAAAGGGCTCTACCGCCGGATTCACGACCGGCGTCGACGCCGACTTGACAGTCACGTTGAACTTCGACGTGTTCGACTCGTCCATAGCGTTCGTCGCCGTCACCGTAGCTTCCACCGTCGCTTCGCCTGCGCGCCAGACCGGAGTAAGCGTGATCACCGAACCCTCGACGCTCGCCATGACGGCTTCTTTCGGATCCGTCTTGGCGTCAGCCACAGAAACCGTATACGTCAAGTCGGTGCCCGTAAACGCCTTCGGCGTGCCGGCCTTGCTGCCGTTCACGTCCTCGACGTCCACCGTCTTCGACATCGGATCCTCTGCGTCCAACTCCACGGCAGCAATAGCCTCGGACACCTTGGGCGTCGTCTTCGTGATGATGTTCACCGTGAACATATCCGATATCGACTTGGCGTCGGAGTACAGGGCGGTGGTAACATCTGTAGTACTAACATCAGTACCAGTGGTCCCCTTATAACAGTGGGTCGCGGGATCGGAGTCGGCGCCAACAGTTGCGGTCACCCATTGATCCGGGTCTTGATCGGCGTCAACGCGTGCAGCTATATAACCCTCGCGACACGGCACCCCTTTGTCCGTGGCCGTCACAGTGAACGTCGCCGTGCCCGGAGCGCGCGGATCGATCACCAGCGAAGCGCCCTCGTCATGGCCAACGTCTGTCGTTGTGGCATCCGTTATCGTAACCGTCGCCGTCATGGACGTAGAAACCCATGTCCACGTCGTACCGCCCATCGCAGGCACCCGGGACGCACTCGCGTCGCTGATCGTGACGTCGTATTCCAGGTACTGTGCATCCGTGGTGAGGTTATCACGACCAGTAAGACTGCCATGACGCATACCAGCCTCATCGAAAAACGTAGGATCGGAGAACGGAGCGTCCAGATCAATCGTCCTGTTATCGTCGTCCTCGCGCAATTCAATGTCCCCGATGCCAGCACCCTTCTTGATATACGGATTCTCCGGCACGCCCACCGTCAGGTTAACGCGCATCCTCGCGTATTCGCCGCCGGCGCGCGCGAACACCCAAATGTCGGTCGCGTCGTTCTCCTTCGCCATTTCCGTCAGCGAAATCGTCAACTCGTCGTTGGCTATGTTCTCCTTCGCGATTAGCACGCCGCTTTTGTCGACCTTAGGCCTGCGCGGAAAGGTCGTTGCGTCGGTGGAGTCGTAAGTAGAAGGGGTGGCTTTGGCAACCATGTCCACCGCGGCGTCGAACGTGATGAAGATATCGTTCGGGTCCGAGAACATATCTTGCAGCTTGATCTTCATTGCCGTCACATTGTCCCGCACCGACAGGGCGATCCTCGTCGTATCGTCTTCGACGCCCTGATTGTACGTCGCGTTAAACGTGACCGCCGTAAGTTGGGGCGCGTTCGCCGACATAACCTCGAACTCGTGGGGCGTGCCGATATTGTCGCTGCCTGCGGCAGTCGTAAGGGCCGCCGCGCCGTCAGGCGACAAGGCGATCTTGAATTTCCCTGGCGCAATAGGAGAAACCCTCATCGTGTCCCCTGTGCTGTTAATAGTAACCAGGGCAAGGCCCCCGACAAGGAACGACGTAAGAGTGGGAGTGCCGTTAGTTACCGCGGTAGGGTTGGTCCCGGCCGTGGTGGGGGTGGTGGCGGGAGAGATCAGATAGTGGTGCACCTGAAGGTTGGTACCCCTATTCATCGGATCATCCATATGCACAGCCACCGGCCCGCCCCCCATGCGAAGGATCTTGGTCTGCGCCGTCGCGGAGCCCACACCCAGGAAGCCCGCAAGCAACAAGAAGATCGCCGCGAGGCGACTGGTTGAAGCGACCCCGCTTGCGAAGGATCGCAAGCTTCCCCGCACTTGCGTACGGTTGATCGCATTGTATTTCTGAAGCAAGAACGTCATGGCTTATGCTCAATGTTGGTTAAAATGACGCGCCACCCTCTCGGCGAAGGTGATCATTTTGTTATGGGTGGGTGTGTCCAGGCAGGCACTGACGCCCAAACCCGCCGCCAGGGCAAGAAAGGGCCAATACCGACAATGTACGACATCCCCGCATACTTGTCAAGTACCCGGTACCAAAAAAGTATACGGAATGTTTTTTCCAGTGTCAAGAGGAAATTTCGCTGTCTAAACGAACAGAGTCAAGCCCTGTTCCATATTTTTTTCAACCGGGGACAAATTATGCAGGAATCCGGGTAGTTTCCACCCTTCATTTCGCCAGAATCATGGTCTGCATATGCTGTTCCCCAGCCGTTTCGAGCCGGTATACATACGTTCCGCTGGAAAGTTCCCTCGCCTGGAAACGCACTCGGTGACGGCCTGCCGGCTGCACGCCGTCCACGAGACGAGCGACTTCCCTGCCCAAAAGGTCGTATACGACCAGGCGCACGGATTCCGTTCGCGGCAAAGTATACTCAATAATCGTCTCCGGGTTGAAGGGATTCGGATAATTCCTTGAAAGTTTCACAAAGCCGGGAAGTTCTTCGCGCCCGGCGGCGACGTAAACGGCCCCGTAGGGCAACGGCGGCAACGCAGGCATTTCAAAGCCGGGGTCCGTACTCGTTATATATATAACCGTCCCGTAGGGCGGCACGGTCACCTCGAACGCCCCGGCATACGACCGCAGGGTATCCGCAAAAATATCGTAATACGGGATGGGACCGGAAGCCGACGTCTCGACATGGGGCCCCGGATCGACCGTAAGGGTGCGCGCCGCGGACGAAAAATTGACCAGCACCACGGCGTTTTCGTCCTCCCGAGGGCGTACGTAGCCGTACGCGCCGCGCGTCGTCAACGTACGGAGCGCCTGCGAGCCGAAGGCGGGAAACCGGGCGCGGGCGTGCGCCAGACGCTGGTAATGCCTGGCGAATTCGCGGTTGCGCGGCGTTTCCCAGTGCACGGGCGCGCGCCTTGGGTCCGATCCCGCACGGAAAGCCACCTCCTGGCCCTGATACACCATGGGCACGCCGGTCGTGGTCAGCAAAAATCCCGCAAGCGGAAACAACCGGTCCAGGTTGGAGGCATGCAACGCGGCGATGCGCGGTTCGTCGTGATTCTCCAGAAAGCGAAAATAGCGGGCGTTCGGACCGGGGTAGAAATCGTTGTTGCGCGCATACCGGTCGTATGCGGCGATGCGACCGTATCCCCCCCGGACAACGTTATGATAAAAAGGCCAGTCGTAGCCCGCGTCGATACCGCCCTCGAACCGGTCGCCATGCAGCGCGTCGGCGTAGTAGACTTCCGTGCCTGCGCCCGTCCCCACGATCTCCCCAAGCAGCCAGGCGTCCGGCTTCAGCCGTTTCATGAGCGTGCGGAGGGGCCGCCCGAAACGCTCCGGCCCGTAGCGGCGCCAGGGACCCCAGTAAACGTCCAGCCGCCAGCCGTCTATGTCGAATTCGTTTACCCAGAACGCCAGCGCGTCGAGCATTTCGGCTTGCAGATCGTCGTTATTCCAGTCGAGATTCGCCAGATCGCCGAATCCCTGGTATTTGTAATAACCGGCCCCGGGCTGGAGCGCTTCGGGCAGGTTCGCGCCCCGGTTGTCGCGGCCGAGGTTGTGGGGACTGGGTTCCGTCTGCAAATACGACCCGTACGGCCCGCCGTTGCGCAGACTGGCGACCCACGGATGCGCGGGAGATACGTGGCTGGGCGTAATATCCATGATAATGCGTATTCCCAGCTCGTGCGCCCGCTGCACCAGGGCCTTGAAATCCGCGTTCGTGCCCAACCGGGGATCGACCCGGTAGAAGTCGATGATGTTGTAGCCTCCGGAAATCTGGTCCATCACCTGATTGTGCATGATGGGCATGAACCAGATGGCGTTGAACCCCATGTCGGCGATGTAATCCAGCTCGCGCGTGACGTCGCGGAGGCGACCGCCCGGATTCGCAAGCGCGCCGAAGGCCGCCGGCCCGAAACTGAAGGGGAAAATTTCGTAGACCACGGCATTGCGAACCCAGGAGGCGGTTTCTTCGTAGCGCATTTCCCTGGCCACGCCATCCTCCTCGATGATCGCGGCGACGCGGCGGCGGAACGTTTCGCCCGGATAGTCGGAGCGACTGAACAAAAGGTTGAAGTAGGCTTCTCCGGGACCGTCCGCCGCGCCATGTACGACGAGGGTCTTATGGTCGCTGCTTTCGCTCGTCCACGTTACGCCCGCGTCGTCGAACGGGTCGGGCGGCGCGGGAAATTCCGTCCGGACGGCCACGAACACGGAATCGCCGGGGGAAGCCGGGGCGGCGGGAAGGTGCGCGGACGCAAAGAAGATATTGGCGTCGCCGGAAAGGGTAAAGGAAATAGCGATCGCGTGGCCGGAACCGGTTACGGACACGTCGAACGGGTCGATATCCAGCGGATGCAGGCGGCGCGTGACCGTGATGGGGTCGGAAATCAGCGCCTGTCCGTCCAGGTCGAGGCGGAGGCGAAATTCGTTGTCGCCCAGTTCGAGCGACGGCGCGGCGCGGGCTTCCCCGTCCGTTACGGGAACTATGCCGACGGCTTCCTCGCCCCGCAGGAGCGTGGCCTGCGTGATGTTCGGGTCTATGGCGCCGTCGAGGCCGGCGACGCGGGCGCGAAGGGAGGCTTCTGCTTTGACCGTGGAGAAGGACGGTCCCACCCACTCGACGGGGGCAAGGATACGCCCGATTTCGGCTTCGACGCGACGGCCCGCCTGATCCGCGGCCTCGATGCGAAATTGCGCGCCGGGAGGAATGCGGCGAGCGGGCGCGACCCGAAAAACGCCTGTGTCGGCGTCGTAATGGTCCAGGCCGTCGGCATATTCGACCCCATTGATATGGTAAACGATGGATGCGAACGCCTGCGTGGAGAACAACCCGGCGGAGAAGGCGCCGTTATCCGCCTCCTGGGCGGGCTGAAAAATCATGGGGTCCGTGACGGTGAGCGCCGAATTGTTGTTGTTCGCCGGATTGGACCGGGGATTCAGGGGGTCGGTAAGCCAGACGCAATCGGCGCCTGCAATGTCGCGGTGGACCTGTACCTTGTATTCGTACGTCTCGCCGATTTCAAGGGGAATCGCGTACCGCCAGTAGCGATCGAACCGGACGAACGACATGGCCGAGGCATGGTCTTCCCGGATGCACGAAGAAGTGTTCGCCTTGTACGGCGCGCCCCATCCGTTGAACGAGCCGGGAAGGAAGGCGCGCTCGGCGAAAACCTGATCGGGGACGTAGCGAAAGGTAATGGAGAGGGTTTGCGCCTGGGACTGCGCGGCGGCGGGCGGCTGGGACTGCGCGGCGGCGGGCGCCTGGGACTGCGCGGCGGCAGGCGCCTGGGACTGCGCGGCGGCGGGCGCCTGGGACTGCGCGGCGGCGGGCGGCTGGACCCCGGTTTGCGGCGCCTGGACCCGGAACTGAACGTGCATTTTCCCCCAGGCGTCCGAAGGAAGCAGCGCGAAAATCGCCCACAGGAGGGCGAACGCAAAAAGGCGCGGGATGAATGTGCGGATGCGGAAGGACATCAGGTCGTCGCTTCAAGGAGGGCGTCCCGGAATTTACCAAAACTGTGCGAGCGATTTCGGTATTCATGAAGCCAATGCCCGGCGGCGCATGACAGGCACATGCTCCATTACTTCGCCAGGACCATGCGCCGCGTCAACACGCGGCCGAGCGTTTCGAGGCGGTAGAGGTACGTGCCGCTCGGCAAGCCGGAACCGTCGAAGCGAACCTCGTGGCGAGCCGCCTGCCGAACGCCGTCTGCGAGGCGGGCCACTTCCCTGCCCATCAGGTCGTACGCGACAAGCCGCACCGGCGCCGCCTCGGACAGCGCATACCGGATGGTCGTTTGGGGATTGAAAGGGTTCGGGTAATTCCCGGAAAGTTCGACGGAACGGGGTTGTTCGTCGCGTTCCGTCGATGTAGGGCGATCGGGAGCGGGGGCCGCGCGTCCTTCGGGAAAGTCGTAGGCGTGATTCAGAAAATCGATGCCCGGGAGCACTTCGTTGCCCCGGTTGAAATCGAAAAACGCGGCGTTCTCCCAGTGCGAACCCTGACCCCAGAGCGTGGAGCAGGACGTGGAAATCCAGGCGGGCTCCCAGTAGACCACGCCGCCTCCGCCGCCGTCGAACACGGCCTGCGTCATGTCCACAAGGTACGCCTTCTGCCCTGCGGGCGTGGCGGGATAACCCGACTCCAAAGCGTCTCCGCCCAGAATGTTGTTCGCGGGGTCTGCGCCTGTCAACGTCCAGGGGTAGGCCGCCTCGGCCACCAGCAGATCGCGGGGCGCGAACCGGGAAACCAGCGCCGCAATGCGATCCGACAAGTCCGACAGCGGCACAGAGGACCACTGGGCGTAGTAGGAAACGCCCAGTACATCGTAGTCCTCGACGCCCGCCTGGGCGGCTTCCTCGAACCAGGACATGGCGTGCTCCGGCTGCGCTACGTGCAGCATGACGTCGATGTGGGCTTCGTGGCGGGCCGCCGCGTCCCGAACGGCCCGAATGCCCCCTTGCAGCAGTTTGGCGAGCGATTCCCACCGGTCGCGGCTACCGTGGGGCAGCAGCAAGCCCGGGTTTATTTCGTTGCCGATCTGCACCATTTCGGGGAGCAAGCCTTCCTCCCCAAGCCGATCCAGCGCGCGGAGCGTATAGGCATACACCGAATCCCGCAACCCGTCCACGGTCAAGCCCTCCCAGGCGGCGGGAGGCGCTTGCTTGCTCGGGTCCGCCCAGTGATCGGAGTAATGAAAATCCAGCAGAATCTGCATTCCGGCGACTTTCGCCCGGCGTATGGCCCGTACGGCGTCGGGAAAGGCGCTGTATTCGGTCGGGGGCGTATGCCACAGGCGAATGCGCGCAAGGTTTGCGCCGCGTTCGCCGAAAAGCGCGAAGGGGTCCACCGTCTGCCCATGTTCCCGGTACACCCCGCCGCAGTTCTCCATCTCGTTCACGTAGGACAAGTCCGCCCCCAGATATACCGGGGTCTGCAACGTGTCCGGGCGCAAACCGGCCTCCGCGTCCGAGGGCGCCCTGGCGCAGGCCGCGAGCAGCACGCACGACACGGGGAGCATCCAGCCTTTTCTCAGGAGCAGGCGCATGGCGATGGGGGGAACAGTGCGCGACGCCCCTGACGTCGCGCATGATTGCGAACCGACCGGAATCCTGTCGTTCCGGCAAGTCCGTAAAAGCCGGAACGCGGACGATGCGGGGCAGCCTTTCGGCCACCTGATCCGCACCGCCCGCGTCCGTAACGACATCCTCAGGATGTCTGCGTAAAATCCGGTTACTTGAGCAGGATCATGCGCTGCGTCAACACCTGAGCGGGCGTTTCGAGGCGATACAGGTACATGCCGCTCGCCAGCCCGGAGCCGTCGAACCGCACCTGATAATTCGCGGCCTGCTGTACGCCGTCCACCAGCGTGACCACTTCGCGGCCCAGCATATCATAGACCTTGAGCGTCACATGGACCGTCCGGTCGATGGCGTACTCGAAGGTGGTCGCGGGGTTGAACGGATTCGGGTAGTTTTTGCCCAAGGTCACTTGCGTGGGAAGTTCGGCGCTTATCGGCTCCACGGCCGTAACGATGGCGGGATTCTGTTCGTACATAAACACGCCCTCTTCCTGGAACATATCCGTTTCGAACGCAAACTCGGCGGGCCAGGAGCCGTCGGCGTTCGGGCGGATGAACCGCGTCCGGTTCCGGCCCAGATCGCTGAAGCCGCCGCCCGCCTCGCCGAGTTCCGAAGCCACCTCCGTATCCGTTGCCGGCGTAATAAACTGGTACCTGTACTGAAGGCCGCTGTACGTACCAAGATTAACGCCGTTGCGGGTCACGCCGCCGACCGGTACGACGGCCTCGTAGACCATATCTCCGTCCGGATCGAGCAGGTAGCGCCGATCGCTCCGCCAACCGTCCTCGTCCTCGCGGGGCAGGTTCATAGTGAATTTCCAGATTTCGTCATGGAAACTCACCACGACCGAATCCTGCGCGGGATCGAACGGCTCGGTGGCCGTCAGCGCCGGCGTCATGTCTACTTTCATCGTGAGGTTCACGGAGGTTCCGGCGGGAATGATGTTGCCGGCCGCAATGTCGTTGAAGTACTTCAGCCCCAGATCCTGATCCGCCACGGCCCCGAATACGAACTGCCGGTTGGCGCCCGTCCGCGTAATGGGTTCTTCCCATCCGTTAACCGGAGCGACGCCGAAAGATTCCATGAACTTGGCGTCGTTGAAATTGATGTAGAACTTGTAGCTCAGCTGGGTTTGGGGAATGAGCGTAAGCACGACCGGGTTCTCGTAGGTGGTCGTGCCGGGTACGCGAAGCAGCTGGCATTTCGTCGGATCGGCGCAATTCCAACTGTTGAAATCGCCCCGCACTTCGAGGGAATCGCCATTGGCCAGGTTGAATACGCCAATGTCCTCCAGCGGCTTCGTGTCTACGGCGAAGATGACGGAGCCTTCCACGGGGGTTCCCTTGACGGGCGGGGAATCCGAGAAATACGCCCAGTGCAGCGTCGTATCCGCTTTCGGAACGACGAATGCGCGGTTATCGGAGGCCTCCCAGCCATCCGGGGCTATGACGAATTTGTATTCTTGCGCTCTCCCCGCCGAGGAAACCGGAAAGTAGCCCACGCCCGAGAATATGTCGTAGCCCGGCTTGGCGCTGTCGTCGCTCTCGCGGGCGAGTTTTACGCCCGTCATGGCGTCCCAGGTAAGCGAGCTGCCCAGCGCGGGATCGCCGCGAACCTCAACGCCCTGCGTCATGTCGTCGCGGTCGTAATTCACTACGCCCGCCGCTTCCGTGTTCGCGAACACGCGGAACCAGACCGCAATGCTGTCCGCGGCCGCGGGTTCGTAGGGGCGCCAGGCGTAATCTCGCGTCTCGCCGTTTTTATTGAAAAAATGGAGAGCCAGCTCGACGTCGTCGGAGCCCGGTTCGATCTTGTGGTTGTCTCCGTCTTCCCAGCTCACGCCCTGGTTATCTTCCGGGTCGAGCAGGTCGGCGTAAAACTTGAACTCCAGCCCGTTGTCGTTCGGGAGCTGGAACGAAACCTCCCAATAGTCGCCGTCTATGTTCTCCGGCCGCAGCGTGGTGTCTTCGTTCCAGTCGATGACATTGCCGTCGGGGAGCGTGTCCGGGCCGTCCACAGCCGCCCCGTCGGCGCCCGTGAGCGAACCCCGCACCTGCACCGAGTGCCAGACGGTGAGCGTGTCCGGGGCCGAGGCCGTGTTCAGACTTAGCGTAACGGTGCGCTGCGCCAGCGCGTCCTGCGCGCCGAAGCTCGCAGCGAAAACGAACAAAAAGGCGTACGTGAAAGGCGCGAAGCGGCGGAGAACCCGCGCATTCGCTGTCGTAAACATGTGCATAATCTTGCGTGCTGAGGGAGTAGGTGGCGTAAAGTGGGCAAACTATGCGCGAGACCTGGTTACGTACGCCTGCATGGGCGCATAACGTTATGTCCTGGACGCACTGGAGGAATCGCCCCTGCTTGCCAAAAAAGGCCATAGCGGATGAAGTTTACAATTTCATAACGGGACTTGCAAGTTAAAAAACGGAGAAGCCCCGGCGAGCGGACACATGGCGCGCGTCAGCCGGCAGGCCCTGCGGCGCGGGGCCGGACGTATCCCGCGCCGGTACGGCGCGAACGGCGGACCGGATGGGGGCGAATTGATAGCGCAACCCGCCGCCGAGCTTCTTAGCGCTTGGTCAGTTTGGGACCGATATATACGACATAAACCGGCTCGCCGGCCCGGATCGGCCAGGAAAAATGCAGACGGAAATGCATGTGCCTTGCCTTGCCATGCCATGGGCAAGACAATGTCTTCCCTCGATATTTCGGGTGAGGAAATTTTAATGCCTTGGCGAAATCACGCTTCTCGGTATCCGACGAGTCCGAAAACCAGGCGTTCTTGCCTCCCTTAAAATACCTCTCGAAAATATCATGGCCTTCACGAGTTCGCTTCCCGTCTGAATCGAAGGCGCATGCGAACCGATCCAGAATATCGAGCAGTCGCATACAACGGTTTGCCGTAGCATCGGCAAATGGAAATCCTTCGAGGGGCTTGAAGCAATCGGAGGCGAACGTCAAATTCTTAAACCTTTTCGTCGAGACATTCTGCAGATCGTCCCAGGACTGGAGCGGCGGCGCAGCGCTTTGCAACTCTTTTTCCAGTGAGTCAGGATTTCGCCAATTTTCAAGGCGCGCGGTCCAATCATCCAGTCCAGTTTCGCGCCTCCAGACCACTTCGACAGGCGAAAAATCCCATTCGGAAGGTACTGCGCTGACCAGATCCCACCGGGCTCCATGCAAGCTGCGATATGCCGCTTCGCCGATCGCCGTATCCGTGACCACGTCTCCCTTGCATTCGAAATAATCATTCTGATCATGCTTCCGGTCGATATCCCAAAATGGCCCTGAACGATCCACCCACTGCATCACAGATCGTTGCTCATCTTTGGAAAACACCTTTGGAACCGCCTGTTTCAACAAGATTCCATCGGAGGTTACAGGCATACCTGAGAATCTTCCATGGCAATGTAATTCCCTGCCATGAAGTTTGGCCGTTCTACGGATCGCCATAATCCGATCCATTGCATCGCGAAACTTGTCAAGATTGGGAAATTGCCCCTGAATGGACAAATCGTTCACAAGGAGTTCCACCACTAATCACCCCACCCCGCGAAATAACTCGTGTCCTTGTCGAATTGATCGAAGAAGCCATCCGGCCAATCGTCGATCTTTCCAGAACTGTCCAGCGCAGGACTCGCCACCTGTGCAGAACCGCCCCGCTCATCGTCTTGTCGCGGTCGGAAAAAATGTAACGCGGCATCGGCGCAAGACAGGATACCTGTTTTGACAGCGCGGCGAACGCCATTCAACACATGATCGCTGTGCGTTTCGAGGATAACCTGTACGCCTGCGGATGCGGCTTCGGCGAGAAATGTCCCCATTGCTGCTTGGCCGGCAGGGTGAAGATGGACCTCAGGATTCTCGATCAGCAGCAGGTCGTCGGGATTCGCCGACAAGGCGGCCACCACGATCGGCAGAACCTGGGTCAACCCGAAACCGGTATGAACCGGGCGATGAAAATCCATGCGTTTCGATGTTCGCAATCCCAACCGCACCGCGTTGGCCTGGGGAATTTTTTCGACGATCAACTCGCAGCCCGGAAAAAACTGCTTCATGCGTAACTGAACCTGATGCAGCCGGGTCGGCGGGACGCCTTCGACTCGCAATCCGGACAAAACAGGTTCGTCGCCGCCAGAATACAGTATGCCGACCGCATTTTCCCCACTCGACCCAATAACGGGCGTAAGCTGAGCATCCTCCAACGGATATATATCGCGGGGGCCCAATCTCTCCGCAGTCAGATAGGCAAGGCGGTACACTGCATCGAAAGACTGCGCAAAATCGAAATTGTCAATATCGGCATCGCGCACCGGTAGTAACCTGTGCAAAACCCTGGGAGAGCGAAAAGATTTACCTCCTATGCTAACGCTTGCTATCTCCATGGACATCCCGGCGCGTTCGCCCTTGAACTCCCACATATACTCCATCTCATCATTGTGCAGCGCAATTATGAAGGAGTTTCCCCCATGCCCCTCATCAATCACATCTGCAACGGCGCCAAGTCGGACGGCGGCGCCATTGAGCATAAGCCGGGACGACCCTTCATTTTCGCGCATCGTTTGATGCAGAAGGGCCAGCGCCTGTACCACGGAAGACTTTCCCGAGGCATTCGCGCCGGAAAGCAGCGTCAGAGGGCGTAGCGGCAGCTTCAGCGAGTCGAAGCATTTGAAATGCCGAAGATCAATCCTGGTAAGCATCTGTAATCTCCGTCACATGGTCGTTGGTTGCCGCAGCGATTCCAGGGCCGAGAATCTCTTCAATAGCCCGTCGCGTCTTTTCGAAACGGAGTTTTACCTTCTTGGCGCTATTAGGACCGTATGTGATTGCATCCTGAAAATCGCTGTCGTCAAGCAATGCATAAACAGCTTTTTTGAGAGATTCGGCGTGGTCTTTAACTTGCTTTTCTACGTAATGAGACAATCCGGTTGACATCACGTCCCAGAACGAGGCGTTGAGAATGTTTCGTTTTTGATGTGTCAGGCGTGGGTCGTGTTTTCTGAATGCATGTTGCCTAAACAAATAGTAATTATTTGAAAGACCGTTTCGGAACTCACGAGATAATCCAGCAATTTGGGGTGCAGCCATCCTGTTCATTGTACGCAAACAGTCAGCAAGGAAAACATCCATGTCGCCTCGATAAGAATCGACCGGCAGGAGTTGAAAGGCGCAGAATCGATTCACGAATTCCCTGTCCCGCATGGTTTTATTATTCAGGCTGTAGCCTGTCGCCTTAAGAAAAACCCCTGTCTGGGCCTCCTCTCTTAAGAAAGTCGTTGCCTTGCCCATGAAAAGACAATTTCGCATTTGCTGACGAGTAAGAGCAACGCCCCCATTTACCCGCTCGAATATATCCAGACGAGCTTGTTCCGGAACTTTCGAATCAATCGTATAAAAAGTAAGATTAAAATCCTCGATGCGATTTTTGAGTCTCGGCTTCAGATCCGAGAATTTTTTACCATCAAGGTTTTGGCGATCTGGAAGCTGCAATTTAAGATTGTCCTTCAAAAATCGCTGAAACGTAGACAAACGTTGCAGACCGTCGACAACCACTGTCCTGCCCTCATCGTCTTCCGCCATATAAAACACTGGCAAGGGAATCCGCATAATTACGGATTCGATCAGTTTGCTTTGTTTTTTGTCGTTCCAGATAAAATCACGCTGGAAATCCGGATTCATTACATAGGATCCCTGTTCGATCCGTCGACAAACATCGTAAATCGTTCGACTCTGGGTTCGGATAAGCAGGTCGTCGATGGGATAATCGCCCCAGGATCCCCCTTCTGGCTCCAGGCCTTCCGGCTCCTCGAAATTACCCGGCTGACCGGGCAATTGGTCTTCCATGACATGGCGGTCCTGCGTTGTCCCTATGTCGGGCATAGCGTTCATCGTTTCGCCTTTATACCGAACAAGTGAGAGCCCTCGAAACCGCTGTCCTGGTTGGCGCCAGTTAACTCAAACGAGACCTGCTGGTTCCTGTTTACAGAACCCTTCTCGCCTAAAACCGCATCGTCAGCGTGAAGCGGTTGACGGCGTTGAAATATTCGTGCTGCTCGAAGGCGTAATCCACCCCGAAATGGATGGGGGAGAATTGATAGCGCAACCCGCCGCCGAGCGTAAAGGAGCGCAGGCTGTTCTCCAGCAGCAATTCGCTGTACCCGGCCCGAAACATAATCAGGTCTCCCAGCAAGCCAACCTCTGCGCCGGCGTTCAGGTATTGTTCGCTGTTGTTGGGGTTGAGCGCATCGACGGATAGCGTAAGGCGGTTGCCGCCGCGCTGGAACACCTCACCGGCCAGCCCGATGCGCATGATGAGCGGCAAATCGAAACGGTCGGTCTTGAGCAGGGCGCGGTTGCTCTCGTTGTTGCCCCGGTTGTTGGGGTCCACGTCTACGCGGGCCAGCAGATCGTCCCCGGTTATTTGCAGTTTCGAGCCGAAGTTGCTGATGGACGCCCCGAGGCGCACTCCCCGGAAAGGCGTTTCGAACTGCGTGCCGACGTCGAAGGCCAAGCCGCCGGAGGACGAATTCCAGATGCGTTCCTGAATCCATTTCACGGAGCCGCCGATGGCGAACCGGTCCGTGAGGGCCCGCGCATAGGTCAGGGCGGCGGCCCAGGAGGCGGCGTCGAACGTTTCGCCCGTGCCGTCCTGCATCGCCACGGTGGTCACTTCCATGTCCGGCGTGCGCATGACGGTCAGGCCCAGCCCGATCACCCCGAACCGGCTCGGGATCGCCACGGCCATGAAATTGAAGTCGATCGCGGCAAGCCACTCGGCGTATTCGCCGGTGAAACTCACGTCTTCCACGGCAGCGACGCCGGCGGGATTCCAGTATATGGCGATGGGATCGGAAACCGTGGCCGTGATGGCGCCGCCCAGCGCGGTGGCGCGCGCGCCGACGGGAATGCCAAGGAAGTCAGCCGCCGTGGTGCCCCGCTTGGTGACGGTGCGGGTCTGGTTGTCGAAGTCCTGTTGCGCAAAGGCGGGTGCGGACGAGACAAGCGACGCCGCCAGAAAAAGGAGCGCAGCGAGGCGGAATTTGGCCCGACGCGGCGCGGCGGACGGTCCGGTTCGTCCAACGGCGCCCCGCCGGATTTTTCCGCAAGAGGGACGCGGGACCGGTTCGGGCGCAAGCAAAGACTGCATAGATTGCAGAGATTGCCCGGAGCGTCCCTGGCCAGGCGGCCCGAACGCGAAAAAGGGCGTTACGGGTACGCGGCGCGGTATGTTCTGGTTCCCCTTCATTCGATTCATTCGATCACTTGATAATCGCAAACGTGCCGGTTCGCTCGCCGACGCCGGGCGCTTCCACATGGTATAAATAGATTCCGTACGCAGCGGATAGCCCTTCTTCGCTTTGCAGATTCCATTCCAGCGTGCCGTCCAGCAGGGACGCCGGATCGAGGCCGTCGTTGCTGCCTTCGGAAAGGCGAAGCGTGCGTACGAGGCGCCCGCTCACCGTATAGATGCGGACCGTGGCCTGCGGAGGCAGATGAATGAACTTGATGACGCGCTGCCCGCGGCCCGTGCTGAACGGGTTAAGCCCTTCGAACGGGTTGGTCGCTACGTAGGGATTGGGCGCCACGCGAATATTGTCCAACATATCCCGGGCCGCATCCAGATCCACCCCGGGGCCGGTGGCCGTAAATTCGAACGCGTCGGTGGCGAGGAACGGCTTCCGGGTGATGATGGTGACCACGTCGCCCTCCTGCGGATCGCGGCGGTCGCTGAAAAGAAAATTCAACCCGATGCGCCAGGTAATGACGGGCTCGCCGTCGTCGTCGCCCACCTTGGTTTCCCGAATCACGATGAAATCGCTCTCGCCAATGTCCGAATCAGCGGTCCAGGAGGCCGGCTCGGTCGAAACGGAGGAAACGAAGTCGTCGCCGGTGATGTCCCAGAAGGCATACTCGACCGGGACCTCCGTACCGTCCGGGAGCAGGCGATACACCTCTATGTTCGTCGGACGCGCAGGCAACGTAATCCGACGGGTAATCTGCATTTCGACGGATTGCCCCTGTCCGTCGCCCACGACCTTCACCCGGTAATCGAACGGGTTGCGCAGGCCGCGCACGAACCCGGCGGACGTATGCGGGTCCAGGGAGACGGGATAAATGTCTTCGCTGTTCCAGGCCGTTTCCGCCTTGTTGAGCAAAATGAACGGCTCGGGAAAAAATTCCAGGCTGAATCCGATGGGGTCGCCGTCGTCGGACAGCAAGGGAAATTCCCGACCGGCGCGGAAGGCGGTGGAGCGACGCAGCAACGTGTCGTTCGCCGTAACGTCCACGAGCGAGAAATTTTTGGTCGTCAGGGTGTCGGGACTGAAGCGCCCGCCGGCGATGAGCGTGTCCTCGAACACGATGCGGAACCGGCGATCGTCTGCAATGGAAATCGGATCGATGATTTCGTAGAGAATGCGGCTGCTCGTGGTTCCGGACACGCGCTCCAGCTCCCCAAGCGTCGGGTCTACATAGCCGGCCACGGGCGCGGCGGGCGCTATTTCCACCACGTTGGGACCGGTCCGGATGGAGCCGTCCGGGAGCCGCTGAATGCGGATAGGGGTTTCGGTAGGCGGAATATTGTCCTGCGCGGAACCGTAGTCGTAGGCCGTGACCGCATAGAAATACGTCACGCCGTTCGTTACGTCCTCGTCCACGAAAAGGTGCGCCAGGCCGTTGCTCCCTTCGCCGGGGCTAACCCGGTTGTCCCCCAGATAGAACTGGACGCCGTTGATGTCCACGGGATGGAAGCCGCCGAACTCGTCGATGAGGTCGAATTGCGCGATGGGCTTGCGCAAGAGCCGGTTGCCGAAGCCGTCCGTAATGATCTGCGGATCGAGAAAGGCGGGATCGGTGGACCGATAAATGCGGTACCCCTCGAAATCGTACGGCTCGCGCCCAAGGCCCGCAAGGAACTGGTCGTAGGATTGCTCCGAAATCGAATCCCAGTAGAGCGTCACCTTGCCGTCGCCGGGCACGGCGCGAAGCGTGGGCGTGATGGGCGCCTGGGCGAACTGGTAATCTTCGTGGTAGGCCTGAAGGGCGTAATCTCTCGACTGGAGCGCTTCTTCCTGCGTGCCCCCCAGCACGACCGCCAGCGAAATGCGCTCGGTCTGGCCCGCCTTGAGCGGGAAAATGCCGCTGGACACGGTAATGTCGGTGTCGCCGGGTTCGGGCAGTTCCGTGTCGAAATTGCCCGGCAACATAAAGCGGCGGAACAGGTACCGGTCCGAAGAACTGCCGATTCCAAGGGTTCCGGCCCCGAAAATGCGCACGTTCGTGATGCCGATCTGGTCCGATTCGGAAATATCCGTCACGTCGATATTGCGCTCCCCGGGAAAGCCCGTGCCGGCGCCGGACGTGGGCATGGCGTCGTTGTCGCCGGGATCGCCGTTGAACGCCACGCCGTCCAGCCCGGTGTCGTTGAGAAAACGATTCCAGTCCTTGTCGTTGTCTATCCCGTCGGCCCGGCTCTCGTCGATCATTTCGTCGATTTCCTCGTCGATGCCTTCGTCGGTGGCGCCGTCGTTGTCGTTGTCCACGCCGTCCGCATAGGCCTTTCCGAGGTCTTCGGGACCCACGTCGTACAACACGATTCCGGCACCGGGGACGCGATACCGCCGGTACGGGTCCGAGGCCGCCGCGTCCACCATCTCCTGCGTAACGGTAGGCGACCCGAGCTCGGCGAGGTAGTTCGTCTCTTCGAGATACGTATCGTTGTTGTCGATCCCGTCCCGGAACGCGCGGCCCACGTCGTCCTCCTCGACCCCAATCAGGTGGACTTCCCGCACATTCGCGTCCGTAGCCAGCACGGGCGGCCACCGGCGCCAATGGTCCGCCGCCGCCTGCGCCGCCATTTCCCCGGTAACGACCGGGCTGCCTGCTTCCCCGTCTCCGTCGTTGTCGATATAATCCGCATAGCCCACCCCCGCCTGCGGGATCCCGCTGGCCGTAACGAACGGCACGTGCGTTCTATTCTCGTCGATCAGGCCGTTGCCGTTGTCGTCCAGGGCGTTGGTGGGATTCTCGCCCTGCAAGAAAGAAGGGGGAATCACCGGGCTGTTGCATTCGCCGATAATCGGGCTACAGGTTTCGGAGGTGGAGCCGTCGCCGTCGTTGTCGATGCGGTCCACGGCGTTGCCGGGCGATTCAAGGAAGGCGAACGTAGCCACGCCCACCGGATCTGCCCCGAAAAATTCATTCCCCACGCCGTCCAGGTCCGTCATGAAGGCGACGTCCTCCAGCAAGTCGAAGAAGGGTATGTCGTCGCTGCAATCGCCGCCTACGCAGTCCGCCAGCCACATGGACAGGCCCGCCTTGCGAATATCGCGGGTGCCGTCGTTCTTCGCCCCGTGAATGAAAAAGACCACGTCCTGGATAAGAATCTGGCTCCAGGCCAGCACCCGCACCTCGGCGACGAGACCCATCCCGCGGCGGCTCAGGTCGGTCGAGTCGGGGAAATAGGTGGGATACCTGTCGTACTGGTCGTCGCCGATCTTGTAGAAAAATTCCTGGTCGGCGTTGAACACATCCTTCCCGAAAAAGCCGTTCCAGGAGAAGCGCCAGCCCGGATCCTGTACGTCGGCGAGTTTGTCCGGCCAGGCGGCGGGCCAGGACGTCGGCTCGTCCGATTGCGCAATGCCGTATTCGGCGCCCGCCGGATTCACGTACCCCTTGATTGGTTCGAACGTCCACGAAATGTTGTCGTTGACGGGATTCCCCCGAAAATCGGCCACGTTCACGACCCAAAGCGTGTCGTTGTTTTCGTCCTCCACCTCGGCGCCTACCCACAACTGGGTCAGGGCCACGTAGCGACGGCCTGTGTTCTTGGGCCATTCGTACCAGAAATCTCCCGGATCCCCGGACTGCCCGGACTGCGCCCAGTTCGTAATGGTGGTGCGGATGTTGTTGGCGTCGATATTGTCGCGACGGCGCTCGAACGGATCGACGCGCTCCGCGCCGGGCGTATGGTTCCGGTCGATGACGCCCTGCGCGCGGGCCGCGCCAACGAGGGGTTCGGACAACGGGGCCAGGGCCAGCGGCAACGCCAGCGCGGCCAACGCGGCGGCCAACGCGGCGGCCATGCGCCCAAACGCCTGTCCGGACCGTAGCGCCGCCAAACATTTTCGTATTGTGAATTTATTGTGAATAACGTTATAACTAACGCAAATAGCGTCCGGGCGCAAAAATATCCTTCCGGAAAAGCGGCGCGTCAAACCATCCGGTTGCGTCAAGGAGAGATATGTCATGAATAACCGCATCAAAGCATCCTAAAATCGGACTTCAAGGCCCAATTGCACCCTTCTTGGCTCGCGGTAGTGTTCGGGCCGCACGAACCATCCCGGATCGAACTGCCCGGTGCGCAACTGGTCCAGCGTCACGTCCGGCTCGCCTGTATCGGCGAACACCGTGGCCACGTTGCGGGCGTCCAGCAGGTTGAACACTTCCAGAAAAACGCGGGGGCGAACCGGTCCCGCCTGGAATTCCTTGTACAAATTCAGGTCCACTTCGAAGGTGTTGTAGGCCCGCCGCGAATTGGAGGGAAATTCGGGCTGTACGTCGTTGCCGGTGAGCGCAGCGGAAGCGAACGTGGGCGTATACGGAAAGCCCGATTCGAACCGGAACCGAATCGACCCGCCGTACGCGTCGGCGCCTGCGTAGAAAGCGCCCGCCAGTTTGTGCCGCTGATCCCAGTTCAGGGGCAAGAGCGCCAGGGTGGGCTGGTTGTTGTTGAGCAAGGAGAAGAATTCGTCCGCAGGATTCGAGTTGGAGCCTTCCACCACCTGATAGGTGTAGCTCGCGTCCAGGCCGTAATGGTTTGCGAACGCCCGGGACAGATGCACGGTCAGCCCGCGCGTGTTCGCGTAATCGCGGTTCGTGTAGATGACGTAGCTGACGCCGGGCAGCGCAGCGACGATGGGCTGCGACGTGGAGACCCAGTTGCGCACGTCCCGGTAATATCCGGTCACGTCGGCGACAAGGCCGCCGAATCCCTGCCGCAGGCCGATCTCGTACATGGTCGTTTTTTGCGCGTCGAGGTCCGGGTTGCCGAAGGGACCGTACGAACCGGAAAGCGCCGGCATCTTGAAGCCGAAATTCTCGAACAGCCTGTTCTGAGTGGGAATCTGGAAGAAAATGCCGTAGGAAAAGTGGATCACGCCCTGCTCCGTAATGGGCCAGGCGGCGCCAAGACGGGGCGAGATTTGCAACTTGGGCGAGCTATCCTCCCACCAGTACGGCTCCCGATCCGCTATGGTCAGCGCGTTTTCGGGCGTTTCTTCCTCCGGCTGGATCACGCCATCTCCGTTTGCGTCCCGAAAACGGTTTGCAAGCTTGAGCGGGTTGAAGATATTGGGGTCCGAGGGATCCGCCGGAACCTGGGCGCGGGCGTCGAAATAATCCACCCGGATCCCGGCGTTCACGATGAAGTCGTCGAACTCCATCTTGTCCTGGACATAGCCGCTGATCGTACGCGGAGAAAGGTTGCTGAAACTGTTGTACGCCGCGCTGGATTCCGAGGGAATGGCGGGGCGGAACGGCTCGACCCGCTGCCCCGTCTCGTCGATCGCCGGGATCAGGTTGAAGGCGGTCAGCCCGATCTCGTCGATCCGCAACTGGACGCCTGTCTTGATCAAATGGTGATCGGTTATCTGACTGGACAGATCGCCCTTGACGAAATACGAACGGGAGGTGCGGTTGAAATGGGACAGGTTCGTTCCTCCGCGCGCATACCGCTGCCCGCCGCTCAGCGCCTCAATATACTGGCCCGGCAGAAATTCGACGGAATCCCGCGCCACGAGGTCGAAATCGTTGTACCGGGAATCGAAGGGGTCTTCGTACGCGTAGCCCTTCGCCTCGCGGTTGAACACGCCCGCATGGAGCGTATAGAACGTCCGGGGACTGATGAGGTGGGTAAGTTTCAGCTTGGCGTCGTAGCCGTCGTCGAAACTCCGGAAACGCCCGTCGGGCGCCCAGCGGCGAAACAGGTTATACGGGCGACCGCGGGAAAACGAACCCAGTCCGATGGCGTTCAGAATCAGCTTGCGGCTCAAACGAATCTTGAGGTTCCCCTGCCAGCTTATCTTCTCGAAATTGTTCATCGGCGCGAGGGACGAATCTCCCGCGGCGCCGTCGATCCCGAACAGGCGGGCGCCGTAAAGCCAGCCGTCGTTTTCGAAATAGCGTCCAAGGGCGAAAAAGGTGACGCGGTCCTTCCAGACAGGGCCTTCGAGCGACACGGTGGCGTTGCGAAAATGCGTGGGCTGGAAGGGCAAGTAGGAATACGGATCGACGTCGCGATACTGAATGCCCGCCTCGGTGTATTCCTCGGCGCGAACGCCCCGCAGAAAATCGTCTCCGCCCTCCCCGAGCACCGCATACCCCCCGGAATACACTTGCGCAGACCCGGCGAAGCGGTCGCTGCGTCCCTCCTTCGTAACCACGTTCACTACGCCCGACATGGCGTTCCCGTACTCCGCGTTGAACGTGCCGGAAATAACCTGCAACTCCTCGATGCCGTCGTTTTCGAGCTGGATGACGGAGGAGCCGTCGTAGCTGTCGCTGACCGGCACGCCGTCCACCATGAACACGACCTCGCTGCTGCGGCCTCCGCGAATGTGAATGCCGTCCCGCGTGGTGACGCCCGCCTGCACGTCGAGCACCTGGGAAAGCTCGGTGACGGGCAACTTGTCGATGGTTTCCGCCGTGACGCGGGCCTCGGAGCTGGTGAGGTCCTTGCGGACGGCTTCGGCCTCGGCGGTCACCACAATCTCTTCCCCCTCGATGACCTCTTCCGACATTTCAAAATCGACGGTGGTGGTCAGGTCCACATTCACCTGTACGCCTTCGCGGCGCTGCCGGGAAAATCCGATGAAGGACGCCACCACGTCGTACGCGCCGGGACGCACGCCAATGATGACGTATTCGCCGTCAACGTCTGTGACGGCGCCCTGCGTCGTGCCCTCTATGACCACATTGACGCCGGGCAACGGCTCGCCGGTCGCGGAATCCGTCGCCTCGCCGACGATTTTTCCGGTCTGCGCGACGGCGGGAACCGCGGCGAACAGGAACAGCAAGGCGGGAATCAGGCGGCGAAACATGATCGACAGGCAAGGCGGACGAAAAACGAACAAGCGCGTCGCGGGACGAACCAAAGGCCGGAAAAAGATACGAACGATAAAAAAAGGAAACAGCGTTGGCGAACAGCGTTCGGACGGGCGAATCGCTCCAAACCCGACAAGCGCAAGGCGGATCAGGGCACAGGGTCCAAAATATGCAATCCAGAGACAATTTCGGGATATATTTTCACCTCGTACCTCGCCCGCAAATCGTCCGCGCGCGCCCGAAGGGCTTCGTCCGTCATGCGCTCGCGGAGGCGGGCCAGCGCCAGCGCCGGAGGCGCAGCGGGTTCGGCGTACGTTTCGCGCCAGGCGCGGACGGAATCTTCCGGCGCGACCACATTGCGGGCGAGGCGGTTCCATGCCTGCTCGAAGGCCCACTCCTCCATGGCGCGGTCCAACGCGCGGGCGAACTCGGGCGCGCGATCCACGCGAGCAAGGCGGGCGGATTCCAGCAACATCTCCTGCACGATCAGCCCGTCGATGAAGCGGCGCAGCGTCTCGGCGTCGCGGACCCGGCCGCGCTGCCGGGGATCGGTAAAGCGGGCGCGCTCCCGGAATTCGGCCACCGTCCAGGTTTGGCGGTCGCGAGGCGGGCCGAACGTTATCAGGGGATCGTCCAGCCAGGCGAAAGATTCGGGATCCGACGCAGGCGCGGCGGCGTCCTCCGGGCGATCCGCCTCGCCCGCGATCCAGGCCAAAAGACGGTCGAATCCCGGAGCATGATACGACAGGGCGGCGTCTTCGCGGATGCGGGCGGAAAGGGCTGTGCGGGCGCGACGGCGCTTTCGATCGAGCACGTACCATTCCATCTTGTTCTTTTGCGCGGCGAATTCGGTTTCGGTGAGCACAGGTTTCGTGAAGCGATCTTCGACCTGCACGATGGAGTATCCCTGCGCGGTGCGGACCGGCGGGCTGAAATCGCCGAGCGGCAACGTGAAGGCAACGTCCTCGAAAGCCGGGTCCATTTCGTCGAAACCGAAGGAGCCAAGACGCCCGCCGCTGCGGGCCAATGCGGCGTCGGCGAACACTTCCCGGGCCAGCTCCTCGAACGAAGCGCCCCGGCGGAGCCGTTCGTACAACGTATCGGCGGCAGCCCGATCGGGCGCATACAAGTGGCGGGCCGTTACGGTCGTATTGACCCGAACGAACATATCCGCAAGGTCTTCCTCCGAAACCGCAATCGTGTCGTAAACGGCGCGGTGCGCGTAGGCCTCTATGAGGAGTTTGCGGCGCAGGCGCTCCTCCGCGAACCGGTAAACCGGCTCCTCCGCAAGGCCGCCGTCGAGCGCATCGCGGGCCATGAGTTTCAGGGTAATCAGTTGCTCCAGGTACGCGGCGCGGTGGATTGCCTGGTCCGGCAAGCCGGAGGACAGCAAAAAATCCACGTAGCGGCTCCGGTATTCCTCCGCGTCGATCGGTTTGCCCGCCACGACGGCGACGGGCTCGGGGGCGGGCGCCCTGCCGCAGGAGGACAGCAGGATGACCGTCAGGGTCCATATATATAAGGCGCGGGGCATGAATGCGTCAACGAGGCGGCGTCCTGTGCGCCCGGGGATCGCGCAACCGGGCGTCGCGCCATGCGGCGAACGCGTTGGCCGGGGCATGCGCGGCAGTAAAAAGATGCATGTGAAAGTAAAGCGACATACGCGGCGGCGCCGAAATATGCGCGACAGCATAAGGAGCTCGCGCGACAGTAAAGGGCGATGAAGTATCTTGAGCCGTATCTTGGGCAATATCTTTCCCGGGAAGGCCGATAGGCGAAAATATACGAGAATGCATGGCGAAAAACGGAATGCAATGTCCGAACGTGCGTATTATGAACCGGCCAATTTTTCAATCCGCCCCTGAATCGCGACCGACGCCATTGTCCATCGGCGCCTGGAAAACAGACATCGTTTCGAGCGCCGAATGAACAGCATCGTTATGAAACACGCCGCCACCCCCTGCCGCGCTATGAAATCCCACGCAATGACCGTCTTTCTCGCCGCGTTGCTCGCCGTCGCCGGGCTGTCCTGCCAGACGGAAGCCAGAGAAAATGACGCAGACGACTCCGTAACGACCTCCGACGACCTGACCAGCGTGCCCGAATGGAGCCGCGAAGCGATCTGGTATCAGATTTTCGTGGAGCGATTCCGCAACGGCGACGCTTCCAACGATCCCGTGTTCGAAAACGCCGAAGGGGCATACCCCAACCGGCCTTTCGAAGGCTGGTCCCCTACCCCCTGGACGCACGACTGGTATCGACAGGAAGACTGGGCCGCGGCTTCCGGCGAAGAATTCTACCGGACCGTACAGGCGCGACGATACGGAGGCGACCTGCAAGGCGTGCTGGACCGGCTCGATTATCTGGAGGAATTAGGGGTGACGGCGTTGTACCTCAACCCGATCAACGATGCGCCGTCGCTGCACAAATACGACGCCCGAAACTACCGGCATATCGACCGAAACTTCGGCCCGGACCCCGCCGGAGACGCCGAAATCATGGCGGCGGAAAATCCGGCGGACCCCGACTCCTGGCGATGGACCTCGGCAGACCGGCTTTTCCTGGACCTCGTCGCCGCCGCGCACGAGCGCGGCATGCGCATCATCCTCGACTATTCATGGAATCATACGGGCATTACGTTCTGGGCGTGGAAGGATATTCTGGAGAACCAGGCCGCCTCGCCCTACGCGGACTGGTATGAAATCGCGCGGTTCGACGACCCGGCCACCGGGGAAAACGAATTCGAATACGAGGGCTGGGCAGGCGTTTCCACGCTCCCCAACCTGAAAAAAGTCGAGGTGGAGACAAAAGGGATGGAGGGCAGCAACCTGCATCCGGCCGTGAAACAACATGTATATCATGTGACGCGGCGCTGGATGGACCCCAACGGAGACGGCGACCCGAGCGACGGCATAGACGGTTTTCGGCTCGATGTGGCGGAGCAGGTGCCCAAAGGATTCTGGCGCGAGTACCGGGCCTTCGTGCGCGACGTCAACCCGGACGCGTACCTCGTGGGCGAGGTATGGTGGGAAGACTGGCCGGACCACATGGCCGATCCGGTTCCCTGGGTGCAAGGCGATGTGTTCGATGCGGTGATGAATTACCGATGGTACATGCCTACCCGGAGTTTTTTCGCCCAGGCGCCGCCCTACCTTACCGCCGCCGGCTATATCGCGCACCTCGATTCCGTGGAGCGCGGCATCGACCGGGCGCATCTCGAAGCCATGATGAACCTCGGAGCCAGCCACGATTCCCCGCGCCTGGGCACTTCGCTCTACAACAACCAGACGAAATACAAATACCAGGCCCACCCCCGCGGCAATCCCGAGTACAAGATCGACCGCCCGGACGAACGGACCGAGGCCGTCCGCCGCCTGGTGCTGACCCAGCAATTTACGTACTACGGCGCGCCGCATATCTGGAACGGCGACGAAGTGGGCATGTGGGGCGCGGACGATCCCGACGGACGCAAACCACTCTTGTGGGACGATCTTGCGTACGAAGACGAACGCGCCGCGCCCCATGCGGCGGCGCGGCGAACGGATCCGGTGGCGCCGGACCTGGATTTGTATGCATTCATCCAGAAACTGGCGCGCGTCCGCGCGGCGCACATGGACTTGTTCGCGCGCGGAACCCTCGACTATGCGCTGGCCGACGACGAACGGCGACTGCTTGCCTATGTCCGGGCCTCGGAAAGCGAAACCGCCCTCGTGGCGTTCAACGCCTCCGACGAAACGCATACGGCGGTCATTCCCGTCGAAGGCAGTTTCCGGAACGCGCTCGCGCCGGAAACCCCTGCGCTGCGGTCGGAGCAAGGGCGCCTCGCGCTGGAACTGGCGCCGCTCACGGCCATGATTCTGATTCGGGAATAAAGGAAAAGGGTGCCTTTCGTGTTTGCGGGATTCAGGCGCCGCGGGCTGCGCGCCTTAATTATTTAAGCGTAGAATTTCTGACCTTAATTATTAAGGTTGCGGCTTCGCGAAGCGGATTTGCCTCTGGGCCGGATGGCGGAGATGCGGGCCGGTCCGGGCGCATGACGCTCGCAAAATGACGCCGGAGAATATTACGTTCCAGCGAGGCGGGCCCGGTCCAGCGGAGTGAAATCCGGACGGAACGTGCCCTTTTCGATGCGATATATGCGGTCGGCCCGCGACAAAAACGACGGCGAATGCGAGGCCACGATCGTTATGCAACCCTGGCGATAGCGATCCAGCATATCCATAACCTGCCGCGCCGTATCGCTATCCATGGCGGAGGTGGGTTCGTCGAGCAAAAGCACCTGCGGGCTGCGAACCAGCGCCCTGGCCAATCCCACCAGCTGCCGTTGCCCCCCGGAAAGAGCGGCGCCCCCCTCCCCCACGAGCGTCATATACCCGTTAGGCAACGTCTCGAAAAAATCGGAAAGCCCGATCTCTTCGCATTTTTTTATGGTTTCCTGAACATCAAGCGCAAGGCCCAGCCGGATGTTGTCCACGAGCGCGCCGCTGAATATCCGGATGTGCTGCGGCGCGACGCCGAGTATGTCCCGCCACCCGATCACTGAAAATTCATTCCAGTCGCACCCGTTGACCAGCACTTCGCCGGATTGGGGCATGGCAAGCCGCTGCAACATGCGAAGCAACGACGATTTGCCGGACCCCGTACTCCCCACGATCAGCATGAGCTCCCCGCAATAGCATATGAATGAAACATCGCCAAGCAGGGTCAACTGCCCGGGATAACTGAAAACGGCGCGAGAAACTTCGAGCCGCCGTACGCGGCCCAGGGCGCTTTTGGCCGCTTCTTCCTTCAGGTCGTATTCAGGGCGAAGCGAAGTAAACTGGTAAATCCTGTCGAAAGCCACCTTCGCTTCCTGAAAATCCACGTTCGCCGTGGCCAACGCCTGGGCGCCCGACACGACCATTCCGATCATTTGCAGAATCGCGACCATCGCCCCCAGTCCCATGGCGTCGCCAAAAACAAGCATGGACGCCCATGCAAGTACGCCGGTGACGATAAGTCCCCCCGCGATCGACAATACGCCGCTGAATCGTACGGCAACCTGTCCCAGACGGAAAATTTCTTCCTGAAGGTGCGTGTACGTATCGCGCATCAACCGCGTAAACACGGCTTCGGCATTGGCCGATTTGATGGCTTCGATGCCTCGAATGGCTTCGACGTATCCGCTCTGGTTCAGCGAATGCGCCGTCATGATGCGCTGCTGCCCCTTCACGATGGGCTGATGAAAATGCCGCGCCGCCAGCATGAAAAAAAGAAGCGCAAGAAATACCGTCCCGGCAATCTCTGGACTGTGTACGAAGATGAACGCCATGCCCGCCACGAGAACCAGCGCCTCAATGACCACATTGCCCAGCACATGCGTCACGGTTTGCTGAAGTCGCTCGGTGTCGTTGAGGCGGGCAATCAGGTCGCCCGTCTTTCTCGAACTGAAAAAAGCATAGGGAAGGCGCAGCAAATCGTCGAGAAATCGCCTCGTGATGCGGTTATTGAATGCGCGCGCCTGCCCAAGAAGCAGCAATTGCCGGGCAATGCCCATGCCGGCCTGCGCCGCCAGCACGAGAAAAAGCAGCGTCAGCCCAACCGCAAGTTGCTCTACGTTCCGCTGCGGAAGAATATCGTCAATGAGCATCTTGGAAAAGAAGGCCATCGCAAGGCCGAACACGGACACGAGTCCGCCCAGCGCAACCGACATCGTCAGCGAACGAATATCTTCCCGAACCGCGTCCCACAACCATTGTCGCCGGGTCGACGCCCGGTGTTTTCGAGTCGCAAAACCGCTATCCGGGCGCAAGAGCAGCAGGGCGCGGCTTTCCCATATGTTTTCGAGTTCGGCGGCGTCATGCCAGGCTACGCCGGTTTCCGGGTCGCCAATCAGGAACCGGTCCCCGAAACACCCGAATAAAATGACGTAATGCTGGCGGACGCCGTTCAGCACCACATGCAGCACGGCGGGCGCGTCCAGCCCCCGAAGATCGTCCATCCCGGCCTCGTACGGCTCTGATCGAAGCCCGATTTGCCCGGCCGCCTGGTGTAGCCCGAGAAGCGTGGCGCCCTGCGACATGGTGCCGCTAAGGCCCCGAAGCCGCTCCATGGTTTCCTCGCCCCCGAAAAAACGAACAATCCAGGAAAGGCACGCAACGCCGCAATCGGACTGATCCAATTGCCGAACAATCGATTTCGTTGCTCGCCTCGTTATTTTCCGGCAAGCCTTGTCCTTTCGATTCATAACGATTCTGCGCCATCAGCGGCAGCCACAATTTTTTCAATGGCTACAAGCCCCTCGAACGTATCGCGCAGGCGACCGTCCGAACCATATACGAGTGTCGTCGGCACTACGCCAATGCCCAGGTTTTCGCCAAGAGTCGAAGCGGTATCCCGAAGCACGCGAAACCAGGGTATGCCGTCAATGTCCGTTTCCCGGGCAAATGCCTGCACGGCGTCGCGTTCCTCCCAAGCGACAAAAAACACCGCATGCTCTTTCAGAAGCAGCGCCTGCTCGCTGAATGCGCGCAATTCCGCGCGACAGTATTCGCATGTGGTCGTAAAAAACACGAGCGTCACGCTTTGCTCCCCGTCAGGAGGCAAAAAAACCGACGCCCCTTGCAGGTCCACGAGATGGGCTTCCGGAAGCTGCGCGCGACGTTCCACGGCGACAAGGCGCTGTTTCCGTATGCGCCAGGCTTCTATCCCAAGCCATGCGACAACGCCAAGCAGCGCAACCACGATCAGAACGGCTCCTGTCTTCTTCATGACGCACCCCTGTCAAAAAATGGAAAGAAGGAGAAACGTGACAGAAGCAACCAGGAGCGCAATGCCGCCGCCGTACGAGACCGCCACGAGGAGTATGACGTTATCAGGAGCATGCTCCGTCACGAGGCGAATCGCGTAGGCGAGAAGCGCTATGTACGCTATCTCGAACAGGTTCAGGGTCCGCAGGATATAGAGGGCCCACATAGATCCCTCGTCGATTCCCACGAGGCTCAACACGGAAAGCGGGTAAAAAAATGTGTCCGAGCCCGGAAAAGAGAGCATCCAGACAAGACGGACGATCTCCGCCGCAACCCATACGATCTCCGCCAGCATGGCGGCATGAAAAAGGCTGATAAATCGCACCTTCCATGCGATGATCGCAGCCCCGAGGGCAAGGCACGCCGTCGCAAAACCGACCTTTGCGAGCACGTACAGCGGCATCGTGGCGTACCCTATCCAGCGCAGCGCCCCCCTTGCTTCGGGAAGTTGCATAATGCCCCCTTCGGGCGGCGCCGTCTGCACATATTCGCTGCTTACCCAATTGACGGTCGCGTACAGCGACGCATAACCGACCAGGAGCACCCATAACACCCATTTATCGGAACGTTTTTTCGGCTCGCCGCCTTGCGGCGCAGCCCACCCGCTGGAACGGGGCGCGGCTTGCGCCGCATCATTTCCATACGTCATTGCAAAACACCTCTGATGTATCTGTATTTCGAAGGATATAGCCGCCGACGCCTCATTCCTCGGCGGGACATGCGAAAAAGGCTTCCTCGGGAAAAAGCCGGCCCGGAACGCGGGGGCGGATGCGGAATGCACCCGCCCCCGCCATTCCTCAACTTCGGCACAGCACATAGCACAGAAGCTCTCGCGGGACGTACGGATAAAACGGACCGGGGCCAGAACATATGACCAGGGCCAGAATGCCGCGCAGGGATTTCCCGTCGCACGGAGCGCGGGCGCCGCCGAGCACAGCGGACATTTGGATTGCATCCAGGATTTTCATGGCGATCACCTTCAGGTTTGGTTAGTTTGGGTTGGATAACGAAACGGGTCAGCTCTTTGCGAGCCGGCAAACCACATAGCCTCCCGCGGCTCCGGCGACCACGCCTATGCCGGTAACGACGGGGACCACGCCGCCCGAGGCAAGCCCCGCCGCAAATGCCCCGGCGATCATGCCTATGGATATGGAGGACGGAATCATCACGCCGATCCTTTTCCAGATGTTGTCGCAACGGCCTCCCGTGAGCTGCATTTGCTCGATGGTTAGTGTTTTCATGACTTTTCGTTGGTTAAAAGGGTTTTTGAAATAACACCGGTTCGGCGGCGTCAAGACGTCCCCATGCGCAGAACGACCGCGTCGTCCATCCGCATCTCTCGGGCGCACAGCACGATGTCGAACCAATGTTTCATGAGTGTTCCATATGCGCCGACCAGATCGCGCAAGCGCGACCTGCGTTCGGCGGCATTGCCGATCAAATCGACCGGCGCATCGCATTCCCGCCGCGTCGCAAACTGCTCCAGCGTCTCCGCAAACCGCCTCAAATCCGCTCGCATGGTCGGAATCGATCCGGCAGGGCCCGACAAGGCCTGCTCGATGTGCAGCATCGACATCCCTATGGACCGCTCTACCGCGGCCCGGCATGTCATGTTGAAATCGGGCTGCTCCAGCGCGGCGTACTCCACGAGACGTTTTCCGAGATCGTACAGCCTTCGAGGAAGCGGGTCGGGCTGCGCAACTCCCCATTCCGCAATCAGGACCGCGAGTATATCGTTGACCCTGAACCCTTCGAACGCGATCTCCGCCGGAAACGGCGGACGCGGCTCTTCGGGCCGATGTCCGATGACGTATCCCGCGCAAAATCCCCGCAGGCACAACGGAAAAACGGCTTCCAGCGTTGCGCTGAATACGCCGTCCTCGTTGCGGCCCACGGGCATGAACGGAGGAAACAGCTCCCGATTGTCGACGCCCATATTCATGCCCAGGCAGAACAACCCGTTGCCGATGGTGGGGCGCGCGACGGCGCGCCCCACCTCGCGGGTGCGCATGCCTTCCGGATAACCGGCCCGAACCAGTCGCCCGAGAGAAGCCCCCTCAAGAAATAGCCTCGACGCATTCGACGAAGTACCGGCGTCTCCAGCATGTCCGGCGAAGGTCAACCCCACGCGACCATTCGGCAAGCGGCGCAGCAGCGGCGCCTGCGCATCGTCTATGACCATGTCGTCCCAACCGGACTGCTCCAGCAAGCGCACAACCGAACGACCAAGAAGCGATTCGTGCATTTCGACGAAATTCACCTCTTCCGCCTGCTCCCAATCGCATGCGCCGAACCAGTACTCGTTGGGATCTGCTTGCGAAGAAAGCGCTATGCCGGATCGGGCGTCCGGCGCCTGGAGCAAAGGAGGACGGACATCGTCGTCCACATGCAGGGAAAGCTCGCCTGCCGTAGCCAGCAGCAGCGCATTCCGGTTCGCCCCGTAATTCGTGCTGCATGCTTCGCTCCCGCAGAGTGCAAAACGCAACACGTCCGGGCGGCAACCGGTCTCGTCCGCCAGCGTGCGAATCAGGGTGGCCCGCCAGGCGTCGTCAAGATGCTCCGCCTCGAGGCCAATATCGTTTCGCAAGGCGTCAAGCGCCGTCGCAAGGCGCGCCTGATCCTCCGGGCGCGAGCTGTCCGCCACGACGAAACGCACATGGCGGCCATGCCTGGACACATTCCCGCGCCAGGATCGAAGCGCGGCAATTACGCTGTGCATGCGCTGACGCGTCGGAATGCCGATCGCGGATATCTGGCCACGCCCTTCGGGAAAATCCGTACCGTTTGTCCCGTAACGCATCGCTTCTTTCCGCACGGCGGATTCCGACGTAAGCAACCCGGCCTCAACCCATGCGCGCCACATTGCGGAATCCGCGGCCTCCGCAACGCTGCCGGCATACTCCCGACGGGCCCGATGCTCGTGTGCGGCCATGCTTCGAAACCGGTCTGCGCGGAACAGCTGCTGCGCTTCCAATGCACGCAACGCCTTCGCCGCGCCTGTTCGCCGCGAACGAACCAGTACGCGATCGTTGCCCATCCCGACCGCCTCCACATCGAAACAACGATACCGCTCCGCATCGGCGGACGCCGAAGCGCTTTGGACAAGGCCGTCCGCATACAGCAACATGCGGGAACGCCAGCGGCGAGCAAGGTCCGGCGACGCCATGCGCCGGACGCCTCGACGAGGATCCCCAATGACGTATTTCCCGGCCCGAAAGCCGTAATACACCACGAACCGGCCTTGCCCATCGTCTTCTTCCTCTTCCCAATGCAGGATGCCCGGCGCCTCAAGGGCCCGCAAGCCGCTCAGGCCGCCTTCGTACCCGCGCACGTCGAGACCGGCGTCCGAAAGCGCTCCGTACAGGTCCAGCATAGATTCGCCGCAAACATGCACCCCGGCGCCATCGACGCCGTGATGCTCCAGCAACGCCGCCACGCAGACGCGTTCCCCCGACTGTTCTTCCATAGCGCGAGCGAATGCCCGCTTGACGGCTTGCAAATCCATATCCATCCCTCTAAGCGCTGCCGGACGACCGGCTTTTCATTGCCTCTTGAAGTATTCCCGTCGAACGATCCTCTCTTGCTCAGGCGATCCGACGCGCCGCAGCCTTTTGCTTTTGCAGCAGGAACACATGCGCTCCGGTCACGAACCGCAGAATCTGCGGCAGAGATTGGCGTACCGCCGGGCCGTAGCCCATGCCGTCCCCCAGCCGCCCCGGGCGTATCCGGCGGCTACGCCGTATATGGCGCAGCCGGTGACAATAAACGACGTCAATTTGCCGCAACCCTCATTGCGACCGCCGCCCGTAATCTGCATTTCGTCTGCTGAAAGTGTTCTCATAACTTCACCTCGTAACAGGTTTTGTGATAAAGCGAACCGGCTTCCTGTCCGGCGCAAACGACCTGATTCGGTTTTGCGCCCTTGCGAAGCCGTTCAAATACGGAGTCTTTCTCCGTTTCTGCGCCTTAAGACACATAACAGGGCCGGATATGACCTCGCGGGGCAAAATTTTTTGTCTTTTTTTTCGCAGCGCCCACTTGTATTCGGCGTATCTTGCCAACGGTCGAGGAAAATGGATCATGCGCCATATCCCTCGCGCAAACGCATCGCCCATTCTCACGCGACATTGCCCTGAACAAACCCTGCGCGCCATGAAATCGCTCACGCCGAACATCCTCGTGGAAGCCATTGAACCGGTGCTGCCCTTCTGGGTGGAGCGCCTCGGATTTACCGTCACGGCGGAGGTGAACGAGGGAAATCGCCTCGGATTCGTTATCCTGACGAACGGCCCGGCGGAAGTGATGTACCAGACCCTGGAGAGCGTCCGGAACGATGTGCCGGAACTGGTCGATATGCCCTTGGGGGGCAACGCGCTGTTCGTCAAGACGAGTACGCTGGAGGAACTCGACGCGATCGACGAGGCGCTGTCCGATGCGGAACGGGTCATTCCCCGCAGAAAGACCTTCTACGGAGCCGACGAGGTTACCGTGCGCGAACCCGGCGGAAATGTGGTGACGTTTGCATTCTTCGCCGGGTCGTAGGCCGGCGAAAAACCGTTACTCATTCGTCAAGATACGGACGCACTGCTTGCGTCCAGATGGCGTAGCCCGCCTCGTTCATGTGCAAGCCGTCTTCCAGGAAAATGTCCGGCGACGGCTCGCCGTCTTCGCCGAGCATGGGCGTAAAAACATCGATGTAATCGAGGTAATCGCGGGTGCGGGCGTACGCCTCGATCAATTCGTTCGCCTTGCGCATCTCGTCCATGAGCGCGCGGCGGGCCAGGCTCGGTTTGATGGCGATGAACGCGATGCGGGCGTCCGGCAACTGGTCGCGCACGAGGGAGACGAATTGCTGATAGTCCGTAAAGACTTGCTCGGCCGTCTTTCCTGCGGCCACATCGTTGTCTCCCTCGTATACCAGTACAAGGCGCGGCGCGTAGGGCGTAACGATCCGATCCGCAAAGTGGATCAGGTCCGACATCTGCGATCCCCCGAACCCTCTGTTGATAACCGACGCATCTGGAAAATCCTCCGCCAGCGTGGACCACATCCGAATGGACGAACTGCCCGCAAAGAGCACAGCGCCCTCCGGCGGCGGGTCCGTTTCGTCCATGCGCTCGAAGGCCTGAACAGCTTCTTCCCACTGATTCTGCGCACATGCCGGCGCAGCGGTAAAAAACATCAGAATTCCGAGAAAACAGGCCGAAGCGATGCAGAATCTGGCAGAATGGTTCATGGCTATGGGCTGGATAAATGTTGCGCTATGGAATACTCTGATTAAATCCGCAAAGCTCAGGGGCTGCGAGGCGCGCGCTGGCAAGGAATAGCGAAGCAAGCAGCGCGTCGCGTCCCCCTTGCCGCGAATACGTCGGACTATTTTTCCGGCAACGCCCGACCCGTTCATGTTCCCGGGGCTACCGCATCAAAACCATAAACTCCACGAGGTCTCGAATCTCCCGCTCCGAAAGCAAAACGGACATGTCGGGCATGGCGGAAGGCCCGCCGGCTGCGCCAAAGCCCGGCGCAATGCGCGCCGCGGGGTCCACGAGGGATTCCAGCAACTGCTCCCGGCTCAGCTTCGATCCGATCCCGAGCAGAGGCGGCCCCACGCCATCTCTCCCGCTTGTCGCATGACAGCGGGTGCACTCCCCGGCGGCGTTCCCCAGGAAAACCTGACGGCCTCGCCACCGGTTTCCGCCGTAAAGCGCCGCGGCGAACGGCGGATTCGCGTCCCGCCAGGCTTGCGCCCGCGCTTTCAGGGCGTCGGAACCAGCCCCTTCCGCAGCTTCCAGAATGTCCAGACGGATTTCCAGAGCGGCGTCGCCGCTTTCAAGGCGCTCCAGCAATTCGCCCAGCACGGCGTCCGTCTGCGCAGAAGGTAACTCGCTCAATGTAGCCAGCGCACTTTGCTGTTCGGGCGCCCCGCCTTGCCGCAGCGCATCGCTGAGCACAGACGCCGCCTCGTCGTTGCTCAAATCAGCTTCCGGCGTCAGTTCGAGGGCCAGCATGCGCACCTCGGCGCTCGAGTCCGCCAGTGCGCGACGCAGGGCGGCAACGCGATCCGCATCCGGCAGGGCGAAAAGCGCCTTCAGAGCCGCTGCGCGGACTTCTTCTGCGGCGTCCATATTCAACCGATCCGCAAGCAAGGCGTCCATCCCATCGACGTCCAGGCGAGCAGCCGCAACCACCGCGGCTTCGCGCACCTCCGCGCTTGCGTCCGCCAGCAATGTTTCGGTCAGGGGCGCAATGGCTTCCCGCGCAGCGCGCGCCGAACGCCGCACCGGACCGAGGTACGCGCCATCCACCCGATCGAGCGTAGACGGCTCGGCCCAAACCCCCAGCGCCGCAACGGCTTCCGCACGCATGGCCGCAGGCGCATCGGTCCGCGCGGCGTAGGCCGCCAGCCGCTCCGCGTCCGCATCGCCGCCCACCCGCAGGTTGGCGCTAATGACCCGCCGCAAAAGCGGCTCGCGCTCGAAGTCGGTCACATCCAGCAGGGCAGCCAACGCAGGAAGCGCCGCCGGAATGCCCCCGTCGTCGTTTATGGCGCGGGCCGCCTCCGTCGCCACTCCTTCGTCGGCGTCGGCAAGAAACGTCGAAACCCCTTCGTGCTGCATCCGGCGCAATGCAAGCGCCGCCCCGATCCGCACCGCAACGGAGGCATGGTCCAGCAGGGCCGCAAGCGCCTCCGCATCCCCGATCCGGGCCAGCGCCAGCGAACCCGCATGACGCAGATATACATCCTGCCCGTCAGCTTCTTCCAGCATGATTGTCAACCCATCCAGCGCAGGGCGATGGGCCATGCGCCCAAGCGCCTCCGCCGCAAAGAAACGAACCCGGTCGGATTCGTCGGACAGCAGCGGAACCAGCGCTTCGCCCGCCGCCGCATAGCGTACGTCGCCCAAGACCTTCGCAGCCTGCGCGCGCATTTCCGGGTCTGGATCGTCAAGCAAGGCAACCAGCGGCGCGGCCCGCTCGACGTCCCGCAACGCCAGTTGCCACAAACCCCATACGCCATGGATGCGGGCGTATGGCGCTTCCGTCTGCCGGACAGCTTGCAAAAACGTTTCTGCATCGCCCCGCCGCGCCAGTTCGAACTGCGCCTTCCGCCGCACCCGCATGTCTGCATAGCCCAACAAGTAATTCAATGCATCCGGCGCAACCATTTCGAAATCCGCCGCAAGCAATGTGCGCACCTCGTTGCGCTGCGCCTCGTCCGGTTCGGCGGCGGCCAGTTTCCAGACCCGCCCGGCGCCTTTGGAGCGCCATCCGTCAATCCAGTCGGTGAAATACAAGGCGCCGTCCGGACCGAACGCCAGCCCGGTGGCCAACACGCTTTTTACGGCGACGTCTTCTTCCGCCAGTTCGAAGCCCGCTCCTTTCGGCGCAAGGCGAAACGCATGAATATCCGACGTAAAGGCGGATCCGGTGTACTCGGACATGAAAAACCGGCCGCGCCAATCTTCGTTCAGGGCGGCGCCGGGATTATACGCGATTCCCGTTGGACCGTCATGGTAATTCATGATCGGGGGCGTAATGAAGGCCGGCTGCCCCTCGAAATGCGGCAAATACATCCCCTCGTCCATCCAGACCTTGTAGGAATTGTTCGTTTCCTCATGATATTTTCCGAATTGCCAGTGCGTCCGCCAACCGCTGTCGGAACCCTCGACGAGGTATACGAGCCGTTCGCTTTCGTTCGGATGATCCCCGTCGTTGTCCACGCTAATCAGATTGCCCTCGGCGTCGAAGTCGAACTCGTGCGTATTGCGCAGGCCGCGCGCAAACCATTCCAATCCGGACCCGTCGGGAAAGGCCCGGAGAATAGCGCCCTGATGCGGGTAGTGAATGGATTCCCCTTCCTGCGATGCAAGGCTCAGCCCCATATCGCCGACGCCCCAGTAAATGCGTCCGTCCGGCCCCATGACCACGCCAGACACGCCATGGCCGGAAAATCCGGGGTGCACATTGAATCCCCAGCCGAGGGTCGTTACCTCCGAAATGCTCGGAGCCTCGTTCCCCAGTGCGTTCGCCAACCGGTACACGCCCGGCGCCGCTCCCAGATATATATCGTCGTCGTGCGCCATCAGACCGCCCAGAATATCCGAAACCGGCGTATTGAACCCGGAAACCAATGCGTGCGCCCGGTCCGCTACGCCGTCTTCGTCGCTATCCTCCAGGCGATAGAGCCGCTCCTTGACCACGGTCAAATCGCGCCAGTCCCGCGAGCCGTCTTCGTTGAGATCGGGCATCCAGGCGTTCTCGTCGCTGGCTTCCGGGGCCAGCGTCTTCATCAAAAAGGCTTCGAAATCGTGGGCCGTATTCATCGCAAGCCCTTCGAGCCGCCAATCCGGGTGTTGCCGTATGTCCAGCAAGCCCATCGTGCGGCTGGACCTTGTCACCAGCACTTCGCCGGCGTTCGATACGTCAATGGCGACGGGATCCTCGATCAGGTCCTCCGTGGCGTACATGGAAAGCACAAGGCCCGCCGCCGGAGACGCCTCGACGGAGGCAGCAATCTCTCTGGCCTTCTCCGCGGCTTCGGCGGGGTCCACCTCGATCACAGGTTCGGACGCATACGCGAAGGGCAGCGTATCCGGAGGAACGACGGCCCGCTCGCCGCCGCTATCCCGCATGGGACCGCAGGCGGAAAATACGAAGAGGAACGACGCGATCAGCGCAGGAGCAAACCGGCGAAAACGGCGAACGAAACAAGACATGGGCAAGGCGAAAAAGGACGGTGAACATCGGGGGCGAACGAATCGTATGCAACGCGGCGCCGTCAAAATGCTTTAGAACGTAACAATAGAAAATTCCGACATGGGAATCCACCAGAAAACGAAACAGGCGATCCCTGCGGCGGCGCTGAACAAGCGCTTGCGCACAGCGGCGAACCCAAGCGACGAATATGCCTCTTCCGGAAGGGGAGGGCGCGGCGACGCGCCAAAGTCCATGCGGCTGTGGTTTGTGGATACGCCGATCGGGCCGGCGCTGGCGGGCGGCGTCGGAGGCGCCTTGGGCCTGCTGACGTTTCCGACCGACGAAACGCTCCGCAAGGCGAACGCATCGCGCGAAGCCCTTTGCGAATATATCGCGAAAATAACCCGGCGATTTACCCTGCCGGTTTCTTCGGTCGGAATGGCGCCCGCCGACCCGCTGGCCAGCCAACTGGCGCGGGAACTGGACGAATGGTTCGCCGGAGCGCGGCGGGATTTCGAGACGCCGCTTGTCCTGCGCGGCACGCCGTTTCAGCGAAGCGCGTGGGAAGCGCTCCGGGCCATACCGTACGGAACGGTGCGATCCTACGGGGACCTGGCCAGGTCGCTCGGCAAACCCGAAGCGGCGCGGGCCACGGGGGCCGCCAGCGGACGCAATCCGGTCGCGATCATCGTGCCCTGCCATCGGGTGATCGGGGCGAACGGGTCCCTCACAGGCTATGCGGGCGGCCTGGAGCGCAAGCAGTTCTTGCTCGCCCTCGAACAAAGCAACGCGCCGCAAGCACAGGGCGCCTTGTTCGGGGAATCAATGGCCTCTATTCCGTGATCGCCCGATCCAGTTCTTCCATCGCTTCGCCGTACTGCGCCCAGTCGCCGGCTTCGAAAGCCTCGCGCAAGCGGCTCCACAACGCGCGCACGCGCTCCAGATCGTCCGGCGACGCGGCTGGGGCGGCAACGCCTGCCTCTCCGCCTTCCGGCAACGATTCCCCGGAATACTCCGCAGAAGGAACCGCCGCGCGCCCGAACAATTCGGCCAGCGCCTCGTCCAGCGTCGGCTCCATGGCGATATCGTCCCCGAACGCCACGATCACCCGCTGCAACTGCGGAATATCCACGCCTTCCGCCAGCAAAAACACCGGCTCGACGTACAGGAACGAATTTTCGATGGGAATCACCATGAGATTGCCCCGAATCACCCGCGAACCACGCTGATCCCACAACGCCAGCTGTTGGGAAATTTCCGGGTCCTGATCGACGCGAGCCTCGATCTGGGCCGGGCCGTAAATAAGGCGCTGCTTGGGTAATTTGTACACCACAAGTCGCCCGTACTCTTCCGGATCGGATTTCGCCGCCATCCACGAAATCATGTTGTCCCTGTTTTCGGGCGTAAGCGGACTGATCAGCATGAACTCCAGCGGCGCGCGCGCATCGTCCGCCCCGCCGGCGTCCATCTCGCCGGCGTCCGCCCCCGAAGGAAGCCGCGCCAGCACATAGTACGGCTCCATGACGAGCTGCTGCCCGCCGTATTTCTCGAAGGGCTGCGTCCACAGGTCTTCGTTGTTGTAGAATACCTGCGGATTGGTCATGTGGTAGCGGTTGAATCGCTCGATTTGTATTTCGAACAGGTCCTGCGGATACCGGAAATGGCGCTCCAGTTCCGGCGGCATCTCTTCGCGCGCCTTGAACAGATTCGGGAAAATGGAGCGATACACCTGCAGTACGGGATCCTCGTCGTCTACTACGTAATAATCGACCGCGCCGTCGTAGGCGTCCACCATGATCTTTACCGAATTCCGGATATAATTGAAATTCCGGAACGGCTGGGAATACGGAAAATTCCGCGAGGTCGTGTACGCGTCCTGCACCCAGTACAACCGGTCGCCGCCCATCACGAGATAAGGGTCCCTGTCCAGTTCGAGGAACGGCGTAATCTGCCGAATGCGCTCCTGTACGCTGCGCCATATTTGCAGTCTGCTTTCGGAATGAATGTAATCCGAGAGGAGAATGTTTATATCGCGAAGCTCCCAGGCGTACAACAAGCGATGAAGCGGGGAGCTTATGGGCAACCCGCCCTGGCCTGCATAGGAATTGTACACGTTTGCGTCGCCGCTGGGATAATCCAGCTCTTCGGCCCCCGTATTCACGATGTAGTAACTGCCCGTCTCTTCTTCGCCGTAATAAATGGCCGGGTTCTCCACCGCCAGCGATTCGTATCCGAAATCCGGGGGCAAATCCTTGACCACGAGAATCGGCTCGCCCTGACTATTCATTTCCGTAACGGGGCTCATGGCCAAACCGTACCCGTGCGTAAAGATCAGGCGGCGGTTTACCCAATTGTCCGACTGGCCCGGCAAGTCCGTAGATATTTCGCGCGCCGATATCATCACCTGCGTCACGTCGCCGCCGTACTCGTACCGGTCGTTGTCCACGGAGAAAAATTCGTAGTACGTACGGATTTCCTGGAGCTGCTTGTAGGTCTGAATCAGCAACCGGGGATCCCAGAGCCGGATATTGTCCACGGCGTCCTGGTTTTTCCGGATATCCTCGATACGGAGCGTGTCGTTGGCTTCGTACTCGATTTCCGTAACGTCATGGAGGTTGTACGCCAGCCGGGTCATGGCGATGTTATGCTCCAGATACGGCTCCTCCAATTCGAGTTCGTTCGGTTCTACGAGAAGTGTTTGCACCATGCCGGGAAGCGCCATGCGCCCCAGCGCCCAGGCCAGCACGGCCACGCCGACCGCAGCGCCCATCGCCCGGCGACTGACGGCCCGCCGCGTGCTGACGAACAGGAACGCGGCCAACAGCGCCACCGCGACCAGCGCAATCCATAGCGCGGGCAAAACAATGTGTACATCGGTATATCCCGCCCCGAAAACAATCCCCTGCGAAGAAAAGAGAATTTCGTAGCGATCCAGGAAAAGACCCGCCGCAAGCAGCAACAACCAGAGCGCGGCGTTCAGTTTGAGATGCGTGCGAACATTCTTGCGGGCCTGTACGCCCCGGCGGATACCTTCGAACGCGAGGAGGCGCAGCATCGAGTAGACGCCAAGCAGCGCGAGCAGCGTAAGAAAAACAAGCAGCGCAAAAGATGTTTGCATCATCTCCCAGAACGGGAGCTGGAACATATAGAAGCCGAGGTCCTTCCCGAAAATGGGGTCGTTCTGCCCAAACGGCTCGTTCCAGAGAAACCGAAGCGATTCGTCCCACCCGAGATAGAACGTGAGCGCGAACATCAGGGCGAAAAACAGCGCGGCCCCGGTCAATACCTTCTTTACGCGGCGGTAGTGCGCCGGATGGCTGAGATTCAGCTCGATGTCCTGAAGAGGCGTGCCGGCGAAGGTCGCCCAACGCAGTTCCCCGGCCAGCATTTGCGCATTCGCGACCAGAAAAGCGCCCGCAACCACGAACGCCAGCAAGCCAAGGCTTATTTTGGTCAACTTAAGCGTCCAGAAAACGCCCTCGTACCCGACCTCGCGCATCCACATCCATTCGAAAATGACGGAAGTCGAAATGCTCAGGACGATAAACGGAACAACGATATAGAGTAAAATGCGAAAGCGTCGCGGCATGGGATCGTAACGTGCAGGATGGCGATATGGATGAAGGCCCGCATCCGGGAAACAGGCAAAAATCCCGCTGTCTTTGGGGCCGAATTTCTGTATTTTGGGGCGCGCTGGTCAAAACCGCTTCGCTCAGCGCTTCGCTTACGCAAGTTCCGGTCGTTATGATTCTCCATCGTTGAAATCAGTGAAAAACACTGCGGCTTTGGGTCATGGCGTCCGCGAAGCTCAGAGCATCCTTTGCAGACAGCGCAATATACCCCTGAAGATTATACGATGAACGACAGGAATTTGTTGGGTTTTCTCCAAAACTTATTGGATCGCTCTCTGGGCGGACGACCCCTTCAGGCGGCCTGGGCGACGCAAACGGCGCTGCTCCTGCTCGCTTCCGGAACGGCTGTCGCGCAGAACGCGGGACCGGTCGTAAACGAATTCATGGCGTCGAACTCGACCACGCTGTACGACGAGGACGGGGACGCTTCGGACTGGATCGAATTGCATAACCCGACCGGACAAGCCATCGACCTTGGCGGATGGACGCTGACCGACGACGAGGACGAGCCGGACAAATGGGCCTTTTCGGACAAAACGCTGAACGCCGGGGAATACTTCGTGGTATTCGCCTCTGGAAAGGATCGCGAGCCGACCGGAAACTTCTGGAACAGCGTCGTGCGGCGCGGCGACGTGTTTCGCTATTTTCCAGGCACGGAGGAGCCCCCGGCCAACTGGAATCAGCCGGAATTCGACGCCAGCGATTGGGACGAAGGACCCAGCGCGCTCGGATACGAACGGGCGGACGGCGGCGCGGACATTCAGACCGAGACAAACATTGACGGTCTTCTGTCTCTGTACGCGCGCATCGAATTTACCGTGGAAAACCCGAACGACGTACGCCTCGCTATACTCCATATGGACTACGACGACGGCTTTGTGGCGTACCTGAACGGCGAAGAAATCGCCCGGAGCTTCATGCCGTCGGGAACGCCCTCCTTCAATACCCTGGCGTCGGGCCGTCACGAAGCCTTAATCTACCAGGGCGGCGAACCGGAATCGTTTTCCCTGTCGAACTGGGAAAGCCTGTTGCGCGCCGGGTCGAATGTGCTGGCCGTCCAGGTGCATAATGCAAACGCCACCTCTTCGGACCTCACGCTTATCCCGTTCCTTTCCCTGCAAACGGAAACGCGACCGACGGCGTACCGGGGACCGGCCCCGGAAATTACGTTCGCTTCCCGGTCCGAATTTCATACCAACTTCCGCCTTTCCCGCGGCGGCGAATACCTGGCGCTCGTCAACCCGTCCGGGGAGGTCGTATCCGGGTTTGCGCCGGAATATCCGGAGCAACGCCCCGACGTGTCCTACGGCCTGATCGACGGGGGGTACACCTGGTTCGACATGCCCACGCCGGGCGGGCCCAACGCGCCGGGCATGAGCGACGTCCTCGAACCGCCCACGTTCAGCGCGGCGGGGGCTATTCTCAAGGAACCGTTCTCGCTGTACCTGTTCCCCGAAACGCCCGGCAGCATCGTCCGCTATACGCTGGACAACTCGGAACCCTCGGAAACGAACGGGACCCCCTACGCCGAACCGATCTACGTAGACGAAACGACGGCGGTGCGCGCCGCCGCCTTCATGGAAGGCGCCGCGCCGTCGGCCAGCGTGACGCGTACGTACATCTTTCCAGCGAACGTGATCCGGCAATCGCGGGAAAATATGATAGCCAAAGGATGGCCTGCGTACTGGGGCGGCAACGATGTGGATATGGGGATGGACCCGAATGTCGTCGAAGGACAGGAAGACGACGTGATGGCGACGCTGACGGCCGCTCCCTCCTTCTCCATCGTCCTTCCGTTCGACTCCCTCTTTGACGGTGCGCGGGGGATATACTCCAACGCGCTCAACTACGGACGGGACTGGGAACGCCCCGCCTCCATCGAACTCATCTATCCCCCGGATTTCCCGCCTGAAACCGGTCCCCGCGCCCGGCACGGCGGGCGGGACGGATTCGCGGTCAACGCGGGCGTGCGCATCCGCGGGGGATGGAGCCGCAACGACGAGAACCCCAAGCATGCCTTTCGCCTGTATTTCCGGGGCGAATACGGGCCGAGCGCCCTTTCCTATGCGCTCTTCGGCGACGAGGGCGCGGACGAATTCGACAAATTCGATTTGCGCACCGCCCAGAACTATTCGTGGTCGTTCAACGGCTCCGCGGCCAACACGATGCTCCGCGACGTGTTCTCCCGGGATACCCAGCGAGACATGGGCGTCCCCTACACCCGCAGCCGGTACTATCATTTGTACCTGAACGGCCAGTACTGGGGAGTCTTTCAAACCCAGGAACGAGCCGATCACTGGCACGGCGCTTCCTATCTCGGAGGCAATCCGGACAACTACGACGTCGTCAAGTCCGCCGGACTGGACGGCGGATACACGGTGGAGGTTACGGCGGGGGTCTTCGACGACTGGCGCTTTCTTTACGACGAAGCCAATCGGCTGGCCGCACTGCCCGACGCGCAGGAACGCGACGCGCTGTACATGAAACTGCAAGGGCTGAACCCGGACGGATCGCGCAATCCCGATTACCCGGCGCTGCTGGACGCGGACAATCTGATCCAGTACATGCTCGTCATTTTCTGGACCGGGAACACGGATTCGCCGATCAACCCGTTCAACGTGACCAACAATTTCTTCGGGATCCGGGACCGCACCGGCGAACGAGGCTTCTCCTGGTTTGCGCACGACAGCGAGCATTCGCTTTTTTCGAATTCCTTTTTCGGAGACGGCTACAACCGGACCGGCCCCTTCCCCACGGGAGACCAGTTCCAGTTCAGCAACCCGCAGTGGCTCCACCAGCAATTGATGGGATCGAACGAATACCGGCTCCGATTCGCGGACCTTGCGCAGCGACACCTGTCCGGCAACGGGACCTTGACCGGCCCGGAGGCCATAAACCGGTGGACAGCCCGGTCCGACGAAGTGAGCCCGATCATTCTTGCGGAATCGGCCCGGTGGGGAGACGCTAAACGGGAACCGGCTTTCACGCCCGCCGACTGGCTCCGGGAAGTGACTTCCGTGCAAAACGGGTTCCTCCGCACACGGACTCCCGTTATCCTCGAACAACTCAGGGATACATACCGGTACGAATTCGGGAGCCCCCGCAACGCCCTGATGGAAGCGCCCCTGTATCCGGCGGTAGACGCACCCGTATTCAGCCATCCGGAAGGCGAATCGTCCGATCCCTTTACGCTGACCATGCAGGCCCCGTCGGGCGGAACCATTTTCTATACGCTGGACGGCGCCGATCCCCGTCTGGTCGGCGGGAATCTTTCCGGGTCGGCCATGGCGTACGACGGCGCGGGGATAGCCCTCTCCGGGTACAACCGGGTGATGGCGCGGGTCCGCTCGGACGGCGACGCATGGTCGGCGCTGGAAGAGGCCGAATATTTTGCGGGCGTCGCCTCGCCCGCGTCGTCGCAAATTGTCGTTTCGGAAATCCACTACAATCCGACGGAACCCGACGAGGCGGAGATTGCGGCGGGATTCGACAACAACGACGACTTCGAATTCATTGAACTGCACAACCCTTCCGGCAGAGCGGCGGCGCTGGGCGGACTCGCCTTTACCAACGGGATTGCATTCTCCTTTGGAAACGAGACGCTGGCGCCGGACGAACGGATCGTCGTCGCCGCCAGCGAAGACGCCTTTCGCATGCGGTACGGGCCGGAGGCGAATGTGGCGGGCAGCTACGCCTCGGGACGGCTCAGCAACGGCGGCGAAACGCTAACGCTCAGCGATGCGGCTGGAGAAGTCGTCGTCCGCATTGACTATGAAGACGGCGGCGGATGGCCGGAGCGGGCGGACGGCGGCGGCAGTTCGCTGACGCTGGACCCCGCGAGCGCAGACGATCCGGGGCGCGCCGCCGCATGGCGGGCCAGCATCGAATACGAGGGATCGCCGGGCGCAGCGGGACGCGGGGCGTTTCGGGACGTGATTGTCAACGAGGCGCTTGCGCACAGCGACCCGCCGGACGTAGACGCCGTAGAACTCTACAATCCCACGACGCGCCCGGTCGATATCGGCGGGTGGCTGCTGAGCGACGGCATGCCTCTGGACAAATACCGCATCCCGGATGGCGTCGTCATTGAGGCGGGCGGATACCTTGTCCTCGACGAAAACGATTTCAATGCCGCGGACGACGACGGCGGTTTTGCCTTCAGCAGCGCGTACGGGGACAGGGTCCGTCTCGTCGCGACGGACGCGCAGGGCAATCCCTCCCTGTTCGCCGACGAGGTCGCCTTCGGCGCCACGCGCACCGGCGTAACGATCGGGCGGCCCGAGGACGCGGGAGACGATTTCGTACCCCTTGCGGAACCGACGCTGGGCGGACCCAATAGCGCAGCCCGAACGCCGCAGGTCATCTTCAGAGAGATTATGTACCATCCTCCGGGCAACAACCCGAATTTTGAATACGTTGCGCTGTACAATGCGGGCGATGCGGCGGAAAACCTGACGGGCTGGACCTTGCGGAAAGGCGTGGATTTCGTGTTTCCGGACGGAATCCAGCTTGCGCCGGGAGACAGCCTGTTCGTGACCGCCTTCGATCCGGCGACCGAACCCGAAAGCGCCGCCACGTTCCGGCTGGCGTACGGATGGGACGACGCCCGTCGATTGATTGGGGGCTGGGAGGGCCGCCTCGCCAACGAAGGCGAAACGCTCGAACTGAATCGCCCGGACGATCCTCCGGAAGACGACCCGGCCTTCGTCCCGGAAACGCTGGAGGAACGCGTTACGTGGAGCGATGCGGCGCCCTGGCCCGAAAGCGCAGACGGCGGAGGAAGCGCGCTGTACCGGACGAATGACGCCGGACCCGGCAGCGATCCGGCGAACTGGACAACGATCCCGCGAATGTTCGTCGTGCACGAAATCGAACGCCCGCCCGTCCCCCCGACGGTGACCGGCGAATATGTGCTGTCGTCGGCGTACCCCAATCCGACGCAAGGCATGTCCCGCGCCGACTTGACCGTTGGCGAAACGCAGCATGTCCGCGCCACGCTATACGACATGCTTGGGCGCGAGGTCTACCGCGTGCTGGACGGCGCGGTGGCTTCCGAAACGATCGAAACGCTCGTCGTGAACGGGGGAGCCCTCGCGAGCGGCGTCTATATCCTGCGCATCCAGGGCGAAAATTTCTCCGCCATGCGGTCCTTTGCGGTGGTGCGGTAGGAGCGGGGGCTGCCTGCTTGCGAAACGCAACATGTCGTGACGCCTGGCCCCCGCCCTATGCGCTACTCATGCTCCTTCACATAGATATTACGGAACTGTACGAGCGCGGGCGGGCTCACCCATTCCCCTGCGTCGTTCTTGTGGCCATGGTGCTGCAACCCGATGGGACCGCAGTCGGGAATTTCATTCAGGAAAATGCGGTCGATGACGAGCTGGCCATTGATCCAGATGGTCATAAACTTGCCCCGTACGACGATTTTCGACGCGTTCCACTCCCCGATGGCATTGTCCGCATTGACGAGCGGCAAGGCGGCCCGACGAACTTCCGGCGGCTGGTTCCGATCCATTCGGTAGCCATAGACTTCCCCGGAACCGTACGGCCAGTTCCAAATGTTGTGCTGGGCCTTGCCGTGGCCGCGCGGGAGAATGCCCGAATCGGAATCGGGCACGGACATCACCATGGGCTTGCCGTCCTGATCCATCTTGTGCGTGCCGTCTGCAAGGATGATGGGCACATTCGGATTCGCGTACGGCTCCACGGTCGTAATGCGCCAGTCGATCTTGAGCGTGTAATCGCAGTAATCTTTTTCCGTCCAGAGGCTCTTGTCTCCTTCCGCCTCGCTTTCTGCGTCATAGTCGATCACGCCGTCCATCACCTTCCAATGGCCGCCGTCGCCTTCGGGAATGACCCAGCCGTCGAAATTTTCTCCATTGAATATGGACGCATAGCCCTCGGGGGCCTCCATCTGAGCATGCGCCGTCCGAGGCGCAGCGCACAGCGCGAGCAACAGAATCATGCAGAGCGAAAGTGCGTAGCGTGTCGATTTCATGATATCGGGAATCTGGAATGGGATGAATTATGACGTGCGCGGCGGAGCGCCCCCGGCTTTCCCGGCGGCGCTCCGACCGTACGTTGAAATGGATGAATGCATACGCGTTCGCGCAGAAGACCGGCGCCAAAATTCAGCCGGACCCCTCGACCCCGCCGGTCTCTTCCTCCATCTTCAGTTCGATGGCCTTGTACCCGCCCTGCGACCGGAAGTACAGAATCAGAAGTACGTAGCATATGAACATGAAGGCCGGAAGCCATGCCACGGTCCGCAGCGCGGATTGCCTAGAGTCCGATTCCACGTCGCGAACACGGGCCTGATCCGCTTCCGACAACTCCCTCACAGCGTCATCGTTGAGCGTACGCGCTCCCAGCATACCAGAGCCTTCCACTGCAAGTACCTGATCGACAAGTTCGGGTGCATTAGCCTGCATCCCGTCGTCAATAAATCTATCCTGTATGGAACCAATGACCGGATTGCCAAGCAACCCCGCCGCGAGCATGCCGACGCCCGCAATCGTGTTGATCGTCATGGCGCCGCCCTGGGGAAACTGCTCGGAAACCACGCCCAGCGTCGTCGGCCAGAAGAAGGTCTTGCCGAGGCCATAGCAGGTGGCGGCGAGGAATACGTACCAAAGTACCGACCCCGCCTGCGAAAGCAGGACAAGCCCTATGCAGGCGATCCCGGCGCTGCATGCGAGGAGACCCAGCGGATTGATCCGGTGCACGATCGGCCCGGCGAAAAACCGGAGCACGAACATGATGGCCGAGGTATACACCAGCACCCACAGCGCATCAATACCAGATACATTTTCCAGTACATCCCCTACCAACTCCGTAATCCAACTGTCCGTCCCCAGCTCTGTAATGGCCAAGGGGACCATGATTATGAGCAAGATGATAAACAGGGGGCGGTACATGGTCTTGAGCATGCCCGCGTACCCGACGCCCGCGGCCACGCGCTCCTGCACCGGCCAGGTCTCCCGAACCAGCATCCAGCCGTAAACCAGCGTGGGAAGAATCACGAACGCCACCTGCCAGCGCCAGCCGATGTCGCCGACCGCGATAAGCAGGATGCCGCCCAGCACAAGGCCGCCCGGCCACCCCGCATGCAGGATATTCAGGTGATGCGTCTTGGAATTGGGGTACAAGGTGGCTACCGCCGGGTTGACGACGGCCTCCACGATGCCGTTTGAAAGCGCCAGGATGAATGTGCCGATGTAGAGCACCCAGAACGGGTCGCCTATATGCCCGGCGCATATCGTCACGAGCGCCGAGACAATGTGTCCCGCGCACGCGATGCGGATCGACGTATGGTACCCGATCTTGTCGATGATCAGGCTGAACAGAATGATCGTAAGCGGAAAGCCCAACAGGCCCGCCCCGGTAATCCATCCTATCTGTTCCTGACTCAGATTGAACTCATCGCTCCATGTACCAAGGAGGCCGGCCCGGATAACAAAGCCGAAAGCCGTAGCGACCAGCGCCACGATGCTTCCTACGAAAAGACGATTTTTGTTGACCATGATGGTGTTGCGGGATGAATGAACGAGAGTTTCAGGAAATTTCGGGGATGTCGATGCGCCGCCCGCCTTGCATGGCCGATTCGTGGGCGCAAATGCCCGTCATCGTCCAGTTGGCCGCAGCGGCGGCGTCGGAGACCGACTCGCGGCCTTCCAGAATCGCCCGAAGAAATTCGTGGACCATATGAGGGTGCGACCCGCCGTGCCCGCCGCCCTGAATGAACGAGGTGTGTTCGTGCTCGTCGTCGTAGACGCCGCCCGTGGTAAAGGGCGCAATTTCGTCGGGAAGCAAGTGGGCGTAGTCGGGAACTTCGACGCGCTCGGCGTCCTCGTAGCCTGAGTATACGACCGGCCCGTCGCCGATCGTCTGTTCCCACTCAAACGAGCTTTCCGTGCCGTACACGTCGAAGCTCTCCCGGTACTGCCGAATGGTGTTGAAGAGGGACCGGGTTACTTCGCAGGACAGGTCCGAATTCACCATCGAAACCAGCGCGGACTCGACGGCGAACGGGGAGCCGTAGGGCTCGATGTAATCTTCCTGAATGCGCCCGGAGCCGAAACACACGACGGATTCGCCGCGAGCCCCGGCGAGCAACAAGAGCGGACTGACCGCGTGCGTAGCGTAGTGCATGGGCGGAAATCCGTACCAGTAGGCGGGCCAGCCGGGCAGGCCCATATTCTGCTGATGCGATCCGCGCAAAAATTGTATTTTCCCAAGACGACCCGATTCGAGCAGTTCGCGAGCGTACAGGAATTCCCGGGTGTAGATGGCCGTTTCCATCATCATATACACTTTGCCGCTCCGGCGGCGGGCCTCCGCTATCCGAAGGCATTCTTCCACGGTGGTCGCCATGGGCACGGTGCAGGCCGTATGCTTGCCCGCCTCCAGCGACGCGAGAGACATGGGAGCGTGGGCCGCGATCGGGGTGTTGACGTGCACGGCGTCCACTTCCGGGTCCGCAAGAAGCGCTTCGTAGTCCGCATAGCGCCGTTCTACGCCGAATTGATCTCCAATCTCGTTCAAGCCCTTTTCGTCGCGCTTGCAAATCGCCCACAGTTCGGCGTCGGGATGGCGTTGATAGATAGGTATGAACTCTGCGCCGAAACCCAGTCCGACGACCGCAACTTTGATCTTGTCAGGCATATGTTTAAGCGATGGCGGGCGAAATAAATTCCGGCAGGCAATATAATCATCTTTGCAAATATTTTACAATTTTCCTGAAATTATCCCGCGAGGCGACTTGCCTTTTCGTCCCTGCCGATCGCGACATGCCCGTTCTTGCGAAGCGAATGCTGGAAAGAAGGGTTATTTTACCGGCTCATGCGCGACCACCGAAATCCATTTGCTTGCCGGATCATGCTTCTCCGCTGCGCCTGCTTCCTGTCGCCGGGTCTTCTGGCGATCTTCCTGTCCGGCTTGCGCCCCGCCCTCGCACAGGAGACTGCGGAGGCGGATCGCGAATATGTCCTTGAAACCAACATCTTCGGATACTGGGGCGTGGGCGGCGATATCGACGGCGTGCGGAATCCGGTGTTGCGGGCGGAAAAAGGCGAAGCCGTACGTATCGTCATCGTGAACATCGAAGCGCTGGTTCACGATCTGGCCCTCGAAACCCTGCAAGTTAAAACGAAGGAGATACTGGACGTCGGCGAGCAGACCGATCTCACGTTTACCGCGGTGGAAGACGACATCTATTACTGCACCATTCCGGGGCATCGGGCCGCCGGCATGGAAGGACGGTTTGAGATTATACGGGAAGGGGGTGTTGCCGACGGCGGGCCTGCCCCGGGAAACGAGGCGACGGACGCCCCGCGTACGCCCTTGCTGAGCGAACTGCCGCCGCCGGATCATATTCCTCTCCCGCCGCTGGAACTGCCGCCTCGCGCGGATTTGCCGGAACCCGCCGCGCCGTCGAGCGGCGACTGGGCGGATTTTCTGGACGATCCCAACGAACAGGTCCGGGCGTGGGCTGTGCGGCGACTTGCAAACAACGGACAAATCCCCGAATATATCCTGCCCGCGCTGGCGCGCATGGCCCGCGAAGATTCCTCCTCGCTGGCGAGGGCGTATCTTGCAGAAACGTTGCGGCGCATCGAACCCGAACGCCGCTGGGACATCCTTGAAGGGTTGCACGGTCATGCGACGGACCCCGCCAACCATGCGTTGCCGCTCCTCGTCTGGTACGCCACCGAGGATGTCGTGCCTGTGGACATGGATCGGGCGCTGACGCTGGCGCTGGATTCGAAATGGCCCCATGCCTTATCCTTTACGGTGCAACGCATCGCCGCAGAGGGCTCGCAGGAAGCGCTGCGCGCCCTTGCCGGACGCTTGCCCAAAGCAACCGCAGAACAACGAACAATCCTCCTGAACGGCGTCCGCCGAATCGTCCAGACAACCGACCCATGACAAAACCTCTCTGCACCCGAACCCTGAACATCGTTTTCGGCATGGCCCTCTTGCTCTGCACGGCGGGCGGCGCCGCCGGGCAGGCCGCCTTCGACAAAATGCACCTCGACGAGGCGTTCTATGCGGAAGGGGGCGCGATCGGAGACCTGAACGGGGACGGGGCGGCGGACCTCGTGGCGGGGCCGTACTGGTACGCCGGACCCTCGTTCGAGGCGCGTCATGCGTTTTACGAACCCAAGCCGTTCGGCATAAAGGGCTTTTCGTATTCGGATAATTTCATCGTCGATGTGCACGATTTCAACGACGACGGCTGGAACGACATTCTGGTGATCGGCTTTCCGGGACAAGAGGCGTTCTGGTACGAAAATCCCGGCGAGCCGGATGCAGAGAACGCCGGGCGCTGGACGCGGCGTCTCGCCCTCCCCAGGGTGGACAACGAGTCGCCTCACATTCTGGACATCACCGGAAACGGGCGCCCGGACATCGTCTGTCACGTGGACGGCTACCTGGGCTATGCATCGTATGATCCAGAGCGTCCGACCGAACCGTGGACGTTCCGGCAGGTCGCCGGTCCGTACGAGGGATTATTCCGCTTCACGCACGGATTCGGAGTCGGGGACGTGAACGGCGACGGGTTGCTTGACCTGCTCATGTCGAACGGATGGTGGGAAAATCCGGGATTCGATGTGGATGCTCCCTGGAAACATCATGAAGAAGCGTTCGCCCTCGGCGCCGCGCAAATGTATGCCTACGACGTGGACGGAGACGGGCTGAACGATGTGATCGCGAGCCGCGACGCGCACGGCTGGGGGCTTTCATGGTTTCGGCAGTTGCCGGACGGCGGATTCGAGAAACACATTATCCTCCGGAAGGATGCGGCGCACGAGCCGGGCAGGGTCCGGTTCTCCCAACTGCATGCCGTAGCGCTCGCGGACATGGACCGGGACGGACTGAAAGATCTCGTAACCGGAAAACGATTCCGGGCGCACGGAGAGGAAGTGGATCCCGAACCGAATGCCCCGCCGGCGCTCTACTGGTTCCGGCTCACGCGAACGGATAACGGCGTCGTCTGGACTCCCCATCTCGTCGACGACGATTCAGGCGTCGGGGTCGCCCTTGCGGTGGCCGACGCCAACGGAGACGAGTATCCGGATATTCTGGTCGTGAACAAGAAAGGCGCGTATATTTTTCGCCAGAATATCTGGTAAACAGCCGGACGGACGCGAGCATGCAAAGCGCCGGCGCAAAAATACCTGTTACGTATACCACATTATCCACAAGAGGTTTCCATGCCTGCCGGCCTGTCCCTGCCCCGCTCTTTTTTTCTTCGCAGCGTCCTTGCCGTCGCCGCCGTCTCGCTTGCCGTTTCGACGGGTTCCGCACCGGCGGCTGCACAGGACGCCGGACATGCGCCGGCGGCCGACGGGCGCACGCTGAACCTCGATTTCGAAACAGGCGACCTGACTGACTGGACCGCCGAGGGCGACGCCTTCGGCAACGGACCCGTCGAAGGCGATGCGTTCGCTTCGGGCGAGGCCGTCGTCGCAGAAATGATTCAGGCGCTGCGGGAACGGCGCAGACAGGAACCGGCGGACTTGCGAAGCGGACACCAGGGCGCCCGATGGATCAGTTCCGGCGCAGCGCACGGACCGGCGAGCAAAGGGACACTGACGTCTTCTCCGTTTGAGGCGACCCATCCGTACGCAAGTTTTCTGATTTCGGGAGGCGCGCTGGAAAGCACCCGGGCGGAACTGGTGCGGGCGCGAGACGGGGCTGTCATTTTTTCGACGAGCGGCGACAACGACCTTGCCTTGCGTCCCGTCGTGGCCGACCTGCAAGAACATGTGGGGGAAACCATCTTCATACGGCTCGTGGACGAGGACGCCGGCGGCTCCACGGCGGCCTACATCCCCGAGAACGCGTACGCGCACATCAACTTCGACCATTTTCGCCTGCATGCCGAGCGGCCTTCGTTCCCGGACGAGCTGGATCCTTCCGGCATAGCAAGGTTGCCGGCCTGGGACCCTGTGCTGCTGGAAGGCGGAAGCCCGCAGGAAGCCGCACAAACCATGACCGTCCCGGACGGCTTCCGCGTGCAACTGGCGGCGGCGGAACCGGATGTGGTCAATCCCATTGCGATGGCGCTTGATCACCGGGGGCGCGCGTGGGTTGTCGAGGGAAGAACCTATCCGGTTCGGGCTCCGGAAGGCGAAGGCAAGGACCGCATTCTCATTTTTGAAGACACCGACGGAGACGGGGCGTTCGATGTGCGGAAAGTCTTTATGGAAGGATTGAATCTGGTGAGCGGACTGGAACTGGGATTCGGGGGAGTATGGGTCGGAGCGGCCCCCTACCTGCTCTACATCCCTGTCGACGCCTCGGGAGACCGGCCCGCAGGCCCCCCGGAGGTATTGCTGGACGGCTTCGGCTACCACGACACGCACGAGACCCTGAATTCCTTCATGTGGGGACCGGACGGCTGGCTCTACGGTACGCACGGCGTATTCACCCACTCGAACGTGGGCAAGCCGGGCGCGGGGGACGATGAGCGCGAAAAACTCAATGCGGGCGTATGGCGGTATCATCCGACGCAGCGCATTTTCGAAGTGTTTGCGTACGGCACCAGCAATTCCTGGGGGCTGGACTGGGATGCGCACGGGCAACTGTTCCTGACCGCCTGCGTCATTCCGCACTTGCATCACGTCATCCCCGGCGCCCGCATGATCCGGCAGGCCGGACAGCATTTCAATCCGTACGCGTACGACGATCTGGACCCGATCGGCGACCATGTGCACTGGGTGGGCAATCTGGGACCCCATGCGGGCAACCGGCGATCCGGTTCGGCGGGCGGCGGGCACGCCCATGCGGGCGCCATGATATACCAGGGCGGCTCGTGGCCGGAAACGTACCACGGGCGCATTTTCATGCACAATATCCACGGATTCCGGGCGAACACAGACATTCTCGAACGAAGCGGCTCCGGGTATGTGGGCCGGCACGGAGAGGATTTTCTGCTGACTCATGACAGCTGGTCCCAGATGCTGGATCTCGTATACGGCCCGGACGGGTCCGTGCATGTCATCGACTGGTACGACAAGAACCAGTGTCATCATAACAACCCGGAGAGCCATGACCATGAGACCGGGCGCATCTACCGGATTTCGCACGAGAACGACGAGTGGACGCCGGTCGATCTGGAGCGGCTCTCTTCCGTGGAACTGGCCGAACTCCAGATGCATCCGAACGACTGGTACGTGCGCACCGCGCGGCGCATCCTGCAGGACCGGGGACCGGACGAAGCCGTGCACGAAACGCTATGGACCCTGTTCGAGGAGCGTCCGGACGAAACGCGGAAGTTGCGGGCGCTCTGGGCGCTGCACGTAACCGGGGGCCTTTCGGACGAGTCGCTGACCGGACTGCTCGCTCACGAAAACGAACATGTCCGGGCATGGGCAATCCATCTTCTGGCCGAAGACCGGAACGTGCCCGAAGAGGCGGCGCAGGCGTTCGCCCGGATGGCCCGGGAAGACGATTCTGCGCTGGTCCGGCTCTACGTCGCCAGCGCCCTTCAGCGCATGGCCCCCGAGCGCAGATGGGACGCGCTGGAAGCGCTCCTCGGACGAACCGAAGACGCCGAGGATCAAAATATTCCCCTGATGGCATGGTATGCGCTGGAGCCGCTGGTCCCCGCGGACATGGGCAGGGCCATGGACCTGGCGCTTTCCGCCAGACTGCCTCGCATTTTGCCCTTCGCCGTCAGCCGCATTGCGGCCACAGGCAGCGAAGAAGCGCTCGCCTTGCTGTCGGAATACCTTGGCGCGCTGGAGGATGCGGACCAGCAGGCCGTGATTATAGAAGGGCTTGACGCCTGGGCGGAACAAGCGGAAGAGCAAGAACAAGACCGCTGAAAAAAAGGTATATTGCGGGCGTAATCCGTCCACCATTTTTTCCTTGTTCATCAACCTGTTACGAGAAATCATGCGGGAAACCATGAAAGGCCCGGATCATGAGGGCAATCAGGCGCTTCTGGGCGTCCAGCTCAAGGATATTGAAAAAACGCTTCCCCTCCGGGTACTCTCCGAAGAAGACTGGGAGCGCTGGAAAACCTGGGGCTATGTGATCGTGCGCGACGCCATCCCCCCCGACCATATCGAGCGTCTGAAGGCTTTTTTGTGGGAATTTCAGGAAATGGATCCCAACAACCCGTCCACATGGAGCGCCACGGACCGGCGGGCGCACGGGATGGCGGAACTCAACAACTCGGGCATGGTGGAGGTATACAATCACCAGTTCCTGTGGGATACCCGGCAAGCGCAGCGGGTATACGACGCCTATGTAGATATCTGGGACCGCGAAGACTTGTGGGTCACCATCGACCGGGCGAACCTGAACACGCCGAACCGGGACGCGCGCAAGTTTGGAGGCTTCATTCACTGGGACGTGGACACGTCGCAGGATCCGCTGCCCGTCAATGTGCAGGGCGTATTGTCCCTCGTGGATACGAACGACAAGGTCGGAGGATTGCAATGCGTGCCCGAATTGTTCCGGGTCTTCGACGAATGGGTCAAAACGCAGCCTGCGGACAGGGACCCGTTCCGGCCGGACACGACCGGGTTCGAAGTGCAGTTCATCCCGCTGCGCGCCGGGGACCTGATTATCTGGAACTCGCTGCAAGCGCACGGCATCCGCCCAAACACCTCGAAGGATCGGGTGCGCATGGCGCAGTACGTCTCCATGTATCCGGCCAACGAAGACAACGAGGAGCTCCGGCAGCAGCGCATCCATTCATGGCGCGAATGCGAACCGCCCAAGGGCGTCGCCTTCCCGGGCGATCCGCGCGAACTGGAAAAGAAGGTGTACGGAAAAGCCAACCTCAACGATCTCGGCAAGCGTCTGCTGGGACTGGAGCGCTGGAATGGGGCATGAGCATTGGGCATACTTTCTTAACCGTTGCCTCAGAAAACTTTTCCTCCGACGCCATTGGCGCAGCAACTAAAGCGCGAGGCAATATTAAACCGATCCGGCCTGGAGCTCGGTTCTGGCGCAGTGCCCCCGCTTCGCAAGAAGAATTACTATGTAGTAGCCAAAAAGATGGATGGCGATGCCCCAAAGGATTTCATACACGTCTACGCCTACGGACAAGCTCGACGAGATGCACCGCACGCATGGCCCGCGTACATCGCCAAGGTAGGGCACAAGTGGTATCCCAATGAATCGATCACGGAGCATCTGCTCACCCGGATAGGGGAGTTGCTCGGCCTGGAGATGGCGCAATCCTCCCTCCGGTCAGCCCATGGCCAAATCCGTTTTTTGAGTCGATATTTTCTCGATTCCAAACAAAATCTCGTTCACGGAACCGAGATATTTGGGGGATATCTCGAAGACGATCAATTCGTGAAGGAAGTAGAAAAGGCCGGTGCTGATCGGGATTTGTTTACGTTCCAATTCGTCCACAAAGCAATTTCTTCGGAATTTCCTGGTCAGGCGCCCGCCATTTTGGAAGAGTATGTCCGCATGCTCGCCTTCGACGCCATCGTGGGCAATAACGACCGGCACCATTATAATTGGGGAATCGTGGTCCGCCCCCGCCCCCACCCTGACCATATACCATATTTTTCGCCGATTTACGACAGCGCCCGGGGACTTTTCTGGAACGATCCGGAGGAAAAACTTCAAGCCGTTGAACAGGATCCGGATCCAAAACGGTTGCGGACGTTCCTTGATCGGTACATAAAAAAATCGCGGCCAAAGACCGGCTGGGACGGAGAAAATAACCTCAATCATATCTCGCTGATCCGCAACATTTACCAAACCTATCCCGATTTTCGCCCAGCGCTGGCGAATCTTTGCCACTCCCAACTCGTAGAAAAAGTGCGGCATGTGCTCGACAGTGAATTCCGTCCACTCATGAGCGCCTTGCGCCGGAGGATGATCCTGCGTTGCCTGCAACGGCGCCTGGAATTGTTATCCGATGCTCTGCAAACCGGGAATGCCCCATGATCGAAAACCTGAAAAAAATACTATCCCGGGAAGGGGGTCGCGAGTACGTCCAACCTTCAACGGAGGAAAAAGCCGACTTCCTGTTGCGCGTACGCGAGCGCACCGGGCATGCACTGGATGTAGGGCGCCTGTCTCTCCGCAAGGGAAAGTGGCATTTCGAGTACACCGATGACTTCCGGCGCCAAACGGATATCCGCCCCATCGTGAATTTTCCCAACCTTGACAAACATTATGAATCCGCTACGCTGTGGCCGTTTTTCGTAATCCGTATCCCCGGTCTGAAGCAGCCCGCGGTCCAGCGCGAAATCAGGGAGAAGAAACTCGACGAACGCAATGAGGCCCAACTCCTCAAGCATTTCGGAAAAACCTCTATCGCCAATCCGTTCATCCTGATCCCGCAGGACGAACTATCGCCCCCCGCAACCGGGCCGTAGCGAGCGAGGCCATATATTCGGCCCGATTGTTCGCCGCCGACGCCGCATAGTCGTCTGGAGCACGAGAAAGTCCGGGGGCTTACCTTGTTCCCGGACTTTTTCGCCATATTCGAAGCAAGACATGCCTGACAATATCGTCAAAGGCAGAAAGCGCGCAGAAATCCATAGCGACAGCAGATCCAACCTTCGTACGCAAACCCTGCTGCTGCTCCTGCTTGCGTGGACGGCCTTGCCAAACAGGACCGCCGCGCAGCCATCCGCCCAGGCTATCGTTTCCGGAGAGCGGATGCTGTATCACCCGATCCGCATCACGTTCGAGGGCCCGGAAGCATCCGAAACCGGCACGCCGAACCCGTTTCGCGACTACCGGCTGAACGTAACGTTCCGCCATGAGGAAACGGGCGAGCAACTCGTCGCGCCGGGCTATTTCGCCGCCGACGGAAACGCCGCGGACACCGGAGCCGATTCGGGGAACCGGTGGCGCGTCCATTTTACGCCCCGCCGCGTCGGAACCTGGACCTGGCGCGCTTCCTTCCGAACGGGAACCGATGTGGCGATCCGGCTGGCTCCCCTGGCAGGCGCGCCTGCGGCCTTCGACGGCGCGCGCGGCGCATTCGCCATATTCGAAACCGACAAAACCGGACCGGATTTTCGAGGCAAGGGCATGCTGCGCTATGTCGGAGCGCATTATCTGCGCTTCGACGACGGTTCCTGGTTTCTGAAAGGCGGCGCGGACAGCCCGGAAACGCTGCTGGCGTACGAAGATTTCGACGGAACTTCCGCGCATGCGGACAATGCGCCGCTCAAAACCTGGGCGCCGCACATCCGGGACTGGAACGAGGGCGATCCCGTCTGGCGAGGCGGCAAGGGCAAGGGGCTTGTCGGCGCCCTGAATTATCTGGCTTCAGAGGGCCTGAACGCCGTTTCGTTCCTTACGATGAATGTCGAGGGGGATGGCAAGAACGTGTGGCCCTGGATCCGGCGCGACGTCCGCGACCGGTTCGACGTCTCAAAACTCGCGCAATGGGAGCGCGTCTTCGCCCATGCCGACAGCCTGGGCCTTTACCTGCATTTCAAAACGCAGGAAACGGAAAACGATCTGTTGCTGGACGGAGGCGAACTGGGCCCGGAGCGCAAACTGTATTACCGGGAACTGGCGGCGCGTTTCGGACATCACCTTGCCCTGAACTGGAATCTGGGCGAAGAAAACGACATCTGGGAAGAGCTTGACGATCCGAAGCAATACCGAATCCGGTCGTATGCGGAATATATTCGCGCGCTGGACCCCTACGACCATCCGATCGTGATCCATACCTATCCGAACCAGCACATAGAGGCGTACACGCCTTTGCTGGGCGCTTCTTCCGAACTGGCGGGAATGTCCTTGCAAACGCACTGGAACCGGGTGCATGAGCATACGCTGTTGTGGCGGCGCGCCTCGGCGGCCGCGGGCAAAAAATGGGTGATCGCCAACGACGAACAGGGCGATGCGCAGACCGGCGTCATGCCGGACGGTCCGGAAAGCAACCACGACGATATTCGGCGGCGCGTCATCTGGGGGCACCTTATGGCGGGGGGAGCCGGGCTGGAATTCTACTTCGGCTACCAGCATCCGCACAACGACCTGAACCTGGAGGATTTCCGGAGCCGGGACCGGTTCTGGGATTACGTACGCCACGCCCTGCATTTCTTCGACGCCTGGCTGCCCTACCGGGAAATGGCGCCGGACGACGGCCTTGCGCCGGGAGACCGGTACGCACTGGCGAAGCCGGGGGAAATCTATGCGGCGTATGTACCGGAGGCCTCGCCGGGCGACGAGGACATATCCCTGAACGTACTTCCGGGTAACTACTCTGTGCACTGGTACGATCCGGCGGAAGGCGGCGCGCTGCAAACCGGCGGCGTGGCGAGGGTCGAGCGCATGGCGGGAGACGACGCGGTATCCATTGGCGCGCCGCCGCCCGGCCCGAACGGCAAGGATTGGGTTGCGCTGGTGCGGGCGGAGGAGGAAGAATAAACGCGGGAGCCCTGAGGCGTCAGGCGCTTGCCCGGGAAGCGAAGCCCGCACGGATCGGGTCGAGGCAAAAAGTCACTCTGACGTGCGTGGTCTCGGCGACGATCTCGGGTTCGGTTCCATTGAACTCGCGCATGGCGCGGCGCATGACGGGCCACCCGCGCCCGCGCTGTTCCATGAAACCCATCGCGACCATAACAGAAAGCGCTGTTCGCCACGAGCCCGAACCTGCTCATTCAGATTGCGATCCTGTGGTAAGGGAGCACCGATATAGACGCGCAGGCCATCGAGAAAAGTGCTCTTGCCGGTCATGCTCCCGCCTATGATACAGGTCAGGTCAGGACTTAATTCAAAACGCTTTTTTGCTTTCCCAGGCCCAGTTGCGCCAAAAAAAGAAGCCGATCCATTGGCCTCAACGCATTTGAGCCAGGGACGCCGGTTCGCCGCAATGTCGGGGGGATTCGGGATCGGAACTAATTCCTCCTTGCCATCCTTTTCGTAGGCAATGCGTATCCGCGAATCGCTGGCGATGAACGCCTGACGCAACGCTTCTATTCGCGGACTGGCGAGTTTCATCCAGGTATAACGCTTCCCAATGTCATCGATAACACAGGCGTCGCTACCGTGGAAGAACGCCTGATAGTTTGTCGCCATCCCATCAGAGAGCCAAGGGCGGTTCTGAAGTGTATCTAATGTGGCGTGAGGCCGAGTACGCGAACACGGCGTTCCACCGCTCCCTGGAGAAACCGCCGGGCATAAGCCTTAAGCGCCTCAGGCGATTTAGGATCGCCGCTAACGCCAGTGGGCATCTTCGCCCTGCATCCAGGAATATCGTCTATGGTGTGAATGTGCAAATCCGCTTTGAACCACCGCGCACCCGATACCTCGCGGCGCCAATCGTCGGTCTCTTGTCGCACAAACGCCATTATACAATCTCCGGGCACATGCGCCCTATCCCGTAAATCCGGGCAATCTCTTGCTGAAGTTCTTGGGAATCCGCCATGCCGCAACCCTGATCGGCGTATGAAGAATACGACATCGAAGGTTGTACTTCAAGCAACCGGGCGCCGATGCGCGCTCACCCCTCCCCGAACGCCCCGCTATCGATCAACTGTCGAAAGAATTCCGTCATCGACTCTTTCAGGGGGCGATATGCGACGCCGAGGGCCTCTTTGCTTTTGGAATTGTCGGCTATCCAGGGGCGCCCGATGTTTCGGAACGCCACTTTACGCGTCATGCCAACCCTGGGCGCGACAAGCCAGACCAGCAATGCGGGCACGGTTTTTCGCGGAATCGGATAGTCCTCTCCATACTTGTCGATCAGCGTTCGGGCCAGCGCAGGGAAGGACGTATTGTGGCCCGATACGATGTGGCGGCCTTCCGCGTCCGGCAGCCAGGCGGCGGCAAGATGGGCCTGCGCCACATCGCGCACATCGACCGCGCCGATACGCAAATCCGGAACGCCCGCTTTCATCGCACCGTTTCCGAATTGACGGATCAGATCGAAACTCGCGGAGGTGGCGTGGGGATTGATCCCCGGACCAAGCACCAGCGAGGGGTTGACGACGACCAGTCTCCACCGGTCTTGCGCCCCGGCGATTTTCCAGGCCTCTTTTTCGGCGACCGTTTTCGAGAAGGAATACGGCTGATGCTCCAGACTGGACGTGGTGTTCCACATCTCTTCCGTGAACGCCCCGTCCGGCGCTTTTTTCAGGTCGATATTGTCGCCGTAGATTGCAACGCAACTGCTGGTAAACACCACGCGACATACGCTGGGCGTGCGGTTAACCTCTTCCAGTACGTTGCGGGCGCCGAGCAGCGCCGGATCGATCAGTTCCTTTTGCGGATCCGTAACCTGTATCCGAAAAGGAGAAGCCGTATGAAAAACGATCGAACAACCGACCATGGCGTCCGCGTAGGACCCCTCGTCAAGCAGATCCGCCTTGAAATACCGGATCGAACCCGGCGCGTTTTCTGCAAGTTCGTTCAGGTGGCGCAATTTGTCCGCATTGTCCGGATCCCGAACCGGCGCATGCACGGTCACGCCCGCTTCGAGAAGGTTTTTGACAATCCAGCCAGCCACATAGCCCGTGGCGCCGGTGACCATAACCGGGCAAGATGTGTCGATTTTCATGGGTTTCGGAAATAGAATCGCAGATACAGGGGATCCGGGCGGAAGATAATGCAGAATCGCGAAAAGAACCCGACGCTATAGAAATTCATGTTTCAGGACACGCTGGTCAAAACCGCTGCGCTCAGCGCTTCGCTTGCGCGCGTAGCGGACATCGCCATACCATCATTGAAATCAGCGGAAAACACTGCGGATTCGGGGCCTGGCGGACGCGACGCGCCCTTCGGGAGGCTGCAAGGGGCGCGCGCTGGCCGCGTATGTCATTTTGTCATATTTCCTGGATCGGCACAGGATTTGATCAACAGGCGAGCAACATCCTTGCAATCCATCGCTAACCTTTGGAGGTTACCCCATGACTAACCTGGTTCGTTTTTCGCCGATCAACCGGCTGCACGACATCGACCGGCTCTTTCACAACTTTTTCCCCGCGAGAAGCTTCGACAATCTCTGCGCCGACCCCGACTGCTGCCTCCCGAACGAGGATGCAACGAGTTGGTCCCCGCGCGTGGACATTGCGGAATCCGAGACGGGATACGCGCTTCATGCGGACGCGCCCGGCATGACCCGGGAGGCCTTCGACATCCACTGGCAGGAGAATGTGCTGACCGTGCGCGGCGAACGGGAAATTTCCGCCCTCGGCGAGCACGAAACGTCGGTGCGCGCCGATCGGGTCCGCGGCAAGTTCGGGTTCTCGTACCGCCTGCCGAAAGCGACCAGCGACGGGAGCCGCATCGAGGCTTCCTACAAGGATGGCGTGCTGACCATCCGCATTCCGAAGGAAGAGGCCAAGCGTCCGCACCGCATCGCGGTATCGTAACGCGGATCGCGCACAATCGACCGGCCCAGGTCGGCCAAAACCATGCAGAAGCCCGCGCGGGACGGTCCCGCGCGGGCTTCTTGCGTGCACGCAGCCGGACGCCTGCATGAAAAGGAAACGACCCGTTCGGCTTAAGGGACGCTCTGATCAAAATCGCTTCGCTCAGGGCGTCGCGCTTGCATCGTTTAGATCAAACGAAAAACACAGCGGCTTCGGGTCATGGCGTACGCGGCGCGCCCTTCGGGAGCCTGATAGGAGCATTGAACGTACGCGAACGATGCGCCCGGCAACGCTACCGATCCGGATTGGGCAGCACCCGAAACCGTATCGAAGCGCTGGCGAAACTGCCGAACAGACCGCGCCCCCCTTCCACATGATCAAGCACATTGGGGATATCGCCCGGCGATAACGTCGAGCCGCCCTGCCCCCCCTGCTGCACCGAATTCGAACGCACGAAATCGAACACATTGTCGTCGATCGCCTGAATGCGCATCTCGTTGAGTCCATAAAAATTCAGTCCGATCCAGGGATACCGGATGCGCATCCCCCCGCTTGGCGTCCGGTCGAAATTCTCGCCGTTCAGCGGCGGAGACACATTCTCCTGGAGCGTGAACAGGTCGTCGCCAAGCCCATCGGCGAACGGGGTCAAATTCGTCGAATCGGCTTCGAGCGCAACGGTAGTAATCAGGAAAATACTCTGGCGACCGGGATAAAAGGGCTCCGTAATTTCGAACAGGGGCGCTTCGCCCGCATCGTATACGAACGTTCGTTCTTGCGTATCCGTAAAACGGAAGAGGGCGGGCACGGTCGTTTCCGACGTAATGGTCCCGGTTCCGGGTACGTTTACCACAAGGCGGTACGTGCGGAGGGGCAGCGCATCCACCGCCTCCCGCAGGCGATATCGTCCCGAGGAGGCGTCGGGAGCAAACAATTCCCAGGACGCCTCCACGCCGCTTCCCTCGTTCTCAAGCAACTCAATGCGCGCCTCCGCGCCCGACACGCCCTGCATGGCGGGATCGTAGGTCTGGTTGACCGGCAATGTCCGGCTCACAGTGACATAGCCGATCGGTTGTCCGGCTTCGAGATAGCCTTCCACCACGATCTCTTCCGCGAACTCGGGCGGACCGGCCGCATCGCAACCGGACCATAGCCCGGCCAGGACGGCCGCCCCAAGAACCGATATCCATGCAAAGGTCGAGCGCATTTCAGAAATCGAAGGTGAGCGAGAGGTTGGGTATCGGCACGGGAATCTGCGGGATTTCGTTCCGCTCGATATCCGCCGCATCCGTAAAGTCGAAGAAATAAAACCAGATATTGCGGCGGCTGTATGCGTTGAGCGCCTGCACTTGCAATTCGCAATCCGCGCCGAACAGTCTGGTGAGCCACGATACGCCTGCATCCAGGCGATGATAAGCAGGCAGACGGCGGTTGTTGTATTTCGTGACCAGCACGTTGGACCAGTCCGAATCGAACGGCGAATGCACAAGGCGGTATTGCGCAAGCGGTTCGGTGTAGGCCTGCCCGGTCGCATACGTCCAGACGGCGCTGGCCCGAAAGGCGCGCGATATTTCAACGTTGAGCACAACCTTCACGTCCAGCGTCCGATCATATTTGGGCGGATAGAACCTGAAATCGTTGACCTGCGGAAACCGGCGACGGGTACGGCTCAGCGTACTGGCCACGAAACCGTTTGCGCGCCCTTGCGGGCGTTGCACAATCATTTCGAGGCCATAGGCGTCGCCCTCCCCGAAACGAAACAATTCGGCGTAGTCCAGCCCCGCCACATCCGACACGAAAGGATCCCATTCGAAGAGATTCTGCATCGTGCGGTAATACGCCTCCACATCCAGGTTGAACCCAAGCGAAGAAATATGCTTCGCGCCGATGACAGCCTGGTTGCCGTACGAAGGACGCACCCCGTCTCCCGTGGCCAGCCAAGTGTCGAACCCCGAAAAAATCTCGCTGGTTATGAGGGTAAGAAACTGGTAGTGCCGTCCGTAGGCGGCCTGAAGGCGCAACGCGGGCGTGGGTTCGTATTCGAACGACAAACGGGGCGCCGCCCGAAAAAATCCGCCTTCTTCGAAATAATTCCCCCGAACGCCGCCTTCGATGACAACGCGGGGCGATGGACGCCAGCGGGCCTGGGCGTACGCCGAAGAATACACGCTTCGGGTCAGCCAGTCGATCGCGGTTTCCTCATTGAAATCCGTACGAAAACGCAAGGTCAAAAAGCCCGTCCAGAAACCGGCTTGCGCAGAAATATTCCCCCTCGGAATGTATTCGAAATCGCCCTTGACGGAAAGGTCGCCCACCGTGTTGCGGTTCTCGATGGGCGTAGCCGCCAGTTCGATCACCGGCTTGCTGAAATAACTTGATCCGGTGAACGTAAAATTGGAAAAGAGTTTTTGCGAAAAAAGATGGGTCCAGTTCACGCTCAATGTTCTGTTCCCGTACCGGATATTGGCGTGCGCGTCGTCTACGATTTCGATATCGAGGACATCCTGCCCGGCGTAAAACGCAAGCGAAATGAAATCCCTGTTCGACAAGTCGAAGTTGAATTTCCCGTTCATGTCCACGAAGTAGAAGGCGTCCGGAATGCCCTCGACGTCGGCCTTGCGCATAACATACAAGATGGGTTCGAGGGTTGATCGCCGCATGGCCAGCATATAGGAACCGCGCCGCCACGGCCCCTCGACGATCGCCCGCGACGAAAGCAAGCCGAGGCCGAGGCCTGCGTCGAATTCGCGGCGGTTTCCGTCCCGGTTGTAGATATCGAGCACCGATCCCAAACGCCCGCCGTACTCGGCGGGAAATCCGCCCTTGTAGAGCCGCACGTCCTTGATGGCGTCCGGATTGAACGTTGAAAAAACGCCGAAAAAATGGGACGGGCTGTAGATGGTCGTGCGGTCGAGCAAAATAAGCGTCTGGTCCGGCCCGCCGCCCCGGATATAGAGACCGCTCGAATAATCCGAGGACGCTTTCACGCCGGGCAACAGTTGCAGGGACCGGAATACGTCCGGCTGCAAGAGGGCCGGAAGCGACTTGACCAGCTGCGTCTGGAGTTGCTGCACGCCGATCTTGCGCGCTTCGTACAATTCCTCCCCCTCTCCGGTGACGGTGATTTCCTCGATGCCCTGCTCTTCCGGAAACAGTTCGATGTCCAGCCGCCGCTGCTCGCCGGGGACCAGTTCGAGTTCCATCCGCTCCGTGCGATACCCGATATAGGACGCCGCAAGCGTCAGGGCGCCCGGCGGAATGTTCGTTATCGCGTAGTACCCCGAATTGTTGGAGGCCGCCCCGATCAAGGCGCCCTCCACGCGCACATTCGCCAGCAGCAGGGTTTCCCCGGAGGTAGCGTCGCGGACATAGCCGCTGACAGAGGCGCTTTGCTGGGCGGCGTCCTGGGCGAACGCTGCTCCTGCGATCGCTGCGGACAAGACGAGCGGCAGGAAACGGTGCGAAACACGCATGGGAAAGGAGCGCCGGAGCGGCATGGCAGGAAAATCGCAGACCTTCTGTTTTCGTCCGGCGGCGGGAAAGGTTCCGGGGGAGGGATGACGGTTAACTGGACACCCTCCGCAAATACGGCGATTCCCCCTCTTCCCTCGCTTACTGTCTCACAGGCGCGTCGGTAAACCTCTTCCTGCTTGACGCTGAGCCAGAAGCGCTCCACGCACACATTGTCCATCCAACAGTCCTCGCCGTCCATGGAGATACATACATCGTGCGCCTTTAATATCTCTTTTTGAGTAAAATTATTCAAAAAAGGAACATTGGGCCCGGCGAGCTCTGCCAATGCGCTGTCGCCGTGCACAGCGGCGAGGGCTACCTTCGCCCAGGGCGAAGGGCTGTGAGTTCTGCGGATGCGTCTTGGCAGGGGTGTCGGCGGGTTAATTGGCTGGAAACAAGGCCACAACAATTTTGTTTCTTTTAACTACCTGTAATATAAAAAATTAAAATGAAAAAATCAAGGGCTAGGGTGGATTTTTCGAGAGCAAATCGGGGGTCGGGAACTTTTGTTAGGGATTGGCGATGGAAAAGTGGCTTGCCCCTTTGGTTCGATGGATCGGGGACCGGGCTTCGCAGAACATCCATACAAACTCCGAAAATGAAATGGTGGAAGTAGACACAGGAAACGAAGAAAACACAAGGAACGATAATAATTGGAAATGGATTATTCCCATTATCACCAGCTTAGGTCCTGATCTTATTAAAGCCCTTGGAGAAGGATATAATAAGGGGAGAGAAACCAGAAAAGCGAAAGCAGAAACAGAAAAAGCGAAAGCAGAAACAGAAAAAGCGAAAATGGAATTGGAAATTGAGAAACTGAAAGCGGAATTGGCCAATAGAGGTGGTTCGGTTTGATTGGACAGATTTCGCGGGAATTTAAGGTGTACTGTTGCGACCTTGTTCCAACGCAATCAACCAGACAAGACCCATGTCCAGACGCACACGCAGAACCCATAGTCCTTCGTTCAAGGCGAAGGTAGCCCTTGCCGCCATGCGCGGCGAGAGCACGCTGGCCGAACTCGCCGAACGCTTCGAGGTGCACCCGAACCAGATACAGTCGTGGAAGAAGCAACTTGCGGAGAGCGCCGAGGAGGCGTTCGTCCGAAGCCGCAACGTTCCCGACGAACGCGACAGGAAGATCGAGGCGCTCCACGCGAAGATCGGGGAGCTATCCATGGAGAAGGATTTTTTATCGAAGGCGCTCGGTCGCGGCCTGTAGCCGAGCGCAAGGCGCGGATCAATCGTTCGCACTGCTTGCCTGTCGTTCGGCAATGCGCGCTTCTGGCGCTGAGCCGCTCCACGGCGTACTACCGCCCTCGCGGAGAGCGCGAGGAGAACCTGTTTCTTATGAAGGAGATAGACCGCATCTATATGGAGCGTCCCACGAGCGGCTCGCGCACCATAAAGAGCCTGCTCGAGGCGAAGGGGCATACGGCGGCGCGCAGCCGCGTCGCACGCCTCATGCGCCTTATGGGCCTGAGGGCCATCTACCCGAAGCGGCGCACGTCCTCTCCCGGGACAGGACACAAGATATACCCCTACCTGCTCAAAACCATGACGATCGACAAACCCGGCCAGGTCTATGCGGCGGACATTACGTTCATCCCTATGGCGAAAGGCTTTCTGTATCTCGCAGCCGTAATCGACTGGCATAGCCGCAAGGCGCTCGCCCACCGCATCTCGAACACGATGGACGCAGGTTTCTGCGTCGAAGCGGCAGAGGAAGCCATTGTCCGCTACGGCGCCCCGGATATCTTCAACACGGACCAGGGGGCGCAGTTCACCTCCGAGGCGTTCACCGGCGCGCTGAAGGCGCACGGGGTGCGTATCTCCATGGACGGCAAGGGCCGCTGGCTGGACAACGTGTACGTGGAGCGCTTCTGGCGCAGCCTGAAGCAGGAAGAAGTCTACCGGCGCGCCTGCGACTCCGTAAGCGAGGCCAGAAAGAGCGTCGCCGACTACATCCGCTACATCAACGAAGAACACCCGCATCAGGGCCTTGACAATATGACGACGACGTACGTATACTACAGACGAAAGCCGCTGCCGAAGGCAAAGGTGGTTCGGGTTGATTGGATAACTCTTGTACTGGCGCAGAGCGCAATAGTTGAGACAATGAAGGGGTTACGATAGCTTTCTGTGGTCCGTTCATGAAGAGGCAGGAAATTCTTTGGAATACCCTGCGCCATTCAGCTTGCCCAAGATTTCGATGGCCCTGGGCGATGGCCTTTCGATTACCTGCAAGGGGGAAAGGTGGAACGCTTGAAATCCGAGATCAAGGAACTGGAGAGTCTGAATCAAACCGTTGATAGATACTATACCCAGCGGTGCGATGCGGGGAGTGATCTGACCATGGCCTTAAGAGCGATGAAAACCATTGGCGCTATCAAGTCGCCAGCCGAACATCCGGAGGCGCAAGCAGAGCAATCTGCCTGATTTCCCCCTTGGTGGAAAACGAAACCCTAAACCCTGAATCCGCGAGGAAAACCATGCCTATTGGAAGAAAAACCACGTACGTTATTACGCCCGTAGACAGCCCGATTGCATTCAGGGATGGATCAGACCAACCGTTCAGCAACGTGGACGGGAATGAGAATGAGGCCGTGGAGCAATGGTATTTCAAATACGCCAAGCGCTTTCTGGAATATCCAGAGGGGGAAACCGCCGTTGTTACTGTCACGATCACTGATCCATTCTTGGGCGAGATACGAACATTTATGGCACGCATTATTCCCGGCTGGGTAGGAGTAAGTATAGAACCGGACACGGGTTCAGCAGGGGTTGTAAACGATATATTGACAGCCGCTAAAAACCCCGAATCGGCCAAGCAATATTTGACGCGAAAAATATCCTGAAAAAGCAAAACAGGGATGCGCGTTGTGGAGCGATGCGCTTGGACCTGCTTTCCAAATATCCCAAATTAATTAGAATAGATTAAATACACAGAGACATTCACGGCATTTATGCGATTCATCCGTATAATTCCCTGCAAGATGCAACATTGATTTTTTTGTCGAATATTGGTTATAAGACCTTTTTATTCCTGGACAGACGCCTTATACAGCTGTGGGGCAAGGGCAAGATGCTGCTTAATACATCCCGAAAGTAAAAACATACGAGGATCGCGACTAAAACAAAACAATCGGTACAATGCATACTGCGATTTCCTTTTTTCTGAAAAAGCAACTTCGTTCTGCGTAATTAAAAATGGCTGATATATACCACTATTGGTTGTTTTTACTTCAATAAACAGTTCATTATCTGTTTGACCATCAAATGAGCGAATGTCATATCCCGCGCCATCGCCATGCTTCTTGCTTGTCCATTCTATGTCGGAAAGCAAGTCATCGCGCCCCAGACATTTCAAACGAAATTTTTCATATTTCAATGCAAATTCCTCTCCTCGTTCACCGAGTTGCCTGTTACGCGCTTCCCGCGCGGCGTAGTCGATACGACGCGGTCGGGCAGTATACTCGAGAGCAGGCTCCGATACAATTCCTTTATTGGGGGGTGTGATTTTTTTCTCTGGAGGGGCAACAAGGACCTTTTCAAAAGCTGATTCGTCAAATAACATGCCCATTTCTTGATTCAGTTTATCTTCTTGTTTAACCAAGGTATTTTCTTCTATGACCAGCCTGTCTACAACCACTTGCCTTAACATTTTTTGATAATTTTTCGCGGGGCGATAACCTCGTATATAAACATGACCTTCTTCCAATAATATCGCGGATATATTTTGATGTTTAAATTCTATAGAACTGTCGGACCTGTTGTTCAACTTTTTCTGCAGCATTCGACGATGCTCCGCTTTAATAAAGGGCTCTCCACGACATTCGCATAATAACATATCCATATAATCAGCAACAATCGCTTCGCATTCTACTTTACTCCATGTATCGTATTTAGACATAAGGCAATAAGCAAGAATTGTTAAGAAAGAAAGGCACTATTCCAGAATGGCAAAACTTATTGTTATTATATATTATATTTTTCCGCCAACCCCCTAATCACATAGCCATCGGCATCTGCAAAAACCCATTGCATGATTGCTTCCTTATAGGGTATGCAGTATTCGGGATCTGGTTGAATCATGGCTACGATCCACATGAGTGCATCAATGGCCGCTCCATGCGTTTCCATGTTTTCTCCGCGACGATACATAAATCCACCCTGAAAAGATTGAATTTTCCAGCCTATGCGCGAGATAACCCTGCGATCATCCGAATCGTAGCAACCCAATATATGAATACGCAAGCCATTCTCGGCGAAAAATCGTCTTCCGTCATACGTCAACCGTATCAGAAAATTCCTATCGATCTTATCGGGCGGGTAAAAGGGATTGTAGGACGGGAGTGATTCTTCGTATACGCGCTGAAATTCGTCCAGATGGCTGCGCATATCTCGATCGGCCTCGTAGTTACGGCGAATCTCCTGAATGTATTCGGCGAGCGCGGCAATCGGGTTATTCATTATTCCGGGAAATAGATAGCGTTGAAAAAGCGGACGCAACAGCGGAGGAACGTTTATGCATTGGATTAAACGCCCTGCATAGCAATCTCTCCAGTCAGGATACGGCGTCCGGGGTTTTCTGTCAAGTAGAATCGGCCGGATTAGGCCCTTGCGCAGTGTTTGTATTTTCGCCCAGGATGCGCTCTAAATTTTTCCCGTCCGCTCTCTTCACCAAATTTTCCCGTAATCCCTTGCCTTTTAACGACTTGCAGGCGACCTGAAGGCCATTTCGAGATTGCGCCAATGGAAAAAATTTCGTATTTTATCGGGATATGGGCTTTTTCGGAAACCCTCCGGCGGGCCCAGGACATTTTCAGGCATTTCCAACCCCTGCGCAACCTGCATGGAACCGAACGACTCCCGGATCATCCCGATCAATATCGAGGAGGAAATGAAGTCCTCCTACATCGATTATTCGATGTCGGTGATCGTAAGCCGGGCGTTGCCGGACATCCGCGACGGCCTGAAACCCGTACATCGGCGCGTGCTGTACGGCATGAGCGATCTCGGCCTGACCGCCGGCTCCGGTTACAAAAAGAGCGCCCGCGTCGTAGGGGAAGTCCTTGGCAAGTATCATCCGCACGGAGACGCCTCGGTGTACGACACCATGGTGCGCATGGCGCAGGAGTTCTCCATGCGTTCCCCGCTTGTGGACGGACAGGGGAATTTCGGATCGATCGACGGGGACGCCGCCGCCGCCATGCGGTACACGGAAGCCCGCATGACGCGCATCGCAGAGGAAATGCTGCGCGACATTCAGAAAGAAACGGTCGATTTTCAGGAGAATTTCGATGGATCTCTGGAGGAGCCGACCGTGCTGCCCGCCGCGATCCCCAACCTGCTCCTGAACGGTTCCGACGGCATCGCCGTGGGCATGGCCACAAAAATTCCGCCGCACAACCTGAAGGAAACGATCGACGCGGTCATCGCCTGGATCGACGATCCCGATATCGACGTCGAGGGCCTGATGAAACACCTGCCGGCGCCCGATTTTCCCACGGGCGGCATTATCTATGGCTACGCCGGCGTAAAGGAAGCATACCAGACAGGCCGCGGCCGCATTGTGATGCGCGCCCGGATGCACGAGGAAGAAATCCGGGCGGGCCGCGCCGCGCTCGTCATTACGGAGATCCCCTATCAGGTCAACAAGAGTTCGCTCCTCGAAAAGATCGCGCATCACGTCAAGGAAAAACGCATCGAGGGCGTCAGCGACCTGCGCGACGAATCCGACCGGGACGGCCTGCGCGTCGTCGTCGAGATAAAGAACGACGCCATGCCGCTGGTTGTACAAAACCAATTGTACAAATACACGCAGTGCCAGCAGTCCTTCGGCGTGAATATGGTGGCGCTGGTGAACGGGCGCCCGAAAACCATCACGCTGCAAGACGCCGTACGGCGCTATGTGGAGCACCGGCATGAAATCGTGGAGCGGCGCACCCGGTTCGATCTGCGCAAGGCGCAGGAACGGGCGCACATCCTCGAAGGCCTGACGATCGCGCTGGACCATCTGGATCAGGTCATTACGATCATTCGTCATTCGGACGATACCGATACGGCCCGCAAAAACCTGATGGACGGCGTCTATCCCGAACAATTGACGGCGGCCCAACTCGAACGACTGGGCCTGCCCCCCGCGGACGGCGCCATGTTTTCGCTGACGCAAGACCAGGCCGACGCCATTCTTGCGCTGCGGCTGAGTCGCCTGACGGGCCTCGAACGCCAGAAAATCGAACGGGAATACCGGGAAGTCCTTGAGGAAATAAGCCGCCTCGAAAACATCCTCGCCGAACGCGGTCTGCGCATGCAGATCATCAAGGACGAACTGGCGGCGATCCGGGAGAAATATGCCGATGCGCGGCGCACCGAGATCGATTATATGGGGGGAGGCGATTTCGCGATGGAGGACATGATCGAAGAGGAACAGGTGATCGTGACCATTTCGCATCAGGCGCTGATCAAACGGACCCCGCTCGCAGAGTACCGTCAGCAGGGACGAGGCGGCGTCGGCATGAAAGGAAGCGGCAAACGGGACGAGGATTATATCGAACATATGTTCGTCTCGTCCACCCACGACTACCTGCTGTATTTCACCGATCACGGGCAATGCTACTTGCTTCGCGTCTACGAGATACCGGAAGGATCGCGCACGGCGAGGGGCCGGTCGATCCGCAACCTGATCCAGATCGATCAGGGAGACCGCGTCCGGGCCGTGCTCGCCGTGTCCAAAGCGCAGTTCGAGGACGAGGAATTCCGCCAAAACCATTACGTCGTCATGGCCACCCGCAAGGGACTGGTCAAGAAAACGGTGCTGGACGCATTCAAGCGCCCCTTGCGGTCGGGCATCATCGCCATATCGGTCGTGGAGGGAGACGAACTGATCGAAGCCCGCCTTACCGACGGAAACGCCGATATATTTCTGGCTTCGTCAGGCGGCAAGGCCATTCGCTTCAACGAAAAGGAAGCCCGGCCCATGGGACGCGACACGCGCGGCGTAAAAGGCATTTCGCTGCGCCCGAACGAAGAGGCGATCGGCATGGTGGCGGCGGAAAACGGGGAACGCGAAATTCTCGCCATCAGCGAAAACGGGTACGGCAAGCGCAGCCACATGGGAGATTACGCGCCGCAGGGGCGGGGCGGCATGGGCCGCATCACGCTCAAAACGACGGACAGGGTGGGGCCGCTGGTCGCCATTCGGGATGTGGCGAGCGACGACGACCTGATGATCGTGACCCAGAACGGCCTGATGATCCGTATGAACGTAGGCGACATTTCGGTGCAGGGCCGGAATACGCAGGGCGTCCGCCTCATTCACCTGAAGGAAGGAGACGCCATCGCCGACGTCACGCGCCTTGTGATCGAGGAAAACGGCGAGGAAGGAGAGGAGGAAATGGAAAACGCGCCAGACGGGTAGCGGATCAAGGCGCTCTACAGGCCCATCTTCCGCAGCGCCGCATCGATAAGGTTTATTCCCTCGTCCAGTTCGTCCGCCGAGACCACGAGCGGCGGACGGAAACGCACGGACGAAACGCCGCAACCCAGCATAACCAGGCCCGCTTCGCAGCACTGTTCAAGAAACGCGGCGCGCCGTTTCGGGTCGGGCAGATCGAAAGCGCACATCAGGCCGCGGCCCCGCACATTGCTGACGCAGGCATGCGCAGCGGCCAGTTCGCGCAGGCGCATGAGCAAGTGCGCGCCCCGCTCGTTCGCCTTGCGCGCAAGGTCCTGCTCCTCCATAACTTCGAGTATCCGGTCGAAACGCACCATATCCGCGAGGTTGCCGCCCCAGGTCGAGTTGATGCGACCCGGCGACTGGAATACATGATCGGCGACCTCGTCCATTTTCGGACCGCCCAGCACCCCGCAAACCTGGGTCTTTTTTCCGAAAGCGATGAGGTCCGGACGCACGCCAAGCGCCTGGTGCGCCCAGAATCGTCCGGTAATGCCCACGCCGGTCTGCACTTCGTCGAAAATGAACAGGGCGTCGTTTTCGTGCGCCAGGTCCTTCAGGCGAACGAAAAATTCCGGACGAAAATGATTGTCTCCTCCTTCCCCCTGAATCGGCTCTGCGATCACGCAGGCGACGTCGCGTTCGCGCGCCCTGAAATGCGCTTTGGCCTGTTCGAGGGCGGCGGCTTCGGCCCGTTCCACCTCGTCCAGATGCGCATCCAGCGGGTGCGCGATCTTCGGGTTCGGTATCCGCGGCCAGTCGAAAACAGGAAAATGCCGGGTCTTGTGCGGATCGGTGTTCGTAAGCGAAAGCGTATAGCCGGAACGCCCGTGAAACGCCTGCCGGAGATGAAGCGCCTGCCCGCCGAGTTCGCCGCGACGCCCCTTGGCCTGGTTCTTCCGAACCTTCCAGTCGAAAGCCGCCTTCAGGGCGTTCTCCACAGCGAGGGCGCCGCCGGAAATAAAGAACGCATAGGGCAGATAGTCTGGAATGGCCACGCGCCCGAACGTCCGGACGAACCGCGCCATATGCCCGGTGGCGATATCGGAATTGGTGACCTTGTGGAGCGCCGCCTCCAGCAAGCGTTCCCGAAAATCGGCGTCCTCCACGAGGCCCGGATGATTCATGCCCAGTACGCTGGTGGCGAAAAAACCGAAAAAATCGAGATAGTCCTTGCCCGTGCGGGCGTCCCGGAGATATACGCCCCGGCTGCGCCGCATGTCCAGCACCAGGGAATTCATGCCGCGCACCAGCAAATGCTCCGACAAAATGCGACGGACGTCCCCCGGAGATACAGAATTTGAAACCATAGCGTTCATGGCGGTATGCAAAGCGTTGCGAAAAAGCTTTTTTGGGGATGAGCGGTGATTTTTTCTTCCTGACACGCCATCGCCGCAAAGGATTCCGGGGGATCCGATTCGCCGCTCAACCGTTTCCTGTACATCGAATGATTTTTACGGAGTTTGTTCCGAAAAACCCGTTCTCCACGCACCAAAGTACGACGTCTTCCCGCGTTATCCTGCTTTCGCTTTATGTCCCGCCCGTCTGCAGAACAACCCCGACGCCCCGGCGATATCCGGCTCGAACGGGTGAAAAAGGAACCTCTGTTCTCTTCTGGCGACGGCGATCCGGGCATGTTCGAACTTCCGGTCGTACGGCAACCGGACATCGCCAATACCCGGGGACGACGCCCGGACTGGCTCCGCGTCAAACTGCCGTACGGACCCGCCTACCGAAACGTAGCCCACATCATCGAGGAGCACAACCTGCACACGGTCTGTCAGAGCGCGCGGTGTCCCAATATGGGAGAATGCTGGAGCGCAGGCACGGCCACCTTTATGATTCTCGGCAACGTATGCACCCGCTCCTGCGGTTTTTGCGCCGTGATGACCGGGCGCCCGCCGGAAGGACTGGACTGGGACGAGCCGAACCGCGTCGCCGAGGCGGCCCGCCTCATGGAGTTGACGCACGCCGTCGTGACCAGCGTAAACCGCGACGAGCGCAAGGACGGGGGCGCCCCCATCTTTGCAGAAACCATCCGCAAGATCCGCGAAGCGCGCAAAGGCTGCACCGTCGAAGTATTGATTCCCGATTTTCGGGGGCATCGCGAGGCCCTGCAACAGGTAATCGACGCGCGCCCGGACATCATGAACCACAATGTGGAAACGGTCCCGCGCCTCTACCGTCGCGTCCGGCCCCAGGCCAGTTACAGGCAATCGCTGGAGGTGCTTCGCATTTCGAAGGAAGCCGGATTGCGCACGAAAAGCGGCGTCATGGTCGGACTGGGCGAAACAGAGGCCGAGGTGCTGGACCTGATGGACGATTTCGCGGCGAACGGGGTGGACGTGATGACCATCGGGCAATACCTGCAACCCACGCGCATGCACTTGCCGGTCGAGGAATTCGTGCATCCGAATACGTTCGCCCGCTACAAGACGGCCGGCGAAGCCAAGGGGATTGATCATGTGGAAAGCGGCCCCCTGGTCCGCTCGTCCTACCACGCCGAACGGCACGTAAAATCCGATTCGACCTGAGGCGAAGGCGCGGCGACGGCGACCCGGACCATTCCTTACGCAATCCCTGGGCAATTTTTCACCCGATTCACCATACGTAGATAGCATATGGAGCGCACGCTCGCCATTCTGAAACCCGATTGCGTCCGAAAGGGACTGGTTGGAGAAGTCATTCGCCGCATTCAGGAAGCCGGATTCGTCCTTCGCGCCCTGCGGATGCAACAACTCACCCGAAAGGAAGCCGAAGGATTTTACGCCGTACACAAGGAGCGCCCGTTCTTCGACGAACTGACGGCGTTCATGTCGAGCGGTCCCTGCGTCCCCATGGCGCTGGAAAAAGAAAATGCCGTGGAAGATTTCCGCGCATTGATCGGCGCCACCGATCCGGCGGAAGCAGCGGAAGGCACCATACGACGGGCTTTTGCGGACGACAAGGGCCAAAATATCGTTCACGGATCCGATTCTGTCGCCAATGCAACCCTTGAAGCCGGCTATTTTTTCTGCGGACGCGAACTGGCGGCGAACGGGGCCTGACGCCGTGCGCCTCGGCCTCCTCGCCGCGCTCCTTTTGTGCTCGGCGTGCAGCCAGGCCTCCGAACGACCCGATGCGGACGCAGCGCCCTGTGAAACGCCCCCTTGCGCCCCCGTTAAAACAGGCGCCGCGGCGCTCATGGAGCGCGGGTTCGATCTGCTCGACGGAAAACGCGTCGGGCTGGTGGTCAACCATACCGCCCGCGTCGACGACGCCCATCTGATCGACCTCGTTTTCGCCGCGCCCAACGTAGAGCTCGCCGCGCTCTTCGGCCCCGAACATGGCCTGCGCGGCACGGCGGACGCCGGAGAAAAAGTCGCCGACGGACGAGACGAACGCACGGGCGCGCCCGCGTACAGCCTTTATGGGGCCACGCGCAAGCCAACCCCGGACATGCTGCGCGAGATCGACGTGCTGGTATTCGACATTCAGGATATCGGAGCGCGGTTCTATACCTACATCTCTACGATGGGACTGGCCATGCAGGCCGCGGCGGAACAGGGCGTCCCGTTCGTCGTGCTGGATCGCCCCAATCCGCTCGGGGGAAACTATGTTTCGGGCTTTGTGCTCGAACCGGAGCATACGTCTTTTGTGGGACAGTACCCGATCCCCATGGTCCATGGCATGACCGTGGGCGAACTGGCCCACATGATTCGGGATCATTCGATGATGGAAGGTCTGGACGCCCTGGAACTCCATGTCGTCGAAATGGAGGGATGGCGGCGCGATATGCTCTGGCCCGACACCGGGCTGCCCTGGATTCCGCCCAGCCCCAATATTCCGGATTTCGAAACCGCGCTCGTCTATCCCGGCGCCGTTTTTTTCGAGGCCACGGCAGCCAGCGAGGGACGAGGCACCCGGAGTCCTTTCGTGCAAGTCGGAGCGCCCTGGCTACATGGACAGGCGGCCGCCGATTCCCTCAACGCACGGAACCTTCCGGGCGTACGGTTCGAGGCGGCCTCCTTCACTCCGACAAGCATACCGGGCATGGCGTCCCATCCGAAACTGGCGGAACAACCCCTGAAGGGCATTCGCCATATCCTGACCGACGAGCATGCATTCCAGCCTGTAGAAACCGGAATCCATGTGCTCGACGTATTCTGGCGGCAAGCAGCGACCGCGCAGGAGGAACTCGTAAACCGTCCCGCCGGCCTGGCCCGCCTTGCCGGCGCGCAGCGCCTGCTCGACCTGTTGCAACAAGGCGCATCGCCTGCAACCATTGCCGCCTCGTGGGAACGCGAAGTGGCCGCCTTCCGGGAAGCGCGCGCCGCATCGCTGCGCTATCCGTGAGGCGCCGCGGCGATGCTACGGAGCCATAGGCCGAGATTTTTTCGACGGCCCTTCCTCCTCGGGCGAGCGCACGAGAATAGCCCAGATAATTTCCAGATAACCGCCCAGAATGATCAGCGGGGCTACATACAGGGAAATGAATCCGTCCACCTCGTTCTCGATGCGCATCATGGCGTACCCCAGCGCCACCATCGCAACGCCCAGAAGAAGCAACAGATAATTTTTGCGGCGAAACACCATGCGCACGCCGCGGAACTGCCTGCGGGCCTGCGGCGAGCGACGTCTTCCGGAAGGTCTTGCCATGAATCCGATGAACAGGATGCGTATCGAAACGTATTTTACAAAATGCTCTGCGCTCTGGCCAGAGCGCCCCGTAGGCGAACCCGATGAACGTATTCAGGTTCCATGCCCTTTCCGTCCCGCATAGCCGATACCGTGATAAAGTTGCCCGCTACGAAACGCCCCCTGACCATCCTCGCCGCCGCGCTCTTCGCGCTTGCATTCGCCGCAGCCCCCGCGGATCCGCCAGCGAACCTTGCCGACCGCCTCGACGCAATCATCTCGAATAACGCTTTCTGGGGCGTGTACGTGCAGCATGTCGAAACCGGCGAAACCTGGTACGAGCGCAACGCCTCGAACACGTTTCTGCCCGCCTCCAACCAAAAGATTTTTACGACCGCCACGGCGCTTGACGCCCTCGGCAGCGATTATCGATACCGGACCGTGCTGTATTTCGACGGGCGCGTGGAAGGAAGCGTGCTGAAAGGCGATCTTGTGCTGCGCGGGTCGGGCGATCCCACATTCGGAAGCGAACAGGTTCCTGGCGAGGATCCGCTCGGAAAATGGGCGCAAGAACTGGCGAATATGGGCGTAACGCGCATTGAGGGACGCATCGTAGGCGACGACAATGTCTTTGACGATCGCCCGTACGCCGAGGGGTGGGGTATCGAGTTCATCACCGGAAGCGCCAGCCGCGAGGTAGGCGTAAGCGCCAGCGGCCTGTCGTACAACGACAATGTAGTGGTGGTGCGAATTCGGGCCGGCGCGCCGGGGCGCCCTCCCCGCGTCACGATGCAGCCCGACGGATTTCTGGATTTTCAAAACCGGATGGTCACGGCCAATCGACGACGCGGCATCGCCATAACCACCCAGCGGGATTTCCGCAACGAACGCATTACCCTGCAAGGAAGCCTCCCTCGCACATATAGCGGCTCCATCGGCGTCCCGGCAACGAATCCCACAGCCCTGGCCGCCACGGTCCTGACGCAATACCTGCGCGAAGCAGGCATCGATGTGCAAGGGGAGCCGGCGGACATAGACGACCTGATCAATTTCCGGTACGACCGGGAGCAACCCTTGTTTGCGCACGTATCGCCCCCCCTGCTGGACATTTTGCATATCGTCAACAAGAAGAGCAATAATTTCTATGCAGAGCAAGTATTCCGGACCTATGCATACGGCGGCTCCGCGGAAGGGGCGGAAAACCGCGTCAAGCAATTGCTCGAACAAGCCGGAACGCCCACGGCAGATATCGACATTCGCGACGGGTCGGGATTGTCCCGCAAGAACATGGTCACGCCGCAGGCCATGGGCCATTTCCTGACCCATATGTACGGCCACGAAGAGCGCGACGCCTTTTTGGCCTCGCTCGCCCGGGGCGGAGAACGAACGTCCACGCTTCGCTACCGGCTGCGCCAGACGCCAGTGCAGGCCAAAACAGGCTCCCTTGAGTTTGTGCGTACGCTGAGCGGCTACGTTACGACGCAAGACGGACAAACGCTGGCCTTCGCTATCTTCGCCAACAACTGCACCGGGTCAACCTACCGAATCACGCAAATGATCGATCGTATCGTGATGGAGCTGGCCGCTTCTGCTTCCCTGTCTTAAGCATGCTCTGATCCGACGCCCTGATGCCCTCGCTCCTTTCCCACATGCTCGTCGGAGCGCTGATTATCGCCGCGCAATGGCTGGCGCTGGGACGACTCCATCTATGGAATGCCTGGCCAGACGCGGTGCTGCTCTATGTAGCCTGGACGGGCATGAAATTCGGGCGACGACAAGGAGCGCTTACCGGGTTTGCAAGCGGTTTTCTGATGGACGTCCTGTACGGAACATGGGGCATTCAGATGTTCGTGAAAACGCTGATCGGCTTTCTCATGGGACTTTTCCGGTCTGACGAGCGACAAATCTTTCCGATGATCCCTTCGTTCATTCTGGGGGGCAGCTTTGCCGTAGCCCTGTTGCACAACGGACTGTTCGCCCTGTTCACCGCCCTGAGCGCCGGCACGAAGAATATATCCATCGTCACCGGCGTCTGGCTGGGATCCTCGATCTACACCGCCGCGCTCGCCGGACTGGCCATGCTCTTCGCAACCAGAACGCGCTAATCTATATGCGGGCGAAACGCCTTGATCACGCGCGGCAACGCCTGATCCGTGACGCCGACCAGGGGAAGACGAAGCCGTCCCTCCATCCGACCCATTTCCGCCAGCATGGCCTTGACCGGAATCGGATTCGTCTCGTAGAAACAGGCCCGCATGGCTTCCAGCAAATGAAAATGCCGCCGCCGAGCCTCCCCGAAACGGCCCGCCAGCGCGGCGCGGGTCAGTTCAGAAAACGCCGCAGGCGCCACATTGGCCACCACCGAAATCACGCCATGCCCGCCCATCGCGACCAACGGCAACATCATTTCGTCGTCTCCGGAATACACGGCCAAATGATCGGGACGGCCCGCCAGCAAATCGCCAATCTGGGCGATGCTCCCTGAGGCTTCCTTGACGCCCGCCACCGTCGGAACTTCCTGCGCCAGCTCCAGCATGGTGTCTGGAAGAATATTGAAGCTGGTGCGGCCCGGCACGTTGTACAGCATGATCGGGCAATCCGCCTCGGCGGCAATGGCATGTACGTGGGCCTTGAAGCCTGCTTGCGTCGGTTTGTTGTAGTACGGCCCCACTACAAGCAGGCCATCGGCCCCGGCGGCTTCCGCCTGCTTCGAAAAGACGATGCTTTCGCTGGTGGAATTGTTGCCCGTACCCACAATGACGGGAACGCGCCCCGCCACATGCTCAATGGCCGCAACCACCAGTCGTTCGCGCTCGACGGGCCAGATCGTAGCATTCTCGCCTGTCGTGCCCAGAACGACCAGCGCCTCGACCCCTTCGGCTATCTGCCAGTCCACATGCCGGCGAAACGCCTCGTAATCGATGTGGTCTCCATCCGGAGTAAACGGCGTTACGAGCGCCGTGCCCGTGCCGGTAAAAAGAAAATCGCTCATGCCTGTATCAGAGTATCAGAGTCCGATGATTCGGGTGAATAAATCCGGCGTGCAAAAAGGCCGGACCGCTCGGCGCGCTATGCGCCGGAACGCATTACGCGTCCAGCCATTCGTCCAGCAGATCGTCAAGGGTGAAAAATCCTTGATAGTCCAGCAGCCACTCGGCGGCCCATACGGCGCCGAACGCAAAGCCAAGCCGGTCTTTCGCCTCGTGCGAAAACACCAGTTTGTCGAACGAGCTGTCGAGCGAAATGTCGTGTTTGCCGACCATGTCGCCCAACCGGGACGAGGTTACGTGCAACGCATGAGGGTCGATGCGCCCGCGTTGCGTTTCGGTTTCAATGCGATGCTTCCTGCCGAGCCTGTCCACAATCAGATTGCCCAGCATGAGCGCCGTGCCGGAAGGGCTGTCGGCCTTGTCGATATGATGGGATTCCTGGACAACGACGTCATATATCTCCCATTCGTCAAGGAGGGGAAGAATGGCGCGGATGGCCCTTACAAGCAACGCCACGCCGATGGAGAAATTCGGGGCGTAGAGGATGGAGCCGGCGTGCTTGTCCACCAGCGCCTGCGCTTCGTCGAGCCGGTCGTACCAACCGGTCGTGCCGATCACGGCGGGAATGCCCCAGCGACAATACCGTTCGATATTTTCCAGCGCCGCATCGGGAAGCGTAAAGTCGATGATCGCATCGGCGGATTTGAGGGAGCGAGGCAAATGCAGGGTATCGGGTAAGCGCGGATATTCGTCGACATACTCGTCGAACCGGGCCACGATCTCGCAATCGCGCGCCTCAGCGACTTCGCTTACCGCTTCGCCCATCCGTCCCATTCCAACCAACGCTATGCGCATAATCTTTAGGAAGCTCTGATTAAGTCCGCAAAGATTCAGAGGCTGACAGGCGTGCGCTGGCAAGGAATGACGAAGAAGGTAGTGTGGCGGCTCCGCGTAATGAGGAATGACACAGCCAGCGCACGCCTGTCAGCCTCCCGAAGGGCGCTTCACGACCGCGACAACCCGAATCCGCCGTGTGTTTCGCTAATTTCAATAACGCCATCATGTCGTTTTTTACGCGTGAAAGTGAAGCGCTGATCAAAGTGGAGTTAATCAGAGCTTCCTTTATCTATGCTGTATGTTCGTACGCCCTGCCATCAGGCCCCCAGCTCCGCCGCCTTGATAAGATCGGCCAAAATACCGGCGGCGGTCACCTGCGGACCTGCGCCGGGTCCCTGCACCACCAGTGGATTGTCCAGATATCGTTCCGTGGTGTACGCCACCATATTATTGCTGCCGTCAAGCCGCGCAAAAGGCGACCCCTGCTCGATACGCCGGATTTGCACGCTCAGCCGTCCTTCCTCCATGCGGCCTATGTACTGCAAGCATTGCCCCGCAGCCTCCGCTTCCGCCATCCGTTCTTTCCATGCGTCGTCCAGTTCGGGAAGGCGCTCCATGAATTCAGGCAACGGAATGGCGCGGAAGGCAGGCGGCGCCAGCGAATCAACCGAAATGTCGCTGCGTTCGGCATGAAGCCCCGCCTCCCTCGCCAGAATAAGAATCTTGCGGGCCACATCTTCTCCTTGCAGATCCTCCCTTGGGTCTGGCTCGGTGTACCCTTTCTGGCGGGCGGCGCGGACCGCTTCCGAAAACTTCATCCCCGTCGCCATGCTGTAGAAGATATACGCCAATGTCCCGGAAAACACGCCCTCGATGCGTATCACCCGGTCGCCGCTTCGAATCAGGTCGCGCAACGTGGAGATGACCGGAAGCCCCGCCCCTACCGTGGTTTCATAGAGATATGGAACCTGGCGGCGATACGCCGTGCTCAAAAGTTCTTCGTAGAACGCCTGATCTTGCGTATTGGCGCGCTTGTTGGGCGTGATGATCGATATGGAGCGAGACAACAGGTCTGGATATTTCGCCGCCACTTCCCCGGAAGCCGTAGCGTCGATAACCATCATCCGGTGCAGCCGCCCGGCCTGGAGTTGATCCATCACTGCGTCGATTCCCCCCTGTTCGCCCTGTTCGAGCGCCTCAAGCGCCTCCGCAAAGGGAATGCCGCCCACGTTCCAGGCCATTTTCCGGGTATTCGCCAGGCCCACCAAGTGGATATTCAGCCGGAGCTCATGCAAAAGCGTTTCCTGCTGATCCTCCAGCATCTTGAGCAACGCCCGCCCAACCACGCCAACGCCGATAAGAAACACATGCACCCGGTGCCGCAACAAGGCAAATTCGTCATGAAGCACATGCACGGCGTGTTTGCCTTCCGCATCGGAGACCACCGCCGAAATGTTCGTTTCCGAGGCGCCCTGCGCAATAGCCAACACATTGACGCCATCCCGCCCCAGCGTGGAAAACATGCGCCCGGCCAGCCCCGGACGTTGGCGCATGTTGTCTCCCACAACGGATACGATAGCGCATTGCCCGATGGAAAACACGCGCGCTACATCCCCCCGAACCAGTTCGAGTTCGAATTCCTCCCGAATCAGGCGGGTGGCGAGTTCGGCGTTCTCCGACGACACCACCGTGCAAAGGCTCTGTTCCGACGAGGCCTGCGCAATCAGAAACACATTGATGTTGCGGACGGCCAACGCGGTGAGCGCGCGCGCAGAAATACCGGGGATCCCGACGAGTCCGGTGCCTTCCAGCATCACCACCGCCACGTCCCGAATCGTGGTGATGGCTTTGACGTGCCCCTCCATCGTCGTGGTGTCCTTCGAGATCAGCGTGCCCGGCGCCGACGGATTCAGCGCATTCCGGATACAAAGCGGAATGTTCTCTGCAAGCAAGGGGCGCATCGTACGGGAATGCAATACTTCCGCCCCGAAATAGGCCAGTTCCGACGCTTCCTGATAACTAAGCCGGGGAAGGGCGAACGCTTCCGGCGCCAGCCGGGGATCGGCGGACAGCACCCCGTCCACATCGGTCCAGATGGTAACCCGCTCCGCGCCCAGCGCGCCTGCGATAATGGTGGCCGTATAATCGCTCCCCGAACGGCCCAGCGTGGTCGATACCTTGCGCAGCGTGGACCCCACGTAACCGGTCACCACGAAAATATCGTCCCCGTTCAGGGAAGCGAAGCGGGCGCGGACCCGTTCGGCGGTCTCCTCGAACAGCACGTTCGCCTCGCCGAACGAAGCATCCGTGCAAATGAATTTTCGGGCGTCTACGGCTTCCGCGCCCTGCCCCGCCGCGCGAAAAGCAGCCGCCACGATCGGGGCGGAAAGTTGCTCGCCAACGCCAAGCACCGCATCGCGGGCCCGGTCCGTACATTCCCGAAGCAGGTATACGCCGTCGAGGAGTTCGGTGAGCTCCAGCATTCGGGCCTCCACGAGGCCCCGCAGTAAATCCCGCTCCGCATCGCTTGCCGCCGCATCCGCAACGGCAAGATGCCGCGCCCCCAGGTCTCGAAGTATTTCGCCATGGTTTCCGGCGCGCGCAAGAGCCAGATCGATCGCTTCGAGCAGCGTATCCGTCACGCCGCCCAGCGCCGATACGACGACGATGCGCAACCCGTCGCGGTCCTCGTCCAGCACGAGTCGGGCGACCTGCTGAATACGCTCCGCCGTCGCCACGGAGGTGCCGCCAAACTTGTGCACGTAAACGGGACGTTCGGAACGCATGAAGCGAAGGAGTCGATGTAAAGCGCAGCGACGCGGATCGCCGACAATTCGGAGAAACGCCCGTCTGTTCCGACCGGGGCGTCTATTCCGCGAAAATCAAGCATATCCTGACAAGATACGCCGTAAGCAGAAAACGCGGAACGATTAATTAAAGGATACGCGGATTAAGCCTACGATGCAGGCGCGGCCTTTCCCGCGCGGAAATCAACCGGTGCGATGCATGAGCTCGACCTGATGCGGGCCGCGGACGAACTCCGGTTCTTCGAGGGATACCTCCAGCCGAATCGGCCCCGCAGGCAGGGAAAGCCCTTCGTACTGCACGACGCCTTCCCCTGCCGCGGCCTCCGCAGAGTACTCCATATCCCCGGCTTGCAGCCGCACCGTCAGCGGATCGTCGGAAGGATCGAACCGCACCAGCACGTCGTAGACGCCTTCGCCCCGAACGTCCAGCAGCCAGAATCCCTGTGCATTGCGCTGCCATCCGCCCTGTATGACGCGCCAGTCCTGCCGGGTAAGAATCGTCGGGTTTTCGTGCGGCGTACCGATGCGAATACGCGGCGGCGCATAGTTGTCGGGCCGGGCGCTGCTTACGTCGTCGAACCAGGCGTCGTAGCGGGCTTTCAGGTCCGCCACGATCCCGGGACGCTCGGCGGCCAGATCTGCAAGCGCGTACGGATCCTCCAGCATATCGTACAATTCGAACGCGGGCGCCCCGTCCGGGAGCGCTTCCAGTCCGAAACCGCTGTTGTTCACCAGTTTCCAGCGCGGGGTGCGCACGGAAACATGGTTGTACCGGGCCGGCGCATTCCCCCGATGCGATTGCAGGACCAGCATGCGGTCGCTCTGATCCACCGTTTCGCCCAGCAAGGCGGGCAACAGACTCTCCCCGTCGATCACGCGATCGTCCGGCAACGCCACGCCCGCCGCGTCAAGCATCGTGGGCGTCAGATCGATATGCGCCGAAATGTGATCGTCGAGGCGACCCGGGGCAAGCCGCGCGGGCCAGCGCACCAGAAGCGGCGAGCGAATGCCCCCTTCGTATACCTCCCCTTTCATGCCTTCCATGCCCGCCACGTATCGGCGCGTGTTCGGCCCGTTATCCACGATGAACAGGACCAGCGTGTTCTCCGTCAGGCCCGCCTCGTCGAGCCAGGCCGTCAGGCGTCCCATGTTGTCGTCGATGTTGTCGATCATCGCAAAAATACGGGCGAGGCGATCCGGGTCGTTCTCTTCGGGCAACGGATGTCCGACTTCTTGCGGAAAGCCCGCGGGGTCCAGGTCCTCGGCGGCATAGTACGCGTACAGGTCCTCCGGCACGTCGTGATAGGGGGAATGGGGCGCATTCGCGGCAATGTAGGCAAAGAAGGGGCGTCCCTCCGCATGTTCCCGCTCCATCCACTGCCGGGCCTCGTCAAAGTAGATATCGGTGCAATACCCGGTCATTTGCTCCAGTTCGCCATTGCGCAGCAGGACCGGATTGGCGTACGCCCCTTCCGCGCCGGGCGGATCCGAAGGCTGCCCGATCCCCCCGCCCCGGTGCACGAGCGTCTCCTCAAACCCTTGATCCTGCGGACGCATGGGATAATTGTCCCCAAGATGCCATTTCCCGAAAATGCCCGTGGCGTACCCTGCTTCCCGCAGCAATTCCGCCACAGTGATTTCGTCCGGCTCCATCATGGCCCGGCCCACCCAGGTATCCACGACGCGCGTCCGATAGTTGTAACGGCCCGTCATGAGCGACGCCCGCGTAGGCGCGCACACCGGACTGACATAAAACGGATTCACCTGTATGCTCTCCGACGCCAGTTCGTCCAGATGGGGCGTCCGGAGAATCGGATTGCCCGTAAACCCGAAATCCCCGTATCCCTGATCGTCCGTAATGACAAGCACGATGTTCGGGGGCGACGGCGCATCGGCGGAAGAACCGGCGCATCCTGCGAGCAGAAGCAGCAGAACGAGAAACAAGGGGGAAAAGCGCATCGTGCAGGAAGGTTTGGTCAGGTAAAAGGAGGGGCGACAAATAAGGCGAACACCGAAAAGCAGGGAGGACATCGTCATTCGGTCAACCGCGCCGCAAGCGGCAGCGCGGGATCGCCGATCTCGGTCATGCGCTCCACGATACGGGCGTCGAGATACCGGAGCGCGGCGCGAACCTCCGGCGTGTCCTCGGCAATAAGATTGACGCTTTCGGCGGGGTCGTCCGCCAGATTGAATAATTCGTCGCGGCGGGCGTCGAGCAGATCCCGGACCAGTTTCCATTCGGGCGTTCGCCAGGCGCGCATGTGGGTCCAGGACTGATGGTGCGTGGAATACTCTGCATAAAATTCGGTGGGCCAGTCCGACGGCGTCTCCCCTCGCAACAGCGGCGCGAAACTGCGGCCCCTGAGCGGCGTCCCGGCGGGCACGGCGGCCCCGCCTGTTTCCGCAAGGGTGTGATACCAGTCAAGATTGCTTACGATGGACTCCACGATCGCGCCGGGTTCAACCACGCCGGGCCAGCGAACCAGCAGCGGAACCTTGAGCGAATTGTCGTACATGTTCGGGCGCTGCCCCTGCGGCACATGATACGTCCCGGCGGGCGGATCGGTCAGAATCCAATGTCCGTTTCCCTTGTGCCATACCCCGTTGTGGCCCATGTTGTAGCCATGATCGGACGTAAAAATGACCACGGTGTGCTCGGCAAGGCCCAGCTCATCCAGCGCATCCAGAATACGGCCCAGGTTCCGGTCGATGCTCGCCACGGCCGCGAGATATTCGGGCATATACCGGCGCAGCCGCTCCATATCAAGCAAGGGATACCCGGGATTGGGCAAAACCGGGTCGAGGCCCTCGTACGGCGCCCAGTCTTCTTCCGGCAAGGGAAGCCAGGCGGCATGGGGCGCCCGATAGTGGAGCGACAGCAGAAAAGGCTCCTCCCGTCGCGCCCGCAGAAATTCGATGGCCCGGTCCGTAAAAATATCCTGGGGGAATCCCTCGTATACGGCCGTCGCGCCGCGCTCTTCGAGCGTAGCGTCTCGCGGAGGAATGCCGCCCGCGCGAAATCCGAAGAAATAATCGTACCCCATGGTAAGGGGGTGTTGCTTGTCCCGGGTTCCAAGATGCCATTTCCCGATCAACCCTGTCTCATACCCCTCCTGATTCAGCAAATCCACCCACGTGAGCAGGCCCGAATCCAGTCCGTGATCCACCTCGCGCTGAGGATGAATCCAGTCCCGTACGCCCACCTCCGAGCCATAGCGCCCCGTCATGAGTTCGGCCCGGGACGGACTGCATACCGGCGTCGCCACGAATGCGTTGCGGAAAAAGGCGCCCTCCGCCGCAAGGCGATTCATGTGGGGCGTATGCAAGTCCGGGTGCCCCGCGCCCAGCGCGGCGAAATCTTCGGGTGCGTCTTGCAAGGCGCGCCCCATGGACTCTTCAAGCGGATGACCTTCCGCGCCCAGCGCCCATGGGGCCTGATCGTCGGTCAGAATGAAAAGAATGTTGGGTTTTTTCGGGGCTTCGACGGCAGGCGTATCCTGGCCCGCCGCCGGAGAGGCCAATGCGACGACCGCCAACAGGGCCAGCGCAGCGCATGTCGGGCGCATCGCGCGGCGGCAAGGCGGAACAAGAACGCCGGGCCCTGCGAGGCGAGCGGAGCGAGGCCCGAAACCCGGCGGGCGGAGCAAGCGAAAAAACAAGGTTTGTACGTCGGTCATGGGGTCTGCGGGAAAATGCAAGGGCTGCGGGAAAGCTCCTTTCTGTTTCCGGCTATAAACGATACGTGTAATTGAGTTTGAGCGACGCGCCCTGCGAAACGGTTCTCAAATCGCGGTTGTCGAATAGCCCGGCGCCCCTGTTCTCCCAGTTGTGCCGATACACAAGGAAAATATTCGATCCCGGCTGCACGATCCAGCGTAGCCGGGCAAAAACCCCCGCCAGCTGGCTCACGTCATCGTACTGGATTTGCAATAATGCGGACACGAAGGGCGTCGGATCCCATTCGCCTTCAATTTCATAGACATTTGCGGTGAATGCGCCCCGAGGCAAGTCCACATCGTTATACCCAATGCTGGTCCCGATGCTGACGCCGGCGCTCGGACGAAATGTCGCGCGAACGGAAATCTCCGTACTGGAGCCATCCCAGAATTCTCCCCATTCCACGCCGCCGTATACGGAAACCTTCCGCCTGCCCGCCGTGAAGCCGCCCACGGAATACCGCTGCACCGTATAGCCCCCTGGCAAAATATCCAGCCCGTCGCTGACCTCGAACGCATTGTAGAGTTCCTCAAAGCGCCGCGTAGCCTGGACGGACACGTTGTCGCCGCTTTCGAACTCGATTCCGAGCAGCTCCACCTCCCACTCCCGCTCTTCGGGAACGCCTGTATCCATAGCGACCAGATGCCGGTATTGCACCCCGAAGCCAAGCTGCCGTATCTGCTTGATCCGGGCGGGCCGGGGCTGCCAATTGATGCGCGGCTCGACGCGGCGAAAATTGTTGCGCTGCACGAAACCCACCTGCGGATCGTAATCGGCGCCGAATTCCCGATAGGAAATATGCCCGGACCAGATATCGTTGGGGAAATTGAGGCGGAGGCCGCGCGCGGACAAGTCATTCAGCGATTTCGTACCCGGAGCGACATTGGAGTTGGCGACGGCGAAGAGTTCGACTTCGGCGTTCTTGTCCCCCAGAAAATGCCGGGTCGCCAGTTGCACGTCCACGCCGAAAGTATGCCCGGTTTCCGGGGCAAAGCCCATGGCGTCTTCCGACCTGGCGCGGCGCGTATACATCGCGCCGATGGTGGACTGTTCGAAAACGGGATGCCGCACGCGGGCCACCGTAAACTGTTCATTGGGAATCTCGACGTTTTCCTCGTCTTCGTTCTGGTAAGTCAAATCCCCGACGCCTACCTGAAAAAAACCTACGTCGGTCTTGCCCGCCTGACCGGTCATGCGCACGCCATAGTTAATGGGCGCAGGTTGTCCATCCGTCAACCCAATGTTGCGCGAAAAGAACGGCGTGGGGTTGCTGCGCGGGGCGAAGGAAAAAATACCGGCGCCTTCCAGGAAAAATCCGCGCTGCTCGGGGAAGCGAAGCGGAAAGCGCGTCAGGTTCACGCGCCGCTGATCCGCCTCGACTTCGGCGAAATCGGTGTTGAACGAGAGCGAGGCGCGGAGACTGGGCGTTACGCTGTAGTTCAAATCCAGGCTGACGTCGCCGGGATACGTTACGGGATCGGCGTCCCCGGGCGTCTTGCGCCAGTTCCCGATGGCGGACGGAACCGCCTCCAGCCCAATGCCCTGCGACATATCCCGGAGACCAGTCAGTTCGCCCGCGAAAATCGGACGCAACAAGCCTTCGTTGCGGCGCCACCCTCGCCAAAGCATTTCTTCGTTCGTACGCCGGATCGTGCGCTGGAAATTGACGCCCCATTCGTCCGACGCCGGATCGAAATTCAGCGTCCGGAACGGGATGCTGACTTCCAGGGACCATCCGTCGGGGCGACGGGCCGTGCGTACGTCCCAAATACCGTTCCAGGCGCGGCCCCCACTGCGGAAAAACGAGGTACTGCCGCCGACAAGAAGCGCATCTCCCCGCATCCCGTTCGGATTCGTCTCGAAAAAGTACCCGGTGCGACCATCCTGGAACGTGTCCAGAATCCACATGAACCGGTCGTCGGTATACAAAAAGGCGTCGCGGCGTTTCTGGTAAGCGATGACGCCATCGGGGTCGTCGTACAGGATGGCGCCAATGTACAGCCGATCCTTGTCGTACGCGATGCGAACTTCCGTCCGACGGGAAGGACGCGCCCCTTCGACCGGCTCCTGTTGCGTAAAGTCATCGATCGGAACGGCTTGGCTCCAGGCCTCCTCCACGATGCGCCCGTCCAGATTGATCCGGTCCTCGTCGGCAAGCCGATGCGCCTGGAGCACAGGAAGCGCATCGTCTGCGGACGCCTGGGCGAATGTCGGGGCGGGCAACGTCACAAGAACGCACCCGACCAGCAGCAAGGACAGGACGGGAACGGACTTTAACGCGCGATGCGAACGAAAATTCAAAACGGAAGCGCGGAGTTCGACGAACGGCAGGCAACCCCTAAATATAGTATCCGTCCGGCTTGCGTTCGAATCCTTTCGTCTTTATCTCCCCGGAACACGCCCCGCAAGAAACCTTGATGGGCGTCAGAACGCCCGGAATACGGTTTTCCCTGCCGCAACGGGGACACGCCGCCTGCCTCGGTTTCAGAGGTTGTTTCAGGTACCCTGCCCGCGGCGTTTTGCCAAGCGGAACGCCAAAGAGCACTCCCGCCCTGTCCAGCGCTTGCGTCACGACCGGAAGCGGCGCTTCGAAGAATTCCTTGCGCGGATTGATGCGGAAGTCTTTCAGCGCGCCATGAACCCACTTTTCGGCGGCGTCCCGGGGAGACACATGCACGAAATACACGAGCTCGAAGTCCCTGTATACGGATGTTGACCCACTCAATTCCCCTACGCGCGCGAAAGGAACGCGAGAGGATTCCCCCACTTTGAATACAGGATTGACAAACGACTCATTGCGAGCAACGTAAAGCCAGCCGACTTTTTTGTATTCCCTCCTCCGTCTGTCGCAACTTTGTATCGCAAGGAAACTACTCAAAATGTCGTCCTGCAATAACAACTCCAGAGAAAGGTTTTTAGACCTCATATCGCTCGGGGACTTCTTTCCTGGCCAATCCGTAGGCGATGGCGACCGCCCACGTCTGGAGTTCCTTGTACCGTCTGCGCACCTGCGCCTGCAGAAAAATGTTGATCGGCCACAAGAGAAGGCGCACGCACATCGCCAGCATCGTCGAAACGACTGCAATGCCCAGCCCCACCAGGTCCGAAGCGGCATGGCGACTGCCGCTCGTGAAGAGTATGAATATGCCCCATAGCGTCCCGAGTAGCCCAAGACTAAGCGCAATGTAGACCACGGCCGTGATGTACCTGTCTACCTCTTTGTAATTATCGTGATCGAATCCGATGTAACGCAACGCGTAATCGAGCATGTTCTGCGGCGTGCCTCCCCGCCCCTGCTCTTCAAGCAATCGCTCGCCTGCGAGACGATAGGGATTGTTTGGGCGCACCGCAACGATCGCCGCCTGAAAATCCCGCGCCGTCAGCCCGGAAGGCTCGATCCGCAACAACGCCCGCGTGCCTCTCCACTGACGGAAATAGCGCACATAAGCCGAGCACAGGAAGAAAAGCCCTATCAAAAAAGCAGCGGCGAGCGGGTACTCGAAACCCTGTGCATAGCCGAACAAGTCCCATATCGAGGTGGCGAGAAAACTGCTCCCTATATCCTGCGAGGGCAAAGCGAGCGTAGTGTCCGCGGCCTGGGGCGAAACAAATTGCATCATCGTGTTGACGGTAAGTACGAAATGAAAGAAAGCATGGCGAGACCAGCAAGGACGAAGAGGATAGTAAAGAAATTACGTACCCGGTTTTGCGTCAAGGTTTTACAAGTACATTCTGGACAGACCCATCTTCCACTTCGATCTCTCGGGTAAAGGCCTGCAGGTCTTCCCGACCAAGCAGATCCCTGAGTTCAAGGCGATAAACGCCGGGCGGCAAAAGAACTGAGAATAAAGCTTCTTGAGATACTTCGGAACTCAGCACTTCTTCATTTCCCCGAAAGAAAACGACGCTGGCCTGCGTGGGGGAGCTCAGGGGCAAATCCTCAATGACTCCCTGCACGATGGTGTTCCTCTCCACGGGGATATCAACGCGCTTCGTCGATCCGGGATCCGATATGAAACTGAACGTCGTACCCGTAGGCAGATGCAGCGAAGGATCGGTCAAGGACGCCGGGTCGATGATAACCTGATACGCCGTACTGGGCGCCAGAAAATCGGCGCGCACCACGGTCGAGTCCACGCGCTGGACACGGGCTTTGACGACCTTGATATCGAGGCCTTCCACCAGCGACTCTTCCGGCCCCCTGCGACCGTCCCGATCTACGTCGTAGTAGGCTTGCAGGAGCGCGCTGCTTCGCATGTGAGCCTGACGACTGAAACGCATGGGCCGTCCCAGTTCCATGGAGCCATAGAAACTCTGCCGGTGATAATAGGAGCCCGACTCCATCGACGAATGATTGTTGAGGCTCACCCACGGGGCGTCGAAGCGCAACGTAACGGAGAACTCTGCGTTTTCGCGGGCAAGATCATAGCCGCCGCGCAAGCCAATGGATACTTTCTTGTAGTACGCGTACAATGTCGCCCCTGCAAAATCGAATTGCTCCTGCAACCCCCCGTCGGCTTGCAGCCCGAAGCGGCCGCGCAGCCCCTTGCGGGAAACGGCTCGCGTTAGCGTGGTCCTCCAGTTCATGGAAATATCTTCCGACGCCATGTCCGTTTGCCTGCGCGACGCGCCAACCGTAACGAGTGCGCTGGTCTTGCCCGGAAGCGGCAATGTCGTGGAGCCGGTCACATTCAGGTTTTTGCTGCCGAAAAACGTTTCGACCTGCGAGCCATTCAGAAAAAGGCTCAGCCGCCGCACGCCCAAACCGATCTGTCCCTGAATCCGTCTCTTGTAGAACGAAAGCATCGGCTCGTCGGAAAATTCGGCTTCCGTTTGCAGGGACACGCGACCGATGGACATGCGCATGGAGGCTCGCGCGGCTTTCAGGGGCAATGCAACCTCGACGCCTGTGGTCAAAAAGCCCCACTGGTTACGCGTCAAGCCAACCATCGTGGTCGTGAGCGAATCAAGGCGTATGAAGGCGGCCTTCGCGGATAAACTCTGGCCGAGGCCGTAGCGAAGTTGCCCGAACCCGAAGAGGGTTTCTTCGAAACTGTCTCGCCCTGCCTGCACATCGTACCAAAGCGCTCCGGGGGGCAACAGTTCCTCCCCGATGAAAAGATGGCGCGTCACGGTGGTGGGAGCGCCTCCGCCCGGAGGAACAATTTCCAGCAACGCCTGCGAAGAGCCGTAATAGGCGGGAATGCGCAGTTCGTAGCGCCCTTGCGCATCCGCCCGGACGCGATCCGCAAGCACCCCGCCCACCGAAGCGGCGATAACGGCGTCGGGCTCGGCGATCCCGCGGATGACCGCTTCCCGCTGGATGTCCCGCAACGAAAGGGGGATGTTGCTCAGGCGAAAGCCGTCGAAGGTCGTGCGAAGCGGCCATTCGTACATGTTCATGCGCCCGAGTTCCATGCGCTTGAGCACGGGAGAACTCGGAAAATCAAGCAAATAGTTCAGCGAACGAAACCGCGTGGTCATTTCCCCCTGGACCACCGACATAAATCCTTCGGTGGCGAGGCGCCCGCCCAATGCGTTCGAATGCACCCGGAATCCTCCATTGTAATCAGGCGAGTTCAGCGAGCGGTCGCTGCGCGTCAGGCGATAGTTGATGTGCGTGTTGCCCAGTAAGCGGCGGGAACGGCCGTAGAGCATCGGGCCGCGCACATGGTCGCTGGAAGGGGCCGACCTGCTAAAAATAGAACTGTCCAGCGACGCCATGGTCGTAGAAAGCCTGATGTGCAGCGTCGAGGTATCGAACTGCATGGAGCCTGGCGTGAAAATCGCCTGTACGCCTTCCAGTGAAACGTAGTAGCTCCCTTCGCTTGTAAAAAAGTCGTCGGGGGCCAGTTCCAAAGGCTCCATCGTGTCCTGCAATACGCGGCCCGTCGAAAAATCGACTGTAAATACGCGTCCCGGATCGCTGGCCTCAACCATCGAATCCCGCTCTACGACGTCAAAACCGAGCCGGTCGAAAAAATCTGTAATGTCAAGATAATATTTTTCGATCCCGGCGTCCCACCAGGCCAAGACAAAACTCGAAGAATGCAGGGCGCCCGGCGCGCTGATCGTCCAGGGGGTCTCCTGCAAAAACCGAACAGGCCTTTCCACGCCCGGCGCATCCTGCTCCTGCGCAAACGCCCGGGGACAATACGCCGCAACAAACAGTAGCGACATACAGAATACCCGACAAAGCCAGGCATGCCTTGATAAAAACGGCAACAAATTCATCATGGTCTCTGAACAAACGTTTCCTGGCTTGTTGTGGGTTCTTTGTTTGTGGCGGCGCCTGCGCTTTCCGGCGCATTCCGCGAAACCGGCGCAGGCGCTAAACGAAACGCCGACCGTACGACATAAACATGTTCTTGCGCTATCCATATTCTTGACCGCGCCATAATGCGATATAACGCTTCTATTCATCGGAGCCTGCATCGCGCAACGCCCTGTATCGCTCCAGGAGAACCTGCGCCTTGTCCCTGTCTCCAACCCGCCGGTACAGATTGCCCATAAGGGTGAGGTAGGCCAACTGATCCTCTCGCTCCATCGCGTCGAAAACTTCTTCGACCCGGGGTTCAAGCGACAGCGCCTGCTCCGGATTGTAGCGCGCGAGCTGCAACGCTTCGACAAAAGCCCTGCCGGTATACTGACTTCGCACTTCCGTGACCTGCATCAGATAGGTAAATGCAAGGGCGGAAGAGCCCTCCCGACGATGTTCCTGGGCGCGCGTGAAAAGGACCGTGGCGTACGTTTGTCGAATATCTTCCACGAATTCGGGGTACGGCGTTTTTTGCGCGACCGTACTGTCCTCGACAATGCCCCAAAGAACCTGCAACGTGTCCAGAGCGGCTTCCTGGCCGTTGTGCTCCCAATTGAGCAAGGCATGGTTGTAACTTGCTTCCAGTCGCGAGGAGGTTTGCGTAAGGCGAGGGATCAACCAGGCCAAGCCTGCCCGGGCGGCGAGCGGATCGGTCGAAAACAAGGTTTGCAGACTGTCGTAGGCCAACCGGTTTTCGAAATGATGATGATCCCACAGGACCCAGTCCATTTCCCGTCGGGAAAATTCTTCCTGCTCGGCGGTGGTCGCATGCTGTTGCGCCTCGGACAGCGCACGGCGCACCCCCTCTCCGTCCCGGTTTTCGACGAATGCGCGATACGAACGGACATAATAGGTGAAAAGCGCCAGGCTGTCCGGCGACGGACGTTCCGCATCCGGCGCAAAAGCAAGGAACGCGTCGTCCAGAACGACTTCCGCCGCCTGTAACCAGGTGAGCGCAGCGCCGGAAAACTGATTCATATTTTCCAGAACCACGGCCACTTCCGCCCACAGGACGTGATCGTCGGCGCGGAGCGCCAGCAACCCGCGCAACAACGCGAGCATCTCTTCCCATGCCCCTTCCTCCTTGAGCCATTGCGCCCGCACGCTATAGACCTGGGCCAACTGGTGGCGGGCTTCCTCGTGCAGCGGATTAAAAGCCAGCGCGCTTTCGAAAAAACCCTGAGACTCGGCAAGCAGCGTTCGAACAAGCAGGCTATCCTCTTCCGTCTGGGCCTGCGCCGCGCGTATGAGCCTGCGGCGGGCTTCCGTATGGGCTTCCGTAAACGCCGTCGTATCGACCGCGACCATGGAATCCCCCGGCGCATCCAGCGACTCCAGCGGGGGGGCTCCGTTCAGAATGCGCAAGGTGCTGTCTATGCGCTCGAACAAGGCGCGTCCAGCCAGAAAATCCTCCTCTGCCCGGGTTTCCGCCGAGGCGCGCACGAATGTGCCGTGGAACGAATTCAACACGTCTGCAATAACCAGACTGTCCACCCCGGGAAGCGGCGGCGAAACCGGATCCTCGGAAACCGGCTCGCTTTCGACAATAACCGGCGCGGAAGAACCGCACCCCCACAGGAAGGCGAGACACAACATGCCCGCTGCTAAAAAGAGCGCTGATCGGTACATAAACCTAAGAACTCAGGGGAATCAGGAAGGTGGCGTTTCAACCAGAACAAGAAATACGGCCTGTCGTTCAGCCTGCTGAACAAGATTGTTCGCCGTAAGAAGCAATCTGGCGGGAGCATTCTTGTCGGCCGAGAACTCAACCATGCGGTCCGGATGGCTCGAAACCATCAGGGTATAGAGGTCGTTGGGATCGAGCAGAACGGGAGACCCTCCGCCCTCAGTGGCGAAAAACATTCCGTCCTCGGATATGGCCACCTGAAGAGGCTGGAGCATGGGCATTCCAGGTTCCGCTTCCTGACTCAAGGGCTTGGCTACGTCAAACGTGGATATGGTGCTGATCGCCACCAGCGTAGCCAGCAAAATGAGCACGATATCCACCAGAGCATCGTCCATTTTCGATTACATGTTTTGTTTTTCCTGCTGCCACCAGGCCAGGAAAAGTTTGAAGAAGTCTCTCGCTTCGGGACCTGTGGGAGAAAAATCCTCGCTCTCTACGAAATCGATGCGTTCCATGGCGTCCCTGCCGACGACGCCCTTCTGAAAATACTGGGCGCGCTGCTGGAATCCGGGGTCGACGAAGTAGTAGATGTCGCCTTGCCGGATCATGGCGATCCGAATTTCCCTGTTGGAGGGCGTGAACATAAGCTGGAGTTCGGCAGACGAGGCAGCGGCGGAGGTTTGGCTCCTGGCGCTGATCGCCGGAGGAGCAAAATGAAAAAGCGATCGGATCCCGGGATCCAATTCGGCTTGATTCACCAAAATCCATTGCAAAAGAGAATCCGATGGAATGGAAACATCCTCTTCGCCCAGAAACAGGTTGTCCTGACGGGATCCGGAATCAGAGGATTCCAGCGACGTCCCCTCTGCGGAGGTGGCCCGGATCGTTTGCCGCCCGGACCCGTCGGGCCAGGCAAGATCCTCCAGATCCCCCACATAGCGGCGGGAACGGTCCGTATCGTCCGGGGAAGCAAACGACTGGCCGATAAGATTGGACGACAAGGACCGCGAAGAACGGGATGGATTTCCCGAATCGTTCAGCAGATTCTGCGTCAGGTCCATATCGGAATTAAAAACGGGACGATCAGAAGCCGATTCGGAAAAAAGCTCCATATCCTGATCCGACAGCGAAACAATCTCCCGGTCTTCCAGCTGCGCCACGGCGTCGTCGAGCGATACGTCGGAAAAGGAAAACGATTCGAACGCATCGGCGACCAGCGCCTCGACGTCTTCCTCCAGCAGCTCCTCTACCGGCTCGGGTTCGAGGGATTCGGTAATCTCTTCGATCACTTCGAGAGGATCTTCTTCTTCCTCAAGAGGGTCCGCTTCGATTTCTATTTCTTCGACGGGGGGTAATTCCAGACTCGTCAAAACAAGCCTTTCTATCGTCGTCTCGGCGAATTCCCGTCCGGGCGTGGGAATCAGGGTGAACGCCACGCTAAAAAAAACGGACATGCCCAGAAACAACAGCCACGAAATGCGGCGGTTTCTCCTTTCCTCCTGTGCGGCAAAGGACAATGCCATGGCGCAATGAAACGCTGATTGCTTCTAATTACTGACGGTGCACCGCCAACTTCGTCGGGTGCACAGATCAAGCATGGCCACCATTTGCTGAACGGTGGCTCTGCCTTGCGGGGCAAGCACAAAAGAGACTTGGCTGTCCAGTCTCCATGCCTGCTCCATGCAAGCGGCAAGCTCTACGAGCGTTGCGGGCGAGCAGGCTTCTATTCTTTCCGGCAACCATAACATCATAAAATGCATGCGGTCGTCAAACTGGACCTCATACGCAAGCGAAGGAGCGCTGGCTTCCTGCGACTCGCTCGGCAACACCACCTCCGCCTGACTTTCCGTCTCGGTCAACATCAGAAACCCCACAAGGAGAATGAATCCGAGATCAATGAAAATCAGCATGTCGGCGCGATCGTTTTCCATGACGTACGGATTTATTAACAGGAACGGGCAACAACGTCGCCGGCTCTGGTCATGTTTTCGACGACGACGCACCCTTCGCTGTCGATGTATGAACTAATTTCCGGTTGTTTATACATCCTGACCACCAGCGGCTCCCCCGTCTGCAAGCCGGGATGGATGCACTGGGTGGCCTCGGGCTTGAAGGTCCAAAGGTCCTCGTCGTAGTTCCAGAACGTCATATGGACGTCCTCGCCCCGCTGAACAAGGTGGACTTCCATAGGCCCCTCGGGGTAGTAATGCAAAAGAGAGCCCAGCATAGCCCCGGCAAGAGCTTTTTTGGGATCCGACTCTCCTTCCGCTTCGCTGGCCAGAAGAATGCTTCTGTCGCGCACGGTATTGATTCGATAGTCCGTTTCGAGATTCAACGCAACCAGCGTGTTGAGCATGGCTTCCGGGAGGTACGAACTCAACGTAAAATGTTCCCTGGCGGGATAGAGCACAAGAATATCGTTCGAGCCGAATCCGTCTTCCGTGATATCCATAAAGACCGCATGGGTATACTCGGGATCGTTCGGAAAGATGATCTGATCTTCCAGAAAACGACCTATGAATTCCAGGTCATACACCTCGGCGACAGGAACGACGCGCTGATTCGCCATTGCTTCCTGCCCGCGCGCGACGCGGGAGGGCAAAAGCAACAGGATCGAGAAAACAAGAATGCGCCCCGCAATACGCGCGAAAGACAGGGGACGGGCCAGGGAGCCGAGGCGCCCCGAAGTTTTGCCGTTGCGGCCTGTCGACGCCGCTGCCGGGTAGCGATCATGCGTTCCGGCGGGTACGTCGCAAGCGCCCGGCTTGTTGTCCATTGAACAGAACATGTGCATTGCCAGGAATGGTTCGTAAAATCCGGGATTCAGCGGTTCCCGGCGCGTTTTTCAGGCGCAGCGCCGCACCGGGACATATTGATCGCCTGGATGAACCGCTGGCGTATAATATACCGCGAAAAACGGGTTTATCAAACAAGTTAATGAGAACATTTTGCGGGCTCCGGCGATTTTCCGGGGCGAGCGATCAGACAGCGAAGCGACGGACCATAAACAAAGCGATCTCTCGCCGGACGGTTGCCTAAAAAATTAAGGAAACGAAAATAGAGGGTTAACTAATTAAGGATGTTCTTTGTCCGGAGCCGCGCCTATGTCTCGCCCGTCTCTTTCATCCCTGCGGGGCGCATTCCACGAAATCGACGCCGACCCGGACATGCGCCCCGATCCGCTTCGCGAAAACTTCTTTGCGTTCCGGACTCGCCAATCTTGACAATCTCGCATGAATAGCCGTACTTACAGGGCAAGGCGGGCGCCGGTTTTGCAAAATATTATCAGGACAGGATACCCTGATTCTTCAAGCCGGTTTTTATACGCGGGGCCATAGCTCAGTTGGTAGAGCGCTACAATGGCATTGTAGAGGTCAGGGGTTCGATTCCCCTTGGCTCCACCAGTTCGGCGGAATGCGCCCGCCTTCGTACCCTCGAAGAGACCCTTCCCCGTCGCCCAACCTTAAAAAGTAAGGCGAGGAATTTCAGACTTAAAAAATTAAGGCGGACCTTTATCGCATGGGTTCCACATGCGCCGCCTCTGGACGCCAGGCCCTGCCGACGGGCGCCCACGGAGGCGCCACTTCCTGACGAATGCTCCCCAGCCGCTCGATTTCCAGGTCCACCACATAGCCTACCCGCAGATACTTCGGGGGCGTCATGCCCAGTCCGACGCCTTCCGGCGTACCCGTGGACAAAATATCTCCCGGGAGCAGCGTCATAAAGCGGCTCACATAGCTTATGAGAACGGACGCCGGGAAAATCATATCCCCGGTCGAACTGCGCTGCATCTCTTCGCCGTTGAGCGTAAGCCGCATGTCCAGGTTCTGTACGTCGGGAATCTCGTCCGGAGTAACGAGCGCAGGGCCTATCGGGGAAAACGTATCGCAACTCTTCCCCTTCGCCCACTGCCCGCCTCGTTCGATCTGGTAGGCCCGTTCGGAAACATCGTTCATGATCGAATAGCCCGCCACATAGTCCAGCGCCTCGCTTTCCGAAACGTATTTCGCTCGCCGTCCTATGATCACGGCCAGTTCGATTTCCCAGTCGGTTTTTCTGGAGCCGCGCGGCAGGACGATGGGATCGAACGGCCCGCTGAGCGACGAACTCGCCTTCATGAACAACACCGGCTCCTCCGGCGCAGCCATCTTCGACTCCCTCGCATGCTTGTGGTAATTCAGTCCGACGCATACGATCTTGCTCGGTCGAGCGACCGGCGGCGCAAGACGCTCGCCCGCATCGACCCGGGGCGCCTCGGCGGCCCGCCCCGCTTCAAGCCATGTCCGCAGCCGAGCCATGCCGCCTCCGTCGAAAAACGCTTCGTCGTAGTCGCGGGCCGCGGCGGAAGCGTCCACGCAGGTTCCGTCCGCAAGCAAAAGGCCCGGCTTTTCGGCGCCGGGCGAACCGAATCGAATGAGTCGCATGGAATAAGAATAGCGGATTCGTATGGATCAAGGGCGCAGTGAAATGGAGCCCCCGTCTATGGGGAAAAGCGAGCCGGTCACGAAGGACGCCTCATCCGAGCACAGGTACAGCGCGAGGGCCGACACTTCTTCCGGGGTCCCCATCCGGCCCATAGGCTGCGCCGCCGCAAGCCGGTCGTACGCTTCCTGTTCCCGGCCCGGATAATTCCGGGCGAGATACCCGTCCACGAACGGGGTATGAATGCGCGCCGGGGCAATGGCGTTGCACCGAATGCCCTCCCGCACATAATCGCAGGCCACCGAAAGCGTCATGGCGAGCACGGCGCCCTTGCTCATGGAATAGGCAAACCGATCCGGAATGCCGATAACCGACACCGTCGAAGCCATGTTCGCGATGGCGCCGCCCCGCCCGAGCATGCCCTGCACCGCGGCCCGAAGGCAATGGTACGCGCCCTTGACGTTGACCTGGTACACCCGGTCGAAATCCTCTTCGGACGTCGTCGCCGCGGCGCCCACATGGGACACGCCCGCATTGTTGAAAAGGACATCCGGCGGGCCCATATCCGCGGCGACGGCCCGAAAGGTTTCGCGCACCGCCTCGCCGTCGGCCACGTTGCAGGCGTAAAAAATCGCCGACGGCCCGATATCGGCGGCCAGCGCCTGCCCGGCTTCCTCGTTTACGTCCAGCAACGCGAGGCAGGCGCCTTCCCGCGCAAACAACTCCGCCGTGGCCTTGCCGATCCCCGAAGCGGCTCCGGTCACTACGGCGGTGCGGCCCGCAAGCCGTCCGCCCTCGCGCATGTCAGAAGCAGGCGAATGCATAACCGGATTCATTCTTCGATGAGCGCGTCGAGCTGGATGGGCCAGGGATTCAGCCCCGCCCGATGCTCCGCCACGCGCGCCATAATCTCTTCCAATACCTCCGGGCGCTCCGCGGATAAATCGAATCGCTCGGCCGGATCGTGCTCCAGATGATTCAGGATGGGCGGATCGCGCGGCGCGGGATCGTCCCCGACGTAGGCCCGCTGCGTGATAAAATGGGCTTTCCAGGGACCCACGCGCGCGGCGAAAATGCGCGTACCCCGGTAATACAGAATCATGTCGTGCGCCTCCTCGTCGCTGCCCCGGAGGATATGCCCGATATCCATCCCGTCTATGACCCGATCGTCCGGAACCGGCGCGCCCGCCATGCCCAGCGCCGTGGGAAACACATCCATGGCCGTCACCAGCGCCGAATTGACCACCCCCTCCGGGATCATGCCGGGGCGCCACGCCAATGCAGGCACCCGCATGCCGCCCTCGTACGTGGTGCCCTTTCCGTCTCGCAAAAGCCCCGCCGATCCGCCGTGCGTCCGGAAAATCAGCCAGGGGCCGTTGTCGCTCGTAAAGAAAACGAGCGTGTTCTCCGCAATGCCCTCTTCTTCGAGCGTTTTCATGATCTGCCCCACGCTCCAGTCGATCTCTTCAATCACGTCTCCATAGAGGCCCGCCTTGCTGCGTCCGGCGAACGCGGCGCTGCGAAAAAGCGGCGTGTGCGGCATGCTGTGCGCCAGATACAGGAAAAACGGCTCGGCGGCATGGTCCTTAATGAAAGCCACCGCCTCCTGCGTATACCGGCGGGTAATGGTTTCCTGATCGACCGGGCGCTCAATGATTTCCGTATCGCGCAGGAGCGGCACGTTCCAGTATTCGGATTTGGGGTCCCAGAAAATTTCCTGCCATTCGCCGCCTGCGACGCGGTCCATGTCGTTGGAATAGGGAATCCCGTAATACGAATCAAATCCGTGATTGGTGGGCAAAAACGGTTTGAGGTGGCCAAGATGCCACTTGCCCACCATGCCGGTCGCATACCCAACGCCCCGGAGCGCTTCGGCGATCGTAATTTCGCGATCCGGCAAACCGAGCCGGGAATCCGGAAAAAAGACCCGGCGACGGTCGCTGACCATCCCGCTCCGGATCGGCAGGCGGCCGGTAAGCAGCGCAGCCCGGCTGGGCGTACACACCGAAGCGCCCACGTAAAACTGGGTGAATTTCATTCCCTCCGCCGCCATGCGGTCCAGATTGGGCGTACGGATGGTCGGATGTCCGTATGCGCCGATATCGCCGTAGCCGAGGTCGTCCGCAAAGATGAGCACCAGGTTCGGGGGACGATCCTCCTGCGCCGCCGCCGGGGCGCAGGCAAACGCCGTCAGCGCGGCGAGCAACGCGGCGCAGGCGGAAACGCGGGCGAAAGCGGCGGGGCGACGAAACGCCGACCGCGCCGCGCAAAGGATAGCGTACAACTTCAAAGCAACGGGGCTGATATTCATAACTTGGCTGTGTTCAGGTTCGTTTAGCCATACGATTCCGGGTCGCGAACGCGCCTGTCCGGGCTGTTTTCCGGCGCAATGGCGCGAGGCGAACAAGGCGCTCTGCATATTCTGCAAGATACATTCCGTACGATCCGCCCTATAGCTCTTGTTTCGCTTCCGCCACGCTCCGGCAAAGTATGCGGGCGTTTTCCGTCAATTTGCCGAAGTCGCCTTCCGCAATGGCTTGCTTGTCCAGCAAGGAAGACCCCACGCCGACGGCCACGGCGCCGGCGCGGATCCAGTCGCCCGCATTCTCTGGAGAGACGCCGCCGGTGGGCATCAATTTCAGGTGCGGCATGGGCGCCAGCGTCGCCTTGAAATACGGTATTCCCACCACGCCGGACGGAAACACCTTGACCACATCGGCGCCGGCCTCGGTGGCTTCGAGTATTTCCGTGGGGGAAAATGCGCCCGGCATGACCGGCGCGCCCCGTTCGTGCGCAGCGCGAATGATTTCCTTCCTGAAAACCGGACTCACCACATAGCGCGCCCCGGCGTCGATGGCCCGCCGAACGTCCGCGGCGTCCAGCGCGGAACCCACCCCGATCTCCACATCGGACAGGGTGGCGGCGACCTCGCCAATGGCCTGCAAGGCGCCCGGCGTCGTCAAGGTGATTTCGATGGCGGCAACCCCGCCGTCCCGAATCGCCTCCACGACGCGGAGCACATGCGCGGCGTCCGGCAACCGAACCACCGCCACCACGCCGGAGGCAAGGATGCGCTGGAGAACCGCTTCACGAGAAGAAACGACAGACATTGCGGCGCGGCGTTGTTTGTTTTGGGGACGTTTATTTCGGGAAATCGAGCGCGAATGGCCAACAGGCGCAACGCAAAAGCCAAGATACGACCTTGCGGCGGGAACCGGAAGAAGCGTTCCAGTATCCTTCGGAAGCAAATCGGTTCGGATTCGACGGCGAAGCGACGTTCATTGGCGACTTGCAGAGTACGTTACAACAACCTGGACAGGCGCTACGCCTGCAACCCGGGCGTCAGGGCTACCTCAATCTTGCGCAGAACGCCTTCGCGGCGAAACAGGCTTTCGCTGGACGCGCGATCCAGCGAAAGGCCATCCAGTCGACGAACCGCGCCGTCCCGATCTGTAACCCGGACGCCGGACTTCGAAGCCACGCGGTATGCAACAGGCGTCTGACACCAGGTGAACGCCAGCATATCCGGCAGCAGGTCCAGCGTCCGGAGGCGTCCCTCTGTATCGCGCCAGCTGAATTCGGCGGGGCGCGTCAAAAATTCGTCGCGGCGCAACAACGTGGGACGGAAATGGACCCTGCCCTCCCGAACGATTACGCCCAGTTCGCCCCAGCGACACAAAATATCTTCCTTTACCTGCCCTGTCATACCCGGTTGCTGCGCGCCCGCATGCGCCGGGGTATGGGAATACGGATCGGAAGGAAAGGCCCCGAACTGCTCCGGCGTTCTGTGCATGCCCAGGCCGCTGCGAATGGCGTAATAGCGCTCGGCCAGCCCGCGCCGCACCGCCTCGTCCTCCCCGGCGTCCTCCGCAGCGCGAAAGCACTCCAGCACGGCGAGCAACAATTTGGACGTCATGTGCCAGTAGACGCTGCCCAACCCCTCGTATCCGTAGAACGTGCCGGAGCGTCCGGTGTACGAACGATGGTCGAACGTCTCCTCGAACAGGGCCAGCGCCGCCTCGCCATCCTGCTCGACAGCCCGGGCGTATCCCTCTTCCTGCTGCAAAACGTTCAGGACGGCTTGTACGGAATCCGCATTGCGGAAGGCGCCATGAAAATGCCACCCTCCCTCTTCGTCTGGCAGGATCAATCGGCGATCTCCCGCGCTCGCCATCGTCCGCAGAAGCGGGATTTCCTCCACGCGACCCGGCTCGATCCGGTTCTTTTCGAGGAACCGGGGCAGCGTACGATCGGGGTAGAGGAGGTACGTGTTTCGCCGCGGGCAATACAACGGCCCGGCCCGCATCGCGGACAATACTTCGAGCGCCTCCCGGCCCGAAAGCGTTCCGGCGCTGAGCACGGCCACCTGCCCCTCCAGCATTTCGTACATGGACCGAAGCCGGACGGCGTTCCCGGACGAAACCGACAGCAGGTTGTAGGCATGGAAAAGACCATCCGGGCGACGCGCAGCACGGATGCTGTGTTTGGCGAACGCGGCGGCGCGGGCCAGCAGCGTCAGCACGGCATCGCGTCGCACGGCCTGCGTCCCGCCCGAAAATCCCTGTTCGTAAATCCTCTCCCGGTATGCGCTCCCGGCCTCGCCCAGCGCATCCATTGCCTTTTTCCGATCCTCGTCGGTCCAGGGGCCGGAGGCAAGATGTTGGCGCCGACCCAGCGCGGCGGAAATCGCCTCCGCAAAACCGGCCACTTCTTCGGAAACGTTCAACGTTTCGCGCGGCGACCCGGCGAACAGATCGGCGACCAGACGCACGAACCGGTGCAGATAACACAGCGTAACCATGGATACGCCGTACCCCACGAGGGCATTGTTCGCATCGTTCCACTCGGGGCGTTGCGTATTCATCCAGATTCCGCCCTCCGGAACGAAGTTGGTTAGCCGCGCCAGGATCGCGACAAGCAATTTTTCGGCCAGATTCGCCAGATACGGGTTGCCGTCGGCGTCCGGAACAAGTTTTCCGTCTCCTCCGATCTCTGCCGCGCGGCGAGAGGAATCTTTGGCCGCCGCAAAATCGAAATCAATGGTTTCATGGGGGTTTTCGAGCAGCGCGCGATACGGTCGAATGCGGTACGGCACGTCGGCATAGGCAAATATCTTCCGGTCCAGAAAAGCCTCCAACTGGCCCGGATGGTGCGCGCGAGAGCATTCAAGCAGTTTGAGCAAATAGGCGATTTGATGGTCTCCCCAGTAGCCGATATACGACCACGGATCGTTGGGGTCGAGTACTTCCCAGTCTATGCCGTCCTGGGTCAGGCGATAGGGATTGTACCCGTCGGGCGTCGACGCATTGACGAACGCGCATATCATGCTTTCGACATAATCCGGCCAGGAAAAGGCCAGCGCCTCCCAGTTCTGGAAAATGTCTCGCCAGTTGCCCTCGTAGGCGATTTTTCGGGAACCGTCCTCGTTGTGCGTATCGATGGCGAAGCGGTTCCACGGACGGCTTGGATCGCCGTGGCGGCGCCCGAACGTAAGCGGCAGATATTCGCGGCACAACCGCTCCAGCTGCGGATCGCCCAGAGCGGCGGCGTCCGCAAGCAACCGGGAGGGGGATGTCTGATCGGCAAGGTCCGCAATCCACGCCGCGTGGCGGTCCGCCACCCGACGGTTGCGGCGGCGCAAAAACGTCGTCAGTTCGGAGCGAGATACGCGGCCATTGTCCACAAATACCCCGCCCCGCATCACATTGAACATCACATGCGAAAAATGCCGCGCCGCCATCATGGGTTCGGCGGTCTGCTGCATGCCGTCCGCGGCGGCCACGAGGCGGACCAGGCGTTCGCTCCCTTCCCGGATATCCTGTTCTATCCGAGCGGCCATGTCCGTCTCGCCCCGAAAATGCTTGTTCAGCAAGGCCCGCAGCGCAACCACCCGATCCGGCCCCAACCCGACGTCTGCCGCCACATGCCAGACGCGCTCGGCGTCCGGCGGCGCCTCAAAGGTCGCCTGCACGAAAAAGGCTCCCCGCGCGCCCCGGACGTCCTGCTCCTGCTCCACGGCCATGCCCCGTCGAAAACGATCCAGTTGCGCCTCGGACAACAAGTGCGCCTCGGCCTCCAGCCCCACCGACCACGCCGCCGTCGCCCGGAGCGCCTCGCTGGGTTCGGGTTTGTCCACCGGAATGGAACTCAGCGCGAACAGCGCCGGACCCGCCGGGCCATACCATTCGCTTTTCTTGTAGGCGTTCACCAGGTTGCTGCGGTCGGTCTGCATGACCTGGGGAACCCCGTAGGGCATAATATTCAGCAGCCCGTCCAGCGCCCGCACGCGAACCGGCCCGGAACCGGCGTTGCGAAGCGACGAACGTTTGACGAACCCGAATTGCTGGCTGACGGCCCAGGCGCAGACAAAAACAAGTCCAAGGTCAAGATTGATTTCCTCGTACCGAATCTGGTTCCCGTACACGCTCTTGTACAGATTCCGCTCAATAGCGTACGCGCCCTCGCACCGGTCCGACAACGGCTCCCACAAGGCATATCCGTCCGGACGCTCCACCAGAAAGAGGGTCTTTCCGCCCACCTGACCCTGCGCATCGTGAATCTTGTCGTCCGTGCAATACGGAAAAAGCGCTTGTTCGGCGGTTCCCCGGCCAGCGGTCAACGCTCCGTTACTCGAAGCGAACAGCCAATGATCGCCGTCGCTGACCATCGACATGAAAAAAGGCGGCAATCGGTCGCACCGCCCGATCTTGTAGAACGTCTCGCCGTCCAGCTCGACGAAACCGCCCGTAACCGGACCATCTGCATGCCGCGCGGGAACGTCCCCCACGAAAACGGGCACGCCGCCGGATCTGCCATTCCCGCTGGATGCGCCCACGATTACGACCCGACGTAGAAGGGAATATTGGCGTGGGCCGCGTTACCCGCGCCGTCGTACACATACACGAAGAGGCGGTACGCGCCTTCCTCCGCGGGCGCCGTCAGCGTGACCTCCGGGGCATCCATGCGATCCAGCGCGTTCTCTATGCGTTCAGGAACCTCTTCGTCATCGCCTCCCGTACTTTGCACCGTGCTCTCGCGGCGCAATTCCCATTCATAGCGCAGCGCATCGCCGTCCGGGTCGGTGGACGAAACCAGCGCCGGATAGGACTCCCCGGGACGAAGATAAATGCCTTCACGGGCTTTCTTGCCGTCAAGCAGGGCCTGCTCCAGACGAGGGGTCCGGTTTTCCGGCCAGGCCCCGTTCCAGATGTAATGCATCACATCCACCGTCTCCGTTTCTTCCCCGGTGGGCAAGAACATGCCGTACCAGGTCGGCGTCCGCTCCTGCTTCTGCCCCCACAGAAAGACGTACGACCCCACGCACTGGTCCCGCATCGGTTCGATGACGGTCTGATAGCGCCGCAGGTAATCGTCAGCCTTGACGGAACTATTGTTTTCCAGCGGCGCGCCCCAGGGAGTGGAAGGCACCTCCCAGTGCCCGGTAGCGCCCCATTCCGTGACCATGAACGGTCCGTCCCATCCCACTTCTTCGATGTACCGGGGCAGATTTTCGATATCCGCGTACATCTGAATGCTGATCAGGTCCAGATCAGGCGCCCGCGTCTTTATATCGTCGGCCAGTTCCTTCCATATCCCGGCCAGCATGGTGGTGGTCAGGTGGTTGGGGTCGATCTCGTGAATCATTTCCGAAATTTCGTTGACGGCGTCCCACACGCGAGGATTGGTTGCGCCGAGGTTTAACTCGTTGCCAATGCCCCAGATGATTAGCGCCGGATGATCCTTGTACTGCATCACTTCGGCCCGAACCCGTTCGAGTTGCTCCGCCACCGCCTCTTCGTCGTCGTAATCGAATCCGAAAAAGCCTCGTCCCTGGCCTTCGCGCTCCCGGGCGATCTCCAGCCCCATCGTAACCGCCAGCCCCGCTTCCTGGGCGCGACGCAACACCTCTTCTCCCGTATCGCGTCCGTTGTCCGTACGCCACGTTCGGAACGAATTGGCCCCGTGCTGCGCCAATCGCGCTATATCGCCGAATTCGAGGCCTGCGCCATGGATGTAGAAAGGCTCCCCGCCCCGAAACAATTCATAGCGGCCGTCCACCTGCCGCAATTCCACCCGGACCGGCTCGTCGGCAGGGGTTTCCGAAGGAGGCGTTTGCGCGCCGGACTGGCGCCCTGAAAAAACAACTACGGCCAGGAGCAGGCCCACAAGAAAGCGATACGAACAGTTCATGATATTTCGCGCGTTTTTCTGAAGACGTTGGGCGGGAGATGCGAGCAGGCGGCGGCGCAGGAACAACGCCTCCGCCGCAAAGCCGATTATTTCACGAGCGTTTGTTCCAGTTCCTCCAGCGATTTTCCTTTCGTTTCCGGCAACACAGCCATGACGAACACGAATCCGACGGCGGCGAAAATGCCATAAATCAGAAACGTCGGAGCGCTGCCGATCTGATCCAGTTCCCACGGGAAGGCCAATTGCACCAGAAAACTCACGCCGGAATTGATGAGGCCCACGAAGGAAATAGCCAGTCCGCGAATGCGGTTGGGAAACAGTTCGGAAAACAGCACCCACATCACCGGCCCGATAGACACGGCGAAAAAGGCGACGAACCCGAGGATGCCCGCCAGAATCAGGCCGGGGCGTATATCGATGGCTGCCGTGACCAGCGTGCTTTCGTGCTCTTTCGCTGCTTCCTCCCCAAGCGCATCGGCAAGCGCCGCATTGAAGGCTACGTCGGAGCTATACGTTCGGCCCGCCATGGATTCGATCGCCTCGACCGGAACATCCTCCGGAAGCGACGCGATCGCACCCGGAGCCAGCGTATACTCCGCCTGGAAAAAACCGAACGCCAACACCAGCAGGGAAACCGTCATCCCACCCAATCCGACGACAAGCAGCAATTTCCGTCCAAGGAAGTCGATGAGCATCATGGCGAGCACGGTGAACACCAGATTGGTCAAGCCCACCAGAATGGCCTGCACGAACGCCGCGTTCGTACCGATGCCGGACTGCTCGAAAATCATCGGAGCATAGAAAAACACCGCATTGATGCCGGTGATCTGCTGAATGACGGCCACGACCACGCCGATGAGCAGCACCAGGCGCAGGGCCGGCGCAAACAACTCGGCGAGAGGCACTTTCTCCTTTTTCTCGTCGCGGGCGATGCTGTCTTTGACGGCGGCGATCTCCTTAGCCGCATTTTGCTCCCCGCTAACGCGCGCCATAATGGGCAGGGCGTCCGCCTCCCGCCCCCGCATGATCAGCCAGCGCGGGCTTTCCGGCACCAGAAAGAGGCACGAGAAATAGAGCACAGCGGGGAAGGTCTCCAGGCCCAGCATCCAGCGCCAGTTCCAGGGATCGAGCCGCAGCGCTTCGACCCACGCCATGTCCAGTTCTCCCAGTTTCAGTATGAGGTAATTCGTAAAGAACGCCACCGAAATACCGATCACGATGTTCAACTGATTGAACGACACCATCCGCCCCCGTATGTCCGGCGGCGAAATCTCCGCGATATACATCGGCGGGATAAGCAGCGAGGCGCCAACCCCGAACCCCCCGATCATGCGGGCCGCCACCAGGAACCAGAACGAAGGGGCCAGCGCAGAGGCGACCGCCGAAATAGCGTACAGGGTGGCGGCAAAGAAAAGCACGCGCCGTCGTCCGAAAGCGTCGCTGAGCGGCCCCGCCGCCATCATAGCCAGCGTGGCCGTAAGCGTCAGCGAACTGACGGCCCACCCCAACTCCAGGCTGGTCAATTCGAACTGTCGCTCAATGAATCCGACCACGCCGGAAATCACGGACGCGTCGAAGCCCATCAGAAAGCCTCCGAGGGCCACGACCAGGGCAGTGCGGGTTATGTAGCTACGTTCGGGCACAGCGTATGCACGGAATATTCAGGGCGATGTTTGGGCCTGTAACATATCCCCCTTTCCGAAGGTATGCAAATTTCCTCGCAGATACCCCGAAATACGCCGCAATCCTCCCAAGAAGCGGGGATTAACCAAGGTTTTCGAGGTTCTTGCGCAGCCGGGCGACGTCCGCGGCGGCGTCCCGCTCCTTCTGGCGCTCCCGTTCGACCACGTCGGGGCGCGCCCGGGCCACGAATTGCTCATTCGCCAACTTGCGACGGACGCTTTCAAGAAAACGTCCTTTTTGCGCGACTTCCTTCTGCAGGCGTTCGCGTTCCACCTCAAGATCAATGATCCCCGCCAGCGGGACGAACACTTCGCACGGCCCGGCGACATGCGAAGCCGCCCCGGCGGGCCGCGACAGATCGCTCCCCACCGTCAAAGTCCGGACGCGGGCCAATTTCCGAAAATACCTGGCGTGCGCCGTCAGGGCCGTCTCCAGGTCCGCCGCGTCGGGCGAAACCTGCGCCACCGCCTCGATCTCCGCGCCGGGAGCCACCCCGTACTCGCTTCGGATGTTGCGAATACCCGATACGATGTCCTGGATACGGTCGAAATCCGCCGCGCGGTCCGCATCCATGCACGAAACGTCCTGCACGGGCCAAGGGGCGGTCATACAGCAGGCGCCCTCTTCGCGGGGTTGCAGCTGCGCCCACAATTCCTCGGTGACGAACGGCATGAACGGATGCAGCAACCGGAGCATTGCATCGTAAAGTTCGATGGCAAGCGCCAGCGTTTCGTCGTCCGGCTCGGCGTCCGGCGCCGGTTTGATCAGTTCGAGATACCAGTCGCAGTAATCCTTCCGGAACAAATCGTATATCCGGGCCAACGCCTCGTTCAGACGATAACGCGACAGCGCCTCGTCCACCTTGCCGATCGCGACGTGCAAACGGTGCGTCATCCACTGCTCCGCCAGTTCCAGTTCCCCGAACGAACGCGCCCGCCGATACGTTTTCCCTGGCTCCAGGAAACGTCCGAACACCCGGAACGCATTCCATATCTTGTTCGCAAAATTGCGGCCCATCTCGAATTTCGTCGGATCAAGCCGGATATCCTGCCCCTGCGCGCACAAAATCACCAGAGAAAACCGGACCGCATCGGCGCCGTACCGATCGATCATGTCCAGCGGATCAATGCCGTTGCCGAGACTCTTCGACATCCAGCGGCCCTGCTTGTCCTTGATCATCCCCGTAATGAAGATGTCCCGGTAAGGCGGCTCGCCCATGAAACGGCATCCCGCCATGATCATCCGGGCGATCCAGAAGAAGAGAATGTCGTAGCCGGATACGAGCGCCTGCGTGGGATAGAAATACGCCAGGTCCTCCGTCTTTTGCGGCCATCCCAGCGTGGCGAACGGCCACAACCACGACGAAAACCAGGTGTCAAGCACATCCTCGTCCTGCACCATGCCGGGGCCGGGCCGATCCACCGACACGACATACCCTCGCCGCTCGTCGATCCGGCCATCCTCGTCCGCATGGTACCAGACCGGGATGCGGTGTCCCCACCAGAGTTGCCGGGAGATTGTCCAGTCCCGGATGTTTTCCATCCACCGAAAATATTCGTTCTCCCAGCGCTTCGGGTGAAAAACGACCTTACCCGCGCGCACCGCCTCAATCGCTGGTTCGGCCAGCGGCGTCATTTTCACGAACCATTGCCGGGAAACAAGCGGCTCGATGACAGCCCCCGACCGGCTCGACACAGGAATCGCGCCTTTCATAGGCTCTGTCCGGGCAAGCAACCCGGCCTGGTCCAGGTCGGCCACAATGCGGTCGCGGGCGACAAAGCGATCCAGCCCCTCGTACGGCCCGCACGCCTCGTTCAACGCGCCGTCGGGCCGAATCACATTAAGGACCTCAAGGCCGCGCCGCCGCCCGATCTCGAAATCATTCCGGTCATGGCCCGGCGTAACCTTCAACGCCCCGGCCCCGAAATCCATCTTGACATACTCGTCCGCAATCACGGGAATTTTCCGGTCCGTCAGGGGAAGCGCCACCTTTTTCCCCACCAGGTCCGCATAGCGCGGGTCCTCGGGATGGACGGCCACCGCCGTATCGCCCAGCATCGTTTCCGGGCGGGTCGTGGCGACCGTAATCGCGCCGTCGCCGTCCGTCAGCGGATACTCGATATACCACAAAAAGCCCTCCCGCTCCACGTTGTCCACCTCCTCGTCGGACAGGGCAGTCCGGTTTTCCGGGTCCCAGTTGACCAGATAATCTCCCCGATAGACCAGCCCTTCTTCATACAAACGCACGAACACTTCCTGCACCGCCCTCGTGAAGCCTTCGTCCATGGTGAACCGTTCCCGGCTCCAGTCGCACGAGTCTCCCAAGCGGCGTTTCTGCTCCAGAATCTTGCCGCCGTATTCGTGTTTCCATGCCCAGACCCGCTCGACGAAACGTTCGCGGCCCAGGTCGTGGCGGGTTCTTCCCTCTCGGGCCAATTCCTTCTCCACAACGTTTTGCGTGGCAATGCCGGCATGATCGACGCCCGGCACCCAAAGCGCCTCGTAGCCCTGCATGCGCCGGAGACGCGTCACCGCGTCCTGAATGGTATCCTGCAACGCATGTCCCATGTGCAAGGCGCCGGTCACATTAGGCGGCGGCATCACGATGACATGGGGCGGCTTGCCGGACCCCGGCTGCGCGCGGAAAAGGTCGCGCCCGGTCCACCAGGCATACCATTTGGCTTCTATTTCGGCGGGGCGATACGCCGTACTGCTCTGCGCTTGCTCCTTGCGGGACGTTTCCTTCGCAGACATGGGTTTTCAGACAGATAAAAATGCCGGGTACAAAAGATTCAGGCTGTATCGAATGCTTCGCGCGGCTATCGAAATATCCTGTAATAAATATAGGAAGCTCTGATTAAGTCCACAAAGATTCAGAGGCTGACAGGCGTGCGCTGGCAAGGAATGACGAAGAAGCGTGGCAGGCCCCACGTAATGAGGAATGACACAGCCAGCGCGCGCCTGTCAGCCTCCCGAAGGGCGCTTCACGACCGCGACAACCCGAATCCGCCGTGTTTTTCGCTGATTTCAATAACGCCGTCATGTCGTTTTTTACGCGTGAAGGCGAAGCGCTGATCAAAGTGGAGTTAATCAGAGCTTCCTATACGTGCTTTTCCGGTCGGCCTCAGGACCTTGCGCGATTCGATCCGGCGACTTCGGCCTCATAGCGGGTCCGAATCTCCGACAGGCTGTCTCCGCCGAATTTTTCCAGAAATGCATTGGCGACCGCCAGCGCCACCGCGGCCTCCGCAACGGTGGAGGCCGCCGGCACGGACGTTACGTCGCTGCGCTCGTACCGGGTCGGCTGCGCTTTCCCGGAGGCCACATCCACCGTATCGAGCGGCTTGATGAGCGTAGGAATGGGCTTCATGTAGCCGCGCACCACGATGGGCATGCCGTTCGACATGCCGCCTTCCACGCCGCCCGCATGGTTGGTGCGCCGGGAATAACCCTCCCCGTCGCTGACGACAGGATCGTGCACCCGCGATCCCGGACGCGCCGAAGCCGCCACCCCATCGCCAATCTCAACTGCTTTCTGCCCCTGAATGGACAGGATGGCCTGCGCCAGGCGCCCGTCGAGCCGCCGGTCCCAGTGCACATACGAACCGAGCCCCGGAGGAACGCCCGATACGATCACTTCATACGCGCCGCCCAGCGAATCGCCCTGCCGCTTCGTCGCATCGATATGCCCGATGCACTGGCGGGTACGCTCCGCGTCCAGCATGCGCACTTCGCTGGCGTCGGCGGCCTCGCTCACCTGCTCCGCGCCCTCGGCGAGGAGCTCCGCCGCCCGGTCCGACCCGTATTCCTGCTGACCCACTTCGCCGATCCGCAGCACATGGCTGCCCACCTGAATCCCGAACTGGGCCAGAAATTGCCGCGCAAGGGTGCAGCACGCCACCCGCATGGCCGTCTCGCGCGCGCTGGCCCGGTCGATGACCGGTCGAATGTCGTCGAAACCGTACTTCTGCAAGCCGGCCAGGTCTGCATGGCCCGGCCTCGGCAACGTCACCTTCTCCACTCCTTCTCCCGCGCCGGTCAAGGCCATCACCTCGGGCCATCCGGACCGATCCTTCGTATAGGCCGCATTGTCGAGGCGCAATCCGACGGGGCTTCCCATCGTTCTGGAAAAGCGCACCCCGGAATAGATATGTATCCGGTCCCGTTCGAATTTCGACCGGCCTCCTCGTCCGTAGCCCTGCCAGCGCCGGGCCAGTTGGCGGTCAATATCGTCGGACGAAAGCGGCACGCCCGCCGGCATCCCTTCGACGATCCCTACCAGCGCCTCCCCGTGCGATTCGCCCGCAGTCAGATACCGTATCATAATTATCGAGGGATTTCTGTGAAATACAGAGAGAGGCGGGCTTAATCAGCGCATCCTTAAAATGCGACGCTGTCGTCGCGGGACCGTAACGCCACGGGCAGGTCGCGAACCTCGCCGTCCCGCCACACTTGCACGACCAGTTCGTCCCCCGGGCGGCGACGCGCAATCACGCTCTGCAATTCGTTGGCGGCGTTCACAATGCGCTCGTCCACCGACAGGATAACATCCTCGCTGCGTATGCCCGCCAGGGACGCCGCGCCATTGTACGCAATCCCGGCGATATATACGCCGCGAATCCGATCCATGCCGAGACGCTGCGCCAGCGCCGCATCCACCGTTTGAATGCGAACGCCCAGATAGCCTCGCTGCACCGCGCCATATTCGATAATATCCCCGGCCACGCGCGTCATGAGGTTGACCGGGACGGCGAAGCCATAGCCCTGGTTCGAACCGGTTTCCGTGGCGATGGCCGTGGAAATTCCCACCAGTTCGCCGTGCAGATTCACCACGGCGCCGCCCGAATTGCCGGGATTGATGGCGGCGTCGGTCTGAATAAAGTCTTCGATCCCGTAATCGTCCTCGATGATATTCACCTGCCGGCCCGTCGCGCTAACGATCCCCGCCGTCACCGTGGACCTGAGCCGAAACGGATTTCCTACCGCAAGCACCCATTCGCCCGCATGCAGCCCGTCGGAATCGCCCAACAGGATGGCGGGCAGGTTTTCGCCGCCTTCTATGGCCAGCACGGCCAGGTCCGTGGAAGGATCGGCGCCCACGATCCGCGCGTCGAACGTACGCTTGTCGGAAAGGGTTACGCGAACATGCTCCGCATCCTCCACCACATGATGGTTCGTGACCACATGCCCCTCGGCGCTGATCAGCACCCCGCTCCCGACGGCTTCCGGCAGCGGATATCTCCATAAAAAGCCCTCCTCGTCCTCGTCGAAATCGTGATACCGATCCCTGCCCGGAGGCGTCTCCACTTCTATGTACACCACCGAGGGCGTAACTCGGTCGGCCACCTGGCGAAACACCGTGTTCAGGGCCGCAATGTCGGGCAGTCTGTCCAGCGAATCCATCATCGGAATGTCCGACAGCTCAGGCGAACGCCCCAGCTGGACAGGCTCCGCCACGCGCACGGACAGAGGAAGAGCCTGTTCGTTTTGTTCCGCGGTCAAAACCCGTAAAATGGCTACGGCCAACCCGATCAACGCCAGTCCAATGCCGATCAGAACATAGATGCTCGCGCGCAATCGTTGGTCGGATTGTTTGTCGGTCATGGCGCAATCGGCGAAGCGGGCCTTGCAAAAGACGCGTGAAAAACCATAGCGGAGCAGGCTCTTCAGGAACGGGGCGGCTGCAGAGACAGCCGGATTTCTTCAACCGCGTTGCGGGCAAGTTGTGCCAATTCCTTGCGATTCCGCCCTTCGGCAGGTATCGGCTCGCCGAAATGCACCGTGTATTCCAGGCTCCGCAACCCAGCCAGCGACCATACGTGCGCCCAGAAAGACGTATGCTCCAGCCATACGACGCGGCAGCGCGCGTCGTCGTCGACCGCCTTGCCGTCTACTCGATCAATGGACAAGTAGGCAGGCAAAACCATGCCTTCCGCCCGACCGATCACGGCCTCGAACACGCCGGTCTTGAAGGGCCGAACCGGGCGTTCTTCGCTGGTGCCTCCCTCGGGGAAAACAAGCACGTTCAGCCCGGCCGCCAGCCGTTCGCCCACCCGTTCGACGAAGGAAAACGCCGCCGTTCGACGCTCCCTGTCCACAGGAATCATGCCGTGCGAAACAGACACGTTGCCGACGAACGGCCAACGTTGCAGGTCGGCGCGCGCAACCGGCGCCATGGGCGCCGCCGCCGCGAGCGCCACAGGATCGATCACCCCGAAATGATTCGCCACGACGAGCATGCCCCTCCGTTCCGGGATCGTTCCTTCCGCCCGTATGCGAATGCCCACCTGCTCGCACAACCGGGCGCACCCCACATGAAGCTGGAGGGACCTCCGCCGCCATGCCTCCGCCTGTTCCAGACCCGCCGCGTCCCGGTTTGCCCGCAACGCGCTCGAAAGCATGACCCGGAATATCTTCAGGGCATTCAGAATACGATGCATGCGCACAGAGAAAAGAGAAGAACGAGGGGGAAAGGCGCTCTGGAAACAGGCGAGGAACGGGGATTTCCTATTCTTTTCGCCCCATGTATTCCTCGAAAGTAACGTCCGCGAACGCTTCGCTTCCGATGTAATCCAGCACGTCCAGAAAATTCGGCGGCGTTATGAAACCAGGCAAACGCGTGATGTATTTTCCGTCCTGGTCCAGAAAAACGGTGGTCGGAAACCCCGAAGCGCCCAAACCCGCCGCCATTTCCGAAGGGGTCAGCGTATACTCGCGGAAACGAAGGCTATCCTCGGTGTTTTCTGCATCCAGACGCGTCAGCACGAAGTGGTCCCGGATATACGCCTGCACCGCATCGTCCGCATAGACCTCGCGCTGTAACCGGCGGCACCAGGGGCACCATACCGCATACACGTCCACGATCAATTTTTTGTCCTGCGCTTCGGCCTGCATGACGGCTTCTTCGAAGGCTTTCCAGTCCAGCCCTTCGGCCGGTACGCTGGCGTCTTGCGCATGCGCCCATGCCGGAGCAAACAGACACGCTGCACAGACAAACAAGCCAACGAGGCCGACAAGGCCCCGCGACCTGCCCGGCGCAATAAACGATCCCGCAAATAATCCAGTGCGATGCATGGCGCTCAGGGAAGCAACGCTTCGTAAATATGCATAAAGCGTTTGGATACCGAATCCGGGTTAAAAGTTTCGAAAACACGGGGAATATTCCGCCGCCACCGCTCCCGAAGCGATTTTTGGGCGACCGCGCGGCGCAAGGCGTCCGTCAGCGCGGCCTGATTGCCGGGTTCGCACAAGGCTCCTACGTCGTGCGGCGCCACCACGCGGCGGATTTCGGGCAAATCCGAGGCAATGACTGGAAGGCCCGCCATCAGGTATTCGAATAATTTGTTCGGCAACGCAAAACGACGATTCAGACAGGTGTCCCGGAGCGGCGTTACGCCCAGGTCGGCGGCGGCAGTGCGCTCCAGCAACCGATCCGACGGCACGGGATCGACGAAATGGACCCGCCGCGCAACGCCAAGGGCTTCCGCCTGCTCCTGCAACGCAGAACGAAGCGGTCCGCCGCCGAGAAACACGAGCGCGGCCCCTTCGATATCCCGCATGGCGGCCACCAGCTCCTCGCAACCGCGCTCTTTCATCATGTGGCCCTGATGCAAAATGGTTACGATATCCGGATTGAGGCCCGGCGCAAGCGGAGCGGGACGGGACGGGACGGGCTTCCGGGTCGGAATATTGTAGAGTACGGCGGGGCGAGCGACGCCATAAGTCGCAGTCAGGCGATCCGCAATGGCGTCGCCGACTGTCAGGAGGGCGTCGGCTCGACGGATGTACCGGCGTTCGAGCAGGCTCCAGAATACGCGCGACCAGGGCTTCCCGACCGTGGCGGGAACATGCGGATAGAGTTCCCGGACATCGTAGACTACGCGGGCGCCGCATGGTTGGGCCGCGGCCCATGCGGCGGGCAGCACATACAACCCCGAGGCATGAAACACGCGAGCCGGGGTTTCGAGGAGCGCCTGGCGCATGCGGCGGTGCAATTCCCAAAAGAAAGGCGGGCCGGAAGGGGCAGAAATGGAGATCGCGTCGATCCGAACGCCCGGCATGTCCAGTATGTCTGGTCTTTCCGGCTCGTCGAACGCGCCGGACCCGGCAGCCACGACCCGAACGCGCCGCCCGGCGGCGGCAAGCAACCTGAGTTGCCGAAGCGCCCTCGAATTGTTGCGCAGGTCGCCCTGAAGCGCGAAGGCTACGTCAAACGGGTTCCTGACGTGCACGGAAGAAGGCAAAGCAGGTGAAACGAATCAAGGGAAAATCGCAAGGCGTCGGATCGGCGAAGCGCGCGGAGGTCCGCCTGCGCAATTTTCCGGATACCCTCTGCCAGAAAACAGCCGCTATCGGCCGACGACTGGGCCGGAAACGGACTGCGCAGGCTATTGCGTCAATGCCCAGGAAAGAAAGGAGGCGAACAGGGCAAGCGTTATCGCCATGTTTACGCCTACCATCCATTTCAGCGTGGCAACCTCGGCTTTCACGGCAGCGCCATCCGATTTCAGCACGGCGACGTCGGACTTCAGCACCGCGACGTCGGACTTCAGCACGGCAACGTCGGATTTCAACACGGCGACGTCCGTGCGTACGGGGCTTATTTCACTCCGCACGAAGTCTTTCGTAGCGATTTCCTTGTTTTGCGCTCCGACAGCGTTCGCAATGGCTTTGGCCTGTTTCTGTTCGACGCCTGCGGCGGCAAGGTCTTCGGCGATGGCAAGGGTGCTAATCATAAGGAAGCTCTGATTAAGTCCGCAAAGATTCAGATGCTGACAGGCGTGCGCTGGCAAGGAATGACGAAGCAGCGTGGCAGGCCCCACGTAATGAGGAATGACACAGCCAGCGTGCGCCTGTCAGCCTCCCGAAGGGCGCTTCACGACCGAAACGCACCAAATCCGCCGTGTTTTTCGCTGATTTCAATAACGCCATCATGTCGTTCTTTACGCGTGAAAGCGAAGCGCTGATCAAAGTGGAGTTAATCAGAGCTTCCTTAACCTTTGCGGATGGTTTGCAGGGGATAAGTATGCCGTTGCGGGCATTCTGTTTCGCGATGGCCCATAAATTAACGTCCGAAATTCCCCGGTTTGACCCTGTCGTTGCAGGCGCAGGGAATCACAGACGCCCCTTAAGACGCATTATCCGCCCAAACATAACCTCCCCGCTCAAAAATTCAGGCCGCATGGCGCTTCTCTCCCGACGACCCTTTTTGGGGGACCTTGCAGCGAGCGGACTATCCGGGCAAACATGATGCGCAGCAAAACGCTGCTCCCCCGCCATTCCCCCGACCGCACATCCTGCCCCCATTCGCCCCGCCCGCCGTCCGAGGACGATCCGGTCCCGCCCCGCCATATCCTTCCTGAGCGAAACCTCCGCATAGCCCGCCGCAACCAGCAACCCGCGCACGGAATCCCCGTAATCCGCATGCGTCTCCAGCGCAAGCCACCCTCCCGGCCGAATCGCCCGCAGGCCATGCTGCGCCAACCGGCGGTAAAAAACGAGCGGATCGCCCGGCGCAACCAGCGCCACAGACGGCTCCCAGTCCCGCGTCTCCTCCGATAATGCCGCCATTTCTTCCTCCGGGACATACGGCGGATTGGAAATCAGCAGATCAAATCCGGAAGGAACCCGCTCCAGAAAATCCTCTGCCAGCATATCCGCCGCAATCCACGCCACGGCCAAGCCATGCGCCGCCGCGCTGCGCCGAGCCACGGCAAGCGCCGCCTCCGACACATCGCACGCATACACCCGGGCGTCGGGCCGGGCCGCTCGGATAGCCAATGCAATGCAACCGCTCCCCGTACCCGCGTCGAGCGCGACGGGCGGCCTGTCCGTCGTAAGGCAAGACAACGCCGCCTCGACCAGTTCCTCTGTTTCGGGACGCGGAACAAGCACGTCCGGCGTTACAACCATGCGCAGGCCCATGAATTCCGTATAGCCCAGGATATACTGCGCCGGTTCGCGCCGCAACCGACGCGCCAGCATCTCGCCAAAACACAGAGCGGCCCCGGAATCGACCCGCTCCCAGGACGCCGCGTATAATCCGGCCCGGGACATCCCGAGCGCCTCGCACAAGAGCCATTCCGCGTTGCGGCGCGGCGCATCAATCCCGGCGGCGGCCAACCGTCGCACGGCGTCTTCCAGAAGAATCCTCACAACATCTCCTTGCCTTTCATGCAAACCCATGGACATCCGTTAGTATATTAAGGGCACTCTGATTAAGGCGCGCTTGCATAGCGCGGCATACGCCATCGAATCAATCGCCGCTGTATGAATACGTACGAAAAACTCGAAGCGCTCGCAAAAAATCTCTGGTGGAGCTGGAATCCCGAAGTCCTCAATATCTTCGAACGCCTGGACCCGACAACGTTCCGGAACGCCAAAAACAACCCGATCGCCGTACTCCGAACATGCTCCCCGGAGACCCCGTTCGACCCCGCCCTGACAAGCGACATAGACACGGCGTACGCCGCCCTGTCCGCCTACCTTGAGGCGCCTTGCCCGGACCCGAACGCCCCCCGCACCAGCTACTTCTGTATGGAATTCGGCTTGCACGAAAGCCTGCCCATCTATGCGGGCGGACTGGGTATCCTGGCGGGAGATCATGCGAAAGCCGCCTCGGACCTCTCCATCCCCTTCACAGCGATCGGCCTGTTCCTGAAGCAGGGATACTTCGAGCAATACTTCACCGGGGACGGATGGCAACTGGAGCGATACCCCGCGCTTGATCCGGCGAACCATCCCCTCGAACTCGTTTGCGGAAAGGATGGAAAACCTTGCCTGGTCACCGTCCATTTCGGGAACGACCCGATCCGGGTACAGGCATGGCGGGTCCGCATCGGACGGGCCACCCTGTACTTGCTTGACACCCATGTCGAGGACAACCCGGAAGAATTCCGAAACACGACGGCCCGATTGTACCAGGGCGGGCGCCGCATGCGGCTTCAGCAGGAAATCGTGCTCGGGGTCGGGGGCGTCCGGCTCCTGCGCGCGCTGGGCGAGGAAACGGACGTATACCATATGAACGAAGGCCATTGCGCCTTCCTGTCCCTTGAATTGCTCCGCGAACATATGGCCCTCGGCAAAAGCCGGGAGGAAGCCGTCCTGGCCGTGCGCAAGCAGTGCGTATTCACGACGCACACCCCCGTCCTGGCCGGACACGACCGGTTCGACCCCGGCATGTTCCTCAGCGAAATGAGTGCGATGCGAGAAGAACTGGGACACAGCGAACGCGACCTGATGGCCTACGGGCGGGTGGACGAAGGCAACCCCGGCGAATGGTTCACCATGACTGTGCTGGGCCTGAACATGTCGCGCTGCGCCAACGGCGTTTCCCAACGCAACGGGTATGTAGCCCGGCGCCAATGGCGCCCCATGTTTCCGGAACGTCGCGTACAGGATGTGCCCATCGGCGCCATTACGAACGGAATCCATATCGCCACCTGGGCCGTCCCGGCGGCGCGCGCATTCCTTGAAAAGCAACTCGGGGACTGGAAAAAACATGCCGACGACCTGCGCTTCTGGCGAAGCATCGACAACATTTCGGACGAGGCGTTGTGGGAATACCGCAACGACCTGCGCCGGCGCCTGATCCGCTTTGCCGGAGAACATGTCGAAAAACGGTCCCTCTCCATCCCCTGCGAACTTGATCCCGACGCGCTCACGATCGGCTTCGCCCGGCGCTTCGCCACCTACAAACGCGCCCCGCTCCTGTTCACGGACATGGAACGGGCCCGGGCGCTGTTCGAAAACCCGGAACGCCCGATCCAGATCATCTACGCCGGCAAATCGCATCCGGAAGACGAAAGCGGCAAACAATTCATCCGGCAGATTCTGGACGCCGCCCGGCAACCCGGATTCCAGGGCCGCATCGCGTTTCTCGAGAATTACAACATAGAGATCGGTCGGATGCTGATTTCGGGGTGCGACGTCTGGCTGAACAACCCCCGCAGCCCTATGGAAGCCAGCGGCACGAGCGGCCAGAAAGTGGCCGTGCACGGCGGACTCAATCTGTCCGTGCTGGACGGGTGGTGGCCGGAAGGATACAACGGAGAAAACGGCTGGGCCATCGGGCATGGATACGCCGACGGCAGCTTCGGCGAGGAAGAACTGGACCGCCGGGACGCCGAAAGCCTCTATCGGCAACTCGAACAGGGCGTCGTCCCGGCGTTTTACGAGCGGGACGGTCGCGGCGTCCCGACGCAGTGGATCGGGCAGATGCGCGCGGCTATGGCGGAACTGACGCCCCGGTTCTCCGCAATGCGCATGGTGAAGGAATACGCCAAAACCATGTACTTCGCCTCCGACGAATCGTAGGACAGGCCCCCTACGTCGCCAATCCCGCCGCGACGTAGGCCAGCAGCGTCGCGCCCGCCACGACCAGCGCATAGGGCATTTGCGAACGCACATGGTCTATGTGGTCGCACGCCGCCGACATGGACGAAATAATGGACGTGTCGGAGAGCGGCGAAGCGTAATCCCCGAAAACGCCCCCGGACAGCACGGCGCCCACCATCAGCGGAGCCGAAATGCCGCCTCCTTCCGCCAGGGGAAGCGCAATGGGCAGCAGCAAGGCGAACCCCGTCCAGGAAGAACCCAGCGCAAACGACACGAACCCCCCGATCAAAAACACGGCGGCGGGCATCCACCACGCCGGGCCGCCCGCATCCAGCAGACCCGCTACGTAGGCGCCCATCTCCATTTCCCGCGCCACGCGCCCCAGCGCAAAAGCCAATACCACCAGAAACGTCACGCCGACCATGCCGGAAGACCCTTTCAACACCTGATCCATCGCATCCCCGATGGGCATCGCGGAGCGCCCGCCGCGCGGCAAGGCATACAACGCCATGGCGACAATAACCGCCGCGCCCACGGCCCACAACACCGCCGTCGAACCGCTGCCCTGCATGATATTTCCGGCGCCCGTCACGTACAGCCCCACGAAAATCATCCCCACCATGACAAACAGGGGAATCATCAGGTCGCGGGCGAGCCGGGGAGCATTCGGGAGCGGCTCGATTCCCGCCAGTTCATCGGCGATGAGCGGTTTCGATCCGGGCCGGGTGAGCGCGCCCGTCTGCGCCGCCCGCGCCTCCGCCCGCTTCATGGAGCCGAATCCCCAGCCCGTCCAGGCCAGAACGAGCGCAAAAACGATGGCCCCTATGCTGAAGAAATTGAACAACAACGACTGCGCAAGGAGGGATACCGCCGCGCCGTCCGCTATGCCTTGCGCCGCCAGCAGGCCGAGCAAATACGCCCCCCACCCGTTCAGGGGCAAGGACATGCATACCGGCGCGCTCGTGGCGTCGCAATAAAACGCCAGTTTTTCCCGGGGCAGTTTCAGTTTGTCGAATAGCGGACGACTGACCGCCCCGACGGTCAGAGACGTAATATTCGACTCCACGAACACCACCATCCCCACGGCCCAGGCCAGCAGTTCAGCGCCTCTCCGCGACGTACCCCACCCCCGTCGCTGCGCCCACGCCACAAAGCCGCGCACGCCGCCGGAAGCCTGCATCAGCGCAATGAGGCCGCCCACGAGCAGGCAGAAAAAAATAATGCGCGTATTGCCTGCGTCTTCAAAAACCGCCACCAGTTGCGCCGCCAGTTCCCCCAGGCCCCGAATCGGATTGCCGCCCGCAAGAATGATCGTCCCGACCCATAGTCCGGCCAGCAGGGACAAATACACCCGCCGGGTCCACAGCGCGAGGAAAATCGCAATAACGGGGGGCAACAGAACAATCCAGTCCACGGAATCGGCGGGCCATGCAGAAACGAACGATCACGCGGGCGCGTTGCCCGGCTTCCATTTGATATTACACCCTATGGAAGGAACCTGGTTGGGCATAACCTCCCCGGACGCATGCAACCGGTCGAGCGCGGCGTACAAGTCTTTGCCCGTCGCCACGCCCAAGCCGGGACGCGTATCGTCGTAGCGTCCCCGGTAAACCAGTTTCCTGTCCGAATCGTATGCGAAAAAATCGGGCGTGCACACGGCGCCGTACGCCTTGGCGACCTCCTGCGTTTCGTCGTACAGGTATGGAAAGGGATATTTCTTTGCGGCGGCCCGCTTCGCCATGGCCTCGAACGAGTCTTCCGGATGGGTCTCGGCGTCGTTGGCGTTGACGAGCACGAAATGCGCGCCCTTGCCCGCCCAGAAATCCGCGTGCTGGATCAACGCATCCTCCACATGCTTCGCGAACGGACAATGGTTGCAGGTAAATACGACGACCAGCGCGCCGCCGACGTAATCGTCGAGCCGTCGGCGACCGCCGGGCAGGCCGTCGGCGTCAGGGTTCGCGACGGGCAGATCGAAATACGGAGCCGTCGATCCGAGCTCCTCCATGGTCGAGTAGGTAAGGGCCATAATTGCAGTCCTGAAAGATGCTGAAACAAGAAACGTTGACGCAGCAGGCATGCGGAAACGACAACGAAACGACCTGCAAGATACGACATTCCTGAACCTTTCCCGGCGCATGCCCGATAACAGCGGATTTGCAAGACGGAACCGGGCCGGGAAAACCGCTTGCGCCTTTTTCGATCCCTCACCGATACAATTCCCGCTCCGTTATGATGGCGAGCGCCGCCGGCGGCGTCATGCGGCGGATGGATTTTCCGGCGCGGAGACGCGCCCGTATGTCTGTGCTGGACAAGTCGATGCGCGGCGCATCGATGCGCTCCGAATAGTTTTCCAGGCCTTCCGGGATCGCCGCCTGCTCGTATCCCGCGCGCGGAAACACGATAAGCGGCGCAAGACGAACGATTTCTTCCGGTTCGCGCCACCGGGTAAAACCGGGCAATTGATCGCTGCCCACGATGAGGCGAAACGTCGCGTCGGGATACTCCGCCCGTAACTTTCGCAGCGTTTCCACCGTATACGAGGTACCCCCTTGTCGCGTCTCTATTTCCGAGACCGCAAAATCCGCATCTCCCGCCGTGGCGGCCCGCACCATGGCCAGACGGTCTGCGGCAGGCGCCAGGTCCTCCCCGATTTTGAACGGAGAACGGCTGTTCGGAACCCAAAGCACGCGATCCAGACCGCATCGCTCGCGCACCATCCTTGCAAGGAGAAGGTGCCCCATGTGCGGCGGATTAAAGGTTCCCCCGAAAATCCCGATGCGCCGCACGCTGTCCGTTGCGGATCCGGCCACGTAACGCTCAGTTGCTGCTTGCAAGTTCGGCGAGCCGCCCGGACGCGGTCTCATAGAGCGCCTCCGCCTCCTTGACCAGCGGGCTATCCCGGAAAAGTTCGACGAGGCGGGTATAATGATCGATCGCCAACTGAAGCCGCTCCGGCTGACGCGACTCGATGCTCAGGTCGGAAAAGGCCATGTACGAACGCATGGCGCCCAGCAAGGCGTCGTCGGCCCACTGCGTGTCCGGATAGGCGTCGAATACCCGCTCGTACGAAAGCGCCGCCGCCTCGTAAATGCCTCGCCGCTCGTACAGGCCCGCCGACTCGTACGCCTTGCGCGCCAGCTTCTCCCGCAACGCGCTCAAGTATTCTTCCGCCTCTTCTTTCCGATCAGAATCGGGAAACCGGTCCAGAAACAATTGCAGGTATGTAATGGCCTGCCGGGTATTGGTCTGGTCGAGGGCGTACTGCGGAGAAAGATGATGGTGCGAAACCGCCCGCTCGAACATGGCGGCCTCCACGTTGGGGTTCGTCCGGTAGGTATTCACGAACCGCGAATACTCGGAGGCGGCCAGAATATAGTCGCGGCCCTCGAAATGCGCCCGCGCAAGGTGAAGTTGCGCATCGGCGGCGACTTCGGACGTTCTCCCGTAATCGAAAACGCCCTGAAAGAACGGAACCGACCGTTCGTATTTGCCCTCCTCGAACAAGCGCAGCCCTTTGGCGTAGGCGTCGTCGGGAGAATCGTACCGAATGCGTCCCGCGCCGGAGCACGCGGACAGCGCCAGCGGCGCAAGCAACAAGACGACGGGAAGCAACGAGCGCAAAAACGAGGACATGGCCAGCGGCGTAGATTCGTATCCGAAAAGCGAAAAATGCGCGACAGCGCGGCGGGGAAGACAAGACGAAGAATATGTACCTGCGCGCGGCCCCGCTGTTCCTGTCCTTCGCGCACGCGGAAGCGACGCGTGCGAAGCGGTTCTGGCCGGAACGTCCTTTATCCGGCCTGCCTACCGCAACCGCCGCACTTCGCCGTCCTGATACCGGAACCAGAACATGGCGGCGTTCACGTTGCCCCCGTCGAAATCGATGCGGGTGCCCAGGCCTTCCCGCAACGGCGCCGTTCGAATCCGGTCCGCAAGCGGCCGGGCGGAATCTTCCACAAGCAGCGGAAGCAGAAAGCGGGCCACGTCGTACCCGATGATCGCAAGGCGGCCTTCCGGTTCGGCGCCCGCCAGTTCGCGGTACCCTTCCGTAAAGGCCTGTACGGCGGAATCGCCCGCCTCGACATAAAAATCGTCGGCATAGGTCGTAGCGTATCGGGAAGCCCGCGCCGGATCCGGAACGGACCGCCAGGTCCCGTTTCCGAGGATGCGAATCTCGTCGGCGAGACGCATGCGGTCGAAACTGGTCATGGCGGCTACGATGCGGGCCACGCTTTCCCCGGATGCAATGGGCAAGTACGCGGCGCTCGCGCCGAGTATCTCGCTCCGCGACAGCGTGGCGGACAAACGCCCCCAGTCCGTTTGCGAAACCAGCAACGTATCGTACCGCACTGTTTGCCCGCCCCGCGCCGCCTCCTCCAGAAAGCCCTGCGCCATGCGTTCGCTGATGCGGTCGCGGTCCCGCTCGGCGATTACGCCGAACTCGTTCAGCCGCAGATTTCTTGCAGCAAAGCGGGCCATGAGCCGTCCGCGCATGACAATAGTGGGATTCGCCTGAAAAACGTAGCGCTTGCCGCTCGACACGGCCTCGTCGGTGGCCAGCGGCGCCATCAGCGGCATCCGGAATCGCTCGGCTACCTCGGCGGCCGCCGCCGCCTCCCCGCTATAGAGCGGCCCAATGACGGCTTGCGCGCCAAGCGCAGCCAGTTCTTCCGCGGCTTCGGCGGCGAGCGCCGAATCGGCCCCCGTATTGCGAAACGCCATGCGAACAGGCTGGTCCGGATACCGTGCGTTGTGTTCGTCCACGGCCATGCGCACCCCGGTGAAAAGCGCCTGGGTGAGCGGAGCGTGATCGCCATCCAGCGGCAACAAGACGCCAAGGTTGCGCGGCAATGTCACGTTACGCGCAAGCCCCTCTTCGGCCATTGTCCGAAGCGCTCCGGCGGCTTCGACATACCGACTCTCAGGAAAATCCGACGCAAGCAAGCGCGCCCGCGCCGCAGCCTCGTCGAAATACCCGTCCCGATAGAGCGCCTTCGCCTCCATAAGCCGGGCCGCCGTGGTTTGGTCGTGCACATCGTACGCCGACCAAACCTGTTCGAACAACCGGGCCGCCAGGGCATACTCTCCCTGCTCGAACGCCTCAAGGGCGTCCCCGAACATCCGCTCCGCTTCCTCGGGGACCGGCATAACGTCCTGAGCATGCACAAAGGCAGGCGTCCAGGCGACGCAAGCAAACCACGCCGCCCCAAAAAGCGCCATGCAAACGAGGCTCCGCACTGCAAATCGTCTCGTCATTCCCATTCGATCGTGGCCGGAGGCTTGGAGCTAATGTCGTATACGGCCCGGTTAACGCCCCGGATTTCGTTCACGATCCGGTTGGATACGCGGGCCAGAAAATCGGAGGGAAGACGCGCCCAGTCCGCCGTCATGCCGTCCACGCTGGTGACGGCCCGGAGCGCACACACATTTTCGTAGGTGCGTTCGTCGCCCATTACGCCCACCGTCTGCACAGGCAACAACACCGCAAACGCCTGCCATACCGTATCGTACAAGCCGCTCAGTCGAAGTTCCTCTATGAAAATGGCGTCTGCTTCGCGCAGGATGGCGAGCGACGCCCGCGTCACCGGACCAAGAATGCGCACGGCCAGTCCGGGGCCGGGAAACGGATGCCGCCCCACGACCAGTTCCGGAAGGCCCAGCAACCGGCCTATCTCGCGCACTTCGTCCTTGAAGAGTTCCCGAAACGGCTCGATCACCTCAAAGTCCAGTTTTTCGGGCAACCCTCCCACATTGTGATGGGTTTTGATCGTAGCCGAGGGGCCCTTGAACGAAACGCTTTCGATCACGTCCGGGTACAGCGTTCCCTGGGCCAGAAAGGCAGGCCGCTCGCCGGCCTCCTCCGCAATGTCGCGGGCGGCGCTTTCAAACACTTCCACGAACGCATTGCCTATGATCTTGCGCTTCTTTTCCGGGTCGGAAACATCCGTCAGACGGTCCAGAAACAGGTCCGTAGCGTCCACGGCCTTCAGGCGCAGATGAAAATGATCCCGGAAAATCGCTTGCACCTCCTCCCATTCTCCTTTCCGAAGCGCCCCGTTGTTCACATAAATACAAATGAGCTGATCGCCGATCGCTTCGTGCAGCAACACGGCGGCCACGGACGAATCCACGCCGCCGGACAGGCCCAGAATAACGTGGGCGTCGCCCACCGTCTCCCGGATCTCCTGTTTTTTCTCGTCCACGAAGGAGGCGGGCGTCCAGTCCCCCCGGCACCCGCATATGCCCATCGCAAAATTTTCGATGAGCAGGCGCCCGGCGGCGGTATGCGCCACTTCGGGGTGAAACTGCACGCCGTAGTGCGGAAGCCGATCCGACGCGACCGCCGCAATGGGCGCATTGTCGGTATGCGCAAGAATCCGGTAGCCCGGGGGGAGGCGGGTCAGATGATCTCCGTGGCTCATCCAGACGATGGAGCCGTCGGTCAGGCCCTGGAAAAGCCCCGTCGCATCGTCGATATGCAGCCGGGCGCGTCCGAATTCGCGGAGGGCGGCAGAAGCCACGTCGCCCCCCGCCAGGCGGGCCATGGCCTGAAGGCCGTAGCAAACGCCAAGCACGGGCGTGGGCGAGCCGTCGCTGCGCGCCATGGCCAGCAAGGCGGGATCCAGTTGCGGCGCGCCCGGATCGAAAACAGAGCAGGGCCCCCCGGACAGGATGATTCCCTTCGGCTGCATCGCCCGGATTTCTTCCGAAGATCGAGTGCAGGGGTGTATTTCGGAATACACGCCCGCCTCGCGGACGCGCCGCGCAATGAGCTGCGTGTACTGGCTCCCGAAATCCAGAATGACGATGCGTTCGTGCATCTCGCGCGGCCTTACCCGGTCATACGTTCGTAATCGTCCGCGGAAAGCAGTTCGCCCGTCTCTGCGCCGCCGTCAAGCGCAATGCGAATCATCCAGCCTTTGCCGTACGGATCGGTATTCACATAGTCGGGATGCGCCTCCAGCTCCTCGTTGACTTCGAGGATACGACCCGACAAAGGCATATAGAGATCAGACACCGTTTTGACCGCCTCGACGGCCCCGAACGGTTCGTCCCGGGCGATTTCCGAACCGGGCGGCTGCAATTCAACGAACACGACGTCCCCGAGCTCGTCCTGCGCAAAGTCCGTCACGCCTACGGTCGCCGACGCGGCGTCGTCCCCAATGCGTATCCACTCGTGGTCTTTCGTGTACAAAAGATCGGTTGGGCATTTCATGAAAATATCGAAGCTATGCGACGAAAAACGTCATGTTTCCGTTTGAGCGGGGGTCAAATCAAATGTGTCGAGAAACGCCGTCGTAAACTCGCCCGCCTGGAACGCAGGGTCTTCTATCAACCGGCGATGGAACGGGATGGTCGTATGTACGCCCTCGATCACGAATTCGCTGAGCGCGCGCCGCATCTTCCGAATCGCAAGCGGGCGGGTGCGGGCGTACACGATGAGTTTGGCGATCATGGAATCGTAATACGGCGGAATGGCGTACCCGGCGTACGCATGCGTATCCACCCGAACGCCTTGCCCGCCCGGCGTATGAAACGCCGTCACGACGCCAGGGGAGGGCCGGAAATCGTTGAATGGATCCTCGGCGTTGATCCGGCACTCTATGGCGTGCCCCGTCATAACGATGTCCTCTTCCGGCAAATCCTCGCCCATGGCGATGCGCAACTGAAGTTCAATCAGGTCTGCGCCGGTCACTTCTTCCGTGACGGGATGCTCCACCTGAATGCGCGTATTCATCTCCATGAAATAAAAGTCGCCCGCTGCGTCCACAAGAAACTCCATGGTTCCGGCGCCGGCGTACTGCACGGCCTCCGCCCCGCGCACCGCCGCCTCGCCCATGCGGGCCCGCAGCGCGGGGTCGACCGCGGGCGACGGCGATTCCTCAAGCAGTTTCTGGTGCCTCCGCTGGATGGAGCATTCGCGTTCGCCAAAATGCACCACCCGCCCCTTGCCATCGCCGAACACCTGAATTTCAATGTGGCGCGGGCCATCGACATACTTCTCGATGTACGAAGCGCCGTTCCCGAAGGCGGCCTCGGCCTCGGCGGTCGCCGCCGAAAACTGGTGCGCGAAGTCGCTGGCCTCTCGAACGATCCGCATGCCGCGTCCGCCTCCGCCCGCAGACGCCTTGATCATCACCGGATACCCGATGTCGTCGGCGATCTTCTTGCCCGCCTTTGCGTTGGGCACGGCCCCGTCGGAACCCGGCACCACCGGCACGCCCGCATTCCGCATGGTTTCCTTGGCCACGCTCTTGTCCCCCATCATGGCGATGGTTTTCGCGCGAGGTCCGATGAAAACCACCTCGTGATCTTCGCAAATGGCGCTGAAATCGGCGTTTTCGGAAAGAAATCCATACCCTGGATGGACGGCGTCCGCGCCGGTCACCTCAAGCGCGGCAATGATCCTGTCGGGACGCAGGTAGCTTTCCCGGGAAAGCGGCGGCCCGATGCACACCGCTTCGTCCGCGAACCGGACATGCAACGAATCCCGATCCGCCGTGGAATACGCGGCGACGGTTCGAAGCCCCATTTCATGGCAGGTTCGAATGATGCGGAGCGCGATTTCTCCGCGGTTGGCGATGAGCACCTTCCTGATCACGGGACGAACGGAATCGACCTGCCTGGCGGCGGTCAGGTTTCTATCAAAAAGAGCGGTTGATCGAACTCGACAGGCAGCGCGTCGCCTACCAAAACCTCGGCCACCTTGCCGTCCACTTCGCTCACGACTTCGTTCATGAGTTTCATGGCCTCGATGATGCACAGGGCGTCTCCTTTGGAAACGACGTCGCCCACATTCACGAACGGCGCTTCGTCGGGACCCGGAGCCCGATAAAAGGTGCCCACGAGCGGCGCCTTGACGGTCGTCCCGTTGCAGGCGGGTTCCGGCTTGCTTTCGTCCGCCGCAGCGGAGGCGGCAGGCGGCGCATCGGCAGGGGCCTCGGAGGGTGCATAAGGAACCGCTGGCGGCATGGCGTACGGCGGCCAGGCCGCAATCGGCGGAGTCGTCGCCTGCGCGGGCGGCTGCATGCGCACAACCACCTTCAGATCGTCTTCTGTGATCTCGACCTCGGCGACGCCGCTGTCCTTGACGATCTCGAGCAATTTTTCAATCAGGGGAAGATCCATATGCAATGCGGGAGCAAAAACCGGATTCGGCGGAAAATCTATCGGAAAAACAGTTGGACGAAAGCGGTCAAGGCTTGTTCGACGACGACGCGCGCGTTACATATTCGCCGGTCTGCGTATTGACGGTCACCACATCTCCTTCGTCGATAAAAAGCGGGACCAGCACCACCGCGCCGCTCTCCATGATGGCCGGTTTCGCGCCGCCGGTGGCCGTGTCGCCGCGCACCCCCGGGTCCGTATCGACTACGGCGAGATCGACCTTGCCGGGCAATTCGACATTGAGCGGCTCCTCGGCTTCGGCGTGAAAAAGAATGTCTACCGTGGTCCCCTCTACAATGAATTCCCTTCCCTTCACGCGATCCGCGGGAAGCGAAAACTGCTCGTAGGTCTGCGTATTCATCATGTGCAGGCCCAGATCGTCTTCGTACAGAAACTGGTGCGGGCGCCGCTCGATGCGCGCCGTTTTCACTTTCTCGCCCGCCCGAAACGTATGCTCCACGACCTTGCCGGAGCGAACCTGCTTCAATTTCGAACGCACGAAGGCGCCGCCCTTGCCGGGCTTTACGTGCAAAAACTCCACGATCGTCCACAAATCGCCGTTTCGGACGAGGGTGAGGCCGTTGCGAAAATCGCTTGTGTCAGGCATGAGAAACAGGATAGAAACGAGAACGCGGGGCGTTGCGAACGTGAAGCGCTGAACGAAGTGGTTTTGATCAGAGTACCCTTAATATACTGCCGGGAAGGGTCGTCAGTCAATCCGAACGCGATCAGGACGTATCCCGGGGCTGATCCGGGCCGTATTTTTCGACCAGGCGGGAGACGGAATCTTCCAGTAATTTCCGCAACGCACTCAGGTCTATGTCGTCGAGTTTGTTCACGTACAGGCAGGATTTGCCCGTCTTGCAGCGGCCCAGCGCGCCGAGCATGTCGTCCTGCCCGTCGAATCCGGTCATGACATAGATGGAGAAGGCCCGCTTGCGCGGCGAAAATCCGGTCAGCATCCAGTCGATCTCCCGCCCGCTGGCGTATTTGAACCGGTAATTCCCGAAACCGACGATATTTTCGCCCCACATGGCGGGTTCGGAACCGGTCACGTCCCGCATAAGGGCAATAAGCGCATGGCTCTCGCGCTCCTTCCGCTCGTCGTCGAGGGAGGCGATGAAATCCGCAACGCTCCGGTCATTCTTTCTGGTTTTCAGTTCGGCCATCTTTCAGGGAGGCGGGCTGCTATCGGAATCGTTTCTTGTGGTCGAGCGCGCGCATAAGGTCGCGGACGCCCACCGGCCCCTCGCGGTACAAGAACGGCTCGCCGTACCGCACCCCGATCCGGTGGCCGTACGTCCTGGCCCGGGCCTCAATCCATTCCAGAAATCTCTTGTCCGACACGAACGTTTCCGGTTCGCCGGGTTTCGCTTTATAGCCGGGGTTGTAAAACTGCGACCGGAATGCCTCAAGCGCTTCGAGCCGCTGCGCCCACACATCCGTCACGTCCACCACGAAGGTAGGATCGAACTCGATCAGGTGCATGTAGTGCAGCACATGTTGCGGACGCCAGGGGCTTTGCGGCGCGCCCGCCTCGTCCTCGGTGGGGACGCCCTGCAATCCTGCGTAAAAACAGGCGTCGGCGCACAGGCGCGCGCCCGCGCCGTGGTCGGGATGGCGGCATTCCGGCCCGCCGATCAGCACGATATGCGGACGCCAGGTCCGCAACGCGCGAATGACGGGGAGACGGCTTTCGGGCGTATTGGCGATGTTTCCGTCGGGAAGCCCCATGTTTTCGCGGACGGCCAACCGCATGATTTCGGCGGCGCGGGCCGCTTCTTCGGCGCGCAGTTCCGGCGTGCCCCGAGTGCCGAGTTCGCCCCGGGTCAGATCCGCCGCGCCCACGCGGTAGCCCTGTTTCGCGAGCGAACAGATCGTCCCGCCCGCGCACAATTCCACATCGTCGGGATGCGCGCCAAAAGCAAGCACATCCAGCGGGGGCGGTATGGAAGCGGAAGAAGAAGCCATTTACACCACAAAGTTCACGATGCGGCCGGGCACGTATATTTCCCGCTTCACGACGCGCTCTCCGATATGCTTCGCCACATTCTCCTCCCTGTGCGCCGCCTCGAGCGCCACCTCTTTTTCAGCCCCCTCCGGAATCGTGATCGTAGCCCGGGTCCGGCCATTCACCTGTACTGCGATCGCTACGGAATCTTCCTGTAAATATTCCCGCGCGACCTCCGGCCAGGGTTCGTAGGCCAGCGTCCGCTCCCCGCCCAGCCTGCGCCAGAGTTCCTCGCCGATATGCGGGGCGAACGGACTGAGCAGCAGCACAAACGGACGGGCTACTTCCTGCGGGACCGCATCCCATTTGTTGGCCGCGTTTACGAACTCCATCATGGCGGCAATGGCCGTGTTGAAATGCAGCCGCTCAATATCGGCGGTGACTTTCGCAATTGTCCTGTGCAACAGCCGCAACTGCTCCTGCGAGGCGGCGGCGTCCGTCCCGGAGCGCAACGCGCCTGCCTCGTCGTCGATCAGGAGGCGCCACGCGCGGTTCAGAAAGCGGTGCACCCCTTCGACCCCGCGCATGCTCCAGGGCTTCACCTGCTCCAGCGGCCCCATGAACATTTCGTACAGCCGGAGCGAATCCGCCCCGTATCGCCGCACCACATCTTCGGGATTGATCACATTGCCCCGACTCTTGCTCATCTTGTAGGCATGGGCGGCGACCGGAACCGATGCATCGTCCTTCAGCACGAATCCGTCCCCTTCCTTGCGCACGTCCGCCTCCGCGATGCGCTGCCCGTTGACCGCATACTCTATTTCCCCGAGAATCATGCCCTGATGGATGAGCCTGCGGAATGGTTCGGGCGTGCTCACTACGCCCGCATCGTAAAGCGCCTTGTGCCAGAACCGCGCATACAACAGATGCAACACGGCGTGCTCCGCGCCGCCTATGTAGAGATCGACCGGCATCCAGTAGCGCTCTTTTTCCGGATCAATCAGGAGGCGGTCATTGTGCGGATCGATGAACCGGAGAAAATACCAGCAAGACCCGGCCCACTGCGGCATGGTGTTCGTTTCCCGGAGGGCGGAAGCGCCGGTTTCGGGATCGACCGTATGCACCCATTCGGCGACCGAGGCGAGGGGGCCTTCGACATGCCCGGAGGGCTGGAAATCCGCAAGGTCGGGAAGGGTTACGGGGAGCGCATCTTCCGGGAGGGGCTTGGGAACGCCGTCCACGAAAATCAGGGGAAAGGGTTCTCCCCAGTAGCGCTGCCGGCTGAACAGCCAGTCGCGCAGTTTGTAGTTGACCTTGGCGCGCCCGCATTCGTTGGCTTCGAGCCAGGCGATTATTTTCTTCCGGGCCGCCTCCGCGCGCAATCCATTGATGGAAACGCCGCGTTCGGCAACGCCCGGAATGGCCCGATCCTCGCTGCTGGAATGCACCGCCACGCCATCGCCGGTCCAGGCTTCCCTCGCTACATCGCCTCCGGAAATGACTTCCCGGATGGGCAGATCGAAGATTTTGGCGAACGCATGGTCGCGCTCGTCGTGGGCCGGCACGGCCATGATGGCGCCCGTTCCGTAGGAAATCAGCACATAATCCGCGATCCAGACGGGAATGCGCTCGCCGTTCACCGGATTGAGGGCGAATCCGCCCGTAAACACGCCTGTTTTGTCGCGTTGCAGTTCGGTGCGCTCCAGGTCGCTCTTCTGCGCCGCCGCATTGACATAGGCTTCCACCTCTTCCCGCCGGTCCGGCGTCGCGATCTTCGTCGCGAGGGAATGCTCCGGCGCCAGCACCATATACGTAGCCCCGAACAACGTATCCGGGCGCGTCGTGAATACGCGAATCGTTTCGTCCGGCAGGTCGCACGCAGGGAACGCCACTTCGGCCCCTTCGGACTTCCCGATCCAGTTGCGCTGCATTTCCTTGGTGCTTTCGGGCCAGTCGAGATCGTCCAGTCCTTCGAGCAACTGCTCCGCGTACTCCGTAATGCGCAGCATCCATTGCCGGAGCGGCTTGCGCACGCACTCGTAGCCTCCCACTTCGGATTTTCCGTCCACCACTTCTTCGTTGGCCAATGTCGTGCCCAGTTCAGGGCACCACCAGACAGGCGCCTCGCTCTGAAAGGCCAAGCCCCTTTCATACAGTTTGAGGAATATCCACTGGGTCCAGCGGAAATATTCGGGGGACGTCGTGTCTATCTCCCGGTCCCAGTCGTACGAAAAGCCGAGCATCTTGAGTTGCTCGCGGAAACGCGCAATGTTCGTTTCCGTGGTGACGCGCGGGTGGGTGTTCGTCTTGACCGCGTATTGCTCGGCGGGCAGGCCAAAGGCGTCCCAGCCTATCGCATGCAGCACGTTGAAGCCCTTCATGCGCTTGTAGCGCGCCAGGATGTCCGTGGCCGTATAGCCTTCAGGGTGTCCTACGTGCAGACCCGTTCCGCTCGGATACGGAAACATGTCCAGAATGTAGAATTTCTCTTTGTCCGGGTCCGGCTTGTCGGGCGTACGAAACGTCTTGGATTCTTCCCAGTACCGCCGCCACTGCCGCTCTATTTCGGCGAAGGGGTATCCGGCCATGCCTGCTCTCGGTGAAGGAAATTATCGATCAAGGCGGGTCATACTCCTTGCGATGGAAAGGGTTCAGGGGAATGGCGCGGGAGCGAGAGGCGGAGAATGGGGCGGAACTGGCGCAGGGAGACGGCGCGGGGCGGCGGGAGACGGCGCGGGGCGGCGGGAGACGGCGCGGGGCGGGCGAGAGACGGCGCGGGGCGGCGGGAGACGGCGCGGGGCGGGCGAGAGACGGCGCGGGGCGGCGGGAGACGGCGCGGGGCGGGCGAGAGACGGCGCGGGGCGGGCGAGAGACGGCGCGGGGCGGGCGTCGCCTTAATTATTTAGGCTGAAAATTTTGAACCTTAATTATTAAGGCGCCGGGCAAATCGCTCGGCGAAACGGGGTTCGGAAAACAGGCCTTACAGCAGCATGTCGATAAGGTCGGCGCGCCACGCGCCGCCCGCATGATTGCGTCGAGCGGGAGGGCTACTTCAATGAATTTTTTGCGGGCCATGGGAGGTTCGCACTCGCGGAAGCGCAGATTTGAGTGGATCTCCACAGCGAATGAGCAAAGGGGCCGATTCGTATTCGCGCAGTTTGATTCTTGCGCTACGCAACGTTTTGAGGTCTTCCCGATGCACGCCTTTCCCGTGCGCCAGAATGGGCACGAACCGGAAAGCACTGTCGGGCGGCAGCCAGGAAGCAACGATATCGGCCCCGCCCTGGAGTTGGTCAAGGACCGAGCTCGACACAAATCCGCCGCTTTTCAACTCAATCGGCGCAACGTAGGCAACGCCCTTTTCTTCTCCGACAAACAGGTAGTCGCAACGCTTGCCGGTTTGCGCAATGTTCAGGCGATCGCAATCAAGATCGACGACCACGCGATGTGCAGGCGCCTCTTCCATAGATACGCTACACCCGCGCTTGCGGCAGCGTTGGGCCCGGCAATCCTCGGAAACAACGCGGGAAACGGCCTGTACTATCTTTCCGTTCACGCTTCGCCGTCCTCCTGCAACCGATTGGAAATTCGTATTCCTTCGTTATACAGCGCTTCGGCGACCGGATCGAAGTCCGTTTGGAAAAGCCCTGTTTCCATATCCAGTTCCAGTTGCTTCACCATTGATCCTTTAGGGCGATTTTCGAATTTGAATAGCCATGCGCCTACCTGATCGGGACGAAGCGAAAGATCGCCATTGCGCTGAGATGGGGGCAATCCTGATCGCCGGACGATATTGGCAAGCGTTTCCAACACCCATTCGCTGTGCGTGGTGACGATCACCCGGATTCCCGCGTGAACGAACGAAGCGATCTGACGGGTGAATTCGGCCTGCATGGCCGGGTGCAGGTGCGCTTCCGGCTCGTCGATAATCAACACATCGCCCGATTGAACGACATAGCGTAGATATAACGCGACCGGCGCCAGTTCCGATACGGTGGAAGATGCCTGCATCAGTGGCAACGCCTTTTTCCAGCCCTCGGGACGATAGAAAAACGATGGCAAGCCCAGCGGCGACGCTTCAATATCCACCGAACCGGCGAGCATGTCCTTGGCTTCCATGCCTTCGGCAAGCCGGGGCATCCCTTGATCCCGCAGATCGGAAAGATCGCCAAATTGGACAAGTTGCTTCAGAAAATCGCCCACCACGCCCGAAAGGCCCGGCAGCGAATCGTTGCGACCCGGCTGCGAGGCCCGGTCGATCAACGAACCGAGCAGTACGCGATACGCACGCATGACGCCCGTGCGATCCGCAGGAAGGTAGTGCGCCGACGCATGCAGGGCGCCCAAAATCTGCGGCAAAAGGCTGTCCGCCAGATGCTCCATGAGGTCTCTGGAGGAGGCATTCCACCATGCTTGCTCTTCCCGAACGATCATCGGCGTCGTGACCTGGGCTTTCCAGCGCAGGTAGTCTGTTCCCGTGAAATCGTCTCTGATCGGCGCGTGTTCGTCGGCGGGCAACGACATGTCCTCGGAAAGAATGGTGTGAATATCGTTTGATCCCTTTGCGGTGAGCGAAAACGCCTGTTCGAACAACAGGGAATCCGCCATAGCGTGCCTGCGCAAAGCGATGCGGGCGGTTTTCCGGCTTCCTTTGCGGGTCAGTGAACGGGCTTCGCTCAAGCCGAAACACCGGCAAAGTTCGTCTTCGAAATATGATCCGCGATCATGGATGACGGCGCGTATTTCCTCTCTCAGCGCATCGGGCAACGCGATTCGGCCTCCTGACAGGCTTTCCTGCCCCTCGCCTATCGCCTGCATCCATTCGGCAAGGGAATCGCGCAGCACAGGCCTTTTCGCCGGACGCCAGTGGCGCATTTCCCTGCGATGTCGGTTGAAATGCTGGTGCAGCGCATAAATCAGCGTCGCCAGGTACGATTTGCCCGTATTGCCCGGCCCTACGAACACCGTGAGCGGACGCAACTCAATCCGCGCCTCGACAATCGGACCGAAATTCGCTACGTCCAGCGTGGTATGTACGGATGGGGTGCGCATGGAGGGAGTTTACGCCGCGGCGCTGCAAGCTGCCCTGCGTCGAAAATCATAAATGCATAAATCAATTTAATCATTACGTATGACAATGTCAATGTATTAAATATTTTAATTAAATTTAGTTCGATTCAAAATATTATGATATAGTCTCATGTTAAGAGTTAATTTTACATAAAATATCTTAATAATTCCATAAATTAATACAATAATGTAAATATAGTAAGCAATATATGAGATCAATTTTATTTTGTACATTTAACATGAAAATTTTTTATATGACCCTCTCTATTCCTCCCTACTCCACCTCGCACCCCTCTGTCCGGCGCGTATCGGTATCGCTTCCTGCTTAGCGACCCTGCCTAAAAAACCAACAGGGCATTGGAAGGAGTTCCGATCACAGTACGAAGCCCCCAAGTGCAAAGTAATTTCCAATAAATTATTGAGCAGGTAAATTCAAGTGGGCATTCATAAATTCCAAAGCTGTTTTTCTGTTCAGGTGAGGATGAGCAAACTGGTTACGATAGCTCCGCAAGCAACCATAACAACTCGAGTCACAGCCACAAGCACCTTGAACCCGTTCTCGTGCATTGCGGAGCACTTCTTTAAAGACACTCTCTCGTTCCAGTTGTGCCACCAGCCCGGCACCGCCAGGAACGTTGTCGTAAAGCACCACTGCGGATTCGCCAGGTCGGTCGCCACCAGTGATGGTCACGTTCAGGTCGGTATCTGGCACTTCCAATGTATCCGCCGCGCCCAAGAGGACTGCATAAGCGACGGAATATGCACCCCATTGGCCACGCAGCCTTGGAAACTGTAGGCGCACGACATCCGTGGCGAGTTCGTGGCCGAGAGAGAACCACTCCAGAGTGCCTTTGCATTCGGAATTCGACGGTGACTTGTGTTTGGCTTGCGGGCCCGCCATGTGGGCACCGCAGGAACGACAAATGTAGAAGCCCTCCCGGTTCCTGCCCTCGCATAGAATGACCAGCACTCCGGGAACGGCTTTGGTTACCTGCACACCTAGGGTTGTTTTCGTTTCAGGTTGGGCATCAAAACCACGGAAAAAGGGTCGTGTGGTGTACAAGCGGCGCGCCCGTCCTTGCGGCTCCGAGGGCCTCTTGAACAAGGGCGTTACAAATCCGAACTCGGGAACTAGGTATTTCCGTGCACCGGGCCGCCCAGTCCCGTCGCCTTCGTTCCATTGCGTGAAGTTTCGCGCGTCGTCGTACCGGTAATGACGTACGGGCCATGCCTTACCAGTCACCGCCTTCACGCCACATGATTCCCACTCCAGCTTGTTGGCGACTACCTTGCCGCCGGGCGCGTACTCGGCAATAGCCTGGGACAGGTCACGCTGGAGCGCGACGCCAGTAGGGCGGGTGTCGCTGGAACGGACATCAAGTTCGACGACATCGACCGGGAATCCGTACTTGGGAATGACGGCCTTTCGAGAAAGGAAGTTTAGAGTCTTTTCATCGGCGATAGTCTTCATGCGCCTGCGGACACGCCCGATCAAGCTATCTTTTCCTTGCTCGAAGTACTCTCTACGGAGCGCCTCCATCTCGGTAAAGTCCGCGCAAACTTCCACTTCTACCAAGGCAAGGCGGCTGTCCGCGCCGGCGACATTTTGAATCCATTTATCGTCTTCCAGCCCCACTCGACCATGCATGTCCTCGGGCACGATACGGCACAGAGAATCATATAATTCGGGGTTGGTTTCGCAAAAGTTACAAAGGTCCGCTGCTGCCTGTGGAAGCTGCCAATCACCAATAAAGTTCTCGACATTCTGGAACCTTATTCGGTCTTCCTTGAAGAACGCGGACAGGGCAACGGCAACCATGTGACGCAAGACGATCTTCTCGTTCGTCATGTGCAGACGTGGCGGATGTATCTCGCCGTTGATCACGCGACCGACGGGATCCTCGTAATGATAGAGGTCGTGCGGATTGCGCCGGCAGTAAGTCAGCACCAAACCGGGCGTTCCACGGCGGCCCGCCCGTCCAGCACGTTGAGCATAATTGAACGATTCTGGTGGCACGTTGCGGAGAAACACAGACTCGAGATCGCCGAGGTCGACACCGACCTCAAACGTGGTGGAGGAACTGAGAAGATTAATAGCACCGTTCTTGAACTTGTCCTGCCTCTGCCGCGCCTCCTCGGTGTCGATCTGCGCGGTATGTTCTTCCGCGCTTAGCGCCGGAGGCAATCCAGGACTCTCGTAGAGGATCCGGTAGTGGTTCCCGTCAAGGCGTTCACGATGAACTGGCGAGAGCGTGCCAGGGCATCCATTTCGTGGGCAGACGCCTCGAACGTTATAGCTGCTGAGCGTCGCACAGATGTTGCATTCCCATAGTTCGTCAAGTCTGATGGGCTTGATCCGAAGCCAGCGCGAATCCAGACAAAATGTGCCATTGCCCCGTGCGGGCGAAAGTACCGACTCGGGGGTATGATCCCGCAATGCGCGCCAAACATCCTTCATGAGATCCGTCGACACAGCTTGCTTCTCGTCCTCCGACAGGCTGCTGTCTGTGAGCAATCGGTAAAGAAAGTGTTTGACAATCGCAGATTTGGGGCCACCCCATCGCAAAACGTAGTGTCGTTTACTCGGCGGCGCGATGCCAAATGCCTGTGGTGGCCAAGGCGAGATGTCACTCCATGCTGGCGTTCCAGCACCCGCCGGCAAAGTCACGGCGCGGCGCGGGCGCATTTCGTCCAGTAAGTACCTGACAAGAGACAGCGCCTCGTCTTCGGTGAAATTCCATGGCGAGCACCGCATGGTGTCCGGCAAACGCAGTTCCCGGGGGAGAGCGACAAACCACTTAATCAAGCCGACACCGTTCAAGGAAAGCCTTTTCTCGTCTGTCATGGCCTCGCGAAGAATCGACGTGAGCACCCGCCGGGTCTTCTGCTCCTTGGTATCCGCTTCGCTGAACAGGCCGGCTTTATCCCACTGCGTCAGCAAACGGTTTCGCAAATCGTCGATCGACAAGCCCTCCTCGGCGACATGTCCCGACCTAATGGCACGAAGGATAAGATTGCGGTCACGCAGTTTCTCATAGGAATCCTCGGCATACCAAGCGAAAAATGCTGCCTCCTGCCGGCTGTCGGCAAATGCCAGAACTTTGCGCCTTTCGTCGGGAAGCAGCTCGTGCAGTGCAGTGACAATGACAGTGTTGGGTCCATCCGATCCGTGTACGATCTCCTGAACGGGGTCGCCAATTCCGCCACGCCGATAGCCGCAGGTTTCGCACCGCTTCAACTGGTCTGGATGGCTGTCATGGGATTCGCACTTCCTTACGCGAATGGGAGCGGCACAATCGCACCCCGGCGCCGACTTTGAAAGTGCACCGCAGCGTCTACACAGAAATTCCTCCCCAGAATCCGTTGGCAGGTAGTAATCAACGCCGAAGTTGGGATGGCTGGGATCGCGGTCGCCCTCGCTCAACTTCCCGCTCTGCTCTCGGCCAACATAGTAGTGTTGGCCACACTCCCGGCACAGTGCGATTTCCAGCGGTTCGCCTATGGCTCCATTCCTGTGTTCACTCTTGCGATTGAGAACAACGGTATCCACGCCGTCTCTATGGACAAGGAAGACACCTTCGAGCGCGCGCAGAAAGGCGTGGTAGCGTCTAGGAGCGCCGCCATCTGCCGGTCGGGATTCTCCAAAAACGATACCGGACAAAGAAAAACGCTCGCCGAAGAGTTCCTGTGCGAATTGGGCAACCACTCGCTTGTCATCCTCGCCTTTCCCGGAGGATATGGTCGCACTGGTCGCTATGCACCGGAACGAACCTTGCCGCCCCCCATCGCGCAGCCGTTGCTTGAGGCGCCGGATTAACATCCCCATTTCCATGCCTTTGGCCCCACGATACTGATGCGCCTCATCCAGTACAATGAACTGCCAGTGTACACCTCGCCCACCGTCGAACAAAGGACTGTCGTCGGGTCGAATAAGCAGGTATTCCAGCATCGAGTAATTGGTGAGCAGTATATGGGGCGGCGTACGCCGCATTTCATCGCGAAATACAAGTTCGCCAGGCAAACGATCCTCGGCGCGTGCGGCAGCGTTGCGCCAATTGTCCCCAGCGTTTTCGGGTGTCTGCCCAATGTATTGCCCGAATGTCGGCTTGAACTCGGATGCTGCATCGTGCAAGTTTCTGCAGATTGCGCCAAGTCGCTCGCGCTGGTCGTTCGCAAGTGCGTTCATGGGATACAGGATCATGGCGCGCACACCCGGTTCTTCCAACTCTCCTGCAAGATACTGGCGATACAACTCGAATAGGATTGGATATAAAAAGCTCTCGGTCTTGCCGCTGGCGGTACCGGTGGCAACAACAACGTTCCGGTGATCGACATGCGTGGAGTGGATGGCGTCTTTCTGATGCGTATACAACGGGTAATCGATCAACGCGGGAAGAAGAGCTGTACTGCTATCTGGAAAACATTCGGCTGCCAATGCTCGCGCGCTGATACCAGTAGTGAATCCACGATGCGGTTCGGGATACGGGCCCTTCAATAGGCTCCCCTCTTCGCTCAGAGCCTTCTCGAATGAAGCCCGCAGTTGACGATCCGAGAAAAAGAACGATGTTTTCAGATAGTTCTCGTACCGTTGGCGGATCTTTTCCGGCCACTCCTGTACATCGAAGTCAGACATAAAGCATTTTCCTGATTTTCTCCACATTGGTCAGATGTAAACTCCGCCGGCGCCTGTCAATGGGGATGAATCGTTCCGCAGCTTCCTTCACGGTCACGCCGACATCCTGCAGTTCACCTAAACTGAACCCCTTGCCGCGTCTCCATCCGCCTCGAGAAGACATGACGCGTGCGACCGGCCGTCTTCCGGGCACGGACAACCGCTCAACCGTGACCTTAACGGTGCTGCTGATACCGTCGGTGCCGGAAACCGCCAACGTGAGGGTGTATCTGGTTGTTTTCGAAGGGCAGACTGTGAAGGTACCAGCGGCGTCGACCACACCTACACTTGGATCAATGGACACACGGGCATCACTCGTGTTCCGCGTCGTCCACTCCAAGAGCACTTCCTTGCCGGCGACAATCGTCACGGGCTCCGCGGTGAATGAGAGGATCTCGGGCATCGGGTCCGCGGAAATCACAATGAGCGGCACGACCTCCTCGGCCCACCGCACATTGAAGTGAGCGTCCTCATTCAGTCTCCGGTCGATCTGCGCGTGGTCGACAAAGTGAGCCAAGGGAATCGCGATGCGATTGTCCTCGATCAATCGGCTATATTGCTGGTCCAGTTGATCGTCGAATCCTGCGCGAACCGATGAATGCCGTCTTGACAAGACCGACAGCGTTACGTCGGCGTAGGCGTGGTTCCTGAATTTCGTGCGGGTCATGACGAGCGGGTTGTCGCGCCATGCGGCAGAGTCGGAGCGATCATCCTCCAGGCACCACCAGATTCGAGGAAGGTCGAGGGCGATTTTCACGTCGTGCGCATCGGATCCGAGGCTGCACGTTACACAATCCGCGTCCGGGAGCGGCGGGACCTCGACCACGCCCGACGGCGCTATTTCTTGTTGTGCTTGGGGCGGCAACACTGGCGTAAGCGTCGAGCCGTCGGCTCCAACAAGGCATATCTCTGTGCACGGGTATCCTGTTTCCCCGGGCACAAGCACCGTGCCTTGTGCATATTCAATCCCGTTGACGTTGATCCGTCTCAAATCGCGAACATACCGGAAAGCCACACTGTCGAGCATGCGCCCGTCCGAATCGTAAACCCGGAGAAAAAAACGGCCTTCCCTGCCACCCAGAACTTCCGAAAGCGATTGCAGGTCAGGCTGGAAGTTTTGTGCCCAGCCTTGTTCGGTCTCCTCGCCGACCCGTGCACACTCAGTCTCCGGTGAGGATTCCAGGATTGGCGGGTCGCCGACGAACAGGTCGCCCTCATCCGAGTCATCGAACACGCGGTGTCCAGTCAACTCAATGCCGGTGGCGACCGCTGAGCCGGGCCATTCGAGGAAGCCGTCCTCATTCCCTACAGATGCGTTTGCGCCCCGGTAGAAATAGTGCGCCAGGAACGCAGTGTCGGCACAACTGCCCGGTTCGACCGGCGCATGACCTGTCCTTTTCCACAAGTCTGGCGCTATGACGATGAAGTGTCCGCTCGTGATCCTATCGATCTTTCGTCCCTCGCCCGACCAGTTCTTTCTCAGCTTGAAGATGAGAGGATTGCCGTCGAACAGCGGAACGTCGTGTGGTTGCTCATCCTGACATGAAACGATCAGTCGGCCGGTGAACGAGGGGATGTGGCATCGCTGCACACTATGTTCTATAAACGCGTCGCCGAGCTGTACAGCGGAGAGTTTGCAATCCTCATCAGCGGTCAGGATGATCTCCCAAGCCATGGAAGCGGGATTCCTCCGACAGATCAATTCCGGCCGGGAGATATTCGGCCTTCGTGAACCTGATTCACGCCTTGAGTTAACCGACTTGGATCGCCGCCCCATTATGTTGCGCGGGGCCTTTCGCTTGGCTTTATCTTTCTTCTTTGATTTGGCAACCTCACCGGAAGGTCGTTCCAAGGCGCCTTGTGTTCCTCCAGAAACAGAAGCCAAGGTGTCCGAATCTAACGGCAATTTCGCACGAATATCGGAATTATCATCCGGCAGCAAGGAAGGGATTTCCTCCGATCCACCGATGTTCGAAACAAGCGGTTCAGGTTCGCTGCGGATCTGATCATGTCCGCTATCGGCAGGAACCACGCCAACCTGATCAGATTCGCTACCCTCAGGCAGTTGTGCTATCGGCGCATTATGCGGGACAATTTTCTGATCTTCGGGCGTTTCCAGTGCCTCACCATAAACATTTAATTCGTGATAATGGCTGAGAGATTTTTTGTTTTTCTGCACGTCTGGAGGCGGTTCAATACCCTTGACATACATATTTTCGTCTTCCAGGTTCTGCGTCTGTGCGACGGACTGCTTATGACGCTCATGAGATAGAATCGCAGAAGATTCTCCTCGTGAAGATATAGAAAGATCAGATATGTTATTTTTTCGTTCTGTCTTATATATCAAACGGCGAAACCAGACACAAACAATTTTTAGTATTTTTGTAAACATTGCGGTATATACAATCGCATTTATTACAATCTTCCTCCCCTACTCCACCTCGCACCCCTCTGTCCGGCGCGTATCGGTGATCTGCGTAATTTTCCAGGACGAACCGTCGTGGTGGAAATGAAAGGCGTTCACGCCGCAATGGCTGAACGTATCGCCAAGAAAAAAGGCGTAATTCATCCATGCCTGGGCAAGGTGGCCATCTACCGCAATGTCCACGTCCCATATCTTCTCGTCCCACACCTCGAGGCGGGGCGCTCCCACGGCCTGCACGAAACCGTCCACGCTGCCTATTTGCAGAACATTCCGCCCGTCGCGCACGAATGCGGACTGCAAGCGCGCCTCCGCGTGAAACGCCGCTCGAACCATCGTGCTGTCTCCTGCCCGCATGCCGTCGAACATCTGATCGATGACGGCCCGAACTCCTTCGGGGGACAGATCGGCGGAAGACTGCGCCGCCGACGGAGCAGCCAGCGACAGCAAACCCAAGGTCCATATGGCGGATGCGATAAGGCGCATGGGAAGAAGATAGCACAGGACCGAACAGGGCGCAACCCTTGCCCGAAGAAATCGCCCGCCGCTATCGCCAGAAATAATGATCGCGGCGTCGAATGCATCATCTTGAGCATCGCCGAGCAACTCGACTGCAATATTGACATCCGTCATTTTTTCTTAAGGCGTAGTCCACTCGGCTCCGCACGTTCGGCAATGTCTCTTTTTCGCGAGGTAGTGGCCGTAGTGCATTCGCAGCTTCTTGCGCGTCTCCAGTGCTTCCAGGTATATCGTCTGTCGTTTCGCCTTGTCCAGACTGCCGGGGCGCACAGAGATGCGCGCGGTGAAATACCGGACGAGCGCCAATGCCTGGTTCGAGCGAAGCAGGTTTTCGGCCAAGCGCTGTACGTCAAGCCAATAGTACCGCGGCCAACCCCTGGATTTGAGTCCATAGTAGAGGTTGAAGCCGTCAACATACACGATCACTCGTTGCCCTTGCGGTCCCGTTTTCGCCATTGACAAGTATCCGGCAATGCGTTATATTAAGCTAATTACCCTGCCGGAGATAGCATCTTCGGCCCGACGCCCCGCAAGGGGCGTTTCTTTTTCGCCCCGCGCCGTTCCGGTCTTGCTGCGGGGCAAAGTTTGCTGCCCTTCGCCGTCGCCACGTTCACAAATAAGGCAGCGCATAACTCAGTGTCGCCAAGTACGATTTGCCCGTACTGCCCCGCCAGAAATCCTCCGCGCACAACAAACTTTAATTATTAAGGGGCCGGGTTCGGGCACCTTATTTTTTAAACCAGCGCTCCATGAGCGGCGCTGTCCCTACTCCACCCACGCCCCAATGGCGGATGCGATAAAGCGCATGGGGAGAAGATAGCACAGGACCGAACAGGGCGCAACCCTTGCCCGAAGAAATCGCCCGCCTCGCCGGACGCACGGAAGCAGCAAAGAAGCGCGGGGATATGGCGCGCTTCCTCGTGGAGTTCGAAGAACGGATCACGGCCTGGCGGCAGCCGTAAACCGCCATCCGGCGGCAGCCGCGCGCAGCCTCCGAAAATTCTTCCGGGGGTATATTGCGCGGCGGAAGTAAGCCCCGTACGCGCCGCGCCGGAAAACCGCATCTTATCCCCTTCCCGCTCCCTGCAACTTTCCGGGCGCCAGCCCATAGACGCGGGCGCCGCGCCGGAAAACCGCATCTTACCCCCTGCCCGCTCCCTGCAACCGCACCACCTGATGTTCCGCCGTATCCATATCGAGCGTTTCGCGGAGCATGTCCAGGAAACCCATGCCGTATTTGTTGAGGAAATGCAGCACGGACAGCTCCCGCTCCTGCAACGCCCCGTTCGGGTACAGATTCCCTTGCGCCTTTTCGAGACGAGCGCGCGCGATTTCCTGCTTTTTCTTTTCGGCGCGAACCGCTTTCGCCCGCAACCGGGCCAATTCGTCCGTCATCGCCTTTTGGGCCGCATCGGTCGCTTTTTCCAGCGTACCGTCCACTTCGCGCAGCGCCCCGCGCACCGGGCCCAACGCCTCGCCAAGACGCCGGATCGCCTCGTTGATCGCTTCGTCGATCGTTCCCGGCATGGCGTCCGCCACGACGCGATGAAAAAGGCGATCCGCATCCTCCGCAAAGCCCCCCACCGTCAGCCCGTACGCATCCAGGACCTTCGCCACATGCGGCTCCAGAAAAGTAGCGCCCGCCCGCGGATAAACAAGCGGCATGGGCAACCCCGCCCACTCGTACAGGGGACGGCACTGCGCAAAATAGGCGATTTCGCCCGGGCCGCCCACATACATCGCCGTGGGTAGCAACAGGTCCTGCGTCAGGGGACGAAGCAGTACGTTCGGGCTGAACGATTCCGGAGATTGGCGCAAGCGCTCCAGGGCTTCCTCCCGCGTCATGCGCCGGCCCGTACCGCGCGCCACGAACGCCCCGCCGTCAAGATCGAGCGGAATCCGCCGTCCCTCTTCCAGCAAAAAAAGATTGGCCGGACGTACGAACGCTTGCTCGTGGTATGCGCGTCCCAATGCTCCGGAAACCCCGCGCACGAGGGTGGCCGCCGTGTCCGCCTCCTTGATTTCCTGCGCAAAAAGCGGCGCCGTCAGTCGTTTGAGGAGCGCATCGTCGGGATCGACAATCACGAGTTCGGGAAAAAGGACCCGGAGCATACGAGCGAACCCCTCGGAAAGCGTTGCGCCCGGACGGTACGCTTCCCGAACCATGCGCAGCACATCCCCCTTGAAATCCGTATCGGGAAGAAGCTGCTCCAGACGGTCCGTAACGTCATCGCCGGGACGCATGCGCCCGGTCGGGCCGGAAGCAACGGCCTCGTCTGCCTCCAGACGCATCTCGACAGGCCGATTCCCGCGCAGTACGACCACCCTTGAGACCTCGTCCACATCGTGGTCTTCGCCGCCCAGCCAGAATACCGGAACCACGCGACGGCCCGTTTCTTCGGCAAGCCGCTCGGCCAGGCAAATGGCGGAACACGCCTTCAGGATGGCGTACATCGGCCCGGTAAACAGGCCCACCTGCTGCCCAGTCACCACGGCGGCGGTATCCCGCGCGCGCAATGCCTCGACGCCGTCTCGCGCCGCCTCGCTATCGCCCCAGGCCGCATGCTGCGCAAGCAGCGCATCTGCAAGCGCATGCCGGTCCCGATCCAGGGCTACGGCCCGGTCCGCCGCGCGCGCCCGTTCCACCGCCTTGCGCCAATCGCCTGCAAAGTAGTCCGAAAGCGCCTCGTAGCGCGTACAATAATCCCGAAAAAGCGCCGAAAAGCCGTGCAAGTCGGTAAACGAAATACGCTCTGCGGACGCCTGCATATCAATGGGCGAAAGATGGGAACGACATGGCGCTATGCGGCGCCGCGCTAATTCTGCTGGCGCTCGCTTTGAAACTGCCTTATTTCGTCGCGGAGCTCGGCGGCTTTCTCGTAATTTTCTTCCTTCACGGCCATATCAAGCTGATGCTCCATTTGCTCCAGCCGGGTCATGGCGGCGGGCGCCTCCGTGCGTTCCGTGCGTATGCTGGCGTCTTGCATTACGTCGGGAGCCACATAGATGGGCGCTCCGACGCGGACGGCAAGCGCGACCGCATCGCTTGGACGAGAATCCAGATGGGAAGACTTTCCGTTGTGGGTGTAGCGGATTTTGGCGAAAAACGTACCTTCCCGAAGCTCGTCGATAACGACTTCGGTCACCTCGGCCTTGACCGTCTCCATCAAATCGCGCAGCAAATCGTGCGTCATGGGACGCGGCGGCTGAATCTTCTCCATTCCGAGCGCAATGGCCTGCGCCTCGAACGTCCCGATGATGATCGGCAACTTGCGATCCCCGGACGCCTCGCCCAGAATAAGCGCATAGGCGGAGCCCCCGCTTGCAGGGGTAGTGGAAAGCCCAATGATATCTACCTTAACGTATTTCATGGTGTTTCATGCCGACAGCGCATTTTTTAACGCCATCATAAATGCCTTGTTCTCAACTTCCGTTCCGGCATTTACCCGAAGGAAACCCTGCAACTCGGCGTATCCGGACATGGAGCGAACCAGTACGCCTTCCTCAAGAAAACGCGCTTTCAGGCGATCCGCATCCAGCGGCGTCCTGAAGAGTACGAAATTCGTTTGAGACGGCACAACCTCCACGCCTTCCATGGCTGCAAGAGCCGAGGCGATCGCCAGACAATCCGCTCGAATGCGACGCGCCCGTTCGGCAATCATGTCCGGCCAGGAAGTGAGCAGGATGCGCGCCGCCGCGGAGGCCAGCGGATCGATCATGAACGGCGTCCTTGCCTTCCGCAGTTCGCGCAGCACGTCGGGATGGGCTATGAGAAAACCAAGTCGCAACCCGGCCAGGCCGCATGCCTTGGAAAAGGTGCGCAGCAAAATCAGGTTGGGATACTCGTCCATAAGCCGGAGCGCACTGCCTTCCTCCGAAAATTCCAGATACGCTTCATCCACCGCGACAAAGCCCTCCGAAGCGTCGGCCACCGCAGCAATCTCGTCCAGCGTCATGGCCAGGCCCGTAGGATTGTTGGGCGTCGCAAGCACGATCAGCCCCGGACGCCGCCGCCTGGCCGCCGCCGCCAGCGCCTCCGTATCGAAGCGAAAGTCTTCCCGGCAAGGCACTTCGAACAGATCGCCGTCGTGCAGCAACGCCACCTTGGCGTAGAAAGAAAACAGGGGCCGCGGCAGGACCACGGGCGTACCGGGACCGATCAACGAAAGGCCCAGCAACCCGACCAGGTCATTGGACCCGTTGCCCACGATAACCCCGGCGGGATCGCATCCTGCCCAGGCGGCGAACGTCTGCGCAAGCGGCTCCGCAAATTCGTCCGGATACCGATTAAACGAAATGCGCGCAAACGCCCGGAGCACCTCCTCCTTGACCTCGGGAGGAAGGTCGTACGGACTTTCGTTCTGATTTAATTTTACCGTGGTCGCCTCCGGGAGGCCCACCAGATACGGACTGCGGGCGCGAACCGCCGGACGAATGCGGCGGACGAGCTCATCCATGCGGATTTGCGGACTCATCCTCTTGCCTGTTCGATGCGCTGCGTGCGGAAATATCTCCTGCCAACCGGACCTCCACGGCGCGAGCATGCGCCTCCAGCCCCTCTGCCCTCGCAAACGCAGCAATGCGCGAAGCAGTTCTTGCAAGCCGCGTTTCGGTCCAGGCAATAACGGACTGCCGGCGCACAAAATCCTCGACGCCCAGCGCCGAAGCATGCCGCGCCGTGCCGCCGGTAGGAAGAACATGGTTCGGTCCGGCGAAATAATCGCCTACCGGTTCTGGCGAAAACGGCCCCAGAAAAATGGCGCCTGCGTGGCGGATGCGGGGCAAAACAGACGCCGGATCCCGGGTCAATACTTCAAGGTGCTCGGGAGCCAGTTCGTTCACGACCTGAATGGCCTCGTCCAGCGTATCGGTCACGATGCACGCGCCATACTCGGCAAGCGAGGCCTCCGCGACGGCGCGACGCGGCAAGGACGCCGTCATTTCGGCGGCATGGCCCCGGACCGCTTCCGCGAGCGCGGCGTCCGGCGTCGTCAACACCGCCGAAGCCCGGGGGTCATGCTCGGCCTGCGCAAGCAAATCGGCCGCCGCAAAACGCGGATCGGCGGAAGAATCCGCCAGCACGACGATTTCGCTTGGACCGGCCACCGAATCAATATCCACCAGGCCGTAAACCTGCTTCTTGGCGGTCGCTACGTAGACATTGCCGGGCCCCGCGATCTTGTCGACGCGCGGCGCGGTTTCCGTCCCGAAGGCAAACATGGCGATAGCCTGCGCGCCTCCCGCAACGAACACATGGTCCACGCCAAGCATATGGGCCGCGGCCAACACAAGCGGATGCGGCAATCCGTCCGGCCCGGGCGGCGAGGCGAGATACAGATGTTCAACGCCCGCAACCTGCGCCGGAATGACATTCATCAGTACGCTGGACGGATACGCCGCCGTACCGCCGGGCGCATACACTCCGACCCGTTCCACAGGCGCATAGCGTTGCCCCAAACCAGCGCCGTCCTCTTCCGTTTCGAACCACGACGCCCGCCGTTGTTTTTCGTGAAAACGCCGGATATTGTCCGCCGCTTCGGAAAGAATGCCGCGCAACGAATCGCTCAGGCCGGCATGCGCCTCGGCAAGCCGCCCGATATCCACAAGCAACGAGGCCGGACGCACGCCATCGAACCGTTCCGTACAGTCGAGTACGGCCGCATCGCCCCCTGAACGGACTTCTTCCAGAATACGGCGCACCGCCCCCTCGATCCGGTCGTCGAACACGGCGCGCCGGGAAAAAAGGCGTTCCAGTTTTTCCTGGCGCCTGGCGAAAGGTACGACAGGAAGCATGCCGAGAAGCAAAAAATAGCGCAAGCGCAAAGCGAGCGACGCTGGAATCGCCTCGCCCGGCCGACGCCTGGCGCCTGTAAAGGCAAAAGCCCTGCCGGTCCGGACGACAGGGCTTGCCATGCAAAAACGGTTCCGCCCGCGTTAGCGGTAGTCTGGACCGTCCGGGGAATGTCCCCGGTCGTCGTCGATGCTGGTCAGCTCCGGCAAATTGCGAAACTCGTAACCCGGCAGCCGCTCGTCCACGACATGCTTCACGACATCGTGCAATGCCGTAATGAATTTGCCGAAATCTTCCTTGTAGAGGAAAACTTTGTGCTTCTCGTGCCGGCTTTCCGAAACGCGTTTGCTCTCCGTAATGGTTACGAAGAAATCTTCGCCTGACCGCGTCGTCTTGACGTCAAAGTAATAGGTTCGTTTCCCTGCGGGGACGCGCCTTGAATAAATTTCATCGCGGTACGAATGCTGCGGCTGGTCGCCGTGTCCATTCAACTCGTCGTTCGTCACGTGCTCTGCGTACGTTTATGTTTGGAAGGTTTTGAGGGTGATGGCAGGCGCGGGGACGTAACCAGGGCCCCGCGCGCATACGGGATGGACCGTGCGAAAAGCCCATCCTTATAATATACGGCTTTCTACAACAAGAGGCAATTTTTTGTGTTCCCACGCCCTGCGCGGCATGGCTACGTCGCCCGATCTCCTTCGCGAGCCACGTCGAATGCAACCCGACGCGCCAGGTCGAAAGAATATCCCCGGCGCAGGAGATAATCGCAAACTTTTCTGGTTCGCTTCATGTCGTCCGGCTCGCTCGACAGGCGCCGCCACCGCGCTCGTCCCATTTCCGCCGCGCGATCCGCAAGCGCATCCTCTTCGCAAAAAACCTTGCCCAGCGCTTCGTCGAGCGCGGCGGGCGCTACGCCTTTTTTCGACAGGTCGGCGCGAACGCGCGCGGGCCCATGCCCTTCCCGCCGAAACCGGCGTTCGGCGTACGCCTCTGCAAACGCCCGGTCGTCCAGCAGACCCATTGTTTCAAGATGTCCAACCGCCTCGTCCGCCACTTCGTCCGAATACGTCTTCTGCAACCGGCGGCGAACCTCCGCAACCGTCCGATCGCAATACGTCACATAGCGCAAAGCGGCCGCGCGCGCCTTCCAGACCAGGTCCCGGCGGACCATCCGCTCCTGTTCCTCGACGCCGAGCGATTTCCCCTTCGCCAATCCGAATTCAAGCGCCACGTCCTGATGCAGGGAAAACGCAAACCGGTCGTCGATATGGACCGAAATACGGTCGGGAGATCGGTTTACCGCCTGCAACGACGTAATGCGGCCCGGTTGAAAGTCGATGTCTTTTTTCATCAGACTCCGCTCTTCAAGGAATGTATTACTGCGACGACGGGGTCGGCTCCCCGGCCTGATCCACCTGCACATGCACCGAATCGACCGAAATCGCCGCAAAAACGCCTATGCCTCCCGTCACGCTGGAAACAGGTTCGCGCCGATCCGGATCATCCCGACTGGCGGCGAACCGGGCGTAATCCGCCCCGGACCGCACCAGCGAAACGCGCAAGCCATGTTCCGGCAAGGGATCGTTTTCCCCGGGTACGCTGACGGCGTATACCCCGGTCCAGGACCTGCCCGGCCCTTCGGTTTGCCGTGCTTGCTCCGTAAATATATCGTCGGAACGCAGAAACAGATCCACGATGGGGGAAGAAAACGTGGTGAACGGCTGCAATTGCGCCCGCACCCAGAATTCTTCCGAAAACGCCCCTTCTTCCGGCGCAACCCATTCGATCGTGGCCTCAATGGGATAAATGTACCCGGTATAGGCGCCCGTCGCCAGCGTATCCGACAACGCCAGCGAGTCAAGCAGCACCGCCGAAACCGGCTCCAGCGGCGCTTTCAGCGATACGTTGCGGATTTCTATTTCGGGCGGAACATGCCCGAACGCAGTCACCAGGGTCTCCCGCCAACGAACGCGAAACGAAAACGCATCCCCGGGAGCGACCACGCCCGCCCCGTTCCCCGACGGCGCGTACCGCCCTGCTTGTCCCGGATCCGGCGCATACCGCACGACCTTGTCCCCCAGCGTTACTTCTACTTCGGCGTCCGAAACGCCCGCTTGCGCCGCGTCGTAAGGATTTTGGGGCGACGCGGTGCGGCGCACCAGCACGGGCGGCAGAGGCTGTCCGGCGTTGAGAAACCCCTCCACGACGACCTGCGCATCGTCCACCGGCGCAACCGTATCGCAGGCCGCCGCGACAAGGCATGCGCACGCTATGCCTGCCCATGAGATATATGTCGCCCGGCGCGTCATAGTTGCATCCTGATTTCGAACAGGGGCAGGATGGGCAAGCCGCGGCGATCCTGAATTTCCATGCCCTGATCCGAGGGAAGATATTGCCGCGCCGTCACATTGCGGCGATTCGTCACATTGTACAGATGCAAGCGGGCAAACCAGGATGCGCCCAACGCCTGAAAACGCCGCTCCGCAGCGACGTCCAGGCGAAAATAGGGAGGCAAACGTCCGTTGTTCAGGTAGGGACGGTGCAAATACCGAGCCGTTTCGTCCAGCGGATCGCCTATGGCGTACTGCGCAACGGGCACGGTCGTCGGATACCCGCTTCGCGCCTCCAGAATGGAAATGACGCGCCATTTCCCGAGTTCCCGAGCCGCCAGCGCGCCAAAAGAACGGGGCACATCGTATCGGGAGGGCCGAAATGACGTTTCCCCCAAATCTGGAGAGCGCGTCAGCGACCTTCCCCCGGCGTAATTCAGGCGAACGGACCAGGGGCCCCGGTTGGCCGCGGCGGAAAGCTCCACGCCGTACGCCCGCGCCTTGCCCCGCACGTACTGCCCAAGCAACTCGCCCACGTCGATCCCCGGTCCCACCAGTTCGTTTTTGCTGCGGAACTCGTCTTCCGGGAGCAGGACATTCGTTACATGACGCCAGTACATATCTCCTTGCAGCGTTACTCCTCGCCAGGGACTGCTCTCCAGCCCTGCGGACCCCTGATATCCGGAGGACGGCGCAATATCTTCGCTTGCCGGAATCCAGCGGCTCGTCACGAGATCGTACGTAAAGGCGTAGCGGTCGCGCAACCGGTGCAAATATTGCATGGTTCGACTTGCTCCCGCGCGCACGCGAAGCCGCCGGGGCGCTACGACATGCTCCACCGCAAGGCTTGGACTCACATCCGCGCGCAATCCGGTCCCGAACACATTGAGCCGCATTCCCGGATGGATAATCCAGCGCTCGTTCAGCCGCCACACATCCTGCGCGTACAGGGCCAGTTCGGGCTCCGCCGCCTCGTTCGTCTGCGCATGCCGGTCTACCGTGCCCGCAGAACGCCGGATCATCGCATCGAGCGAGGAGGAAAAATCGCGGACGCCGGCCTGCAGGCCTACCTGTATCCGGTGAGAAACGGACTGAAAATACTCCATGTCCACCTTCGCCCCCGCATCCTGCAGGTCCACCCGGTAATCGGACTGCATGACCGCCGAAATCGTGGGACGCAGCAAGGTGCTTTCGCGCGCCCGGTACGTGGACAGATACGCCGTTCCCGTCACGAAAAAACGCTCTGAAAACAGGCGCTGGTATCGCGCGCTAACCAACTGGTTGCGCCATTCCTGCGCCACCTCGAAGAAAAGATCCGCCGGGCGAAGCCAGGACGAAAAGTCCAGCGACAAATCGAAGGGCAGGCGCAGATCGAGCTCGTCTCCGCCCCGGTAGTAACTGACCGAAAGCCGATCGCCCCCCTTGAACCGGTGCGTGTATTTTGCGCTGGCGTCGTAAAAATGGTATCCCGTGCGGAGCGTGTCCCGGCGGCCTTCCGCATTTTCCACAGGATGCTCGCGCCCAATAATCTTGTCCAGATAGGACCTGCGCGCCGCCGCCATGAACGAACTGTTGGCGGTAACCGGCGACTCGATCACCATGCGCCCGCTGAACGGACTCAGCGCCATAAGCGCGCGAGGCTCCTGCTGCGATCCGTCCTTCATCTGCGCATCCAGCACCGACGATATTCTCCCCCCGTATTCCACGGGAAACGAACCCCGGTAGAGTTTGATGTCCTTGAACGTTTCGGTCTGGAAAATGGAGATGAGGCTGAATGCGTGCCAGGGATGATACACGGGCGCCCCGTCCAGCATGTAGAGATTCTGATCCGGAGAGGCTCCGCGAATCAGCATGCCGCCGTGCAGTTCGCCCGTCTTGCGAATCCCCGGAAAATGCTGAAGGGCCTGGAACAGGTCTGAGTCCCCCGGAAAGGAGGGCAGCCGCTCGAGGCGACGGACCGATTCCCTGAGCAAGCCCGGCGAAGCGGCGGCTACGGCGTAATCCGCCCGTTCGTCTTCTACGACGATCCCGCTTCCTTCAAGCGCCAACGGAGCCAGCGATACGATAGCCGGCGCGGACGTCTCTGAAATCTGTCGCTCTGCGGTCGTATACCCCAAAAAAGAAACCTGCAGCGCATACGCTCCCGGAGGCAAAGACGACAGCGCAAAATACCCGGCGTTGTTCGTGATCGCTCCGATGCGCAGGTCAGAAAGGTAGATATGCGCCCCGGGCAATGCTTCGCCGGTTTCCCGATCCAGCACGAATCCGCGCAACGTCCACCGACGCGCGACCCGCTCGGCGTCCGAGCCGGAAGCGCGCACCACCACGTATTGTTTGCGGCGGACGCGCTGCGCTTCGAGCGCCGCCGGCCGGAGAATGCACGCAAGAGCTTCTTCTGCAGAATCTCCTTCGTACGAACACGTCGCGCGACGATCCTGAACCAGCGCCTCCGAGAACACGATATCGACGCCCGCCTGATCCCGCGCGGCGAGCAACGCATCGCGCAGCGGCGCTTCTTTCGCCTCTATGCGAATGGTTTGCCCCGCCGCCGGAAGCGGCGCCAGCAGGAAGAGGAATATGACGAACAGCCAGCGCACGCCCCAAGATACCTATTTCCGCCCGGATGCGCCCCTTTGCGCCAAAGAAACGCTGCGCCTTGCGGGCAGGAATGCGCCCTTGGCGAATCCGAACCGCGGCGCCGCCGAATGCGTCGCCCCCGCGCAAACGCCCTCCTGTCCGGCCATGCGGAAAAGACGAGCCGGGCAAATTTCACCGGCGAATCAAAACGATTTCCAGGCCCGCCCGAACATAATAGGAAACATACCCAATGTCTTCATGAAATGCACGCCTGGCGCCCGCGGAAACAAAGAACTTTCCTTGTGGCAGATTAAACAAGGAAAGGCTGGCGCTTCCATCCAGAACGAAACTTCGCGATCTGGACACATACGCTTCGGCAGGGCCAAGGGTATGTATATCATACACATGCATATTCAATCCGCCCAGCAGGTTCAGATACAAAGGAACATCTTTGTCCTGTAGCCTGACGCCTCCGGTAAAAGTCCATATTTGCGTGAAGGAAGAAGCGGCAAGAAGCGGCTCCGTTATTCTCGTAAAGGTTACCTGAGACACCGCGTGAACACCATCAGCAATCTTCAGATTAAGCGTCACAAAAGGATTCATGCGACTGGTATAATCGTATTTTACCTGGTCAGGCGCCACAACGCCCTGTTCAAGAGGAGATTCGAGGCGCACGATGGAAGATTCATTCCCGGCGGAAAACGAAAAAAAGTATTCCTTTTCCACTTCCTGGGATTGGGCGGACGCCGGACACAATATCAGGATGAAAAGGGCATATAAAATACGAACGTTCATATTCTCACCGATAAGAATAGACATGCTGAGCTTCTGCTTCCCGCTCTCCCCCTCCCAAGAGACTGGGAACAAAAAGAAAACCAACCAGCAAGACAAGGTATCAAACGATCTTCATAGGGATCCTCCATAGGTCCCGTAAACTAAGGATACAATACGCACTACATCCCGACAATACGATTACGAAACAAAAATGTCAAGCCTCGCAAAAATTTTTTTGCCGTACGCGAACTCGACAGTCCGCGGAATTGCGGATTTCATCGGCGGATTAAAATGCCTTCTATGCCTATGCGGGCATAATAGGAAAAATATCCAGTGTCTTCATGAAATGCACGCCGGGCGCCCGCGGAAACAACGAACTTTCCTTTCGGCAAATTAAACAAGGAAAGGTTGGCGCTTCCATCCAGAACGAAACTTCGCGATCTGGACACATACGCTTCGGCAGGGCCAAGGGTATGTATATCATACACATGCATATTCAATCCGCCCAGCAGGTTCAGATACAAAGGAACATCTTTGTCCTGTAGCCTGACGCCTCCGGTAAAAGTCCATATTGTTGTAAAGGAAGAAGCACCAAGCAGAGGCTCCGTTATACTGGTATGAGTTACTTGAGACACCGCGTGAACCCCGTCGACAACCTTCAGATTAAGCGCTATAAACGGGTTCAGCCACCCGGGATAGTTGTATTTTACATATTCAGGCGCCACAACGCCCAGTTCAAGAGGAGATTTCAGGCGCACGACGGAAGGTTCAGTCCCGAGGGAATATGAAAACCAAGGGTGCTTTTCCTTATGCTCTCGAGATTCCTGGGATTGGGCGGACGCCGGACAGAGTGTCAGGACAATAAAAATGTATAAAATACGGGCTTGCATATCCTCAGGTCCCGTAAATTAAGGATACAATACGCACTACATCCCGACAATACGATTACGAAACAAAAATGTCAAGCCTCGCAAAAATTTTTTGCCGTACGCGAATCGGTCTGCTCTGGAGCAGAGCGCCCCTTCGACAAAAAACTTCTTCCCGGCGCCTCAGCGGGAAGACAAGATGCGATAGCCCTCGCCGTCCGCCTCGACCGAGGCGCCGATGGCCAGCGCAACGATATCCAGTGTTCCGGACAACGATTCCTCGTGCGCGAACCGGCCGGTTACCTGCTCGTCGAGCAACGCTTCGTCCGCCGAAATACGCACCCCGTAGCGTGCAGAAAACGCCGGGAGGATGTCGCGCACCGGCGTAGCGTGAAACACGAAAAGCCCCGTCCAGGCAAGCCGTTCGTGAACCTGCACGGATACGGGATCGGAGGGAACGCCCGCCGTCATCCGGCTCATTTGGCCGGGCGCAAGCGTCACGGCCTTGCCTGCATCGTCCGCGCCCTGCCGCGCGCGCATGCGGAGCTTGCCTTCGACCAAAACGATTTCCGTCCCGTCGACGGCGGTATGCGCCCCGAAGGACGTACCGAGCACGGTTACCTCTGCGTCCGGCGTAACCAGCAGAAAACGCGCTGCGCCCGGCGCAATATCGAAAAGCGCTCGCCCCTCGAAAGCTACGCGGCGCAACCCGTCCGCATCCGTCCCCTCAGGCGAATGCGTTACGCGGGAATCGCCGAGAAGACGTACGCTGGAACCGTCGGGCAATTCGACGAGGCGCACTTCCGAGGCGGCGGTCCGAATCGTTACGGTGTCCGAAGGCGACGGCGACAGGAAAATCGCCAGCGCGACAAGAAACGCAGCGGCGAGCGCGCCGAGGCCTGCCTGCAAAACGCGACGACGCGACGCAGGCGCCGAAACGCCCCGAGCCGAGCGCGCGGGGCGATCCCTGCGGGCGCGGGGAATGGCGCGGGCAGAAACCATGCGCGGCGCAGGAGACGCTTGCCGGGCGGGTTCTTCCGCAAACCACGCCGCCCAATGCGCCTCGAAATCCTCCATGTCGCGGCGAAGATCGCCGGCTACGGCCGCCATTCCGGGGCTATCCGCAAGCAGGCCCCGAAACGCCGGCGCTATTTCTTCGACGCGCGCCCGTTCGGAATCGGTCAACGCATCCGCTCGCCCGCACTCGTACATTGCGAACAGAACGAATTCCCCCATATCCGCGTCAGCTTGCCCAGCCCCGCGGGCCAACAACGTACGTACGGCGAGCCATTCCCGAAGGAGCGCGACGGCAGCAGGATCAGAGGCCAGAATATCTTGCAATTCCATGGCCCGTTCCGGGGTCAGGTCGCGATACAGTGCGATGAAGGCAATATGTTCGAACGACGCAGGCACGAATTGACGCGGGCGTAGAGCGGTGCGTTGACTCTTGGTTAAGCCGCTGTAGAGATCGAAAAAGTAACGCCTTGCTTGAAAGAAAAAGACATAGCGCGCGTCGGGCGGGCCGCGCGGGAATTTCGCGGCGGAGCAAAACCGCCGGGCCGCCGTCCGGGCGCGTAGCGGGTCAGGGATCTCCTCCGGGCGATTCTTTTAGTGCCTTCCGCAACTTTTGAAACGCCCGTTTCACCTGCATTTTCACGGCGGCTTCCGTCATGCCGAGCGAGCGGGCGATTTCCGCATAGCGATAGCCGTATTCGCGCATTTCCAGAATCGCGCGCGCCTTCTCGCCAAGCAGACTCAGCGCTTTCTCTGCGTCAATGCGCAGGTCCGCCTCGGGAACCGCTTCGCTCCATTTCGCCAGGGCGTCCGGATCCGCAAGGTATTCCCGGGGACCATACCGCCCCCGATAATAATCCTGGGTTTCGAACATCGCCGCTTTCATCGCGAACGCCTGCAACCGCTCCGGGTCCTGCAAATCCGGCAGGCCCCGGTGCAACCGCAGAAGCGTGTTCTGCACCATATCGTCCACTGCCGCCCGCCGTCCGACCCGCGATACGAACCAGGCGCGCAACATGGGATCGAGCCGCTTCGCGATCGCCTCGAACGCCGCATCGTCGCCGTCCCGCGCTTGCAGAACGAGGGCGGCGTCTATGGAACGGTTTCTGGACAAATCGGGATTTCCGGCGAAGCGCTCGTCAAACCTTCGGGCGCAGGCCCATCGGGGATATAAAGCCGGATCAGGGCAGAGGTATCCGCCGTGTACTTCATCGCGCGCGCTCCCGGCGTATGTCGTCCGCGATATTGCCCCAGGGCCTGTCGGCGAGGCGACGGCGCCATTCCTGCGCCTGATGCAATGGACTACCTTCTGCAAACTGCACTGCCCGCTCTGGAATCAGCCTGCGCTGCGCCTGCAAACTGCGCTTGTTTTCCCTGGCCATTTCCTGCAAGCGCCGATAGACTTGCTCGTTGACATTTCGAACGGCGCGGGCTTTCATGGCAATGAAGCGTGAATGTATTTTGCATTCGTAAAATATAGATGCAAAATGTCATCATGTCAAGACAAGCGGCATATTGAGGACACCCTGATCAAAACCATTTCGCCCAGCACGTCCATAGGTTTTCGGGGAGGCCTCTCGGGCGGGTTCGCGGCGGAAAGATCTCTATTTCCAAAACGCCGACGCATGCGCCGCAAGGTCTACCGCGCTCATATCCAATTGCCGCGCAATCTTGCGCCAATCCTGAAGCAAGGTATTTATGGATGCTCTGATCAAGTCCACTTCGATCAGCGCTTCACTTTCGTGCGTAAAGAACGACATGACGGCGTCGTTGAAACCATCAAAAAACACGGCGGATTCGGGTCGCCTCGGTTGTGAAGCGCCCTTCGGGAGGCAAACAGGCGCACGCTGGCTGTGTCATTCCTCATTATGCGGGGCCTGCCGCATTGCTTCGTCATTCCTTGCCAGCGCACGCCTTTCAGCCTCTGAATCTTTGCGGACTTAATCAGAGCATCCTGATGTGATTGACGCACGATTTCGCATATTCTTTCGCGAGGCGGGTTATGTCCGGGCGGAGAGCGTGTCTTAATGGTTGTTCGCAGTCTTTTGGGATTGCGACGCCAGTCCCCGCGCCGTATATTGCGACAGCGGCCGAGCGGCGCCACACGCCTGTTTCCTCGACCCCTTATCCGATACGATCATGAGTCTGTCCGAAACCATAACGTCCGCCATCGTGGCCATGGCCTCCCTGTCCGTGCCCGTGATCCTCGGCTTCCTGTTGTACAGCACCCTGCATATCCGAAAGGACCTGAACCGGGAAATCCAGAGCCTCCGACAGAACCTGCACCAGGATATGCAAAGCCTGCGCAAGGATATGAATCAGGACATCAGCAGAATGAACTCGCGGCTGGGCCGGATCGAAGGGCGGCTCTTCGGCATGGATAATCCCGGTCCCGGCTAATTCCGGAAAACATTTGGGGAAACGGCGAGCGGCGGCGGTTACCTGGATGCATTCTGCCCGACGAGCGGCCACTGTTCGATTTCAAAGACGGAACCATTAACAGGCCCCGCCTCGTCCGAAAGCCAGAACACGATGTGCGCCGCCGCTTCTTCGGGAGAAAAGATGCGCCCGGACGGAGCATGTTCGGGAGGAATGCGCTCCCACCAGCCTTCTTCGGATCCGTCCTGAATTTTGATCTTTTTCTCGTTTTCCGTGAGCGTCCATCCAGCGTTGACCTGATTGACGCGGACGCCCTCGCTGGCCAGATACGCCGAAAGATTGCGCGTCATCGTCATGAGTCCGCCCTTGGCGATCGAATAGACAAGCAGATTCCGCTCGCCGCCCAGCGCATTAACGGACCCCACGTTCAGGATATGGCCCCCGCCCCCCTGCTTCCTGAACCGGGCCACGGCAGCCTGCGCGAGCAGCAGCGGCGCCCGCAAATTCACGGCGACTTGCCGGTCGAAAAGTTCGACCGACGCCGTGTCGATATTGGAGCGCGTCAGAAGCGCCGCATTGTTTACAAGCGCGTCCAGGCGTCCGAATCGCCTGGCGGCAGCCTCGACCAGATGCGCCGCCACAGCCGGATCCTGCAAATCGCCCAGCGAAAAATCGGCGGCGGCGCCCAGTTCTTCCGCAAGCGCGGCGGCGCGCTCGGCATTCCGCCCGTGAAGCATGACCTTCCCGCCCTCGGCGACGATGCGGCGGGCGGCATATTCCCCAATGCCCGTCGTCGAGCCGGTAACGAGGATGACCTTGTCCTTGACGAGTTGTCCCATTGTCCTACCGAACGCCATGTCCTCGCGAGGATACGCAATCTATGGAAGCAGAATCGCTTTGACGCATGCGCTCAGAAACCCATCCCAAAACGCCGCCCGGCCTGGACCGCCTCCATGAAATCAGTACAAGAACATGGGCTTGTTCAGCACATGATGCACCTTCGGGCGATAGGCGTCCTCGTCGTAAAGTTCTTGCACGTCCACCCGCTTCACGCCCGTCGTCACCTCGTCCATGGGAATGTGCGTGTACACGCCGCCGCGCAAGGCCACCATCCTGCCGCTGGCGCCTTCTGCGAGCAGATCCATCGCCATATTCGCGTAGTTGAGGCCTACCATCAGGTCGAGCGCGTCGGGCGGACCGGAACGCATCAGGTACGCAAAGGACTGCAATACGATCTTCTCGCCCGTAATCTTGCTGAGCGCGGCGCCCGTGGCTTCCCCGATGCCGCCCAGTTTGCGGTGCCCGTACGGATCGGCTTCTCCGCTTTCCATCACCTCGCCGCCGATCATATACGCGCCCTCGCTGATCGTCACCATGGCGTATTTGCTCGGATTGGCGTGCTTGTCCTGCATGACCAGGCCCGCCAGTTTCTCCGGGTCGAACGGCACTTCGGAAATCAGCGCCCGATCCACCCCGGCGAGATACGAACTGATAAGACTGGTCTGGCCCGAATTCCTTCCGAAAAGCTCGATCACCGCGATGCGCTCGTGGGAACCCGTGCTGGTGCGAAGCTGGTGAATAAATTTGACGCTCCGCGTAACCGCCGTCCCGAACCCGATGCAATAATCCGTGCCGTATACATCGTTGTCCATCGTCTTGGGAATAGCCACCACCGGAAATCCTTCCCGATGCAGGCGTTCCCCGTAACTCAGCGTATCGTCTCCCCCAATGGGAATGAGCATGTCTATGCCGAGATGCTTCAGGTTTGCGATCGCATGGGCCGTAAAATCGAACGTGCCCTCCGGCGTTATGTCTGCGGTTCCCTTCAGAAAGTCGGGCGCGTCGCCTGGCGACACGCGGCCCGGATTGACGCGGCTCGTATGGAGAACGGTGCCGCCGCTCCGATCAATCTTGCGCACGGTCGGAAAATCCAGTTTGACCGTGTGTTCGTCGATCATGGCCGGGTTATTCCGGTCCATCCATAGCAAACCGCCCCATCCGCGGCGGATGCCGACCACTTCGTTGCCTTGCTCCATGCCCCGCAGGGCGACCGCCTTGATGCAGGGATTCAGGCCGGGCACGTCTCCGCCCCCGGTCAGTATGCCGATTCTCATATTCCTTGTTTCCTCGTTCGTAATGGTTTGGCGAATTAACGTAGCCTTGTAATATAGGATACGTTGATTAAGCCCGCAAAGGTTAGAGGCCGAGCGGCGCGCGCCGGCAAGGCGTGACGAAGCGGGCGGCGCGGCGGCGTCCTTTCGAGGAACAACGGGTCGGGCGGGCGCTTGCGTCCATAGCCCCGCTCTGCATTGCGTCGTAAGCAGACAGGGCGGATAACGCACGGAAGATGCGCTGATTCGTTCTTCCGGCCTGCGCCCGCGCCGCGCCCGCCTCTGCGTTCGCGTCTTCGGAAGCGTTCGGGCCAAACGGTTTCTGCGCCGCTCGCCGGGATTTACTTGAGCAGCAACATGGTTTTGACGGCGACCTGGCTCTCCGCTCGAAGGACGTAGAGATACGTGCCGCTGGCGAGGTCCGCGGCGTCGAACGCGACGTCGTAGCGCGCCGCCGGCCGCACGCCGTCGACGAGCACGCGCACCTCTTGACCGAGCAGGTCGTAGACCATCAGGCGTACGCGCTGCGCCTTGTCGAGCGCGAAGCGGATCGTGGTCGACGGATTGAACGGGTTCGGGTAGTTTTGCTCCAGCGCGAAGGCTTCGGGTATCTCGTCTTCGCCTTCCGCGGAGACGATGAGTCTCGTCTCCGTGATGGTCAATTCGATGGAGGAGGGCGAGCCGGGCTGCACGCCGCCGGGCAGGTCGCCGAGGGCTACGGTGAAGGTTTCGTCGTCCGCGTCGTTGTCTACGTTCGTGACGACGCCGCCCGTTCCGCTTGTCTCGTTCGCCGCGATAGCGATGGAGGCGAGCGGTTCGTAGTCGCCCGCTTCGGCGGTGCCGGCCGTCAGCGCAAGGGGTATGGCCACGTCCGTCGCGAGCGCCTCCGAGAGCGCCGCGACGACGGTGATCGTCTCGCCCTCGAACGCCGGGTTCGGCGAAGCGGACAGCGTCACCTCGGGCGCCGAGGGCGGCGGAGGGACAACCGGCGGAGGGATAACCGGCGGCGGAACGACGGGCGGCGTGGGCGGCGGCGCCGGCAAGCGCGTGTCGCCTTCGTCGTCCGCGACGAACACCACGACAGGGCCTGGACTGAGGCCGTCGTAGTCTCCCGTACCGGTCACCGCGTGGGCCATCTCTATCAGCTCGTCTTCGTCGTCCGCATCCTCGAAGGCCGTCGCCGTCAGGGCCTGCGGCTTATGCCAGTCCGTCGGGCCGAAGGCGAGCGTTGCGCTGGCGCCCGGCGCGCCGCCGCTCGCATGGACGCCAAGCTTGTCCGGCTCTGCGCTCGTCGCCGTCACCGTCACCGCCCCGGCGGGCCTCGACCGCAGCCGCACCGTGTAGCGACCGGCGGCGCCGCCCTCGACAAGGTTCAGCCGCCCCGGCGACTCCGCGATGCCGGGAGCGTTTGTCGCGTCGTCGTCGAGCAAGATAACCCCCCACGACGCGCGGCCGAAGCTCTTTGCGCCGCCGTCAAGGTTCGTCGCCGTCATGCGCGGGTCGCCCTCGAACGACGAAGCCGGTATCGAGATCGTCATCTGGTCGTCCGTCTCGTCGTCGTCGGCGAGGGCGATCAGCGCGAAAGTCGCCTGGCGCGCCGACGGGCCCGTGAAAGTCGCCGTGCTCCATTGCGTCGTGCTCCACGCGAAATCAACGCCCGACGGAGCGTCCTTGAGCTCTGCGGTGAAGTCCGTGTTGCGCACGCCGCCGGAGAAGACGACGGGAATGGCGAGCGCCTCGTCCGCAACCAGCTCCCGCCCCAGGTCCAGGAAGAACTCGCTCGTGTCGTCGCTGTCGCCTTCCCGAGGGATAGGGCCCGTCGTCCCCAGCGTCACGAGGGTCGGGTCGTCGTCGCGCACGACCACATGGGCGGCGTTCGCGCTTCCCGCCGTGTAGCCGACGCCGCTGGCGACCGTCACCGTCACCGGGCCGCTCGGCTCGTCCGCGCCGTCCGCCTCCGTCGCCACCGCGATCGTCGCCGTCGCAGCGTTCGCGGCGATCGTCACCGTCCTGGGGCCCTCGCTCGCCGCCAACACGAAGTCCGCGCCCGGCGCGTCCGCCACCGTCAGGTTCACCGGCAGATCGACCACGGGAGCAGGGCTCGACCGCACCGTGAACGTCGTCGTCGTCCCCTCCGCCACCGGCGCCGCGCCCGCCGTGATCGTGACCACCGTCGGCGGCGCGTCGTTGTCCTGGATCGTCAGCGTATGCACATTCGCCGATCCCACCGCGTAGCCCATGCCCGCCGCCAGCGTCAGCTCCACCGTCTCGGCCCCCTCGACGGCGGCGTCGTCCGTGATCGCGACCGGAATGTTCACCGTCGTCGCGCCCGACGCGACCGCGACCGTGCCCGTCAGCGCCGCGTAGTCCGTAGCCGACGTCGCCGTGCCGCCCACCGTATAGTTGAGCGTGACGTTCGCCGTCGGCGCCGGGTTCAGCGTCACGCCCACGTTATGCGCGCCCGCGTCCTCCGCCGCGCTCGACGAGGCCGCCGCGAAGGTCGCCGTCGGAAGCACCGGGTCCGCGATGCTGAAGTCCGCGAGGTTGTCCACGCCCTTCGCGGCGCCGCCCAGGCCCGTCGACGTCAGCGCGCCGAGCCCGATCTGAACCGTCTCCGCCGTCGCCTCCGCGACGTTGTCCGGCGTCGCCGCCAGCGCGATGGTCACGGACGTCGCCGTCATCCCCGTCGCCGGGCCGATGAAGGCGACCTCGGCCGAGCCGCTGTTCAGGTTGCTGCACGTCACCCTCATAGGCAAGGGCGACGGGCACGAGAGCGCGTAGTCGCTGTTGCGCGTCGCCGCGCCGGCGAACGTCAGCGGCGCCGTCAGCGTCTCGCCCTGCCTGAGGCCGCGACCCAGCGTCAGGAGGATGTCTTTCGCGCCCCCCTCGACGAGGTCCCCCGCCGCGCCCGAGAGCGTCACCGTCGTCGTGTCGTTGTCGCTGACGGTCACCGACGCGGCGCTCGCGCTCCCCACCGTGTAGCCGTTACCCGTCTCCACCGTGACCGTCACCGGGCCGTCAGGCTCGTCCATGCTGTCGCCCGCGGTAGCCACCGCGAACATGGCCGACGTAGCGTTCGCCGCGATCGTCGCCGTCTTGCCCATCCCCTCGTTCGCCGCCGCCACGAAGTCCGAGTGCGGCGCGTCCGCCACCGTAAGGTTCACCGGCAGATCCGCCATGAGAGCAGGGCTCGCCGTCACCGTGAAGGTCGCCGACGCGCCCTCCGTCACCGGCGACGGCCCCGCAGCGATCGTGATCTCCGGGTCGTTCGTGTCGTCGTTAAGGATCGTATAGGTCGCGCTGCCCGCCGTCGAAGAAATCGACACGTCGGACGGCGTTGGATTGCCGCCGCTCGTCAGCCGCCGCACGGCGATCGTCACCGTCTCGTCCGGCTCCACCTCGCCGTCCCCCTTGACGCCGATGAAGTAGCGCCAATCGCTCTGAAAGGCGTTGGTGGCGACTGTGAGGCCCTCCGGGCAGCCGGCCGCGGTATTGCCCGTGGCCACCGTCGAGGTCGTAAACCTGGCGGAGTGCATGGCGTAGTCCAGTTTGACCCCCGCATTTACTTGCGCGCTGGTCAGGCGGAGATCCGCGTCGCCGCTGAAGCAGACATTGAAGTAGAACCGGGGAAACGACGGCGGACGCGCAGGCGTCGTCTCGAAGAATACCTCCCGGTACGAGACGCCCGCGTTGCCCTCAACCGAATCGGGCGAGACCCTGACGGAGAGGACGTACGTCACGTCGTCGTCGATAATCATGATCTCGCCGTCGCCGATGCGGCTGCCCGTCGCGCCGCCGCCGAGGTTCGTCGCCGTCAGCGTCCCCAGGCTCGCCGTCAACGTCTCGTTCGTCGTCCCCGCCTCGTCCACCGCGGTCAGCGTCACCGTCGCCGCGGTCGCCGTCGCCCCCATGGACGGACCCGTGAAGGTCAGCGTGGCGCCGGAGAGCGTAAGGCCGGAGAGCGTCACGCCCGAAGGAGCGCCGGAAAGGAACGTCGTGTAGTCCGAGCCCAGTACAGCGCCGGATAACGACAGCGGCACGACCAGCTTCTCCCCCGACACGAGACCCCGGTTCAGCGTCACCGTCAGCGAGGCCGTGTTCATGATGTCGTCCTCCCTCATGATCTTGTCCGGCGTCGTCAGCGTCACCGTCGTCGCGTCGCCGTCGTTCACCGTCACCGACGCGGCGGACGGGCTCCCCACGTCGTAGCCCGTGCCCGACGCCACCGTCACCGTCACCGGACCGTTAGGCTCGTCCGCGCTGTCGCCCGCGGTCGGCACGTCGTACGGCGCCGACGTAGCGCGCGCGAGAATCGTCACCGTCTTGCCCGTCCCCTCGTTCGACGCAGACACGAAGTCCGCGCCCGGAGCGTCAGCCACCGCCAGGGTCACGGGCAGGTCCGCCATAGGAGCAGGATTCGCGCTCACCGTGAAGGTCGCCGCCGTACCCTCCGTCACCGGCGACGTACCCGCCGTAATCGTGACGTCCGGGTTGTTCGTATCGTCGGTCAGGATCGTGTAGGTGTACGTCCCCATCGTTGCAGAGACGTCGATGTCGTCGAACGTCCGGTTTCCATTAGTGTCTGCCGTCGATCTTTTCTGCAGGGTCAAGATCACCGTTTCGTCCGGTTCGATATCGTCGTCCCCTATCACTTTGATGCTGAAGGGAGCATTATCAAGTTTCAACGTATTTTTAGTACATCTGGGAGTGGGATTATTGAACGGCTCAGGGGAGCCGTGTGAGTCCACAATCTGGTAGTCCGTATCCGACAATTTCGCGGTGCCGCCGACGCAGAGATCAAGGGAGAAGGGGGCTCGATCAGACGGAAAAGCCGGCGTCGAGGAGAACGTGATCTCCCTGTATGTATCAGTCCCCATGCCGCCCTCCGATGTATCTGCCGCGACGGTCAGCCCAATGGCGTATTTCTGCGTCCCGTCGTCGTCGTAGATCGTGCTCGAAGCGGTGCTTGCGGTCCCCACCGTGTAGCCCATGCCGGGGTTCAACGTAATGGTCACCGTTCCGTCCGCTTCGTCGGCGCTGTCGTTCACGGTCGGAATCGTAAACCTGTGGCCCCAAGGATATCGGGCGTCCACCATCTTGCCGGCGCCCTCGTCCGTGGCGGCAACATAGTCGCCGGCGCCCTCGGAGACGGTGTACGACACGGAGATTGCCTTACCCTGCACTGGCGTCATTTTGATGAGGAATACCGCATCCTGGCCTTCCGTTGGGTTAGAAATACTTTCCACCGTGGCTACCTGCGCCGCGGCCGGACGCGAAAGCGCCGCCGCGAGCGTCAGGCAAAGCAGGGCCGCAGCCAGGCTACAGACTACGTGAGGGGGGGGGGACAGACCTTGTCATGAAGCCGTTGAAATCGTTGCATGTCCCGCCATCTACCGTGATCGTTCATGCGAATAGCGTCTCCGACCGGGGTTGACGCCAGCCAACAAGGCTCGAAACGCTGCAATGTACGCCCGAACGTCCATTAAATGCAATGTTTCAGGGAAGCGCTGAGTGAAATTGTCTCGCTTTCATGCGTAAAGGGCGTTATGGTTCCATCGTTAAGGATGCTCTGATTAAGTCTGCAAAGATTCAGCGGCTGAAAGAGGCGCGCCGGCAAAGGATGACGCAGCAGCGCAGGCGGCGGTCCGCATAATAAGGTGAACGACACAGCCGGCGCGCGCCTGTCTGCCTCCCGAAAGGCGTCCGCTGCGCGCCCTTCGGGAGAATGCGAGGCGCGGAACGTCCTTGCGGAAAGCCGCCTCAGGCCTTCCGCGCCCAGGCGTGCATCAAAATGCCCGCGGCCACCGCAGCGTTCAGCGATTCGACGCTTTTCGGCCCCGGTTCTCCGGCCTTGCGGGTCCGCCCCGGAACAAGCACCCGCTCTGTAATCCGCTCCCGAACATTTCGGGAAATGCCGTGCGCCTCGCTGCCCAGCGCCAGAACGGACGGCAGCGCGGGCGCCCAGGCGTCCACCGGAGTTCCTTGCAGGTCTGCTCCGTAAACGGCAAAGCCGCGGGCGGCCAACTCCGCAAGCATCCCGGCCGGGTCGGGCGTTTCGACCTGCCCGACGTCCCATACGCCACCCATGGACGCCCGCACCACCTTCGGATGATATGCATCCGCGGAATCCGGAGCGGCGACTACGGCCTCTACGCCAAACCAGGCCGCTGTCCGGATAATGGTCCCTGCATTCCCCGGATCGCTTACGCCGTCGAGCAACAGGATGCGCTGCATGGAGGCAAGCGCCTCGGGCGCTTGCCTGCGAATCCCCGCAACGCCCAGCACGCCCGGACTGGTTTCCAGCGCGGATACGGCGCGCATCTCCCGGCCGGACACGACATGCACCCGATCCGCCGGCACGGAAAACCGCTGCGCAAATCGCTCCTGCGCCGATTCCGCCACAAGCAGCGCGCGCAGTTCGGCGCCGGCGGCGAGCGCCGCCTCCACGGCCCGCGCGCCTTCGACGATGGTCTCCCCGTATCGGTCGCGGTATTTTCTGTGCGCCAGCGAACGGATCTGCTTCAGGCGGCGTTGGGACAGGCGGGTCATGCGTGCGGCGAATGGCGTCGCGGAGGGCTTGGGCGGAATCGCGGTTGTCAGGCGGCGTTGGGACAGGCGGATCATGCGCGCGGCGGCGCGCGAATCGGACTGCGGCGCAATCTGCTCCTGGATAGGAAAAGCGACGGATCGGCAATAAATATACGAGCGGCTACATCTTCTTTTTCCTTTCCGGTTGCGTTCCGTTATTTTTTCGAACAGAATCATTTCTTAACGGGATGGCGTTGTCATCACGCCAAACGGTTCCTGCACGATCCCGTTTGCGCCCGGCCTTCATTCGCTCCTTCTCGACGCACCGCCCTTTTCCGACCCGGCCATGACGCTCCGAACCGCTTCGCCCCGCCGCCCCCGAGCCATCCCCGTTTGCTTCCTCGCCGCAGCGTTCGCATGCATGACGATTGCGCCCCTTCTTTTCGCGCCCGCCGCCCGGGCCCAGGAAATGCAGTGGGAAGACTACGCCCCCCGCTCCACGCTGGTCGTCGAGGGGCGTGAGGTGACCCGCGCGAAATTCCCGTTCGTGGACGCCCATGCGCACCAGTGGGGCGTCGCCGAAATGTCCGCCGAGGATATCGCCGCCATGGTTGCGGACATGGACGCCATGAATATGGCCGTCATGGTGAACCTGAGCGGAGGCAGCGGCGAAGAACTCCAGGCGAAAATCGCCGCCACGGACCTGCACGCCCCGGGACGCTTCGTGCATTACGCGAACATCGACTTCGAGACCCTGGACGATCCGGATTTCGGCGAGAAAGCGGCGGCCCAACTGGAAGAAGACGTACGGCTGGGCGCCAAAGGCCTGAAGATTTACAAAAGCCTTGGCATGTACATCTTCTACGAGGATGGCGCGCGGCTAAAAACCGACGACCCGAAACTGGACCCCATCTGGCGGAAGGCCGGCGAATTGGGCATTCCGGTCCTCATCCATACAGCAGACCCGGCCCCCTTCTGGGAGCCGCACGACCGCTTCAACGAGCGCTGGTTCGAGCTCAAGGAGCGCCCGCGCCGCAAACGCGATCCGGTCCCTTCCTGGGAAACGATCATGACCGAACACTGGAACCTGATCGCCAGACACTCGAACACCATTTTCATCAGCGCGCACCTCGGCTGGCTGGGAAACGACCTCGGGCGGCTGGGCGGCCTGCTGGACAAAATGCCCAACATGTACACCGAACTCGGCGCCGTCATCGCCGAACTGGGCCGTCAGCCGCACACCGCGAAAGCCTTCCTGACGAAATACCAGGACCGCGTGCTTATGGGCAAGGATTCGTGGGAGCCGTCCGAATACTACGTCTACTTCCGCATCTTCGAGACGGCGGACGAATACTTTCCGTATTACCGCAAGCGGCATGCTTTCTGGAGCATGTACGGCATGGACCTCCCGGACGATGTGCTGCGGAAAATCTACTACGAAAACGCACTCAGGATCATTCCCGGCCTGGACCCGGCGCTCTTCCCGGATTCGTGATCCTGCAGGATGGACGCCCCTTTGCAATAGCTGCATTGCAATAGCCGCCGTATCCCGGCTTACGCGGCCCGCATTTTCATTCAACCCCTGATGATATGACCCGCTTTTTCTCCCGTCTGACCGCCGCTGCGGCGCTTGCCGCAACCCTGGCCGCCTGTTCCGAAGCGCCTCCGCGCGCGCCGGTCGGCGCCGATGCGGACTGGGCGAATTATCTCGGCCATCCGACCAGCAACCAGTATTCCCTGCTCGATCAGATCGACACGGAGAATGTCCACCTGCTGGAAATGGCGTGGAGCTACGACACGGGGGACGAAAGCGAGTACCAGGCCAACAACCTCATCGTGGACGGGGTGCTGTACACGGCTACCCCGACCCGCAAAATGACGGCGCTCGACGCCGCAACGGGCGAACATCTGTGGACCTTCAATCCCGACGAAACCAATTCCCACGACGGCGGCATGCACCAGGGCGGCGGCCGTCAACGGGGCTTCATATACTGGGAAGACGGAGAAAACGGGCGCATCTTCACGACGAAAGGCCCCTGGATGTACTCCCTCGACGCAGAAACAGGCGAGCCGGTCCCCTCGTTCGGCGAAGGCGGCTGGCTCCATATAGGCGACCGCATCGACTGGGAAGGCCGTCCGAACGTGGGCCTGAACTCGGGCGGATACGTCTACGAAGACATGCTTGTTTTCGGCGTGCGGGTAGCGGAGAACGTGCCCGGCGCGGTGATTGCGCTCGACGCGCGGACCGGCGAACGCATCTGGATCTTCCATACCCTGCCCCGTCCGGGGGAATTCGGGTCGGAGACATGGCCGGAAGGCTATCTGGAACACGCGGGGGGCGCCTCGGACTGGTCCGGCATTGCAATGGATATGGAGCAGGGCATCGTATACTCCTCCACGGAAACCGCAGGCCCCGACTTCTACGGCGGCGACCGGTACGGCGAGAATCTGTTCGCCAACTCCCTTATTGCGCTGGACGCCCGCACGGGCGAGCGCCTGTGGCACTTCCAGTTCGTTCATCACGACCTGTGGGACATGGACAACCCGACTCCGCCCACGCTGCTGACCGTCCGGCGCGACGGAGAATGGGTGGACATTGTGGCGCAAGGCACGAAAATGGGTTTGCTGTATGTCTTCGACCGGGTTACGGGCGAGCCGCTCTGGCCCATCGAAGAACGCCCTGCTCCCGCGTCGGAATTGCCGGATATGCAGGCCTGGCCCACGCAGCCTTATCCCACATGGCCGCCCCCGCTCATGCGGCAGGAATACACGCTGGACGACGTATCGAATATTTCGCCGGAAGCCCGGCAGTTGACCACCGACCTGATTACGCAATCCGGAACCTACGGGTCGTTCCCGCCGCCGAGTCTGGAACAGAAAATCAAGTTTCCCGGATATGACGGGGGCATGGAATGGGGCGGATCGGCGGCCGATCCCGACGGCGTATTGTACGTGAATATCAACGAAATTCCGTGGTTCTACCAACTTATACCGACGCGGCGCGAGGACGGTACGCCCCTGCCTCGCGGGGAACGGTACTATCGGGCCATCTGCGCGTCCTGCCACGGCCTGGACGGCAGCGGCGATCCGGGAGGCGGCTTTCCGGCGCTTACGGATATGGGCGAACGCTACAGCCGGGAGCAGGCCATGGCGCTGCTCGTGCAGGGCGGCGCGCGCATGCCTCCTTTCGATCAGACGCCGGAAGAAAACCTAAAGGCTATCCTGGACCATCTCTTCGGCGTAGAGCCAGCCATGGAACCGGAGGAAAACGCAGTGGACGCCTCAACGCCGCCGTACGCCTTCCGGGGGTTCCAGCGCTGGCTGGACCACGAAGGCTACCCGGCCATCAAACCGCCCTGGGGCACGCTGAACGCCGTGGACCTGAACACGGGCGACGTCAAATGGACCGTACCGCTCGGCGAGTACGAGGAATTGACGGCGCGCGGGATTCCGCAAACCGGTACGGAAAATTACGGCGGCCCCATCGTGACGGCGGGCGGCGTACTCTTCATCGGCGCCGCCGCCGACGAGAAATTCCGGGCCTTCGACAAGGAAACGGGCGCAACGCTCTGGGAAGCCGATCTGCCCTTTGGGGGGAACGCCACGCCCAGCACGTACATGGCGAACGGCAAGCAGTACGTGGCGATTTCGGCGGGAGGCGGCAAGTCGAACCGGCCCGTTGGGGGCATGCTGGTCGCGTTTGCGCTGCCGGACGAGGCGACGGACAGCGAATAACGCGCAGCGAGGCGGGCTGCCGCGCGCGGACGACAATGACTGCTCTCTGCCGGGCGATCCCCAGCCCATGGCCTCGATGCGCTGTCTGGAGCGGGCATGCAAAAGAGATGTTATACACAAATTTTCATTTTACTCAATGTATTGAGTATTTTTACTCATAATATTGAGTAAAACGTACCAAACGCGTCGCAAGACGACCCAAACGCGTTGCACGACCTCCCCGCAAAGCATATCGTCCGTCCCCAAGCTGCCGAATTGCTGAATCGCCTGGAGGAGCCGCGACGATTCATGCACATCGTGGCCGGACCGCGGCAAGTGGGCAAAACCACGCTGGCGCTGCATGTAGCCGCAGAATGCGGTCTGCCGCACCATATCGCCAGCGCCGACGAACCCACCCTCCGCGACTCCGCATGGATCGAGACTCAATGGGAAACAGCGCGCTTGCTGGCCCGGGAAACCGATAGCCGGGGCGCCCTCCTTGTGCTGGACGAAATTCAGAAAGCGACAAATTGGTCCGAAGCGGTCAAACGGCTATGGGATGAGGATACCCGCCGCGGACGCCCTCTGAAAGTCATGCTCCTCGGTTCGGCCCCCTTGCTGATCCAACAAGGATTAACGGAGAGCCTGGCGGGCCGGTTCGAGGTTCTTCGATTGCCGCACTGGAGTTTCCCGGAAATGCGCGCAGCGTTCGGCTGGACATTGGACGAATATATTTTTTACGGAGCCTACCCCGGCGCTGCGCCGCTGGCGAAACAACCGAAACGCTGGGCGCGCTACATCCGCGACGCACTCATCGAAACCACTATCTCGCGCGATGTGCTCCTGCTGTCCCGGGTCGATAAGCCCGCGTTGCTGCGCAGGCTGTTCGAACTGGGGTGCGCGTATTCGGGGCAAATACTCTCGTACGCCAAAATGACAGGGCAACTTCAGGAGGCAGGCAACACGACCACCCTGGCCCATTACCTTGATTTGCTGTCTGGAGCGGGCATGCTCACAGGCTTGCAAAAGTACTCAGGCGGAACAATCCGGCGAAGAGCGTCCAGTCCCAAATTGCAGGTCCTCAATACGGCCTTGATCGGCGCGCAATCCGAACGCACGCTGGCCGAGGCGCGAACGGACCTTGCATTCTGGGGACGTCTGGTGGAATCTGCGGTGGGCGCCCACTTGGCCAACGCCGCCATGACCGGAGACATTGCACTCTACTACTGGCGCGAACGAAATCGCGAGGTAGACTTCGTCGCGCGCGCGAAACGGAAACTGATCGCAATCGAGGTGAAAAGCGGCGCGGCGCGGCAAGGGCTGCCGGGGCTGACCGCCTTCGAGCGAGCCTTCGGCCCCGCCCGCAAGCTGCTCGTGGGCGGAGGCGGCGTCCCGGTGGAAATCTTTTTGTCCATGCCGACGCGGACATGGACAGAGGGGTAACGCCGCCGGGCTTTGCCTTGCGGAATGCATGGCCGGCATCTCGCGGAGCGGAAAAACGAGCCTTGCCGGGCGCAACCCGATCATGGCCAATTTGCCTCGGTTCGCGGTCGGGATATATTCCAGCGGGATCGTGAAAAGCGGAAAGGCGCGTTCAAAAATGTCTGGACAAATTTGTCCGCCTCGCGCCGAACGGCCTCGCCGCCGACCCGCTAATCTTTCTCTTCGGCCTCTTCGTTCTCCATTGCCGCTCCTTCCATTTCCATCTCCTCCCCTCCCATCGCCACCGTCTCCAGCCTCGACACATGCAGATTGAGGGCATGGTTCACCCGCATGCCGAACACGCCGTCCACGCCAAGGTCGGCCCGGGGCAGGGCAGCCACTTCCGCGTCGTTCACGAAAAACCGCACCGTCTCGGCGCCGGCCTCCAGGGCAAGGACATTCTTCACGGAGGAGGCTTCCTCTTCGCGATCGGCCCAGCCAAGAATCGCCTCATGCCCCGTCCAGGGATGAATGGTAGGCGCTTCCGCCCCTTCGCGCCGCTTGACGATGAATTCTCCCCCGTCGCGCAGCAGGAAATACGTATACTCAATGGCGTCTCCCGCCAGGTCCTTCCCGCCGACAAACAGGCCGAACGCTTCCCGGCGGCCCGCCGGATCGAACAGGTATACTTCCATTTCCATCCGGTACTCGCCGGACGCCTCCATGTCCGGGCCCCGGTAGATCGCCGCCGGGCCGGAGGTCACATGCCATCCGGGCGGCATGGCCACGAACATCTCCAGATCGTCCTCCGACGCTTCGGGATTATCGAACCGGACCTGCCACCCCTCCGGGCGAACCAGATCATCCTGGGCCTGAGCGGGAAGGGAGGCAGCCAAAAACAACGCGGCGCATGCGGACAGCGAAGCAAACAGGGAGCGGTACATGGCGAAGAAGCAGGGTTGGAGCAAAAGAGCAAGGGTTCGAAGGCGCGCGACCGGAAAACGTTGCGGCGGCGCCCGTCGTCAAGGTACGCCGGGGCGGGGATGATGTGCAAGGGGGACAGGCGTTCGGCGAATTCGCCTGTATTGCGGGCTGGGTTGCGCATGGGGCGTGGCGGGAGCCATACTGAAGGCTGCCTTGCATATGGAGCGAAATGACGGCCATGTTAAAGGCTGTCTTGCATATGGAGCGAAATGACGGCCATGTTAAAGGATGCCTTGCGTATGGAGCGAAATAATTGCTATATTAAAGGCAGGGCAACATAAGCAACCCAGGCAATCCCATATTAAAGCGAAGGTTGCATACAGGGATATACTTCGTCCATAAACCACTCAGCCTTGCATATAACCGCAAATCTGTCTCCGCAAAAAAACCATCGGGATTAAGAACCATGTCCACCCATTTGCAAGATATGCGCCATCGATCCGGGCGTTACGAACCTCAGCCGTCGGGGTACCGCGCCTTCATCCCGGCGCCGTTGCCTCCAACTCCGCCTGTGCAGATGACGAATAATCTGCAAACCTTGTTGTCCAAAGCCGACCGCGCTTTGGGACGACTGGACGGCTCCATTCAGACCTTGCCGAACCCCGATCTGTTCGTATTCATGTACGTTCGACGAGAAGCCGTGCTCTCAAGCCAGATCGAAGGAACGCAGAGTTCCCTGCAGGATGTGCTGAACGCCGAGGCGAACATCTTTGTCCCGAACCTCCCGGGCGACGTGCACGAGGTCATCAACTATGTCAATGCGATGAACCACGGGCTGCAACGCCTGCAAACGCTACCGCTTTCAATCCGGCTCATCCGGGAAATCCACGAACGACTGATGCAGGGCGTACGCGGCGGAATGCTTCAACCCGGAGAATTACGACGTTCCCAGAACTGGATCGGGGCTGCCGGTTGCACGCTGAACGAAGCCGCCTACGTCCCTCCTCCGCCTCATGAAGTGTCGAATGCACTGGGCGAACTGGAGAAATTTCTCCATGCCTCCGACAACATTGCACCCCTTCTCCGCATCGGGATGGCGCATGCCCAGTTCGAGGCCATTCACCCCTTTCTGGACGGAAACGGTCGGACAGGCAGACTGCTCATCACGTTTTTTCTGTGCCAGCAAGAAATCCTGTTCAAGCCTGTACTCTATCTTTCTGTCTTTCTGAAAAAGCATCGCGCGGAATACTACGAACGGCTGCAAGCCATCCGGGACGCCGGCGACTGGGAAGGCTGGCTCGCGTTCTTTCTGCAAGGCGTGGCGGAGGTAAGCAACGAGGCCGTCAAAAGCGTCCGGCGGATATTTACACTGCGGGAGGAGCACCGAAGCATCGTTACCGAACATTTCGGACGAAGCGCCGTGAACGGTCTGCAGGTTCTCGAACGCCTGTACCGGTTTCCTGTCCTTTCCGTTGCCGACGCGCGGGCAATGATCGAAACGAGTTATACTGCTGCAAATCAGCTCGTTGCCCGCCTCGTCGATGCGGGGATATTGGAAGAAATCACCGGATACCAGCGCAACCGCCGGTTCCGCTACGCTCCGTATATCCGTATATTCTCGGACGAGCCGGAATAACCAGAGGCCTCTTCGCAACAACCCCAACCACGATGCCCATGCAAACCCGACGTACCCAACTCTCGCCATTCTTGCGAGCCGCTCTGATCGCCGCGCTGTGCCTTCCCCTCGTCGGCGCCCCGGCCTTCGCTCAGAACATGCCTCGCAACGGCGCTTACGTCGGGCTGCAACTCGGGGTCGCAAATTCCTCCGCCATTGAATCGACGCTCGGAGCAATCAACCACCCGACGCGCTGTGACGCGCTTCTCTATTCGCCGCCGGCAAGTCCGCCGAGCAGCGACCCGGCTTGCATCGACAACACGCCCGGCGTCCTTTCGGAAAACGAACTCGAACCAGGCAGCGGAATAATTAGCGGATTGGCTGTCGGCTACGGAATGGGCGGACTGCGGTTCGAGGCAGAATACCTGCACCGCTACATGGGCGACGATTCGAAGCCGATCGGCGGCACGACCAGCGCATCGTTCCAGGGCAAAACATCGGAGTGGAGCACCGATCGTCCGCCTAACGAGTGGATCGGGGATTTCAGGGCCCATCAATTCTTCGTCAATGCGTACTACGATTTCCTGAACGACTCGAGATGGACGCCCTATGTCGGCGCAGGCGCCGGCATGGCCGTTACGCAACTGAGTTACTACGCGCAATTCATTCGCAAGCCGGAAGCAGAATACCTGCAGGTCGAATTCACGCCGGACTGGCCGGAAACCGCCAAGCAAGCCGCGGCGGGAACAGCCAGCATCATCGACACGAAGGTTAGCGAAATGGTGTTCGGATTCCAGGGGCTGGCCGGCATTGACTATGCGCTGAGCGAACGCGCTGCGATCGGCGCAACGTTGCGCTGGGCCCTGATTGGCGATGTGACAGACGACGCCATCTGGGAGACCATTCGCAGCCACGCGCCGGTGCGGGCCGACGGAGTCACGCCGTTCGACGCGGAGCTGGAATTCGCGGACATCAGCTACCAGGCCTTGACAGTCAACCTCAAGTACTGGTTCTGAACGGCGGCGCGGGGCATATTTACGCCGCGGGAGGAGCGTCGAAGAATCGTGGCCGAACGCTTCGAACGAAGCGCCGGGAACATGATCCGGGGACGCCGCTACGGGCAAAGAACGTCCTCGGGAATAATCCTGAATCCAAGCGCTGCGGCATTCCGCCGTATCCGCTGCTGCAACGAAGAAGAGCGCCCGCGTCAGGGTCTTGACAACCTGACGGCATACGCCGTATACTACAGACGAAAGCCACTGCCGAAGGCGGCGCGCTCCACGGCAGCCCTACATTTGAAACAGCCCTCGTTAACTACCTGTATTTTCTGGACCATTTCTGGTCTCAAGAATATCCCAGGGCGCATTTCAGCGATCCGATACGAACCGCACAATGGCCAGAATAGAAGGGTTTCGAGTAAAGAATTTCAAGGCGCTAAAGAATGTGACGCTGGGACGCCTTTGGAACCAGCCAAAAGGCCAACCGCTCACTCCTGTGACGGCGGTAATCGGCAAAAACGGGGTAGGGAAAAGCGCCCTGTTTGATGCGTTCGGATTTCTGGCGGATGCGCTCAAGTCCGGTGTTGAAGAGGCTTGCGACAGTCGAGGACGCGGCGGTTTCGAGAAAATGCGAACGCAGGGGCAGGCAGGCCCCATCAGGTTCGAGGTATACTACAGAGAACATCGAAACAAACCATTATTTATTTATAAAATAACCATTGATATAGATAAAAAGAAGCGCCCTTATTTGTTGCGTGAATCTATGTCCGAAATCAGAGGACAATCCGAACGATATTTTCTTGCCCTTACCAAAGGAAATGGATTTGCCTGGACGGGAAATTTAATGGCAGAAGAAGGCTTTGATCGGGATACAGTAATACGCTTAGCAAAAGAAATGGTGGAATTCGAAGATGCAGAATGGATGGAATTCGAAGATGCAGAATGGGTCGTATTGGAGGACAACCGAAAGCTTGGCATCGCCACGCTCGGCAACTTGAAAGAACACCCGCGCATTTCCGCCTTTCGCCGATTCGTGGAGGGATGGTACCTCAGCTACTTCACCCCGGATGCAGCCCGTAGTCTGCCACTGGCAGGTCCCCAAAGACACCTTAATACCCGTGGAAACAACCTCGGCAACGTCGTACAATTCATGGAGCGCGAACATCCGAAGCGTTTTCAAAATATCCTGAAAAATATTGCCGAAAAGATTCCAGGCATAGACCGGATCGACACGGAAAGAACCATCGACGGCCGACTGCTCCTCCGCTTCAACGACAAAGGCTTTCAGGACCCCTTTTATGCCCAGCAAATGTCTGACGGGACGTTGAAGGTATTCGCATACCTGCTGTTACTTGAAGACCCTTCTCCGCCCCCGTTCCTGTGTATCGAAGAACCGGAAAATGGGTTGTATCACAAGCTCCTCGAAACCCTCGCCAGAGAATTTCGCGAGCACTCTCATCGCAATCGTGGCTCACAGGTTTTCATCACAACGCATCAACCTTATCTGGTTGATGCTCTTGAGCCGAATGAAGTATGGATTCTGGAAAAGGGCGAAGACGGCTTTTCGACGATCCGTCGGGCAAGCGACGATCCGCTCGTGAACAATATGGTTGCGGAGGGGTTGCCGCTGGGCGGTCTCTGGTACAGCGACTATCTGGATGCGAGGTGACCGGATGCACTTTGAAGTACTTGTCGAAGACCAGTCCGGGAAAAAGGCGCTGGACATTCTGATACCGGAAATTACAGGTGGACAAGGTACATGCAGGATCATTAGTTACCGGGGAGTCGGCCGGATTCCCAAGCGCCTTAAATCCAGAAGTGAGGCGAATAAACGTATTCTCCTTGACCAAATCCCCAGATTGCTCAAAGGGTACGGAAAGACATTTGCCGACTATCCCGCCAATTATCCGGCAACAGTGATCTTGGTCTGCGACCTGGACGATAAATGTCTCAAGACATTTCGCCAGGAACTTTTCGACGTGCTGGATTCGTGCGACCCCAAGCCAGAAATCCGCTTCTGTATTGCTATAGAAGAAGGAGAGGCTTGGCTCTTGGGCGATATTCCTGCGATCAAGGCAGCCTATCCGAAAGCCAAAAACAACATACTCAATTCCTACGAAAATGACTCCATTTGTGGAACTTGGGAACTGTTGGCCGATGCTGTATTCGCCCGAGGGTCCGAGGAACTTAAAGAAAGAGGGCGGCAAACCGCGGGAAGAGAAAAATCCAAATGGGCAGAAAAAATCGCGCCTCATATGGACGTAGACGCCAACAAATCACCCAGTTTCTGCTACTTTAGGGATAAGATTCGGGCATTGGCCGGAATGGCGTAACCGGGGCAAGGGCAGACATAATACCCGTTCCGGAACTCTGGGCTTTACGAATCGAGATAGGTAGAATTTCTCGGCGCCCACGCTACAACGCATTATGGTAATCGCTCTATGAGTTGCGTTTGAACCGTTCTGGCAGCAGCATCGATATCCCAATCATAACCGCTGGCGAGCAACGGACCAATATCGGCAAGAAATTGCGGGTCCCGCATCTTCGTTTCAAGATTCTGCTCGAACTGTGTACGCGATACGGCATGACCGCCGCACTGCATATATCTGGAAAAAGCTGCAATGATCCTGTTCGGGTCGGCACCGGGTTCTCTCAATGCGATGGCCAGATCGAAAATATCTCGCCCTTTTTTGCGTTGATAAAGCGCGCGTAGCTTCGTACCCAATAGTTCATCCAGTTCATACGTGCAGATTTCACAGGCGCCTTCGAACCAGCGCGAGGATACCTTGAAAGGTTTCTGCACGAAGCCGAACGCCGTAAAGTGTTCGCGCGAGTTTATTTCGATCTTGAGACGCATACCCAATGGCGGCGTGCCTTCGGATTCGAAGCGATAAACGAATGTCACGCGAGCGTCGGTTTGTTTCCAGCGCGGCGGCCCCAGCCAGAAATCGAGCGTTTCGTGCAGAGCATCCATCATGGGACCAGCCGGTTCGGCATTGATCTGCACCAAGTCGATATCTTCGGAATATCTGGCGGGTGGCCTGATGTAAAGTTTGTAGAGAGCCGTACCGCCACGGAACGCCAGCGATTCCCTGAGCAGCGGGTGGGAGAAAATCTGGACGAGCACCCGACTTATCACCAGATCCTGTTCGACTTGAAAATCCGGTATCCACGGCGCCTGGGCCCGCCACGCAGTAATGTGGTCGCGGGGAATCATAGTTCTGCCTCCACGTCGACATTGACGATGAGGTTCCAGTCGGCAGCGCGACGCGAACCCTGTCCGGAAGATTCATTCAGAAGCGGTGTGGGGCGGTGGGAAGCCTGTGCAACATGTCTTTTGAGTGCACCGACGGTTTTACCAGCGCCCACTTGCTCAAGAAGATATCCCAACCTCTGCGCCCAGGTAACAGGGGCGGTTTTTGCCGCCGCGACCAACTTCTGCGAATCGATCCGTTCCGCAAGTTCGGACAGGATGGTCGCTACTTGATCAAGCCCGCCGGCGCGATGGTGATAGCCAACCAGATCGACAGCCGTTGCTTCGGGAGTGGAAACAAGAATTGCGCCGCGTGGCGTGTTAAAACTTTGCACCGGTACCTCGCCCAAGCGCTTGCGCGTAACGAACGCCACGCGGACATGGCCGCAGTGGAGAGAACGCCGCTCCGTATCCAGAAATACCTGAAACTCTTGCGGGCGGTGATGAGCCGCGCCATGATATTGCGCAGCCGTAAGCAATCCCGCGTAGTAAGATAGATTCAAGCGCCCCATCAGTTCCGGAATGAACTGATCTGCCGGCAGGCAACCAAGAGAGCGATATTCCATAGGAACGATCACATAGAACCCCCGCGCCGGCGTCGCAACGAGATGTTGCCGCGCGAGACGGTTCAGCGCCAGTTTGGCTGCGTCAGCGGAAACGCCGAGCGCCTCGCGCGCTTCGCCGGAAGAAAAGTGATAACGTCCGGCAGCGGCAAGGTCGGCGATATAGTCTCTGGCGCGTATGCGTTTCTTTTTATTTTTCATATGCATAAAGTATTAAATTTTGATACTTTGTGCAATTTAAATTAAAAACCCTGTCGTTATGGCCCCGAAACTACCCCCTACGCCGCCACCACCGTCTCCGTATCTCCCGGCTGAAAGGTCGCTGCAAAAGCAATCGCCGGTTACACTGCGCTCCGGTTATCCGTATACTTTCGGACAAGCTGGAGCAGGGTAGCATTCCCCTTGCGTGGGCAGAGTCCTGTGGCGCGGCCGAGGCAGCCGAGGCGCTGAAGGGGAAGGGGTAAAGGGTGGTTGCCGAAGGGATGCAATTACGCTATTGAGTAAAATTACTCAATAGCGTAATTTTGGAAAATCAAAGCCGCTCCCATCCGTGCTGCTATGATCGAAGAGCCTCCTCGAATCCCCATAACACTGTCCAATCAACCCGAACCACTTCCGATCAAAACCAGTCCGGTGCGCAGTTTGCGTCGTGCGGGCGGTCCGGAATACTCAATCAGGCGTATTCGTATACCGGCGTCTTGATCAGGCGGGCGGGAAGGCGCTTGCTTCGAACGATTTCCTGCAAGCGCTCAACAATTTCGGGCGAGAACATCCGTTCTCCTGTTTCGACATTAAGTCGAGCGGGAACATTCCGCACAAGAATCGATGTTCCTTCGATCTCGATATGGTAGGTGACCTTTGTCTCGACAAACGTCTCGTCCCAACCGGTGTTGTCACACATTGGCCTTTCTCCTGCGTTTGAAGCCCAGCCAGATTGACGGGGATGGTTCGTAGAGCGTAATGATTTTTACGATCTCCCTTGACGCATGACTGCAATGAATGTGCAGCGGGCGTCCAGAGTTGGTGAACCCCAGAATAAGGCAACTCGGACCATACTTGGCGTCCGGATAATCTTCGATAAGTTCAGGGGCTTGCATTGCTTCGCGAAGCTCTTGTACAGTAATCCATCGCCTGATGCTCTGGTCCGTCGCGTGTTGAGAAAACTCGAACTCGCCTCTTAGCATCTTGGCCCGAATGGCCTCAAGGATATTTACCGGCCCTCACTCATTTCACTGCCTGTAGACCGCAAACGCCCCTGCTGCTACGCTGTTCCAGTTTAAGGATACCCTGATACAAAACCCTGCCGAAACTAACCCCCCTACGCCGCCACCACTGTATCCGTATCCCCGGCCGTCAGGGCGCTCATATACGCGAGAATCAGGTCGCGGGTGCGGTAGCGGCCGAATTGCTTCTTGTCCTCGCGGCGGACGATGGGGAAGGTGCCCAGCACGTAGGCCGCATCTTCCCGGTCCAGGCCGTACAGGTGGAAGTACAGCGCATCGAGCCGGGCCCGCAAGTGGCGGCGTTCTTCCTCGTCCCAGACGAAGGGCGGACCGTCGTAGCCGAGGTCGCGGGCAATAGGCAATCCCGGCGCGATTATGGCGCGATTCCACTAAAACGCCGCAATGCTCGCACCCGCTCCCTCCCCCCTACTCCACCCGTATAGCGATCGCATCCACGTAGATGGCAGATCCAGATTCCAAACCCGTCACGGCCGGATCTGCAACCATCCGCACCCTGTCGGTATCATTAACCACCCACACCCCATCGCCCATACCCTTCACGCCGGCTACTACAATACCGTTGGCCCCCAAAGCGCCTGCCTTATTGCGCAGCATGGCGACCAATTTGCCAGGGTTGGTGCGGGCAATGCCCTTCATGTCCAAACTGCGGTGGAGCAACGCAATGCGCGTATGCTCCGGCAATTCGTCCTCTTCCGTAAACACCTGCACCTCGGATTCCGGCACCGGAGGATGGCCCTGGCCGGCCCCAAGCAGCGTGTAACTTACGGTAGTGCAACCGGAAACCAGCACGGCGAGCACGAAGAACAAGGAAATGCGTGTGTAGACTTTCATATCGTTACCTCCCTGACGATAAACCATGAAATCGCATGCTCCGGCGCACAGGCTATGCATCTCTGCGCAGCGATAACCGGAATATATCGAACGGCCTCGTTTGCCGCGCTGTTTCCCAGCAATATTCATACCTGGACATGCACGCAATTTGAGGGATACAATGACGGCATCGTAATCCGCATTCAGCTGATCGGGTGAGTAGTCCACCCCTCCAAAAATGCAATTACTCCATTGAGTGAAATTACTCAATGGGATAATTGACCTGGCGCAAGCACCGTGCGCACACCCAGCGCGCAACGCTATTGCACCCGTATGGCCAGCGCCTGCCCGCGCCGTCCAGACTCGTCGAAGCCAACTATGGGATCGCCGGATATTCTGATTTCGCCGCCCAGATCCTCCGACCCCAGCAAATCCAGCGCCGGACGAATCAGGTCCTGCTCGGTAACGGCTTCGTTAGGGTCGCTTGAGCGCCGGAGCGCCTCATAGCGCCGGGCCACGCCCTCCCTGAACGAAGCGAACGCCTCCGGGTCGGCTGCCGAAGCTTTCCACTCCGGCGTTTCGCGGATGCCGTCGGTCAGGAAGTAATGCGTGAAGAGCTGGCCGGGCATAGGGGCGTTTTCGGTTCAAACAGGGCGAATATCGACTTCGTGAAAGGAAACGGAGTCCGGTTTTCCGTGTCGCCAACAAATCAGGGCTTATTTACCGGCTCATTTACCGTCCGGCTTGCTCGCGTCGATAACGCATACCGAGATTTTGCGGGCTTGTTCGGGGGACAGCGAATCTTCCAGCCACTGCTTCATTTCTTCGGCGTCGTCCGGGTAGCCGCGCTCATGCGGGGTCCTGGCGTATTCCTTGCCAAACCAGAATACGAGATAAATGCCATATCCGTCCGTGTCCGGATCAATCGCGTACTTTGCAATCAACTGGTCGCGTATCGCGCTCCAGAGTCTCAGATGCGAGTTTTTCTTGATCTCCACGGGCACCTGAAAATATCCGGCGGAAGGATGCGTGTAGGAAATGCGGATGTCGGCTTCTGTATCGTTGGCGTACTGTCCCTCCGATTGGGCGTCAATGCCCAATGGTCTCAATTTTTCTTGCAAATCCGATAACAGATTGTCGCGGCATGCATTTTCCGGTTTAGGGTCCTTCGGTCGATTATACGAATCGACATTCCAGTACTGCCGCCAATCCGAAGTAGGACCACTCCGAATCTTGCTGCCTATTTCGTCCAGACGGTCCTTCACCAGAGCCGCAAGATCGGCAGGATTGGCGGGGGTGGCGCCATCCAGCGTCTTGCATACCTGCTTGATATCGGGATGGCGATAACCGGCGTCGCGTCGAATCGTTCGCTGGTTGTCTTGCGCCTGTTTTAGTGTGTCGTTCCAACGCTCCAGCGCAGGATCGGCGAGAAGATTGGCCAATGCATCGCTGGCGCTGTCTTCGGGGGAATTGACGAGGTCTTCAAGCAACATGCGGACAAGATCAAATGCATGATCTCCCCACCAATCAGGTCCGACAACACTGCCTATAAGACGAATAAGCAATTTCCACAACGGAACCTTCGATGCATCGAACGGGAACAACTCACGGCCTGCAAAGGACGACATGTGCTCCGCCCCCCTGTAAGCGCCCTGGTACACGCGGCTTCCAAAGAACGCCTTGAGATAACGAACACGGTTTTCCTGATCCTCCTGTACGAAATCCTTCAGGGGATCCGTGTATTTCCCGGGCCAAACCATAGCGCCCGCCGCCAGCCAGCGTACGCGCTGGGCAGCGGTTATACTCTCCAAAGACCGCTTGCTTTCGATCAGCTCTTGCAGCAAGGCCCGATCAGCATATTTGATGGCGGCCCAGAGTAAATGGTTTAGCGACGAGAGATGGCTTTGATCTTCCGGAGCGCGGCGAATCGGAAAGGCGCGGAGCAGGGAAAGAGTCGCGTGTTGGGCGACTTTCGCATGATCAGGGTCTAATTCAAGTTTGCGGAATTTGGCGGCCCTGGGATCGACATAATCGTCGCCAACCTGAAATACGCAGCGGCCGTATTGGACCAGCGCCTCCGCAACGATTTCAGGGCGCTCGGCAAGAAGTTTTTGATACCATTCAGGACAATAGTCGTGCCCGGAGGGCATGTGCAGATAATTTCCGTAACAGTAATAGAAAACAACCGCCTTGCGAATTCGATCGTCGCTCCATTGCGACGCATCGTCTTCGGGCGCTGTTCTTTTGATTTCCTCCAGAGCAGCCAAAAAAGGCAAGCCGAGGTAATGCATACGGCGCTGTATTTCCAGGTCCAAAATCTCCTCGACATCCGGAACGTCCTCTCTGTCGATCACGCCGCGGAGACCCTCCAAGGCTACATCGGTTAAATTCTGATTGCCGTAAAGCCATTTCTTGACAGCCTGCACCCCGCCGTTGGGGCCTGCCTGTTCGACGATGGCGAGACGCTCTCCGGCGAAGTCCAGCCTGACGGAATTCGCAAGCCCGCTAAAATATTTCCTCGCTATCTCGTAAAGCAGGTCGGGATCAACCCGGTTTTCACGCAATACGGCTTCGTTTGCACGCAAACGATCAAGCATGAATTGTTCCTGCTCTTCTTTTATTCTTGCCTTCAGTTTGAACGTGTCGGGAGGCGGTGGAGAAGGCTGCAACAGCCGCTCCATAATCGGGCGCAATTTTTCGTTTTTCCCTGCTTGTTCTTGCAAAACCTCACGCGACAGCCCTTCATCAAGGTCTGGATCGTTATGCGCCTGAAAAGCCCATTCAAGCAGGCGTTCCGCAATATGCGGTTTGGTATCCGCCATGGCCACAGCCTGCTCAAGACACCAAAGGCCGTAATCGGCCGGAGGACTTGCGCCATAGAGGCGTTTCTCGACCTCGGACGCACAGAAATCAAAACCTTCGTCGCTATCCGATGCGAAACAGCGTTGCAACCCTTCCATTATGATCGCCTTTTGTACATCAGGACGTTGTTCCAGCCACAAGCGAACCATGGATATGGCTTCCTGGCCACTGCCTCGTAATCCTCCGTGCTCTGCCAAACCAACGTCAAGCCAATTGTAGAGACGTTTTGCATCGATTCGATCCCCATGCGCTTTCAGGCCGCGAACCAGGAGTTGCAGGGGAGGGTCATGCAATAGCCGCGCGTCCAGCACAGGCCGCAAGCGGGGAAGCCGCTCTTTCAGATTATCGAGCAGTTCGGCCACCTGATCATCAGAGGATATATCTCTGTCAACAAGATAAATTTGCCAGAATTGGTAATATCTCCCGTTAATCGGGGCATCTCCTATTTCAGAAAAATAATCCCACACCTCCGATGGCGAGAGATGTCGGGGATAAAGCTGGGTTAGAAGCGCACCAAGAAGTTCGTTGTCGGAATCGGAAACGCTCCCGCCTTGAATATCTGCCAGCAGCGCCTTGAGTTGCTTTGTTTTGCCCTCGCTGTCCGGGCAATTCTGGATAAAGGCGTCAAGAGCTAATTTCCTGACGACGGGCCACCATGGATTCCTGTCGTCACGGATGATTTCCAACAGAATCCCGGAGAGGCCTGGAAGCGATTCGCCGTACTGCAAAACACGCAGCGCCAAATCGGCGACCAGTTGATGCGCTTCTCCCCGATCAGAATCGGTCAGAACATCCTTTAGCGCGGGCTCCATGTCAGGCGCGGCAAGCGCCCGAAAGGCCATAGCCTGTCTCCATCCGGGATAATCAAGCCGGCGCTTCTCGCCCTTCAGGGAATACAGCAACGCACGCTTCTCGTCGGCGAAGAATCCCCCGATGTCACCGTACAGCCCCACGCCCACGGGGTCCTGCTCAATGAGATAAGCACGGGCGTCTTTGTTATGCGCCGCAAGCCAGGCGGAAAGCCCTCGCATTTCCGTAACCACGATGCCGTCCGCGCCTGTCATCAGGGCGATTACGCGGCGGGCCGGAAGCCCTTTATCAATCATGCCTGCAAGATATCGCGCAGCGAGAAACTCGGCGATGTGGCGATGGATCGGGGTAAAGCGGTTATCGCCGGATACGCCCTTGAACAACTTCGTAGCGAGCGCAGGCCGGAGCATTTCGCGGCGATCGTAATCGCACCGATCCAGCGCAGGATACGCTTCGTTCCCCTCGCCATGCAATGTCCACCCGACCGCGCCGGAAATCAATTGCACGGCGCAGAGCCGTCCGGCGGCGTCGAGAAGTTGGTCAGGCTCAGGCGTGTTGCATAACACCGTCGCCGCTCGATGCTCTTCGTTCTGCTCACGAACCATCCTGGCGCACGCTTCCTCAAAGAGCTCCTTGCGGCTTGCGGGCCACTCGCCGCCCGCACTGACAACTTCGGCAAGCAGTTCAAGAGTCTGTGGATTCTCCAGAAACCCGGCTACGCCCTTTTCTTGCGCCGAAAAAATGAAGTCCCTGGCGTCCGCAACGTCCGAAGAGGCATTCAGAATCGAAACAATATCCTCCTTCGTCAGGAGATCAAGCCGCAGCGCCGTCACGGCGGAATCCGGCGAAACGTATTCGAGGCGTTTCCGGTCGTTCGCCCCAAGCCAATCTGCTTCCCGGCACGAAAGGCGAAAAGACGGCTTGCCCAATGCATCGAGACGAGCGCGAATGGCGTCGAACGGCGTGCGCGCATCCGGCGAGCCGGCCCGGGCCTCATCGAGCCCGTCTATAAACAGCGTCTTGCCGCGCCATTCGGGGTGGCGCTGCGGATCGAAGGTTCGAAAGTCGCGGGCTGAAATCAAGAAGGCTTCTTCCCCAAGCGCCTCGTACTCCATCTCGAACGCAGTCGACTTCCCTGCGCCGGGATCGCCGAGCAACACATACGCCGGAACCGAACGGAACGCCTCAAGAGGCCGGGTATCCGCCTCCCGGCGCCGTTCGTCGTTCCCTTCCCGAATTTCGGTGCATGTGCGGGATACTCTCATGGGAACGCCCCCTCGAACCAGTATCCGGCAGGCGCCGCGAGAAATTCGTTGAGGGGTACGCCGCCTTCCCCGACAAGCAGCGAACCATGCGGACGAAAACGCTCTACGAACTTATCCATCCCCCGCAAGGCGCCCCTATGCAAACCGCTCTTGACCTCGATGGCGATGGCCCGATCGCCCCGTTGCAAAACAAAATCCACTTCAAGCGACCCTTCTCGCCAATAATGAAGACGGATGTCGGACGCCGCAGTATTGAACAGGTGTGCACCGACGGCGCTTTCGACAATGCGCCCCCGGAATGTCCGGTCCGCCTGCGCTTCGTCGAAAGAATACCCCGAAGCGGCCGTCATCAAAGCCGTGTTGAGCACGTTGAACTTGGGACTGGAGGATTTGCCCAGATGCGGTCGGTTCGAATACTTCGGCAGTCCGGCAAGCAGCCCGGCGCCGGACAACAAGTCGAGATAGCGCGCCAGCGTGGTCGTGTTGCCGGCGTCCTGAAGCTGGCCCAGCATCTTGTTGTAGGACAGTATTTCTCCAGAATACGCAGCGCCCAGTTCGAAGAGGCGTTTCAATAACGCAGGCTTGTCCACCCGGGTCATGCCCAGAAGGTCTCGCTTAATGGTCGGTTCAACGAGCGAACCGAGGATATAGCCCCGCCACCGGTCCGGCTCCCGAACGAAAGGAGCCGCGCCCGGATACCCTCCGAAATAGAGGTACGTATCCAGATCGAAGTCGAAGGCTCTGGCCATTTCTGCGAACGACCAGTGGCTGACATGGATGGATTCGAAGCGACCGGCCAGGCTCTCGCTTAAGCCCGATTGCATGAGCAACGGAGAGGAACCCAGTATCACCACATGCAGCGGACAGCCGCTGGCCCGATCCGCGTCCCACAACCCCTTGACGGTTTCCGACCAGCCTTTAACCTTCTGAATTTCGTCGAATACCAGGACGAATCCGCCTGACCGCCCCGCTTCGCGACGGGCGGCTTCCCAGTTTCGGATAAGCCAATCCGTATCCTTCTGAGCCGTGGGCGCAGGAGAGGTGATCTCGGTCGCATCGAAGGGGATTCGCGGAACCGAGGAACCGGGATCGTCAATAGCAAGGTATCGCCTTCCGATGCGGATCTGCCCCAGCGCCTGACGCGCGATAGTGGTCTTCCCGGTCTGGCGCGGCCCGAACAGGGCAATGAGCTGGCGTGGCTCTTCGCCGAGCCGCCGAACGAGGGTACTGACTTGCGTGCGCTCAAAGGAGTTCATACCTGTAAATTACGCTACTGAGTAAAACTACTCAATAGCGTAATTTGCGAATCCCAACCTTGACGTTGCGTGAAAACTCGCAACCCCAAGCCATGTCCCGGCGGTTTTGCTTCTTGCCGGAGAACGCAAGCCCGATTAAATAATTAGGGCGCTAAATTTTTCGTCCTGAATTATTTAGCCCGCTGGCTTTATTGGGCGCATCCCAACCCTGTTTTACCCCTCCCGGGAATCTTACTTCAGCAGCGCCATCTTCCGTACGGCCGTCTGATCCTCCGCCCGAAGCACGTAGAAGTATGTGCCGCTGGCAAGGCCCGTAGCGTCGAACGATACGCTGTAGCGCGCCGCCGGGTGCGCGCCCTCCATCAGCATGCGCACCTCGCGCCCCAGCATGTCGTAGACCAGCAACGTAATGCGCTGCGCCCGGTCGAGCGAAAACTCGATCGTCGTGGACGGATTGAACGGGTTCGGATAGTTCTGCTCCAGTGCGAACGCCGTCGGGATCTCGTCACCAGCGGATTCCGCCGACGTGACCCCGTCGTCGTCCGTGACGACGACTTCGACCGAAGACAGGACGCTCACCGTATAGTCGTTGCCCTCGTCCACCGTGACGCGGATCGAGCCGTCTGGTTCGACCATGCGGTCGTCCGTCGTCGGGACGGTGAAGTCGATTGAGCCGCTCGCGCCGAGGACTACCGTCCGCGAACCGGTTTGCGCGCCGAAGCTGCCGGTCTGGACAACCGTCACGTTCACCGACAATTCCGATGTCGGCGCAGGCCTTGCCGTAAGCGTGAACGCCGCGTCCTCGCCCTCGGAGACCGCAGAACCGCCCGAAATTGCCACGACCGGCGCAAATCCGGACAGGCCGTCATTATCCTGGATAAGCAGCGTGTACACGCTCGGCAAACCCGCCTTGTAGCCCGGGCCGGGGTACAGCGTCAGTTCCAGCGTCTCGTCGTTCTCGTCCGAAACGTCTTCGGTGATCGCCACCGGGATGTCCACGCGCGCCGAGCCCGCCGGCGCCTGAACCGAGCCCATAGGCGCCGCGTAATCCGCGCCCGGCGAAGCCGTCCCGCCCACCCTGTAATTGAGTTCGATGGGCGACTGCGGGGCAGGAGACAAATTCACCGTCACACTCTGCATGTCCGCGCTCTCCGACGCACTCTCCGAAGCCGACGCGAAGCGGGCCGACGTTCCGCCGTCGTCATCCTCGATGATGAGCGTGTGTACGCTCTGCGAACCCACCGCGTAGCCGTCGCCCAGGGTCAGCGTCAACACGACCGTTTTATCTTCCTCGTCCGCGCTGTCGTCGGTTATCGATACCGGAATATCCACGCTCGCCGCGTTCGCCGATACCTGAATAGAGCCCGTCAGCGCCGTGTAATCCGCGCCCGGCGAAGCCGTCCCGCCTACCCTGTAGTTGAGCGTAATGGGCGCCTGCGGAGCAGGGGAAAGATTCACCGTCACGTTTTGCGCGCCCGCATTCTCGCCCGCGCTCGACGAGGCCGACGCAAAACGAGCCGACGGGGCGCCGTCGTTGTCCGCAATCGTCAGCGCGTGCATGCTCGGGGCGTCTACCGTATAGCCTGCGCCGGGATACAGCGTCAACGTCACCGTCTCGTCGTTCTCGTCCTCGCTGTCGTCGGTTATCTGCACCAGGATGTTCATACTCGTCGCGCCCGCCGACGCCGAAGGCACGCCCGCCGTCACGTAATCCGCGTTTATGGTTGCTGTCCCGTCCGTCGAGTAGTTGATGTTGGGGATATCCGATTGCGGAGCCGGGGAGAGATTGACCGTAACATTATACGTGCCCGCCCCCTCGTCTGCGCTCGACGAGACCGACGCAAAACTTACCGCCGGCATTTCGTTGTCCGTAATCGTCAGCGTGTGTACGCGCGGCGAACCCACCTTGTAGCCCGAACCGGAGATCAGCGTCAACTCCACCGTCTCGTCATCCTCCCCCGAGACATCGTCGGTTATCGATACCGGAATGTCCACGCTCGCGGCGTTCGCCGATACCTGAACATCGCCCGACAACGCCGCGTAATCCGCGCCCGCCGAGGCCGTTCCGCCTATCGTATAGTCGAGCGTGATCGCCGACTGCGGAACCGGGGAGAGGTTGACTGTCACGTTCCGCACGCCCCCATCCTCGCTTGCGCTCGACGAGACCGACGCGAAGCGAGCCGACGGCGAGCCGTCATTGTCCGTAATCATCATCGTATGCTCGCTCGGCGAGCCCACCGCGTAGCCTGCGCCGGAGGTCAGCGTCAACACCACCGTCTCGTCGTTCTCGTCCGAGACATCATCGATGATCAACACCGGAATGTTCACGCTCGTCGCGTTCGCCGATACCTGAACCTCGCCCGACAACGCCGCGTAATCCGATACCGAGGTAGCCGTCCCGTCCACCGAGTAGTTCAGCGTGATAGCCGATGGAAGCGCCGGGGAAAAGTTGACCGTCACATTCTGCGCGCCCGCATTCTCGCCCGCGCTCGACGAGGCCGACGCAAAGCGGGCCCGCGGCGTGTCGTTATCCTCGATGGCGAGCGCGTGCGCGCCGGGCGACCCCACCGCGTAGCCCGCGCCGGGCGTCAGCGTCAACACCACTGTTTCGCTGTCTTCCTGCGCGGCGTCGTCAGTGATCGACACCGGAATATTCACGCTCTTCGCGTTCGCCGATACCTGAACCTCGCCCGACAACGCTGCGTAATCCGCGCCCGAGGAGGCCGTCCCGTCCACCGAGTAGCCGAGCGTGATGGCCGACGACCGAGCCGGGGAGAAATTCACTGTCACGTTGCGTACGCCCGCCCCTTCGTCTGCGCTCGACGAAGCCGACGCGAAGCGAGCCGACGGCGAGCCGTCGTTGTCCGCAATGGTCAGCGCGTGTTCGCTCGGAGAAGCCACCCTATACCCCGAATCCTGGATATCGTCCAGCCACATCACCAACGTCTCGTCGTCCTCGTCCAAGTCGTCGTCGATGATCGTCACCAGAATGTCCACGCTCGTCGCGCCCGCCGGCACGGCGCCGACTACAATCTGGTAGTCCGCGACTTCCGTGGCCGTCCCGGCCCCCTCCCCAACGAAGAGGTTCATAGTCGACTTCGGAGCCGGGAAAAGATTAACCGTCACGCGCCATTCGCCCGACCCCTCGTTTGCGCTCGACGAAGCCGCCGCGAAGCGGATCTGCGGCGAATCGTCATCCCGAATGGTGAGCGTGTGCGCATCCGGCGAACCCACCGCGTAGCCCGCGCCGGAGGTCAGCGTCAACACCACTGTTTCGCTGCTTTCCTGCGCGGAGTCGTCGGATATCGACACCGGAATATTCACGCTCGCCGCGTTCGCCGATACCTGCACCTCGCCAGACAGCGCCGCGTAATCCGCGCCCGAGGCCGCCGTGCCGTCCACCGAATAATTGAGCGTGATGGCCGACAACGGAGCCGGGGAAAGGTTCACCGTCACGTTGCGTACGTCCGCCCCTTCGGTTACGCTCGACGAGGCCGACGCAAAGCTCGCCGCCGGCGGGTCGTCGTTGTCCGTAATCGTGAGCGTGTGCTGGCTCGGCGACCCCACCTCGTAGCCCGCGCCGGAGGTCAGCGTCAACACCACCGTCTCGTCGTTCTCGTCCGAGGCGTCGTCGACGATAGACACCGGAATGTTCGCGCTCGTCGCGTTCGCCGACACCTGCACCTCGCCCGACAACGCCGCGTAATCCGATACCGAGGTGGCCGTCCCGTCCACCGAATAGTTCAGCGTGATGGCCGATGGCGGAGCCGGGAAAAAATTGACCGTCACGTTCTGCGCGCCCGCATTCTCGCCCGCGCTCGACGAGGCCGACGCAAAGCTAGCCGACGGCGCGCCGTCGTTGTCCGTAATCGTGAGCGTGTGCTCGCTTGGCGACCCCACCTCATAGCCCGCGCCGGAGGTCAGCGTCAACACCACCGTCTCGTTGTTCTCGTCCGAGGCGTCGTCGACGATAGACACCGGAATGTTCGCGCTCGTCGCGTTCGCCGACACCTGCACCTCGCCCGACAACGCCGCGTAATCCGATACCGAGGTGGCCGTCCCGTCCACCGAATAGTTCAGCGTGATGTCCGATGGCGGAGCCGGGGAAAAATTGACCGTCACGTTCTGCGCGCCCGCATTCTCGCCCGCGCTCGACGAGGCCGACGCAAAGCGGACCTGCGGCGAATCGTCATCCCGAATGGTGAGCGTGTGCGCATCCGGCGACCCCACCTCATAGCCCGCGCCGGAGGTCAGCGTCAACACCACCGTCTCGTCGTTCTCGTCCGAGGCGTCGTCGACGATAGACACCGGAATGTTCGCGCTCGTCGCGTTCGCCGACACCTGCACCTCGCCCGACAACGCCGCGTAATCCGATACCGAGGTGGCCGTGCCGTCCACCGAATAGTTCAGCGTGATGGCCGATGGCGGAGCCGGGAAAAAGTTGACCGTCACATTCTGCGCGCCCGCATTCTCGCCCGCGCTCGACGAGGCCGACGCAAAGCTCGCCGACGGCGCGCCGTCGTTGTCCGTAATCGTGAGCGTGTGCTCGCTTGGCGACCCCACCTCATAGTCCGCGCCGGAGGTCAGCGTCAACACCACCGTCTCGTCGTTCTCTTCCGAGGCGTCGTCGACGATAGACACCGGAATGTTCGCGCTCGTCGCGTTCGCCGACACCTGCACCTCGCCCGACAGCGCCGCGTAATCCGATACCGAGGTGGCCGTCCCGTCCACCGAATAGTTCAGCGTGATGGCCGATGGCGGAGCCGGGAAAAAATTGACCGTCACATTCTGCGCGCCCGCATTCTCGCCCGCGCTCGACGAGGTCGACGCAAAGCTCGCCTCCGGCGGGCCGTCGTTGTCCGTAATCGTGAGCGTGTGCTCGCTTGGCGACCCCACCTCATAGCCCGCGCCGGGTTGCAGCGTCAACGTCACCGTCTCGTCGTTCTCCTCCTCGCTGTCGTCGGTTATCTGCACCCGGATGTTCATACTCGTCGCGCCCGCCGACGCCGAAGGCACGCCCACCGCCACGTAATCCGCGTTTATGGTAGCCGTCCCGTCCACCGAGTAGTTCAGCGTGATAGCCGATGGAAGCGCTGGGGAAAAGTTGACCGTCACATTCTGCTCGCCCGCATTCTCGCCCGCGCTCGACGAGACCGACGCAAAGCTCGCCGACGGCTCCTGTTGCGCAGCGGCCTGCAGGGAAAATCCTGCCCACAACGGCAGCAAGAGCAGGACCGGGAACAGGTATCGACAAAAAAGAACAGGGCACCGGTTTCCGCGGCTAGGTACATTCAGGGAGCCTGCGCCGCCGCAATGCGCCGCATGGGGGGATGATTCGCACATGGTTCGGGAAATGATCAGGCGTCAGGGGCGTCGGGCGTCGTAAGGCGGACGGATGTGGATTGCATCCAAGATACAGATACCTGCCCACATCCGCAAGCCCCTCGAACAAATTGCAACGAATCCCCGAATCGGCGGCGATGCGGCCAATCGTCTGGCATTGAGCCTGGGGAAACAAGGGCGCGGCCGGATACCCCACCGAGTCGCGTGACACATGATTTGAGTGAACTGCAACAAGACCTGTTGCGCATCCTGGCGGATTCGAGCATGTCGCGCACGTTAATCCAACGCAATTTACGCGTTAAGGCGGCAACCAGCACCGTGCAGAGAGATCTGGGAACACTGCGCACATTGGGCTTGATCGAATTGCGCGGTAGAGGGCGCGGCGCCTATTGGGTCCGGAAGGGCGGACGGTAGGCGATTCGTAGGCGATTCGTAGGCGATTCGTAGGCGATTCGCAGGCGATTCGCAGGCGATTCGCAGGCGATTCGTAGGCGATTCGTACCCTGCTGACCAAGCAAATAGTCCACCCCGCCCCCCAAAAACAAAATTACCCCATTGAGTAAAATCACTCAATGGGGTAATATGCCGGGCGCAAGCCCTGCGCGCACACCCAGTGCGCAACGCTATTGCACCCGTATGGCCAGCGCCTGCCCGCGCCGTCCAGACTCGTCGAAGCCAACTATGGGATCGCCGGATATTCTGATCTCCCCGCCCAGATCCGTCCGACCCAGCAACACGACCCCGTTCGCTCCGAGGACGCCAGCGGCTTCGCGCAGCTTGTTGATCAGCTTGCTTTCCGTGGTGATGTTTTCGTACGTCTTGGCGTAGAGCAGCGCGATGCGCGTATGTTCCGGCAACTCGTCCGACTCGAAAAAGACCTGTACTTCGGGACCCGGCACCGGGGCATGCCGCGGCCCCGTATCGAGCATCGTATGGTTTATGCTGATGCAACCGGAGGCCAGCACGGCAAGGACGAAGCAAATGGGGATGGTTACGTACGTTTTCATTTCGATGCCTCCGTGTCTGTGTTCATGGATCGTTTGAGACGCCGCGCGGTCAGTTTCCAGTACGGCTCGCGTACGGGAATATACCAAGCGGCTCGTTCGCGTTCTACCCGTAAAACGTTGGCAATATCCATGCCAAACACTTGTTCAAGGATACTCTGATCAAAACCACTTCGCTCAGCGCGTCGCGTTCGCGCCCGCAGGACATGATGACGGCGTCGTTGAAATCAACGGCAAACACTGCGGCTTTGGGTCATGGCGTCCGTGACGCGCCCTTCGGGGGACTGCGAGGGTCGCGCTGGCTGCGTCATTCCCGGTTTCGCTCGACCGGGATATCCATCGTCGCCGAACGCGCACGTCAGATCAGCGCCGGCGCCATGGACACGCAACGGTACAGCGCGCCCGGGTGCAAGGCGTCTCCCGCACAGCGTTTCAGGCGCAGGGCAACGCCCTGTCTCTACATTCCCGCTCCCGGAAGAACGGAGCGATGCGCCGGATCAGGTTACGATCATCGTACCCTGCATCAGGGTGTGGTGACCGATATAGGTGCAGATATACCGATAGGTCCCCGGTTCCGAGGGGGCCTCGAACGTAACCTGCACGGTCTCGCCAGGCAGTGCGAGCGCCGTGGCCGCCAGAATCGCCGGATCTTCTGGAACGAATGCGTTCGCCTCGCCGGCGGCGATGCCCGCCATCCCTACGCGGTTGGCCACATCGTCTTCATTCGAAGAAAGTATGACCACGTTGTGCAACATGATATCGAGGGTCGCCACATTTTCCAGAGTCAGATTGACCGTCTGTCCGGCCTGGACGGTGAACGAGGTCGAGCTCTCGTCAAACGCTATCGCATCGCCGGCAGGGCGAAGAACGATTTCAGCGACGTCCATGCCGCTGTCGGCAGAAGCCATATCGCTTTCGGCGGCGGCCATATCGTCATCGGAGGAAGCAGCGTCGCCGCCGCACGCGGCGAGCATGAGCGCCAGCAGGGAGAACAGGCACAGGAATCGGTAGGGCTTCATAATGCAGATCCGTTGAGATTGGTTAGAAAAAAGAAACGAACGCGACGGAAAACCGCCGGTTCGGAAGGCTATCGAAGAAAAACCGGAAAGCGCAACCTTGAATATAACGAATCTTGCGGAGTAAAGGAACAGATTTTATCGCCTTCAAATCGTTTTCGCATCGTCGGCAGGCGGAATGCAAATCATCCGGCGTCTCGCGCGGCGCGCTACAGAGTCAACCGCGCTACGCCGCGCTCAACCGCCAAACAGATTCTCCTGTACGAAAGCGTTGCGGAATTTGCCGTCCGGATCGTATTCCTGAAGCAATTCCCTGAAGGCGGATACCTTTTCGTACCGCGATTGCAGCCGGTCCGGGGCCATCGTAAACAGTTTCCCCCAATGCGGACGCGCTTCGAAGGGTTCGAGCGCTTCTTCGATGACGGGAAGGAGTTGCTGTAGCGCATCCCAGTCCTGCTCCCAGGTGCAGTGAAAAGCGACGCTGGGCCGGTCGAAGCACATGCTCATCCACAGATCGTCGCCAGCGATACTGCGCACCTCCGAGATCATCAGGAGCGAACCGAACCGCTCCCCCATCCCCTGAAAAATTCTCGCCACTTCTCGCGCGTGCTCCCGGGGGACAAAGTATTCGCTTTGCAATTCCTTGCCGCTGCTCGGGGTGAAGTCCATGCGGAAATGCGGCAGCCGCTCGTACCAGGGGCCGGGGACGCCCATCTGTTCCGTGCAGTTCACCGCCGAGAGTTCCAGAATCGGATGCACATTCCTTGTCGCCAGATTGGCGCCGAAAAACGCGGGTTCCGCCTCGAACGCATCGTCCCCCGCTACCCGCTTGATCCAGACCTGATTCACCGAGTCCGTCCAGTCCGTGAACAGGCTGACGCTGTAGCCGCTCGACATGATTTCATCGAAATGATCGTCCAGCGAGGCCGCCGGGAGGTCCAGATAGACATGCTGGATCATGTCGAAGGCGGGCTGGAGGTCCAGCGTAACCTCCGTAACCACGCCGAGGCTGCCGAGCCCCACGACCGCTCCGGCGAATCGTTCGCCGTCTTCTTCACGGGAGAGCGTGACCAGATCGCCGTTCGCATCGATGAACGTGATCGCGGCGACCGCCGTGGCCAGATTCCCGTTCGCCACGCCCGAACCGTGGGTGGCCGTCGCGCAAGCGCCCGCCACGGAGATATGCGGCAGAGAAGCGAGGTTGTGCACGGCATAGCCCCGTTCGTGCAGATAGGGCGCCAGATCGCCGTAGCGCATACCGGCCCCCACCGTCACCCTGTTCGCCGCCTCGTCGAGATGCAGCGCCTGATTGAGATGTTCAAGGGATATTTGCGCCTCGGCGCTATCGGCAATGGCGTTGAAGCAATGGCGCGAGCCAAGCGGCCGGACCCTGGGCGTGCTTCTCACGAGTTCCTGCGCCTCGGCAACCGTCTGCGGCAAATGCAACCGGTCCGTAGAGTAGGTAAGATTCCCCGCCCAATTCGTCCGGGGGGGCGGAAGGGTAGCGACTTCTTCCGGCCTGCAAGAGGCCAGCGGAGAAAGGATACCGCCCGCCGCCAGGGCGGAAAATGTTTTCAGGAAGGTTCTTTTGTCCATCTCTTGCGTTGTGCTGGTTTTGGGCGCCGCGCGCGTCTCAATATACCGATACCAAACTCGGGTATTGCAGTATAATGCGGGCGCCGTTATTCTTTGAGCGCATAGCCGTATCCTCCATGCAAACACCTGCTATTATGTCGTTCGATCGGAAAATCGTTGTCGTCACCGGAGCCGCCCAGGGCGTCGGGGCCGCCGCCGCGGAACTGTTTCTGGAAAAAGGCGCCCGCGTAGCCTGCCTGGACGTGGCCCCCGCTCAGGAAAACGATACGGAAAACCGCTTCTGCGTCCAGTGCGACGTGTCGCGGGCGGATCAGGTGGAACGCGCCTTCCGGAAGACGCTCGACCGGTTCGGGCGCATCGACGTACTGGTCAACAATGCGGCGGTCCAGACATACGGCACGGTGGAAGAAACGAGCGAAGAAGAATGGGACCGCGTGCTGGCCGTCAATGTGAAGGGGGCCTTCCTGTGCGCAAAGCAGGCGCTCCCGGGCATGACCGCCCAACGCGACGGCGTGATCGTGAACGTATCGAGCGTACAGGCGCTGATGAGCGAAGAGCATGTGGCCGCTTACGCTACCAGCAAGGCCGCCATGCTGGGCCTGACGCGCAGCATCGCCGTGGATTACGCGCCGTACAATGTGCGCTCCTCCGCCGTGTGTCCGGGCAGCGTGGATACCCCGCTCCTGCAATGGGCGGCGGACCAGTCTGGCGACCCGGAAGCCATGATGGAAGAAATTCGGGGATGCATCTCCTGAATCGCATAGCCGATCCGAGCGAAATAGCCCATCTGATCGCCTATCTGGCGAGCGACGAAGCGAGTTTTATCACCGGGCAGGCCTTCCGCATCGACGGCGGCCTGGGCGTGAAGATCGGGGGCGCTTTTCGGGGGAGGTAGGGGGTATTCATGGAATATTCGCTTAGTATGTCCGCCGGAAACGAATAATATTTTTTTGGGGGAGGGGGGGGGGGGGCTAAATCTGGAAGATTTACGGAAAATTCAATGTGGAACCGGACTGCCCCTCGTCAACACTGATCAAGGCTGGGCGTGCGCCCCACCCAAAACCAAACGCAACAAGAAGATATCTGCATGAGCACATTCGATAGCACCAAACTTCCATTACCCGAGGTTCTGGCCGATATCACGGCTGGCAAGATTCAACTCCCCGATTTTCAGCGCGGCTGGGTTTGGAGCGATGAACATGTAAAATCTCTGCTGGTCAGCATTGCCCGTTCGTTTCCCGTGGGCGCTGTCATGATGCTTGATGCGGGTGGAGATATCCGGTTTCAGGTGCGACCCATCGAAAATGTCGACTTTCCTGGGGAGCCGCCAGAGCCCGAACGCCTCATCCTTGATGGTCAGCAGCGTCTTACTTCGCTGACCCAAGTGTTATCGCTGGACAAACCGGTTCAGACGTTCGACAATAAGCACACCAAAATTCAGCGCCACTATTACATCGATATCGCCATGGCGCTTGAAAATGATCGACTCGTGGATGCATTCATTTCAGTTCCTGAGGATCGCAAGATTAAGACGAAATTTAATCGCGATATCAGTCTCGATCTTTCAAATCTTGAACTAGAATTGAAACATTTTCATTTTCCATGTTCACAGATTTTTAATTCCGATGAATGGGAGCAAAAACTTCATGAGCACGTTCCCGAACGATTCGGAGAGTTTTTGAAATTTCGCAAACAGGTTCTACTTGCTTTCCGCACCTATCAACTTCCTGTGATTACTCTGGGCAAGGCCACTTCAAAGGAAGCGGTGTGCCTTGTTTTCGAGAAGGTGAATACCGGTGGAGTGCAATTATCCGTCTTTGAGCTGATAACCGCCACATTCGCTGCCGATGGATTCAATCTCCGCGACGACTGGCTTGGTAATGAATCACGTGAGATCGAGGGTCGTCGCGAACGTCTTACCAACGAACCAATCTTGGAAGACATTAAATCGACGGACTTTTTGCAAGCAATCTCGATCCTGCACACACATGAACGGCGGCAGAAGGATATCGCGGCGGGAAAGAAGGGTAAAATGATTTCTGCCGTAAGCGCTAAACGTGCATCGATCTTGTCTTTGAGCCTGGATGCGTACAAGACATGGGCGGATGTCGTTGAGCAGGGTTTCATCCTGGCGGCTCAATTCATGCGCAAGCAATGCGTTTTCAATGCCCTCGAGCTTCCGTACCGAACCCAACTCGTCCCTTTAGCCGCCGTGCTGTCCCAACTCGGTGACCGTTGGCGAGAACCACGAATCTATGACCGTCTGTCTCAATGGTTCTGGTGTGGAGTCCTTGGCGAACTTTATGGGGGAGCTGTGGAAACGCGTATCGCAAATGACTTTGAAGAGATTTTGCCTTGGGTCGTCTCCAGCGCCGAAAATGGAATCCCGCGCACAATCACGGATGCATCCTTCCAGGAAAGCCGCCTCGACAGCCTGCGCTCTCGCAAGAGCGCCGCCTACAAGGGCCTCAACGTCCTCGTGCTTCGAGAAGGCGCGGAAGACTTTTTCTGGAAAGACACGATTCAATCTCTTAATTACGAGGACATGGCACTCGATATCCATCATATTTTTCCACGCGCATGGTGTAAGGAAAAAGGCGTCAAGCCAGCGATTTACGATTCAGTCGTCAACAAGACCCCCATTTCATCCAAAGCAAATCGGATGATTGGCAGAAAGGCCCCGTCCGAGTATTTGACTGCATTAGAGTCTCATGTACAGATAGCTCTGTCTAAAAATGAAATGAATCGCATCCTTGCAACCCATAGGATCCCATTTGAACATCTCAGAACTAACGATTTCGAAGCATTCTATACCGGTAGAAAAAATGCGCTCATCGAATTGATTGAAAAGGCCATGAAAAAACCGGCTCATCGAGATCAGTCGCAGGATGTGATGAAAATTTAGATTGCCTCTTATCGCAACAATCGTTCGAGCGCCCCGCGCTGCCTTGCGTGCTTCTTCGGATCGACTCGCTTCAGCCTCTCCAGGTTGACCACTTTCCAGCGAATCGCCGGCAGTTCAGCGGCCTCGGGTAAACCGATCAGTTCGAAATCTGGCTCGGCGTCGTGGAGCGAGAGGAGAAAGGAAGCAACCTTGTCTGTCAACCGCATCCCGATGTCCGCATGCAAACGCCGACCCGCCTCGACAAGTGCTTCCTGGCTCGTTGCCACCCGTGTCATTCCTGCAAATTCGTCGTCGTACCAATCGTGTCTGAGAGGCGTCGCCGGCGCCAGAAGTTCGTGCATCGGACGGCGAGAGCCCGCCAAATAAACCATAAACACTTGAAATAGGTCGTCGGTCAACCCCTCATTATCGTAAAGCAACTTGACGTCAAACAAGTCACGCGGGTGCCTACGGTCGAGCGCGGCAACCAGCTTGCCACCATAAAGATCCTCAAAGGTCAGTACATTTGTCTCGACAAAACCGAACTGCGTCGCTACCGCCTCAGACGCTACCATCGGCCTCGCCGAAAACACGGCTCCCCGTGCAACCGGAGAGGTCTCAATCTTGATCTGTACCGAATTATAGATCACCACGATCCGCGTATCGCTGTTCCCGCCGCCAGCAATACGACGCACGGCAAGTCGTGGATTGCGTTCGGCGATCGCCGTAGCGATGCGCTCGAACGTACTGTCGATATCCCGTAGCGCTGAGAGACGGTCACTGACCGGAAGCCAGACAAGGTCAATATCGACCGACAGCCTCGGCATGTCCCGATAGAACAGGTTGATAGCCGTACCGCCCTTTAGTGCGAATGCGGGCTCCGCCGCGATGTCCGGCATTACGTCCAGCAGCAAACGAACCTGTGCGACATAGCGTTCAAACATCGTCGTCCACCGGTTCAGATTTTGCGGGTATAAGATAGTCCGGCACGGAGATGCGGTATGTCGGATGAAACCTTCCACCCTCTACAAGCGCCCGCGGTCCAGAGCCGAAATCGATCCGCTCAGTGCACAGATATTTCCTCCACCGGTGTCCGTGTCGATCAGCGAAGACAAAAAATAACCGGCGAACCTTCACGCTGCGACAGACAGCCAGCAGCGCCATAAGCGGTTCCGGTCGCAACGAGACCAGCCCTTCGAATATCCTGTCGATATGTTCAAAACTGGCTTTGCCGGGCAATTCGTCGAGCGACTCAAGAATCGCGCGTTCAGGAGACGAGACCCTCACGGACCAATTCCAAACACCCACTGCCCACCCGTTCGTCTCGCCTGCAGGATCGGCGTCGGCGACGCCAAGCGAACCGCAGTCGAACAGCGTCGGCCGGCGCACCACGATCCGTTCCGGCAGCGGCAAGCGTTTCAGCCAAGACGGCGCATCGCCGTAAAAATGGACGCGCGACCTCCCTCCAACAGGCAAATAATGGACATGACCGGCAAGGTCAAGCGCGCTCTCGCCGCCCAAATACACATTGCGCTTCATGAGGCGCTGCAACGAAAGAAGAGCGATTTCCCAGGATACCCCGGTCGCCCGAACGCCTTTCGGCAACGGACGACGGTAGACTCCGCGAATCACGCGCTCAAGCCAACCGCGAGCAACATAGTTATGGATAGACTTTGGATCAATGCCGCGCCCCAGGAGCCATGGCGTATCCACTATGAAGCCCGGCGGAACCGCATTGAGGAGAGGTTTTAATCTTTGTGTTTTTACATGGTTCATAACCATGAAAATAAACAATTATCAAAACAATACCAAGAAAGTTATTGTAAACAGATACGCTAATCAACCCAGCGTCTGGGCGCTGTATTGCAGATTCCCGGCCATAGGCGCGGGGGCAATCCTGCGCCCGCAAGCGACCCTTCGCATCGTCGTCGATATTCTGAATCGCGACGCCCGCCATGCCTGAAGGCATCCTGACGCTTTTTTCGTTTTCATCCGGTGCGAATCTACCGTATGATAGGATTTGTAATCCGTATCGCATGAAAATGATCCCTTCCGCATCGACGGCGGCCTGGGCGTGAAGATCGGGGGCGCTTTTCGGGGAAAACAGAAGCGGTGACAGCGCGTTCACTGGATGGTCGGATACTATGTCCGGCATAGCAGGCGCTGTCAGGAAACGGAGTACATACATGACGGACCGTATCCGGAAATGCTGCCTCGCGCTGCTTGCGCTATGCATTGCAGGATGCGACCCGCTCGACGACTTCGAGGCGGGACCGCTCGGCGCGGTCGAGATCGACGGAGACGAACCGGTGCGGATTCGTTTGTTGCTTCCGATGACCGGCGCCGCGTCCTCCCATGGCGCATCGCTGGCGCAGGCGGCAGAACTGGCCGCGCGGGATTTCGGGAATATGCATGACCGTACGATCGACGCCGGAGAACCCGTAGACGCCATGTGCTCCCCCGAAGGCGGGCAGGCAGGCGCCGAGCAGATCGTCGCAGACCCAGGCGTAACGGGCATACTCGGCACGGCCTGCTCCGCCTCCGCCGTTACGGCCTCGCCAGTGATAAGCGAGGCAGGGTTCGCGATGATCTCGCCAGCCAACGCCTCGCCGTTGCTTACTTCCGATCTCGAAGGCAATGCGGGGGTTCATTACTATCCCGGTTACTTCCGCGTCGCCGCCAACGACCTGTATCGGGGACGGGCTGTCGCCGACTTCGCCTGGAGCGAACTGGGGCTGCGGCGCATGGGGGCCGTGCACGACGGCGACCCCTACACGACGGCTCTCGTCGGCGCATTCGACAACGCCTTCCGCGCGCTCGGCGGGGAAGTCGCGACCGCCGGAATCGCAAAGGGCGATACGAACATGGCCGCCGCGCTCGCAGAATTCGCAGCGGCCGGCGCGGAGGGCCTCTTCGTTCCGCTTTTTCTCGCGGAAGGCTCGCTTCTGGTTGGGCAGACGCGGGAATTCGACGGGCTGGAAGATGCAGCGCTTATCACGGGTTCGGCCATGCTTGTGCCGGAGTTCCTCGGCTCGCCGCAGTCGGAAGGCATGTACTTCGCAGGACCGGCGCTGGAACACGGCCCGGAGGCCAACGAGGTCACCGGAAAAAACGCCGCCGAGGCGCTCGCGGCGTTCGAGGATACGTACGGCGGCGCGCCGGCCTCTCCGTACTGGGCGCACGCCTACGACGCCGCCACGCTGTTGCTCGCCGCCATCGAATCCGTTGCGGTGGAGAAAGGGGAAACGTTATATGTGGACCGCCTCGCGCTCCGCCAGGAGATCGAAGCAACCAACAGCTTTCAGGGGATCGTCGGCGTACTCTCCTGCGACGATTTCGGGGACTGCGGCGCCGGACGCATCAACGTCTACCATCACCTGGATTCGAGCGTTACGGACGCTGCGCGCTTGCCGGTGGCGTACGAATTCGCGCCGTGAGATGACGGGCAAGCATATGTCAAGGATGCTCTGATTACGTCCGCAAAGAGTCAGAGGCTGAAAGGCGCGTGCTGGCAAGGAATGACGAAGCGAGTAGCGTGGTGGCCCCGCATAATGAGGAATGACACAGCCCGCGTGCGATTTTCGCCTGACCCTTGGCGAATTTTCACGCCCGGCGGAACCGCATTGAGGAGAAATTTTGATTTTTATGTTTTTATATGGCTCATAGCCATGCAAATAAATTTATATCGAAACAATGTCAAGAATTTTTCGCGCTGCATTTCCCCAAGCGCCGTTGGACCTGACCCTTGCTCCCGCTCGTCCAGTCTCACGCCGGCGCCTCGCGCCTCGCGGCCTTCAGAAACAGGGCAATGCCTACGGACAGCACGCCCGCCGCAGCGCCGATCAGGAAGACGTTCCCGGCCGCCCAGGCCAGCGCGGAGTTGAGCGATCCGAGGAAAATATCCGCCATTTGCGCGCCCTCGGGGCCGGTTTCCGCGAATCCCGCCCGCAGCGCATCGGTCGCGGACGGATCGATAAGCACCCGGGGATTGTCCTTTATCGCGTCGAGCTGACCCGGTGGAAGCATGGCCCGTACGGCGTCGGAGACCGTTGCCTCGATCCTTTCCGCAAACTGGCTGGTCATCACGACGCCCAGCACGGAAAGACCCGTTGCGCCGCCGATATATCTGGAGAATTGCAGCGCCGAGGTGGCCGAGCCCATGAGGCGGAATTGTATCGAATTCTGAACCGAAAGGGTGCACGTAGCCATCGTGCCGCCGTATCCCAGGCCCATGATCGCAATGTATCCCATGGCCCGGACAAAGCTGGTGTCCGCATTCATGGTGGAGATGAGATACATGCCGAACGCCGTCGCTCCCGTTCCGATCAGGGCCATCAGCCTGTACCCCCCGCCCATGCGGGAAATTTGTCGTCCGAACAGCACGGAGCCGAAAACGAAGCCAAGCATCATGGGCGTGAGAATGCTCCCGCTGCCGGTGGGAGAAGCGCCCAGGACGCCCTGAAAGAACAGGGGAAGAAGAAGGACGCTCCCGTACAGGCCGAACCCGACGAGAAACATGAGGAGGACCGCGGAAACGACCGTCCGGCTTCCGTATATCTCCAGCGGCATGATGGGAACATCGGATTTCATCTCTATTGCGATGAATGCCGCGGTCATGACCAGGCCAAGCGCCAGACAGCCTGCTACCTGCGGCGAACTCCATGCATACCGGGCGCCTCCCCATGACAGGGCGAACATGATGGGGATGACTGCCAGCGTCAGCGCGACCATTCCCGGATAGTCCAGTTTTTTACTTTCGACCTCGGGATGGAGCGCGGGAAAGGTTCTCCAGAGCAACAACAGTATCGGAAGCCCGATCGGAATATTGATCAGGAAGACCCAGTTCCAGGACACATTGTCGGTGACGACGCCTCCCAGGGCCGGCCCTATGATCGAAGCGGCCCCGAATACAAGGCCTGCCAATCCCTGCATCTTTCCCCGCTTTCCAGGCGGATACAGGTCGGCGATTACGATGACGCCTATCGTCATGATCATCCCGCCGCCGACGCCCAGGATGGCGCGAAAAGCAATGAGTTGCGTCATCGTCTGGCTCAGCCCCGCCGGGACGGCCCCGACGATCAGGATGATCGCGCCGAGGACAGCGAAGATTTTGCGCCCGTAGAGATCGGAGAGCCTGCCCACGACCGGAACCGTAATCGTGGACGTCACCACATACCCGGTCGAAACCCATGTGTAGCGGTCGAACCCGCCCAGGTCGCCCACGATGACGGGCATGGCGGTGACGACGATGGTCTGACCCAGGGCTGCCAGAAACATCCCCAGCATCGTCCCGGTCATCGTCAACCTGACTTGCCGCGGGGAAGGTTTTGCGCCGTTTGAGACGTGTCCGTTGCCTGTCGCCTGCATGCGAAGAGGAGTTTTTGCCCTGCCGTCCGTATTTCGCATCGCAGCGCTCGATATTCCTGCTGTTTCTTTGTTCAGGACGCTCCTGCCGCAGGGATGCGCGGAAAGGCAAGGCGTCAAATGCGCCTACCTTCTACTTCCGCTCGCCCAGCGTCACGTCCAGCGCAACGCGTTCGCCGTCCCGCTCCACGACGATCTGCACCACATCCCCGGGCGCCTGGTCGCGCAGGGCATAGGTATAGGCGTAAATATCGGCAATGGGTTTCCCGGCGAATTCCACCACGATATCCCCGCCGCGAAGGCCGCCCTCTTCCGCAGGGCTGCCCGCCCGCACTCCCGTAAGCCGCAAACCCGTATCGCGCGGAGTCATGTCGGGAATGGACCCCAGATACGCTGCACCGTACCCACTGGTCGAGGAAGCACTGCCGCCGCCCGGCGATGGACGCGGCTGCGCCACGGCGGTCAGCGCGACCGCATCCGCAGCATCCGCGCCCGCAAGCCGGCGCACGACGCCGCTTGCCAGCTCGACCACCAGATCCACCCCCTCCCCGTTCACCTTCTGCCAGTCGTCCGAGGGGCGGTGATAATCCTCATGGGTATTCGTAAAGAAATGCAGTACGGGGACGCCTTCCGCATAAAACGAGGAATGATCGGAAGGACCATACCCGTCGGCCACCCCGGCCACCGAAAGCGGCTCGGAGAGGTCGGTGTTGGCGTCGTCCAGTATCCCTTCCCACTCTTCCGCAGTGCCGGTCCCGAAAATCGTCAGGCTGCGGTCCTGCATCCGCCCCACCATGTCGAAATTGAGCATGGCCGCCGCATCGTCCAGCGGCACGGTCGGCTCCGCCACGAAGCGCGCCGAGCCCCAAAGGCCCTTTTCCTCGCCAGTAAACGCCATGAACAGGACGCCCCGGTCCAGAGGCGGTCCGTCGGCCAGCCGCCGGGCGATCTCAATCACCGCCGCGACGCCGCTGGCGTTGTCGTCGGCGCCGTTGTGCACCGCCCGGGCGTCAGGCGCCAGCGAGCCGTCGCCCCCGAAACCCAGATGGTCGTAGTGCGCGCCTGCGATAATGTATTCCCGGGCATGGTCCGGATCGGCGCCGGGCAGCAGGGCCGCCACGTTACGGGCCTTGGCCGTTTCCGGGGAAATGTCTACCGCAAGTTCCGCGGCATGTCCTTCCTGCGCCGCCCGGCGCGCCATATCGGCGGCCTCTCCGCCAACCATGACGACGGGTATGGGCAAGGCGGCCCGCATTTCGTCGGAAGGATCGGGCAGACGCATCCCTTCCGGCGCCAGCGCCAGCAGGCCCGCGGCGCCGCGCCCGGACGCCTCCATCGCCTTGAAATGAGCATCTCCCCGGAGCGACATGCCGTGCGGCGCATCGGGGGCGCCCCATTCCACCACCACGATCTTGCCGGAAATATCCATGCGGGCGTATTCGCCCCCGGCCTCTTCCGCGTTGTCTTCACCGGCCTCGCCCTCGTTGCCCTCCGAAGCATCCCCGGTCAGCCCGTGCCCGCCGTACGCCAGCGCATGCTCTATATGCCCGCTTGCCGAAAAACCGAGGGGAACCCACTCCGGGCCGATCTGGTATGCTCGCCCCGCTATGCGCAAGGCATTGCCGGAACCGACCCGAACCCCTTTCCGGACCGAAAAATGGTGAAAGAAACCGTGGTTGGATCCGGCGGGCGCGAGTCCGAGGCTGCGAAACGCTCCGGCGATATATTCCCCGGCGCACCAGGCGCCCCGCGATCCGACTTCGCGGCCTTCGAGCCGGTCGTCGGCCAGGTAGCGAATATGCCGCATCGCTTCCGTCGGATCGGCGGGCAGGTCGCGGGTCAGTTCCTCTGCGGCGGGACAGGATGGCTGTGCGAAAGCCGGATGGCCGATTGGCCATATCGCCCATATGGAAACCACCGTACAAAACGCTGCGAAAAGCGGCGCATAACGGGAAAAAATCATAACCAATCTCACTTGTAACGGAAGCATGACGTTCTGGCCCCGTCGTACGCGGATAACCGCCCCCCTGTTCGCCGCCGTCGCATTTCTGGGCGCGGCATGGCTCCTTGCCGCCTGCGAAACAAACGACGAACAGCCCGCCGTCGCCGAAAACGACGGGCAGGCCGCGCTCCGGACTACCGATCTCGCCCAGCCCGAAGAAACGCGCCTGCGCAACCTCCGCCAACTGACGTTCGGCGGGGAAAACGCCGAGGCTTATTGGGCTTTCGACGGATCGGCGCTCATTTACCAGGCCCGCAAGCCGGGCGCGGAATGCGACCAGATTTATATCATGGACGATCTGGAAACAAGGGAATCCCGCATGGTCAGCACCGGCGACGGGCGCACCACCTGTTCCTATTTTTATCCGTCGGGAGACCGGATCCTGTATTCGTCCACCCATCTCGCCGATCCGGCCTGCCCTCCGGTCCCGGACTTCTCCCAAGGCTATGTCTGGCCCATCTACCCGAGCTACGACATCTTCGCGGCGGATACGGACGGCGGCAATCTGCAACGGCTCACCGAAACCGACGGCTACGACGCCGAGGCCACCTTCTCGCCGGTCGGAGATCGGATCGTGTTCACGAGCATGCGCGACGGCGATCTGGAACTGTACTCGATGGCCCCGGACGGTTCCGACGCGCGGCGGCTGACGAACCGCATCGGATACGACGGAGGCGCTTTCTACTCCCCCGACGGTTCGCAAATCGTGTGGCGGGCGCATTACCCCAAACCCGGACCGGAACAGGACGATTATCTCCGCCTCCTCGACCAGGGCCTGCTGCGCCCCGGCGATCTGGAAATTTACGTGATGGATGCAGACGGCTCGAACATGCGCCAGGTAACGCACCTCGGCGGAGCCAACTTCGCTCCCTACTGGCATCCGGACGGAAAGCGCATCCTGTTCAGTTCCAATCACGAAGACCCGAACGGACGGGAGTTCGAGATCTACATGATCGGGGTGGACGGAACCGGGCTGACGCGCATCACGCACTCCGAAGCGTTCGACGGATTCCCCGTATTCAGCCCGGACGGACGCTACCTCGCGTTCGGCTCGAATCGCAACAACGCGGACACGAACGACACGAATATCTTCCTTGCGGAATGGGTCGAGGAATGATTGCGGAAAAGGAGCAGGGGCAGGCGCCCGGCGATCTGGAGCCGTAGTTCGCAGAGGTAGGGATACCCCCTACTGCATAAAATAAAACTCGGTAACCCCTTGACTTTCGGGAAAGGGAGCCGTAGGATCCCGGCAATCCCTGCTTATATATCTTGACAGTAATTCGTGCTATGGCAACACAAAAAACGGTTTTGCGTATTTTTGCAGCATCGCCCAGCGATGTGTCCGATGAACGCAAACTTCTACGTGATGTCATTAACGAACTGAACACCACGCGATTATTGGAAAAGAGTACCCTGTTGGAATTGATTGACTGGGAACATGTATACCCAGATATAGGTGAAGATGCCCAAGCAGTTATTAACTCGCAAATTCCACAAGATTATGACATATTCATCGGAATTATGTGGAATAGAATAGGTACTCGAACGGGTCGGGCGGAATCTGGCACTATTGAAGAGTTCGAGCGGGCCAAAGCGCGTCATGACAAAAATCCAGAAAATGTTCATGTAATGATGTATTTCAAGACAGTGCCTCCACAAGACATGGAAGATTTTGATCCTATGCAATTCCAGAAAGTTCGTGATTTTCGTTCGAGATTAGAACAAAAAGAACGTGCACTTTATCGGAAATTTTCCGATGCAGAGGACTTCACGAGGCTTGCACGAATGAACCTTTCAGTGCTGTTGTCAAAGCACAATGAAAATGTTCACGAACACGAGACGAATCTAGATTCCATTGATGGCGAATATGTGCAAAAACAAAAACATAAGAACGAACAGGGGCTTCTTGATTTGCAAGAAATATGGGAGGAAGAAGAGGAGATTCTAGTTGATATTGCACATCGACTTGGTGATGCTATTAGGCAAATAGGTGCTAAGGCACAGCAGAGACAGAAACAAATTCAGCCACTTGTAGCACATGGAAAGTCCAACCTTTCTTTCGATGAAAAGAAAAACTTGCGAAGCGAGATTAAGCGTGTTCTTGGTCTAACCGCAAATGATATAAACGGATTTGTAGCACAGGTAAAACAAGAATTATCGTTGTTCCGAGAACATATTGATAGAGGTGTAGATGCCTTCACAAGGACTGTTCCAATTCACATTGAGATGCATAAAAGGAAGAACAGTCCAGAAGTGATGGGATTGAAAGACAGTATTATTGGAATGCGTGATGCGATGACAGGAATGATAAAAAGCATGGAAGAACTTTATGATTCGTTTGACAGTTTCTCAAGGCTATCAACAAACCTGATTAGATCCACAAGGAATGCACGCAATATCATACGGGAAATTATTACGGTTGCAGAAGGCGCCATTAACTCGTTAGAACAGGCATTGGAAATCATCTCATAGGTAATCATGTCAAACAACATCTCTTTACTTCTGGGCTCTGGATCGTCGATACCGGCTGGTTTTCGGTCCACAGAAGAATTGACAAATATGTTTTTGTGTGGCTATGGAATATGGAAAGATTCACAAGGTAGATATTTTATTGACAATAATCTCTCTGAAAAAAGAAGGCAATACTTCAATTTAGAGGAACGACTGGATCTTGTGAAATTTGTTATACGATGGCTTCATGAAGAAACCCAAAAATATCATCGAACATTTGCAGGAAGGCAAGCAAATTACGAAGATGTGTTTTATCTGTCCGAACAGATTTCACATGACATGTATGGGGAACGAGAAAACCCGGCAATCTATTCATTTATGAAAGAATTGAAATCCAGATTCAATAACTTTATCAATAGTTCAGATCAACGCGAATCATTACATGATTTTTCAAATATATCAACTGAAGTGTGTAACTGTATTCTTGATGTTGTTGTGAATACATTGTCTCATAAAGCATCTCAAACAAATCATTTGAAGATCATTAAATACATTTGTGAAGAATATGAGCCTGTATGTGTTGCGACACTTTCACATGACATACACGTCGAAACATTTCTTGAAGAAGAGGAGGTTACTCTTGCTGATGGCGTTTCAAAAAAAGATGGTGTTCGACAATGGGATGGCAACTTTATTGTGAATGACAAAATTCCTTTCTTAAAGTTACATGGATCTATAAATTGGAACTGGAATTGTTTATCTGAAAACTTTAATAGACCAGAAATATTGGTCGGTACATTCAATAAATTAGCAAAATATGGAAGCGAAATTTTTATTGACCTTCATTATCATTTCAAGACAATAATACATGAATCCGACACGATGATAATTTGTGGGTACAGTTTTGGCGATAAAGGAATAAACAGCACAATAATAAATTGGTATCACAACAAACCAGGAAGACGGTTTGTTATCATTCATCCTTGCAAAGATCAAATGATCGCAAGCGCTCGACCCGCGATACAGAGGTTGTTCGGTGATCAAGACCCCTGGACGATGGTGCATCGCCCTGGTGCTGCATTCGGATCAACCAAATATATACACAAAAAACTCCAGCATGTAACTGTCAATGAAATTCGTGATGCCATTGCATCATAAATATAGGGCGTGTCCGCTAAACTGTGTAAGCGGGATTATTGTTCCATAGGGACACGGTCCCCGTAGAGTATGACGAACTGGTTGAGGGCGGCCTTCCAGTCCCGGATCGGCCGTTTCCACTTCTTCGACGCCTCCCGCAGGCCGAGCCACAGCAGTTTGAAGATCGCCTCGTCGTTCGGGAAAGCGCCCTTGTCCTTAACGATCCGGCGCAGGCTGTAGTTCAGCGACTCGACCGCGTTCGTCGTGTAGACCACCTTGCGGATTGCCGGAGGGTAATCGAAGAAAGGCGCAAGCCTCGTCCAGTCCTTCCTCCACAGCGGCGCGATAGCCGCATACTTCTCGCTCCAGGTCGCCTCGAACGTGTCGAGCGCCGAAAGGGCCGCCTCCTCGCTGGGCGCCGCGTAGATCGCTCGTAAACCGGCTGCCACTTGCTTGCGCTCCTTCTATGGCACGTACCGAAGGCTCTTGCGAACCTGGTGCACGATGCACAACTGCACCCGAGCATGGGGATAGATCGTCTCTATAGCCTCTGGAAGGCCCTTCAAGCCGTCTACGCACGCAATGAAGCAGTCCTGCATGCCGCGAGCCTGTAACTCCGAGAAAATATTCAGCCACGAAACGGCCCCCTCCGTCGGAGCGATCCACAGGCCCAGCACCTGTTTCTCCCCCTGCATGTCTATCGCCAAAGCCACGTAGACCGCACGCGTCTTCGCAGCGCCCTCCTCGCGTGACTTCACGAAGAGCGCGTCGAAGTACACGATCGGATAAACGCTATCGAGAGGACGAGCCTGCCAGGCGGTAACCTCCTCCAGAACGCTCGCCGTCACCTCCGATATAAGCGTCGAGGACACCTCCGCCCCGTAGAGACGCTTCAGCGTGTCCCGGATCGCGCGCGTGCTCTGGCCCTGCGCATACAGGTATATGATCGTATCGTCGAGACCCGCTACGCGCCGCTGGCGCTTCTCGACGATCTTCGGCTCGAAACTGCCGATTCGATCCAGCGGACCCAGTCGAGGCGCCCCAAAAGGGTGAGGTCCTTCCACAATGTCTCCGCATCGCGAGAAGCAGTAAGGGCGGACCGGAAATCGGCGGAGAGTGTTGGTTCGGGTTCTGGTCCGAGGATAGCGAGTTGCACCGTGTCGCCCACATCGGCGGCAACGCCCCTGCGCATGGCCTTGTTCACATGCAGCCAGTGCCCTCCGGACAGGGCGGGCTCCATGAACGCCCGGAAAGGCTGACCGTTCATGACGCCTTCGACCTTCGTCGCGCCGCCCGAGGGAAATTGCCCGGCGATCCACTCCGGAACAGTGAGCAAGACCTTCGAACCGGCCTTTGCCGTTTGAGGATGCCGAAAGAGACAGGCCTCAAAGCGTAAAACCGCCGGGGCGCCGGGACGGTCGTTTTGACGTGCTTCCTGTTTCATGTCGAGCGGCGCTCAGCGTTTCCGGCCCGAGTACACGCAGTATCGCACCCCGCCGCGGTACGTGCCGCCGCATGCGTTCTGCGGGTGCCCAAGAGAGGACTCGAACCTCCACGCCCTAACGGGCACATGACCCTGAATCATGCGCGTCTACCAATTCCGCCACTTGGGCCCAGCGCCACTGGTTGCTTGCCTTGCTCCACGCCATATTCCCGATTCCCGCATCCAGTGTCCGGCGGGCTATCAATGCCTTTTGGGCGGAAAAAGTTCCGAGCGAACAACCCCTTCGGATTACAGGATGCGCTGATCATTATCGCAACGCATTTGCGCAGATTCTCGCGGAACCTGTCTCTTTTGCCGGGGTTATTATGGAATAGGCCGTTTTTCGGAGCACAGGGCGCCTGTCCTGCGCCCCTACCCTCCTCGGTAGCTCAATGGTAGAGCATGCGGCTGTTAACCGCAGGGTTGTAGGTTCGAGTCCTACCCGGGGAGCCAAAATTCTATCCGCCCGAAGGAGAAGAGTGATGGCGGAACCACTTGCAGACCAAATCATACGGAAAGCCAAGCAAGCCGCTGAACTCTATCACCGGCTGTTGTTGGTCGTCGCGCCTGCGGGCGCAGGCAAGACCACTGCGCTTCACGATGTGCGGGATCGCACCAGTGCGCCCCTCGTCAACGTCAACCTCGAGATTTCCCGTCAGATGCTGGAATTGACGGAGCGTCAACGGGCCCTGCAGCTACCTCGTCTCCTCGGGGAGATCGTCGGCAATGGCAGCGGAGAGACGATCCTGCTCGACAACATTGAAGTCATTTTCGATGTCGGTCTGAAGCAGGACCCGCTTCGGCTGCTCCAGGGACTCTCCCGCAACAAAACCGTGGTGGCCGCATGGAACGGTGCCATCGTCGAAGATTCTTTAACCTATGCCACTCCAGATCACCCAGAGTACAGGCGCTATCCGATGCGCGATTTTCTGGTGGCAAGCCCGGAGGTGACGACATGAAAACCACAAATCCCATTGCAAGGAAGAAGACGCAATGAAATATGGGGATCTGATTCAGTTTGAACCCATCGAGTCCGTGGTCCAGCTGCGGGACGCCGACGAAGCGGCTGCGGCACGGCAACTTGTCGAGACCTACGTTATCTCAGAGGAGATGGCGGAAAGGCTGGTGGGCCTTATCATTCCCCAGCTTCAGTTCGAGCAACCCACCGACAACAAAGGCCTTCTGGTGGTCGGCAACTACGGCACCGGCAAGTCCCACCTGATGTCGGTGATCTCTGCGCTTGCGGAAAATCCCGACCTCGCCCCCTGTTTGAACAATCCAGACGTGGCGGATGCCGCCGGAAAGATCGGCGGCCGGTTCAAGGTGGTTCGCACCGAAATCGGAGCCACCACCATGTCGCTTCGGAACATCCTCGTGGCCGAGCTGGAAGAGCGCCTCGAGGACATGGGCGTGAATTACAGCTTCCCCTCTGCGGATCAGGTATCCAACAACAAGCGGTCCTTTGAAGAGATGATGACCGCGTTTCATCGGGAGTTTCCAGACCACGGACTGCTCCTCGTGGTGGATGAACTGCTTGATTATCTGCGCACGCGCAGGGACCAGGAACTCATCCTGGATCTGAATTTCCTCCGTGAAATCGGCGAGGTCTGCAAGGACCTGCGCTTGCGCTTCATGGCCGGCGTTCAGGAAGCGATCTTCGACAGCCTACGCTTTTCCTTTGTGGCGGACAGCATCCGCCGGGTGCGGGATCGCTTCGAGCAGGTCCTGATCGCCCGCAAGGACGTCAAGTTCGTGGTGGCCGAGCGGCTGCTCAAAAAGACCGGCGAGCAGCAGGCCAGGATACGCGAGTACCTGACGCCTTTCGGCAGGTTCTACGGCCACATGAACGAGCGCATGGACGAGTTCGTCCGTCTCTTTCCGGTGCATCCCGACTATATAGACACCTTCGAGCGGGTGACTGTCGTGGAGAAGCGCGAGGTATTGAAGACCCTCTCGCTGGCCATGAAAAAGATGCTCGACCAGGACATACCGGACGACCGGCCCGGGCTCATTGCCTATGATACCTACTGGAACAATCTTCGGGAGAACCCCTCGTTTCGTGCCGTACCGGATATCAAGGCGGTGATCGACTGCAGTCAGGTGCTGGAGTCCCGTATCCAGCAGGCCTTTACGCGCCCGATCTACAAACCCATGGCATTGCGGCTCATCCATGCCCTGTCGGTTCATCGGCTCACCACGAACGACATTTACGCCACCCTGGGTGCAACAGCCGGGGAACTGCGTGACGGGCTCTGCCTCTATCAGCCGGGCATCGAGGAGCTGGGCGGCGATCCGGCCGACGACCTGCTCTCCCAAGTGGAGACGGTGCTGCGGGAAATCCACAAGACGGTCAGCGGGCAGTTCATTTCATCAAACCCGGACAACCACCAGTTCTATCTGGACCTGAAGAAGACCGACGACTTTGACGCGCTAATCGAAAAGCGGACCGAGAGCCTCGATTCCTCTAAACTGGACCGCTACTACTACGAAGCCCTGAAACGGGTCATGGAGTGCATGGATCAGACCTATGTGACCGGCTACAAGATCTGGCAGCACGAACTGGAATGGCTGGAGCGCAAGGCCGCGCGTCAGGGGTATCTGTTTTTCGGCGCGCCCAATGAACGGTCCACCGCTGTGCCGCCGCGGGATTTCTACCTCTACTTCCTCCAGCCTTTCGATCCGCCGCACTTCAAGGATGAAAAGAACGCCGACGAGCTGTTCCTGCGACTCACGAACCCGGACGACGAATTTCGCACCTCGCTCATGCATTACGCGGCAGCCCTGGACCTGGCTTCCACCTCGTCGGGACACGCCAAGTCCACTTACGAGTCCAAGTCATCCCATTTCCTGCGGGACCTGGTGCAATGGCTGCAAAAGCACATGGGCGACGCCTTTGAGGTTACCTATCAAGGGCGCACCAAATCGCTCACTGAATGGGCCAAGGGCAAATCGATCCGGGAGCTATCCGGCATCGGCTCCCATGAGCGCATCAACTTCCGCGACCTTGTGAACACGATCTCTGGTATCTGCCTGGGAGCCCATTTCCAGGATCAGGCGCCTGAATATCCCTTCTTCTCGGTGCTCATCACCGGGGCCAACCGGGACCAGGCCGCGCAGAATGCCTTGCGCGCCATTGCTGGCCAGAATCGAACCAGGCAGGCCACGGCGGTGCTCGACGCTTTGGAACTGCTCGACGGCGAACGCCTCGACCCCTACAAATCGAAATACGCCAAACACATCCTCGGACTACTCAGGAAAAAAGGCCACGGTCAAGTGGTCAATCGCTCCGAACTGATCCAGGATGAAAAGGGCGTGGAATACATGGACAAGGACCGGCAGCGGCTGGAACCCGAATGGGTTGCGGTTGTGCTGGCCGCCCTGGTCTACTCCGGTGATCTGGTCCTCGCCATTCCGGGCAAGAAATTCGACGCTACCGGTCTGCAGCAGCTGGCAGGAACCGGCGTCGACGAACTCACGCAGTTCAAGCATATCGAACAGCCCAAGGACTGGAACCTTCCAGCGCTCAAGGCCTTGTTCGAACTGCTCGGTCTTACCCCCGGCATGGCCCAGCTTGTCACCCAAGGCAAGGAAGAGCCTGTCCAGCAGCTCCAGAAAGTTATCTTCCGGACGGTGGAGAAACTGGTGCTTTCGCGGCAGAGCATGGAAAGCGGCTTTAGCTTCTGGGGCCGAAATCTCCTGGCCGAGGAAGAAGCGCCGAAACTGCGTACCCGGCTTGATGAGACCAAGAGCTTCCTGGAAACGCTCCAAGTATACAGCTCGCCCGGAAAGCTCAAAAACTTCCGCTATGACGCCCATGAGGTGACCGCCCATCGGGACGGGCTCGATTCCCTGGCCGAGATCGAATTCCTCCAGGAACTGGTCGCTGATCTCGGTTCCACCGCCGCCTTCCTCTCCACCGCAGAGGCGGTGCTGTCCGCCGAACACGAGTGGGTACGCAAGATGAAAGACGCACAGGACGAAGTGCTCGCCCAACTTCGTGACCCGGACAAGCGAGGGGCCGCCACCTTCCGTCAACAAACCCAGCGCAAACTGCTTGACCTCAAAAAGGCCTATGTGCAGACCTACTTGGGAATGCACGCCAGGGCACGGTTGGGCGTGAACGAAGACAAGCGCAAGAACGGCCTCATGGAAGATGAACGGCTTAAGGCGCTGCAGAATCTCTCCACCATCGAGTTGATGCCCCGCCAGCACCTGATTGACTTTCGAAACCGCTTGGCCGGACTGAAGAGCTGCTTTGCCCTCACCGAGCAGGAACTGGACGCTTCACCGGTATGCCCGCATTGCCGCTACAAACCAGAGGCAGAGCCGCCCACCGCACCTGCCGGAACGGTGCTGGACGGCTTGGATGACGAGCTGGACAATCTGGTGACTAACTGGACCCAGACGCTGCTCGCCAACCTGGAAGATCCGACCACCAAGGGCAACCTGGACCTGCTCAAGCCCGAACCCCAAAAACTGGTGAACGGCTTTATCAAGAAGCGGGAACTACCCGACGATCTTGACCAGGATTTCATCCATGCTCTGAGCGAGGTGCTTTCCGGCCTTCAAAAGGTGCCCGTCAAGACCGAGGACCTGCGAGCGGCGCTGCTCTCCGGCGGTTCACCGGCGACACCGGCTGAGATAAAGAAACGATTCGAGAAATATCTGGACGAACTCACCAAGGGCAAGGAGCCCGGCAAGGTACGCATCGTGCTGGAGTGAAATCATGACTCAAGATGAATTGATAGAGCTGCTCAACGCTCATGAATGGCGGGATGTTGAGTTCAAGGAGGCGCAACGTGACGTGCCACGAAACGCCTATGAAACGGTTTCCGCCTTTGCAAATACGGAAGGGGGACACATTGTTTTTGGCGTTCGGAAAAGCGGACAGGAGTTCGAGGTCGTCGGCGTTCTTGACGTCGACAAGGTTCAGAACGATTTCCTGATTACATTGCGGCAACGCGACAAGCTGAGCATCATCGTGGATGTTCGTGAAGAACTACATAAACACGGTGGATCAGACTTGCTCATTTTCTATGTGCCGGAAGTTCATCGTTCGGAGAAACCGGTTTTCCTGAACGGAGACATCCGTCGGGCATATGTTCGCAGTGGCGGATGCGATGTTCGCTGCTCAGAAAATGAGCGAAACCGGTTTCTGATGGATGCTGCCACCGAGCGTTACGACAGTCAGCCTGTTGATTTGAACCCAAGTACGGCATTCGATCTGGAAAGCATTAAATGGTACCGGACTGTCTATGAGGGAAGGCAGGGGAACCGACCTAATGCAACGCTATCCGACACGGATTTCCTCAAGGAAATGGGTTTGCTTGTTGAACAGCACAGCCAAGTGTCTCCATCGCGTGCAGCGGTTTTTCTGTTTGGGACCAATGCGACTTTCCGGCAACTCCTTCCACGGCCGGTAGTGGACTGCCAAAGATTCTCGCTGCCTCACAACAGGGCTGATGCCGGTGAGCGATGGATTGACCGGCTCGTTCTCGACGAAAACCTCATTCGATCCTGGCAATCCCTTATTGATTGGTACCAAAAATTCGCGGAGCGTCCATTCAGAATTGACTCAACAACCTTGCAGCGAGATGACGCACCACCGGACTACCGCGCCTTTCGTGAATCAATGGTCAACCTGATCATCCATCAGGATTATTCTGATCATTCCAGGAATCCGGAAATACGCCACTATTCCGACCGGACCGTTTTTTGGAATCCTGGCGATGCCTTCGCTGCTGATACAGACCTGCTTGAACCCGGTGAGAAAGAGGTCCGAAATCCCAGGATCGTGACCGCTTTCCGGCGCATAGGGCTGAGTGAGAACGCAGGCTGGGGTCTGCGAGACGTCTTCCGCAACTGGCAGCAGTTGGGCCATGTTCCGCCAACGATTGCCAACAACAAGGGGCGCAAGTGTTTCGAGCTCGTTCTCAAAAAAGAAGAACTCCTTTCGGAACAGCAGATTCTTTTCCAGGCAAGCCTCGGTGTGCAACTCACCAACGAACAAGCAAGGGTGCTTGCTTTTGCCTGCCGCGAAAGTGCACTCTCACTTCCGCAGGTCAAGGTCGTAACGGGCCTTGCCGGACCGGATGCCATGGAGCTTGCCAATGCCCTGGTTACGAAAGCCCTCCTCAGGACCATTGAAGACGGCAGAAAATACGCCCTGGCAGAGCACTTGGAGAACCGGTTCCACCAAACTGATCAAGCCACTGACCAACCTGATACACGGGCCGAAGACTTGGCCACTGCACAAGTTCAGTCCGGGGAGCCCGACTTGTCCACTGCACAAGTCGAAGGCCGAGCAGAAGACTTGTCCACTGGACAAGTTCCTGCCCTGACAGAACTTTCCGAAACGCATTGGAAAATCATAGCGTTATGCGATGCACCCCGTCGCCTGGCCGAGATTCTGGAAACCCTTGGCGTGACCAACAGGGGTTATTTCAAGGAACACCACCTTGATCCACTGATTCAGTCCAAGATTGTGGCGATGACCAACCCGGAGAACCCCCGGGCATCAAACCAGAGATACGTAATCACAGAAGCGGGCGCTCTGTTAAAAGCACGCCGCATGTCTGATGACACCGACCGAAGCGAGGATCAGAATGGCAAAGCTTAGGAATGATGCCGAACAGCAACGGTTGTTCAAAACCAAGCTGGTCCCGGGCAATGCGGAATCGGGCAATCTCTTTAACGAGGAGATGGTCACGGACGATGATCCGGTAGAATGTCTCGGCATAACCTTTGAAAGCAATGAGAAACGCCGCGAGTATTTCCTGGAAAAACTGCGCGAGAAACTCGAAGACCCTGAGTTTCGCAAGATTGAAGGGTTCCCCATTGGCGAGGACGAAGACATCCTGGCCTTGTCCGATCCACCCTACTACACAGCCTGCCCGAATCCATTCATTGAAAATTTCATCAAGCACTACGGGAAGCCGTATGACCCAACTACTGATGACTATAGAAGAGAGCCGTTTGCCGCTGACGTGAGCGAGGGGAAAACCGACCCAATGTATAACGCTCACGCTTACCACACAAAAGTCCCGTATAAGGCAATCATGCACTACATCCTGCATTATACAGAGCCAAATGACCTTGTTTTCGATGGTTTTTGTGGCACAGGAATGGCTGGTGTAGCAGCGCAAATGTGCGGTGATGCTGAGATCGTAAAAGAGCTCGGTTACTCGATTAGCGAAGATGGCTCATTGACATCGAAGCGCCACGCGCATGGTATTCAGCAGCAGATTCAAATAGGTACGCGAAATGCGCTAATAAGTGACCTCTCACCTATTGCTACTTTCATCGCTGCTAACTACTGCCTGCCATTCGATGTTGACGCATTTCAAAAAGCAGGATCACGCCTGCTTGAGGAAGTCGAACGTGATATGGGGTGGATGTACGAGACCGCTCATTCAGATGATCGTCACACAGGAAAGATCAATTTCACAGTATGGAGTGATATCTATGCATGTCCTGAATGCGCCGAAGAGATTGTTTTTGTGGAGCAAGCGTTCGATCCTGATGAAAAGCGAATAAGGGACAACTTCGCTTGTCTAAATTGCGGTGTGTCGCTTACTAAGACTGATTTGGAGCTGTTGTACAGTTCATACATCGACGGAGCAACTAACGAGACTGTTCATCATCCGAAGCGCAAACCAATCTTCATCAATTACTCCATCGGGAAGTCCAAATTTACAAAGAAGGTGGATGCTGATGATTTGGAAAGATTGAAGCAAATTGAGCAGCTATCGTTGCCTCAAGAACTCCCGACAATAGAGTTACCCGACTCACAAATGAGGCGAGTGGGTAGAATGCAGCCAGCTGCTATCACACGCATTCATCATTTCTTCCACACCCGAGCCGCTCATGCATTAGCTTCTCTTTGGCGACATGCCAGGTCCGTCAATGACATAAGGTCGCGGCATATGGCTTTGTTCTTTGTTGAACAGGCGATATGGACGATGTCCATGTTGAACCGATTTCGGCCTTCTGGATACTCTCAAGTAAACCAATATCTCAGCGGCGTGTTCTACATTCCATCACAACATTCGGAAGTTAGTCCTTCCTATGTATTGTCGGGCAAGCTGAAACGGTTGGTTTCAGCTTTTTCCAGGCAACACATTCGGAACACTACAGTGATGACTTCAGTCGCCGACTGCGCTCGAACTCGAATCTCAGACAACTCAATTGACTATGTTTTCACTGATCCTCCGTTTGGTGAAAATATTTACTACGCAGATCTGAATTTATTGCTTGAATCATGGCATGGTGTATTAACTGCGCCTGCACGGGAAGCGATAATCGACCGTGTACGAGGAAAAGTGCTCAATGATTATCAAGCGCTAATGGAGGGGTGCTTTAGTGAATACTATCGCGTATTGAAGCCTGGGAGATGGATAACGATTGAATTCCACAATTCAAAAAACAGTGTATGGAATTCAATTCAAGAGGCTCTTCAGAGATCAGGATTCGTAATAGCTGATGTTCGGATGCTCGACAAAAAACAGGGTTCATTTCAACAAGTAACCAGTCGAGGTGCCGTCAAGATGGACCTTGTGATTTCGGCCTACAAGCCAAACGGAGGACTCGAGGATCGCTTTAAATTGACTGCTGGCACAGAGGATGGCGTCTGGAATTTCGTTCAGACGCATTTGAAGCAGCTTCCTGTATTCGTTTCAAAAGATGGCCAGGCTGAAGTTGTCGCCGAACGTCAGAACTACCTTCTCTTTGACCGCATGGTCGCCTTCCATGTCCAGCGCGGTGTAACAGTTCCGATGTCAGCCGCAGAGTTTTATGCTGGCCTCGAACAACGCTTCCCCCCACGCGACGGTATGTATTTCCTGCCGGACCAGGCAGCCGAGTACGACAAGAAACGCATGACAGTTAAGGAAGTGCTCCAGCTTCATATCTTCGTCTCCGACGAGGCGTCTGCTATTCAGTGGCTCAAGCAGCTGCTCACCAAGAAGCCACAGACCTTCCAGGATATCCACCCACAGTTCCTGAAAGAAATCAGCGGCTGGCAAAGACACGAGAAGGCGCTGGAACTCTCCGAACTGCTGGAGCAAAACTTCCTCCGTTACGACGGCAAAGGCAATGTGTCCAGCCAAATTCATAGCCACCTGTCCTCAAACTACAAAGAACTGCGCAATCTGGCAAAGGACGATCCAGTGCTCAAGGTGAAAGCCAAGAACCGCTGGTACGTGCCTGACCCGAATAAGGCCGGCGACTTGGAGAAGCTGCGAGAGCGGGCCCTGATGCGGGTGTTCGAGGAATACCGCGAATCGAAACAGAAACGCCTGAAGGTGTTCCGCCTGGAGGCTGTCCGGGCCGGATTCAAGAAAGCATGGCAGGAGCGCGATTACGCCACGATCATCGCCGTAGCCCGCAAGATACCCGAAAAAGTCCTCCAGGAGGACCCCAAACTCCTCATGTGGTACGACCAGGCACTAACTCGTTCAGGGGAGAACGTATGAAAAAAGGAGACGTGACAGATGCATGCACATGACCGATTTCTACCGGAATGGTTCAACCGCATTCGCTCGCGGCAGATCACGCTGCCGCGCTTTCAGCGCTTTGTGGCTTGGGGGCATGGTGAAGTCTCTGAGCTTTTGACCACGGTCCTGCGCGGTCTGCCATCGGGTGCAACGCTCACGCTCGAGGTGGGCGATGAAGAGAAGTTCAAGAGTCGGACCATGGTGGACGCGCCCGCGTCGGGCGAGAAGGTGACCGAGCAGCTCCTGGATGGTCAGCAGCGGCTCACCGCCCTGTGGCGTAGCCTGCACGACAAATATCCCGACCGGACCTACCTCATCGGATTTGAGGAAGACCCAAACAACGGAGATGCGAAGCTACCTTACGTGTACGGCCGTGCCCGCTGGTCCAAGAACGGGAATCTTTATCCCATGTGGGTAGACGATCCACAGGAATGCTGGCGGCGGGAGTTAATCCCCATCTGCCTCCTGCGCCCCGATGCTATACGCGACGAGATCGACGAGTGGATTGAAAAGGCCATTCCTGACGATGTCGAGGATTGGCGCAAAGCGTACAAGGGCATCTCCCAAGTCATCAATGATCTGCAAACCAAGGTCCGGAAATTCAATCTCCCGTACCTGGCCTTGCCGCCCCAAACACCGAAGGAAGTCGCCCTGGATGTCTTTATCAAGATGAACACCAGTTCGGTGCGCCTTTCCACCTACGACATCGTGGTGGCGTTGGTGGAGGGAGAGACCGGCAAATCGCTCCACGAGCATGTCGACGCCCTGAACGAAGCAGTCACCCGTGCAGCCGCGTATGCCGACCTCCCCAGCCTGGTGCTGAATGTAGTAGCGCTGAGACAGGACCGTACCCCGGGTCAGGCTGGTTATCGCGGCATCAACTACACCAGGATGACCGACGAGTGGGACACGGTGGTCAAAGGTATTAAGGGAATGGTCCACTTTCTGGAGGAGGAAACCATCTTCGACGCCCAGAGGCTACCCAGTTACACGGCGATTCCGATCATCGCGGCGCTCTGGGAGCATCTGCCGACGCAGCCGGACCAACTCGGCAACGCCCGACACCTGCTACGGAAATTCCTGTGGCGAGGATTTTTGACCTCACGGTACGAACACTCTTCGGCCACGAACGCCCTCCAGGATTTCCGTGGATTGAAAAAGGTGCTTCGGGACGGTGCCGGCGAGGATGTCGTTCCGATCCTGAATGCTGACTCTTATCCGCTTCCGACCCCGGAAATGGTGTTGCAGGCCGACTGGCCCAAGCGCAAGACCATCCTGGGCCGCGGACTACTGGCCCTGCAAATCAAATGCGGTGCTGAGGATTTGGCGGACGGCGCACGGGCTTCGGTTGCAACCATTACCTCCCAAGAATACCCGCGGGAATACCATCACCTGTTTCCGGCATCAACCCTGGAAGACGCCGAGGTTCCGAAGGAGCAGGTCTTTCGGGCACTTAACTGCGCCTTGATCACATGGCGTACGAACCGGACCATCAGCAATAAAGACCCGATTGCCTACCTGAAGGAGCGGTCGGACAACAGCACCCTTGGTGAGGAGGAATTACGCCGCCGATTAAAGACGCACCTGATCCCGTACAGCAAACTTGCTGTGGGATATGACGGCCTCGGAGATAAGGAACGGTGTATTCGGTTAAAAACGGACTACGATGCGTTCCTATCCGCTAGGGCTACCATCCTGGCGGATGCGGCGCAGCGGGCATGTGAAGGAAAAACCCTGGATCTGAATGAACTGTTTCATAATGAGGATTGATGCAAACAGCTGATACTTCGGCCCGGACCACCGACAACTTTGCCAGGTCATCGAGACCCAGGCGCTTTGGGACGAGACGACCTGTCGGGTATGGCTGCCCGGACGCGATTCGGTGGTCCGCATCCTTGCATCCAGACTCGCCTCCTTGGAGGATTCAAGAACAAGAACCGCTTCCGGAAATGACGCCTCTCCTTATCTTACGGGTTGAAGGAGGTACCCATGAGTAACTGGCGCGACCAGATTCTCAGGGAGTTCACTCCCAATGTCGCACGGCTGACCCTGGTTGCCGATCCGGACGGTCTGCTCCTGGAAGAAGGCATTCTTGCAGGCATACGCGAGCGTGGTTTTGAATTGATTCCGTTCGAGGATCATGTCGCCTTTCGCTATGCCTACGAATCCAGATTTCGCTCCCGTTGGGACCATGGTGAGCAGACGGATTTGGTAGTCGTGCTGCGCTCTGCGGAGAGCGACCTCGGCTGTCTGCCATACGATCTGCTCCAGGCCGGTCGCACACTTTCATTCAACCTCGGGGAGATATTCCCCAACCTGAGCTATCCAATCGTGAGCGCCTTGGATCGGGGGGATCTGGATGATCTCTACAAAGCCCAGAAGCGACACGTCCCCGGAGTGCTGGGCGACAACGCTACAAAGGAATTCATTCTGCACCATGTCTTTAAGATCGCTCCGGAACTCATCCGCAAGCCATCCGATTTGCTACGGGCGCTGCTGCGCCGCCACTATCGGGAGCAGCGCATCCCCGCTTTGCTTGACGAGCGCTTTATTCAGGTCCTGCGCCAACAGGACGGTTTTGAAGAGTGGCCCCTCGAAACGATTGTCCCGGATCGGGAAGCTTTTTTTGCCTTTCTCCAGGAACGCTGGCCCATCTTCTTAAATCGGTCGGCGGCCCAGGATACCACCGGCGTTCGCGAGGATGAGATGCCCTACGGCCTTGAGTATCCCGGCCCTTTGAACTTGCCCTTCGACCATGACGACATCCGTGTCTACATCGACAACCTCTTTGTCGAAGGGCTGCTTGAAGCGGTTTCCCATGATCGAGCCGAGTCGCTCTCCATGACCTGGCTCGCCATCGGTATCCGAACGGACGAGCATGCGGACCGGACGAGGCGTGTGGAGGGACTCCTCGATACCTTGGCGTCCAATATTCCGAATGAGGACACACGGCACGACGACTGGTTCCACTTGGCCAAAATATGGGCGGAGCTTGTGGCGTTGGCACTGGATCCAAATGCGGTGCTGCCAGAATCGGCGCGGCAGAAGATGGGGGCGCTTCAAATTCAGATCGATGCCGCACTCGTGCCGTGGCTGACAAAACGCTACGCAGGATTGGTCAACCTGCCTCCGGCTCCACCAGTGATGCTTCACCATATTCCCCGCTTCCTCTCCCGCCATATTCACAATGGGGACCAACACAAGGTTGCGTTTATCCTGATGGACGGCCTTGCGCTGGATCAGTGGATCGTCATCCGAAAGGAAATCGCCAAGCAGCGAGCCAATTACCGCTTTGATGAGAGCGCCGTATTCGCCTGGATACCGACCATCACGTCTGTTTCGCGCCAGGCTGCCTTTGCAGGAAAACCACCGATCTATTTCCCGAACAGCATCCATACCACCGACAAAGAACCGGCGTTGTGGACGCAATTTTGGGTCAACGAGGGATTGAAACAGCAGGAAGTCACATATGCCAAGGGGCTGGGGAACGGCGCCTTGGAAAGGGTGGAGGAGATTGTTGCCCGGCCCAAGACGCGGGTGATAGGTCTGGTTGTCGACAAAGTGGACAAGATCATGCACGGCATGGAACTTGGCGCAGCGGGCATGCACAACCAGGTTCGCCAGTGGGCCGGTGGGCCATTCATGACGAAACTGTTCGACTTGCTTCTGGAGAACGGATTTCGTGTTTACCTGTCGTCGGATCACGGCAATATCGAAGCGTCAGGTTGCGGCCGACCTGCGGAAGGAGCCGTGGCGGACCTGCGCGGAGAACGCGCTCGAATTTATCCCGATTCCTTGCTGCGAGATCGGATTAAGGAACGTTTCCCTGACGCTATCGAGTGGCCGCCTATGGGGCTGCCGAAGGACTATCTGCCCCTGCTTGCTCCGGCTCGCGCCGCGTTTGTCCGCAAGGCCGAAAGCCTTGTCGGGCATGGCGGCGCTTCGCTTGAAGAACTCATCGTCCCGTTTGTTCAGATCGCAAGGAAGGAAACATGAATGGACGGAAAACACAGATTGGCTTCAGCCAACGCATCAGGATCGAATGGTTTGAGCAGACAGCCAATTTGATACTGGCCGGGAACGAAGCGCATGAAATAAAAACTATCCTGCAGGAGGAACTTTCAGATGCGTTCCGCTCCGGCAACGTCGACGTGAGAGGTTCGCTCGACAAAACAATCACCATTTTGTTGAGAATTTGGGCGGGCGTTTCAGGCAATTTCCATCCCCTTCGAGAGGATGGGCTCAATCTACTCTCAAGCCTGCCTCGGAAAGACCATATTGCAGTCCATTGGGGCATGACCATGGCGGTTTACCCTTTTTGGGGCTCGGTCGCCGCCCATACAGGACGGCTATTGCGGCTTCAGGGAACAGCCGCTGCCGCACATGTTCAGCGGCGGATCAAAGAGGATTACGGAGAACGCGAAACCGCATCACGGGCCGCCCGGCGTACGCTCCGATCATTTATCGATTGGGGCGTTTTAAAAGAGACGGGCGACAAAGGCGTCTATAGCCAAGGGGATCAGTATCCGGTTGAAGAACCCAAGCTCATTGCCTGGATGATGGAAGCATCCCTCCGCGCCCGGGTGAACCGGTCGGCCGCCATAAAAGACCTGCTCGACAGCCCGAGCATCTTTCCATTCCGATTGACCCATATCTCAGCCGAACATGTGGCGTCGCTCTCGCCTCGTCTGAATATCCTTCGGCACGGACTGAATGACGACCTTGTAATGCTGCATGAAAAGGGAAGGATAAAATGACCTTCCTGAAGTAGTTTAGATGTGTAACCCCACTACGTTGTCAAGGCCCAAAGCCCATGCCCGAAATCGTCTACCTCAAGGATCTGGTTATCGTGCTGGGGGCGGCCATCGTTGTCGTAACCGCGCTGCGCCGCGTAGGCGTCCCGTCCATTGCCGGATTTATCCTGACAGGCGCCCTTGTCGGACCCACCGCGCTGGGCCTCGTGGACGATACGCATCAGGTTGAAGTCCTGGCCGAAATCGGCATCGTCCTGCTGCTTTTCGGAATCGGCCTGGAGCTTTCTATTGATCGGCTGCGGCGCTTCTGGAGGGCCGTACTGCTGGGCGGAGGCGTCCAGGTAGCCCTCACGGTTGCATGCACCGCCGCAGCGGCCAAGTGGTTTGGCCTTGCGACGGGACCTGCGATATTTCTGGGCTGCGTCGTCGCCATATCCAGCACCGCCGTCGTCTTGCGCGGACTATCTACGCGCGGCGAACTGGAGGCGCCGCACGGACGACTGGCCGTAGGCATCCTGGTCTTTCAGGATTTGTGCGTGATCCCAATGATTCTGGCCGTGCCCATTATGGCCGGAGGCAGCGGAACCATCCAGGAAATTCTGCTGACGGGCGGCACCGCACTGGTCATTCTCGCGGCGGTGCTGGCGGCGGCGCGATATCTGGTCCCGCCTTTGCTTGCCTTCGTAGCCAGGACAAGACAGCGGGATATTTTTATTCTGGGCGTATTCCTCGTGTGTTTCGGCACCGCATGGGCCTTGTCGCTGGCGGGCATTTCCCTGGCGCTCGGGGCATTCCTTGCGGGACTGATCGTGGCCGGGAGCGAATTTCGTCATCAGGCGATGTCCGATCTGATTCCTGCGCGCGAAATATTCGCCAGCCTGTTCTTCGTTTCCGTCGGCATGCTGCTGGACGTTTCGGATGTGCTCGCCCACCTTACATCGACCGCTGGGCTGCTCGGCATGATTCTCGTCGGCAAGTTCGTAATCATCCTGGGGACCGCACTGGTCCTGCGGTTGCCTGTTCGCGTGGGGATCCTGTCGGCAGCCACGCTATGCCAGATCGGGGAGTTTTCGTTCGTGCTTTTGAACACCGCCTCGGGATTCGAACTCCTGGACGCCACGCTATCCCACAACCTGTTGCTGGCTATCATTCTGTCCATGCTGCTTACGCCCGTAGCGATTGCGTTCGGCCCCAGGCTGGCGCTTAGCGCGGCGCGCGTCCCATGGCTGAATCGGGTGCTGGATGCGGAGCCGCCCGGCATTGACGCGCACGAACCGCACAGCGGCCACGTAATTATCGCCGGATACGGCTTGACGGGACGGGAGATTTGCCGGGCTGTCCGGGATACAGGGATTCCCTCTATTGTCGTGGATGTAAACGCAGATAACGTCCGGGCGGCGAAAGCGGCCGGCAACCGGGCCGTGCTTGGAGATATTACCCAACAGGAAGTGCTGAAGACACTTGGGTGCAAGGACGCCCGGCTGGTGGTAATAAGCATCAATGACGCCAGAGCCGCCGAGCTTGCGGTCCGCGCCATTCGCAAAATTTCTCCCGACCTCGCCGTCATTGCGCGGGCCTGGTACGACATAGATAAGGATCCCCTGTACGACGCCGGCGCCACGGAGGTCATTACGGCGGAAAACACGACAAGCGGCGTAATCGTTCGCTCCATGATTACAAGATTACATGCTGCAAAATCCGAAACAAATGATTTCGCCCCTTGAAGCCCTTGAACGGCTGCGGCAAGGCAATCGCCGCTTTGCGGACGGCATACGACGCGCCGAAGCCCTGCCGCAGGAAAAACGCGAGCAATTCGTGGCGGGCCAGGCGCCCTTCGCCGCCGTGCTGGCATGTTCAGATTCCCGGGCGCCGGTCGAGCAGATTTTCGACCAGGGATATGGAGACCTGTTCGTGATCCGCGTGGCCGGAAACATCGCAGCGCCGTCGCAGATCGGCAGCGCAGAGTTCGCGGCGGCGAAACTCGGCGCAAGGCTGCTCGTGGCGCTGGGCCACACCCGATGCGGCGCGGTCGAAGCTACGCTGGAAAGCCTGCGGCGGCCAGACGAGAAACTTTCGGACAACCTGGCGGCTATCGTCCGACATATCCGTCCCGCCGTGGAACCCTTGCTCAACGAGGCGCCGCTCAACGACGGGGACGCCCTGCTAAACGAAGCGATGCGAGCCAATGTGCGCAGAACCGCGCAGACGCTGCGCCGCGACTCGGAAATCCTCCGGAATCTCATAGACGAGGGAAATTTGCTGGTGATTGGCGCAGCTTATTCCCTGGAATCCGGCCTGGTTGATTTTTTCGACGGGGCGGTGTCCTGATTTTTCCGAAAATACGTTACATTCCCAGGAATACTCTGAATTAAGCCCGCGAAGCTCATAGACTGCGAGGCGCGCGCCGGCAAGGAATGACGAACCGAACGCTGAATCGGGCCAGGGACAAGGAATAAAAAGACGCGCAACAAGGTCCAACCATACAACCGCTGCAAAAAATCCGGGACGTGAAACAGTTTCGTTCGCTGCTATTGGGTCTGTTTCTGCTGGGCGCGCTGGGCGCCGGGAGCGAATTGTTCCTGCTGGGCCACTATGAGGAATTATGGCAACTCGTGCCGCTGATCCTCATCGGAGCGAGCCTGACGCTGCTCGCGGTCCGGCTTTTCGTCAAAGATCCTCGCATCCTCCGCGCTTTCCAGGTCTGCATGGTCCTGTTCGTCGTCGCAGGCGCGGCGGGCGTCTGGCTGCACTACCAAAGCAACATCGAGTTCGAACTGGAAATGAACCCCGCGGCGACGGGATGGGGACTGATCTGGGAATCGCTGCGCGGCGCCATGCCGGCCCTGGCGCCGGGAACCATGGCGTACCTTGGCCTCGCCGGACTCCTGTACGCCTGGAAACATCCGGCCCTTTCCATCTCCCGCGCATCCCCGGAAACCCGCGAAGCCAATTCATTTCCCGAACAAGAAACATGATCCATACAACCATGAAATCACGCATCCTTGCCCTGCCGTACATCCTGCTCGCCGCACTGGTTCTACTCCCCGCCACGGTCGCCAAGGCCCAGGTCGGGAATAATATGGGGCTCCTGAATCCGAACGCGGCGACCAAAGCCGAACTCGCCGAACTGCCCCATATGGACGAAGCGAAGGCGGATTCCCTCGTTGCAGGACGGCCGTTCATGAACATGCTTGACGTCCATGCGCTGGTCGGGACGGAACTGGAGGAGGCGCAGCAAGACACGCTGTACGCCCGGCTTTTCCTGCCCCTGAACCTGAATGATACGAGCCGGGACGAAATTCTGCTGGTTCCCGGCGTCGGCAACCGGATGGCCCACGAGTTCGACGAGTACAAGCCGTACGCCCACCTTGCCGAATTTCGTCGGGAAATCGGCAAGTACGTGGACGACGACGAAGTGGCGCGCCTGGAGCAATTCGTCTTTGTCCCCATCGACCTGAATACGGCCAGCGACGAGGACATCCTGAGCATTCCGAACCTCGGCGCCCGGATGCTTCGGGAATTCAAGGAATACCGTCCGTACAGCCGGATCGAGCAATTTCGCCGGGAAATCGGCAAGTACGTCGATGACGACGAAGTGGCCCGGCTGGAACGCTATGTAGAGATTCAGCCTTAGCGCCCGGCTCAATGAACATCGCGCTGCTCTCGTTCGGTACGCGTGGAGACGTTCAGCCGTACGTCGCGCTGGGCAAGGCCCTGAAAGCGCGCGGACACGACGTGCTGCTGGGAGCGCCGGACAATTTCAGAGACTGGGTCGAAGGGCACGGCTTGCCCTTCCATGGGCTGGGGTTCGATATGGAGGCGTTTCTCCGCTCCCCCGAAATTCGACGGGTCATGGCGGGCAACTGGTTTGCCCTCGCAGGCGTCTGGCGCGAAAAGATTCAGCCGATGGTGCGGAATCTCTTCGACGCCACCTGGGAAGCCGGACGAGATGCGGATATGATCGTCTACCACCCCAAGGTCACTGGCGCGCCGGACGTAGCGGAAGCCACCGGCGCGCGGCTCGCGTGCGTCGCCCCTATCCCGCTCTTCCCCACCGGGGACTATCCGCTCCTTACCCCAAAATGGAACTTTGGCAGCCGCCTGAATCGCCTGACATACAACGCCTATTACCTGTCTCGCCCGCCGTATCTGAAGGCCATCAACCGCTGGCGGCGCGACGCCATGGGACTTGGCAAGGGGCCGGCGCTTGCCCCGCTCGGAGGCTACAAGGGCGGCATGGCGCCTCGCATCTGCGCCGTTTCTCCGTCCGTCGTACCCCGCCCGCGCGACTGGAGAAAACATGACCACATGACCGGCTACTGGTTTCTGGAGGAGGGGCGCGACTGGCGTCCGGATCCCGCGCTGGCCGATTTTCTGCAGGCTGGCGAGCCGCCCGTGTACATCGGTTTCGGGTCCATGACCACGCGGCGACCCGACCGGCTGACGCAGCAAATCGTCGAGGGCGTACGGCGCGCCGGAGTGCGGGCGCTCCTGGCGACGGGATGGGGCGGCCTGGAAACGCTGGAGGTCCCCGATACGGTTCATGTGATCGAAGGGGCGCCGCACGACGCATTGTTCAGGCATGTCGCGGCGGTCGTGCATCATGGCGGAGCCGGAACGACGGCGGCGGGCCTGCGGGCCGGACGACCGACCCTCGTTTGTCCCCTGGGCATGGATCAGCCTTTCTGGGGCCACCGCGTATGGACGCTGGGTTGCGGCCCCCAACCGCAGCGCCTCAAGCGCCTGGACGCCGACTCCTTTGCCCGCGGATTGGAAGACCTGGTCCGCAACGCTGCGTATCGCGCCCGCGCCGCCGACGTCGCCCGGGCTATCGCAAAGGAAGACGGTATCGGACAGGCGATTCGAATCGTCACGGGAGAATAACCGCCCCGCGCGAAAATTTTCCGTACCGGGTGGGCGGCGAACAGTATCTTCTTGCATTGGAGCCGCACCCACAGGGGCCTGGCGACATTCGGCGAAAGCAATCGCCCGACTCGCTCCGGACGCGGCGTCTTTCCAGCATTCTTTGCGACAGAACCCTCGGCAAAACACATCGTCTCATGCAAAATCCTGTGTGCAAACCAGTGCTGCTCATGGCGTTTTTCGCCTTGCTCCTGACCGCCGGCTGCGGCGGCGGGCAGGAAAACGCTTCGGAATCGGCCGATCCGCAGCCGGATTCCGCCATCCGCATCGTTTTCCTCGGGGATTCCATTACCGAAGCGGGGGTAGCCCCGGGCGGATATGTCGCGCTGGCGGAGGAGGCCCTTGCGGAACGCTACCCCGGCGGCAAGGTTGAGGTCATCGGGGCGGGCATAAGCGGAAACAAGGTCCCCGACTTGCAGGAACGCCTCGACCGCGATGTGCTGGCCCACCATCCGACGCATGTGGTGATCTATATCGGAATCAACGACGTATGGCATTCTTACGCATTCGATCATGTCACGGGCACGGATCGGGACGTATTCGAGGCGGGATTGCACGATCTGATTTCGACCATGCAAGCGGCCAACGTGCACGTATCCCTGTGCACCCCCAGCGTGATCGGGGAAGACCCGGCCAGCGAGGCGGAAGTCAACCGGGCGCTCATGGAGTATGCGGAGATTTCTCGCGCCGTGGCGGAGGCGTCCGGGGCCGCGCTGTGCGACTTGCGGGCGGCATTCGAAAACCATCTCGCCGCGCACAATCCGGAAAAACAATACGAGGGCGTGCTGACCACCGACGGCGTACACCTCAACGAGGCGGGCAACCAGTTCGTAGCCAACCTGATGCTGGAGCACCTCGAACGGCTGCTTGAACAATAAGGCGCGCCATGCGCTCAATCTCCCCCTGGCCCGTCGCCCTGTCCCTGCTTTTTCTCGCGGCGACATGGATTGCGGCCTGCGACAAGGACGGAATCACCGAGCCTGATGCGCCAAACCGGGCGCCGGCGACCGTAGGCGCAATTCCGGCTCAAACCATTGGGGCGGGCGAAACCGTCACGCTGGATTTGTCTCCCTGGTTCAACGACCCGGATGAAGATATGCTTGCGTATTCGGCGCAAAGTTCAAACGCCGGGTTGGCTACCGCATCCACGTCGGGAAATACGCTCACGATTCGGGCGGCGACCCGGGAAGCGGGGAAGAATTCGCCTGAAACCCTCCCGCCGGACGCCCCGGACATTTCCCCGGACGTTTCTTCAGAACGCCTTGACCCAGAGCGCGAGGCCGATATTCGCTCGCTTGAGGCCTTGTACAAAAACCGGACAGTAACCAGCGAAGCGGCGGAAAACGCCATCGCGATCAGCGTAGCGGCCAAGGAAATCGTAACGATCACCGTGACCGCCCGCGACCCGGAAGGACTGACCGCCACGCAATCTTTCGAAACCATGGTCAACGAGGACAACCAAGCGCCGGTAGCCGTAGGCGCGATCCCCGACCAGACCCTCGAAACAGGCCAAAACGTCGGAATAGACGCCGCGCCCTGGTTCGCCGACCCGGACGGAGACGAACTCTCCTACCAGGCCGCCTCGTCGCATCCCGATGTGGCTACCGTCGCCGTGTCGGGAAGTGTCGTTACGGTGCAAGGAGTCGCAGAAGGAGACGCGCAAATAGAGATCGCCGCCCGCGACCCGGACGGACTGACCGCCGCGCAATCCTTCAAGGCAACGGTCGCTACGGTCCCGGAGGACAATCAGGCTCCGCAGGCCGTAGGCGCAATACCCGACCAGACCCTCGAAACAGGCCAAAACGTCGGAATAGACGCCGCGCCCTGGTTCGCCGACCCGGACGGAGACGAACTCTCCTACCAGGCCGCCTCGGCGCATCCCAATGTGGCTACCGTCGCCGTGTCGGGAAGCGTCGTTACGGTGCAAGGAGTCGCAGAAGGAGACGCGCAAATAGAGATCGCCGCCAGCGACCCGGACGGACTGACCGCCGCGCAATCCTTCAAGGCAACGGTCGAGAATACGGAAATCAGGGTCGCATTCGAAACGGACGCCGTTGCTGCGCCGGAGGGAGCCTCGGTCACATTGAACGTTTTGGCGAGTTCGCCCCTCGAATCCGCGGTCACGCTGCATTACGCGCTTGGCGTGGACGCCGATTCGGAAAGCCGGGCTGCGGACGCCTCGGATTATACGGACCCCGCGGAAGGAATCATTGAAATTCCCGCCGGATCGAGCAGCGGCGTTATCGAAATCCACATAAACGACGACGGCGATATTGAACCGACGCGCGAAGTTTTCACCGTTACGCTGAACGAACCCGACGACGGGGACGGCTACGCGCTCGGCTCGCCAGCATCCGCCGCAGTGCAAATCAAGGAAGGGGTATGCGACCGTACGCCCCGGGTCCGGGATCAAATCGTACGGGAAGCGGGCCTCGGCGAATGCGCGGACATCGACGATCAGGCGTTGGCCAAGATAACGCTACTGTATCTGCCGGAAAACCAGACCCCCGCAAAACAAGGCGATGCGCCCGGCGCATACGGGGATCCGGAAATGCGCGACGGGAATGTCATTACTTCTTTGCGCGAGAAAGATTTCGATGGACTCGTCAATTTGCTCGACCTCTCCCTGTCCCGCAATCAACTGACCGCGTTGCCCCCGAACCTTTTTTCCGACTTGACCAAACTGTCGCACCTGAGGCTGGAAGATAATCGCATTGCGACGCTTCCTTCCGGGATATTCGGAAATCTCTCCAGGCTGCAGTGGCTGTCGTTACAACAGAACCAGATCGACAGGCTGTCGAAGGACATGTTCAACGGTCTGTCCGATCTGAAAATATTGCTTCTGGGCGAAAACAGGATCGCCAACTTGCCAGAAGACGCGTTCGAGGGCCTTGGCAGCCTGGTCGAGATCAATTTGGGTCACAATCAGATACGCGAATTGCCGGCGGGCGCGTTCTCAAACTTGACCCAGCTGGAAACCCTGAATCTGGTTGAGAACCGGATAACCGCGCTGCCGGCAGGCATATTCCTCGGTCTCTCCAGAATGAAGCGGGTGTGGTTGCATGGCAATTCATTGGGGGCCATTACGCTCAATCTGAACATGCGGCGGACGGACAACGAAAACCTTTTAGCGCCGGGGCCCGCCGTCATAGACATTCACTTGGCCCAGGGCTTCCCGCTAACCATGGAGATCCCCTTGTCGATTTCCGGGGGTACGCTTTCCGCGAATTCGATCCTGCTTAAAGCCGGAAGCGAAAGCAGTACGGAAGTAACCGTGACCCGCGATGCGAACGGACAGGACGGCGTACAAGTCGCGGCGGGCGAGATCGCCAATCTGCGACCCGGAGCGCGCGGGGGCATCGAGTTCAATTTGCCGGACCCGCTCACGCTGTTTGGAGCAACCGCAAACAGCCCCCCGGTTGCCCTGTCTCAACTGCCGGCGATGCAATTTCGGGCGGGCGACGCCCCCGAATCGCTGAAAATTTCCGAATACTTCCGCGACCCCGACGGGCAGTCCCTGACCTACGCGGCGACCGTGGCCGACCCGAACGTAGCGTCCGTAGACGTCGCCGGAGACTTCGTTACGGTGCGTCCACAGGGAGGAGGGTCCACGAAAATCACCGTTACCGCGACCGATACGGACAATCTGAGCGTCGAATCCGTTTTGCTGGCAAGCGTCCGGGAAGACCGTTTGGGATCTTTCAAAATAGATCTCATTTACCTCGACCCGGAAGCGCGCGCGCTGGAATCGGTTTTTCAAAGCGCCGCCGATTACTGGATGTCGATCCTGGCGGATACGGAATTGCCTGACGCGCCTCTCAAGGAAGAACTCTGGTGGGATTGCACGGACGCTCCGCTGAATCAACCAAATCCGGTCGACCCGATAGACGATCTTGCCATCGCGATATCGGTTACGGACTTCTTCGGGGTCGGAGGGGGGTTGGCGGCGGCAGGCGTCTGCAGCGTCCGCGAGGATTCAGGCCTGCCTGTTACCGGAATACTGCAGCTCGACAGGGCGGACATACCGCATCTACGGGAAAAAGGGGCCCTGGAACAAGTCATATTGCACGAAATAGGCCATACCCTGGGAATCGGCATTATCTGGGACGATCTCAATCTGCTCCGAAACGTTCCGGCCTCGGGCGAAGAGCGAACGGATACGCATTTTGCGGGCCCGCTGGCGATCAAAGCGTTCGACGAGGCAGGAGGAACAAACTACCCCAATGAACCCAAGGCGCCTGTAGATAGCAACGGAGCGCATTGGAGAGAAGAAGTGATGCACACCGAACTCATGACCGGGGCGGCGAACGAAGGCGAGCACAACCCGCTGAGCGCCATCACGATACAAGCGCTGGCAGACATGGGGTACGCGGTCAACGTCGACCAGGCGGAAGCGTACGCGCTGCCCGGCGTCGTTATCGCCAAACGGGGAGCGGGCCAAACAATTTCGTACGGAGACGATGTGCTGAAAAACCCCATTCGGATAATCGACCGAGACGGACGCACGGTTCGGATCATCCCGGCGAAAGAATAACGGGATACCAGGGCGGGCGCCCGGGAATCTGCGCGCGGCGAACGAACCCTTTCCCCGCCCTACTTGACGAGCAACATCCTTTTCGTCAACACCGTTTCGGGCGTGGACAATACGTATACGTACATGCCCGAGGGCAAACCCGGCGTCCGGAACGCTTCCGTATGGGTTCCCTGCAGCCGAACCCCGTCCACGAGCAGCGCCACCTCCCTGCCCACCGCATCGTACACGGCAAGGCGGACATGGCCCGTTCGAGGCAGCGTAAAGCGAATGGACGTTTCGGGATTGAACGGATTGGGATAATTCTGATCAAGGCGGGCGGTTTGGGGCAATTCTTCGGATTCGGCGCTCACCACCCCGTCGCATTCGTACACGCGCACATAATCGACCTGCAGACGCTGGGGCCAGATGTTCGGATCTATCCCCTGCTGCCCGCCCCAGGTCCCGCCCACAGCGATATTGAGAATAAAATGGAACGGGTGATCGAACGGCCAGTGCCGATCGTCGGCTTGCGGATTGGTCAAGCGTTCGTTCCGAAACGTAAAATAATGCGTGTCATTGACATAGCCGCGTATATCGGACGGCGTCCATTCGACAGCATACACATTGAATTCCGAACGAGCCGTAGGCACCGTAATGAAACCGCCCTTTGCCGTGCCCTTGATATGATTGTATGCATCCGTATGCACGGTGACATGCACCCGGTCCGGATTAAACCCCACATGCTCCATGATGTCAATCTCACCGGCCCGGGGCCATCCCCCATATCGGCTCAGATCCGGCAGCATCCATATGGCCGGCCATGTTCCTCTGCCGGACGGCAGGATGGCGCTGGCCTCGAACCGTCCGTATGTCCATTCCTGCCTCGAAAGCAAACGGGTAGACGTATACCTGCGGCCTGAAAAGGATTCCTGGTGCGCCTCGATGATCAGGCTTCCGTCCTCGACCCGAACATTCTTCGAACGTGCTGCGGTGTAGAACTGCACTTCCTGATTGCCCCATCCGTGTCCTCCTGTTTCATAGCGCCAATTCGAAGCGTTCGGAAGACCATCTTCGTCGAATTCGTCGCTCCATACCAAATCGCCCGGTTCGCAAACGCGCGCATCCGGGGTCGGGAGCGAGGCGGGGGAAGCGGCCAGTGGAGAAGCCGCGTTGTGTCCGGCGAAACTTGCGACGTCGCCAATCGGAAGCGAGGCGGAAGCGGTAGTCAGGGGAGAAACGCTTGCGCTCCATGCCAAGGCGAGGAGCGTCAGCCAGCCGCACCGGACGTACCCACGCCTTCCATGTCGGATCATGTCTCGCTTTTCTACTTGCATGGCGCCTGCCTTTTTGTTGGAGATGTCTTTCTCAACACGTTCTTCCTGCAGGATACTCTGATTAAGTACACAAAGTTCAGAGGCTGCGAGGCGGGCGCTGGCAAGGAATGACGAAGCAGTGCGGCAGGCCCCGCATAATGAGGAATGACGTAGCCGGTGCCGACGGGCATTCTCCTGCGCAATCGCGCCTATTGTCTGTCTTTCAGTGTCCAATAGGCTCCCCGCGCATGTCAAGCCTGAATCAAAGGTCTTGACGATTAGCGCACGATTAGCGCACGATTAGCGCACGGACAACCTGCCAATGGGCTCCCCAGCCTCTGTTTCCCTCCAGTCATTACCCTGTCAAAGGGAGATAAATTCATTGCGCAAAACACGATCCGCTTGCGAACGCCCGGCGCGCCAAACGGACGGTCGCCTTAAGGAAGCTCTGATTAACTCCACTTTGATCAGCGCTTCGCTTTCACGCGTACAAAACGACATGACGGCGTTATTGCAATCAGCGAAACACACGGCGGATTCGGGTTGTCGCGGTCGTGAAGCGCCCTTCGGGAGGCTGACAGGCGCGCGCTGGCAAGGAATGACGAAGAAGGTAGTGTGGCGGCTCCGCGTAATGAGGAATGACACAGCCAGCGCGCGCCTGTCAGCCTCTGAATCTTTGCGGACTTAATCAGGGTTTCCTTAATTTTTTAAGTCTACATTTTTCAACTTAAAAAATTAAGGTTTGCTGTCTGAAGCGGAGATTGATCTCTGGAAATCGATGGCGGAAATGTGCGCTGTAGATAGCGAAAAAATTCGGGATGGGAAAGTTTTCTTGCAATTTTGCATTCTAAATGCATAATTTTACGGAAATCCCGTCTCATGCACCCCTTCCGCCATGCCCCGCTACATCACGCGATCCCTGGAGCCGGTTCTCCAAAAGGCAGCTTCCGAGTTTCCCGCCGTCGTTTTGACGGGGCCGCGCCAGTCCGGCAAGACCACGCTCCTGAAGCATCTTTTCGGGAAGCGGTATCGGTATGCCTCGCTCGAACCGCCCGACGTGCAACACGCCGCCTCCACAGATCCGCGCGGTTTCCTTGAGGCGCACCCCCCTCCGGTCATCTTCGACGAAGTGCAGTACGCCCCCGACCTGCTGCCCTACGTCAAGGAAAAGATCGACGCCAACCGCTCCGAAAACGGCCAATACCTGCTCACCGGGTCACAGAATTTGCTGCTTGCGCAAAACGTCACCGAATCGCTTGCGGGACGAGCGGCCATGCTGCGCCTGTTGCCGCTCTCAAGAAGAGAAATAGAGAACCAGCCGCACCGCCTACTCCCGTGGGAATCCCCACAGGAAGCCTCCTCGCTCCCGCCGCTGGCCTTTGGGCCTCTTTGGAAACGCTTCCTGCGAGGCGGATATCCGGAACTCGCCGCGCAACCCAAACGAGGCGGCGCGATGTGGCACGCCAGTTACATCCGTACATACCTCGAACGGGACATACGCGCAATCCGGCAGGTCGGCAATTTGCGACAGTACCAGCATTTTTTGCAACTGCTTGCGGCACGAAGCGGCCAACTCCTGAATCTGAGCGACATCTCCCGCGACCTGGGCGTTGCAGTCAACACAGTCAAGGCATGGCTTTCCATGCTCGAAGCCACATTCCAGGTCGTCGTGCTCTATCCGTACTTCGCCAATGCAGGGAAACGGCTCGTCAAAACGCCGAAAGTGTATTTCACGGATACCGGAACGCTATGCTACCTCGCTGGCCTCCAGGAGCCTGACCATGCAGCCCGGGGACCCATGGGCGGCGCTATCCTGGAAACAGCCGTATTTTCCGAACTATACAAGACCCTGACGCACCGGGGGATGGATCCGCGCATCTGGTTCTGGAGAACCTCCGCAGGAAAAGAGGTAGACTTTATTGTGGAAGCCGATGGAAAACTCGTTACGATCGAGGTAAAATTGTCCGCCACGCCGAACCCCGCCATGGCGGCTTCCATCCGGGAACTCCAGCGAAATATGGGCGATGCGGTCCTGCCCGGGTACATGGTGCATCCGGGAGACGCGCGCCTCCCGCTGGGAGACGGCGTCACGGCGATAGGGCTGGGGGAGGTGTAGGGAAGAAGAGAAGTGGTTCGTTTTCCTTGGACGTCTTTTGGCAAAATTTAAGGTGTACTATTGCGGCCTTGTTCTGATCGAACCAACCAAAGGAGGCGTCCCATGCCCAAACGCACTCGCAGAACCCACAGTCCCGCCTTCAAGGCGAAGGCAGCCCTTGCCGCCGTGCGCGACGACAGCACGCTGGCTGAATTCGCCGGGGCCCCAATGATCCGTTTTTACCCCTTTTGAGTAATTTCTATACCTTTTTTGTATAGTTTTTACTCAAAAGGGTATAGAATACTCTGATGAAGGACGCGCTTCATCCCCCCGCTTACGCGCTACTGCCGGGCGATCCCAACCGTTGCGGAAGCGTCCTGAGCAATCCCCGGCAAGGCGGCGCGCAAACGCAGCGCCTGAACCGTATCGTTGCTGCGGCCCACGAAGAGCAACGGGCCGCTTTCGCGCGGAACAAGGCGCAAGGCGCGCACTTCTCCCTCCAGCAACAGACCGCTTTCGGCCAGATCGACCGGCTCGAAACCGCCCTGCCCGTCTCCGCGAAGCAAAAGGCCATAACCCGCATCGTAGCGTCCCCGCGAGGGCCGCACCCCGTAAAAATTGCCGCCAAGGATCAGGTCCTTGCGCCCGTCCCCGTCGAAATCCCCCGAAAGCATGGCGTATACCGGCGAAAACTGGGCCTCGGCAGGCAGTTCGCGCAAGACGAACGACCCGTCGCCGAGGTTTTCCGCCCATGCGCTGGCGAAAGTATTCGCCTGCCGGACAAGCGCGCCCGCGCGTTCCTCCTCTGTGAACAAGTCCTCGTAGCGCCCGGCGCCGAAATCGACGTACGTGGGAAACGCGCGCAAAAGGGACGGAATCTGCCGGATGATCTCGTCCCGCGTGGCCACAGGATACCGCCCCCCGTCCCGCGCCACGGTCAGGATATGCTCCGTACTTCCGTCTCCGTCGAAATCCCGAACGTATAGCAGGGCCGGCGCTTCGCCGGAGGCCCGTACAGACGAATTGCGTCCGAGATTTCCGAGAAGCAGGTCCGGATCGCCGTCCTCGTCCATATCCTCGACGGCCACGCTCTGCCACCAACCTTCCGAACCCTCCAGTCCCGGCGCGGCCTGTTCTTCAAACCGTCCGTCTCGCTGCGCAAACACGCGCACAGGCATCCACTCGCCCGCTACGATCAGATCGTCCTGCCCGTCGCCGTCGTAATCGGCCCACGCCGCCCCGCCCACCATGCCGACTCGGGCCAGATCCGGAGCATACTCCTCCGTAACGTCGGCGAAAACGCCCGATCCATCGTTTTCCAGCAAATAACTTTGCGGAATCTCCCCGTAGCGGCGGGCCTCTACCCGCCCCGCTACAAACAGGTCCACATCCCCGTCCCCATCGAAATCGCGGGGCGCCGCGCAGCACCCGTTGACATAGCGAGGCGGCAGCGCATCGGCGGCGCGCGCAAAACCGCCCGCGCCGTCCCCGAGATACAGGCGGTCCAGCAACGCCTCGGCTTGTCCCCAGTACTCGTTGCCCCCGCTCACGACATACAAATCCAGCGCGCCATCCCCGTTCGCGTCGAAAAACGCAGCATCCACATCTTCATGCAGGCTGTCCGCCCGCCACGCCGCTTCCGAAACCGATGCGAAACGCCCGTCGGACTGCTGCAGAAAAAGGCGCGCCGCCTGCCGTTTCGCGCCGCCCACGAACACATCCGCCCGCCCGTCTCCATTCGCGTCGCCCACGGCCATGGCGGGCCCCTCCGTCGAGATTTTATGGGGCATCAACCCCTCCCGATTGAAATCGAAATACACATTCTCTTCGTGCCGAAAATGTACGCCCAGCGACGAGGTAACGTCTTCGAAAAGAGGAACCGGCGGGGGTGCGGGGCGGTGGAGTTCCGTCGCATCCTTTTGCTTAAGCACGAGCATGCGGTCCGCCGCCACATCGGTCAACGTTTGGCGACGGCCATCGGGCCAGACCACGGTCAGCGTATCCACGCTCGCCGCAGCGCCGAGGCCCAGATGCAGGCGCGGGTCCACGGACGATTGCCACCCCCGCACAGGCATGTGTTCCCGCACCTGCGTCCCGCCCCGATGGCGAAGAATCACCTTCGCGCCGACGCCCGCCGTATTCGCCCCCTCGCCTTCAAGGCGCACCTGCAGATAATGGCGATCCGCCAAACGCTCCGCCCGGTTCTCGTACACCGCCGCAGGCGCATTGATATTATTCACCGCCAGATCAAGGTCCCCGTCGTTGTCGAGGTCTGCGTATGCAACCCCGTTGGAGAAACCCGGATCGTCGAGGCCCCAGGCGCGCGCCTGGTTCGTAAAGACAAAATTTCCTTCGTTGCGAAAAGCGTAATTGGCGACGCGGACCTCGGGCATGCGTTCGATCCAGGCATACGTTTCCGGCGTAATCGGCTGCGCCAGAGCAGCCTGCCTGCCCGGCGACGAAACGAAGCGCACATAATCCATATCGTTGGGGCGGCGCGGAACGCCGTTCGTCACGAAAATATCCTGCCTTCCGTCGTGGTCGAAATCGGCGAAAAGACTTCCCCAACTCCAGTCGGTGGCCTCGACCCCCGCCAGGTAGCCGATTTCGCTGAAGCGGCGCTGGCCGCGGTTGAGTTGCAACGTATTGCGTACGACCTGGTGATGGTATCCAAGCCGGCGCTTGAGGTCGTACAGCTCCCGAGGCTCGCCCACATCCGACCGGTTGCGGTATTCCTGACGCTCCGGAAGCATATCCAGCACGACGATATCCATGCGCCCGTCGTTATTGAAATCCGCCGCGTCGTTGCCCATGGAAGCGCGGCTCGCATGCCCCATGGCCGTTCGGATCGACTCCGTAAACGTACCGTCGCAGTTATTGTAATACAGGTAATCGTGCTCGTGAAAATCGTTGGACACATAAATATCCGGGCACCCGTCGTTGTCCAGATCGCTCGTCGCCACCCCCAGCCCGTACCCGATGCGCCCGCCGTATATCCCGGCCGAATCGCTGACGTCGATAAAAAAGGCGCCTTCGTTCCGAAAAAGTTTATCCCCCGCCCGAGGATGCCGTTCGTACCGAAGCGTGTCGGAACCGTACGTATCCTCTATATGCAGGGAATGATTGAGGAGATACATATCCAGATCGCCGTCCCCGTCGTAGTCGAAAAAGGCTGCCTGGGTGGAAAACCCTTCGTGCGCCAGGCCGTACTCGGCGGCCCGGTCCGTGAATGTGCCGTCGCCGTTGTTGACGAACAACTCGTTTCGGCCCTGCTTGTCGAGATACGCCACATTGGAGACGTACAGGTCGAGCAACCCATCCCCATCCACGTCCGCCATGGCCACGCCCTTGCTCCAGTCTCCCTGGCCCGCCACGCCCGCCGCATCGGTCACGTCCTCGAACCGGAAATCTCCCCGGTTCAGGTACAAACGGTTCGGCAGTGCGTTCGCCGTGAAATACAGATCGACCAGATCGTCTCCGTTCACATCGCCCGCCGCCACGCCGCCGCCGTCGTAGTAATACAAATAATTGAGGATGTTGAACGAGGTGTCCGCAGGCAGGTCGTTGCGGAATGCGACGCCCGTCTCCGCCGGCGAAAGCTGCTTGAAAAGCGTATCCTGGCTACAGGCCGCAAGCCATACGGCCAGCGCGACAACGATCCCTGCGCGGGCGCCCCGAATGAAAAAAAGCCATCGTATGAACAAACCGGCTTGCATCATCGCACCGAAATCAGGCGCACGGGACCATCGTTGACAGCAATCGCAACGAGACGGTCGGCCGCCAGCGCCATGTCCCGCGCCTGGCCCTGCACGCGAAAGCCGCTCTCCGCCATGGGAACGGGCGCGAAGGCGCCTGCGCCGTCCCCGCGCAAAAACAAGCCATATCCGGCATCCATCCGCCCGAGTTCAGGCTTGGCGGCGTAAAAATTCCCGGCCAGCAGGAGATCTCTGGCCCCGTCTTCGTCGAAATCCCCGGCGAGCAATGCGTAGATCGGGGTAAGTTGCGCCTCGAACGGCAAGGGGTGCAAGGCAAACGCGCCGTCGCCGAGATTCTCGACATACGACGTGGCCAGGGTGTAGGCGCGCCGGACAACCGAAGACGCACGTTCCTCCAATGTAAAAACCTCTTCAAGGGGCGTTCCGGCGTAATCCGCAAACCGGGGGAAACGCTGCGCCAGCATCGGAAGCTGACGGAAAAGGTCCTGTCGAAGCGCCATAGGATAGGCCACCCCGTTTCGGTACAGGGAAATAACCTGATCAATGCGCCCGTTCCGGTCGAAATCGTCTACATGCATCGTGAGCGGCGCTGTTTCCGAGGCATGCAGCACAGTGTTCAGGCCGAGATTGCCCGCCACGAAATCCATATCGCCGTCCCCGTCCATATCCTCGACAAGCAGGCGATTCCACCATCCGTGGCTCTGGTCGAGGCCGTTGCCCGATTGCAGCGCCAGTTCGCCGTGGTTCAGCAACACCGAAACGGGCATCCATTCCCCAACCACAACCAGGTCCGGGCGCGCATCGGCGTTCACATCGACCCATGCCGCGTCCGTCACCATGCCGATATCCTGCAAGGCAGGCGCAACCTCCCCGGTAACATCGGTAAAACGCCCCGCGCCGTCGTTGCGAAGCAGCGCGCTGCGGGGATTGAGTCCGTACCGCCACGGAATCGAACGGGCGCCCACGAACAAATCCATATCCCCGTCCCCGTCGTAGTCGGCAGGAACCACGCAGGCGCTGCTCGCATACAGGGACGGCAAGGCGTCCGATGCTTTGGCGAACCGTCCAGCGCCGTCGTTCAGATACAACCGATCCCGTAGCCCCGGCGCAAGCTCCGAATATTCGCTGCCGCCGCTGGCCACGTACAAATCCCGGTCGCCGTCGCCGTCCGCATCGAAAAAGGCCGCGTCGACGTCTTCGGATATGGCGTCGGCGACAAACGGGGCGTTATCCAGCGCCTCGAAACGCCCGTCGGGCCGCTGCCGGAAAAGTCCCCCCGGCGAGTCCTTGGCGCCGCCCACATACACATCGTCCAGGCCGTCTCCGTCCACGTCGCCCACGGCAAGGCGCGGACCTTCGGTGGAAAGCATCCGAAGCGGCAATAACTCCCGCTCGAAATCGACAAAATCGTTTTCCACATGCGCAAACGCCAGACCGGACGTTTCCGTTACCTCCGAGAAGCGCGGGAGCGATTCGGGCGCCGCGGCGAAAGACGCCTCGGAAGGCCCGGCGACCGCCTCCTCCTGCCGCAGGGCGAGCAGGCTGTTGACGGCTGGCCGTTCGAGCACGGACCGCCTGCCGTCCGGCCACCGCACTTCCACCGAATCGGCGCCGCCGGACCCAAGCCCGAAAGTCAGCACAGGATCTACGGTGGACTGAAATCCGCGCGAGGGCATCTGCTCCTGCACAAGCGGCGCGCCGCCTTGCCATACGGTGACGCGGGCCCCCACTCCCAAACGATTGCCGCCCTCGCCCGCGAGCGCGACCTGTAAAAAGCGGCGCCCATACAACGTGTCCGCCTCGTTCCGGTATACGAAAACTTCTGCGTCAATATTGTTGATCACCAGGTCCGGATCGCCGTCGTTATCGAGGTCGCCATACGCCGCGCCATTGGAAAAAGCAGGCGCGTCCAGCCCCCATTCCGCCGTCTTGTCGGCGAACGTACGATCCCCATTCCCCCGAAAAGCCACATTGGAAATCGGTTCGGAGGGCATGCGCTCCAGCAATTCGAGATAATCGAGCTTGTCGGCGCGTTCACGGGCCATGCGCTGTATTTCTCCAGCGAAAAACGCCATGAAATCCTGATCGATCACATCCCGGTACACTCCGTTCGTAACCAGAATGTCCTTGTACCCATCCATATCCAGATCGACCAGGAGCGCGCTCCAGCTCCAGTCCGTAGCCTCCACGCCCGCAATCGGCGCTATGTCGCTGAACGCGCCGCCGCCGAGGTTGTACTGCAACGCGTTGCGGGTGAACTGATAATAAAATCCTCTGTCCGCCTTGTCCTGATAGATACTCCAGGATTCGTGGCTCCCCGTGGTCTTGAGCCGATACTCGTCCTGCGGGAGCATATCCGTCACATACAAATCCGTTCGACCGTCGTTGTCCATGTCGGCGGCGTCGTTGCCCATGGAGGAAAGACTGATGTGCGGAAAATGCGTTTCCAGCGCTTCGGTAAACGTCCCGTCCCCGTTATTCCGGTAAAAATAATCGCGCTCGAAGAAATCGTTGGAAACATACAAATCGAGCCAGCCGTCCGCATCGAAATCACTGGCCACGACATCCAGCCCAAAAGCAATTTCGCTCCCGTACACGCCCGCTTCGGCGCTCGCGTCCACGAAAACGCCTCCCTCGTTGCGGTAGAGTTTGTCGCCCCCGCCCTCATGGCGGCTATCGCGTATGTTTTGCAGACCGAAACTGCTCACTTCGCGCGGCGAATTGTTGACGAGGTACATATCAAGGTCCCCGTCCCGATCGTAATCCAGAAACGCCGCATGGACGGAAAATCCCGTATCGGCGAGTCCGTAATCCGACGCCTGCTCCTTGAAGCTGGGCGTTCCGTTCGCGCCTGGCCCCTCATTGATAAAAAGCAGATTCGCCCGGTCCCCCGTCGGATCGCCAGCCCGGCAGATATAAATATCCGGCAAACCATCTCCGTTCACGTCCGCAATGCTCACGCCGGTGGACCAGCCGCGCCCGCTTTCCATGCCTGCCCGCCCCGTTACGTCCTCGAACCGGAACGCGCCCCGGTTCAGATACAATCGATCCGCCCCCTGATTCGCGGTCAACACCAGGTCGCGCAGTCCGTCTCCGTTCAGATCGGCAATGCCCACCCCGCCGCCATTGAAATAATTTCGATAGGTAAATACATTGAACGACTCGGTGGGGCGCAGGCGATTCTCGAAACGGACGCCGGTCCAGGACGAAGGCAGGAGCGTGAAGAGACGATCGCCGGGGGGTACTTCCTGCGGACCGGAACACCCGGCCGCAAGGCAAAGGACAAGAAGCGCCGCGCGGAACGATCCGCGGAGATATTGCGCCATATACGATGATTCAGGAAGCGCGCGCGCAAAAATGTCTCGCTCAGAGTATTTCATTACGAAACTATAACCCCGACTTGTACATTCCGTTGTCCTGAAGATACGAATCGCCCTTTAAGGATACGCTGATTCATACGCATCGCGGAAATATGACGCGGCTGCCCTGGGCCCTTGCGACGGCGGGATTGCTGGGGCTGTTCGGCATGGGACCCGTCCAGGCAGGCATGGGCGCAGCGCAATCGCTCCCCGTCCCGGCGGACCGCCGCGGCGACGCGGCGATCGTGCGCGGCGTGGTTACGGACTCCTCGAACGGCTTGCCCTTGCCCGGAGCCAATGTGCTGCTCCGGGACAGCGCGGGAATCGTCCGGGGAAGCGCGGCGAACCGGGACGGATTTTACCTGATCGCGGAGCTGGCCCCCGGCGCGTATCGCCTCCAGGCGAGTTTCATAGGCTTCGACGCGCATACGGACACGCTAATCGTTGAGGCAGGCGCAAGAATAACCCGTCATATCGCGTTGACGCCCGGCGCAACCGCGCTGAGCGAGGTAATCATTGGCGCCGAAAGCGGGGCGGGACGCATGCAGGGCGGCCTGCAGACTGTCCGCTCCGCAGGCATCCGGCGCATTCCCGCGCCCGACGCGGGCGGCGATCTGGCGTCCTGGCTGCAAAGCCTGCCGGGCGTCGTGGCCCTCGGAGACCGGGGCGGGCAACTCTTCGTGCGAGGCGGCACGCCCGCGCAAAACCTCGTGCTGATGGATGGGCTGACCGTCTGGCAACCCTTTCATATCGTGGGATTCTTTTCGGCGTTTCCGCACGACCTCGTGTCCACCGCCGATTTTTATGCGGGAGGATTCGGAGCGCGCTACAACGGACGCATTTCTTCCGTCGTAGACGTAACCATGCGAGACGGCGACATGCAACGCTTTGCGGGCGCCGCCTCCGTGAGCCCGTTCCTGGCGAGCATGCGCGTCGAAGGACCCCTCCGCAAGGAAACCCTTTCCTTCCTCGGCTCCGCCCGCATGTCTGTCATCGAAGAGGCCGCGCCGATCTTTCTGGCGCAATCCCTGCCCTTGCGTTTCGGGGATGTGTTTCTGAAACTCACGTCGGCGGGCGGCGCCCAGAGCCGGTGCAGTCTGTCGGCGCTGCACACGTTCGACCGGGGCGCCATTGACGTGGATCAGAAAAATCCGGGGGATGTTTTTCGATGGAGCAACACGGTCGCGGGCGGACGCTGCATTGCATTTCCGGCAAACACCTCCTCCATGCTCGAACTGGTGGGCGGGGCGTCGTATTTCAACAACGCCGTGGAACAGTCCATGCAGCCCGAACGCGCCTCCGACGCCCTGGAAATAAACACAAAGATCAACCTGACCGCGCCCTGGCGGGGCAGACCGCTGCGCCTGGGTGCGTTTGCCCGGGCCAACTGGCTGAAATATGCGCTGGGCGAACAATTCCAGAACCTGCGCGCCAACAAAGATTTGCTCATAGGCGCGGGGGCGTACGCGGAACTGGAAACAACCATCGGCGAAAACATATCCGTTACCCCCGGCCTCTCCGCCACCTTGTATCCCAAACCATACAAGCCCGTGCTGGAACCCCGCCTGCGCGTTTCCTGGCGGCGCCGACCGCACCGCACATTTCACGGAGCGCTGGGCGTATACCGGCAAACCGTCACGGGAATCAACGACGAACGAGACGCCGGATCGGTGTTCACGGCATGGGCGCCCGCGCCCGTCCGCGGCGCGCAAGCGCAGGCGGTGCACTTGTTGATCGGATGGGAACAGCAGATCGGCGCAACGCTTCGCCTCGCCGCGGAAGGGTACCACAAGCGGCTGCGCGACATACCCGTGCCGATTCTCAGCGCCATTGCCCGCTTCACGACGCCGCTCACGCTGGCCGACGGACGGGTCTACGGCGCGGATATCCGCCTGGAATTCCAGCGCGGCCCCCTCTACGGATATGCAGGCTACGGCCTGGCGAATACCTCGTACCATGCCCCCGACGGAAGTTTCGGCGCATGGTTCGGCGAAAATATCGCGCGCTACGATCCGCCGCACGACCGCCGCCATCAGGCAAGCGTCGTGATCGGCGTGGAACGACGCAAATTCGCCGCAAGCGTACGGTGGCAATTCGGTTCTGGCCTGCCCTTTACCCGCGTACTGGGCTTCGACGACGTTATTGCCCTGCGCACGCTCGTCGATGTGCGCGAAGCGGCCCGGCGGCCCCGCGTGCTCTTCGAACGCCCGTGGAACGGACGTCTGCCCACGTACCACCGGCTGGACCTGTCTCTTGAACGGCGCTTCAACGTGGCGGGCGCCCCGCTGAGCGTACAGGCCGGCGCCATCAATGCGTACGACAGAACCAACCTGTTCTATTTCGACGTGTTTCGCGTGCGCCGCGTCGATCAATTGCCCATCGTCCCGTTCGTCGCCCTGCAAATCGAGTGGCCGTAATGTCCGCAACGCTCCGAACATATTTGCTGGCCGCGTGCCTGGCCGGCGCCCTGATTTCCGGAGGATGCACCGAAGCCTTCGATCCTTTTCAGGAGAACGAACGGCATTTTTCGATCTACGGATACCTGAACGCCGCCGCCGATACGCAATTCGTCGCCATTACGGCCCTGCGCAAGTTCGTCGCCCCCGATGCGGGACCCCTCGACGCCGCCGTCACGCTGGAGGACCTCGAAACCGGAGAAACCACGCGATGGCGGGATTCGCTCTTCCGCTTCTCGAACGGCGGCGAAGGGCATGTTTTCTGGTCGAAGGAAGCCGTGCAGCCGGGAGGGCGGTACCTTTTTACGGTAACCAGATCGGACGGCGCAGCCAGTTCGACGACCGTGCGCATGCCGACGTCCTTTCCAGACCCGGATCTTCGCACCAACCTTATTCCGTTTTCTCCCCTGCCCCCGCCGCGCCTGCAAAACATCGGGCTTCGGGGAATCGAAAAGCTGGTCGATCTCCGCATCGTATACACGTTGCGCACAGCCGAAGGCGGCGTCAGCGAACCGATCACGCTGTCCTATGTAGACCAAGTGCGCCCAAGGGGCGAGAATCGGCTGGCCCTCGCATTCGACGCCTACGGAGACATCGCCGCGCTTTTTCCCGGCAGCTGCCCGCAGGCGCTGAGCGCCAAAGTCATTGTGGGCGGCGGCACTTCGGACTGGCCGGATTTCTTCCGCATGGACGACGAAATGCTGGCCAATCCCGATCTCACCACCCAAGTCCGGAACGGCATGGGTTTTCTGGGCGGCGCCATCCGATGGGAGCGCCCATGGCCGGGACTGGTCGGATTGCTGGCAGGCAGAAGAGCCCAGTGCCAGAGCAGGAGGAGGTAACTCCCTATCTCCCTTTTTTCGTTTTGATCTCGATCACCCCGTTCGCTCCGCGCGATCCGTAAATAGCCGTGGACGCGGCGTCCTTGAGCACATTGATCGACTGAATGTCGTGCGTATTGATGTGCGAGGTGAATGGATCGATGGCGAGCGGAATGCCGTCCAGCACAATGAGGGGGTCGTTGCTGCCCTGAATCGAGTTTACCCCTCGAATCGTGATGCGTCCGTTGACCACATGTACGCCCGCCACGCGCCCCTGGATCAACTCGGCGATGGTCGCCGTCGGATTCTGCTCCAGCAGTTCGGAAACGTCAAGGGTGGTCACGGCCCCGGTAGACGCTTCTTTTTCGGAATCGCCAAGCGCGCCGCCACTGCCTTGCACCCCTCTGGAACCGGCGCATCCGCCCAGAATCAGCGCGCTCGCCGCAAGCAACATGCATACTGCGTTTGTCCCTTTCGCCATAATCTTGCCTCCTGTGTGATGCAAAGCCCTGCCATTGAGACGTTGCAAAGCGCATAAGGTTGTCGAAAAAGCGCAAAGACCCGGAACGCTTTATGCAAAAAGCCCGCCCGGAACCAGGTCCAGACGGGCTTTCGCATAAAAATTCGCCTTGCGGCCGCAGAAATCAGTAACCCGGATTCTGCGTCAGATTCGGATTCGCATCGAGCTGGGTCTGCGGGATCGGGAACAGCACGAGGTGCCCGTCAAGTCTTTCCTTGAAATCCCAGGGGGCGGTGAACTTGCCCGCGCGGACCAGGTCCTGACGGCGGCGCGCCTCGTACGTCAACTCGAAAAGCCGTTCGTCCATGATCCGGTCGCGCATGGACGCCTTGTCCGGATAATCGGTCAGGGAAATGGGCTTGTCCGGGTCGAAAGCGCGTTCGCGCACGAGGTTGATCAGATCGATCACTTCCTGGGTCGGACCGTTGAGTTCGTTCAGCGCTTCGGCCTTGATCAGATACATTTCGGACAAACGCCACCAGCCGTAATCATTGCCATGATTGCCGCCGGCGTTATCCACGTCGAAAGGAAACTTCAGAATGCGAATGCCTTCCCCTTCCGTGGCGTCTTCCACGTTGTTGATTCCCGGCGTGAAAATGAGCGGATTGTCCTGCCGATCGTTCACTTCCTCGCCCGTCTCGTAATTGACGGCCTGCCCGATCAGGAAAATATCCTTTCGCACATCGTCGTCGTCGAACGCATTGTACACATGGGCAAGCGTCGAAAAGCCGTTCCATGGGCTCGGGGTCCCCTGATTGTAATGCAAGGCGCGGTGCGGGAAGTTTACGCCCAGCCCCGGCTGGCTCAGGTGCTGTATTTCCATGACGAACTCGGGGGAATTTGCGTTTGCCACCGCAAAATTTCCGTGGAAATCGGAAAGCAGGCTGTACATGCCCGAGTTGATCACGGCGTCCGCCGCCGCAATGGCGCTCTGGCAATCGCTCTGGCTGCATGGATTCGATCCTGTTACGTTGATTTCGGAACTGGTCTTGGTGAACACGTTCCCGTTGAGATACAACGTCGCCAGCATGGCGTTGGCGGCTCCTTGCGTAATGCGGCCCTGATTCGAGCCACTCCACTGGGCAGGCAAATCGGGTACGGACGCCTTCAACTCGCTGACCACGAAATTATACACCGTGGCCCGGGATTCGGTCGCAGGCGGATTCTCTGCATCGATCACGAATTCGTCATCGCCTACGATAGGCACATTGCCGAAAAGGTCCAGAAGCAGATAATAATAAAAAGCCCGGAGCGTACGGATTTCCGCATTGAGCGCGGCGTCCGTGTTGCCGGATTCTTCGAGAATCTGGAGCAGGCCGTTCGCCCGGGCAATGCCCGTGTACGATTCGATCCAGGCGCCGTTCAGGTCGGAAAGGCCGGGATCCCAGGTATGCCGGTGAATCGCCAGCCAGCGCCCCCCGTCGAACCAGTCGGAGCCGCGGGTGGGCACCAGCGTTTCGTCGGAGCTGACCTGACTCAGGTTGTGATAATTCCAAAGCAAGGCCCGGAACAGGGAATACACCGGGGCAAGCGCCGAAATGATCTGTTCGTCCGTCTCGTAGAACTGATCCGGCGTAACGATGCCGAACGTGTCCTCGCCGAGGTCCGTGCACCCGTGCAGCACGAGGGATGAGGGAACGAGGAGCGTGAGCACCAGAATTCCCGTAAGCAGTCGCGGTCTGCGGGATATGAAATCTTTCATCGGTATTCGGTGGCTATGCGGAATAAAAAACTGGGGTGTGGATGCGATCGGGCCGGGCGGCCATTGCCGTGGCGCTCGGAGGCCTGATCAGAATCCCAGGGCTACGCCCACGGTAAAGGTGCGGGAGCGCGGGTAGTTTGTGTAATCGATGCCGATCGTGGCCAATCCGGCATTCGTATTCACCTCTGGGTCGTACCCTTCGTAATCGGTGATGGTCAGCAGGTTGTTCGCCGAGAAATAGATCCGGGCGCTGGTCAACTGACTCAGGACCTGCGCCGTGTCGATCGTGTAGCCGATCGTAACATTGTCGAGGCGAATAAACGAACCGTCCTCGATCCAGCGCGAAGAATACTTGGCGGCTTCGGTCGTTCCGTCGGGAGCGTCAAGCGCCGCAGCGAGGAAATTCTGCCCCTGCGTCACCGCGCTCTTCGTTTCGTAGACCAGTCTCGTGTTGTTGAAGATGTCTACGCCCTGAACTCCCCGGATGAAGAGGCTGAAGTCCCAGGATTTCCAATCCACGTTGGCGCGGAAGCCGTACGTGAAATCGGGCTGCGCATTGCCGAGAATCATCCGGTCGTCGCCTGTCGGCTCGATCTGTCCGTCTCCATCGATATCCTGGAATTGCTGTACGCCGCCCTCGACGCCCGTGAAGACCGGGCCGTAAAACGTGCCGAGCGGCTCGCCGGGGAGGATCAGCTGTGCGAACGCGTCGGATTGTCCGCGCCCGCTGATCGCGCCCGTGATGATCTGGTCCCGACTGCCCAGGCTCACGACTTCGTTCTGGTTGGCGTTGAACACGCCCCCGAACGTTACGTTCAGGTCGTCCCCCCGAATGGCTGCGTAATCCAGCGAAAACTCAATGCCCTGGTTCTGCGTCTCGCCTACGTTTTCGATGCGAGTCGGCACCGGCGCGGGCTGCGGCACTGGAATTTCCAGCAGCAGATTGTCGGTGTTCTTGACATAGTACTCGATCGAACCCGAGAACTTGCCCGACATCAGGCTGTAATCCAGGCCAACGTTGATGGAAGAGGTTTCCTCCCACTGCAAGTCCGGATTGGCGAAGTTGATGGGCGCAACGCCCGTAATGGGCATTCCGCCGATTACGGCGCGATTGCCCGGATCCGCGCCCAGCTGCGCAAGCGACAGGTAATTGGCGATTTCCTGGCTGCCTACCACGCCCCAACCGGCCTTGAGCCGCAAATCGTCAAACAGGTCGTTGCCCGCCAGGAAAGACTCCTCGCTGATCCGCCAGGCGCCCGAAACGGCGGGGAACATGGCCCACTTGTTGCCGTCGCCAAACCGGGAAGAACCGTCGCGACGCAACACGCCGGTGAGGTAGTAGCGCTGACGATAATTGTAGTTGACGCGGCCAAAGAAGGAAATCAGGCGGCTGGTTTCCTTTTGCGACGTCGGCGGAATCAATTCGGCGCCCGCCTCCAGCGAGTTGTAGCTCAGGGCGTCGGTTACGTAATCCCGCGTTTCCGCCCGGAATTCCTCGAACAGGAATTCGTTGTGCTCATACCCCGCAAGGAATTCCACCGTATGGTCGTCGGCGAGAATATCGCTGTAGGTGAGATAACTCTGGAACGTTTGCGAGGTGCGTTCCCGGTTCGCCTGAATGGCGCGTCCGCCGAATTCGGCCCCGACCGGGCTGTTCTTCGGCAGGAAGGTGCGGCGCGTGGCTTGCGAGCGATCCGCCCCGTAATTCATTCGGAACGTCAACCCTTCGACAAGATCGATATCCGCCGACACGTTGCCCAGCGAACGAGTCATCTTCGAGAAGTCTTCCACCTGATTGGCCAGCGCGACCGGGTTGCGCACGGACTGCCTGCCTGCGCCGGTTTCGTACCAGGATCCGTCCGAATTGGCGACCGGAAACGTGGGGTTGTATGCGAATACGTTCGTGAACAGCGCGCCCTCGAACCCGCCGGTCTCGTTGTACTGCACGAAATCATCCTGATTGAACGAACTCGTAAGATTGATGCCAAGGCGAATCCGGTCGTCCAGCACGCCAGTGTCGGCATTGAGGCGGGCCGTCAAGCGCTCGAGGCCCGAACTGATCACGGCGCCCTCCTGATTCAGGTAATTGAACGAAGCGCGATAGTTCGTGCTGCTTGAGCCCCCTGCGAAGGACAAGTTGTGCGAATGCGAAACGCCCGTCTGCGTGACCTCGTCCTCCCAGTTGGTGTCGCTGTTGCCGAGGGCGTCGAGATTGCTCTGGCCAAGCACGCCGGAGCTGACCTGTTGCTGCACGAACGAGCGATACTCGGCGCCCGAAAGCAGGTCCAGCGCGCGAGCCGCCTGGGAAGCGGAAACGTATCCCTCGTAATTGACGGTAAGCCGCTCGGAAGAACCGCCTTTCGTGGTAATCAGCACCACCCCGTTGGCCCCGCGGGAACCGTAAATCGCCGTGGCCGAAGCATCCTTCAGAATGGTGATGTTTTCGATATCGCCGGGATTGAGCATGTTGAGCGGATTACGTCCCGGGGGAGCAGCGCCGCCCACGCCCACGCCGCCCGGCGTAATGGGGCTATTGTCGATGGGCACCCCGTCGATTACGTACAGCGGTTCGTTCGACGCGCTGATAGACGTGCCGCCGCGAATGCGGATGTTGAATCCGGCGCCCGGTTCGCCGTTGTTCTGCGTAACGTTCACGCCCGCCACGCGACCGCGAATAAGCTGGTCGGGGGCCGTAACCAGTCCCTTGCGGGCATTCGTCACGTCGATCGTGGCCACCGACCCGGTTACGTCCTCCTTGCTCTGCGTGCCGTAGCCCACCACGACGATTTCCTCCAGCAGAATTTCGTCCAGCTGCAACTCCACGTTGATGACCGAGGCGTCCCCCACCGGAATGGACTGGGACAGATAACCGACGAAGGAGAAAAACAGCACATCGTCCGAGTCGGCCTCAATGCTGTACGTCCCGTCGAGCGCCGAGGTGGCGCCCATCGTCGTCCCTTCTATTACGATGTTGACGCCCGGCAAGGGGATATTCGTCCCGGCTTCCGTAACGATACCCGTGACGGTAGCCTGCGAAAAAGCCATGTGCGCTCCAAAGAACGCCAGCAAAATCGGGAGCGGTAGTTTCCTGAGCATGTTTCTACGCGAACCGGTTGAGAGAAATACATAACGTGTGCATATCCCGGATAAAATACGCAATTCATCTCGTTTAATCCTCCCCCCTTTTTGCGATTTGCAAAAATTTCACCTTGCCTTCGTCAATTTTTTCTCTGGAATGTCCGCATGAAGCCGCTCTTCGAGCGCTTTCAGTTCCGCCGTGCCGACGCCCAGTTTCACCTCCAGTTCTTCCAGCGACAACCCCTTCGTTTCAGGCATGATCTTGACGGCGAAGAAAAGCTGGAGCGCCATCATGGCGGCGAAGAACGCGAAGGCGAACCCGCCGGACGCCTCGGACACGACGGGAAACGTCCAGGAAACGGCGGCGGCCATGAGCCAGTGCGTGAACGAACCAAGCGATTGCCCCTTGGACCGCACCCGGTTCGGGAAAATTTCCGAAAGAAACACCCAGATCACCGCGCCCTGCGAGAGGGCGAAGAAGGCGATAAACCCGAGCAGGCCAATCAATATGGGCGTCCCCATGCCGTCGCCGCCGACGAAAAAGGCCCAGGCCACCAGCGCAAGGCAGGCCGCCGTGCCTGCGGAGCCCACGATCATCAAGGGCCGCCGCCCGAACCGGTCGATGATAAAGAACGCCGAAATCGTGAAAAGCAGGTTCGTGCCGCCCACCGCCACCGATTGCAGGAGCGCATCGTCGGCGCCGGCGCCCGCCATCCCAAAGATGCGCGGCGCGTAATACATCAGCGCATTGATGCCGGAAAGCTGATTGAACATGGCGAGCGCCCACGCCAGCATAATCGGGCGGGAATAGCGCTTCTGGAAAAGTTTGTTGCTCGCCTGTCCGGCTTCGGTCTTCAGCGAAGCAGCGATTTCCGCCATTTCATTGTCTATCTCAACTTCCCCAAGACGGCTCAGGACCGTGCGCGCCTCTTCGGAACGTCCGCGCTTGACCAGCCAGCGCGGGCTTTGCGGGATGAAAAAGAGCAAGGCGAAGAACAGGGCGGCGGGGACCGCCTCCACGCCGAACATCCACCGCCAGGCTGTCCCGTCCGCAATGATCTGGGCCACCACATAGTTGGAGAAAAAGGCCAGCAGAATGCCCGTAACTATATTCAGCTGGCTCACGGCCACAAGCCGCCCGCGCAACCGGGCCGGCGCTATTTCCGCAATGTACATGGGCGCCACCACGGACGAACCGCCTACGGCTATCCCTCCGAGAAAACGGTACAACAAAAAAGCAATCCAGTTGTCCGCCATGGCGCTCCCCAGCGCGGAGACGAAATAAAAAACCGCCAGCGCGATGAGCACGCGATTCCGCCCGTATCGGTCGGCGGGAATGCCCGCCCCGAACGCGCCGGCGATGGTGCCGATAAGCGCAGAAGCCACCGTGAAGCCCAGCCAGAATTCGTCGAGCCCGAACACCGACTCGAGTGCTTCGGTCGTGCCGGAAATCACGGCCGTATCGAAGCCGAAAAGAAGGCCGCCGAGCGCGGCCACGATGGTGCTGAAAAAAACGGTGCGGCGGTTCATGACGGGCGAGACGTTCGTTGTTCGTTAACTGAATGCTGTCAGGATTACAGACCGGCAAAACCCGAGAGAGGATTGCGGGCGGCCATCGGGCGGAAGCAAGCAGGCTACCAGACGGAAGCAAGCGTCCACATGTCGAGCGACGCGAGGCGGGCGGCGCCTCCTTCCGCGTAGATACTCACCCCCTCGCTGTCCGGCGACGGAAACACCTGGCTGGTGAACACGATGGCGCCGTCGTCCGCAAAGACCTCCACCGACGACCAGTCCACGAACACATGCAGTTTTACGCGTCCCTCCGGCGCGTCCATAGACGCCTCAAAGAGATCCGCAAACGTCGGATGAAATTCCTTTTCGCCAGCGTGGCGCCGGTCCACAAATACCTCCTTGCGATGCACGTCGTACCCGATCACCGTCTCTTCCTCTTCGCCCTGCCGCACCTTCAGGCCCACTTCCGCGGCGTCGCCGACCTCCAGTTCGACAACCAGTTCAATGGCTTTGCCGGCGATCCCTTCGCCGCTCAGGTCATGTTCCCCTGCCGCTATGGCGCGTGCGTCGAGGCGGCGGTGCGTTTCGCGCAGCGTCTTCAGTTCCTCGACGGGTCTCTGCACCAGCCGCAGATCACCGAGCGCGTCGGCGCGCAGCGACAGTGCGCGGGGCAAACTTTGTCCGCTGCGCCAGGGGTCGGTGGGAATCTCTCCGGCATACAGCCAATTGTTCAGCCAGCCCACCCACAGGCGGCGGCCATCTTCTTCCGGCACGTCGGACCAGGAAATGGCGGCGTAGAAATCCTTCCCATAATCCACCCAGCGGGTATCCTCGTGCTCGGCGACGAAGGTGGTCCCATCGAAATGCCCTACGAAATACTGCCCCCCCGAACCGCCCGCGACGGTACCCCCTCCATTATCCACGTCCAGCGCCCAACGCGTCTCCCCCGGCCGGTTCTCGACGGGCAACTCGAACAGGTCGGGGCATTCCCAGATGCCGGTCACGTTCCCCGCAGGGCCGAACTCGCTCATGAATGTCCAGGATTTCAGGTCCTTCGAGGAATACAAATGTACTTTTCGGTCCACGGACAGCGCCACGACCATGACCCATTTCTCCTCCGGCGCATGCCAGAACACCTTGGGGTCCCGAAAATCCGCCAGGCCTATGTCGAGGACAGGATTGCCCTCGTACGGGGTCCAGGTGCGGCCCCGGTCGACGCTCCAGGCGATGTACTGCGCTTGCAGGCGCCGTTCCCGATAGTGCCCCGTATAAATGGCGATCATCGGCGGGTTATCTTCCGTTCCGAACCCGCTCGTATTATTCCAGTCCACCACCGCGCTGCCGGAAAACGCCATGACGCTGTCCGTTTCGGGGATGGCGACGGGCAAATGCTCCCAGTGAAGCATGTCGGGACTGACGGCGTGGCCCCAGCTCATATGCCCCCAGCGCGCGCCGAAAGGATTGTACTGGTAGAACAAGTGGTACTCGTCGTCGAACCAGACCAGCCCGTTCGGGTCGTTGGTCCAGTTCACGGCAGGCGTAAAATGGTATTGCGGACGGTAGCGCTCCGTGTAGGTGGGTTCGGGCTGCGCTTTGGCGCGATGCGCCGGGACTGCGGTCAGCGCCATGGCAAGAAGAACCGCCGCCGTCCACGCAGCGGCGGGCAAACGCAGGGAAAAGAAACGCATAATGTGGTCTGGCATAGTCAAAAAGAGCGGTTTGCAACGCATGAAACATACGCGGATATTGGAAATAATGCGAAACCCGGGCTATTTCCGGGCGGCGCAGCGAAATCAGCCTTCGCCCTGCATGGCTCGCCGCATCCAGGCTGCGCCCTCGCAACCGGCTTCCGAAATATGTGCGCGGCAACGGAACGATCCCGGAACCGCGCCGGGCATGCTTCCGACAATCGCAAGGCTTCCAGCGTCCGTCAGGCGATCTGTTCCGCGCGAAGGACCTGTCCCGACCCCGCGTCCCCAAGGGATCAAGGCCCCTGCTTGTTCGTATGACTATGATATTATTTACGCACTGGAAAATCACAGGCGGCGGATCCGGCCTTACGTCGCCCTGCAATGTGCTCCGCGGTAACTCCCTCTCTTCGTTCCCCGAATCGATGCTTCAGGGATACGTAAAGGACGACATGATGGCGTCGTTGAAATCAGCGAAAAATACGACGAATTCGGGGTGTCGCGGACGTGACGCGCCCTTCGGGAAGCTACGAGGACTTAAGGATGCTCTGATCAGGTCCGCTTCGCTTAGGCGAATACTCCTGCTTGCAGTCCTTGCCTGCGCCGCGAGCGGTTGCGACGTCAACGAAGAGGCGCCCCCGGTTAACATTCTGGTGCCCCGCGAGGTAGCCGCCAACGCACAAGTAACGACGGACAGCGGCTTGAAGTACTACGACTTCGTGGTCGGAGACGGCGAGCAGGCCGATTCCACGCATCGCGTTACGGTGCACTACGCCGGATGGCTCGAAAACGAAAACCTCGTAGGGAGTTCGTACGCCCTGGGCTCGCCGTTGACCGTCCGACTTGTTTCAAACGAAGTGATCGACGGATGGGTCGAAGGCATTCCGGGCATGCGCGAAGGCGGCGAACGACAGTTGGTCATTCCGCCGGAGCTCGCCTACGGCGAAACGGGGTTCCGGGACGCCGGCATTCCCCCGAACGCCACGCTCATCTATGAAATCGAACTCCTCGATACGGAAGACGAAGGCGGCGACGATGATGACGATGACGATGACGACGATGACGACGATGACGATGACGACGATGACGACGACGATGGCGATAGCGATGGCGACAACGACGGATAGCCGCAAAACCCGTTAACATTCCCTCCTGCCAGCGTATTCACCCACCGCCTTCTCACATGATTGAAACGAGCATTATAGGCAGTTATGCCTGGCCGTCCTGGTTTTTCACCAGCATAGAGGCCATGAAACGGGACGAATACGGCGTCCGGGATATCGAGGAAACGCTGAACGACGCCGTGGACCTGGCCATCCGGGATCAGGAGGACGCCGGCGTAGACGTCATTTCCGATGGCGAAATGCGGCGGATCGGGTTCTTCACCGCCGGTTTTTACGGACGGCTGTCTGGCCTCGGCGCCATTGAGCCGAGCCCCCGACGCATCGGTCCGGCGGGGCACGATCAACGGGAACTATACGAAGCGCTGGAGCCGATCGCTGCTCCGAACGGCCTGGGCCTCGTCGCCGAGTACCGGTATGCCCGAACGCGTACGCAACGACGCATCAAAATGCCCTGCCCCGGGCCGTATACGCTGGCCGGACGCATCAAAACGCCCGGGAAACACTACCGGGACCGCATGGAAGTAGCCCATGCCTTTTCCGACCTCATCCGGACCGAATTGCAGCAACTGGTCAAGGAAGGCGTGGATTTCATTCAACTGGACGAGCCTTCGTACGCCGTCCATCCCGAGGCCCCCTCGGAATTCGTCGAACTATTCAACCGCGCCGTGGACGGCGTCGACGCCCGCATAGGCATTCATCTGTGCTTCGGAAATTTCTCGGGACGGCCTGTGGCGCGCCGTGCGTACGCCCCGCTGTTTCCGCATATTCTGGATATGCATGCGGACGAATTCGCCATGGAATTCGCCAATCGCGAACTGGCCGAAATCGAACTCACCGAACGCCTGGCGGAAGCCGGAAAAGACGTGGCGGCGGGACTCGTGGACGTGAAAAATTATTTCGTAGAATCGCCGGAACTGGTGGCGCAGCGCATCCGGGCGCTCCTTGCGTACGTGCCTCCCGAACGCCTTTCCATTACGCCGGACTGCGGATTCAGCCAGACGGCCCGCTGGGCGGCGCGCGCCAAACTGCACGCCATGGCGCAAGGCGCGCAGATCGCGCGGGCGGAACTATCAGGATACGCTGGATAACGCTGCGTCACGCCGGCAAATCGCAACTCCACCGCCCTCCGGCGGCAAGCCGAATCGCACGAACGCCCAAACGCGCCGCCTCCTCGAAGAACGGTTCGGGCGAAGCCGTATTGAAAGCGAACATCTCGTAGTGGCACGGGATGGCGACCCGCGCCCCTATATCGCGAGCGAGGCGGGCCGCCTCCTCGCCGGTCAGGTTGCCGGGTACGCCGCGCGCCGGGTCCCGCCCGTTCACCGGCAACATGCACGCATCGATACGGAACGGGCGCAAGAGATCGGCCATGCCCTCGTACCGGATCGTATCCCCGCTGTGATACACCGTCCACGGGCCGAATCGCACCACATATCCGAGGTGCGTATGCCGCCCCGCCTCGTCCGTTTCGAGGGTCTCGTGCGCGGCGGGCACGGCGGCGAACCGGAACGGCCCGACGAGGCGTTCCGTCCCGACCGTCATGCCGACAGGCCATGCAGGATCGCACTGCAAGCGATTCGCCGCGAAAGCCCGGTTCGCTTCCGGGACGACCAGCCGCAGCGCCGCGTTCGCTCGCCTCAGCGGCGTCAGGGTTTCCGCATCCAGATGGTCCGTATGGTTGTGCGTGGAAGTCGCCACGTCTATGCGTTCAAGGCGCTCCGGGGCAATGACGCGCTCCGTGAGCCGTACGTGGGGCTTGGCCGTGCCGGCGTATTTTCGGGTCAGCGAGTCGGACAGGTACGGGTCGAACAGCAGGCGTGCGCCCTGCCATTGCAGCAAAAAACCGCTCTGACCCAGCCACCAGAGATGAAACGGTTCGGCGCGGTCCTGCGCGGCGCGCACGTCCGCAAGAAAATCGTCGCCGGAACGTTCGGGCCGAATCATGGGAATGTCTTGCGTTGAAAAAACGTTCGGTGGAATCCCTTTGCTTGACGCCCATGCTCTCAATCGGTATACTGCATGGACCGCCGGGGACAAACGCGCCGTCGCGGGAAATACAATGCGGGAATATACGTTCGGAAGAGTTACGGGATGGATAGCCACGCGAAAATAGACTATCCGGGGCCATTGTTCCGGGACATCGACGACTCGGCGCAAAAAACGGGGGGCGAGACGACAACGTTGTCCGCTTCCCGTGTTCGGAAAATTCCGAACCGCGACCCCCGTAACCGGGCAACCGTGGTTGCGCCATCCGTGACTTTTCCGGAATCGCCGATTCCGGCGGTCAACGTAGCCCAGATCCCGCAACGCAGTCCTCTCAGATATCCCGGCGGCAAAACATGGCTGATTCCCCATATTCGGGCATGGCTTGGAGGTTTGCCTGCCCCCGATCTCCTCATTGAGCCCTTTGCGGGGGGAGGTATTGTTTCCTTGACGGCCGTTATGGAAAGCCTGGTCAAACGATGCATAATGATTGAGCTGGACCGGGATGTGTCGGCTTTTTGGCATGCCGCGTTGCGTCAGGGAGATGAACTGATCCGGCGCGTGCAAGCATTCGATCCAACCCGATCCAATGTACAGGCACTGACGAACGCAGCCCCTCGAAACACTGCCGAACATGGTTTCCGCACGCTGGTTCTGAATCGTACGCGACGGAGCGGTATCCTTGCCCCGGGCGCATCCCTTTCCAAAAAGGGCGAGAACGGACACGGCATTTCATCAAGGTGGTATCCTGGTACCCTTGTCAAGCGTCTGGAAGCGATTGGCCACTATGCGGATCGCATAGCCTTTTGCGAGACGGACGGTATGCAATTCCTCGAAGCGCTCTCTTGCGATCTCAATGAAGATGTCGCTATTTTCGTCGATCCGCCATACACTGCGGGGGGGAAACGCGCGGGCTCGCGACTCTATGCCCACAGTGAAATCGACCATGAACGGTTATTTGACATACTGGCCGGAACCGGGGCGAATTTTCTGATGACGTACGATTGTGCGCCCGAAATCCTGTCGCTGATACGCCTGCACGGATTTTTCGCTGTGCGGGTGCTAATGAAGAACAGTCATCACACGCGCCTCCCGGAATTGATCATCACCCCAAAACCCATTTTTCATAACCCGTCATGAGCGCGCCACGCTATGGTATCGCTGAGTGGTACGGATATTCCCTTCTGGATTTATCGCCCTCCGAGAGAAATCGTTTTGCCCGGATAGCACGGAACAACAGGGCGGATGAACGCCCCTGCTGTCCATTTCAGGAAGGGAAACCGCCATGCAGTAAAAAGGGTGGGGTATAGGCGTATGCAGTGCGCCGAGACGATTTCGAAACGATTCTGCAAAATAAATTAGAAGTACTCAAATAAGCGATCGAATCGCTCAATTCAGCAGCAAACAGAGAATATCTTGCATCGGCGCCTGTTTTCTTTGAAGAATTTACAAGAAAAGAATCATCCGCGAACCGTAAAACCATGTAAGCGGTTAACGGGGAGGCTGCCGCACCAGTAACCTGAAAATACCATCCCTCCCCATGCGACGACGCACGATCTTTCCGATGCTTTCCCTCCTGCTCATGGCTTCCTGTACTGGCGCCCCGGACGAGGCGGAAGCGCCGGAACCTGCCCCCGGCGTACAGGTCGCCCCGTTCGGCGAAGTAAACGGCGCGCCCGTAGAACTCTTCACGCTGACGAACGCGCACGACATGGAAATCCGGCTTACGAACTATGGAGGAATCGTGACCCATCTGTTCGTACCGGACGCCGAGGGCAAAGCGGGCGACATAGCGCTGGGATACGATACGCTCGCCGAATATCTGGAATCGTCCCCCTATTTCGGCTCCCTCGTCGGACGGTACGGAAACCGGATCGGCGGGGCCTCCTTCGCGCTGGATGGCGAAACCTTTGCGCTCGCCGCCAACAACGGCCCCAACCATTTGCACGGAGGCGAACGAGGATTCGACAAGGTGGTCTGGGCGGCGGAGCCGTTCGAAGAACCCGGACGACGCGGCGTACGGCTCGCCTACGTCAGCCCGGACGGGGAAGAAGGTTATCCGGGCGCGCTTGAGGTCGAAGTAACGTACGCCCTCACAGACGAAAACGCCTTCGAAGTAGACTACCGCGCCACGACCGACAAGGCAACCCCGGTCAACCTGACGCAGCACACCTACTTCAATCTGGCGGGAATCGGCAACGGGGATATTTTTGGCCATGAGCTTACGCTCCATGCAGACCGGTTCACGCCCGTGGACGAAGGATTGATTCCCACCGGAGCGCTGCAACCGGTCGCCGGAACGCCCTTCGACTTCACGAAGCCGACAGCCATAGGCGCCCGCATCGATGCGGACGATACGCAAATCGAGCGCGGCGGCGGCTACGACCACAACTTCGTCCTGAGCACGGAGGCAGGCGTTCTGAAACACGCTGCGCGGGTAACAGACCCCGTCAGCGGGCGCGTCATGGACGTGCACACGACCGAACCCGGCGTCCAGTTCTACACAGGAAATTTTCTGGACGGATCTCTTTCCGGCAAGGGCGTATCTTACGGGAAGCGCAGCGGTTTCTGCCTCGAAACACAACATTTTCCCGACTCGCCGAACCAGGACGCCTTCCCCTCGACCATTCTGCGGCCTGGAGAAACATATGCTTCGCGCACCATCTATTCCTTCGACGCATTGCCATGACCGAACAAGTTCTGGAGCAGGCCACGCTCGGCGGCGGGTGCTTCTGGTGTCTCGAAGCCGTGTTCGAACCGCTTCGGGGGATTCGCCGCATCGTTCCGGGCTACGCCGGCGGCCATGTTCCCAAGCCGACGTACCGGCAGGTATGCGCGGGACGCACGGGCCATGCCGAGGTGGTGCAAATCGACTTCGATCCTTCCGAAATCTCCTATCGTGACATTCTTGGCGTTTTCTTCGCCATGCACGACCCAACGACGCCGGACCGGCAAGGTGGAGACGTCGGGCCGCAATACCGCTCCATCATCTTGTGCCATGACGCAACCCAGGCAGCCGTAGCGCAAAGCACGCTGGTCGAGTTCGACGGCAAGGATATCTGGCGTAATCCGATTGTGACCGAAATCGAGCCAATGGAGGCTTTTTACCCTGCAGAAAAGGAACACCATGCGTACTACCGGGACAATGCCCGGCAACCTTATTGCCGCATCGTGATCGCCCCCAAAGTCGCCAAGCTACGCAAGGAATACGCCGCCCGCCTGCAATAGATGGTCCGCAGCAAACCGCTGTCCACCCCAAAACGCTGAAGTCGGCGCCCGCGCCATGCCCCTCGAAACACGCACCCTCGGACATACCGGAACAGAACTCACCGGCGTCGGCCTCGGCACCTGGGCCATGGGCGGCCCGGACTGGCAATATAATTGGGGTCCCCAGGACGATCGGGAGTCCGTCGCCGCCATCCGACGCGCGCTGGACATGGGGATCAACTGGATAGATACAGCCCGCGTCTACGGCCTGGGACATTCCGAAAAAATCGTGGGAGAGGCCTTGGCGGGCCGACGGGACGAGGCGTTCCTGGCCACGAAATGCGGACGCCACTGGAAAGAGGACGGCGGCCTCTACGGAAGCCTGAAAGCCGCCGACGTACGCAGAGAATGCGAATCGAGCCTGAAGCGGCTAAAAACGGATGTGATCGACCTGTACCAGATTCACTGGCCCGATCCTGTGGAAGAAATAGAGGAAGGATGGACCGAAATCGCAAAACTGGTCGAGGAAGGGAAGATTCGTTATGCCGGCGTATCCAACTTTACGGTGGAACACCTGCGGGTCGTGCAGGCCATTCACCCGGTGGCGTCGCTCCAACCGCCCTACAGCATGTTGCGGCGCGGCGTCGAGGACGCCCTGTTGCCGTACTGCGCCGAAAACAACATCGGCGTGGTCGTCTACAGCCCGATGGCGTGCGGTCTTCTGACCGGCAAATTCTCCAAAGCCCGCCTTGCCGGGCTGCCCGCAAGCGACTGGCGGCGCGGGAACGTCGAATTTCGCGCGCCCGCCTTCGAGGCGAATCTCGCCCTGGTCGAGGGCCTGAAACCCATTGCCGAACGCAACAACCTGACGCTTTCCCAATTGGCCATTGCCTGGGTACTCCGGCGGCCCGAAGTGACTTCCGCCATCGTGGGCGCCCGCCGCCCGGATCAGATCGAAGAAACCGCCCAGGCAGGCAATGCGGCGCTTTCCGCAGACGACGCGCGCGCCATAGAGCAACTGCTGACCCAGCGGCAGGCAACAATCGCAGCCGCGTCCTGAACCGTCCGACGACGGAGCGTCGATCCCGAACGACTACGACTCCCGCGGCGCTTCCAGCCCCAGCTGCTCGGCGGCGTCGAGAATAAGCGCCTGCGCGCGTTCCGGCGTTTCCGCCTCGGCGTAAACCCGCAACAAAGGCTCCGTACCCGAAGGCCGGACCAGCAGCCAGCCCCCTTCGACGTAGTGTTTGAACCCGTCGAAAGGATCCACGCGAAGCACCGGCGAACCGGCGATCGCTTCCGGCCCGCGCCCTTGCTCAAGACGGTCCAGAATGTCCTCCTTGGCCGCGACGGACGTACGAAAATCAATGCGGCGATAGGCTTGCGCGCCAAATTCGTCGTGCAATTCCTTGACGAGTTCGGACAATTTTTTGCCTCGCTGCGCCATCATTTGCAGGACAAGCAGGCCGATGTACAAGCCATCCCGGTCCGGGATATGCCCCTGCGCCGCAATCCCCCCGGATTCCTCGCCGCCAAGCAGCACGTCCCCCTGCACGATATGCCCGACAATGTGCTTGAACCCGATCCGCGTCGTTTCCACGGGAAGCCCGTACGCCGCCCCCATCCGGTCGATGATCGAGGCGCTCGAAAAAGCCTTCGCCACGCGGCCCGACAGGCCAACGTCCTTGTGGAGATACCGAAGCAACAAGGCAAGCAAGGTATGCGAATCCACGAAGCGCCCCCGCTCGTCAAAGAGCGCCACCCGGTCCGCATCGCCGTCGTGGGCGATCCCCACCGCGCACCCCTCGGCCACAACGGCTTCGGAAAGGACGCCAAGGTTGCGCTCGATCGGCTCGGGAGGCTGGCCCCCGAAGCCGGGATTATGCGCATGCCGCAACGCCGCCACTTGCCCGGCTCCCAGCAACGTAGCGAAAACACCCTGACCCGCCCCAAACATGGCGTCGTGCGCCACGCGCAGGCCCGAAGCGCGGATCGCCTCGATATCCAGTCGCTCCCGCAGGCACGCCAGATACCCCGTCATCAGGTCTTGCTCCGCAATGCCCCCGCTTTCCTGCAGCCGATCCAGCGAACGCAACGGGGGCAGGCCCTCGGTAGAGGCAGGAATGCGGGCTTCCACCTCGGCCACGTCGTCCGGCAGCAGCGGACCCCCGAAATCCGCCTTCAGCTTGAATCCGTTGTATTCGGGCGGATTGTGACTGGCCGTAATGACGACCCCCGCCGCGCATCCGAATTCCTGCGTAGCCCAACTGACGGCGGGCGTCGGCGCGAACGAAGGCGGCAAAAGCGCCTCGACGCCCGCCGAAGCCAGCACGCGGGCCGTATATTCGGCGAAAGCACGGCCCAGAAACCGCGTATCGTACCCGATGACGACCTTCGGCGCAGGGGATCGATCAAGGACCCATTCCGCCGTGGCGCGCGCCACCCGATGCAAATTGCGGAACGTAAAATCCTCCGCGATCACGGCGCGCCAACCGTCGGTTCCAAAACGAATATTCGCCATTATGCCCCTCCCTTGCGGCTGGCTTTCATTAAATCCTGGGCGCTTTGCAGCGCCGCGTCCGTAATCTCGTTGCCCGACATCAATCCGGCGACCTGTTCCGCCCGCTGACGCTCGGCCAGGCGGCGAATGCGCGTCGTCGTACGCTCGCCCTCCACGTACTTCTCGACCACGAAATGCGTATCTCCTTGCGACGCAATCTGGGGGAGATGCGTGATGGCGACAACCTGATGGTTGGCCGCCAGCGCGCGCAGGCTTTGCCCCACCTTGCTGGCCACCGCCCCTGAAATACCGGCGTCGATCTCGTCGAACACCAGCACCGGAAACGCCTCGCTGCGCGCCAGCACCGTCTTCAGGGCCAGCATGATCCGGCTGATCTCTCCGCCGGACGCCACGCGAACCAGCGGCCGCAACGCTTCGCCCCGGTTCGTGGAGATGTAGAACTCGGCGCGATCCATCCCCGAGGCATGCGCCGCCACGCGCCGATTTCCCGAGACAATCCATCCTTCGGGATCCTCGTCCACGGAGAACCGAACCTCGAACCGGCAATCGGCCATGCCCAGCTTGCCGCATTCCTCTTCCACGGCTTCCCGGATGGCGCAAGCCACCTCCTTGCGCTGCGCACTCAGGCGCGCGGCGAGTTCGGACAAATGCTCCCGGGTCGTCGCCATCCGCTCTGTCAGGGATTCCAGCGCGGCGTCAAAACGCTCCGCTTCGTCGCAGGCCTCGCCGATCTTGCGCCGATGCGCCAGCGCCGCCTCCAGCGTACCCCCGTACTTCCGGGCCAGGCCCCGCAAATCGACAAGCCGCGTTCTGATTTCTTCGAGCCGTTCGGGGTCGTAGGTCGCCCTTTCGCCGTACTGTTTCAGAAACGAGGACGCCTCCGCCGCAACGATGCAGGCCGAATCGATCTCGCCCAGCGTTTCCCCGAAACGGGAATCGATTTCCGCCAGTTCGCGCAGCTCGTTGCGGACCGCAACGAGTTGGTCATGGATGGAATGGCCGCCTTCGTACAAGACGGAATGCAACCGGACGGAAGCCTCGTGCAAGCGTTCTGCATGCTCCAGCAAGCGTCGTTCGTTTTCGAGCAGTTCTTCTTCCCCTTCCCGGGGCGATATGCGATCGATCTCCTCAATCTGAAACGCGTACAGCGTACGCCGCTCCTGCATGTCGCGCCGGCGAGCCGCCAGCGCATCCCGCTCCGCAAGCAGCGCCGCGAAAGTTCGATGCTGTTCTGCGTACGCCTCGCGGGCCGCGCCAAGCCGCCCGAAGTCGTCCAGCAGGCTCATGTGCGTGGAAACGTCCAGCAACGACTGATGCTCATGCTGCCCATGCAAGTCGATGAGACGCGAAGCCACGGCGCGCATCGCCGAAAGCGTAGCCGGCGTATCGTTGATAAAGCCCCGGCTGTGCGACGGCGCGATTTCCCGGCGCAAAATCGTGACCGGAGCCGGGTCCGCCGCATAGTCCTGCAGCAAGGACGCCATGACCGGGTCGTCCCCCGAATCGAACATCCCCTCAATCACGGCTTTCGCCGCCCCGGATCGGATGACGGAAGGCGAGGTGCGTACGCCCAGAATCGCCTGCAACGCGCCGATCAGAATGGATTTGCCCGCGCCCGTCTCGCCCGTAATAACCATAAGCCCCGCATCAAACTCGACGCGGAGCTCCTCAATAAGGGCATAATCGCGGACGTAAAGAGATTTCAGCAAGGGAACGCGAAAATCTTGAACGAAACTATCAGGAACAACAGACAAAAAAATATGGGAAACATAACCCCGGATCAGGAAACCAGCACCCAGCCCTCAGCGATTTTTCGCTCGGCCAGTTTGTACTTGAGCGTTTGCGTTTGCCCGGTGGACGGATTCTGGATGGTCACTTTCTGGTTGCGTCCGATTTTCTGGTCTACTACGACCGTTTCCTTGCGGGCCGTCGGATCCCGGTCGGCGGACGCCGCCCGCCCTCTGCCCGCGCCATAGGTCGGCTCCATGGAATCGTGGCGCGTCCTTGCCCGGTTCGGATCAAGACGGCGCCGCGCAGGCGCAGAACGGGCGGATTGCTCGCCGACGAGCGGCCCGGCCTTGAACACAAACGAAACCACCTCTTCGCGGACCGTCTCCATCATCTCCGAAAAATGCTTGAACGCCTCCATCTTGTATTCGACGAGCGGGTCCCGCTGCCCGTAGGCGCGGAGTCCGATTCCCTCCTTGATTTCGTCGAGTTCCCGGAGATGCTCCATCCACTTCTCGTCGATGATGTTGAGCATGGCGGTGCGTTCGAGCGTATCGTTGATGATGCGCCCTTCCGTACCCAGGGCCTCGTCCACCTTCGCCGTCGCCCGCAACAACCGACGCCCGTCCGTGAAATCCACGAATACCCGAGCCGGGCGGCGGTCCTCCTCCTGCTCCATCAACTGCTGCATCCCCTTGTGGAACGGGCGAGACAAGGCCTCTCGCTTGCTATGGTAAAACAAAATGGCCGCATCGTATATCTGTTGCTCCACCCCGTCTTCGCCGAGGCGCACAAAGGCTTCCCGGTCGATCTCGAACTCGAACGCCAATTTGCGCAGGATTTCCGCGTGCAACTCGTCGAGCGCGCCTTCCCCGTAGTGTCGCTCCACCATCTTGGCAATCACATCCTGAAGCATTTCCAGAATCTCCCCGTGAAACCGCTCGCCCTTGAGCGCATGCAGGCGGCGGTCATAGATCACCTGCCGCTGCGAATTGAGCACATCGTCGTATTCGAGCTGGCGCTTGCGAATGGCGAAGTTGTTCTGTTCGACTTTTTTCTGCGCCCGACTGATGCTCTTGTTGACCCATGGGTGCGTAATGACGGCGCCCTCTTCCATGTTCAGCCGATCCATCACCTTGGCGGCGCGGTCCGAACCGAAGAGGCGCATCAGGTCGTCTTCGAGCGATACGTAGAACTGGCTTTCGCCCGGGTCTCCTTGCCGCCCCGACCGCCCCCGCAACTGCAAGTCGATCCGGCGGCTCTCGTGGCGCTCCGTGCCGAGAATAGCCAAGCCCCCGGCCTCGCGCACGCCGGATCCCAGTTTGATGTCCGTCCCGCGCCCGGCCATGTTCGTGGCGATCGTCACGGCTCCGCGCCGACCCGCCTCGGCCACGATATCGGCCTCCGCCTTGGCCCGATCCCGCCGGGCATTCAGCACATTATGCCGAATCCCGGAGCGCTTGAGCATGCGGGACAGGGTTTCCGAAACGTCTACGGACGTCGTGCCCACCAGCACGGGCCGACCGGCCTGGTGATATTCGGCGACTTTCTCAATGGCGGCGCGGTACTTCTCCCGCTTCGTCCGGAATACGAGATCGTCCAGGTCGTCGCGCGCGATAGGCCGGTTCGTGGGGACCGCCACCACATCCATCTCGTAGATTTTCCAGAATTCCTCGGCTTCCGTTTCGGCGGTGCCGGTCATGCCGGAAAGTTTATCGTACATCCGGAAATAATTCTGAAGCGTGATGGTGGCGTACGTCTGCGTCGCCGCCTGCACCTGCACTTTCTCCTTGGCCTCGATCGCCTGGTGCAACCCGTCGGAATACCGCCGCCCGGAGAGCACCCGGCCGGTATGCTCGTCCACGATCTGCACCCGCCCTTCCTGCACGATGTACTCCACGTCCTTCTCGTACAGCGTGTACGCCTTGAGCAGTTGCTCGATGGCGTGCAACCGCTCCGCCCGTTCGGAATACAGCGTATAGAGTTTGCGTTTCTCCTCTTCCTCTTCCTTGGCGAGCAGGCGCACATCGTTCATGCGCTTGTTTTCCTTCTTCTCCTCGTCCAGCGACGCATCGGCCTCAATCTCCGCCTCGACCTGGCGGCGGCGCTCCTCGTAACGCCCCTCTATGGAAACAATCTCGTCGCCCATGTCGGGAAGCACGAACAGATCGGCGTCTTCCCCGACCGTCCGCGCCGCAAACGCGCGGCCCTGCTCCGTCATTTCGATGGCGTGCTGCTTCTCCTCAAGGGCAAACAACAGCGGCTCGTCCACCAGCGGCATCTGCTTCGCATTGTCCTGCAAGTAGAAGAACTCCGTTTTGCGCAGCAACTGCGCTACGCCCGTTTCCTGAAGCAATTTCTGAAGCTTCTTGTTTCGGGGAAACCCGCGGCGGGCGCGCAAGAGCGCCAGGCCGGCTTCCCCCTCCATCTCGGCGGCCGCCTTGCGGTCGCCGGCTTCTTCCGCCCGATCCCGTTCGCGCAACCGCCGCTCCGCATCGGATACGAAACCCGCCACCGCCTTCTGTTGCGCATACACCAGTTTTTCGATGACGGGCTGCAGCTCCGCAAAGCGGCTGTCGTTCGCCTTGGGAACGGGTCCGGAAATAATGAGCGGCGTACGCGCCTCGTCGATCAGCACGGAGTCCACCTCGTCCACGATCGCGAAATGGTGTCCGCGCTGCACCAATTGCTCCTGTTCGGACACAAACGAATTATCCCGCAAATAATCGAACCCGAATTCGTTGTTCGTGCCGTAGGTGACGTCGGCGCGATAGGCATTGCGGCGGCCTTCCGAGTGCGATTCGTACTTGTCGATGACGTCCACAGTCAAGCCGTGGAACGCGAACACCGGCCCCATCCATTCCGCATCGCGTTGCGCCAGATACGGATTGACCGTCACCACATGCACGCCGCGGCCCGCCAGCGCGTTGAGATAGATCGGCATGACGGCCACAAGCGTTTTGCCCTCGCCCGTCTTCATCTCGGCAATGCGTCCCTGGTGCAACGCCGCCCCGCCCAGCAACTGCGCGTCGTACGGCACCATGTCCCAGGCAATGCGCGTCCCTCCGGCTTCCCATTCCTTGCCCAGCAGGCGACGGCACGTTTCCTTGACCACGGCGAACGCCTCCGCAACCATGCCGTCGAGCGCTTCTTCGACGATCTCCAGCCATTCTTCTTCCAGCCGGTCGAGTTCGTCGAAAAGCGCGCGGTGTTCCTCAGGCGAAAGCTCCTTCCCCGCCTCGCGCGCAACGCCGTTCCCGGAAAAGGAAGAAAGCGTCGTCGCATCCGCGGCAAGCGTATTCGGCTCCGGCGCGGAAACGGTGCTTCCCAACCGGGTTCGCAATGCTTCCTGGTCCGCCTCGTTGTCCGCCGCGGCGTCCCGAATGCGTTGCCGGAAATCATCCGTTCTAGCCCGCAGCGCCTCGTCCGAAAGGTCGGACAAGCCCTCGCAGGCCGCATTGATGCGTTCGACGATCGGCCAAAGCTTCTTCAGTTCCCGTACGTTCTTGTCGCCGAACAGCGATTGGAAGAATTTGATCATGGCGCTTGCGAATCGGGCGCGAAAATACAAGGGCGAATCGGTTTGCCGGAAGAAAGGTCCGACAGACTGACAGGCAACAGAATATCACGCCGAAATGCAAAAACCGTTCCTTACATGATATGGATATCCAGCTTGCGGCAAGACCCGGCCGTATACGCCCGACCCAGCGACAACGCAATGTCCGCCTACTCGAAGTCCACCCGGATTCCAAAAGAGGGCGCGAAGGGGAGTTGATCCACCCGGCGCGCCGTGAAGAGATCGAGATAAAAAAGATTGCGCCGGTCGTACAGGTTGATGGCGCTGCCCTGAAGCGTGAGGGCGACCCCGTCGAACCGGAAGGTGCGTTTCACGGAAATGTCGAGGCGGTGGTAGGTGGGAAGCGCCGCATTGAAAGGACGGTCGTAAATTACGCGCCGCGAGCGCATCAGGTCGAAGACGCTCGCCGCCCGGTCCTCCAGCAGCACAAAACTGTCGAAGGCGATCGGGCGGCTATAGGGGCGTCCGGACCCGAAGGACCAGCGCACGCTGGCGGCGAACTTCCGCCAGGAAACGCTGGCCAGCACATTGACCTGATGCCGCCGGTCGTGCGGCGGACGGAACGCGAGGGATTCCGTATCGAACCAGTACCGTATGGCCTCGTATTTCGTATGGTACAGCGTGGAGGACAGGCCGTAATTCACAAAGGCGTAGAACGGCGTCTGGCGCATCTCCACCCGCGCCTCCATGCCGATCGAACGCCCACGCGCCGGGTGCAGCCGGGTGGTAAGCGCGGGAAACGCCGTCCATTCCGCCACGAACAGGTTCTGCATGCGCCGATAGAATCCTTCCGCGGAAACCTCCAGCCAGGGCTTTGGCGTGCCCCGGTAGCCAAGCAACCCGTGGACGGATTTGCCCAGCCGCCCCACCAGCGGGTCCCGTTCGTTTACGTCGTCCTCGGGCCGCGGCACGATAGACCATATCGTAAACACATTGGCCGCGTCGCGGCGGTCCGTAAGGCCCACCACCTCCTGATTGTACATCCCGACGGCGGCGCTGAAATGATGCCTGCCCCGATCCCATGTCGCCCGCAGACGCGGCTCCAGCCAGGGATCGATCCGAACCTGATACCATTGCAGGCGAACGCCCGGGATCAGGCGCAGGCCCCGGCCCAGGTCGAACGTGGATTGGGCATGGAACCCGAACTCCAGAAACGGCCTCGCGGAGGATTCCGGCAGATGAAACACCCCATCCAGCCGATTGATAGCTTCGCCGGAAACGAGCCCGTCCCATCCCCCCTCCCAGGAAACGCGATCCTTCTTGAACAACGCATGGATTGCAAAGCGCGTATGGTAAATGCGGGACATGCGAAGTGGCGCGTCCGCAGGGCCAAATTCGGTCTGGTGCCGGGAATGCGACAGATGCACGTTCATTATGACCGGCAGGATGCGCGGCGCAATCACCCAGTTCGCTCCGACCGCCTCGTTGTTCCACCGGATTTCTTCGGGCGCCTCGCCTCCCGCCTCCTCGGCGATCGCGCCCCGGTCGTGCGTCCGGAGGGCACTGATCGAAAGCCTGCTGTTGCGTGTTACCGGGCCATGCAGTTTCGCAAAAAGGTCTCCGAACCGGAATGGCAGGTTCTTGTCGATCAGCGGTTCGGCGAAACGTTCCAGAAACGACTCCCTGCCTGCAACCAGAAACGACGCATGCCCCGGCACAATGGGCCCTTCTATGCGCAGTGCGCTCGTGAAGGGAGAAACGCTCGCCATGCCAGCGAACCGGCGGGTGTTGCCGTAGCGGGAAGCAACGTCGATAACCGAGGCGAGCCGTCCCGAATACGCGGCGGGGAAACCGCCTGAATAAAAATCGACGCGGTTCAGGATATCGGCGGGAAAAGCCGAATAGAACCCAAGCACATGGAACGGCTGATAGATCAGCATCCCGTCCAGGTGCACAAGATTCTGGGAGGGTTCGCCGCCGCGCACGTAATACTGCCCGCCGCGATCGCCCGTCGTGACGACGCCGGGAAGCACGGTAAGGTAATTCGCCAGATCGGCGGAAATGTCCGGGGAAGGCACCAGTTCGATCTCTTCGGGAAGAATGCGCTGCCGCCCCGCCGTGATGCGGGCCATGCCATGTTCACGGCCCGCTTGCACAAACACCTCGTCGAGTTTCGTCCGGGAAGGGACCAGCGCGGCATGTCGCCGGAGGGCGTCCCCCTCAGCAAACGCGAGGGTATCCCGGAACGCTTCATACCCTATGAACGAGATGGTCAGTTCGTACGAACCCGGCTCGATCCCCGAAACGATATAGGCGCCGTCCGCATTCGCGGCGACGCCGTACGCGGGAACCTGCCCGGCGGGAGCGCCAAGTTCCCGAAGGACGGCGGCAGCTCCGGCCAGCGGCTGCCCGTCCGAAACGTCCGTAACGAAACCGCTCAAAGCGGCCCGGCGGGGCGGAACCTGGGCTTGCGCCTCGGCAGGGCCAAACCACGTCGCAAGCGCCGACAAGGCCGCGATAACAAGAAGTATCCGACGCATAAGCATGGCTACTCTGCCGAATCCTCTATGGCCCCCAGGCAATAGTCGCCGCCTTTCCGCTGTATGAAATCGAAGAACGGCGTGCTGGCAACCGCCCTGCTGGAAGGATATAATACGGCTTCGTCATTGTACCCTCCAACCACCAGGCCATATCCGTTCTCCACGTTCGAAAGCGTGCCGGGCTGGACCAGCACGCGCTCATCCGACGGATCGCCTCCCGGCGGGTCCCAGTCGGGGCTTCCGACCGTGACTTCCAACCCCATGCCCATCAATGCAGGACCATCCCGTACGGGATTTTCCAAATACCGTATCCCTGTATCATCATGATAATAGGACCGAATGGTCTCGTACTGACTATTCAGATCAATATCGACTCGCCAACTGTTTTTAATAGCTATTCCATGGTTTTTATATGGAAATGTGTAATGCTTCAGAGGAGTATTGCACAGATTGTCAGGAGCGAGCCTGTCATAATACCGTACGCTATAGGTGACATCGAACCGAATCAAAGCAAAATCGGATGCCCCCGAAACCGTAACTCTAAGATCTCGCGTGCCCGCATCCCCGTCTTCAATATACACCTCTCCGGGCACCTCAGAGGTGGTTCGGGTTGATTGGACAGATTTCGTGGGAATTTAAGGTGTACTGTTGCGATCTTGTTCCGACGCAATCAACCAGACAAGACCCATGTCGAGACGCACACGCAGAACCCATAGTCCTTCGTTCAAGGCGAAGGTAGCCCTCGCCGCCGTGCGCGGCGAGAGCACGCTGGCCGAACTCGCCGAACGCTTCGAGGTGCACCCGAACCAGATACAGTATCTCGCAGCCGTAATCGACTGGCATAGCCGCAAGGCGCTCGCCCACCGCATATCGAACACGATGGACGCTCGTTTTTGCGTGGAAGCTCTCGAGGAAGCGATTGCGCGCTATGGCGCTCCAGAGGTTTTCAACACGGATCAGGGGGCGCAGTTCACCTCCGAGGCGTTCACCAGCGCGCTCAAGGCGCACGGCGTGCGCATCTCCATGGACGGCAAGGGCCGCTGGCTGGACAACGCGTACGTGGAGCGCTTCTGGCGCAGCCTGAAGCAGGAAGAAGTCTACCGGCGCGCCTGCGACGCCGTAAGCGAGGCCAGAAAGGGCGTCGCCGACTACCTGCGCTACTTCAACGAAGAGCGACCCCACCAGGGACTTGACGATAGAACGCCCGACGACGTATACTACAGGCGAAAGCCGCTGACCAAGGCGGCGTAACCCACCGCAGCCCTGCACCTGAAACGACCCGGACTAACTGTCCGAATTTCCCGAACCATTTCTGGACCGAATGGTCTCGTACTGACTATTCAGATCAATATCGACTCGCCAACTGTTTTTAATAGCTATTCCATGGTTTTTATATGGAAATGTGTAATGCTTCAGAGGAGTATTGCACAGATTGTCAGGAGCGAGCCTGTCATAATACCGTACGCTATAGGTGACATCGAACCGAATCAAAGCAAAATCGGATGCCCCCGAAACCGTAACTCTAAGATCTCGCGTGCCCGCATCCCCGTCTTCAATATACACCTCTCCGGGCACCTCTACGTTTGCGGCACTTTTCTTTCCGTCGGAGCGCGCCACTTCCATGCGATGACGGCTCCCGTATCCAGGCGTGAAATTGGCCCAATAGATATGATCCAGTTGCCCCGTGGCATTGGCCGCAACCGAATCCCGCCACACATACGTTTTGCCGCTGCCCAGGTCGGTCGAGGTGACGACCGCATCAAGCGCGTCAACGGATCCCGGGGCAAGCAGGTCTTCCACGGGAGCAACGAGGACCGTCTGTACAGGCAGCCGGGGATTAAAGACGCCGTACAGCGAGAACGGCTCGTCCACTCCGGCCGGCCCCGCCACATCTTCTTCGCAACCGGCCAAACACAAAAAAATCAACACATAACCCACAATAAGCAAGGTGCGTGCAATCCGATATGACATTTGCGCAGGCTCTTTATCTACCAATTCGCAGTGTCAAGCTCGGCAACACCTCCTCCTATAGCGCCTGCTTGTCTAATACCTACGACTCGGATATTGCTTGTCGGCGCAACAGTACCACTTACAGGTCCACCATAACAGTCATAAGTACACAACGCGCTTGAAATCATCCTTGCGGTCCCATTATGTTGCACTTCATACAACGTATAAATACGTTGGTTGCGGGCCACCTACGGGCGCATTGTATGCCACTTGCCAATGTCTGCATGTTCCTACGACACCGGTCTGGTCGCTTCGAACTACATGGCCGGATCCTGTGTGGATTTGCACAGTAGCGGACGGACAAAACGACTTACCCGCCATATTCTCTGGTTCAGGAGAGATGGCTTCAGGCGTATGTGATGCGATAAGAAACGGAAGCATCAGCACAATGGCCGGCAGGCCCGTAAAGCGTGTCATGGCTTTAGGTCGGTTTGGTTATGGAAGGCACAGTGTGTGAGGCTATGGGGCAAAGATAAATACGCCCCGACGACATGCAAGAGCATCTCACATCTTTTTTCCGGAAAACCCCCAGAGCAAAGGCGCCTGAGGCACGCATAGCCCAATAAAAATCACAGGCACAGCACAAACAGAGGGCCTGGGGCGCGCATTGGAACGAAATGTCGGGCGCCGAATACGCACGCCAACCCGTGACCCGACGCACCCTTACGTTTCGTGACAAGGCGCGCCACAAGGGCCGCAATCCACGCATCCCGATTTACAAAGGCCCTGTGGCGCGCATTGGAACGAAATGTCGGGCGCCGAATACGCACGCCAGCCCGTGACCCGACGCACCCTTACGTTTCGTGACAAGGCGCGCCACAGGACCAAAAAAACCGCGCAACCTTATTTATTTAACCCGAAAATTTCCAGCCTAAATAATTTAGGCGGACCAGATTTCTCGCGCCACAGCAAGAGCCATGGAAAGGCGCGCCACAGGCCCGCGCCCCACGCAACATCAAGCCGGGACAATCGTTCGATGACCTTATGCGCGTTTCCCAACTCCATCCATTCTCCCTTGCGGCAATCCTTGTCCTGACCGGGACGAGCACCCTTCCGGCAGCGGCCCAGTCCGCCCCCACCACCACCTTTTCCTTCCTGCGGCTCGCCCCTTCAGCGCGAGCCGCCTCCATGGCCAGCGCCTTCTCCGCCGTATACGACGAAGACATCAACGCCTTCTTCTATAATCCCGCCCTGCTCAACCCCGACATGCACCGCACGCTTTCCGTCACATACCTGAACCACCTGGGAGGCATTCATGCAGGGTTCGTATCGCATGCCCGGCATTGGGACAACGTGGGCACACTGGGAGCAGGACTGCGCTACGTAACCTGGGGAAGCACCGACGGATACGACGCCGACGGCAACCCCACGGAATCCTTCGGCGCAAACGATGCGGCGCTCACGGCAGCCTGGGCGCGCAACTACGACGACCGCCTGCGGTACGGAGCCAGCCTCCATGCAGCATTCTCAAGCGTCGAAGCCGCCAGCGCCTCCGCCTTCGCCGCCGACATCGGAATACTGTACCACATGCCCAAACGGCAACTGGCCATGAGCGCCTCCATGCACCACATAGGCTTCGTTGCAGACGCGCTCGGCGAAACCAGAGATACATTGCCCCTCGACCTCCGCGCAGGCATATCGAAACGTTTCCGATACCTTCCGCTGCTGGTTTCCCTGTCAGGCTACAACCTGAACCGGATCGGCGAAGAAAGCGAAGGACGAAGCACAATTTCGGGAGCGCTGCGCCATGTGGCCATGGGGTGGGAATTCTTTTTCGGCGATGCATTCCGGATTCGCCTCGGATACAACCACCGACAACATCAGGATCTTAAAATCAAAAACCGGCTGGACCTCGCCGGCGTAGGCGTGGGATGCGGAATCAGGGTCGCCGCCTTCCGTTTCGACTACGCCTTCAACTCATGGTCTACGCTCGGCGGCCTGCACCAGATCACCATACGCACCGGCGTCTGACCCCTCTTGCGCGTCCTGCGGCGCCATGTCCTCCTCTTCCTGCAACAGGCCCTTCCTCCTGAAATAAATACGCGTGGTTTCGAGCGTGCCGTGCCGCATGCGCGCCCGAACCTCCTCAATATCCATGCCCGCGCCAAGCCAGATAATCGGAGCGGTGTGCGTCAGGCTATGCGGGCTGACGCCGCTGCGTTTCAGGTTGGCCGCCTCCAGAAGCACATTGATCCGGCTACGCACGGAGCGCGTATTCAGGCGTTGGCCGTTCGAACGCTGGCCATGCGATACGAATAACGGCTGTTCAGGCGTCCCAGGCGCGCGCGCTTCAAGATACGCATTGATTTTTTCAACGACCGGAGGGTCCAGCGGCGCCCGCCGATCCTTGCCCGCGCGCCCCTTCCCCTGCACCCGCAGAAACCCGCCCAGCAAGGTGTGCTCGATATCCCGTACATCGGCCCGTATCATTTCTATTTCGCTGAGCCCGGCGTACAGCATCAGATACACCATCGCCGAATCCCGTTTTCCAAACAAGGTCGTGTCGTCCAGCGCCTGCAGAAGTTGCTCGACATCCGCTTCCGTAAGCGCTGCGCGGGAGTGCGTGGACGGGCGGCGGCTTCCCCGCACGGCGCGCGCCGGATTCTCGTCCATCAACCCGATGGAAACCAGATACTGGCAGAACTGCCGCAACGCGGTCAGGTAGGTGGATACGGACGCCTCGCTCAACGAACGCACCGCTACAAGATGATCCTTGTAGGCGCGCACCCCCTCTTCCGAAAAGAGAAACGTATCGGCTTGCCCGGCGAACCACCGCTCAAATTCGTTGAGCGCCCTGCGATAGGTGCCCACCGTATCGGCGCTTTTTCCCCGAAGATACTCCCGCTCGAAATCCTGCAAACGCTTTGCAAGTTCGTTCGGCGCGAGCTTGAGCGGTGCGATGTGCGAAGAATCCATTATTGCCCATGATGAAATATCCTGCGATACGCCACAGAATAGCCATCCGAAAGATTAAATACAATAACGGAATTATGAAATTGTACGGATACGCTCAGGGCCCGACGCCCATGGATTCCACGATACCGACGAACCGGGTCAAAAACGAAGACGCCATGGCCCCGTCGATAATGCGGTGATCGTAGGAAAGAGACAGCCAGGCCATGCGCCGCACCGCAATCACGTCGCCAAGTTTGGGGTCCTCGATCACCACCGGACGTTTCTGAATGCGCCCGACGGCGAGAATAGCCACCTGCGGCTGGTTGATGATGGGCGTCCCCTTAAGCCCTCCTATCGGGCCGATATTCGTGATGGTGAACGTCCCCCCCTGCAGATCGTCGGGATGCAACCGCTTGTTGCGCGCCCGGTCCGCCACGTCCGCCACGGACCGCGCCAGGTCGGCGAACGACTGCAGCCCCGCATTGCGAACAACCGGCGCAACCAGCCCCGTCTTGCCCACGGCCACGGCGATATTGATATGAAAATCGTCCCGCAGCATAATTTCGTCTCCGTTCACGGACGCATTCAGAACCGGATGCTCGCGGAGCGCCTCGATGGCGGCGTGCACGAAAAACGGGGTATAGGTCAATTTGGCCCCCTCCCGCTTCAGAAACGCCTCTTTTTCCCGCTGAATGAAGGCGACCAGGTTCGTCATGTCCACTTCCGCAAAGGAGGTCACATGGGGCGAAGTCGCCTTGGAGCGCACCATGTGCTCCGCAATGATCTTCCGGGTGCGATCCATTTTAACAACCCGCGTTTCGAGGCCTTCGGCAGACTCGACAGGTTGCGGCTCCGGAAATCCGGCGCCCTCTGCAGCGCGGCTGGCCACATACTCCAGCACATCCTTCTTCGTGACCCGTCCGTCCCGACCAGATCCCGTAATGGATTCAAGTTCCGCGTCGCTTACCCCTTCCTGTTCGGCAATGGAGCGCACAAGCGGAGAGAAGAACGACTCGCTGGCGGCCTGTTTCGGCGCGGCGGCGTCCTGCGGCGCAAACGCAGCCTCTTCGGTAATGCGAGCGGGGGGCGGCTGCGGCGCCGGAGAGGACGGCTCAGACGCCGGCGGCGCTGGCGGCTGCGGCGCTTCGCGGACCGGTTCGGGGGCAGGAGAATCTGCCTCGTCCTTGTCCGCGATCACGGCAAGCAACGTGCCCACATCGACCGTTGCGCCCTCTTCCACCAGAATTTCGACCACGACGCCTCCGACCGGCGACGGCACGTCGGTGTCCACTTTGTCGGTGCCTATCTCAAGCAGCGTTTCATCCTGCTCGATACGTTCTCCGGGCTTCTTGTACCACTCGACCACCGTGCCTTCGGTGATACTCTCTCCCATTTGGGGCATGGTGATTTCAACCCTGGCCATATTCGCTTCGCAATGATTGGGAGGACGGGAATGCGCAAGTGCATGTTACGCGATAAGCGGCGCAATAACCAGCGCCACCACCGCAATCAATTTAATCAAAATATTCAAGCTGGGACCGCTCGTGTCCTTCAATGGATCGCCCACCGTATCGCCTACCACCGACGCCTTGTGGGCGTCGCTGCCCTTTCCATACATGGTTCCGTCGATCGAAATGTTCCCTTCGATCAATTTCTTGGCGTTATCCCACGCGCCCCCGGCATTAGCCTGGAAAATAGCGAACAGCACGCCGGAAACCAGCACGCCGGCCAAAAGCCCGCCCAGCATGCTCTTGTCGATGAATCCTACGATGACCGGCGCCGCAATCGCCAGGAGGCCCGGCGCCACCATTTCGCGAATCGCCGCCTTCGTGGAAATATCGACGCAGCGCGTATGGTCGGCCCGCGCCGCGCCTTCGCGCAACCCGGGAATCTCCCGGAACTGCCGCCCCACCTCCACGATCATGTGTCCGGCCGCCCGGCCCACGGCGCCCATGGCCATGGCGCTGAACACATACGGCAACATGGCGCCGAGCAGCAACCCGGACAGGATGCGCGGATCGGCCACATCGATGCTGGGCACTTGCGCCTGTTGCTTGAACGCCGCAAAAAGCGCCAGCGCCGTCAGGGCGGCGGACCCGATGGCGAATCCCTTCCCGATGGCGGCGGTCGTATTTCCGACAGCGTCGAGTTTGTCTGTGCGCGCCCGAACCTCTTCCGGCAAACCCGACATTTCCGCAATGCCGCCTGCATTGTCCGAAATCGGCCCGTAGGCGTCGACAGCCAGTTGAATGCCGGTCACCGACAACATGCCCACCGCCGCAATGGCCAGGCCGTACAATCCGGCGAAATGATAGGCCCCCAGAATCGCCAGAGCCAAAATGACCGCCGGAAGGCCGGTCGAAAACATGCCCACCCCGAGCCCGGCGATAATATTCGTGGCGGAGCCAGTCACGCTCTGATGAGCGATTCCGCGCGCCGGGCGGTTTTGCGTAGAGGTGTAATACTCCGTGACCAGGCCGATCGAAACGCCCGCCAGCAACCCGATCGCCACAGCGACAAACACGCCCAGCGAGGTGTATTCCACCCCCGCCGTCTCCCACTGGGCCGGCAACATCCACCGAATGATGAAATACGCCAGCACGGCCATCAGGCCCGACGCCCCGAATTGACCCATGTTGAGCGACCTCTGCGGATTCCCCTCTTCCCGCACCTTGACAACCATCGACCCCAGAATGGAAACGAGTACGCCGACGCCCGCCAGAACCAGCGGCGTCGTAACGGCGCTGAGCTCTCCAACCCCGGCGGCGACGAACGAGTCGGCAAACACGGCGCCCAGCACCATCGCACTGATGATGGAACCCACGAAGGATTCGAAAAGATCGGCCCCCATGCCAGCGACGTCCCCCACATTGTCTCCTACATTGTCCGCGATCGTGGCGGGGTTGCGCGGGTCGTCCTCGGGAATGCCCTCGTATACCTTGCCCGCAAGGTCGGCGCCCACGTCGGCGGCCTTCGTATAGATGCCGCCGCCCACGCGCGCAAACAAGGCGATGGACGAAGCCCCCAGCGAGAATCCGGCGATCACATGAATAATCTTCGCAGCTTCCCATCCGGCGGCATGGTACGCAAGGAAAAGCCCGCCCAGCCCCAGCACGCCCAGGCCCACCACGCTCAAACCCATCACCAACCCGCCCGAAAACGCCACGTTCAGCGCCGGAGCCAACCCGGTCCGCGCCGCATTGGCCGTGCGCACATTGGCCCGCGTCGCCACGGTCATGCCGATAAAACCCGCCAGCCCGGAAGCCAGCGCGCCGGCCGCAAACGAAACGGCGATAAGCCAGGACGTGTCCTGCCCCCTGTTGACCAGCGCCAGAAAAACGGCCACAAGCACGACGAACACAGCCAGCACGCGGTACTCCCGCCGCAGAAACGCCCGGGCGCCGTCCGCAATGTAGCCCGCAATTTCGACCATATTCTCCGTACCGGGGCTCTGGCGACCAATCCAGCGCGTCCGCAGGAAAGCATAGGCCAGCGCCAGCAAGCCAGAGACCAGCACAAGCAAAATTATCGTTTCGACATTCATTGGGTTACGTCTTTGTTGAATCGATTCATAGCGACAGAAATGCCCTCGCATACGAACGCCTCGACCGCATTGCGAGCCCGAATCACCGCCTCGTCCATGGACAAGCGTTCCTCGGCGGAAAACGGAGACAGAACATGTCGTACTTGACCGCCTCGGGCAAAGTCATTGCCCACGCCGATGCGCAGGCGCGGAAAATTCTGGTGGCCAAGGCGATCCGCGATATCCTGCAAGCCATTGTGCCCCCCGGCGCTTCCGGAAGGACGCAGGCGCAACCGACCCGGCGGCAGGTTGATATCGTCCACAATCACGAGAAGTTGCCGAGGCTCCATGCGCCAGGCGCCAAGCAAGGCGCTAATGGCTTTGCCGCTGCGATTCATAAAAGTCAACGGCTTGGCGACCCCGACAGGGGCGCTGCGAATACGTCCCCACCCCAGCAATACGTTGCCGCGCCCATGCTCGAACGTTGCGCGGGCGCGTTCCGCCACCGCGTCGGCCACCTCGAATCCAATGTTGTGCCGCGTCGCTTCGTATTCCGGGCCCGGATTCCCCAGCCCGACGATGAGGCGCTTCGATTTCGACATGGCTGGCTACGACGATCAGGCATCGCCCTCTGCATCCTCCTCTTCGGAATCGTCCGCTTCGGCGTCTTCCACTCCCTCGACGGCCTCGGCCTCGGCCTCTTCGACGACGCGCGGCTGCGCCACCGTCACGATGGTCTGGTCGGAACGTCCCAGGAACGTAATGTCTCCCTCGTCCAGATCGCCTATATGGATGGTGTCCCCTATGGACAACTCCGAAATATCCACCGGGATGTGCGAAGGAATATTCCGGGGAAGACAGCGGACTTCCAGTTCGTGCAAAATGACCTGCACCGCGCCGCCTTCGCGCTGTCCAACGGGCGTGCCCTCAAAATGGACGGGAACCGTGATCGTCAGCAGCTCGCCCGTCTTGAGCGCCAGGAAGTCGGCGTGCATGGGACGATCCGTAACCGGATGCAACGCCGCGTCCTTCAGAATGCAGCGAAAGGCTTGCCCGTCCACGCGCACTTCCACAATGTGCGTCTCGGTCGTATAAACAAGGTTTCTCAAATGCTCTTCAGCAAGTTGAAAAACCACCGGGTCTATGTGTTGTCCATACAAAACGCAGGGCACATTGCCTGCGCGGCGGACAGCGCGCGCCGCCGACTTGCCAACGGCGCGCGGCTCAACATCGAACGTAAGGGCGTCCATGATCTGCGGAATACGATGACTCGTGGAACAAAGGGAAAAAGCCGCCGCCTAATCGGCGAACAGCGTCGAAATGGAATCTTCCATGTAAATGCGGCGAATAGCGTCCGAGAACAACTCGGCGACACTGACCACGTCGATGCGTTCCGAAGGAAACTTCAAAGGAATCGTATCCGTCACGACCATCTTCGCTATTTCCGAGGTTTCTATCCGTTCGCATGCAGGTTCCGACAACAGCGCATGCGTGCAGGCAGCAATAATTTGCTTGCTTCCCGCCTCGCGCAACGCCTTGGCCGCGTTGGTCAGGGTGCCCGCCGTATCGCACATGTCGTCAACAAGGATAACGTTGCGCCCCTTGACCTCGCCGATAATGTTCATCACTTCGGCCTGGTTCTGCCGGGGCCGCCGCTTGTCGATCACCGCAAGGTCCGCCCCCAACCGTCTCGCATGCGCGCGCGCCACCTTGATTGCGCCTACGTCAGGAGCGACCACGACCAAATTGTCGAGTTGCAATTTCCTGAGATAGCTTGTTAAAACGCCGGACCCATATAAATGATCCACGGGGACATCAAAGAAACCTTGAATCTGCGGAGCATGCAAATCCATCGTAAGAATGCGATGCACGCCTGCCGTCGCCAGCATATCCGCCATCAGCTTCGCAGCAATGGACACGCGGGGCTGATCCTTCCGATCCTGTCGAGCATAGCCGAAATACGGCATGACCGCCGTGATCCGTTCCGCAGACGCCCGCTTGGCGGCGTCGATAAGCAAAAGCAATTCGATCCAGTGATCCGCCTGGGGCTGGGTGCTCTGGATAATAAAGAGGTCCGAACCGCGGATGGATTCGCCGTACCGCACGTAAATCTCCCCATCCGCAAAATCCCGGATAGCCAGCCTGCCAAGCTGCTTTCCGTACGCATCGGCGATCTTCTGCGCCAGCGGCAAATTCGAGCGACCGGCGAAAATGGAAATAGGAATGTCTCGGACGACAGGCGTGTTCATAGGTAAGGGGTTCGCTTCAACCGGGCTTCTTGTGCAAGGCCTGATGCATGGTCTGCCGAAGGCGTCGTTGCCCGGGGAGGATTCGAACCTCCACATACGGCTCCAAAGGCCGCTGTCCTGCCATTAGACGACCGGGCAAAAGGGCGCAAGGAAAACAAAATAAGGAATGGAACGCGGTGCGCAAACGGCCTAATCAACGACGGCTACCCGCAGTGGTTTCTGCAAAGGGTCTTGCAGGCGGATCATATGCCGGAATATGGGGTTCAGCACACAGGTTTCCGTTTGTTTATCCCTTCCTGCGCCGCACATGCTCAGCCAGGCTGTCGAAGATTACATCAAGACCATTTATCGGGTCCGGCAACGCGGAGAAGCCGCATCCACCAGCGATATTGCCCGAGCCCTGAACGTTTCCGCCGCATCAGTCACGAACATGGCCAAAAGGCTGGCGCAGATGGGCCTGACGGAATACGAACCCTACCAGGGCGTGCGCCTGACGGACACCGGCAACAAGGTAGCGCTGGAAATCATTCGCCATCATCGTTTGCTTGAACTGTATCTGCGGAACGTAATGGGCTATTCCTGGGACAAGGCGCACGAAGAAGCGGAGTTGCTCGAACACCATATTTCCGAAGAATTCGAGCAAAAAATCGACGAAATGCTGGGCCACCCGACCCACGACCCGCATGGAGACCCCATTCCCACGCGGGAAGGCGAAATCGCCGAGCACAACACCAACCCCCTTGCCGCCGCGGAAGCCGGCCTGCATGTGGTCGTCGAACGCGTGTCCGACGAAGACCCCGCTTTGCTGAATCACCTCGAAAGCCTGGGCCTGTTGCCCGGCGCTACGCTGGAAATCGTCGGGAAAGAGCCTTTCGAGGGGCCCCTGAAAATCCGAATAGGGGAACGGGAGCACATGCTCGGGTACCGCATCGCCAACCACATTTTCGTAGACGTGTTGACTGAAAACGCCTAAGGGATCATCCCTCGGCGACGGCGAACGCTTCCAGCGTCGCGTCGTGCAGCAATCCGTTCGTAGCGACAATGCCCGCGTTGCGGTCGAGTTTCGCGCCGCGCCGGAAATCAAGCGGGCGACCCGCCATGTCCGTAACCCGACCGCCTGCCTCCTCCACGATGAGGACGCCCGCCGCATGGTCCCAGATATTCTCGACATACCCTGACCAGGACGTCAGACGGAGGTAGATATCCGCATCGCCCCGCGCCAGCACGCCGTATTTCGCCTGACTGTCCATGCGAATTGAGGCGGCTTCCACGCCCAGCTGTTCAGCAACGGCAGCCGCCCCCCGCCGCGATCCGTGCTGCGATTCGAACGGCTCGCAAAGCCGGGCTTGCGCAGCGGTTGCTACGGGCCGCACCCGAATGGGCCGCAAAGCGGCGCCTTCGGCGGCGTCAAGCGGGGCCTGAAACGCCCCGGCTCCCCGGTGCGCCGCGAAAACAACCCCTTTTTCAGGCCCTCCCTGCATGTCGCAGGGCAAATCGGGACACGCCATGGCTCCCGCGACGAGTTCCCCCTCCACGATCAGCGCCAGCGCCACGGCGTACTGATCGCGCCGCAAAAACCCCTTCGTGCCGTCGATCGGATCCAGCGTCCAGAACCGGTCGGAATAGCCGACGGCATTGCCGCGATCGATCCAGGCGCATACCGAAGCAGGCGTGGCGTCGGGCAGCGCCTGCGCCACCTCTTCGGTCACCTTGTCAAGCACGCTTTCGTTTTCCGGCAGGCGCAGCGCGGCGGAATCTTCCTCTCCAATGACGGGATCCCCCGGAAACGCTTCCTGCAACGCATGGCACACGATCGCCTGACTCCCGAAATCCGCCACCGTAACCGGCGAATGATCTTCTTTCCTGAGCGTGGACGTCCCCAGCGTTTTCTGAACCGACATGCAAACGCGCGCCGCCCTGCGCACGGCATGGATGGCTACGTCGAACTCCGTCTGATATTTCATAATGCAGAATTTCTGTCGTTCGCAGGCCCGGCTGCGGAAATTTCTTCAAAAGAGGGGACGCCGCCTATAAACTCGCCCGGACGATCTGCCCGCCAGCAGTAATGACGCAATCCGTTCGTTACGGCGAGATAACGCGCCCCGACGACCCGGTTGTATCTTGCAACCTGTTCGAACGCCGCGGCGCCTGGACATACCTGCGGCGCCTTGCATTCCACCATCAGGGCCGCAGCGCCCTGCCTGTCGTAGGCAACCAGGTCGGCCCGGCGAGACATGCCCTGGTATTCGAAATGCATTTCCACAACAATCAACGACGGAGAATAACCGCGCTCCTGGACGAGAAAATGCAAAAAATGCACGCGCACCCATTCCTCTGGAACGAGGCGCACATACTTACTCCGTACGGGATCGAAAACGTATCGGGAATCCTTGTTCGCCCCCGGCCGGACGTGCAAAGGACAAGCCGGGAGGTTCAGCCGGGGAAAACCGTCCGCGCCGGTCAATCTTCCTGGATAACCGTTATGTTCGGCATGGTTCTGGGCCGACGATAAAGGGACCCCTTCGAACCATTGATCGAAACGTTTTGCTGTACCATATCCCAGTTTTGCTCAATTTCGGTTTCGTCTCCGCTGAAAGGCGCCGAACCGGTCCCGGACCGGCCAAAATCGAAAACGTAGAGGTTGTTGGGAATGCCCAGAAGGACTTGTGTCTGCGTCAGCGTCTGCATAATGAACAAAAGGATAACTTTTGTTGAGGCAAAGCCGGGGATGCATGGGGGTGCGTACCGAAAAATCCCCGGCGAGGGACAAATGGTAGGACGCTTGAAGCAGAAAGGTTCCGTGAAGACGCATTTTTTTGCACGGGACCCGGACAGGGGCGAAAAAACGGAAGCGGTCCGTCGGGGAATAGTCCTTCACGATGCGCGCTCCCCCTTCGGCCCGGCCAGTAGATACAGTACGGCCATGCGGGCGGCGACCCCGTTGGTCACCTGATCCAGAATCACGGCCCGTTCGTGATCCACCACTTCGCTCGCCAGCTCGACGCCCCGGTTCACGGGTCCCGGATGCATGATGCGGAGGTCAGGATACCGTTCCATATGCTTCAGGGTAACGCCGTACCGCTCATGGTATTCTCGCACCCCGGGGAAAAGCATGGCGCCCTGTCGCTCCAGTTGCACCCGCAGCGCCATCGCCACATCGCACCCTTCCAGCGCTTCGTCCAGGCGGTTCGTCACCCGTACGCCCATGTCCTCAACGCCTACCGGCGTCATCGTGCCGGGCGCGCACAGCGTGACCTGCGCGCCGAGCGCCTGCAACCCGTATATATTCGAGCGAGCCACGCGGCTGTGCGCAATATCTCCGATAATGGAAATGTTTCGGCCTTCGAGCGAGGAATGGATATCCGTAAGCGTAAGCAAGTCCAGCAAGGCCTGCGTGGGATGTTCGTGGGCGCCGTCCCCCGCGTTTATCACCACGGAATCGATGCAGCGCGTCAGAAAAATCGCCGCGCCCGGAGATTTGTGCCGAATCACGACCACATTCACTTTCATCGCTTCGATATTCAGGGCCGTGTCCTTCAGCGTTTCTCCCTTGGACACGGACGAGCCTGAAACGGAAAAATTGACCGGATCCGCCGACAATCGTTTTTCGGCCAGTTCGAAAGAAATGCGCGTCCGCGTGGACGGCTCGAAAAAAAGGTTGGCCACGGTAACCCCCCGCATCGGAGGCACCTGCGGAATAGCCCGCCGCAACACCGAGCGAAAATACCGCGCCGTATGCAGAATGAGCCCTATTTCTTCTGCGTCGTACGTCGAAAGACCCAACAAATGCCGGTGTTTCAACGTCCCCGGAGCCGCCGGAGTCATACTTGCTTCTTCGCGTGCATGCATCGGTTTATTCACTCGAAGTTTCCACCAGCCATACTCCTTCCCGGCCGTCGATCTCCTGCAGCCGTACGCGCACCTCTTCTCCCGAAAGCGTGGGCACCTGTCGGCCTACGACGTCCGCGCACACGGGAAGCTCCCGAAGGCCGCGGTCAACGATCACAAGGAATTTCACGGAAGCCGGACGACCGATATCCATAAGCGCATCGAACGCCGCCCGGGCCGTGCGCCCGGTATACAACACATCGTCCACCAGGACAAGGCGACGCTCCGTAATATCGAACGGGATGTCCGTAGCGCGCACGACAGGCTGTTCGAGGCGAATGCGGAAATCGTCCCGGTACATGGTGGCGTCGAGCACGCCGACCGGAACTTGCAGGGATTCGAAGGCCAGAATCTTGTCGCGGAGACGCCGGGCCAGGTACACGCCGCGCGTCTGCATCCCTATCAAGCCGAAATGGCGCGAGGCATCCTCCTCAGGATGTATCATTTCCACAATCTGGCGCGCCATGCGGTTCAGCGTCCGGTCCAGATCGTGGGCGTCCATCAATTGCGCCTTGATTCGATCCGTTAACTCCATAGCATGAAAATTACGAAAAATGAATCCCTGTTTCCAGTTTCTCTGACGTACCTTCGTACAACGCCGAATTTTAATTCGCCCTTCCCTGGCCCGCAATGCCCGCCACGCAAGACGCCGCCCTGAAATACCTCGACCCTGTCGTCGTATCCCGCCTGAACAATATGGAGCTCCGGGCGCGCATGATCGTCGAAGGGTTCATTACCGGCCTGCACAAAAGTCCGTACCACGGATTTTCCGTAGAATTCGCCGAGCACCGTCCCTACATCGCCGGCGACGAACTCCGATACGTGGACTGGAAAGTGTACGGCAAGACGGACCGGCGCTATGTGAAGCGGTTCGAGGAAGAAACCAACCTGCGGCACTACGTAGCCCTGGACATGTCCGCATCCATGCGATACCGGGAAAAGGCGCCGCTCGCCAAGATAGCATACGGCGCATACCTCGCCGCGGCGTTGCACTACATTATGGTCAAGCAGCGGGACGCCACCGGACTCATCACGTTCGACGAGGAAATTCGCAGCGTCATGTCCCCCAAGAGCACGATGCCCTGGCTGCGGCGACTCCTGGTCCGGCTGCAACAAACCATCGACCATCCGCCGCCGCCAAAACGCACCGGCGCCGCGGATGCGCTCAGCGAGATCGCCGAACGCATTGCCCGACGCTCCCTCGTCGTGGTCATTACCGATCTTTTTGAAAATGTCGGGCGGCACGAAGATTTGCTCAAAGCGCTGCGGCACCTGCGCTACCGGGGACACGAAGTCCTTGTGTTCCATGTGCTGGAATCCGCCACGGAGCGCGCATTCGACTTTCCCGACGCGCCGATGATTTTTCGAGACATGGAAACCGGCGAGGAAATTTCCCTTCAACCGGCGCACATACGAGAAAATTACCGCGAGGCGGCGCAATTTTTCGGAGACCGGTTTCGTCGGCAGTGCCTCGAATACGACGTCGATTTTGTGGAACTGAATACGGAACAGCCGTACGATAAGGCCCTGCTCGCCTACCTGAACAAGCGAAAAAAACTGGTTTGACGTTTCCATGCGCGAACGCATCCAAAAACTGAACGAGGAACTTTTCGAGCACATCGTAGCGATCCGGCGCACCCTGCACCGGAACCCGGAACTGGCGTATTCGGAATGGAATACGGCGAAACTGGCGGCGGACGCCCTGGAACCGCTCGGCTGCGAGATACGGACCGGGGTGGCGCAAACCGGCGTCGTGGCCACGCTGCGCGGGGAGCGTCCAGGTCCCGCGCTGGCGTTACGGGCAGACATGGACGCCCTGCCTGTTCAGGAAGAAAACACCTTCGACTTCGCCTCCCGAAACGATGGCGTCATGCATGCCTGCGGCCATGACGCACACACGGCCTCGCTCCTCGGCACGGCCGCCATCCTGCATCGACTGCGGGCGGAACTGCCCGGGAGCGTCCGGTTCCTGTTCCAGCCCAGCGAAGAAAAACTTCCCGGCGGCGCATTGCCCATGATCCGGGAAGGCGCGCTTGGCGAAGCGTTCGGCCCGCCGCCCCTGGCCATCTTCGGCCAACATGTGCATCCCGGGCTGGACGCTGGAAAAATCGGCGTCCGATCCGGACGATACATGGCCTCGGGAGACGAAGTGTACGTCACGATCCAGGGAGAAGGAGGCCACGCCGCGGCGCCGCACCTGCTGGACGCCGACCCGGCGCTTGCGGCCGCACACGTGCTGGTCGCCCTGCAAGCCGTCACAAGCCGGCATTGCCCTCCGGACGCGCCCAGCGTCCTCTCGATCGGGCGGTTTATAGCGGACGGCGCAACGAATGTCATCCCCGACCAGGTCGTGCTGGAAGGTTCTTTCCGCTCGCTCGACGAAACCTGGCGGTTCGAGGCGCACGAACATATTCGCCGCATCGCGGAAAAGACGGCGGAAGCACACGGCGCGCGCGTCCGCGTGGAGATCAAGACGGGCTATCCCGTCCTGTGCAACGATCCCGCCTCCGCACAATTCGTTCGGGCCGCTGCGGTAGATTACGTGGGCGAGGAAAACGTGGTCGATCTGGACCCGTGGTACGCCTCGGAGGATTTTGCGTGGTTCTTGCGCGAGGCGCCCGGCGCCTTCTACCGGTTCGGGACCCGAAACGAGGCCAGAAACATCGTGCACGGCCTCCATACGCCCCGCTTCACGATCGACGAAGAGGCGTTGCGGACCGCGCCGGGATTCATGGCGTATCTGACCATGGAATACCTGACGCGGCGCGCAGCGTAAAGAAAAATGCGGACGACGGGCGATGCGCCCGGACGAATTGCATGGAAATGACGCGCCCGGACGATCAGCGCGGAACGATACAGGAAGACGGCGCCCTCCATAGAACGCCCGGTTCGTACGAACGGACTCAGTACGGCGACGGGGCGTTCACCGCCTCGACGCGGGCGATTTGCGGCACGGAACGCTGGAGCGCCTGTTCGATGCCGGCGCGCAAGGTCATGGCGCTCATGGGACAAGTGCCGCAAGCCCCCAGCAATTCCAGCTCCACCACCATGTCCGGCGTCACGTTCAGCAGGCGCACGGAGCCTCCGTCCGCCATCAAATAGGGTCGGATCGAATCGAGCGATTCCTCGATCCGGGCGCGGAGTTCCTGATCCGCGTCGGCGACGGACGCCTGTTCTCCAATGGATTCGTTCTTTCCGGACATGTGCGGTCTCACGGGATGTGTCTATGCTGACTGCTGACTATCAGCAAACTATGCTAAGCCGGTGTGGATCCCTTATGCAGAATTTCCACTTTTTGCGTGGCGGGTTTCGTGGCGTTGCGGACGGTCGCTTCGCGTACGACCCGGTCCGCGAACGCGCCGAACAAGTTCGCCAACGCCCCTTCCGGTTCGGCGAACGCGATAGGCGTTCCGGCGTCGCCCAACTCCCGCAACCGCTCCTGAATCGGCAACTCAGCCAGCAGGGGAACGTCCAGTTCCTTGCTGAGCGCGGCGGCGCCCCCCCGTCCGAAAATATAATACTTTTTGTCGGGAACGTCGGGCGGAGAAAACCAGGCCATATTCTCGACCAGTCCCAACACGGGCGCCCGTACGTTCCGGAACATGGCGATCCCTCTGCGCGCGTCGGCAAGCGCCACGGGTTGCGGCGTCGATACGACCACCGCGCCGGTCAATGCAAGGCTCTGCACGATGGTCAGCTGAATGTCTCCGGTGCCCGGCGGCAAGTCCAGAATAAGATAATCCAGCGCGCCCCACGCGCATTCTCCAAGAAACTGCCGGATGGCGTTCGTAACCATAGGGCCGCGCCAGATCACCGCCTTTTCGGGGTCCACCATCATGCCCATCGAAAGCAATTTCACGCCATGACGCTCCAGAGGCACGATCTTGCGATGCGCATCCACCCGGGGCTTCTCGTCCCCCGCGCCAAACATGAGCGGTATGGACGGCCCGTAGATGTCGGCGTCCACAAGGCCCACGTCATAGCCCTTTTGGCGCAACGCTCCCGCGAGATTCACGGCCACCGTGCTCTTGCCCACGCCTCCCTTCCCCGACGCGACGGCAATGAAATTGACCACCCCGGCAGGCTGCATGCTTTTTGCGGATCCGCCGTCGCGCATGTCGAGGGCAATCATCTCGTGCTCGACATTGACGTCTACCTGCATGTCGGCGCGCGTTTCCCGGCGAATGGCCTCGCGGCAGCGGGCCGCCACGGTTTCCGAAAACGAGGCGGGCGCATCCTTCAGCAGCACCGTAAACGCCGCCCGGTCGTCCCGGACCGTCAGGTCCTTCACCAGGTTCAGGCGCAGAATGTCCTTGCCGCTGTCCGGCGAGACCACGGTGGACAAAGCGCGCAATACGTCGTCGAGCGAGACGGGCATAATCAATCAGGTACGGAAAATCAGCAACGCGGCCATGCGATCCGAACAGCCTCCCCCTCGCTTTTCAGGAATCCGCAACCATCCGGGCGCCTTCTGCGACGAAACAGACGCGCCGGCGTTCCGCGAAAACGCCAAATCACCTTACCGATCTTCCCCCGAAACAAACACCTGAATCCCCCAGGCTTCCGGGTCGTCGGGCGGAATATCTTCGAAATCCCCGTAGGCATGGGAAAAATCCGTCCTGAAATGGGCAACATATGCCCCGGCAGGCAAGGAAAGCGTGCCCAGAAACATTCTGTTGCGGTCGTCGCCGCCGGCGGGAATCGTATTCTGCCAGGTCATTTCCCAAACGATCTGCCCGGCGTCCGCATCCTCGATCCATCCGTAATCGTACTGTTCGCTGAGGGACGCCTCCCCCACGGCCCGAATGCGCAGAAAGCCTTCCCCGTCGAACGTAAACGGAGCCGCATGATGCTCTCCGTTGCCGAGCCCGACCAGATTGACCAGCGCGCCCTCGGGAAACAATGGCGCCGCCCGATCCTCCGTCACGACAGGCGCCGCCGCCGAAAACGCCGAATCTCCTTCCGAAACCGGCGCGGCGCCGGACGCTTCCGGGTCCGCCCCGATCACTTCGATCGCAGCGGGCGCCGTATCCTCGTCCATCTGAAACAGCGCCACCCCCCATCGCTCCGGATGCTCAGGTTCCCCGTGCAACCACCCATCGTACGAATGCGAACCGTCGCTCTGATAGGTAACCGTATAGACCCCGGGAGATAAATCCAGAAAAGCCAGCGCGCGCCAGTTGTCGTAGCCTTTCGCAGGCAAGGCGCGCTCCGTCGTCATGTCCCATACGACCCGCCCGGAACGTCCGGCCGTAATGGTCGCGTAATCGTACCGGTCGTCGTCCCCCATTTCCCCAAGCGCGTCCACGGCGATCCGGGCCGGCGCGCGGACGCGAAACTGCGAAACATGACGCTCATCGTCCCCGACGCGCTGAATCCGGATGAACGGCTCCCGATCTTCCCACAAATCGAACGGCTCCACGGCTTCCGGCGCGGCGGCGAATAACGACACGCCCCAGCCCCCCGGATCGAACGGCGGATTCCGCACCCAATCCTCGTAGTTCTGCCGCGGATCGGTCCGAAAAACGGTCCGGTACAGGCCGGGCGGCAGAGAAACGGTCCCGTCGAACAAGCGATTGACGTCCCACCCTCCGGCCGGCTCCGTATTCCCCCGCCGCATGTCCCACGCCCGCTCTCCGGTGAACGCCTCTTCGATCCAGCCATAATCCATCCGCACCTCGTCTATTTCGCCCACGGCGTACACGCGCACCTCCGTGGGCCGGGTCGTCCGAAACATATATTCGGCGGTGTCCCGCCCCTCCATGGGCGCCGAAGTCCAGAGCAGGGTTTCCTCGCCGGGAGGAAAGGCCGGCGCCTCCGCATCGGGATAGATGCGCTCGGTCAGCGAATCCCCCAGCGGACGCACCGCCATGCGCCATGCCCCCGCATCGCTGCGCCACTCATGCCGGTCATTCGCAGACAAATCAAGCAACCCGTCCAGAAACGACAAACCCAGCGGGGAATCGTCCCGATTTCCGTGCGAAGTAAAATAAACGTCGTAGACGCCCGGCGACAATGCCACGGTATCCGTAATGACGGCCAGCGTATTGCCCCTTCTTCGCAGCAGGGGCGAATGCATGTCCCAAACCACCGTGCGATCATCTCGCCGCAGCACCCAGCCGTAGGCGGCAAGGGACCTGTTTTCCGAATCTTCGTCCGCCTCGAAAGACCCTGCGGCGTCCAGCGCAACGCGCACCGGCTGCTCGACGCGAAACGTTTCCTGCAACAACCGACCGGCGGAAATGTCCGAATAAACGATCAGGCCTTCGGGGGGCGGGGATGATTTCCCGCCGCGCCACAACACAAGCAGCGTCGCCGCGACAAGCAGCAGCAACTGGAGCCGTATTATACTGGATCGTTTCATGCGGCCTGAATGCCTGCGTACAGGGGAAAATCGTAAAAAAAGAAAAATCTGCGCAGCAAATGTACGTAAAAGGCGTAATCCCCCGTTTACGCATCAAGCCATAGCAAAGTTACCAAATCGAACGCATAAGCCGGGCGAAGCAAGAACCGTACGCCGTATTCTCCGTATCAAAGGCGCCCCTTCATCCGGCAATTTGCCTGTGTCCAATCATTTCGCAAATAGGATTCTCCGAAGCGGACAGGGATATATCGACGTGGCGTTGCGCAACCGGAGGCATCGCCTCGCCTTTATCGCAGCCGCGCTGATATGTTTCGCTCTCGGCGCAGCATACAACGTATTCGAATGGTTGTCCGGCGAGCCCTGGCATGTCGCGGTGGATTTCGCATACCAGATGGTGGTCGTCACGGGATTCGCGTTGTTCTGGCTTCTGCTGGCGTATTTCCTGAAACAGCGGCCGGTCGGGCCGCTCAAGGCATTCTGGACCACCTTGCTGCTGGGCATTCTTGCGGCAGCCGTCATCCGGCTGATGGTAGACATTACCGGCGCCGCCCCGGAGAACGTGCCGGCCAACCCCGCCTTGCTGGGCTTCGAATACGACACCGGCGTTCCGCTTACGTTCGCCACGGTGGTCAAGATGCATGTGATCAGTTTCTTGCGGGCGGTCGTTGCCTTTTACCTGTTGTTGCGCTTTCAGGATCTGGTGCTGTTCAAACGCACGAAGCAAAGCCAGCGGAACTGGCGTCTCATGCTCATATCCATGGGCGTCTTTTCGCTCCTTTCCATTCTGAAAGACCCCGCCGAAGAGGCCAATGTGGTGCAAATCGTGGCCGTCATTCCGGTTCTCATTTTTATGATCCTGAATTCGTTTCGGGTATCGTGGATCGTTTTTCTGTCGTTTCGGGCCAAAGCGGCGGGCGTAGGCCTGTCCATCCTGCTCATTCTGCTGCTGGCGGGCACCCTGCCCGCAGAAGGGATTCTGCCGACCCATTTCATGTACGTACGCCACGCCAGCTACCCCCTCGATCAATTCACGCTGGTCGCATTGTCCTTTGGCCTGTTGTACTGCGTAACGTCTTTTCTTTTTCTCATTTTTCACCTTCCCACCACCGGAGACTTCCGGCGCAAGGCCGGGGAAGTCACCGCCATGCACTCGCTGACGAATCTCGTCAATCAGGCGTTCGACCCCGACAAACTGCATCTCGCCATTACGAAAACCCCCGTGGCGACGGGCGCGGCGCAGATGGCCTGGCTGGCCATCGAAGACGAACGAAGCGGCTCGCTCCGCCCACAGGTCGTGGCGGCATGGAACACCACCGCCGAGGACATCGAAGCCATGACGGACGTGGCGGCGCTGTACGAGGAACTTGCGGTCCGGCGCGAACCGGTTATTTTGAACGAAGCCCCCGCAGACCACCGCATCCGGGACAATCCGGGCAACCCGATCGCCGCCATGCTGATGACGCCTCTCGTCACGCGAGACACGTTGCTGGGCGGGCTTTTCGTGGCCAAGGACATCGCGCGAGGATTCGAGCAGGACGATATCGAAGCGATCGGCGTCTATGCCGCCCAGGCCGCCATTGCGCTGGACAATGCGCGCCTTTTCGAGGACAAACTCGAACGGGAACGCCTCTCCCGCGAGTTGGATATCGCCCGCGACATGCAAAACAGGCTTCTGCCGCGCGATCTTCCGAAGATGCAGGGCCTGGCCATCGCCGCCAGCAGCATTCCCGCCTACGAAGTGGGCGGAGATTATTACGATTTCCTGAAACTGGACGAGGAGCGGCTGGCTTTCATCATAGCGGATGTGTCCGGCAAGGGTATCTCCGCGGCATTCTACATGGCGGAATTACAAGGCGTCTTCCGCGCCACCGCGCGCATAGCCCCCGAGCCAGCGGATTTTTTCGCACAGGCCAACATGGCGATTTCCTCCACGCTCGAACGAGGTATGTTCGTATCCGCAATCTACGGGGTAATCGATATATGCAAGGGAACGGTGATTCTGGCCCGCGCCGGACATTGCCCGGCCATTCACATTTCCCGGGAGGGCGCGGAGCGCGACGTGCGTCCGCTCGGGGTCGCCCTCGGGATGGACCGAAGCAAGCGCTTTCGGAAGCATCTGGAAGAAGAACGTATTTTGCTCCAGCCCGGAGACACGTTTGCGGTATATACGGATGGGATCGTCGAAAGCAGGAATAGCGAGGGAACCCAATACGGACACGACCGCTTGGTAGAAGCCCTTAAAACGCACCGGCGACAAGACGTATCGACCATCTACGAAGCACTCCTTGCGGACCTTCACGAGTACATCGGTCGTACCGAATACGACGACGACATGACCCTCGTGGTCATGCAATGGAACGGCATGCAAAATCATACGAACTCCCCGGCGACATGAGCAACTTTTCGGTTGGATTCCGCAAGGAAGCGCATATTCTCATTCTTGATCTGAACGGCGAACTGGATGCGCATACTGCATCCGAGCTGGAAGCGGCCCTGCAAAAGTGCCGGGAAGAAGCAAATTACCATATCGTCGTCAACGGAAAGTACCTGAAGTATATCTCCAGCGCCGGTTTGGGCGTATTCATGGCGTATATCGAGGAAATGCGCGAGGCCGGGGGAGACATCAAGATTGCGGGACTCCAGGCAAAGGTTTTCAACATATTCGACCTGCTGGGCTTTCCGTTGCTGTTCGATATTGTCGAGGAAGAACAGGAAGCCATCCGGAAATTCGATGCAAACCCTGGTGAAAACGCTGCCTGATCCGCGCCCCGGCCGCCGGAGCAATCCCTTCCCCCATGTCTGAATCCGCACATAGCCTTTGCATCCCCGGCGAAACGCAGCGCCTTGGCGAGGTGCGGCGTTTCGTGGAGCAATACGCTCGCAAGGCCGGCCTCTGCGAGGAAGCGATCGCACATGTAAAAATCGCCGTGGACGAGGCCTGCGCCAATGTGATCAAACATGCCTACGACGAAGACGGACGGGACATTGCTATCCGCGTCTCGATCGACTCCGAACGATTCACCGTGTGCATCGAGGATCAAGGGCGGCCCTTCCGCCCGGAATTATGGTCGGAGCCGGACATTTTCCGGATTGCAGAAAGCAGGCGAGGAGGCGGACTCGGCGTACAAATCATGCGGAGCCTGATGGATCAGGTGGAATACGCGAGCCGGGGCGACACGAACCAGGTGCGCTTGACGAAATTTCGCGGCGGGCCGCCCGACCAAAGCACCGAAAAAACCGCCTGACGGGTCTGGCGGACCCTGATCCGCCGCAAACGAAATCCGTAGCAAAAACAACCCATGAGCAAGCCATACGAACCCGGCGGCGCAACGGCGCATGGCGCATTCCTGTGCGCACTCCTGTGCGCACTCCTGTGGGGCGCGGCGCCCGGCGCACTCCGGGAAGCCCGGGCGCAAACGCCGGAAATCATGGAGCCTTCCGTACGCAGGGCCTCCTCGGGCAAAGCGTTTGCGCTCAGCCTCCTCGCTCCCGGCCTGGGCCATCGCCATGCCCGGAATGGAGACTGGGGCCGCCGGGGCGCTGCTTTCGCGTTAACAGACGCAGGCTTGTGGGCGGGGCTTCTGGGCGCAAACTGGCGGCGCAATCATCTTGTGGAAAGTTACCGCACCATGGCCACGCGCTACGCCGAAGTCGATCCGACGGGCAAGGATCGAACATTTTACCTGCATGCCGCCACGTACCGGTCCTCGCAAGCGTTCACCGACGCACAGTACCGAAACGGCGCGCCGCTGGATCAGTTCGCGTTCGCCGCCGATCCCTCGTTCCAGTGGCGCTGGGATACCGACGAACATTTTTTCCGCTTTCGCGAACTCCGCGAGGACGCTGAATCATTGCGGCGCCGACGCAGCATACTTATCGCTTCCCTTGCCGCCAACCGACTGATCGCCGGTATTTCCGCCCTGCGCGCCGTCGGGCGGAACAAGCGACTCGAGGCCTCGCTCGCCGCGCCGCCCGCCGGGGCCGACGCGCCCCTCGTGCGGATGCGGTACACATTCTGATCCGCCCGAAACACGCGGCGGCATTGTTTTCGAAGCGTCAGAGAACATCTTGAGAATACGCTGATCAAAACCACTTCGCTCAGAGCATCCTTGAATGCAAAGCCTTGCAGCGGTATATTTGGAACCCTTTGCCCATTCCCGCCGCCCGGTTCCGCGGGACGCTTGCCGATAGTGCGGCGGACAGAAAAAATACGCCCGGGTCCTTAGCTCAGTTGGTTAGAGCGCTACGTTGACATCGTAGAGGTCGATGGTTCGAATCCGTCAGGACCCACATCCGGGGGATACTCTGATCAAAACTACTTCGCTCAGTACGTCGCATTCGGGCGTACGGGACATCATGCTCGCCAATCCTATCGCCATTACGCTCCCCGACGGATCCGTCCATCAGCACGAAGCCGGGATTACGGGGTACGAACTTGCTCGCGGCATTTCGGCGGGCCTCGCCAGACAGGCGTTGGCCGTACGGATCAATGGAGAAGTTCGGGACCTGACCCGGCCCATCGACGGAGACGCCGCCGTCGAGATTCTGACCTGGAAAGATCCGGATGGACAATCGACCTTTCGGCATTCCACAGCGCATCTCATGGCCGAAGCGCTCGAAGAACTGTTTCCCGGCGTCAAATTCGGCGTTGGACCGCCCATCGAGCAGGGGTTCTATTACGACGTAGACGTCGGCGACCGAAAAATCGGCGAGGACGATCTGGAACGCATCGAGAAGCGGATGCGCGAACTGGCCGCCCGCGACGTAGCATACGAACGGCAAGACGTCTCCAAGGCGGATGCGATCCGGTATTTCCGGGACAAGGGCGACGAATACAAACTGGAACTGCTCGAAGACCTTGAAGACGGCGCGATTACCTTCTACCGACAGGGCGACTTCGTCGATCTGTGCCGCGGCCCCCACATCCCCTCGACGGGTCGGATCAAGCACGTCAAGCTCCTCCATATCGCCGGAGCATACTGGCGCGGAGACGAACGACGGCCTCAGTTGACGCGCATCTACGGCGTCAGCTTCCCGAAAAAAAGCATGCTCGACGAGCATCTGGAGCGGCTGGCCCTTGCCGCGGAGCGGGATCATCGAAAACTGGGCAAAGACCTGGCGCTCTTCACCTTCGACAAACAGGTAGGCGCCGGATTGCCGATGTGGCTGCCGCGCGGCGCAGTGTTGCGCGAAACGCTCATGGATTTCCTGAAAAAAGAGCAACTCGATCGGGGATACGAACCTGTCGTTACCCCACATATCGGACGGCTCGAACTCTACAAGACGAGCGGGCACTACCCTTACTACCGGGAAAGCCAGTTCCCTCCCATGCTGGACGCCGACGACGAAGAGGAGGGGTTTCTGCTGAAACCCATGAATTGCCCGCATCATATTCGCATCTACGACAACAGGCGGCGATCGTACCGGGACCTCCCCGTGCGCTACGCGGAGTTCGGCACGGTCTATCGGTACGAACAGTCAGGAGAGTTGGGCGGATTGACCCGCGTGCGCGGATTCACGCAGGACGACGCCCACATCTTCTGCACCGACGAGCAAGTAAAAGACGAATTCAAAAACGTTATCGACCTGACGCTGACGGTGTTGGGCGCGCTGGACTTTACCGATTTCAAGGCGCAGATTTCCCTGCACGATCCCGAGAACCGGGAAAAATACCAAGGAGACCAGGCGCGCTGGGAGCAAGCCGAACAGGCTATCCGCGAGGCGGTCCGGGAAACGGGGCTGGATGCGATCGAAAAAACGGGCGAGGCGGCCTTCTACGGCCCCAAGCTGGATTTCATGGTGAAAGACGCCCTGGGCCGCGAATGGCAGCTGGGCACGGTGCAACTGGACTACAACCTGCCGGAACGATTCAACCTGTCCTATGTCGGGGCAGACGACAAGCGCCGCCGCCCAGCGATGATCCACCGGGCGCCGTTCGGCTCGCTGGAGCGATTCATCGGCGTACTGATAGAACATTGCGGGGGAAATTTCCCGTTATGGCTGGCCCCCGTGCAAGCAATCGTCATTCCGATTTCCGACAATCAGCGCGAATACGCCGCGAACGTAGCCGCGGAACTCCGGAAACGCGACATCCGCGCAGAAGTGGACTACCGCAATGAAAAGGCCGGGTACAAAATCCGCAGCGCCGAGCTAAAGAAGACGCCCGTTATGCTCGTCACGGGCAGGCGGGAACAACGCGACGGCACCGTTTCGGTGCGACGCCATGGGCGGGGCGAACAGGACGCCATATCCGTTGAAGCATGCGTGCAGCGGATGGCCCTGGAGATTGCCGAAGGCAAGAAGCGTTGAGGTTTTTTTCGATGGCGTCTGCACAACATCGTTACATTTCAGGGGAAACCAAACGGTCCCGGCTCGCGTGAAAACGACATGGGAACGCGGCGCCGTCGTTGCAAAACAGGCGCAGGCCCCCGCACAAAGCGCGCGGCTCATCCCGGGCTGTCGTCCGACGACGTACGGAACGCGCCTGACGTGCTCCCCGACTCCTATCCATCCATAAAAAAGACAGAAGAATCATCGCTCGCAAAGTACGCATCAACGAAGATATCCGGGCCAATATGGTCCGGGTCGTAGATCCCGGCGGAGAACACCATGTCGTCTATATCGACGAGGCCCTGAAGCGCGCCCGGGCGCACAGAATGGATCTGGTCGAGATTGCCCCCTCGGCGGACCCTCCGGTGTGCAAGATCGTGGACTACGGAAAGTTTCGGTACGAACAACAGAAAAAAGGGAAGGAACAGCGCAAAAAATCGCAAACCATCCAACTCAAGGAAGTACGTTTCCGCCCGCATACGGACACGCACGACTTTGAATTCAAGACACGCCATGCGCGCAGCTTCCTGGAAAACGGCAACAAGGTCAAGGCATGGGTGCAGTTTCGCGGTCGAGACATCATTTACAAGGAGCAGGGCATGGCTTTGCTGCAACGATTCACCGAGAACTTGCAGGATGTGGGCCGCATCGATCAGCCGCCCCGCATGGAAGGTCGCCGCATGACCACGATCCTGACCCCGGACAAAAAATAGCCGCGAACCGGACAGCCGAAACAGCCGGACAAAAACCCGAAGGGAAATCCGGGCGAAAATCTGAAAAGCGGGAACCCCACCGATATTCGCTGCGTATTTATAGTTTACCCCTTTTTTGATCACTCCGTTATCAGGCATGTCCCCGCCCGCGCGGCGCGAACATGCGCATCGTCTGGAAACGCTCCTCGCCTCGAGGCCCGCGCGTCCGGCGCAAAGTGCCTATGCCCAGGATGAAATCGAATAGCGGCGCCCGGAAGCGCTTCAAAGTCACCGGCTCCGGGAAGCTGATCCGAAAGAAGGCGTACAAAAGCCACATCCTGACCAAGAAATCGTCCAAGCGCAAGCGCGGCCTGCGCGACGACACGCTCGTCGACAAAGCCGATGCGCCCCGGATGAAACGGCTTATTCAGTCCTGATCGCTCCTTTGTTCTTATGCCACGTACCGCCCACAGCGTAGCGTCGAGACGGCGCCGTAAAAAGATACTCCGGATGGCCAAAGGCTATCGCGGCGCGCGCTCCAAAATCTACACGGTCGCCAAGCATTCCGTAGACAAGGCCCTCGGGTACGCCTACCGGGATCGCCGTCAACGCAAACGGGTCTTCCGCCGCCTCTGGATTGCGCGCATCAATGCGGCGGCGCGTCTGAACGGCACCACCTATTCCCGTTTCACAGGCGGACTACGGAAAGCCAACATCGCTCTGAACCGAAAGGTGCTTGCGGATATGGCCGTGCACGATCCGGAAACGTTCCAGCGTATTACGCAGCATCTCGCCGGCAAATAAGCGGGCGCAGCAAGATGCCCGACGACATCCTGAAAGATATCGAGTCGGAAATCATTGACTCGACGGAGGCCGCCGAAGCGTTCCGGGTCAAGTACCTCGGGAGGAAAAGCGGGAAAATAACCGGAATGTTCAGGCGGATTCCGGAAGCGCCTCCGCAGGAACGCAAAGCGCTCGGCCAACGCATCAACCAGATCAAGAAACGGGCCGAGGAACGGCTCGCAGCCTTTGAGGCCAGCCATGCGCCGCGCCCCGCCGCGTCAGAAGCGGCGCGTATGGACCGGACGCTTCCGGGGCGGCTCCCGGCGCCGCCGGGTTCCCTGCATCCGCTGACGCACACGCTGCGCGACATCGCGCGCGTGTTCGAACGGTTCGGTTTTTCGATCGTAACCGGGCCGGAAATCGAAACGGAATGGCATAATTTCACGGCGCTGAATTTTCCGGCGGACCACCCCGCGCGGGACATGCAGGATACCTTCTTCCTGGAGCCGGATCGGACGCTCTTGCGCACGCACACCTCGCCTGTGCAAATACGCACGTTGCTGACCGATCCCCCGCCGGTGCGCGTTATCGTGCCGGGACGGGTGTACCGCAACGAGGCGGTTTCCTACAAATCATACTGCCTGTTCCATCAGGTGGAAGGCTTGTATGTGGACGAAGGGGTCTCTTTCGCCGACCTGAAACAGGCGCTGCGCCTGTTCGCGCAGGCGATGTTCGGCGACGACGTCCGCATGCGCTTTCGTCCCAGCTTTTTCCCGTTCACGGAACCCAGCGCCGAGGTGGACATCTGGTGGACCGACGAAACGCTGCCCCAAAAAGGACGCTGGCTGGAAATCCTCGGATGCGGCATGGTGGACCCCAATGTGTTCGCTTCGGTCGACCTGGACCCGGAACGATGGACCGGCTATGCCTTCGGCATGGGCATTGAGCGCATCGCCATGCTGCGCTACGGCGTCCGCGACATTCGTACGTTTTACGAAAACGACGTCCGGTTCCTAAAACAGTTTTAGACAGGGAGCAGTGCATGCATTCTTGATCTCTGAAAAGACGAAAAGGCGCTGGAAACAGGCGACTCCGCCGCTTGCATGAACGAACTGCGCAAGGGCGCGCCCCTCCCAATGCGACAACACGGCAAACCATGAACATCTCGTACAACTGGCTGCGGGAATACGCTCCCGTCGAGGCAAGTCCAGAGGAATTGGCCGAAATCCTCACTATGGGCGGCCTGGAAGTGGAAGGCGTCCGGAAAATCGGCGCATCGCTGGACGGGGTCGTCGTGGGACGGGTGGAGCGCGTACGGTCCCATCCGAACGCCAACCGACTTGTCTGTTGCGAGGTGAACCTGGGCGGCCCGGAGGCCGCCAGCATCGTGTGCGGCGCCCCGAATGTGGCTGCGGGACAATACGTGCCGGTCGCCACGCCAGGCGCCACGCTCTTGTTGCCGGACCGAAAGCATCCCGACCGGCGCGCGCCCGTCCTCATCCGCAAAACGAAACTGCGCGGCGAACCTTCGGAAGGCATGATTTGCGCGGAAGACGAACTGGGCCTTTCCGACAACCACGACGAAATCATGGTGCTGACAGGCGGGAACGGCGCAACGCCCCGCATCGGACAGCCGTTTGCGGAATATCTTGCGGCCCGCGGCGTCGCGCACCAGGACGCCGTGCTGGACGTCAGCGTTACGCCCAACCGACCGGACGCCGCCAGCCACCTCGGCGTAGCCCGCGACGCGGCGGCGCTCGCCGGCGCCCCGCTTCGCCTCCCGGAAACGCCCGACCCGACGCCTGGCGGCGAAGCAGCCGAGCTCGTTGCGATCGACATGCAAGCCCCCGAGGCGTGTCCCCGGTACGCGGCGATGATCGTGCGCGACATAACCGTCCGCGAATCTCCGCCCTGGCTCCAGGCCAAGCTGAAGGCCATTGGACTCAAGCCCCGCAACAACATCGTGGATATCACGAATTACCTGCTCCATGACGTGGGCCAACCGCTGCATGCGTTCGATTTCGATACCCTGAACGGGCAGCGCATTCGCGTACGGCTCACCGAAGCGCCCACGCCCTTTACCACGCTCGACGACAAGGAGCGCACAGTCCCTCCCGGCGCCATCATGATTGCAGACGCCGAACGCGACGTAGCGATCGGCGGCGTGATGGGCGGGCAAAATTCGGAGGTCCGGGAAACCACGCGCAACGTGCTGGTGGAGTCCGCCTTCTTCGACCCGTCGCATATTCGCAGAACGGCGAAGGCGCTGGGTATCCAGAGCGACGCCAGCTACCGCTTCGAGCGCGGCGTGGACCCCACCGGACAGGTGCGCGCAGCGGCGCGGGCCGCCAAGCTCATGGCGGAACTGGGCGAAGGAACGGTGGTTCCCGGCATGGTGGACGCCCATCCCGCGCCCATCGCGCCCAGATCGATTACCGTGCGCGCAACGCGGATAAACCATCTTCTGGGCGTACGCATCCCGCTGGAAACCAGCGAGCGCCTGCTGAGGAGCATCGGATTCGACACAGCGCGGGAAGGCAAGGCGGAAACCGCCCGGATTTGCTGCATCGCGCCGCCCTTCCGCCCCGATATCGAACGCGAAGTGGACGTAATCGAAGAGATTGCGCGCCTCTACGGGTATGATCGCATACCGGAACCGGCCCGCGTCGCCTCCCTGACCGGCGGCGGGCCGCGCGAAACCCCCGAAACGCGCTTGCGGCGAACGGCCCGCACGCTCCTTGCCTGTACGGGACACCGGGAAATCTACACGAACAGCATGCTGCGGGCGGAAACGGCGGAGCGATTTGCACAGATTGCGGGCTATGCCGCCGGGCAGGTTGTTCGGACGCTGAATCCGATTTCCAGTGAAATGGCGGCCCTGCGTCCCAGCCTGTTGCCCGGCGCATTGCAGACCATCGCATTCAACCGCAATCACGGGCAGCGAGCGATGCGTTTTTTTGAATTCGGCCACGTGTTCCATCGGACGGATAGCGAGGACAATGCAAACAGTCCGGGCGGTGCGGAACAGAACGAAACCGCAGTAGAGAACTATGCGGAGCACGAATCTTTGCTACTGACTTTTTCGGGACAAGCGACGGAGGCTGGCTGGAATACGTCCGCCCGTCCCTTCGATCTGTTCGACGCCAAGGGCGCGGTGGAAATGCTGCTCCGGCGCATGCGCGCGCCCGACGTCCGCATGGAACCCTCGCCCGACGCATCCTCCCGACTGGACGTCTTTTCAGGAAATGTCCATATTGGCGATATCCTGGAGATCGCCCCGGACCTTTCTGGAGGCGATGCTCCGGAAGACATAACCTATGCGGCGGAACTGCATTGGACCAGCCTCGTTCAGCGAACCGCGCCATACCTTGATCGCGCGTATCGGCCTGTAGGGCGCCATCCCTTGGCGGAGCGAGACATGGCCCTGATCGTAGACCGCAATGAGCCGACGGGCGGCCTGATGCAAACGATTCGGCAAGCCGGGGGACGCCTGTTGCAACAAGTCCGCCTCTTCGACCTCTATGAAGGCGAACAGATGGATCCGGACAAGAAAAGCGTGGCCTTTGCCCTGCGTTTCGGGGCCAACCGAACGCTCACGGACCGGGAAGTGAACAAAAAGATGGCTCGCATCGTCCACGCACTGGAGAAAGCGCACGGCGCCTTGTTGCGAAGCGAATGAACCTGCTCCGCATGGCCATCCGGCGCAGCGGTGCTTTATTGTCGATGTTCGATACGCCAACATGTCGATAACCGAAAAGACGGGCCATTTCCCACCAGAACTCTTTGCCGATATGCCGAACATCGAGACAGGCGTCGAATCGGAACCAGCCGCGCTGGACGCCTTGCGCCGTCGCGTCGAGGAAGCCGTCCGAACCATCAAGCAGTTGCGCGCAAGCAACGCCGCGCTCGCGGAACAAGTGCGCGATCTGAAAAAACGCCCCGCCGTCAGCCCGGATCACGCCTTCTTTTCGGTGCCCCGCCACCCGGATGCGCTCAAAAAAGACCTGCGCTCCTTTATCGAAACGCTCGACGAGCATATAGAACGAGCGCACGACGACGCATAATTCGCGCGCTGTCCGATCCGCAAAACCGGTATCTATCGTGCCCCAGTCCATCCGCGTCCGTATTCTGAATCGCGACTATTCCCTTGAAGTAACGCAAGAGAACGAACGGCGCGTACGCGAGATTGTACGCTACGTCGATACGAAAATCAGGAAATTCCAGCGAGATCATCCCGACCAGTCGGATATCACGGCCCCTGTGATCGTGGCGCTGGGCATTGCCGAGGAGCTCTTTGCCGAACGCGATGAACGGACCGCCGCCGAAACCGGCTTGCAAGCAGAAATCGAACAACTCATTGCCTCGCTGGACGAGGCGTTGCCTGACAGGGACGCGGAGTAAGCGAGGAGGGATTGCGTCCCCCGTACAGGGAAACCACGCCGAAGGTAAGCGGCTTCCACCACGTCGCTTCGTATCCCGCTTGCCGCAATTCCTCCAGAAAGCGCTCGCCGGATGGAAAGGCGTCCACGGAAGCAGGCAAATACTGATAGGCTTCCGGATTGCTGGACAGGAGCCGTCCGACCAAGGGCAGTACGCTATGCGAGTAGACCTCGGACAGCCGCCGCGCCAACCCGGCGCGAGGACGGCTGAATTCCAGGATCGTTAGCGCTCCGCCCGGCCGGAGCACGCGGCGCATTTCCTGTATGCCGTTCTGGAAATTCTCGAAATTCCGTACGCCGAACCCGGCCAGCGCCGCATCGAAAGAGGCGTCTGGAAAAGGCAAACACGCCGCATCGCCGTATTCCAGCGCGATGGTCCCGGAAAGCCCGCAACGCCGAATCTTTTCCCGCCCGCGCGCCAGCATCTGTTCGGAAATATCGACGCCCACGATACGCTCGGGACGCATTGACGCGGCGGCAATAGCTAAATCGGCAGTGCCGGTCGCGACATCCAGAATCCGGGCAGGCGCTTCCGCGCGCAACGAGCGAATGGCGGCGCGGCGCCACGCGCGATCCAGTCCGAAACTCAGCAATCGATTCAGCAGATCGTACCGGGAAGCCACCCCGTCGAACATAATTTCGACGGCTTCCCTCTTGCCGGGAGCCTGTCCCGGCGGCGGCATGCGGTGGGACGATGTGGACAAAACGCAACAGGGTATCCCGAAAATATCCAGTGTTTGATCGCAACATACGCGCAACCTGAGCCGCTGGGTCCGCCGCAGGGCCGTCACGGCGCCTGCGCAATGCGTTGTACGGTTTCCTCAAATGGACGGGGACGCCAACCCAGTTTTTCGCGCGCGCGCGCGTTGTCGTACCGGTTCGCCGCAGACATGAAATGGGCGTGGGCTATCGGAAGCAAGGGCTCCGTACGGGTCAAAAAAGCGGCCGCTTCCGAAAAACAGGCGGCGAGCAACGCAACGGAAGGAGCCAAACGAATAACAGGAGGCGATACTCCGCACGCCTCAGCCAGTCGCCGGAAAATTTCCTCCCAGGACAGGTTATGGGCCGCCAGCACGAATCGTTCGCCGGTCTCGCCGTACTGCATGGCGCGCGCCATGCCGTCAACCACATCCAGCACATCCACTACGCTCGTAACGCCTATCGGAAACAAGCGCATCCGTTTTCGACGAATCTCATCCACCATGCGCTGCGTGTTTTCCCCTTTGCGGCCCAGCCCGAAAATGAGCGAAGGGTTCACCATCACCGCATCCAGTCCTTCCGCAACGCCCCGACGCACCTCCATTTCCGCAAGGTACTTCGAGTACCCGTAGGCGCTGCTCGACCTGGACCGATGCCATTCCGCTTGCTCGTCCAGCACGCCGTCAGGACGGGTAGCGCGACCAAGCGCGGCCACGGACGAGACATGCAGCAGGCGGCGGACGCCTCCGGCAAGGGCTGCATTCACCACCGCGGCGGTTCCGTCCACATTGACGGACATGAGGCGATTCCGGACGCGAGAAGAACCGAATCCGATATTGCCGGCCACATGATACACATACTCTACGCCCTGCATCGCCTCGCACAGCGCCATGGGGTCCGTAATATCTCCAAACGCATGCTCGACCTCTTGCGCCGCCTCCCCCAGTAAATCGAGCCGGGAGCCGCGTCGCCGAAAAACACGGACGGGAACGCCCTCAAGAACGAGGCGCCGGGTCAGCGCCGCCCCTACGAATCCGGTGGCTCCCGTAACAAGGGCGATGGCCATGCCGCTATGCTATTTCAAGGAGAAGGTCGCCCTTGCTCACCGTATCGCCCGGCGCAACATGCACCGCCTGCACCGTACCCGCTCGTTCGGCGCGCAATTCGTTTTCCATTTTCATGGCTTCCAGCACCAGTACGCCGGTTCCCGTCTCCACGACGGCGTCCGGGGCGACCGCTACGGACAGCACCATGCCGGGCATGGGGGCGTATATTTTGAGCGTATCGCTTGCTGTCGTTTCGGAAAATCCGAATCGTTCCAGCAAAAGCGCTCGCTCGCTTTTCAGCGTCACTTCAAGCGTATGTCCGCCAATTCTGATCCGCCGCCAATCCCCGGACGCCTCCAGCGTCGTAGCGACGTAACTCTTGCCGTCCAGGAGCAAGGCGATGCGCTCCCGCCCAAGGCGCTCGTACGAAAACGGGACGATGCGGCCATCGCATGTAAACCGGTCCGGGCGCACGGCGATATCCATCGTCCGCCCGACGCATTCCGCCTGGAAATGCTCCGAAAAGGGATTTGCAGCCTGTTTTGCCGTCATGGTTCGGATCGGGAACGCGATTTCGTAATATAGGGTATTCTGAGCATATCCCTTGCCGCCATGAATGCTTTCACGGGAAACGCCGCGCACCGCGACGCCGGAACAGAGCCTGCGCCGAAACGCTCGCGCGCAAAGAGACTGGGCCTATGGGCGATCCTGATCGCAGGCGCCCTCTTCTTTCTTTTCGTTCTGCGCGACGCCGCGGACCCCTACGGCGGCCGGCCCTACATAGAAATCACCCACGGAGACCATGTCCACTATGTGCCTCCCGACCGAGACCCGAAGGTTTCCATCAGCAAATTTCCCCGGGTTCCGCCCGGCCCGAACGAAATCATCACGCCAGAGGGCCGGATCGTGCCCAGGGAATAGCGGACCAGAAACGGCGGGGCGCGGGCGAGATACGTAAACGCTGCGGGGCGAAACTTTTTTGCGGCGCGTTCGTCCCCTGTCTATAGTCGGCGAAGAATTTGTAATTACCATGCCTGAGATCACCATCGAAAATATCCTCGCCCTTGGAGCCTTGGCGGCCTTTATCGCTGCCGTCGCCCGCTTTTGGAGTATTCCGACGGACGTAAAAGAGGTGAAAACGGAAGTCCAGAAGGTGCATACCGAAGTTCAAAAGGCGAACACATCCCTGGAAGATTTGAAAACGGGTATGCACGAGGTGAAAACCGAAGTTCAAAAGGTGCACACCGAAGTTCAAAAGGTGCACACCGAAGTTCAAAAGGTGCATACCGAAGTTCAAAAGGTGCACACCGAAGTTCAAAAGGGGAACGAGGGCGTTAATCGCATGGCTATCCAGGTGGACGAGATTCGCCAGGAAGCCCAGATGGAAAACGCCGTGCGGCGCTACTTCGGGGAGCAACCTTCAGACGGGAATAAACCATCCCGAACGGCGGCTTCAAAGGCCGGGTCCGGAAAACCCGCAACCACTGCCCAACCGTAGAGCCGTAGCATCGCATCGACGGCGTTTTCGGGCAAGCACCCCCTACCACAGCGCCTTGACCAGCATTTTGAAGTTGCGGCCTTGTTGCGGCATGATGCTCTTTACCCGCGAGAGATGATCCCGGTATTCGGCGTTCGTCGCATTCTCGACGCCAATATCGAAGGTGTACAAAAGACGGCCCAGCGAAAGGTAGTACTGCGCGTAGCCGCCGAACACGACATATCCGTCGGTCGGTTCTTCGAACGCGCCCAGACGATCCTGACGCCGAGCGGCCTCCGCAGAACCGGATAGCCTGACCTTGCCTCGCGAATACGCCGCTTCCAGGCGACCGCGCAAGGGAGGAATGAAGGGCATCGGCTCATTGTCGTCGATCAACGCGCCCCGGACATACGCACCCGACCCGGAAAGCGTCACGGCAGGAGATATATGCAGCGCAAAGGAAGCCTCCGACCCCGTCATGCGCACCGTCGAGCCGGTTTGCTGATATACCGCCAGCAGCGTACGCACACTGATCTGGCCCGTATTTCTGGGGTAAATGTAATCCCGGATATGGTTGCGGTACACATTCAGCGATCCGGAAAAACGCGCTCCGCGGTATTCTGCAAACCCCTCGAGGCCCAACCCCTTTTCGACGCCCAGGTCCGCATTGCCTATCTCGAAGGTATAGGCCGCCAAATGGGGCCCTGTCGAGAAAAGTTCTTCAATCCCCGGCATGCGGACGGAGCGCACGCCGCCCATGCCCACGGAGAACCTGCCGCCGAATCGGCGAAAGAAGCGAAAAGAACCCGAAAAACCTCCGGTCGTCCGGTTGCGAATCCGCCCGGCGCGCGTTTCCTCGCCCACGGCGCGGGGACGCACGGCGCGCACATCGTAGCGCAGCGCCCCCTGAAGCGACAAATTCCGCAAGTTAATATCCTGATACCGATACGCCGCCACCGTCCATTCCCGCGAATCCGGCGTGAACGAAAACCCGCTGGTTGCATAATCGCGGTATCCGCCCCAAAGGCTAACCAGTCGGTTTTGCCTGCGCTTGTGGGCGCGGGCCAGAATCCGGCCGTAATACGACAGGAGGCCAAACTCAATGCCCAGCAACCCGCTCGCTTCGTACTCCTGATGCAGATACCTCGAAAACGATCCCTCGAATTCGAGATGCGAGAACCGGGGGACCACATCCAGAAGCATGCCCTTCGCTTTCAGATACCGGCGGGATAACTCAATGTCCACGCCATTCGGGTGCGCCCCGACGAACCCGCCCGGTATGCCGTATCGGGACGCGTAATAACTGCCCGAAACGCCCACATGCCCCCATGCGCCGATGCGGCTCGCCCCAAACGAACCGTTGCCGGTGGTCAACGCGGTATTGGCCAGGACGCCGACCGGCGTGGATACGTCCCCCGAATTGCGCGCGCTGCCGTCGACGCGCACCGCAAAACCGCCCGCGGGCGCCTCGACGCTGAACCCGCCCGAAAACCCGTCGTTGACGGATTGCCCCTGAAGCACGCCGACGGCATGCGTCTCCGAAGGCATGGTCACGGGTACATACCCGCGGACCGCGTTCACCACGCCGCTCAGCGCGTTCGGCCCGTACAGCAGCGCCGCCGGCCCGCGAACCACCTCGATCCGTTCCGTCATCAGCGGATCTATCGCAACCGCATGATCCGCGGAGGTGGCGGACAGATCACCGGTGCGCCCGCCATCCTCGATAACGAGCAGGCGCTCGCCGCCCAGTCCCCGCAACACCGGACGAGCAGGAGCAGGCCCCATGGATCGCATGGCAATGCCGGGTTCGTTGTCGAGCGTTTCGGCGATCGTCGCGCCGAGATGCTGTCGAAGCCGCTTACCCCCCATATCCATATCCGAATCGCGGAGCGCGTCGGACTCGCTTTGTCCGTCCACGACGACTTCCCCCAGCTGAATCAGCGAAACCGGCATCCGCAGCACGACGCGGGACGTATCCGAACCGGCGACGCCCACCGCGACCCGACTCGTCAGTGGCTCATAGCCTACGCGCCAGGCCTTGATCGTGTAGACCCCGGGCTCCAGGAACCGAATCTCGAAGCGGCCTTGCCGATCCGTTCTGGAACTGCGGTTGGCCTCTTCCGCAAGCACCTGGACATGGCGAACAGGCTCACCCGTTTCCGAATCCTCGATGTATCCCTCGATCACCGCCGTATGCTGGGCTTGCAACGTCCCGGCCGACGCTATCGACAACCACGCTACAAGCCCGGCCTGAAAAAAAAACCGGTGCTTTCTGCAACGCATGATCCTTGCCTATTCCTCTACCGTGACAGGAATATCGGGCGTCGTGAAATCTGCATGCCCGTCGTGCAAAAGCAACACCCGTATCGCGGTGTCGCCCGCTTCGTCCCCCCGCAACGTAAAAGTCCACTGGCCGGTATTAGCTACGGTAACGATTTCGCTGCCCTGTACCTCGACGCCCAGGGAAAATTCCTCGTCCAGGTCTTCGGCATGTACCTCCTCCCCGTCATGGTCGAGAAACTCCACGGTGATGTCGTCGGTGGTTTCGCCTTCGTCAACGGAAAGCGACCCCGTAACCTCGGCTTCCAGCACCTCAACGACCTCGTCGCCGCCCAGAACGAGCGCAACGCCCTCTATTTCCTCGGCGTGATCGTCATGATCGTCGTCCTCGGCGGGATTGGAGCAGGCCGCCAGCCCGCTCATGATTACGAATACGAATAAAATAGCGGCAACGCCGCGCAACCGGATTGAAAACATGGTTCTCCTCTTTTTTCAATGTGTCTTGCAAAAAACGCCGCCGGAGCGGCGCATGGATCGAGTCAAGACGACACTGGAGGAGCGCGTATCGAGCGATAGAAAAAGGGGCGGGCGAACGGCGCGGAACCGAGTGCGTGGGCCGCCATGCGGACCGGAAGCAGCGGCGCCTGGAGTTGATCGGGAACCAAAACCGTGAGCGAACGAAACGCGCACAGATCGCACGCAAAAATATGGGGCGACGTCTGTTCTTCCACCAGAAAATCGGTGGACATGCCCGCTGCGCTGCGCTGCGCGACCTCGGCCCCCTCTCCATGCACATGCTCCAGCGAGCGAATATGCGACAAGTCATGCCCGAACGGCGCGGCCAACGCGCCGCACAAGAGCACAACGAGGAAAAAGACGCCTGATCGTTCGATATGCGCGCGCGGCGAAAACATCTATTCCGGATTCCGTGGGCGAGGCGGGCGGGCGAAGACAAAGGGACGATCGCGGTACCCGATTACAGGAATTTTTCCAATGGCACAACCCTGCCGCCGAAGTTACTGCAAGGAGCCTGCAAAAGCAACCCCCGCAAGCGCATTATTATTGCGCGGGACCCGCCATGTTGCGCTGCTTCGTCATTCCTTGCCAGCGCGCGGCGCGGCCTCGCGGCTTTGCGGACTTAATCAGCGCATCCAAGGGGATAATCGGCCTCGACCTTTCCGCTGGCGACCTCCCGGAGTTTCCGGCGCAAAAGGCGCCGGCGAAACGCACTGATCCGGTCCACGAAGAAAACGCCTTCGAGATGGTCCACCTCATGCTGAATCACGCGCGCCGCCAACCCGTCCGCCTCAATTTCCTGCGGTCGGAAATAGCGGTCCAGATATTTCATCCGGATGCGTTCGGGACGCCGGACCGTCTCGACGATATCCGGGATGGACAAACATCCCTCCTCGAATTCGCTTTCTTCGTCGCTCTCCCCGATAATTTCAGGATTGACGAAGACCATGGCCTCCGGCGCCTCGGCAGGCCGTATTTCCGCCGCCAGATCGGCCACGAAGATGCGCTCTGTCCGGCCCACCTGCGGCGCGGCCAGACCAATGCCCTTGGCGCCCCGCATGGTTTCGATCATATCGTCTATCAGCTGGCGGATGTTTTCGCTGTCGCCCGACACTTCGTCGGCGCTGCGCCGAAGGACGGGATCGCCATACAAACGAATGGGAAGAATCATGGAGCCGGGCAGGAAGCCTCATCCTGCGTTTCGTCTATGTAGTCCTGAAGAATAACCGCCGCCGCCGCGGCGTCTACGCGCGCCTTGTCGCGACGGGCTTTTTTGCGAACGCCGGACCGGTACAGCAAATGCCTTGCCCGAACCGAGGAATGCCGTTCGTCCTGCATCACCACGTTTTTGCCGGGAAAACGACGGGACAACCGGCGCGCGAAGGACCGAACGACCTCCGTCGCCTCGCCCTCCTCGCCCGACAACGTCAAAGGCCAGCCCACCACGATCGTATCGAATCCGGGATCCTCGTCCAGGCTCGCCAGCTCCCGCAACGCTTCCTCGCCGGAATACGCCCCGATCGATTGCGCATACAACCGAAACGGATCGGATATGGCCAAGCCAACGCGCTGCGCGCCATAGTCGACGCCGACAATGCGAGACAAGACATTCATAGCAGGCTTACGACGGGTTGGCGGCGTCCGACGGCGACAAGGGAACCTGCAACGCCTCCCGCAACCGTTTCCCCGGCCGGAAGCGCGTCTTGCGGCGGCCTGGTATAAAGACCGTCTCGTTCGTCCTCGGGTTGCGGGCCTGCGGCTTGGGGCGAGTCTTCTTGACCTCGAATACCCCGAATTCGCGCAACTCAATGCGGACCTCCGGATCCGCGTCCATCATGATGTCGCGAATCGCGTCAAGCACCGCGCGAACCCAGGGGTCCGCCTTGTATACCGGCTCGTCCATGGTTTCGGCCACGCGGCGGGCTACGTCTTTTCGGGTTTGCGTACGGGATGCAGAAGACATGATCGCAGTCTTTAGGGATGCTGTTATCCATAAACTTGCCAACAAGGAAGGAACAAACGACAGTTTACGGAAAAAAGGAGGCAACATACAAGATCGGAAAAAAGCGGCTCATTCCTCGAACCGGTACACGCCATGAATGCCGTCGATGCGCTTGAGTCGCTCGATAAGGCGGCGAAGGTGCGACAAATCCGTCACCGAGCATACGATCGTGCCTTCGAATACGCCATCTTCGGAATCTACCGTAATGGAACGAATATTCGTTTTCATATTTTTGGAAATAACGGTCGTGACGTCGCTGACGACGCCCACGCGATCCTCTCCCATCACCCGCAAGCCGGACAGAAAGTGCACATCTTTCTGCCTGCTCCACTCGACCGAAACGATGCGATCCGGGTGGTTCACGAGCAAGCCGGGCGCATTCCGGCAATTCACGCGGTGAATCTTTATGCCATCGCTGCGGCTTATGTACCCGAACACATCGTCGCCGGGAATCGGATTGCAGCAAGGCGCATACCGCGTCACGATATCCGTATGCAATTCCCCGTCGATTTCAAGCGCCGGACGAGCCGTTACCTGGGCGGAATCCAGGAAATTCTCGTAGCGCAGCCGAAGTCCTTCCTGTTCGGCGGGTTCGCTCTCCACTTCCTTGCGCTCGCGCAACTCGTTCCGGACGAACTTCACGAAATCCTTCGCATCGAAAAGCCCCGTTCCGATTTCGTAAAACATTTGCTGGGCATTCGGAAACTTGAGCCGGTTGGCCACCCGCCGCAGTTTCTGCTCATCGACTTGCAGATTGGCCCGATCGAGCTTCTTCCGGAGCGTTTCCCTGCCCAGGTCGATGCTGCGACGGCGTTTCTCGTTGATCGAATGTCGTATCCGACTGCGCGCCTTGTGCGTAACGACGAACTTTATCCAGTCGGGGTTCGGCGTTTGCTTCTTCGACGTAATGATCTCCACCTGATCGCCGCTCTGGAGCTTGTACGAAAGCGGCGCCATCCTGCCATTCACTTTCGCCCCGATGCAGTGCATGCCTACTTCGGTATGAACCTGAAAAGCAAAATCAACCGGGGTCGCATGGCGGGGCAGGGTCATTAGATCCCCGTTGGGGGTGAAAATATAGATTTCTTCGTCGTACAGATTGAGCCGAAACTCCTTGACGAATTCCGTGGCGTGCTCCGGATCGGGATTTTCGAGAATATCCCGCACCCAGTCCAGAAATTGCTCCATCCCCCGGTCCCGGTCGCTCACGGCCTCCTTGTATTTCCAGTGCGCCGCCACGCCGCGCTCGGCGATGGCGTGCATTTCCTCCGTGCGAATCTGCACTTCCACCCGCCGCCCCGCCGGACCGAGCACCGTTGTGTGCAAACTCTGATACCCGTTGGATTTGGGCACCGAAATAAAATCCCGAAAGCGTTCCGGCAACGGCTTGTACAAGTCCGTAATGATCGAATACACCCGCCAGCAATCTTCCTTCCCTTTCTTGCCGGCGCTTTGCAGAACAATGCGAATGGCGAGCAGGTCGTATATCTCTTCGATGGGCTTTTCCTTGCGCTTCATCTTCCGCCAGATCGAATAGATGTTCTTCGACCGGCCGACCATCTCGAAATCGAAGCCCTCGCTTGCGAGGCGAGCCCGCATAGGTTCGACGAAACGGCGCACATAACCGTCCCGCTCGCCTTTGGACGCCTGCAGGCTTTGCACGATGTCGCGGTACTCTTCCGGATGCAGGATTTTCAGGGAAATGTCCTCCAGCTCCGCCTTGATCGCGTTCAGGCCAAAACGATGGGCCAGCGGCGCAAATAGATCCAGGGTCTCGCTGGCAATCTTGAGTTGCTTCTGCTTGGGAAGCGACCCGATGGTGCGCAAATTGTGCAGCCGATCCGCAAACTTGATGAGGATGACGCGGATGTCCGTCGCCATGGACAGCATGAGCTTGCGGACATTCTCGGCCTGGCCCATTTCGCGGCTCCAGGAAACCCCCCGTATCTTGGTCAATCCATCGACGATGTTCGCAACCGTATCGCCGAATTCTTCCCGTATGAGGTCCAGGGAAAACTCCGTATCCTCCACGGTGTCGTGCAAAAGCGCCGAAACCACGCTGACGTCGTCGAATCCGATATCCCGGGCCACGATCACGGCGACCTCAATGGGATGCGTAATGAATCGTTCCCCCGAGGCGCGCCGGTCGTTGCGATGCGCCCAATAACCTAATCTGAAGGCGCGGCGAATCATGTCCTCGTCCACCGACCGCAGCGATTGACGACACGCAGCAAGCAATTCGTCCAGTCCGGCTTCGAATTCCGGTTCCAGTTGCAGGTCTGTATGGCTCAGGATGGAAGAAGCGCGCAACATGGCGTGGTCGGAAAAACCGGTTATGCGTTCGACCGAATGCGGCCGCCGCGAACGGCAATTGTGAAAAATTAATTAAATTCGAAATCCCGCATACGGTTTCTCTCGAAATTCAAAAATTAGTCGAGTGAATAGCAGTAAGTAGGGTGGAAAAAGAAGGAAACAAAATGAATTTTTAGTTATTATCTTGTATGGAAGGTTATGCCCGCCTTCCCAAACCGTCTTTAGGGATACCTTGATCAAGCAAAGGTAAGGCAAGAATATCGTGCGAACGGGATAATTGCATACCTGTATGGACCGGCAAAGACGAAAATACCCCCCCCCCCCCCCCATTATGCGCCGCCCAAGCCAATACTTGCGAGACGGTACGGATCTTGGCTGCCCTGATATCAGGGCGTCCAAGCCTGCCTGCGTCGCTCGAAGCCGCCGCCGCGCAGCCTTGGCCAAATTCCTGCCTTTCCGCGGCGACTCTTCGGCCAGGGGCCGGGGCGCCGTCGCGCTTCTTCTCGCCGCGGCGGCCTCGTTTGCCGCCGCCTCGCCCGCCCTCGGCCAAACGCCCACCGTGACGATCAAGGCGGGACCGGCGGCGGTCGAAGGGGGGTCCGCCATGTTCACATTCGAGGCCTCCGGGCTGACTGGCGCCATCCGCGTCGGGTTCGAGCTTAGCCATGAACGTGCCTACACCGGTCTCTTCACCCGCAGGATAAGCCTGTCAGACCAGAACGGTTCCTCTAGTGCCAGGCCGGTGCCCCTGATCAAGAACGGCTTGGACGAGCCGGACGGCTGGATGAAGCTGAAGGTGCTGCCCGGCGACGGCTACGTCGTGGGCTCGCCCAACTCGGCGACCGTCCTGGTAGCCGACGCCGACCCGACGACGGTGGCGCTGAGCGCGCCGGCGGGCGACATCGCCGAGGGCGACGACAAGACGCTCAGCGTATCGCTCGGCAGGGCTCTCCTGGCCGGCGAGGACCTCACCGTCGCGCTGACGTTCGGCGGCTCGGCCGCGTTCGGCGCGGACTACTCGCTTTCGGCGCCCGACCCGGCGCCGAAGGGGGTCAGCTACGTAAATCTGTCGAGCGACGACCTGGCGAACAAGCCGCCCTCCATCGTCTTCACCGGCGGGGACAACATCGCGAGCGAGGCTGGGGTCATTCTGGAAGGCCTGACGGACAACCTCAAAGAAGCGACCGAGACGGTTACGGTCGACTTGGGCACGCTCACCGCGAGCGCGGGCCTGGGCGGCGGCGCGAAGGCCGAGGCGGGAGGCGCGAGCTTCTCGATCGACGACGCCACGAACATCAAGGTCGGCGTCGAGCCCAAGACCTCGCCGGTCACCGAGGGCGCGACTGCCACCTTCACCCTCACCGCCGACCCCGCGCCGCTGGTCGACACGACGGTCAAGGTCCAGGTCTCCCAGTCCGGCGAGTATGTGGCGACGGATGACCTGGGCTCGAAGGAGGTCGTGATCAAGGCGGGCGCCGCAACCGCCGAGCTCTCGGCGGCGACCGACGGGGATTCGACTGACGAGCCGCCCGGAGGCGCGATAGCTGTGATTCAGGCCGGCGACGGATACGTCGTGGCCAGTGCGAACGCCGCGACCGTCAAGGTCCAGGACGACGATCCGACGACGGTGACCCTCGAGGTGACGGGTTCCGAAGCGCTCGAAGGGTCCGGCCTGGACGTGGGCCGATTCCGGGTGACGCTCGGCCGCCCGCTGACTCTCGGCGAGAGTCTCGGCGTTCCCCTCCTGTTCTCTGGAGGGACGCCGGGAACGGACTTCAGCCTGAAGTTGGTCAATCGTGCTGACCACGGCAACCCCGTCTTCGACGCCGCGGCGAGGACGGTCACGTTCCGTGCAACCGACCACTCCAAGTCGGCCGCCGAGCTGGTTCTCCAGGCGCGGGTCGACGCCGGCGACAAGGACGATGTGATCGTCGTGGACATTCCGAAGGCCTCCACGGGGCCGCCGGGTACGCCCGTCCTCGGGGCGACCGGCCTGCAGGGCGGCGCCAGCGGATCCCGGACCGGCGACGGCGAGATCACGCTCCTGGACGCCGAGCGCACGTACCGGATTTCCGGCGGAGACGCGGTGGACGAAGGCGGAATAGCCAGTTTCACCGTGCACGCGAACAGGAATCTCGTCAGTAACACCCTGGTCGTCGTCAACATCACGCAGAAGGGCGACTTCCTGGAAACTCGCTCCAGGGGAGGAAAAACCATTACTATCCCGAAGGGCGCCGCAAGCAAGGCTCTGACCGTCCAGACGGTCGGGGACGACAAGGACGAACCGGACGGACAGGTCATCGCCACGATCATCAAGCAGCGGGGATACAAGGTCGCGGCCCCTCCGAACCACAGGGCCACCGTGACGGTCAACGACGACGACGATCCTCCGCCCGGCAACTCGGTCGTGAAATTCGCCGCCGCTTCCGCAACCGCGGCGGAGACAGAAGGATCGACGACGATCGACATCAATCTGTCGCCTGCGCCGACCGCGGAACTCACGCTGAAGTACGCGTTGTCCGGAACCGCCGCGCAAGGCGCCGACTACGCGATCGCAGGCGCGAGCGACGGCGCCGGAACCCTGACGGTCCCGAAGGACAGCGCGACGGCCTCTATTACGGTCGCGATCACGGACGACGCGCTCGGCGAAGCAGACGAAACTGTGATCCTGAGCCTCGCCGACAGCACGGGTTACTCCGTGGATAAGCCCGGCAGTTTTACCTTGACCATCGCCGACGACGAACCCGCGCTCGCCATCGCGGCCGCGGCGGATACCGTCGCCGAGGGAACGGCCGCAACGTTCACAGTGAGCGCGAAGCAGCCGGTCGCGACAGACGTCGCGGTTGGAGTCGCCCTGACCGGCAACGGCGACTTCTTCGGAGAGGACGCCCTCGGCGCGAAGGAAGTCATGATCGCAAAGGGCAAAAAAACCGCCAGTCTGTCGGTTCCGACCGCGAACGACGACAAGGACGAGCCGAACGGCTGGGTCCGCGCGACGCTTGAGGACCGCGCCGCCTACACGATCCCGACGTCCCCGGACGACAGCGCGCAGATCGTCGTCGCCGACAACGACGATCCGATGCCCGTCATCAGCGTCAACGGCGGAGCAGCTGTCACTGAAGGCGAAAGCGCCTCCTTCACGATCAGCGCTCAACCGGCGCCTCAAACGACCGTGACGGTGAAGTTCAACGTTGGCCAGACGGGCGACTTCATCCCCGAAGAGGATATGGGAGAGATGACGGTCGAGATCGGCTCGTCGGGAACCGTTTCCTACCTCTGCCCCACGGTGAACGACGAATCCGACGAACCGAATGGCCAGGTCCGCGCGACAATCGTTCAGGGCGAAGGCTACGAACCGGCCGAGCCGCCGGGCAATGTCGCCAATGTGCCGGTCAACGATAACGACGAACCCTTGCCGGTAATCAGCATCTCCGGCGGCGCGGGGGTGGCAGAGGGCAATAGCGCCTCCTTCACCCTTACCGCATCGCCAGCCCCGGCGGCAAACCTGGCGGTCAGCGTAGGCGTCGCTCAAAACGGCGACTTCGCCGCGCAGGGAGAAACCGGGTCGAGAACTGTCGCCGTCGGCACAAGCGGCACGGCCCGCTTCGACGTCGCCACGACGGACGACGACGAAGCAGAAACGAACGGAACGATACAAGCGACCGTCGAGCAAGGAACCAGTTATGTCGTGGCTGACCCGCCAGCCAACAGCGCCATAGTCGCCGTCAACGACAACGACGCCCAGGTAACGACGCCGGAGGTAACGCTGTCGGCGACGCCCAACCCGGTGCTCGAAGGAGAATCCGTCACTGTTACCGCTTCGCTCTCGCAGTCGCTCGGAAACGCCGTAACCATTCCGCTCGCGTTCACGCTGGATACGGCGGAAGCAGACGACATCGGCGCGCTCGCCTCCATCACGATCGCGGCGAACCAAACGAGCGGAACGGGAACCATCGCGATGTCGGAAGACAGCGATACGGACGACGAAACCGTCGCCATATCGCTTGGCGCGCTCCCCGGCGATGTCCTGCCGGGAACCCCGTCCACCGTCAACCTGCACATTACGGACGACGACACGCCGACCAGAGTCCAGATGCCGGAAATAACGCTATCGGCTTCTCCTAATCCCGTGAACGAAGGCGACCCCATTTCCATTACGGTCTCGATCAGCCAGGCGCTGCCCAGCGCCGTAATCATTCCGCTCGTGCTCACGCCGGATACGGCGGAACCAGACGACATCGGCGAGCTCGCCTCCATTACGATTGCGGCGAACCAGTCAAACGCCACAGAAACCATCGCAACGAACAAGGACGACGATGCGGACGACGAGACGTTCGCTATAACGCTCGGCGCGCTCCCCGACAATGTCCTGTCGGGAACCCCATCCACCGTCAACCTGCGCATTATGGATGCGGAAACAGTCATGCCGGTCGAAACGGTCGGCGAAGAGGTCCCCGCGACCTTCGCGCTGGAGCAAAACTATCCGAACCCGTTCAATCCATCCACCATGATCGAATTCACGCTCGACAGGGTCCAGCACGTTACGCTTTCGGTGTACGACATGCTTGGCCAGGAAGTGCAGGTGTTAATGGACGGCGTACAGCCGGCGGATCGCTACCGCGTTACGTTCGACGCATCGGAACTTGCGAGCGGAACCTATCTGTATGTCCTCCGGGCGGAGGAACAGATCGCCGCCAAGACCATGGCACTGCTCAAGTAAGGCGATCCCGGGAAGCGAGCAAAGCCGTCGAAACGTGGCTTGGGTTGCGCATTTTCACGCAACGTCGGGCCCGGCATTCTCCCGCGCGCTCATGGCCTGCCGCACGTTTACGTTGTGGGGCAATGCGCAACCAAAGCCCCTTCGCCACACCCAATCGAAGAAATAACCTAAATAATTAAGGATTGATTTTATATTGCCTTAATAATTTAAGGAGGCATTGATTAATTCCACTTCTTGCTGCTCTACTTGCTCATTTCCTCAAAACCGCATCTCAGGCGTTTTTCTTGTCGGCTTCCGGCGTGACGTCAGCGGCGTCGGAAACGTCAGACGGATCGGAAGAAGAGGCTTCCGGCGCAGACGATTCGGCCTCGCTGACCGCATCGCTATCGTTCGTTGCTTCAACCGATTCCTCCGCAAGCACATCGGGCGCTCCTTCCGCATCCCCGGAAACGTCCACTGCCCCGGCCTCGCCAGCCTCCTGTTTTTCAGGCGAAGCCGATACGCCGCGCCGCCGGCCGCGCCGCGTCCGCCTGCTTTTCCCGGGTCCGGCGCTCACCGCCGCGTCCGACGCATTGTAATCCACCAGTTCGACAACGGCCATAGGCGCCGCATCCCCTGCGCGACGGCCAATTTTGACCACCCGCGTATACCCGCCTGGACGCTCGGCGATCTTTTCGGCCACTTCGGTGAATAGCGTCGCGACAGACTGCTTGTCCCGCAGGCGCCGAAACACCTGCCGCCGATTATGCTGCGAATCGTCCTTGGCCCGGGTAAGAATAGGCTCAATGAACATGCGCAGCGCCTTGGCCCTGGGCGTCGTAGTGATCACGCGCTTGTGCGTAATCAAGGCATTGCTCAACGCGATGAGCGTAGCCTTGCGATGGGATGCGTTGCGTCCCAGCTTATGTCGCTTTTTCTGGTGTCTCATAATAGGCGGGTCTTAGTCAGGCCATAATCAGGCGACATGCGCCCGGTTACGCCTTTTCCTCGTGCTGGGCCTCGATCATCCCGAAATACAAACCCCGATCGTTCAGCACATGAACCAGCTCCTGCAACGATTTGCGTCCAAAGTTCCGGAATTTCAACATTTCCGACTCCTCGCGGCTCACCAAGTCGCCTATATTCGTGATATTGGCGGCTTTCAGGCAGTTTTGCGCGCGCACAGACAGGTCCAGGTCTTCTACCGGCTGTCCAAGCAATTCCCGGATGCGCTGCGTTTCCGTATCTATGACTTCCGGCTTTTCGACAGGTATCACGGGTACGACATCCATCGAAATAAACAGGTCTATGTGGTTCCGCAAAACGGTCGCGGCCTGCACCAAGGCGTCCTCTGCAGATATGGAGCCGTCCGTTTCGATATCTATCGCAAGGTATTCGTAGTCGATTTTCTGCCCGACGCGCGTCGGCTTGACCGAATACTTGACATTTCGGATGGGCGTAAAGATCGCGTCCATGGCAATCACGCCAATCGGATCGTCGACGCGCTTGTTCTCGTCGGCGGGAACATAGCCTCTGCCGCGCTCAATGCGCAATTCGATATTCAGTGCAACATGGTCGTCAAGGGTAGCAATGTGATGATCCGTGTTGAGTACTTCGTAATCATTCGTGGCGGCGCCAATATCCCCGGCGGTAAATATGCCCGGCCCCTTGACCACAAGATGAATGCTGCCCTCTTCCGTCTCTTCGGTTGCGCGAAAGCGCACCTCTTTGAGATTCAGGATAATATCGGCGACGTCTTCGGTTACGCCCTTGATCGTTGAGAATTCATGCTGCACGCCGTCGACCCGCACCCCCGTGATGGCAAAACCGCCAAGCGACGACAAAAGCACGCGCCGCAACGCATTTCCGATCGTTACGCCGTATCCGCGTTCAAGAGGCTGTAACGAAAATCTCCCGGAAAATTCCGACGCGTTTTCAATCTGAATGCCCTCTGGCATGTGAATCGCATAATGGCTCATGGTTTCTCAATCAGTCAAAGTCTTTCGAAAGGGGAAGGGTAGACGTCGCAACAGGCAGGTTGGCCCACATCGTCCAGCAACTATTTCGAGTACAACTCGACAATGAGTTGCTCGCGAATATTTTCCGGAATGTCTTCCCGGGCCGGCATATCCAGCATCTTGCCTCGGAGATTGCCGCGATCCGCCTCAAGCCAGGCGAATGTCCGGCGACTCTGCAAAGCCGATTCTACGATCGGGCGCAGGGAGCGGCTTCGCGGGCGAACCGCAACGATATCTCCCGGGCGCAACTGCGCCGAAGGAACATCGACAATCCGGTCGTTCACCATGATATGGCCATGGTTCACCAATTGGCGGGCTTGCCGCCTCGTACGCGCAAAACCAAGCCGGAACACCGTATTGTCCAGCCTGGCCTCCAGAAATTTCAGCAGGTTCTCGCCCGTGACGCCTCTTTTGCGGGACGCCTTCTCGAAAAGGTTGCGGAACTGGCGTTCCTGAAGACCATAGGTATGCCGCGCTTTTTGTTTTTCCTTGAGCTGAACGGCGTACTCGCTATCCCTGGACCGACGATTCTGTCCGTGCTGGCCAGGCGGATACGCCTTGCGCTCAAGCGCCTTGCTCGGACCAAAAATGGGTTCCTTGAAGCGCCGGGCGATTTTCTGTTTGGGGCCTCTGTATCGAGCCATGTATCGCTATTGGGTATGCTGACTTGCTGCTATCTTTGCCCGAACGGCGCTCGTTATACGCGGCGGCGTTTCGGGGAACGACAGCCATTGTGAGGAATGGGCGTTACGTCCCGGATGGAAGAAATATCGAGCCCGGCTCCGGCAAGCGCCCGAATGGCCGATTCTCGTCCCGAACCAGGTCCTTTCACATATACGTCCACGCGCCGCAAACCGAGGCCATGCGCCTCTTCCGCCGCGGTCATAGCCGCTACCTGGGCCGCATACGGCGTATTCTTGCGGCTGCCCCTGAAACCCATTTTCCCGGAACTGGCCCACGATATAACATTTCCGTACTGGTCCGTCAGCGTCACGATCACGTTATTGAACGTGGCCTTGATGTGCGCTTGCCCATTGGCTTCGACAATGACGTTGCGTTTGCGCGACGAGCGCCCGGAACGTCCTGATTTTTGCTGCTTTTTCGCCATATAACGTTACAGGTACAAGGACTGAATTGCGAGGAAGCGAGAGCGAGCGATTACTTCCGCGGAGCCTTCTTCTTGCCGGCCACGGTCTTCCGGCGGCCCTTGCGCGTACGGGCGTTCGTGCGCGTGCGTTGTCCGCGCACGGGCAATCCCCGGCGATGCCGAAGCCCCCGGTAGCAACCGATGTCCATCAATCGCTTGATGCTCATCTGCACTTCCGAACGCAACTGCCCCTCGACAAGGTACTCGTCTTCAATGAGGCGGCGGACGCTTCGAGTCTGCTCTTCTGTCCAGTCGTTCGGGTGCGCATCGTACTTGACGCCGATGCGGTCAAGAATTTCGCGGGCGCGAGAACGCCCGATCCCGAAAATCGAGGACAAAGCGATTTCTCCGCGTTTATGCGGAGGTACGTCCACTCCGGCTATTCGAGGCATAGAATTTCAGGTCTTCCCGACAGCGGTCATTCGAAAACGCAGCGCCAACGCCGCAAGGGCATTAACCCTGTCGTTGCTTGTGCTTCGGGTTCTTTTTGTTAATGACGTAAATGCGGCCTTTGCGACGCACGATCTTGTCGTCGGAACTCCGCTTTTTGACGCTGGCGCGAACTTTCATAGGTTCGTTTGGTCTCGTTCACGAAAAATACAGGGTATAGCCGTTAAATAACGCCTATAGGCTGCTCAGGTTCATAAATTTTGTATGCAGGCAGCGATTCGAGAGCGGCCCCGGGCACGGCTTCGATATAGGCGAAAGTGCTCAGCACTTCGGCCCTGTCGGAATGCACGGCCACCATGTGCTCGTAATGCGCGGCAGGCTTCCTGTCCGCAGTGCGAACCGTCCAACCGTCCGCGTCCACTTCGATCCGGGCGGTCCCAAGAGTAATCATGGGTTCGATGCATAACGTCATGCCGCGAATAAGACGAGGTCCGGTGCCTGGTTCGCCGACATTGGGGACATTGGGTTTTTCGTGCAATTTCTTGCCGATCCCGTGGCCCACGAGTTCCCGCACGACGCCGTATCCCCTGCTTTCGCAATGCTCCTGGACAGCAAACGAAATATCTCCAACGCGCCGCCCCGTCGTAGCCTGCGCAATGCCCTGCTGCAAAGCCCCGTATGTCGCTTCGCACAAAGCGCGCTTTTCTGCGGATATTTCTCCGACGGGAAAGGTGTAGGCGCTATCGCCGTAATACCCGTTGAGCCGCACGCCGCAATCCACCGACAGCAAGTCGCCTTCCTGAAGCGGCGCGTCGTTCGGAATGCCATGCACCACCGTGTCGTTTACGGACGCGCACAGCGTACCGGGAAAAATCAGGGGACCCACGCAATACCCCTTGAACGCCGGCTCGGCGCCGCGCGCTCGGATGAAGTCCTCCGCGACGCGATCCAGGAAGCGCGTCGTGACGCCCGGCGCAATGTGCCGCGCAACCTCCCCAAGCGTCTCCCCGACAAGGTCCGCGCTTTCCCGGAGACGGTCTATTTTGTATCCGCTTTTCGACAAAGGCATGGGTTGAAAAAGCAACGTCAAGAGCGCCGGCCATCAGCTGCCGCCATTACATATGCCGGCCGCGCACGCGCCCGCTTTTCATGAAGCCATCGTAATGGCGCATGAGCAAATGGCTTTCGATCTGCTGAAGCGTATCCAGCGTCACCTGCACAAGAATCAACAAGCTCGTTCCCCCGAAAAACGCGGCGAAACCGGGCGAAACGCCTGCCTGCATGGCGAAGGCGGGGAGAATCGCCACCAGTCCGAGGAAAATCGACCCGGGCAGGGTGATTTTCGTCAGAATGTTGTCGATGAATTCGCTGGTTTGCTTGCCCGGCCGAATCCCGGGGATAAATCCGCCCTGCCGCTTCATAGTGTCGGCCATTTCCCGCGGGTTCACGGCGATAGCGGTATAGAAGTAGGTAAAGAATACGCAGATCACAAAAAACACGGTCGAGTATCCCCAGCCGGAAATGTCCGAGAACCAGCGTCCGAATTCGACCATGAACGCGCTGTCGGGAAAGAACGAAGCCACCGTCGCCGGAACGAACATGATGGACTGCGCAAAGATAATGGGCATGACGCCCGCTGCATTAACGCGAAGCGGAAGGTACTGGGTGGCGCCGCCATATACTTTGCGTCCCACGACGCGCTTCGCATACTGCACCGGAATACGGCGCGTGCCTTGCGAAACCAGCACGACGCCCAGCGTCACCAGCGCCCATATGCCGATCTCCATCAGGAAAATGAAGAGATTGCCCGTGAGCGTGAACTCATTGAACAGCGCATTGGGCAAAAAGGCGATGATCCCGATCATAATGACGATGGAGATGCCGTTCCCGATGCCATTTTCCGTAATGCGCTCGCCAAGCCACATCACGAAGACGGTGCCTGCGGTCAGCACGATCACCGTCGAGATCATGAAAAACGTGGAGTTAATGACGATAGCCTGCCCGGTGGCCCCGTATTGCAGGTTGATCGCATACCCGATAGACTGAAACGCGGTAATGCCTACGGTGCCGTACCGCGTAAGCTGGGTAATCTTGCGACGGCCTTCTTCGCCTTCGCGCTGAAGCTTCTGGAAGTACGGAACCACCGCGCCCAGGAGCTGAATGATAATGGAGGCGGTGATGTACGGCATGATGCCGAGCGCGAAAATGCCGGCTTGGCTAAAGGCCCCTCCCACGAACATGTCCAGAAAACCGAAAATGTCGTTCGGATTTCCCTGCGCATTGACGTCCGCCAGAACACTGGCGTTCACCCCGGGAAGGGTCACGTAGGCCCCCAGTCGATACACGAGGAGCAACCCGATCGTGTACAGAATCCGGCGGCGGAGCTCCTCTATCTTCCAGATGTTGCGTACGTTCTCGGCGATGCTTGCCATAATGAAATGCTGGGTGAAAAGTCGTTTCCGATCCGTACGTTAGCCAAGCACGGTGGCCTTGCCGCCCGCCGCTTCGATCTTGTGCTTCGCCGAAGCGCTGAACGCATGCGCGGTAACCGAAAGGCCTTGCGGCGCTTCGCCGTCGCCAAGAATTTTAATCCGGTCGGCCTTGCGCGCCGCGCCAGCGGCCACAAGCGCTTCAGGCGTAACCTCCGCCGCGCCATCAATGCGCCCTTCCTCCGCGAGGCGGGCGATCCAGGACAAGTTGACCGGGCGATATTCGACGCGGAACCGGTTCCGGAATCCGAATTTGGGCACGCGCCGCTGGAGCGGCATCTGGCCGCCCTCGAACCATGCGGGGATGCGGGCGCCCGCGCGGCTCTTTTGCCCTTTCGTCCCCTTGGTGGAACTGTGGCCGCCCTTGCCCGAACCTGCGCCGCGGGCGATGCGCCTCCTCTTTCGGGTAGCGCCCTTAACCGGTTTCAGATTGCTGAGGTCCATAATGTATCTCGACTGAATGTTCCTTCCCGGCCAAAACGCCAGGGAAAGCAGAACGCCTGAGGTCTAATGAGTCAGGCTTCGGTAACGGTAACAAGATGCCGAACCTTGTCGATCATCCCGCGCAGTTGCGGAGAGTCCTTGTGTTCGACGCGCTGGCGCATCCGCCGAATGCCAAGCGCCTCAAGAGTGCGCACGGTGCGCTTCGGCGAACCGATTGCAGATTTTGTCTGGGTTACGATAAGTTTGCTTGCCATGTCCTTGTCCATCTATTCGGGCCTCGCGGCGAAAAACCGGCGGTCGTTTATCCCTCGAACACTCTTTTGAGCGAAATACCGCGGCGTTTGGCTACTTCCATCGGGTCCTCGATCTTTTCCAGCGCCTGCATGGTGGCGGAAACCTGATTATGCGGATTGCTGGATCCCAGCGACTTGGAAAGAATATCCCGAACGCCGGCGCATTCCAGCACGGCCCGCACGCCTCCCCCGGCGATCACGCCCGTTCCGGGCGCGGCGGGTTTCAGCAACACTTTGCCGGCGTCCTGCCGCCCCACAACGGGATGGGGTATCGTGTTGTCCTTGAGCCGAACGCGAACAAGGTTCTTCTTCGCATCTTCCGTGCCCTTTGAAATAGCGTCGGAGACCTCGTTCGCCTTGCCGAGACCAGCGCCTACCGTCCCCTTCCCGTCGCCTACCACCACGACGGCGTTGAACGAAAAACGGCGACCGCCCTTGACGACCTTCGCCACGCGGGAAACGGCTACAAGCCGTTCCTGCCAATCCTGACCCTCTGCCGCTTCGCGGCGGCGTTGCTCCTTTCGTGCTGCCATGCGAAATATGAATACGTGTGCTATTGTCTTGCGAGAAACTACTACAGTTGCAATCCTCCTTCGCGCGCGCCGTTCGCCAAAGCGCGTACGCGCCCGTGATACCGATAACCGTTCCGGTCGAATACAACCTGTTCAATGCCCTGCTCGCGCGCCCGCCGGGCGATACGCGCGCCAACCGCCTTGCTAACCTCAATGGGCGTATCCCCGGCCACGTCGGACTCCTTGCTTGAAGCCGCCGCCAGCGTAACGCCCGCGCGGTCGTCAATCAGTTGCACGTAGATGTACTTGTTCGAACGAAACACGGAAAGGCGCGGGCGCAACGCCGTGCCAGTCACCTTCGCGCGCATGCCGCGCTTTACGCGACGTTTCCGTTCCTGTTTTTTGTGCGACGCCATAATACCTGTCCGATACGCAAAAGATGCTGATCGTTGAAAAGGAGGTGCGAATTACCGGGCCGCGGTCTTTCCGGCCTTGCGGCGAACGTATTCGCCCACATAGCGAATGCCTTTGCCCTTGTACGGCTCCGGAGGACGGAGCGCCCGAATCTTTGCGGCGACTTGCCCGACGATTTGCTTGTCAATCCCTTCGATCGTAACAATCGTGTTCTGGCCCCGTTGGGCCTCGACGCTAACGGAGACGGCGACCGGCGGCACGAAATAAATCGGGTGCGAAAAGCCCAGGGCCAGTTCAAGGACGCCATTGTTCACCGCAGCCCGGTACCCGACGCCAATCACTTCCAGTTGTTTTCGATACCCTTTCGTAACCCCCTCCACCGCATTGCCGATCAGCGAACAATACAATCCGTGCATCGCCCTGTAACGCTTCTGTTCGTCGGAGCGGCGGACCGAAATCACGCCCTCCTCGTGCGTCACCAGAATTTCGGGCGCAACCTGCACGGACAATTCCCCTTTGGGGCCCTTGACCGTCACGAGATTATGCGCCGAGACGTCCACGGATACGCCGTCGCCGACGTCAATAGGTCTGCTGCCTATGCGAGACATGTTGCTTTTCCTTGGAGGTTCACGGTTAACCGGGCGAAACTGCCGCAGCAGCGGGACCCATTAAAATCAATAGAGATACGCGAGCACCTCGCCGCCAATGCGGGCCTTGCGAGCCTCTTTGTCGGTCATCACGCCGCGCGACGTGGACAGGATGGCGATCCCCAATCCGTTCATCACGCGCGGCAGTTCATGGGCGCCCACATACCGTCGCAAACCCGGCGTGGACACCCGCTTCATCATGCGAATGACCGGAACGCCCTGCCCATCGTACTTCAGACGGACTCGCAGGAATCCCTGCTTGCCGTCGTCCACATTGACGTAGCTGCGGATATAGCCTTTATCCAGCAATATCTGCGTGATGGCTCGCTTTTGTTTCGAGGCAGGTATATCCACGTATTTGCGTCCGGCCTGCTGGCCGTTGCGAATGCGCGTCAGATAATCTGCAACCGGGTCTGTTATGCCACTCATATCGTCTTGAATCGAAAAACGTTACCAGGACGCCTTGCGCACGCCGGGTATCTTGCCCGCCAGCGCCATCTCGCGAAAAGCGATGCGGGAAATTCCGAAATCGCGCATGTACCCGCGAGCGCGGCCCGTAAGCGGGCAACGGTTGTGCAGCCGCACGGGGCTGGCGTCCCGCGGAAGTTTCTGCAAGCCAATCCAGTCGCCGTCTTCCTTGAGTTTGCGACGTTTTTCGGCGTACTTCTCAACTGTGCGCCGGCGCTTTCTTTCGCGCGCCATCCAACTTGTTTTCGCCATAGCGTTAACGATTTTTCTTGTTTCGTGCAGTGCGGATGCGTATGGAAACGGCGAAGGTCAGGCGGCGGAGCGTTCTTCCCGTCGCACAAAAGGCATCCCGAGTTCCTTCAGCAACGCATGGGCCGCCTCGTTCGTGGCCGCCGTAGTAACAAACGTTATGTCCATCCCGCTGATCCGGTCAATCTTGTCCACATCGATTTCCGGAAAGATGATCTGTTCCCGAATGCCCAGCGTGAAATTGCCCCGACCGTCGAAACTGCGATCCGATACGCCGCGAAAGTCGCGCACGCGCGGGAGCGCCAGCGTAATGAGGCGGTCGACGAACTCGTACATGTGGTCGCCGCGCAGCGTCACGTAACAACCGATCGCCATGCCCTGCCGCAGTTTGAAATTCGACACGCTCTTGCGCGCTCTCGCCACCATGGGGCGCCGTCCCGTAATGCGCTGCAATTCGTCCACGGCGTTGTCCAACGCTTTCTTGTCCGCAGAAGCATCCCCAACCCCCTTGTTCACCACAACCTTCTCAAGGCAAGGGACTTGCATAACATTGCCGTATCCGAGCTGCTTCATCAGCGTCGGAACGATCTGCGCGCGATACCGCTCCTTTAATCTTGGCGTGTAGGTCATCTGTCCAGTCTCAATAAGCAAGTATGACGAAACCATGGCCCGGGATAGCGAAACCCGCCGGGCGCATGCCTCATGGAAGCTCTTCCCCCGTGGATTTTGCATATCGGACCCATTGCCCGCGGCCTGTTTCCGTATCCGTAATGCGCTTGCGGCCCACGCGCGTCGGATTGCCATCCGAGGCGATCGGCTGTACGTTGGACACATGCACCGGCACTTCTTTCTCTGTCCGGCCGCCCTGGGGATTGGCGGCGCTTGGCTTTTCGTGATGAAAACGAAGGTTGACGCCTTCCACGATCACGCGTTTCTTTTCCGGGAACGTCACCAGGATTTTCCCTTCGTATCCCCGGTAATTGCCCGCGATCACGCGTACGCGATCCCCCTTCTTCACGTGCATCTTCTTGTGTGCGTTGTGTTTTTTCGACATGGTCGTCAGAGCACCTCCGGGGCAAGGGAAACAATGCGCATATATCGTTTTTCGCGCAATTCGCGAGCCACCGGCCCAAAAATACGGGTGCCGCGCGGCTCGTTTTGGGGGTTCAAAAGCACGGCGGCGTTTTCGTCGAAGCGGATATACGAACCATCCTTGCGACGCAACTCCTTCTTCGTGCGGACCACCACCGCCGTAGAAACATCTCCTTTCTTGACAGCGCTGCCCGGCATGGCGGATTTGACCGTCACGACAATTTGATCGCCGATGCGCGCATAACGCCGGCCGCTTCCGCCCAGTACGCGGATGCACAGCACCTCTTTGGCGCCGCTGTTATCCGCTACGGCAAGTCTCGATTCCTGCTGAATCATGGCTTCGCTAAGAATATGGGCTACCGGGCCCGTTCAATGACTTCGGCGAGACGCCAGCGCTTGCGCTTGCTGAGCGGGCGCGTTTCCATGATGCGCACGGAATCTCCCCGCTTCGCATCGTTACGCTCGTCATGCGCCATCAACTTCGTCGTCTTCTTGATAAACTTGCCGTATATCGGATGCTTGATCTGCCGCTGCACCGCCACCAGGATCGTTTTGTCCATGCGGTCGCTGACGACCACGCCGATGCGCTCCTTGCGCGACGAGCGGCTTGCCTGCGGCTTCATAGCCTCTGTTGTATCTGTGCTCATCGTCTTTTCTTCCGGTTCAAACTTCATTTTCCTGCTCGCGAAGGATGGTTCTCAGCCGCGCGACGAGGCGCCGTTTGCGACGCAGCAACGTGGGATTCTCAATCTGCGCAATGGCATGCTGAAAATGCAACCGACGCAACTGGTCTTCTTCCTCGTCAATGCGTTTCCGGACCTCTTCCGGGCCGAGTTCGCGAATTTCGCTGGGTTTCAACATGGCGCGTTCCGATGTAATCGCTATCGTCCGACAGATTCCGTGGGCTTATAATCCGGGCGCGCGACAAACTTCGTCTTGATCGGCAACTTGTGCCGGGCAAGTCGAAGCGCCTCCCGGGCCAATTCTTCCGAAATGCCCCCGCCGATCTCAAACAGAATGCGGCCGGGCTTCACATTGGCGGCCCAGTATTCCGGAGAGCCTTTGCCCTTCCCCATGCGGGTTTCGGCAGGTTTTTTCGTAATCGGCTTGTCCGGAAAAATGCGAATCCACACCTTCCCGACACGCTTCATGCGGCGCGTCATGGCGACGCGAGCCGCCTCGATCTGCCGGCTGGTAATCCGACCGGGTTCCAGGGCCTTGACGCCGAAATCGCCAAAATTGACGCTGGTTCCCCGCTGCGCATTCCCCCTGATGCGCCCTTTCTGGTACTTTCGGTACTTTGTCCGCTTCGGCGTTAACATGGCTATATGCTATCTCGAATCTATGGGTGACGAAACAGGCGGCGAAAAAAACAGGTCATGAAGACGAATCGGCGTTGCGGCCCCGACGACCCCGGCGCTTGCGGGCCGGAGGCTGAGACTGCTGCTGCATTTGCTGCCACTGCGCCTGGATATTCGGACTCAGGTCGGGCTGGCCAAGAATTTCGCCCCGGTATATCCATACTTTCACGCCGATAGAGCCATAAATGGTATGGGACGTAGCCTGGGCAAAATCAATGTCGGCGCGGATCGTGTGCAGCGGAACGCGCCCTTCGAGATACTGCTCGGTGCGGCCCATCTCTGCGCCGCCCAAACGCCCCGAAACACGAATGCGAATGCCCTCCGCTCCCATGCGCATGGCCGACGTAACCGCCTGCTTCATGGCCCGACGGAACGAAATACGTCCCTCCAGCTGCTGAGCCACATTCTGGGCGACCAGTTCGGCGTCCAGCTCGGGGCGCTTGATTTCATTGATGTTTATCCGGATGTCCTCCTTGTTCGTCAGTTTCCTGATTTCCTCGCGGAGTTTCTCTACCTCGCTGCCGCTACGACCAATGACTACGCCGGGACGGCTCGTGTGCAGCGTCAGCACCACGCTCTTCAGCGTGCGTTCGATGACGCAACGGCTTAATCCCGCGCGACGCAGACGCGTCGCAAGATACCGGCGAATTTCTTCGTCCTCAACAAGTTTTCCCGGCAAGTCCCGCGTGGCGTACCAGTTGGAATCCCAACCTCGAATGACGCCTAACCGAAATCCGACCGGATGTGTTTTCTGACCCAATGTCTTTCTCTTTTTAGCGTGTCATGTTCTTGAAAAATTATGCGGTGCGCTTCATGCATCGTCGTCCGGCTCGCCCGGTTCGGCCTCGCCCGCGGTCCCCACAACCACAGTCAGATGACACGAACGTTTGAGTATGGGGTGGGCGCGCCCGCGAGACACTGGACGAAAACGTTTCATGCGCAACCCTTCGTCCGCTCGTATCTCCTTGACCACCAGGGAACTTTCTTCAAACCGATCGTCCGGGTTTCTGTCCATCAGGTTGTACACGGCGGACTGAATCGTCAATTCGACCGGCCGGGTTATCCTGTGCGGCTGATAGTGCAGAATGCTGAGCGCATCCGCAACCGTCTTGCCGCGAACAAGGTTAATCACCGTGCGCATCTTGCGAGGCGAACTGCGAATGTGCTTTCTGATGGCGCGTGCTTCCATAAGTCGTCATGCGTCCCGATAACCCTGCGAAGCGGCGGGGCGAGAGCGCGGCTTGCGTGTTATCGTTTGCGCTTGTCTACGTTCTTCCCGGCGTGTCCGCGGAAAGAACGCGTGGGGGAAAATTCGCCCAACTTGTGGCCAACCATGTTTTCCGTCACATAAACCGGAATAAATTGCTTCCCGTTGTGCACGGCAAAGGTATGCCCCACGAATTCCGGGGTAATCATGGAATCCCGACTCCAGGTCTTGATCACCTTTTTGGCGTTATTCTTGTTCAGGGCGTCCACTTTGCGTTGCAACTTGAAGTGAACGTAGGGTCCTTTGCGTAACGAACGTGCCATATTTCTGTAATCTGCTCTCTCCGAAAGCGACCGGGCGCAAAACAGCGCCTATTGGCCTCGCCGCCGGACAATGTACTTGTCGGATTGCTTGTTTTTCTTGCGTGTCTTGTACCCCTTGGCCGGGACGCCGCTGGGAGAACGCGGAAGCCCGCCGGACGCCTTGCCTTCCCCGCCGCCCATCGGGTGGTCGATGGGATTCATCGCCACGCCGCGCGTCTTGGGACGGACGCCAAGCCACCGCTTGCGTCCGGCTTTCCCGAAATCGATGTTCATATGATCCACATTGCTCGCCACGCCAATGGTCGCCATGCATCTCGCGGGAACCAGGCGCGTCTCTCCCGAAGGAAGTTTAAGCGTGGCGTACTTCCCTTCGCGGGCCATAAGCTGCGCGCTGGCGCCGGCCGAACGAGCCAGTTGCGCTCCTTTTCCGGGGCGCATCTCAATCGCATGGACTTGCGTGCCGAGGGGAATTTCGGACAACGGAAGGCAATTGCCCGATTCGGGGGGCGCATCCGGCCCGCTTTGAAGCGTCATGCCCACTTTCACCCCATCGGGGGCGATAATATAGCGTTTTTCGCCGTCGGCATAGGCCAGCAACGCGATGCGGGCCGAGCGATTGGGGTCATACTCGATCGTAGCCACCTGCGCCGGAATGCCCTGCTTGTTGCGCTTGAAATCGATAATGCGATACCGGCGCTTGTGGCCTCCGCCCTGGTGACGCGTGGTAATCCGCCCCGTGTTATTGCGGCCGGCCTTGTGCTTCAACGGAGCCAGCAACTTTTTCTCGGGCTTCGACGACGTAATATCGTCGAACGCATCGAGCGTATATTGCCGTCTGGCGTTGGACGTCGGTTTTACTTTCCTGATGGCCATGATTGTCCGCGATCCTGTCGGGGAGGTACGTATTAAACCTGTTCGAAAAAGTCGATCGGCTCGGAGTCCGGGTGCAGCGTGATAATCGCCCGTTTGCGCCGCGCGGTGCGTCCCTGCACGACGCCTTGACGGGTGCGTTGATTCCGCTGCTTGCCCCGGACGATACAGGTGCGAACCTTCTTGATCGAAACGGAGGGATAGCGCTCCTGCACGGCTTTCTTGATCTCGACCTTGTTGGCGTCCAGCCGCACCTCGAAGGCATAATGGTTTTCTTCCATCAGCCTTGTCAGCTTCTCGGTAACCAGCGGCTGGATGAGTATGTCGTTACGCATGGCGATGATCTCGTCGATTCATTTGCAGCGCCGCGGCTCAGGCCGCAGCGTTTTCGCTGGAGTCCAGCATCCGGGTAAGTAACGCCAGGGCGCCTTCCTCAAGGACAACCACGTCGGCATGGAGAATGTCGAGCGTGGAAACATGTTGTGCTTCCTTGACCCGAACGCGCGGAAGGTTGTTGCTTGAGCGATACACTTCCGGACTATGCGTTTCCGTAAGCACAAGCACCTTGTCGCCGGCAAAGCCCATGGCCTCCATTAAATCGGCCAGCTTGCGGGAACTGGGCTGGTCGTACTGCAAATCGCCCACGACGCACAATGCATTGTTCTGCGCCTTGTAACTGAGCGCAGACCGACGGGCAAGGCGACTCGCCTTCGCATTCATCTTGAAACGGTACTGCCGGGGACGCGGCCCGAACAACGTCCCGCCGCCTCGCCGAAGCGGCGACGTTCTAGCGCCCGCGCGCGAATGGCCCGTACCTTTCTGGCGGTACAGTTTCCGGGTGCTTCCCCGCACTTCGCCGCGCTCCTTCGCTTTATGCGTTCCCTGTCGCGCGCGGGCCTGTATTCTCCGCACGTCCAGCCAGATTACATGATCGTTGGGCTCGATGGCGAACACCGAGGGAGCCAACGGCGCCTCGCGCTTGGTGGCGCTCCCGTCAGAACCGAAAACCCTAACATTCATAAAGCATCCGAATGTGTTCGAACCTGTATGTTCCTGCGAGGCGCGCGGGCCGCGACAGAACCATTATTTCTTTTTGTGGATGGTGACGACGCCTCCCCTTGGACCCGGCACGGCGCCCTTCAGCAAAAGCGCATGCTGTTCGCTCAGCACCCGGACCACTTCCAGATTCTGCACGGTCGCGCGCGCATGACCCTGGCGCCCCGCCATCTTCATGCCGGGAAATACGCGGGAAGGATCGGAGGACGCGCCGATAGACCCGGGCGCTCGCTCCCTATTGTGCTGGCCGTGCGTACGCGAACCCACGCCCCGGAACCCGTGCCGCCGCACCACGCCCTGGAAGCCTTTTCCCTTGGAAATACCGACGACGTCCACGATATCCCCCTCTTCGAACACATCGCTCACGACGATCTCGTCCCCAAGCGACAGTTCCTGTCCCGAAAAATCGCGGCGAAATTCGACCGATTTTTTCTTCGGCGAGGTTCCGGCCCGCTCGTAATGACCTTGCCGGGCTCGCGTGGTCCGGGAGGGTTTGCGCTCGAACGCCGCAAGTTGCACGGCGTCGTAGCCGTCCGGCCCGTCGGCAGACTTCACCTGGGTGACGACATTCGGCGTCACTTCGACAAGCGTACAGGGAATGCTATTCCCTGTTTCGTCGAACACATTGGTCATGCCCATTTTTTTGCCGATCAACGCACCCATGGCCGCTATTGTTTTTGAATATTCACCGTGACCGTGCCCTCGTATGGCGTGGTCGGGTCGAAAAGATTGTTCACAATATCCGCGCGCGCCGAGAGCGTCGCCTGCGAATCGTTCTCGAACGCATAGTTGAATGGCACGCTGGCGCTGCCGGTAATCATAAATGTGAGGGTGCGCGGCCCGTCGTCCACCGCATAGGTTCCCGAGAACACCCGATCCTCTTGTCCCGAATCGTCCTTGTAATCCACCGTAAGCGTAAAAGCAGGATTTTCGTCGCCCGCCTGCAATACGGCGGCCAGGCTGTTGACAAGCGCCGCGAATTCCGCCGACTGATCTCCCGCGCTGTCGCGGACGCCGGTGGCCGCCCAGGTCCCGACGAATCGCTCCGCATCGGTGGGCCCGTCGTCGTTCGAGTCGCACCCCGCGGGCAATAACGCCAACGCGGCCAGCAAGGCCCATATGGAGAAGTATCTACGCATCATCGTTTGCGTCTCGGCGATTTTCAAACGAAATCATACCTTGATTTCCACATCGACGCCGCTCGGAAGCTCCAGCTTCATAAGCGCATCCACGGTTTTGCTGCTGGTGGACAAGATATCGATCAGGCGCTCATGGCTTCGCGTCTCGAATTGCTCTCGACTTTTCTTGTCCACATGCGGACTGCGGAGCACCGTATACACCGACCGTTTCACGGGAAGCGGAATCGGGCCGCTTACCACGGCGCCGGTGGACTTCACCGTACGGAGTATCTTGCTTGCGCTCTTGTCGATCAATCGATGATCGTACGACCTGAGCTTGATGCGAATTTTCTGATTCAGCGCCATAATCCTTGCCTGTCGTTCCCCTCGCCAGCGTTCGTCCTGAAGCGCGGCAGAGATATTACGAGCCTGTTCCTCCTAATCCAGTATCTTCGTCACGACGCCGGCGCCCACCGTACGGCCGCCTTCGCGAATTGCGAACCGCAATCCTTCCTCCATCGCCACCGGCTGAATCAGATTCACCTCAAACTGCGTATTGTCGCCCGGCATGACCATCTCCACGCCTCCGGGCAGTTCGATATCTCCCGTCACATCCGTGGTGCGGAAATAGAACTGCGGACGGTAGCCCTTGAAGAACGGCGTGTGACGCCCTCCTTCCTCCTTGGACAACACGTACACCTCGCATTCGAAATGGCGGTGGGGCTTAATGGAGCCCGGCTTGCAAATAACCATCCCGCGCTCGATCTCTTCCTTGCCGACGCCGCGAAGCAACAAGCCCACGTTATCCCCGGCCTGACCGGAATCGAGCAGTTTCCTGAACATCTCCACGCCCGTCACCGTAGAGGTGACTTTTTCTTCCTGCATGCCGAGAATCTCCACCGGATTGCCCACATTGACGACGCCCCGTTCGATCCGCCCCGTGGCGACCGTGCCGCGGCCCGTAATCGAGAAAATGTCCTCCACCGGCATGAGGAAAGGCTTGTCCATCTCGCGGACAGGCGTCGGAATGTAGGAATCCACGGCGCTCATCAACTCTATGACCTTGTCTTCCCATTCCGTTTCGCCATTCAGGGCGCCGAGCGCAGAGCCTGCGATAATCGGCGTATCGTCGCCGGGAAATTCGTATGTATCCAGCAGCTCGCGCACTTCCATGTCCACGAGTTCCAGCAGCTCCTCGTCGTCAACCAGGTCCACCTTGTTCAAAAACACCACGATGTAGGGCACGCCCACCTGACGAGCAAGCAGGATGTGCTCCCGGGTCTGCGGCATGGGCCCATCGGTGGCCGCCACAACGAGAATAGCGCCGTCCATCTGGGCTGCGCCCGTCACCATGTTCTTGACATAGTCGGCGTGTCCCGGACAGTCCACATGGGCGTAGTGGCGGGCTTCTGTTGCATACTCCACATGCGCCGTAGCGATCGTAATGCCGCGTTCGCGCTCTTCGGGGGCATTGTCGATGGAATCAAACGAACGGATGGCGTTCGCCGGATCTTCCACGCGACGATTCAGAACCAGCGTAATCGCTGCCGTCAGCGTAGTCTTTCCGTGGTCCACATGTCCGATGGTGCCTATGTTCACGTGAGGCTTACTGCGCTCAAAAGTTTCCTTTGCCATGACTGAATGCTCTGTTGGGCGATAAGGTGTTCGGTAAAATGGTTTCAGTGAAAGTCGTCTGACCGGCTATGCCGCAACGGCGCCGGGACTGGACGAAACGATCTCCTCGACGATGCTCTTCGGCGCCTGTTCGTAATGGTCGAATTGCATCGTATAGATGGCTCGTCCTTGCGTAATGGATCGAAGATCGGTGGAATACCCGAACATCTCCGACAGCGGCACGGACGCCGTGATGACCTGCGCATCCTGGCGCGAAACCATGCTCTCGATACGACCGCGTCGGCTGTTCAGGTCGCCAATCACATCGCCCATGTATTCCTCCGGCGTAACCACCTCGACTTGCATGATGGGCTCCATCATGACGGGGGTGGCCCTCCGGGCTGCGCTGCGGAAAGCCATTCGGCCCGCAATCTCGAAGGCGTTCTGGTCGGAATCCACGTCGTGCTGCTTTCCGTCGTAGAGACGGGCCCGGACCCCTTCGACGGGATAACCGGCAAGCGGGCCTTGCAGCATGGCCGACTTGACGCCCTTTTCCACGGAGGGGATATACTCCTTTGGAATATTGCCCCCCTTGACTTCATCGACAAACTCGAAGCCGACGCCGCTCTCGGTGGGCGTAAACTCGATGTAGACCTCGGCGAATTGCCCGCGGCCCCCGGTCTGCTTTTTGTGCGTGTACCGCTCGTCCCATACCGTCGTGATCGCTTCGCGGTACGCCACCTGGGGACGCCCCACGTTGGCGGCCACCTGAAATTCGCGGCGCAAACGATCTACGATAATTTCAAGGTGCAGTTCGCCCATCCCCGCGATGATCGTCTGGCCCGTTTCTTCGTCGGTGCGGACAACGAACGTCGGATCCTCCTCGGACAATTTCATAAGGCCCTGCGACATTTTGTCGCCGTCCGCCTTGGTCTTCGGCTCGATCGCAATGCGAATAACAGGCTCCGGAAACTCCATGTGCTCCAGCACCACCGGATGTCCCGTATCGCACAAGGTGTCCCCCGTGCGGATTTTCTTGAGCCCGACCGCCGCCGCGATATCTCCGGCCACCACCTGATCGACGTCCTCCCGGTGATTCGCATGCATAAAGAGAATGCGCCCGACTCGTTCTTTTTGCTGCGAAGAGCCATTCAAAATATGCGAACCCTTGTTGAGCGTCCCGCTATAGACGCGGAAAAAGGTCAGTTTCCCGACGTAGGGGTCCGTGGCGATCTTGAACGCAATGGCGCTGAACGGCGCGGACGGGTCGGGGTTGCGCTTGATCGAATCGCCGGACTTCGGATGGACGCCGGACACGGGCGGAATGTCCACCGGCCCCGGCAAATAATCGATAGCGCCGTCCAGCAAGCGCTGAATACCCTTGTTCTTGAACGCCGAACCGCAAAAAACCGGCGTAATATCGATGTTCAGGGTGGCCGCGCGAACCGCCGTTCTGATTTCCTGCGGCGTGATTTCCTCGCCTTCAAGGTACTTCATCAGCAACGCATCGTTGTGCTCCGCAATCGCCTCCAGAAGATGAATGCGCCAGTGCCGCGCTTCCTTCTTGAGGTCCGCAGGCACATCAATCTCGTCCCAGGTGGTCCCCTGCGTTTCGTCGTGCCAAACGATCGCCTTATCCTCGATCAGATCAATGACGCCCCGAAACATGTCTCCGGCGCCAATAGGTATCTGGACGGGAATCGGGTGCGCCTTGAGCCGTTCGCGCATCATCTGCACGGCGTTCTCGAAATCGGCCCCCGTTCGGTCCATCTTGTTGATAAAGGCGATGCGCGGCACGCCATACTTGTTGGCCTGTCGCCATACCGTCTCGGATTGCGGCTCCACGCCCCCTACGGCGCAGAACAGCGCAATCGCTCCGTCCAGTACGCGCAGCGAGCGCTCCACTTCGACGGTGAAATCCACATGGCCCGGCGTATCGATAATATTAATGCGGTGATCTTGCCAGAAACAGGTGGTCGCCGCACTGGTGATCGTAATGCCGCGCTCCTTTTCCTGCTCCATCCAGTCCATGGTGGCGCCGCCTTCGTGCACCTCGCCCATGCGATGAAGCCGTCCCGTATAGAACAGGATGCGCTCCGTCGTGGTGGTTTTCCCCGCGTCAATATGGGCCATGATGCCGATATTGCGGGTTTTCTCAAGAGATATCGTCTTTATGTTGGCCATGGCGGCGGTCGATAATATCAAGCCCCCGCCGCAAACAAGCGGCCGAAGGCTGCAAATCGCATTGTTAGTCCATCAAAACCGAAAGTGGGCGAATGCTTTATTGGATTCAGCCATTCTGTGCGTATCGTCTTTCTTCTTGACGGACCCTCCTTCTCCCTTGGACGCCGCCTGCAATTCGTTTGCAAGCCGCAACGCAAAGCTCTTGTCGCTCCGGGCGTGGGCATAGCGGATAATCCACCGGAACGCCAGCGCGGTGCGGCGCTCGGAGCGGACTTCAATGGGCACCTGGTAGGTAGCCCCGCCCACCCGGCGGCTCCGCACCTCAATGAGCGGCGCCACATTCTCGACGGCTTTCCTGAATACCTCGACCCCCGGCTCTCCGGTACGCTCCCCGGCAATGTCGAATGCCTGGTACACCACCCGTTGCGCCGTGCTCTTCTTGCCGTCTTTCAGTACGCTGGATATAAAACGGCCCACGAGCTCGTCGCCATAGACAGAATCCGCGGCGGTCTTGCGTTTTTCTGCTTTGTTTCTGCGCATGATTCAGACCCTTTTGCAATACGGACCGGGCGTCCTGTTCCGAAGAAAGATTTTCTTTCCAGATTATTTTCGAGGCCTTTTTGCGCCATACTTCGACCGGGCCTGCATGCGATCCCCCACGCCCGCCGTATCCAGCGCGCCACGCACAATGTGGTACTTCACGCCGGGCAAGTCCTTGACGCGCCCGCCCCGCACAAGCACAATCGAATGCTCCTGCAAATTGTGCCCCTCGCCCGGAATGTAAGCGATCACCTCATAACCGTTCGTAAGCCGCACCTTCGCCACTTTGCGCAGCGCAGAATTAGGCTTCTTCGGCGTCGTCGTATAGACGCGCGTACAGACGCCCCGCTTCTGCGGACTGCCTTCAAGCGCAGCGGCTTTGGTCTTTACAGGCTTTTGCGCTCGCCCATGGCGAACAAGCTGCTGAATGGTCGGCACGATTCGGTATCAGGTTCAATTGGGGTGGAAAATCGTTCCGGGCGCCGAAACGCCGCCCGGAACAACGCCGGCGACTGCCATGGCAAACGCCAAAACAACGCAAGCCTCACAATATAGTGCACGCGGGATTCGAATTCAAGACAATCGGTTAAGATCGGGTAAAAAATTTTTCGGCGCAGGCGCGACAACCCAAAAAATTCATTTATGCGCTGCCGTCCGCCTTCCCCTCTTCGTCGGCGCGCGCCTCCAAATCCGGGCCGTCTTCCCCGTCGAGCGCAGCATGCAACGCTTCTGTAGCCACTCCGTTTCCAGCCGCCTCTGCCCCAGCCTCCACTCCGTTTCCAGCCGCCTCTGCCGCAGTCTCCACTTCGTTTCCAGCCGCCTCTGCCCCAGCCTCCGCTTCGGAAGCGCCGTTCAGCGAAATATATTCGCCATGGGGACGCGGTCCGAGAATATCGACAAGCTCCCGTGGGCCCAGCACTTCCTTTTCCAGCAACGCCTTCGCCATCTCTTCCAGCGAGGGCCGATGTTCTTCCAGCAAGACGCGAGCGCGGCCGCGAATCTCGTCAATGATCACCCGTACTTCCTCGTCGATAATGCGGGCCGTCTCGTTGGAATATGGTTTCTCGAAAATGGGCCCGTCTTCGTCCCGGTTGGAGCGATTGTACGAAACGCACCCGACCCGATCGCTCATGCCGTAATAAACCACCATGGCGTAGGCCAGCCGGGTAATCCGTTCGAGATCGTTCTGCGCGCCGGTCGAAATACGCCCGAAAACGATTTCCTCCGCCACGCGCCCGCCTACGGCCATGGTCATCCGGTCCAGCAACGCCTCTTTGGTGTAGAGATAGCGTTCTTCGGGGAGATACTGCGCATAGCCAAGCGCAGCCAACCCGCGCGGTATGATAGACACCTTGACCACCGGGTCCGTATACTCCAGAAACCAGCCCGCAATGGCGTGGCCCGCCTCGTGGTAGGCGACAATCTTGCGTTCTTCCGGCGAGATCAGTTTGTTCTTCTTTTCAAGCCCGGCGATCACGCGGTCGATGGCCTGTTCGAAATCCGCCATTTCAATGGATTCCTTCTCCGCCCGCGCGGCGAGCAAGGCCGCCTCGTTGCACACATTGGCGATTTCGGCGCCTGCAAAGCCGGGCGTTTGACCAGCCAGCACTTCCGGATTCACGTTGTCGTGCAACAGCAAGTGGCGGGTATGCACCCTGAAGATTTCCGCCCGCTCGCGGCGGTCCGGCTTGTCTATCATAATCTGCCGATCAAACCGACCAGGACGCAACAAGGCGCTGTCCAGCACGTCCGGCCGATTCGTGGCGGCCATGATAATGACCCCCTTGTCGGTATTGAACCCATCCATTTCGACAAGCAACTGATTCAATGTGTTCTCGCGCTCGTCGTTGGCGCCCATCATCATGCCGCGTCCGCGGGTCCGCCCGATGGCGTCGATCTCGTCGATAAAAATGATACAGGGGGCTTTCTCTTTGGCCTGCTTGAAAAGATCGCGTACGCGGGCGGCGCCGACGCCTACGAACATCTCGACAAAGTCGGATCCGGAAAGCGAGAAGAACGGAACGCCGGCCTCCCCGGCAACCGCCTTCGCCAGCAGGGTTTTGCCCGTGCCCGGAGGCCCTACGAGCAACACGCCCTTCGGGAGCTTGCCCCCCAGCCTGATAAATTTTTTGGGATTCGTCAGAAAGTCGGCGACTTCAGCAACCTCTTCCTTGGCTTCGTCCAGGCCCGCCACATCCTTGAACGTCAACTGCTGCTCCCCCATGGCGTCGAAAAGCACAGCCTTGTTCTTGCCGATATTGAGCACCTGGGACCCCGGATTCATGCGGCGAATCAGGAAAATCCACAGAAACACAATGAGCAGAAGCGGAAAAATCCAGACCAGCATCCCGCCGAACCACGGTTCCTCGACGCGCGCAGAAAATTCCACGGTCGAATTGCCCGCGCCAACCGCTTGCGCATTGTAATTTCGCAGAAAATCCGTCAGGTCGTGGTCTTCGGGCTTGGTGGTGGCGAAAGCAAGCGCGGCTTCCGGGGAATTATCGGCCCAGAACGCATCGGAAGGCTCCGGAACCTCGACATGGCCCGCCTCTACGGCTTCCGGCGCAAAAACGCCCTCTATGCGCTGATCGTTGACCACAATCACGCGGTCCACGTACCCGCTCTCCACATGCTCGAGAAAGGCGCTGTAGTCGATCGAATTCGACGTCCCGACGGACCGGAACAGCAAAAGGTGCACCAGAAGCATCGCAAATACCGCAAGGTATATCCACACGGCAATCCGCGGCTTGCGTTTCGCAGACCGCGAGTTATCCTGCCTGGACGGCTCGTCCGCTTCCGGTTGGGTATGTTCAGGGCCGGGTTCCGACATATAGCTAAGGGTTGCGCCTGGGCGGCGTTACACGCCGATCACGGATCCGGACGCGCATATATAAACAGGGTGAAAGAGTACTTATGGCGTCGGCGTAAGGGCGCCCTAAGGGTAAACGATGTATACCTGAGGCGCCAGGGGTTTGTTCCCCCGAGGCAGCGCCGCAAAAGACATTAGGGATACTCCGGAATACGCTGATCCAGCCCCCCTTCGGATGCGTGCTATGGGACGTTCAGCGGTACGACGCGGGCAAGTTGCGCCATATCCCCCAACATGTACCGAAGCCCTTGCAATCCCGTTTCGGCAGCCTCTTCACTGGGGAAATGGCCGATCACGGCAAGGTAAACCACGTTGTCGTCCGCGTAATCGATCACGACGGCGGCGCGCAACCCAAGCTGTGCATACGGCGCAACAAGCGCTTCCATGGGTTCGCGCTCGACATGCGCGTCGAGCGCGATGGCGAATCCGCCCAGGGCCGGCTCAACGCCCCCGGGGCCGTACAGGGAAAATTCGCCTGTTGGAATCTCCGGCTGGACCGGCGCGAATGTTTCTTCGGGCGGCGCGGCGGCTTCGTCCGGCGGAGCGCGGGTTTCTTCGGGCGGCGCGGCGGCTTCGTCCGGCGGAGCGCGGGTTTCTTCGGGCGGCGCGGCGGCTTCGTCCGGCGGAGTGCGGAATTCCTCGGACGGCGCGGCGGCTTCGTCCGGCGGAGTGCGGAATTCCTCGGACGGCGCGGGGGCTTCGTCCGGCGGAGCGCGGGTTTCTTCGGGCGGCGCGGGGGCTTCGTCCGGCGGAGCGCGGGTTTCTTCGGGCGGAACGGCCTCGTCAAAGGAGTCGGGCGTCTCGCCAACCTCTTCGGCGACAAGGGAATCCGGCGCCGCCGGAGCAACAAGCGAATCCGCGAGCACATCCAGAGAGTCCGAAACCGCGGGCGCCGCAAGCGAATCAGCGGGAATATTCAGCGAATCCGGGATACCCGAAACAGCAAGCGAATCCGCGAGCACATTCAGCGAATCCGAAACCGCGGGCGCCGCAAGCGAATCGGCGGGGGCGTTCAGAGAATCCTGCAAGGCCTGGCGCTCCGCATCCAGCGCATCCAGAATGTATCCGGCGCGCTCAGCGTAGGGCGTACCGGGATACAAGGTGCGTACGCCGGCGTACACCGAACGGAGATCGACGATATCCACGTCAGCGGAAGCAAGCAAATCGCTCGGCGGCGCTTCGTCATTCCCGGCCAATGCGCCCAACGTATCCGGCGCAACATCCGCTTGCAAGGAATCCGGCGGGACGGTTTCCGCGGATTCGGGGGGCGCAGAGGCCGCGGCGGCAAGCGTATCCAGCGCAGGTTGCGTAATGCCGGCCTGGACCAGCACCGAATCCGGCAGGGTGACAGACAACGGCCCAAGCACATCCAGTGAATCGGAGGCGGCCCATTCGAAATAAATGCGCCCCGCGGCGAACAACGCCTTCGGCGCCACCTCCATATCCCTGTAACGGGAAGCGATGAGCACCATGCGCCGAAACGCCTCTTCATACGCCTCGTCCCGCCACCAGGCCGCGGCCTCGTCGTATTCCTCCTGCGCTACGGCGAGACTGTCGAGTGTTTCCTTCGGTTCGAGGCCCAGTTCCATGCGCACCCGCGCAGCAAAGTCGGAATCCGGATAATCGGCCAAAACCTGTCGGTATATCCCTTGGGCGCGAACCGTATCGCCCAACGAGCGCTGCACTTCGGCCAACGCATAAAACGCCCGCTGGGCAACCTCCGCATCCGCATTCTCCTCAATCACCATGCGGTACCAGACGGCCGCGGAATCCGGCTTGTCCATGGAAAGGAAAAGCGCATTCCCCAGTTCGTACCGGGCCAGTGCGCGTTCCTCTTCCATCTCCGCCTGGCTCAGCGAATCGCGCGGAACGTCGGACACATCGACATAGGGCAATGCAAACATATCCATATCGCCCATTTCGTCCTCCGGCGCAGTCGCATCATCTCCCGAATCACGCTCCTCGCGCGCGCTCAATGCACTCGATACGGCTTCCATGCGGCGCCAACCGGGCACATGCGGCCGTTCGCCCCAGCGCGCCACAAAGTTCATGCGCGCTTCCTGTACGCGCGTACGGTCCCGATGATACAGGAACCCCGCCTCTCCGACATTGGCGGCGCTGGAACTCCCGCCTGTTCCGATGCCGCCCGTCCGGGAAGCCGCGTCCCGGAAGCCGCGTTCAGCTTGCAACTGCTCCGCGCGGCGACGTTCTTCTTCGAGTTCCTCGGCCTTCTGCTCCTGCAATGCGCGAATGCGCTCGTCGAACGCCTCCTCAGACAAACTGCCCAACGCAAGCAACGAATCCATGCGAGCGATGCGGGCGCGCACCTCGGCGAAATCGCCGAACATGTCCGCCTGCCGCTCCGCATCCGTCACGGCTTCGGGAGCATATTGCACGGCGCTTCCGGATTTCGAATCGGAAAAGGCTGAAAGCGCCGTGCGGGCGGTATCGAAATGGGCCGAGGCCAGCGGATAATCCCGGAAAACGTCCCGGTGCAATTCGGCCAGCGCGTAGTGCGTCAGCCCCCGGATGGTCTGATCTCTGTTTTCTTCCTCGTACAGGATGTGGTCGTACGTGGCGAGCGCATCATGGAACAGGCCCTGCGCCTGATAAATGCGGCCGCGCACATACGCGAGTTCGGCGCGGCGGTCGTAGTGTTTGTCGTCGCGGTCCATGCGACGCAATGCTTCCAGCGCCGCTGCGCCGTCAAGATGCATGCCCTGTACGCGCACCATGCTCAGCGAAGCGGCGTAGTCCAGTTCGTACGGAGGCCGTTCCTTGCGCACCAGCGCATAGACCTCGACGGCGTCTTCGTACCGCTCCAGCGCTTCGTATGCCTGGCCAAGCAAAAACGCCCCCTTCGCCCGGAACTCCTTGCTGCGCACGTCCGGCAACGCCGCAGCGAGTTGCTCCGCCGCCTTGTCGAAATCCCCCTGTTTAACGAACAGTTCGCCCAACGCAAGGCGCAACTGCGCCCTCGACCGCCGAGGGGCGTCTTCCCGCTCCAGGCTGCTGGCAAGGTGTTGCGCCGCCGCTTCGTAGGAACGCACCGCCATCAGCGTGCGGGCAAGCCAGATTCGGGCCTCCTCCTCAAGGCCGGACTCGAAAGCGATGACTTCGCGGAATTTCTGTTCGGCGCCTACGTAATTTTCCTGATAGAAATAGGATTTGCCGATAAGCATGAGCGCATCGTCCACCCATTTCGAGCGCGGATGGTCGATCAATATATCGGTGCTCTTCTCTATCGCATTCTGGAAATTGACATTGCCGCCCGAGCGAGGCGGGCCCCCGAAGATGGCGAGGTATTGCATCCGGTCTATGGGTTGCTCGGTGGACTCCATAGCCTGAACGCCCGTCTCGTAAGACTGCTCGGCGTTATAGAAGGTGTTGTAATACGAGGTGAAATTGTCGTAACGCCGCCCGATGAAGGAAGCGCTTCCGCACCCGGCCGCAACGAACAGGAAAGTCGCTGCAAGAAGGTAGACGCCGATGCGAACGGAGGGCGACATGGACGGCAAGCGAATAGGCGGGAAAAGAGAAGCGAAAAAGCCCGGAGGCGCCGCGAAGCATAGCCGGCGAGGCGGCTATACGCGGCTTACCTGCATCATATTGGTGCGCCCTTTGGAAGGCAACGGCATACCCGCCGTAATCACGATCAGGTCTCCGCTGCGGACCAGCCCCCGCTCCCGCAAGACGGAATGGACTATCTGGACTCCTTCATCGGTGCTTCGTTGAGACGGAATCAGGAACGAAGTTGTTCCCCATAGCAGATGCAACCGGCGCATCACTCTTTCGTCGTCGGTGAAGGCGTGCAGCGGCATGCCGGGACGGTGGCGGGCAATGGCGTACGCCGTCGTTCCGGTCGCCGTAAGACAAGCGATAGCGGTCGCCCCCACCTGTTCGGCCAGATCGACCGCCGTAAAACTGACGGATTCCGTAACGTCTTCGGAAGCGAAACGACGCTCCGCGGGCATGGAAAGCGGGTTCTGGTATTGCCACCGATGCCGTTCGGCCTCTTCGATAATCCGGGACATCACCTCAACGACGCGAATCGGATGTTTCCCCACGGCCGTCTCGCCCGACAGCATGACCGCATCGCTGCCGTCGAGCACGGCATTGGCCACGTCGCTTGCCTCGGCCCGCATCGGACGAGGATTGCGAATCATGCTTTCAAGCATCTGCGTGGCGGTAATCACGGGTTTGGCCGCCGCAATGCACTTGTGAATAATCATTTTTTGCGTGGACGGCACCTGGGAAATAGGCATTTCGATGCCCAGGTCCCCCCGCGCCACCATAATGCCCTCGCTTTCCTCCAGCACCGCATCGAAGCGGCGGACCGCCTCCGGCTTCTCTATTTTGGCCAACGCCATCACCTGTTTGCCGGAGGCGCGAATGCGTTGCAGCAAGTCAATAACGTCGGATTCTTCGCGCACGAACGACAAGGCGACCATATCAACGTCCTGCTCCAGACCGAATGCAAGGTCGCGCCGGTCTTTTTCGGTAAGCGCCGGGGCCGACGTTTTGATGTCGGGGAGATTCACCCCTTTCCGGGAAGCAAGCACCCCGCCCGCAAGCGCTTCGGTAACCACATCGTTCCCGATAATGTCCGTCACTTGCAATTCAAGCAAACCATCGTCCACCAGAATGCGTCCGCCCACGCTGACGTCCTCCGCCAGCAAGTCGTACGTGATCTGCACCCGCTCCGCCGTGCCGCGCTCGACCGGCTCGGACGTCAGCGTCAACGATTGCCCCTTCCGGACTGGAATAGAACCGTTCCCGATCGGCCCAAGACGAATTTTAGGGCCCTGCAAGTCCTGCAGAATGGGCACCACTTTCCCCTGCTCGTCGGCGGCCTCCCGCACATACCGGATAAGCCGGGCATGGTCTTCGTGACTGCCGTGCGAAAAATTGAGTCGGGCGATATCCATGCCCGCCCGAATCAATTCCCGGATCGCGCCGGGATCGGACGAGGACGGCCCGAGGGTGCAAACGATTTTGGTGCGTCGCCTCATGATCAAGGATGCTCTGATTAAGTCCGCAAAGATTCAGAGGCTGAAAGGCGTGCGCTGGCAAGGAATGACGAAGCAATGTGGCAGGTCCCACATAATGAGGAATGACACAGCCAGCGTGCGCATGTCTGCCTCCCGAAGGGCGCTTCACGACCGCGAAGCGCCAAATCCGCCGTGTTTTTCGCTGATTTCAACGATGCCGTCATGTCGTGCTTTACGCGTGAAAGCGAAGCGCTGATCAAAGTGGACTTGATCAGAGTATCCATAATAAGGTAGCGACCGGCAAGCCGCCGTGAAAGCGCGTAACAGAAATAGCGATTTTGATCAGAGTATCCTGTAATGTGCCGGGCGCGGGAAACAGGAGCCTGCCGCGCCCTCCGCAGAGACAAGGAACATGGCGAATTACTCGTTACGAGGCCCGCTCGTACACGGTATCCGGATCGAATACGCGCTCGCTGTCCGTAATCAGGCGTTCGCCGTCGTATCGGCGGTAAAAACACGACTTGTACCCGGCATGGCACGCAGCGCCCCCATGTTGCTTCACTTTGAAGAGCAGCGCGTCGCCGTCGCAATCGATCCGTATTTCCATGACTTCCTGAATATGCCCGCTGGTTTGGCCTTTCACCCAGACTTCCTGACGCGAACGGCTCCAGTACGTCATGACATGGTTGGCCAGCGTGCGTTGCAGAGTATCCCGGTTCATCCATGCAAGCATCAGCGCTTCGCCCGTTTCGTGGTCCTGCGCCAGGGCAGGAACCAATCCGTTGGGACCAAACGTTACCTGATCGAGAAATGCGTTCGTATCCATAATTCCGTAATGATGGTAGCGCCCGCAAGGGCATGCCCGCGTTCCCGCGCAAAAACGCATGGCGCCGCGCACAGGAACCGGGACGATCTTCGCTGAATTACAACGGAATGCCCGCCGAACGGTTCTCTCTCCGTTTTTCGACCCGCCTCGCACTTACGACCCTTTATTGTCTGTCCGCGTTCATGCACCGCGCCATCGCCCGCATAGTACGGATTCCGCGTCTGCTCCTGAAAGGGCTGGTGCGACTGTATCAGTATGTGGCCTCCCCGCACATACCCTCCAGCTGCCGCTATACGCCTTCCTGTTCGGAATATGCCGCGGAGGCCTTCGAAAAGTACGGCGCGCTGAAAGGAATGGCGCTGGCTGCGCACCGCCTGCTGCGATGCACCCCCTGGGGGCGCGGCGGATACGATCCCCCCCGCTGGTACGGCGAAAAAGAAGCCGAGGAACACCTGTGAGTTACGACGAACACAAACGAGCCTCAGCGCAGACGCCCGTCCGCGCGGGCGTAATCACGGTCAGCGACACCCGAACGCAAGCGACAGACGCCAGCGGTCGATACATCGCGGAAACGCTGGCGCAAGGCGGCGTGGATATCCTCGCCGCGCGCATCGTGCCGGACGACCCCGAACGCATTGAAGCCGCCCTGAGCGAACTGGCCGCGCAGTGCGAGGTTCTCGTGACGACGGGCGGGACGGGCGTCGGGCGGCGGGACGCGACCATTGACGTGACGACCCGGAAATTCGAACGCGCGTTGCCGGGATTCGGCGAAATCTTTCGCATGCTTTCCTACGAAGAAATCGGGTCCGGCGCCATGCTTTCCCGCGCCGCAGCGGGACTATGGGGAGAGACGCTGATTTTTTCGCTCCCGGGATCCCTGCATGCCGTGCGCCTGGCCGTCGACCGGTTGATTCTGCCCGAGATCCATCATCTTGTTTGGGAAATGATCCGGCAACAGGCGTAGACCGGGAAGCGTTGCGCGCGCGATCGTTAATTATTCGGATTTTCCTGCGTTTTACGGACGTCGACACAGGCACTTACGCGCCCTCCCGCCGTTACATACCGGTTTTTACCGCACCCGAAATCCAGACTGCACGCCCCGTCCCATGCCGGAAAAAATCTTCCGCATATATAATTCGATGACGCGAAGCACGGAAGTCGTCGAACCGGCGAAACCCGGACGCCTGCGGTTCTATGCATGCGGCCCGACGGTCTATTCCTATGCGCATATCGGCAATTTTCGCTCCTTCCTGACGGCGGACCTCGTGCTCCGAACCGCACAAGCCATCGGATGGGAAACCGCCTACGTAACCAACATCACGGACGTAGGCCATCTGACCGAAGACGACGTCGCGGACGCGGAAGGGGAAGATCGCATGACGAAAGCGCTGCGGTCCAGGGAAGGCGAACGTTTTGCGAATATCTGGGACCTGGCGCGCTATTACACGAACATTCTGCTGTCCGACTGGCGAGCGCTCAACCTCCGCGAACCCGACGTGCGCCCGCGCGCTACGGACCATGTGGCGCAACAAATCCGGGACATCGTCCGGCTCATAGAAAAAGGCCATGCCTACGAAACGGCGCAGGGGGTGTACTTTTCGGTGGCGTCCTTCCCGGACTACGGCAAATTGTCCGGCAATGTGCTGGCGAACCAACTGGACGAGGGCGTTCGGGACATCGTGCAGGACGCAGAAAAACGAGACCCGCGGGATTTCGCCCTGTGGAAAAAAGACCCCCGCCACCTTATGGCGTGGCATAGCCCGTGGGGATGGGGGTTCCCCGGATGGCACATCGAATGCAGCGCCATGGCGCAAGCCTATCTGGGCGAATCGTTCGATCTGCATACGGGGGGCGAAGACAACAAATTTCCCCACCACGAATGTGAAATCGCGCAAGCCGAATGTCTTTCCGGCAAGCCTTTCGCGCGGTACTGGCTCCATACGCGCTTCCTGCAAGTGGAAGGCGAAAAAATGGCCAAGAGCGCGGGCAATTTCTTTACCGCGCGGGAACTCGTCGGGCCTGAATCGGAAGGGGGACGCGGGGTACATCCCCTCGCGCTCCGCCTTGCGCTGATTTCAGGGCAATACCGCAAGCCCCTGAACTTCACGTTCGATCAACTTTTGACCTGCGCACGGCACGTCCAGCGGTTCGAGGAAGCCGCAGGCCTGGCGGCGCAGGGCGTCGCCCGCAACGAACCCGGCGAGGACCCCCTCAGGGAATCGCTGGAGCGCTTGTACGAACAAGCGCTCGACGCCATGCTGGACGACCTGAACACGCCGGAAGCCATCGCCGCCGCCATCGAAGGGACGAAATTGATCTTGCGAGACGGACAACAAATCAGCGGCGCAGCGGCGCAGTCCGCACAGGACTGGCTGGAGAAAATCAACGGCCTGCTGGGTATCGTGGAACAGGAAACGGCGCAAGAATCCGCGCAAACCCTCGACTCCGCCGCCGGGAAGGATGCATTTTCCCAACAGGTGGAGGACCTGTTGCGCCAACGCGCCGAAGCCCGCGCAAAACGCGATTTCCAGCAGGCGGACGCGCTCCGGGACCAACTTACCGGAATGCAGGTCGAAATCATGGACGGGCCGGAAGGCACTCGGTGGCGACGAAAAATAACCGGTCCTGTTTCCTGACGCATTTTCCGCGCCGTCCGGCGCCCCATATTCGATGCGCATCCGCCCGCGACGATTGAGAGCAACCCCCGCCGTCCGCCGACTGGCCCGGGAAACCCGCCTGAGCGCAGACTGCCTGGTGGCGCCCCTGTTCGTGGTGGAAGGCCAGAATATCCGCGAGGAAATTTCGTCCATGCCGGGGCAATGCCGGCTGAGCCTCGACGCCATGACCGAGGAGGTGCGCGAACTGGCCGACCTGGGCATTCCGGGCGTCGCGCTGTTCCCGAAAATAGACGCTGCGCTGAAAGACGCGCGCGGAAGCGCCTCGCTGGATCCGGAGGGCCTTGTTCCGCGAGCCATTCGGATAGCCAAAGAGGCGGCGGGGAGCATGTTGGTCATCACGGACGTGGCCCTGGACCCGTATTCTTCGGACGGCCATGACGGAATCGTTCGACAAGGGCGCGTACGCAACGATCCAACCCTGGACGCGCTGGCCCGCATGGCGGTCGCGCAGGCGAACGCAGGGGCGGATATCGTGGCCCCGTCGGATATGATGGACGGGCGCGTGGGAGCGATACGCGACGCGCTGGACGCCGCCGGGCATACGGACGTCGCCATTCTGTCGTACACGGCCAAGTATGCCTCCGCTTTCTATGGTCCCTTCCGGGACGCCCTTGATTCCGCGCCGCGGGCGGGAGAGAACATCCCCGCCGACAAAAGAACGTACCAGATGGACCCCGCCAATGGCGAGGAAGCGCTGCGCGAGCTCGACCTGGACCTTGCGGAAGGGGCCGATATGGTCATGGTTAAACCGGCCCTCCCGTACCTGGACGTGATATACCGGTTGCGCCAGCATTCGACCGTGCCCGTGGCGGCGTACCACGTAAGCGGAACGTACGCCATGCTTTCCGCCGCCGCGCAAAACGGGTGGATCGACCGGGAGGAAGCCATGATGGAATCGCTCACGGCCATCCGGCGCGCCGGGGCCGACATCATCCTGACCTATTTCGCCAAAGAAGCCGCCAGGCGCTTGCGCTGATCGAAGTATCCTTAAATCTCATTATGCGCGGCCCGCCGCGCTGCTTCGTCATTCCTTGCCAGCGCACGCCTGTCAGCCTCTGAATCTTTGCGGACTTAATCAGAGCTTCCTAAACTTTGTGGACTTAACCAGAGTATCTCCATGACGAAAACCCGTGAAACCCTCCGCATTGTCCCCCTTGATTACAGCCATCTGGGAGGCGGCCTCAGCCGCATGATGGATCGCTTCCGCGACGAAGGCACGCTGACCGGCGAACCCGATGCGGACGAATTCTTGCGGAATAGCCCGGCGGGCGCATTGCTCGGCCTGCTGTACGATCAGCGGGTGCGGGCGGAATACGCCTTTACCGGGCCCATCCGACTGCACGACCGCCTGGGCCATCTGGACCTGTCCCGGATTGCGAGCATGAAGCCGGAGGACCTGCAATCCCTTTTTGCGGAAACGCCTGCGGTGCATCGCTTTACGAACAAGATGGCCGACTATACGCAACAGGTGGCCCGCTTTGTGGCGGACCAGTACGACGGGGACGCCGCGCGTATCTGGAACGATGGGGCGCCCTTCCCTGAAATCGAAAAGCGGGTGCGGGCGCTGCCGGGATTCGGGGCGCTCAAGGCCGCCAAAATGAAGTTCGTGTTGCACTACTTCGGGTACCGGGACTTTTCGGGGTAGGCGGGAAGGCGCGGCGGGGCGAAGATTACGGGCCCGCAGCCAGCATGGGAGCGTTGCCGGACACTTTCCAATCTTCCTTTTTGGGCGAGTAACACCCGTTTCCCGTTAACAGTAAAGTCCCCGAACTCCTATGAAACGCATCTTTATTTCCTTGTGCCTTGCTTTGGCTCTTGCTGGCTGTATAACGGTCAGCGAATCTGTGCTAATGCAAGGGCTTCCTCCAGTTCCCATGGAAGAAGTGGTTATCTATTTTGCTGACGACGACATCCCGGAACATAGCAGGGTTGCCGTTCTTGCCGCAAGGGGGCATTATTCTGCCACTACAGAGGGAAAGATGTACGACGAACTACGGAAAGCAGCGGGCAAGTTGGGAGCAAATGGGGTGATTGTCGAAGAGTTCAGGGAGCCGACAGGAACAGGCAAGGTTGTTTCTGCCATATTTGGCGTAGGGGGTAATCGCAAGGGCCAAGCAAGGGCTATACTGGTTAACACGCAGTAAAATAAAATTGCATATAAGCCCAGAATTCATACGATTTCCGGCGTTTTTTGTTGCACGTTGCCCATAGTATTTTACAACGGCCCGGCGGCTTGGGCCGCCGGGCGGATGCGGTTCGATACGCTGCAGGCAGACGACTTGAAAACAGGAGGAATCCAGACTGGATGCTGGAACTGACGGAAATTCCTCCTCCGGCGATGCGCTCTCCCGCTTTGTTGCGCCCCGACGCGCCTTAGCCGCTTGATGCGGGCGCATCTGGTTTTTTCGGCGAACGAGGAAACCCAACGCCCGAACGATCTTCGACGACGGCTAAACGCTTGTCAAGCCCATGAAATGCCTTCAATTCCGCTCGCACTTCGCGGAATCCGTCCCGCGTCTCGCGGAATCCGCTTTGCATTTCCGCCCGGTCGTCTCGCATTTCCTTCCGAAGCAAGGCATAAAACCCGAATTATTTTATTGACTTACGCAAATCCCCTCACCGCTTCCAGAACGCCGGCGCCAGCAGGATAAGCACCGTGAACAATTCAAGCCGACCGGCCATCATAAGGAAAGAAAGCGCCCACTTCCCAAGCGCCGGAATGTGCGCGTAATTACTGGCCGGGCCGACCGACCCGAAGGCCGGGCCGATATTGCCGACGCTGGCCATGGCGGCGCTAAACGCGCTCACCAGGTCCAGGCCCAGCGCGAACATGATCATCGTGCCCAACCCAATGCCGCCCACATAGAGCACGACGAACGAAAGCACATTGCTCATAATATCCCGGGGAACGACGTCGCCGCCCAGGCGCACATGGATCACCGCCGCGGGATGCAACAATTGCCTGATTTCCCGAAAGGAATTCTTGAACATCAGCATGTGCCGGATAATCTTGACCCCGCCGGACGTCGATCCCGCCATGCCCCCGCAAAAAAACAGCAGGAAAATGACGCCTGCGCCCAGCGGGGGCCAAAGCTGGTAATCGGCCGTGGTATATCCGGTGGTCGTCATAATGGAAACCACCTGAAACGCGGCATGGCGCACGGCGTCGGACAACGAATCGTACCGATCGAACGCACCGGCTTCGCCCTCCATCTGCGGCGCGGCGTGGCCCGACGCGCCCCACACACCGACGGCGACGAGCAAAATCGCCGCAAGCGCAATAGCGGCGTACACCCGAAACTCGGCGTCCCGGAAAAGAACGCGAGGACGCCCCTTGAGCAGGTGGTAATGCAGCACGAAATTCATCCCCCCGATAAACATGAACGCGATAATCACCCACTCCACGTAGGCAGAACCATACGCCCCGATCGAGGCGTCCTGCGTGGAAAACCCGGCGGTGGCCATGGTGGTGAATGCATGATTCATGCTGTCGAAAAAGGACATGGCCGGCAACAACAACGCGATCTGGAGCACGGTGAACCCGACATAAATGAACCACAAGCGGCGGGCGGTTTCGCGTACGCGGGGCGTGATCTTGTCGGCGGACGGCCCCGGCACTTCCGCCTTGAACAGTTGCATGCCGCCAATGCCCAGAATCGGCAGAATGGCCAGGGTAAGCACGATAATGCCCATCCCCCCCAGCCATTGGGTCAGGCTGCGCCAGAACAGGAAAGCATGGGGGATCTCGGAAATGGCCGGGTTGTCGCCGCCGCCGAGAATCGAGGCGCCGGTGGTGGTGAACCCGCTCATCGTTTCAAAAAAAGCATCGGCCCAGGAATCCAGTACGCCCCCCAGCACGAAGGGAACCGAACCGACCAGCGACAACGCCAGCCAGGAAAGCGCCACCACGGCAAACCCTTCCCGTATGCCGAGATAGCCGGAAAAATCCTTCAGGCCGCAACGCAACGCAAACCCGGTCAGCAAGGAAAAAGCCGCCGTGACGCCGAAGGTCCACCAGGCCGCCTCGGAATAGTATATCCCGACCAGCATGGGCAAGAGCAACGCTGCTCCGAGAAACATGAGCAGGACGCCCAGCGCGGCGCAAACGGCCTTTATATGCAGAGGCATGGCGCGGTTCGGTAACGGCGATTTGCAGCGGGCGACATGGCGCGAAAGCGCTATTTGGCGGTGAATTTCCGCTCCAGGTCATTGATGCGCGAAGGCGCAACGAACACAATGGCCCGGTCTCCGGGGACAATGTGCGTATCGCCCGTGGCGATGCAGACTTCGCCGTTATGCAATACGGCGCCGATAAGCGCTCCGGACGGCAGTTGCAACTCCTTCAGCGGTTTTCTGGATATCCACGACCGGGGCTTCGCCTCGATTTCGATGATCTGGGCGTCCAGCCCGTAAATGGTAGCGACGCTTCGCACATGCGTTCCGCGCAAATACCGATGAATCTCGCGCGAGACCGCCAGTTTTTTGCTAACCGCCGCATCCAGGCCGATACTCTGGCTGATCGGGATATACGTATTCTTGGAAAGCAGCGCCACCGTTTTTCGCACGCCGAGATGCTTCGCCATAAGACAGGTAACCAGGTTCGATTCTTCGTCGTCCGTGACCGCCACAAAGGCGTCCATCTCGCCCAATCCCTCCTGAACCAGCAAATCGATATCGGTGGCGCCGCCGTGAATGACCAGCACATCCTGAAACGTCTCCGCCAGTTTCGCCGCGCGGTCCCCGTCGGGCTCGATCAATTTTACATCCTTGTTTTTTTCGCCGCAGAGCCGGGAGGCAACCCCCACGCCCACGGCGGTCCCGCCCAGAATCATGATGTGATTGGCCCGGGTTTCCTCTTTGCCCATCATGGACGATATATACCCCATGTATTTCGGCAGGGCAAGCACAAACACCTGGTCGCCTTTCTGGAGCGTATCGCGCCCCCCGGGAATAATCGTACGGGAGCCCCGGCTTATGCCCATGACGCGAAACTGCACATGGTTGTGGGCCTCGGCGATCCCCTGGAGCGTTCGCCCCGCAACGGAGGCGTCGGAATCGATTCGGAGGCCCATCAACTGCAACCGGCCCTCCGCAAAATCAAGAATGTCTGTGGCGCTGGCGCGGCGCACGAGCCACACCACCTCGTTGGCGGCGCTTTCTTCCGGGTGAATCACAAGATCGATCCCGAAATCGCTTGTCTTGAGGACAGACTGGGCGCGCGTGATTTCATCGGATCGAACCCGGGCAATGGTGGTCGCCACGCCGAGCCGGTCCGCCAGCATGCAGGCAATAATATTGACTTCGTCCACAGGCGTCACGGCAATCAGCATATCCGCCCTGGCGATACCCGCCTCGGCCAGTATGTCCGAGGAGGCGCCGTTGCCCGAAATGGCCATCACATCGAGCTTTTCGCGAACCTGTCGGATGGCGGCGGCGTCCTGGTCGATAACCACGACGTCATGCTCCTCGCGCGACAGCATGCGGGCCACATCGTAGCCTACTTCACCTGCTCCTACGACGATAATGTGCAATGCAAACAGACCGGTCTGAAAATCCGCGTCCGCGGACATGATCGAAAACGTCGTCGCGCGTATCCTGAGGCAGTAACCCCGTCGAGGCATGCAGCTGCGAACCGGGATCGTCGCAACAACGGGCTTTGCGCCGTATCGAACGCAAGATACAGAAAAAATGTTCAGGAATGCGGCGCGCCGTCGTCGATCAAGGGAAGCCGTATCTGGAAAACAGCCCCTTGGCCAAGTTCGGTCTCGAACCCGATCGTTCCGCGCATCTCTTCGACGCTCTTCTTCACGATGGCCAACCCCAGGCCCGTACCGCTCTCCTTGGTCGAAAAGTGCGGGTCGAAAATTTTCCGGGCCGCCTCGTCCCCGATACCCGATCCGTTATCGACCACATAACTGCATGCCCATGCCTTGCCGTCCACTTCTTCTCGCCGAGTGCGCACCTCGACTTTGCCCTTTTCCGGCTCCGAGATCGCCTGGAACGCATTTTTGATCAGATTGATGTACGCCCTCCGCAATTCCGCCCCGTCCGCATCGATCCAGAGCGGCGCGTCGGACAATGCGGATCGAACGTCGATTTCGCTCTCTTCCTGCATCAGGGAAAGCGCTTCCCGGATCACGTCGTTCATATTCATGCGCTGCATCTCGCGGGAAGGCATCCGGGCGAACGCATGAAATTCGCTGGCGATGCGGGCCAGCGAATCGATCTGCTCGATCAGCGTCGCCGTAATCCGGTCGAAAACCTGACCGAATGCGCTGCGGTCGGCGGATTCGTCGGCCCCATCCGCAAAGGCCTGACGCAAGTGCTGCACGGACAATCTCATGGGGGTCAGCGGATTGCGTATTTCGTGCGCGACCCGCCGCGCCATCTCCCGCCACGCCAGCTGCTGTTCCTGTCGAGCCAGCTTGACGCGGGTTTCGGCCAACTGCTGCTGCATTTCATTGAAGGTTTCAACCAGCTCTCCAATCTCGTCGCGCGAATCCACGGGAAGCATCTCGCCCAGGCGACCCACAGCGACCTCCTTCAGGCCGGATCGGAGGCGGGCGATGGGTTTCGAGATGGCGTCGGCAAGCACGGTCCCCGTCAATGCAACCAGCACCATGAGCAACAACAACGAACCAAAGAGATACGCGACGGTATCCGTGCGCTCCTCTTCAATGATTTCCTGTTCGGGCAAAATGGGCGTGGAAACGATATATCGGGGACGACCCGCCTCGCCGGGAAGCGCCTTGAAACCCGCCATATAGGTAAAACTGCCCACGCGCTCGTCGGTGAACGCAACCCGTTCCGCATCGGCGTGCAACGCCTTGTACGCCTTGATAGGCAACCGCCGATCCACGAGCCGGTCGCGAATCAATTGCGGACGACTGAGATGGGAAATCGTATGCCCTTCGTATATGTTCAAGTCGATGCCTACGCGCGCCGCCAGCGAATCGACCGGCATGCGGTCCAGCACGCTGGCGGGCTGTTCGCCAGGACGGGCTTCTGCCGTCAGCACCTGCTCGACGCGATCGAGGTGTCGGCGAAGCCACCGCTCCACGGATTGCCTGCTTCCCGCCGTAACCGCTTGCTCGCCCACGACGCCCACGACGGCGATCAGAATAATCCCGATCCCGATCAGCGCGTTCAGCACCTTGTCCCGGAAACGAATATGGCGCGCGGGCAATAACCCTTGCCGGTAACGAATCCAGACGCCGATCAGGTAGCACAGCAACCCGATCGCCAGCCCGCCCATGGTCAGGCGCAACAGGTAGTACAAGTGGTCGAAAAGCGTAACGCGAGGAGCGCGCGCAGCAAACACATGCATCGCATGCGAAGACGAAACATCCCGACGAACATAGCAGGTCTGCCAGGAACCGCCTGCCGTCCGCTCGTTCTTCCAGACGACCGGTTGACGCAACAAGGCTTGCGCCACCTCTTCCGGAAGTCGGTATCGTTCAAAATCCCGCCCGGCGCTCCGCGCCAGAAAGCCGTCCCGAAATTCCGCGGCGGAAAACGTATCGAACAAGGCGTCGTCCGACCCGGAAGGCAATAACACGCCGGATATGAGTATGCCGCCTTCGGCCAGCGAGGCGCGCCCTCCCCTGCCCTCGGCAAACGCTTCCGCCGCCGCAAGCATGCGTACATGGCGGCTGGCGTCCAGCCCCCGGTAAAACATGGGATACAGCAGAAAGGTCACCAGAAAAATCAACGGAAAGAGATTCCGGATCAGGGCCAGATCCATCCGCCGAATCGACCGCAACAGAACCAGGCTCGCCAGTCCGAAAACAGCGGCGAGCATATATCCCGGCACGGCCGCCGGCAGCACGTCCCCGATCGGAGTCCACGCATACAAGAGCGCAACCGGCGCAACCACGGAAACGGCGCCCAGAATCGCTGACGTCCAGGGCGCCGTCGTCAGCGGCAATTGGCGCAGCGCTTCGGCGATCGCTACCCGCGCCACGCCCACGGCGATCAGCATTACTCCGATCTGCATGAGCACAAGGCTGCAAAAAACCACCAGCAGGTGCAGATCGGGAATAAGTCCTTCCTTGGCGAAAAAGTCGAACGAGCTATCCAGCGCGATATGCCGCGTCGCAAGCGCCGCCGCCAACGTCAGGCCGGTCAGGATCGCCGTACAGGCCGCCGCCATGCCGACAAAAGCCGCCCGCGACCCGGTTCGGGAACCAGCAAGGCGGACTCGTACGCGCTGCAGCGTAACGATCCATTCCAGAAACGCGCCGGCGAAGGCGGCCAGAAACAGAATGGAGATCAGGAATTCGCCCGTCGCGCCAAGCAATCCCCCAAACAAGTCCGACGAAAGATGGGCGGGATCGAAAAGCGGGGCCAGCGGCGTTTTGCCTTGTTGCCAGCGAGACGGGACATGCAACGTCAGGAGGACAAAGCGAATCGACCATAAGTACGCGGCCATAAACGCGAAACAGCCAAATAAAACCCACCATTGACGGCGGTCGGGCTCCGCCAGCAAACGCCGGAGCTCCCGGCGATACAGGCGCCATACGCCCCCAAGGGTCCAGAACAAAAACAAGGTCGTCCAGAGCGCCATGAGATGGTTCGGGAGCACGGCGGCCAGTTCGGTCATTTGCCGTACGGAAGGCGCATCTATCGTAACCATGCCCAGCGCCGCGCCGTCCGCGCCCTTCAGCAACCGCACCGAAGAAGCCGGAGCGCCCGACGGCGCGTCAAAGGTCCATTCGACAGGCAATTTCGCCAATCTTCGCCATTTGGGCACCAGACTTACGTCCTTGATGTATTCGTTGTGCACCGGCGGAGCGTAGCCCACCAGGCGCATGGCCCGAACCATGCCCAGCGTGCGGCCGTCGCGCAGAACCGGGCGCCAAACCACCGCGGCCTGCCGGAACGCGCCGTCCTGCGCAATGCTCGCGTGCACTCCGGCGGGAAAATCAGGCGCCGCGGGCGCCGCATCCATGGGCATGCTGAACCCGTTCCAGGCCGCCAGTTCCATGTCCGCGGCGTACAACTCCACCGATGTCCCGTAGGGGACCTTCAGGTCGGAAAAATAATGTGCGAGCGACGCCGAATCGGTTTTCTGCGCATCCAGCGCCTCAATGACCGCCGAGGCCGAGGCAATGCGCCCGGCGCGCTCGACAAGATCGCTTTGCAACGCCCCGAAATCGCGCGCAATGCGGTCAAGCGCCGCCGAGACCACTTTTTCGCGGTGCGCCTCGGGATTCTGCTGGATCTCAGCAAGACGGGCCTCGCGGACCGCCCACGTAAGCGGAATCAACGCAAGAAGCCCTCCGGCTATCGCCAGAAAGCGAAGGAGCCGCCCTCGAAACGAAAAGCGTTTTTTCATGGTGGACCTGGTCTGACTGGGCGCGGCGAAAGCATAATACGGAGGGGCGTAAAACTTGACAAATCTCTTTGCGGGCGCGTACGGGATACGCTGAATCAAGTCCGCAAAGCGCAAAGGCTACGAAGGGCGCGCGGCCTCCGCGATGGCCCGAAACCACCGTGTTTTCCGCTGGTTTCAACGATGCCATCACGATGTTCTGTGCGCCCGAACGCGACGCGCTGAGCGAAGTGGTTTGATCAGAGCATCCTGTGCTTCGCGCCAGACCGGCGCGACGTCGTACATACGACGGGGCCGCCGCCGAAACATCATGCAATTATATTACGTATACATGGGTAGCCTCCTGAAAACATTACGGACTGCGCGCCTGGCGTTATGGTTATTCCTGGCGCTGCCGGTCACGGCGAGCGCGCAACAGATAACCATATCCGGCGTCGTAACGGACGACGACGCAGAAGCGCTTGTCGGGGCCAATGTATTCATATCCGATTGGCTGCTTGGCGCGTCGACCGACCTTGAAGGCCGTTATTCGTTCGAAGCGCCTTTGGAATACGCAGGGCAAGCGGTCGATCTTGCGGTGCAATATATCGGATATTCGCCCCAGATCCGGAGCATTACCGTTACGCCCCCGGAAATGACGGTCGATTTCGTGCTTGCCGCGGACCTTTTCAATCTGGACGAGGTCGTGGTGACCGGGCTCGCCGAAGCCACGCCGAAAAAGAAGCTCGCCTTCACCGTAGACCAGGTCGACAAGGACCTGGTCGCCCTTGCGCCGGCGCGCAGCCCGCTTCACGGCTTGCACGGGAAGGTGGCGGGCGCCAGCGTGATTGCCCAAAGCGGGCAGCCGGGCGACGGCATTTCCGTGCGCTTGCGCGGGTCCACCAGCATTACGGGAAGCGCCCAACCGCTCTACATCGTCGATGGCGTGGCGCTCGGAGCCAGCCAGGTAGACATTGACGCGCTGGATATAGAAAGCATAGAGATCGTCAAGGGCGCTTCCGCATCGTCGCTGTACGGATCCCGCGCTCAGAACGGGGTCATCCGCATTTCGACCCGCCGAGGCGCACAGATCCCTATCCACGAGACGCGCGTGACGATTCGCAACGAGATGGGGATTAATTTCGGGATGCAAAAATTCGCGCCCAATAATTCGCACAATTACCGGATGAACGCCGCCGGAACTTCTTTTGTGGACGCCGCCGGACAGGATATTCCCTATAGCTCCGCGACCGTCGTCGACGGAAATACAACAGTGTCTTTTTTCGACAACCCCTATCCCGGAGTCACCTATAATGCGTTCGACGAATTTTTCGATCCCGGCAATACATGGACCAATTCCATTGCCATACGTCGCAATGGAGAAGCGGCCAATTTTTTATTTTCCTTCGCGAATTTCCGGGAAGAAGGCGTCATCGCCGGGCAAAAAGGATATGACAGGAAAAGCGTTCGGTTTAATCTGGATCATCGCATGAAAAACACGTTGTCTACTTCGATTTCAAGTTTTTATTCGACGTCTACGCGCGATGCGCCGAACAACATAGATATAAATCCATTCTTCGGCATTATGTTTACGAGCCCTGCGGCGAGCCTTGCGGAACGGGACGAAAAGGGCGAACTCAAGGTGCGCGCGGATCCCTTGTCGCTGGAAGAAAACCCGCTCTATGTGATTGAGAATGTCGATCAATTTCAAAAGCGCGCCCGCGTATACGGCAACGTACGGAACCGTTGGGAGCCGGCACACTGGTTCGACGTCGAAACGAATGTCAGTTTCGACCGCTCGGATCGCGATGGCCTCGAATTTTACGACAAGGGATATCAACAAATTAGCGGCAATAGCAAGGAATCGGGAGAAATAGATCGAGATAACGCCGTCACGTCGGCCCTGAACGCCGACGTGACGGGATCTTTCCGGAAGCAATTCGACCGCCTCGTCGCCCGAACCCAGTTTCGCTGGGCGACGGAGGCCTTCAGCGAGCGAGGAGAATTCATCAGCGGCAGAGGATTGGCGGCCACGGGCATTTCGGACCTTTCCAATGTGAACACCGACGATAAATTCATCAGCTCCAGCAGTTCGACGATTCGTTCCCAGGGTTTTTACGCCATAGCAGGAGCAGATTACGCCGACCGCTACATTGCGGACGCGCTGGTCCGCCGCGACGGAAGTTCGCTTTTCGGCGCCGAGGAGCGATGGCAAACCTATTTTCGGATCAGCGGCGCCTACCGCCTGTCAGAAGAAACCTGGTGGCCCGCCCGAAAGGCGCTTCCCGAATTCAAGCTTCGCGCTTCGTACGGGACCGCCGGCGCGCGACCCTGCTTTCAGTGCCAGTACGAAACGTTTTTTCTTTCCAATGGACAGTTGACGAAATCGACCCTGGGGAATAGCCTGCTGAAGCCCGAATTGCAGAAAGAAACCGAAGCAGGAATGGAATTTTCCGTTTGGAGCAGGGCGTTTCTGGAGCTGGTCTATGCGCGTTCCAGAGTAGAAGATCAGTTGTTGCTCGTTCCCTTGTCCGCCTCCACGGGTTATTCGGGGCAATGGCGAAACGCAGGAACCCTCGAATCCAATACGATAGAAGCTTCTCTCCGTACGTCGCTGTTCCGAAATGCTTCCGCCAGTCTGGACATAGGCGTCGTCTTTGATCGCACGCGCCAGCGAATCGCCGAATTCGAGCCGCCGCCGTTCCGGGGCGGTCCCATGAACGCCTTCTACATTCGCGAAGGAGAAATACTGGGGGCCATGTACGGGGACAAATTCCTGACGGACATGGACGAACTGCCCTCGGGCGTTGCGAAAGATCAGTTCCAGGTCAACGACGACGGCTACGTAGTATGGGTCGGTTCGGAAAACGCCTGGATGGACGGCATAGCCGGCAATCTTTGGGGAACCGAAAGCGAAGCCATGACGACGCCCTGCGGCCAAACAGCCTACGGATGGGGCATGCCCATTCTGTTCGAAAACGAGGAATGCGTCGCCTTCGCCCGCATCGGCAATACGCTCCCGGACTACAATCTCGGGCTGAACGCTACCGTACGCTGGCGCGGCCTCACCGCGTATATGCTCTGGAATGCGCAGATAGGCGGGAATATCTACAATGCCACCGCCCAGTGGGCCTACCGGGATAATCGGCATCGGGATCAGGACCAGGCGGGCAAATCCGACGCACGCAAGAAGACCGCCAACTACATGCAGGCGCTCTACCATGTGAATGGCGCGAATAATCACTTCGTAGAAGACGGCGACTACATAAAATTGCGGGAATTTACGTTGGAATATTCCCTCGACAAGCAGCGACTTGCGCGCCTGTTCGGAAATGCTTTCGGACTCCATCGACTGCGTCTGGGCGTCACCGGGCGCAATCTCTTCACCTTTACGAAATATTCGGGGTTCGACCCCGAAACCGGCCGAACCAGCGCAAACGCTACGGTTGGCGGGGACGCCTCCTTGTTTCGCGTGGATCAGTTTCGCTATCCGAACTTCCGAACCGTCACTGGCAGGATCACCCTTGATTTTTGATATGGATAACGTATGCGACATGAACGCGTTGCGCAAAATACGCTCCTCCGCGCTGGCCTTCGCACTGGTCTTCGCATGGACAGGGTGCGCAGACCTGGTGGTCGAGAACGACAACAGTCCCGACGCCAGCCAGGTCCTGGCTGATCCCAACGACGTGACCAATCTCGTCGGGAGCTCCTTCCTCGATTTCTGGCGCGCCAACGTATGGGCCAACGGACAAATGCCCCTCACCGCCATCGCAGACGAATATTCCTTTTCGTGGGGCAATTTCGCCGGGCGGTATCTCTCGTCGGAACCCCGCGTCGCTTTCGACAACAGCCCGACATTCCGCTACGCCGAAGCCATGAAAGCGCCGTGGGACAATAACTATCTGGCTATTTCGAATACGTCGGACGCGCTGGCTATCATCAACGAGGACGAGTCGGCGTTCGAAGACGTCGCCAAACTCAAGGCTTTCGCCAAGTTTATCCAGGGCCTGTCTCACGGCTACGTTGCGCTGCGCTACGACCAGGGTTTTACGGTGGACGAAGATTCGGATCTGACCGGACTGACGTTAAAGCCCTACCCGGAAGTCATGGCTTTTGCGCTGCAAAAACTGGAAGATTCGATCGCCATAGCGAACGCCAATTCCTTCGCGATTCCCGCGGCAGACGACTGGATATTCGGACTTACGGTCACCAACGAAGACCTGGCCCGACTGGCTCATTCGTTCATGGCGCGGTTCATCGCCTCGGTCGGACGCTGGCCCGCCGAGCGGGCAACCGCCGACTGGGCCGCGGTAATCCGACATGCCGAGCAGGGCATTACGGAGGACTGGGCTCCCATAGGAAACGATTCCGGCGCACTCGAATGGGATCCGACGAAGGCGTGGGGACAAGAAGGGGTCTCCTGGTCGCGCGCGGATTATCGCACGATCGGTCCGGCAGACGACTCGGGAGGATTTCAGAACTGGCTCGACACGCCGGTTGCAGACCGCAACGTGTTCGACATCTATACTTCGGACAGGCGTATCGTGGGGCCGGAAAACGGGATGGAAACCATCGTGGCGGGCGAACAGCGGGAACGGGCGGGCGCGCACGTCGCCGGGACCGTACTGACCTACCCGCGCAATAGCGGAACCGATTTCGAATACTGGGGCGTTCCGGGCCCTTTTCCGCCTTCCCGAGGCACGTACCACTATTCGTCTCATACCCATAAGCGATACCGCGCCTATCTGGACAACGGCAACAACGGCCCCATGGTGCAATTCAAGGTAACGGAGCTGGACATGCTTGTAGCGGAGGGGTTGTTGCGAACCGGAGGAAGCGCCGCGCGCGCAGCCGAGCTGATCAACAAAACGCGCGTGGAGCGAGGCCAAATGAATCCGGCTTCCGCTTCGGACCCCGTCGGCAGTCCCGACGACGAACAGAGCTCCGCGGACGCCGCCAGTTTATGGGCGAAACTCAAGCACGAAAAAAATATCGAATGCTATCTGGCCGCGGCCGGCAGAGCGTACTTCGACAAGCGAGGCTGGGGAGACCTGACGACCGGAACGCCCGTACATTTCGCCGTGCCGGGCGGCGAACTGGAAGTGCTCGAAATGCCCATTTACACCCTGGGCGGCGTGGGCGGAGAGGACGCTGCTTCCAAGGCTGGGCGTTCCGGCGCGCGCCCGGGCAACAACCGCCCCAGGCGCCCTTCCGCCGCATTGCAGTCGGGAGCGGACGCGTCATGATTCAAGGGCGCGCGGCGGACGCCTTTCGGGAGGCAGACAGGCGCGCGCCGGCTGTGTCGTTAACCTTAGGAAGCTCTGATTATGCGGCCCGCCGCCTGCGCTGCTTCGTCACGCCTTGCCGACGCGCGTCGCTCGGCCTCTAACCTTTGCGGGCTTAATCAGAGCATCCTTAAAGCTCGATCACCGCGATGCGCTCGTGAACGATGGAACCATAACGCCCTTTACGCATGAAAACGAGACAATTTCACTCAGCAGCTCCCCTGAAATATTGCGTTTAATGAACGTTCGGACGTATATTGCAGCGTTTCGGGCCTTGCCGGCTGATTTGCAACCCGGCCGGAGACGCTATTCGCATGAACGATCACGATAGATGCCGAGCCATGCAACGATTTCAACGGCTTCATGACAAGGTCTGCCCCCCCCCCCCCCCACGCACCCTCTTCGTAGCGTCGGCCGGCGCCGCGCCGGCTCTTTATACAGAGCCTTGCTCTTCTCCGGTTTCAGCTATGCAACGGTCAACTACCGTCGCCTGCTCCGGGAAACGGCTCGGATCTTTCTGGCCGCAGCGTTCCTGCCGCTGCTGCTCGGCCTTGCCGCCGGGGCGCAGGCGCAGACCATGGTGCCGAACGACTGGGCGCTCAAACCCTCCGGCCTGGGCGACGGCGACCAGTTCCGGCTGATGTTCCTCACGTCGACGACGCGCAATGCGACCTCGTCGGACATCGCGGACTACGACAGCTTCGTGCAGGGCCGCGCCGCGGCCGGGCACTCGGCGATCCAGTCCTACAGCGCGCAGTTCCGCGCGGTCGCCTCGACCCCTACGGTGGACGCGCACGACAACGCCATGACCACCGGTACGGGCGTGCCGATCTACTGGCTGGGCGGCGCCAAGGTCGCCGACGACTACGCCGACTTCCACGACGGGACATGGGCCAACCCCGTGGGAAGGGATGAATCCAGAGGAGCAGTTGCCGCAGGTACAGAATTTTGGAGCGGCAGCAATGATGACGGCACCAAGGACACAGCTGGGAACTTCGATCTTGCGCTGGGGGGGAACAATATTATTACGACATTTGGCAATACCCAGAGCGGATTGGATTACACCTCCACTGTTCCAAGCGACAATAAGCGTCTCCTCGGCCTGTCCCCGGTCTTCGAGGTCGGCGCCGGCGCCCCGGCGATTACAATCTCAGGCGGCAGCGCGGTCACAGAGGGAACGGCGGCGGACTTCACAGTGACGGCGAGCCCGGCGCCGACCGCGAACCTGCCCGTGAACCTGTCGGTGGCGGACGCCCCGCACTCGGACTTCGTGTCCGCGGCGAACGAGGGAACCGGCAAGACGGTGACGGTCCCGACCACCGGCTCCGTAACCTACAGCGTGGCGACCGCGAACAACAGCGCCGACGAGCCGAACGGCCCGGTGACGGTCACGGTGGAGACGGGGACGGGCTACACCGTGGGGGACCCCGGCACCGCGTCGGTGACGGTGACGGACAACGACACGACGACGGTGACGCTCTCCGGCGCGGCCGGGGACCTCATCGAGGGAGACGAGAAAAACATCCTCCTGACGCTGGGCCGCGGCCTCAGGCAGGGCGAGACGCTGACGGCGCCGCTGACGTTCGCCGGCGCGGCGACGCGCAACAGCGACTACGCGCTCGCCTGCCCGTCGCCCTTGCCTGCGGGGGTGACGTGCAGCAACCTGAACAGCGGCTCGGCCTCCGTCGCGTTCACTGGCCCGGCGACGGGGACGACGGCGACGTCCGTGACCATCGAGCTGACGGCGACGGCGGACAACGCGGCGGAGGCGACGGCGGAGACGGTTGAAATCGGCCTCGGCGCGCTGACGTCGACGGGCCTGGGCGGCGCCGCGAAGGGCGTGGACAACCTCGCGGACTTCACCATCGCGGACCCGGCGCCTCCCGAGGCGAACTTCGCAGCGGCCTCGTCGAGCGCGGCGGAGAACGCAGGCACGCATAACGTGGGCGTAACGCTGAGCTTCGCGCCGACGGCGAACCTCACGCTCGACTATACGGTGGGCGGCACGGCGACGTCGGCTACGGACTACGCGGCGCTGGCGGGCACGGTCGCGGTAACGGCGAACGCGACGACCGTGAACATTCCTGTGTCGATCACGGACGACGACGCCGTCGAGGGGGCCGAGACGGTGACGCTGACGCTGACGGCGGGCTCGGGCTACGCGGTGGGCGCGACGAACGTGCATACGCTGACGATCCAGGACAACGACGCGGCGCCTCCTGAGGCGAACTTCGCGGCGGCCTCGTCGAGCGCGGCGGAGAACGCAGGCACGCATAACGTGGGCGTAACGCTGAGCTTGGCGCCGACGGCGAACCTCACGCTCAACTACACGGTGGGCGGCTCGGCGACGTCGGCTACGGACTACGCGGCGCTGACGGGCGAGGTCGCGGTAGCGGCGAACGCGACGAGCGTGAACATTCCTGTGTCGATCACGGACGACGAGGCCGTCGAGGGGGCCGAGACGGTGACGCTGACGCTGACGGCGGGCTCGGGCTACGCGGTGGGCGCGACGAACGTGCATACGCTGACGATCCAGGACAACGACGACTCTCCGCCGGCGACGCCTGAGGCGAACTTCGCGGCGGTCTCGTCGAGCGCGGCGGAGAACGCGGGCGCGATCAACGTAGGCGTGACGCTGAACCCGGCGCCGACGGCGAACCTCACGCTCAACTACACGGTGGGCGGCACGGCGACGTCGGCTACGGACTACGCGGCGCTGACGGGCGAGGTCGCGGTAGCGGCGAACGCGACGACCGTGAACATTCCTGTGTCGATCACGGACGACGCCGCCGCGGAGGGCGCCGAGACGGTGACGCTGACGCTGGCGGCGGGATCGGGCTACGCGGTGGGCGCGACGAACGTACATACGCTGACGATCCAGGACAACGACGACTCTCCGCCGGTTGTCCCTCCGACAGGACCGCCGCCCTCGACGCCCGAAGTGACGCTCTCGGCTTCGCCGAACCCGGTGACCGAAGGCGAAACGATCACCGTCACGGCGACGCTCTCGGAGGCGCTCGCGACAGACGTGACCATACCCCTCGCGATCACAGCGGGCACGGCCGAAGCAGGCGACTACGGACCGCTCGCCTCCATCGCGATCGCGGCGAACGAGACAAGCGGAACAGGCGACATCGCCACGAACGTAGACGACGACGCGGACGACGAAACATTCACCGTAGCCCTCGGCGACTTGCCCGGCGGCGTGCAGCCCGGCGCGCCCGCCTCCGTCGAACTGACCATCACGGACGCGCAAAGCGTCACCTCCGTCGAAGGCGAAGAGGAGATACCCGAAGCCTTTGCGCTGGAGCAAAACTATCCGAATCCGTTCAATCCGTCGACCACGATCCGCTTCGCGCTCGACAAGGCGCAGCGCGTACGCCTGACGGTCTACGACCTGCTCGGACAAGAGGTGCGCGTACTCGTCGACGGCGTACGGCCGGCGGCGCGCTACGACGTCGCGTTCGACGCCGCGGACCTCGCCAGCGGCACATACCTCTACGTCCTTCGAGCGGAGAGCCAGGTCGCCGTCAAAACCATGTCCCTGCTCAAGTAAATCCGGGCGCGGCGTCAGGCGGAATGCGCTCCGGGCGCCGGCGCGCGGCGCAGAAACCGTTTGGCCCTAACGCTTCCGAAGACGCGAACGCAGGCGGGCGCGGCGCGGGCGCAGGCCGGAAGAACGAATCAGCGCATCCTCCGTGCGTTATCCGCCCTGTTTGCTTACGACGCAATGCAGAGCGGAGCTATGGATGCAAGCGCCCGCCCGACCCGTTGTTCCTCGAAAGGACGCCGCCGCCTGCGCTGCTTCGTCACGCCTTGCCGACGCGCGCCGCTCAACCCCTAACCTTTGCGGGCTTAATCAGCGTCCTAATATTGTTTTGGCGTTCTCCGGTCTTTCCTGGGCTTCCTCTGAATCACGGTCCCGATCAACAGAAACAGGGGCAACGGGAGCAGGGGGGTGAAATTGTCGTTTTTGGCGAGTAGATTTCCGGTCGCCGTCTTTCTTTTGTCCCGGGGCTTATATCCGGCTTATATCCTAAAGGATACTCTGATTTAATCCCCCGTTTGTATTTTACGGTATATCCCATTACCAATCGAGGAAATCCGATGCTCCAGTTTTCATTCGAGGACGTAGCCTACCAAAGCCGCACGAAAAAGACGCGTAACCAGCGATTTCTCGAGCAGATGGACTCGGTGCTTCCATGGGAGGCTTTTCTTTCGGAGTTGGAGCCTTTCTATCCGCAGGGAGCAAGGGGTCGTCCTCCGGTCGGTTTTGAAACGATGCTTCGTATCTACTTCATGCAGCAGTGGTTCGGTCATTCGGATCCGGGCATGGAAGACGCTCTTCACGACAATATCGCGATGCGTCGTTTCGCTCGTCTTGACGCGGGCTACGCGCCGGACGAGACGACGATATGCAAGTTTCGCCACTGGCTCGAGGAGCGCGGGCTGACGAAGAGGCTTCTGTCGATTAGCAACAAGCATCTTCGTGCTCACGGCGTCATGGTTCGCGAGGGCAGCATAGTGGACGCGACGATCATTTCTGCTCCTGCGTCTACGAAGAACCGCACCGGCGCGCGCGATCCTGAGATGAAGTCCACTCGCAAGGCGAACAAGTGGCGTTTCGGGATGAAAGCGCATATCGGCACGGACACGCAGGGCTATGTGCACAGCGTAGAGGTGACGGCTGCGAACGTGCACGACGTGACGATGATGGAGCAGTGTCTGCACGGCGAGGAGAAGGAGATTTACGGCGACAAGGGCTACGCGTGCCGAAAGCGCAAGGAGCAGGCCGAGTCGCAAGGCGTCGCCTGGCGGGTGTTGCGCAAGGCGGCCAGAGGCAGGAAACTGACCTGCGCGGACGCTTCGTTCAATCGCAAGAGCAACCGCATTCGCGCGCGCGTAGAACATCCCTTCGGGGTGGTCAAGCATCTTTGGGGTTACCGCAAGACGCGCTACCGGGGGTTGCGCAAGAACGCGGCGCAGGTCTATACGCTGTTTGCGCTGGCGAATTTCTACATGGCGCGCAAGAAATTGATAGCTGTCGCCCGATAGGTATGCCCGAGCGCCCCGTTTTGAGGCGCCCGGGGCGCAAAAACACGACAATATCGACGATTTAACGTTGGATTCGACCAAAAATCGCTCCCTGTACGCATCGAAACCTTCAATGCCTTCAATCTGACCCCCAAACACCGGATTGATCAGAGTATCCTAAAGATACTCTGATCAAAACTGCTTCGCTCAGCGCGTCGTTTTCGTACGCAAGGGCCATCATGATTGCATCGTTGAAATCAGCAGAAAACACGGCAGTTTCGCGCCATGACGCAAACCGCCTTCGACACGGCCTGCTCTGCCTGACGCTGTTCGCGAGTTTTCTCGGCTTCGCACCCGAAACCGCCGCGCAGATTGCGATGTCCCCTATGGAATTATATGAAGGCGAAAGAATCAGGTTCAACCTTTCGAATTTGCCCGTCATAAATTCGACGGAGATCAACGTCAGATTCCGGTCTGACCCTGGAACGGCGACGCTTACGGCGGACTACAAAATTCCGGATTGGAATAAACTTGCAAACGAGACGACCGCCTGGTTCGAAATCGAAGGGCTGGCCGATAACCTCAATGAAGGCGACGAAACTATCCAACTGGAGATTGGCTTCGACGCAACCACGAACTTCAACGCCGACGTCACCCTTAAGGACGGTCCGCGTCCCGGTATATTGCTGGTCAGCATCTCGGGAGGCTCGGCGATTACCGAAGGAGAAGACGCCTCCTTCACCCTTTCCGCCTCGCCGCCTCCCAACGCAAATCTCCCTGTCAATGTAGCCATTACGCAGAGCGGCGAATATCTCGCGCCAGGCCAGTTCATCAAACGAAAAGTGACTGTCGGCGCAAGCGGCGCAGCCACCTTCGCCGTGGCGACGAACAACGACAGGGTGGACGAAGCCAACGGCTCGATACAGGTTACCGTCAACGCCGGCGACGGCTACGCGGTGAGCGACCCCTCCTCGGCGACGGTGACTGTCAGCGACAACGACGATCCAATACCAGTCGTCAGAATTTCGGGCGGCGCGGCAGTGACCGAAGGCGAACGCGCCTCCTTCACCCTTTCCGCCTCGCCAACCCCGAGCGCAGACCTCTCCGTCCGGGTGCTTGTCTCTTCTGACAACAGTGATTTCAGTGCGCAGAACGAGCTCGGCTTCCGGAACGTAACGGTCAACACAAGCGGGACGGGCGCCTTCGCCGTGCCCACGATCGACGACGACGAAGACGAGCCCAACGGCTTTATATCCGCCCTCGGCTTAAGCGGCGCGAACTATCTGATAGGCACGCCCCCTGGGGCGTCGGTGGCCGTCAGCGACAACGACGATCCGGATCCGTCTGTGACGATCGCGGCGGCGTCGGCTACGGCTACGGAGGGGGCGGCGGCGAGCTTCACGGTGAGCGCAAGCCCGGCTCCGGCGACGAACCTGACGGTGAATCTGAGCGTGGCGGACGCGCCGCATTCGGATTTCGTGTCCGCCGGCGACGAGGGCGCCGGCAAGACGGTGACGGTCCCGACCACCGGCTCCGCAACCTACAGCGTGGCGACCGCGAACAACAGCGCCGACGAGCCGAACGGCCCGGTGACGGTCACGGTGGAGACGGGTAACGGCTACACGGTGGGGAGCGCGAGCGCCGCGTCGGTGACGGTGGCAGACAACGACACGACGACGGTGACGCTCTCCGGCGCGGCGGGAGACCTCATCGAGGGGGACGCGAAAAACATCCTCCTGACGCTGGGCCGCGGCCTTAGGCAGGGCGAGACGCTGACGGCGCCGCTGACGTTCGCCGGCGCGGCGACGCGCAACAGCGACTACGCGCTCGCCTGCCCGTCGCCCTTGCCTGCGGGGGTGACGTGCAGCAACCTGAACAGCGGCTCGGCCTCCGTCGCGTTCACTGGCCCGGCGACGGGGACGACGGCGACGTCCGTGACCATCGCGCTGACGGCGACGGCGGACAACGTCGCGGAGGCTGCGGCGGAGACGGTTCAGATCGGCCTCGGCGCGCTGACGTCCACGGGCCTGGGCGGCGCCGCCAGGGGCGTGGACAACCTCGCGGACTTCACCATCGCGGACCCGGCGCCTCCTGAGGCGAACTTCGCGGCGGCCTCGTCGAGCGCAGCGGAGAACGCGGGCGCGATCAACGTGGGCGTTACGCTGAGCTTTGCGCCGACGGCGAACCTCACGCTCAACTATACGGTGGGCGGCTCGGCGACGGCGGGTTCGGACTACGCGGCGCTGTCGGGCACGGTCGCGGTAGCGTCGGGCGCGACGACCGCGAACATTCGGGTGGCGATCACGGACGACGACGCCGCCGAGCGCGCCGAGACGGTGACGCTGACGCTGGCGGCGGGCTCGGGCTACGCGGTGGGCTCGACGAATGTGCATACGCTGACGATCCAGGCGAGCGACGACCCTCCGCCGGGGACGCCGTCGGTGACGATCACGGCGGGCCCGGCAGTGACGGAGGGAGCCGCGGCGAACTTCACGGTGAGCGCGAACCCGGCGCCAGCGTCGTCGATGACGGTGAACCTGACGGTGGCGCAGAGCGGCGACTACGGCGTGCAAACAGGCGTGCGGACCGTCGCGCTGGACGCAAGCGGTACGACTGCCTTCGCCGTAGAGACGACCGACGACAGCACAAACGAGGCCAGCGGCTCGGTGCAAGTCACCGTCAACGCCGGCGACGGCTACGCGGTGGGCAGCCCCTCCTCCGCGACCGTCGCGGTGAACGACAACGACGACGCCGTGGCGACGCTGTCGGCTTCGCCGAACCCGGCGAGCGAAGGCGAGACGATCACCGTCGTCGCGACGCTCTCGCAGGCGCTCGCGACAGACGTGGCCATACCCCTCGCGCTGACGGCGAGCACCGCCGAAGCGGGCGACTACGAACCGCTCGCCTCCATCGCTATCGCGGCGAACGAGACAAGCGGAACAGGCGCCATCGCCACGAACGTAGACGACGACGCGGACGACGAAACGCTCACCGTAGCCCTCGGCGACCTGCCCGACGGCATGCAGCCCGGCGCGCCCTCCTCCGTCGAACTGACCATCAAGGACGCGCAAAGCGCCACCTCCGTCGAAGGCGAAGAGGAGATACCCGAAGCCTTCGCGCTGGAGCAAAACTATCCGAATCCGTTCAATCCGTCCACCACGATCCGCTTCGCGCTCGACAAGGCGCAGCGCGTACGCCTGGCGGTCTACGACCTGCTCGGACACGAAATCCGCGTGTTGATCGACGGCGTGCGACCGGCGGCGCGCTACGACGTCGCGTTCGACGCCGCAGACCTCGCCAGCGGCACGTATCTCTACGTCCTTGAAACAGAAAATCAGATCGGCGTCAAAACCATGTCCCTGCTCAAGTAACGCCCCCGGCAAACGCCTGCGCAACGAAGCGCCCGACCCCAGGACACAGGAATATGACGACAGACAAACATAGTACAGACCAATTCATGCGGAAACGAATTGTATGGAACAGGATGGCGCGGAACTCGTGAACATCGGTAATCCTGACAAAATGCACAGGATACTCTGGTTAAGTCCGCAAAGCCCGGCGTACGCTATTACAGGATGCTATCCGGCAAGCGTGATTGCCCGCCTCAACGCATAAACGCACCGAAAGCCTTGCGTAATATCCATCTCGAACGGCTGGAATCCGAAGCCATCTACATCATGCGGGAAACGGCTGCGCAATTCGAGCGGCCCTGCCTGATGTTTTCAGGGGGAAAGGACTCGCTCGTCATGGTGCGCCTGGCCCGGAAGGCATTCTGGCCCGCACCCATTCCATTTCCCCTGTTGCATGTGGATACCGGACACAATTTCCCGGAAACGATTGCGCTGCGCGACCGGCTCGCCCGGGAAATCGGGGCGAAACTCATTGTCCGGACCGTACAGGACTCCATAGACCGGGGGCGCGTCAAGGAAGAAGAGGGCCCGGATGCAAGCCGCAACATGTTGCAAATCACTACGCTGCTCGACGCCCTGAACGAACTCAAGGCGGACAGTGCGCTGGGCGGGGCGCGCCGCGACGAAGAAAAGGCCCGCGCCAAGGAGCGTTTCTTCTCGCACCGGGATCGTTTCGGGCAATGGGACCCCAAGAACCAGCGCCCGGAATTGTGGCATATTTTCAATGGCAGGAAACGTCCCGGGGAGCATTTTCGAATCTTCCCGTTGAGCAACTGGACGGAACTGGACGTATGGGAATATATCCTCATGCAGGACATTGAGATTCCCTCCATTTACTTCGCGCATGATCGCGAGATTGTAGAGCGAAACGGCATGTTGCTGGCGAAATGCCGTTATATCTCGTTGCTGGACGGGGAAGCATGGACGCGCGAAACGGTCCGGTTCCGCACCGTAGGCGACATGACCTGCACCGGCGCCATCCGGTCCGACGCCGCCACGCTGGAAGAAATCATTGAGGAGGTAGCCTCGGCCCGCGTCACCGAGCGCGGCGCGCGCGCCGACGACATGCGCTCGGAAGCCGCCATGGAAGACCGCAAAAGGCAAGGCTACTTTTAAGAATGCTCCGATTAAGCCCACTTTGATCAGCGCTTCTCTTTCACGCGCAAAGCACGACTCGACCGCATCCCGCCGCCATCACACAGCTCCCTTCGATGGACCTACTCCACTTTACCACGGCAGGCCATGTAGACGACGGCAAATCGACGCTGATCGGTCGCCTGCTGTACGATTCGAAAGCTATTCACCAGGATCAATACGAATCTATCGAGCGCGCCAGTTTGGGACAAGGCGACGGCGCCATCAACCTGGCCTTGCTCACGGACGGGCTGCGCGCGGAACGCGAACAGGGCATTACCATCGATGTCGCCTACCGGTATTTTTCCACCTTGCAGCGCAAGTTCATCATTGCCGATACGCCGGGACATACCCAGTATACGCGCAATATGGTCACCGGAGCGTCGACCGCCGAACTGGCCATCATTCTGATTGATGCGCGCAACGGCGTACTGCAACAGTCGAGGCGGCATGGATTCATTGCCTCGTTGCTGCAGATTCCCCACATCCTCGTGGCGATCAACAAAATGGACCTTGTCGGTTATTCCGAAGAAGCCTACCGGAAAATCGTCGCCGACTATCGGGAATTCGTTGAGCGCCTGGACATAGACGATGTCGTTTTCATTCCCATTTCCGCCCTGAAAGGAGACAATGTCGTCGAACAGAGCAAGCGAATGGATTGGTACCGCGGGCCGACTATCCTGCACCACCTCGAGACCGTCAATGTGGGCGCAGGGCGCAATGTGGTCGATTTTCGGTTTCCGGTGCAATACGTAATACGCCCGCACCAGCGTTTTCGCGGCTATGCGGGCCGCGTAGTATCGGGGTCCATTGCCCCGGGCGAAGACATTGTGGCGCTGCCGTCCAGGCAGGAAAGCCGCATACGCTCCATCATCCGCATGGAGGACGACATCCCGCGGGCCCGCGCCGGGGATTCGGTCGTAATCACGGTGGAGGACGACATTGATATCGGACGGGGCGACATGATTGTCCGACGACGCAATCAACCCCTCGTGACACGCAGCATCGACGCCGACATATGCTGGATGAGCGAGGAACCGATGAACACGAACCGGCGCTGGATTATCCAGCATACCACCCGCAACGTACAGGCTATGGTCGGCAACGTGATTTATCGCATGAATATCGATACGCTGCACCGCGAAACGGCGGACTCCTTGAGCCTGAACGACATCGGACGCATTGAATTCGAACTGGCCGACCCGCTTTTCGTAGACGCCTACCGGGTCAACCGGGAAACCGGAAGTTTCATCCTGATCGATCCGGACGCCAACAATACGGTGGCCGCCGGCATGATCCGCGGCGCCGCGCAACACGTTCCGCCGGTCGGACGGACGCCTGCCATGGAACGCCCTGTTTCCCCTAGCGTCGCGTGGGACGAATTGTTCATTCCGCGCGAGGCGCGCGAACGGCGACAGGGACACCAGGCCGCCGTACTCTGGATGACGGGGCTTTCAGGATCCGGCAAATCAACCATCGCCCGCGCCCTCGAAAAACGCCTTTTCGAACAAGGCGTCCGCACCATGTCCATCGATGGCGACTACGTGCGGCACGGATTGTGCGGAGACCTGAGTTTCTCCGAGGCGGATCGGACCGAAAACATTCGGCGCGTCAGCGAAACGGCGCGGCTGTTTTTCGAACAGGGGAGCATTACCATTTGCTCTCTCATATCGCCCTGTCGCCGGGATCGCGCATACCCCCGGCGCATTATTCCGGAAGATCGCTTCTTCGAGGTGCATGTGGATTGCGATCTGGAAATATGCAAGGACCGAGATCCGAAAGGATTGTATAAAAAAGCGCTCAACAACGAGATTCGCGATTTTACGGGCGTTTCCGCCCCATACGAGCCCCCGGAAAATCCGGAAATCCGGCTCCAAACCGACGCCTTGTCCGTCCAGGAATGCGTGGACCAGATTGTTGCCATGCTTGCGGCGCAAGGCATTATCCCGTCCACTGCGTAGCGGCCCTGCGCCAATTCTCTGGATGTCGATGCCCTGGCAAGCCTGGTTTACCCTTGCAACAGTGCTGTGCATGATCTTTGCCCTTGTGCGAGAATGGGCGCGAGTGGACGTAACCATTCTGTCGGCATTGGGCGTCTTGCTCATTGCGGGCGTATTGCCCCCCGTGGAAGCATTTTCGGGGGTCGCATGGGAGACGGTCATTACGATCGCTTCCCTGTATGTAGTCGCCGCCGGCATTCATCAAACGGGCATGCTCACCTGGATAGACCGCTGGCTGGCGCGCCCCGGCGGCACCGTAGCCTCGCTGCTTTTCCGCGTCATGGCGCCCACGGCCATCTTGTCCGCCTGCCTGAACAACACCCCCGTGGTCGCCATGCTCATACCGCGGATGCAGGAGATAGCCCGAAAAACCGGCGTTTCCGTATCGAAGCTCCTGATGCCGCTCTCGTTCGCGGCGATTGCGGGCGGCATGATCACGCTGGTCGGCACCTCGACGAACATCATTGCCTCGGGCATTATTCGGGAAGCCGGAATGCAGGAATTCGGGTTGTTCGAATTTGCCTGGATCGGTCTGCCTGTAACCGTCTTGACGATTTTGTACCTGTCTCTTGCGGGACGCCGGCTCATGCCAGACGCCACCCCGGGCGACCGGGACAAAGCCGATACGCTGGACTACCGATTCCGCTTGCGCGTCCCGCCCGGATCGTCCCTCGCAGGCATGTCAATCCAAAAAGCGAATTTGCGGTCGCTGGGCGACGCCTACCTCGTCTATATTCACCGCAACCAGCAGGTGATCGGACCGGTCGATCCAGAAGAAATCATCCGGGAAGACGACATCCTCACCTTCATCGGGCGCATGGACGCCAGAGAGCGCCTTCGCCGCCAGACCGGTTTTTCCGTATATCCCAATAAAGAAGGGGCGCATAGACGGGAAAAGGAATTTCCGCTCTTTCAGGCCGTGGTTTCGACAAACTCGATGCTGGCCGGAAAAACACTCAAGGAAGTCAACTTCCGGGAAAAATACGAAGGAGTGGTCCTCGCTATTCATCGCCGCAACGAATCGATCCGCGGCGCCCTCGGAAACGTTCCGCTCAAGCCAGGCGACCGCCTTGTCATCGACGCCAAAAAAGGATTCGACCAGCGCTGGCGCCAAAGCCAGGAAGATTTTTACTTCGTCACGCAAGAAATCCGGAAACCGCAGCGAATCACCCGAAGAACGGGGGCGCTCCTGAGCGCCCTCGGTTTATTGATCCTGTTGCACATTGCCGGCCTGCTGCCCCTTGCCGCGGCCGCCTTCGCCGGCGCGCTGGGCACGATCCTCCTGGGCCTTTTGCGCGGCCCCGCATTGCGTCAATCGGTCGATATAACTGTGGTCCTGACCATTACCGGCGCACTCGGCATAGGGCACGCAGTCCAGGAAAGCGGACTGGCGACAGGGCTGGGCCATGCGATTGCGACCATCCTGCCGGGACAACATCCCCTTGCGGCGTTGCTTTTCCTGTATCTCGGCGCCATGATCGTCACGGAAATCATCACGAACAGCGCAGCCGTCGTCATTATGATTCCGGTGGCCTTGGCGACCGCCATCGACATTGGCCTGGAGCCCCGCGCCGCAGCCATCGCCGTGACCATTGCCTCCTCAGCCAGTTTCCTCTCCCCGATCGGCTATCAAACGAATCTGATGGTGATGGGCGTCGGCGGATACCGTTTCCGGGATTATTTCCGGGCCGGTCTGCCGGTAAGCATCGGTGTTATGGCCATCACCCTGATCGTCGTATCCATGAAATGGCTCTGACGCCGCGGCTTTCCCGCCGACCGGGGGAGGCTACGCAACCCGATACGGAATGTGCCGGGCGCCTTCGAGTACGGCCCGCACCGCTTCGGCGCACATTTCCGCCATCTTCAGGCGGGTGGCATGCGTTGCGCTGCCAAGATGCGGCGCCAGCACCACATTGTCGAGATCAAGCAACCCCGGATGCACCGCCGGTTCCCGCTCGAACACGTCCAGGCCCGCCGCGCGAATCGCGCGATTGCGAAGCGCCTCTGCAAGCGCCTCCTCGTTCACCACGGCGCCGCGCGCCGTATTCACCAGAATGGCCGAAGGTTTCATGCGCGCAAACGCCTCGCGTCCAATGAGGCCGCGACTGGACGCATTCAGGCTGCAATGCAAGGAAATCACATCGCTCGTTTCCAGCAACGCATCCAGCGAAACAAGCCGAGCGCCCAGTTTCTGCTCCACGGACGGATTGGCGCGAGACCGGTTATAATAGCACACGCGCATCCCGAACCCGATAGCCCGGCGCGCCATGGCGGCGCCTATCCTGCCCAACCCCACGATCCCTATCGCGCCGCCGTTCAACTCGGCGCCCAGCATAAGGTCCGCCTCCCACCTTGAAAACGACCCGGCGCGCACATACCGATCCGCGGGCACAACCCGCCGGGCCGCCGCCAGAAGCAACGCAAACGCCATATCTGCAGTGGCCTCCGTAAGCACCCCCGGCGTATTCGTCACCACAACGCCCCGCGCCCGCGCCGCAGACAGATCAATGTTGTCGTACCCTACTGCATACTGCGCAACCACCTTGACGTCGGGACATGCGCGCAACACCCGGTCGGTCACCGGATCCGACAAGAGCGTAATCAGGGCGTCGGCCCCTTGCGCAATGTCGATCAGCTGTTCCTCGTCCGGTCCCCCGGGAGAAAATTGATGCTGGACCACCTCGTAGCCATCCAGCAGAGACAGCCCTTCAAGGGGCAATGGGCGCGTTACGACAATACGCATGGTTTGCAAAAGAATTCAGGGATACGCTGATCAAAACCATTTCGCTCGGCACGTCGCGTTCGCGCGTACGGGACATCAATGATTCAGTCGCGTAAATTAGCGAAAAACACGCTACGGATTCGGGGCATGGCGTACGTGACGCGCCCTCCGGGAGACTGCGAACGGCAGCGCAGGAGCGACACAAGATACGTTCGGGGAAACCGGCAAGGGAAGCGAAGGGTATTGAATAGTTTGTTTATCCCTTGGTCATTCCGGTCGCCGCCGACGTTGAAATGAAAATCCTGTTCATTGTGCAGGGAGAAGGACGAGGTCATCTCACCCAGGCGCTTGCCCTCCAAACCATGCTGCGCAAAGCCGGGCACGAACTGGTCGGCGTACTTGCCGGAAAGGTAAGCAACCGGGAAATTCCCCCCGTATTCTCCCAGCGCATCAAGGCGCCGATTCAGCGTTTCGGCTCTCCGGGCTTTAGCATAGGCAAGGAGCAACGCGCAATCAATTCGGTGGACACGCTGATCGAAAATATCGGGCGCATACCTGCCTTTCGGCGCAGTCTGCAGCATATCCATCAGACGCTTGCATCCACGCAGCCGGACCTGGCGCTCACCTTCTACGAACCGATGGCGGGCGTATACCAGGCGCTCTATCGCCCGGACATACCCTTTGTCGCGGTCGGACATCAGTACATGTTCGATCATCCGATCTATGATTTTGCGCCCGGCAGGGCCGTGGATCGCTCGGCCATGCGGTTGTTCACGCGTCTGACGGGTTTTCGGGCTACGTGGAAACTTGCGCTGTCCCTGTATCCGGCGAACGACCTCCCGAGCGCCCGCATCTCCGTGATCCCCCCGCTTTTACGCGAGGAAGCCCTAACCCTGCCCGCCATGCTTCCCAACGAACATTTTTTTCTGATCTACCTCCTCAATCGCGGCTACGCGGAGCAGGTGATCGCATGGCACGAAGAACATCCGACGCAGCGTCTCGAATGCTTCTGGGACAACCCGGAAGCCGACGAGATCGTGCAGTACAGTGACACGCTTCGCTTCAACCAGTTGCACGATACCCGATTTCTCGAACTGATGAGTCGGTGCGCGGGCCTCGTGTGCACCGCCGGGTTCGAATCGGTTTCCGAGGCGCTCTTCCTGGGGAAACCCGTGCTGGCCGTTCCGGTCGAGGGACACTACGAACAACTTTGCAATGCGTACGAAGTAGAAAAACTGGGATGCGGAGTCCGCAGCGACCAATTCGACATGAATTTGCTCACGCAATTCGCCGCGCAGCACGATGCAATGCAGAACGACTTTCGCACCTGGGTGCTCGAAGCAGAAGAGCGCGTCATGCCTATCCTTGAAGCGGTGGGCGCGCATCGACTCCCCCCGACGAGCCCGCGACGGACGTGACGCGCCCTTCGGGAGGCTGCGAGACGCGCGCTGGCTGCGTCATTCCTCGTTATGCGGGGCCGCCGCCTGCGCTGCTTCGTCATTCCTTGCCAACGCGCCCTTCGCAGCCCCTGCGCTTTGCGGACTTGATCAGAGTATCCCTGCAGGCGCCGTCCCCATCTCGGCATGATCGCCGATATTTAGCGCCTGCGCGCCCGGATGCACCTGGGCGCAGCTGCCGACCAGCGAATCGGTCAATACCGCGCCATGCACCACGGCCCGGGAGAAAACAATGGATCGCTCCAGGACAGAGCGGCGAATGTCGGCCCCCGCCTCGATAGACGCGTACGGCCCCACAACCGAATCCGCAACGCGCGCGCCCGGCCCGACGTAGACCGGCGGAATGACGATGCTGTTTTCCACGTCCCCCGGACAAGCGCCAGTATCTTCTTTCTCCAGAAGCCGTCGAGTCGTTTCCATCAGAGCGGGGATGGTGCCGCAATCGAGCCATTCCGTAACGTGCGCGGTCGTAAACGTATCGCCGCGCTTGATCATGCGGTCAAAAGCGTCGGTCAGTTGAAATTCCCCGCCCTTACCGCGCAAGTCATCCCTGATAATCCCCTGGATGGCGCCGCGAAGTTCCCCAAGTTCGCGTACGTAATAGATGCCGACCAGCGCTTCCGTAGAGATGGGCTCGGACGGCTTTTCGACGAGCGCCGCCACCCGGTCTCCCTCCCGCACCGCGACCCCGAACCGGCTGGGATCCTCGATATGCTTCACCATAGCCACCACATCGGCGTCCCGGAAATCAAGCCCCGAATCCATGTCGAACACCGTATCCGCAAACGCCACGACGCCGGGGCCTTCGAGGTAGTCCCGGGCCGCGTCTACGGCATGGGCCGTGCCCTGCGCGGTTTGTTGTACGGCGAATCGGGGGCGCATGGCGCGCCGGGCGCATATTTCCCGCAGCATGTCATACGCATTTTCCCCAAAATCCGGCCCCAGCACGAAAACGCCTTCCTCCAGCGGCGCGGGCAATACGCGCTGGAACGTATCCACGATGCGCTCCACCATGCTGCGCCCTCGAACGGGAAGCAGAGGCTTGGGCGTAACATGGGAATGGGGACGAACGCGCGTGCCTCGGCCAGCCATGGGAATGATGAGTTTCATAAATCCGATTCGCTATCTTGTAATCGCTGTCGTACGCCCGTAAATATCGGCGCATACCCGCTAAACGGCAAAAGAGGCTTCATTGTTCAACGAAAAAACGATCTCCGCACCCTCTTTTTCCGCCAAATGGGAACACATATTCCGGGATATATGTATTTTTTTATTGATTCCCTATTTTTCTGTCCCGCTAAAACCACAGTCATACGACACGCCATGACGATGAGTACCTTCAAACCCGTTGCAGTGCTTGCTTTGCTTTTCTTCTTCCTGGCCCCCCCGGCGCAGGCTCAGGAATATAAAGAAGCGTTCAACGCCGCCATCGAAGCGGCCCAGGCCAAGGATTACGCCGCGGCCCGGGACGCATTCGCGCGCGCCGCCAATCTGGCGCGACAGGAAGGCGATATCGAAATCGCCAACAAATCCGCCAGCAATGCGGCCAAGATCGACTACAATCTGGGCAACGCGCTCGTCAAGCAGGAATTGTTCGAGAGCGCTCTCGAACGATTCAACAACGGCATTGCGATTTATCCGAGTTACGCAAAGAATTACCTGGGCAAAGTGGTGGCTCTGAAAAAACTGGATCGGACCGACGAGGCCATCCAGGCCTATGAGGACCTGATCGCTTTTGGAGAAGAGCACGGGGATAGCCAAGCCTTGCGCGCCGGCGAAGACGGTATCCGGAGCCACTTCAACGCCCTCGCTTCTTCCGCCCTCGGCCGTCGCTCCGAACCCTCGGCGTCCGACGCTCGGGAAGCGATCGCCAACCTGGAAGAACTCCAGCAGCGCGTGGAGCCTGATGCGAACACCTATTTTTACCTCGCTGTAGCGCACAATACGCTGGGCGACTACGAACAGGCCGTAGCGCTTGCCGACCAGGCCCTCAACATACATCGGGGCAGCCGGACGGATGCAGCGAAAATCCACTTCACCAGAGGGGAAGCCCTCATGTACGCCGGGAATATCGCCGCCGCCAAGGAATCGTTCGAAAATGCCCGGTACGGGAGCTACAAGAGTCCGGCCGAGCATTATCTCGAAACCCTTTGACGCCGCCTGGCGCGTCCTTCCGCGCCATCTGATCCGTATGCATTCCGCGCATCGGGCGCATATCGTGCATGCAACCTTCTGGCCCCAATCAGTAGAAAGCCCTGTACCCGGTCGAGTACAGGGCTTTTTCTTTGGAAACAAACGACCGCTTCGCCATCTCGTACGCAAGGAAACGCCATGACCCATCCAGCAGGCAATGCAATTGAAGCACAAGGACGCTATGCGTGTATCGCCGATGCGATTTCCGTCGGGGAGCATGTGGCGGTCGGACACCATGTCGTAGTGGAATCCGGAGTCCATATCGGCTCGCGCACGAGCATAGGGCATCATGCCGCGATCGCCCGGAACGTACGCATCGGCGCGGCGTGCAAAATCGGCGCCGGCGTGGTCATTCACGAAGGGGTGCAGATAGGCGACAATGTCCGAATCGACGACGGCGCCGTGATCGGCAAGCAACCTCTCGCCGCGTCGAATACCGCCGTAACCCGAAAAAGCACGTATCCCCCCACGCGCATCGGATCCGGATGCTTGCTTGGAACAGGCGTAATCGTCTATGCGGGATGCGTCCTCGGAGACCATGTGCTGGCTGCGGACCTGGCGACCCTGCGCGAGGAGGTAACCGTCGGAGACCATACCATCGCAGGGCGCGGCGTCGCGATCGAAAACGCATGCGCCATTGGACGATATTGCAAAATAGAAACGAACGCCTACATCGCAGCGTACTCCGTCGTCGAAGATCGCGCCTTCATAGCGCCCGGAGCGCTCACGAGCAACGATAATTTCCTGGGCCGTACGCAAGAACGTTTCCGGCATTTCAAGGGAGCCGTCGTGCGGCGGGGCGCGCGCCTCGGCGTCGGGGCCGTCATTTTGCCCGGCATGGAAATCGAACCGGACGCGGTCGTGGCCGCCGGCGCGGTGCTTACCAAAAAGGCTTCGGCGCGCACGATCCATGCGGGCCTGCCCGCGCGCGCGCATCGCGCCGTTCCGGAAGAGCAGTTACTCGAAAACCAGGGATGGGACGACCTGTAAACAGCGCATCCCATGAATATCAAGATGGCGGACCTGCGCGGGCAATACGAAGAGATCGCGCCCGAGATTGACGAGGCCATTCGGTCCGTCCTGAACCATGCGGCCTTTATCCGGGGCCGGGAAGTAGAGGAGCTGGAATCCGCGCTGGCCGACTACCTGAACGTATCGCATGTCCTCGGGGTCGCCAACGGAACCGACGCCCTGCAAATCGCCATGATGGCGCTTGGCGTCGGACCCGGCGACGAAATCATTACCTCTTCGTTCACGTTCATCGGCACGGCCGAAGCAGCGGCTTTGCTGGGCGCCACGCCCGTCTTTGCGGACATCGACCCCCGAACCTTCAACATTGATCCCGCCTGCATCGAACCCCTGATTACGCCCCGCACCAAGGCCATCGTCCCGGTGCACCTCTTCGGACAGCCAGCGGATATGGCGCCCATAATGGACATCGCCCAACGCCATGGACTGCCCGTCATCGAGGACAATGCACAAGCTGTCGGCGCGGAATACCGGGGGACCCCGACCGGAGGCGTCGGGGACATCGGGTGCCTTTCTTTTTTCCCTACGAAAAATCTCGGATGCTACGGGGACGGCGGCGCCCTCTCGACCCGCAACGCCGCCTTGCATAAAAAGGCCCGCATGCTGTCGAATCATGGCAGCGAGCAAAAATATTACAACGAACTCGTGGGCGTAAACAGCCGGCTCGACACCATCCAGGCCGCCATTTTGAAGGTCAAACTCCGGCGCCTCAACGAAACCCACGCCCGCCGTCAGCAGGCTGCGCAACGATACGATGCACTGTTCGAGGGGCGCCCCTTCATCGCCGCGCCGCATTGCGCCCCCAACCGAACGCATGTATACCACCAGTACACGCTCCGCATCTCCGAGGACTTGCCCGGGAATCGGGACGGTTTATCCGCCTACCTGAAAACGCGCCGGATTCCGCACGCGATATATTACCCCGCGCCGTTGCATAAACTTCCTGTTTTTGCGCAGGGCGGTTGCCGGTGCGGACCCCTCGACCAAACGGAAAAAGCGTCCCGCGAAGTCCTGTCCCTCCCCATGCATCCCCTGCTTTCGGAAGCCGAACAGGAATACATTGCGGACGAAATCCTGCGTTACTGCGATCGCGCGCTGGCCACGGGATAAGGCAACCGAATGAGACGGGCCGGGCGGGCGGAGGAGGCAAACAAAGCGAGACAGGCCCCTATCCGTTGCCTTCCCGGCTAATCCGTCATGCGCTATCGAAGCGCCATCACGCTCCAGGTCTGGATTTTTTCGTCGGATTTCAGGCGAATAACGTACAGTCCGGGAGCAACGCCTTGCCCAGGCGTCGCGCACCCGTCCCATTCGAATGTGGACTGTTCCACGCGCATACGGAACACCCGCCGCCCCAGCATATCGAAAACCTCTGCTTCCGTGCCGGGAGACAGCGAAGGAATCCGCAATACGTCGCTACAAACATAAAACGGATTGGGATACGGCGGCTGCGGCTCTGTATTCGGAGCGGGCGCTTCTGGCGGAGGCAGCGCGGCGGGCGGGCGCTCCCGAACCGCAATCCGGTTGCGCTCCCGATCAATCAGGGTGGCGTACCGAGGCGAATCCACCGGACCGGACAAGACAATATCCATTGCGCCGGGCTCCAGCGCCTCCCCGTCCGCAACATATCCTATGATACGGACCTCGCCTCGCTCGGCGTCGTAACCGCTTCCCAGCACGACCCGGGGATCCGCCGAGGCAGCCACCGAAACGCCCGCCTCCGGAGCGGGCGCAATAATCTGAAAGCCCCGCATCGCCGCATCGTATTCCAGCCGCAAAAAGTGACGGGTTTCCCCCTGCCTGATCCGCTGTACATGCGCCAGAGCGCTCCCTGACTTGCCCGAAGACATCGTCTCCGGCGGCAACGCTACGCCGTCGGGCCACTGCCCCCGCATAACTGCCTGCGACAACACGGTCAAGTCCCGCACATCCAGCGCGCCGTCTCCTGCGGGAAACGGAAAGAGGTCCACGGCGGTCGTTTGCGCGGGCGTGACCATGCGGCGCGCCAGCACAAAGTCGATGGCATGCACGATGTCCATGACATCCACAGCGCCGTCACCCTCGGCGTCGCCTCGGCCACCGCGACCTCTTCCGGTTATGAATAATGTTTTGGGGGAATGATCTCCGTTATGATTGAAGTGCACCCGGGCCTCCTGTTGTCCGAAAACCGTCGGCGACGGCGCAAACATCACGTACACATCCATGCTGTCGCCGGGCGCCACCATCCCCGAACCCGGATTGACGGTAAAAAGCGGATGCTCGCTCGCGATGTTCGTCACATGCAGGTTGGCTTGATCGGCGGTGTTCTTCACGGAAATCCGTACGCTGTCCACCTCGCCCACATGCACGTCGCCCACATCGAAAATCGACGAGGATACGCTGAATTCAGGCAGCGGCGGACGCACCGTGAGCACATATTTCGAGGCTCCGACCGCAATGCCCGCATCAGCCCCGTCCGATACGGCCTGTGCGCCCACTACGTTCGACAACACAAGCGTATCGTTTCGGGCGGTCGTCACCAGACCGGCGCGGAATTGCAACGTAACGAGGGGGTCGTATCGCCCCGAAGGCAGGGCGGCGATACCCTGCCCCAGCAACACCACCTTCAGCGCGCCCTCCGACACCGTATATTGCAGCGTCCAGGACCCGTCGTCGGACACGGCTTCTCCCCGCAAGACATTATGGAGGCGCACATGCCTGCCGCGCCAGCCCACTTCGAACTGTACGCCCGTTACGCCGGCAAGCGCCGTCAGATTGAGCGAGACGGGCACATGAATCGAGTCTCCTCCAGACACAAGGCTCCCGGTCTGTTCGCTGAATTGCAGCGCGCCGCGGACCGCACCCGCCGTAGCGTAGGAAGTCACTCGTATATCGTCAATGCGGAGATTGCCGGACTTGCTCGCCCCAAGCCCCTCTAAACGCAATCTCACAAGGCCCCTGCCAAGAAGCGCAGGCGGCAACGCCACCGTAATCTCGCGATAACGGGACGCGGCTTCGGGCGCGGCCGACCCCGCCCCCAGCACCACGACCGGGAACGTAACGCCCCCGTCGACGGACGCCGTGACGCGCAAATTGCCGCGATCGTAGGCGCCGGTCCGACGCACGGAATACGTCAGCAGGGCAAACCCGGCTCCCCCCAGGCTGAAGTCGGGCGTCGCGGCGTTTGCGACGCGGGCGGCGGCATGCTCCAGGTTATTCCCGCCCGAGCCGGAAGAAGGCGTCGTGGCGCCGATGCTCCACCCGTTCTCCAGCGCCCATCCGTCCGGCGGCGACTCGGTAAAATCCTCTTCGAAAACGACCGTCTGCGCATAGCCGACGGCCACAGGCAGCAGCAACCAGAGCAAGGCGAACAAAGAAATCGGGGCGGACATGGCAGGGGAGCGACAGACGCTGTTTTTGCGCGATGGAGAGCGAAATGGAAGGACGGCCCGCATACGGAACAAGCCTTCAAACTGCACCCATAGACACGCAAACGCCGCAGATATAACCCCAGCCGGAAAATTTATTTTGGGACGGGGCGGGACTTGCCCGTCTCAAGAGATCACAGCGCAAACAGAGGGCTGGACGCGCATTGAAACGAAACGTAAGACCGGGATACGCCTGCCGCCCCACGGCCTGCCACACGTTTACGTTTCGCGAAAAGGCGCAAATACAGGACCCCATATCCACGAGATCACAGAAACGAGCCCGGCCCCAACCCACGCCGCCTTATTTATTTAAGGAAGCTCTGACTAACTCCACTTTGATCAGCGCTTCACTTTCACGCGTAAAAAACGACATGACGGCGTTATTGAAATCAGCGAAAAACACGGCGGATTCGGGTTGTCGCGGTCGTGAAGCGCCCTTCGGGAGGCTGACAGGCATGCGCTGGCTGTGTCATTCCTCATTACGCGGAGCCGCCACACTACCTTCTTCGTCATTCCTTGCCAGCGCATGCCTGTCAGCCTCTGAATCTTTGCGGACTTAATCAGAGCTTCCTTAACCTCAAATTTTTCGCGCCTGAATATTTTAATCAGGGGGCGGGAGGACACATCGTCAAGGCGCTTTCCCGAACGACGAGGCCATCTTCAAATTGCTGTTTTACTCGCCTTTCCTGATTTTCCTCCGTTCCTGTTCGATCTGGCGCTTTCGTCTTGCTTTCTCCTGCTCCAAGAGCTCAGCGCGCTCTCGTTTTTGCTCCTCCAGTCGCTCGACTTTTTGCCATTCCTGGTAGTTGTCGTATCCTCGTAGTTTGGCCTCAAAATCACGATCATCCTGTATCTTGTCTTCCCACTCCTCTTTTGCCAATCGTTTGGCCTCTTGCCATTCTTCGTAGTTCTGATATCCGTGCGCCCGGGCTTCCATATCCTCCGCTTCCTTTGTGATTGCTTCCCATTCGTCGTAATTTCGGTAACCTGATTTTCGTGCTGTTGCGTCTGCTTCTTTCTTTCTCTGTTCTTCTTCATTTTTGCGTACTATCCAAGCAGATACGTTCTTATAGAGTATCCAGATAATTATTATCGCTATAAGAAGAATCAACCATACCCAAAAATATTCCCAAATGAATAATAAAATTATTATAAGTGCTTCAAATATAATGTAACCCTCTGCGAATCCTTCGATGATAAAGAAGGCGATAAAGAAAATCATTAAACTGCAGATTATATAAACTATATAAAGTAGAACGCTGGTATTGTATCTCATGATTTCAAAAGATTGATTCGTGATCTGATTCGAAAGGCATGCTCTCTACTATGAAGCGTCTAATAAAAATATAAATCTTCTTGAAATTCCCACTCTTCTTCTAAATATTCTTCATTCAATTCTTCCCATTTTTCTTTCAAATATTGTTCTGACAATCTTTCCCATGCCTGTGCTGCTGCTTCCCATGCCTGCGCCTTTTTTGTTTCATTGTTTGCCCACGCATTTTCCGCCTTATTCCATGCTTTGCTTGCCTGTAAAAAAGCGCCTTCTTTGGCATTTCGCCTTACTGCCACTGCACCTGCTTGCGCCTGTTTAATCTTGTTCTGCTCTCGGCTTCTGTGGACATAACGCCCCAATTTTCCATATTCTGCCTTGATTGCTTGCAATTCCGCTTCCAAAGCTTGAACTACTAAATCTCTGGATGCTTCCATTTGCATCTGTGTTTTCGATTGAGCCTGTGCTTTTTCATGTATTTCAGTATCGATTTCCGATGCTGTTTGCGAACCACATCCCATGCAAAGTGCAAAGAAAATCAGGAGGATGACAAGGTATCGCATGATCTCAAAGGATTTGGGTTATGGTCTGGGCTAAGGAGTACTCTTCAATTTCTTGCACACCATATATAAATCCGTAAATGCAGACAATGTATAGGCCTGCGTCGCATTCTTATATAAATCCCGATATCGCACCTTGTGGTAAATCCAAAGATTCTTGATTACCCCATTTCGTTGGTCATTCTCGCCCCTCCCTTTTTGCCCTATTTCGTTGGTCATTCTCGCCCCTCCCTTTTTGCCCTTTTCCTCTCTTTTCTTTTTTTCCAGAATTTCCAGATTTTACGAATGAGAATCGCAAAAACCAGAAGGAAGATTACCAGCAAGCCGAGAAACAGCCAAGGATGGGTAAATACCAGCCATAAGGCGCCTAATGCTAACGAGTCTTCTCCGACTGACGCAGTCGCGTTCGTGATCGGCTCAAGAATCGGCGCCCGGTAGCCCTCTTTGAACATATGGCTTGTCATAGCGACGCCGCCGCCAGCCAGTACGCCTGTAATGTCTCCCGTCCCTGCATAGCCCATCAGAGCCGCCACCGGAGGACGTATAAAGGTATGAACCGCGCCCCAAACCGAATCAAACCCTGGAAATTTATCAGCCACGAATTCGATGCAGTACATCAGACCTGCAGCGCCGATGACGTACCAGTTTTGAAGTACATCCAGATCGCCCGGCAAATCTACGGTTCCGGTTGCCCCGGCCAGTCCCAAGGCAAACACAGTAGCGTACAGGTTGAGCCCGCCTGCAAAGCCTACCCCGGCAATCAGAGTCAAGGCGCCCATTAGCTCAGTCATTTCCATGACTTTCCATCCAGAACGTTTTATTCCCGCGCCAATCGCCAATCAAGGCGCCACAGTCTGCGCAATACACCCTCTTATGCAAGAACGGCAATGCAAGCCAAGCGGGGGGACACAAGAATCCTCCCCACAGGCATACGCGGAAAGATTTTTTGTCGCGTTGGATGGATTGGCCCGTTCCTTTACAATGGCGACAGGGTTTGTCAGGATCCATTTCCGCAAGAGATTTTTCAATGGTTTGCATATCCGATCACTTTGAGACGCTTCCGTCTTAAGCGCAGGGTTACAGAGGAGAGAAGTGGTTCGGGAAATTCGGACAGTCAGTCCGGGTCGTTTTAAGTGCAGGGTTGCGGTGGGTTACGCCGCCTTGGTCAGCGGCTTTCGTCTGTAATATACGTCGTCGGGGGTTCTATTGTCAAGTCCTTGGTGCGGGCGCTCTTCGTTGAAGTAGCGCAGGTAGTCGGCGATTCCCTTTCTGGCCTCGACCACCGTGTCGTAGGCGCGCCGGTAGACTTCTTCCTGTTTGAGGCTGCGCCAGAAGCGCTCCACGTACACGTTGTCCAGCCAGCGGCCCTTGCCGTCCATGGAGATGCGCACGCCGTGCGCCTTCAGCGCGCCCGTGAACGCCTCGGAGGTGAATTGCGCCCCCTGGTCCGTGTTGAAAACCTCTGGAGCGCCATAGCGCGCAATCGCTTCCTCGAGAGCTTCCACGCAAAAACGAGCGTCCATCGTGTTCGAGATGCGGTGGGCGAGCACTTTGCGGCTATGCCAGTCTATGACGGCCGTGAGATACAAGAAGCCTCGCTCCATGGGGATGAACGTAATGTCCGCCGCATAGACCTGGCCGGGTTTGTCGATCGTCATGGTCTTGAGCAGGTAGGGATATATCTTGTGTCCTGTCCCGGGAGAGGACGTGCGCCGCTTCGGGTAGATGGCCATAAGGCCCATAAGGCGCATGAGGCGTGCGACGCGGCTGCGCGCCGCCGTATGCCCCTTCGCCTCGAGCAGGCTCTTTATGGTGCGCGAGCCGCTCGTGGGACGATCCATATAGATGCGGTCTATCTCCTTCATAAGAAACAGGTTCTCCTTGCGCTCTCCGCGAGGGCGGTAGTACGCCGTGGAGCGGCTCAGCGCCAGAAGCGCGCATTGCCGAACGACAGGCAAGGAGTGCAAACGATTGATCCGGGCCTTGCGCTCGGCTACAGGCCGCGACCGAGCGCCTTCGATAAAAAATCCTTCTCCATCGACAACTCCCCGATCTTCGCGTGAAGCGCCTCGATCTTTCTGTCGCGTTCGTCGGGAACGTTGCGGCTTCGGACAAACGCCTCCTCGGCGCTCTCTGTGAGCTGCTTCTTCCACGACTGTATCTGATTCGGATGCACCTCGAAGCGTTCGGCGAGTTCGGCCAGCGTGCTGTCGCCGCGCATGGCGGCAAGGGCTACCTTCGCCTTGAACGAAGGACTATGGGTTCTGCGTGTGCGTCTGGACATGGGTCTTGTCTGGTTGATTGCGTTGGAACAAGGTCGCAACAGTACACCTTAAATTCCCGCGAAATCTGTCCAATCAACCCGAACCACCTCTGAGCTCTTGCCGCCTTGCGGCAACAACATTTGCCTGCTAATGTACCCCCCCCCCCTCAGGATTTATGAAATATTCCCTTCTCCGCTTCACGCGTACATTGATCTCCGCAGCGATTTGGGCCTGCGTTGCGAGCGAGGCGCGTACCGCCAGATTAGCCGGGCATTCGCCCTATCGCGGTTAAGCCAACCCCGATTTTCTCTTCGACCCTTTCCAGCCTGTCCATCCGGCGAGGCGTATGATAATTCTCGACCGCCGTTTTGCCGAACCACGTCAGAAAGGCCCGTAGGACGCCCCTGGCGCACGGACCCCGCGGCAGCAAAAAAGCCGTGGGGCAGGGGCAGATCAAGAAACAGTTCCCAAACGGGAAACGGCGTCATTCGTCCAGCGACGGCGGGGGGTCGGCTAAAACCAACGGTGCAAGAGTCAACGGGGCAAGCGTCTCTGCGCCGGTTCCTTCAACACAAGGGTGCTTTCCCGAACGACGAGGCGATCTTCAAACTGCTGTGGCTCGGCCTGCGGGAAGCCTCGAAGAAGTGGAAACGGCCGATCCGGGACTGGAAGGCCGCCCTCAACCAGTTCGTCATACTCTACGGAGACCGGGTCCCTATTGAACAATAACCCCGCTTACACAGTTTAGCGGACACGCCCCCATTTTTCCATGGTTTCCGGTCCTGTTTTGCGTTTCGCGCCTGAATATTTTAATCAGGGGGCGGGAGGATGTTGAAAGCGTCCACAAAACCTGTCAAGACCCACGCCCACTCCTGACGGCGATCTACAGGCGCTATCCTCCGCCGGGCATTCGCCACAGAATGGCGACAAGAAGCCCTATTGCGGTTAAGCCAACCCCGATGAGCCAGCGCGTAGCATTGTTGATTTTGCCCGTAAGCTGCACATTTACATCGCCAATCTTGCCCGTAAGCTGCACATTTACATCGCCAATCTTATCCGTAAGCTCCGCCTTCGCATCGGCAATCTTGTCCGTAAGCCTCGTTTCCGCTTGGGCTACATCCGTTCTGACGGCCTCAACCGCTGTAAGAACCTTTTGCACTTCGAGCTCCACGAAAACCGTCGAAGCGGCTTTCTCCTGTACCGTGTCCTTGTCGGCCATCTCCTTGTCCTCAAATTTTTGGGGTTCTAACGCCTCTGGAGAGTCCGCAGGCTCCGCCTTGGGCGGAATCCAACGGGGACTCCGGGCAATTCCGGGGGCATTCATGGGATCCGCCTACCCTCCGCCTTCCGTTCAGGTCTCGGCCTCAGCAACGCACGCATGGCCTCTTCCGGGGTCATGCCGCCGTATCGCGTTTTCGGAGATGGGGCGCGCGACCCCTGGTCTATCGACCTCGCCGCTGGCGCGCTGCCTGAACTGGCGACATGGAGTGGAGACGGTTTGCGCATGGCCTGGCAAGTTTCGAGGTCTGGACGCCCTTGCAGGACCGAAACCTCGACGCTTGCCCCATAAAATTACGGGTGTTAATGCGAAAATGTCAAGGGACGATCCCATCGCATTTCACCCATAGACACGCAAACGCCGCAGATATAACCCGGCCTTGAAATTTTTTGGACGGGGGCAGACCCGTCCCCCCAAGAGATCACAGCGCAAACAGAGGGCTTGGGGCGCGCATCGAAACGAAACGTCAAACCGGGATACGCCTGCCGCCCGCAACCTACCACACGTTTACGTTTCGTGAAAAGGCGCGTCGCAGGACCCGCCCGCATCCACGAGATCACAGAAACGAGCGCAGGCCCAGCACGCGCCGCCTTATTTATTTAACCCTTAATATTTCGCGCCTTAATGTTTTAACCAACCTCCTGAAAAGGCGCGTCGGAGGACCCACCCACATCCACGAGATCACAGAAACGAGCGCAGGCCCAACGTGCGTCGCCTTATTTATTTAACCCTTAATATTTCGCGCCTTAATGTTTTAACCAGCCTCCTGAAAAGGCGCACCCCAGGCCCAATCCATCCTCAAAAATCCCCGCCCCCCAAAAGCATAATGTGCTCCTGATCGCCCTCGACATCCTTCAGCGCATTCCTCGTGTCCACAATACAACGGACATGTTTCGCAATCTCCGCATACGGAAAAGCGCTATGGTCCGTAACGACCACCGCCACATCGAACGACCGAAGCATCTCCGGGTCAAGCGGAACAGACGACAGCGAAAGCCCGCCCGGCGCCTCAATCTCTGGAACATGCGGATCGCTGTAAGCCAAATTGCTGACCCCGCGCCGCGTCAGCAATTCCATGATGCGAAGCGCCGGAGATTGCCTTGTGTCCGCAACATCTCGCTTGAACGCCACGCCCAGCACCAGCACCCGCGCTTCGGACAAAGAGACCGGCTGCCCTGCAATAGCCCGCATGACAGCCTCCGTCACATAATGCGGCATCGTCTCATTGATTCTTGCCGACAGCGTAATGAAAGCCGTCTCGAAATCGTACCGACGCGCCATCCAGGACAAGTAATACGGGTCCACGGGAATGCAATGACCGCCCAGGCCGGGACCCGGAAGAAAAGGCATGAAGCCAAAGGGCTTGGTCGCCGCCGCCTCCACCACTTCCCAAATAGAAATATCCCCCATCCGGTCGCACAACTGCGCCAACTCATTCAGGAGCGCGATATTGACAGAGCGAAAAATATTCTCCAGCAATTTCTCCATTTCGGCCACGCGAGGCGACGAAACGGGGTGTACCCGTTCGCATACCTGCTTCATGGTCAGCACGGCCAGGCGCGTACAGGTCGGCGTCACGCCCCCCGCCACAACCGGCGTGTTGGTCGTAGTGAACGTCTGGTTGCCCGGATCGATGCGCTCGGGAGAAAACGCCAGAAAATAATCCCGGCCCACCGTAAAGCCCGCCTCGCCGCCCTCCCGGCCCGATCCCTCCAGCAAGGGCTGCACCAGTTCCTGAGTGGTTCCGGGCCAGGTAGTGCTTTTCAACACAATCAATTGACCCTTTCGCAAATGCTCCGCCAAAGCGCCCGCCGCCGACTCGATATATTTCGTTTCGGGATTCTTCGTCGTAGTCACCGGCGTAGGCACGCAGATGAAAACAATATCTGCTTCCCCGGCGCTTGCGAAATCGCTGCGGGCCTCCAGCAAACCTTCCTGAACGACCCGGCGCAACAGGTCCCCGGAAACGCCCTCCATCGAACGGTCCCCTGAAGCGACCCGGCGAACGCGCTCCGCATCGAGATCGAAACCCACGGTCCGAAATCCTCGTCCGGCAAACTCGACGGCCAGAGGAAGCCCCACGTAACCCAGCCCCGCCACGCCCACGACAGCCTGTCCAGAGGAAATCTTTTCCGCCAGATTGCGCGCGGCGTCCGTCTCGAACGGAGCGTCGGAAAAGAACGCATCCGAGTTTATCGTCTGATTATCCATGTCTCGTCACAATACCGTAAAGGACACTCTGGTTAAGGAAGCGCTGATTAAGTTCGCAAATCTCAGGGACCGGGAGAGACGCGCATGCCCTTGTAAAACGCTAATCCATCCGAATCGTCCGAGCCCAGTCGCGATGCTCCATGTACCATGCGGCCAAACGACGCGCGCCCTCCGCAAAATCGACCTGCGGCTTCCACCCGAGCAGTTCCCTCGCCTTGGAGGCGTTCGCCCAGGTTCCGGGCACATCCGCCTTGTGCCGGTCGGCAAAAACAAGCCGGGCCTCTTTGCCCAGCAACTCCTCAAGCGTACGAATCGCATCCAGCAAAACGACCGGTCGATCAGAACCCAGATTGAACACGTCGTATCCGGACGACGCCAAGGCCTGCACCGTACCGCGGGCCACATCGTCGATGTACGTAAAGTCCCGCGACTGCCTGCCATCCCCATAGACCGTCAGCGGCTGTCCTTCCGCGATCCAGCGAACAAAGCGCAAGAGCGACATATCCGGGCGGCCCGCAGGCCCATACACCGTAAAATACCGCAAGATCGCGACATCCATGCCGTGCAGGCAATGGTAACTATAGCCTAAAACCTCCGCGGCCTTTTTTGAGGCGGCGTATGGGGACAACATCCGATCCGTCGGCTGGTTTTCAAGGCATGGCGCCCCGGTCGACGCGCCATATACGGCAGACGTCGAGGCCTGCACGAATTTCCCGACGCCGAACCTCCGGCAACATTCCAGCGCCGTCAGGGCGCCCTCCGTATTCGTGCGGACGTACGCATGGGGATCCTCAACAGACGGCCGAACGCCTGCGCGGGCCGCCAGATTGATCGCCGCATCAAAGGACGCTCCCTCGAACACCTGCTCCCGCATCGCATCCTGATCGCATATATCCAATTGGCGGAAAACGAATCCGGGGGCCTGCACGCGCTCCAGACGCCACCGTTTCAAACGGGCGTCGTACGCTTCGTTAAGGTTATCGACCCCCACCACCGTATGCCCGGCGGCAAGCAATAACTCGACAATCTTCGATCCAATGAACCCGGCGGCGCCAGTTACGAGATAATGACCCATGTTTCTTGCAATCCAGTGATCGGGATCCGCGCGCGGCAACCCGGAAAGAAAACGACGCGCTGAGCGAAGCGGTTTTGATCAGCGTATCCGTAAATTATTCATTCTGGCCCACAACGCACTCCTGCTCCTTGCGCGCCAGCGCAAGATCGTGCTCCATCATCTCCTCAATCATTTCCCGCACCGAGTAGCGCGGAGTCCATCCCAGCTTTTCGCGCGCCCGGGAAGCATCTCCCTGCAAAAAATGCACTTCGGCGGGACGGAAAAAACGCGGATCTACTTCGACAAGCAAATCCCCCGTCTTGCGGTCGTACCCTTTTTCCTCAAGCCCTTCCCCTTCCCAGCGCAGGTCCACGCCGGTATATCCGAAGGCCATTTCGCACACCTGCCGCACGGTATGAATCTTGCCCGTGGCCACGACGAAATCTTCCGGCTCGTCCTGCTGAAGAATGCGCCATATGGCGTCCACGTAATCTTTGGCGTGCCCCCAATCCCGACGCGCCTCCAGGTTGCCCAAATATAACCGCTTCTGAACGCCATGCGCCATGCGCGCCGCCGCCCGCGTAACCTTTCGCGTTACGAACATGCCGCCGCGGCGCGGACTTTCGTGGTTAAACAACACGCCGTTGCATGCATACATCCCGTACGCCTCCCGGTAATTCACGGTGATCCAGTAGGCGTACAACTTGGATACCCCGTACGGACTGCGCGGATAAAACGGCGTGCGCTCGTTCTGCGGAATTTCGGCGACCTTACCGAATAATTCAGAGGTAGACGCCTGATAGAACCGTACGCGATCGGCCATATCGAGCAGGCGGATCGCTTCGAGCAAACGCAAGGTTCCGAGCGCATCCACATCCGTGGTGTATTCCGGGGTTTCGAAGCTGACCTGCACATGGCTTTGGGCAGCCAGATTATACACCTCGTCCGGCTGCACCATGCGCATAACATGCGTTAGCCGCGTCGAATCCGCCATATCGCCATAATGCAAAACCACCCCCCCGGATTCTCCGATCAAGTGATCGATCCGCTGCGTATTGGGACGGCTTAAACGACGATGCAGCCCATGCACCTCGTACCCTTTTTCAAGAAGCAATTCGGCCAGGTATGATCCATCCTGTCCGGTAATGCCCGTGATGAGCGCTTTTTTTGCAGTAGACATTATGTGTTTTTCTGAATACCGGGAATAAAAACAGGCAGAAGCCCTTTACGAAGCATGTTGCACGGCGATGTCGCGCACCGGAACGCGCGGCCTCCCGATGCTGAAATAATCGAATCCGATTTCGGCCATGCGTTTCGGGTCGTATACGTTGCGGCCGTCGAAAATAACCGGGCGATTCATGTATTGCTTCATTCGTTCGAAATCGGGCCGGCGGAATTCGCGCCATTCCGTGCATACGACCAGCGCATCGGCGTCGCGAAGCACATCGTACATATCCCGCGCATACTGGATGCTATCGCCCAGGGTTCGCCGCGTCGCATCGAGCGCTTCCGGATCAAACACCCGAACCGCCGCGCCGTCCGCAAGCAAGCTCCGAATCACCACATGCGACGGCGCCTCGCGCACATCGTCGGTATTCGGCTTGAACGCAAGCCCCCAGACCGCAACGGTCCGGCCCGCCAGCGGTTGCCCGGAGGCAAGAAGCGCCGGATCGTCCTGCGTAAAATACGTGCGCGCGCGGTCCGCCGGAATGCCGCGTTGCTGTTCGTTGACCTGCGCCACGGCGGACAAAATGCGAAAATCATACGCATATTCTTCCGCCGTATGCCGCAACGCATGAATGTCCTTGGGAAAACAGCTTCCCCCAAACCCGATGCCTGCATACAAAAAGTGCTTCCCGATACGGTGGTCCGCTCCAAGCCCCGCGCGAATATGATCCACATTGCCGCCCACCCGCTCGCACAGATTGGCCATCTCGTTCATAAAGGTGATTTTGGTCGCCAGCAAGGCGTTGGCGGCATACTTCGTCAGCTCCGCCGAGCGTTCGTCCATCACCATAATGGGATTGCCCTGCCGCACGAAGGGCTCGTAGATCATCTTCATCGTTTCGGCGGCTTTGGCGGACGACGTACCGATCACCACGCGATCAGGCTTCATGAAATCCTCCACCGCCGCGCCTTCGCGCAAAAATTCCGGGTTCGACACCACATCGAAATCCGCGCCCGGCGCCAGTCCGTGCGCCGTCAGGACCTCTCGTACGCGATCCGCCGTGCCTACCGGCACCGTGCTCTTCGTCACCAGAATCTTATAGGCGTGCGACGGGGCCTCGCGGAGCAACGCAGCGATCTCGTCGGCCACGCCAAGCACATAGGAAAGGTCCGCGGAGCCGTCTTCGCGCGGAGGGGTCGGGAGCGCCAGAAAAATCACGTTGCATCCATGCACCGCTTCTTTCAGGTCCAGCGTAAAACGAAGACGTCCCTCGCGGATATTTCGTTCAAAAAAGATTTCCAGGCCGGGTTCGAAAATCGTAACGCGTCCTGCTCGGAGCTGGGCCACCTTTTCCGCATTGACGTCGACGCACGCGACATCGTTGCCCATCTCCGCAAAACACGTACCCGTCACCAGGCCTACGTACCCTGTACCGATTACGCCAAGTTTCACAATGTTTACCGGGTATAGTTTTGATCAGCGTATCCTATATGCGTTCCCGCGAATCCGGGGATTTGAAACCGACCGACATCGGATGCGCGTCGCCGCCGGACCGTCTTACCGGGTCAACCAGCCGCATCTTGTCCACCAGCTCGATCGCGGGCCGAATGTCCGCAATCCGAAAACCGAAACCGGCGAGCGTCTCCTCGTACACCCGCGTATGCAGATCGTCGAACCGGCTGGAAAACTCGATCTCGTCGCCATCTACCTGGATGGACCGATACGTTCGTTGCCGATCCCGGACCTCATCCGGCATATCGCGCTCGTCTATCGACAAAAACCATTGCACATCCGCGCGCTTCAGCGCCAGCAGACCGCCTGCCCGTTCCGGTTCCATCACATGAATGCGGTGCCCTTCGACATTGCCGAACAGCCACAAAAGCACATCGAAAAAATGAATCCCTATGTTCATCGCAATCCCGCCAGACTTTTCATAATCCCCTTTCCAGGAATACCGATACCAGGTGCCGCGCCCGGTCACATAGGTCAAACGGACGCTGTATCGCCGATCCGGGTCCTCTTGCAACCGCGCGCGCAAGGACAGAATATCCGGATGCAAACGCAATTGCAGCACGGTATATACCCTTCCGGGATGTTCTTCTTCGAATTTCTGCAAATAGTCCAGGTTGCCCGGCTTCAGAACCAGCGGCTTTTCGCAGAGCGCATGAGCGCCCAGGCGCAACGCCAGGCGAACATGCGCGTCGTGCAAATGGTTCGGCGAACAGACAGAAAGGTAATGCAATTGCCGGGGATTCCTTTGCCGCCGAAGTTTTTCGAGATGACGATCAAACCGCTCTATCTCGGTGAAAAACGCGGCGGACGGAAAATACCGATCCAGAATACCCACAGAATCGTGCGGATCGACGGCGGCCAGCAATTGATTGCCCGTATCCTTTATGGCTTGCAGATGGCGGGGGGCGATATAACCGGCTACGCCGGTGATGGCAAAGTTTCGCATCAAAAAAGCGGGAGCATAAAAAGGCGGAACGCGGGCGTCAGGAATCGCACCCGTACACGCGCACATAATCTACCTGCATGCGCTGAGGCCAAATGTCGGGGTCGATTCCCTGTTGTCCGCCCCAGGACCCGCCCACTGCTATGTTCAAAATCAAATGGAACGGGTGGTCGAAAGGCCACTGCCTATCGTCGGCCGACGGGTTGGCCAACCGCTCGTTCCTGAACGTAAAATACTGCGTTTCATTGACATAGCCGCGTATCTCCGACGGCGTCCATTCCACCGCGTACACATTGAACTCCGAGCGGGCCGTTGGAACCATCGTGGAAGCCCCCCTTTGCGTGCCCCGCGTATGATTGTACGCATCCGTATGCACGGTAGAATGCACGCGATCCGGCGCAAACCCGACATGCTCCATAATGTCGATCTCTCCCGCCCGGGGCCATCCTCCGTATTTATCCAGGTCCGGAAGCATCCAGATGGCGGGCCAGGTTCCCCTGCCGGACGGCAAAATGGCGCGCGCCTCGAACCGACCGTAGGTCCACTCCGCTCTCGAAAGCAACCGGGTAGACGTGTAGTCGCTGCCTTGCCAGGATTCCTTATGCGCCTCAATAATGAGCCGCCCATCCTCGACGCGAACATTCTTCGAACGGGCTACGGTATAAAATTGCAATTCCTGATTGCCCCAGCCGTGGCCTCCCGTGTCGTAGCGCCACCTTGAAGCGTTTGGCAGGCCGTCCTCCTCGAATTCGTCGCTCCATACAAGATCGTCGCCCGGTTCGCAAGCGAGCAAATCGGGCATGGGCTCCGGCTCTTCCTCCGACATGCCGCAGGCGACAGACATGCACGCCAGGATCGGAAACCACCAGTATCGCATGGACCAGGTATGGATCATGCCGCCGCTGCGTTTGCCATATGATCCAGATACCAGGCGTAGGTCTTTGCAAACCCGTCCTGCAGCGAAGTCCGGGCGCGCCACCCAAGCGCCTGCATCCGGGAAACATCCATGAGTTTGCGCGGCGTCCCGTCGGGCCGGGTCGCGTCGTAGCGTATGGCGCTTTCGCTCCCGGTGACGCCCCGAATGATTTCCGCCAGCCCGGCAATGGAAATGTCCTCCCCAACGCCCACATTGAGCATACCGTCGCAGGCCGTTTCGTACAACCGCCCGGCAGGCAGGTCCAGCACGAATGCGATGGCGTCCGCAAGGTCGTCTACATACATGAATTCCCTGCGAGGCTTCCCGGTCCCCCACAGCGTAACAGGCGCATCCGGCCCCCCGGAACGCTTCGCTTCGTGGAATCTTCGCAACAAGGCGGCGGGCACATGCGAGGTTTCCGGATCGAAATTATCGTTCGGGCCGTACAAGTTCGTGGGCATCAACGTCACGAAATCGTCTCCGCATTGCCTCCGATAGGCCTCGCAGGTCCTGGCCCCGGCGATCTTCGCCACGGCGTACCATTGATTCGTTGGCTCAAGCGGCCCGGTCAGCATGCATTCCTCTGGCATGGGCTGCGGGGCGTGCTTCGGATAAATGCACGAACTTCCAAGAAAAACAAGCCTGCGCACGCCGTATTCGTGCGCCGCCCGAATAACATTCGACTGAATAGCCACGTTGTCGGAGATGAAATCCGCCGGATATCGATCATTGGCCAGAATGCCGCCGACCACCGCCGCGGCAAGCACCACGAACCCCGGACGCTCCTGCTCGAAAAACGCATCGACCGCCGCCTGATCGAGTAAATCGAGCTCGTCGCGCGTACGCAACAGCAACGGCCGGTCGCCCTTGGCCTGCAAGCGGCGGACGACCGCCGAACCCACCAGGCCGCGGTGGCCCGCCACAAAAACAGGTGCTTCCATGTCGTTCATAGACGCGCTACGGAAAATGGATGGCTTACGTATAACCGGGACGCCCCGCCGGGCATTCCGGCTACCGGAACATCGTTCGGTGCAGGTATTATGCGCAGAAGCCCGACTTGCTCCCAAAAACCCGTATAAAATGCGGAACCCCGCATAAATACGGCGTTTCGATTCTTCCTCTGTCACGGGTCTTTTTTATCTGGATTATGGTATACGCCGTCATTATGGCTGGCGGAATCGGTAGTCGATTCTGGCCGCAAAGCCGCGAGAACAACCCCAAACAATTTCTGGCGATTCACGACAAGGATACGCTGATCCGGAACACCCTGTCCCGCCTGCAAGGCGTCGTTCCGGACGAACGCGTCTTCGTCGTTACGCACCGCCGGTACGTGGATCAGACCCGGGAGCAGCTTCCTTCCGTTCCCCTGGAAAACATCGTGGCCGAGCCGGTCGGGCGCAACACGGCGCCGTGCATCACGCTGGCCGCCCTGCAGTTGCTTGCGCGGGATCCCGACGCCGTCATGATCGCCTTGCCGGCGGACCACGTCATCCGCAACGCCAAGCAGTTTCACAAGGCGCTCCAGGCCGCCATCGACAAGGCGCAAGAAAAAGACGCCCTCGTTACGATCGGCGTCGAACCCACCCACCCCGAAACCGGCTACGGCTACGTGCAATACGATAGTCAGGCTGACCGGGAACACAACGCCATGGAAGCCCTGCCGGTTCGGGCCTTTGCCGAAAAGCCCGACGTCGAAACCGCCGAACGCTTTCTGGATTCCGGAGATTTTCTATGGAACAGCGGCATATTCGCATGGCGCGCCGACGCAATCCTGCATGCCGTGGAACGCTACCTGCCCAAGGTCTTTCGGGCCTTCGAGCCGCTTCGAAACGTCCTCGGCGGCGCACAGGAAACCGACGCCATCGCGGAAGCCTACGCCAAAAGCCCCTCCATCTCGATCGACTACGGCGTCATGGAGCGAGCGGACAAAGTGTTTGTCGTGCCTGCCTCTTTCGGCTGGAGCGACGTCGGCGACTGGACGGCGGTGTATGCACTGCGCAAAAAGGACAAACAGGGCAATACGCTCAAGGGCAACGCCATCCTGAACGATTCGAGCCGATGCCTGGTCGATGCGAGTCAGCGACTCGTCGTCCTGATAGGCATGCACGACACGATCGTGGTCGATACCGAAGACGCCCTGCTGATCTGCAACCGGGAAAGCGCCCAGCAAGTTAAAAACGTCGTGGATTACCTGCGGGCGCACCAGTTGGAAGAGTACTTTTGAGCCGGAGGGCTGGAAAAAACCGCGGTTTCGCCACTCTTGGCCTTTTTTTCATCTTTCTCTGAATCCTGTAACGTAACCCGTACGTAGTCTTTTGGGTTGAACCCGCTTTTTGGCCTTACCTTGCCCCTCTTGCATGCCGGGCCGGCCTAGCAGCGATCCGCCGAAACCCCTGTCCACGATGAGACTCTCCATTCTGATCGCAAGCGCGCTGTTCGTCGCCATACTGGCGCTTGCCCCCGCGGCCGTCGCCCAAACCGTCTCCCCGAATGCAGAGGAGATCAAGGAGCCGCTCACATTGACGCTGGACGAAGCCCTCCAGATAGCGCTGGTCCGCAACTATGCGATGCGGCTCGAACGCCTGAACGTCGAACAGGCCTCTGCGCAGGTTCGCGAAGCCTGGAGCGACGCATGGCCTCTCGTTGACGCAACCTCCAGTTACACCCGAAATCTGAAAAGCGCCAATCCTTTCGCCGGTTCGGAAGCGGGCGGATTGTTCAGTTCGTTCGGTTTTATCGACTGGTTGTCTTTCAACGAACGGGCGCGCACGGACGACGACGCGGAAACGGGGCCCATCGATTTCGACGAATTCCTGGATCGGCAGGAAGAAGGACTGGAGGCGATCGGGGCCGGCTTCGGAGGAGACGCCAATCCCTTCGCGGTGCCCAACGAATTTCTGAACAGCGTCTCGGTAACCCAAAGACTTTTCTCCGCCAGCCTTTTTGTCGGAATCCGGGGAGCCAAACGATACAAAGAACTGACCGGCGAAACCCTGAAACGGCAACGGCAACTCGTGCTCCACGAAGTGCGACAGGCATTCTACCAGGCGTTGTTATCCCTGAAGCAGGTGGAAGTCATGCGTCTGAGCGTGGCGCGGACGCAGGCTACGCTCGACGAAACCATACAGCGCGTAGCCCAGGGCCTAACGCCGAAATTCCAGCGCCTGACGGCGGAAGTCGAACTGGCCAATCTGGAAACGGAACAGGTCGAGGTCGCGGGGCGCGCGGCGCAAGCGCTGGACAACCTCAAGATGCAGATCGGGATTCCGGTGGATCAGCCAATCCGGCTTCGGGGCGACCTGGAAACCGAAGATCGGGGACGCTTCCTGACCGTCTCGACGGAAAACGTCACGGACCTCGCGCTGCGGCATCGGCCGGACCTGGAACAGGCGCGGATTGCGGTCGAGTTGCAACGGATTGACCGCCGACGGACCCAGATGCAGTACTTGCCGGAGCTCAGCGCGGTCGCCAATCTCAGTTACATAGGCCGGGTGCCGGACGATCGCACGCGGATCGTTTCGGAGGATCGGGACAATTTTATATACCGCAGCGAATCCATCGATTTTTTCTCGCAGAGTTACTGGAATCCCGCGATCAGCGCGGGCGTCCGGCTCACCTGGAACATCTTCAACGGATTCCGGACGAGCGCCCAGGCGCAACAACGCAGCCTGGCGCTGCATCAGGCCGAACTGCAATACGACCAGGCCGTGCAACAGATACGCATGGATGTGCAGGGAACGTTGCGGGACCTCGAAACCGCGCAGCAACGAATTCTGGCGCAGGATCAGAATGTCCGCCGCGCGGAGCTGAATTACGAATACGCCCGCGCGCGCCTTGCCGAAGGCGTCGCCTCGCCCGCCGAGGAGCGCAACGCTTCCGAACAACTGGACCAGAGCCGCCTCAACCGACTTCGCGCCTTGTACGACTATCTCGTAGCCCAAAGCGCGCTCGAAACGTCCCTGGGCATGACGCAGTGGAACGCCGAGGACCCCCAGCTTACGAAAAAATAACCCTTTCCTTTAACGTATCTCATGATTTTCGACGATCGATTCCGGATGCGTAGCCGCCGCAGCCTTGCGCGAAATATCCTTGCCGCCGGACTGCTTCCGCTTTGCGTCGCTGCGCTGTTTGCCGGGTGCGGAACAGAACCGCCGAACGGCGCTCGCAGCGCGCCCGCCGACATGAACGACGCACAGGCTATCCAGGTTGAAACCCTGGTGCTCGAACCCACCGTATTTCAGGACGTCATCCAGCTGACCGGGTCGGTCGAGGCATTCGACGACGCCCGCTTGTCGGCGCAAACAAGCGGCACGGTCATCGCAATCAAACCCCTCGGCGCCTTCGTCGGAAACGAGGGCGCCGTCGCGCAAATCAATCCTTCCATATCGGAAGCCGCAGTTTTGCAAGCCAGCGCCATCGTCGAAGCCGCCGACGCGCAATTCGGGCTGGCGCAAGAAAACCTGACCCGCAACGAACCGCTTTTCGCCGATTCGGTGATCAGCGCCATTGAATGGGAAAGCGTGCAGGCGCAATACAATCAGGCGAAAGCGAACCTTGCGCAGGTCCAGGCCGCCCTCGACCAGGCCCGCACTGCGCTGGGGCAAACCCGCGTGGAGGCGCCTTTCTCCGGAACCGTCGAAGAGCACTTCGTCGAACCCGGCGAGCAGGTTACGCCCGGCATGGCGGTAGCCCGCCTCATCAATACGCGCCGCGTCAAGGTCGTTTCGGGCGTACCCGAGCGGTATGCCGCGGATATTGTGCGCGGCGCGCCCGTGCGCATCGGCTTCGAGGCGTACCGGGGCCATCGCATCGACGGGCAAGTCGCGTTCGTCGGACGCGCCGTCGATCCGCTAAGCCGCACCTTCCCGATCGAAATCGTCATCGACAATCCGGACGGAACCGTCAAGCCGGAAATGGTGGCGCGCGTAGAGGTGACCCGCGAAATCATTGAAGATGCGCTGGTTGTGCCGCGCGCGGCGGTCATTCGCACCGAAAACGGGCACATCGCCTACCTGGTCGAAAACCGGGATGGAACTCCGACCGCCGTACGACGCGATTTCATACCGGGCCCTGACTTCGGAGCCTATATCGTGGCGACGAACCTTGCGCCTGGCGACGAAGTGATCGTACTCGGACAATCGAAGGTGATCGACGGAGACCGGATCGAGATAGCCTCCCGCCACGCCACATCCGGGAATATGTCCGCAGAACAGCCGGAAATTCTGACGGACGGATAAACGCCAACCCTGCTCCTGGTCCGCCCGGCGGCCACCTCCACCTGTTACCTGGCGCGTTATGAAAATCACTGACGTCTCGATCAAGTATCGTACGAGCATTGTCGTCCTGACAGCGATACTCGCCATCGGAGGGCTGTATAGCTACAGAACCATTCCGAAGGAGTCCTCGCCCTCCATCGAGATTCCGCAAATCGTCGTTACCCTGTTGTACCCCGGCGCAAGCCCCGACGATGTGGAATCCCTTATCACGCAGCCCGTCGAACGGGAAATACAAGCCGTCAACGGCATCAAAGAGATTCGCTCCACGTCTGTGCAGGGCGTATCGACCATCGTGGTGGAGTTCGATCCAGACATTTCCATAGACGACGCCTACCAGAAGGTGCGCGACAAAGTAGATGTGGCCCGGCCCACCCTGCCCGGCGAAGTCGAGGAGCCTATCGTTAGCGAGATCGATTTCTCGGAATTTCCCATCATGACCGTCAACCTGGCGGCGAATTATTCGCTTTCGCAACTCAAAGAGGTGGCGGAAAATCTCGAAGACGAGATTGAGACGGTGCAGGGCGTGCTGGAGGTAGACGTAATAGGCGGTCTGGAGCGCGAAGTACAAATTGACGTGGACCTGAATGCGCTTCAGGCATACAACCTCGCATTCATGGATATCGTGGACGCCATTCGCGCGGAAAACACGAACATGCCGGGCGGCTCCGTGGACGTGGACCGCCTGAACTACCTGGTCCGCGTGGACGGCGCGTTCGACGTTCCCGACGAAATAGAAAACATTGTGATCGAGGCGCCGGGCGGCCAACCGATCTACGTGCGCGACGTGGCCCGCGTCGATTTCGGGTACAAGGACCGGGCGACGTACGCCCGCCTTCAGCGCTTCCGCACCGAAACGGAGGACGGCGAACTCGTGCGGACGGACGATCAGGATATCCTGCAAGTCATCAGTCTCAACGTCAAAAAACGATCCGGCGAAAACATCATCCACACGGCGCAGGCCGTGCAGGACAAGGTAGACGGATTCGTGTTTCCGCACGGCACCCGCATCCTCGTTACCGGCGATCAAAGCGAGGATGTGCAAAACATGATCGACGACCTCGAAAACAATATCATCAGCGGACTCATTTTCGTGGTGGCGGTGCTATTGTTCTTTCTCGGGGTGCGTACGGCCACGCTGGTCGGCGTCGCCATTCCCCTGTCGATGTTTCTGTCGTTCATCATTTTCCAGGCGTTCGGCTACACGCTGAATTTCATTATTCTGTTCAGCCTGATCATCGCCCTCGGCATGCTGGTGGACAATGCCGTGGTCATCGTGGAAAATATCTATCGATACCGCGAGATGGGGCATTCCCGGTTCGAGGCGGCGCGGCGCGGCACCGCCGAAGTCGGCGGACCGGTCGTCGCCTCCACGGCGACCACGGTCGCTGCATTCGCGCCCATGCTCTTCTGGCCCGGCATCATCGGCGAGTTCATGCGCAACATGCCGCTTACGCTCATTGTTACGCTGTCCGCCTCGCTCTTCGTGGCGTTGATCATCAACCCGGTCATCACAGGTATTTTCGTGCGGCTCGAATCGGAAGAACGCCCAAAGATACGCGGCGCCGCGCGCATCGCCAGGGTGCTGATCTTCGTCCTGGTCGCCGTGCTGATGGGGCTTGCCAATTACCGGATGCTGGTAGTATTCGCCATCGCCATCCCGTCGCTGATCTGGATTCACAAGAAATTTTTCAAGCCGGTCGGGGATTATTTCGCGGATACGTTGCTGCCGCGCATCGTGGCGATGTACCGGTCGCTCCTTGCCTGGATGCTTCAGCGCGATTACAGCGTCCGCCGGGCCTGGTTGCGGAACACCGGAGCGCTGGCTTCCCTGACCATCGGATTCGTGCTGCTGATCGGAGGCGGCCTGCTTTCGGGCGTCGGCCCTCCGGTGGCGGGCGGCATGTCGGGAGCCGGTCTGCTCCTGATCGTACCCGGCGGCCTGCTCTCCTTGCTCGGCGTGGCGGGCGTACTGTTGCATTGCGCCGAAAGCCTGTACCTCGGCGGATGGAAAACCGTCCGCGCAGGACTCGTCTTCGGCGGCGCCATGCTGGCGATCCTGTCTCTGATCTGGCTGGGGCCGCAGGAAATTCCCTTCTTCGTCATCGCCAATCTGATGGGATTGCCTGCCGTCATTTGCGCGGTGGGCGTGCTCGGCGCCCTCCTCAACCGGCGGAAACGCACGACGCTCTTGCTGACGGACAACCGGGCGCGTTTGCTGACCGGCGCCATGGGATCCCTGATCGGCATCATAATGGTGTTTCAGGCGGCGCCTACCGGCGTCGAGTTCTTTCCGGAAAACGATCCCCGTCAGGTATGGGTTACCCTGGAGGGCGCGCTGGGCACCAATGTAGACGCCAGCGACGATGTCGCCGCCACGGCGCACGACCGCATTCTGAATCTGCTGAACAATACGCCCGAATCGGAAGCCAATTTGAAAAGCGTGCTGGTGAATGTCGGAGTAGGCGGCGACGTCATGTTCGGGGGCGGATCGGAAAGCGCGGAAGTATCCCGGGTCACCCTGAATCTGGCGGATTATGCGGACCGCAAGGAACCGAGCCCGGAAACCCTGTCCAAAATCCGGGCCCGATTGCAAGGCATTCCCGGAACGGACATCACCGTGGAGCAAAGCCAGCTGGGACCCCCGACCGGCTTGCCCGTCAATATTGAAATTTCCGGGGAGGATTTCGCCACGATTCGCCGGATCACCCGCGAAGTGCGCCAGATACTGGCGGACGGCGCGGAGAACGGAGACATTCCGGGCCTGGTGGACGTTGCAGACGACCTGAACGAGGGCCGCCCGGAAATGCATGTGCAGATCGACCGGGAACGGGCGGGACGTTTCGGATTGAACACGAACCAGATCGCCACCACAATACGCGCCGCCATCAACGGCGTCGAAGCCGGCAAATTCCGCACGGGCGAAGACGAATACGACATCACCATACGGCTCCGCGAGGCGGATCGGTCCAGCCTGGAAAGCATCAAAAACCTTACGGTCCTGTACGAAGGCGTCCAGATTCCCGTAACCGCCGTGGCGGATTTCGACGTGGGCAGCGGCCTCGGGTCCGTCACGCGCCTCGATTTGCAGCGCGTTTCGACGGTGACGGGAAGGGCCGCGCCCGGCGTGCCCGGCCCGCAGGTGCTTACCAACGTACAGGCATATCTGGCCGACTACGAAGCGAATCTACCCGCCGGATATACCATGACCTATACCGGCGAAAGCGAAGATCAGGAAGAATCCTTTGCCTTCCTGACCACCGTGCTGCTGATTGCGGTATCGCTCATTTTCATGATCATGGTGGCCCAGTTCAATAAAGTGACGGCGCCCTTCATCATCATGCTGGCCGTAGGATTTTCGCTGATCGGGGTGCTCCTGGGCCTCATTCTTACGCGCACGCCTTTCGGGCTCTTCACGTTCATCGGCATTATTTCGCTGGCGGGCATTGTGGTGAACAACAATATCGTGCTGATAGACTACATCATGCAGCTGCGGGAGCGGGGCATGGAAAAACATGCCGCCATCATCGAAGGAGGCGCCACGCGCTTGCGTCCGGTGCTCCTGACCGCGCTCACGACGGTGCTCGGCCTGATTCCGCTGACCTTCGGCATCAACATAGACTTCGTAGGTCTGTTGACGGAATGGCGGCCCAATTTCCAGTTCGGCTCCGAAAACACGCAATTCTGGGGACCGATGGGCACAGCGATCATCAGCGGGCTGGTCTTCGCCACCTTCCTGACGCTGGTCATCGTACCTGTGATGTATTCGACGTTCGATTCGCTTTCTAACAAGTTGCGAAGCCTGGTCGGACGCAAAAAGGACGCCGCGGACGGCGAACAGAACGAAACAAACCTGGCCAACCGGTAGCGCCGGCGCCGAAGCAGCCGGTAGCGACGCATGAAAAGGTTACGCGATTTTGCCGACGCCCGCCTTCGCATATTCGATCGGCCGGCGGCGCCCGCGCCCGACGCCATAAAAAGCGTGCACCTCATCGGGATTTGCGGAACGGGCATGGGGTCTCTTGCGGGCCTCCTGCAGGAATCCGGGTACGCCGTGCAGGGGTCCGACGAGCGCTATTATCCGCCCATGAGCACGCGGATCGCCGAAGCCGGCATTACTCTGTTCAAGGGGTATGACGCACGACGTCTGGACCCGCCCCCGGATATGACCATCGTGGGCAACGCCTGTGCGCCAACCCATCCGGAAGCATCGTACGTCAGGGAAAGGGGCCTGGCGCAATTATCCCTGCCCGAGGCGCTTGCGCATTTCTTTCTGCGCGATCGAAAGCCGCTGGTCGTGGCGGGCACGCACGGCAAAACGACGACCGCCGGCATGCTGGTCCACATCCTGCAGCGCGCCGGACGCGACCCGGGATTTCTCGTGGGCGGCTTGCCCGCAAGCGGCGGCGCCTCGTGCGCGGTAGGCTCCGGGCCGCATTTCGTCGTGGAGGGCGACGAATACGACAGCGCCTATTTCGACAAGCGTCCGAAGATGATGCACTATCGGCCCGCCTGCGCCGTCGTTACGTCGCTGGAATTCGACCATGCGGACATTTATGACTCCTGGGAGGATTACCGCAACGCTTTTCGGAAATTCGCGGCCCTGGTCGATCCCGGTGGACTGCTCGCGCTGCATGGCGGCGATCCCCATGTGCTGGCGCTGGCGGAGCATACCCGGGCGCGCGTGGTCGCCATCGGGCTGGAAAGCGGGGATATCGTCGCCCGGAGCGTACGCGCCGTCCCGGGCGGGCAACGTTTTACGCTGTGGGCGTACGGACAGGAACGAACAGAGATCTTTTTGCCCATGAGCGGGCGCCACAACCTGCTCAACGCCCTGGGCGCAAGCGCCATCGCACTGGAAGAAGGCGTTACGCCCGCACAGCTTGCGGACGGATTCGCATCCTTCGGCGGCATGAAACGACGGCAGGAGGTGCTTGCCGAGGTAAACGATATCCTCATCGTAGACGACTTTGCGCATCATCCTACGGCCGTCCGGGAAACAGTCCGGGCTATCGCCGAACGATGGCCCGACCGCCGCATCGTAGCCGTTTTCGAGCCGCGCTCCAACTCGAGCCGCCGGAAAATCTTCGAAGAACCGTACGGGCAGGCCTTCGACCAGGCCGATATCGCGTTCGTCAGCGCACCGCCCGCGCGGCATAACGACAGGGCCAGCGACTTGCTGGATGCGGACCGGGTCGGCGACCTGCTCAGGGCGCGCGGCGTGACGGCGAGCATCTGGCCCAATGCAGAGGCCCTCCTGCCTCCCCTGCTGGACGCTTTGCAGCCCGGAGACGCGGCGCTTATCATGAGCAACGGGAACTTCGACGGACTCCATGCCCGCCTGATCGAAGCGCTGAGAAAACGCGAAGCAGCGGCGAAGCCCGCGTAACGGCTGCTAAAACGACGACGCTGCGCCCGCGGCGACATTTCGATCAAAGGGGCCTGCGACAATAGCTGCGAGGCGCGCTGAGCGACGCGGTTTCGATCAGAGTATCCCTGTAAATCGAAAACAACAATCGGGGCAGCGTCGTATCCTGTACGCAATCCTGCAAACGACTCAGGCTATCCGAACATCTTCCATGCGCCGTTTTCTCGTCCTGCCCTGCTGCCTCCTCCTGCTTGCCGCCATGAATATATCGCGCGGACCCGCTCACAGTCCTTCCGAACCCGACGACGCGCTGCGCGCCCGGGCCGATTCGCTGGCGCGTGCGCTCATTATCGTGGACGGCCACATCGACATTCCGTACCGCCTCGACGCCTTCCACGAAGACATTTCCAGAGAAACCTTCGGCGGGGATTTCGATTACCCGAAAGCCGTGGCGGGCGGACTGGACGCGCCGTTCATGTCCATCTACATCCCGGCGGCTTATCAGGAAACCGGCGGCGCAAAAGAAAAAGCGGACGCGCTGATCGACATGGTGGACGGGTTCGTGGAACAATGGCCCGACAAATTCGCCCATGCGCGATCCGTGGCCGACGTCCGGGCCAATTTCGAGGCCGGACGCATTTCGCTGCCGATGGGCATGGAAAACGGCGCGCCGATAGGCGACGACCTTTCCCTCCTGCGCTATTTTCATGAGCGAGGCGTCCGTTATGTCACGCTCGCACATTCCCGCGTCAACCAACTCAGCGATTCGTCCTACGATTCGACCCGGGTGCATAACGGACTCAGCGACCTGGGCAAGGAGGCGGTCCGGGAAATGAACCGCCTGGGCGTCATCGTGGATGTTTCGCATATCTCCGACGAAGCGTTCTACGACGTGATGGAAATCACGCAAGCGCCCGCCTTCGCCAGCCACTCTTCCGCACGGCATTTCACGCCCGGATGGGAGCGCAACATGGGCGACGCCATGATCCGGCGGCTTGCAGAAAACGGCGGCGTGGTCATGGTCGTTTTCGGATCGACCTTCCTGCGGTCGGAATACGGCCCGGCGGGGAATGCGGTCCGGGACAGTCTTGAAACCGCCTTGCAGGCCGCCGGGCGTCCCGAAGATTCGGAAGCGTATGTGCGCCAATACGAGGAACAACGCAAGGCGCACCCCATCGGGACGGTCGAAGACATCGTGGCGCATATCAATCATATCGTTGCGCTCGCCGGCGTCGATCATGTGGGGCTGGGATCGGATTTCGACGGCGTTTTTGCGCTCCCGGACGGCATGCAGGACGTATCCATGTACCCGAACCTGATCTACCACTTACTCAAGGAAGGGTACAGCGACGAAGATATCCGGAAGATTCTGGGAGAAAACGCGCTGCGCGTTTGGTCCGATGTCGAAGAAACGGCCCGCGCTATGCAGGAAGCCGGGGAGTAAAGGATGCTGCCCCCGGGAGCGGGAACGCGGGTGTCCCGCCCTCAACAATGAAAGCAGAAAACCCTCGCCGTTGCATTGCGGACAAAACGTCCCTGGTCCCGGAAACGCAAAAATCGGGAACTTGTCCGTAGTATCCGTTTTTTAACTTGTACATATCTAAATGTACAATTCGAAGCAACACAAGGAAAACCTATGAAAACGATCGCCGTATCGACCTTCAGGGCAACCTGCCTGCGCCTGATCGGGCAAATGAGCACGGATCGGGAGCCGGTCACGATCACCAGGCGGGGCAAGCCCGTGGCCGTGCTTTCTCCGTTGCCGCCGCCAGCGGACAATACCCCCTTAATCATCGGCGCGATGAAAGGCTCGGCGCTCCGATACGATGAACCGTTCAAACCCGCCGCCGATTCATCGGATTGGAAGGCGCTCCAGTGATACTACTCGACACGCATACGCTCATATGGTCGGTTTCCGAAGACCCGCGCCTGGGCGAAAGGGCGCAGGCGGAAATCGAAAACGCAGCGCGAACGAGCGGGGTTCTGGCGTCGGCAATCACGCCTTGGGAAATTGCTTTGCTGTCGGAGAAAGGCCGCCTGAATCTCGGGCAGGAAGTAAGCTCCTGGCTTAGTGCAGTTCTTGCCCTGCCGGGCATGCGCCTTGCGCCCATCGAACCTGCTATAGCCGTGGACAGCGTACGGCTCCCGGGAGCATTCCATGCAGACCTTGCGGACCGCCTGATCATCGCCACGGCCCGGTATTTCGATGTTCCTCTGGTCACTGCCGATAGCGCCATACTTGCGTACGCCGCTGCGGGTTACCTGAAAACAATCGACGCTTCCGCCGGAACATGCAAATGATCCGCGTTTGTACGGGCAGGGCCGATTGCAAACGCTTTCTCCGCTAATACCTCACCTCCTCAAGCACCAGTCCATGCGCAGGCGCCGCAGGCCCGGCGGCGCGGCGATCCTTGCAGGCAAGAAGACGAGCCATATCTTCGGCGGGACGCTGGCCGCGCCCTATTTCAAGCATGGTGCCCACGATAGCGCGCACCATGCCGTGCAGAAAACGGTTTCCGGAAATATCGAAACAAGCGTCGCCGTCGTCCGCTTCGCGGAGCCAATGCGCCTCGTACAGGGTGCACACGCGATTCTTCGTCTCCGATTGCGTACGACAAAATGAATCGAAATCGTGTTCGCCGAGAAGCATGTCGGCGGCGGCCTGCATGCGCTCGAAGTCCGGGACCGGACGAACCGGTACGCGCCAGCAACGATCCAGTGCGCGAAATCCGGCGGTAACGTAGTATCGATAGCGCCGGAGACGGGCGTCGTAGCGGGCGTGAAAACCGTCGGGCGCCGCAGCAAGATCGCGGACTGCTACGGCGTCGGGAAGCAAGCCATTGAGCGAAGCAAGCAAACGGCGAGGAGGCGCGGGAAGGCCGTCCGCCGCGAAATGCGCCACCTGTCCCCGGGCATGGACGCCCGCATCGGTGCGTCCGGCGCCCACAACGCCGATCGGCGCGCGCAAGGCAGTGGCGAGCGCATCTTCAAGCGCGCCTTGCACCGTGGGCCTGCCCGGCTGGATTTGCCATCCGGAAAAAGGCGTCCCGTCGTATTCTATGGTCATGCGGTATACAGGCATCGCGTACGCGCCGCAACGGCGGATATCGTATTTTTCAGAATAGCGGGGCGCCGCCGAATGTCCTTGTGCGCCGAGCGGATCGGCGCAATCCCGCGCCCAGCGAAAAACGAGCACGTTCCGAACCTTGCGCCTTGAACGGGTCGGCGACTGTCCGTCCCGCGTTATAACTCCATACATCCTTATCTGTTTTTTCGGCATGACCGTTCCTGCGCGCATCTATCTGACAGGTTTTATGGGGAGCGGCAAGAGCGCCCTCGGGCCCCGCCTTGCGGAGCGACTCCGATACGACTTCGTCGATCTGGACGAACACATTGAACGAGAGGCGGACTGCACGATCCAGACCCTGTTCGCCAACCGGGGCGAAGAAGCCTTCCGGCGCCTCGAAGCCGACGCATTACGCACGGTATCGGACAAGGATCGGGTGGTCGTGGCCCTTGGCGGCGGCGCGGCGACCCGACAGGAAAACATGCGGTTCGTTCGGGCGCGGGGATGCCTGGTCTACCTCCGCATGACGCCCCCGAGGCTGGCGGAGCGCCTTGCGCAGGAAACCGCATCGCGTCCCCTGCTGCACGAACAAGGGCGACCCCTCGCCGGAATCGCCTTGCGCAAGCGCATTGCGGCCCTGCTGGCGCAGCGCGAATCGTTCTATGCGCAAGCAGATATCGTGCTGGACGCGGACACGGAAACAGTAGAGGCCCTCGTTTCCAGGGCGACGAAAGCGCTGGAGCGCTTTGTTGCGCAGGCGAACGGGGGATAAAGCCGGCGGCGATCATTCGCGCTGGCTGCGTTATTCCTCATGACGCGGACCCTTCGCTGCTTCGTCATTCCTTGCCGACGCGCGCCTCGCAGCCTCTGAGCTTTGCGGACTTAATCAGCGTATCCTTACGTCAACCGGAACGAACGACGGTGATGCGGGCTGGGGCCGCGCCGCGCCAGCGCCGCGTAGTGCCGCCGGGTAGGGTAGCCTGCGTTCGTATCCCACCCATAGACAGGATACGCTTCGTGGAGCTGGCGCATCAGACGATCTCGCTCCACCTTGGCGATAACGGACGCCGCCGCAATAGAACGGCAGCGCCGGTCGCCCTTTACGAGCGTTTCGGCAGGGCACGGCGGATCGGGAAAACACCTGTTCCCGTCGATCAACAAATAATCCGACGCGGAGGTCAGGTCTCGAACGGCGCGGCGCATGGCCTCCATGGCGGCATGGAGAATATTCAGCCGATCTATTTCCTGCGGCGAACACAGACCCACGCCGACAATCGACGCACTGGCCCGAATCTCCCCGGCCAGGCTTTCCCGCGCGGGCCGCGAAAGCAATTTGCTGTCGGTCAGCGCAGGAAGGTGCGCATCGGGCGTCAGAATCACGGCGGCGGCGACCACAGGCCCCGCCAGACATCCTCGCCCCGCTTCGTCTACGCCGGCAATGCGTTCGTAGCCCTGCGCGCGCAGCGCATCTTCGAAATGCTGCGAAGGCAGCCTGGACAGGGAGTCCATAGAGGATGCTCTGATTAAGTCCGCAAGGATTAAAAGGCTGCGAAGCGCGCGGCAGCTATTCGTCGTACTGATCCGGCAGGTCGTTCTCGTAGAGAACCACATCTCCTTCCCGAAGAAACGACGCCAGGAAGGCTTGCGCATCCCGCAAGGCGTCGAAAACATGCAGGTTTTCCGCCGGAAATCCTTTGTCGCGCAGCCCTTTCCGGATCGGCGCGGTTTGCTTGCGGCCCACCAGCAACGCCATGTCCGCATGGGCGGCGATATGTTCTCCCAGCACGCGATTTTCTTCCTGTTGCCGCTCGCCAAGTTCGATCATGCCGGGCGTTACGACAATGCGACGCCCCGAACGGAAAGCGCCCAGAATTTCCACGGCGTTCCGGGCGCCCACGGGGTTGGCGTTAAACGCGTCGTCGATGACGGTGACCGGGCCTTCCCGGCGCAACTGAAGCCGATGCGGCGCCGGCTTTATCCGCTCGACGGCATGCGCCATTTGGCGCAAACGCAATCCCGCCTCGCATCCGACCGCCAGCCCAAGAAGTATGTTGGTTACGTTGTGCGCCCCAAGGAGCCGGGTCTGGAAACGCTGCTCCTTGCCGCTTCTGTCGCGCACGACAAAAGACGTTCCGCGATGGTCGTACCGAATATCGGAGGCGGCAAGATCGGCGTCCGGGTTGCCTTGCGCGGAAATGCGCCATACCCGGCCAGGAGCCTGCGCCTGCATGGCCGCCGCCCGATCGTCGTCCAGGTTCAGCGCCGCCACGCCGCCGGCGTCCATGCGGGCGATCATGCGGGCTTTCTCTTCCGCAATGCGGTCCATAGAGCCCATGCTTTCCAGGTGCGCAATCCCGATCGTCGTCACGACGCCGATATGAGGCCGGACGATATCGCACAGTTCGTCCATATCGCCCGGACGCCGAATGCCCATTTCCAGCACCAGAACCTGATGCTCCGCCCGCAGCATGGTATTGATCGTCAGGCAAAGCCCCATAGGCGTATTGTAAGAGCCGGGCGTAATCAGGGTTTGGTAGCGCAGGCCAAGCAGGTCCCCCAAAATGGTCTTGACGCTCGTTTTCCCGTAGGAACCGGTCACTGCGACGATTTGCAGATCGGGTCGGCGGGCAAGCCTGCGTCGAGCCTGTCGCTTGAAACCCTCCCGAATGCATCGTTCCGCAGGAGCCATGGCCGCGGCGGCGGCAAGCACCCAGGCAGGCGCGAGAAAATCCGCCAGAAACAACCCGCCCAGATACCAGACCAGGTCCGCAAGATCGCCCCGAAACCAGAGATACGCCCCTGTCGCAACGGGCAGTAGCGCCAGCAGAACCGCCATCGCCAGCAAGCGACGCATTCGGGGCGTATGCTTCAGGGGTTTTTTCTCGCGGTCGCTCCGGTAACGACGCGAAGAAACAAACGTCACGGCCCACAGAGGCAGCAGCGCCGCCATCACCGGAAACGGATCGAACAGGGCGACGCAGAATGCCGCCAGAACCAACTCGGCAAGCGCCAGCTTGTGCGACGTCCGAAATACCAGCGTCCGAAAACGACGCGCCGCCCACGCCCGGAATTCCCCGGACTGGTAGCCGTGCAACTGAAAAATATGCAGGAAATGCCGCAGCCGCCGCGCTGCGCGCCATCCCGCAAAGAGGGTCGCGACAATAGCAAGAAACGAAATAAGGAACATATTAGGGACACTCTGATTAAGGAACCCTGTGCGGCGTCAGGTGTTTTGCAGCAAGTCGGTCTTCGGAAGCAGCTTGCAAACGAAACCTGCAAGGCAACGTCAGGAGGCTGTTTCGAGAAAGCGTCGGGTGGCGGCGATAAACGTGGCGAAATCGTCCATATAGCCGTAGTGTCCCGCATTTTCGAGCGTTACGAGACCCGCGTCGGGGATGGCGCGTACAAGATATTCCATCTGCCGTTGCGATATGGCCGTATCCCTATCGCCTCGGAAAAGCAGCACGGGAACCTCGATTCCCTGCACCTGCTCGTCGAGATGACAGGTAACCATGCGAACGAAAACGCGGCGCATGACCCCTTCGACGGAACGGTAATCCGACGATCCCAGCATGCGCCAGACAAGCGAATGCCGTAACCAGTCGAGGCCGTATGCGCGAAGCGGCTCGGGCGCCCATCGAAAGGGGGCTTTAAGCGCCTGGGCCAGGGATCGACGGGCATAATACCGAACGGACCGGCGGGGCGTAACGCCCGAAGGACTGACAAGCGCCAGACGACGGATCAATGGTTTATATACCGGATGCGAGGCCATATAAAGCGCAATCCGCCCCCCGTTGGAGTGCCCTATGATCGTGACTGGTTGCCCTATATGCATGTTCAGGACCTCCCGCACCAACGCTGCGTGCTCTGGAACGCCCATGACTTCCGTCGGAGGCGGCGAATGGCCGTGCCCGGGAAGATCGATGTTCGCGACCCGGCAATCCGGGGCCAGCGCCTCGGCGATCGGAGCCATATTGGCCGCGCTGCTCCCCCAACCATGGAGCAGGAGCACGGGCGCGCCCGCGGCGTTGCCCGTAATCGCGCAGCGCAGCATGTCCGCATGGTACGGCGCAGGCGCCGCGCCGTCGTTTTGCACTTTCGATGACGCTTTGGAACCCATTGTCCTGCTATGCTGTTGGAGCGTCGTACATCCTATCTTCCTCCGGGTTTTCCGTTCGTCGGGCCGCTCGCCCTGGAAACCGGGGTGCGATCGTTCGCCGAATCTTCGTCGGACTTTTCATCGGTCGGTTTCCCGCCGCATGGCGTATGCGGTTCTAATGTACGAAGCACGCCGCGCCCATTCCTGTTGCACCGAATTATTGTTGCCGAACAGGACGGTTGCATGTGCTGCACGTAGTACGTTTTCGCGATCAATGCACTGAATTGTATGCCAGAAAAACACTTTGAAGGTATCCTCGAAATGATCGGGGGCAAAAAATTCGGCTTTATCCGGACCTTTCGCCCGGATTTGCCAAAAGGGAACAGCGATCCCTTCACTTCGCCGCCTCTGGTGCGAAAATTTCATCTTCGGGACGGATGCCTCGTAACAGGCACCCTGCGACCGGGCAGGAAAGGCGCTTTGCAGGTAGCCCGCATCGACAGCGTGATGGGCATGCCGCCCGAAAAATGGGCCGAGATTCCCGATTTCGACGGCGGACAAACCATCTACCCGGACGAAAAGCTGGAGCTGATTACCGCCCCGGGAGACATTTCCATGCGCGTCGTGGACCTGGTGTCCCCCATCGGCAAGGGGCAACGCGCCCTGATCGTGGCGCCCCCGCGCACGGGCAAAACGATCTTGCTGAAAAAAATGGCCGCGGCGATCACGCAGAATCATCCGGAGGTGGCGCTGGTCGCGCTCCTCGTCGATGAACGGCCCGAGGAAGTCACCGACTTCAAGCGCGCCACGGCAGCCCAGGTGTTCGCCTCCTCGAATGATCGGGAGGAAGACAACCATGTCCGCGTTTCCACCCTTGCGCTCGAATATTCCCGGCGCCTCGTGGAAACAGGCAAGGATGTCGTGCTGCTGCTCGATTCGTTGACCAGGCTGGGACGGACTTTCAACTTGTACCTGGGCGGAAGCGGACGTACGCTTTCCGGCGGGCTGGACGCGAAGGCCTTGCAAATTCCCCGGCGGATATTCGGCTCGGCCCGCAATATCGAGGAAGGCGGGTCGCTTACCATCGTGGCTACGGCGCTCATCGAAACGGGCAGCCGCATGGACGACGTGATTTTCGAAGAGTTCAAGGGAACGGGCAATTCGGAAATCGTGCTGGATCGGGAAATGGCCGACAAACGCATTTTCCCGGCCATCAACCTGCGAAAAAGCGGCACGCGCAACGAGGAACGACTCCTCGGGGACGCCATAGCGCAACATCACCGGCTGTTCCGGGCGCTGAATTCGCGTCCTCCCATCGAGGCCATGCAGGCACTGATTCGGCATTTGCAGCAATCGCCCACGAACGCACACCTGCTCAACGAACTGGTTCCAAGCGAAGGGTACGAATAAGGATACTCGATCAAAAATTTTTTTGCGGCGGGCGGTTATATTCGCCGCCTTGCGATGTCTATGGGGAAGACGCAGGTCTTTTTCATTCCATCGCTTGATCAACATTTTGCATCGTGTCAAACCCTCTTGAACGAATCGAACCCGCCTCAGACCCGGATATCCAATACCAGGTCCCCATTCGCGACTGGGCAGAAAAAGAACGCCCCACCGAGCGCATGCTGGGCGGGCAACCCGACGCCCTGTCGGATGCCGAACTGATCGGCGTGCTGTTTCGGTCGGGCACCCATACCCGTTCCGGCTCCGTATCGGCCATTCAGCTGGGGCGTACGCTGTTGCATACGTTCGGCGCATTGCGCGACCTTTCCCGCCGCGACACGCGGGAAATGATGCGCGTGGCAGGCGTCGGTCCGGCCAAGGCGGCCCAACTTGCCGCCGCGTTCGAAATTGGACGACGCGTGGAAGCGCAACAACTCGACCGAAGGGAGGTTCAGGTGTGTTCGCCCAACGACGTGGCGGCGGTCTACGTACCGAAATTGCGCGACTTGCGAACGGAAGTATTCCACCTCGTTTTGCTCAATACGGCGAACGTCATTATATCGAATATCCGGTTGAGCGGGGGAGGCCTTTCGTCCAGCATTGTCGAACCGAGAGCCGTGTTCCAGCAAGCCGTCCTGGAAAACGCTGCTTCGGTGATCTGCGTGCACAACCATCCCTCCGGCAACCCGGAACCGAGTCAGGAAGATATCCGAATCACCCGGCAACTGGTGTCTGCGGGCAAAATCATGGGGATTCCCATTCACGATCATCTCATTGTGGCGGGAAACCAATATACCTCCATGGCGGAACGCCAGTTGTTATAGGATACGCTGATTACGTCTGCAAAGCGCAAGCGAAGCGTTTCATCAGCGTACCCTGCAGGCGCAGCGGCGCGGTTTTCAGGCGCTTGCGGAATCATACCGGCCCCTTCCCCGGTATGAGGGCCGCATTCCGGCTTGCCCGGACGTTTCTTTCGTACTTGTTTTCCCGCCATGGACCTTCTGGAAAAAATCGTTTCCCTTTCCAAGCGCCGCGGATTCGTATTCCCGTCGTCGGATATTTACGGAGGCCTTGCCGCCACATACGATTACGGTCCCCTCGGCGTGGAACTGAAACGCAACGCGAAGGAACGGTGGTGGCGGGACATGGTGTACCGGCACGACAATATCGAGGGTCTGGACGCCGCCATTCTGATGCATCCGACCGTCTGGAAAGCGTCCGGGCATGTAGACGCTTTCCACGATCCCATGATCGACGACAAAGCATCGAAACGACGGTACCGGGCAGACGACCTGATTGAACGGCACATCGAAAAGCTGGAAGCTTCTGGAAAGGAGGAGCGGGCGCGCGCCGTTCGCGACCGATTCCTTGCGGCGTTGCACAGCGACGATATGCCGAAAGAACTCCACCGGATCATTCTCGACGAAGAAATCCGGGGACCCGACTCCGGCGCCTTCGACTGGACCGAAGTGCGGCAATTCAATCTGATGTTCGAAACGCAAGCCGGCGCGCTCGCAGACGACGAGGCCCGCATCTGGCTTCGCCCCGAAACGGCCCAGGGCATCTTCGTGAATTTTCGTCTGGCGCAGGAAACGGCCCGGCAGCAAATCCCCTTCGGCATTGCGCAAATCGGAAAGGCCTTTCGCAACGAGATCGTTGCCCGCCGGTTCATTTTTCGCATGCGCGAATTCGAACAAATGGAAATGCAGTATTTCGTCCGCCCCGGCACGCAGATGGAGCATTTCGAGGCCTGGCGGGCCAAGCGCATGCAGTGGCATATAGACAACGGCGTTCGCCCGGAACGTTTGCGCTGGCGCGAGCACGAAAAACTGGCGCACTACGCGGATGCGGCGTTCGACGTGCAGTACGACTTTCCCATGGGATGGCAGGAAATCGAGGGCATTCACTCGCGCACTGACTTCGACCTGAAGCGCCACCAGGAATTTTCCGGCAAAAAGATGGAGTATTTCGATCCGCGGCGGCAAGAAAGATACATTCCGTATGTCGTCGAGACATCCGCCGGGCTGGACCGCACCGTGCTGATGTTGCTGTGCGAGGCCTACGAAGAGGAAAACGTCGAAGGCGAAGAACGGGTCGTCATGAAATTTCACCCTGAAATGGCTCCCGTCAAAGCGGCCGTCTTTCCCCTCGTCAAGCGGGACGGGATGCCGGAAACGGCCCAGGCGCTCGCCGCCGACCTGCGCGAGCATTTCAAGACCTTCTACGACGAAAGCGGGTCCATCGGAAAACGCTACCGGCGCATGGACGAAGCCGGTACGCCATTCTGCATCACGGTCGATGGGGAAACCATGGAGACGGGCGGCGTGACCGTCCGGGACCGGGATTCCATGGCCCAGGAACGCATTGCGAAGGACCGGGTGGCGGATTGGCTGAAAGATCGGATGAAAGGCTGGTCCCGGTCCGCATAGCGACCCTGTCCCGACCAGCGGCGCGGCATGGAAGGCGCACGGCGAACCGGTTCGCGCCGCCCCGCCGACCAAGCGCCGGTTCCCGGAAAAAACGAAACGCCCTGCAATTCCCTCGTCCGCGCCGTATATTACGACATTATGGACATCCAGAAATTGCTAAGATGGATCGCGGTCGTCATCGTACTGATCGTAGCGGGCGGCGTACTCAGCGTCATCCTGAAAATAGGCGCCGCCATCGCCCGGATTGCGCTGCCGGCGTTGCTCGTCCTGCTTGTTATCGCCATTATTCTCCGGTTCATCGACGCCCTCCGGCGACGCTGACCCCCCAATTCCCGCATGAGCCTGTCCGACTTCCTCGAACCGCATAAGAAGTGGATGCGCCTCGCCCTCAAGGAAGCCGAGGCGGCCTGGGACGAGGACGAAGTGCCTGTCGGCGCCGTGGTGGCGCATGCCGGCGAAATCGTCGGACGGGGGCGCAACATGACGGAGCGTTTGCAGGACCCCACCGCCCACGCCGAAATGATCGCCCTGACGGCGGCGTGCGAAACGCTCGGAGCGAAAATCCTGCGCGGATGCACGCTCTACGTAACCCTTGAGCCGTGTCCCATGTGCGCCGGCGCCATGGTGTGGGCCCGCATCGACCGGCTCGTGTTCGGGGCCTTCGACGAAAAAGCAGGCAGCGCCTCAACCCTGTACGACATCCCCCGGGACCAACGACTGAATCATCAGATGGAGGTGGTGTCCGGCGTAGAAGCAGACCGCGCCGCCGAACTCATGCAGGCGTTCTTTCGGAAGCGCCGCATCGCCCTGTAGCCGCATTACCTGACTTGTACAATCGTATTTGTACAATGTACGCATTTATCTGTACTTTTGTTACGTAACGCTCCTGTGCAAACGCCATGACGGACGTAGTCATCGTCGGCGGCGGCCCGGTTGGGCTGGCCTGCGCCATTCGGGCGCAGCGGGAAGGGCTTCGCGCCCTCGTCGTGGAGAAAGGAACCGTCGCGCAGTCCCTCACGGGGTATCCTGTGAAGATGGAATTCTTTTCGACCCCCGAACTCATCGAAATCGGGGGACACCCGTTTCCCGTGCACGGGCACAAGCCGCTTCGCGAGGAAGCCATCGAGTACTACCGCCGCGTGGCGCAAAACGAAGGCCTGGCCCTGCGCCTGTACGAGCGCGTCCTGCGCGTGGACGGGGAACGCGACGCCTTTCGCGTGATCACGGACAAGGATACGATCCCTGCCCGGCGCGTGGTGGCGGCCACCGGCTTCTTCGACCACCCGAACCTGCTGCGCATCCCCGGAGAGGATTTGCCGAAAGTAACCCATTACTACAAGGAAGCCTATCCATATTTCGGGCAGCGCGTGGCCGTGATCGGGGCGCGCAATTCGGCGGCGAAGGCGGCGCTGGACTGTTGCCGCCACGGCGCGCGCGTCACGCTCCTCGCCCGCGGGGCGGAACTCTCGAACCGCATCAAGTACTGGATCAAGCCCGACCTCGAAAACCGCATCGCGCAGGGCGCCATCGCGGCCCGGTTCAACACCGTCGTGCGGGAAATCCGGGCGTCGTCGCTGGTCATTGAGGGACCCGGGGGCGTGGAAGAGATCGGGAACGACTTTGTGCTGGCGCTCACGGGCTATCACCCGGACTATTCGTTTCTGAAGGCCGTCGGCGTCGAAATCGCAGGAGACGAATGGAACACGCCAATTTTCGACGCGCAAACATTCGAAACCACGCGCAAGGGCGTGTACGTCGCGGGCACCGTCTGCGGAGGACGCCGCACCGGCCGGTGGTTCATCGAAAACGGGCGCGTCCATGCCGTGCAGATCATGCGCCATATCGCGGGTCGGGACCTGGAACCCGTCGATTTCGAGAAACGCCACTGGATTACGGCGGAATAAATGCCGTGCGCATCCCGAACGACCCCGGGCGAATGCCCGGCGGCCATTGCCCGCGCCCTCGCAGTAGGCGTGACCGTCGCCGTGCGCATCCCGAACGGCCCCGGGCGAATGCCCGGCGGAGCATATCCCGGGGCCCGCGTCGCCTTGCATCTGTTCCGCGCTGCTATGCCGCGTCGAGGATTTGCCGGGCTTGCGGATGATTCGGGGCAAGGCGCAGCGCTTCTTCCGCATACCGGCGCGCCTCGTCGTCCTCGCCCAGCAAATACCAGGCGACGGCCAGATTAACCAGCCCGTCCACGTACGAGGGATCAAGTTCCACGGCCCTCGAGAACCACTGGACGGCGATTTCCGGGCGCCCGTCGTTCAGGTAAAACGCGCCCAGATTCCCGTATGCAACCGGATTCTCCGGCTCGACCCGCACCGCCTGCTCGAACATGGCGCGGGCTTCGTCCAGGCGCCCGTCCTGGGCCAGCAAGAACCCCAGATTCCCCAGCGCCTGTCCGCCGTCCGGATCAAGGCGGACCGCTTCGCGGAGCGATCGTTCGGCAGCGGCGCGATCCCCCTGCCGGAGCCGGACCGTTCCCAAATTGAAATGCGCCGGCGGCAACCAGGGATATTCGGCGGCGGCCATCTCGTATTGCCTCGCCGCCGCGGCCAGTTCGCCTTGCGTCTCCAGGTAGCGTCCGTAATTGACGCGAATATCCGCCCGGGCGGGTTGCGCAGCCAGCGCCCGCTCATACAAATCCCGAATCGCTGCGCCCTCGCGCCCCAGCTGTTCGTACGTTTGCGCCAGGGCATTGAGCCGTTCCGGTTTGGGTTCCAGCGCCACCGCCTGCTCCAGCGGCGCCGCGGCGCGGGCCATCTCTCCGAGTTGCATATATCCGTACCCGCGGAGATACTGTGCCTCGCCGAACGCATCCGCCGCGGCGTCAAGCAATGTCACGCCATACCGAAGCGCCGTCGTATCCTGATGCTGCAATCCCCGAATCACATAGGCCATGCCCGCATAAACGCCCGCCGAGTCGTCCATGGCGTAGTACGGACGAAGCCGAATGCGTTCGACGGGAGCTTCGCGGTCCGGCGCGGCTACGTCCGCTTCTCGCGCCACGCGAATGTGGTGATCCGTAAACTTGGTATGCGGCGTACCCGCCGCGGACGCCTTCGGCATATGGCATGAAAAACAATGGGCGTCTTCCGCGTGCGTCGCTCGCAGAACCTCCGTGGGCAGCGCAGCCTCCAATGTCGCCGGAGCGTGGCAAGTCATGCACGCAGCGTTGAAATAATCGGGGCCCGCCAGCCGGAACGCCTCGTGGGGATTGTGGCAGGTCGTGCAATCCATGGGCCGTTCCCAGTCCTGCGTTTCGATAAAACAGGCGCTTTGCTTCATCAAATCCGCATGGGAGATCACGTCGATTTCCTCCTCTTCTTCCCGCGCGCCCGGCGCGTCGGATACGTAGAACGCCATGTGCTCGGAAAGCGGACGAGAGGGGCGGTAGTCGTAGGCCCCGCGCCCCTCCCGCAACATTGATACGGTCGTATGCAAATGGCATTGCTGGCACACGTCCAGCCGGCGTTCGAGCGAAAGGTGCGCCGGGTTGACTATGGTCTCGTCGATATCGCCTGCGGGCTCGGGGGAAGCGAGGCGGGCCTCAACATGCACGGACCCCGGTCCATGGCAACGTTCGCACCCGATCCCGTACGGCACGGCCTCGTATTTGCCTTCCACAAACGGCGTCGAGTGCGGATAACTGTTGTGGCAAGCCATGCAACGATCCGGAATGAGCCTGTCGAAACGGGTGTTGGACACTTCGTATCCAGGGCTGAGGTCCCATTTTTCCTCCTGGGCATACCAGGTCAAAGGAAGCTCGAAATACCGCCCGCCCTCTTCCACGAGATACGTCCGCGCCGCCGTGCCGCTGCCCACTGCGTACTCCATTTCGCGGATCAGGCTGTGCGTTTTGCTTCCGTCCGGCCCCCTCCTGAATTCTTCGAGCCAGAAACGGTCGCCCGCGCGGTACGGACGATAGGAGAAACCCCGGTTCGGGTCCTCCACGATCACGCCGTCAAAATCCTCGACCACGGCGGCGGCCCGCATGGGATAAAACGAATTCGCCATCCCGTGCTCCCGGAATCCCCGGTACTGCTCCTCGTGGCAATCGAAACAAGCTTCGTCCCCCGTAAATTCGGCGGACAAGTTCCGAAACCGAATGGCTCCCTCCGCGGCCTGCACGGCGTCCGGCCTGTCCGGGACATCCGGGTCGTCCGGAGCGCCCGCGCCGCATCCGGAAACCGCTGCGCCGCAGGCCAGCGCAACCGATAGCAAAAAGACGGAGCAGCGCATCGGGATGGAGGACTAAACCAAAAAAGGGCAGGCCGCACCAGCGGCCTGCCCTTTTCAACCATGAAAGGCGGGTTCCGTTCGATCAAAGCGTGAACGTCGCAGCAAACACATTGACGCTGTTGAACACCTTCGACGGACGGTAAGCGTAATCCACCATCAACCGGCTGGGGCCGACCGGAAGCGAAAGCCCGCCTCCTATATTCCACTCCGCCCAATGCACCAACGGCTGGGTAGGTACGTCCATGCCCCCGCGCACAAAGAGCACATTCTGGAAATTCAATTCCAGCCCGCCGGCATACTGGTTCACGTCATACGAATTAGACCGGAAGTTCGCCAGAACTGTCGCGCTCAGCTCGGGGGCGAATTCGCGCTGGTACACGGCCCCGAAATTCAGCATGGAAGGCAGTTCCGAACGCACGTCCCGAATCTCGCCCGGCACTTCGTAATCCCCGGCGGGACTCGCCGTAATAATCGGGTCCTGAAGACCCACGCCATTGAAACTGAACTGCGGCCCGAAGTTGCGCAGGCTGACGCCGAAACGCAGCCCCGACTCGCCCACGACGTAAGTCATCCCGGCGTCCAGCGCTACGGTGCGCGCGTCTATATCGTCGATGCGCTGGCTAAGCCCCTTGAAGGTGATGCCCGCAGCGATGCGGTCCGTCAACTGGCGGCCATACGTAAGGCCCACGGCGATCGTGGCGGCGGACCAGGTGTTGTCCGGGCTGATTTCGGGGTTCTCCACCGTGGTTTCGGGAATATCCCCGAAATCCCAGCTTGTGACCGTAAGTCCGATGTTGCTGGACCCGAAGCGCTGCGCCACGCCAAAGTAATTGACGCCCGTATCCGCGACGTAATTCATGCGGCTGAACATGGCGGTCGTGCTCGGATTGATCAGGATAGCCGCCGGATTCGAAATCAGCGCTTCCACGCCCGAAGCGCCGTTCATCCCGCCAGTCAAGGTGGAAGCCAGGGAAACCGTGCGCGGCGTAACCGGCACCGTCAACTCGGACAGCGCGCCGGTCCCATATCGTTCGTTGCTTTGCCCCAGGGCCTCGAACGCAACGAGTCCCGGCAACAGGGCCAACACGACGACAAAGTGTCGATATTGCTTTTTCATGGTTTTGAGCCTTTGGTCTCGAATTCGGTTCGATTAGAAGACGTTGATGTTCGTTTCCCGGTTGATGACGCCGAACTTCATGACCTTCTCCCCGGCGCCCGGAACGTCGATATGGATGAAGTACATGCCGCTCGCTACCGGCAAGTTGCTGTCCGTCGTCAGGTTCCAGTCCAGCGAGGTGCTCGAACCGTCCTTGTACAAGGTGCGGACCAGCGTGCCGCTCACCGTATAGACGCGAATGGTGGCCGCCTGGGGCATGTTCGTGAAACGCACTCGACGATCCTCGTTGCCCGTCTCGTACGCCGAACGACCGCGATACGGGTTCGGCACGATGCCGATGTCGTCGATCGACGCCTCCAGAACGGAAGCGTCGCCCGTCGAGCGGCCCAGGCCCGCCGTCTCAATGCGGAACACATCGCCCGGCTGGTGCGGCTTCGTCGTCAAGATGCGGAACACCGTGCCGATTTCCGGCTCGGCCTGAACATAGTCCTGCGGACCCGTAGCAGTCGATACGCTTCCGGCGTTCCAGAACGCGAACACCGTGCGAGACAGGTAATTCCATACGTCGCATTCCGGTATGTCCGAATCGCCCGGCTTATAATACCAGTCCGAACAACCGGCGTCGAACGCGCCTGCGCCCAACTCCTCATACTTCGCCATGGCGTCTTCGTACCCCTGCTGGCCCGGCGTATCGTTCGTCGGGTGCATTACATACACCGGATCCGTCCACGGATCGTTTGCTCCGCCGGACACCTCGTGGTCCGCCCAACCGGCGGCGGCCGTCGCATCAAGCGCATCGTACATAAGGCCCCACTTGCCGTCCTCGGCAAAATCGTACAGGAACGGCACCAGGCGCACATCGTCCGAAGCATCCGGACTCGTGCCCACGTTCCACCACTCAAACGGCACGTCCACTACCTGACCGCCGGTGGCGTCTGACCATCCCGGCTTGATCCAGGCCTTGCCATTGCCCGTGAAACGTACTTCTATGTCGTTCGGAACGACATGTCCAATGCCGTTGAACGACGCTCCGAAACCGCCTGTGAACTGAAGCGTGCGCGCCAGAAAAGCGGCGTAACTTGCGCGCGAACCGTTCGGCCATGTGTGAATGAACCAGCCCCAATCGCTGTTGTTCGTGGACTGTTGCGCAGGGATGCGGGCCGCGCTTGGCGGCTCCACGCCGGCCGGACCAGGAAACCCGGGCCAGTTCGCAGCCCCCCATGCCGGAGGCGAAAGCGGACCTGCCGCATTCGCCACCACCGTGAACGCGTCGAACGCAGGCGGCGGCGCATCGATCGAAACCGATAGCCCATCGAAGATAACAATATCCTCTCCCAGCGGCGTCTCCTCGCCCGTGCGCATAAAATGATCGATCCCGTCGACGATCACATTCCCGTCGGATTCGCGCGTAATCGCGTAGGCTATCTTGCCCGCGCCGACGGCGCCGTCCGGGCCTTCCACATCGTCCAGGGCCATGAACTCCACCATGTAGCTCGAGCCCGTCACCGACGCAGGATCCACAATGCGCCAGGTAACCACTCCCTGCCCGCTTTGCGTAACCACCACGGCCGACGAATCCGCATCCATGACGTCGCTGTTCAGCGACGAACCGCCTTCCGACGCAGCAATCCGCGACGGACGAACCGTAATGTTCGTCGGAGCGCTTTCCAGAATCTTCGGCGTGGAATTCGGACTGTAGGCGTACGCCGAAATCCCGTAGTAATAGTCCGTGTAGTTCGTCAGGTTCGGCAACGCGAAGTTATACCGTACCCCGCTGTCGGAGCCCCGCGCGGATACCGCCGGCAAGAAATCGCCCACATCGCCATCGAACACCGAATCGATTACCTTCGTAACCCCGTTTTTAACATCGAACGTAGCCACCAGAGTGCGCTTGTCCGAAGCAAACGACGACGTAGGATACCGATAGATATTGAAGCCTTCGAACGTATACGTCTTGTCGTCGAAATCGAATTCGTCCAGGAATCTGTCCGCCACGTCGTACGCCCCAAGGTAGTTGGGGCTATTGGACGGATACCCCCACACGAGGTGCGCCTGCCCGTCCAGCTCCGAAGCGTACAGGCAATGACCCGATCCCGGATGCAACTGAGCATTGGAGGAATTGGGATTGCAAAGCGGCGGCGCGGGCGGCGGCAAGGGAATATCGAAGCCTGCGTCGTAGGCCGTCTGCGCCAGCACGTCCGCGGCGCGCAGCGCCGTAATGGAACTCAGGTTATCCCCGGCCTGCGCAAACACCACCCCGAACACGATGTCCTGCCTATCCCCCGGCTGCAAGTTAAACGGCCCTGTGGAAACTACCAGGCGACGGTCGCCCGACTGATTCCGTCCGCCGGAATTGTCGTTGTTTACTTCGCTCCAGAATTGGCCCGTGACCGGATCGCCGGAATAGGCGAATTTGGTTGCAGTATCACTCGTCTGAAAACCATTTCCGCCCACCGTAAGCGGCTGTCCGCCCCCCCAGAAACCCTGCTGTACGTTGTACACCTCCTGCGCGACATGGGGATCCTCCGTTCCGTCGGGACCGCCGTTTATGAAATACATGAAACTGGTTACGCCCAGCGTGTCCCCAGCTGCCGAGATGGGTCCCTGGAAAAAGTCATAGCCCGCCGCCGGCGCCGGACCGTACACATTGTCCATTGCCGTGTCGTTGTACACATAGCCCAGGCTCAGCGTAGTGTCCACGCCCACGAAATCGTCCCCGGCGTCCCCCAGGTCCGGATCGGAGAAAATAGACAAAAACGTATTGGTAAGGGGTTCGATGCCCTTGTATGTCACGTTGTATCTGAAGAACGTCGTGTTGCCGAGCGCATCCGCGCGGTTGAACGCAAAGGCGTGCACCCGCACCTCCACGCCGATCGGCGCAGCCTGGGTGTTGCGGTGTGCGTTGCCCACATCGTTCATGATCCACCACACCGCCTGGTCCCCGATCAGGTCGGGACGGTCGCCTCCCGCAAGGTCGTAATTCCCCTCCACGCCGTCCCCGTCTACCACCGGGGCGCCCAGGTCGTACGGCCATTCCGCCAGGTCTGGCGTAGCCTGCCCCGTCCCCTCGTAGTTCTGGATGTCGCTCCGGCTCACCTTGAACAGGCGATCGTACGCCGTACAATCATTCGGATTCACCGGACGCCCGTCCGGCCCCAGGGGACCTGGCCAGAATTCAAAATTGTTGTACGTGGCGGCAGCCGTACGCAATTCACTCCCCACCATGCCGCCTATCCAGATGCCCATCGCATAGATGGGAGAATTCCCGGAAGCTTTGGGGACAATGTACTGCGCTTCGGCGCCGTTGCCGTAGGCAATGCTCCCGTTATTGAAAAGACGAACCCGGGCATTGTTGCCGTCCAGGTCTTTCTGCGTCAGACCCGCTGTGCATTGACCAGGATCGGGGCCCGACCCGCTGGCGCGCAAGAGGACAGAAGAAGACTCGGCCTGCCGCTTCTTCTTGTCCTTGTCGTCCTTGTCCTTGTCCGCGAAGGCGCTGGACACAGGAATCAGGCACGCCGCGAAAATAAACGTCAGGAGGTATCGTGTAAGCTGCTTCATGGGTGTATGAGGCGTTGCGTTCGGGAAAATCCCCTTGTCAGGCGTTGCGTCGCGCATCCCTGATCACGTTAAAAGTTGAGCGCGAAGCCCAGACGGAACCGGCGAGGCCGGCTGTACATCAGGCTTGAGGCCGACGTGTGCCGGCTCCCCACATTCACCGGACCGCCAACGTACGCATTGTACAAAAACTCCGCAGAGGCAGGATCCGCTTGGGTGGCGAGATACCCGCGACCCCCATTCGTCATAAGATATCCATCGGTATTCGGCAGGCCGGTGGCCCGGAAAACCGCCAGCACATTCTGCGTGTCGAGCAGGTTCTGCACGATCAGGTAGGCCGTCAGCGAGGAAGCGCCCACGCGGAAGCGACGATCCAGGCGTACGTCGATGCGCGAAGTGGAGGGAAGGCGAGCTGAATTCACGGAACCGACCGCATCTTCCGTGAAACTATCGCCTATGTTGAACGCCGATCCCGCCAGCGCCGTGTACGCCATGCCGCTGCCATATCGGAACAGTATGTTCAGGCCCGTATTCTCAAGCAGGTTGCTTCCCCCCATCGACGGCCCCTCGTTCTCTCCGAAGCGATAGTCCACCGAGGCGTTCAGCGTATGCCGCTGGTCGAAATCCGCCGGAGCAATGGTGTTCGGAAACACCGACCCGCGCCAGACAACCACAGACGTGGCCCCGGCGTCCGACCCCGTGCCCTGCGCAAACGCCAGCGTGTAGTTGGTCGTTACGGCAAGGTTGCGCGTCCGGCGCAAATCAAAACCGAATTCGATGCCCTTGGTGGTCGTGAAGTCCGCGTTCAGGTACGTGCCGTAGGACGGGAAGCCGCCTATCAAGCGGCGGTTGCTGATCTTGTTTTCCTGCGTCCGGTAGAAGCCGGAGATCGTAAGCGCCGTGCTGGTTCCCAACCGCTGCCGGAAGCCCAGTTCGTACTGCACGGTCCGTTCCGGCTTGAGTTTCGGATTCGGCGTACGGGAATTCTGCGTGGTGATTTCCTCATAGGACCGGAAGGTCGTAAACGCACGCTCCGAGGGACGCTGGCTGGTTACGTTGTAGGAAGCAAAGAACACGGCCCGGTCGGTAACCGGGAAGCTGACCCCGATGCGGGGCATGAACGTAGCCTGCGGCGAATATTCCTCGAACGCATTGGAAATGGGTTCGTCGGTCGGCCGCACCTGACCGGAGAGGTCGTTCACAATGCGCAACGCATCCACCCGGGAGCCTTCCACGTCGAAGAAATTGCCGTCCAGGTCCCGGTAGCCGACCACATCGCCCGCATCGTTGAAGTACACTGCATCGTCCGCAGCGACGCCCGCAGGAACGCCGGATACCGAACCCGCGCGAATAATGGGGCGCGGGGCGTAGATGTCCTTCAGCACGGAGGTGTTGTTGTCGAACACCTCAAGGCGCACGCCGAGGTTCAGGATAAGGTCGCGGTACTCGATCTTGTCCTGCAGGTACCCGCCGTAGTAGATCGGCTGGCGCGGCTTGATATTCAGGTTCGTCCGGTCGAAGTATCCCTGAATGTCCTGGTCGTTGACTTCGTTCAGCCCCCGAAAATCGTAGCCGTAGTAGCTGGTGCGGGGCCGAAAGGCGTCGAACGGCAAGTCGCCGTAACTGGCGTAGCAAGCCACCTGTTCGCAATTATCGTCCTGGGCGTACCGGGATAGCCCGAAGCCGCCTATGCTGTACCAGCGCTGCGTGAACGTGCGGTATTCGCCGCCGAACTCCAGCTGGTGCAGGCCAATCTGCGCCGTGGCGTTCCCCGATACCTGAAACACTTTCCTGTCCTCCTTCTGGAAGGTAGCCACTGGATTGCCCGGCAATGCAAACGTAACGCCTATCGCCGAGCCCACGGTTGCCGTTCCGTCCGACTTGTACAGCGGCTCGTACCCTTTGGCCCGCAAGGCGAAATAACGCCTCGCCGTTTCCAGATAGTCGCCTTGAGTGTCTCCGTAGGAAAACGTCTCCTCTACGTTGCCGGAAAAGCCGTTGGGATACAGGAGATAATTGTAATCCTGGTACGCCGCGTCGATCTGGTAGAAAAAGTTCGAGGCGAAGCGCTGGCGAAAACTGCCGTAGACTCGCCAGGTATCCTGTTCGTTGTGATTGAACGACTGCGTATTGAACACATGCCGATGATACCCGAGCGATTCGGACCGCTGGGTTTCGTACGCGCCGCCCACGCGCAACGTAATGGTTTGCGCTGGCTGGATGGTGAGGTTGCCGGTTACGATCGTTTCGTTGAAGGGGCTATCCTTCGACGGCTCCAGCGCAAAATCTCCGCGGCGGTACGTGTCCGGCGCATTGATGATCCCGCCCCCGTCGAGATTGTATCCGTCGGGAAGATTCAAAAGCACGGCCAGCGAATCCGGCGTAATGAATTCTTCGTTTTCGACCGCAGCCATGGCTGTCTGCCATGGAAACGGCAGGTACAGAGAGTCTCCGGCGGGGCCGATTGCCCGCACCACCTGCGGGTTGGCGTTCAGCTCGGCCAACTGGTCCTCGGTAAGCTGGTACGTGGACACGCCCCACGGACTGGAATCCTCTTGCCGGACGTACTGCCCGTTTACAATGAAGCTGAGGCGACCGGGAATGATCGGCCCGCCCAGCGAAATCTCGCCAAGGCTATGGCCGTAACTGTCGAGGCCTTGCGAAGTATAGGCTCCCACGGTGCCGAAAAAGCGGTCCGCGCCGCCCTTTGTCGTAACCGACACCACGCCCGCCTGGGCGTCGCCGTACTTGGCGGGGATGGTTCCAATGAGCATTTCCTGCTCCTGAATGGCGATGCGCGGAATGGCCTGCTGCCCCGATATCCGTACGCCGTCCACATAATACGTGAGTTCCTGTTCGCGTCCGCCGCGCACGAAGAGCCCCGTCCCCTCCGACGAAACCACGCCGCTTTGCAGGGAAGCCACGGCGGCGACGCCGCGAATCGGGAGCAGCACCAGCTCGCCGCTGGTCATCACGCGAGGCGCGCCGATCGCGTCCTTCTGAATAATCGGCCGCTCATACTCAACCACGATTTCTTCCAGTTCGGCGCCGGGCGCAAGGCTGAAATTCAATTCCCGGGTGTAGCCGGCATTGATTTCCACCTCGGATATCGTCTGGGCCTGATACCCTACGAAGGAAGCCGTCACGTCATACGTCCCCACGGGCACGCCAATGACGAAATAGTTGCCGTCGATGTCCGAAGCCGTCCCGAGCAGGGTCCCTCCCAGCACGACATTCGCCCCGGGAAGCGGCTCGCCCGTGTCGGCGTCCGTAACGACGCCAGAAAGTTTACCCGTGTTTTGCGCCAGCGCAACCGCGGGTATAGCGAGCAGAACGAGTACGGTCGTAACGCACCTGAGAAGGGTCCGTCGCAACATGTGCTACCTCCTGTGATTTGTATGGTGTGTGCCTGCATCGCCGGGCGCTTCAAAGGGAGCCCGCGCCGAGCGTTGCCGTGTATGTCCGAATGGAATATAATAAGTAACGGGAACGAATTAGTCAATACGCAGAAAAATTTTTGCGGAATATTACGGTATTGTTGTCATTTCGCCAGGCATTGCGGCAATTTAACGATGCTTTGATCAAATCTGCAAATCCATTCAGACGCCCCCCCCCCCTTTTTCTACACATCCACCCTGCACACATCCTCGACCCCGTCCAGCGCTGAAATCTCCCCGACGACCGCCGCCGGAACCGCCTCGTCCACGGTCACCGCCGTCAGCGCCATTTCTCCCTTGCCGGCGCGGCCCAGCGCCAGCGCCCCGATGTTGATGTCGTTGCGGGCCAGAATCCCCCCCACCGCCGCCAACATGCCCGGCCGGTCCGCGTTCTTGTACACGATCATATGTCCTTCCGGCTTGATTTCCAGCCAGTAATCGTCGATGCGCACCAGACGCGGCTCGTCCCGGTCGAACACCGTACCCGCCACCGTGTGAACGCCATCGTCCGTTTTCAGTCCGATCTGCAACAGATTCCTGTATCCGCCGGGGGCCGTATCCCGCGCTTCCGTGACGCGAATCCCCATATCTTCCGCAAGAAACGGCGCATTGATCAGGTTCACCGGCTCCGTAACCCATTTCGACAGGACGCCGCGCACCGCAGCCACGGTCAGCACCTCGGAATACCGACGCGGAACCTCCCCCCGGCAGCCTACGGTAATCCCCCGAATGCGCCCCCCTCCCAACTGTCCGATCAATTGTCCGAGGCGATCAGACAAACTCAAATAAGGCTGCGCGTCCGGTTGCGCCGCCATCTTGATCGCCATCGCGTTCACCGGCGTGTGCACCGGCTCGCCGCATAGCGCGCGAATGACCTGCTCGGTAATCTGCGCCGCCACCTTTTCCTGGGCCTCTTCCGTCGAGGCGGCGATGTGGGGCGTAGCGATCACTTTCGGATGCCGGAGCAAGGCGTGCAGTTCCGCGGGCGGCGGCTCTGCGGAATACACGTCCAGCGCCACGCCCCCCACTTGCCCGCTATCCAGCGCAGCAAGCAGGTCCTTTTCCTCGACGATGCCCCCCCGGGCGCAATTCACGATGCAAACTCCTTTGCGGCACTGCGCGAACGTTTCCTTGCGAAGCAGGCCGCGGGTAGCGTCGTTCAGCGGCGTATGCACGGTAATGAAATCGCTCCCCGCAAGGAGGTCGTCCATGCTCGCCAGCCGCACCCCGAGGCGTTCGGCGGCCTCCCGCGACAACACCGGGTCGTACCCGATCAGGTTCATCCCGAACGCAGCCATCCGCACCGCCACTTCCCGCCCTATTTTCCCCAGCCCTACGACGCCGAGGGTCTTTTCGTAGACTTCGGACCCGGTGAACGCCTTTCGCTCCCATTTTCCTTCCGCCACAGAGCGGTTCGCCTGCGGTACGCGGCGGGCCATGGAAAGCAGCAGGGCGCAGGCGTGCTCAGCGGTCGAGATCGTATTGCCGGAGGGCGCATTGATCACCAGCACGCCCCGGCGGGTCGCCGCAGCAAGGTCGATATTGTCCACCCCGACCCCGGCCCGCCCGATGACCCGAAGATTCCCGCCCGCCTCGATCAGGTCCGCCGTAATCGTGGTGCCGCTGCGAATGATCCAGCCGTCCGCCCCGGCGGCGAGTTCCCGCAGCGCTTCCCCGGATTGCTTGAGCTGAACGTCGGGCGTAATGCCGCGGGCTTTCAGCATGTCGATGCAGATCGGATCGACCGCATCGGTAATGAGCACCTTCATCGTTGTTTTGTCAGGTATTCATGATGACTATCTGTCGCTATCGTCCCGATCCATTCCAGCAAGGCGGGCAAGCCCCGCTTCGTCTGCGAAGAGGTCGGGAAAATCGGAATTTCCAGTCCGACTGAGGAAAGCGTCTCGCGCATGCCCCGTTCCGCCTTCGCGCGCTCGTTGCCGGAAAGTTTGTCGCACTTCGTAAGCGCGATGGCGTACGGAGCGCCTTGCCCGCGCATGCATTCGATAAAACTGCGGTCTATCTCGCCGGGTTCGCGGCGGCTGTCCACAAGATGCACAAGCAGGCGCAAGGAGTCGCGCTCCGTCACGTAGCGCTCAATGAGCCGGGCCCAGCGCGCGCGCTCCTGTTTCGAAATTTTCGCATAGCCAAAACCCGGAAGGTCCACGAAATACAACCCTCCGTTGACCAGGTAATAATTGAATTCCCGGGTCTTGCCCGGCGTCCCGCTCGTCCGGGCCAGCGCGCGCCGCCCCGCCAGCGCATTCAGCAACGAACTCTTGCCCACGTTCGAGCGGCCTGCGAACGCCACTTCGGGCAGCCCGTCCGAAGGAAGTCCGCTCCAGGACGCCGCGCCCTTGACAAAAGTGATTTCCCGGATATGCAAGGGCCTCTCGTCTGGATCAATCCCTGATTGCGCGGCGTCGTTACGCGGTCGCCAGCCGCTCCTTGACCGTCTCGCCGATCACCGCCGGATTCTCAATGACCGTCACGCCCGCTTCCTCCAGCGCCGCAATCTTTTCCTCCGCCGTCCCCTTGCCCCCGGACACAATGGCCCCGGCGTGTCCCATGCGCCGTCCGGGAGGCGCCGTCCGGCCCGCAATGAAGCCGAACACCGGCTTCGTCATATGGTCTCGCGCGAAGGCCGCGGCTTCTTCTTCCGCCGTCCCCCCGATTTCGCCGATCATGACGACGGCCTCCGTATCGCCGTCCTCCTCGAACAACTGCAACACATCCGCGAAACTCGTCCCTGGCACAGGGTCTCCGCCAATGCCCACCGCCGTACTCTGACCAAGTCCTTGCCGGGTAAGTTGATCCACCGCCTCGTACGTGAGCGTCCCGGAGCGCGAGACCACGCCCACAGGCCCGGGCTGGAAAATCATGGCGGGCATGATGCCGACCTTGGCCTCGTCGGGCGTCAGGGCGCCAGGGCAATTCGGCCCGATGAGCCGTACGCCCTTGCGCTGCATGGCGTGAAAAACCGGAACCATATCTGCGGCGGGAATGCCTTCTGTGATGCACGCGATCACCTGTATGCCCGCCTCCGCCGCCTCCAGAATAGCGTCTGGCGCAAATGCAGGAGGCACGAAAATCACCGACGTATTCGCCCCCTCCTGCGCAACGGCTTCGGCCACCGTATTGAACACAGGCCTGCCGAGGTGCGTGCGACCGCCCTTGCCAGGCGTCACGCCAGCCGCCAGCGTCGTGCCGTACGCCAGCATTTGTTCGGAATGAAAGGCGCCCTCGGAACCCGTGAATCCCTGCACGAGCAAGCGGGTGTCTTTATCGACCAGAATCGCCATAACGATACAGAATAAGCCGCGAAAAAACGGAACGCGCTGAAATATACGGACTATCCGGGCGCAGAATCGGCGAAGATTTGGAAGATTGCAGGCATGGACGTTACGCCCCGTCCTGCGCCTTTCCGCACAGCCGCTCCGCCATGTCCCCGATGCGGAGGATCGTTTCCTCCCCGAAATGCGGCCCCAGAATCTGCATGCCCACAGGCAGATGGGGCGCCTCGGCATGCAATCCAAGCGGCACCGACAGGCCGGGAATGCCCGCGAGGTTGGCCGGCACGGTGTAAATATCGCTGAGATACATCGCCATCGGATCGTCTATCCTGCTGCCTATGCGGAACGCCGGCGCAGGCGTAACCGGGGCGACGAGCGCATCCACCTCCTCAAAAACCTCTTCGAAATCGTTCCGGATGAGGGTGCGCGCCTGCTGCCCTTTCGCATAATAGGCTTCGTAGTAGCCGGAGGACAGAACGTACGAGCCGAGCATGATGCGCCGTTTGACTTCATCCCCAAAGCCTTCCGTCCGGGAGGCCATATAGAACCGGCGCAGCATGGATTCCGCATCCTGACGCGCTCCCCCGGACGCTCCATCCGCTCCGGAAACCGCCTCCCCCTGGTTCTGCATGGCGGCGCGCAGCTCGTCAAGCGCCGCCCGATGGCCATACCGGACGCCATCGTACCGGGCCAGATTGCTGGACGCTTCGGCAGTCGTCAGAATGTAATATGCGGCAATGCCGTATTCCGTGCGAGGCAGGGAAACTTCCCGCACCTCAGCGCCCTCCCGTTCGAGTCCGCGCACGCATTCCTCTATCATGCTTCGAATCCCGGCGTCGAGTCCATCCGCGAAATATTCCTTCGGCAACCCGATGCGCAACCCCCGAACATTCCCCGTCAGCGATTGCGCGTAGTCGGGAACCTGCATCGGCGCGCTGGTGGAATCCCGCTCGTCCCGCCCCGCCATATGGTTCAGCAGCAGCGCACAATCCTCCACGGACTGACCGACAGGTCCCATGCAATCGAAAGAAGACGCAAACGCCACCAGGCCGGATCGGGATACGCGCCCGTACGTAGGCTTCAGGCCCGTCACGCCGCAATGCGCGGCGGGCTGCCGAATGGACCCGCCCGTATCGGTGCCCAGCGCGGCATGGCACAGACCGGCGGCGACGGCGGCCGCGGACCCGCCGGAAGAACCGCCGGGCACATAATCCGTATTCGCCGGATTTCGGACCGGCCCGAAACAAGAAGTCTCGTTGGAGGACCCCATCGCGAACTCGTCGCAATTCGTTTTCCCCAGGAAAATCGCCCCGGCGGCGCGCAAACGCTCGATCGCCGTGGCGTCGTACAGTGATTCGAACTGTTCGAGCATGCGGGACGAACACGTAACCCTCCGCCCCTTCATGCAGATCACGTCCTTGACGCCCAGCGCCATGCCCTTCAACGGCAAGGCTTCCGAGGATCGGTCCAGGCGGCGGGCCTGCTCGAGGGCGTCCTCCTCATCCACCGAAATAAAGGCGTTGAGCAACGGGTTCTGCGCCTGAATGCGCGCAAAAAAAGAAGAGACCAGGGTTTCGCAATCGGTCTCTCCGTTCTGCAAGGCTTTCCGGGCGTCCGCAAAGGAAGTCATCGGACGAGCGACATTCAGGACCGACGAAGAAGAACGGGGGCGACGACAAACGAACCGCCCCGGAGAGGCCAGGTCCGATCAAGAGATCGAACCTCTCTGGAGCCGCTTGCGCAAGTTTACCCGGCGTGCGACGCGGGGCCGGAAACCTCTGCGTCCGGAGCCGCTTGCGCAGGCGGCGGCGAAGCGGCTTGCGCAGGTTGCGCCGGGGGCTGTTGCGCAGGAGGCGCCTGGGGTTGCGGAGCGGCCTGGGCGGGGGGCTGCGGGCGATACGCGGCATTCTTGTTCGCATCCACCGTAAGTTCACGCTGCACATCCTTCGTGGCGTCCTTGAATTCGCGCAGTCCCTTGCCGAGGCCGCGAGCAATCTCCGGAATGCGCTTGGCGCCGAACACGAGGAGTAATATCAACAGAATCAGGCCTATTTCCATCGGTCCGAACGTTCCCATAACCAACCCCCTTGCTTGTGTGCGATCTTGTGAGCGATCCGGCGAACGGCGGCGAAAAACAACCGCGTACGCACCTGTTGCGAAAAATAATGATTAAGCCTGTTTACGGAGCCCTTGTCGCGAAACCATATGTCATAAAACCACGCGACCCGCAACAATAGCAAAAACAACGGCCCGGAAAAAGGCTTTTACCCGTAAACGAAGGACGCCTGCAAGGGTTCCGCCCGGAAAAACCCGTTCAAAACACGGCCTGCAAACCGGGTCGCGCCGCATGCCGGTCTGGAACATGCCGAAACGCCCCGCTTTTCAGAAAGATTCGTTTTTCATGGCGGCCAGACCCATCTATCTCGTGCCCATCCGATACGACAAGGCGAGCGACCAGGCTATCGTAACATCGTGCAAGCGCGTGGCGGGCGCGATCATTCCGCCCCCGGACAAGTCGATTGCGCAGCGGGCCTCGCTTCTCGCCGCCGTCGGCGACGGAACCTCCCGACTGATCAACTACCCCTCGTCCGCCGATCCGCTCTCCACGCTGCGTTGTCTCCGGCAACTGGGCGTCGGAATAGAAAAGAACAGAAACGACCTGCTGGTGCGCGGCAAGGGACTGGACGGATTCTCCGCCCCCGCCGCGCCGCTCGATTGCGGCAATTCGGGTACGACGATGCGCCTCCTTTCCGGCCTGCTCGCCGGGCGGCCTTTCGACAGCGTGCTTACGGGCGACGCTTCCCTGCGGAGCCGCCCCATGGAGCGGGTGGCCGAACCGCTGCGGGCCATGGGCGCGCGAATAACTCTGCAGGACGGCTGCGCTCCTGTGCGCATCGAACGCGGCGAACGGCTGCGCGGCATAGCGTACCGCCTGCCGACGCCTTCGGCGCAGGTCAAATCCTGCGTGTTGCTGGCCGGGTTTCGGGCGCAGGGAGGCGCCACCGTGATCGAAACCCTGCGCTCGCGCGACCATACCGAGCGCATGTTGAACCTGACGACGCAGGAAAAAGCAGGAGAGCGACACATTTTCGTAAAGGAAAATACATCCGTCCCGGCCCGCGCCTGGATCATCCCGAACGATTTTTCCTCCGCCGCTTTTTTTCTGGTCGCCGCAGCGGCGGCGCCGCAAGGGTCCCTCCTTCTGAAAAACGTCTGCCTGAATCCAACCCGCAGCGCCCTCGTCGGAGTGCTGGAGGAAATGGGCGCCCGCATCCGCATAACCGACCCCAAAGAAACCGGCGGCGAACCGGTGGGCGATCTCCACATTGAAGCGTCGGCGCTCCGGGGCGTACGCGTAGACGGCGCGCGCATTCCCCTGTTGATCGACGAAATCCCGATCCTCGCCGTGGCGGGGGCGCTGGCGAAGGGACGCACCGAAATACGGGATGCGCGGGAATTGCGCTTCAAGGAAACGGACCGCATCGCCGCCATGGCGGAAAACCTGCGGCGCCTAGGCGCCTCTGTGGAAGAATTCGACGACGGCCTGGCCGTGGATGGACCTGCCGAACTGCATGGAAACGAGGTGGACAGCCGCCACGATCACCGCGTGGCGATGGCCATGGCCGTGGCCGGACTGATGGCCCGCGGCGAAACGGTCGTCAAAAATGCTTCGTGCGCGGACGTGTCGTTTCCGAACTACTGGAAAACGCTTGCGTCGGTGGTCTCATGATTGAGGATTCCTCATTATGCGGGACCGCCGCCTGCGCTGCTTCGTCATTCCTCGCCGGCGCGCGCCTCGCAGCCTCCGGGCTTCGCGGGCTTCGTCAGCGTATCCCCGATTTCCCGGGACGGATCCCACAAATGCGCTTCCAGCGCCACGCATCCCTCCTCGTCGAACGTCACCCCTTCGGCGCGCAAACGCTCCTCCATGACATGCGGCCCTTCGAACCGCATTTTTCCGGTCAGGGCGCCGAACCGGTTGACTACGCGGTGACAAGGAAGCCCCGCGCCCGCCGCCGCGCCCAGCGCCCAACCTACCGTGCGGGCGGCGGAACGCGCGCCAAGATAGCCGGCGATATGTCCGTACGTCGTAACTTTACCGGAAGGAATCCGGGCCACCACGGCCCAGACCTGCTCGAAAAAAGTATGATCCCGGGAACTGCGCATAGCCCATATACCGCGCGCGCCTCGTTATGTTGTGGCCGGCGCCGCGACGGTTTTTGCGGCGGCGGCGCACCAGAAGCAACAACGACAAACCCCGCAAAACGATGACGCAAGCGCCGCTTTCGCCGGATCGGCTCCAGGCCGCGCTGGAACAGACGCTGGGGGCGGAACGCCTTGCAAAGCGGGTCGAACTCGCCCCCTACACCACGTTCCGGATCGGCGGCGAGGCGGACCTCTTCTACGAGGCGCGCACCGTGGAGGAACTCGCGCAAGCGATCCGCGCGGCCCGGGACGGCGGCGTTCCGTATTTCCTGCTCGGATGCGGGGCAAATATTCTGGTGAGCGACCGGGGCGTCCGCGGGCTCGTTATCCGCAATGCGGCCCGCCAGACGGAAATCGACGCCGGGACGGGTCGGGTATGGGCGGCGTCCGGGGCCATTATGTACCCGGACGTGATCGAGGCGACGGTGGAGGCGGGCCTCTCCGGGCTGGAGCATTATGTGGGCATTCCGTCCACGGTAGGCGGCGCGCTGTGGCAAAATCTGCATTTCCTGTCGCCGCCTCCGAAGCGGGAACGCACGATGTTCATTGAGGAAGTGCTGGAAGAGGCCGACCTCCTGACCGAAGAAGGCGAACGCCGCGCAGTTGGAATAGACTATTTCGATTTCGGGTACGACTATTCTGTGCTGCACGACCGGGACGATATCGTGCTTTCGGCGACGTTCCGGCTCGAACCGGGGGATCGGGCGCGGATGCGCGAAATCATGGCGGCGAATCTCGCATGGCGGCGAGCGCGGCACCCTCCCCTCGACGCGGAACCCAGCGTAGGCTCCATTTTCAAAAAAATAGAAGGCGTCGGAGCGGGACGGCTGATCGACGAGGCCGGCCTGAAAGGCATGCGCATCGGCGGCATAGAAATCACGCGCCGGCACGCCAACATCATGATCAACCGGGGCGAGGGCAAAGCGGCGAACGTTATTGCCCTCATCCGGCGCGTACAGGAAATCGTGGCGAGCGAGGCGGGCTGCCTGCTGGAAACAGAAATCGCGTTCGTGGGCGAGTACGACAACGCGCCGGACGCCCTTCCCTATACCGCGAAAACCTTCCGGGAGCAACACGGAGAACGCACCGGCGCCCGCCGCCCCGCCCTGCCATGAAACAACCGTTTGCAAGGTGGCTTGCCGGAGCGTGGGCCGTTTTCGAGAAAGACCTGTGCCTCGAACTCCGCAATCGCCATGCGGTGGGCGTGTTGCTGATGTTCGTCCTCGCCTCGATCCTGCTCATCTTTTTTGCGGCGGGACAGGAACCGCTCTCGTCCCGCATGCAGTCAGGCCTCTTGTGGATCGTGATTCTTTTTGCGGCGTCCGTCGGCCTCGGGAGGTCGTTCGCAAGCGAGGCGGACCGGGATACGGCGCTCTTTTTGCGACTGCACACCCGGGCCAGCATGGTCTATGCGGGCAAACTGCTCTTCAATTTTCTCCTGATCCTTGCGCTGGACGTCGTGGCCGTCCTGACGATGATCGCGTTGCTGCACGTTCAGGTGGCGCATGGGGGGCTGCTCGCCAGCGCGGTCTTGCTGGGGTCGCTTGGCCTGGCCGGAGCCACAACACTGCTCGCCGCGCTGATCGCCCAGGCCGCCGCGCGCGGGCCGCTGCTTCCGGTGTTGCTTTTTCCCCTCCTCTTGCCGTTGCTCATGTCGGCCGCGGCGGCCACGCGCCATGCTTTCGAAGGCGGCCTCGGCTGGAGCGCCGGCGCAGAAGCCCTGATTACGCTGACGGCCTTTGCCGGCGTTGCTATTACCGCCGCCGTCCTGCTCTTCGATTTCATCTGGAACGATTGAGCGCATGCGTCATTTTCGCAATCCGCGCCGTATCTTGTCGCCTGTCCGCCATTCTCCTTGATTTTTGCTTCATGGCCGCTTCCGGGAAAACATACCGGCGTATCCGCAACATCGTCCTTGCGTGGCTGACGCTGGTCGTGCTGGGCGGATTCCTGCTCGATATCCCCCGAATCAACATTCTGGAGCACACGGCGCGGAATCTGTATTTCCACGTGCCGATGTGGTTCACGATGATGGCCGCCTTCTTCGTCTCGGCATGGCACTCGGCGCGATACCTTGGGTCCCGCGACCCCCTGCGCGACACGCGGGCGGCGGAAGCAGCGCGGGTCGGAGCGGTTTTCGGCGTACTCGGGCTGGCGACGGGCGTCGTCTGGGCGCGCTTCACCTGGTACGTGGGGCAGGGCGTCTGGTGGAATTTCGATCCCAAACAAACCATGGCCGCCGTGCAGTTGCTGATTTACGGAGCCTATTTTACCCTGCGCTCCAGCGTGGAAGAACCTGAAAAGCGGGCGCGCATCGCCGCCGCATACAATCTCTTCGCAGCAGCCTGCGTACCGTTTCTGCTATACGCGCTCCCCCGTCAGATGGAGAGCCTGCACCCCGGCGCGGAAGGCAACCCGGCCTTCAGCGACATTACCCACCCGACCATGCGCGTGGTGTTTTACGCGGCGGTCATCGGATTCATTGGACTTTTCTGGGTGTTTTATACCCAGCGAGTCCGGTTGGCCGCCCTCAACGAACGCATCGACGACGCCCCCAAGCCATGACGATTCACCCGATTCAGGAAGAGGATACGACGTACGCCGCCGCGCCATACGACTCCGTCTGGACTTCGCAGGAAGTCCCGGTGCAACCGCCGGATGCGCTGGAGCAAATCATGCTGGCCCAGGACAAACTCTATGTAGTGCTGGCGATAACGCTCATCATCTGGACCGGACTGGCGGTCTTCATCTTCCGGACCGACCGCAAAATCGACCGGTTGGAACAGAAACTGGATGCGGGCATTTCAGGGAAAAATTCTTTAGAATACCCTGATTAAATCTGCGAAGCCTGGCGGGGCGCGCCGGCAAGGAACGACGCGGCCAGCGCGCCCCGCCACCCTCCCGATATCGAACGCGTTTCCCTTGCAACACGACGACATGAAACCAAAAACGATCGCCGGTCTTGCGCTGATGCTCGGCTTCGCCGCTTTGCTGTTCCTCAATTTCGGCGAGCAAGTCGGAGGCTACATGAATTTCGCCGAAGCCGAACGAACGGGCGTGGAGGCGCATGTGGTGGGCACCTGGGTGGAAGCGGAACGATATGCATATGACCGCGACCGGAATATCTTCAGTTTCCATATGCGGGACGAGGCGGGCGCCGTGCGCAGGGTGCGTTACCCTCACCCCAAGCCCGCCAATTTTGAGGACGCCGAACGCCTGGTGGTGCGGGGCGCCGCGGAGGGCGATGTATTCGTGGCCCGGCATATTCTCGTCAAATGCCCTTCCAAATACAACGACGGCTCCGAATTCGAGGCGGCGTACGTAAACAAGGGCAGCGCCAAGAGAGGCATTATGTAGCTATTGCCAGCAAGGAAGGCTATGCCGACGTATTCGGGTCATATGGTTCGTTTGATTTGCGCGCTGGTCGTCGCGGGGCTGGCGTGGGTTGTTCCTGCGGAGGGCCAGGCTGTCCAGGACGAAGGATTTCCGACGAAGGGCGTTTTTCCGGAGGAATATCCCGAGGTTCCCGGCGTCGAAGAGGCGTGCGGTCCCTTCGAGGTTCCCGGCGCGTTCGGCGAAGGATGCGTGGAGGACAGCGGGCCGGATGCGTTCGGACCTGTTGCGGGAGCGGGAGGCTTCCCGAACGCTTCGCCCGATCCTGTTTTGCGTACGGCCCCGCGCCTCGAGTGTCCCGCCGCCGTGTTCGTCGAAGAGATGGAGACGGGCGTGATCGATTGCCATGCCTATGACGAGGCGGGCGAAGAACACCTCGATTATTACTGGGAGCCTGTGGAGGGCGCGCCGCGGGGCTATCTGGACGCTCCGCGCTTGACAGGCGAGGACAGGCCGAACCCTTCGATAGTGGCTCCTTCGTCTCCGTTTTACGCTACGCTGGAGTCTTTTCTGTCGGAGGATGCGACGCTTCGCTACCGGTACCGCCTGACGGCTACGTCTCGCGTTACGGGTCTTTCGTCGCGGGCGGAGGTGGAGGTGTTCGTGTTGCTGCGCCGTCCGAGCGTGTATTGTCCCCTTGAGTACGAGGTATCGGCGGGTTCGGAGATCGTTCTGTCGTGCGAGGGGGCGGACCCGTTGTCTTTCCGCATGGACTACGAGGCGGGTTCGTCTGTATCGTGGGAGTGGGAGGGCCTTTGGGGGTCGAATGCGTCGTTGTTGAGCGCTTCGGACACGCCGTCGCCGTTGTTCCGGGCTCCTTTGGGGGGCGCGGGCGAGACGCACCACTATATTGCGAGCATGACGACAACCTCGTCGGGGGTTCCCCGAACGGCGCGGCGCAGGGTGAGCGTTCGGGTGGTCGAAGGGGAGGCCTCGGACGCAGCGGCGGCAGGCTCCTTGTCGGCGGGGGCTTCGGCCCCGACGATCGAGTGCGAGGATTACGATGAGCGCTTTGGCGTGCCTGATTTCAAGCTGGAATGTACCCTGAATAACGAACCGCCGGGCGTTACGTATAGATGGACGGCGCCCGGCAATCCATCGGATACGACTCGGTTAAGCGCTACAAACATTAAGAATCCAACGTTCAGCGCGAAGGAGTACGGCAGATTTGGTTACAGCTGGACGACGATAGCAGACAAGCCCATTGATTATGAATACAGGGTGGGCATGTTTGATAATTTGGGGGCTGAAGTTGCTTACGACGAGGTTACGATTACGATACGGAATCCGGATTGGATGTCCTGTACGCCGTTAGCACAGGAAGTATATGAAGGCGATCCGGATGTTCAATTCGATTGCCGCCGAACGTACTTCAGGGGAGGGTGGTGGCACGGGCACAGCGGGAGCATACCAGATACGCAAAAGCTCAGGGCGCGCTGGACGAAGCCCTCCGACGAGCAGTCAATTCCTCGACGGTACATTTTTCACGTTCCGGGTTCTTTGCCCGCAGGCAAGGCGAGGGAATCTTATCAGTATGCCGTATGCCTCGGGAGTAGATTCCACTCTGATAATACAAACATAGGCACGAACGGCGAATACAATAGCACTGGGTGTGAATATATTACCGTAACGGTGAGAAAACACGGGGTTCGCGTCGACTGCGCGACTCCCGATCCGGTTTACGAGGGCGCGCCGAACTTCGCTTTGTCCTGCAACGCTACGGGGCCTCCGGGGAATAATAATCCTGCGTACTCGTATGCCTGGACGGCGAAGGGTTCTACCACGGACACGAGCCTCTTGAGCGATACGGGCATTCCTTCGCCGACGTTCGACGTGCCGGATAACGTAGACAAGGACGAAACGTACGAGTACCTTCTTACGGTCTCGAATCCGGGTAGTATAGACGGGACGGCGAACGTAACCGTGACGGTATTGAACAAGCCTGATATAATGGTTGCATGCGCGGGCAATCCGTATTCGACCTACGAAGGAGAGGCGGACATTGCGCTGGATTGCACGGCAAAGGGCGCTCCCGGCGCTCCTCCCGCGTATATGTATGCCTGGACGGCCCGCGGTTCTACGCCGGACACGGACCTCTTGAGCGCTACGGACGTATTGTCGCCGACGTTCTACGTGCCGGATAACGTAGACAAGGACGAAACGTACGAGTATCTTCTTACGGTCTCGGCGGATAACGCGGAAGACGACGAGGCGGAGGTGACGGTGACGGTGCTGAACAAAGGCGCGCTTACGCTAACGTGCACGAGCCTCGATCCGGTTTACGAGGGCGCGCCGGACTTCGCGTTGTCCTGCAACGCTACGGGTCCTCCGGGGAATAATAATCCAGCGTACTCGTACGCCTGGACGGCGCGCGGTTCTACGCCGGACACGGACCTCTTGAGCGGGACGGGCATTGATTCGCCGACGTTCTACGTGCCGGATAACGTAGACAAGGACGAGACGTACGAGTACAGCGTTACGGTCTCGGCGGAGAACGCGTGGGACGACATGGCGGAGGTGACGGTGACGGTGCTCGACCGACCCGACGTCGTTGTGTCGTGCGCGGACCCCGATCCGGTCTACGAAGGCTCGGAAGACATTGAGCTATCCTGCGAGGCGAGGGGGGATCCCGACGGTTCGGACTACGCCTTCGCCTGGGAGGCCCTGGGCGCTACGCCCGCGGGCCTCTTGAGCGCTCTGGACGTACCGTCGCCGACGTTCTACGTGCCGGACGAAGTGGACGAGACGACGCGGTACGAATACCGCGTTACGGCGACGGCGCCGGGCGCGGAAGACGGGACGGCGGACGTAACGGTGACGGTGCTAAACACGGGTGCGCTGGCGCTGACCTGCGCGGACCCCGATCCCGTCTACGAAGGCTCGGAGGACATTGCGCTATCCTGCGAACCGACCGGCACTCCCGACGGTTCCGACTACGCCTTTGTCTGGGAGGCCTTGGGCGCTACGCCGACAGGCCTCTTGAGCGCGACAAATATTTCGTCTCCGACGTTCTACGTGCCGGACGAAGTGGACGAGACGACGCGGTACGAATACCGCGTTACGGCGACGGCGCCGGGCGCGGAAGACGGGACGGCGGACGTAACCGTTACGGTGCTCGACTCGCCGCCGCCTGCGCCTGTTGCGCTTGCGTTGTCTTGCGAGCAACCCCCATCGGTCTACGAAGGCTCGGCGGACATTGCGCTATCCTGCGAGGCTATGGGGGATCCCGACGGTTCGGACTACGCCTTTGCCTGGGAGACTCGCGGCGCAACGGCGAACACGGATTTGCTGAGCGCGACGGACGTACCTTCTCCGACGTTCTACGTGCCCGACGAAGTGGACGAGACGACGCGGTACGAATACAAGGTTATGGCGACGGCGGAGAACGCCTTCGGCGCGTCGGCGGACGTAACCGTTACGGTATTGAACAAGGGCGCGCTGGCTCTGACGTGCGCGAACCCCGCTCCGGTCTACGAAGGGTCGCCGGACATTGCGCTATCCTGCGAGGCTACGGGGGCTCCCGACGGTTCCGACTACGCGTACGCTTGGGAGGCTCGCGGCGCAACGGCGAACACGAACCTGTTGAGCGCAACGGATATTGATTCGCCGACGTTCGACGTGCCGGATAACGTAGACAAGGACGAGACGTACGAGTACCGCGTTAGGGTCTCGGCGGAGAACGCGGAGGACGCGACGGCAGACGTAACGGTGACGGTGCTGAACAAGGGCGTGCTTACGCTAACGTGCACGAGCCCCGATCCGGTTTACGAGGGCGCGCCGGACTTCGCTTTGTCCTGCAACGCTTCGGGTCCTTCGGGGAATAATAATCCTGCGTACTCGTACGCCTGGACGGCGAGGGGTTCTACCACGGACACGAGCCTCTTGAGCGATACAGACGCATCTTCGCCGACGTTCGACGTGCCGGATACCGTAGACAAGGACGAGACGTACGAGTACCGCGTTACGGTCTCGGCGGCGAACGCGGAGTCCGCTGCGGCGGAAGTCACGGTGACGGTTTTGAACAGGGGCGCGCTGGCGCTTGTGTGCAACGATCCGGATCCGGTCTACGAAGGCTCGGAAGACATTGCGCTGAATTGCTCGACGACGGGCGCCCCGGACGGTTCCGTCTACGCGTACGTTTGGGAGGCTCGCGGCGCAACGGCGAACACGAACCTGTTGAGCGAGACGGATATTGATTCGCCGACGTTCTACGTGCCGGATAACGTAGACAAGGACGAGACATACGAGTACCGCGTTACGGTCTCGGCGGAGAACGCGGAGGATGCTGCGGCGGAAGTCACGGTGACGGTTTTGAACAGGGACGATCCGCCTCTGCCGCCGCCAACGCTTGCTGCGCTGGCGCTGACGTGCGCGAACCCCGCTCCGGTCTACGAAGGCTCAGAGGACATTACGCTGAATTGCTCGACGACGGGCGCCCCGGACGGTTCCGTCTACGCGTACGTTTGGGAGGCTCGCGGCGCCACGCCTGCGGGGATGCTGAGCGCGCTGGACGTATCATCGCCGACGTTCTACGTGCCCGACGAGGTGGACGAGACGACGCGGTACGAATACGGCGTTACGGTCACGGCGGAGAACGCAGAGGCGGCTACGGCCAACGTAACCGTTACGGTGCTCGACAGGACAGCGGCCCCCGACCCGCCCGCCGTCGCGTTCTCCGGCGATGCGACGTCGCTGGGGATCGCGACAAGCGTTTCGTCCTTGCGTTTCGGGGCGCAGTCGGCGGGCGCGCAGGCGTCGCTGGACCCGCTGACGGACCGGGTATCGACGCGCGCCTCGGGCCCATACCATGCGGGCCGCATGACGCTTGCGCCGGACGGCTCCCTCGCGTTCGACGAAAACGGGGAGCTGGCGCTGTCCATCGAGCTGGTTACGCCGGTCGCGCTTCGCCATGAAACGGGCGCGGCGACGCTCGCGCTGGTTCCTCGCTGGTCTATCGCCGCCTCGTGCGAGCAGCTTGCTTCCGAGTCGATAGGCGGTCTGCACACGCAGACGACGCTGTCGGAGTCGGACTGCCGCCTGTTGCTATTAGGAGGCGACCTGGACCTGTCCGGCGCCGCTCCGGGCCGCTACGCGGGGAACATAGACGTGATTCTTCGTACGGACGCGGGCGTGGAGACGCACTCGGTGGAAGCCGAGGTGACGGTCGTGGCTGCGCCGCGCGTGATCACGATAGGACCGGGCGGCGTGCGCTTCCACGCCTCGCGGGAGGTTCCCGCAGCCTTGACGGAAGGGCAGAACCTGAGCGTCTACCCGGACATGGCGTTCATGACGGCGGACGAACCTTCGGGCGCGTTCGAGCTGTCCAATCCGTCGCTCATGCCGCTGGAGGTATCGGTGTCGGCACGGTTCGGGTATGCGGAGGCGACGGAAGACGGCCGCGAGATCGTGGTGGAGGATGCATCCGCATCCCGTTTGGGGGATTTGTCGGAAATAGCGAATATCTATCCAACGACCTTGACCCTGATGCCTGGCGAGCGGGGCGTCGTGCGCTACGGCGTGCGGGAGGAGGCGCTTTCGTCGCTGGAAGAGGCGGGCTACGCGGCCTTTTTCGAGGTGACGTCTTCTCCTCGCTGGTATGCTCGTGCGGACCGGCTGCCTGAGGAAGAGACGGGCGGCGAGACGGCGCGCGTGACGCTGCGCGTACCCGGGGCGTACGTTCCGGGCGAGATCGCACCGCGCCTGAAGGCGACGTTGCTGTCCTTGTCGGGAGGCGCTTCGCCTGTGGCGACGTTTTTGCTGGAGACGGACGGCGTTCCCTTCGCGGGCGAGGCGGCGGCGTACGACGGGGAGGGTCGCGAGCTGGGCCGCGGCGAGACGCTGACGTATGCGCGCAGCCGGGTGCGGATGCCTCTGGACCGGTTGCCGGAGGGCGAGGTGGTATTCTTGCGCTTTACGCCGCGCGGGTCGGGCGCCGCGCCGGAGCCTGTGGCCGTGCCGTGGCATGCGCCGCAGCGAGAGGGGCGAGACATAGGCGCCGCGCAGGACAGCGAGACGCCGCCGGGCGCCGCCTTCGCTGAAAAACCTTGAGGCGCTCCGAATGCGTTTCCTCGAGAAGCTGCGCGCGCAGCTCCTCGTCGAGGTCGGTCAGCGCCAGTCCGGCCTGTTCGCCCGGCAACCACCCGAACAGCGTCTCGCGTTCTCCGGCGGAGAGATAATTCATTGGCCGGGCAAGGTCCGCCGGATGCAAACGCGCCGCTATGCGCACCGCTTCCTCCCGCGCCCCCGCCGCCATCAACGTTTCGAGACGCTCGGCCAATTCGTCGTCGATTGCGGGAGGAGACGCGGACATGTCCTGGTCTCGAACGATATCTGGAGAAGGCTCCATGTAAGGCGCAAACGGTTACGGGAAGGAGACGCCTGCGGCGCTGCGTACGCGCTTTAAGAATACGCTGATTTTTGCTTCATGGTCGCTTCCGGGAAAACATACCGGCGTATCCGAAACATCGTCCTTGCGTGGCTGACGCTGGTCGTGCTGGGCGGATTCCTGCTCGATAATCTCCCGAATCAACATTCTGGAGCACACGGCGCGGAATCTGTATTTTCATGTGCCGATGTGGTTCGCGATGATGGCCGCCTTCTTCGTTTCGGCGTGGCGCTCGGCGCGATACCTTGGGTCCCGAGACCCCTGCGCGACACGCGGGCGCTGGAAGCAGCGCGGGTCGGCGCGGTATTCGGCGTACTTCGGGTTGGCGACGGGCGTCGTCTGGGCGCGCTTTACCTGGCACGTGGGACAGGGCGTCTGGTGGAATTTCGATCCCAAACAAACCATGACCGCCATGCGCAGGGTGCATTACCCTCACCCCAAGCCCGCCAATTTCGAGGACGCCGAACGCCTGGTGGTGCGGGGCGCCGCGGAGGGCGATGTATTCGTGGCCCGGCACATTCTCGTCAAATGCCCTTCCAAATACAACGACGGATCCGAATTCGAGGCGGGGGCGTAGAAGGTGCTAAATAACCCGTGACTATGTTGTCTAACCTCATCATGTTGCTCACGCTTGCAGGAGTACAATAAAGATGGGGAAAAAGAGAAGCCGTTACTCGAACCGAAGTTGCCAATGACAAACACGACGACGCAGACTTCAGACTGGAAGTCATGGTGGATACTGAATCCATGGGCGCCAACTGGATTGGCCAAGCACAAGTGGTCCCTGTCCAAGAATCAAATCGAGGGGTTCAGGCGCCAAAACCCGAAATTTGTCTCTGACCACAAACGTCTCAAACTCCGAGGCACCCAAAAACAAGACGACAAGCGAGAGGCAATTGAGAAGGCTTGGCGTTACTACATGGTCAACGAAAGATCACTGTCCGAGAACGATCAGGCCATGCCCACCGGTCTCCTGAAAATGAGTATGCAGGATATAGAAAAGGACGGGTACGGATTTCTCAAAGCTGGCTTGCGCAACTACCCCGGCTATACCGAATGGATGGAAAAAAATGGCTCTATGATATCTTTCCTGGTGCATGAATTCTATCCGGGAAGCAAGTATTGTGAAGAGCACGCGCTTTTCCCGGAGCGATTCCCGTTCTCAAAAACAGGTGTTGTAACTTTGGAGCGTTTGGCTCATGTGATAGCTAAAACCTACCTATACCGTGAACATATTGCCGGTCTATCAAAGGAGGACGCCAAGAAAATATTCTGTTCTCGGCATCATGAGCAAGCCTTCTTGCCGCGCCTGGAATTGGAGGGCGATTTTGGAATTAATGATCGGGACATCACTAGATTCGGTGTTGACAAAATCAGGCAGGAAATCGCTTGGCAGTTCGATCCCTCGGACAGGCCGAGGAACCCCGGATGGAATTCTGGAAAATTCAAACGGGATAACGAAAATCGTCTTAACGGATATTGTCGCTATTGCAAGGCAACGCCCATTGATCTGCACCACTTGATACCACGGAGCGAAAATTCATCACTGATATATGATCCCGAAAACGTTGTCGAATTGTGTTGTCAGGCACATCAGTTCATTGAACGGAAGATGTCAGGAGACAAAAAACTGGAGCGCAAGTATGATCTGGCGAAGAAAGAGTGGCAAAATAAAGAGCAGCAAAAGGCGGAGGCCTTTGACGATGTCATGAAAGAAGTGCATAAGAGGATTGCGCCAGAGCGGTAGTTGCCTGACGTCGCCAGCGATCAAGCGCCCCTCACCCAGCGACCGAAAGTGGGAACCGTTACATCCGCCCCAGTACGCTATGCCCCGGACGCATTCGATCCGATAACAGACGAGGAATCGGCGGAATGGGGACTTTGACTGGCGCCCGACCCTACAAATAAATCAGCGTGGCCAGCAGGAAAAACACGCCCAGGCCGAGAATGTCATTGCTCGTGGTGATGAAGGGACCGGTGGCGAGCGCCGGGTCTATCTTCATGCGGCGAAGCAGCAAGGGCACCGTGGCGCCAATGATCGTGGCCAGCACAATCACTGTCAACATGGAAAGGGAGGCCGTCAGCGCAAGCAATTCGAGCGTTGCGTCGCTGATCGGCAGCATCATAACCCCCGCGCCGAGAACAAGCGCCAGCGCCAGGCCATTCAGAAGGGATACGCTCAGTTCCTTGCTCAGGCGACGCGCCACGTCGCTTGCCCACAACTCCCCGCTGGCCAGGCCCTGCACGACAATGGCCGAACTCTGAATGCCCGCATTGCCCGCCATCGCCATGACGATGGGAATGAACGCAGCGAGGATAACCGCCTGTTCGAGCGCATTCTCGAACTGCCCGATGACAAGGCCCGAAAGGCCCGCCCCCACCATGCCGACGAGCAACCAGGGCAACCGCCCGCGAATCACCCGGAAGACGGAATCGGAGGGCTCTTCGCTGCCGGACATGCCGCTCATGCGCTGAATGTCCTCCTCCGCCTCGTCCCGAATAACATCCACAATGTCGTCGATGGTGATCCGGCCCAGCATTTCGCCGCTTGCGTCCGCCACAGGCAAGGACACCAGATCGTATCGCTGCATGATGCGGCCCACTTCTTCCTGATCCATCTCGGGCGGGACCGTAACGACATTCCGGTTCATGATTTCGGATACGGGCGTATCCGCCAGCGTCAGCAGCAAATGCTTCAGGGAAACGACGCCCTGCAATTTCCCCTGTGCATCGCATACGAATACGGCGAACACCGCCGCCACGGTTTCGGCGTTGCGGCGCACTTCCTCGGTCGCTTCCGCCACGGTCCACGTTTCGGACACGATAACGAACTCCGTGCCCATGATGCCCCCGGCGGATTCCTCGTCGTAATAGAGCAACGACTGCACTTCCTCGCTGCGATCCAGCAAGGGAAGCACTTCGGCGGCCACCTCGTCCGGCAAATCCGCCATGACGTCGGCGGCGTCGTCCGTTTCGAGATGACTCAGGATATCCTTGAGCCGCTCCGAATGCGTTTCCTCGAGAAGCCGCATGCGCAGCTCCTCGTCGAGGTCGGCCAGCGCCAGTCCGGCCTGTTCGCCCGGCAACCATTCGAACAGGGTCTCGCGTTCTCCGGCGGAGAGATAATTCATTAGCCGGGCAAGGTCCGCCGGGTGCAAACGCACCGCTATGCGCACCGCTTCCTCCCGCGCCCCCGCCGCCGTCAACGTTTCGAGACGCTCTACCAATTCGTCGTCGATTGCGGGAGGAGACGCGGAAATGTCCTGGTCTCGAACGATATCTGGAGAAGGCTCCATGTAAGGCGCAAACGGTTACGGGAAGGAGACGCCGGCGGCGCTGCGTACGCGCTTTAAGGATACGCTGATTAAGGAAGCTCCGATTAAGTCCGCAGAGCTCAGAGGCTGAGCGAACCGGTTTTTATCAGAGCATCCTTAAGATAACGCGCCAGCGCGACAAACTCTTCATGGGTCAACTCTTCGGGCCGCCGCGCATCCAGACCCCCCGGAAGAACAATGCCCGCATCGCCTTTGGTCCAGCGTTCGAGGCTATTGCGAAGCGTTTTCCGGCGACGGTTGAAAGCGGTTCGGACCACGCTGCGGAAAAACGCCATATCCACGCCCTCGGGCGCCTTTTCCTTGCCCGCAAAGGTCAACCGCACCACGGCGCTCGTCACGGCGGGACGGGGATAAAACACTTGGGGAGACACCCGAAACAGCCCTTCAGGATGCGCCAGCGCCTGGCAAAACACGCTCAAAACGCCATAGGCCTTGGTCCGGGGAACCGCCACCAGGCGTTCGGCCACCTCCCGTTGCATCATCGCTACGACTTCCTGCACGACATCCCGCGCATCAAGCAGGCTAAACAGGATGGGACTGGTCATATTGTACGGGAGATTCCCCACTACAAACATCGGCGCGGCCTTTTCCCGCGCAAGCGCCCGCCAATCCGCCTCCAGCACATCCATCTTCCGCACATCGATCCCCGGATGCGCATCCCGCAGGAACGCCACGGCCCGCGAGTCTATCTCGATCGCGGTAAACGTAGCGAACCGATCCCGGAGCAACCCGGTAAGCGCCCCCTCGCCCGGCCCGATTTCCACGACATGCGCCTCGCGCGGCGCGCGCAACGCGGCGACGATTTTGCGCGCCACGTTCGGGTCCCGGAGAAAATGTTGTCCGAGCGATTTTCTGGGAACGAAAGACATGAATCCTGGGCTACCGTCCATAGGGCGTTTCAAGATACTGCCTTGCCCGCTTGTGCGCATTGGACCAGTCCTTCGCGGCCAGGGCCTCCCGGTAGGCCGCCACGGCCTCGTTGCGCCGCCCAAGCGCGTCGTGGGCCATGCCCGCATACAGCCGCCCCATCGTAACGAACCGGTAGTCCGCCGCGTCTCGTATCGCGGCTTCCTGCAAAACCTTCAGGCGCGGCAGAGCCGCTTCGTATTCGCCGTGCGCCATGCGGCTGCGCGCCAGGAAAAAGAGCGCCTGCGCGGCCAGCGAAGCATTGTATCCCGCCCGCCCGGCCCGGTAGCGCGCGTAAACCTCCTCGAAAACGGGGTCCGACAATTCCCACCTGCCCCAACGGACGTACGCGCGCCCTTCGATCACATGGAAAAAAGAATTGTCGGGATACCGCTCGCGGAGCCACAGGGCGTATTCTACGCTCTGATCGAAATCGTTTTCGAACAAATAATGTATCTGGAACAGAAAATAGGCGGCTTCGGTGCGGACGAACCGTCCGTCGCGCATGACGCGCCGGAGCGCTTCGACGCCTCGTTCCCGATCCCCGTCCGGGAAAAAAATGGCGAACGGCCTCAGGAAAGGATATTTCTCTGGAATCGCCGCGGCGTAATAGTCGTACATGCCCTTCCCGAAGGCGTAATCCGCCATGTCCGGTTCCCGCTTCGCCACGTCCAGCACGTAGTCCATGGCCCGGAGGCCGTCCCGCGCCGCCTTGAACCATTGCCCGCGATTCGACCGGAGCCGCCCCCGAAAACCCAATGCGGCGCCTTTGAAAAACATGGCGTCGAACGCTTCGTCGTCCTGCTTGAGCAGACGGTCCGAACGTTCGATCACCTCGTCCATGGCCGCAAAGAAGGCGTCGTCGCGCGATTCGTTCGAAAGATCGGGGAGAATTTTCCACCACAGATTGAGCGCTTCCAGAAAAGGTCCGGCGGGATGTTCCGGGTAACGCTGGGCTATGCGCTCGAAACGACGCGCCGCCGCCTCGAATTCCATGTTGTACAGATCGTCCAGTCCCTCGCTTATTTCAGTCTGTACGACCGGATCGTCGAAAATGGATTCGGCGGGCTGCGCCCGGGCCGACCCGAATCCCAGCAGCAAGACTACAGCCAGCCCTACCGTGACAGGTCGCATCGCGGGCACCGTAAGAGAGGCGGCGGAGCGCGGCTATGCGCGCTGCTTGCCGAGACGCCGCGTTCCTGAATAAAACATGGCGACAAGGGCTACCTTGGCCAGATCCGCGGGAACGAAACGCAGGAACCCCTTGTCGATGGATTCCAGCCAGGTGGCGTGACCGGCGGCGTAGTGCAGCCAGATAACGCCCGTAGCGAAGAATACCGCCGAACCGACCAGCATGGCCAGCGCGCTGCCCGTCAGCGTATTCCATCTCCTCGAAAGCCGACCCACGGCAAGCGCCGCCAGCGGATACCCCAGCAGATACCCGGCGCTAACCGCCCCGATCAGATAGGAAAGTCCGTATCCGTCGCCTGCGAACACGGGCGCGAAAAGCCCCAGGGCGAGATACAGAAGCTGGGCGAGCATTCCATTGCGGGCGCCCAGAAAAAGGCCGCTGCCGAATACGAACAGCGTCTGGAGCGTGAAGGGCACTTCCCACAAATAAATGCGGAATTGGGCGCCGAGCGCGGTGAGCAAGGCGAATCCGACGATCCCAAGCGCCTGTACAAGCGCGGAGGCTCGTTCCTCCCGAAGGGCGTCGATCAGCGAAGGGGCGGGCGCGTGCAGGCGTAGCAGCATGAAAAAAGAGATCGGTTAAGGAATGACGCGGCCGGCGCGCCCCTCGCAGCCTCCCCAAAGGCGCGTCGCGTTCCTGAGGCGAACCGAACCCTTCGTGGAACGTTCCGGGAAAGGAAAACGTTTCGCACGCAGGCTTTTTCGAAGGCGATTTTTTCGTTTCCGGCAGGGCATGCCGCGACCTTGCCGCGGCCCGCCGATCAATCCCCGCATCCGTCCCGCGTACTTTTCCTCCGCCATGCGCACCTGGATCCGACTGGAAACAGCTCGCCTGGCGACCGCGCTCAAACGACTCGACCGCCAAACGACGACTGTACTCGTAGCGGTCGGCGCGCTGGTCATCCTGCAGGACGCGATCGGAAGCCGCCGGTTCTTTTACGCCCACGCGGCCCATGTTTTCCCCGCGGAATACGCCGACTTGCTCGCCTGGATATGGCGATTCGGCGTGCAGGGCGTCACAGGGTTCGCGCTCCCGCTGGCGATCCTGTGCGGCCTGTTGAGGCAATCTCTGCGAGCTGCCGGACTGGGACGGGGAGACTGGAAATTCGGGGGCATGGCCATGACGCTCTACCTGCCGGTGGTTGTTGCGGGGACCTGGGTTCTTTCGGCCAGTCCGGCGTTTCAGGCGCAGTACCCTCACTACGCTCCCGCAGAAACGGACTGGACCCTTTTCCTGATCTACGAAGCCTGTTTTCTGTTCTACTGGATCGGTTGGGAATACCTCTGGCGCGGCTTCATGCTTTTCGGAACGGCGCCGAAACTCGGACCGTACGCCATCTTCATGCAGGCCATCCCGTTCGCCTTGCTGCACCTCAACAAACCGTTGCCGGAAACCGTGCTGTCCCTGATTGGTGGCGTCGCCCTGGGCGCCCTCGCGTGGCGCTGCCGATCGTTCTGGATCGCCGTTCCCATTCACGCCGCCCAAATGATGGCGATCGACTTCTGGTGTGCGCTGCGCGCCCGCTCCGGCGCAGGCGGCATTGGGCTGGATGCGCTGGGAAGCGCGTTGCGCAGCCTCGGCGGATAGCATTCCGGGAAGCAGCGGCGGGGAGATGGATCGGCGGCGCGTCGGTCACCACTGGTAAGTAAGCGTCACGATATGGCCCGGCCCTTCATAGCCGCTCTCGAACGCCACATAGGCGTAATCAAAGAGCGCCGCGTCCAGGTCCAGCCCGATCCCGAAAGACGGCCCCCGAAGCGCATCGTTGGCGATGAAACCTCCCCGCAGCGTCACCATATCCAGCACTTCCGTTCCCAAACCAAAATGCCATTGCGTGTGCTCCGATTCGAAAAATCGGGAGATTTCCGCGGTGGCGAAAAGCTGGGCCAGCGTCGCGTCGTCTTCCTGCATCCGGATATGGAAGGGATACGCCGCTACCCCCACGCGGAGCGCGCGCGGCAGCCGGGTAGCCTCTTGCGCCAGGCGGGACATCTTGCCCACATTCTGCAAAGCCGCGCCGAACTGCGCCCCCCGAATCGGCAGATCGGCCTGTATGCCGGCGTCGAAAGCATACCCTCGGGAAGAATTCGTAAAAATGCGCTCAAGCAAATATTTGGCCGTAACCCCGGCCCGAAAAGGCCCAAACCGGCGACCATAGGACGCCCCGCTGCTCACGAACTGCACGCCGAACAACCCTTCCGGTTCGCCGGGACCGGAGCGGGCTTCGAGATCGCCGCTTTCCATCGCCGTAATGAATAATCCGACCGCCGCTTTCTCGCCCACGCCCAGTCGGGAAGCCGCCGCATAACTCCCGGTGCCCAGCACCCACGAATAATAAGACAACGAGGCCGTATTGCGTTCGGCGGCGACCAGGCCCGCCGGGTTCCAGAATGTGCTGAACGCATCCCGGCTCCACGCCACCTGTCCGTCGCCCATGGCGCCTGCTTCGGCGTTGACGCCATTGCGCAAAAACGCAAACCCGCCGTCCTGCGCCGCCGAACCGGCTGCGAAAAACATAAAGATTCCCAACATGCGCAAGCACTTTGTCATGGATCGCCTCACAAAAGTATGCGTAGCGTAATCAGGTGCAGCATGCCCGCGCCGTGCGGCTCCAGCGCCAGGCCGTACTCGGCCCGCAAGGCCAGGGCGCCGAACGGTTTTTCAATGGCGAACCCGGCGGAGGGCGCATTTCCCGAAAGGACGCGGCCCATGCGATCCAGCCCGGCGCGAAACGCCAGAAACTCCGAAAATTCGTACTCTGCGCCTACCCGCAGCCCCGCCTCGTGAAAAGTCGCCCGGCGCGCCTCGAACGCCTCGACCGGCACGGAGCCGATCCGTTGCGTACTGCGGACCCGGTACTCCAGATCCGAAACGCGGGATTCGTATTCCGCAAGCAACTGCAAACGCTGCGCCCACAGACGGTACGAGGCGCCCGCGCGCAAACGCAAGGGAAACCGGTCGGAGGTGACGCCGCCCTCGGCGCCGTACAAACCGGACGTGTCCCAGGAATAGCGAGCAAGGAGGTCGTCCATCGCCAAGGCAAGGCGCAAGCGATCCGTTACGTCGAACAGGAAGCCCGCATCGATGCCTATGCTGTGCTCCGGGTCAATGCCTTCGGACAGGTCCGCGCGGAAAAGCTGCAACCCGAGGCCTGCCGTCAAACGGGACCCGAGGCGCGTCCCGAAAGCCAGAAAAAACGCGAATTCGTCCGTTGAATACGATTGCGTGTGATATCCGCTGGCGTCTCTTCCGTCAATGTCGCTGACCCCGGCGTGGATCAATCCTGCAGCCAGGCCCGCACTGGGCCGAATGGGCGTGGCGAATTGCACAAACTGCATCTCCCGATCGAACCGCATGAACGCCGACGAGAGCATGATCTGCTGCTGCGTGGTTTGCGGAGCGAGGGCCGGATTATAGTACGGCGAGGCGCTGCCGCTTGCATCCGCCGTCAGCGCATTGCCCATCGCTATGCCCCGCGCGCCGAATCCCATGCGCGAAAACGCCCCGGCCGATTGCCCCCATGCGCCGGTCGCCGGAAGCAACGCGAGCAAACCGGCCAGAAAGCAGGCGGTCCAAATCGGTTTGTACGCCGGACGCGGAATCATTCGAGCACCTGGATTTTCCCGTGCGCCGCATGCTCGCCCGTCACGGTATAGAAATACACGCCGTTCGCCACGCGGAATCCATTGCGGTCGGTTCCGTCCCAGGTCACTTCCCGCTCGCCCGCGGAGGAGGCGTCCGCGGTCAGTTCGCGGATGAGGTTCATCCGAAAATCGAATATGCGAATGCGGTCGGCGCCTCCGTCGGAATCGTACCGGATGCGCGCGAAACGGTCGCTGGCGGGCGAAAACGGATTCGGGTAGGCGTACGTATCCACCTCCGGCTGGTCGTCCGCAGGCGCATCCGGGCGCAGGGGCACATCGGTCCGGTAAATGCGCCAGGTGTTTCCCCCGTCCGCGCTCTTCATGAGTCCGTCCGACGTGCCCACCCATAACGCATCGCTCGTCACGGCGACAGCATACGCGGACAAGTCCGGGCGCACGATCCTGTCCGGGTTCTCTGCATCCCGGAAATGACGGATCGTTCGCCAGGTAACCCCGGCGTCGCGCGTCACGAACAAGCCGTTTTCTCCGGCGACATACACCGTTCTGCTCCCCCGAAACGCAAAATCGTGCACCCGCTCGCCAATAAGCGCCTGTTCGAACGTTTCGCCCCCGTCCCGGGTCACCGTAACGCCGTAATGCTCCAGCGGTCCCGGCCGATCCGGATCGTTCACCGGCCAGGTAGCCATCCAGATCGGATTCTGGCCGCCGGGCAAGGGTTGTTCCTCTATGGAGGTTACCCAATTGCCCGTCAGGGACCAGGCCGTCCCGTCCGCAACGAATCGTCGCCACGCAAGTCCGTCGTCCGACCGATTCAACCCGCCCGCCGTGCCCGCCCAGATCGTCCCGTCCTCGTCCACGAGCACGCTGAATCCCCGGTGGTTATAGTTTCCGTCCCTGCCCTCCCGCGATACGGGGGACACGAAAAAATCGTACGACGAATCCGGATGAATCGCATGCAGAAAATCCGGGGGAAGCACGACCCGATCCCAGGTTTGTCCCTGATCCCGCGACCGGCGTATGCCGCTCGCCCAGGCGGCGATCCACACCTCGTCCCGCTCCGAATCGTAGTCGATGTCGAACGGAGGGCTTTGCTCCGGCACGATCACAGGCAACGCGGGCAGCGCGGATACGCCATATACCTCGGTCGTATCGTCCGGATCGTCGAGATGAGGCGGTCGCCAACGAAACACCGCGTCTCCTTCTCCGAACGGCGAGTCTGCCCCGAACGGGAGCGCCGGAAGGTTCGTGGAAAAGACATACCCGGATACGCTGTTGACCGTCTGGCCGTTTTCCGTTCTGGAAGAGCCGACGCCCACCCACGCCACGGAGCCCTCCACATCCAGCGAATACACGTTCAGACGGCGGGCCGCCAGCGAATCGACGTCGGCCACGAACCAGGTGCGCCCGCCGTCCGGGGTCATATTGAGAAACGGGCCTGCCCACAGCGCATCGCCCTCCGCGTGCAGGTTCGTTACGCTGTTGCGCAGAATGCCGGGCACGGGCAACAATCCCTCCGGCAGGTCAACCTGCGCCTGCGCCTGCAAGCCAGGCAGCAAAATGGCGAATATGCCGAACAGCGCGCGCCTCATTCGACCACCGTCGTTGCTTCCACGATATTGCTGAGCAAACCGGACCTGTCCCGAGCCTGGAAGGCAAGCGTGACGGGACCCGGGCTATTCGACGACGTAATCTGCACGGTGCGCGTATAGCGACCGTCGGCGGCAGCCGCATCAGCCTCCAGTCCATCGTCGAGCATTCCGAACCGTTCGGCGGGCCTGGTCGTATTCCAGAATTCGACGGCGACGATATTGGAAAGCCCGTCAGGATCGGACGCCTCGGCGCTGATTTCCAGCAAGACAGGGGCTTCTCCCGACGCGGGACGGCGCACGGTATCCGGCACGGAAACGGCGTGGATGATCGGCGGCGCGCCGTCTCCCGAAACAAGCAACATGCCGCGCACTTCGCTGCTCAACAGTCCCTCCTGATCTTCCGCAAAAACCAGCACCGTGTACACGCCCAGCGCGCCCGCCGGAATCGTCACGTCAAAGCGGCCCGCGTACCGCCCGCCGTTGCCGTAGGTCAACATGCCCTCGGCGATCGTCGTATCTCCAAACACGACGAAAGAGACTGCGGCGATGTCCTGGTCCGGGTCCCGCGCCACGACCTCCATGGACAGCGGGATGATCGCGTCGACAGCGCCTTCGCCCGGCGGCGCAATGAATTCGTGCGGCGAAAAGGAAAAGTCTGACAACTCCGGCGGAGCGCCTGCGTCGTCGAGCGGGCCGGGGGCCTGATCGCACGCGCTCAGGACTAAAGCCCCGGCAAAAATTCCCGCAGCGAGCGCCGCTGCCGTATAGCAAAAGGAACGGAACAAGATGAAGCGTCCCGAAGGGTCTGGATTCGTTCGGAAAAATGCGACCGTATCAATTTACGCTCATCGAGGCTCCTTGATGGAACAGAAACGGGAACGGGCGACCGGAAGAAATCAGGATGCAACCGGATAACCGGAAAAGGCGCAACGCATGCCGAAACGCTACGAAAAAACAATGGGTTTACTTCTAACCAGCGCAAAAACAAAAAGATCCCGAACGCCGAAATGCAAGGTCAGGATATTGCCGCATATCGACGCATCCCGGGAAAACGCCGCGCGATCGGGGGCCTGTCGCATGAGCATATCCCGTCACGCCACATACAGGGGCCTGAAACTGAAACACAGGATAAAGACCAGGATGCCGAGCAAACCCCACGCCATGCGGCCGGACGTCAGGGATTCCTCGCGAAGCACGGGAGGATGATCGATCTTCACCAGAAAAATGAGCAACAAACACCAAAGCAACCAGCCGCTGTAGGCAAACCCCTGCATCCACGGCAAGCTGTGCTGGGCCAGCGCAGCCAACGCCATCAGCGCCGCGAGGGCCGGGACAATGCGTTTCAGATTTTCGGGAAAGATTTTCGACAAATAAAAATACAATATGCCCGCCAGAATGAACCAGGAACCGCTCCCGAGCGGCGGATACAACCCATACAGAATCGGGGGGATTTCAAGCATAAACCCGATGGCGCCTGAAAGCAGGAGCAAAAGCAGGAAACCCCGGGCGAGGCGGGCATGCCAAACCCGTCCGAATAACGCATACGTAATGTGTCCCCCGTCGAGTTGTCCGATGGGAAGCAAATTCAGCGCCGTGAAAAAAAGGCCCAGCCATCCGGCGAACAACATTGGATAATGATACATCTCCCAGTTGGGGGGCGCATCGACGAAGAACTGCTTGAGGAATTTGTACAAGAGCGTATCGCCTACGACCAGCGTAATCGCTCCGTCGCCCGTTCCGGACATGCGGTCCGGATAGCGTCCGAATTGCTGCACATACTGCTGGATGGCTTCGTGCCCCGGACCCACGTCAAAAATATACGAGGCGGGCGGCAACGTAGCGAAGGCCGCAAGCAGAATCGCAAGGGCCACGACGAATCCGGCGAGCGGCCCGGCGGCGCCTATGTCGAACAGTTTCCGCAAGGTGGGCACCGGCTCCCGGATGCGAATCACCGCGCCCAGCGTACCCACGCCAAAATACGGGAGAGGAATGTAGTAGGGAAGCGACGCAGACACCCCGTGGCGCCGGGCGGCGAAATAATGTCCGAATTCGTGCACGGTCAGGAAAAGCAGCAGGGACAGTCCAAAACGCAAGCCGTCGGCCAGATAAGCCGACCATCCCTCGCTTGCGTACGCCGCCAATCGACCGGTAAGATTACCCCCTTCCCAGACGGTCGTCGCCAGGGTGCACGCGAAAAGCAGGGCATGGAGCCAGTAGCGATCCCGGGGCTTCCGCGCAGCGGGGCGGTCGGCGGGGCCTGCCTCGGAAGACAGTGCGAGAGGCTCGCTATGCGACGGATACATGCACGTACGCGGTAAAAAGGAAGGCGAAAGGGAAAACCGGACGTCAGCGGAGTTCGGCGAGCCCCCGGACGATCCGGCGTATGGCTTCCTGCAAATCGTCCATGGAGGCGGCGTACGAAATGCGCAGTCCGCACGGATCGCCGAACGCATTCCCGGGCACCAGCGCCACATGATGTTCCTCAAGCAAATAGAAGCACAGGTCCTCGCTGGTCCGAATCGCTCTGCCGGAAGCGGACGTCGAATCGAGATAGCGGGATATGTCCGGGAAAAGATAAAAGGCGCCCTCGGGACGCGGGCAACGAACGCCGTCGATGGCGTTCAGTTGCTCCAGCATGAAATCGCGGCGGGCCCGGAACCGGCGCACCATGTCCGTTACGTACCGTTTGTCCATTTCCAGCGCGGCGATACCCGCTTTCTGGGCGATGCTGCACGGGGCCGAAGTAGTTTGTCCCTGTATTTTCGCCGCTGTTTTGACAATAGCCGCATCGGCCGCCATATACCCGAGGCGCCAGCCAGTCATGGCGTAGGCCTTCGAAAAGCCGTTTACCGTAATCGTTCGCTCCTTCATGCCGGGCAGCGAAGCAAACGCTACATGTTCCGCATCGAAAAGAATGTGTTCGTAAATCTCGTCCGAAAGCACGAATACCTGCGGATGTCGCCGCAATACTTCGGCCAGCGCTTCCAGTTCTTCCCGAGGATACACCGACCCCGTGGGGTTGGAGGGCGAACACAGAATCAACATCCGCGCGGCGTCGTCGATGGCGGCCTCCAGATCGGACGCGGCAAGGCGATATTCTCCGGCGGCGGTGGTGGCCAACCGCTTGGGCGCGGCGCCCGCAAGGCGAACCATTTCCGGATAACTCACCCAGTACGGCGCCGGGATGAGCACTTCGTCTCCGGGACGGCACAGCGCCGCCACGGCCAGCGCCACCGACTGCTTCGCGCCTGTGGAGCAAAGCACCTGATTCGGCGCATACGAAAGCCCATTGTCCGCCTCCAGTTTTCGGCAAATCGCTTCGCGCAAGGGCAGCATGCCCATGTTTTCGGTATACCGCGTATATCCTTCCCGAATGGCGGCTTGTCCGGCTTCGCTGATCGGCGCCGGCGTATCGAAATCGGGTTCGCCGGCGCTCAGGCCGATCACGGGGAATCCCTCGCGTCGCAACTGCTTGGCGCGCCCGGTCATGGCCAGGGTAGCGGAGGGTTGGACAGCTTCTACGTTGGGATTGAAACGAATCATGACAATGGACGCAAAAAGATTTTATGGACGGCGACGCTGCGCAAGCGCGCGCAAAACAGGTTCGGGTACGAACGCGGACACATCGCCGTTCCAGCGAAGAATGTCGCGAACCAGCGTGCCGCTTACAAGGGCATGGCGCCCCGAAGCAGGCAAAAAGACGGTCTCAAGATGCTCCCGGAGCGCCCGATTCGCAAGCGCCATGGGCAATTCGTACTCGAAATCGCGGGCTTGCCGGAGCCCCCGAACAAGCGCCGCGGCGCCGGTTTTCCGAGCGCGATCCACGATCAGTCCTTCGTGCGCCGCAACTTCGACGCCGGACAAATGCGGGATGCACTGGCGAATCAGCGCGCAGCGCTCTTCAATGGGAAAAATCGTTTCCTTGCCGGCATTCACAGCCACGGTCACTTCCACCCTGTCGAACAACGCCGCCGCACGCTCAAGGATATCGAGGTGTCCGAACGTAAACGGATCGAACGTGCCGGGATACAACGCCAGTTTCATGGACGGAGAGCGAGACAAGGTCGAAAAAGGTCAAGAGGAAATGGATGGCGAGGCAGGCTCGGCGGCGTTGGACTCCGGGGCTATGGCGGGCTTGCGGCGGAACACCGACACGATGGTGCGTCCGTACGAACGGGACACGTCAAGGTCGGGATGCGACGGTTCCCGGTCGAAGAAGATACGCCGATCATGTTCAAGGATAAACAAGCCCCCTTCCGTCACATGGGGCAGCGCCAGCGAAGGCATGTCCGGCATGTCTTCAATGTCGTATGGCGGATCGGCGACAATGAAATCGAACGGCGTTCCCTTGTAGCGACGCAAATAGCGTACGGCGTCCGCCCGTAAAAAGATGCATTGCGCTTCCACGCCCAGCGTGCGCGCATTGCGGCGGGCAACCTGAAGCGCGCGCCCTTCTTTTTCCACGAAAACCACCGAACGGGCGCCGCGCGAAAGCGCTTCGAACCCTATGGTTCCGGCTCCGGCGAACAGATCCAGCACAGTGGCGCCCGCAAAGTCTTTCCTGTTTTCCGCAAGATGAAAAAGCGACTCGCGCGTCCGGTTCATGGTCGGGCGGGTCAGGGGGCCTTTCGGGGCGAAAAGGCGCCTGCGAGCGAATTTTCCCGCAATAATTCTCACGACGGAACAAGAGGATCAGCCTGGAAAAAGAGGCCTTCGCCTCCGTACAGGGCGGCGCCCATGCACGCGGCGTAGGCCGGACCGCCCGCCTCGGACGGGGAGCAGGCCATAGAAACGCCCGGCAGGGACGTCGGACGCAACGTCCGGATATCTCCGCCGAACACGGCTTCCAGTTCGGAAAACAAGGCGTCGGGCGCCGGGTCTCCGTATACATAGACCGTGTTCACGTCCGCCGGGGGTATTCCGAACCGGGCCGCTGCGGCGGCGCCAAGATACGCTGCGTCGGGCGGCTCCACGCCCTCCGCAAACCCGCCGAAACGCCATGCGCCGCCGACGCAAATAACGTAGTCGAGGCGATCGGCGCGCCACCCCATGCCCAGGACGCAAGCCGCTTCGGCGGCGCTTTCCCTTGCCGCTTCCGCATGCCCGATCGCGCTGACCGCCGCATGGACCGCGGACATAAGCCGCACCCGCTTCGCCGGCACGCCCCGAACAACCTCCCGCAATCGCTCCTCAAGGCGCTCTTCCATCGCCAGCACATGCATCCATTCCACTGCGCCGCCGGAATCCATGGCCTCCCGATGCAGCGCATCGGCGACGATGCGCAAGGACCGTTTCGGCGCGATCAGCAGATCGATTTCCCTCCGCAGATGCTGTCGCCGAATGTCTGGCCCGGCTTCCGCAGCAAGCGGCGCGCGAAAAGCATGGCCTGTCCGGGAAGAAATGGAAATGCGCAGATCGTCCAGCGCGGCCTCTCGCTCAGGATCGGAAAAAATATTGGCCAGCGCCTCGGAGACCGCGCACAGACGCTCATCTTCCCGACCGGCGAACATATTGCGAAGCACGCCTTCGTCCACGTCAATGCGTCCGAGGCGCGAAAGCCTGCATCCCGAAGCGTCCCGCACTATTTCGACGCACCGAACCGTTCGGCTGGCAATATCGATCCCCGCCCGTACGTACGCGTCCATGAATCCGCTCGTCGGCGCAAGAAATGCGCAGCGTGAACCGTCGTCCGCGAGGCTATTCCCAATTCGCGGCGTTCAGCCGGGTGAGGTCCGGCTCAAGGGTTCCTATCTCGTCGTTGGAATCCGGATCGCCGAGCAAATACACCGCGACGCGCGACGTATCGTTCACATCGTACTCGAAGGCCATTCCCGTACGCGGCGAGAAAATGAAGGAGTCAAGGTCTGCGCCGCCGCCAAAAAGGCTGTCGCGATGCGCCTGCATCACCGAATCGCTCCGAACCCAGGTATGCAAGCTATCCAGCGTACCCGGGAAACGCCCATTGCGTTCGTCGTAGCGAATAAGCGCCGCCCGGATATTGCTCATGCGCATGCGCGTGCGTTCGGTGAGTTCCTCCTGACGCTCCACTGCCGCCCAGGGTTCGGTAATGGAATGATAGAGATAGTACCCCATGCAGAGGATGAGTATCCCCAAGGCCACCTGAATAATGGTGCGTGTGTTTTGGTTACCTGCCGCCATAGTGCGCTCCGGTTCCCGCAGTGTCTGATTGCATAACGAAATTAGGAAGAAACGGGAACCATGCCCACAGGTACATACGCACAAAGCAGCCCGCCTCTGCGCAAAAATACATGAATGCAGCCCGAAAAGCAACAACCCGGGCGTTATATGTGTAGAGAACGAAATTTCTTTTGCGGATTGCGATATTATCGCATGCGCCATCCTGCTCCATGCGGCCCGACCCAGTACGCTCCATGCCCACCGATCTGCTCATCAACATAGACCATGTGGCCACGTTGCGAAACGCCCGTCGGGAAACGGCCCCCGACCCGGTCCATGCCGCCGTCGCCGCAGAAACCGCGGGCGCCGACGGCATCGTGTTTCATTTACGGGAAGATCGTCGCCATATCACCGAACGCGATGTCCGCCTCCTGAAACAAGTGGTCCAGACAAAGCTGGATTTTGAATTGTCCACGGATCCCGACGTCATGCGGATCTGTTGCGAGGCGCAGCCGGACCTCGCTACGCTGGTGCCGGAGCGACGCGAGGAAGTCACGACGGAAGGCGGCCTGAACGTAACCGGGCGCAAGGAACGGCTCCGGGACGCGGTGACGCAACTGCGGGAGGCGGGCATAAACGAAGTGGCCCTTTTCGTCGATCCCGCGCGCAAAGAGATCGACGCGACGCGGGAAACCGGCGCCGACTGCATCGAACTGCACACGGGGGATTTCGCCAATGCGAAAAGCCGGGAAGAGCGCGAACGATGCGCGGCGCAACTGGCTCGCGCCGCCGAACATGCCCATGCCCTTGGCCTTGTCGTACATGCCGGCCACGGGCTGGACTACCGCAACTACGCGGCGTTTCGGGCCGCCGTGCCCCATATTCGGGAAGTTTCCATCGGTTTCGCCGTCGTTGCGCGGGCCATCCTGGTGGGCATGGAGCAGGCCGTTCGGGAAATGCGGGCGCTGGTGAAGGGGTGATTAAGTCCCCGAAGATTCAGAGGCTGACAGGCGTGCGCTGGCAAGGAATGACGAAGAAGCGTGGCAGGCCCCACATAATGAGGAATGACACAGCCAACGCGCGCCTGTCAGCCTCCCGAAGGGCGCTTCACGACCGCGACAACCCGAATCCGCCGTGTTTTTCGCTGATTTCAATAACGCCATCATGTCGTTTTTTACGCGTGAAAGCGAAGCGCTGATCAAAGTGGAGTTAATCAGCGCTTCCTTTACTTGATCAGCGACATGCTTTTGACGTGGACGCTGTTTTCCGTTTGGAGGACGTAGAAGTACGAGCCGCTGGAGAGGTTGGAGGCGTCGAAGTCGATGTCGTAGCGCGCCGCCGGCCGTACGCCGTCGACGAGCACGCGCACTTCTTGTCCGAGCAGGTCGTAGACGACGAGGCGCATGCGTTGCGCCTTGTCGAGCGAGACGCTGATCGTCGTGGACGAATTGAACGGGTTCGGATAGTTTTGCCCAAGGACTAAGGCTTCGGGTATCTCCTCGCCGCGTTCGGCAAAGGTGGCGCTTCCCGGTTCCTTGATGGTCAGTTCGACGGAGGAGGGTTCCCCGGCCTGCACGCCGTCGGGCAACTCGCCGAGGGCTACGGCGAGCGTTTCGTCGTCTGCGTCGTCGTCTGCGTTCGTTGCGACGGCCCCTGCGCCGCTTGACTGGTTCGCCGCGATCGCGATAGAGGCGAGCGGTTCGTAGTCGTCTGCTTCCGCCGTGCCGGCCGTCAGCACGAGCGGGATCGTTACGTCGCTGGCGAGCGACTGCGAGAGCGTCGCCGTGACAGTGATCGTTTCGCCTTCGGTCGCCGGGTTCGGCGAAGCCGACAGCGTCACTTCGGTCGCCGTCGGTCCCGTCGGAGGGGTAACCGGCGGCGGAACGACTGGCGGCGGAACAACCGGCGGGGGAACGACCGGCGGGGGCCTCGTGTCGCCTTCATCGTCCGCGATAAACACCGTGATCGGATCCGGACTGAGGCTGGCGTAGTCTCCCGTGCCGGTCACCGTATGGGATATCTCGAGCAGGACATCGTCCGCATCGGCGTCGTCCTGCGGCGTCACCGTCACGGCCTGCGGCTGATCCCAGTCCGTCGGGCTGAAGGTCAATGTGGCGCTGGCCCCCGGCGCGCCGCCGTGAGCGTGGACTTTCAACGCAGACGGATTCCCGCTGGTCGCCGTCACCGTCACCGCTGCGGCCGGCGCCGACCGCAGCCGTAGCGTATAGCCGCTGGCCGCGGCGCCCTCCAGCAGGTTCAGTCTGCCCGCGGATTCGACGATCCCGGGAGCGCCGCTCGCATCGTCGTCGGTCACGGTGATACTCCATCTGTGGGGGCGCACGTCTTTTGCGCCGCCGCCGAGATTTGTCGCCGTCAGGCGCGGGTTGCCCTCAGACGACGAAGCAGGAATCGAGATCTCCAATGCGTCGTCCGTCGCGTCGCCGTCGGCCAGGGCCTTCAGCACGAAATTGGCCTCGCGCGCCGCCGGACCCGTGAAGGTCACCGTGCTCCAGGCCATCGGGATCCAATCGAAACTCACGCCCGCGGGGGCGACGCCGTCGAACTCCACCGTGAAGTCCGCGTTCAGAACGCCGCCGGAGAAAATGAGAGGAACGACCAGAACCTCGCCGGCGACCAGTGGCCGCCCCGTGGACATGAGGAAGCTGGCCGTTTCGGTGTCGCTGCCTTCCGTGGCCCGGGAGTCCGTTACCCCGAAGGTCACCAACGTCGGATCGTCGTCGCGCACAATCACCGAGCCCGAACGGGGGCTGCCCACGGTATAGCTGTCGCCCGCCTCCACCGTCAGCGTCACCGGGCCGTCCGGCTCGTCCACGTCGTCCGCCGTCAAGAAAATCTGGTACACCGCCCCCACCTTGTTCGCCGGGACCGTGAATGTCTTGCCTGCGCCCTCGTCGGCCGCGGCCACGAAGTCCGAGTTCGGGGCGTCCGCCACGCTCAGGTTCACAGTCAGGTCCGCCGTCGGCCCCGGGCTTACTTGCACGTTGAACGCCGCGGTCCTCCCCTCCGGCACCGACCTTCGTTGACCCACCAGGACCGTAACCATCCTCGCCGTATTCAGGTCGTTGTCGTTGACCGACACCACCAGTGAGTCCACCTCGACATTCGCGTACTCGTTGACTCCCGTCGCCACATGGTCGATTCTGGTGACCTCGTCCGTCTCGTTGTTGTCCTCGAGCGCCGTCATAGTCACGGTCTGCGGCTGATTCCAGTCCGTCGGCGCGAACGTCAGGGCGACGCTCGAACCCGGCGCGTCGTCGGCCTTGTGGACGGCAAGCGCCGAAGAATGTTTGACGGTCCCCGTCACCGTCACGTTCGCCGTCGGCTCCGTGTCCAGCGCCACCGTGTAGCTCTGGGTGGCGCCGCCTTCATCCAGGACGATGTTATCATTGACCCGCGAGACGGTCACGCCGGCCTCGTCGTCGTCCTGGATACTCACCGTATGCACACTCGTCGAGCCGATCGTGTAGCCCGTGCCGCTCGTCAGCGCCAGGATGATCGTCTCGTTGTCGTCGTCGATCAAATCCTGGGTGACCGACACCGCGATGTTCGCGCTCGTCGCGCCGGAGGCGACCGACAACGAGCCCGACGGCTTCACGTAGTCCGCGCCCGCCGTCGCCGTCCCCCCATCTCCGTATTCTAGCGTGAATCCCGCTTGCGGCGCCGGACTGAACGTCACGCCAATATTGAGCGTGCCCGCACTCTCCGCCAGGGTCGACGAACGCGCCGCGAAGTTCGCTTCCGGCACGTCGTCGTTGACGGTCACGGAGGCCGAGCTGGGGCTGCCTACCGTGTAGCCCGTCCCCATCGTCACCGTGACCGTCACCGGGCCGTCCGGCTCGTCCACGCCGTCCGCCGAGGTGTCCACTGAGTAGGTCATCGATGTCGCGCCCATGCTGATCGTCTCCGTCTTGCCGGCGCCCTCGTCGGCCGCGGCCACGAAGTCCGAATTCGGGGCGTCGGTCACGCTCAGGTTAATAGTCAGATCCGCTGTCGGCGCCGTGCTCGCCGTCAACGTGAAGGTCACGGCCGTCCCCTCCGTCACCGGCGACGTCCCCGCCGCGATCGTGATCTCCGGCGACTGCGCCGCGACCGGCCGCGACAAGGCCGCAAGCAGCGGCAGACAAAGCAGAACCGCAATCAGGCTATGGGCATATACCCTCATTAATTCACCTCCCTGAAATTACTGTGGGCTCTGCGGATGCGTCTGGACATGGCGTGACTTTCCCGGATTGGTCCGGTTGGAACAACATCGCAATTTCTCAACTTAAATTCAAAATTTGAATCTTTCAACCTGCCCGAACCACCTCTACGCGCGACAGGCCCATCGCTCACGCCGCAAGATCAGCGCGCCGCGGACGTGACGGCCACCCCCGATCTTCCATTATTCCGCCTCAAAAACCCCATGACCTCGCCGCTCCTCATGCCGGAAGCCGCGCCTGAAGGCCACCGATGCGGCTATGTTGCGCTGGCGGGACCGCCCAACGTGGGCAAAAGCACGCTGCTGAACGCCCTCATCGGACAAAAATTGTCCATCGTGACCCGGAAGCCGCAAACCACGCGGCGCCGGATTCCCGCCATGCTGGCCGCGGATGATCACCAGATCATTTTTCTCGACACGCCCGGCGTCGTAACCCCGAAATATGGCCTGCACAAGGCGATGATGCACGAGGTAAGCAATGCGGTCAGCGACGCGGACCTGCTGGTATTCATCGCGGATGCTTCGCGCAGCATGCCCGACGCCGCCGGAACAGACATGATCCGGGGACGCCCCACCCTGCTTGCGCTGAACAAAATGGACCTCATCCGGCAGGAAGACGCCCTGCCCCTCGCAGAGGCCTGGCTTGCGCTCGGCGATTTCAACGAGATCGTACCGATTTCAGCCCGGAAAAAAACGAACCTGGACGTTCTGCTGAATGCGATCCTGAAATATCTCCCCGCCGGACCGCCGCTCTACCCCCGCAACATGATCACGGACCGGCCCGAACGCTTTTTCGTGGCCGAGATCGTCCGGGAGAAGATATTCAATCTGTATCGACAGGAAATTCCGTACTCCACGGAAGTGCGCATCGTGCGTTTCGAGGAGCGGAAGAACGAAAAAGATTTCATCTCCGCCGAAATCGTGCTGACGGCGGATACGCAAAAGGGCATCCTGATCGGCAAAAAAGGACAGGCCCTGAAACGGCTGGGCACGGCGGCGCGCAAGGATATCGAGGCCTTTCTGGACCGCCCCGTATACCTGGACCTGCATGTGAAAGTCCGCAGCGACTGGCGCAATCGCCCGACCTTCCTGCGCTCGTTCGGATACCGGGCCTGACCGCCGGACCTGGCGCGGAATCAGGGGTCGAGTCGTACGCCCAGCCCGTCTCGCACTGCCTTGCGCAGCGCCTCTGGTACATGCCCCTCGGGCAATCGCCGCATCGAAAAGGCGCGGCGTTCGGGGTACGTTCTGCGAAGCATGCTGAAACGCCGCGCGGCTTCCTCCTCCGAAGCGGGCCAAGCCCCCCTCATCCGACGGTCGTCGCGCCATACGTCGTACATCCCCTGGACCATATGGTGCAACCAGTCCGTTTCGGGCAAAAACGGATCGGGAGCCTGCGCAGGGAGCATGTCCGCCTCGCGATACGCATGGTCCGGCTCGCTTTCCCCGACAAATTCCTCCATGCCCGGCAGGGCAAGCAGGGCGTCGCGCAACATGCGGGCGCCCGCCGTCTTGCCGTCATACGAATACCCGGCGATATGGGGCGTAGCGATATCCACGCGCTGCAACAAATCCGCGGAAGGAACGGGTTCGCCTTCCCATACGTCGAGCGCCACGGCGGCGGGCCGGCGGTCGGAGCGTTGCAAGGCTTCCAGAAGCGCCTCGTTGTCGATCACGGCGCCGCGGGACGTATTGATCAGCCAGGCGCCTGCGCGCCATGCCGCGAGTTCGTCGCGACCAATCATATGCCAGGTGCGATGCGGCCCTTCACGAACCAGCGGCACATGCAAGGTGAGTATGTCGGCTTCCCGGATCAACGTATCCAGTGGAAAATACTCCCCTTCCGCACCCGCTTCCGCAAGCGGCGGATCGCACAACAACACCCGCATGCCCAGCGCCGCCGCCCGCATCGCCAGGCGGCTCCCGATGCGCCCGCACCCCGCAATGCCCAGCGTCTTGCCCCGAAGCGCCTCTCCCCGGATCGTCGCCAGATGCAAAAGCGCGGCCAGCGCATATTCGACCACGGAATCCGCATTGGCGCCCGGCGCACTGACGCACGGAATGCCGCGCCGCCGCAGATAGTCCAGGTCGATATGATCCAGGCCGGACGTCGCCGAACCCACAAACCGGACGGCGCTGCCGTCCAGCAAGGCGGCGTCCACGCGGGTAACGCTGCGCGCGAGCAGTATGTCCGCATGCCGAACCGTCCCGGAATCTATATTCCGCCCCGGCACGGTACGGACGGATCCCAGCGAACCGAACAAGGCGCTTGCCAGCGGAATATTCTCGTCCGCTACGATATTGAGGGACCGCATGGCGTACCAAAATGCGCAGCGAGCCGCGCTCAGGAGTCAAAAACTAATGCCAAGACTCAGGATTGTCGCATTCAGACGCTGCTCGTCGGGACGGATGACCAAATCGGCGAACTCGTACTCCTCGTTTGTGAAGCCCGACACGCCTATAGTACGCTTCGCCTCGGGATAGAACCGCAAGCCGAACAGCCGGATTTCCAGACCCACGCCCACGGCGGCGGCCATGCTGAGCGTACGGAGGCGATCCTGATTGTTGGTATCCGTAGCGAATCGCAGAACAGGCCCGCCCACCACATACGGAGAAACGGCGGACAAGTCGTACTGATACCGAATATCGATGGGGATTTCGATGTAGCTTATGAAGTGTTCGTCGTTCACCGAACCGGTAACGTCGGGAATCTCGCCGTCCGGGCCCGCGAAAATCTCCGACGGGTCCGGCGACGCGTCGAATCCCGCCGTACTGGACGGATCGAAAAGCCGTCCAGCGTCCATATATCGCAATCCCGGACGCAGCGAGAACGACCCCAGCGGCAAATTAACCCACAAGTGAACGTGCCACCCGGGCACCTGCTGGAGGGAAGCCGACTGCTCCCCGGCGGAAATATCGCCCAGCTCGGAAAACATAACCCCTGCGGAAACGCCCACCTGCGCCTGCGCGGAGATCGCCGCGCCGCAGCAAAGCATCAGAACGACGCCGATAACACCCAGTCTTTTTCGCATAAAATGCCCCGTGAAGATAGATCGTGCGGCCCGGCATGCGCCGACATAGCATGGCGCTCCCGTAGCAACCACGCAGACGCATACTGCAACCTTAATCGCAGAAGCAAGTTTCTCCGATACGCATATCGAACCCCGTTCGCTTCCCCGCAATCCGGACCAACCGCAAAGCACCCGTGAATATCGGCATTACGTGTTACCCCGTGTACGGGGGAAGCGGGGTCGTCGCCACAGAATTGGGCAAGGCCCTCGCGCTCCGAGGACATCAGATTCATTTCATCGCCTACTCCATGCCGTTCCGGCTGGCGCACGTTACGGAAAATATTTCCTTCCATGAGGTAGCGGTCAATACGTACCCCCTCTTTGAATACCCCCCTTATTCACTGGCCCTTACGGGCAAAATGGTGGACGTGGCGCGGTTCGAGCGCCTTGACCTCCTGCATGTGCACTACGCCATCCCCCACGCCACTAGCGCCGTGCTGGCTCGGGAAATTCTGCGCGAGCAAGGGCTCCGCGTTCCGGTGTTCACCACGCTCCATGGCACGGACATTACGCTGGTGGGACAAGACCCGGGTTTCGCGCCGGTGGTGAATCACGCCATCAACCATTCCGACGGCGTAACCGCCGTTTCCGAATATCTCCGCAGCGAAACGAAACGACATTTCCAGATCGACAGGCCCATTGAGGTGATTCCCAACTTCATCGACGCGACGCGCTTCCGCCGCCGCGAAAACGAAGCATTCAAGCAGGCGGTGTGTCCGGATGGCGGAAAAATCATCGTGCATGTCTCGAATTTCCGTCCCGTGAAGCGCGTGGAGGACGTTATCCGCGTTTTCCACCGCCTCGCGCAGGATGGCATGGCGGTGAACCTGCTGCTCGCAGGGGACGGACCGGACCGGATGCCCGCCGAGCGGCTGGCCCGCGAACTGGGAATATGGGGACAGATTCGCTTTCTTGGCAAACAGGAGCCGATCGAGGAGTTGCTATCCATCGCCGATGTGTTTCTCATTCCCAGCGGCTCGGAAACGTTCGGGCTGGCCGCGCTGGAAGCCATGGCGTGCAACGTGCCGATCGTGTCGAGCGATATCGGGGGGCTGCCGGAACTGAACGTGGACGGCGAAACGGGCTTCCTGTGTCCGCTTGGCGACATTGATGCGATGACGGAAAAAACCCGCGCCATTCTGAGCGACGATGTGCTGCAGCGGCGTCTTGCGGAGGGCGCCCGCCGTCGAGCGGTGGAGATGTTCGATCAGGACCGGATCACGCCTATGTACGAGGCCTACTACGAGCAGGCTCTGGAAATGGCCTGAGGCGCCGTCCAGCCTTGCGCGGAGGAACGCCCGCGAAACAAGCCTGCTGGGCCTGCCCGGGCAACCCCAGCCGCCAGGATAAGCATCCTGAACCGGTACATGCACAGGACCGAGCCTGCGGAAAGAAATTTTCGCCCGAAACTATTTTGCGGTTGCGGTTTTGACATAAAACGCCTATTCAGTTAGATAGAACCGCCGTCATCCAGTCACCAAGCTCCCGAAAATGCCATGTTGACCCACTTCATGAAAAACAGAATCGTTATCGCAACAATAGCGCTTTGCGCCGGTTTCGTACTGGCCTACCTTGTCTTGCCCGGGCCGGACGCCGCGCCTGCGGACGTTGCCGTATACGTGACCCCCGGAGACATCCCGGAGGATCTGGATCATTTGAAGGAGCCGCAGGACGGCGTACACTTCGTCGTCGAGGAAATGCCTGAACTGATCGGGGGCATGGCTGCGGTCGTGGAAAAGATGCAATATCCCGAGATTGCCCGTAAGGCGCGCGTAGAAGGGCGCGTATTCGTGCAATTCGTCGTCAGCGAAGAGGGTAGTGTGGAGAATGTGGTCGTAATGCGAGGGATTGGAGCCGGTTGCGACGAAGAAGCCATGCGGATCGTAAGCAGCCTCAAGTTCACGCCGGGCATGCAGGACGGCAAGGCTGTCAAGGTCCGCCTGTCGCTGCCCGTTACGTTCAAGCTGGCGTAGACATAAGGGCGCCGCGCCCTCGGCTCCGCCATGCAGATTCAGGGATTTGCCTGCAACCCGTTCCAGACGAATTGCTATGTCTGCCATCGCGGCGGCGAGGGCGTATTGATCGATCCGTCGTGCTCGACCCCGGAAGAATGCGCCCGGGTCGAGCGGTATATCACAGACCAAAACCTGACGATCCGCCGCCTGCTGCTGACGCACGGGCATATAGACCACATCTTTGGATGCGCGCACTTTGCGCGGGCATTCGGGATGGGCTTCTGGATGCATCGGGACGACCGGGCGTTCATTCTCCAGGCGGATGAACAGGCCCGGGCGTTTGGAACCTCGATAGAAGCGCCGCCCGAGCCAGAAGGCTTTCTGGATGAAGGGGACCGCGTATCGTTCGGGGACGCATCCCTTGAAGTCCTGCACACGCCAGGACATTCCCCCGGGTCGATCTCGTTCTACCACGCCGACTCGCAGGCTGTCGTCTCCGGGGACGTGCTGTTTCACGGCTCCATCGGACGTACGGACCTGTGGCGAGGCGATCTGCCCGAACTGATGCAATCCATCTTCGGGAAAATCGTCCCGCTCGGGGACGCCGTGCGCGTCTGGCCCGGACACGGCCCGGACACCACCGTAGGCGCCGAGCGGCAAACCAACCCGTTTCTTCTCGCCCAGGTATGAAACGGCTGCACGGACTCATCCTGCGCATGCTTCCGGGACGGGTTCTCGGGTGGTTGGCGACGCTCATGTTTCTGCTGGTGATGCAGTTTCTGATCAAGTACCTGCCCGATCTCGCGGGAAAAGGCCTGCCTCTCAGCGTATTGCTCGAACTCATCGCCTACAACCTGGCCTACATGGTGGTGCTCGCCGTACCCATGTCGCTCCTGATCGGGACGATGATGACGTTCGGACGCATCGCCGAATCCCGGGCCTGGACGGTGATCAAGGCCTCCGGCGTATCGCCCTTCCGCCTGATCTGGCCCACCCTGCTGGTCGGGGCCGTCGTTGCCGTCGGCATGACGTATTTCAACAACCGCGTGTTGCCCGAAGCGAATTTCCGCGCCCGCAACCTGTGGTACGACATACGCCGCAAACGCCCGGACTTCGAATTGCGCCCGGGCCGGTTCTACGAAGGAATACGGGGCTACAGCATGCTCGTGCAGCGGGTCGCCGCCGGCTCCGGGACGCTGGAAGATATTCTCATTTACGACTATACGGACAATGCCCAGACCGTGATCAAGGCGCGCGAAGGACGTTTGCTTCCCCTCGCGGATCGACCGGAGCTGACGCTTACCCTGTACGATGGCGAAATACACCGCATGCCGGAAGGGCAAGCATTCTCCCGAACAGAGGAGCGCTACGAGCGGCTTTCCTTCGATAAATACCGGATGACGCTGAACGCTTCCGAGTTTGCCTTCGAGCGGTCGGCGGAGGGGCGGAACAACCGTTCGGACCGCACGATGCCCACGCAAGACATGATCCGGTTCGTAGATTCCCTTCGGCAAAGCATTGATTCCTCGCTGGTCTACCTGGCCGCGCATTTCACGCCGGACAACTTCGGCCGCTACGCTCCGGCGGGCGAGGACGAGGCCGCAAAAGAACCCTTCCCGACAACGCGCCCGGCGGCAACGGCGCAAGGCGAACCGGCGACGGAGCGCGGCCCTCCCGAAAACGCCGCCATACTTGCCCAGGCCATCGAGCAAGCACGGAATGTGCGCATGCTCCTTGACGATACGCAGCGCGGCGCGGGCTGGGAATTGCAACGCGCCGACCGGTTTCTGGTGGAAATCCATAAAAAATACTCGATCGCCGTGGCGTGCCTTATTTTCATGCTCATCGGCGCCCCCCTCGGGTTGACGACCCGGCGCGGCGGCCTCGGCTCGGCAGGCATTCCAGCCGCCGGTATTTTCCTTTTTTACTGGGTAACGCTCGTGCAGGGGGAAAAGCTGGCCGACCGCGGCTTTCTCGATCCCTGGATCGGTATGTGGATCGCCAACCTCGCGATGGTCGCCGCAGGGCTATGGCTGATGATTTACGTAACGCTGGACCTGCGCGCCACGCCGCCGCTCCGCGCCCGGCTCCTGCGCCGTTTGCGAAAACATAAGCCCTGACGGCGCGCGCCGCACGATATCTCTACCTGTCCAATGCTGTATCTCGTCCCCACGCCCATCGGCAACCTGGAGGATATTACGCTGCGCGCCCTCCGCATTCTGAAGGAAGCGGACCTCATCGCCTGCGAGGATACGCGCACTTCGGGCGTCCTCCTTGCCCGCTATGAAATCGGCACGCCCACCATCAGTTACCATGAACATAACGAACGGCGACGGACGCCGGACCTCGTCGAACGCATGCAGGCGGGACAACGCATTGCCCTGATAAGCGACGCCGGATCGCCGGGCATTTCGGATCCGGGATTCTATCTGGCGCGGGCCTGCATCCGGCGCGGCGTTCCTGTGGAGGCGCTCCCCGGCCCTACCGCTATTATACCGGCGCTTACCGTTTCGGGGCTGCCCGCGGAGCGATTCGTTTTCGAAGGATTTCTGCCTGTGAAAAAGGGGCGGCGCTCGCGGCTTGAAGCGCTCCGGGACGAACCCCGAACCATGGTTTTCTACGAATCGCCGCATCGGGCCGCCGCCGCCATGCGCCAGTTTGCGGAAATGTTCGGCGCCGACCGGCCCGCAGCCATCGCGCGGGAAATAACCAAAAAATTCGAGGAAATCCAGCGGGGCACGCTGGACGAACTGGCGGCTTTTCTCGAAGAAAAATCCAGGGTCCGGGGGGAAATCGTGCTGGTCGTGGCGGGGGCGGGCGTTACGATGGAGTTGTGGGGGTGAATTCGCGTAGCGTTTACCCGAAGCCTCTCTCTTTATGCACGACAGGTCAATAAATAATTGACTTTATATCCATTATCTATCGGTAAATATCCACTCTCTCTAATGTTTCTTCCAAGCATGCACATAGCCATTGAATTATAAGCATTTTGAATTACAGTAGGAGAATTATAACCTGCCGAAAGCATGCCCAAGTATCGACGCACACAAGGATCAGGTGCATGCGATCCCATATGACCAACATTATTCGGATCATAACCATAAGCACCACCATGGTAATTAGGGTTATTGTACGTTCGAGGATTATTACCAGTATCGGGAGTATAAGAAGAACCTCCGGGAATACTGCTTCCATAACAAATTCCTGAAGAATTGCATACGCGTCCTTGAGCATTAGCCTGATTCGGAGAGAACACTAATGAAGCCAATGTGGCTACGGTAATGGAAAGTACTATGAGAACAATAAAATGAATAATACGACGTATGTATATCCTGTCTTTCGTACAATAAAAACTTGGGTTCAACGTATCTTTAGTGTGAACTCCGAAAGGGAAAGATTTTACCCAGAAATGAAACCAGACTTGCCGATGAGTCATTTCCGAAGGAGAGTCAGAGTCAACGGGCGTGTTATTCATTGGAGAGACCGTTTAGTTTAAGTCATAAAGAATCTCAGCCGGCACCGGGCGTTAACCCAGCCGAAGCCGAGCGCGATACTCCCAGAATAAGGCCCGCCTCGGACACTGTCAAGCCCTTTCGGGCCGCCGCAGGGAAAAAATCGGCCCCAGCGCATCCATTTTTGTCACCCAGTGCGAATGATGGCCCCAATAGATGGGTTATGTGGTACGACTGGGATCAGAAATGGTTCGGGAAATTCGGACAGTTAGTCCGGGTTGTTTCAGGCGCAGGGCTGCGGTGGGTTACGCCGCCTTGGTCAGCGGCTTTCGTCTGTAGTATACGTCGTCGGGCGTTCTATTGTCAAGTCCCTGGTGGGGTCGCTCTTCGTTGAAGTAGCGCAGGTAGTCGGCGATTCCCTTCCTGGCCTCGGCCACCGTGTCGTAGGCGCGTCGGTAGACTTCTTCCTGCTTCAGGCTGCGCCAGAAGCACTCCACGTACACGTTGTCCAGCCAGCGGCCCTTGCCGTCCATGGAGATGCGCACGCCGTGCGCCTTCAGCGCGCTGGTGAACGCCTCGGAGGTGAACTGCGCCCCCTGATCCGTGTTGAAAACCTCTGGAGCGCCATAGCGCGCAATCGCTTCCTCGAGAGCCTCCACGCAAAAACGAGCGTCCATCGTGTTCGAGATGCGGTGGGCGAGCACTTTGCGGCTATGCCAGTCGATTACGGCTGCGAGATATAGAAAGCCTTTCGCCATGGGGATGAACGTAATGTCCGCCGCATAGACCTGGCCGGGTTTGTCGATCGTCATGGTCTTGAGCAGGTAGGGGTATGTCTTGTGTCCTGTCCCGGGAGAGGACGTGCGCCGCTTCGGGTAGATGGCCCTCAGGCCCATAAGGCGCATGAGGCGTGCGACGCGGCTGCGCGCCGCCGTATGCCCCTTCGCCTCGAGCAGGCTCTTTATGGTGCGCGAGCCGCTCGTGGGACGATCCATATAGATGCGATCTATCTCCTTCATAAGAAACAGGTTCTCCTTGCGCTCTCCGCGAGGGCGGTAGTACGCCGTGGAGCGGCTCAGCGCCAGAAGCGCGCATTGCCGAACGACAGGCAAGCAGTGCGAACGATTGATCCGCGCCTTGCGCTCGGCTACAGGCCGCGACCGAGCGCCTTCGATAAAAAATCCTTCTCCATCGACAACTCCCCGATCTTCGCGTGGAGCGCCTCGATCTTCCTGTCGCGTTCGTTGGGAACGTTGCGGCTTCGGACGAACGCCTCCTCGGCGCGCTCTGTGAGCTGCTTCTTTTAGGACTGTATCTGGTTCGGGTGCACCTCGAAGCGTTCGGCGAGTTCGGCCAGCGTGCTCTCGCCGCGCATGGCGGCGAGGGCTACCTTCGCCTTGAACGAAGGACTGTGGGTTCTGCGGGTGCGTCTGGGCATGGGTATACCTCGGTTGATTGCGTCGGAACAAGGTCGCAACAGTACACCTTAAATTCCACCGAAATCTGTCCAATCAACCCGAACCACCTCTGAGTATCCTACACCGTTTTGAGTAAAAACTATACCGAAAAAGTATAGAAATGGTGCTGAAAAGGTATAAAAACTACTCAAAAGGGGTAAAATGAATCGTTGGGGGCCGGCGAATTCGGCCAATGTGCTGTGGCCGCGCACGGTAGCAAGGCTACCTTCCCTCGGACGAAAGACTGTGGGGTTTGCGGGTGCGTCTGGGCATCGGATGTCTCCTTCGGCTGGTTGGATCGGAACAAGGCCGCAGTACTGCACCTTAAGTTCCGTAAAAATCTGTCCAGCCAAAAGGGACCATCTCTATGTAGCCAATGAGTATCGGACCGATTTCCGTACATGCCCGTGCTGCACATTAACTTCCCGTGTACCGAACCAGGCAACATCCGCTCAGGCGAAAATCCGCATCCATCAAATATCTGTTTGGTTTTGGAGAATTATTTCAGAAAGGAAGGTCATCATTGATGTCGTTTGCATCATTTTTCCCTTTTATTAAAGAAAATATGTCCTCATTATTATCGATCCAGTTCCAACCTTTTTCTGTGAGGAAAATGACTCGGTAGTCAGATTGATTACCAAAGGGATCCTCTTCCGAACTAAATTTTACAAATTCTTTCCCCGCAAGCCGCCGGAGGGCCAAACCCAAGCCGACCGATGTCAGGCCTGAACGCTCTACACCCTGCTCCAAGTCATACATCCCTATCGAATTGTCGGGCAAAATTGTTTGCCCCGCTACAACCGCCAGCACCAGTATTTCTATCTGGGTCAATCCCTCTCGCATTGCCACCTGCTCATTTTCGACGATTTGCTTCGTCGCAGCACCCTGATGAAGTAGAGCAGTAGCTCGTTCCTTGATTCTATTACCTAGAATGTCGAAATCGCTCTTCGCATCAGATTTGTATCTGATTATATGACGATGCTGAATATCAAATGGATACCCATTTCCTGATCGCTCCTCCGAGCAAACCATAATTACGGGACAGCGTGTGGCGAATGCATATCCCAACTCATACCAGACGTTGGGGTTATCCGTCGTAATATCTGCCAAGCAAATGGCTGCATCACGTATGCCTTTCTCTATTGAGTTGATTAATACCTCAGCAGTGGGATCCTCATCAACCCGATACACATCAAGACCTGCTTCCCGCAAGGCAGGCTCGTATGTGTCCTCAAATCTCTTATCGAACTTTCCAGAATCAAACGGCTGAATTACGAAGCACGTTGGCATTTGTATGTTTTTAAAGGTTTGTTGAAGTCATGTTGCCGAAGATGACAACAATTCGTGAAGAAATTCTATCGGGAACTCCTTCATTCTCGGACGGCGACTTTTTCAAACTCAAGGTGCCTTGATAAGTTTCGACGGATTCGGGCTATCACGCTGCGCCAACCCAGTTGTCCGGGAATTCCGGATACCTCTCGCTGATGATGGCACAAAGGGATGTGAAAATGCACAAACGAATCAGTAACGCCAGTCTGCGTGCGCGAGCGGCGCCTGGTTGAGTTCGTCCCTGTGCATGCGCCACTGGGGCATAAGCCGGTCCATCAATGCCTGAAACCGGGCATTGTGCTTACGCTCTAACAAGTGGACCATTTCGTGCACGAACACATATTCCAGACATGACGTCGGCTTCTTGATCAGTTCGAGATTCAGCCAGATGCGTCCCGCTTCGATATTGCACGATCCCCAAAGCGTTTTCATTTTCCTGATACGCACGTCAGCGACGCTGACGCCGACTCGCGGCTCCCACTTGGCGAGAAGCACTGGCAGTTGATCGCGGAGTTCGCGGCGATACCATCGGTACAGAACAGCTTCCCGCATATCCCGGTCGGTTCCCGGGCGAATGTATAATGCCATCGTCGTGTTATTGAGCAGGCGAACTGTTGGCGGGCCATCGCGCTCGGTTATATCGAGCCGGTAGCGTCGCCCTTGGAAGTAATGGCTTTCGCCGGTCACGAATTCCCGTTGAGACTGGCGGTTTTGCTGCTCGAAATCGGCTTGTTTCCTGCGAATCCACCCCAGTCGGGAGATGACAGCCAGTCTTACGGCGTCGTCATCCAGATACAGCGGGGCCGCCACCCGAACCCGGCCGTTCGGCGGATACACGCCCAGATGAAGGTTCTTGATGTCCTTGCGGACAATTTCAACCGGCATTCCTCGTATGTCGATGAAATGACCCGCCACCTCAGTAATCCGGCTGATTCTTTACGAGTTCGAATATGTAGTCTACAAGGGCGTCGTTGCCGTTGAGCGCCGATCTGATGGCGTGTCGGACTTCCCGTTCCTTCATTACGTTTCCTCGCCAGTCGGCCTTTTTAACGTTGCGTATGGCCCTGTCCAGGGCAATCGCGGTTTCCCTTTTAATGGATGAAGATGGTTCGTGCACCCCTGCATATCCTCCTCCGGATTGGTTATTACCCAAGTTATCGTACAGGGCTCTCAACGAAGTCGTATTGATACCGGTAGGGTACGGAATCCTGTTTTCCGGTTTGCCGACATCTTTGGCCATATCGACAATTCGCTGGAGATACTCCTTGTAATCGATCGCCTCCTGTTTACGCTGCCGGATGAGGTTGTCCAGCAGTTCGGACATCTTCTCGTAGTACCTGGGGTTGACCGCCATTTCATCGATGATCAACCGCCGGACATTGTTCTCGATCGTCTCGGCGATCGCTTCGCGGTTCCCCCGGATGCTTTCGGGTAGCCCATCGACCGCTTCCTCTCCGCGCTCGACGATCAACTGCACGAGCGTTTTGTCGTCGAATGTTGAAAGCGTCTCGCTTTCTTCGGCCCGGATGTATGTGTCGAGCAGGTGTCGCATGGCGGGTTCGTAGACCTTCAGGTCGATGTAGTCGCCGCTGGCCAGCTTGACCCCCTGACGCACTTTTTCGTAATGGCTTACCTCTTCTTTGATCTCTTGCGCCTCGGCCTCGGAATAGCCGGCCTCGCGCATTTCGTTGGCCAGATTGGCGTAGGCCCGGAGAAATGCCGCCGTTTGTTTGTAAAGAGACAACCGCTTCGGTTCGTTGCTTTTTAGTTGCGCGGCGTCGCCGCTATCGCGGGCGCAGAAGTAATGCAGATACGCCGAGGTATCGCATGGCGGCGCAACCGGTTCGCAGAGCGCCTTGATCGCCTCGCGCTTTTCGTCCAGCCGCTTCCGGCCTTGCTCCAGGCGGTCCTGCAACAGACCTTCCACGTCGGCGACGTCGTAGCCGTCGAACGCCTCGCCGGTATAGTCCTTGACGGATTTTTCCAGCGAGCGGAACAGGTCCTTGTAGTCGATGACGTAGCCGTATTCCTTGTCCTCGCCGTCGAGGCGGTTGACCCGGCAGATCGCCTGGAACAGGCCGTGATCCTGCATCTGCTTGTCGATGTAAAGGCACGTTGCAGGCGGAGCGTCGAAGCCTGTGAGTAACTTGTCTACCACGATCAGCAGTTTCATTTGACCCGGTTCGTCAACGAAACGCTTTTTTACTTCCTGTTCGAACTTCCCGACCTTTTTCATCGCCGTGTCTTCCGACTCGTTGAAATACGCGGCGAGCATCTTGCGATAGATTTCGTACTGGCGCAGCTTTTCGGTAAGTCCCTCGCCCGTCTCCTCTCCCTTGATGTCGGCCGGGGCCGGTTTGTAGGAAGTGACAATAGCGCACTTGCCCGCCAGACCGTGTTTCTGAAACATTTCGAAGAAGCGGCAAGCGGAATAGATGCTGCTGGAAACAAGCATCGCATTGCCGCGACCGCTTTTCAGCCGGTCCCGCGTTTCCATGTCGAGCAAAATATCCGAAACGATTTTTTCCAGGCGATCCTGCGCGCTCAGTACACTCCGCATCGTGCCCCAACGCTGTTTGAGTTGCGCTCTCGCCAAATCGGTCAATCCCCGCGTTTTTGCTTCGAACCACTGGTCGATCTTGTCCTGCGACGTAATGTTCTGATCGATATCGCGCGCTTCGTACCGGAGGTCCAGCACTACGCCGTCGCCGACCGCCTCGTCGTACTTGTATGTGTGGATGTATGGCCCGAAGGTCTCGATGCTTCGCCGCTTGTCGTTTTTGAGCAACGGCGTTCCGGTGAAGCCGATCAGCATGGCGCCCGGAAGCAGCTCCTTCATTGCATTGTGCAACTTGCCGGACTGGGTGCGATGGCACTCGTCTACGAAGACGAAGATATTGCCCTTGGGGTGGAAGTCCCTGGGCAGTTTGCTCCGTATGTCTTTGATGAATGCGTCTATGTCGCCTTCTTCCGATGCGCCGAACTTCTGGATCAGCGAGCCCATCAGCCATTCGTCGCCGGTATTGAGTACGCCCGCCAGATCGGCGCCGCTGCTTGTACGGTAAATGTTCTCACTGACTCCCTTGAAGACTTTCTCGATCTGCTCGTCGAGTTCGGTGCGATCAGTGATGATCAATACCCGGGGGTCGGTGACGTTCTCGCGAATCCACTTGGCCAGCCAGACCATGGTCAGGCTTTTGCCGCTGCCCTGGGTGTGCCAGATGATGCCGCCCTCCCGGCGATTTACGCGAGTCTGCGCTGCTCGCACGCCAAAGTACTGGTTGTGGCGGCAGACCTTCTTTACGCCTGCATCGAAGACGATAAAGTCATGCACGATCTCAAGAAGGCGCTTCTTGTCGCAGAGCTGGCTCAGTTCCCGGAGCAGCGGATTGTCTGCGGCGGCCGGGTGGGCATCGGCCTCTTTCCAGCGTAGCCAGTACTTCTCCAGCGTTTCGATCACGCCGTAGCGCAGGCCCTCGGTTTCGTTGCCCGCCATCACGAGCTGCATGGTGGCGAAAAACGGCTGGATAAATTCTTTCTTCTGATTGTCGAGATTCTGGCGAATGCCCTTGGTCACTGACACGATCGAACGCTTCAACTCAAGTACGCCCAAAGCAATGCCGTTGACATACAGCACGAGGTCCGGCCGCTTGGTATCCCTGTGCGTGACGGTGACTTCCTCGGCAATAGCGAAATCGTTATTGGCGGGGTTATTCCAATCGATCAGCCAGACCGTGACGTTCCGTTCGCCCACGCCCGGCTGCACCTTCACGCCGTAGCGCAGCAAGCCGTAAACCTCGCTGTTGGCGTCGTAGAGCGTTTTGCTGCCGCCGAGCGCCGCCGCTTTGCTCAATTCGGACCGCGCCTTGTCGGCGATCTTGTTGTTATGGCCCTGCTTTTTCAGCCAGGCGGCGAGCAGCTCATCCTCGATGTTTCGGTTATGAGCACGGTCTTTCCGGTTGCCGAGATAGGCATAGCCCAGCGCGTCCCGGAAGAACTCGACCACGCGCTGTTGTGTGCGGATTTCCCGTTCGCCGACGCCGCTCATGATTCTGTGCCTTCTGTTCTGAGGTTCTCAATAACGGCGCGCCCCTTGTCCGTCAGCCGATATTTCTGATTCGGACTCCTCGGTTTATCGGGGATAGTCATTTCCAGAAGATCCTCTTTCAACAGTCGGTCAAGCCATGTTCTGAAGTTTCTCGTTCGGCTTGAATAGCCCAAGGTACGCAGCAGCATTGCACTCGTCACGGCACCGCCAACGCACACTTGCAACATAGCGATTTCTTTGTCCGACAATACTGCCTGGACCCCTTCTTGGACCCCAGCCTTGTCTGACTCTGGCTGCCCACCTGCTTGCACCCCTTCCTGGACCCCGGCTTGGACCCCTTCCTGGACCCCGGCTTGGACCCCTTCCTGGACCCCGGCTTGGACCCCTCCTTGCACTTTTGCCAGTTGCGTCGCGTAATCGGGTCGCCGAATCGTCGTCACGAAGCCCCCGCTGGCAACGAACTCCGGTTCCCGCAAGTTGACCGCCGCACAGCGTCGGATCATGTCCACCGTTCCGGTTCCCATGCGTTCGATGTACCCGGCAAGGTACATGGATTCCGCCAGCAAAGGATTACGAGGCAACGACTCATGAGGAACGCGCAGTTTCTCTACAGTCAGCGGCGGCGGCAGTTGACCCGTATTCATGACATCCAACCGGTCTGAGAAAAGCATCACTTGCACGCTGCTGTTATCCGTATAGTCGCGATGGACCACCGCGTTTACAATGGCTTCGGTCACTACTTCCTTCGGAATCTCATAAGCTGTCGGGACTTCAATGGTCTCTGCCCGCGTGCCTATCGACAACGCGACTTTGCTCAATACGAAGTCCACCGCCTGGTCCACCAGATCGAACACCGTTCCCTTGTAGACCTGATAGGAGGGGATGGGTTTGGCGACCTGCGTACCGTGGAAGTGGGCGCACTTGATCTCGGACGAGATCAAAAACCGTTGCGGCGCCTTGCCGAACAGCAACACGGCGGCATTGGTCAACCGACCCTTGTTCAACAGGTTCAGATGCTTCAGCAAGTCCTCCGGCGGGGTATTTTCGTCCAGTGGAAACTGTCTTATCCCGCGGGCCGTGCGGATGAATCGAGTCATCCGTTCGGTATCGAGATCGTCAAGCGCGGCTCCTTCGCAAGGGGCCGCGTCGAACGGCCCGAAGCGCAGCAGTTCCTTGTCTTCAAGGTACTCCACCAATGCGGCGTAGAGACCAATCACGAGTTCTTCCTGCGTATCGAACCGTTTGCGGATCAGCCCGGCTTCGGCCTTGCCGATCAACGCCTGCATCTTCGGATGCCGAACGCCGGGGTCCATATTCTTCAGGAAGATCAGGCGATGCTTGCCGAGCGCCGTGGCGTGATCGAATTCCCGTTCCGTCGGCGATAGTCCGGTATCGTCGGCGGCCCCGTAGTCTTTTCCGAACAAGCCCACATAGATGTCGCAGCGCTCCACTTCATCCAAATAGACCTTGTCGGGACGCCTGTCCGAGGCCGGACTCTCCTCGAACAGGAAGCCTTCGAAGCAGCGCCGCATCAACGGGTCATTGCGCAGGTAATCGACAAGCGCCTTCCGTTCGCCTGCGAACTCCTTCTGTACGCTGCTGATGAAGATGCGGATGGGGGTCATGGTGCAGTTCGTTTACCGTCAAAATCGAACAACCTCTGACAATTCTCGATTGCACGAGCGATATTGGCGTCCGAGAAAATGGGGCGGGTGAGTTTGGGCCTCCATTCCGGATTGCTGTAAATTATTTCTTTCACACGCCCAACCGAAATCTCCTCCCCAGCCCCACGCAATTCCTCCGCCGCCATGTCTACAGTCGTCAGCAGTTCCAGATCGTCGTTCGTCTTGTATCGAAACTGTTCCAACCATTGGAGGACTTCACTTCCGTACCATTTTTCGAAATAGCGTTCTGCTTCGTCAATATTAGTACTCGCGACAAATCCTTGCCTTTTTCCACTTCTATGCTGGCGTACATAGTCCTTTTTAAGAGCGATCTTTTCCGGCCCACGGTAGCGGGTCTTCGGATTATACGGACCGGCTGCCTTCTTCAGATAACCCTCAGCATAGCCCTTTCCGTGCCGGTGAAGCAGGTACGAAAACTTGGTGTATCGCATTCGGCCCAGAGGATACTGTTCTTTGCCGAAATGCCTGGTCAACACTGAAACCACGACCGCTTCGTTGAACTGCCAGTTGTGCTTCTTTTCGGCAAGTCTTGCCCCTTCTGATTTCTCTGTGGTTGCCTTGGGTTGGACCAGCCGCACTCGACCGGTGAGAAGTTCCTGCATCATGCCATGCTTGATGTCGCGAGCCTTGTCTCGTCGTCGCTCCAGCGCGGCGATCTCGGCATCCATGTCGGAGAGGATAGAGGCGATAGCACGTTGTTCATCCAGCGGTGGCAGTAGAACGCAAATAGCACCGATTTCACGACCGGATAACGAAGGAAGCGCGGTTATGGAGACGATCTTACCAAGCTCAATGGGGAGAAAGAGATAATAAAAAAATTGTTCGCAGACATCGGAAGCGGTCAGGATGAAGGCCATCATGTTGTTATCTAGACAGCTTTCTTGTGACAGTAGACGCTTCCTTTCCAAGAAGATTGCTGCCCCGATTTTGGCAAAAATAACACTTCCCGCTGGAAATATGGTAGCCCCAAGCGTTCTCCTTACGTCTTCACTGATCCAGTGATTTGCACCCTTCAACAATAACTCATTCCCTTTATTATTGATGTCGGAAACCTTGAAAAACGGGTAGTCACCAGATTGATGCCCTTGAAAAGTGAGCGGAAAACCGTTTCCGCTACGGAATACTCCGAAGTCCGCGAGCTTTCCAAGTTTCCACTCCCCACCACACCCCGGAAGGCGGGTCTCCCCGGTAAGAAGTTGCTGCATGGCGGCCTGCTTGATAGCCCGCTTCTTGGCTATCAGCGCCTCCAGTGCCGCGAGCAACCCATCCACATCCGACAACACCTCGGCGATGGCACGTTGTTCGGCAATATCCGGAAAAGGAACGTTGATGGAGCGGATAATTCCGAGATTTAAACCTCCACGTCCCCCATCTCCCGTGGACATTCCACGTAGTTCGTGGTAACGGAAATCAAGATTGAAATAGAGATATTCTGGGACAAAGAGGTCGTTCGGAAGAATTGCTACGATTGATTGATTGGTGCAAAGATCAACCAAACTAATGGCCACGGTGCCACGAGTCTTTCCTTGGCCAGCCAAGCCCACTAAAACACATCGAGGCGGCACGACCTTGGCATTGGATTCTCGAAGACCCCTTTCTGTAATCCGTCCAACAACATCTTTAACCAGCTTCTTGTTCAGTTCACCCGAACTCATCCAGCGGATTGCTCCATCCCAGTATTCGGGAACGCTTGTGCTTGGAGTGCCACCCGCTATGCACTCGGCGAAATTGCCTATGGCCTTTGTGTTCCAATCCTCCGGAATCACCCCCACCTCCGTCCGCTTGTAACCCACCGGCACCTCTTCCGATAGCGCACGACATCCATCTCCAAGGACGCTGCCCATTGTTCTTTGCCCGCTATTCATCGTCTTCGCTTTTCAGGTAGTTCAACTCTCTCCGGATGCTCTCCAGTTGGGCTACAAGTTCCTGTTTCGATGGCAGATAGAGTTGGTATTTCGATGCATAGATATTGGCTTCTTCCGGTAGCGTCAACTCAACCACGGCATCGTTCTTGTCACCGCAAAGCAGAATTCCGATGGTCGGAAGTTCGTCGTCCGTCTTCACATAGCGGTCAAAGTAGTTGACGTACATCTGCATCTGTCCCAAATCCTGATGGGTCAGTTCGCCACGCTTGAGGTCAATCAGCACATAGCAGCGCAGTAGCCGATTGTAGAAAACGAGATCCACGCGGAAATGACTGTTGTCGAAAGTAAACCGCTTCTGCCGCGCCTCGAACAGGAAGCCTTTACCCAACTCCAGCAGGAAATGCTGAAGCCGATCGATGATCGCCGTTTCCAGTTCGTTCTCCGAATAGACAGGCTTTTCCTCCAACCCGAGAAACTCCAGCACCAAGGGGTTCTTGATCAAGTCTGATGCTTTTTCGATGACCTGCCCCTCGCTGGCAAGCCGACGCACTTCCTCCTTGTCGCGGCTGAGCGCCAGCCGCTCGTACAGGGAGCTGTTAATCTGCCGTTTCAGCTCGCGCACACTCCAGCCGTTGTCCAAAGCCTCAATCTCGTAAAAACGGCGCTCCTCGGAATTGTCGATGGTCAGCAGGGTGACGTAGTGGGACCAGCCAAGTACGAACTGTCCCGCCAATGCAACAGACAGTGTCTGTCGAATCTGTGGGGTGGATAACGATCCGCTCAGTGGGGTGGCCAATTTCCGCGATGCTGTCTCGGAAATTGCTTGTCGATCCCTGGTCGGTTCGGTAGATTCAACAGACGGTGTCTGTTGAATCTCGGGGTACGCCAAGTAGAACTCGCGGAATTTCCGCAGGTTTGTGGGCGAACAGCCTTTGACTTCCCCGGCTATCAACTTGCAGGACAGACTGGCTATCAACCCTCTGCCATATTCCGCCCTGTCCGCGCCATGCTGTTCATACTCGACGATATACCAGCCGAACAGCCAGTTCCGCACCACGAGTGAGCTATCAATAGCCCGTGCGGCCGAGTGTTGCGCTTCCTCGTGGGTTCGCCGAAACAATTCGACGAGATTTTCAAAATCGAATGTTTGACTCATAGCGACACCCCCATCCGCCTCAAATGCCCCTCGACCTTCCCGCCGAATGCCTCCACTTCCTTCTCCAACTCCGGCAGCGTCCGGGCGTAGCGCTCCTCCAGTTCCTTAACCCGCCCGGCAAGCCGCTGGTTCAGCCGTTCGACTTCGCTCCCGATAGCGGCCCGGATATCGGCGAACCATTTGTCCTCCACCACCAGCGACTTGATCTCGGTTTCGGTAAGCGAGGCATAGCGTGCCAGCACCTGCTCGTTCAGCGCGGTCTGATGGTCCTTAACGGCTTTCCCCGCCTTCGATTCGGCTCCGATCAGAGCCAGACAGCGCATGAGCACTTCCCGTTCCTCGTCGCTCTCCGGCTCGCCCCGCACGGCCTTGAGTCTTGCCGCCGCCGCAGTTTTAGTAACTTTGCCCTTGTCGTTCACCGCCTCTGCCAGCAGGCCCTCCTCCCCTGAGTGTTCTTCGACAAATTCTTCCAGTTCGCGGGCCGCGGACTCCTGCCTCGCCTGTAGCGCCTCGATTTCAGTCTGCTCATCGGCAAAGTAACACGCGACGATCAATTCCGGAGGAACCAGATCCATCTTGTATTTCTTGCGCTTGACGGTCAGGTCCGGCGTCTCCTTGATTTTCTTTTCCTTGTCCTCGATAATCCTGCGCGGTCTGACGGCATCGGTCCAACCATCTTCTGCGATCAGATACACATCGTCCTGCATAACCTCGTCCCAGTAGTTCATCAGCCGCTGGTAAACATCGTACTGATCGAGCAACGGCAGATCGGCGAAACGCGCCAGCAGGTCTTCCGACAGGGTACGGATGACATCCCTGGGCTTGGCGCCCGGTGCAAGTCCCTTAAGAAGCGATTCGTGCGTCTCGCGCCAGGCATCGAAAATATTCGCAACCCGTTTCCTGTAATCCTTGAACTCGTCGTGGTCAAGGACCGTGTTTTTTACTTGCCTCGCCTCGATTCGAGCATCGCTGTAGCCCGGGCGACCGTTGCCCGCAAACAATGCCTGACGGAGCGAGGGGAAAATATTCCAGTATTTTTCAAGCGCGTCGATATCGCGGTCGGGAATGCCGCCGTTCAAATGAGCATCCAGATCGTGCAGATCCTCAGGCTCGCTGGAGTCTATGTAGCGCGGGATGTTGAGATTGTAATCGTTGGTCGGGTCGGCGATTTCGGCTACCGGCGCCATGCGGGAATACCGGGGCAATTCAATCTGCTTGTTGAATACGTCCACAATCTTGTGGATGTCCTGCGCGCGCAGGCGGTTCTTGTTGCCGTCCTTTAGAAAGCCCTTGCTTGCATCAATCATGAAGACGCCGGCGCGAGCACGGGCATGCTCCTTGTCGATGACCAGGATACAGGCGGGAATGCCGGTGCCGTAGAACAGGTTGGCGGGCAAACCGATGACGCCCTTGATAAAGCCGCGCCGAATAAGATTCTTGCGGATGTCGGCTTCCTTGTTGCCACGGAACAGTACGCCGTGCGGCAGGATAATCGCGCCCTTGCCTTTGTTATTGAGCGATGCGATAAGATGCAAAAGGAAGGCATAGTCCCCGTTTTTTGGTGGGGGAATGCCGTACTCGAAACGCCTGAATCGGTCGTGGACCGGATCGAGCCCGTTCGTCCATGCCTTGGCGGAGAAGGGCGGATTGGCGACGGCGAAATCGAATGTCTTGAGGCCGTCGTTCCGGTTCGTGAAATACGGAGCGGCCAACGTGTTGCCATTCCACAGATCAGCAGTTTCGCATCCGCGATGCAGAATCATGTTCATCTTCGCCAGCGCCCAGGTGGCATTGTCCATTTCCTGGCCGTAGATGGCAAGGTTTGGCGTGGCGGCTTCGTCATACGCCTTGATCAAGAGCGAGCCTGAGCCGCAAGTGGGGTCGTAGACGGTGGGTTCCCTCAGTTCGCCGGCGCGCTCAATACCGATGACCTTCGCCATGATACGCGACACCTCGGCGGGCGTATAGAATTGTCCCTTGCTCTTGCCGGACTCGGTGGCGAAGTGCATCATCAGGTACTCGTACGCATCGCCCAAAAGGTCGTCGCCCCCGGCGCGGTTGGCGCGAAAATCGAGATTCTCGAATATGCGGACCAGTTTCGAGAGCCGATCCTGCATCTCCTTGCCCTTGCCGAGTTTGCTTTCGTCGTTGAAATCGGCCTGGTCGATGACGCCCTTGAGAGCGTTTGCCTCGGCGAGCTTTCCTATGATCTTGTTGATCTTATCCCCAATCTCCTTGTCGCCCTTGAGTTGCGCCATGTCGGCGAAGCCGCCGCCGTCGGGCACTTTGATGGGCGTGTCGGGCTTGTCCGAAACGTACTTCATGAACAGCAGCGTCAGGACATAGTCCTTGTACTGCGAAGCGTCCATGCCGCCGCGCAATTCGTCGCAGCTTTGCCAGAGCGAGGAATAGAGTTGAGATTTCTTCAGAGCCATGCGTACGCGCTCAGAATGTTATTCCATGCAGAAAACGAAAAATCCCGACGATTCCGCCAGTTCGGCTTCAGATGCTGAGCGCAGCGCCGCCGAACCTGCCCGCCGCGCCTTCTCGGAAAAACCGCGCGCCCGCCCGAAACCGCCCTCTCCTACCGCTGATACCGATACCGCCGCAAGGCCTCCGGCTTTTTGGTTCTGTCCACGATCTCCCCGCAGTCCCTGCATCGAAAGACGACTTCCCGAGGCGGGCCGGTCACGCCCGCCAGGAAGTACACGGCGCTGAACATGCCGTAGCGGACATGCGGAAAGACCCGGGGATGATCCTCGCCATGCCCGCAGGAACAGGCCGCGGCGGGCGACGGAGAAAACTCGGACGGGAGGAGCGATTCCGCTTCGGTGGCCTCCTTGCCCAGCGCCTGCGCATGACGGTAGTGCTCTGCATCTTCAGGCCGTTCCACAATGTGCCTGTCTACCGATAACCTTCCGGATCCCCACAGCACAAGCAGAATCAGCAGGAACAGGACGAGCGCAGAGAACTCCAGCGACTGCGTGGTCGCCAGCAGTCCGCCCTGCAAGTGCACGACGAAAACAGCCCCGATGAGAATCGGCAACTGGACCAGCGCCGCAACGCGCGTGAAAAGGCCGACGGCGATCATGACTCCGCCCACAAGGTGGGACAACGCCACATAGTGGATCAGCACGATGGACGTAAGCCACGCCGACGACGAGGGACCAAGCAGGTCGATAAACGCAGACGAATTCGAAATAAACAGAACGCCCCGCGCAAACAGCCCGACGCCGAGATAAATCCTGAGCAGCTCGAACGCAATGTTGCCCAGACGTTCGAGCCGCTCGCCAATCGAACGAAACGGAACGAAACGCCGCGCGCTCCAGAAAGCATCGACGGACCAGTGGCCGGATCCATGCAGAAAAATCGGGATCAGCAAAAACAGTACGAGCGCCGAAAATTCGAAAGATTGGCCCGCGGCAAACAAACTGCCCCGGAGATGGACCAAAAAAACAGCGCCCGCGAGAATCGGTACTTGCGACAAGGCCGCCAGGCGGGTATACAATCCGACGGCCAGCATGGCCCCGCCCAGCAGATGTACGCCCGTCACGATATACATGAAGGCAGGCGAAGCAAGGATGGAAGCCTCGCTGCCCGCCACCAGCGCCGCGAAAGCGTCGGGACGAAGCAAAAAAAACAGGCCACGAACAAAAAGTCCGGCCCCGAGATAGATACGCAACAGATCGAAAGCGATATCGCGATTCGCCTCAAGGCGCTGCGCCAGCGTCATGGACGTAGACATAACCTATTTTTGATAATGTTGGTTGGTGGAACGCAACCGCGCCTTGTACTTCTTGAGCCGTCGGCGCAAAATCCGCGTACATTCGTCGAGGGCTTCCTCGTGCGTAGCGCCGTCGCTGCTCGCGGTAAGCGTCTGCTGGTACACATGCACGATAACCTCCGCGGATTTGACCTTGTCCGGGTGGCCATTCCCGGAGAATACGATGCGCGCCTCTGTGATGCCGTCGTACACCTGCTCCAGCTTCGCCAGCCGGGCCTCGGCATATTCCTTGAGCGCCGAAGAAGCATCGAAATGACGGGCCGTAATTTGTGTTTGCATAGGATACCTCCTTGCGTCGAACAACCTTGGTGATGCCGCGCAAACGCGCACCCCTTCGTATTACGGAATAGACGGGAAATTATCAACGAATACGGCGATAAAAAAGGGAATTCCTGCCCCTCATGCCAGAAAATATCCCGTTGCGCGCAGATATCGATCTTCGATCTCGCGCATTCCGGCCTTGTCCGCCGGGGTTTTGTCGCGATAGCCAATCAGGTGCAAAAGGCCGTGGATCGCATAGCGCATGGCTTCCTCCTCTTCGTCCGCCCCGAATTCCCGGCAACGTTCGCGAGCCGTATCGAAATCGACGTATATTTCTCCGTCCACCGCCTGTACCTTCGGGTCCGCCTGTTCGGAGCCATAATCGAAGGCCAGCACGTCCGTAGGCTCGTCGCGATTCAGGTAGCGCCGGTGCATATCCTGCACTGTCTCGCGACAGGCCACCACCAGCGCAAGATGGCGAACCGCGACGCCCTCGGCGGACAGCACATGCGTCAAAACGCGGCGAAAACGATCCGCCGGAAGGCCACAGGACGCATGCTGCAACGCTACCGTGAAATCGTCCTCGTACATCAACGAAGGTCGTCGAAAAGCGTCTCGGTCATCGAGAGCGCAACGCTGCTCATGACGAGTTCCGGGGCCAATTGCGTGAAATCGGCGGAAAGCAGCCTTTCGTCCACATTCGAATACAGCGAACATCCCGCTTCCCGCTCGATCACAAGTCCATGCGCAACGCCCGCTCGCCGCGCAAAGAAAAGAACTTCGCCCAGTTCTTCGCTGGCAATGAACCCCGTACACCCTTGGAGTTGCAGGAACGAGCCGATAGCGTATACGGAAATGAGGTTATCGGCCTGATCTTCTCCTACCTCGCCCGGCAGGTCCAGCTCCGGCGTGATTTCCAGCGAGAGCCGCCGACCGCTTGCCTCATCCAGCAGTTCATAGCGAACCATAGCGGGTTCTCGCCGAACCGGTACGCCCAGCACGGTGGCGATGCGATCAAAGTCCTTGTCGGAAAATGCGAAAGGCATAACAGAAACGCGCCTGCATAAAACAAACGACCGCGCAAGGAAAAGGGCCGCGGGCCTTAGTACGGCTCTTCGGGATATTCCTCCGGCTCAGGGGGAACGCCGTCGTCTTCCCAGGAATAATTCTCATACCCCTCCTCTTCCTCGCCGGGAATGACATTCACGGCGTGCAACCCCTTGGCGCCTTCTTCCAGATCGAACGCGACGCCTTGCTCCTTCCGTAAGGTTTTAAACCGCTCCTGGCTCTGGATCGAGGAGTAATGCACAAAAATGTCCGCTCCTCCGTCCGGGTTCACGATAAAACCGTAACCTCTTTTAGCGTCGAACCATTTTACGACGCTCTGGTGCGTACTCATGACAATGTTTCTGAAATTCGAATTCGGGTGGTTTGGCGACAAGCGGCCTGCCTGGCGCGAAATGTTTGCGATTCGCCTCGAAGTTTTCGGCAAAAATCCGGGGTATAAGAAAGATACGACAAAAAACTATAGCATACCAACCTTCTTATGCAAATTTTTCATGCTACCGCAAAAAAGTCGGCGGCGGCGCGCGCGCCCCCCTGTCACAGGCTATTCGAGACTGTCCTCCTCAAGCAACCTTTCGTATTGCTCGTCCGCCGTACGATACTCTTCCGCAGACCTCCTGAGCGTAGCATCTTCGAAAATGTCCGCAAGGCGTCCGCTGAGCGCCGCCGCGGCTTCGTAATCGTTCACCTGGAGATAAATACCCCGAAGTATTTGCAAATACGATCCAGCGCGTTCCAGTTCGGAGGTCGACGCCGCTCGCTCAAGGCGCCACAGGAGCATTGGTTCGGCGCCTTTTGCGATATCGACCGCTTTTTCGACATAGCCGGCTTCAAAATAGGCCCGCGCCAACAACAGATGCGATTGCTCGTCGCCAGGGATCGTATCGAACGGAACCTTCGCCATCAGCGTGTCGAGCAAGACGCCCGCCTGTTCCCCTTCTCCGGCTAACGCAAGCGACTGGGCGGTGTGGGCGAAAATATTCCGGTAATTGTCTACCATCCTCCGGGTCGTTTCGTCGTAATAGACCGTCGGATTGTCCAGGTTGCGGAATCGGAATTTTTCCAGCACGCGCGGCGCGACGGACGGTACGACGCGCCCGAACTGTTCTCCATGCCGGACAGGCACGATCTTCAGCGCTTGCCCTTCAAGATGGAAAAAATCCTGCAAGTCGAGTTGGCCGTCCGGGCTGACCGTCACCGCAAAATACACGGGACGCCGCCACCCTTCTCGCGCATTGGTGGCCACAATGTCCAGCGAGGCCTGATCGGCGACGTACAACATGCTGTATTCGTCGTTGTAGGGCCGGCCTTCCAGGCGCCAGCGCATCGGGTTCATAATCAGGCTGGTGTCGGCGACGGCGGACAGAAACACCTCCGACTCCTGGTCGAACCAATCCGTGTTCACCGGTAGTTCGATATCCCGCGGCGTCCAGGGAGCCACGCTAATCTGGTCGATCATTTCATCGGACATGGCGAAGGAAATCGGCGGCGATTCCCGCGACCACTGATGCTTGAGCTGCCGGATGTACCAGGACGTATTGAGCAACGACAGGTTCACGACGCGCACATCCCTCCGTTCGCCCTCAACCTCCTGCAAATACCAGAGCGGAAATGTGTCGTTGTCGCCGTTGGTGAACAGGATGGCTTCTTCCTCCAGCCCGTTCAACAGGTTCCAGGCGTAATCCGGCGCCACGTAATTGCCGGACCGGTCGCGTTCGAACCAGTTTTCCTGCGCCATCCAGGCAGGCACGGCCAGAAACAGGAGTGCCCCCAGCGCCAGCATGGCGGCGCGAACCTTCGATCGGTCCCACCTTTCCCCGATCATTTCGCGCAAGGAACAGAGGAGGCTGGTGGCGCCCAATCCTATCCAGAAGGAAAATGCAAAGAAACTGGCCACATAAGCATAGTCCCGCTCCCGAGGCTGGAACGGCGTCTGATTCAGATACGCCACAATGCCGAGACCCGTAATAAGAAACAGCGTTAGCACGCTCAACGCCCGCCGCCAGTCCCGCCTGAAGTGAAATCCGGCGCCGAGCAGCCCGAGCAACAAGGGCAACGCATAATATCCATTGCGGGACGCCCGGGATGAAGGCGTTGTCGCAAGGCGCTCGTTCGCCCCGGCCTCCCCATCGACAAAAAGGAATTCCGTGTCCGGCAAACATAGATCTCGCCCGGAGGCCCGGCGGTGGTTTTCGCAAATACGGTCGTCGATAAATCCGAACCCGGTCGCGAACGGCGCATCCTGCTGATCGCTTGCCCGACCCACGAATTGCCACAGGAAATAGCGGACGTACATGTGGTTAACCTGGTATTCCCAAAAGAACTCCCAGTCCGAATCGTACTGCGCATACGCGGAATGATGCGACGGTTCCGGGGAATACCTGCGAGGGAAAAATTTCTCCTGCGAGAAATCAATGTTGCGGATCCGGTCGTCGAACGCGTATCCCTTCAGAAGCGGCGTTTGACCGTATTGCTCGCGTTTCAGGTAGGAAACGATGGCCTCGGTCGTTTCCGGATCGTTCTCGTCGATAGGCGGATCTGCGGCGCTGCGAATGAAGATCAGGGCATAGGTCGAATACCCGATTAGCACAACCGCAAAACTCAAGGCCACAAGATTGGCCGTAGCCCACCCTCGTTTGTGCGTGCGCCATACGCTGAAGACGGCGGCGGCGATCACGAACAGCGTGAACAGCACAGGCGTCCCGGTTTGCCCGGCGATGGACGGCAGATACTGCACGACGCCGGGATATACGATTAGGAAAACGACGACCGATATGCATCCGGTCCACAGTATGCCGCGCCACCGCTGCGCCATGCCCCAGGAAGGTTTTTCGATTTCCGTGAAATAAACGATCAGGGCAATGAAGAATACGGCCAGCAGATTGAGCAGATGCACCCCGATGGCAAGGCCCACCAGGTAAAAAATGAGCACGAGGTAGCGGTGTGCGTACCGTCCCGACGGACGCTGATCCCGGGCGAAGGCCCGCTCTTCCTTGCGGGTTTCCTCGCTCCACTTCATGACCAGCCAGACAACGAGGGCCGTAAAGCACATCGACAGGCCGTACACTTCGGCCTCGACGGCATTGAACCAGAACGAATCCGTGGCGGCGAACGCGATGGCGCCAACGACGCCGCCCGTCAGGGCTGCGATGCGGTGTTCGGGGGACGAATCCTCGTCGCCTCGTTCCTGCACGTGCCACTCGCGCACGAGCCGCACGATAATCAGGTGCGTAAGGAGCACCGTAACGGCGCTGGCCAGCACGGACACGAAGTTTACGGAAAGCGCCACGTACGCGGTGGGCGCGAACATGGAAAAGAGGCGCCCGACCAGCATGTAGAATGGCGCGCCCGGCGGGTGGGATACCTCGAGCAGGTTGGCGATGGCGATAAATTCGCCCGCATCCCAGAAAGAGGCCGTCGGCGCTACGGTAAGCCCGTACAGCACGAGTGCAAACAGAAAAACGGCGCCTGCAACAATTCTATGGGTGGTCATGGAGAATGGCATGTACGGGAAAAACAATCCTGTTGTTAACGCCGACCGGTACCGGGCGTTTCATGGGGCGGACGGGGATTGGAATTACCCACCCCTCAAGCCATGCGCCGTTCGAGGCGCTCCTTGTCCTCCGGCGCGGCGTCAAGGGGCGCGGCGACCACGACGGACGCATCGGGCTCGACAGCAATCTCAAGCGTACTCCGCTCGCGGCGAGACACGGCGAACGCAATCCTGCCCGAACCGAATTCGATGCTTTGACGCTCGGTGGTCATGCCGGGAACCTCGCTCGCGCCACCTTCATGATCTTTTGCTGCAATTCGTCCAGAACCTCCGTCGGCAAGTCGATCCCCTTTTCGTCGCGAAGGACATCGAAGAAATAATCGTCGATCGCATTGCGCATGGCGTTCTGGGCCTCTTCATTCGACCACACATCCACAATGTGTCTCTGCTTGACGATTTCGACAAGCGCTCGCGCAACCTCGGCGATCAGATCGCGATCAGGACCCTGTTCGTTTTCCCGGACCAGTTTGTCGTCAAGCACTCCGAAGAAAGCCAGTGCGTCTTCGTCGCCGCGCAAACTTTCCGGCGCATCGCGCCCCCTGTCCTTTCTGGCGACCTTCCGGGCCAGCTCGACAACCGTATTCAGATACCTGCTCTCGGAAATCCTGCGGTCGCGGTAGCTACGCATCGTTTCCTCGAGCAGCTTCGAGAACCGTTCGTAGAACGCCGGATCCTTCTCCATGCTCTCCGTAATCGCTCGCCTCGTCGCGCTGGCGATCCGGTCCGCCTTCGAAGCATCCGAGATTCCGGTTTCCGAGAGGACGGCGTTCAGCGCATTCGGATCGTTGATATTGATTAGGGGAATGATCGTCCCGGCAGGCAGCGCAGCGACATGATCGTCCAGTAACCTGCGGATTTTCGGTTCGCATTCCCGTACGTTCACCACCTCCTGGTAACGAAGTCGCACGGAACGCCGAAGCTCGCTGAACTGCTTCCAGTCGTTTTTCAGGCGAGCGATTTCCGCATCGCCGAACTCATCGTACAACTTGTCCGACGATAGCGAAATGTGGAGACAGCGGCTGAACGCCCGGAGACGTTCGTAAAAATCTTCGCGGATCGCTTCATCGGACAGGAACTGCTCAAACTGCTCCATATCCTTCTTGTTGGCGACTGTCTTGAATGCGTCCCAGAGATGGTCGTGCAGTTGGGGAAGTTTGCGAATTTCCTCGCGCACGTCATGCACGGCGCCGACAAGATCGTCGGGATCGTACCCCTCGAAAGCGCTATACGCGGTCAGGGCGGCGTCGAGTTCGCCAAGCAACCCCTCGTAGTCGATAATGAAACCGAACTGCTTTTCGATTGGCCGGCCTTCCGGCCCCTCTTCTTCATACAAACGATTCACGCGAGCGATAGCCTGCAAAAGGGTGTGTCCGCGAAGCGGCTTGCACACGTAAAGCACTGTGTTCCGCGGCGCATCGAAGCCGGTCAGCAACTTCGAAACCACGATCAGAATCTCCGGTTCGGTCGCATCCTTGAATGCGTCGATGATTTCCCGGTTATACGTTTTCTCGGTCCCGAATCGCGCCATCATCCGGTCCCAGAACCGGCGCGCGAGATCCCTGGAATCCCGATCGACTTCTTCGTTTCCTTCCTTGTCGTCGGGCGGGGAAATAACGATTTCGCTGGTAACATGGCCAATCTCGTCCAGCATCTCCTTGAAACGCACGGCCGCCGCCTTGGACGGAGCCACGAGTTGCGCCTTGAAACCGGTTCCCTGCCAATGCTGGCGAAAATGTTCGGAAATATCGAAGGCTTTCGCGCGAATGGTCTGTTCGGTCTTCGACAGTGCGTCCATGCGCGAAAATTTGCGTTTCAGGTCGGCCTTTTGGGCCTCGTTCAACCCTTCGCTTATTTTGTCGAACCACTGGTCGATTACATCGGGCGCAATCTTCTGCTCGACCAGACGCCCCTCGTAAAGAAGCGGCGCCACCGCCCCGTCTTCGACCGCCTCGTTGATGGCGTACTGGTGAATCAGGCCGCCGAAGGTCGCAAAGGTGTTTTTCTCCCGCTTGAGCAGCGGCGTACCGGTGAAACCGATGTAGCAGGCCCTGGGCAGAATCCTGCGCATCCGGGCGGCAAGTTGACCGTGTCCGCCATAGCGGCCTGTCTGCGAACGGTGGCTTTCGTCGACCAGTACGAAAATGTTGGCGTCGTCGTCTACATATTCGGCTTTGTTCGCCGCCGCGTAGAATTTGTTGACGACGGTCGCGATCAAAGGCTTCCGGCTACGGATCAGTTCGATGAGATTTTTTCCGCTCGTCGCTCGAACAGGCTCCATGTCGCAGGACTTGAAGGTGGCCTTGATTTGCTTGTCGAGATTGTCGCGGTCCGTGACAATGACGATGCGCGGATTGCGAATATCCGGATCCAGAGCAAGCGCCCGCCCCAGCATCACCATGGTCAGCGACTTGCCCGAACCCTGCGTATGCCATACGACGCCGCCCTTCCGCCGTCCTTCCATATCGAACTGTTTGACCCGCTGCATGACGGCCAGTACGCCGAAGAACTGCTGGTGGCGAGCGATCTTTCGCTTGCCGGCGTCGAATACGGTGAAGCGTCGAACCAGATCAAGCAGGCGCTCCGGACGAGCAAGCGCATAAAGCGCCCTGTCCTGTTCGGTGATTTCCCGGCCGCCATCTGCGGTCAGCACGTCGAAGTATGGGCGCGCATCGGACAAGCTGCCGGAGTATACCGCTTGTTTCTCGGCGACCTTCAAGGGCTGGTTAGCCAGTTTATACAGCGCCGCAGACGAGCGGGATTTGCCCGTATCCGCTTCCGGGATGACCGGATACCGCGCAACGGACGCCTGCGAAGCAGCCATTTCGGCAAGACTTCCAGCGATGTCCTGATCCTCCGACCATGCCTGCCAGAATTTCCACGGCGTGCCCACCGTGGCGTAGCGGGCCTCCTGCCGATTCATGACCATGAGCAACTGCGCAAAGTGGAAGAGTTGCGGTATCTGATCCTCGTTCTGGTAACCGATCAACTGGCTTCCGGCTTTTTTGAGGCTTTCGGTCGGGCGTTTGTTTTCGACGACCAGAAACGGGACGCCGTTTACGTACCCCACGATGTCGCAACGCCGGGTCTGCTCGCTGGCCGCGCGCTCAACAACCACCTCGGAGGCTACGTGAAAAACATTGTTCTCGGGCGTTTCCCAGTCGATGTAGCGAAAGGACCACGACTTCGAATCTCCCTTAATGGTTTTGGCGATGGTCGTGCCCAGCGCGAGGGCGTCGTAGATATCCTGGTTTGTGCCGCGCAATCCCTTGAGCCGGTCAGGCGTCGGCTTGAGCCGCCGGATCGCCTCGTGTATATCCTCCAGATCGAACGGATACTCCTCTCCGCGGTAGGTGAATCGGTTGATCCGGCGCAATTGCTCGACCAGTATTTCCTCAAGCAACACGTTGCGCAAGCGATCGCCGCGCAGGTTCCTGACCTCGGCCTGGGAAAGCGGCTCGAACCCGAGCGCCACGAGGAGCTGGACGGCCGGAATCTGGGACTGGTGCTTTTCGGCGGGGTTGAAGGTCATGGCATGATGCAGCGGCAAATTAATTTGGGATCCTTGCGTACCGTGGTTATTTTAAGTGGAAAGGATTGGGAATTTCCCGGTCGACAATGGGGGGGTTCGGGTTTTCCCGGGCCCCTTTTTGTTTTTTCGAGACCGCAAGCGTTCAAGGAAAGCATTTCAGTCATGTCTTCCCTCCACAAGTACGCGCCATTCGCCTGTGAGCAGTTTTTGCATGAGGCCTCGTTTTTGATCTCTAATTAATTTCAGTGTTTGCGCTTCCAGGTTAAGTTCGCGATCAGCTTGAGCAAGGATTTCAACGATCCTGTCCTGTTCGGTTTGGTTAGGCAGCCTTACATAGGAAGCCAGAAAATCATCCGGAGCAATCCTGCGGGCTTTTCGCTGACCGCGAGCCAAATGAACTTGCTGGCTATAGAATGCAGGTCGCGTGAGATATTCGCCAAAAGTCACATGAGGAGCATCTTGTTCACCCAAAGAGATTAGATGCGAGCAAAGCCAATTACGATATCGTTCCTTCGCCGCCTTCAACCCCTCCAACTTCTCAATCGCCTCGTCCCATGTCCTCAGAATCTCGGCGAGCAGGCGCTCGAAATAATCCTCGCCCAGGAACGCGCCGCGCTCCATGCGCTCTTTGTCCAGCACATAACCCTTGATGGCGTACTCGCGCAGAACCTGCGTGGCCCACCGGCGAAATTGCGTGGCCCGGATCGAGTTCACCCGGTATCCGACCGAAATAATAGCGTCCAGATCGTAAAATTGGGTGTTGTAGGTTTTTCCGTCGGCGGCAGTTATTCGAAATTTCCGAATAACTGCATCGGGGGCCAGTTCACCAGACTTGAAGATGTTTCCCAAATGCTCATTAATCGTAGGAACGCTAACCCCGAACAATTCGGCCATCATCTTCTGGGTCAGCCAGATGGTTTCGTCCTGATAGCGGACTTCAATGCTGTCCCCGCCGACCTGATGGGTGAAGATCAGAAACTCGGCGGCGCTGCTGCGGATGGCGACCGATTTCGTCGTTTCGCGGGGCATGTCACAAGCCCTCCGAAACTTCGACGCCAAGTTCCTTGAGATACCCCTTCATCCGCGCCCGAACATCGACCAGTTCCGCCTCGATCTGTTCGATTTCTTTCTGCACGGCCGCTACGTCGATCTCTTCTTCGGGTTCGAACGTGTCCACATAGCGCGGAATGTTCAGGTTGTATCCGTTGTCGGCGATCTCCTCCGGGCTGGCAAGGTGCGAATACTTTTCTACCGCCTCCCGGGCCTTATAGGTCTTCAGCGCCTTGTCCACATGCGCCTCGTTCATCACATTCCGGGCCTTATCCGGCGTAAAATCCTTGCTCGCATCGATAAAGAGCACATCGCGGCGCGCCTCGTTTTCTCCGCCTTGCTCGCGAGAGCGGTCGAACACGAGAATGGCTACGGGAATGCCGGTCGTAGAGAAAAGATTGGCGGGCAACCCTACCACGGCGTCAAGGAGGTTCTCCTCGATCAGGGTCTGTCGGATTCGTCCTTCCGCCCGGCTCCTGAACAGAACGCCATGCGGAACGATCACGGCCACGCGGCCGCTCTGGCGTTTTGCGATCTCTATCATGTGCGTGATGAACGCATAATCGCCTTTCGATTTGGGCGGGACTCCGCGCCAAAAACGCTTATGCGGATCGGTCTCCGCATTTTCGGCGCCCCATTTGTCCAGCGAGAAAGGCGGATTCGCGACCACGATATCGAAGCGCATCAACCGGTCGCCCTCAATCAGGGCCGGACCGTTCAGCGTGTCGCACCATTCGATGCGGGCGGCGTCCTTCGCGTGCAAGAACATGTTCATGCGCGCCAGCGCCCAGGTGGCGCCGTTCACCTCCTGGCCATACAGCGCGAAATTGTCCGAACCCACTTCCCTTGAAGCATGGATCAGAAGCGAGCCGGAGCCGCAGGCCGGATCGCAGATCGTATGGCCGGAACGAGGAGCGGCGAGTTTCGCCAGCAGTTTCGAAACCGCCGCCGGGGTATAGAATTCGCCCGCCTTCTTGCCGGCGTCGGAAGCGAAACGGGAAATCAGATAGATGTAGCATTCGCCGATAATATCCTCGTGCACGCGAGAGGGCCGCAGATCCATTTCCGGCCTGGCGAAATCCTCCAGAAGGTTTTTCAGGCGCCGATTACGGTCCTTCGCCCGTCCAAGATTGGCTTCCGAGTTAAAGTCGATGTTTCGAAAAACGCCTTCCAGCTTCTGGCGGTTGGCGTCCTCGATGGTCTCCAGCGCAATATTGATGCGCTCGCCGATATTGGCCTCGTCCCTCGCCGCGTAAAGATCGTAGAAACTCGCATTGTCGGGCAATACGAACCGTTCGCGCTGCAGCCTGCGCCCGATGCGCACCTGGTCATCTCCATATTGCTTGCGATACGTTTCAAGCCGGTCGTTCCACAGGTCCGAAATGTACTTGAGGAAAAGCATCACGAGGATGTAGTCCTTGTACTGACCTGCATCGACGACGCCCCGGAAGGTATCGCAAGCGGCCCACGCCGTCCGATTGACTTGTTGCTGCGTCAGCTGCTCGTTCATTGTTCAATGGCTATTGGGTTCAGTAGCGCGGCTACTGCGTTTTATCTGTTCTCTAAGAACCCGGCTTGTAATCTTTCTTCTTTTTTCGGCAAGCAGGAGCATTAGCGCCTTCTCCCGCTTCGAGAGTGCGTCCGTTGCTACTATCCTCTGCTGGGTCTCGACGTCCGGTATATCGAGGCAGAGATCGTTCAGGACCGATCTCGGTATCATGCGTATGTTGGTCCCTCGGGCCATTCTATCGAAATAGCGCTGCGCATCGGGTTGATTGATCGCCCACGCCAAATATGCCGGCGTAACGACGTCAAGCCTGGGACGAAGAACGATCAGGGGAAGAATCGCAAGGGCAGGCTCTGCCAGACGTTCATCCAGCGCCGATGCGGTGTTGCGATCCCCGCGCGAGCGGAAGACCACATCCCCCGCTCGCGCGAAATAGCGGTCTGGAAGTTCGCCCAATTCCACGCGAATCAGCGTATCGGGATCGACCGCTCCGTCCGCAGCGACATCGCGCAACTGGATCGCCGGCGCCCCGCCCTGTAAAACAGGCTGGAGACGACTCCGGGCGGTATACCCGGTCTGGATCGTGCAAAGGTCCGCGATGCGCATGAAATGAAAATTTCTCTGTAGTTCGTCCTACAGCATACTATACGTACGTAAAAGGATTGGGTTTCAATTTTTTGCAGTAGGCGAGTTACTGTATTTTTTATGGGCGAAATAATGCCTGCGCCTTACCCTGATCCCTTCCGTACAAACACGGCAAAACGAGGGCCATCGGGAATAACGCGCGCCGACGCATAATTTTTTCGCGACCCCAGGCTATATTCAAGCGGGCAGCGTGTCTTACGAGCTGCTCGCGATCCCCTGCGCTTGAAACGACACAGACAAGCGCGAAACGGTTTTTTTGATCGGGGTAACGATACGCTTGGCCTCTCATAAAGGCGCCCGGCTGAACGCCCAGGACGCAGGCCACGCCATCGAAACGCTTTGGGAGCGCGGCGTGGTGGATTTCAGGGAGTAGGGGCCGTCTCTCGCGCTCCAGAGCGGGGCAAGGTGCAGGTTTTTGGAATCCAGAGCGCGAAAGAGGAGGCGTTCCAGACCATCAAAAGAAACGTCACTCAGAAGAGTCGAACGCTTCGGGGTCCTCTACAAACTTCTTGTACAACGCATCGATGCGCGTTCCATCTTCCTCAGGAGTAAGATAGCGATAGGGTTTGCGCGTGCCAGAAACGGCTCTGGAGACATGTCCTCGAATCCAATCTATGATCCATTCATCATTATCCGAACGCTTGGCAAGTTCGTCTTCGTCTTCTGTTATGGCCTGCGCCATCCGGATTAACTCGGCGTCTCCAATGGCAGAGGCAAGGTTAATGGCCCGAGACAACATAGACCAGTTTCCAAGGCCATTCTCGTTAGAAATGTATCGCAGGGCTATCTGCCGCAGCTGTTCCTGCTCAGAGGAGCTGAAGGCGTCCAGGCCCCAGTGATCGACCATTATTTGAAGAAGAAGGATTCCTCCAACAATATCCTCTTCGTATCCCGGTTCATGCGCATAAACGAACTCCAAGACGGGTTGGATAGCTTCCTTGCCCATGTCGATCCAGGGACTCATAGCTGAGCCACCAAGCCAGGGAAGAAGCACATCGATATAGGCGGGATCGCGCAGATCCAGCACATCGCCAGCAAGATGAAAGCCGTACATGTAATTGTACTCTTCGGGCGGAGGCATCTCGCCACTCAGGTAGAATGCTCTCGTACGCTCGTTTTCACGCTCGAGCGAGAGGGCGAGCGCGTCGCGAAGTTGACGCGTTCGCTCCTCTTTCCGAACGTACATATAATCGCTTAGCGCTCGGGAAGCGGTCAGGCGATCCGGACTCGCCAGGTCCTCCGCGATCTCGTGCTGAGGGCGATGAAGCGGAACCTCCTTCTGCTGAGCGAACGCAGAGGAAGCAACCGCCAGGAAGACCGGAAGGGCGAGAAGCGAAGCGGAGCGGAAAAAGCGGCGTATCATGGCGCAGGCTAATCTGTGGATAGGAAGTCGGGGGGCGTGGTCAGAGGGTAAGGAGGAGGGTCTATCAGTTGAAAATGAATGTGGCCGCCAGGATACGTGCCCCATTCCGTATAACTGAAGTCGGTAAAGTGCTCATTCCTAATTTCAACAAGTCTAGCGTGGGTAACCGGATTTCCCTTAGGTCTCCCGGTCCTTACGTCAGCGGCCATCCCATACATGTGACGACTCGTATCCTTGAATATGCTCCCTGCCTTGTCGTTCCCTACAGGGCACCTGTAGCCGGAAGTAACCGGCATGGCCTTCTTGAAAACGCCTCGAATAACGAGAAGTCCCCCAAGAAGCTTCGGATGAATAATGCCATGGGGTTCATGTTGCTTTTCGTTGCCCCCTACCCAACCACCGTTGAGTTCCTTCCAGGGGAATAATTTATGCCCTCCCGTTTGCTTGAAATCGGTGCAGCGAGGAGTCCAGTACGGCGTTTCCCAGTGTTTATGGTCCTTACCATCATAGTAAGCCTGTCCGTATTCTTCGATAATATCGCAAATCGTCGAATCGACTTTCTGACCGTTGCACATGCAGGGTTCTTTTTTCGTGGTTTTAGTACTGTCTACGGGAGCAGAAGTGGTATCTGCAGGAGGGACCGTAAGACTATCCGGCGGTATTGGCGGCGGTGGCGGAGCCGGTGGATTGATAGGCGGATTGATAGGCGGATTCCACGGCGGCGTATCCTTCGGAGGAGGAGGATCTGGAGTCGGTATAGGAGGGGGAGGATCAATACCACCGCCACCGCCACCACCACCGCCAGCCGGACAAGATTCTTCGCAAGTAGAGCCATTAGCTTGCAACCATTCAGTCGTATAACCAGCATCGTGAGCATTCACGCAACCAGATGCGACGCCGTTATCATCTATGCAGATAGAAGCCTCCGAACACAGGTAACACTCCGTACAAGCGGCATTGCCGGCGTCGGAGGAAGACACGGGGTCTGACAAGCCATCCACAGAACCTGATTGTCCGCAAACCTTGACGGGATCGCCTAAAACAATAACGGTATCCCTGGAAGAAGGCGCAGGAGGAGGAGGGTTCGAATTTATCGAACAAGACTGACTGCAATAGGATCGTATATACTTCATTGCGGAAGACGGCACGCTACTGCACTTACTGCCTCCGGTACCCAATCGTTTTTTTCCGTCAGTACCGGCCGAACAGCTCCAGATGCTCGGTTGACATATTTTGCAATCGGTATAGGTAACGCCAGGATACATAACGACTTTCGCCTTCCCCTTCGCTATTTTGATATTAATGTAACCACCATTGAAAGAACCTGAAAAAGTGACGTAATTATTTGACGGCGGTTTAGGAGCAGGCATAGGCGTAGGGGTGGGCGCAGGCGGTGACGGCGGCGGCTTAGGAGGCAATGGTGACGGCGGAGTATGAGTATACAAATTGATCGAACAGGACTTGGTGCAATAGTTTTGTATGGCAGTCAATGCAGGACGCGTTGGAATACTGCATTGACTGCCTGCGACGCCCAATCGAATTTTCCCATCGTAACCTTTATTACATTCCCAAATATGGGGATTGCATATCTGACAATTATTATAATAAACGCCTGGATACTTACCAACCTTTGCCGTATTCCCCGTTATTTCAAGGAGAACATAACCTCCACGAAAAGAAGCTTTGAACGTAGAACTGCCCTGCGCAAGAGTTTCAGAGTCCGAAACGGACAGCAGGAGAAACAGCCCCGAAAGCAGGAAGACGATCTTTTTCATAGCGGAAGGAATCAAGATGAACCGAAGTCCAGCCGCAACCGGGCGCCGCCCCGGCCGGAGCCGGGCGCGACACTCCCAGCATAAGGCCCGCTTCGGATACCGTCAAGTCCTTTCGGATCGCCTTCGGCTCCAAATCGGCCCCAGCCCGTCCATGTGGGTTAGGTTACAAGTGTGCGATAGATGTCTGATCCGTGTTCGGCATAACGGCTTCGCGAGTCTACACGCCCGGCGAAAAGAGAAAGATTCCTGTCCTTTACCAGAGGAACGGAGGCGCCCGTTCGCGGCGATAGCTGGACGACTCGGAACATATGTGCAAGGGGGTATGCCTTAATGCTGCAACCGCCTTGTTGATCGCGATGAATTGCTGAATAAACCACGACCGTTGCGCACCCTCCCGCTGTAATTTGGCAAGCAGTTTCTGTTGGGCCATGTATCCCTTCTTGACTGACTTCAGGAGATCGCGGTTCTTGTCCCATTCGGGGAGCGCAACTCTGATCTCGTATCCGGACTGCTTATGCGTCTGGCCGGGCTGTTCACCGGCGATCATGAACTCCCTCTTGTGGATATTGACGAGGATGCCATCGACAGCCTCTTGGTCATGCATCGGTCGGGCTTGTGCTGCTTCCGGTGGAAGAGATGGTGCGTTGGCTTTGACTCGCCGTCGCGAGTGATGGTCTCGGTCAGCCATTTGGAGCGGTCTCGGTTTTGGACAGGTCGTTAAGATGGATTCCGATGCCGAGCAGGAAGCACCGAGATGACCAGGAAAAAGATAACGGGTCACAGCTGGCAAGGGCCGATGGTGCTGGAGGTGCCGGCAGGAGCGTGAGAACGTGCAGGTCACACGGCACGACCTTAACCCGCGCACCGCCTCGCGTGCGCCAGTGAATATCGCTGTGTGGAAGCAGTAATGTACGTGCAACTCGGTCCCGGCGCTCTCGGAAGCCTCCAACCGTGTAAAACGACAGCAGTTTGGTGTTATGTAGAGATCAGAAACACCCTTGATGTTTCCGATCAATATAAATATACCCCACTCGTTCGAAAAGCCAGGATTACCCGCTGCACTTTAGTGTAAATTTGCTGTCGTTTTACACACCCTAAGCGGTGGAAAGAGTTGATAGTATCTGTTTGATCGAATTTCGGACACGCCCGGCTAGGTCTTGGAAGTGTTTCCGAAGTGTACTGTGTGCTTTTCTCGCGCTTGCAACCGCCGCCTGTCTCCCCTTAGTATCTCCATGGGCTTTGACCGGATTTCGAAGGTTGTGAAGTTCCTTCAGTGGAGCGACCAACGCCTTGGCCTGCTCCTCGGTATGTCCCGTAAGGGAAAGCACGACCTCAAGTAGCTTCAGTGACCCCCATTCCTTTTCAAAAGTGCCGGCTTTAGCGTTGATGATGGACCTCAGGCCCTTAATGTCAAAGCCTTCGACTACCAAATGATCGAGCGCGAGAATTGCGTTGCCCCATTCTCCTATGGCATCTGTCGCAGGACAGAGCACTTCCTCAATCAACGCCTCGCCACGAAGTCGCCACCAAGTCGGGAGATCGCAATCTAACGATTCGACCTGTGCCTTCAACTCGGCAAGTGGGTCATCCGCCATCGAGAATTCTCCAAGAATATCCGTTTGATAGGCTCGCCTGGATATATTGCCCTTTGGCCATTCGTTGAATGACTTCCAATAGAGTTGTTCCTCGTACGGCAACGTGGCCAGATAGCAGATGTAGGTATGCACCTGCCCAGCCTCGTTAATATCGTAGGTCTGAAGATACCAGGCACCCCGGCAACTTATGCTACGATCATCGATCATGTATTTTTCAGGATCCTGCTTGTATTTCTGTAGAACCTCTGGGCGAAAGAACGCCGGGGATACCCCCCACGGCAAATCGGACTTTGTGAAATAGCTTACGAAGTGACCTGGCCCACAAGAGGTCTCCACACGACGGTTATTCTTCCAGTCAACGATTTTAAAGGAGGCGTATTGCTTCGTACTGGTATCCTCCTCTTCTTTCCACTCCTCGATCAAGTCATCTTCGGTCAGGTCTGTGTGAAGGACTATATGTCCGTTGGCGTAGCTGGCATGATTCGGGGTAACACAGCACCGATAGTAGAGATTCTCGTCTTGACAAATCCGTTCATCCTGTCCATCCCAACTCGAAAAGGCATCTGGCCCAACCCGGGTAACATCGAACTTCATCACTAGGGCGGTATTGCTGAGCGCCATGTAAGTCGCAAGGTCATGCCCACGGATGGTAACTGCACGCACCCGTTGCCAAGGATCGGTGTACTCGTCGTCGAATACTGTGATAACGTTTTCCAAATCGCCATGATTATCGAGACGGCAATAGGCGCGCCGTTCATCCATGTAGTAAAGCGCAAGTGCATGCACGAGTTTCTGACTGATTTCTATAATTGGGCAATATGTTTTGACGCCTTCGAAGCTGCGCAGGAAGATTAGCTTTTCTCCGCCCACAAGCGTCCGACAACCAGAATCGCTGAGGGGAGGCTCAAGGCAGATCCGGTGTCCTTGTCCACCACCATGTAATCGTTGTATACACCAAGTTTCAGCAGCCATTGTCTGTGCACGGGCGATGTCATCATGATCTGGGGGATTGACAGCAGCACGCGGCACTAGGACAGCATGCGCAAAAAGGTATGGTCCGGAAGCGTATAGAACGATTTCCTCATTCGTCTTGCAGCTCTGCATAAGAAATCGAACACTTTGTTCGGCATCTTCAAGCCAATTCCCGACATCGGTAGCCGGCATACGGGCAAGGTCAATCAAAGACCGCAAAATTGTTGAAGGCATTGGGATTAAAGAGGTGGTTCGGGTTGATTGGACAGATTTCGCGGGAATTTAAGGTGTACTGTTGCGATCTTGTTCCGACGCAATCAACCAGACAAGACCCATGTCGAGACGCACACGCAGAACCCATAGTCCTTCGTTCAAGGCGAAGGTAGCCCTCGCCGCCGTGCGCGGCGACAGCACGCTGGCCGAACTCGCCGAACGCTTCGAGGTGCACCCGAACCAGATACAGTCGTGGAAGAAGCAGCTCACAGAGCGCGCCGAGGAGGCGTTCGTCCGAAGCCGCAACGTTCCCGACGAACGCGACAGGAAGATCGAGGCGCTCCACGCGAAGATCGGGGAGCTATCCATGGAGAAGGATTTTTTATCGAAGGCACTCGGTCGCGGCCTGTAGCCGAGCGCAAGGCCCGGATCGATCGTTCGCACTGCTTGCCTGTCGTTCGGCAATGCGCGCTTCTGGCGCTGAGCCGCTCCACGGCGTACTACCGCCCTCGCGGAGAGCGCAAGGAGGACCTGTTTCTTATGAAGGAGATAGACCGCATCTATATGGATCGTCCCACGAGCGGCTCGCGCACCATAAAGAGCCTGCTCGAGGCGAAGGGGCATACGGCGGCGCGCAGCCGCGTCGCACGCCTCATGCGCCTTATGGGCCTTATGGCCATCTACCCGAAGCGGCGCACGTCCTCTCCCGGGACAGGACACAAGATATATCCCTACCTGCTCAAGACCATGACGATCGACAAACCCGGCCAGGTCTATGCGGCGGACATTACGTTCATCCCTATGGCGAAAGGCTTTCTATATCTCGCAGCCGTAATCGACTGGCATAGCCGCAAGGCGCTCGCCCACCGCATATCGAACACGATGGACGCTCGTTTTTGCGTGGAGGCTCTCGAGGAAGCGATTGCGCGCTATGGCGCTCCAGAGGTTTTCAACACGGACCAGGGGGCGCAGTTCACCTCCGAGGCGTTCACCAGCGCGCTCAAGGCGCACGGCGTGCGCATCTCCATGGACGGCAAGGGCCGCTGGCTGGACACGCGTACGTGGAGCGCTTCTGGCGCAGCCTGAAGCAGGAAGAAGTCTACCGGCGCGCCTGCGACTCCGTAAGCGAGGCCAGAAAGGGAATCGCCGACTACCTGCGCTACTTCAACGAAGAGCGCCCGCACCAGGGACTTGACAACATGACGCCCGACGACGTATATTACAGACGAAAGCCGCTGACCAAGGCGGCGTAACCCACCGCAGCCCTGCACCTGAAACGACCCGGACTAACTGTCCGAATTTCCCGAACCATTTCTAACCACAAAACAAGCCGCCTGATCGCACGACGGAGACCCCATGTGTCGGGTAATTACTAAACTTGTACAATCTTGGAAATAAATATCAAAATATCATTCAAGATGGATGCCGAGTAATATCACGTCAAGTCCCCTGCATACAAAATTTTTATATTTACAAGGTGAATATAAAATCTCTAACTCATGAGACCATATGAGGCTCAATAATTTATATTCGACGCCAATTCCAAAGTTGACGCCAGGTGTTATAGATTTGCCTTCCGGACGATCTGTTTTAACCTCCATTGGTATGGGATCTTCTCCTCCGCAATCGTCATAAAAAACATCATTAGTTGCTGGACAAACATATCTTGTAAAAGAATGTTTTTTATTAAAATGAAAAAAACTAAGTCCCCCAAATCCATATAGATTCTTGCCACGTTGATTATAACGTACAACAGCCTTGAATATGTTCTCATTATAATGCGGTCCTTCATCACCATAAAAATCATTATTCCATCCAACAATGGCTTGAAATTTATCATATCCAATACTAACAAGGAAAAATGGATATGGCATAACATCATCTTCAGGTGATTGAACATCACCGCAACAAGGCGCAAAATATCCGCCCCAATTACCCGTTTGGAGATCGGATGCAATCGGCATTAGGAGGCCCCTACTGGAAAAATAAACCCCAAAACGCCACTTTTTAATACGTTCTTCTTTAGTGTTCTGATCTATTGTATCCTGAGCAATCGCCGGGTTTGTCAACAACAGCATTCCGAAAATACCGAGAAGACAGAATAACAAGAATCGGGAAGGCGACCCAGGAACAGTTTTCGTGTTTAGCATGATCATATCTGGTTATTTGAGCAAGAGCATCCGGCCCGTATCCACGAAATCCTCTGCTTGTATCCTGTATAGATAGACGCCGCTTGGCAAGCTCCCTGCATCGAAACGGGCACGGTGGCTACCCGCGGGAAGCTCGCCTTCGACAAGTCGGGCTATTTCCCGACCTAATACATCGTAGACGACGAGGGAGACCATGGTGGTTTCGGGGAGGTCGAAGAGGATTTCCGTGGATGGATTGAAGGGATTAGGGAAATTTTGGCGGAGAGCATAGGCTTCTGGAATGCTCTCCTTCGCTTCACTCAAACTCTCATTCAAGGCGAGAGGCTGTGCGCTATCCATTCCTCGTTTGCCAGATACATCGCCCGGAATATCTTCTGGAGTATCGCTTGGACACGAGCCTTCCGTAGATGAAAGAACCCGAACTGGCAATTCGCTTGAGGTAGCAGACTGGCGAGGAGACGAGCTATCCGTCAACGTAAGCCTGATTTTGAAATCTTGGCCATTATACCCACCGAATCTAGCCTGGCTGGCGCTTCCTATGCTATTCCAGGCATTACATTTAGGCCCCAAGGAGGAACTTATCGCGTCAGAATTTGCATCAGTACACAATCTATAAAAGGACCACGAATACGAATAAGGTGGTTTTCCGCCAGAAGCCGAAGAAGAATAATATCCAGTAGAATTCTCGCCTCCTATACACGAGGGGCCGGAAATAGTAACTTGCGGCACCGATTTTTCCAAATTCAATTGAAAATTTGGATCAATATTCCATATATCTTTTTCTTTGATCAGACGTGCAAATCCATAATTCATATTGCTTGGCAGTCCTACATAAAATGAATCCGCTTCAGGAACAGGAAAAGATAAATAGGTGCGAGAAAAGGATCCCGATGAAACAGGATTTGCATAATACTTTTCAGAACGTGATATAATAACATCCACAGTGACACTGTCTTGCATCCAGGTAATATATTGCCATGCTCTGTCATTATCATCAGGAAGCGGTACATTGCCCTGGGCAAGAGCCGGGTTTTGTTCTCCATTGAACAAAGGCCTCATAAGAGCAATGGTTGTGAAATTTTCTTTAGATGTTCCATTTACATGATGATTACCACGTAACATAAGTTTTTTAATATCAATTCCAATACCTCTATCTATATCTGCAATATATGATTCACGTATTATATCAGGCTCTTGCTGCCAATATAGAGTACGTTCAACAGTAAAAGGCTGTATAAAAAATGCATTATTTGTAGGAGCAGGAGACAAGGAACCATCCGATGAATAAACATTATCCCAATGAATTCCAGCAAATTGAAATGTGACAGGGTAGTTCAGAGTGGATGCATCATTCGAATTAACATGATAATACATTTTATACCAATTCTGCCTATCCTGCTTATCTCCATTTATTGAATTAATATCTACTAAATATGGATTATTGGGATCTCGGATAAACAAAATATTTCTGTAATAATATGCAAATGTTTTTACATTAGTATTTAGATCTTCTCCGTCTGCAGCTTTTAAGTCAATATTTGCATAAATCAGATCTATATTTCCGTATTCTTGATGATATATTTCATTGACGGATTGGTGGTAAGATTGCACTCTTGCCTTTCTCAGAACATTTAGCCAAGGTGATCTAACTCCGCCATTATTATCGTACCAAAGTTTTTGATCCGGTTCCATTGTCATGACGTTATGATTCGTATATGGATTCCAAGTACTATGCTTCCAGTTTTGATTCTGTGAAATCAAAGGACGCATTGGCCTATCATAACCTGAATCGGCCAGATATGAAATATCGTCCACATAATAGAGCAATTGCATCTGATCTCCCTGTTCATGTCCTTCTCCTCGAACAACAGCATCCCCACTTTCGCCATTGAGTAGAATATAATGCTGCTTACCATTAATCGTTCTTCTCACAACGACCTCTTGCCTTCCATCTTCACCAGATTTTCTATTTTCAAATGTGTTACCACTTACATCAAGAAGCGGATTTTCCATTGGCTTTGCAATGCGCGGAATAGCAATCCCAACAGGATAAAGCCATGATCTACTCAATGGTTTGCTTATATAGGCAAATTTTTCGCCAATGTCTTTATCGCCATAATCATTCGTCCAGCGAAGCACACTGGCATTGTACATATTAATTTTATGTCCATCATCGAGTGGTGGAGTCTTGCCATCCGGCGTTGAAATATCCGCCAACCAATGGAGTGGATTCAAAAGCCAATTATCTCTAAAAGGATCTACATTATAACCATACGTTTTAATCATATTATTTATACGTACACTATGCAGAAAAGGAATAACCTGGCTTAGCGTAAGATGAAAATAATAGGCGCCTTCAGCCCAAAATGATTTGCCATCTTCTGATTGGTATCCCCAGTACTTACCTCGATTTACACCAGATTTCGAAAGTACAGATTCAAAGGAACGAGCTATATATCGAGATATTTTACCGTTAATACCGTCTGGATTATTAACCTTGTCTTCTTGCCAAGTAAGTGCTGCATATCCAACGGACAATTGTGCCTTTAACGAAGCATTGCCAGGTTCAAAATTATACCTATTTGATCCCATTCTACTTAGCCATTCTGGCACCTCTGTATCGGCAAGTCTTTCAAGACCTTGAATTAAATTTATATACGCATCCATTATGGTATCCTTATCATTAATCGACAAAATATTTCTGGATACCGTGTTATCGTATTCGATAAGATCGTAATGTTTATATGCATTTTCCAGCGCAAGATAAAAATCTATTGCACGAGCAACATTCATAACAGGGCTTGCCCATTTGACGCCATCATCCTCGTGATCCTTGTTTAGCTTCCATTTACTTTCCACAAGAGCCGTTCTGAAATTTTCCACAGCAATAACCGAGGAGGGAAGTGCTGGATTTAACGTGGTTGGATCGTAATCGTTATTCTCAAGCACATACGAAGCCAGCGCAATGAATCCTTTAGCTTGCAATCGTCCAGTGTTATCACGGATTTTTTTAAAAGAACTTATGTCTTGGAAGTTTTCCTTTGCCTGTTCTACTATTGCCTTAAAAACCGTTTGTACTTCCGTTTCTGTCTCGCTCCCATAAACCTTCTCCAGCACCTGCTTGAGGCCGTAGCCTATCTTGCAGTTATCGCCGCAGTCGAATCCGTTGAGAGACAACCCCGGATGCTTGATGCGCGTCGATTGCAGGAAGCGATTATTCGTCTCCCAAGGCGGCAGACAGTCGATCACGACCTTTGGCGTCTGCGCCCGTGCAGGTTGCACGCTAAAGGCGGCCAGTAAGAACAGGGGTACAGCGACACAACCAAGCTGACCAATGCTTGCCGCCATCGCCCTGAAGAAAGCGTCTCGTCTCATGGCTAAAAAGCGCGTTATGACAGGGATACCGTCTCTCATGGCCCTGAGTAGCTAACCGCCAGCGTCGCCGTGACCGAATCGTTGTTCGCGTCCGTCGCCGTCAACTCGATGGTCGTACCGCGCGCCAGCGTGAGCGAAAAACTGCTCCCCGACCCCCCCCCCCCCCCATTCCGTGCAGACCTCTCTTGCGCTGTCTGCCTCCAGATTGTCGGCGGGACCCGAACAGCGCCGAGTATAACGCCAGCGGTAGACGTAAGGACTCCTCCCGCCGCTCGCGCTCGCCGTCCATGTGTTTCTGACCTCGCTCGAAACGCGAGACGGACCGCTTATCGAAGCCGAAAGACCCGCCGCCGTAGCGACGTTGACCGTAACCGATTGCGACGCGCTCGCCCCGTGCGGATCGGTCGCAATCACCGTCAATGTCGTCGCGCCCGACGAAACAGGCCGGATCGTAAGCGTATTCCCCGACACGCTCGTCGTTACCCGACCGTTCGACCGGTTAACCCGCCACGTCAGCCTGTCGCCGTCCGCATCCGAAAAATACCCGGACAGATCGAGCGTGGCCGACGCGCCCCCCACCGTCGCCGCCTGAGCCGGTATCGCCTTGCTCGCCACGGGCCTTCTGTTCACCCTAACGCCGAAAGACTGCCGGGCGCTCGCGCCTGACGGGTCGCGCGCCGTCACCGTCACCGTCGCTGCGCCCGCCTTCACAGAGGAAAGCGTCAAGGCGACGCCGCTCGAAGGAATGCTTGCCCCTACGACGCCCGATGGAGAAGACGCTACCGTATAGGTAAGGCGATCGCCGTCCTTGTCCGTAAACCAGGACGATACGTTAAGGCGCGTCGCCGAAGATCCAAGCGTGAGCGTGCGAGAAGCTACCGAGCCGTTGGCCAGGGGAGCGTTGTTCGGCTGCTTCACCTCTACGCTATGCCTGTCCTCCGCGCTGGAGCCCGGACTGTCCGAATCGCTTACGACAAGGCGGATGTGCGCGTAAGCGCCCGTCGTCGTTATCGCGCGCGTAAGGCTCGCTCCCGATCCCGCGCCGCTCCACTGAAGCGCGCACGGCTCGTCGCGCGCACGAAGATGATCCAGATTCGCGCACCGCGTCGCAACGTACCAGCTGTAACTGTAAGAAGGCCTGCCGCCCGTAACCGTCGAGCGCCACGTATGCGACGTACCCGAGACGATCTTCGTCGGACCCGTGATCGCCGCCGAAAGAGGCTCTGCGGGCGGCGGCGGCGGCTTCGGCGCCGCCGAAACTTCGACGGCGACATGCTGCGCAGCGGAAAGACCGCCCGGATCTGTCGCCGTCAGCGTGATCGCGGCGCTGCCCGCCGCCTTCGGCGTTATGCTGAGCGTCGAGCCCGTAACGCTCGCCGCGGCTACGCCGCGGCGGTTCGACCTGGCGACGTAGGCAAGCGCAGCCCCTTCCGGGTCCGAAAAGTAATCGTTCAAATTGAACGTGGCCGCAGCGTCGCCTACGGTGAACTTCCGGCCCGGTATGTCCTTGACGGTTACGGGCCCTTGATTGGGCCTGGCGCGAACCGTCGCGACGAAGCGCTGCCCTACGCTGGCCGCTCCGTCGCTCGCCGTCACCGTGATCGTAACCCTGCCCGCCGAAACGGCCCGAAGCGTAAGCGTCGAACCGGCGACGCTTGCGGTCGCAACGCCGCTGCTCGACAATGCAAGGCGGTAAGTAAGCCTGTCGCTATCGGCGTCGGCGAAATAAGACGACGCCCCGAAACGAAGCGTCGGCGTAACGCCCAGCGTCAAACTCCGGGCAGGCATCGCGCCTTTCGCCTCAGGAGGACTGTTCGCTACCGTCGCCACGAAAAACTGCCTGGCGGCGAGGCCGTCCGGGTCCGTCGCCGTCACCGTCACCCGCGTCGAATCCTTCGAAACCGCCACGAGCGTCAGCGTGCTGTCCGCCACGCTGGCCCTAACTACGGTCGTGCTCGACGCCGAAGCCGCGTAGGTCAAAGCGTCCCCGTCCGAATCAGAAAAATAAGACGAGACGACGAAACGAAGCGGAGAGGTCTTCTTCGTAAACGTCCTGTCCGCGATCATTCTCTGGGCTGCGGGAGCGCTGTTCGATGGACCCACAGGAAAAACGGCCTTCGGATCGACCGCTACGGAGAACTCCTGCGTGGCGCTGCCCCCGTTCGCCGTCGCCGTCACCGTAATCTTCGCCGTACCCGCCCCCGCTGCATTTATTTTGATCATGCTGCCGCACGCGTCCCCCACGCGCGCTACGCCCGGATGCGACGACGCCGCCGAGTACGCAAGCGCGCTCCCGCTTGTCTCCGTGAACCAGAACCGCGCGCTGAAACGAACGAAAGAAGCGCCCGCCGCTATCTTCTTGTCGGGTATCGTACCTACGGCTACCGGAGTCGCTCCCGCAAAAGACGCGGACGAGGAAAATCCGCCCGCCTCGCTTCCGCCGCACGGCTCCGCGCGGGCCAAGGCCCCGCCAAAATGCATCAACCCCAGACCCATCGCCAAGGCCAAAGCGTAGCGGAATGCCGAAGAAAAGAGGCGCATGCGTCCAGCCGGTAAACTATGGAGCACAGGGTCCGGGCGGCGCAAACCGCCCGGTTACAATCAATATTATTTAACAATTTATTCAAAATCAAGGCGCCATGCCCGAAAGAAATGGTTCGGGAAATTCGGACAGTTAGTCCGAGTCGTTTTAAGTGCAGGATTGCGGTGGATTACGCCGCCTTGGGCAGTGGCTTTGGTCTGTAAAATACGTCGTCGGGGGTTCTATTGTCAAGTCTCTGGCGGGGGCGCTCTTCGTTGAAGTAGCGCAGGTAGTCGGCGACGCTCTTTCTGGCCTCGCTTACGGCGTCGCAGGCGCGCCGGTAGACTTCTTCCTGCTACAGGCCGCGCCAGAAGCGCGCATTGCCGAACGACAGGCAAGCAGTGCGAACGATTGATCCGCGCCTTGCGCTCGGCTACAGGCCGCGACCGAGCGCCTTCGATAAAAAATCCTTCTCCATCGACAACTCCTCGATCTTCGCGTGGAGCGCCTCGATCTTCCTGTCGCGTTCGTCGGGAACGTTGCGGCTTCGGACGAACGCCTCCTCGGCGCGCTCCGCAAGTTGCTTCTTCCACGACTGTATCTGGTTCGGGTGCACCTCGAAGCGTTCGGCGAGTTCGGCCAGCGTGCTGTCGCCGCGCATGGCGGCGAGGGCTACCTTCGCCTTGAACGAAGGACTATGGGTTCTGCGTGTGCGTCTGGGCATGGGTCTTGTCTGGTTGATTGCGTCGGAACAAGGTCGCAACAGTACACCTTAAATTCCCGCGAAATCTGTCCAATCAACCCGAACCACCTCTGTCTTGATGAGGCGGCCAAAATTGGATTAACTCTCGATTCTATGCAACCCTCTAAGCAGAGAATCAGTGACGACTGCTGACATAAGATTCGGTTTGGCGGCGTTCCCCCAATTCGACAGGCAAGGTCTTGCCACTACGCCAGGCCTCGCGCCTCATTCCGCCCGTCTCCTTCGGATGCGGAATGAATGGTTTGATCCTTTTTTCGATCAGGGCGTAGCGCTCTTCAGCTTCTGTAAGCCTTTTGTTTTTGCACACTTTAGGCATTTGCGCTCACATTGTTATGCGAAGGGACTGGTATGGTGAAATATCCTTTGTCCGTTTCGATCACCTTGGTGGCTATATCCATATGGAGGTGACGGGATCTCACGTACAGTTCGTAGATTTTGTTCCAATGGTCCGAAGAGGTATCGAGGACCTTGATTTTGAGTCCGCAGCTCTGAGCTTCTTTGTGATAGATCGGTCGTGCATGCGCCTTCGTATGTTGGGGAAGCAAAAAGAGCGCAATGTCCTCTTTGATTTTCTCTGGTTTTTGTCCAGATAGCATGCCGCCGTTCTGCAGGCAGCGGACGGCTATGTCGGTTGCCAAGGCCTCTTCCGTTTCCAGATGTCTTATCATGCTGTCATCGTATCTTGCAAGTTGCTGCAAATAGGGCTCTATCTTCCCTGTGGTTTCCTCTGCCCCCTTGAAAAGTTCTCTGTAACTCTTGACAACATGGTGGACGGGAACCATCTGCCCTTGGAACACGATTTGCGGATCGACAGGCCCTAATTCAGAAACAGGACCCATGAGTATCTGGCTGGCGCCGAGGCAGACCATTGTGGCAGCAGATTTCGCTTTGCCGGGAACGATTGCCCAGTATTCCCCGGTACCGCTATAGGATCGCAGAACATTGATCATGCGCTCGGCAGCCAGGCCTGATCCGCCCGGAGAGCTAATCATCACAGCAATCCCTTTCGAAAGATCTAGCGTCTGTAGCATATCTTCAAGCATCTCAACATCCTCGTCATCCATTGCTACCGGATGGTGAAAGCTTGTAAAAAAAGTGATAAGGGGACGGTCAAAATGACCGCTTAAGTCAAGGAACAATTGCCGTCTGGTCTCATGGCCTTGCGCCTTTTCCGTAAGGACTTTCGCTATAATGGGGTCGTCGGACATTGCGCCATTCGTTTCCATCTCCTGATCGGAGTCGGCGTTATTAAGGTCTATGGGCGTGTCGTTATACCGCTATACCCCGGCCCGTTCGGACTGCTCCGCCAGCCAGGCGGCGTACCCTTCCGCCGTGTGCACCGTAAAGTAGCCGCGCATCCGATAGTGGCCCACGCCGCAGAGCTGCGCGCACGCGATTTCCCACTCACCGGTGCGGATGGGCGTGAAATACAACGGAATGGACAATCCGGGGATCGCGTCCTGCTTGACCCGCATCTCCGTCAGGGTGAAGCTATGGATCACATCCTTGGACGTGAGATGAACGATGACCGGCTTGTTCACGGGCACATGCATCTCGTTCACCGTTACGATGTCGTCCGCCCCCGCCAGATCGTCCGGCTTCAAGCCGATCGGATTCGTTTGCAGGTCCACCAGATAGATATCCCGCTCTCCGAATACGCCGTCGGGCCCCGGATAATGAATATTCCACGCAAATTGCTCCGCAATGACGTGCACGACCGTGGATTCTTCCTCGGACGGATAGTTCGCCTCCGCGCGCAGCGTCGCCCAGGTAGGTATCGCGAACGCAAAAAGCAGCACCAGTTCCGCTACGACCACGCCCACCTCCTGATAGGTCGAGAAGTGCGACTTGGCGCCGTAGTAGTCCGCCTTCGGGTTTCTGGAAGCCCGGAACCGGTACAACGTGTAGAGGAAGAACGGCGCCCAAATGAGGAAAAGCACCAGCATCAACCAGTGCACCAACCCCATCATGGCGTCGATTTCCGCGCTGTGCGCCGACGCCGCCTCAGGCAGCCCAAGGTAATTTGTGAGATCAAGCCACTTTAGCATGGGAACGATCAGGCGGATTGATTGGCGTTATGAATCTGTTTCGCTATTGTAGTCGCGTAAACCTTCCTGCGCCGGGCGCAGCTCCCCTTCCTCCGTCATAACCACTTCCCCCCTCGCAAGCAGCCGGGCCCGGCGGCGCATGCGAAGAAAAAACGCCCCGACGCCCCCGCCCACGAAACCCGTTACTCCGATCAGGAGCAGCATGGCCATGCTGATGCCCTGCGTCACGGGGTTTTCCCCGGCGCCGGCGCCCCAGCACATCTCGCAAGCAATCGCCGCGTGGGGAAGCAACGCCAGGCACGCCAGTGCAGGCGCGGCGCCAAGGGCAGCGATACGGAAAAGGGCGCGCATCATAACCTGCCTCCGGCGATGTACCCCGTACGCGCCACTTTTTTGAGGAAACGCCTGCCGTAGATCGCCAGCGCAACGGCCAGGAGAAACGCAACCGCGGCGGCCGCAATCGACGCGCCGCCGCCGTCCGCAAGCGCCCATGTCCCAAAACCAAGGGACAGCAGCGCCGAGGCCGCGATAAACACGATATGGAAGGCTTTCAACGACATGATCGGCGTATTCTCTTAGAACCCGAAAATTTCGACGCCGCCCTGGTCTACGTAATACACGCTCAGAATCAGAAACATCGTCAGCAAAAGCCCCAGGCTCAGCCATACCAGCCATCGGACGATTTGCTCCTCCGAAACAAGGTGCATGAAATACGCCGCCACGAGCCCTGCCTTGACGGTCGCAATCAGCAAGGCGACGATAAGCGCCGGCGCGAAGGGCAGTTCAAGATACCCTACGACGACGGTGACCACCGTCAGCACGGCCAGCGACGCAAAAACAAGCATGTACACGCGAACGTGCTTTTTGATTTCCTCAATGGAATATCCTGTATCGCTCATAATGCGCTGTATGTTGATGCGCTGTTGTTTGGCCAGACCTGTGCGTCCGGCGCGTTATAACAGATAGATGGTCGGAAAGAGAAATATCCACACGAGATCGACGAAGTGCCAGTAAAGCCCGGCGATCTCGATCCGGTTCGTGAACCGTTTCGGATCGGTCTTCCACATCCGCGCGCCCGGCCACATGAAATACATGTTGACGAGAATGCCGCCGATCACATGCAGTCCATGCAATCCGGTCAACACGAAGTAGATAGCGAGAAAGTTATTCTCGGCGGGCAAATACCCGTGGCTGAATTTTTCGCCGTACTCGAAGGCCTTAACGATCAGAAAGACGAATCCGAGTGCAATGGTTGCGCCCATGTACAACCGGTACCGGTCGAACCGCTGCATCGCAAGGGAGGCCCACGACATCACCATGGTGACGCTCGATCCGATAAGCACCATCGTGTTGAGCGTAGCCAGCGGAACGTTCAGGATGTCCGACGCCCGTTCGTACATATGCCCTGCAACCTCGCCGGGCCATTCGGGAGCCCCGATGCGCAGGAAAATATACGCCGAGAACAGCCCGCCGAAGAGCATGACTTCGGAGGCGAGAAAAAGCCACACTCCGATCTTTGCATTATTTACGCCCGTATCAGGCCGAGGCGCAACGGTGAATGGAATTTGCATGGCGGTCTGGATTCACGAAACGGGTTGCTTGCATACAGTAAAAACGTTCCGACCGGATTAACTTTCCGATGATTCGGCAGGCGGAACATGTTGCGGCCAGTAATCTTCGTCATGGTCCGGGTGGCTGTATTCGTACGGGTCCCGGTACACCTTCGGCAGGTCGTGGAAGTTGCCGTGCCCGACCGGCGGAGACGGCGCCGCAGACCATTCGAGCGTCGTGGCGTTCCAGTGGTTATCCTCGGCGGCTTTCCCCTTCTTCATGCTGATCAACAGATTCACGATAAATGGAATCTGGAAGACGAACAACACCCACGAGGCGATCGACATCACTTCATTGTAGACGAGCACATCTTGCGCATGGGCGTAGATTTCCCCGCCGTCGTACAACCGCCGCGAAACGCCGGCCAGCCCCTGAATAAGCATGGGGAAGAAAATAAAATTCATGCTGACGAGCGTACCCCAGAAATGGATCTTGCCCAGCGCGTCGTTCATCACGCGCCCGGTCATCTTCGGGAACCAGTAATAAATCCCGCCCATGAGCGCGAGAATGGTGCCCGGCGCCACCACGTAATGGAAGTGTCCGATCACGTAATAGGTGTCGTGCAGAGGAATGTCCGTGGCGGCCAGGCCCAACGGCAGCCCGGTGAGTCCGCCGATTCCGAACATGGGCAGGAATCCCAGCGCAAAGAGCATGGGCGTCGTAAATCGAATGGACCCGCCCCACAGCGACAGAAAAAGCGCCGTGAGAATAATCACCGACGGGATCGATATGATCATCGTGGTGGTCTGGAAGAAGGTGCTCATCACTTGGCCCATGCCGGTAATGAACATGTGGTGCGCCCAGACGATGAACGACATGAAGCCGAGGAAAACAAGGGAATAAACCAATACCTTGTAGCCCTTGAGCGGCTTTCGCGCGTTATTGGCGATAATCTCCGCAACGACGCCCATGGCGGGCAACACCAGCACATAAACCTCCGGATGCGCCAGAAACCAGAAAAGGTGCTGCCAAAGCAATGGGCTGCCCCCGCCCGCCACTTCGAGCGCTTCGCCGCTTACGACCAGGCCCGACGGCATGAAGAAACTGGTGTCGAGCAAGCGATCCGACAATTGCAAGACGGCGGCCGCCTCCAGCGGCGGAAACGCCAGCAATAGCAGAAACGACGTGATGAACTGCGACCACACGAAAAAGGGCATCCGCATGAAGGTCATCCCCTCGGCGCGCAACTGCACAATGGTCGTCAGGAAATTGACGGCGCCCAGCAGGGAAGACGTGATGAGAAACACCATGCTGATCAGCCACATCGTCTGCCCCATCGACTCGATGACGGACAATGGAGCGTACGAGGTCCACCCGGCCTTGGCGGCGCCGGCGGGCACGAAGAAACTGCTCAGCATGATCACGCCGCCCACAAAAAAGACCCAGTAGCTGGCCATGTTCAGCTTCGGAAACGCCATATCCGGCGCGCCGATCTGAAGCGGCACGACATAATTGCCGAACGCGCCCACCGCCAGCGGCACGATGCCGAGGAACACCATGATGGTGCCGTGCATGGCGCCCAACTGGTTGTAGAACTCGGGGAGCATGACCCCGCCCGGCATTGTGTCGTCGCTAAAAAGCCAGCCGATCAGGGGCACAGGCTGCCCCGGATAGGCCAGCTGCCATCGCATGAGCATGACGAGCGAAAACCCGAACAACAGAAAAAGAAGCGACGTAACGCCGTACTGAATCCCGATAACCTTATGGTCGGTCGAGAAAATGTATTTCCGCCAGAAAGAGGCGTGATGACCGTCTTCCCCGAGGTGGCCTTCCGGGACGGCTGCGTGATCAGCCATAATGCATCGATTCGGACTTGTTCTTCAGATAAAACGCCGGGAAAATGAGCGGCGGCTCGTTCCCGGCGCAGCGTGGGCAAACGCCCCGCTGCGCTGGGAACGCGCGATAATCATCGCCTGCGTCAGGCTCCCGCTCCGTCGCCGAACGTAAAGTCGAGCATGACGGATTCGCCGTCGGCCACGGTCACGCTCTGCTCCTGTACGCCGTACTCTTCGTGCCAGGCCTCAATGACGTAATCTCCGGCAGGCAAATCCCCTATGGAGTAGCCGCCCGTCTCGTCGGAGGCGCTGAAATAGGGATGCGCCGTGACGCCGACCCAGGATTCCATCCAGGGGTGCACGTCGCATTTAATGCGTGCCATGATTTCGGGGACACGGAAAGTCTCCTCGCGCTCCTGCCCCGCCGTGGGCATCCCGAAATTGAACGGACGATTCGCTTCCGGCAACGCATGGATGTTGTGCAGCAGGGCGTCGCTGTTGCGAATCAGGATGGGTTGTCCGGCCTGTACGCCGAACACATGCGGAGTATAGGTGCATCCCACCTGGTCCAGCGCCACCGGCTCGGAGCGAGCGGGAAACGTCATGTCGCCAAGCCCCTCCTTGACATATACGAATGCCCAGCGCAGCGTGCCGTTGTCGTTGACGACCACCTTCTGGCTAAGCGCAGGGGCCATGCCGCCTTCGCTACGGATAGCCATACATTCGCGGTCCAGATTCAGCTCCTGTTGTTCAGGGGCCATGCCCGTAAATTGAATGGATCCCGATACGACGGCGCTTCCCGCCGGCGTATATTCCTCTGCGGCCATCTCGCCGCCATCCGCGGCGTCGCTCCCGGCGTCGGCGCCGCCGCCGCACCCCGCGGCGAGCATGGCGACCAGGGCGATCGGAAGCATGGAAAACATAATCCTGTTCATGGGGTACGTCCTTGTGTTTGGTGAGGAGCAATATGTGCGTACGGCGCGTACCTGCGCACGCTTTACCGCACACAGTATAGCAATACTATAAATAATTTTTTGTGAAAAGATGGAATGGCTTTGGCCGCTCTTCGAACCCTACGTGCGAAAAAGCTTCGAGCGGCGCGGGATAGACGATCCGGATGCGCCCGATCTGGACGCGGCTTTTCTGCGCCTCCTCGGATCGTCGACCGTAACCATTCTGGTGCAGGAGCCCTGGCGCGGCTCGGTCCGCTTCAAGGGACTGGACCGTCTCCCGGCGGCGGAATGCATGGATCTGTTCCGGGATCCGGAGGGCTATCTGTTCGGGCGTTTCGGGGGCGGAAAATACAAACTCAATTTCCACGAAGGATGGAATTTCGTGGCTACGCAGAATTTCAAGCCCGAAGGCGAGCCGAAGTGGACGAACCTGCCCGATCTGGGGACATGACGGGCCGCAGAACGATGCGTAGCCCGCGAACCCGGCGCGGCGGCTACAGGTCTCGCATGATGACCTTGCCTCCCTTGGGATGCAATCCGCCGCCCGCTCCGGGAGAAAGCCGCCAGGAGAGCTTCAGCAAGACGTAGCGCCCCAGCGATGCGATCCGTTCTTCTCGAACGTACGTGTTCGTATTCGAAAACCGGACGCTCTCGTTGCGCCCGAGCAAATCGAATCCCGCCAGTTCGACGTCGGCGCGGTCGTTCAGTATGGACCGCGCAATGGACGCCTCAAGAATGGGCACGCTCGCGGCCTCCCCGAATACTTCCCGGGAATAAACCCGATAATTCAGCGCGCTCCCCACGCGCCATTTTTCCGTGAGATACCATGTCGCGTCGACATAGTACGTACGGTTGACGTATTGCTGATTCTGACTCTCGTTCAGCGAATAGTTCGCCGCGTTGAAGGTATACCGGGCGCCTGTCCGCATATCGAAGCGGTCCGTATTGCGATTATTCAGCGAGACATTCAGCGTGTGGCGCAAAATGCGGGCCTTGTTTTCGGCGCCGTTGACATATTCGAGGCTGCGTTCGAAAAACGGGTCGTTGTCCACATTCACTTCCACGCCGAGAGCACGAACAGGCATCCCGAAATGGACGCCTCCGGAAACATTCCACGAACCTCCCGGATTGTTGACCGGCGTAATGACCTGCCGGAGCTGCTCGTCCACGGTTCGGGATTGCACGATGTCGTTGTGTGCGTATTCGCCCCGAAGAAACGTAAACACCTTCGCGAACGTGAACGGATCGTAAAACGAAAATCGCAGATCGACGCCATGGCGGTATTCCGGCTTTAGCGCAGGATTGCCCGCCCGAACCAGAAGCGGATTCGTGTTGTCCGTAAGGGGTTGCAACTGCGTAATGGACGGCTCGCGCGCACGCGCTTCGTACTCCACCCTGAAGTCCATGCGCCCTCCTGAATCATAGCCGAAATGCGCCCGGGGAAGCAAATGTGCATACGTGTTCTCTATGGACGAATGGAGCGCGCCGCCCGCCGCATTCGCCAGGTTTCCTCCAAGAGACGACCGCTGGAGTCGAACGCCTGCGCCCGCCTTGAAATATTCTCCGCTCGCCTGGTAACTGACGCCTCCCTGCATATAGGAAGACATCCGGTCGTATCCGGAAGAAAGTCCTTCGTTGAACATGGAAACGCCGGGCGCCACATCGAAAACCGACTGTTCCCGTTCTTCGGTCAACTGCCGCCGCTCGACCTCGACTTCCAGCCTGCCCCTTTGCCCGACAGGCTCGATGTACGAAAGCGTTTGCGTCGCGCGAAACGAATTTCCCGGACGATCCTGCAATTGCCGGATTTCTTCCTTCGAAAGCACGTTCCCCTCTTCAAGGAATTCCGTGATCGAATGCAGGTTGCCGGACATGTCGTCGTCATTCAGGCGACCGTCCAGCCCCAACGCCAGGCTACGACCCTTTTCGTCCAGCCGTCGTCGCCAGGTAAGCGAGGCGTCGCCACCCAGATTATCGCTTTCGGAAAGGTAATTGACAAGGGCCTTGTTGCCGCTCGCGCCGCGCGCCTGCGTAACGGTCGTCGAACGATTCGTCAGGGAGGATGCGCCCGCCGACAGGTTGCCTCGCAACCGCACGTCATGTCCCTCTCCGAATTCATGCGACGCATTGACGGTCGCCCGGTGGGTGCGATTGTCGGTGATCCGTTCGGCGGCCTCGTCGACGAAAGAAGACCGCGCAGCGCCCAGCAGCTGCCGCTGTTGCGCCACCCGATCCTGCCGGTTATCCACGTTCGACAGAAAATAGCTGGCGTGCGCCGAAGTGTTTTCCCCGAAATCCCTGTTGACGTTCACGCCAACCGAAACCGTTTCGGACAATCCGTCTCGCTCGTTGAACAAATCCCCAAAAATGGCGAGCCGTCCGCCCATGCGCTCCAGCCCGCCCAACAGCGAAAAAATATCGTTCAGCGAAAAGTTCTGCTGGTTGACATTGTTGATATTCCCGAGGAAAGATACCTGCGTAGCCGGACCGAACCGGTTGACGGAAACATCGCCGTCGTAGCGTTGCTCGCTCCCGTATCCTCCGGTCAGGTGGCCAAAATATCCTTTCTCCGCCTCTTCTTTCAGGTCCAGGTTGATCGTTTTGATATCCTCTCCGTCCTCGACGCCGGTAAACTCCTTCATATCCGACGCCTTATCGTACACCTGCACTTTTTCGATCACGTTCGCGGGCAGGTTTCTGGTGGCTATCGACGGATCGCCGCCAAAAAATTCCTTCTCCTCAACCAGCACTTTCTCCACTTCTTCGCCTTGCGCCCGAATCGTGCCGTCGTTCTCCACCTCGATTCCGGGCAACCGGCGCAACAAGTCTTCCACCATGTCATTGGGACGCGTTCCAAAGGCGGCCGCATTGTATTCGATCGTGTCGGCCTTGACGACAATGGGAATGTGCTCGGCGCCAACCACCAGTTCGTCCAGTTCGACCGTGGCAGGCGCCAGCACGACGGTTCCCGCGTCGTAATCGCCGCCAGACAGGTCAATATCCTCCCGGTGCGCCTGGAATCCGACATAGGTGATCTGCAGGATATAGGCCCCTTCCGGAACGCGCCGGAGGGTAAACGCCCCCTCCCGGTCGGTCGTCGCAAACCGGGTCAATACGGAATCTTCGCGGGTAAGCGCCGCCACCGTGGCGGACGGTAGCGGCGCGCCAGTCGAATCCGCCGCCACGCCGGAGATTTCGAACCGCTGGTCCTGGGCCGTCGCCGTTTTCAGCGAAAGAAGAACGGCGAGCAAGCAAAAAACCGCGCCGGGAACCGCAACCCGCCAGCCCGTCCGCGCGCGCGGAGCGGCAATCCGTGCAAAACAGTATCTGAACGGGCGCATGGCGTCAGCGTTCGATTCGGATCATGAAATTCCCGCCGCCCCGGTTGTCCATTTCCTCCGTCTTTTCCTCTACAATATTTTCGAATTCTTCCCGCGTCACCCTTCTTCCCTTGTCCGGCGCCTGAAGTTCAGCTTCGTCGGGCGGCTCCAGCGAAACGTGCGTGGCGCTCCAGGTCGCGCGTGCTTCGCGGTCGCTGGTCAACACCAGGATGGCGCCGGGCAACCCGCCGAACGAGTCGGGACCCACTGAAACCGGAATTTCCGGAGCGAACCAGGCCTCCACCGTCGTGCTGTCCACTTCCGTCACCGCCTGTTGACAGGCATATCCGAGGTATTCGCTCTGCTGTCCCGTAAGGCGCCATGCATATTCGGGACGATCTTCCTTGATCAGGAAGGTGCGGCCCAGAAAATCTCTTTGCTCGGTAAGCGACCAGGCTTCGAGATCGGTATGCGTTATGCTCTGTTCCACCGTGCGGCGAGTCCGTATGACCGTATTGCGTCCGGAACTATTCGCCGAACGGACGGAGCTGGTCGCCGCCGAATCGGGCGCCTGCGTCATCAGCGACGCTTTTTCGGTAAAATGAAGGCGCCAGGCCGTGGTGTCCACCGCGGACATCGACGCCAGAAGCATCTCTCGAATCTCCTCTGGCAACGCCGGCGGAAGCTCGATCCCCTCGGGGATGTTCGGCTTCAGGACGCGTTGGTAATGAATCGTTCCCGCCGTTTGGGCAAGCGCCGCTGTCGGGGCCAGAGCATACAGAGCCGTGCACCCTGCCAGGATCGGCGCCATTGCCTTGAAGGCGGAACGCATTGTAAGAAATACCGCAGTATCAAGGGAGATATACATAGTGCATTTGCACAGTAACAAATATGAATGGTTCGGAGATCGTCCAGGACAAGCTCGACCGGAACACGAATACAACGAACGCCGGCATGGATATATTGTTTGTCGGAGGCAAGCGCCGAACGCACGCCCGGCAAGCGGCGCTTCCCGGAGAAACGCTGTGCCCGCTTACTCGAAGCTCACCCGGATCCCCAGAGACGGCACGAGCGGAAGCTGATCCACCCGGCGCACCGTGAACAGATCGAGGTAAAAAAGATTGCGCCGGTCGTACAGGTTGATGACGCTGCCCTGAAGCGTAAGGGCGGCCCCATCGAACCGGAAGGTTCGTTCGACGGAAATGTCGAGACGGTGGTAGGTGGGAAGCACCGCATTGAAAGGACGGTCGTAAATCACGCGCCGGGAGCGCATCAGTTCGAAGACGCTCGCAGCCCGGTCCAACAGCACAAAGCTGTCGAAAGCCAGCGGGCGGGTGTAGGGCCGCCCGGAACCGAAGGCCCAGCGCACGCTGGCGTCGAATCCCTTCCAGGAAACGCTGGCAAGCGCATTGACCTGGTGACGGCGATCATGCGGCGGCCGAAATTCGAGAGACTCCGTGTCGAACCAGTACCGTATGGCCTCGTATTTCGTATGGTACAGCGTGGAGGAAAGGCCATAATTCACGAAGGCGTAGAACGGCGCCCGCCGCATCTCCACCCGCGCTTCCATGCCGATCGACCGTCCGCGCGCAGGGTGAAGACGGGTGGTAAGCTCAGGAAACGCGGTCCATTCCGCAACGAACAGGTTCTGCATGCGCCTGTAGAACCCCTCGACGGAAACCTCCAGCCAGGGCTTTGGCGTGCCCCGGTAGCCAAGCAACCCGTGGACGGATTTGCCCAGCCGCCCCACCAGCGGATCCCTTTCGTTTACGTCGTCCTCGGGGCGCGGTACGATAGACCATATCGTAAACACGTTGGCTACGTCGCGCCGGTCGGTAAGACCCACCACTTCCTGATTGTACACGCCGACGGCGGCGCTGAAATGATGCCTCCCCCGATCCCATGTCGCCCGCAGGCGCGGCTCCAGCCACGGGTCGATCCGGACCTGATACCATTGCAAACGGGCGCCCGGCGCCACAACCAGGCCGCGTCCGAGATCGAACGTGGATTGCGCATAGAATCCGAACTCCAGAAACGGCCTCGCGGATGTCTCCGGCAAATGAAAAACCCCATCCAGACGGTTCCGGGATTCTCCGGAAATGAGACCGTCCCAGCCGCCTTCCCAGGAAAAACGATCCTTCTCGAACAATGCATCGATAGCGAAGCGCGTGTGGTAGATGCGGGACATGCGGAAAGGTTCGTCCCTCGGGCCAAGCTCGGTCTGGTGACGGGAGTGGGACAGATGCACGTTCATGACGACCGGCAGAATGCGCGGCACGATCACCCAGCGCGCCCCGAGCGCTTCGTTGCTCCAGCGGACCTCCTCGGGCGCCTCCTCCCCGACCTCCTCGGCGATCGTGCCCCGGTCATGCGTCCGGAGGGCGCTGATCGAAAGCCTGCTGTTGCGCGTTACCGGGCCATGCAGTTTCGCAAAAACATCCCCGAACCGGAAGGGCAGGTTCTTGTCAATCAGCGGTTCGGCAATGCGTTCGAGAAACGACTCCCGGCCTGCAATTAGAAACGACGCATGCCCCGGCACAATGGGCCCTTCGATGCGCAGCGCGCTCGTAAAGGGGGAAACGCTTGCCATCCCCGCGAAACGGCGGGTGTTTCCGTAGCGGGAAGCGACATCAATGACCGAGGCGAGCCGGCCGGAGTACCGGGTGGGAAAGCCGCCCGCATAGAAATCGACCCGGTCCAGTATGTCCGCCGGGAAAGCGGAATAGAACCCGAGCACATGGAACGGCTGGTACACAAGCATCCCGTCCAGATGCACGAGGTTCTGGGAGGGTTCGCCACCGCGTACGTAATACTGCCCGCCGCGATCGCCCGTCGTGACGACGCCGGGAAGCACGGTAAGGTAATTCGCCAGATCGGCGGAAATGTCGGGAGAAGGCACAAGTTCGATCTCTTCGGGAAGAATGCGCTGGCGCCCCGCCGTGATGCGGGCCATGCCATGCTCCCGCCCAGCCTGCACAAGCACTTCGTCGAGTTCCTCTTGCGAAGCAACAAGAGCGACATGCCGGCGGACGGCGTCCCCTGCGGAAAGCGTGAGAGTATCCCGGAACGCTCCGTAGCCTATGAACGAGATGGTCAGTTCGTACGAACCCGGCTCGATCCCCGAAACGATATAGACGCCGTCCGCATTGGCGGCGACGCCGTACGACAGAACGTCCCCGGTCGCGTCCGCAAGGTCCCGCAGCACGGCGGTAGCCCCGGCCAGCGGCTGTCCGCCCGAAGCGTCCGTAACGAAACCGCTCAAGACGGCGCGCCGGGGCGGGACCTGGGCCTGCGCCTCGGCGAAGCCGCACCACGCCGCAAGCGCAGAAAAGGCAACGACGGCAAGAAATATCCCGATAATCCGGCGTACAGGCATAATGCGCTACCCCTCCGAATTTTCTATGGTCCCGAGGCAATAATCGCCCCCTCTCCGCTGTATGAAATCGAAAAACGGGGTGTCTTCGATCGCCCTGCTGGAGGGGTATAACGCGGCTTCTTCATTGTACCCCCCCACCACCAGGCCATAGCCGTTTTCCACGTTCGAAAGCGTCCCGGGCTGGATCAGCACGCGCTCATCCGATACATCGCCTCCGGGCGGGTCCCAGTCGGGGCTCCCGACGGTGACCTCCAGTTTCATCTGCAATAAGGCAAGACCGTCCGTATCCGGGTTCCAAAACAGAATCCCCGTATCGTCATGATAATAGGATCGCATGGTCTCGTACAGCAGGTTCATATCGGTGATAAATTCCCATCCGCGATCTGTTTTATTCTCCATACCCTTGCGAGAAAACGTATAGCTGCGGCGAGGAGTCACACATACCGTATCGGGGTCGGCCGCATCATAGAAGGAAACTTGGTATACGGTTTCTATGCGAACCAGTGAAAACGGCTCGTCGTCGAGCCCCAGGATGCGCACATGCAGATCTCGCGTGCCCGCATCCTCGTCCTCAATGCGCACTTCACCGGGCACGGCTACGTTTACAGTACTTTTCTCTCCGTCGGACCGCGCCACTTCCATGCGATGACGGCTTCCGTACCCGGGCGTAAAATCCGCCCAATAGATATGATCCAGTTGCCCTGTGGCGTTGGCCACCACCGAATCCCGCCACACGTACGTTTTGCCGCTGCCCAGATCGCTCGAGGCGACGACTGCATTGAGCGCATCCCCGGATTCCGGGACAAGCAGGCCTTCCACGGGAGCAACGAGGACCGTCTGGGTAGGCGATCGGGGATTAAAGACGCCGTACAGCGAGAACGGCTCGTCTACCCCGGTAGGCCCCGCCACGTCTTCCTCGCAGCCGGTAAGGCATAAAAAAAGCAGCACGGAACCTGCAAGAAGCAGGTTCCGTGCATTCAGGTATGGCATTGTATACCTTCTTTCTTAAGATCTGGCTTACCAGTTCGACGTGTCAAGTTCAGCAACAGCCCCTCCTATGCCACCCGATGGCCTATTCCCTATAACTACTATATTACTGGTAGATGCAACGGAGCCCGAACCCCCTCCGCATCCACCCTGCGGAGGACCGCACACCGCGCTCGATATCAGATTCCAAGTCCCATTGCTGCGCACTTCATAAACATGAAAATATACCGGGACCTCACCACCTGCAGGCGAATTATACAACACTTGCCAGTTCTGGCATGCTCCTGCAACACCGGTGTCGTCGCTCTTAACTATATGGCCGGATCCTGTGTGGATTTGCACGGTAGCGGACGGACAAAACGACTTACCCGCCATATTCTCTGGTTAAGGAGAGATGGCTTCAGGCGTATGCGATGCGATAAGAAACGGGAGGGTTAGAAAAACGACCAGCAGGCCCGTAAAGCGCGCCATGGCATTAGGTGGGTTTGGTTACGGAAGGCACGGTGTGTGAGGCTATGATGCAAAGATAAATACGCCCCGAACAACGTGCAAGAGCGCTTCTTGCCTGATTGGTACGAGCGGGAGGTGCAAGCAACCTGCCCGGCGGTCCGTATGTATACCGTTTGCAGACTGAAAACAAGACCGTTGCCCGTACCATGACACTGGTCAAATAACATGGGGGATACGCCGACATTGCCGCCCGATCATCGCCAGCGCATGACCACGCTGCTGGGCTTGCTGGCCAGCGAAGAAGCCCAGGCAACGCTGGCGAAGCGCCTGGAGCGTCCAAGATTGGCCTACGAACTGGCTTGCGCCTGGTTCGATGACGCGTACGTCCCGAGCGAGCGGTATATGGACGGACTGAAGGGCGATCTGGCGCCCGAGGCCGCGGAGACCTTCCGGGACGCTTTCGATCCCGTGGAAATAGCGGCCATGGAACGGTTCCATCGTTTCTTCGAGCTACGCATCGACATGCTGCCGCCCGCCCTGCTTGCCTCGCGGCGCATCCCGATAGACGACCGCTGGCGAAGCCTGATGAAAGATGCGGGCTATCTGCTGGAAGACCTCGGCGGCGCCGAGGAAGATTTTCGGCGGCGGCTGGCGGAATCCGGGGATGTTTCCGCAGAAATCGCCGCAATCATCCGAATCGCAACTTGAGCCCCAGATACAACGCGACCGCGGCAAGTACGGCGTTGACAAGCGCAGACCACAGGGCAGTCCGCGTTTTTCCCTGGGGGACAAGCTTCAGGCTGTACCATGCCTGGTTGACGCCCATCGTAAGGAACAGGACGAACTTGGCGCCAATCAGTTGGAGATAGGCCGACGGGTAGCTGAAGTTCGTCAGCCACCCCGCATTGATGAGATTGAAAATGCCCGTCAGCAGAATGGCGAAGAAAAGCTCTCTGCTGAAGCGCTGAAACCGCCGCGCCAGCGCCTCAATGAGCGCAGCGGCGCGTCCGGGGGCAAGGTGTTCGGCCCCAAACCGGCGCACGGCGGGCGTCGCCACGAACGGCACGACGATCATTCCGCCCACCCAGACGATGATCGCCGCCAGATGAATCCAGAGAACGACCGCGCGAAACGTGAACATGGCTTACATGCCCATGCTGCGGCGAGCTTCGTTCAGCGCCAACTCGGTTACTTCGGCGAGGCCCTCTGCTTCGGCGTAGCGCTCCACGCTCTGCATGACCATCCCGCGGGCGGAAGCAGGAATATTCTCCATGCGCTGCAGGGCGCCTTCGGTCCAGGGCATGCCGCTGCGCTCAAAAGCCGAATTAACCATACCCGTAAACGGGCATTTCGAGGCGCCGTCTGGCGAAGCAGGAGCGGAAGCCTCAACCGACGAAGCCGCCAGACCGTTTCGTATGCCCTCCATGGGCTCCGCGGAGAGGGCGTGTCCGCCGATTTTCACGCCAAGCGAGCGCACCACTTGCGTCTCGCTCGCATTGGTGAGCATGGCTGTTTGCCCGCCGCACGCAGGGCAGCCGAAAATTACCGTCATGGAGCCGCGGTCCGGGCCGCGCGTTTCGTCGAGGCGCATGGCCTCGTTACATTTCACGCAAAGAAATTTCATGGGGCGTCCAGAAGCAATTGAAGGCGATCGGCCAGTTCGACGAAGGCGCGCGCCGCCGGACGATCAGGATATTCTCGAAGGTATGCATTTCCGTCGTCGGCAGCCACGCCGAGTACAGGATCGAAGGGGATGCGGGCCAATACGGGTACGTCCAGCGCTTTCGCCAACCGGTCCGTACGGCCCGGCAGATACAGTGGATCCGCCTTGCCGCAATGCGGACAGGCATGCGACGCCATGTTCTCGACCAGTCCCAGCGAAGGCACGTCAAGGTGTTCCTGAATCATGCGCACGGAACGCCCCACCACCTCCAGAGACACCGCCGAAGGAATCGTCACGACGACCGCCGCGTCGATGCGCGGCGCCACGTCCGCCAGCGTCGGCAAACGATCCGACCCCGGAGGCAAATCCACCAGAAGCATATCCAGCGGACCCCATGCGGTATCGGCGATAAGCTCCCGCAACGCGCCGGCTTCGCGGAGTCCCCTCCACGCGGCCCCGCCCGCTTGCGAGGGCGCGTCCCACGCCACGGGCGTCGTCTCGTCGCGCAAGAAAAGCGCCATAGACATAACGCGCACGCCCCACATTGTTTCGGGAGGCGAGACGGCTCCGGCTGCGCGCGACGGGAGGACCGGCGCCTGTACGCCGGTCATGCGCCCAAGGGAAGGACCATTGATATCTCCATCCACAAGCCCGATGCGGGCGCCTGCGCGAGCCATCGCCGCAGCAAGATTCACCGCAACCGTACTCTTCCCGACGCCCCCCTTCCCGCTCATGACGGCCACGATATGGCGAATATCGCGAAGGCGTTCCGCAAGCTGATTCGCCTGATCGGCCACTTGGCCCGCCACATCAGAGCCCCCGTCGGTTGCTATGTCGCGCCAGGTTTTCATCCCATACTCCTTCGTTCCCGTTACGACACAGCTTTTTCTTGCTGTTCCTGTTGCTGCTTGCGAATGGCTTCTTCCATGGCTTTCCGGGACACCTCGACGCCTTCTTCGGCAATCTCCAGTGTAATGATCGTGGCGTTATGTCCGTCTGCGGCCGTTTCCATCCGCCCTTTCGTCTTGTCGCGCATGAATCCTTCGGGAACCCGTTCGAGGCGAGCCCAGGCCTCCGGCGTCCACTTGTACGCACCGTCCTCGATAAATTCGACCGGAACCGCTTCGCGGCTTGGGGACTCGCCCGCCGGATTCTCTTTCAACCCGGCGCCGGGCGCGGAAAGCATCGAGGCGTCTTCGAGCAAATTTTCTACAACGGCGGCCACCATGTCGCGGGTAATCGTATCCAGGCCCTTGACGCGGGCGCTCTTTTCGATCTGCGCCCGGGCGCGGCGCATCTGGTAACCGTCCGGAACCTTCCTGAGCAGTTCGCGCGCATCCCGCGTCCACTTGATCTTCTTTTTGTCAAAGGTTTCGACTTCTTCGGTCGGGCCTTCCAGCGGCGCCAGTTTCCGCAGCGCTTCCTTGTCTATTTTCTGGAATTGCTCGGGAGCGGCCGCGCAAACCGCGCACGCGGCGGGCTTGAATCCGCGCGCCGCATAACCGCACTGGCTACATACGTACGTCACTTCGTCGGCGGCGGCGATCTTGTCGCGGGCAACCGATTCGGCGATAATGCCCATGGATCGCATGGCGGATTCTGGCAAAATGGTGGCCATGGCCTGCTCGACCACTTTTTGCGTAATTACTGAATGGCCCCGCTCCATGGCCCAGCGATGGATCGTCGTGCGGGCAATGTTACGCGCAAAGTCTGGCGCGGTATTAACCAGCGCAGTGGCTTCGTCCGTCCAGATCATGGACTCCTCGGCCTGCACGTCAAGCGGCGGCGTATACCGTTTGCTGGACAACAACACATTGCAAGGAACCATCTGCAACAGGTTTTCGGTATTGCTGCCGATGTCCATGTCTTCGTCGCTATGCACCCCGATGCGGCCCAGAACCAGCAACCAGGGTTTTTCGCGGCGGACATACTGAAGAATCTTGTCGAACGCCTTGCCGTCCAGCAGCGTAATTTTCAGGTCCACGCCTTCCTCGGCGGCCACGCGATGCGCCACTTCAAGGTGCGACTGGTAGATTTTCGCAAGCCCTGTGTCGATGACCTCCTCGTGGAGCTGCTCCTGTTCCTTGAACCGGAATACTTTCGAGGCCTTTTCGGTAAGCACGTTCACGATGCTATTGAACATCGCGTAATGCAAATACGGATCGTAGACCGACACCGCCTCCACGCGCTTGTCCAGTTTCCGGCCCAGTTCAAGCGCCGTTTTCAGGCCTGCAAAAGATTCGGGACTGCCGTCGACGCCCACGACAATGTGTCCGCCCTCGGCCTCGCCCACGGCATGCCCGTTCATCTGGCGCTCGAACGAATCCGTGTTCTTGACGATCAACATGTCCGTGCGCGCCCGCCGCGTCACCCGCGAGCATACGCTTCCCAGCACGCTGTCCCGAACGGCGCCGAGGCCAAGCGCCCCCATTACGACAAGGTCGTAGCCGCTCTCCTCAATATCCCGTACGATCACCTTCCAGTTTTTCCCGTCGTACATTTTCGGCCGGAACGGCAATTTCTCCTCGCGGCAACGCTTGTCCATCACGGTCAGGTACGAATCCGAAATCAGTTCGAGCCCCATGGTGATGAGCGTGTCGTGCACCTTGCGCTGCTTTTCCATCTCCTCTTCGACGAGGTATTCCTCCGGCAGCGTAAACTCCATCTGCTTGAAGCGATAATCGTGCATCCGGGCGGCGTAGGCATGGCTGCCTACGAGCTCCGCGTCGAACCGCTTCGCCAGCTCGACCGAAAGGTCAATGCTCGCCATCGAATGATCCGAGTTATCCACCGGAACGAATATGGTCTTGTACATGCGGGCTAATAGATCAGTTTGAGACGGTCGTAAATGTACGTAAGGCGATACATAACATAACGCAGCGGCTCCATATCTTCCGCAAGAAGCGAGACGGCAAGTAGCGCGCGCTGCAAATGGTCGCTGCGGCTCGCAAGCGAAGCGCGTTCCGCTTCTTCCATGCCGTCTGCGAAAGCATGCATCGCAAAACGCGCCCGCACCAGCGCGTTCCAGGCGTCGCTACCCGGCTCGATTCCTTCCATGACCCGCTCCAGCCGACCCGTTTCCATGCGCACGATGGCGGGCGCCATGCGGCGGAATTCCTTCCAGCCTACGAAATCCAGCTCGTTCCAGTCCAGACGCTTCGCAGCCAAGTCGGCGGCGCGCGCTTCCAGCGCATCGGAGGGCGCTATGTCCCGAGAGGACGCCATGGCGACGAAAGACGTCAAAACGGACGGTGCACGACGCCGGGATCAAGCCGATCCGCCATTTGAAGCAAACCCTTGTACTTGCGGCGAAATTCCGCCGGGTCCTGCGCAATCGTTTCCATGGAAAACCTGGGCAAAAGGGCCGTCAGGCGCTCGTCCATCTCTTCCCGGTCGATCCAGCCATATTTCAGGTACGTCAGCACGATATGGTAATCCGGTTCGTCGCCCCGGGCCACATGCCGAAACGCAACCGAATACGGATCGAAATGGCCCAGCGTCAATCCGGAATCCGCCAGCTCCCGAACAATCCGGTGGCGCCCTTCGAATCCGTCGGGCAAGGGAATCAGGTCGCCGGGAAATTCCTGGTCGAGCGCCACGCCGAACTGCGCTGCGATACGCGCCGCCGCCGCATCCCATTCCGGTCGATGCGCCACGTCGGCGTACAAGCGCAGCGCATCCGTCCACGAACGCCATCCCTCCAGGACTTGCGAGGTTTCGCCAAGCAAAAGCAACCGCCCGCCGCACTCCTCTTCGGGAACCGAAGCGGCGTAGCTGCGGGCTGCCGCCGTCAAAAAATCCTGCAGCACGAAACGGGTCGCCAATGCGCCGATCATGACGTGGCCTCCGTATTGAATACCGTGTCGGATTGTTCCTGATCGGGAATCGGCACGATCGCTTCCTCGGGGCACTCAGCTACGCATTCCATGAAATCGCAACAGGTGTCGTTAATTACGTAAATCGGATCTCCGGGCGAAATCGCGCTAATGGGACACACATCCACGCACAGGCCGCACTGTGCGCAGGCGTCTGTGATCATGTGAGGCATGGCCGCAATGCAATGTGTCCGACAGGGTGCGAAACGATCCGGAAAAACCTGCTATCCTTGCCCGCGTCCGTTCAGGGCCTGCTTGTCGATCACGCCGCCCGCCTCGTTCACGGTATTGTCGCTCCGCTTTCCGGGATACCGGCGCTTCGGCGTCTTGTCTTTCCAGCGATATATCCAGAAACAGTATGCGTAAGGATAAATGGTCTGGACCACATGGAAGGGCTCGTATTCGAACAGGCGACGCATCGCCCAGCAGAAACGGTACCGCTTGTCCTGCGGCTCAATGATTTCCACCACGCAGTCCGCCTGAAAACTGACGAACACCGGAGCGTTGCCGGTCCACAGCACGGAGGCAAAGGGATTTTCGACCAGGTTCCGGAGCGTCGATCCCTCGAAAATCTCAAGGAGCCCGACGCGCCGAAAGTCGATATGTTCGGGATGGGAATAGAGCTCGCGGGCCGTCCGAATGCGCAGATCGCGCGTCTCGTTGACGGCGTGGGGAGGCAATTCCTCGATTTGCGCGACGGCGTCCTCTACCAGCTCAAGGTAATGATCGATGTGCTCGTCCCTGGGCGTGAACCCTACGCCCTTGTTAGCCAGATTCGGCACAAGCGCATCGTCGGCCCATGTAGCGACGACCGGCAAATGGCCTGCGTTGAACGCAATGTACTGATCCTGTTCGATCGCGTCGTAAATGCTGTGTTTGTAATCGAGTTGCCACCGGATGAACTTCTCGGGCAGCTCAATCACGTCCAGGTTCCGGTCGCCCCCCTCCTTTTTGAGGCGGGCAACGCCGTTGACTACCTGCACTTGTTCTGTGAGCGTTTTCGCGTCCAGATTTTCCATGAATCAAGGGGATGGATGAATAAAGGCACGGCTACGCGAGCCGTTCCGGAATAGAGACTTCTTTAGGAAGCTCTGATTAAGTCCGCAAAGATTCAGAGGCTGACAGGCGTGCGCTGGCAAGGAATGACGAAGAAGCGTGGCAGGCCCCACGTAATGAGGAATGACACAGCCAGCGCGCGCCTGTCAGCCTCCCGAAGGGCGCTTCACGACCGCGACAACCCGAATCCGCCGTGTTTTTCGCTGATTTCAATAACGCCGTCATGTCGTTTTGTACGCGTGAAAGTGAAGCGCTGATCAAAGTGGAGTTAATCAGAGCTTCCTTTAATAGCCTGAGCGTCCTGCGGTTTCCCGACCGGCTCCGAAAAAGACGGCGCTCCCCGATCCATGCCGGCAAGGGCTTCCTGCATGACGCCCGCAGAGATGCGCCGTACGCCGTGCCGGTCGGCATACGCTTCAAGGCCCTTGCGGACTTTGTCGCGAATGAAGGAGATCGGGATGCGCTCCAGCCGCTCCTGCGCTTCTGGAGACCACTCGATATCGTATCGCTCAAGGGTCCGGCCCGTCGGCTGGTACAGGCAGGCCGGGTCCTCGGCCAGATAATCTTCGAAGGCGGCTTGGGCGCGGCACCGGCATCCGCCGCAGAGTTCGTTGAATTCGCATGCGCCGCATTTGCCCTTGAGGCGCGAAGGATCGCGCAAATCCGTCAGCACGGGGGACGAAGTCCATATTTCGGCGAAGGACTGCTCGCGGACATTTCCGGCGACCACCGTCATGTACGGACACGGCGTAACATCCCCGCCCGGCGTAATGCGACAGTATTGCGTACCCGCCATGCACCCTCCGCTTTCCAGGCCGCCCAGCCCTTCGTCGTATGCGATCTGCTTGAATTGCGGCGCGCATTTGGATCGAACCAGCATGGGGCGGTACTCGTCCTGCACGCGCGTCATTTCCCGAAGGATCGCGTCCGTGTCGGCGGCGGCAAGATCGTTCATCGCCTGTCCCCGGCCCGTCTGCACCAGAAAATACAGATTGAAGGACCAGGCGCCTCGCGCGCGCGCAAACGCCATGAGTTCCGGAATTTCATCCCGGTTCATGTCCATCACGGTCGTTTGCACGAGCACTTCGAGGCCATGGCGGCGACATGTTTCCAGGGCGCGAACCGAATGCTCCCAGGCGTTCGGGCCGCCGCGAAAAGCGTTGTGTTTTTCGGGATCGATGGAATCGATGCTTATGCCCACCCCCTTCACGCCGCATTCCACCATCTTGCGCGCCACGAAATCGTTGACCATGACGCCGTTCGTGCCCATCACGACCCACATGCCCTTCGCGGAGGCTTTCTGTGCAATCTGGTAAATATCCCGGCGCAAAAGCGGCTCGCCGCCGGTAAGGATAAGCATCTCCGTACCCAGCGCCTCCATTTCGTCGATAAGCGCAAGGCATTCGTCCGTGGTCAACTCGTTTTCCTCGGCGACGCCCCCTTCCATATAGCAATGAGGGCATTTGAGATTGCATTTCCTGGTCAGATTCCAGGAAACCAGCGAAGGACAATGCCTTCCGGGAGCAGGCAAGAAAGGCAGGGAGCGGGCGGCGTCCATCGATACGAGAGAAAAACCTCGGAAAAATCAGGAGGAAACGGAGGCGCGGCGCCGGAAGCGCATCAGCCCGACAATGCTGAGCAACGCCAGTAATGTCAACCCGCCCGCTCGCAGCATAGGGATCACCGGCGAGGGCCGCTCCGAAGGCTCCAGGTACAAATAATACCATCCCGTGATACCCCGGCGGTTGCCCCGCTCGTCATTGAAACCGTCCCATACCGAGAAGGCGATCGGGACGAACGTATCTTCCGCAAAACGCTCGTCGCGCGGCATGGTGAATACGGCGGTCCATTCCCCATCTTCATAGGTCGCGCGAACAGACGGGGCGGCGTCGCCGGCGATCAGGTTGCCGCTGCCTCGTCCGACGTACGAACGCCCCGCGCCCGACGCCAGATCGACGAACCATAAATCGACCGCCTGCCTGGCGTCTCCGAACAGAAAATACGGCAGGCCTTCCGACGCAAGCTCCTGGGGAAACTGGACGGCGACCGCATCGGACCAGATGCTGGCGACGGTATCCCGAACGACCTGCTCTGTGGGCGGAACCTCCATGTCCGGCGCATTGCTTCCCATCGTTTCCGCGGACATGTCGTGCCAGGCCAGCATAATGGCGATTTCGTCCGCATCGTAGCGGGCTTTCACCTCAATTCCGTCCACGCCCGGCATGAAAGACCGCCCCGGCTCGATCACTTGCCCCACGACGGGGAAATAGGCCCCGCGCCCCTCGCCGAAAGCGGCCCGGCCCTGCGCCGGATCGACGGGATCGGGCGCGTACCGGGCCACGGCGGCGGTGGCGTAATCGGGATCGTCCTGCGAGAGCGAATAGACGTAATCGACGAGGGCCCAGCTATCCTTGATCGGGGTAATGCTGTAGGAGGGCATGGGCGAGCCGTCCAGCCCCGTGGTGAACGTGCGGTAAATGTCCTGGCGCGCGTCGCCCCCAATGAAGGTCCAGCGCTTCGTAAGGTCTGCGGGGCGAATATGGTTGCCCCACTGCTCCTGCAACGTCGGGGCGGAAGGGCCGTCTCCACGCCCGGCCGCGCCATGGCAATCGAAGCACTGGTTCTCTTCGTAGACCGCGCGCCCCCGCTCCGCGGACGCTTCGCTGAACGACGGCGGGTCGGGAATCTCGACAACGTCCGGCACGCCGTACGGACCGGAAAAGTCGCCGTTGAAGGTTTTTATGTAGTAAACCAGATTACGGATTTCCTCGTCGCTAAGTTGCGGCCAGGGCGGCATGCCCGTATAGGGCATTCCGTCGCGAATCACCCGCACAAGGTCGTCGTCCGTGGGCAACTGCCCGCTTGGCGTGGTGCGGACCTTGTAGACGCCCGCCGTAAAATCCCGGGGCGCCGGACGCATGAAAGGCGCCGCCACGCCATCCCCTTGGCCGGTTTCTCCGTGACACTGCGCACATTTGTCCATATACAGCAGGCGGCCTGCCTCGCGCTGTTCGTCGGAGCCAAGGTCGGGCGCAGGTTGCGCCGCCATCGTCAAGGGAAGCAATACGACAGGCAAACACGCACCCAGGACGCACGACAGGAGGCCTGATCGGGAAAAACGCATAACGGTGCGTCTTGCCCGGCGAGCAGAAGAGCGAATCGCTATGTCGGTGTTATTCCTAATGGTCATCGCCCCCATGATCCTCCCGCGCCCGCGGTCGGTGTCCGGTGAAATCGTACAGGAAAAGCGTCACATCCCACATTTCCTCTTCCGAAAGGAAATCTTCCCAGGCGGGCATGGCCGACAACCAAGGCGTGGATTCGCTCGGCAAGCCCGGGCCGCCCTTGGCGATACGCCAGAAAATATAGCCTTCCTGAAGCATGGCGATCGTTGTGGCGTCCTGAAAATTCGCGGGGATGGGATCGTATCCGTGGGCAAAGAGGCCGTCTCCCGCCATATCGTCCCCGTGGCAATACACGCAATTTTCGTAGTATATGCGCCGCCCGTTCGCCACATGTTCCGCAAAGGCGGGCGGGTCTTCCGTTTCAAGCGCGCGATACGGGTTGTCGTCGTTGATCAGGTCGATCGTATGGCCAGCCACCTCAATGCTCACAGGCGGCGGCGGATGAATCGTGCGGCTGCTGAGTGGAGGGGCGGGCCCTTCCGTAACGTCGAAATACACCCGGAGCGCCACGAGACAAGGCAACAGAACGAGGGTGGTCAGCAGGGGAACCGCATATTTTTTCTCCGTCGCAAAGGCAACGGCCTGGCTCAGCACAAACCGGAAATGTTCCGAATTCGCCGAGATGTACGCCAGTAACGAAAGCGTGAGGATGGCCAGGAACATCCCCTGGATCGACGTGGGCAGGGGCGGATTAATGCCCCAGCGCAGAAAGACGAAGGTAGCGATCCACCACGCCGCCAGCCAGCCGAGGATATTCATCTTCGGCGCGAAGCGCAGCGCTACGAGCCCCGCGCACGCCGCAAGCAGGATAATGACGTTCATGATCCTCCCCTTTGCATCGCCAGATAGTCAACGAGTGTTTTGAGTTGACCGGACGATATCTTGTCGTAAAATCCGGTAGCGTTCAGTTGGGCCGACATCAGACCCGCCGGAAATTCCTCCGACACGACGGCGTCCGGGTCCATGATCGCCTCGTAGAGCTCGGCGGTCGAAAAATCGTTGCCCGCGTTGTACAAACTGGGACCAAGGAGGGGCGTGGGTTCGGCGATGCTGTGACATGTGCCGCAGGCATACATGGCGAACAATTCTTCCCCGGACAGATTCTCCGCCGAAGGTCCCGCCGATGCGCTCGCTTGCGAACCCGCCGATGCGCTCGCGGAATTCTCTTCGCTCTGCCAACGCAATTCCGTGTCCAGCGTAACCGTGGCGGCGGCGCCAAGACTCTGGAGATACGCGATCACCGCAAGAATTTCCTGGTCGTTCAGGTCGACGGGCGGATCGGCGACAGGATTCATGCCGGGCAAAAAGCCCTCGACGATATATGCGTTGGGATCATAGAGCGATTCGGCCAGATACTCCACATCGCTGAACCCTTCCTTCCGGTCGGCGGCCACCAGGCCGATGTTCGCCAGATCGGGGAAACGCCCCCCGGTCTCCCCGGATACGGTGTGGCACGTAAGGCATGTCCCCTTGCCCGCCGCGATTTCCTCGCCGGCGACCACCAGATCCTCCGTAGTCATGTCGGCGCCCAGTTCCGTCTCCTCAGGAGGATACGTCACCTTCTGCGGCACCATCTGGCTGACGTAGCTATAGAAGGCGGCCACGAGGATCGTGAAGACGCATATCTTGACGGCGTTCATCATGACGACGCTTCCTCCCCGGCTTCGAGTTTCTTTTTACCGGACAAACTGGACAGGAAAAATACGATCGCGATAAAAAAGAAGAAAATCAGCACGGTCACCGACACCACATTGGCGGCGTAACCCAGCGTAGGCGTAAACGCATCCGGCGACGTGTCGCGCATCACGCCGTATACATGCCAGTGCTGTCGAATGCCCGAGCGGACGTAGCCCATCAGGCCCATCGTCCATGCAAACGTGATCGCAATGAAGAAGAGCGCGTACTGCGCCCGGTTGGGAATCTTGCCCCATTCGATCGGCCCCAGAATCTTTGCGTTCCTGAACATGAACACATCGATGATCGTGATCGAAATCATTGCGAAGAGCACCAGGCCCACCTGCGGGATGGACAACCCGATCCGCACGGACGCTTCGACGAAATAGCCGTAGACGCCAAGGAAAATAACGATCCCCACGACCGCCGCCAGAATCCCGAATTGCACGATATTGCCCGTTTTCGCCCACGAAACGGTCGCCTCCTTGTTGGCCCGGCGATAGAACAGAAAGCTCAGGTAGGTGGTGAGAATAAGTACGTTGACGGCGGTATTCTTGGCGGACATCACGCCCAGCACATTCAGGATCGGGTGATGGGATCCGCCCATGGCGCGGGCTTCCTCCACCGTGGCGACCAGCGAGTGCGGAGTGGCCCAGACGATGAAACAGACCGTGATGGACGCAAGCAGCCATTTGGTGAACTTGCGGTAGCGCTCCGCCCCGTGGATGCGCTCCATGCTCAGCCACAGATAATAATTGGCGGCGAGAAACAGGTTGCCGATCAGCACGGCCTGAATGATGAACAACCAGGAGAATGTGCCGCCCATGAGCGCAATGCCGAGACTCTGGGAGAAGGCGTAGATTTCGCGGCCCAGCCAGTAGCCCGCGAACGGCAACGGCAGCAGCGCAGCAATGGCGATGAAATTGCCCATGTAGCCCATCCAGTCGTAATGCGCCCGCTCCTCGTCGGTCTTCGCGCCGAGAAACTTGTAGGCCCCGTAGGCCGCCGCAATCGAGCCGCCGAAACAGATGTTGGCGATGAGCCGGTGGATGTTGATGGGCATCCACGTGAAGTTGTTGATGGCGTCCCAGGTGCTGAGCAAATTCCCCTCCACGTCGACGCCGTTGGGGGAATTCATGAAGGTTAGCCAGGAATCGGCGATGAAGATAATGGCGATGCCAACCAGATTGAGGCACAGGCCAAGCAAAAGGTGCAGCCACTTCGGCATCTTGCCCCATCCGTAATAATAACTGTACAGGAAAACGGCTTCAAGGAAGAAGACGCAAGCGTACAGCACGAAAGTCCAGCTGAAGATGGAGACCAGGTACTCCATCAATCGCGGATACAGAATGAACAGGAAGAATGTAAGGAGGGCGCCGAGGCTCGCCGTAAAGGAAAACGAGACGGACAACAGGCGCGTGAATTCGTACGCCAGGTCGTCGTAACGCTTGTCGCCGTTCCGAAAACCAATGAACTCTATGGTGAGCGCGAACATCGGGACGGCGAGCACGAACGCGCCGAACATCAGGTGCAACTGGGCGATGACCCAAACTACGACGCGGCTGCCTACGACAGGAAAGGATCGGTATTCGACTGGCCCCGCGGCCTCCTGGGCCCATGCGTCAGGCGCCCAGAACGCAACGAAAGCCATGCCGGCGAGCATCAAAAACAGGAGCGCCCCGGAGGATAATCCGGGCAATCTCCTCGCAAGCCACTTCATTCCGCGTGCCTGGTATTTCGTGGTAAAAAAGTGCTTCGGGACAAAGAATACGCAACCGGCGGCGAGAGTGCAAAAAATTTACCCGGAAATTGCGATATTGGCGCAACATTATTTCCGCCATCCCTGAAATTTCCCGCCTTGCCATGCCTTTCGATACGCTTTGTTGCACTGCCCAGCGCTCCCGAACGACTCCCGCGCTGCGCCGCCCGCATTGCCTGCAACCCATGCTCCGCGGCATAATATGCGCCTCGCTGGCCGCCGGGCTGTTCCTTGCGGCAGATCAGCCGGCCGGGGCCGCATCGTCGGCGAACGACCGGGACAAACCAAGGTTCGTCGCGGAGAAATCCGCAGCGGCGGAGACGGGCCGCATGGCGCAAGTCGCCCACGCCGTCGTGATCAACGAGATCAACTACAACGCGCACGACGACTACGACAGCGGGGACTGGATAGAATTGCACAACGCCGGGACGGACGATGTGGACCTGACCGGATGGACTTACTCCGACGAGGACGACGCCCACGTATTCATGTTTCCCGACGGAACCGTCCTGAGAAGCGGAGCATACCTTGTCGTCGCGCAGGAAATAGCCCGCTTCGCCGCCATCCATCCCAACGTTTCCAATGTCGTGGGCGATGCGGGCTTCGGCCTGGCGGGCGGAGGCGAACTGGTGCGCATCTTCGACGCGTCGGGGGCCATAGCGGACTCCCTCACCTACGACGACAAGGACCCCTGGCCCGAAGAGGCGGACGGCGACGGCTATACGCTGGCGCTTACCGATCCGACGTGCGATAACCATCTGCCCGAATGCTGGAACGCGTCGGCGCAAATGAACGGCTCGCCGGGCATAAAGAATGGCCCGTTCGTCACGACGACAGAACGGGAAACCCCGGAAACGCCGTTCCTGATCGATATCTACCCCAACCCCGCGCACGGACAAACCACGGTGGCAGTCTCGGGCGCAGCGGGCGAAGCGGCGCAAATCGATGTGTTCGATGCGCGCGGACGGAAGGTCCCCGTCTCCGCAGCCCGCCTGTCTCTCCCCGGAAACACCGTGCTCGACACAGGCGAACTGGCGGCGGGCCTGTATTTCGTACGCATCGCCTCGCCGCGCGGAACGATGCACCAGGCGGTAACGGTGTGGCGATAGCGGGAGCCGCTCCCGCGCCGCCGGACGCCGCCACGCGCCCGCCTGGACATGGCGGAAAGGCAGGGGACATCGTCAACCATGACGGGGTTGCCTGAGGCCGACCGCCGTCAGCCGATTTCCGGCTCGGCCCCGAAACGATCGGCAAGCAGGTAGCGATACAATCGCAGGGCGGATTGCTCCTCGCGCTCCTCCAGCCAGCGCCGACTGGCCGGCGACAACGCCATTGTCTCGCAGGGTTCGTCGGCGGTTACGGAGCGTGCTTGCTCGTTCAGGGGATCGACCGGCCAGATCGCATCGCCGGGGCTGTATTGACGACAACGCGCACCGGCAACTTCACGAGAAGAAGCCCGCCCGGACACCAGAAGCTGCAGCCCTTCGCTCTGCACATTCGGCCCCGCAATGGTTTCCCCTGCAGCGTAGCGGCGCGGATCCAGCCAGTTTTGAAGTTCGTCCATGAGTTCCTCAAAGCGAACCTGCCGGTCCAGGTGGCGCCCCAGATCATCGGCGGCGCGCTCGAACAACGAAGCGCGTCGTTCGGCGGATGTGCTCGCTTGCGCCTTCCACGCTGCAATGACGAATTCCTCGCAGCGTTCCAGCGCGCGATCCGCATTCGGCTCGAACTGCAAGGCGGCAAGGTCCGCAGAGGGCAGGTTGCGCTCCAGCCCGATCTTCAACGGTAGCGACGCCGCACTCAAAACCACCTGCACCCCGCGCGCGTTCGCTGATCGCAAGAACCGCCCCAAAACATTTACTGCCGAAAAATCGAGGCCGGAAACGCCCGTAAAATCGAGCAACAGGCAGGTCGGCGGCGAATCCCCCTTGAGCGTTTTCCCCAGATGATCGGCCAAGGGGCAGACGCTGCCGAAAAAGATGTAGCCCTGCAGCCGGTATGCAAGTACGCGCCCGCCTTCTTCCAGCAGAATAGCGCGGTCGGGCACGGAACGCGCCTTGCTGCTCCGTCGCTCGCGGGCAGTGAATCGGGATGCGATCAGGTCCACGCGGCTCAGTCGCACGGCGAAAAACGCCAGTGTGGCCAACATGCCTGCGCCCACGCCCTCGAACAATCCGAACGTGACGACAACGACGAAAATAAGCGCGATGACGCCGTACTCCGCCCAGGGAAGCCGCTTCCGGCTTCGCAGGAGCCCCTCGTCCAGCATGCCGAAGCCCGCAAAGATCAGAATGCCGCCGACAAGCGGAACCGGAATCAGCGCCAGCATTCCGTCGCCCAGAAACAACGCGGAGCCGATGACGCACGCGGCCACGACGCCAGTCAACCGGGTGGAAGCGCCGAACAACTTGCTGCGTAGCGAGGCAGGCACGACCAGGCTTGCGACGGTTCCGCCGCCCAGGCCCGCCACTACGCTTGCCAACCCGTTTGCCCGGAACTCGCGGTTCCAGTCCAGGTCCTCGTTCGCCGCCATTTCCAGGCCCGCGATATTCATGATCACGACAATGAGCGCGATCAGCATCAGCATCAGCAGGGTCGGAATCTGCATGGCCATTGCGCCGAAATCCACGTTCAGGAAATCGACGGGCTGCAATGCGGGCCAAAGGGCGCCCTCCAGGGTGCTTTTCAGCAGCAGGCCCGTCTCGCGCGCTTCGTCGCCGGAAATACCGAGCGCACCGAGGACGAGATGGTAGGCGCTGACGAAAAGCGCAACGCTCACCGGCAGAATCAACGGATTGCCCCAGCGTTTCATTGCAAGATACAGGGCGATCCCGAACGCCGCGCCAGGACTCCATCTCCACAGCATGGCGGGCTCCGCAAGCGCAGGAATCGCTCGCCAGTGCACCTCCGCATCCATCAGCGACATGGCCGACAGGCACACCACGCCGCCGATTCCCGCCACGAAACCGGCCGCCACCGGCCAGGGAACGAAACGCACCAGGTTGGCGAGTCGGAACCGTCCGATCAGGAGACAACATACGCCAGTGGCGACCGCGCCGATTATGAGTACGCTCGCCGTGGTCACGAAGAGCGCGTCGCCTTCGGCGTCCATCGTGGATCCGACCAGGGCCATCGCAACCACCAGCGCAGGAGACAATCCCGCAATCGCCCCGCGATAGCCGCCTGCGAGCGCAATGACGAGGCACGCAGCGAAATTTCCGAACAGCACCAGGCCAACCCCCTGAGTAGAATACGGGGCCAGCGATCCGGAAAATATGAAACTCCCGAAAGCAACCTGAGCAACGAGGAGGCCGAGACCCGAAGTGAAGCCCGCCGCCAGCGCCGGAACCGTTTTCCCGGAAAGCATTGCAGAAGCCCGTAATCGGATGGGTTTACGGAAGCGACCTCACTCGTCCAGTCCTTCCTCCATGCTGTGAATCGTTTCTTTCCCCACGTTCCCGAGGTCGCCCCGAAAGGCTGTATCGAACAAGGTAAACGTAAGGAAAACCACCACGAAAAGAACCCCCAGCGCAAAGAACAGCGCATTGACTGGCTTGTCGTACTTGAGCGCCATGAAGAACAACACCACGAGCAACGCCTTGGTCCCGGCGATCGCAAGGGCCAGCGGGATGTTGAACGCCCCGATATCGATTTGCGCCGTCAACGCCGTCAGCGCGGTCAACGCCACCAGCGCGACGAATACCTTCAGCAGTGTTTTCCGTGAAGTAATATGGTGCCCTTTCATGCTCGCAAGGCGCGCCGGCGTTCCGGTTCGCCGCTAAATGAGATAAAGCAATGGAAAAAGAAATATCCAGATGATGTCCACGAGGTGCCAGTACAGGCCGGCCAACTCCACCGGCGTATAGTACCCGCTGTGAAAATCCCCCCGCATCGCGCGTACGCCCAGCCAGGAAAGCACGCCCATGCCGACCAGCACATGGACCCCGTGAATGCCGGTCATTACATAATAAATGCTGAAAAAGATCGGAACGATCCGCTGACCCATCTCCTCATAGGCAAAATGTTCGCCGGGGAATATGCCCAGATGGAATTTGTGCGTGTACTCGAAGTACTTCACCACCATAAAGACGGCGGCCAGCAACACCGTAACGAACAGGTTGATCGCCAGCGCCCGGCGCTTGTCGGTCTGCGCGGCATGTATCGCCAACGCCACCGTGAGCGAGGAAGCCAGCAGCGCCACCGTGTTCAGGCCGCCCAGCCAGGGGTTCAGTTCGGTGGCCGCCGCGGCGAACACTTCCGGATACCAGACGCGATACACGGCATAGGCCACGAACATCCCGCTGAAAAGCAATATTTCCGTGACGAGGAAAAGCCACATCCCCATCTTCGCCGCGTCGAACTGCTGGTCGGACGAAACGAAATAATGCTTCAGATGCGCCATAGCGCGCTCTTGTGCGGCCTGTTCTGCCGCGCTCTTGGTGGCCATGGGATGCTCTGATTAAGTCTGCAAAGATTCAGAGGCCGAAAGGCACGCGCTGGCAAGGAATGACGAAGCAATGTGGTAGGCCTCACATAATGAGGAATGACACAGCCAGCGCGTGCCTGTCGGCCTCCCGAAGGGCGCTTCACCGTCGCGGCGCTCCGAATCCGCCGTGTTTTTTGCCGATTTCAACGATGCAATCATGTCGTTCTTTATGCGTGAAAGGGAAGCGCTGATCGAAGTGGACTTGATCAGAGCATCCCATAATGCTTACGTCCGGTCCTGTTTCAGAGGAACGTCCGGCTGGACGTCGGGTGCGGTCTCCTCCCGATGCGCAGCAACGAGTTCGGGAATCCGGTCAAATTCGTAGGGGCCCCGCGTGACGAACGGCGTCCGGTGGAAATTATGAGGATCGGGGCGAACCCCCGTATGGGTCCATTCCAGCGTAGCGCCGCCCCATGGATTCGCGCCAGCCTTCTTTCCCCGGAAAAGAGAAACCAGCAAATAGATCGCCACGAGCAACAGGCCCGCCCCCATGATCCACGAACCTATCGTCGAAAGTTGGTGCAGGAAGGTAAACTCGGGGAGATAATCGTTGTAGCGCCGGGGCATGCCGCGCGAACCCATCACGAGCTGCGTGAAAAAGGTCAGGTTCAGCCCCACGAAAATCAGGAGCGCAGCGAGGCGGGCGGACGCCTCGTTATACAGGCGGCCCGTGATTTTCGGCCACCAGTAATGCAATCCGCCAAGCAGCGCGATGACCGTACCGCCCATCATCACATAATGAAAGTGTCCCACGACGTAGTAAGTATCGTGCAGGTGCACGTCCACAGCCAGCACGCCCACCATAATGCCCGTTACGCCCCCGATCGTAAACAGCACAAGAAACGAAAGCGCGTACAGCATCGGGGTTTTGAACGAAATGGACCCCTTGTACATGGTGGCGATCCAGTTGAACACCTTGATCCCCGACGGAATCCCGATCAGGTAGGTGATCAGCGAGAAAATAACCGAGGAGATGACGGACTGCCCGGCCACGAACATATGATGCCCCCAGACCAGAAAACCCAGCAACGCAATGGCCACGGAAGACAGCGCTATGGCCATGTACCCATAGATGCGCTGCCTTGAAAACGTCGCAATCAACTCGGAGACGATCCCGAAACCCGGCAAAATCATGATGTACACCGCCGGATGCGAATAGAACCAGAAAAAATGCTGGAACAGAATCGGGTCGCCGCCAAGGGCGGGGTCGAAAATGCCGATATGCAGGAGACGCTCCAGGAAGAGCAGCAATACGGTAATGCCCAGCACCGGCGTGGCCAGCACCTGCACGATGCTCGTCGAATAAATGCTCCAGACAAAAAGCGGAAGACGGTTCCACGTCATGCCCGGCGCGCGCATCTTGTGCACCGTAACGATGAAATTGATCCCGGTAAAAATGGAGGCGAACCCGGCAATGAAAACCGCCATGGTCAGAAACAGCACCGAGGATCCCGATCGAGCTGAATAAGGCGTATAGAAGGTCCATCCCGTATCCACGCTGCCGACCACCATCGCCACGACGATGAGAATAACGCCCAGCAAATACAGATAGTAGCTGAACAGATTGAGCCGGGGAAACGCGACGTCTTTTGCGCCGAGATGCAGAGGCAGCAGAAAATTCCCCAGAAAACCGGGGATGGCGGGAATGATGAACCCGAACACCATGACGATGCCATGGAGCGAGAACAACTGATTGTAGCCCTGGGCAGACAGAAAATCCTCGCCGGGCATGAGCAGTTCGGCGCGCACCAGCAGCGCAAAAACGCCTCCAAGCAGAAAGGCGATCGCCACCGTAACGGCGTACAGAATGCCTATCCGCTTGTGGTCCACGGACAACAGCCACGACCCGATGCTTTTCGCATGGGTAATGTAGTCGCCGCGCCCGCCGCGCTCGTCGGCGTCCCGGGCTTGCGCCGTTTCGCTCCTGTCAATGTCTTTCGTCATGGATTCCGTCTATAGCGTCATTCGGCGCGCGCGTCTGCGGGCGCCGTTATTCCTGCGCCCGGATAAACGCGATCAGCGCCGACAATTCCCGATCGCTGAGTCCCGCGTACGGGGTCATAACGTTAAGATACCCTTGCACCACCGTGGCGCCGGGATCGACGATGGATTCGCGCAGGTAATCGTCGTCCGCCACCACGGTGGATCCGTCGTCGAGCGTTTCGGTCTTTCCGTACAATCCCGTGAAAGTGGGGCCGACGCCCGGCGTCCCGTCCACGCTATGGCAAGCGAAACAAGCCTGCTGCTGATACAACTGCGCGCCCAGTTCGGGCAGCGGGGTATCCTCGTCCACGCCCGCCGAGGCCAGCCAATCCTCGAAATCCCCTTGCGAATGGGTAATCACCGACGCCAGCATGACCGCATGTCCCGCACCGCAATATTCCGTGCAGTATACCTGAAACGTATCGACCCGCGTGGCCTCGAACCAGACGGCCGAATAGCGATCCGGCAACACATCCTGCTTGACCCGAAAAGCGGGCACGAAAAAACTGTGCAACACATCCTCGCTGCTCATCACCAGGCGTACGGGGCGGTCGACGGGCACGTGCAACTCGTTGGTCGAGACGGTCCCGGTCGGGTATTCGAAATCCCATTTCCACATGGCGCCGCGCACATAAATCTCGTAGGCGTTCGGGGGAGCCACGCTCTGCTCGATAAACAACCGGAATCCCCAGTTGAACACGATCAGCACAAGGATCGTGGGCAACGCCACCCACGATATTTCCACCATCCTGCTCGGCTTCACGCGGGCCGGCGCCGCGCCGGCCCGCCGCCGATAGCGATACGCCAGATATACGATAGCCGCCACTACTCCCGCAAAGAGGATAATGCTTGCCCACGTTACGAAGTAGAACAGACTGTCGATGTCGGACGACAGGGTCGACGCGCCATCGGGCAGCCAAAACGATCCGGTCATAGTTTCCGATTCCTTTTTTCCAGGCCGGGACTATCGGAGGCGAACAGGGTCATGCGGCGTATTGCGAGCGACTCCATGGGAGCGCAAAAGCGGTCGGGGGTTCATGTCGCGGGCGCGGGAGCAGGCCATGCGCGCTGCGCCTCCCGTCGCCGCAGCACAACAAAAAACACCCCCAGCAGAACGACGACAAGCGCGCCGCTGAACTTCATCAGGTTGGCGGCGTGCAGCACATACGCGTTGGCGTCCCGGTCGTATTGCATGCAATACAAAAGAATCCGGTTGAGCGGCGAACCCGCGCGCCCCTCCGACGCCTCTATGAGTGCAGCGCGCACATCCGAGGGAGCAAACTGTATGCCCGGCATGTACCGCAGCACGGTTCCCTCTCCGCTCAAATAAATGAGCGTAAACGGGTGGGCGTACTCCTGCGTGTCCTCCACCCAGGCATACCGAAACCCTACGGCTTCCGTAAGCGCCGCGATCGACGCTTCTTCCCCCGTAAGAAAATGCCATCCGTCCGCGGCTTCCGGCTTGCCCAGCATCTCGAGGTACATGGCCTTCCGCTCCGCGGCCAGCGCGGGCGTCTCGCGCGGGTTGAAGCTCACCGCAAGCGCCTCGAATTCGTCGCCGGGGGTCCAGGGCATTTCCCTGAGCGTTTCGGTCAACCCGTGCAGCGCCATGTTGCACAATGTGGGGCATTCGTGATAAATCAGCGTAAGCAATACGGGACGCTTGCCGTCGAAGTACTGCCCGAGGGCCACCTCTTCCCCCTCTTCATTCCGAAAAACGAGGTCGAGCGGCGGCTCGGCGCCGATCCGCTCGTCAAGGCCAATTCCTTCCATATGCGGGGGCAACGCAAAGGACGATTGCCCGAACGCCGGAAGAACCGCCATGCCCGACGTAGCCGTCAGGCATACGACCCATGCCCAAAGTCCAGGCAAAACCGGCTGAATTCGATATGACTTGCCGCGCCCCTTCATCGTTATCGATAGGCGGCCATGTACTCGGAAGCATAAAATCCCTCGGGGTAGACCGGGGCTTCCAGGACCATCTGCTGCATGGCTCGTTCTATGGGAATGCGATACCTTTCCTCCGGTCCGTCGAGCGCCTCGTACTGCGTCAGGAGCACGGCGGCATGCAAACGCGTTTCTTCCAGTTCGGGATAGACGCCCTGCCCGGCGGCTTCCGTCAACACCGCTTGCGCCGTAAGATTCGTATACTGAAAAAGCGCAACGATCGCCAAAACGACGAATATCGAGATCGTAATCACAAAACCAAGTATCTGCCCGGCTTCGACGCCCTCTGGCTCGACGCGCGGACGATCCGTTCCTTCAATCCATTGCGCCCCTTCCGATATGTCCGTAGCATGCGACATGGTCCGCGTCAAGTGTTTTCGAAATGGAGCGAATCTTCCAGGCCGGGAGACCGAAAAGGTATCAGGCTGTGCCGAGTGAGACGGTACATGAATGCGGCAAGAACGATCCCGAAGAGACCCAACCAGTTCGCAATATCCAGAAAATGAATGGCGGCGGCTTCGTAGTGCAGCGCCGGCGCCGCCAGCCAGTGAATATCGAACCACTGCATCACAAGCAGCCAAACGCAGATGGATGCAAGGAACATCCTGGACCGCTTGACTGCCTTGGACAACAAAAGAATAAAAGGCGCGACGAAATGCCCCGCGAGCAGCGCCGCGGAATGCACTTCCCAACCATGCTCCAAACGATGGCGATACCAGAGCGTTTCTTCCGGAATGTTGCCATACCAGATCAGCATGTACTGGCTGAATGCGATGTACGCCCAGAACACCACGAAACCGAACGTCAATTTGCCGAGGTCCTGATAGTGTTCCGTGGTAACGGTCCCCCGCAGGTGCCCGGTAGCCTGAAGCGTCATGGCGCACAGCGCAAGCAAGGCATGAATCGACATGAAGGCGCCTGAAAACACGTATACGCCGAAAATGGTCGAAAACCAGTGCGGATCCAGAGACATCAGCAAGTCGTAACTCGCGAAGGCGATGGTTACCGCGCCCACCGCAAGGCCGAGGGCGCTCACCTTCCGCTGACGGGCCGAAATGCCGGGATCGCCCGTCGCGTCCTCAAGCAACGAATTGCGGTACAGATGGTACGCGATCAGGCTCCACGCCAGAAAATAGATCGCCAGGCGCGCCAGAAAAAACGGAATGTTCAGGTAGGGCGTCTTGCCGGCAAGGATCGGGTCGGCGGCGACGGCGTCCGCATGCGTCCAGTGGTATAAATCATGCAGCCCGAAGAGCACGGGAATGCCCAGCACGGCCAGCAGCGGAAACGTCCACAACAAGGCTTCGGCCATGCGCCGCACCACGATGCTCCAACGCGCCCTCGTCAAGTGCTGTATCAGCACGAAGAACAACGCGCCCAGTGCAATGGTCAGGCAAAACGCCCACCCGATCAGGTACGAAAAATAAAACTGATGCGCATCCGTAAGCCAGCCCGACAACCCCATCACAAGCCCGATCGCGCCGACCAGCAAGGGAATGCCCCACAAGCGCCAGTCTCCCGTATAGCGAAACGCATCCGGCGCGTCGGCGCTCGTCGCCGCAAACGGATCCAGGAAACGCTGGAAAATATGGTTCTTTTTCAGGGTCGCCATCGAAACCTATTCGTTGTCGCCGACTGCCGCGCCGCGTCGGATATCCTCAAGAAGCACGGCGGGCACGTCGCTGCCGGACGCATACTGGCTGCGCTGGAGCGCCCGCATATAAGCCACGATAGCCCACCGGTCCGCCACGGGCGTCTGTTGCGCATAGCCGGGCATGGTTCGCACTCCATTCGCAATAACGTCGTACAGGTAGCCGTCCGTGACTTCGCGCAGCCGGTCGTTATGATAGGTCGGGGCCGGGGCATACCCGAACCCGCCCGTCGTAATGATGCCTTGGCCATCGCCGGCGGCGCCATGGCACGGGGTGCAGAAAATGTCGTACCGGGTTCGACCGTGCTCCAGCAATTCGCGCGTCAGCGGGATGGGCATGGCCTCCGTATAACTTCCGTCGGCCTCCCGCCCCATGTGATACCGCGTATCCTCGCGCAAAAATCCGCGGGCAACCGTGCCGGGCGCCGGCGGTCGCATGGAGCGCCCGTCCGCAAAGAAGGCGTTCGCCTCCTGCGGATCGAACCGCTCCTGATAATCCATGTTCAGGTTGGGATGGATCGGCGCATGTTCATGCGTCGAGCCGCGGCAAGACGCCAGCAACAAGGCTGCAAGCGCCAGAACCGTTCCCCCTCGCTTCGCGAGCATGGTCCGGGCATAGTTTCTGGCGCCCGACGAAACCGGTTTGGTCGCATGCGGCGTCATGATTCTTCCGTGAGCAATTCTATGTGATATCCGCCGAGGTCCGTCAGTAATTGCCGGGTTTCCCCAAGGTCGAAGCGCTTGTCCGAAGCCGCAATGTGCAGAAAAAACGCATCGTCGGTCGCGCGCGTAAAATTGCGGGAATAAAAAAGCGGATTATGAGGCCGCGGCAACCCGTTCAGCGCAAACATGCCCGCCACCGCGCCAAAAGCCGAAAAAAGCACCGTCAATTCGAATATGATGGGAATCGACGGTTCGATGGCGAAAAACGGTTTGCCGCTGATGTTCAACGGGTACGCCACGGCGCCCGTCCACCACTGCAACCAGTACGCCAGCGCAAAACCGGTAATTCCGCCGCCCAGCGTAAAAAATCCGACCAGGGAATTGCCCAGCCCCATGGCCTTGTCCATGCCATGAATCGGAAAGGGCGAATGCACATCGAAATGCCGGTAGCCCGCCTCGCGCACCTTCGCCGCCGCATGCAACAGCGCAGCAGGGTCAGCAAACTCTGCAAGCAACCCGTACACGGGCTCGCTTTCGTAGACGCCCATGGACGCCTTGATATCCGCAAGAAGCTTCTTCATGACGATTCCTTGTCGTAAAAATGCGGATCGGCTTGCGGCACGACCCCCTTGACCTCAGAGAGCGCCACCATCGGGGCGAACCTCAGGAAGAGCAAGAACAGGGTCAGAAACAGCCCGAACGATCCCACGAAAGTCATCACATCCACCCATGTGGGCGTAAAATAGCCCCAACTCGAAGGCAGATAATCGCGATGCAGCGAAATCACCGTGATCACGAAACGCTCGAACCACATGCCGACGTTCACAAGAATAGAAATGGCGAACATGAGCGGTACGTTCCGTCGCAGGCGCTTGAACCAGAACACCTGGGGGGCAAGGAGATTGCACGACATCATGATCCAGTAGGCCCAGGCGTACGGCCCGGTGGCGCGGTTGATGAAGGCATACTGCTCGTACCCGACCTGCGAATACCAGGCAATGAAAAATTCCGTGATGTACGCAAAACCCACCATTGATCCCGTGAGCAGGATGATGATGTTCATCTTCTCGAGATGGTTGAGCGTGATCAGGTCTTCTATGCCGTAGACCTTGCGGGCAATGACCATGAGCGTAACCACCATGGCGAACCCGGAAAAAATGGCCCCCGCCACGAAATAGGGCGGGAAAATGGTGGTGTGCCACCCAGGCACGATGGATACGGCGAAGTCGAACGACACCACCGAATGCACCGAAAGCACGAGCGGCGTGGCGAGCCCCGCCAGCAACAGATACGCCTTTTCATAATTGCGCCAGTGCCGGTTGGAGCCGGTCCATCCCATGGAAAATACGCCCAGCACGCGCTGCCTGACGAATGATCGGGCCCGGTCGCGAAGCGTGGCCAGGTCCGGAATCAGCCCCACATACCAGAAAAGCAGCGAAACAATGAAATAACTCGACACCGCAAAAACGTCCCACAGCAGCGGACTCTTGAATTGCGGCCACATGTCCATCTGGTTCGGAATCGGGAGGGTCCAGTAGATTACCCAGATACGCCCTACGTGAATGGTCGGAAAAAGCAGGGCGCAAATCACGGCGAAAATCGTCATGGCCTCTGCGGCCCGGTTGATGGAAGTCCGCCAGCGTTGCCTGAACAAAAACAGAATAGCGGAAATCAGCGTGCCGGCATGCCCGATACCGACCCAGAACACGAAATCGACGATGGGCCAACCCCATCCTACCGGGACATTGTTGCCCCAAACGCCCACGCCATTCCACACCTGGTAGGCGATCATGACCAGCAGGTTGAGCAGCATGAGCGAAGAAATCCCGATGGCTATATACCAGCCGAGGGGCGGTTTCTTTTCCGCATGGCGGGCCACCAGCTCTGTGAGTTCGTGAAAACTCAGATTGCCGGTTACCAGCGGCGGCTCAGCGCTATGGCTCGTTGAATGACCCACTGCAATCAATGGAAAGTTATCTCTGCGTTTCGAGTTCGGGGTTCGGGTTCGTTACGCGCGCCAGGTACGAGGTGCGCGGCTTGACGGAAAGTTCGGCCAGCATTTCGTATCGACGCGGATTGGCGCGCGCTTTGACCACCGCGCTGTCCGGATCGTTCAAATCGCCAAACGTAATGCTCTGCATGCCGCATGCCTGCTGACACGCCGTCTGGACTTCGCCGTCCCGAATCGCCCGATCCTCCAGGTTGGCGGTCTGCTGCGCTCCCCGGACCCGCTGGATGCAATACGAACATTTCTCCATGACGCCCCGGAAACGCACCGTCACGTTCGGGTTCTGCGCCATTTGCACCGTCTCCGGCAAAGTCTTCGTCCAGTTGAAGAAGCTGAACCGGCGGACCTTGTAGGGACAATTATTGGAGCAATACCGCGTACCGATGCAACGGTTGTAAATCATCTGGTTCGTGCCGTCCGGAGAATGCACGGTCGCCGCCACGGGACACACCGCCTCGCACGGCGCATTCTCGCAATGCATGCAGGGCACCGGCTGCACGACCATGGCAGGCTCGTCCGTATCCGCGCCATCCCCGGAAACGAAATAACGGTCGATGCGCAGCCAGTGCATCTCGCGTCCGCGGCCTACCTCCTCCTTGCCCACCATCTGTATATTGTTCTCGCTGTTGCATGCGACCACGCAGGCATTGCAGCCCGTACACGTATTCAGGTCGATGACCATCCCCCACTGATTCGCGTAGTAGGGATTTTCCGTGATGGCGGGTTGTTCGGAAGGATGTTGTTTCTGCCAGAGCGCGGGATAATCCTCCCAATCTTCCTGTCCGTGCAGGGAAGGAACCGCATCCGGCGCAAAAGTGGGGCGCTCCCTGAATTCCGAGAGCGTGGCCTTGCGGAAAAGCGGACGGCCTTCCATGTAGCCATGCTCCTGCGTCGTGGAAATCGTCCAGGTATCGTCCGTCGCCCGAACCTCGGCGCCGGCAAGCACGCGCCGCATATCCCCGCCGAGCAGTGCGGAGACATTCGATCCGACGCCGTTGGCGATCGGGCCGTCGGCATAAATATCGGTGTAATGATCCAGGTCGAAGAACCGGGCTTTCCGCGGCGGGCGATCCGTAGCGATGCGGCGTCCGTATCCCATGGTCAGATGCACTGAGTAATCCGGCAAACCCGGCTGAATCCAGGCAGGCAATCGAACGCTTCGGCCCGCCACGGAAATTTCCAGCACATCAACGACGTACTGTCCCTTGCGGTATTTCGCCGACACGCCCAGCCGCTCGGCCATGGCCGGAGAAATCAACGCCACATTATCCCATACGATCTTGGTCGCGGGATCGGGAAGCTCCATCATCCAGGCATTGTTGGCGTACGAACCGTCCAGCACGGTGGGATCGAGGCGCAAGACCACTTCGATTTCCTCGTCGCCCGGCGCAGCGACGGACAAGGCAAGCGTCCCGAGCGCCGGAACCGCCTCCGGGTAGCCGCTGTCCGGCAAGAATCCGTCATGCAAGACCTTGCGCCACGCCGACTCCGTATCGCCAGACAGATAGCCCGACCAATGCTCCCGTACAAGGTCGTATCCGGAGACATCCATGCCCGCGGCAAGCAGGCCCAGCACCTCCACATCGGATTTCGCCGCCTCGTACAGAGGCGCTATGAGCGGCTGTATGACCGAGAGCGCACCATCGTATGCCCGCCCGTCGCCCCAGGCTTCAAGGTAATGGGCTTGCGGAATATGCCATTCCGCCGCTTGTCCCGTCTCGTCCAGATGCAACCCGAGATGCACGGTCTGCGCGACGCGACCCATTCCGCCGACGAAATCGAATTCGGGCGGCGCACCGTACGCCGGATTGACCCCGAGGAGAAACAGCGCGTCAATGTCGCCCGCATGCATATCGCTGGCCAGCGCAGCAAAACGTTCGGCCTGCGCCGATTCCACATCCTCGTCCGCCGCCAGATAGGAAACCGTCGCGCCCACCGCGCCGAGCGTCTCGTTGATCGCCGCAACCAGCGCATGGACTTCCGGCGGCTGGGTATCCCCCGCCACCGCCACGGCGCGCGGACCCGCCGCCTGCATGTCCCGGGCCATGGCCTCCAGAAACGCATCCTCCGTAGCATTCCCGGCCGAAGCGCCGCCCACGCCAAGCCGGGCCGCCAGCGCTTGCGCAAAGGCAGGGATTTCACCGGAACGCAACCGCTTGCGATGATCGGCCATGCCCCCCGTAAGCGAATAGTTGCTCTCTACGACATACAACCTGCCGGGAGTATCTTCTGGAGACGCCATCCGCCGGGTTTGGGCATACTCCGCCGTATTGGACAACAAATTGATATCGGTCGGACCCAGAAAATCGCTGTCCAGGCTGACGATGACTTCCGCTTCGGAGAACCGGTGTAAAGGCCGCGCTACGCCTCCTGCCTCGGTCCGAAGCGCCATCCGGGCCGGATCTGCTCCCTCGGGCGCGTACGTCACCCATTGCAGGGCCGAAAAACGCTCCGCCAGGCGGCCGCGAAGCGACCGGATCGTGGGCGAGGAGGTAGGCGGCGCCACCACCCCGATCCGGACGGCGCCATCAAGCTCCTGTACGAACTGAACGAATTCCCGCCATGGCGCGCCGACGCCCCCGCGCAGTACGCGCTGCGAGCGATCCGGATCGTACAGATTCAGAATAGACGCCTGCTCGAATCCCCCGGACGCTCCCTCGGACATGGGATGCTCCGGATTCCCCTCTATCTTGGTGGGACGGCCTTCGTGGCTCCGAACGAGAACCGGACGAAGCACCCCTCGGTACGGCATGCCCGTAGCGTAATAAAGGGGCTCTCCCGGAACGATCTCCTCCGGCTGGCGCGTGTACGGAAGCACTTGCTCGACGGGGCGACGACAAGCCGCCAGTCCGGCCATCGCCATGGAAGCGCCCATAATGCGTACAAAATCCCTGCGGGACGAACTTCCCGGACGATCGCCGGCGCCCGGCATGAATTCCCCATCATGCAGGTCGCCAAGCTCCCCGCGGAGATCGGCGGCGCTGCGCCAGAACCGCTCGCGCGGCCCCGGCGTCTCAGCATTTTTCAGGACAGGAAGGTCGATCATGTCGATCTCGCGTCTGATCCGATTGCTAATAATGACAAGCGGAGCAATTCAGGGGGGGCTGGACGCCTTCCCGCGCGATGCGCTCCGCATTGCGCTCCATAAAATCCGCCGGGCGTTCGTACCCCATCGCGGTCACGGCCTCGTCCGGGCGCAACTGCTCTTCCGGGTTGCGGTGGCAATCAAGGCACCACCCCATCGACAACGGCTCCACCTGGGATACGACATCCATCAGGTCTACCCGGCCGTGGCATGTCTCGCATCCCACGCCATTATTGACATGGGCGGCATGGCTGAAATGCACATAATCCGGCAAAAAATTGACCTTGATCCATTCTATCGGCGTATCTTCCGCCCAACTTTTGCGAACCGGCTGAAGAGACAACGCTTGCGTCTGCACCTGCTCATGACAATTCATGCACGTTTCGGTGGGGGGCAGATTCGCCTCGGCGACCCGTTCGACATTCGTGTGGCAATACCGGCAATCCAGGCCCAGTTCGCCTGCATGCAGCCGGTGACTATAGGGCACGGGCTGTTCCGGGGCATAGCCCACGTCCGTGTACTCTGGAGAAAAGTAGTACCAGACAAAGCCGACCAATACCACTCCCCCTGCAAGCGCGCCGATCAGGGAAAGAATCGGCAACGCGTTGGCGCTTTTGGGGAAAAGCTGAGGCATGCGAATGAATGCAAATTGTATGAATCGGGCGCAACCCCGCGCGCGGACAATACCGTGCAGTGTATAAGGTACTGCTTAAATTGAACCGGCTGGACGCTTTTCGATTGAATTTAGGATAAATTGTGCACAAAATGCCTCGCTGGCCACGCCCAGCCGCCTGCTCATCCATGGAAACAGCCCCTTTGCCCGTAGCAACAGACGATCGCCGCGCCGGCGCAATCGACCTTTCGGTCGTGATCGTCAATTATAATGTGCGGGAATTTCTCGAACAGACGCTCCGCTCTGTGTTCCGCGCACAGGCCGACCTGCGTATGGAGGTGTTCGTGGTCGATAACAATTCCGTAGACGGCAGCCCGGCGATGGTGCGCGCGCATTTCCCCGACGTGCGTCTGATCGCCAATGCAAGCAATGCGGGTTTCAGCGCGGCGAACAATCAGGCGATCCGCAAGGCGCGCGGACGCTATGTGCTGGTGCTGAATCCAGACACGATCGTGCAGGAAAACACGCTCGTTACCTTGGTTCGATTCCTTGACGAGCGCCCGGACGCCGGCGCAGCGGGATGCAAGATATTGCATGCGGACGGAACGTTCGCCCTCGAAAGCCGCCGCGCCTTCCCCACGCCCCGCGTAGCCTTTTTCCGGATGACCGGGTTGTCGGCGCTCTTTCCGCGCAGTCCGGCGTTCGGGCGCTACAACATGACCCATCTTCCGGAAAACGAAACCGCCGAGGTAGACGCCTTGAGCGGGTCGTGCATGATGCTTCGGCGGACCGCACTGGACAAGGCGGGCCTCTTCGACGAGGAATTCTTCATGTACGGGGAAGATATCGACTTGTGTTACCGCATTCAGCAGGCGCGCTGGAAAATATTTTACACCCCGGAAACAGAAATTATCCATTACAAGGGCCAGAGCACCCGAAAAAGCGAATTGCGCTATGTGCGCCTTTTCTATGGAGCCATGCTCCGGTTTACGGAGAAACATTTTGAAAGCCGGTACTCGAAGTTGCTGGCCCTGTTGCTTCGATGCGGAATCGTGCTCCGGGCCGGGATGTCCGTGGCGGCGAAATTCGGGCGCCTTGCCGCCTGGCCCCTGCTGGATTTTTGTCTGGTGTACGCCGTCGCAGGTCTTCTGGGAACGGGCTATGCCTCTCTGCTCGATACGCGCGTGGCGCCGCTTTTCTTTTCTGTCGTGGCGTTCAGTTACGGCCTCGGCTCCGTAACCGGCGTCGCCGCCCTCGGAGGATACCGGCGAAAACATGTTTTCCGCTCTGTTCCCGGGGGCCTCCTGATGGGCCTGCTCCTCGTATCCGCGCTATCCTTTTTCGTAAAAACCATTGCTTTTTCGCGGCTGGTCGTACTGCTCACCTGGCCCATAGCGGTCCTTGCCTGCTGGATCGCCCGGTGGATTCGCCTGCGGCGGAACGCCGAACCAGGGCATGGGCGACGCGCCATCCTCGTGGGACGGCGAAACGAGGCCATACGCCTGCGCCATATGCTGGCCCGACACCCGAAACCGCCCTTCTCCCTGGAAGGATTCATTACGCCGGACGAGGAAACGCCTGTACGCAACGGAAACGACCCCGACGCGCTCGTTGTCCGCGATCCCGCCGAATCAACATCCTGGAACGAACCGGAGCGCGCCGCGGAAAACACGAATCCGCCGTGGCTTGGCAGGACCGGGCAATTGCGCGATCTGGTCCGCCTCGGGAAGCTCCACGACGTCGTTTTCGCTTCCGCCACGCTTTCGAACCGGGCTATTTTTCGATATATCCAGGAACTGCATGACCTGAACGTACACCTCCGCATCCTTGCCGACGGACGCGACCACGTCATCGGAAGAACATCGGTGGACGATCTTTCGATGGTCAATCTCGTAGAAACGGAGACCGCATTTGTGCGGGTCCGCCCGTCGGTCCTGCGAAGAGTACTGGAAACGGGCATTGCAGCCATCGGCCTGGCCCTGCATCCCCTCCTCGCGGCAGCGGCCCGCCTCGCCGGACGGAATTCGCTTCCGGCGCGCCTTTCGCGTAAAACGAAAATTTTTTCCGATATTCTGTTCGGACGACGCGCCCTCGTTGGCTACGACGAAACCGCCGAATACCGCCCGCCCCCTGAATGGCGCCTCCGACCCGGCGTTTTCGCCGTAGTGGACGCCGTCAATCATCCCCGAGGCGCCGTAGACGAACTTGACGCTGCATACTGGTTCTATGTAAGAAACCGGACCTTGTCCCTCGATTGGGATATTATCGTCCGATCGCTCAGAGACGCCAACGGGATACACGAATACGCCGCTCCATGACGTCATCTCCTGAATATCTTCTGGATTTTGAAAAACCCCTCGTGGAACTTGAGCAAAAGCTCGACGAAATGAGGGCGTTCGACGCCGAGGACGCGAAGATAGACCTGTCCCGCGAGATCGCCGCGCTGGAAGCCCGCGCAGAGGAACTTCGCGAATCCATCTATCGCAATCTGACGCGGTGGCAGCGCGTACAGATTGCCCGACACCCAATGCGCCCGTACACGCTCGATTACATTGAGGGCATGACGGAAGACTTCGTGGAACTGCACGGCGACCGCCTGTACGGAGACGACCCCGCCATCGTGGGAGGATTCGCGAAATTCCGGGGCGCCGAATACGGCGACGCGAATCGCTCTGTCATGATCATAGGGCATCAGAAGGGACGCGACATGAAAAGCCGGAAACACCGGCGCTTCGGCATGCCGAACCCGGAAGGATACCGCAAAGCTTTGCGGCTCATGCGACTGGCCGCCAAGTTCAAGCGGCCGGTCATTACGTTGCTCGACACGCCCGGCGCATACCCCGGCCTGGAGGCGGAAGAGCGATGCCAGGCGGAAGCCATCGCCAAAAACCTGCTTGAGATGGCGCGCCTTCCCGTGCCCATCGTGGTCGTGATTATCGGCGAAGGAGCCTCGGGCGGCGCGCTCGGCATTGGCATAGGCGATCGCATCCTGATGCTCGAAAATGCCTGGTATTCCGTGATCTCTCCCGAGAGTTGCTCGCAGATCCTGTGGCGTTCGTGGGATTACAAGGAAGACGCCGCGCAATCCCTGAAACTTACGGCCCCCGATCTGATCGAATTCGGCGTCATTGACCGGATCGTCCGGGAGCCGGAGGGCGGCGCGCACCGCAATCCGCCCGACGCGATTCGCTACGCCGCCGAAGCCATTGCAGAAACGCTGGCGGAAATCGACGGCATGGCCCCGGAAGACCTGATCGGGAAACGCATCGAAAAATTCGAACGCATGGGAAGCGTTCGGGTCGATGCATGACCGGCGCCTGCGCGCAATGAACCAACTGCCCGAGTATATCTCCGAGGAAGCGCTGCGACGATTCGTCCGGGACGCGCTCGCGGAGGATGTCGGCGCCGGAGACGTAACCACGGAAGCCATCGTCGATGGCGCGCTGCGCGCCGAAGGACGCTTCCTGGCCAAGGCGGACGGAGTGCTGGCGGGCCTGACCATGGCCGAATATGTTTTCTCGACGGTGGATGACCGAATCCGGTGTTCCTGGACCTGCGAAGAGGGCGAACCCGTTCGCGCGGGCGCAACGTTCGGGGCGGCGCACGGACCCGCGCAAGGCTTGCTCATGGCCGAGCGCCTCGTCCTGAACCTGATGCAGCGCATGAGCGGCGTCGCCACGCTTACGCATCGCTTCGCAGAGGCCGTCAAGGAATTTCCCGTGCAGATCATGGATACGCGCAAGACGGCGCCAGGCTTGCGGCGGCTCGACAAATGGGCCGTCCGGCTGGGCGGCGGCGCAAACCACCGGCTGGGCCTCGACGATATGTTCCTCATCAAGGAAAACCACATTGCCGCCGCCGGAAGCGCGGCGCAAGCGTTGCGGGCGGCGGAGCGGTACCGACGAACACGCGCCCTGTCGATCCCCATTGAGATAGAAACCCGCACCCTCGACGAGGTGCAGGAAGTACTGCGCGCGGGACGCGCCGACCGTATTCTCCTGGACAATATGGCGGGCCTCTCTGCGGACGGACAACCGGACGTATCCCGCCTCCGGGAAGCCATGGCCCTTATCGGCGGACAAATCCCCGCCGAAGCGTCCGGCAACGTGGCCCTCGACACAGTTCGGGCCATCGCCGAAACCGGCGTACAGTACATTTCCTGCGGCGCCCTGACCCATTCCGTCGAGGCGCTGGATATTTCCCTGCAACTGCGCATGGCGTAGCCCGGAAACATCCTCATCCCTTGCATCGGGCAGACAATACGCTTTATGTAATACATTGTCATGACATTGTAGCTACATTGCAACACACCGTATGGATCAGACTGCAAACGCATTGGCGCAAAATGCGCCCGTCCGATACGGCGGCGTCGAGGCAGGCGGGACAAAATTCGTGTGCGCGATCGGGAATGCTTCGCTGGCGTTGCTCGAACGGGTCGAATTTCCCACCGCCGCGCCCGCCGAAACGCTCGACCGGGCTATCGAATTCTTCCGGTCCCGGACAGAAAACGGCGCGTTGACCGCCCTTGGCGTCGGGTCTTTCGGTCCGGTAGATCCCCGTCCCGACTCGCCAACCTGGGGGCATATCACCACCACGCCCAAGGCAGGATGGCGCCATACGGATTTTGCGGGCCGCCTTGGACGGGCGCTCGGCGCGCCTGTCGGATTCGACACGGATACGAACGCCGCCGCGCTCGGCGAGGGCGCGCTCGGCGCAGCGAAGGGCCTGCATACGTTCGTCTACCTGACCATCGGCACGGGCGTAGGCGGCGGGGCCCTGGTCGGCGGCGAACGCATACACGGCCTGTTGCACCCGGAAATGGGGCACATGAAACTGCCCCGCGCCGAAGGCGACGATTTCGAGGGCGCGTGCCCCTTTCACGGCGATTGCCTCGAAGGCATGATCTCCGGCCCCGCGCTGCATGCCCGCGCGGGCGGCCCCCCGAACCATCTGCCCCCCGACCACGAAATATGGACCCATGTGACGCACTATCTCTCCGTCGCGCTGGTAAACATTACGTGCGTCCTTTCCCCGCAACGCATTATCCTCGGCGGCGGCGTCATGCATCAGCGCCATTTGTTTCCGCGCATCCGGCGCCGCGTGCAACGCATCCTGGCCAACTACCTGCAAAGCCCGGAAATCATCGATCAGCCGGAAACGTTCATCGTGCCTCCGGGCCTGGGGGACAACGCCGGCGTGGTCGGTTCGCTGGCGCTGGCCCGCCTCGCCGCCGAAAAAAACATTGACAGGTATTCTGAGCGGGAACAGAAACATTCCGCCGAAAGAACCATTTGACCAAGGAGAACGAACGGCGACGCCCTGCGAACGCTCGCTTCGTCCCCATTCTTCCGAACCGGCCCGAATCCCTTTGCATGCAATAGCGCTACGGCACAAGCATCTACAACGTAACGACGCAGCGCCCCTATGTTGCAAGAGCAAAGCCGGCTGTTTCAGCGCATCCTGTTCGCCGTCGATCTGGCCCTGATCCTGAGTGGGTGGATTCTCGCCTGGTTCGTCCGGTTTGAAGTACTTGCATGGGCAGGATTCATGCCGCCGCCCGAGCGGCTGCCCCTTTCCCGGTATCTCGCCTTTCTGCCGTGGGTGCTCATCGTTTCCATGGCGACGTTCTGGTTTTCCGGGCTATACGCCCCGGACCGCCTGCAACGCATGACCCATCTCGCGCTCAGCGTGACCAAAGCGGTCGTCATAGGCCTGATCGTGATTACCGCCTCGCTGTCCTTCTACCGCGAACTGTATTTCTCGCGCCTGCACATGATTCTTTTCGGCGGCATGACGCCGGCGCTGATGGTGCTTGCCCGCCTCGCTATGTATATGCTGCTCCGACGCGCCCGGAAGCGGGGCATGTACCTTCGACGCGTCCTCATTCTGGGCGCGGGGGACGCCGGGCGCAAACTGGAGGAAGCGCTGCGGCAATATCCCTGGATCGGTTTCGAGATCGCAGGCTTCCTCGACGACCATAAAAAGGATCAGGAAGACGTACTGGGCGACGTCTCGGAGGCGGTGAACGTCGTGGATCGTTTTCAGCGGGAGAATCGCCCCATACACTACGTCTATATCGCCCTCCCGCTCACGGTCCTGCATCGGATCGAACCCCTTGTGAGCGAACTGTCCACCCGGCTGGCGCATGTCTGCCTCGTCCCGGACCTGTTCCATTTCGATATCGTGAATAGCCGGATCACCAGCGTGGAAGGGTTGCCCATCATCCACCTGATCGACGAGGCGCCGCTGGAATTCGCCCGCATTACGAAACGCATCGTGGACATGGTTTTCGCGGCGGCGGCGCTTGTGCTTCTATCGCCGCTTATGTTATTGCTCGCCATCGGCGTGAAGTTGTCCTCGCCCGGACCGGTGTTTTACAGGCAGAACCGGATGGGGCTGAACGGACGCACCTTCGACATGCTGAAGTTCCGATCCATGCCCGTGGACGCCGAAGCCGCGACCGGCGCCGTATGGGCGCAGCCGGGCGAAAAACGGGCCACCCGGATTGGCGCGTTCATGCGGCGCGCGTCGCTCGACGAATTGCCGCAATTCATCAATGTGCTCAAGGGCGATATGTCGGTCGTGGGGCCGCGGCCCGAACGTCCGGTGTTCATCGAGCAATTTCGGGAGCGCGTGCCCCGCTACATGCTGCGCCACAAGGTGAAGGCGGGCATTACGGGCTGGGCGCAGGTCCATGGCTGGCGGGGAGACACGTCCATTGAAAAACGCATCGAATACGATCTGTACTATATCCAGAACTGGTCTCTCAGCCTGGACGTCAAGATCATGATCATGACCCTCTGGTCGGGGTTCGTGCACAAGAATGCGTATTGAGGGGGATTATTCCGGCGGCGCGGCGCGAGGCGGGGAATGCGCGACAATTGCACGGCGAGGCGCGCAGTATTTAGGAGCACGGTATGATATTGCGAAGAGGCGCGAAGCGAGGCGCGCGGGATTGCGCAGCGGCGGATGCGCGCCTTTTGTACAATTCATTTTGTACAATGCATAACGATTTGCAAGAAATGCATGGACGGTTATCTTTGCAGAGAGAATCAAGGCGATAACCGGCATAAGATTGCGACGACGCGGATGTCCGAAGCGCCTTGCCGTCGCCGTAATCCCGGTCATTGCCATACAGAATATTGTCGGAAACAATACTAAAGATTGGCGTAGGCCATCTGTTCGCTACGGGCAACCGGCCCGGCCGCGACGAGATTTTTCATATCGCCGGGATGCGGTATTCGGGGGGCGGCCCTCCGGAATTGAGGGACTGGATACTTGACCCTGAACGTGGCCTCACGCGGCGTCTCTACGAACAAAGTTTCATTGGGAAGAAACTCCGCGAGGGAAAACCATCCTGGGAAGAAGCAGAACCGGACGTCGCTCCCTTCTTCGCCGAGCTGGACGTACTTTTTGTTTATGATCGGGAAAATCAGAAAGAATGGTTCGATACGATTGTTTTCAAGGGACAACCCCAGGCCGAGCGTCCCGTGCTCGTCGATTTGCTTGAGATGGCGCGGTTTTTTCTGCCGGACCGCAATCTCCCCAACGACGAAGACCTGATCCGGCAATTCGTCCCGGAAACGGAATGGAAGCGCTCCGATCCCCGGTTGCCGTTGCTCGCGCGCAGCCTTGGCCTGCTGTTGCAAAACGTCATCGATGTGATTCGCTCCGAATCGCAGGCCAAACCGGGATTCGCGCTCGTATACAGCCTGCTTGACCAAGCCATGGCGCCGCAAGGCGAATCCCCCGGCGGATTCGAAGATTTTCGCGCGGCATTAGAGGTAGCCGACATAGCGCACCGGATACAGTGGAGCAACGACCTGTTCGCCAAACCCTATGGGGACAAGGCGCCCGACGCCATTCCCGATACAGGTTCATGGAACAGTCTCCTGATCCGGGAAGCACGCAAAGCCACAGCGCTTCCCGCAACGGAAACGAATCCGCGCATGCCGGAATCGCTTGACATTGCATTCCTTAACGGGAGCGAGACGCACCGGGGTAATGGGCGCATGCCGCCAGCCCCGCAGGTTGGCGTAGCGCGCCCTCCGGAAAAAACGGCGTCCCCGCCGATAGTTAGCCTTGAACATGTGGACGGGGCCTTTTCCCGACTCGTCGAAGAGGTGGAAGACTTCCGGCCCCGGCGCGAACAACAGGCCTTCGCCCGCTTCTGCGCCGACGCCATCAATAAAGAAGGCGTATACGCCATTGAGGCCGGAACGGGCACAGGAAAAACGCTGGGCTATCTGATACCAGCCTGCGAATATATTCGACAGGGCCGCGCTCCAGAGACGCGCGGCGGCAAGATCGGCAAAATCATTGTCGCCACGGCCACGAAAAATTTACAGGATCATCTCCTCGAAACGGAATGGCCGCGCCTGACCCGTACGGGATCGCTTTACCAGGATTTCAAGGCGGCGCCGCTCAAGGGCAAAGGCAACTTTTTGTGCATAACCGCCGTGGTCGATCTGTTCGAGGAAGCGTACGGACCGGTAGAATCGGGCGGAAAAACCGGAAAGGCGCCTCCGTCGCGGCGTAAACGTCCTGCAAGCGGCGCCCCGGCGGAAAAGCGCCTCGCCTGGCTGTTCCTGTTTCTGGCGCTCGTGCGCAATCAGGGGGAGACGGAAAATATCCCCTGGGCCTTTTTCCGGCGGCGATTCCCCGATCTGGACGATTTTCTCGATGAGGCGAATGCAGCGGTGGCCTGCACATCCGACCTGTGCCGCATGGGCGCATCCTGCATCTACCCCCGGCGCCTGCAAAAAGCCCGCGAGGCGGACATCGTGGTTACAAACCACTACAAACTGCCTCTCATGGACAGCCAGATACAGGAACCGACGCAAATATGCCTGATCGACGAGGCGGATCAATTTCCGGATAACCTGCGCAACGCCGCCACCATGACCCTGTCCACCTACCGTATCCGGCGCAGGTTTTTGCAACGGGTTGCAGGCTCCGGACGCCGGCGCGGATTTGCGCAAATTCTGGAAGATCGTTTTGCGAAGTCGTTGCAGGCGACCGGAAAGAAAATAGCCGATAACGATACGTTCGAAAAAGCCGTATCCAGCGTACAGTCCATTCGTGCGGCTTGCGAAGAAATTCACGTTCTCCTAAACGTCATCGGCGAAATATCCAGGGACTACCCTGACCGCGAAACCCGGCGATGGGTCAAGATGCACCCGGCGGCCGGAGAGCATTTCCAAACGCACCTGTCCTCGCTGGCCGCCCGCGTCGATCATATTGCTACATGCTGGGACGCCCTGCTATGCAGCGGGCTATACGAGGACGCCGGAAACAAACGCATGCAACGCGAAAAAGCGCGCATTGTAAAATATATCCGGTTCGCAAAGGAACTGAGCTTCGAAGCGGCGGAAATTGCAAACGGTTACCCCTCGGACGATTTCGTACATATTTGCACCTTCCGCGGAGAGGAATGGACGCTGCAAAAAATCCCCTATGACATCTCGGCGATCCTGAAAGAAACATGCCAGAAGAGCTATGCCACCACCCTTTTCGCCTCGGCGACATTGTTCGTGGACAACCGTCTCGATCTGTTTTCCGATAATCTGGGCATTCCGTTCGATGCGCATGCGTCGGCCCGTATTGCCTCGCCGTTTGATTACGCCCAAAATGTGAAGGGATTCGTAACGACCTCCATCCCGCCCTACGTATCCGGCGGTTCCGCGCAACGAAAAAACAGGTGGCGCAAGGAGGCCGCAGGCGCTCTTGCCCGGCTGGTCGTAGCGGTGAACGGGCGCACGCTGGCGCTCTTCACCAGTACGGAAGAAATGCGCGACATCTACGAACAGGTGCAACCCATGCTGGAGCGATACGGCGTCGATCCCCTGCTGCAGGACGGAAGCAGCCTTGCCGAAATCAATGCCTTCCGCGCCACGGAGCACAGCGTGCTCTTCGGCGTGAATCGATTCTGGACCGGCGTGGATTTCCCGGGCCGCACGCTCTCGCAAGTGATCGTGGTGCGATTGCCCAATCCAAACCTCGGAGATCCGCTTATTGCACACCGGCAAGAATGCATGGGCGATACATTCTGGGAAAGATATTACCGGCCCACCGCTAAACTGAAATTACGACAGGGTTTCGGACGCCTGATCCGTTCGGAAAAAGACAAGGGGTTGTTCGTGGCGCTGGACCAGCGGCTGTGGTCGAACGAGCGCATGCGGAACCTGCAGGACGCGGTGCCCGTGAGACTGAATTCCCACTCCACTGAACCAGACCAAATGGACTGGCTGATCAACGAGGGCCTGACGCATCTCGGCTTGAAGGCGGAGTTCGAGGAGCGAAATATAGACCTGCGGGCAATAACGGCGCCGGACGAAACGCGTCCGCCCGCCAAGACGCCAAGCCGGAAAAGGTAAACGACTCACCATGCACCTCCGACCCCACATCGTAATTACGGCGCTGGCCGCACTGATCTTTTGGGCGGCCTGTGCATCGGAGGTGCAGACGCCGGATTCCGATCCCTCTGCTTCCGCACTGCCTCCCCAGGAGGAACTGGCAAGAAATATTCGCACCATCGTGACGGGCGTAAAATCTCCCGTACAACAAGAAGCACTTGCACAGGCAGCCCGCATCGCGCCGGGACACATGAACGACGCCTTGCGCGAGGTACTCGTCGATGCGGCTGCGTTTGTGGCCTATCTTGATGATAAAGCCGACGATACGCGCCTGGACAGTCTCAATCTCTTGCTCGTCCACGCCCTGCAACCCCATTTTTCCAAGGCAGAAATGGCTGCAGCCATTCTTTCGATTGCGAATCGTTCCGACTCTATACATGTGCGCTTTGCAACCCGGCAAGCGGCCGCCTGGCTGGCCACGCACATTCCTTCCGGGGAGATGAAATCAAACTTGCGACATGCCGTGGTTAAAGGAATGGCGGATATCGGCAGCGAGAATTATATCATGTATACGACCAGGAAATTACTGCTAGAGGCATTAATAAATCAAACCCCGGGAGGCCTGGAAGCGTTGGCGTCAAATCCTGAGGAAGCGGTCGGCCCCGGCGTTCTGGATGCAAGTCGCATGTCTTATCTGAAATCGATTGTTAGGGAAGAATCAATGATACGGGCACAAGCGGCGTATATCATCCCCTCGCCGATACCAACTTTCGACGGGCTCGTCTCCGCCATACAGGCTATTGCGGAAGGGAAAAAGGGAAACCGGCAACAAGAAGCTGCAAGGTATGTGAGGAGAATAGCAGAAACGGATCCGACACAGATAGGAGATACGCTACGTACTGCAATCATAAGAGCATTCCGCTATCTGCATATAGAGGCCCAACAAAAAGAAGAAACGGTTTGGGAAAAAAGATACAGCCCTTTGCGATACCCTCTTGGCGCGGCCCTCGATCAACTGAAAGACCCGGATATCGTCGAGATGTTTGTGGAAATGGAAGCGTATGGAACATGTGGCAGCGGGCGCCAATTCATTTTCTACGAATTCCCTGACCAAAGTGCGCCATTGCTTACCGAGGCCATTTTCCGATCGACAACACGGCCCGAAAAAATGTTCGATGGCCTGCATGTTTTGACCAACATGATAGCAGGATATAAATCGGGAAGATTACGTCTTACACAGGAAAATAGAGCCCTTCTGAGCGCCGCAAGCCGGCGTTTCCTGGAGGGAGATTTGCTTCCCTCCTTGCCAATTTCGGAAGGCATCGATTCCTTCAACCGTGAGACTATTCTGTATCCTGCCCTTCTGTTTGCAGTTACGCTGGATGAACCGGAATTGATAGACATTGTACAGGAATTGGCGACGAACCCGGATAAGGTAATTGCTCTGGGCATTCCCGATGAACGGGTGAAATATGTTCAAGAGGATTCCAAAAGACTATTGAATTGGCGCCCCTATATGGGCGGCGGCGACTGTTAGGCAAAGCGATTTCTCTAATTCCCCTTGCACCATGCAGCGCATCCCAACTCTCATAGTCATTACAACGCTTGCCGCCACGCTCTTGCTGACGACCTGTTCGTCCGAAGCGCTTGCACAGGATTCCAATGTGGCGGCCTCTTCAAACACAGAAACATCCGCCGCGCCGGATTGCCCCGAACATGATCCGGCTGCTTCCGCACTGCCTCCCCAGGAGGAATTGGCGCGGGATATTCGCACCATCGTGACGGACGTAAAATCTCCCATACAACAAGAAGCGCTTGCACAGGCAGCCCGCATCGCACCGGGACACATGAACGACGCCTTGCGCGAGGTACTCGTCGATGCGGCTGCGTTTGTCAACTATTTGCGGTCGTTAAGAAGAGAAACCGGCGATCCGCGGCTGGGCAGTCTTTCCCGCCTTCTGGCCTGCGCCCTGCAACCCCACTTTTCCCAGAAAGAACTGACGGCGGACATTCTTTCCATTATTTCCTTTGATGAGCAAGGCCACTATCTGCCCGGAAACAGCGCGCGGCAAACCACAGCGGCCTGGCTGGCCACGCACATACCTTCCGGGGAGATGGAAGAAGCATTGCAACGCGCCGTGACCAGGGGAATGCTGGGCATCGGGTCCGACTATTATCCCATGCACACGGCCTGGTATCTTTTGTCCGAAGCGTTATCGAAACAATACGCTGAGCATTCCGATGCGGACCTTGCAGCGAAAATCCGTTCGGTTCAAGCAGGGGGAAAAGACATATATGCACCGCTTGCAGCAATACACGGGGCTGGCCGATGGGTTCATCCAGGGTTTGGCGACATCGGTGACCCTGAAAACATTGGTCCCGAGGCATGGACAGCCATGATAGAGACCCTGACCTGGTTGAATGAAAAAATAAATGAACGCGCCTGGTTGCTCGAACGCTTTGAGGCTGAGGACGATGAGGAAGGCAAAAAGGCTCTGGAGATGAGCGAGCGAGATCAATGGCGTAGCAGAAGAATATTTCATTCGATGCTGGCAGATGCCGTTGCGAGCCTTGCAACGCCCGAAGCTATCGAAGCGCTGGCAAACGCAGGGGAGTTCCACTTTTCGTTCACACGTATGGGCAACCGTAGCGTTGTCCCGATTGTCGACGTGCTTTCCGGGGAGCGACTGTATACCCGGCAGGCACAGGCCCGTCTGGCCTCCTTGACCGATATCGTTCGCTATACGCCATTAATGGAGGAAACAGAACCTCTTTCCCCTGACCACAGAGACCTGATCGTTCGTACGGCGCGCCGTTTTCTTGACAGGGAGGGGTTGAAAGATTTTCAGGGACTGCATATACGGGGAGTTTTGTCCAGCGCTGTGGATCTCGCGCTTGCATTGGACGAGCCGGACCTGATGCAGATCGTAGAAACATTGGCTTCGAACCGTGAGGAGGCGATTGTTCGGGGCGTTACCCCCGGAGGGGTGGAATATTTTCAGGAGAGTATCCAATACGGGCTGCAAGCTCGGCAGCGTAGAAAAGAATTTCAGGACCCGTTTAGCGAGCCGGAATTACCGCAGGACGAACTTGTTGCTGCGATACGGGCCATCATGGAAGGAGAAGAGGAAGAAACCCAATTCAGGGCGCTCCGAAAGGTAGCGCGCATGGAGCCGGAACAAATAGGGGATTCCTTGCGCACTGTTCTGAAAAAGGCATTCTTGTACAAGTATGACGCGGCGATGCAGCGGAAAGAAGCGGGAGCGGATTTTAATTTTTATGATTCTTATACCGAAAGTTATCATGAAGATGAAGTCATAATGTATCCGCTTGAAGATGCTGTCCAGCAACTGCGAGACCCGAGTCTCGTTAAATTCTTTGTGCGCATCGGCCGATACGGGGTATGCGGCAACGAGCCGGGAATGCCTTTTGATTCCGATGGAATATTCAGCCAGTTTCCCGATACAAGCGCGGTGCTGCTCACCGAAGCGATTTTTACGCCGACGACGCCGTTCAGAAAAATGGAAGATGGTCTGGTTCTTCTATCGGAATTGGCGGTTTCTCATAAAATGGAGCGCCTGCCCTTTTCGCGCGAAAGCAGCGCATTGCTGATCGCAACCGGGCAGCGTTTCCTAAAGGAAGATTTCCTATCCTCCCTGCCGATGCAGGACACCACCGGCGCATATCCGGTTAGCCGTTCAGGGGTTTTGCGTGGGGCCATTTTACTCGCCGTCGCGCTGGACGACCCGGACCTCATAGAGATCGTAGAAGCCCTGGCGACAGATCCCGACAAGGTGACCGCCCTCGGCATTCCCGGTGAAGAAACGAAAAATACCCAAGAGACTGCCAGAAGACTATTGAATTGGCGCCCCTATATGGGCATTTCCGATTGTTAGAGCAGGCGCCTTTGCGCCTACTCAAGGAACTATCGGGCTGGCGTCATGCCAAAACGCTTCTGGATGAGCCGAGACTGAAGAGGTACTACCCCTCCCTCACCGCCATGCGCTCGCTCGCCGCTTCCATACTCTTCCAACCCTCATCCACTACGATACGGCATTTCCAGCAACCGCAAGGTATGATGGAATATCTCGTTTACGAACTGCGTCCATTCGCGTTCAAGATGTAATATTTCTGCAAGAAGGAAGACTTTTTCAATGTGCATGTTATTGAGTTGATTGCGCATTTCGTTCGTCACCACGCCCGCGATCAGAAAATTCCTTGTTCTTGCGGACGTTCGGTCAAAAGATTTCTTGACGGCGCCAAGTCGTTCCAGCGCTCCGGCCGGATCGGTGCCGCCCTTCACCTCGATCGTTGCGATTTCTTTCCAGGAACCGTCCGGCATTTCTTGTTCAAAGCGGATGTCCGGCTCGGAAGCATATACCATTCTCAGGGAGTTTCCGGCGCCTAGGTACCATGCCGTGCGCGCCTCGTTGGGCTGGCAGGCAATTCCCGACTGCCCCTCAAGCCATACCGCGATTTTGTCTTTGATCGACTGTTCCGCTTCCTGACCGATGATATTTCTCAATGTCCCATCCAGAGTAATGCCAATAGTCGCAAGAATGTTGCGATAGCCATTTTCGAGCGTCCAGTCAGTAGAACCCGTAATTATGGAAGATATGATAGCATTGTACAGACGGGCGACCCGGAGCGCCTTTTCTTCCGTAACTCGTACGGCGTCGGGTTCCTTTTCCCAGCGATCTATCGAACTGACAATATTGCCGACTCGCTTGCGGGAAAGCGTGGCGATCCCCCGATAATGCAAGGATGCATCCGGATGTATGCAAAGCAAGTCAGGGTGCGCGAAAACAAGCCTGGGCATGGCATCCGTTTCCTCGATATGTCGCCATGCTTCCCTGTCGATCCCGAACCGTTCCGGTTTTTCCCATGAAAGAAGCCCCGTATATCCGAGTATCTTGTTGCGAACCGTTTCGTCCGTCCGGGCGCGAATCTTGTCCGAAATAATCCGTGCGCGTTGACGCGCAGCCTCCAGTTTATTCGGGTCCATTTACGTTCGCTGCCAGTGATACACGCATTTGCGGATTTCCTGCCGACCGAATCGCCCCATCTGCTGGCTGGAATTTCCCTTTCCCCGGGGCAGAGCCCAAATAGTATTGCAACGAAAACCTGACTGTTCCGCAAAATCGGAAAGGATCAGATCCACAGGAGCCTCTTCGCCATGATAACGTACGTTGTCGTTGACCATGAAAACATGGCCGCCGGGCGCCACCACACGGGCAAGTTCCGCAATAACGACCGCCATTTCCGTGAAATAGTGCAGAAGCAGACCGATAACGTTGCGATTGCCGAGTTCGTCGGCGTGCGCGCGAAGAATGGTCAGGACCTCCGCCAACGCGGCATTGGCGTCCACCATCTCAAAGACGCGAGACAACGAGTCGGATACCCCATATATCTTTGAAAGCTCGTCTCGCTTGGATCGGTTCTCGACGGTCGCAGACAACAAAGCCTGTCGGAGCGCCTTGAACGCCTGTTCGTCGTACCCCAGAAACGCCAGTTCAAGCGCGTACGTGCGGGTATAGTCGTACCGGTTCGCATAAGGCGGCGACGTGATGACTGTATCGAACGATCCCCCCTCGATATTTCTCAATTCCGTCAGGCAGGAACCCCCGATCAACTCCGGCGGCGGACCGCCGTAAGTACGCTTGACAGCCGGGATATCCGCGATGATCTGATCCAGGCGGCGTTTCAGCGCGGATCCGAACGTCGGCAACGGGCCCTTGTCGAGTCGGGTGCTGTTCGTTCGACCGGAACGAGGATCCCACCGAAGATACTGGCCGTCTTTTCGGGTGTAGCTGACCTCTTCGATAACCGTCATGCAAGCGAATTCCAGAACAGTCGCCAGAAACGTATCGGACAATCCGGCAAGGAATGTCCGGGCTCTGGCGATCTCTTCCTCGGCCTGCTGCGAAAAAGCCCCTCTCGTGATGCGAACGTGCGAAAAACGGCGCTTCTCGTCCGCTTCGCCGGACGCTATGTGGCGCAGCAATCTTGTGGAGGCGTCCGTCAACGTTCCGGAGGAAAGTCCGTTGGCAACGGCGGAGATAGCGCCCGCAGCCAGATTCCCGATGGGCATGATCTCGATACCGGTAGCGCTCTTACCCATGCGGCTGGCCGTCAACGCGGTAGTGCCGATGCCGGAAAAGGGATCGAGCACACGGTCCCCGCCGCCAATATTCAACAGGCGCTCGACGAGTCGCGTGGAAAACCCTTCCTTGTATTTCATCCAGCGAAAGCCCGGAGCGCTTTTGTTGCCTTGATAGGAGACAAGGCGCCGGGTCAGGTCGTAATCAATGCGGATCCGGCTTGCAAAGCGGGCAAGCAGTTCGTTGCGCGCGGAGATCGACCCGCCATTCGGCGACAGCGCAGGCCGGAAAGCAGGTTTTGCCGCGAGAGGCAACGTGGTCTGGATCACTTTTTTAGACCCTTTGAAGTGACGGTGAGCTTCGGATAAGGGTACGACAGCGATAGGCATTGGTTCGCCGCGCGACATCGGAAAAAACTTCTTTTTTACCCCTCCCTTACCGCCATGCGCTCGCTCGCCGCTTCCCATTGGGCATACGCCTGCTCCAGGTCTTCCTTCATCCGGTCGTACTCGGTGCGCAACGTGCGTATAAGCGCGCCGTTCTTGTAGGCGTCCGGTTGGGCCATCTGATCCTGTACTTCCTGAAAGGCCCGCTCCTTTTCGGCGATGTCCCGTTCCAGACGGTCGCAATACGCGCGCAATTGACGGGCCGTCATCGCTTCGGGATCAACCGCGTCCCCCTTTTTCATGGCCCGGTGCAGGCGATTGCGCTGTTCGGCTTCCCGCCGCTTCTGCTCCTTCGAGCGCGGCCCGCCGGAATGCTTTCCTGTCGTTTCGGACCGGCGCTTTCGAGGCGCCTTTCCGCGCAACCCGTTCGACGCCTCCCCCTCCGATCCGGAACCGGCCCCTCCAAACTCCATGCGCTCCCTGTTTTCGGAATAATTGCCGATGAACGCGCGCACCCGTCCCCCCCTGGCGTACCAGACGCGGTTGACCACCTGATCCAGAAAATGCCGGTCATGGCTGATGACGACGAAGGCGCCCGCATACTGGCGCAGCGCTTCGATGAGCACCGGAATCGACGCCGCGTCGAGATGGTTGGTCGGCTCGTCGAGGATCAGAAAATTGGAAGGGTGAAGCAACGTGCGCGCCAGCGCGACGCGGCTCTTTTCGCCCCCGGACAGCACGCGGATGCGCTTGAACACATCGTCCCCGGTAAACAGAAAAGCCCCCAGCACGGAGCGGAGTTCCCTATCGGTTTTGTCGCCGGCGGCGCGGCGAAGGGATTCGAGGATTGTGTCCGCGGGCTCCAGCATATCGGCCTGATGCTGTGCGAAAAAGGCGTGCTCAACGCGATAACCCGAAGAACGCTCGCCCTCGAACGGCTCGGTTCCGTCGAGTATGCGGGCCAGGGTGGACTTTCCCGCCCCGTTTTTCCCGATCAGGGCGATTTTGTCTCCGCGTTCGATCGTAAGCGGCCCGGCGTTCCTGAAAACGCGAATGTCGCCGTCGTCGGTACGGTAGGTTTTGGAAAACGCGCTCAATTCGAGGACGACCCGCCCAGACCTTGGAGGCTCCGGGAAACGGATGCGGACGGCCGCCTCCTCGGACGGGGCAGGAGGAATGCGCTCCAGCCGTTCCAGCATCTTGATGCGGCTCTGCACCTGCTTCGCCTTGGACGCCTTGTACCGGAATCGTTCGACGAACCGTTCGGTGGCGACGATTTCCCGTTGCTGGTTCTCGTGCGCGGCTTGTTGCAGGGCGCGCCGCTGGATGCGTTCCTGGAGATAAAAACTGTAGTTGCCCGCGTAGAAATGGATGCGCCCGTGCGTAAGCTCGGCAATGGCGGTCACCATCCGATCCAGAAAATACCGGTCATGGGAGACGATGACCACGGTCCCCTCGTAGCCTTTCAGGTGGCTCTCCAGCCAGTCGATGCTTTCGATGTCGAGGTGGTTGGTCGGCTCGTCGAGCAGCAGGTAGTCCGGTTGCCGGAGCAGCAGCCGGGCCAGCATCGCCCGCATGCGCCATCCGCCCGAAAACGACTTGACCGGGCGCTCCATATCTTCGGCGGCGAATCCGAGGCCGGCAAGCACCACTTCCGCCTTCGGACGGGCCAGATGGGCTTCGTGCATGGCCAGCGACGCATGAATGCGGTCCAGCGCCTGAAGCCGTCCGGCGTATTCCGCGTCCTCGTGGTTCTGCAAGGTCTCCAGTTCGAAAACCAGTTGCGCCTCCTCGATTTGAAGCTCCCGAAGGTCTGGAAACCCCTTCAACGCCTCGTCGAGAATGGACGCCTCGGAGTCGAGCGCCTGCACATCCTGCTCCAGGTATCCGATAGACGTACGGGAACCTATGGCCAGCCGCCCTTCGTCCGGCTCGATATGCCCCTCGATGAGCCGGAGCATCGTGGTTTTGCCCGCGCCGTTCTTCCCGATCAGGCCGATCCGCTCTCCGGGAGGGACGCCCCACGACAAGCGGTCGAAGAGGACCTGATCGCCGAAGCGCAGCGATATGTCGTGAAGCTGGATCACAAGAATCTGCTCTCGGATTCCTTGTCCGTACAGGAAGTCATCGAGAAGGAGCGCATACGAACCCACTGTTTTTACGAAAGATTCGCCAGCGAAGTTACGCGGAACGGAAATGTGCGGCGAACGCCGGGAGAATACATAGCATGGGCGCATTCGTCTCCTTCGACTGTCAGGTTCGCCGTCAGCGGATGCGAAACCGCTCCATGACGAGGTACCGCCTGGTTCGCAGGCACCGGGCAAGGAGTCTCGTCAGCCATGGCTGGAAACACAGACCCGCCAGACCCAGCGTACCCAGAGTCAGGCCGGCCCATAGGCCGGATACAGCCAGCGTAAAAACAAGGGGCACGCCACAAAATATCGCCATAAGCATAAGCACGCATGATTGTGGATTGACAGCGGATATTTGTATCAGTGCGCCGAATTCAAACATTCCGGCATTCGGATTACGAGGTACGGGAAGAAATAAAATGATCGGTAGAAACATGATAAAATTACAGATTCCCATTCCGTACAAAATACTACCCATTACGAAAACCCAGTCGAAATAAATCGCTCCATCAAGTATTACATTGAAAATTATTGTAGCTACTATATAGATCGATATTATTAATAATGTCCACCTTTGAGACATGAGAATCATTGTCTTTAATAATACAACTTCAGATATCGCCCTCGATTGTAAACCATCGTAAGAATAACTTCTCCAATCAAAGCAGTAGCTAATATACAATTGCGTGAAACCTGTTAATACTATAAGAATCACGGAAAACGTTTTTACTATTTTTTGCATATCATCTACTTCCGTGCTTAAACCAACCATCATAAGAGCAAAAAAAGATACCTGTATTATTACCATCGTCATCATCGACCGGGGTTGTCGATTTCTGAGAATAAGCTTCCATTCGCAGGATAGCAGTTCGGCCGTCAGGGTGCGGGGCCTGCTTCTTCTGCGGGGCGCCCTTCTTTTACCTCTAAAAAGGCGCGGCGCTACCGAATGGTCTATGTACAGGCTCCGGCTTATCCTCTTCGTGGACCCGTAAAACAGGCAGCCCGCCAAGCCTGCCAGAAGTATCGACGGCCAGACAGCCCCGCTTGCGGCCGCATCGAAAAGATTGGCGGAAGCTCCGGACAGGATCCGGACATCGTGCCCCCATTCGAGTACCGCCAACACCGAAACGCAAAGCAATACGCCCAGCACTGGCAGGTATTTCTCTCCCCGCCATGAACGAAGAATATTCGCCGCAAGGTGCATGCATACGCACAGCAGGCACAGGACCAGTAGCCAGTCCCAGGCAAAAGCGATATCCCGGAGATAAAAGTTTTTGACCCAAAACCCTGCAATGAACGCCAGCATGAACAGGTTGAACTTGCCGAATAGCATAACAATCTGGTGAAACACAGCAAGTGTTCGCCGTGGCGTCGGAGTAATCAGGTAAGGAAAAAGCGGTACATATATCTTGCGCCTGAGAAGCAAACCATCGAAAAGGCCCCATGCGATAAGAACAGGGAGTATCGCCGGGTTCACGGCGGCGAGCAAATCGACGGAATGGTCGATGTCCAGATATCGGACGGCAGAAAAGCCTATAAAAAAGGCATACAGAAAAACAGGAACCCAGAAACATAGGACGAAAAGCAGACTGCCCCCAAGAATCCACGTCCCGAACGGAGAGCGCAAGGTCCGTTTCAGATAATTCGAGGCAAGCGAGTGGATCAGCATGGAATGGGCAGATTCAGACAAGGCTGCAAGGTAAGGAAGATAAGAAACGAGGAGCGTCGATAACCTCCCGGCCCAAGCCCGCAAGCTGGTCGAGCAGCGGCTTCTCGACGTGGTTGCGTTCATCCAGCTTGACATGCTTCGGCGTTTTGCCTGGGGAGCTCATTCTGAATCTTCTCCATCTGGCTCTTCGCCATCGACGCTTCCGATAAACAGCAGCTTCTCCCGTGCCTGATCATTTGGGAAACGGATTTTCCAACGCTTCTCCATGAATCTCAGCAACCGCATGCCTCGCTCCCGAATCTCATCGGGTCCCCAATCTTCGTAACGGGAGACTTCGATTTCCGAGTGCGATCCGTCTGCATAACCGTTGCGGAGCTTACTGCCATCGCGGTTCTCCTTGGGTGCCTTCTTTTCGGCGAAGGCGTCGTTCTTCAGCGAAGAGTTGATCGCGGAAGAGAGGAGCAACAGGTTTCCGAGGCTATTGCAGTACGCCGCCCTCTTGTGCCTGCGGATACTCTTGAAGGCCGGCTTCCACGGCGCCGTCTCGGATTGCGGATAGATGTGCTCAATGGAGATTCTGTCTCTCCGCGTCTTGAGCAGATCCGCCCAATCGAGCTTCTTCTGGCGACTGCTGGACAGCAGCTCCAACTCGTACTCGTAGAGGAAATACCGCAAGCCGGACCAGTCGCAGTAGCCCCGACCGTTCTCGAACTTCCTCTGAAGCAACAGATAGAAGTCCGCGAACTTGAAGATCACCCGGTGCCGAAGTCGCTCCTTCAGTTCTGCCAAATCCATGCCGCCACGGTCGATCGCACGAACGGCGTTGCTGAACTCCGAGCTGCGATAATTCGAGCGGGCTTGGGTCAGCCGGAACACGACGAAGACAAACCGTTCGATCTCCCTGAAGGCATCGATACGCTGGCTGGGGTCATCGAACCTCTTCAGAATCGCCATGAGCAACGGGCGAAAATACGCCATGCCCAGCCGATTCAGGCGTTGAATCCATTCAATTTCTGTCAATGTCAAATCGTCCGACATTTCAGGGTAGAACGTGCGGAACCAGTGAACCGAAGACGCCTCAAGGCTCTTGACGTAGTCTCGAATCTCTTTCGGCCGCAACTCAGCTGCCATCATCGGCACGCTGCTTTCGACCTCGTCCAATCCGTTCTCGTCGTCCACTTCCAGGTCCGCGTCAGATGTCTGCTCCTCGGCTTCCTCCAAGTCCACCGGATGAACGATCTTGCGATGAACACGCTGCGGTTTGAACTGCTCGTCCAGCAGAAACTTGATATAGTCTCGCGCCGTCTGCCGAGAGTACTTGAAATACATCATCCAATGAGCCCGCAGAAAGTGGTCGTCGTTCAGCGGCTTCGACTTGTTGCGCCCCAACTGGAAGTAAACCTCCTTCCAAGCGTTATTGATTAAGTCACGGAGATCTTTGCGCTCCGCACGATCCAATTCCGCATCGGTATAGAGGGTCGTCAGGTAGATCAAACGATTCTTGAGCAATTCCAGATCTGAAAGCGTCTTCCCGCGGTTGTTCATCGTTTCGAAGGCGACGAATACGTCGAACTCGTCCTTGATGATGTACTCGTTGAACAAGAACCGTTTGGTCAGCGTGCGGTACATGCCTTTGAGCCCTGAAATCCCTTCTTTTTCGTGCCAGGCTCGCAGTCGCTCTTTGAAGTAGCGCTTCCCATTGCTGAGGTTGAGCGTATAGAACGTCTCGGACACCGTGCCACCCTCCTCGCCCAGAATCCGATACCGCATGTACGCGTCACTAGGGTTGTCCGTGTAGCCGAACTTGTAAGTGCGAAAGGCCTTCCCAGGCGGCTTCACTTTGAACAGAAACTTGCATTCAACGTCTGCGATGCTGAGCGTGTCTGTCAGGTAGATCGCGTCATCCGCCTGGCCCTCGTTTTCAGGCAAGCCCTGAAGCAATTCGATGAAGGCTTGCAGAAACAGTGTGAAGGTCGTCAGCCGCTGCTGTCCGTCGACGATGTGGTACAACTTATACGAATGGTCATTGACCAGCCAGAACTCCTTGTCATCCGTCTGAACAGCGTTGGACGAAATCTCTTTCAGAGTCAGCACGCCGGTATAATGGGAGCAATCGTCGGGCAGGTTGATGAGATCCTCCCAGAAGGCATCCAACTGCTTGCGTCCCCAGGCGTAACCGCGCTGGTAGTCGGGAATTCGGAACAGCTTCTCAGTGAAGAGGATATCGAGTGGTTTGGGTTCGTCCATCGGAATACTCGTTGACTAGTTGGGCTTGAGGGAAGAAATGGTTCGGGAAATTCGGACAGTTAGTCCGGGTCGTTTTAGGTGCAGGGCTGCGGTGGGTTACGCCGCCTTGGTCAGCGGCTTTCGTCTGTAGAATACGTCGTCGGGAATTCTATTGTCAAGCCCTTGGCGGGGTTGCTCTTCGTTGAAGTAGCGCAGGTAGTCGGCGACGCTCTTTCTGGCCTCGCTTACGGTGCCGTAGCGGACAATGGCTTCCTCTGCCGCTTCGACGCAGAAGCCTGCGTCCAGCGTGTTCGAGAGCCGGTGGGCGAGCGCCTTGCGGCTATGCCAGTCGATTACGGCTGCGAGATACAGAAAGCCTTTCGCCATAGGGATGTACGTAATGTCCGCCGCATAGACCTGACCGGGTTTGTCGATCTTCATTGTCTTGAGCAGGTAGGGATATATCTTGTGTCCTGTCCCGGGAGAGGATGTGCGCCGCTTCGGGTAGATGGCCCTCAGGCCCATAAGGCGCATGAGGCGTGCGACGCGGCTGCGCGCCGCCGTATGCCCCTTCGCCTCGAGCAGGCTCTTTATGGTGCGCGAGCCGCTCGTGGGACGATCCATAATAGATGCGGTCTATCTCCTTCATAAGAAACAGGTTCTCCTCGCTCTTGCCCCGGGGGCGGTAGTACGCCGTGGAGCGGCTCAGCGCCAGAAGCGCGCATTGCCGAACGACAGGCAAGGAGTGCGAACGATTGATCCGGGCCTTGCGCTCGGCTACAGGCCGCGACCGAGCGCCTTCGATAAAAAATCCTTCTCCATCGACAACTCCCCGATCTTCGCGTGGAGCGCCTCGATCTTCCTGTCGCGTTCGTCGGGAACGTTACGGCTTCGGACGAACGCCTCCTCGGCGCGCTCTGTGAGCTGCTTCTTTCAGGACTGTATCTGGTTCGGGTGCACCTCGAAGCGTTCGGCGAGTTCCGCCAGCGTGCTCTCGCCGCGCACGGCGGCGAGGGCTACCTTCGCCTTGAACGAAGGACTATGGGTTCTGCGTGTGCGTCTCGACATGGGTCTTGTCTGGTTGATTGCGTCGGAACAAGATCGCAACGCTACACCTTAAATTCCCGCGAAATCTGTCCAATCAACCCGAACCACCTTTGGATTCCAGTAATAGCGTGACACGGTACTCGGCGGCGAGCTGGTGCGTGCTCGCGTTCGTCCAGTTTGATGTGTTGTAGCAGTGTGGCTATCATGCTATAGTCCTGAAACAACATCGTTGTTCGTCCGGTTGGGTTCTGGCTTTCATCACGCCACCCTGAAGCCCCACTCCACCCAGGTCTTTGAGTGCTTGTCGTAGTGGGCCTTCGGTAGCCCGACGACAAGCAGGTGGCGAGCTCGCGTCATCGCCACATACGCCAGCCGTCGATCTTCCCTGTTGTCGCCGTGCTGTACCGCCGCCACCACGGAGTTCCAAAATTTTGTACTGCCGATGACCAGCACCGCGTCGATGCTCTCGCCCTTCACCTGATGAATCGTGTCGTACCGCACTTCCGGAAACTCATGGACCGATTCGAAGAGCGGCAGAGCCTTCTGAACCGCAGAGAGTCCGGTTGCCTTAATGTGGTGTCCGAGCCTCACATCACATTGCAAGCCGATCTCCTCGATCAATCTCGCCAACTGTGTTCGCATGGAAGGAATCCATGTGTTACCAAGCTGAGATACCGGTGTTAGTCGGTCCGGGTTTTTGACGAATTTCCAGATTGCCAATGCTACAGCAATGCGCTCCGGTGACTGCGGGTCGGTATCGACACGCTCCCAGAGAGGGTCGTCACTTGTGAATTCGCGCACTATACGTTCAACGGTCTGAGATGCCCGACGGTAATCGTGTCGGGAATCACGCAGGAACGCGACCGTAGCCAAATGCTTTGCCTTGCCCTGGAGTTGGGTGTAGTTTGCTTTGCCCCGCAATGACTCCAGTTGCCCGTGCCCTCGGCAGACGACGGCAGCAGAGTTGATGCTCACTCCGGCCAGGTCTGCCAGACGTTGGAACGCCTCTAGGCCATCAGAGAATGTCGTCGAGGTTTCTTTGACCACAAACGCTTGGCGCCATTCACATGCTCCATCACCAGCTCCGGTGAAGTGTGCGTTCCCGCCCACCTTACGGACAGCCGCAGCGATCTGGTTGTTGCAACGAAACGACTGACTCAGGGGTTTCTCTGGAATTGACCACTTAGTCTTCAGATTGAGCAAGGAAGTCGCATCCGCCATACTGAACTCGTAGATGCACTGGTCCGGGTCACCGACGAGCGTGACCTGAGTGCCCTTCTCCCGTAGAAAGTTCAAGAGGACGAGCAACCATGCATTCGAATCCTGTGCTTCATCAACGATGATCTCGGGGAACCGTTTGGCGAGAAGTTCGGCGATGTGAGGTCTCTTGAACAGAAGCTTGCAGGCCCAGAAGACGCGCTGGGCATGTGTATAGAAACCCAGCGATAGCAGTTTGTGGACAGCAGCACCAGCAGCGGCGAGAGGCAGGTCCTCTGAGGCGAGTGATGCCTTGAAGCAGGGCTTGGTACCCTCCAGATAGGGTATGACGTCCCATGCCCGAACGGGAATCTTCTGGCCGCCCCTGCCATCCCTCCACACCTTCAGTTTCGTATTTTTCCAGTCACCCGGACGTGGGCCTGGAAATAACTTTGGCCGCTTGTCTGCGCCGGTGAGAAGATGGCCAAACGGTGTGAGAATGTAACGTTCTACGAACGCGTCAAACGTACCGACGTAGTTCGGGTCGGCGAGGAGGTCTCGTCGTCCTACGTTGATCGTGGCGGTCTTGAACTCGCGGATGGCAGAGTTTGTGAACGAAAGGAGGGCCAATCCACCGACAGGACGAGGCCAGTTGGCCGCTCTCCAGATAAAGCGTCGGCATGATGTCCAGGTCTTTCCGCTTCCGGGAGCTGCGCGCAAGAGGAACTCCAGTTCCTCGGCGAAGATTGCATCCTTTTGCTGGTCTGTCGGGTTTTGCGCGAGGATCGCTTCCCGGAGCTGATCAGTCAAGGTTGTCATCTGCCTCCTCGTCGACAACTCCCATATGCCTGAGCGCGCTGCGGATGTAGGCGGGTACAGCGTCGGGCCCGAGACGACATTCCGCCAAGTTCCCGGCGAGTTCCTGCGCAAACCGGCCTTTCGACACTGACTTCTCAATGAAAACATCCAAGAACTTCGCGGCCTTTTCCTCCACGGTCGCAAGCGCCGCGAGCTCGGTTTCGAGCGTTGCTCCAATCTTGGGATGCAGCACCTTGAGCGCAGACACCATGTGCGGAAGCAGCGTCTCCGATCGGGCAAGTTCGTGCTCAAAGGTTATCTCCGACATCTCGACATTCAGATTCGGAATTCCGGCTACCTGCTCTTTCAAGCCTGTCGCAGTCGCCGACATCTCTCCACCGATCTCATTCGCATCGCCGTCTGTAAGAATGACAACCGGCACACCAATCCGATCCAATCCAAACAACGGAATGAACGCGTTGAAATTGATCCCATCCGCGTTCAGAACGGTCACGGACGACTTTTTCAGGTTGCCACCTGCCATCTTCGCCAGCACCGGGAGCAGGAGCGCCTCCGCGATCCCCTCCACCATCAAGATGCGTCGGGCGAAAAACAGCTCCCCGCTGGTCGCATCGAGATACCGCTCGAGCTTCTTCTTGATCTTATCGTCAATCGTGATGGAGCAGACCGAGACTGTGCTGACCTTGCCATCAACTTCATGAACGGATACGATCGAGTCGATCGGTGCCTGACTCGCCAGGATAGGGGAGTGGCTGCTCGCGATGACCTGCACTTCATTGCCTTCGTGATCGCTGGCGACAACAGCCAAATGCCTAAGAAGGAGCATTTGTAACTGTGGGTGCAGGTGCGCTTCGGGTTCCTCGACCAGGATTGAACGGAATGAGAACTGTGGGCTTCGCCGGAGCGTGCCCAAAGTCGCGGATATGAAGACCAAGTTGTTGTAGCCGAGCCCATTGAGGGCAAACGGTAATCCGTCAATCTCAGGCTGGAGCCCTGCTATGATGCGACGGAAAGTCGGGTCGGTGAAGATCAGTTCCGTCTTCTGGGTCAGTTCACTCCCTGCGATGGCTTCCATCTGGGTATTGATGTCGCCCCTTGCCTCTTTGACTGGCTTCAGAACTCGGATATCCTCATTAGCATTCTTGGCGATGGTTTCAAAGGCTGCGCGCTGATCTTCCTCAGTCAGGCAGTCGAGGAGGCGGGACACCTGGGAATGCAGGCCAGGCCGCAGGCCGCGCTCGGGATCACGCAGCGGCTGCAAGTAGATCGTCGAAAGCTGGTCGTAGTGGTTCGACGGAAGTGAGCCGCCTTCCGTCTCGCCACCCCACATCTTGAAGTTGCAACGATTCGTGGTCTCGTTGAATTCAATGCGGGCATTGGCCTGCATTTCGAATTTACCATCACCGATATCGACGAGGCACTCTTGAAAGTGGACTTCGTCCTCATCCTCAAGTCCGGTGAATCTGCAGGAAATTTCGATCGGTGCGTGTTCGGTTCCGGTTCGGAAGTCATCCTCTGTAAGTCGGAGGGAATCAAAATCACGGCCTGAGAACAACATGAGGCGCAGCGCATCGATGATCGTCGTCTTGCCTGAGTTATTCTCTCCAACCAACACCGTCAGACCGCGCGGAAAGCTTACTGTGAGCGCGTCAATTTTTCGGAAGTTGCGGATCTGTAGTTCACGGAGCCACATCTGCATGACCTCCGTTTCTGCTGCAGCTACTCATGTCGTGACCCCCTTGGCGTTGTTCGAGCAGCGCCGTCACGCGGCGGTTGCCCGTAAGCAGGTCTTGCATGAGGCCGCGCTTCAATAGGAATATCTTCTTCAAGGAACGAGCCTGCACCTTGATTTCACCGTACATTGCATCGACTTGCTCCCGAATAGCACCCTCCTCCGCTAGAGATGGCCGAGGAACAACTACGGTTCTGAGATCCTTCAGATTCACCACTTGCTGCGCAGAACCAAGAGTTGATCCAAAGACCTGCCGCTTGCCCGGGATTGACATCAGATAGAACATGACGAAGCGAGGGTCATGGACGCTTGAAAGACGTACCAACGCTGCGTAGCGAGCGATGTTCGCACCCGCCAGTGAGGTAGAACGACGGCAACCTCTCCGGGATACCCAACCAGTGACATCACCAGTTCGCCACCCTCGAGAACTGTTCGCTTGTACGTTGCGGAAATAGTCTTCGATATTGTCCGAAGCTGCTCCATGCGAACTATCCCATCATAGATATCATCGCCTCGGACAAAGGGAACGCCATTTTCGCCCGGTTGGCCCGGCTCCTCGCCAGCGGCAAAGGAGAAGCACTCGTCGGCCCAACCGGTTATGCCCCCGGTCATCTCCTTGACCGGGCGCCCCAGACGAGCCAGACGGAGTGCCGCCTGAGCACAGGACATCCTCCACCATGTCCAAACCCTTCAACTGCCCCGGAAACGTTCCAGCAATTCGTACCGTCTCCGTTGCAGAATGTGCGTAATGAGCCGAATCCAGCGAGCGCGAAAGAGAAGACCCACCAGGCCCAGCGCGGCCATCGCTGGAAAGATTATCCCTCGGGTTTGCGAAAAGAAACCCACAGAAGCGATGAGCGCCATGCTCAATACAACCAATAGCCAGGAAACAGGCACGATCCACCTATACGGAACCGCCCCTTTGGCAACAGGGGCGACGCGATGCGGATCGCCATACCCCACATTGCGAAACTTGAGGTTCAGGTTCATACGTACTGCCGGCTGAAGAGCAATGGCGACAAACGCCAGCAGATAATTGACCACGCCCAAAACATACAAGAACGAAGCGCCGATCATAAACAGGTCGCCCCAATCTCCCCGAACAAGCATGGATACAATCGTCAAGACGCCGAAAAACAGCAAGGCGAGTATGTGCAGCGTGGATACGATAAGATTGGCGACGCCGTTTTCCGATACGGGCCTTGCCAGTAGCCCGTCATAGAATGTGCTCCTCCAGGAAAGCAACGCGAAAAACAATGGAAACGTCATCATAAAATACATCAAAAACCACCCGTCGGAAGGATTGTGCAATGCAGATCCCAATGCGACGGGCCACGCGAAACAACCGTAAAATATCAGGAGCATCCGGGGACGGCGGTTCCTCAGGAAGAGTTTCCACTCCACGGAAAGAAGCGCCCGCCGCAATCCCCGAGCGGCTTGCGGGCGCGAAGCGCGTGGATTCTTTTGCACAAGCAATAAAGCCATAGCCGAGTCCTCGCAAAGAATAACAGGCGGGCTGATCGCAGTACCTTACACAGCCGCCGGCCGGACAAAAAACCGCTCCAGTTCCTTCAGGGTCTCGTCCGAAATCAGTTCGTCCCGCTCGATGCGCCCCTGATGCAGCAGCAGAATGCGCTCGCAGGCGTCCGTAACATGCCCCAGATCGTGGCTGGAAACCAGAATCGTCGCGTTCGTCTCCTTCGACATATCGGCCAGAATCTGCTGCAAGGCGTACTGCGACGTCGGGTCCAGGTTGGCGAACGGTTCGTCCAGCACGAGCACGGAGGGCTTCACCAGCAGCGCCGCCAGAAGCCCCACTTTCTTTCTGTTGCCCGCCGAAAGATCGCGGATCAACTTGCCCGTGCCCAGCACCTCCTCCGTGAAGAGGTTCGCGTACCGGCGCTCCCCCTGCTCAATCTCCTCCAGAGACATACCGTACGCCTTCCCGACGAAACTGAAATACTCCTCTGGATTCAGAAAATCGATCAGGAAGCCTTCGTCGAGGTACGAGCCGGTGTGCGACTTCCAGTCGGTGGTCTTGTCCACCCGCTCGCCGCCGAGCAGCACATGCCCCTTCGTAGCCTGCACAAGGTCCAGCACGAGGCGGAGCATGGTGGTCTTGCCCGCTCCGTTGTTCCCCACAAGGCCCACCACCTGGCCAGTAGGTATCTCCAGATGCGGTACGTCTACAGCCACAAGATCGCCGTATTTCTTGATAATATCTTTCAGAATAATCTGCATGAGCGCGGCGAAAAAAGAAAGAGTACAGAACGTTCCAGTTGGGAGAGAGCAACCAAACGTGAAATCCGCCGCCAGGTTTCCCCTCGCCAAGATACATCCCCCTCACCGCTTCCGGAACTCCTCCATCACGAGATAGCGTTTCTCTTCCAGCCTTTTTACGGCGCCGTCGAGCCACTTGCGACGCCAAAGAATTCCCACCAACCCCAACACTACGATAGCCACGCCGCCCAAATACCTCCCCGGCAGAAGCAATACGAGCAACATGGGCGTCAAGATAGCCGGTAAAGACCATACAGCCGAAACCCACCAATTCTTATTCCACTGAGCGGCGACGACGCCAAAAACCTGGCCGTTCAGTTCAAGTCGCTTGGCCTCCAGAACCCATGAATAGGGAATGATATATTTCAACCCTAAACTATACAAAAACACGCATCCGATAAAAAACAGCACCCAGAATTTCTGTAAAATAACAAAAATAACCGCCAAAAGACCAAAGGCCCCCAATAAGGCTATATCGGCAATATAAAAACTGACCTTCATTATTGAATGGGTGGATACAGGCCGCGATATCAAACCATCATAGAATGTGCTTCGAAAATTAAAGGTGACCATGAGAAACTGCAAACAGCCTACCATGGGCATCATCGAGCCCAGGGCCATCTCCAACTTGGACGCCACATCTGAAGAGCCAGGGCTAACAATAAACCAGCCGCCGAATAATACAAAATAGGCGCTCAGGAATATCATCGTCCTCGGACGCTTGTTCCGCCAGATCAATTTCCACTCGAAAGCCAGCATCCCGTCGGCGAACGAATGCCTCAGGTTCTTCCCGACGGCTTTTGCGCGCGGCTGAGACAATGTCCGGTTGTCTACGTACAGCGCCCGGACAACCTGCCCGGTAGATACGTACAGCGCCGCCCCGCTCGCAACGAGCGCCGCGGCCAGCGGCCACAAAGCGCCCTCCAGCGCAGCCCCGAACCACGCCATGGAAAGGCCAGACAACGTCGCAATATCGTACCGCCACTCCATCGCCGCCAGCGCTACGACGACAAGCAACGTGCAAACAATGGGCAGATAACGCCGCGCAAGCGACATTCGCAACATATTTACCAGAAAATGGAAGCCTGCGGACAGCGCCAGGAACAACAGCATCCAGGCCCAGCCAAAAGGAACGCCCGCCCAAAGAAAATTGCTGATCCAGAAAAATAAAATGAAGAAAAACGGCAATATATTAACAGGCCCGAAAACGCTTATCGCCTGATAAAAAAGGGCGACCTTCCTTCGCCCTATCGGGGTTGGAAGATACGGAAACAGCGGAAGGGATATCTGGGGTCGCAACAAAACATCCAGGGCGCTCCATATAATAAGAAAATACAAGGCGAACCGGCTGGCGAGCGCAGGCGCGTCCACGGCGACGAATGCCTCCTCGAATAGCAAACCGCTGAACAACCCTCCCGCCATCGCATACAGATACATCGGCAGCCATACGAAAAGGATCATCAGAACCTTTACCGTCAGTTTCATCTCCCCGAAACGGGACCGGCGAACACTCTTCAGGTAATTCGAGGCGAGAGAACGGATCAGCATGGGACAAACAGGTTGGTACTTCGCGCGGCAGCAGAGATTCGAGGAAACCGGGACCTCACTCCTGCCGCGGGTTTACAAATCGGCGCCCCTTGATTTCTTGATCTGAGAAATGGTTCGGGAAATTCGGACAGTTAGTCCGGGTCGTTTCAGGTGCAGGGCTGCGGTGGGTTACGCCGCCTTGGTCAGCGGCTTTCGCCTGTAGTATACGTCGTCGGGGGTTCTATTGTCAAGTCCCTGGCGGGGTCGCTCTTCGTTGAAGTAGCGCAGGTAGTCGGCGACGCTCGTTCTCCCTCGCGAACTATCGCCGTTCTCGAATTGCCCGAATGTCTATAGGAAGCTCTGATTAAGTCCGCAAAGATTCAGAGGCTGACAGGCGTGCGCTGGCAAGGAATGACGAAGAAGGTAGTGTGGCGGCTCCGCGTAATGAGGAATGACACAGCCAGCGCCCGCCTGTCAGCCTCCCGAAGGGCGCTTCACGACCGCAACAACCCGAATCCGCCGTGTTTTTCGCTGATTTCAATAACGCCATCATGTCGTTTTTTACGCGTGAAAGTGAAGCGCTGATCAAAGTGGAGTTAATCAGAGCTTCCTATAGGTCCCAAGGCGAAGCGCTACCAAGCCTGAGATAATGCCAGACAGGCCTTCATAAATGTGTTGCTCCCAACCCAGCCATCGCCACAACAGCGCTACAGAAAGCCCAATCACAATAGCTGACAGACTCAAGCGCAATGAAGGCTTCCAGTCCAGGCAGAGTGCGATCAGTAGCGGAGCAAACGCGCTTGCCAGGGCCGACCAGGCCATGAGGACCAGGCTGAACACACTCTGGCTGTTGATCATTGCGAGGCCCAGCGCCACCGCCGTGATGACGATAGTCGTTCCCTTGATGAGCAGCGTACGCTCTATCCGACGGGGCAGCAGGTCGTGCGTTATCGCGGCCGAACAACTCAGTATCAGTGAATCCGCCGTGGACATGGTGGCGGCAAAGATACCGGCCAGAATCAGCCCCACCAGAGCCGGGTTTAACAGATCCACGGCCATGGTTGGCAGCGCCAATTCAGCATCGAAAGCAGGGACGTTACTCAGGTAAATACGTGAGAGGAGCCCCACGCCGGTGGCCAGAAAGTGGAAGGCGGTGAACCACAGGTAGTACCAGATTCTCGCCCGGCGCATGTGTTCGGAACTGTCCAGAGTCATAAAACGGACCATCACATGAGGCTGGCCGATCACCGACAGGCCGGCGAACATCCAGCCCAGGATGAATAGCGCCATCCCCGCCACCCCGGGTAACAGCAGGTCGTCGGGAAACCAGTCGGTGTAAGCCGGAATACTGCCCATGGCGGAGAGCGCTGCATTGAAACCGCCTAAAGATTCGGTTGCCACGAAAAACAGTACGCCCATGGCGACGATCATGACGGTGGATTGAGCCGCGTCTGTCCAGATGGATGCGCGAATACCCCCGGCAAAGCAGTAAACGGTGATCAGCACGGCCCCCAATATGGCGCCGGTAGACTGTGGCCAACCGAAGAACACATGCAGCGCCTTGGAGCCTGCGACCAGTTGCGCGCTGGCGTAAGCCAACAGGAACAGCAGCGATACCGCACCGATGACACGTTGCAGCCGGTCGTGTGGCGCCCCATACCAGTTGGCCAATACACCGGCATAACTCACCTCGCCGGTGCGCGCCGTGGCCGCCCGCAGCCTGCTGTGGACAAAGAGAGAGCTCAGGAAGTCCCCCGCGATCCAACCGAACATCAACCAGAGTGCGGGGAAGCCAGTGGCATAGGTGTAGCCGATGACACCGATGAACATGAAGCCACTGTTGTTGGTCGCCACGGCGGAGAGCCCCACCAGCCATGGCTTTACGCTGCTGCCAGCGAGGTAGTAGTCATGCCGGGTGCCGCGGCTGAGCCACGCGGAAGACACCCCGATGAGGGTGAAACACAGCAGGAAGCCGACAAAAGAAGCGATCATCTGTGCCGCCTGAAACTGTTTAACCGGGGTCAGGCGCTTCAAGCGTCCCGACTTCCGCCATGAAACGCTTGAAATCAGCCTCCTGACGCAGCCCCAAGGGGCTCAGAATCCCCGATCCGGCCCGGCTCCTCGCCGGCAGTAAAGGAAAAGCCCTCGTCGGCCCAACCGGTTATGCCCCCGGTCATTTCCTTGACCGGGCGCTCCAGACGGGCCAGACGGAGCGCCGCACGCTTCGCGCCGTTGCAATGCGGGCCGGCGCAGTACACGACAAAGAGGGTATCGTCGGACCACGCTTGCATTCTGTGCCTGGTAATTTTTCCATGAGGAAGGGAAAGCGCCCCGGGGACATGGCCTGCCCGGTACAGGCCGGGGCTGCGCACATCGAGCAATACAAAATCCGCCGCGCCGCGAGACAGCGCATCATGCACGTCCCGGCAATCCGTTTCCAGGGAAAAACTGTTGGCGAAGTATGCTTCGGCTTCCTGCGAGGATGCAGCAGGAACGGCGGTAACCTGATTGGGCATGGTAATTTCCCCTGGCGTGTCAACTTCATGGGTCGATGGGGAACAAATTACAACCAGCGGAAGCGGAGCGTGGTTCCGCCCGGTATCAACTGATCCGAAAACGCTCCAGCATGATATACCGCCTTCGTCGCAACGTGGCGGCCAGAAATGCGACCCAGCGGGCGTGGCGCAGCAAACCCGTTACGCCCATAGCCCCTATGGCCAGAAAAGCCCAATCGTTGTTCGGTATGAGGAAAAGAAGAAGGCCCGCAGGCAGCCACGTGACTATCCCGATCAGGACCGCGGAAAACCTGTCCCGGCCGGCCCATTTTTTGGCGGCGAACGCACTGACATTCAAGGCCATCCGCATTGCCGAGAACATGCCTGCGAACACATGGGCGTAATTGACCACGCCCAATCCATAGACGAACATGCATCCTTCAGCGCCTCCCGGCCCGGTCGAATACGCCACTCTCCGGGATCCCGCCAAGCGCGGCATACATCGTTCTACCTGTGGCGCCATCCCCGCCCCACCTCAATCAATTATCCGCCTCGACCGCCGCCTCCGGATACAACACGAATTTCGCGTACCGATCCTCGCGCAAGTACCGGTTCGCGGCTTCCTGCACCTGCTCTGCCGTCCACCCCTCGATCAGATCGTACGAGGGAATCAGTCGCAGATCGCGCCCTTGCTGATCCATGCCTTCCATCCGGCCAAGCCAGTAGCCGTTTTCGCGCAGGTTCGTCTCCTTTGCTCGCCGCTGCGATTCGCGCACCTTGTCGACGGTTTCCGCGTCGGGACCGTCGGTCTTTACCCGCTCGATCTCCTCAAAAACAACCGTGGCCAGTTCCTCGGCCCGCTCAGGCGCCGAACCAAAATTGATCGTGACGGAATACTCCTCGTCCGGCCAGTACGTCAGCGAACTTCCCACGCCCACGCCGTACGTTCCGCCCAGATCCTCCCGCAACAGTTCGCGGAGCCGGATCTCCAATACGCTGGCCAGCGCGCCAAGCGCGATCGATTCTTCGGGAGAATATGCCCCTTCGCCCGCAAAAACGATCTGCGTCCGGCTTTGCGGCTCCATCCCCTTGTACACCGCCTTTTCGATCACGCCGGACGGCGGATCGACGCCCAGGTCGCGCCAGGTTTCCTCGCGGCCAAGGTTAGGCAACGCCCCAAGGTACTGCTCCACCAGCGGACGGATTCCTTCCAGATCGAATGCGCCCACGAAATAGAACGTGAAATCGCTCGCGTCCGCAAAGCGATCCCGATAAAAGTCGAACGCCCGATCCAGATCAATCTCCTCAAGAAGTTCCCGGGTAAACGGTCTTGACGCCCGCGGATGCCCCTGCGTCATCGTAGCCCGGATCGTATCCGAGAACGCCACGTTGGGATTGGCCTCGCGGTTCGCCAGCACCCCGGCCATGAGCGCCTTGTACGCCTCGAACGCCGTCTCGTCCTTGCGCGGCGCCGTGAAATACAAATAGGCCAGCTGGAACGCCGTTTCGAGGTCCTCGGGCGACGCAAACCCACTGACGCCCTCGCTCAGCGATCCCAACCCGGGAGAAACCCCCACCGCCTTGCCCGCCAGTTTCTTTTCCAGCGCCGTATCGTCGAACGCGCCCACGCCGGAACGGGCCACGAACGTGGCGGCCCGGTTCGTGCTTACGTAATGTTCGTCGGACCCGAGAGACGACCCGCCCGGACTGGTGGCCGAAAACTGCACTTCGTCGTCCTTGAAATCGGTGGGCTTGAGCAGCACGCGCACGCCATTCTCGAGGGTCCAGATCGTAATGCCCACCTCCTCCACCGTCTCCTCGGACGCCACCGGAGACCCCTCCGGCGTCGTCGGCAAAAGCGGCGCATCGACCACCGCGTCGTCGTAGGGTTCGACGTCCGCGGCGGCAACGGCCTCGAACAGCGCGGTTAACTCGTCCTCTCCAGGCGTCTCCAGGCCTTCCTTTTCGGGGCCGCTCGCCAGCACCACGCGCCCTTCTTCGGCCAGCCATTGTCCGGCGAATGCATTCGTTTCCTCCAGCGTAATACCGGGCAACAGCGCCTCCGCCAGGCCCACTTCCGTTTCGATATCCGGATACGGATAGCCATGCAAAAAGACCTGCGCGTATCCGCTGGCCAGCGCGCCCGATTCCTGATTTTCCCGCTCCGCAAGGCGCTGTTCGTAGCCCCGGAGCAAATCGGCTTTCTGACGCTCGAACTCGGTGGCCGCGAACCCGTGCCGCGCCACGCGCTCCGCCTCGGTAAGCAGCGCGCGCAGACCCGTCTCAATGCCGCCCTCCGAAACGATCGCAACAAGCTGATAAGCGTCAATAACCCGCACGAACCCGCCTTGCCCCGAAAGCGCAAACAAAAACGGCGGATCGGCCTGCTGGGTCAACTCCTGCAAGCGGGCGTTCAGCATTCCCGAATACAGACTCTGAACGAGCGCCCGTCGAAAGTCCGCAACCGTTCCGTGCGAAGCGCGCGGCTGCTTGTACAATACGCCCGCCTGAGACATTTGCGCCTCCTCGTCCGTAGCGATCGCCACGAGCGGCGCGTGATCCACGGGCACGTCGGCAAACGTCCGGGGGCGGGGATCTTCCGGCCCGGCCAGATCCCCGAACGTATCGCGTATCGCGGCCTCTATTGCGTCCCCGTCGAAATCCCCCACCGCCACCACGCCCATCAGGTCCGGTCGGTACCAGTCGCGATAAAACCGCCGCAGCGTTTCCGCCGGAGCATGCTCGATGATTTCCGGCTCTCCGATCGGCAGGCGCTCCGCATAGAGCGAGCCGTGCAACATGATCGGGAGCTGCTTGTCCTGCATCCGCGCCGTCGCGCCGCGCCGGAGCCGCCACTCCTCGATCACCACGCCCCTTTCCTTGTCCACCTCCTCGTCCTCGAAAAGCACGCCCCCGGCCCAGTCCTTGAGAATCCGGAACGCCGTCGCAAGGACTTCGGGGTCGTCCAGAGGCACTTGCAGCATATAGACCGTTTCGTCGAAACTCGTATAGGCGTTGATATCGGGGCCGAACTGCATGCCGATCGACTCCAGATAATCGACCAGTTCCTGTTTTTCGAAGCGCTCGGTGCCGTTAAACGCCATGTGCTCCACGAAATGGGCCAGCCCGAGCTGATCCTCCTCCTCGACGATGGAACCCGCATCCACGACCAGGCGCAACTCGGCGCGATTCTCCGGCCTGTCGTTCTCCTGCACGAAGTAACGCAGTCCATTGTCCAGCCGGCCGACCGTTACCGAGGAATCCGGGGGAATGGGGTCCTCCGGCGACCAGCTCTGCGCCGCCGCATCGATCCGGGGGATAAAAAAGGCAAGGCCGACGCACAAAGCGACCGCCGCCCGGGAACGCGCGAAATATTTCATGGTCAGCGCGCTATTCGGCCGCCGCGGGCGGATCGTTGCGAAAACTCTCGGCGGCGGCCGACGCCGAATCGTAGGCGGTAAACACCGGGCCAAGCAAACGGGTCATCATAAACAGATTGCGAATACGCTTCTCCATGTTGGCCAGGCGCACCTCGCCGCCCGCCTTGCGCATGGTCGTCAATCCGCCGATCAGCACGCCGATGCCCGAAGAATCCATGAACTCCGCTTCTCCGAGATCGATGACCACGTTGACTTTACCGGCTTCCTTGAGTTGATCCAGAACATCTTTGAGTTCGGAGCCGTGCACGCTACCGAGAAATTTGCCCTTGATCCGGACAATGGACGCCTGGTACTGATCTTGAACGCTGATGCTCATGTCGAAAAGAGTTTTCGTGAGGCCCTTGCGTGGCGCAATGAGCGCAATGAAACAAAGCGATGCAATGCATGGGACGGAATTTCCCGCCCGCCGCGCACATCTCTGCAGCCTGTGCGTATGTTATGGAGCGTAACTTACGCAAAACGGCAGACATTTATGCAGCATATCGCACAAACCGGTTCCGCATTTCGTTTAACGTCGCCCTTCCAGCCCACGGGCGATCAGCCTCGGGCCATCGACGAACTGACCGAAGGCTTGCTGCGCGGCGATCCCTGCCAGGTCCTGCTGGGCGCCACGGGCACGGGGAAAACGTTCTCCATGGCCCATGTAATCCAGCGCGTCGGGCGGCCCACCCTGATCATGAGCCACAACAAAACGCTCGCCGCGCAATTGTACGCCGAACTCAAATCCTTTTTCCCGGAAAACGCCGTCGAATTTTTCATCTCCTATTACGATTACTACCAGCCCGAAGCCTACATCGTACCGACGGATACGTACATCGAAAAAGACATGTCGATCAACGACCGGATCGACCGCCTGCGCCTGCGCGCCACCAGTTCGCTCGTTTCAGGGCGAAGCGACGTTATCGTCGTGGCCAGCGTGTCCTGCATCTACGGCCTCGGCTCGCCCGACGAATACCGCGCGGAAATCGTACAGGTCAAGCAGGGAGCGGATGTGCCCCGCAACGAACTCCTGCGCCGCCTCGTCCATATCTACTATGCCCGCAACGACGTCGAATTTTCGCCGGGCGTCTTCCGGGTGCGGGGCGACGTGGTGGAAATCTGGCCGGCGTATTCGGAAGAGACCGCCTGCCGGATCGAGTTCTGGGGAGACGAAGTGGAAAAAATCACCTGGTTCGAAGCCCGCACCGGGCTAACGCTTCGGGAAGAAAGCTACCTGACCATCTATCCGGCCAAAATCTTCGTCACCCCGAAGGACAAAATGGAGGGGATCATCGCCGGGGTCGAAGACGAATTGCGATGGCGCCTGGCCGTGCTGCGCGAGGAGGGACAACTCCTTGAAGCGCAGCGCCTCGAACAACGCACCCGGTTCGATATCGAAATGATGAAAGAAGTCGGATACTGTTCCGGCGTCGAAAACTACTCGCGGCACCTGTCGGGACGCGAGCCGGGCCAACGCCCGTACTGCCTGTTCGACTATTTCCCCGACGACATGCTCCTCGTCATCGACGAAAGCCATGTGACCATCCCCCAGGTGCGGGCCATGTACAATGGAGATCGCGCCCGCAAACTCGTGCTGGTGGAACACGGCTTCCGGCTGCCTTCCGCCCTGGACAACCGACCCATGACGTTCGAGGAATTCGAGGCGGAAAGTCCGCAGGTCATTTACGTCAGCGCAACGCCAAGCGATTATGAACTGGAGAAAGCCGGCGGCGTATTCGTGGAGCAAATCATCCGGCCCACCGGCATCCCCGACCCGGAAGTAGACGTGCGCCCCTCGGAGAACCAGATCGACGACCTGCTCGAAGAAATTCGCAAGCGAACGCAACAGCAGGAGCGAACGCTCGTGACCACCCTCACGAAGCGCATGGCCGAGGACCTCAGCGATTATCTGGCCTCGTATGGGGTGGCCGTGCGCTACATGCATTCGGACATCGATGCGCTGGAGCGCGTGGAGATTCTGCGCGATCTGCGCCTTGGCGTATTCGACGTGCTGGTGGGCGTCAACCTCCTCCGGGAGGGACTCGACCTGCCGGAAGTTTCGCTCGTGGCTATCATAGATGCGGACAAAGAGGGATTCCTGCGCAGCGAACGCTCCCTGATCCAGACCGCAGGGCGCGCGGCCCGCAACGCGAACGGCGCCATTGTGATGTACGCCGACGCAATCACGGGCTCCATGCAAAAGATGATGGACGAAACCGGGCGTCGCCGCAAAATCCAGCTCGCCTGGAACGAGGAGCGCCGGATCACGCCGGAAACCATTTACAAATCGCGCGACGAGATTCGCAAGGGAACGATCATCGCCGAAGAACGGGCAACCTACGAAGTGCAACCAAAGAGCTACTATAGCGGCCCGGAACAGGCCGGGGGCGTCGTAGACCCGGTCATGAAACATCTCACCGACGATCAGAAACGCGATCTGACGAACCAGATGCGCAAGGAGATGCGACAGGCCGCCGAGGCGCTGGACTTCGAAAAGGCCGCGCGGCTACGCGACGAAATCGAACAGATCGAAACCCTGCTGAAGGATAAAGAACCCGCCGCCCGGTGACGCAACGAACCCGGCAGGGGCCCGCCCGCGGAACCGGCCTGTCCCTTGCGCGTTGACGGTCCGCTGTTTTTTCGGTCAGGATCGATCCCGACGTCTGACGGGCACGGCCTTTACAAGATTTTCCCGGCGCTTGCAATGAAAAAAAATATCCACCCGACGTACAAGAAACTTACGGTCCAGCTGGCCAACGGCGACACCTTCGAAACGCGCTCGACCATGGCGACCGACCTGCACAAATCGGAGGTCGATTCGACGAACCATCCCTTCTACACGGGCCGCCGGCAATACGTGGACACCGCAGGACGCGTCGAAAAATTCCGGCGACGCTATGGCGTCAAGGCGGATTCCGAAGAGAACGAAAACGCCTGAGCGTCCGGCGCGCGGATGCGCCCCCTCGCGGCTTCCTTGTTGCGCCCGCCGACCAAGCCTTCCCGGCTTGCTTTCCGTTATTTGTTATTCCGTCGCGCGCGCAGGGCGATAGCCGCAACGCAAAAGGCGCCGCAGCCGGTCCCGCCTGACCAAAGGATCCGCATCTCCCGTCCATGCGGCGGCTTTCCGCGCGGACCCATGCGCGCGGGAGCCTCTGCAGCGCCTATCTGCCTCCCGGCGAATCCTTCCGACACGCTTTGCGTACACATATCCTTGACGAATTCGTATATTTCAGGATACTCTGATCTTCGCAGACTTGATCAGAGTATCCTTTAGCGATCGCCTGCACCAATAAGCACAACCCTGCGCGTCATGTCTGTCTGGTCCCGATTCACCCGTTTCCTCAAATCGCTTTTCGGGGGAATCGTTTCGGCGATGGAAGACCCCCGTCTCATCCTGGAGCAAAATATCCGGGAATTGAACGATCAGGTGCCGAAAATGAACGAAAACATCGCCAGCGTCAAGGCGAACGTCATCTTGCTGCAAAAGCACCTGAAGCGGGCGGAAAACGAAGTCGCCGGGCTGGTGGCCAAGGTAAAAGCCGGCATCCAGGCGGGGCGCGACGACATCGCGCAGCGCTATGCGTTGCAACTTGAAAAAGCGAGGGAGTCCGCCGCCGGCGCCCGGGAACAACTCACGCACGCCTCGGCGGCCTACGAAAAGGCGATCCAGGTCAAAAAAGCCTTCATGCGAGAGAAAGATCGGAAGATCGAAGAAGCCAAGCATGCCTTGCGGGAACACGAGCGGGCGAAATGGCAGTCGAAAGTCGCCGATACGATGGAGCAATTCGAGGTGACGGGCATCGACCAGACCCACGACGAAATGCTCGCGCGCCTGAACGAACAAACGGCCCATAGCGAAGCCCGACTGGAAATGGCGCTTGATTCCGTGGACCAGGATGCGCTTCGGATCGAAGAGGACGCCGAAGAAATTCGCGCCGCGGAAATCGTCAAGCAACTCAAGGCGGAAATGGGCGTCGCGGAATCCGCCGGAGACAGCGCCTCGGAAACGCCCGACCGGGAAGCGGCGGAAGGAGCAAAAACCATTGGGAAACAACGCACCGGCGCAGCGTAGGCCATCGGGCCGCCGCCATGCGCGGATCGCATGCGGAACCTTGCCTTGCCGCGGGCAGAGATTGCAGGAAATGACGTGAATAATCCGGAAATCAATTACACGAAAGAGGCTTTCCTGCATCCGGTCAATCTCGGATTCCTGATCGCCGCCATGCTCACGGCGTTTGTCCTGAGCGATACGGGGGCAGCCGAGATCGTCCTGCTGATGAGTTTTGCGGCGGAACTCATATACCTGGGCGTCATGCCCCGCAACAAGCGATTTCGCCGCAGCGTCCGGGCCCGCCGCGCCGCCGAGCACGCCAAACCGCCGTCCACCAAGGAAATGTTTCGCCTGCTGACCAAATCCAGTCAGCGGCGATACGTACGGCTTCGGAAACTCGAAAAAGAGATTTCCATCCATTACCGCAAGCTAAGCTACGCAACCCAGGGCTTGCTGGAAAGCCATCTCAAGAAGATCGACGGGCTGCTGAATTCCTACCTGAACATGCTGTATCAAAAGCAGCGATACGAACTTTCGACGCACAGCAGCCGGGAACGGGAAGTAGTCCAGTCCATCGCGGACCTTCGCACCGACATGCTGGACGATTCGGAAAAGGTGCGGGCCATCAAGAAACGCCGCCTCCGGGTGCTCGAACAGCGCTTGCAGCGTTTCAAGAAAGGCGTCGAACAGCTGGAAGTGCTCGATGCGCAAATCGAAACCATTGAAGACGTCGTCAAATACATTCACGAGCAATCCCTGACGCTCCGCAATCCGGAAGAGATCACGTTCCAGCTTGATACGCTTCTGCAGGAAGTAGGCGAAACGGAGGCCGCCATCTCGGAAATTGAGGACATCTTCGCGCCGACCGCGAACCTTCTGGACGATATGGCCAGCTTCCAGCAGGAAGAGGAGGCTGGCGACGCGCTCCGTTCCGGCGTCTCGCGCACAAGAATCTGACGCGAATGACGTTCGCGATCGCGATCATTTTTCTAATGCTCGCCCTGAGCGCGTTCTTCTCGGGTTCCGAGATCGCTTTCGTGGTTGCGAACCGGTTGCGCGTGGAGGTGCTTTCCCGCCGCCGCGGCGTCGCAGGCCGCATCGTGCGCGACTTCATCCAGAACCCCTCCGCATTCCTGACCACCACGCTGGTCGGCAACAACATTTCGCTCATCGTCTTTTCCACGCTCACGGCGTTCTATCTGGACGAACCGCTCCATAGCCTCTGGAACAATGCAGAACTGGGCAGTTCGGGCGTCGAAGTGGCCGTATTGGTTACGCAAACGCTGGCGGCCAGCGCCCTCGTGCTCATATTCGGCGAGATTCTCCCGAAATCCATCATGCGGGAGGCCGCAAACCGGGCTGTTTTCCTGCTCGCCATCCCCCTGCGCATCTCGTATTACCTGCTGCTTCCGCTCGTCAAAACGGCAGCCGGAGCTGCTACGCTGCTCATGCGCCTGTTCCGCGTGGAAACCGATACGTTCGTCGGGTTCATGCGCCGCGACTTCGAAGCCATCATCCAGGAAAGCCGGGAAAGCGGCGAACTCGATCTCGACGAAGAAGAGACCGAGATGCTTTCGAACGTTTTCGCCATGGACGCCATCCGCGTGAAGGAGTCGATGGCGCCGCGCACAGAAATAGAAGCCGTCGAAGAGCATACTCCGGTCGATGCATTGCTGCACCGCTTCATTGACACGGGACATTCCAAATTGCCCGTCTACCAGAACAATATCGACCATATCGTGGGGATGGTCTTTGCGTACGACCTGTTCCGCGAGCCCAAAACCATACAGGAGATCATGCGCCCGGTGCAATTTGTCCCGGCGGCCAAGCGGTCAAAAGATTTGCTGCGGGAATTTCTCGAAACCAACACGTCCGTGGCCATCGTAATCGACGAATACGGCGGCACGGCGGGCCTGGTGACGCGCGAGGATTTGCTTGAGGAGCTTTTCGGCGACATCCAGGACGAATTCGACAGCGAGCAGGAAATCCTCCGGCAAGTTGGCGAAAACCGGTACATCGCTGCGGGAAGGGCGGAAATCGACGAATTGGCGGATCGATTCGGCGTCGCGCTGCCCGAAGGAGACTACGAAACGCTTGCGGGCTATTTGCTGGACCGGATCGGCTCCATTCCCGCGACGGAAGAGCATTTCGCCTTCGACGGCTACCGGTTCGACATCCTGAAAGCCGAAGCCAACCGGATCGAACGGGTCCGCCTCTCGAAACTCGACGCCTGACGAAACGCGTTGCGCAACGAACGCACAACCGGCGCAGCGGACTACGGATTCGCCGCCTCGTCCCCCGCCTTGCTTCGCTCCGACAACGCAGCGCTCCGGCAATACGCCGCCACCACCCGGAGATGTGCGCCGAGCGCCCGCGCAAGGTCCATTTTGCGCAGCCTTTCGGACGGCGTGTCGGGCAATTTGGGCGGACTGACGCGGCCCATCCAGAATTCCATCCCGTTGACCAATGCCTCCTCCCCGGGGAACGCGGCCTCGGCGAATTGCGCTTCGTAGAACTGCTGTTTGCGCCGCAATCGGCTATCCACCGCTTCCACCGTCGCCGAATCGGCCAAAGACGGATCGTTGCGGCCAAGCATCTCAAGGCCCGTAAGATAGCGCCGGTACGCGTACGGCAACGACGTCAGGGCAGGCTCTGCTGCGGCTGCGCCCTCCGGCCATTCCCGAAGCCCGGCCTGCGCCGCCCGCCACGTAACGACCGACGCGAGGCACAGCGTTTCCTCCGCCACGAGATCGGGATCGGCGCCCGCTATATCCCGGAGAATGGCGCCTGCCAGCTCCTGCGTTACGTTCAGCGCCCCCAGCGAGCAAAAAGCCACCGTACGGCTAATCATAACGGGTAATCATCGCGTCGATCCCTTGAGGTCGCAGGGCGCCTATTCCTTCTTGTCGGCGACATCTTCTCGCCCGATGGAATCCCGCATCCGCGTGTCCGCCTCGACATTCCGCAGCGCGTAGAAATCCATGGCGCCGATGTTGCCGCTGCGCAGCGCGTCCGCCAGCGCCTTGGGCACCTCCGCTTCGGCGGAAACCACCTTGGCGCGCTGTTCCTGTACGGCGGCGATCATTTCCTGCTCCCGGGCCACCGCCGAGGCGCGCCGTTCTTCGGCTTTCGCGCGGGCCACTTGCAGATCGGCTTCCGCCTGATCGGTCTGCAACTTGGCCCCGATATTCTCGCCCACGTCCACGTCGGCGATATCGATGGAAAGAATTTCGAACGCCGTCCCGGAATCAAGCCCCTTGGACAACACCACCTTGGAAATCGAGTCGGGATTCTCCAGAACCAGCGCATGCGTTTCGGAGGAACCGATCGTGGACACGATCCCTTCGCCGACGCGGGCAATGATGGTTTCTTCGCCGGCCCCGCCCACCAGGCGCTCAATATTGGCCCGCACCGTCACGCGGGCAATCGCGCGCACCTGAATGCCGTCCTTGGCCACGGCGGACACAGCGGGCGTTTCGATCACTTTGGGGTTCACGGATACCTGCACGGCCTCGAACACGTCCCGTCCCGCGAGATCAATGGCCGTAGCGCGCTCAAAGGTAAGATCAATGCTGGCCTTGTCCGCCGAAATGAGCGCATTCACGACTTTCTGAACATTCCCCTGCGCCAGGTAATGCGCTTCGAGTTGCGGGGTATCCACGTAGATGCCCGCCTTGTGCGCGGTGATGAGCGGCTTGACGATCCGGACGGGCGGCACCTTCCGCAGCCGCATCCCGACCAGGTCGCGGAACAGTTTGAGCCGGACCCCCGAGAAGTAGGCCGTTACCCACAGGCCCACCGGCACGAAGTACAGCATAAGAACGAAAAAAAGAACGATCAGCGCGATAACCAGCAAGCCGAGCGTGGTAAAAAGGCTTTCCATGTGAAGGGCGGAATCTCGTGAAAAATTAAAGACGGCAAAGGGCCGCAGGAAAGTATACGACAAAATCGCCGGATGGTTACGTCGCGGGCGTTCCTTTCGGAGAACGTTCATACGCGCCGCTTGCGCCGCCCTCTTTGGACAGCAGCCGGATATCCGAAATGAGAATATCTTTCGAAATCGCCTTGCACATATCGTACAGGGCAAGACACGCCACGGACACGGCGGTCAGGGCTTCCATTTCGACGCCCGTCTGGCCCACGGTGCGGGCGCGGGCCCGCACGTCTATGGAAAAACCCTCTTCTCGGGCGTCAAACGTCACCTCGACGCCCGCCAGCGGCACATTATGGCACAGGGGAATGAGTTCGGCCGTGCGCTTGGCCGCCTGGATGCCGGCCAGTTGCGCCGTACACAGCACATTGCCTTTGCGCGTGGTTCCGGACGTCACGGCTTGAAAGGCTTCCTTGCCAAGGCGGACGCACCCTGCAGCGGTCGCCGTGCGGACAGAGCCGGGTTTCGACCCCACATCCACCATGCGTACGCCGCCTTCGGGATTCAGATGGGTCAGGGAGGGTTTATCGTTGGGCATGGCGGGGAAAGGAGTAGCGGATGGGCAGGCATGGATCTCGAAATTGCTCCAATACAATGTACGGCTTGGGGGCATTGTCAAGCGCCGAAACAAGAAACCCCCGTCCAACCTTGATTGGACGGGGGTTTTGCCCTCTTCCTGTTCAAGCAACATTATTCTGCCAGGTACTGCTCCAATTCCTGAACGCCAAAACTGATTTCCGCCTTGCTCTGCGCCCTATTGTCATCAAATTGGCTCACTGAAACATCGCGAGTGGGCTTATCGCCTTCTGTCTTGCTTGCCATATGAGCCTTGTTTCGAGCAAGAAAATATTCCGCGTTGTCAACCGCCTTGCTCGCCACTGTTGCGGCTTCTTCATCGCTCCAATGGCCTTCAAGTATCCCGATCGCTTGGGATACGACATCAGCATGAGGCGAATGATTATCCACCATAGACTTCGTATGATGGGCTATGTATGAGGAAGCGCCTTCTGCGTCCTCGTTCTCCAGCAGGGCATTAACGGTGGCATGAGACACCAGTTGAGGAACAGTAACGCGCAAAATGGGATTTTGCACATTATCTTCTATAATCTTGTCAGCTCCTTCGCTCAGTTTTTTGGCGGTTATGGCGCCTGCTTCGTACTGATCTATCAGCCCATGAATCGTTACGCCAGCCTCATTCACGGCATCCGGAACCTCCGTTCCTTGAGATTGATAACCTTCTTCGACATCGCCAGCCCTTACTACCATGGCTATGCTGGGCGAAGATGTTGCGTTGCCAACTGCTGGGGATGTTGAGTCGGTTACCGTCCCGCATCCTGCAAACAGGATCAATGCTGCAATGGCGACGACGTATTTATTTGCAATCATGTTTTTCACCTTGCGTTAAGTTGCGATTGAAGTAGGTGGTGGCGCGCAGCCAAATTGAATCGGCTTCAGTCTTGATATAAGCCCCCCCCCTAAATATCAAGTCAAGAAATCTTTTTTCATGTAATTTTCACAAAAATATAATTATTTGAACGATCTCTATTTATTGTAAATTTTTATTTTTCAATTCTTTGTACCAGAGCCGCGTTCAGCGTAACGGCTGTGCGAGGCGAGACAACCGTTCACGCGTGGAGCGTATGCACCAATAATATTGTGCGCACAAAAAACGACGCGCACAGGAGGGAGCGCAGCCTGTGCGCGGCCATATCGGCGGCGATAGAATCAATCGCCGGACAATGGGAAGTTCATAACAGGGGCGCTGCGCTTGTGCGTACGACCCGCTACTGGATTGAGTCGAAGCGCCAACCTTCCCTTCGGGCCGTGCGCACAAGCGCGGCGACCTTGCCCTTCGCATAAAGAACCCCGCCGCCGTACCGAGGAACGAGGTACGGCGGCGGGGCCTGGGCCAGACGTGACAGACGTTTCAGCTTGGCGGGAATGCCTGATTTTTGTTTCCGATGCGCGCGCCTGGTTTTGACCTGCGCAACCCGTCGCGGATCGTATTCGCGAATAACTCATTAGTAGTTCATGGCGCCTTCCCTTTTAAGGCATACCCCCCTTGTACATATGTTCCGAGTCGTTCAGCTATCGCCGCGAACGGGCGCCTCCGTTCCTCCGGTACAGGACAGGAATCGTTCTCTTTTCGCCGCGCGTGTAGACTCGGACAGCCGTTACGCCGAACACGGATCAGACAATGATCGCACACTTGTAACCTAATTCACATGGACGGGCTGGGGTCGATTTTTTTCCTGCGGCGGTCCGAAAGGGCTTGACAGTGACGAGGGGGGGGGGGGGGGGGTATATTGGGAGTGTCGCGCTCGGCTCCGGCCGGGGCGGCGCCCGGTTTCGGCTGGGCTTCGTCGTCTGTCGATCATCTCTAAACTCTATATAACCAAAGCCATGACCAAACATCTTCTTCTTCTCGCCTTCGTCGTCTCTCTCTTCAGCGCCAATACAGCGTATTCCCAACAGGGTAATGGACTTAGTGGTTCATATTCTGTTTCCGTTGGGTATATAAATACGTCTTCTGGCTCTCATGGCGACCTTCTTCCCGATCATGTCTCCAATGTACTTACGAAGGGGATGTATATTCGTTATGGTTTTGAGTATGGGAAAATTATAAATCCCTTTATGTTTATTTCTTATAATCGTAGTTATGATGATTCTGTTACCCCAATTACTCCTCAATTGTGGAATCTCTTTGGTGGCTTTAAGTTCAGAAATTTTTATAGTAAAAAATTGCCTTTATATACTACTATATTGGTGGGAATTGAAAATGCTAAATTGAGGATAAAAGACGATTCTTATTTGTTACAAAGAGCAGATCAAAATGCTGTTGTTGGTCTGGAAGTCGGAATAAAATATCCAATTGAATCTTTTGTTTCTGGAGATATTGGTGTTGGAATGCGAAAGCCATTTACTTCTCTTTATAAGGGAATTGATGTACATTTTCGTTTGGGAATTTCTTTTGATTTTTCTAAACGTTAAGCGGCTCGCGCTCCGGATTCGGTAAACTCGCATCTTACCCCGCTCCAGAGCGCGAGAGAGCGCCCCTACTCGTCGAAATCCACCACGCCGCGCTCCCAAAGCGTCTTGATCGCGTGGCCTGCGTCCTGGGTGTTTACCCTGGCGCCTTTGCATATGGCCGAGAGCGGTCCGGACGCTTCGCCCTGCCGCGCCCACAGGAAAGCATACACGCGCCACACGCTGGCCGGTCCGGACCACCTCTAGCCGCTGACCAAGGCGGCGTAACTCACCGCAACCCTGCACTTAAAACGACCCGGACTGACTGTCCGAATTTCCCGAACCATTTCTCACCACCTACTTCAATCGCAACTTAACGCAAGGTGAAAAACATGATTGCAAATAAATACGTCGGCGCCATCGTAGCATTGATCCTGTTTGCAGGATGCGGGACGGTAACCGACTCAACTACCTGGTACTGCGAGATAACGCTAAGCCTCGTTGGCTCAACGATAGGGAACCTTAGTTCGCCGAGCGGAACAGGAACGGGCACGGGCAGGGGGGAAACCATGCAAGAAGCGCAGAACCAGGCTTTAAACGGTGCTTGTACTCAACTTATCGCTGAGATCAGCGGCAGTGACCTTCTTCTTGATGCTTGTAAAGAAGGGAGGGATATAGAAGTACAAGAGCAATTCGGCAACTTATCTCTTGTGAGTGTTCTCAATCGTTCTGAAGATTGCGGGACTGAATAACCGGGACGGAAGGGCTTGCCCGGATCATCATATGTCGCTCAGGTGCGTCCCTTTCACCTGAGCAAGGTCATGGTTTTCGTGACCGTTTCTCTGCCTGTTTGCAAGCGGTATACGTACAGGCCGGAGGAGAGGCCGTCCGCATCGAAGCGAATGCTATTCGGCCCCGAAGGGCGCATTCCGTCCACAAGCACCCTTACGCGGCGCCCGAGAGCGTCGTACACTTCAAGGCGGACGTGCTCCGGAGAGGATAGTTCGTACTCAATGGTCGTTTGAGGATTGAACGGGTTCGGATAGTTCTGCCCGAGGCGTATCGAGACAGGCACCTCTACGACCGTTGCAGAAAGGGCAAGAGGATGATCAGAGACCGTATAGCCTGCGTCCGCCAGCGCAGCGAGGGAAACCCTTGTATCTCGTCCCGTACGACTCATGAAATCTGTGACATCAAATGACCAATGAGCTCCATCTGCCGCTATTGGCACTCCGGGCAGGGTGGGATCGCCTCCAATCGCACGGAATGTCTCGACTGCGCGGGGACCAATGAAATATGCTCTGTCTGCTGTCACTAATCCTGTTTCCGGTCCCCATAAAACCAGGCCAAGAAGATGGCCGATCTCGTGTTGTACGAGCTCTATGTCGGCCGCGGCGGATACTTCCACCGTTATCCTTCCGCCACCCGTATCGAAGACCGCTTGATTGCCGTCTTCCCTGAAACATGTCTCGGCGTACCCTAAGGGGCCTATATTATCGCCCCACCTGGCATGTATGAGTAATTCATCCGCCAGTGCCGTTGCCTTATCAGTGAAGCATGTGGGAACCCTATCAGGCCACTCTGTTCCGTCGAGCGCCGAAGAGGACCAGTCCGCAGCCGTGGTCAAAGCCGGTGCATATGTTGCCGGCGCCGGGCGCTCCATGACAATGTCAATGCCGAACGTTCCAACGGCCGCGCGCACTTCAACGCCGGCAAGCCAGGCATCTCCCCCGCCTGGAGGAACCACTTCTATCTCCGTTGTTCCTTGACCGCGAGGCGTAATCGTGAGCCAGCCAGCCGCGGCGGATACGGACGCCACCGAGGCGTCTAAAATAGTTACTGACGATGGGTTCTGAAGATTGGCGGGCAACGCGAGCGAAAGGCCATTCCCGTCTTCCCGCAAAAGCGAAAGCGGAAGCAGCCGATCATTGACGTTGCATGGGAGTATGGAAAAATGTCGCTCAACTGCCCATTCCACGAGATTGTCGGGAATGCAAATATCTGATGGAAGTCTTAGGTCTTTCAGGTTCTTGAGTTGCCCCAATTCTGGCGGAACAGGACCCGTCAGATTGTTGGGAGAGAGCCTCAGAGATCTAAGGTTCTCGAGCTGCCCCAATTCCGGCGGGATAGAGCCTGTTAGATTGTTGGAATAAAGGTGCAGCCCTTTCAGGTTCTCGAGCTGCCCCAATTCCGGCGGGATAGAGCCCGTCAGATCATTGACATAAAGGACCAGAGATTCCAGTTTCTCGAGCTGCCCCAACTCTGGCGGAACAGGACCCGTCAGATTGTTGGAAGGGAGCTGCAGGTCGATAACCCGGCCACCTCTAACACTAACCCCCTTCCATTCGCCAAGCGGCTTGTCCGAAAGCCAGTTTGTGTTGTCAGTCCAGTTCGCACCGTCGGTGGCTTCGTACAACGCCACTAACGCCGCGCGGTCCTGATTCTGGGCTTTGGCTCCTGCGGCAGAAAGGATGAGCAGCAGGGCAGCGGTCAGGCATCGCATGGATTTGTCGGGGGACAGGAGAAAGGTTCTTTCGATCAGGCCGGGGCCGGCTTCCGGATACGCCCTGAAAATAAGACATTGCGAAATAATTATGACTTATACGTGACTATGCTTCGCGGGAGATTGCAAACATTGGTCCCACCACGCATCCGTCCATATTCTTGCCCCAGACAACCCCCGCCAAAGCCTCAATTTTCCCGCCTCCGCTCCACCCACAGCGTCACCGGGCCGTCGTTCGCCAGGCGCACCTGCATCATCGCGCCGAACACACCCGTCTGGACGGGGAAACCCAGTTGCGCGGACAGCCGCTCGACGAACGCATCGTACAACGCTTCGGCCTGTTCGGGAGGGGCCGCATCCACGAAGGAAGGCCTGTTTCCGCGCCGCGCGTCCCCGTACAACGTAAATTGCGACACGACCAGGACTTCGCCCCCAACATCGCCGAGCGAACGGTTCATCCTGCCCTCGTCGTCGGAAAAGATGCGCAGGCGGGCGCACTTCCCGACCAGCCAATCCAGTTCCGCCTCCGTATCCGCGCGATGCGCCCCAAATAGAATGAGCATGCCGGGACCAATGCGCCCGACTTCCGCCCCCTCGACTTCGGCCGAGGCCTCCCGTACCCGTTGAATCAATGCAACCATGATGTTTGAGCCTTTACCCGCGAACGCGACGCCCCGAATCCGCCATGTTTTTCGCTGATTTCAATGATGTAAGCATGTCGTTCTTTACGCCTGAAAGCGAAGCGCTGAGCGAAATGGAATTAATCAGAGCGTCCTTTATTCCAAACGACCTTGAAGATACCCGGCCAATTGCCGAAGCGCCGCGCCGCGGTGGCTTACCGCGTTCTTTTCGGAGGCGCTCAATTCCGCAAAAGTCCGTTCGCCGCCGTCCGGCGCAAAAATGCGATCATAGCCGAAACCCTTGCTCCCCCGCTCTTCGTCCAGAATCGTACCCTCGCACACCCCTTTGAAAAAACGCACGCCCGTCTCGTCCGCCAGAGCGATCACCGTGCGAAACCGGGCGGCGCGATCCGGGATGCCTTGCAGGTCGGCAAGCAGTTTCCGACGGTTCGCCGCATCGTCGGCGGACGGGCCAGCGAACCGGGCCGAACGCACGCCGGGCAAACCGCCCAGCGCGTCGACTTCCAGCCCGGTATCGTCCGCCAGGGCGGGCAAGCCGCCGAAAGCATACAGCGTTTCCGCTTTCTTGCGCGCATTGCCCTCCAGCGTGTCGGCGTCCTCCTCGACGAGCGGCGCCCCCGCCATTTCCGAAACCGGACGCAGCGCAATCGGCAAGTCCGAAAGAAGCAAACGCATTTCCGCAATTTTGCCCGGATTCCTTGTGGAAAGAAGAAGTGTCATGATGCAGGAACAAGATATGCGCTATCGCGGTTTTATCAAGCTACCGTAAAAACGGTGAACCCGCCCGGCGGACGCCGGTCACCCTCCGGCCCACCCGTCCATCCATTCATTCCGATATCGTAAGGAGCGCCATTTTGTCCGTAGGAGTCAAGGTTCGAGACAGCGAATCCATAGATCGCGCCCTGCGCCGTTTCAAGCGGGCTGTGAACCGCAGCCGCGTTCTGCGCGTCTATCGCGCGAATATGGCTTTCACGAAGCCATCCGAAGAGCGGCGGCTCGCCCGCGAGAAATCGCATCGCATGTCCAGAAAACATTCCAGAAGGCACTAAACCCGTCCGGCGCGCGGGTTTTCCCGGGCGTTTACCGAAACGGTTCCCAGGCAGGCAGGCGGGATCTTCCCAGCACTGCGCCAAGAATATGTTCGGTTTCGGCTTTGTGCATTTCCGCGCTGCCCGTTGCGGGGCTTGCGCTGCCCGGTCGCCCGACATAGGCCGTTCGTCCGTGTCCCACGCGGCTTACGTTGCCGAGCAACGCGTCAAGGCGGGATTGCATGTACGCCCATGCGCCCATGTTGGCGGGTTCTTCCTGCACCCAGCATACCTCGGCGGCGTCTCCGTAACGCACCAGTTCGGCCAATACCTCTTCTTCGGGAAACGGATAGTGCTGCTCGACCCGGGTAATGGCGATGGACGCATCCTCCTTTTTCCGAAGCGCCTGAACCAGGTCGTAGTACACCTTGCCGGTGCACAGCACATGCCGCCGCACGGCATGCGGGTCGGCGTCGGACGGAATCACCTTCCGAAATCTCCCCTCTGCCAACTCCGACGCAGGAGAAACGAAAAGCGGATGGCGCAGCAAACTTTTCGGAGCCATCACAATCATCGGCTTGCGGTCTGACCAGCGCGCCTGCCGCCTGAGCGCATGGAAATAATTGGCCGGGGTCGTAATGTTGCATACGACCATGTTCTCCTCGGCGCACATCTGCAAAAAACGCTCGAGGCGCGCGGACGAGTGCTCGGGGCCCTGCCCTTCCCATCCATGCGGAAGCAGCGCGACAAGGCTGCTCTGCTGCGCCCATTTCGCCTCCGCCGCCGCGAGAAACTGATCGAATACGATCTGGGCGCCGTTGGCGAAATCCCCGAACTGCGCTTCCCAGATCACGAGCGCGGAAGGATCGGCCACGGAGTAGCCGTATTCAAAACCAAGCACCGCGTATTCGGAAAGAAGCGAATCGTAAATATGGAGCTTCGCCTGGCCCTCGCGAATGTTGTTCAGCGGAATATATTCCCGCCCCGTTTGCTGGTCGTAGAGCACCGCATGGCGCTGGCTAAACGTGGCCCTGCACGAATCCTGGCCGCTTAACCGGACCGTCGTCCCCTCCATAAGCAACGATCCGAACGCCAGGGCTTCGGCGTACGCCCAACCGACTTGCTGCTTGTCAAGGTACAATGCCTTGTTTCGCTGAAACTGGCGCGCGAGCTTCTTGTGCACCCGCACATTCTCCGGAAAATCCGCCATGGCGCTGGCCACGGCATGCAGGTTTTCCTCCGGCGCGGCGGTATCCGGCTCCTCGAACGACAGCGGAGCGGGCGCGGCCAGCGCGGCGGCAAGATTCTTGGCCCGCGCAGCGTCCATGGAGGTCGTGCGATCGAAAGCGTCCTGCAACCGGTCCCGATAGTCCCGCAAAATCTCTTCCGCCTCTTCAGGATTCATTTCCCCGCGGCGCAGCAGCAATTCCGTATACAATTTGCGGGGAGAACGTTTCTCCTCGATCTTCCGGTAGAGCAACGGCTGGGTATAGGTCGGCTCGTCCCCCTCGTTATGTCCGCGCACGCGATAACACAGCATGTCGATGACGACATCCTTGTTGAACGCATTGCGGTATTCGAGCGCAAGCTTCACCACGCGCACGCAGGCCTCCGGATCATCCCCGTTCACATGAAAAATGGGGGCCTGTATCGTGCGGGCCGCATCCGTCGCATACGTTGAACTGCGGGCGTCCGCAGGCGACGTCGTAAAGCCGATCTGGTTGTTGATCACGATATGAATCGTGCCGCCGGTCTTGTATCCGGCCAGTTGACTCAGATTGAGCGTTTCGGTGACCACGCCTTGTCCGGCAAAGGCCGCGTCGCCGTGGATCAGCAGCGGAATAACCACGTCGCGAGACTCTGCTTCAAGCAAACCCGCCTCGCCGTATTGCAGAAGATCCTGCCGGGCGCGCACCATCCCTTCGACAATAGGATTGACCGCCTCCAGATGGCTCGGATTGGAGGCCAGCATGAGTTTCACGGTCGCGCCTGCGGGCGAAGCATGCTCCCCATGCGCCCCCAGGTGGTACTTCACGTCGCCCGAACCCTGCGTCGTGGAAGGATCGATGTTCCCCTCGAATTCGGAGAAAATCGCTTCGTAGGGCTTGTCCAGAATGTTCGCAAGAATGTTCAGGCGACCCCGGTGCGCCATGCCAATCACCACTTCCTCTACGTCGTGGTCCGCCGCCTCCGACAACATGGCGTCGATCATCGGAATGACCGACTCGGCCCCCTCCAGGGAAAACCGCTTGTGGCCGATGTATTTCGTATGCAGGAACCGCTCGAACGCCTCCGCCGCGTTCAGTTTCTGAAGAATGCGGCGTTTGACGTCGGGGCTTACCGGCTCCTCGCGTCCGGTGGGCTCAAGTCGATCCTGTAGCCACCGCTTTTCAGTGGGGCTTGATATGTGCATATACTCAATGCCTATCTTGCGGCAATAGGTATTCCGCACGATCTCCACGATCTCGCGAAGCGGCAGCACATCCCGACCGCCCAGCCCGCCCGTCAGGAATTCCCGATCCAGATCCCAGATTGTCAACTCGTACCAGAAGGGATCCAGTTCGGGATGATACATCCAGTTGTAGCCCAGCGGATTGATGTCCGCCTGCAAATGCCCGCGCACCCGATGCTCCCGGATAAATTGCAGGACGCGCGCTTGCTTATGCACCATATCGACGCGGTCCCCGGGCCCTCCTCCGCCGATCTGCGGAGTCGTATCCGTCGAAAGCTCGTACGGCTGATAGGGGATGTGCAGCTGCTCGAAAATCTGCTGGTAAAATTCGTGCTTGCCGAGCAAGGCGTCTGCGACGTACAGCAGAAACGCCCCGCTTTCGGCCCCCTGAATAATGCGATGGTCATACGTGGAGGTAAGATTCATCACCGGGGAAATGCCGGCCTTGCTCACCGCTTCAGGCGGATAGGAATGGTATTCCGAGGGATACCCGATGGCGCCGGCGCCAATGATCACGCCCTGGCCCGGCATGAGCCGCGCCACGCTCATGCTGGTGCCAATCATGCCTGGATTGGTGAGCGTAGCGGTGGTGCCTTCGAAATCCGCAACGCCGAGCTTGCCGTTCCGGGCGCGACGAATAATATCGTTGTAGATGCCCATCAACTGAGGAAAACTCATCCGCTCCGCTCCCTTGATATTGGGCACGAGCAAGGTCCGCCGACCTCTTCGCTCCATATCGATGGCAAGGCCGAGATTGACCTGTTCCGGGGCAATGTGCCGGGGAAACTCGTCCTCGCGCGCAAAGGTCGTATTCATGTTGGGGAACCTGGCCAGCGCCTTGACAAGCGCCCACATGATCAAGTGGGTAAACGAAACTTTCTCTCCGCCCTGGTGCTGCTGGTAGGCATTGATGAGCAAGCGATTCTCGATCATCAATTTGACCGGCACGGTCCGCATGGATGTGGCCGTGGGAATGCCCAGGCTCGCCTCCATGTTTTCGACGATCTTCGCTTGCGCGCCCCGAATCGCATCTTTGGGCGCCCGGCGCCGGGTCCTCGGAGGAGGCGCCGTCGGCGTTTCCTCCGAGGACGCCACCCCGTCTCCCTGTCCGGGGGAGGGCTCTACAACGACCTCTTCAGGGGAGGGCGCAGAAACCCGCCGGGCCGCTGCAACCGCCCGGAACGGCTCGTCGGGGGTGTAGTCCGCAAAGAATTCCCGCCAGGCCTCGGAAACGCTTTCCGGATCTTCAAGATACTGGTGGTACAGATTCTCGATGTATCCCGTATTGAAACCAAGCGCGCTCATGATTTTGGACCATTTACAAAATTGGCGTGAATACGGCGTTCCGTACCGTCAACGATACTGCTCGGAATCGGTTCTCTCTGCGGCGCCGGAAGACATTTCCTTATATGTTCGTCGCGACCTCCCGGGCGGCAACCATCCCTGTGCGCGATACCACGCGATCGTATCCGCAACTCCCTCCTTCAAGGACAGGGCGGGGCGGTAGTCGAGTAGCCGGCGGGCCTTGTCTATGGAGCACATCTTGCATGCATACCGAATTTCCCGGGCCTTTTCCCGATGGAACGGCGGAAGCGATCCCCATAGCCGGAACACCCCTTCCGCCAGGGCGCCCGACATGCTCACGAGCGGCGGCGGCACGGATACGGTCATGATTTTGCGGCCCAGGGCCGCCGCCGCGGCTTCTTTGAGATCGCGCCAGGAATACAAAGCCCCGCTGCCGAGAAAAAACGTTTCGCCCGCCACGCCCGGCGTCTCCGCCGCCGCAATCATTCCGCGCGCCAAATCGCGGACGTGGACCAGGCTCATCGCCGGCTCGCGGGCATTGCCGACAACCGGGCACAAACCCATGTTCGCCATTCGGAAAAATGCGTACAGGTCGGCTTCCCTTGGCCCATACACGGTGGAAGGCCGCACGATGGCGATGGGGAGGCGATCCCGCCACGCAGACAATGCTTCCTCCATGCGCGCCTTGCTCGCGCCATACCGACTGAGGGGCTGCATGGCGCTTTCTTCCGTGGCTACGGCGTCGGCGCAACGCCCAACGACCGCAAGCGAACTGGTGACCACCACGCGCCGCACGCCCGGATTCACGCGGGCAAGCGCCTCCATCAAGCGCAGCGTCGCCTCGACATTTCCCTGCTGGAGAACCGCATCGTCCCGGGCGCGCGTGACGCCCCCGTTATGATACACATAGTCCACGTCGCGTACGGCGTCGGCGATAAGCGTCTCGTCGAACAAATCGCCGCGCACGGCGCGGATCGGGAGGCCCTCCAGCCACTTGCGCCGGGTGCGAACCAGACACCGCACCTCGCCAAGTCCGCGGCGAAGCAATGCCTCGACAAGGTGGCTTCCTATAAAACCCGTGCCGCCGGTAACGAATGCTTTTTCCATGCCGAACAGAATACGAAATCCCGGCGCAATTTATAGGAAGCTCTGATTAACTCCACGTTGATCAGAGCTTCCTATGTCTTCCGGCGCAATTTGACCACGTTCTCAATGTGGGGCGTGTGCGGAAACAAATCCACGGGCTGCGCCGCCTCGATGCGATACGCATCCCGCAACAAGCCGAGATCGCGCGCCTGCGTCCTCGGGTTGCAACTTGCGTACACGAACCGGTCGGGACCCGACGCACCGATCTGCTCGACCACTTTCGGGTGCAGGCCCGCCCGCGGCGGATCGACGAGCAGCACATCCGCCGCCCCGTACCGCTCCGCGAAATCGTCGCCGAACACGGTCGCCATATCTCCCTGCACGAAGGTGCAGTTGTCCACGCCATTGGTCCGGGCGTTTGCGCGCGCATTCCTGACCGCTTCTTCTATGAGTTCGACGCCCGTCACGCAACGTACGGCGTCCGCCACAAAGATGGAGATAGTCCCTGCGCCGCAATACAAATCGTAGACCCTGTCCTCCGGTTGCAGTTCGGCGAAATCGCGCACCGTCTCGTACAACTGCTCTGCCTGGGCCGTATTGGTCTGAAAAAAGGAATTGGGCGCAATCTCGAACGTATGCGGCCCTATCCGGTCGCGAATGACGCCAGGACCGAACACGGTTTCGATCCGTTCGCCAAACGCCGTTTGCGCTTTTCCGGTATGGATCGTATTGACGAAGGTGGTTACGTCCGGAAAATCCTGTTGCAGAAAAGCAGCCATCTCCCCCATGCGCTCCGCATCGAATCCGTTTGTCACCAGATTGACCATGACGTCGCCCGTGCGTTCGCCGGTCCGAATGACCAGATGCCGCAAAAAGCCGGTGTGCTTACGTATGTTCCAGGGGGGCCAACCCTGCTCCCGAACAAAATCCCGAATCCGGTTCACCATTTCGGCGCTTGCCGTCGATTGCAGATGGCATTCGTGCACGTCAAGCACCTTGTCGAAATGCCCCGGAACGTGCAGGCCCAGCGCAAAACGGGTGTCGAAGCGACCGCCCGAATCGATTTCCGCGCGCGTCAGCCAGCGATTCGCGCTGAACGAAAACTCCATCTTGTTGCGGTAGAAATAGCGCTTCGCCGATCCGATGGCCGGGCGAACCGAAATATCCGCAAACTGCCCGACGCGCGCGAGGGCGTCATGCACGCTTTCCGTCTTGGCGTCGAGTTGGGCCTGGTATTCCACATGCTGCCACCGGCATCCGCCGCACGACCCGAAATAAGCGCACGCCGGCGGAACGCGCAGCGCGCTCGGCGACAGCACCTCCTCTATCGCCGCCTCGGCATAGCCCTTTTTCTTCTTGTACACGCGGGCGCGGACGCGATCCCCCGGCGCCGCCCAGGGCACGAAAACCACGAACCCGTCTACGCGGGCAAGCGACCGCCCGCCATCGGCGAATTTTTCAATGAGGACTTCGATATATTCTCCGCGCGCTATCATACGGTCGCCTCACTGTCGGGAAGAAAAAAGTTTGAGCTTTGCGGGCTTAATCAGCGCATCCATTAAAAAGCATGCCCCAGGCCCAGGCGGTACCATGTCCAGGAGCCAAAGTCGTCGGGAAATATGCCCAGCTCGGGACGACGCGGATCGTATACCTTCATGGCTACGTCGGTCCGAAGAATCAGATAACGCAAATCCAGCCGGAGCCCTATCCCGGACCCGACGCCTAACTGGCGATAAAACGAATCGACGTGAAAGCGCCCGTCCAGCTTCGCGGACACATCCCCGCCGAACCCGGGATTGCGCGGACCGAACCACACATTGCCTGCGTCCACAAAGGCGACGCCGATCCAGTCCGTGCGAAAGGCGCGGAAAAGGAACTGTCGCAACTCCGCAGAGGCTTCCAGTTTGATGTCCCCGCCCAGAATGTTTGTGCCTTCCCCGGAATCCTGTACAGACTGAAACCGGGCGCCGCCAGGACCAAGTTCATGCCAGTCCCAGCCCCGCACGCTTGATATGCCGCCTATGTAGAACCGCTGCCCGAACGGCACCAGTCCCGCGCCGCCCAAGGGATGCGCAACGCCCCCGATGAACTTCAGCGCGAGGGTAGAAGAAGCATTGAACGCATGATACAACCGCAAATCGCTTGCAAAACGCATATACCGGCGGTACAAAAGCCTGTCGGACGAGGTCCCGGAAGCAAGGCCCGGAAGATAGCCGTTCACATCGCCGGGAGAATAGACGAAACGGTCCAGCAGATACGGCAGATGGTTGCCCAGCGCCACCGAACCTTCGATGCTATGTCCCCGATCGCGCCGAAGCGGATTCACATTGGTCGAGCGCAACGTATACCGGATGGCCGTATTGATTTGCGGCACCGTATAATCCTCGAGAATCTGCGCCTGCTGCACCGGATCCGAAACCGGATCAAGCAGGTTGTTCAGAATGTCGTTTCGGAAATTCCGCAACGTATCGGGATTGCTCAGGCTCACGTCCATCACGTCCAGCAAAGACGTCAGGGTCGCATTATGATCCAGTTCGATGCGATAACGGGCATTGCCGCGCGCCCGGATAATAAGCCCGAAATCGTCGCGCCGCGCCCTGAGCAGACTAAGCGACAGGCGGGTTCTGACGTCGTACAGCGGAAGCGAAACGTCCAGTCCGCGAAACGGACGCATGAGATACGGCGTCGTAAGGGAAGTGGAGACCTCCGCCTGCGACGCGGTCAAACTGCTGAAATCGTCGAAGTCGGTCGATATGGATCCGGATGTTCGGACGAGGAACGTCTCGCCGCGGCCCAGCAGGTTGGCGTTCTCATAAGTGACGGCAATCCCCGCGCCTAATTCCTTGTCCGAATTGTTGAACGGATCCACGCGCTGCAACACGGACGGCTCGAAACGAATCTGATGCCGGTCGCGCGTACGCAGCGCGATGCGATGCAACAAGGTCGGCGCGGCGGTCGCAAGGCCCGGGGAGGATTCCGGAACAATGTCGGTAAACAAAAACACGCCGGTGCCTTCGAGCCGCCGCCGCGTAGCCAGCACCTTCGATTGCGAGTACCAATCCCCCGGAGCAAACTGAAGCGTGCGGACAAGCAAACCGGACGACAGTTTCTTTTCGTTCCGAAACCGGAAAGCCGCCGTCCCGCCGGCGACGGAATCCGAAGACGCCTCAAGCGGAAGCGTTTCGGACCGCTCCGCCACTTCCGGCTCGGGCCCCGTTACGTCGAACGAAACATCTCCGAAGAGATAACGCAGCCCGGTTTCGATTTCGAAGAGCACATCGAAACTGTCCGGCGACGCCTGGAAAATCCTCGCGCGGACAGAATCCCGGGTAGCGGCAGCGTAGCCCTCGTCCCGCAGAAAGGTCAGAATTCGCCGCGCTTCGCTATGCAGCATCGTCTCGGAATACCGCTGCCTGCGCGCGCGCAGGCGCAGGGGGCTGTCTGGATCGACGGGTTCGACGTACAGTACGGCGTCCCGCGTCAGCCGCGTATGCTGATCGGGCGCGAGATGGTCGATCCCGGCATACTGCACATTCCGTATATAGGTAGGGGCGCCGGGCGTCATGTGGAAAACGACCGCCGCTTTCCTCGCTGAGAGCGTATCGATCCGGGCAATCACCTCGGCTTCGAAAAATCCTTCCTGGCGATACAAAAGACGAAGGCGGTCCAAATCTGCCTGGAGCACATCCATGTCGAGCACGGCCAGCGGCTCGCCGCCCGAGATCAGCGAATTGCTCAGCCGTTCCCCAAGGGCCCCGGACTCTCCCAGACGATGCAACCACAACCAAAGGGGAATTCTGGCCACCCGGCGATTCGGTTTCGTCCGCACCCGGCGACTCAGCACGGATTTGCCGAACACATCGTTGCCCCTAAAGACAACGCGGCGCACGATGAGCGTATCCGCATACGCCTCTTCGGGAAGCATGCTCGGAGAAGCGCTTGTTTCCGCGTCCTGGGCGGCTGTCGCGCCGGCCATCGCAAGCACGACGGCAAACCAAACGATCCAGGGAAGAAAAACGCGATACGAGCGTCCGCTACGCAAAGGGTTACTCTTCCTCGAAATAAAAGTCGTCGTCCGCCGTCGGATAATCCGGCCAAACTTCTTCGATGCTTTCGTACGGCTCGCCATCATCCTCCATCTCTTCGAGATTTTCTATAACCTCACGCGGAGTTCCCGTACGCTCTGCATAATCAATGAGTTCGCCTTTCGTTGCAGGCCAAGGGGCGTCTTCAAGGTAGGACGCCAGTTCAAGACTCCAATACATCGGGTGCGCATTTGTTGAGGGGGACGATACAACCGGCGCATATGCAGCCGGTCATGGGCATTTGAGCAGGCACTATAATTTCCCCAAAGGATAAAAGCAAGCAATAAATGCCATTGTCCCGAAGATATGCGTAAAATTATCGTTTTCCGGGACCCGTCTGCCGGAAAACAGCTTCATGCATTGCCCTGCGTCACCGCCCAGGCTCAATAATCGAACGCCCGCGTCGCCCGTTCCGAATCCGCCTTCAATTTCTCGTACTCCTCTGGCGTCATGGAGGGGGCCATATATAAGACCGGGTTTGTGGTGCTTCCGCCCGCATCCCGAATCTCAAAATGCACATGGGGCCCCACCGAACGACCCGTGTTGCCGCTCAAGCCAATGCGCTCGCCCCGCGCGACGCTGCGTCCGCGACGCACCGTATCGTCAATTTTGGAAAGATGCGCATACAGCGTCTCGGTTTCCGACGCCGGATGCGAAATAACCACATAGTTGCCGTAACTGGCGTTGAATCCCCTCTTGAATATCCGGCCGGCGGCGGACGCAACCACCGGGGTACCCTCCGGCACGGAAATATCCACCCCGTGATGCATTTTCATAACGCCGAGCAACGGATCTGTTCGCATGCCGAACCCGGACACGACCGGGCCGGAGGCCGGCAGAATCGCCGGCATCTGATCATTCCGATCCTTTTGTTCGCCCGCAAGCGTCAGCAAATCCCGCAAACTCGCGCTCTGAAGATGGATGCGGCTTTCAAGTTGATCCAGCTTTTGCGACGTTTCCCTTAACAGCGTACCCGTGGGCGGCTCCAGATGATCGAATTCTTCGTACGGATCGGAACCACCCACGCCGAGGCGGCGGATGTCCTCGGAAATCGGCTCCACGCCGAACACCATGCGGTACAACTGCTGATCCGATTCCTCAAGCACATCCAGCTGATGCGAGTACCCATCCAGCCGATCGCCAAATTCCGCAAGCTCTTCCTGCAAGATCGCTTTCTCGGTTTTCAGCGCTACTTCCTCCGGCGTTTCGGTCGCCCAGTCAACGACCCACGACAGCATAACGGCCAGCACGACGCCCAATCCCAGCGCATACGACACCAATCGTCTAACCCATTTATCCTCCACGTACGTGCAGGATTGGGGATCGTAGCAATAGCGTTTCTTAAGCATATGAATGCGTGGTTGCGTGAACGCAACAATATGGGGTTTGCGCCTGATTCGGCGAGCGCGCCGGGCATACCTCGCCGCCTCCGCCCTCCGTATCAGGGGTTGAAAATTTAGAGCATTAGAGAATAAGATAACAATATTTCGACACATTGTCAAGCATCCCGCCCAAAAGGACTGCGACGCACGATGCATTCTATTCGTAATCGCGCTCGAAATACTCGATCATTCGGGCTGGATGGTCGGAGCCTTTGGCGCGAATGCGGTCGCCGAGGCGCTTGGCGAACACCTCGGCAGGGTCGTAGCCCGCGTTGCGAAGCAGGTGGTTCATCGCGATCACTTCGCAAATCACCGTAATGTTTTTGCCCGGCGTCACCGGAATCTTCACCATCGGCAAGTCGACGCCCAGCGCAGAGTACGTATCGCTCACCATGCCAAGGCGGGTGTATTCTTCTTCGGGATCCCACAGTTCCATGTGCACCACAATCTCGACGCGTTTGCGAAAACGAATGGCCCGTATCCCGAACATGGCGCGAATATCGACCAGGCCCAACCCCCGCACTTCCATAAAGTGCTGGGCCAACTCCGTGCCGGCGCCCATCAATACGTGCTCGTCCTTACGCGTAACGATGACCACATCGTCGGCCACCAGGCGGTGTCCCCGCTCCACCAGGTCCAGCGCCACCTCGCTCTTGCCGATACCGGATTTCCCGACCAGGAGCAGGCCTATCCCGTATACGGCGACAAGGGAACCGTGAATCGTTTGCTGCAACGCAAACTGATCGTTCAGAAAATCCCGCAGGATCGCCATGAAGTCGATGGATTGCAGGGACGTCCGGAAAACAGGGACGCCCTGCCGGGTCGCCATGGCCACCATTTCATCGTCCAGCACATTGTTGACCGTGAGCACAACGCACGGGACCGGAAAGGAAACAAGAGTTTCGAACGCCTTACGCCGAACATCCGCCGGCTGATGCCGCAAAAACTTGTTTTCCGTATTCCCCAGAATCTGCACGCGCTGATGGGTGAACAAGTCGGTGTATCCGGCCAGCACCAGTCCCGGACGATGCAAATCCACTTCGGTCACCAGTCGATCCTCGGCGGAAACATCGTTTACGGGTTCGATATCGACATTGGCCATCGCCCGTAATTTTTCCACCATGAAGGCAACGGTGATGGATTCCTTCTTGAAGGCTTTCGTCGTATCGGGCATGGCGTCGGGCCGGATTCAATCAACGGGTTCGGGCGGCGTAGCCTGCGTAATAGCCCGGCGCCCAAGGTCGTCCTTGCAGAACCTCTACGGAACTTCTACGGTTTCAAGAATCTGCCGCACCAGATCGTCGCTGGTCACTTCTTCCGCCTCGGCTTCGTACGATACTGCAATGCGGTGCCGCATCACGTCCGGGGCCAGCATGCGGACATCCTCCGGGGTAACATAGGCCCTCCGCTGCAAAAAAGCATGCGCGCGCGCCGCAAGGTTCAGGTTAATGGTTGCGCGCGGCGACGCCCCGAATTCGATGAGCGGAGCAATGTCGGACAGACGATGCGCCGCCGGACGCCGCGACGCCATCACAAGGTCCACCATATACTTCTCGACCCGCTCATCCATATAGAGCTCGTTCAACACGGCGCGCGCCGAAAGAATCTCTTCCGGCCCAACCACTTCCCGAACCTCCTCTTTCCGGCCGGTCCGGGCCATGCGCCGCATGATTTCCAGTTCCTCGTCGCGGGTCGGATAGTCTACTCGAATTTTCAGCATGAATCGATCCACCTGCGCCTCTGGAAGCGGATAGGTGCCCTCCTGCTCGATCGGATTCTGCGTAGCCAACACCAGAAACGGCTCTTCGAGCGGAAATGTGGTCTCGCCGATCGTGACCTGCCGCTCCTGCATGCTTTCAAGCAACGCGCTCTGAACCTTGGCCGGAGACCGGTTGATCTCGTCGGCCAGAATGACATTGGCGAAAACAGGGCCCTTTTTGATGGAAAAAGACCCTTCTTTCTGGTTGTATACAAGCGTGCCCAGCAAGTCGGCGGGGAGCAGGTCCGGCGTGAACTGGATGCGCTGGAAACTGGTCCCGATGGCGCGGGCAAGCGAACTGATCGTGAGGGTTTTGGCGAGGCCCGGCACGCCTTCCAGCAGCACATGTCCATCGCCAAGCAACCCGATCAACAGGCGCTCAATCATGGATTGCTGCCCCACGACGACTCGGCCTACTTCGTTCAACAACGAGTCTACGAACGCGCTTTCCGCGCGAATGCGCTCGCTGACCCGGACCATATCAAAGTTTGCTGCGGTTTCCACTGGACAGAAAAACGGATGAATTAAGGTTACTCGAAACAGGGTGCGAAGGTACGGACAACGCAAAGGACGCGCTGGTCGTCACAAGAGCATAACGTGCGCATCCCTGGTGAATTTTTCCCGAATCCCGACCTGTATGCGATGCAGGCAACGGGGAACGACAAAGGGCTGTCCCGCGATCACCACCGCGCGCCCCCGGTGTATGGGATACGCTCCGTACATGCCGTCGAGCGTCATGGCGTCCACTTCGTCCACAACCTTTTCCGAAACATTCGTTGTGCCGCCCCAGTCCTTGCGCGTCACGGCGTCGGACATGAGCAGAAGCGCTCCAAAAAGCTGCCAATCTTTACGTTGCATCGCTCCTACCAGTTTCGGGACGCGCTGGTTCTCTTTCACCAGCCAGCGCAGGACAGGCCGCAACCGAAAGGGAAGCGCATCGGTCGCCGCCGGCAAATCGCGATGTTCGAGATCCCGCAACGATGTTACCGCCTCGAATCCTTTCTTGCGCAAAACGGCCGCGGCCTCGTCCGCCATTTTGCGTTTTCTCGGCACGGCGCCGGGGTCGAATAACGTACGGCTTTCTGTCTCCGCCAATCCGAACGCAAGGGTGTCCTCCGGGGGAGCGTCAAGCAACATACATTCGAGCGTGGCGGCGTCCACGAAAGAATATTGTTCGGGACGCCCTTGCTCCGCCGCCACAAGGAACGCGGAGCTGAAAGAACGGCCCAGACTTGCCTCAATGGCTGCGTGCGCCTTGTCGCAGACGGGTTGGCGCGTTTCGGCGGGGACAAAGACTTGCTCGCAGGCCCGCGCCGTCGCCACGCCAAGGGTAGCCACATAGGCGTCGGCGCAGGAAGAAGGCACGGCGTTCGCCACGGAGATATCCGCCTGCGCAGTTTCAGGGGCCAGGCGCCGGAACGTTTCAAAAACAACCCGCACCGGCGCGGGAGCCGTATCGGGAAGCGGGCAATCCGGACCCTGCGTCCATACCCGGTCGTCATGACCGAAGGCGAGGCGGGATACGGCGCCCGGCGCAACGCGCAGGGCCGTTGCCGTGCCGGACGGCAAAGAAAAAAACAGCGCAAATCCGTTAAAATAATGCGTGTGCTCGGCGAGCAATCCCATGCTTCCGTGCGAAAACCCGGTCCCGGGGCGGTCTTCCGTCGTCCCGAAATATTTTTCGAGCGTGGTCCGGGCGCGCTCTATGAGGCGAGACGGCTCTTCGAACGAACGTTCGGGGATTTCATGCGGCCCCCGCACCACGGAAGTGAGGAGAGGCGACGCCCCGGCGCGACCGCGAATGGATTCGGACGACATAAGGATACTCTGCCTATTTGAACAAATGACCCGCGGGCAACGCATGTCCCCGGAGAAAATCCATGGCCGGAAGCCGCCGCCGGCCTTCCGCTTGCAACGCCAGCAACTCCACGGCCCCTTCGCCGCAAGCCACTACAAGCCGATCCGAGGCTTGCAGCACTTGGCCCGGCATGCCCTGCGCGCCGCGCGCCCGTCCTCCATCGGCAAGGCGCGTCCGGTATACCTTGATCATGCTTTCGCCGTGGCGGGTCCAGGCGCCGGGGCGCGGAGACAATCCCCGTATCTGGTTATGCACCTCGCGCGCGGCGCGACGCCATGCAATGCGCGTGTCTTCCTTGCGAATCCGCGGCGCCGGCGTAGCCTCTTCGTCGTTCTGGGGATGCGCCTGCGCCTGCCCGCACTGGATGCGGCGCACCGTTTCCACGACCGCCTCGGCGCCGAGCGCCATCATCCGGTCGTGCACTTCGCCTGTGGTTTCGTCTGGGCCGATCGGCATGGTTTTTTGCAAAATGACGTTTCCCGTATCCACAGCTTCTTTCAGGAAAAACGTGCTCACGCCCGTTTTGGTCTCGCCCGCCATGACTGCGCGATGAATGGGCGCAGCCCCCCGGTATTTCGGAAGCAACGAGCCGTGCAGGTTGAAAGCCCCCTTGCGCGCGATTCCGAATACTTCTGGAGGAAGAATGCGAAACGCCGCCACCACAATCAAGTCCGGCGCCAACCGGCGCGCGGCGTCGGCGAAAGCCGGATCGCGAAGCGACGTCGGCTGCAAAATCGCGTGGATACCCAATCGTTCGGCTTCCTGCTTTACGGGCGTCGGGAGCATGCGCCGTCCGCGCCCCCGGGGTTTGTCCGGCCCCGTCGCCACGGCCATCGGAACATACCCCTCCTCAGCGAGCCGACGCAGCGACGGCACGGCGAAATCCGGCGTACCCATAAAAACAATCCGCATATTCTGCATGGGAATCTCCGGCAAGCAGACGGCGTCACCCGAAGAGCGCATCCACAAACGCCCGCCGATCAAAGAGTTGCAAATCTTCGATCTGCTCTCCAACCCCTATGTATTTGACGGGAATCCGGAAATCGTTGGAAATACCGATGACGACGCCTCCCCGCGCCGTGCCGTCCAGCTTGGTGATCGCAAGCCCCGTCACTTCGACGCTTCGGGCGAACTCCTCTGCCTGACGCAAGGCATTCTGTCCCGTAGAAGCATCCAGCACGAGCAGCACCTCGTGAGGCGCTCCGGCGACGCATTTGCCCATCGCGCGGCGAATCTTCGCCAGCTCGTCCATCAGCCCCCCGCGCGTATGCAAACGGCCCGCCGTGTCCACGATCGCCACGTCCGTATTCCGCGCCCTGGCCGAGGCTACCGTATCGTACGCCACCGAGGCCGGATCGCTCCCCTGCGCCTGCCGAACAAGCGGCGCATCGGCGCGCTCGGCCCAGATCGACAACTGCTCCGCGGCGGCGGCGCGGAACGTATCGCCTGCGCCCAGCAAGACGGATTTGCCCGCCTCGCCGTACCGGTGCGCCATCTTCCCGATCGTGGTGGTTTTACCCACGCCGTTCACGCCCACAACCATGATTACATGCGGACGGTTCGGCAACGGCGCATCGAACCCCGCGGGGCGCTCCGGGGCATTATCCAGGAGCAACGAAGCAATCTCATCCCGAATCAGGCCGTGCAACTCCGCCGACGACACGTAGCGCTCTTCGGCCACGCGCTCCCGGATGCGGTCGATGATATGGAGCGTCGCGGCAACGCCGACGTCGCTGGCGATCAACGCTTCTTCCAACGCATCCAGCGCCTCGTCGTCCACAACCTTTTTTCCGCGCACGGCCCGGCCAATCTTGCCGAAAAATCCTGTGCGGGTCTTGTCCAACCCCTTGTCCAGGTCCGGGGGCGGCGCTTCGCCCGTTTTGAAACGATCCAGAAAACCCATGTGCGACGCCCGCGATAACTGTAAATCCGGATTAATCCGTCAGGTCGAAATCTTCTCGCGCGGCGTCGTCCGCTGCAAACGACGCGCCGCGCTTCATCAACCGGACGTACCTGACCCCGTACGCCGCAAAAGAGCCGATCAGCAACGCCGTGGCCGCAAGCAAACAGAATCGCATCACCGGCTCATCGGCCCGCAGCAGCGCCGCAAGCACCGTCACCGTCACGGCCCCGGCGGCCACCTTGCCCGACCAGATGCTCATCTCCACGGTTCCCGTACGATGCGCAAGGACGCTCGACCCCAGCAAAACGAGCGCATCGCGCACAACCAGCGCCATCAGAAACCATGCGGGCAACAGGCCGCGCGCCACCAGCGACGCTGCAATGGCCGCGCCGGCAACCTTGTCGGCCAACGGGTCCAGAATTTTCCCCCATGCCGAAACGTTGCCCGACCAACGCGCAATCCGCCCGTCGAGCCAGTCGCTTGCAATCATAACGGCAAGCAACAAAAATATCCAGCGGAGCGAACCATCCGCGAGAATCAACCAGGCGACGGGCGCCGCCAAAAGCATCCGCGTCACGCTCAACGCATTCGGGATGGTCCAGAATTTCCCGTCAGGGCGAAAGCGCCCGAACCTACGGGGTAGCGTCATCGTCGTCCTCCCAGGCATCGATAGCCTCCATAACCGCTTCCACGATATTTTCGGACGGCACGGTGCCCACCACCTGACCTCGCTTGAAAAGGTGCGCCCGTCCGCGGCCAAGCGAAATTCCGAGATCCGCGCCCGCCGCTTCGCCGGGTCCGTTCACGGCGCAGCCCATCAGCGCTACGTTAAGGTCTTTTTCGAAACGGGCTTCCTTGACCGCCGCTTCCACTTCTTCCACAATGGAGAACAAATCGCCTTCCATGCGGCCGCACGTGGGGCAAGCAATCACGTTGACGCCCGGACGGCCCAGCCGAAGCGATTTCAGAATGCGGTGGCCCACCTCGACTTCCCGCACAGAGGGCGTCGCCAGCGAAACGCGGATCGTATCCCCGATCCCGTCGGCCAGCAAGGCCCCGATACCTATCGAGCTCTTGACGGAGCCGCTGTCGAAGGCGCCCGACTCGGTGACCCCGAGATGTAGCGGAAAATCCGTCTTTTCCGCCAGCAACCTATAGGACTGAATCATAAAAAACACGTCCGAGTGCTTGACCGAAATAACCAGGTTCTCGAACCCGTGGCGCTGGCATATCTCTACATGCCGCATGGCGCTTTCGAAAAGGGCCTCGGGTTGGGGGTACCCGTACTTGTCCAGAAGATCTTTCTCCAGCGACCCGGAATTGACCCCGATCCGAATGGGTATGCCCGCTTCCTTTGCGGCAAGCAACACTTCCCGCTCCCATGCTTCCTTGCCTATGTTTCCGGGGTTGATGCGCACCTTGGCCACCTTCGATTCGATGGCTTTCAGGGCGTACTGGTAATTGAAATGTATATCGGCCACGATCGGCACGGGAGCGCCCTGCACGATATCCGCCAGCGCATCCGCATCTTCCGGGCGCGGCACGGCCACGCGCACGATATCGGCGCCCGTCTCGGCAAGCTCGCGAATTTCGCGGAGAGACGCTTCGACGTCATGCGTTTTGGAGGTGGTCATCGACTGCACTGAAATCGGCGCGCCGCCGCCGATTTGCACGGGACCCACTTGTACGGGCCGCGACGCCCGGCGAAATCGTTCCATGATCGCTTGTCGAAATAGTGAACAGGGATTTTGCTGTAGCCAAACCAGCGCAGCGTAACTCTTGTAACGAAATTAAAGGCCCTTGTGTTGCACGCTGCAAATCCGTCAGGAGCACGCTGGCTAAGGATGCGCTGATTAAATCCGCAAATCTCAGGGGCCGAGCGGCGCGCCGGCAAGGAATGACGCAGCGGCTTCGATCAGAGCATCCGTTAGTCCCGCCGCAAACGGAGGGAAACCAAAAGGGGCAAATGGTCGGAAAGACGCGCTTCGCGGACCCGGGCGGAAACCACCTCCCATTCCTCGCTTACGAACACATAATCTATCCGCACGGCGGGCAATCGGGCATGGTAGGTCATCCCCCACCCTTCGCCCGCCTCCGCAAAAGCGTCGCGCAACCGGCCCGACAGCATACGGTACACCCGGTTGTTCGGGGTGCTGTTCATATCCCCGCACAGAATGACGGGCAAGGTTTCCTCGTCAATCATCGCCATGAGGCGTTCCGTTTCCCGGGCGCGAATCCGATACGCCGCCCGATATTGCCTGACATAGCGCAGGATATTTTCGCCGCCGAACAGGAGCGCGTGCATTTCTTCCCAGGGCTTCTTTTCCCCAAACGTGCGCAAGTGCACATTATACAGCATAAAATCTCCCCCTTGCCATCGTATGCGCGCCCGGATAACGTGCGACGGGTGATCGCCGGACGAATGCAGGGGCCGCCGGGTCACCTGCATGACCTCGGGCTTGCTGAACACGGGCTGTTGCGTCCATGCGCCGTTTTCGGGACGCTCGGTCGAAAATCCCAGCGAGTCTATCAAGATCGATACGTACGCATCGGACCGAATGAAAGGCTCTTCGTCACGCCAGGCGACAGACGCTTCCTGTAGCCCAATGATATCCGGACGGCTTGCCTCAACGAGGCGGGCCATCTGCGCGGGCCGCTCCGGCGTGGCGGCGGGCCAGATGGCGGGCGCGTTGAACGTAAGCAACGTCAACGTATCGCCTGGAGCGTCCGGAATATACGGAACGTCCGGGCCGGGAAACAGACGGTCGAGCGGGTTCGCGCGCACCAGAAACAGCGCAAGCAACACGCCGTTGAGGACGAGCAGGCGACGCGGCCCCTTCAACGCCAGCAATACCGTCATGCCCGCAAGAAACAAGGCTATGTACGGCAGAAACACGGCAATCAGCTCGAACCACCAGAATGCGCCAAAAGGCACATGGCGCGCAAGGTATCCGGCCAGAAAAAGCAGGGCGGTAAGGAGATTAACCGCCGCAAACAAGGTGCGAACAATCCGTTTCATCGACGAAACTTACGAGTACATCGTTCAGCCGGGCCGTAGCGGGAGTTTGCCTCGCCAGTACTGTATAAGCAGGAACCCGAACAACATGCCGCCAAGGTGCGCGAAATTGGCTACGCCAGCCTGCGTGCCTGTCACGGCGGCCCATAATTCGAGCAGGCCATACAGAATCACGAACCATTTCGCCTTGATGGGAAACAGAAAATAAATGTAGATGAGCTGGTTCGGAAACATCATGCCGAAAGCAAGCAGAATGCCGAACACGCCGCCCGACGCGCCTACCGTCGGATAAATATCGCCGCCGGTCGAAGCCACGATCAACTGAATCAGCGCGGCGCCGACGACGCACGTAAAATAAAAGACGGCGAACCGGCGACTGCCCCAGGTGTTTTCGATCTGCACGCCAAAGAGCCACAGCGCAAACATATTGAACAACAGATGCGTGAAGCCGCCGTGCAGAAAGGAATACGTTACGAGTTGCCACGGCCAAAACGCGCCGATCCCGCTGAACCTGCCCGGCGCGCCTATCGGCCACAGCGCAAACCACTGCATAAGCGCCCCGCCCAGAAACGGAGTCATCGTCGCAAGAAACGCCAACCCGTTCAAAATCATCAGATTCTTGATGACGGGCGGAAATACCGAAAAGCGCGTAGGAGGACGGTAAGAATGCTGGTACATCGTGTGATTTTCGTGCAATAACGGATATTGTATCTTTGGATATACTGCCTTTTTAGCGACAAACGCCCGTAAAGTTGCGTTTTCCTGCGGAACGAACGCTGGAAAACCGGCATTCAACCTGTTTTACCCTGTTTTTCGCACCCATGTCCGATTCGAGATATTCCAAAGAAGAACTGGACCGCTATTTCAGCAACCCTGCTGCGCGGCGGAGCAACGCCGCCCGGCCTCCCTCCGGCGAAAAACGAGGATATTTGCGCCGCTTTTTTCGCAACGAAGATCAGGCGCAGGCGGCGTTTTTGCTTTCCCTGATCGGGGGCGGCTTTATGGCCTTCGCCTTTTTCCTCGGGGGATGGGCGTTGCTATTGTCGTACGAATTGCCGGATTTTGCGCAATTGGACAATCCTGATTTGCAACTGGCCACGGTTGCCTATACGACCGACGGCAAGGAACTTGCGCGCTATGCCTTCCAGAATCGCTCCTGGACCAGTTACGACAATATTTCGCCCCATGCCGTCAACGCGCTCGTCGCCACGGAGGATCGGCGATTTCATAGTCACTGGGGCATCGATCCGCGCGGCATGATTTCTGCCGCCGTGGACGTAATTCGCAAAGGCGAATTGCGCGGCGCCTCGACGATCACGCAGCAATTGGCGCGCAACCTGTACAATCAGGATATCGGGTTTGAGGTATCCATTTCCCGCAAGCTCAAGGAGATGATTACGGCGGTGCAACTGGAGCGCCGCTACACCAAGAGGGAAATCATCGAAATGTATCTCAACACGGTGCCTTTCAGCAACAATGCCTTCGGGATCGAGGCGGCCTCGCGCACCTATTTCAATAAAACGGCGGCGGAGCTCTCTGCGCTCGAGGGGGCCACGTTGATCGGAATGCTGAAAGCGAATACGTATTACAATCCCTATCGCAATCCCGAAAATGCGCGACGCAGACGGAACGTGGTGCTGAGCCAGATGGCGAACCAGGGATTTATCTCGCAAGCATTTTATGACGAACGCCAGGCTGATTCGGTTCGCACCGACTACAACCCGTCTTCGGAAGTAACCGCTGCCCTGGCGCCCTACTTCGCCGAGCAAGTCCGGCTGTGGATGCGAGAATGGGCCGCGGAAAACGGGCATAATTTTTACCGGGACGGTTTGCGCGTACACACGCCGCTGGACTCGCGCATGCAGGAAATCGCACAACGGTCCGTGGACGAAAACATGGAGGGCCTTCAGGCCGTCGTGGATTACGAATGGAGCTACGGAGGCAGGCTCTGGTACACGCTCGAACCGTATCTGGAGCAAACCGACTACGAACCCTGGGTCCGGTACTGGCGCAACAATCCCGCAACGCTCCGGTCCTTCGTTCGCGGTACGGAACGCTACCGCTCGCTTCGACGCCAGAGCGATGTATCGCCAGAGGACGCCGTAGCCCAGCTCCTTGAGAATACCGCGTTTATGGATTCGCTCAAAACGACCAAGACGCGGCTTCAGGCAGGGCTCGTATCCATCAATCCCCATAACGGATACGTCAAGGCCTGGGTGGGCGGACGCAACCTCAAGACTGAGTGGTACGACCATGTCAACAAGGCGGCGAGACAGCCCGGCTCGACCTTCAAGCCGTTCGTCTACACGGCGGCGATCGACAATGGCTGGCCTCCCTGGCATCAACTTCCGGATAGCGCGTTTTCCTATGTGGACCCGGTCACCCGGGTGCGATGGAGTCCGCAAAATGCGGACAATCAGGCGTCGGGGAGCATGATGAGCCTGGCCGAAGGGTTGGCCCAGTCGAAAAACACCATTACGGCCCGCGTGATCACCGAGCTCGTGAATCCGGAGGAGGTTGCGAAGTATGCGCAGCGGATGGGCATACGAAGCGAACTGGATGCGGTCCCTGCGCTGGCGCTCGGCACCAGCGACATTACCTTGCTCGAACTGGCTACGGCGTTCGGTACGCTGGCGAGCGGCGGATTGCATCGCGAGCCTGTCCTGGTGACGCGCATTGAGGATCGCTATGGAAATATATTGTATGAGCACGTCGACTCGCCAAGGGAAGCGCTCTCCCTGCAGACCGCGTACACCGTCGTGAATATGATGCGCCGCGTAATCACCGACGGGACGGGGCGGCGCATCCGGGAGCAATACGGACTGTACGAGTACGACCTGGCGGGCAAGACGGGAACCACGCAGAACCATGCGGACGGCTGGTTCGGGATGATGCATCCCGACCTGGTGACCGGCGCATGGGTAGGCTTCAACGACCGGCGCGTAGCCTTCCGCTCGTTCTTTTGGGGACAGGGCGCGCACAATGCGCTGTTTCTGGTGGGAGACTATTTCCGGGGCCTCGTCGACTCCGAAGAGGTCGAGATCAGCAAAGACCCGTTCCCCCGTCCGGAAGAATCGGGCTGGACGTACGACATGCCCGGCGAGAGGGAAAGGGAAGTAAACGCCGGAGAGCGCAGCGTCGATTGGTAGCGGCGGAAAAAGGCCGCTGACGGCGGTTCGCTCGCCGCGTCTTGCAACGCAGGCGGCGGGGCCTCGAACGAGATGCTTTCGGAAAAGGCTATTCGCCGCCCGCTCGTCCCCGCCAGGTTCGACAACCGGATCGGCGGAGGCGCTGCTCTGCTTCGGCGGCTTGCGTTTCATCCTCGAACGCGCCGTAAACCGCCGCGCCCGAACCGGACAGGGACGCATACGCGGCGCCTGCTTCTTCCAGGGCTGCCTTCGCCGCCGCGATTCGAGGATACCGGGGCAATATGACGCGCTCGAAATCGTTCGTCAATTCCGCGCGCCAGCGATCAGGATCCGCAGACAGCAACGCCTCGCACACATCCGGACGATTTCGATCGTTCGGCTGCACCAGCGCATACGCTTCGGCGGTCGAAACCTGCACGGGCGGCGCCGCCGCCACAAGGATATACGGAAAAACGTACGGGGCGCCGTGTTCTACAAGCGGCTTCAGCGCATCGCCGCGCCCTGCGCCAAACGCCGCTGCGTCGCCCGCCGCGAAGAACGCCGCATCCGCGCCGACGCGGGCCGCCATGCGGATCAGTTCCTCCCGGGAACGGGCCAATCCCCACAATTCGTTGAGCAAATGCAGGGCCGTTGCGGCGTCGCTTGAGCCGCCTCCCAGGCCCGCGCCCACGGGAATGCGTTTGCGCAGCTCGACAACCGCCCCCTTGTCCGGGTCAAGACAACGGGCGGCGCGCCAGACCAGATTGTCGGGGCCCGACGGAACCTGAAGCACAAGACTGGCGGGCGGCGCGTCTTCCGCCGGAAGCACATGCAGCGGCCCGGAAAAAGGCGTTGCTTCGACTCCCGGATGACGGGCAGGCGGCTGAACAGACACTTCGTCGGCCCAACCGATCCGTAAGAAAACGGTTTCGACGTCGTGATAGCCGTCTCGGCGTTTGCGAAGCACCTGCAAACCAAGATTGATCTTGGCGGGGGCGGACTTGCGAAGCGTCATGGCGCAGGAAAGGCGAATCGCATTTGCGCGAAATGTGCGGTTTGCAGGGCGCAATGGAGCGCGGGCAAAAACAGACGGTTATGCGGGTTCCGGGGAACCGGGCCCCGCCGCGTCGGTTGCAGTATTTTTGCAACGCCCCTTGAAACACCCGCAAAAAAGAAGTATTTTACCAAGATACGCATTTGTATATTTTCCGCCGTCGCCCTTCCACCCGTTTCGGTCGAGCCTGCCCGCATATCGTTACAAAATTCTCTTGTGCTTCCATAATCCGAATGCTCCGAGGGCGCGGCCCGCGCTTTTCGGTATCCCGGCGTCCGGCATGACAGGCCGAATCTTGTTTTTTTCGTTGCACAGGCGCCGCTCCATATGGAGCGTTTCTGCGTGGACGCTCTTCGTGCTGTGCCTGCTTGCGCCCAAGGCGGCGCATGCCCAATTCGATTCGCCGTTGGACAACGCAGTATCTCCGGCGACCACCGGCCCGGAAACGAACCCGCTCCAGGACCAGCTGACCCGCTTCCAGGGTGCGGAAGGCATGATTCCTCTGGAGGGAACAGTTGATGCAGACCAGTATATCGTGGGGCCGGGGGACATCTTCGAACTATCCATAGGCGGCCCGCAACCCCTCATGGCCCCGACCGCCGTGTCCGCGGACGGCTATCTGATCTTGCCGGAAGCCGGCGCCGTGCAGGTGGGCGGACATTCCCTGCGCGAAGCGCGCAACCGGGCGAAAGAGGCGCTTCAGGGGTCTTTCCGGAATGTGCGCGTGGAAATTGCGCTGTCGCAACCGAGACAATTCTATGTGCATGTTTCGGGGGCCGTACCGTTTCCGGGACGTTATCTGGCTACGCCCGTGGGGCGCGTGGCGGGCGTATTGAGCCTGGCGTATGCGGATACGACCCGGGCGCCGACCGGAAATATGCGGTTTCGTCCCGCCTTGCGAAATGTCCTGCTGATCCATACGGACGGAACGCAGGAAACGGTGGACCTGCTGCGCTACCACGCAACCGGCAACACGGAGCATAACCCCTATCTGCGGGACGGGGACGTCGTGTCCGTGCCTGCGTTCGACCCCGATTACGGCTCCGTCTTCATATCGGGAAATGTGGCCTTTCCGGGTATCTACGACCACCGGCCCGACGATACGCTTTCCGATCTCCTTGCACTGGCTACCGGGCAGGAAGGGCCCGGTTATGCGCAACAGGTTCGTCTCGCCCGCGTACTCGACGACGGCTCCGCGGAAGCCGAAATATATGATGTGGCCGCGCTGTACGGCGGCGAGGACGTACCGGTACGGGCGAGAGACCAGGTGCATGTGCTGGCCGAAGACATGGAGCGCGGCGTCGCCGAAATCGACGGATGGGTGCAATACCCCGGGGCGTATCCCATCCTGCCCGGCGAAACGACGCTGAAAGACCTGATGGCGCTGGCGGGAGGCATGCGGTCGGGGGCGCTGGCGCGGGCGACGCACCTGAGGCGATCTCCGCTGCCCCTGCCGGAACCGGATTACGAAATCAGGTTCGGCGCGCTGGCCGACCTGCCCGACCCGGTTCCAGCGGATACGCTGGCGCTCTTGCAGTCCACCCGGCTGGCGGACATGGACTTCTTCGGAAACGCCTATCTGAGGCATGACCTGCGGATGCAAAGCAGCGTCCCGATCGATTTGACTGTAGCGCTCGGCGAAGAGGCCGATCCGGTTCTTCTGCAGGATGGCGACAAGGTGTACGTGCCGCGCGACAACAACGAGGTTTTCGTCTTCGGACAAGTGAATCGACCGGGATATGTCCCGCACCGGCCCGGCATGTCGCCGGAGGAATATGTGCGCGCGGCAAGCGGGCTGGGAGAAAACGCCGGAAGTTCCTATGTCATCAAGGCCGGGACCAATCGCTTTCTGGCGGCTTCCGAAGCAATCGTCGAATCGGGAGACCGCATCTTCGTGAACCGGGAAACCATGTTTGCGGACACGGAAGAACTGCAACGTCTCCTGACCGACGGCCAGCGATACGAATTGGAAAAACGATCGCAAACCTTCCAGACCATCCTGACGACGGTCGGGACCATCACGGGATTCATCACCACGTACCTGTTGATCCAGAAACAATGAGTCCTGAATCCACACATCGTTCGCCGAACGAGGAGGGCGCCGCCGGATACGACGAAGAGGCGCGCCGCGAGCGCGCGGAGGATACGCTCTGGACCGTGCTGGGTACGTTGTACCGGAGAAGGAGGGTGGTGGTTGGGGTACCGTTTTGCATGGCCGTGATTACGGCGATTATCACCCTGTTTATTACAAATTATTACCGGGCTTCTTCCACCGTACTGCTACCCGAAGGAGGCAGCTCGGCAAGTGCGCTTCTTAGCAACCTTTCGGGGGGCGTATCCTCATTGCTTGGCGGAGCGTCGGGAGATTACATCCGATACAGAGGTATTATTCATAGTCGATCCGCCTTGTCGGCGGCCGTCGATTCATTCGACCTTATACAAGTGTACCGATTGGAAGACGAAAATTTTCCTCGAGAAGAAACAATTAAATTATTATCGGAAAACCTGCAAACCATTCTCGACCAGGAATTCGAATACCTGAAGGTATCCGTGGCGGACCACGATCCCGAACGCGCCGCCGCGCTGGCAAATTTCTTCGTCCGGTATCTCAACAATACAAATGCCCTCCTCGCCTCTCAAAATGCCGGCAATTATCGGAGATACATAGAAGATCGCGTCACGGAAGCCTACGATACGATGGCATCGATTCTCGATACGAATGAAAAATTTCAACGAAATCATGGCGTGTATGATCTGCCTGTCCAGATTGAAAGTTTCTTTGCTCAAATTGCAGCCTTGCGGGCAAGCGCCGTGGAGACAGAAATTCAATATGAAGTACTTCAGACAGAATACGGGCAAGATAATATGCAAGTGCGAGCACTCCGCAATGCCGCCGAATTTGCCAATAAAAAATATGTGGATGCATTGGAGGGAAAAGAAAACCTTCTCCCGATACCGCAAAGCGAAGCTCCCGATGTAGTACGGCAGTATATGGACATAGAAATGAATCGCGTGATTCAGCAGACGATTCTGGAAGTGCTGGCGCCCATGTACGAACAGGCCAAACTTCAGGAAGAACAGGATTCCTATGCGGTGCAAGTTCTGGATCGGGCAGTTCCTCCTGTAGAAAAAGCGGGGCCCAAGCGAACGATTATCGTATTTGCCAGTGGCCTGTCCTCGCTTATACTGACAATATTATACGTCCTCGGACTCTCATGGTGGCGCAATAATGCAACCCGCATTGCCTGGGGCATTGAGCACGCCAGAAATCCTGATCAAAGAGACTCGATTGCGGGATCATGAGATGGCTTCCGTCAATCTGGTACCACCCCTCGCCAAAGGCGATGCGGTCAAGCGGAGTCACTATACTCCACATCGGATTTGGATGTACCCTGTTATTGACATTACTAATTGCACGATTCTTCGATCCGTTCGCCACTTTAACAATACCGATTCTGTTTTTAGGAGGACTTGTTTTCCTCTATCTATTCAAGCGTCCGCTTATTAATCTTGCTGTCGTACTTAGCCTGTTTGTACTAATTTCAGGTTATGAAGAAGGAATTCAACTTATCGAAGTTGTTTATGGCCTTTACTATTTATCTTTTTTAGGTCATTGGTTCATTACCAGGATGATGATATTTAAAGATTCGTTTCTTACAACCCCGGAAGATAAGGTTTTTCTTGTTTTTCTGGCTATAGTAACGCTTTATATCCCGCTTACTTTCCTGTTTCATGGCGATCCTCGATCCTTGCTCAGTGAATGGACTTCTTTGATGCTGCTCGGTTTTTATTTTCCAATCAAAGAAGCATGTGTGCGATATAAAAACGGGATCAAGGTTGTGGCAAGCGTATTATTGTGGATTGGGCTTTTCGCCGCCGTGCGGAATATGATCCTGTATAGACAATCTCTGCTGGACGCAGAATTAGCCTATCAAATAGCAAAAGGTCGTATCCATTTTAACGACAATATTTTAATGGCTTGCTCCATTATTTCATTGGCCCTCCTCACGTATCACAAAAAGATTCGACAAATCATACCATCTACAGTGCTTTTTATCTTCTTGTTATCCGGCTTGATTCTTACGCTCAGCAGGGCTTTCTGGATAGCCTTTCTCTTTGGCGCAGGGCTTATGTTTTTTGCCGCAGATGCGCAATACAAGAGACGCCTATTCGTATTAACGAGTATTGGGGTCGGTTGCTTTTTAGGTGTAATCGTCCTGTTTTTGAATGATTACGTCGATTTAATTTTTCTGGGCTTGGCGGATCGGTTGCTGTCCATACCGGCAGCAATCACCAGCGATCCTTCCATGATTAATCGTTTTCACGAATCGAAAGCGGTCCTGAATCGAATCCTTCAGAATCCAATACTCGGCTATGGCATGGGAGTGCCATATCTCTTTTATGACATCGTTCATGTAGGTACGGATCAGGATCCGTTTGTACACAATGCCTATATTGGATTGTGGTACAAGTTTGGTATCCTGGGCCTTGCGTCAGTGTTGTATATATGGGGGAAGACTGTGTGGCGAGGGGTTCGTACGTTACGAATCGATGCGGCGCCCTTCACCAAAATTGTTACCTTTTCTTCTGCAATGGCCCTGATCGCCTTTGCCGTGGGGGCCATGACGTCAAACCCCTTTTTCCTGATGGATGGCACGCTGCTTTTCGGCATGTTGACCGGACTTGTCTCGGGAGGATATCGTCGTAGCCTTCTTGAGGCGGAAGCAGAACGCTCCTGACGCAGCATTCTGGAAATGGAAGGGCCATGAGCGAAAAAAGACGCATTTTTCTGAATGTGTTCATGTCCTTCGGGCAAGTAATCGTCAGCGGCGTAGCGTTTCTCTTCTTGTATCGTTACCTGCTGGATTCGATAGGCAGTGAGCTGGCGGGCGTATGGGCGCTTCTGCTTGCCTGGACCACTTCGCTCAGCGTTTCAAATTTCGGCATGAGCGGCGGGGCCCTGAAATTCGTTTCGAGATATCGTGCGCACGACGACGAAAAAACCGTAGTACGGGTTGTAGAAACATCCATCCTATCCTGTGTAATCGCTCTCGTTGTCGCACTGCCAATTGCTTGGCCTGTCTTTAAAAAATTGATATATCTGATCGTAGAACCTACGGAGTATATTGACGAGGCGCTCATGGTGCTGCCCTATGCCATGATTACATTCGCATTCACTTCATTAAGTATGATCATAAATGCCTGCATTGATGGTACTCAGCGTGTCTATTTGCGTAATATCCTGATCATGATATCTGCATTATTATATCTTGGTTTGACGATTTTTCTGGTGCCTCGTATGGGTTTTGTGGGTTTGGCGCAAGCACAAATAATACAAACAAGCATTACTTTGATTATTGGATGGGTCATGTTACGCGCTGTCATTCCAGCCCTTCCTATCGTACCCTTTAGATGGCATAAAAAAACCTTCAAGGAAATATTCGCCTATTCATTCAATTTTCAGGTGATTTCGATAACCCAATTGCTATTTCAGCCCGTTACCAAATCATTGCTCTCTGTCTTTGGGGGCGTAGGACAGGTTTATTATTTCGAAATGGCCCATAAGTTGGTCATGCAGCTTCGCGGCATGATCGTCATAGCACATCAATCCATTGTTCCCGCCATAGCGCACTGGCAGGAAACAAATCGGGCGTACGTACAACTTGTGTATCGAAAAGCGTTCCAGGTATTACTTGTTTTCGTCATTGTAAGTTTGCCGCTGCTTATAAGCCTTGCCCCACTCATCTCCCGTTTGTGGATCGGGCATTACGAGCCTGCATTCGTGGGCTGCTTTCTTTTTCTTGTGATCGGATGGTTTCTGAATATTCTGTCCAATCCGGCCTACTTCGGATACTTGGGGATTGGTCGGCTCCGCTGGAATATTCTGGGGCATGTGACGATCAGCGTGATCAGTCTCGGTTTGGGCATTGTGTTCGGGCTATCCTATGGTGGCTCCGGCGTGGTGTTTGCATACGCGATGGCTATTCCTGTCGGCAGCGGACTCACCTTGTGGGCCTACCATAGAGAATACGATGTCCGGGGGGCAGAACTTATCGGTGCTTATTCCGTACTTCTTGCCTTGGCCGGAATCGGTGGAGGGCTTGTTATCTTCTTCCTCCATAATCATCTTGCCGATCACCTGCACCCCTGGTTGCTTGTTTTTTTGTTGTTGCTCTCCTACGTGCTTGTGGTCGCTGTTCCTTTGTGGCGGCACCCCGTTCGAAAAACATTGCAAGGATGGGCTTCGGAACTGAAAACAACCACTTTACCATCGTAGCATTCTGTTAACTCATACACATTTTCGGTACGCAAGATGTCGGGGAAACACATTTTGGTCTTCAACCCGTATGCGGGAGGCCATCATGGGTCGTATGTACGCATGATCGTGGAGAACTGGATTCTGAAAAAGCGCCCCGGAACGCTAAGGCTGGCCCTCCATCCTGATTTTTCCCGGGTTTTTCCGAATATTGCTGACTATATTCATGCGCATCAGGGCCATGGCGTCTTGTTCTCGCCCTACCCCGAAACAGTCGATTTTGCAAATTCAGGCACGTATGGCTTTATACGGCGAGATATCATACAGGGAAAAATGGTTAAAAATCTATTGCAAGATTATAAACCGGATCACTGCCTCTTGATGTATTTTGATCATGTGCAGGCCTCTTTAGCAATAGGCCTTCGATTCAACTTTTCAGTCACGCTATCCGGTATTTATTTCAGACCATCTTTTCATTATACATCCCTTGGATCGCCTCCCTGTTCCGTAGCAGATCGGGTACGGCGGATACAAAAGCGAATACTTTTGTCCGGCGCCTTGGCCAACCCGCATTTAACCTCTGTATTTTCTCTGGACCCCTATGCCGTTCCTTTTATTAATCGTTGGAGAAAGCAGAAGAAGGGGCTTGCCCTCCCGGACGGCGTCACCCCCTACCGATCATCGGTAGTAGATGATCATTTACGTCTTGAAATCCCACAAACGGACAACCGCCGTACCGCGTTGTTCTTCGGAGGATTAAACCACCGGAAAGGCCTCACACGCATTCTCGAATCGTTGCTCCTGCTCCCGGAAACGACGCAAAACCTGATGCGTCTTGTGCTTGCCGGCCCTGTAGAATCCCAGGAACGCAACGATATATATCAAAAGATCGACGACGTGCGAGCTGCGACGAATGTTGATATCCTCGTGGACGATCGCTATGTTCCAAACGAAACTCTGCAATCTTATATTGACGACGCGGACTTTATTTTGGTTGTCTATCAGCAGCATATCGGTTCATCGGGCGTCCTCATACGGGCTGCTGAAGCAGGCATACCGGTACTGGGATCGAATTTTGGCTTGGTTGGAGCGCATATTACCCGTAACGCATTGGGATTAGCTGTTGACGCCACCTCAACCGAAGCAGTCTCTGAGGGTATAAGGCGGTTTGTCGAAAGCCCGGAGTCTCCGCCGTTCTTCAATCCGGAAACGGCGCGGCGGTTTGCGGAATCCAATTCCGCAAACGTCTTTGCAGATACAATCTTTGCTAATCTGGATAGATATCCAGCATAAAATAATGAGAACATGCGTATAAAACATCGCATACAGGATATTTTCTGGAAGCTAGGCATCGACGTATCTCGCTCGCGCTCCCTCTACCATCCTCTTGGAAGAAAAAAATTCCTGCTGGAGAAGAATAATATCGACGTAGTCCTGGACGTGGGAGCCAATGTCGGGCAAACCGGGCATGAACTACGAAAACATCTTGGATACAAAGGAAAAATAATATCTTTCGAACCTTTGCAGGAGGCCTATACGTTACTTCAGAAGAAAGCCAACGCCGACCCTCTATGGGAAGTCTTCAATTTTGCGCTAGGTGACAGTGAAGAAAAAAGACATATTCATATTTCGGAAAATTTGGTAAGTAGTTCTTTTCTGGATATGCTCCCTCTGCATGTCAAGGCAGCGCCTTCTTCAATCTATAAAGGCAAACAGAAAATATGCATTAAAACATTAGATTCAATATTTTATCATATATTCCAGGAACAGAATAGGATTTTTATGAAAATAGATACACAGGGATTTGATAGTCGAGTTATTCAAGGAGCGACAAAATCGCTGCCTTGTATAGAACTTGTCCAGATAGAAATGTTTCTTACTCCATTGTACAAAGGCGAAATTATGATAGATGAAATGATTGGCCTCATGGAAGAAAATTATTTTCGGATGATCGCCCTGGAACCTGGATTTATGGATCCTGTTTCAGGACATACATTGCAGGTGGATGGCATTTTTCAGCGGATTGGGGAATGAAAGTACAGCGAATGTAAACGGAACAAACGTGCTATGCAGTGTCTTAGACGCTACTGAGGCTTGTCAAGTCATCTCAAACCACAGTTTACCCAATGATAGACCGTTGGAAGAAATTAATGGGATTGTGTAGGCATCCTGTCTTTATCTCGCCGCTGATACGTCATGGGATAGCTGCAGGCATAGAGCATTATTCTTTGGTGCAATACCTTGCTCCGGGTACTTTGATAGATGCAGGTGCGAACAAAGGGCAATTTTCGCTGCTGGTACGTAAATTATTCCCGAAAACCCGGATCATCGCCTTCGAACCGCTCCCGAAAGCAGCAGATCGCTACGAACGGCTTTTTCGCGATGACAAACACACGACATTACACCGTCTCGCACTGGATGTCAACTCCGGCGAGCGCACCTTTTACGTGGCGGATCGTGGCGACTCCTCGTCCCTGTTTCGTCCGATCCGAGGATTGCGTGTGGCTTTCGGTAGTACACTATCTCACGAAATATCTGTTCAAACTGTTCGCCTGGACAAAATGATTGACCCAAAGGATTTATCCACCCCCGTATTGCTGAAAATAGACGTACAAGGCGCCGAACAACAGGTTATCCAATCTGCAAGCCACCTGTTAGATTATATCGATCATATTTACGTAGAGATTTTATTTGCAGAACTGTACGATGGCCAATCCCGTGTCAATAATGTATTCCGCGAGTTAGACACAAAAGGCTATCGTATGCGTGGTGTATTCAATCAGGTGATCACGTCAGAATACAACGCCACATGCGCCGATGTACTCTTTACTCGTGATCGCACAAAAAATATCCTGGAATAGCGATATGTCTGTCATTTCCCCGTTCCAATTTTCTCGGCGTGGCGAACCGCGGCTTCAAGGCCATCCACCATCCTGTCGAGCGTCAGGTGCTCCTTCGCGTAGGCCAACGCGTTCGTCGAGTATCGATCCTGATCCGCCAGTACCTCTCGAACACTCGCCGCCAATGCTTCGGAAGTATTCCCCGAACACAGTACACCCGTTTTTCCGGAATGAACGTATTCTACCTCGGGACTATGAAACTTCACCCCCCCGGCGCTTTCAGGATGACGTAGCGAGACTACTGGTACGCCAAAGGCAAACGCATGATTCACGGCCAAGCCAAGGTACCCCGGCATAAGCATCGCATCCGAAGCATACAACCAGGGAGCCGCTTCCTCGAGCAACAAGGAACCAAGAAACCGAACGCCTTGCAGCGAACGAGTCGATACCGCCTTCTCCATTGCTGCCCGCTCCGGTCCATCACCGATAATTAACAGGGTTCCAGGCGCATCTTTCGTAAAAATCTCCCAGGTTTCGAGAAGCATGTCCGTCCCCTTTCCCCGGATAAGCCGACCTATATAGACCAAAACAGGGCCGTCGGGGGAAATGGAAAGTCGCCGACGAACCCCCTGTTTCCCCTCTGCGGCCAGTGCTTCCCGTTGCGCAAACATGGGGCCCAGATCCATCGTGTTTCGAGCCACAAAAATATTGCTCTCGGGGACAAAAGGGCGCAGCAAATTCGCACGGCCTTCCGTATAGCAAGCGCACCCCTCTACCTCTCTTGCCAGCGCCAAACGGTACTTGTCCAAAACATGACGCCTCGGATTGAATACCCTGTAGTTCGACGAAAAATGCCCCCAGAGTACCCGCCCCGCTCCAAGCGACTTGGCGTAACGCAATAAAAAAGGCAACGTAACGGAACGCGGACTCTCCTCTGCAAGAATCGCCGCCGGCGGACCATGACGGTCAAAAACGCGACGAAACGGCTGCGCGTGCATTTTTTCCCCGAAAAACCAGTGATTTCGAAGGAATACCTCCTTGTACGCGGGCTCACTTTTCCGGACCAGATTTCCCAGCGAAGAAGTTCCCGGAGGGGCGCCGGAACACACGACCAGCCGTCCGTTGAGACGTTCGTTCAACTTCTCCAGTACCGGAACACGGTACCAAAAAATTATCCGATAGAAAAAATATACCGGGCGATCGCTGGAAGACATGGCGGCCATTAGAACGGCAAGTTAAATGGGATCAAGCAGGCTCGTAGTACGACCTCGGACGGCATTAGTTCAGATTGATCTTAATTTTTAAGGATGCACTTAAAATTCGTGTACATGGCTTCATGATTGGTGGCGCCAACATCTTGGCAGCACCAATGTGCGTTTGTTCGTATTATCCCTGTCCAGAGGATGAGGAAACATGTTCCGATACATGCCCTGCTCGAATCGATCATTTCGATAGAATGTAAACTCGGCCACTCGCGGAATCTCGAATTCGCTTCCCTTGACGGAACCACAACAATTATTGGGATGAATATGCACCACGCTGTGAGCACATAGAAGCTTATCAAAAACATTGTACGCAAGCGTAAAAAATGTTCGATTGAACAACGCTTGCAGGTTATGAAATTCGATAATGATGATTCTAAATTGCGACAATAGCTCTGGCGAAGCTCGCATCAGTGTTTCGTATTCCATACCCTCTATATCCATTTGCAGGATTAGATCGCCCTTGTACTCAGGTATCTTGCCCTGCTTCCATTCGTCGAGCGTCATAAAAATTTCGTTGGAAAATGCACCCACAAATTTCTTCTCAAATTCAAAATTGGAGTGAGCCTGCGGCGCCACCGGCACCGAATAGTCCGCCAGATACACCTGCATGCCCTGATCGGCCAAATCTACTTCAAAGCGCGACTCCGTGGAAACGCCAGGCGAGAAGCCATATTCGATCCCGTCCAGATCATCAGGCAAAAGGTAGCCACCGTCGCCATCGGGACCTAACCGGATCAGCGGCAAACCGGTTTCAAGAGGATGTAACCTGCGGATGAGCCTGTCCAGCGTGTCGGGCGACGTACGCCCACCCAACACACCCGCTGGCTTCTGCTGGGCGATATCCACGCCCAATGCACCAGATAACCGAACAATGCAGTCTTTAAGCGTTGCTATAATCAAGGGTTCGTTTAGAAATAGTCCAGAGAATAAGAGGGTATGGTATTATGGATGCAATTTCTTATACGGATGGCAACATGTCAAGTTTCCTCTGTGCCAATAAAGAATGAGACACGTTCGTACATTAAATAGCGTAGCATTTAGGGCGATGAGCATCGGCATTTTTTGTGCGGTTTCGTTTGCCCCAAATCATCACACCCTATCGGTCGTCATGGAATCGAACAATCTGTCATCCCAGACGCTTCCGCAGGAGTCCAAGCCATCGCCGACGCCCTTGAAAAACTCTGCGATCCGAAGCGCTGGACCGAGATGTCCATCCAGGCGAGACAACGCTTTGAAAGCGCCTTCGCACCGGAGCGCATACGGGAAAAATGGCTGGAATTGGTGCGGTGAAAAATAACCCTAGAAAAAACGAATCCGTTTCCTGCATAAGACAAATCATGTCTCGACGCGAATCCGGGGCGTGGTTCTTCGGACACGGTGTCCATCTCATACCACAAATGAAACCAGTTTACGGTAAGCCATTCTGCCAATCTGACAAGAGGCGCCATAATATTTTCGACATACCTCTTCTTATACCGGTCGTACAAGTAGGTAGCCACATCATCTTCGTCCTCTCCGAATCGAATGGAAAGGCGCGCCATCGTATGCTCTGCCGCCTGATCCGGGTATGATCCAGCCTGTATCCAGTTGTATTCAAATAAAGCCATTACTCCAGACCTGTAACGTGATCGTGCGGTTCCAGAGGGTATTACCATAGCGATCCCGAAAAAAACCCTAACCCGCCAGTGCGAGGAACATCGTAGCCCCCATGCCGATCAGCGCAAGCGCTACGGTAACCCCTATGCCGATCATCCACCGCTGCATGCTCATGATCTTTTCTGTCATACGCGTCTCCATGGCCGCCATATCCGACCGGATACTGCCCATCTCTGAATACATCTCGACCCGAAGGTTGCCTATCTCCGACCGCAGGTCACTTATCTCCGACCGCATCTCTGATCGCAGGCTGCTTATCTCCGACCGCAGGTCGCTTATCTCCGACCGCATCTCCGATCGAAGTTCGGCCACCTCCGCGCGCACGAAATCCTTCGTGGCGAGGTCCTCCCAGTTCAAGTGCTGGCGCTCCTGTATCATGACGCGTTCCATGATTTCTGCCCTCCTCGCTGCAACTTAATCCTCTGTCCCGGCTCCGAAAACCCGGCGAAGGCACAAATTCGGCAGGGCAGGTACGCTCATCGCGACCCGACGGCGAAAAACATACGGGCAAACCCAGAGAAAGTTTAACCGCAATGCAAGATAACGCACAAAAACATTTCGTATTTCGCAACCCCGCCGCGCATGGGGATTTTCGGGAAACGCCGTCATAGCCTGCAAGTATTTCCGTTCCATGGGATCAACCGAACTGAGCGCGTCATGTCATGGTTTGTGCAAAGCCCTGCCCGAAGATCACCGATAAGCCCGGTCCGTGTATTCGCTTACGGCGGCCCGGTCGATCAGGCGCCAGGAGGGCGTTCCCAGCGCCCCGCTTTTGTTGCGGCGGAATGTGGCGCGCAGGTAAATCTCCTTTTTTGCAGGGGCTGCTCCATCGAAACTGAACGATCCCCAGCGGAAAATCCAGAAGGTCGAATCCGGTCGGACGGGAAAACTTCGCGAAAGTATCTCGACAAGATGCGGAGCGTCGTCGAGCGTGGAGCGACCCCGGTTTTCGGCAAGTTCGTCGAGGACCACCGTCATGGGTCGCGCCGCCCTGGGCGCCGAACGATAGATCCGTACCCGACAGGTCGAAACCGCGCGGTACCCCTGCCAGCTGAATGTCGTGTCGGCCACCATTTGTCCGGCGGCAGGGGCTGCGACGGCAAGCGCACACAGGGTAGCGATGAGGCAAGCGAATTTTTTCATGCCCCTATAGACACGCCCGGATAACCCGCATAACCTGTGCGAACAAAAAATTCGGGATTTGCGGCGGAATCCGGCGGAAATCCGCGCAATGACGCCCGGAATCGCACGCAATGCAATGATTTGGCGCAATTACGCGGGGAACTGCGCGTGGCGCGTCGATCTTTTCGCGCCGATTTGCTGTCGTTTCGCCGCCGGACGCCATGTATGCGAAACGCCTCCGCCAATGTCTTGACAACCAAATATCCGCAACGTATTCTTCGTACGAAAATCGCTCGCCAAAGAGGCCCGGCACAGGGACGCCGCCCCGGACGCCGCTATGGATTCGCGAGCGAAAACAAAATCTCCATGACAAGAACAGAAAGGGTTGCAGAACATGTACGATACGACTGAGGACAAGATGGCGACCAATGGCAAGTGTCCGGTCCATGGGCGCCGACGCGCCGCGACGGGCGCGATAGCGAACCACCAGTGGTGGCCGAATCAGCTGAACCTGAAGATGCTCCACCAGAACTCCCCGTTGTCCGACCCCATGGGCGAGAAGTTCAACTACGCCGAGGAGTTCAAGTCACTGGACCTGGACGCCGTGAAGAAGGACATCGAGGCGGCAATGACGACGTCCCAGGAGTGGTGGCCTGCCGATTACGGTCATTACGGGCCGCTGTTCATCCGGATGGCCTGGCACAGCGCGGGCACGTACCGCATCCACGACGGCCGGGGCGGCGGCGCCTCCGGTACGCAACGCTTCGCTCCCCTCAACAGTTGGCCCGACAACGCGAATCTCGACAAGGCGCGCCGGTTGCTCTGGCCGATCAAGCAGAAATATGGCCGGAAGATCTCGTGGGCCGACCTGATGATCCTCGCGGGCAACTGCGCCCTGGAGTCGATGGGACTAAAGACGTTCGGTTTCGCGGGCGGGCGCGAGGACGTCTGGGAGCCCGAGGAGGACATCTACTGGGGTCCTGAAACCGAGTGGCTGGGCGACGAGCGCTACAGCGGCGACAGGGAGCTTGCAAACCCTTTGGGCGCGGTTCAGATGGGCCTCATCTATGTGAATCCGCAGGGCCCGAACGGCGAGCCGGATCCGGTGGCCGCCGGCAGGGACATTCGAGAGACGTTCAGGCGGATGGCGATGAACGACGAGGAAACGGTGGCCCTCATCGCCGGGGGGCACACCTTCGGCAAGACCCACGGCGCCGCCAGCGAAGACCAGTACGTCGGTCCCGAGCCCGAGGGCGCCGCTATCGCGGAGCAGGGTCTCGGCTGGAAGAACGCCTTCGGCAACGGCAAGGCCGGCGACGCGATTACGAGCGGGCTGGAAGGGGCCTGGACGCCCACCCCGGTGACCTGGGACAACAGCTTCTTCGAAACCCTGTTCGGCTACGAATGGGAGTTGACCAGGAGCCCCGCGGGGGCGCATCAATGGGTTCCGGCGGACTCCGGCGGCGCGAACACGGTGCCGGACGCCCACGATCCGTCGAAGAAGCACGCTCCCGTCATGCTGACGACGGACCTCGCACTGAGGATGGACCCGATCTACGAACCGATTTCGAGGCATTTCCTCGAGAACCCGGACGAATTCGCGGACGCCTTCGCCAGAGCGTGGTACAAGCTGACGCACCGCGACATGGGGCCGATCTCGCGATACCTTGGCCCGGAGGTTCCCGACGAACAACTCTTGTGGCAAGACCCGGTGCCTGCCGTCGATCATGCGTTGATCGATGCGGAAGACGTCGCCGCGCTCAAGAGCAGCATCCTCGAATCGGGACTGTCTATTTCCCAATTGGTCTCGACCGCCTGGGCGTCCGCCTCGACGTTCCGCGGCAGCGACAAGCGCGGCGGGGCAAACGGGGCGCGCATTCGCCTTGCGCCGCAGAAAGACTGGGAAGTGAACCAACCGGCCCGGCTGGAGGCCGTGCTGGAAGTCCTGGAGGATATCCGGAAGGGCTTCAACAGCGCGCAATCCGACGGGAAGAAGGTCTCGCTCGCAGACTTGATCGTTCTGGGGGGATGCGCGGCCGTTGAACTGGCTGCGAAAAATGCCGGACGCGACGTGCAGGTTCCTTTTTCGCCAGGGCGCGCCGACGCGGTGCAGGAACAAACGGACATAGACTCGTTCGCCGCGCTGGAACCAACCGCGGACGGGTTCCGCAACTACCTCGGGAACGGACACGACCGCTCCGCCGAAGAGTTGCTGGTGGACCGGGCGCAGTTGTTGACCCTTACCGCTCCCGAGATGACGGCGCTCGTTGGCGGCTTGCGCGTCCTGAACGCGAATTTCGGGCAGTCCGAACACGGCGTTTTCACCAGGCGGCCCGAGACGTTGACCAATGATTTCTTCGTCAACCTGCTCGACATGAATACGGCGTGGCAGGCGTCCTCTGTGTCCGAAAACACGTTCGAGGGACATGATCGCGAGACGGGCGAACTCAAGTGGACAGGCGCCGCCGTCGATCTTGTCTTCGGTTCGAACTCCCAGCTCCGCGCCATCGCGGAAGTCTACGCATGCGACGATGCGCAGCAGGCATTTGTGCGCGACTTTGCAGCTGCGTGGAACAAGGTGATGAATCTCGACCGTTTCGACCTGACTTGACCCGGCGGCGCGCCCGGGAAGCTTTCCCCTACTTGAAAATAACCCGGACCCCGAGGTTGAACGTTCTCGGCAGGCCAAGGAAGACTTCTGCGTCGTCGGCCGTGTTCGCATCTCTTCCGTTTCCCCGGTAGGCATTGAAACGCGAGTTGTTCGTGACGTCCTGGACGTAGAAGCTGTTGAACACGTTGAATACGTTGGCCAACACCCGGATGTCGAAACGCGACAGGCCGAGCAGTTCGCGCGGGATGTCGTAGCCCATGTTCAGATCGAACACATTGTATCCGGGCGCTTTCCAGACCTGCGCTCCGGCCTGGGCAGGGTCCGTACGGCTTGTCGGATCGAAGTCCGCGTAGTAGTTCGCGTAGGAACGCCCCGTGAACTTCGCGTACAGTCCCTCGACCGGAAACAGGGTTACGGCGTAGGCGAACTGCGTCTGGGGCGCATCGCCCACCCTGACGTCCTTCACGTAGATATTTACTTGGGCCTGGGTGGACGGGTCGGACTGGTCCGGCGCGTAGGACGCCGAGACATTGTCCGCGTACTTCCAGTTTCCGAATGAAACGGCCATGTCCGCCCGGACGATGTTCAGCGGCTGGTACGCCAGTTCGCCTTCGACGCCTCGGTGCAGCGCGTTGAGGCCCCTGATGTTGATCAGGCCGTCGTCGCCGTCCTGTTCCGTCACGAAACGCGTGATGGTGCGGTCGTTCCAAGAGGTGTTGTAGACATTGAACTTTCCGGCCAGTTTGCGATCTGGCGAGCGGAACGCAGCGCCCGCTTCGAACGCCGCAAACTGCTCGTTCTTCGGGTCTGGATTCACCGTTCCGGTGATGTCGTCGATGGCTCCGTCGAAAATCGGCGCCCTGGAGACAACGCCTGCGTTCGCGAAGACCGATACATGATCGTTTGCGGCCCAGGAAGCGCCGCCCTTGACCTGGTAGCCCCCGATGCGGTCCGACTCGGTCTTGAACGTATTGTCCGCACCGTCATTTTTGAAGAGGTCTTCGTACGTGTACTTGACCATGGAGTACCCGAACATGCCGTATGCGGTCAGAGCGTTCCGGGCGTATTCGCCCTGTGCGAATGCGCCGGCCCAGTCGACAGTATTGGTATTGTTGTAGTCGAAACGGTCTCCCGGCTGGAGAACTTTGCCGTTTTCTCCCCAGAAATCGCTGTCGAACCGCTGGTAGCCGTTTCCGCCGAGCAGGTCGCGCACCGTCCGGTAGTGCTCTATTTCTGCGGTGCGCCAATCAATCCCCGCCTCGAGCGTGACGTTTTCGTTCGGTTCATGCTTGAATTTCGATATGGCGCCGATCGTCCACTGCACGTTGTGACTGTTGCGGAGGATTCCGAGGGATTGCCCGTTCTCCCGGTTGCTCGCGATCGTGGCGTCGTAGTCGACTACGCGGGAAGGACCGCTGTAGTCCCATTCCATAGAGCCTTTCGTGCCGGTCCCGCCGCCTTTTCCGCCTGAATAGTAGACTACGGTGGACAGGAGCGACTTGTCCGAAAGCTGTGCATAGTGGTTCAGGTTGAGCTGCGGTTTGTGGAAGAAATTCTCCCGTTCGTTGATCTGGCCTGGCCGGATGCGCTCGACCGTTCTGAATCCGTCGTGCTGCTCCATGCGGTATTGCGAGGAAACCGAGGATACGTTTTCGTTCCAGCGCCGACCCGCTTCCGGGAAGGTTTTCAGGATGTCGTCGATGGTTGCGCGATCCAGACCGTCCCTTTCGAAGACTTCGCGGGCGTAGTCGTGATCGTATGCGGCGATGTTCTGACGATAGAGGTTCTGTCCGTGACGCTGGGGAGCGCCCACGGCGTAGAAGTCGAGGCGATGCTTGTCGTTGACGTTCCAGGCCGCGGCGGCGTAATAGGCCCAGGCGTCGGTCCATGTCCCGTCATAGTAGCCTTCGCCTGTTTTACGTACGCCGGATACCGTGAAGGCGTATTTGCCGTCGATCAGGCCCGTCGAAAGGGAAATGGTGGATTTCAGGAAGCCATCGTTGCCTGCTTCCTGTTTGGCCATGACCTGGCGCGCGTTCTGCGACGGATCGGTGATGATGTTCAGCGTGCCGCCAATGGACGGAGTGGCCAGATTGACGACGGACAGGCCGCGCTGGAGCTGGATGGAGGAGATGGCGTCCCCGACGCCGTCCCAGTTCGACCAGTAGACCCAGCCGTTTTCCATGTCGTTGACCGGAACGCCGTTGATCATGATGGCCACGTTGCGCTGGTTGAATCCGCGCACGTTTACGCGGGCGTCGCCTGCTCCGCCCCCCTGGGCGGTTCCGTACACGGACGGCGTGACGTTGAGCGCCAGCGGTACGTCGCGCGATCCGAGTTCCCGTTGTATCTGCACCTTGTCCACATTGGTGAAGGCGACAGGCGTCTTGCGGTCTACGGCGCGCGAGGCGAATACTTCCAGCGCTTCGAGCGCCTCGCTTGAAAACGCGAGGCGAAAATCGGCGGTCACGTCCGAGGAGCGGATGGCGACGACGCTGGAAATGTCGTCGTATCCGACAAAGGACACGGTCAGCATATGAGTCCCCGATGGAACGTCATTGATCGCGTAGCGACCGTTTGCGTCTGCGGCGGCGCCCATCGCCGTTCCTTCGACGATCACGTTCGCGCCGGGAAGGGGGTCCCCGGTATCGGCGTCGGTAACCGCGCCGGAGACGTTTGTTTGAGCAAATGCCGAACCTGCGAAGAACAGTGGGGCGGCAAGCGTCAGGAAACGGAAGCGTATCATGGCGTTCGTGCCCATTCATTTGTGACAGATGGAAAATACGAAGCATGCCCGACAAGTATGTGGTCGCAAATCTACCGATGGCCTATCCTGCCGATGGTAAACATCAGGGCAAATTGATGTTATCCGATTGTGAATGGCGGGGGCTCTTTCTTGCAGAGTGAACCAACGGAACAGGTGTTCTCTGAAAGAACGCTGCCGCACTTCGATGGTTTTGGCGGCTGTTCCGCCAGAACGGATCACGGGAACAGATTCGGGGTTGATAGACTGTATTCAGTAAATACGGAACCGGATTTGCGCCCGTCGCTACGATACGGGGGATGTAATCGATATGACGCTGGAAGCGCTGCTCGCCCTGCTCGACTATCACTATTGGGCCCGGGACCGGCTGCTCGATGCAGTCGAGAAGATCGCGCCCGACCATTTCCAGAAGGATATGGGGAACAGTTTTTCCTCTATTCGGGACACGTTGCTCCACATCGTGTTTTCCGAATGGGTATGGCGCTTGCGCTGGGAGGGGAAACCGCTGCCGGCCCCTTTCGATCCGAAGAATTTCGAGACCGTGCAGGATATTCGCGCGCGCTGGATCGAGGAGGAGCGCAAGGTGCGGCGGTTCGTCGAGCGAGTCGGACCGGACGGTCTCGACCATGTGTTTCGCTATGCCGAGCTTGATGGCCAGCAGACACAGTCCGTCTTCTGGCAGTCCGTGCAGCATGTGGTCAATCATGCCACCTATCACCGCGGGCAGGTCACCACAATGTTGCGCCAACTCGGGGGCGAGACGCCAGATAGCCAGGACCTGATTGCGTTCTACCGTCTATGATCGGGATCGGTGACCGAGGGAGGGGGTTTGGCCCGGATGGTTCTTTCGCCAGAGGGGATCCTATCGACAGATTCAGGGTTGACATAAATATGTTTAATACATATGTTTTCATGCATGCGTACGACAATCCATATCGACGATCACCTGTTTGCGGAGCTCAAGGGCATTGCTGCAAGCACCGGGCGCACCCTGACCGCGGTCATTGACGGGGCGCTCCGGGAGTCGCTGTCCCGGCGCCGCGCCCCGGAGCGTCCCGCCGTCGATCTGCCGCTGTTTCACGGCACGGGACTCATGCCCGGCGTGGACCTGAGCGATTCGGCCTCCCTGCTCGATCTGATGGAGGAGGATCGTGATTCTGCCTGACGTGAACGTCCTCGTTGCGGCGTATCGAAACGATGCTCTGGAACATGTTTCCTGCCGATCATGGCTTGAGGCGGTACTGAATGGGGACGAGGCTTTCGGCATATCCGATCTGGCGCTGAGCGGCTTTCTTCGCATTGTTACTCATCCACGCATTTTCGCGCTTCCAGCTTTGTCGGACGAAGCGCTGGGCTTCACGAGGGTACTCAGAGATCAGCCGCACTGCGTTCCGGTCTGCCCGGGTCTCCGGCACTGGGATATTTTCACGCGGCTCTGCCGGGATGTGGAAGCGCGCGGCAATCTGATTCCAGATGCCTGGTTCGCCGCCCTGGCGATCGAATCCGGCTGCGAATGGATCACGCTGGACCGGGATTTTGCCCGTTTCAAGGGGTTGCGCTGGAGTCGCCCGCCCCGGCTTCCATGCGGTTGAAGAAGGGTTTTGATGGTTTTAGCGTACGAGTTCCTGTCCGTCGAGTCTTCCGAAGCATGATAGAAAAGCCGCCCTACGCGATCACAACAAACATTCTTTCCCTCGTTGAACGCATCGGCGAGGCGATCGGGCGGGCGGAGGCAGCGGGCGTCTCGCGCGACGCGCGCCTGCGGCGAAACAATCGCATCCGTACGATTCGCGGCTCGCTGGCCATAGAAGGCAATACTCTCAGCGAGGAAGAAATCGCTGCGATCCTCGACGGCAAGCCCGTTGCCGCCCCGCCGAGAGACATTCAGGAGGCTCTCCGGGTTTCCGGGGTAAGCGACCAAGTAAGCGACCAGGTAGCACAGTTGGTCGCCGCCTTGGGAACGGAGGCGAAATCCGCTGCCGAGCTTATGGAGATCATGGGGCTGTCGCATCGCCCCACCTTTCGTAAAAACTACCTCCGCCCGTCCATGTCCGCTGGGCTGGTGGAAATGACGCGCCCCGAATCGCCCACGGCGAAGAATCAGAAGTATCGGTTGACGATTAGGGGGAGGGGTATGCTGGAAGGGTTGACCGGGGGGCAGTGACCTTTGTTTGGGTGGAGCGTATCGGAGGGGAAAAGTCGGGTTGCAAAGGCGCTTTGGGGTAGTGTGCCTTACGCCGCCTAAAAAATTTCAACAAATGTGTTGACAACAAAACTGTTGAGTCGTATATTTTGTTCAACCGTTTTGTTGAACGAAGGTCATTGCCATGAAGTCATCCACCGGCCGCTGGGTAAGCGGCGAAGATTTTTTTGATCGCGACCGGGAGTTGCAAATACTGGAGACGCGGGTTCGGGAACGCAATGCAGCCCTCAGCAACCGGTCGTTCGTAAAACCCATGGGATTCCGATGAACGAATCTTCCGACGCCATAATTCGCACGTTCAATCCCGGGACGTTCCAGTCCGACGAGGAGATCGTCAGGCAGTTCGTGGTCCGGAAACGCGAACTCGGCGTCGCGCTTGATATCCTCCGAAGGAACATCAAGGCGTTTTCTTACCAGCCTGTCCTGATCGTTGCGCCTCGCGGTCAGGGCAAGACCATGCTGCTGGCCCGGGTTGCGGCGGCGTTGAATACCGACGCTGAACTCTCCGAGCGCCTGCTGCCGGTCCGGTTCATGGAGGAAAGTCACGAGATATTCAATCTTGAGGACTTCTGGCTCGAGACGTTGTTTTATCTCGCTCGGGAAAGCGCCGAACGCGATCCGGAACTCGCGCGAGCGTTGCAAGAAACGCACGCCGATCTGGTCAAACGGTGGGACGAAGAAGCGCTTGTTGATCGCGCCCGCGCCATGGTTCTGGAGGCTGCGGGCCGATTGGGCAAAAAACTTGTCCTCATGGTCGAAAACATGCAAGACCTTTCCGAAAACGCGAACGACGATTTTAGCCGGCGACTTTGCGGGGAACTGCAATCGGAATCGCAGATCATGCTGCTCGCCACCGCTACGAGTCGCTTCGGAGGGTTGGATGATGTGGAGCAACCGCTCTTCGAATTGTTCCGAACCATTGATCTGAAACCACTGGACACAGAAGAATGCCGGTCTCTGTGGAAAGTACTCAGCGGCGACGAGGTAAGCGGGCGGAATATCAGACCGCTTGAGATTCTGACCGGCGGCAGTCCTCGCCTTCTGGTCATCGTCGCCGGGTTCGCGCAGCACCGGTCTTTGAGCCAGTTGATGGAAGAACTGGTGCAATTGATCGACGACCATACCGAGTATTTTCGCGGTCACCTGGAGGCGCTGGCCAAGACCGAACGCCGGGTGTATCTCGCGGCGATCGATTTATGGCGTCCGTCGAGCACGGGCGAGGTCGCGGCGCGGGCCCGCATGGACGTTCGGATCGTATCGGCCTTGCTCGGCCGCCTCGTCGATCGGGGCATGGTCATTGTGGAGAGGGTTGGCAAGAAGCGGCTATATGCTGCAGCAGAGCGCATGTACTGTCTCTATTACAAACTGCGCCGCGAACGAGACGAAGCGGCTGTCGTGAGCAATCTGATCCATTTTATGGCTGCGTGTTACAGCGAAGAGGAAATGGCCGAGAGGGTCAAAAAGTTGATTGCGGAGGCGAAGCGATTTCCAGGCGTCAGGAAGGGCATTGAACGGGCGATTGCCGACAAGCCGGATATCGGCGGCCTGTTCCCCGGCGTCGGGCGGTCAACGATGGAGCGGGTATTCGTCCCGGATACGACGTGCGGCAACGAGCGCGTCGAACGCTTGCTCGAAGAAATTGCCGGCATGTTCCAAAAGGCGGAAACGCACAAGGAAGCTGGTGATTTCACGGCGGCGATTGTGGTCTACGACGAAATGATCGCGCGGTTCGGCGACAGGGGCGACCCGGATTTGCAGGCGCAAGTCGCCTGGGCCCTGTCTCAAAAGGGCGATGCGCACCAGGAACTTAACGATTTTGGTGAGGCGCTTGCGGTTTACGATGAAGTGATTGAGCGTTTTGGCGATAGCGATGTCCCGGAACTCCAGGCGCTGGTTGCCAGCGCGTTGTCTGGTAAAGGATATATTTTCGGAAATTGCTTCGCAGATGATGCACTGGCGCTTGCGACCTATGACGAGTTGCTTATGGGCTTTGGCGACAGCGATGCGCCGGAACTTCAGGAGAGTATTGCCTGGGCCTTGCACCAAAAGGGCTTTTTTCAAGGGCAGCTTGAGGATTTCATGTCGGCGCTGGTCGCCTATGACGAAATGATCGAACGTTTTGGCGGCAGCGAATCGCTTGATATCCAGGCTTTGGTTGCCTGGACCTTGTTCGAGAAGGGAGATGTCCAACAACAACTTGGAGATTATCCATCGTCGATTGCGGCATGCAACGAAATTGTTGAGCGCTTCGGCACCAGCGATGCAGAAAAACTCCGGATACCGGTTGTTTGCGCGTTGTTCGCCAACGGAATGAGGCAACTGGAAATGGGGCATGCGGCAGAAGCGTTGCGCGCATGGGAGGAGTTTGCGCGGCGATCCGGGGCGTTGACCGATTTGTCGAAGGTAGGCTGCGCGCTGCGGGCAATATGGATGCGGTCCCCGCTTCTGCTGGCGTCAGGCTCTCTGGAGGTCGCCATGGAAATTTTCCGATCTATGTATGTGTTATTCGTGCCCGGCGAGGCGACAATGACCAACGAGATGCAAAAAATGGCGACCGATTTGATTGCGGCTGGCGTATCGGCCCATGAACTTGTCGAGATATTGTCAAGCGAGGTCATGAAAGCCAGCGCGTTGACGCCCTTGATCGTTGCTCTCCTCCAGGTTGCCGGCGAGGCGGTTCGCGCGCCTGTGGAAATTCTTGAGGTCGCGGCGGATATCCGGGAGCGGATTAAGGAAAGGATGGCGGAAGGCGCCGGGAGGCGCCGCGACTGATTTTCCGTTGTGTGGCGGAACCGGACTTGCGCCCGACGTGGGTCTGGGCGACTCGGCAGGCTTGCTTGATCGTATGGAGGAGGATGGGGATGAGGAAGGCAAGTTTTGAGGGGGTGTGCCAAGGATTCGGGGGCAGGAGGTTTTGAGAAAAGACTGGACAGGGATAGGTAGCTATAGAAAATTCTGGCCAGCATGATCGCTAAATGAATCGGCGTCGCGAATATACTTCATGACTGTGGATGGGTTGATGTGTCGCGTGACGGCCATGATTTTGTCTAATCGGGCATGATGCGCCGCCGCGCTGGTCACAAAACCCGCGCGTAAGGAATGCCCCGCTACTTCTTTGGGGTCTAATCCAATCCGTGCAGCATATTGCTTAACCAGGCGCGGAATATCGGAATGGTGCAGTGGCTTACCTTGCACATGCCCGCCACGCTTCATTGTCTGGAACAGTGGGCCGTGCGTGATCCCCGATGCATCAAGCCACATTCGAAGACGGTGAATGGGTCGGATAGTACGACCGTCAAGGATCGCAATTTTTTGCCCTTTGCCCTGCTGGTCTGTCTTGGAGTGACGTATGGTTAGGAACATGTGCTGATCCTTTCCCTCCGTGGATTTGAGGAACTCAACGTCTTCTACTCTCAGGCCGCATATTTCTGAGCGTCGAAGAGCACCTGCGAAACCTACGGCGATGATCGCCGCATCGCGTCGTCCGATAGTTGTGTCGGCACATTGTGCAAGCATGGCCTGGATATGGTACTCCCTCAGGGCCTTTACCTGGCGCGGCGAGGTTCCTCTGAGCCGGGCCAGTCCCTTGAGGCTGGCGCTGACTACAGGATGATTTGTCGGGGAAGCTTTTCCAGCCTCGGTATACTTTTTGTTAATGGCACTCTTATAGAGCACTACTGTGCCCATGGAAAGTATGGTGCCTGTTTGTCGTCTGGGCCTGGTCGCGAGTTGTATCAAGAAGCGTGCCACCTCCTCAGGGGAAGCGGATAATGGGTCGGCAATATGCTCCTCTCTACAGTAGTTGGTGAACCTGGACCATCCTTTTTCATAGGCGATGCGGGTGTTTTTCGCCAAGGCAGAGAAAAGGACAGCGGCGTGAAAGTCTTGCTTGGTCATAGCTGATGATCTCGTGGGATTGTTTTATTAAGACGGGCGCTTTCAAATTTATAAAAATCATCTATCTATTAGGTGGTAAAGCGATTAACCGAGGGATTCTTACTGGCTTTAACAAGGCTTTTATCATTGATAACGACACTAAAGAAGCATTGATCGCCGAAGATCCTCGCTCCGCCGACATCATCAAGCCCGTGCTGCGAGGACGGGATATAAAACGCTACCGAGCGGAATGGGCAGGGCTCTGGCTGATAGCAACATTCCCCGGTCTGGCACTCAATATTGATGATTATCCAGCAGTAAAAAGGCATCTGCTATCTTTTGGAAAAGCGCGATTAGAACAGTCGGGTAGCACTCTACCGAACGGTACGAAATCCAGAAAAAAGACGGCGCATGCTTGGTATGAATTGCAGGATACTTGCGCTTACCACGAAGTATTTAGGCAAGACAAATTAATGTGGATTGAGCTGGTTGAGAGTGGGCGTTTCGCCTATGATGGCAGCGGCATATATTGCAATGATAAAGGATTTATTATGACGGGTGGTTCTCTGAAATATCTTTGTGCGGTACTCAACGCTAGGTTGATACGTTGGTTTTTTCAACAAATCGCACCAACATCGGGAATGGGAACATTGCTTTGGAAGAAAGTTTATGTTGAAGCCATCCCTATACCCCAAATACCTGTGGGGAAACAGGATCGATTTATCGAATTGATCGATACTATTCTCGCGGCTAAAGCAATCGATCCTAAAGCTGACGTATCCACTATCGAAGCCGAGATTGATTTACGGATTTTCGAATTGTACCGACTGAAACCGGTAGAAATTTTCGCAGTGGGCAAATAGCCTTTATATTAGAGATTAAGGCAAACAATACGATGTGTAAGATGTAAAAATGACTTCTTGGGAATCATACAGAATTCTATTTTTAAGACACTTTTTTTCTTGGTGTTATCATAGTGATTTCTTTTTCTGTTAGGCCGTAGAGAGCATAGACTATCCGATCAATCTCTGTCTCTTTTTCATCAGCGATGACTATTGAATCATAGTTTTTAGCCTTGATAATTTCATCCACTAGATGTATTAAAATTTGTTGAATTTCGTTAGATATCTTGGGAATGGGTAAATTTTCTACTACAAACTTATCCCATTGAATTAATCCCATGCCGGTCGTTACTGCAATATTTTCAACTTGCCAAGTTATGAGATGACTATTTAAAATTGCACAGAGATATTTGAGAAATTTTCCAGTAACAACAAATGCTTTTTGGTTACAGAAAATAATCTCTGAGCTGGAATATGCAAATCTACCATATGGTGCCATGTGCATCCAAAACAATTTGTCTTGCCTAAATACTTCGTGGTAAGCGCAATTACGGAGATGATAAGGTGTCCTACCTTTGTCTTGTCGCTTTTTCAATTGGGGATAGAACGTATCCAGGTGGTTTTTTATGGTTGGGTATTCGTCGATATCGACAGCGGGAATACTTCCGTATCCATTATGCGTGTCTATCAACCACAACCCCGCCCACTCCGCCCGGTAGCGTTTTATATCCCGTCCTCGCAGCACGGGCTTGATGATGTCGGCGGAGCGAGGATCTTCGGCGATCAACGCTTCTTTAGTGTCGTTATCAATGATAAAGGCGGCGTTGTAACCAGTTTTAATTCCGTAGTTAATCGCTATATCCCAATCTTTCAGCGGTGTGCCGACAGATTCCATCTTGTCCATAATCGACTGTTCAATGGCTGACAACGCACTCCACGGCTTTTCGCCCTGCAGACGTAGTTCGCCCCAAAGAGACTTGGCAGGGGGGAAGGATTTATGGGACAAACGGTCCATGTCCACGGCTTTACAGATTGTATGACTGTGATCCTGGCCTTGGCGCACTATCAGGATATTGGTGTCCACAATGGCGTTTTCAAAAACATCCTTACCCATTTCCAGTAGTTGAAGCGGGGTATGCCTCTTGGCAAAGTAGCGTCGGGTGTGCTCGCCGTACTTCGCCTTGAGCCAACTGTTAGAAGTGATGTAGACCAGGATGCCGGTACTTGGGCTTGCCAATCGGCAGCCTCGCTCGTAGAAAAGCTGGTAGATGTCGCCGGTGCGAGCAAAGGTGGCGAAGCCGGTGTTCTTGTAGAGCTTACCCAGTTTGCCGCCGTTTTTCTGCAATTGAATGTATGGCGGATTCCCAATCACCACGTCAAACCCATTTTCCACGCCGAACATATACTCGGCATCGAACCAGTCAGTGCTGGCGTTTTGGTCGTAGGGATTCCAACGGGCTATTTTTTCCGCAACGCCGGATGAAAAGCCAGCATTTTCTAACTCCGTCGCCAATTTCTCACGCAGTTTCTCATCCGTTTTTTTACAGTCAAGTTTTTGTTGGCGCGTGGTGGCGTGAAAGTGTCGTTCCCGATTTTCATTCAGTCCCTGTTCCAGCCGTTTTACTACGTCTGTTTGGAAGGTCAATTGGTTGCCGAGGCTCAGCAGCGTATCTGCCGCCACGAAGCGGGTTTCCAGGTTAGGCAGGGGTCGGATACCATAGTTGTCGGCGGCATTGTCGGTGGGTTCCTGGTCGATGGCAAGAGATATAAAGAAGCGCAACTTGGCAATCTGAGTGGCGATGGGCTGGATGTCCACACCATAGATGCCGTTCTGGATGAGGTGCAGTTTTCTCCCGAAGTCGGAGTCTCGGTAGCGCTCAAAGGTGGCGCTTATTTCGCGCAGTTCAGCATCGCGCTCAGACTGGTCGGAGGTGTCGAAGGCGAACGTGGCACGCCGGGCAGCCAACTCGCGCTGCAACTCTTCCCATAATTCATTGTTGGGGTCCAAACGGCGCAGGGCCAAAGTAAGCTTGTGCAGTATGCCCATCGGAAAGGCACCGGAACCGACCGCCGGATCCAGCACCTTTATTTTTGCAATCGCCCGCACAATGTTTTCTTTTTCGGCATTCTCAAAAAGCTCATTGGCGTCTTCAAAGGCATCGGCATAGTCCAGCAGATAACGCAGTCGTGCTTGCCAGAAATCGGTATCGCCATCGTCAGGTTGCGTTTTTTCTGCTAATACCGCTACCAGAGCCTCATCCACCATGTAGTCCACCACAGCGCGGGGCGTGTAGTAGGAGCCAGTCTGCTTGCGGGCCGTCTCTCGTGTCTCTGGGTTGTAGGCCGCCAGCAAGTTTTCAAAGACCTTACCAAGCAATTCCGGATCCAAGGCGACTTCCTGTTCTATGGGCGTGTTTTCCTCAATCGTGAACTTATAGCGATTGAGGAGAGAAAAGAGGCCTTGGTTTTCGTCAAAGAACAAGGAGTCAGGGACGTTCAGTGCTTGCCATGCATCGCGGCGTGCTTGTGCCGCCTCGGACCCATCGTTTGGATCGGGATCGCTGAACATGTCGATGCGTTTGCCCCCGGCGCTTCTTGACTCCTCGTCGTCTAAGCAGTCGAACAGGCCACCGTTGATGAAAGGTGTCCGCTTCATCAGGTCTTTGAAGCGCTTTGTATCCCGGATGAGCGATTCATAGCGGTAACGAGAAAAGACCCGGTGGCTGGGTTCGGTCTGAGTGCTGAAACCGCGCGTAGCCATTTCGGTATTGAGCGTTGCGAAGAAGAGATTCTGCAAGATGGCGCGGTAGTAGTCGGAGCCGCCGAAGCTGTCCAGTAGTTCTTCCATTTTAGCACGCACGAACCATTCTTCTGGGACCAGTCCCTTTTCCTTGATGAACCAGATGAACAGGATGCGGGTGATCAACCGGATGACTTGTTCTTCCTGCGATGGCAGACCAACTGCGTTGTTTGGAAATTTGGCTTCTCGCACTGCTCGCTCGAACCAGCGAAACAGGTCTCGATAGAACTGCCGGTTGAGTTCCTCGGTATTCAGTGCTTCCAGCCAAGCGACGAGTAGGCCGTCGAAATTTTGCGGCTTGCCATGTACGCTCATCCACTGTAGCCTCTCCGCCAAATGCAACTCAGTCAGGATATCCAAGTGGGCTCGATGTGGATCGGCAGGGTCAATCTCCCGTATCAGTGACACATGACCTAATACATCCCTCTCCAGGTCCCGCTTGTGCTCACGTCGATGCACGAAGGCCAGTGTGAGCTGATTGCTGGAGGTTCGGAAAAGAACGACAGTGGGCTGCTTGAGGCGTTTGTTGATCTCGCGGCAGAACTGCGCATACTGACCGCGCGGGTAGGTTGCTTGCCTCAACTCTACGGTGAAAAAGAGAAAACTCTGCTGATTTCCCGCATTGAATGAAGCGGCTTCAAATTCAAGGACCTGTCGATTTGCTACCGAGGCGATTTCATCACTTGTTATCTGAAAGGCGAGCCGCACGGATCCGACATGCTCGCGGAATATCGCCTCGGTTTTGGAATTTTCTTTTTTAGCAGGAAATTGCTCAATGAAGTCCACAACAGCACCCGTTTGTTCAAGCAGGGTGCGCTCGCTATGGTAACCGAGAGCCCTCAATAGGTTTTTTGCCGCCAGAGTGAAATCGCTAGTAGCATTTCTCTCTAAAACAGCTCGTAAGTTCTGTTTTGTGTGTGTCATGTTATGGCCTCATTGTCTGAGATATATTCCTAACTCTTCGCGTCGGTGCTTCTGGTGCAATTTACGAAGAGTTTTTTCCTTGATCTGGCGAACACGCTCACGGGTCAAGCTGCTATGCATCCACAAGGCTAACGCTTTGGTTTTTCACCCGTACCTTCGAGTAAAACGAGCCAAGTGACCAGTTCGAAACCGCTATGATTTCGGTTGATGGATTGGACGGGTAGTTTAAAGTCTTTCTGGCCACCGGGACCTAGATGATCCCTCCATGTTTTGCTGTTTGCTCTACGTATGTCATCCATGGCAGCGGTCAATAGCTGATCATAATGGTCCATCTTCTGACCGTTTCGGGTTTTGCGATCAAACTTGTCACACAGTTTTTGCAGTGGTTTAGTCTTGCCGATTGCTGCCGATTCGAACAACTCCAACGCCTTTCTGGCGCTGGCGCATCCGTAGCGGATTTCACCGTCATATCGAATATACACCATATAATATGGATGTATTGGGCTGGCGGTTTTTTCTCGCTTATCTGTGCTTGCATTGCGCCGATGCAGAAAAAATAGTACACCCGGTCGTGTGGTATCGCCATCCCCGTTGGTTATGGCGTATGCTCCGTAAGGGGTTGCTTCCAGTTCCGCCTTGTTTTTTTGTAAATACTGCAGCAACTGGGCAAAGAAATAATCAAGGGTAAAATCGCTCATGACGACACCGTCGGACAATTCGTCCAGATCCAACACCTCTTCCCGCAATTGCTTTAATTGTTTATCACGGAAGTCCAGTTCCAGTTGGGTATGCTCAGACGGATCGTCGTTCAACGGATCGTCGTCGCCGCTGGCCGCCGTGTCCGCCAGCGCCATGCGCGCTTCCACGCGGCTCTTCAGGCGCAGATAGACCTCCATGTCATTGGTGGGCCAATAGTTGATCATCCGCACCGATTCGCTGCGACTGCCGATGCGGTCAATGCGTCCAAAGCGCTGGATGATACGCACTGGATTCCAGTGAATGTCGTAGTTGAGCACGGTGTCGCAATCCTGCAGGTTTTGTCCCTCTGAGATGCAATCGGTGGCTATCAGCAAATCAATTTCCTCGTCCATGCCCTTGCTACGACCACATGCCCGTGGGGCGAAGTTGGTCAAGATGGCATTGAAGTTATTCGCACCGAAAGTGGTGTGCGTCACGTCGCCGGAGACCATGGCCATGTTCAGCCCCAGTTCCTTTCCCAGACCCTCCAGGTTTTTGTAAAGGTATTCCGCTGTGTCCTTGAAGGTGGTGAACACCAGCATTTTTCGGTTGACCCGGCCGTCCTTATCAGTTGTCGGGTGCTGCGACTTATCTCGAATGTGCGACTTGATCTCTTGTAACTTGCCGTCCCGTTCTGGTGCGATGATGCTAACCCGGTTATGGACTACCTCCAAGATTTTTTTGTCCTCCAGCAAGTCTTTTTTCCAGCGAGGCAAATCCAACTCACGCAGGTGGTAGGGTGTGCGCGCCCGATTGATCAGAAATTCCTCGTCGTTGTCGTCGTCATCCGGGAGAATATCTGCTTGCGCGTCCAGCGGCCGGTTTTGTTCATAGTAGTCTATTTTTTCTAACAGGTTGTTGATTTTTCTGATAGTGCGCCCAAGCGTTTCCGTCAGGGAATGGGCAGAGCTTTCCAGGCGTTTCAGAAAATTGACTCGTATCATGCCGATGAGGAATCGCTCGCGATCTGCCTGATTAAACCGTAGTTGCTTCTTTTCGTCCGCCAACCGTTTCTTGGCCTCTTCGCCGGTAACGTAGTTTGACGGCTGGTAGATAGATAGGGCAAATTGGTCGATTTGCTCGGACAACTTTTTGTATGAAAGTTCATCCTTCAAATCTGTCAGCGGATGGCTATTTTTTGGTCGTTCCCGGGTAGGAAATTGGCCGATTCTATCCATTTCTTCGGCATAGAATCGCTCAATCTGCCGTCGCGAGCGGGCGATGGAAACGCCGCCCAGTAAACGAAAGAAATCGGTACCCAATGTTTCGAGCAACTCGGCTTTGTCTTTTTTTCCATTCTTGTCCACTTTCCCCTTCCCTTCCCATGCTTTGAACGCCTTTTGTGCTTGTCCGAGCAAGGTGCCAATATGACCGATACCAAGACTTTTCCGAAATGCATCCTCGCGTTTTTCGGTCATCAGGTAAATTTGATTGCGCAAGTCCGTGAGCGAGGTATTGACCGGCGTGGCCGACAGCATCAGCACTTTCGTTTTGGCACCCTCTTTGATGACCTTTTCCAGCAGCCGCGAGTAGCGGCTGTGACGAATCTTGCCATCGTCATCAGTGCGAGATTTGGTGTCATTGCGAAAGTTGTGGGATTCGTCAATGACCACCAAATCAAAATTGCGCCAGTTGAATTCCGCAAGATCGGTATCGCCAGCCTTGCCTGTCTCGCGGGATAAATCGGTGTGTGACAGCAGTGCGTAGCCGAAGCGATCTTCGAGAAAAGGGTTATTGCCCTGGGCGTTATGGGCCGGGTACAGCGCCCAGTTTTCACGTAGCTTCTTGGGGCACAATACCAACACCCGCTCGTTTCTCGATTCAAAGAACTTGATCACTGCCAGCGCCGTGTAGGTTTTCCCCAATCCCACGCTATCGGCCAAGATGCAGCCGTTGTGTTTCTTTAGGCGGTTGATTACGCTTTTTGCGCCGTCTTTCTGAAATTCGTACAGGGCTTTCCAGATTGCGGTGTCGTACAGGTGCGTATCCGTCAGTTGGCTTTCGTCGCGTTGTCTCGCTTCTATGTTATCCCGGAACAATTCGTATAGCGTTTTGAAATAGATGAACTCCGGGGCATGGTTTTTTCCGATGCGGTTCAGTGCATTCAGAACATCCTGCTTGACATCGCGAGTTCGTTGTTTGTCTTTCCATAGATCATCGAACCACATTCGAAGTTCGTCAAGTATTTCAGCATCGCGGATCGCCAAGTTAATTTCTACATTAGCTTGGTCATTGCCTCCCAGACCGTTTCTGGTGAAGTTAGAGCTGCCGACTATTCCTGCGCCATTTTTTGTTGATTCAGTGAGGTACATCTTGCCGTGCAAGAAATTGGATCGCTTAGCGGATCGGACGGCTACCTTGTCGCTGCCTATCCATTCGGCACATTGGCGGGCCAGATGTTTCTGGCGGAGCACTTCTCTCGGAGCAAGGCCTTGTTCGGTTAAGTTGAAAGACTTTACGACTTGTTCTCCTGGGTCCAGATAATCCACTGAGGTCGGATCACCGAACAGGAAGCGTATATCTTCAATATCGCTTAATTCCTTCGACAGCAAGTCATAGCCATATATAGTGAGGTAAGCCGATACTATTCGGAATTTGTCCGCACTGGATAACTCACCGCGCAGGTAATCCACGACCTTTCTTTCGCGGTTGTCCAGTATGTGTCTGTATTGAATCATTGGTCAAGTATTCCATTAAGCGATGCTTGGGAGTTATATCGAATGGTAACTAGCATAAAAAGTCGTTGTTATTTTCAGAATTTTCTAAGGATATCGTATTTTCGAATCTATTCAACAAATCCGTTGAAGACTATCTGTGGGCCGACGATGATATATCGGCCTGGGAAATACATTGGGGCCTTGGATGTTATAAAGAATGCTTGACAATATCTATATAAGTTCATGTTTTTATGAATGTTAGGTGAAACGGATGAAAATGCAGCATCAGGCGATTTCCGTTATCGGGCTATCAAACTCTGGCAAACCGAGATCCACATTCTCAATACGCCCATCCATTCTCGAACAAGAGTCAGTACGCTTGCCACATTCATTGCGCCGCCGTGTTTTTGTAGGGAGAAATTTCCAACCATGCCCGCATCAGAACTCTGGTTAAAGTAAAGGTTCCCTCCGAAAATTGCGGGGAGCATGGTCCTATAAGGTCTGCGTTGCTCCATGATATGAAATTCAAGCGGAAAGGACAAGGGATATTTTTCCATAGGTTATTTCCGTTATTGGGCATCCTGGCCCAAGATTGATGTCAAGCATTCTTTATAAGCCCCGGTCTCTTTTATAACACTCATCGTTTGCAATACACGTCATGCGTCATCTGGCTTGATCCGTTGCATGATCTTGTTCGCCAAGTCCCTGAAATCCTGTCGGGCGTCCTTGGCCGCCGCTGCATGGCTGCCAATGGCTCCGTTGGCGATGGCGATGCTTTGCGTTCGTCGAAAGGTATTGGCGTCGGCATCAAGCATATCAGGTTCCGTAAACGAATTTGGCTCCGATCTTCCACACGCCCTTCTCGCGAAACGCGGGAATGGTCTGGCGGCGGGCGGCGTTGGTGACCGCAGGCGCTGAAAGCCCATGCTGCCTGATGTAATCCGACAGCCGGATAATGACCTCTCCCCGCAAATAACTCAGCCTTTTGTGCAGGGATTCTATGAGCGCCAACGCCAACATGCCTTCCATCGCCCTGGTCGTTTGACGATTGTCGTAATCCCGGAACGCCTGATAGTACCGCTCTTTGTCCGCATTGCGAAGGATAAGGCGCGGCAGACCGAGCTGGATGAGTTGAAAATTTATGAGCACGCGCCCCAGACGGCCGTTGCCGTCGCAAAAGGGGTGAATGGACTCGAAATCGAGATGAAATCGGGCAATCTTGTCAAGGAAATAGGAGTCGAGATCACTGGAATACGCAATGAGAATGTCACCTGTCATGCCCTCCACGCGCTCGGGCGCCGGGGCAATGTGCGTCCCTACCCGCACGTATTCTCCCGACTGACGAAAGCGTCCAGCGATGGCGTCGTCAATGCCGCCGATGAGCATGCGATGCAAGCCCAGCATCAGGTCTTTGTTCAATTCGCTGTCCCTAACCTTGACGCGCTTGCATTCCATGACGCGGGCCAGGTTCTTCGCCTCAAAGACTTCTCGCACAGACACGTTTCGGGACAGCAGCTGCTCCAGCAGGATTCGTTCCGTCTCCTCAAGCGTAAGGGTTGAATTCTCGATTGCGTTTGAGTTGTATACGCTCTCTGGAATCTCCACTTCGTCGATCATGGCCAGAAGCGATTCCTTCCCCGGCCGCAAGGTATCGTATTCTCGCTTCAAGTCTTGAATGCGGTCTTTTATGCGTTTGGAGGTCGCCATGTCGTTTTCGCCTCGTAATTCACGTCATATCACCTAATATACGTGAATGAATTGCAAAAAACGGATGCCATTCACGGTTTTTTGAAGGAAATTCGTTAATTGATAACAGGACAGCCAGAGAAGCCATCTGGTCGGCGCGGCGTTGCAAAGTCGCGCCCGAATAGTCCAGCGCCCGCGCAGTCCTCGGACGTACGCCGTCTATGCGGCGAACTGGTTTGGCGGGACGTAATCCTTGACGTATTCGTGGACGATATTGAGGCGCCATATTTCGCCTCTCTTCCCCCGGTCACCCCCCATCCACCCGAACCCGTTGCATAATTTTTTTCGCCAGTTCCCTGAAATCCTTTCGGGCGTCAATGGCTGCCGCCGCATGGCTGCCAATGGCTCCGTCGGCGACGGTCAGGCGGAAGATGGGTTTGCGGGCTTCCTGGGCCATCGGGACCAGACTCCGGTAGTGTTTGACGGTGGCGAGAGCGTGTTCCACATCTTCTGTTGGCTTGACGGGATACGGCCCTTGGTTGTTTCCGAGCAGGTTGCGGGCGTATTCTTCCGGCATGCGGTTGACCCACTTGTCATACGCCCGCACGGGACGGCTGAGGCGAACGCTATGCTGCTGGACCACATAACCTACGGGTTTCATTTCGCCATCAGGCAACGCAAAATCCGGTTCCTTCCAGTTGTCTTTGCGTCGTTCCCAGTCCTGCCGCCAGCGATTCAGCGTGGGGCCAAGATTTCGCAGGCCTTGAAGGGAGAACAGATCGGCGCCCAGCGGAACGACGATGTAATCGGTGGCGATCAGCGCAGAACGATTGATGGCGCCCAGGTTGGGCCCGACATCGGCCAGAATCACGTCGGCATCCATATGCCGCGCCCCGGATTGCATAACCGTAGAGAACGCGGTCAAAATGCGGAAGGGACGGTACAATTCGCTTGAACCCAATGCGTTGGTCCATTCCGACGAGAGGGTATCTTCAAATCCGGCCAGCGCCAGATCGCCGGGTATCAACGACAGATCACCCGTGACCGGATCGAATCGAGATATGGACACAGGCACAGGATCCCGGATGTCGCCAACCCTCGTCAGGGGTTGAACACATTGCAGAATAGTCTTTGCGGACGCCTCGTTTTCGGTATGCCAAAGCGCTTCCAACTGATTCTCGTCCAGAAACGCCGCCGTCAGGTTGGCCTGCGGATCGAGATCGCAGGCAAGCACCCGATAGCCCATGTCGGACAGCATCCACGCCAAGTGGTAGACCAGCGAGGTTTTGCCGACGCCGCTCTTGTTGTTAAAGAAGGTCAAAACGGGAACGCTCATCGTTTTGCCTCCTCTGCATTTTTCCTGCCCCATATTATTACGGACATGAAGTGAGCAGAAACGTTGAATTCGGGTTCCGGATGCCCCGCCTCTGCCAAAAGCCTCTTCGCGATAGATATTCCTATCCCAAAACGCTGCACGTAGCCAAGGGTCTTCATCGCATCCGCCAGATTTGGGTTACGATAATCGACCAATCCCGGCTCTCCGAAACTCTCGCTTGTTACTGCCCCGAATGCACCGCCGGGATTCGTTACCTCGATACGGTCATTGAACCAATAGACATGAATCGGCGCATTGGTCGCTTCGTACGTCCGATGCATCACGGCGTTACGAGTGATCTGCCGAAGCGCCTCCATAGGGTATGACTCGGTTCGTTTTTCAAGGGGGTCCGTTGTAATATCCACGGCTGTACGGTTATGGGCCGCCAGCTTTGCTTCGAGATCGCGAAGCATGTCCGGAATAGCGCCCCGTATCGCTTGTTCGTCGATTATATCGTCGCTGTATTCGTTGCCATTGATTCTAAGGTATTGCACGTAGGCTCCCGGCAAAAAATCTTGGGGATTTTTTCCGATGACGAGGATGCCAAGTACGGTTGCGATAGGCTGGTCGGCTGCGGCGATCATTTTTGTCGCTGCCAATTGTTCTTCAGGGCTGCGGTCGTTGGCGGCCAATACCTCTTGGGAAAATGCTTGCGGTAAGTATTCATGTTCAAACTGGAGCAAATTGAGATCATTCAAAGCGGCGCGAGAAACCGGGTAAATGTCGAAAGGGATGTCTTTATGTCGCCGTTTTTCGTTCAGAATCCGTTCGTCCTGCGCCGTAGCGATGCCACGTCGCGAGCTGGGGCGGATATAGATGACCCCCTTGTAGCGAACGGGCGGCGAGTTGGAGGGCTGCACGGCGACGACGGCTATTTCCTTGCCCTGCAAGACACATTTCTGCACCGTTAGAGAGGGCGGGGGCACGATATTGCCGTCCGTTTTCATGTCGGCCAGTTGCTGAAGCAACCGGTCTGTGATCGACAGGTCGCCTGCCGTTCCGTCGTTCTTTACGCCCACGAAGACGAAGCCAGGTTCTTCGTGTCCCGGCAGGTCGTTGGCAAAGGCGCAGATGGCTTGCCTGATCCGGATGGGGGCATCGCCGAGCAACGATTCCTTGAACTCGACGCGATCCGATTTGCCCGCTGCGATGATTTCCAGCAAATTTTTTTCTGTAGAATCCGGCATTGCGATTATTCCCTTTCCGCTCCAAAAACGTTCGACGCGATCTTCTTATTCATATCCTCGCCCCGCCCGGTTCCGTTTTTCCGGCGATTCAGGCATCAACAAAGTAACGTTCGGGACATACGCCTGCGCTTGACGTCGCTATTGAGACCATAGTCTACATACAATGTAATGTACATAGCCGCCGGGAATTGCATTCCATGTAATCCTGTTTGGCGCTTGGGCATCGGTGTATTGTCTCCGAAACCGTTGCGACCGTGTCTCGATGCAACCAACCCGATCAGGAACGCCCCTAAGCAATTGTTTCCGGCAGAACGCGACATGCGCTTGCGCGCGTAGACGCTAACAAGAGAAGACGCCGGCTCTCGATTTTGTTCAATAAATTTTTGTCAACATATTTGTTGAACGTTATCTCCGGGCAGGCTTCCTGAGCCATCGGAACCAGACTCCTGTCTTTCACTAACCCTTCCCCCGCAAAGCAGGAATGGTTTGGCGGCGAGCCGTGTTCATTTCCCCATATCCTGCATGCGTTCACGCCAAAGAATCTGTACATTGCGAGCGCCCCCGCCCCACATCATCCCAACAACCCCGACCCCACCATGCCCTTCCCCGTTCTTTCCCTGCTGACGAGTTTGCTGAGCCTGCCGGGCCTTGCGCTGGCGGCGTGCAGCGCGGAGACCGCCGTCGCGCCCGCGGGCCCCGGCGCCGCAAGCGATACGCTGCGCGTGATGTCGTTCAACATCCGGTACGACAACCCGGAAGACGGCCCGGACGCCTGGCCCCATCGCAAGGAAGCCGTAGCGAACCTGATCCGGGACCAGAACGTGGACGTCGCGGGCCTTCAGGAGGCGCTAAAAGGGCAAATCGACGATTTGCAGGCCCTGCTTCCCGACTACGCCTGGCTGGGCGTGGGCCGCGAAGACGGCGCGGAGCAGGGCGAATTCGCCCCGATTTTCTACCGGCAAGACCGTCTGGATACGCTGCGCCAGGGCACGTTCTGGCTCTCCGAAACGCCGGATATTCCCGGAAGCCGGTCCTGGGATGCTGCGCTGGAGCGTATTGCTACCTGGGCGGTATTGCGCGATCGGCGGACCGGCAAGGCGTTGCTAATGGCCAACACGCACTTCGACCACCGGGGGGCCGAGGCCCGAATCCGCAGCGCGGAACTGATCGTGGAGCGCCTCGGAACGCTGGTGACCGCGCGCCCGGGAGAACAGACGAACGAAGGACCTGAAGCGTTGCCGGTCGCGCTCACGGGCGATTTCAATGCCCGGGAAGGGAGCGCCCCGTACGCCGTGCTTGCGAAAGCGTTTTCCGACGCCCTGTACGCTTCGGAGCAACCCCACGAGGGCCCGACGTCCACCTGGAACGGCTTCGAAGCCATTGCGCCCGGCGCGCGCATAGACTACGTCTTCGTCGGCGAGGGCGTGTCCGTATACGCCCATCGCATTCTGCCGAACATGACCGCCGAAGGCCGATTTCCGTCCGATCACCTGCCCGTGCTGGCGGAAATCGGACTGGAGGAGTAGCGCGATCAAAGGCTTTCTGGCAGGACAATGTCCGCAAACGTCGATCCCGCGCCTCAGCAATATCGCGGCCCCTGCGATGCAATAGAGGAACGCTACGGCCCGGTTTGGCCAACAACGGGGGACCTTGCCGCGCCCGTCATGGACAATAAGGTCCCCCGTTGAAGCCCGCCCGGTCGGCGCCTCCCGTCAACCGGTAAAGTACAAGTACGCCGTCAGAATCAGCGCCAGCACGAGCGCCGTGAACGTCACGTCTTTCCAGTCCCAACTGGACCGCGAACGGGACCGGTGTTCTTCCGTAAGCGTACCGAAGGTGAGGCCGCTGATCTGTTCGTACGCCGGGGGCTGCGTTATGTAACTGATGTCGTCCATATCGCAGGGACACCCTTCTGCAATGCTAAAATCACTGTCATGCACTCTGTGCTCGCCATTCTGAAAAACGTCTTCACGATAACGCCCTGTCTTCATATCCGGCAAAGCGGGGAAAAGCCCGCCATGCTCGCATTCTATCGAAGAATTGAGTAGATTTATCTTATGCTCACCCATTTGGGCTGGGAATTCTCGGAGGTCATGTCCACCCCAAAGAACGAGAGAGGTTTCAGGTTGCCCAACGCCCCAGTACCACCAACCACACAGGACAGCGCTCGTGAGTGGGCTGGCGTCCGCCTTCGACGGATCGAAGAGATGCTTGATTCCGATGGCCTCACGATGATCTCGCCGATGCAGCCTGGCGTAGAGCACAGAGTGAAGATTGCGATCGAGGCTAGGGAAGAGAGGAGATCGAACTTGGTGGTAATCCTTGACACGCCCGGAGGCGTGGTCGAGGTTGTCGAGCGGATTGTCCGCGTACTCCGGCATCATTACCGCGAGGTCAAGTTTCTGATCCCTGATCGAGCCATGTCAGCGGGAACCGTGTTGGCCATGTCCGGCGACGACATCTTGATGGATTACCATTCGTGCTTGGGGCCAATCGACCCCCAACTGGAACGCGATGATCGTTTAGTCCCGGCGCTGTCCTACCTGTCTCAATACGCACACCTGATCGAGAAAAGCAAGGATGAGGTACTCTCAACTGCCGAACTGGTCCTGTTGCAGAAATTGGACTTGGCGGAACTGCATCGGTTCGAGCTTGCTCGCGACCTCTCGATCGCTTTGCTGAAGGAATGGCTGACCAACTACAAATTCAAGGACTGGAACAAAACGGAAACCAAGGGAATACGAGTTACTCAGAGCATGAAGGAGGAGCGGGCTAAATGGATCGCAGAACAACTGAATGACCAGAAACGATGGCTGACCCACGGACGTGGGATCGATATGCGGACGCTCCAGGAAGGGCTCTTGCTGAAGATTGAGGACATTGGCGCTGATCCTGATCTAAAGCGGGCCGTCTGGGACTACTTCTGGTTCCTGAGAGACCATATGGCGCGGAATGGATTGGTGTCTTTCGTCCACACGCTCGACTTCTTTTAACGAACTTGGAGGTTCATTGATGGAGACGGAGCAACTGGCTCAGATACTCAAGAAGAATCCCGGCATTGATCGAACCGCCCTTGAGCGTAGTCGCCGGGCCGCGAAGCAACTTGCCGAGGTGGGAATCGCGGTAGGAGGCTATCGCCTTGATCCCCCCTTGGGCGGCAAGGTCATCAGGAATACCGACCAGTCACCCCGCCAGACGATTGGTTCGGCACAGGCTTAAGGATGCTCTGATTAAATCCGCAAAGATTCAGAGGCGGACATGCGCGAAAAAAACCCCGCGCAGCCGTGGACATGTGGGGGTTCGAGACCTGTGTAAGGGGCGAACTCAATGCCTTACATATCGGCGGGCGGTGTATTTTGAGCACCCGTATCTTGGGGTGCCTTGGCTTCTGCTTGTCAGGCATGGCGTTCTACGAGAAGAATTAACGAAGGACCTGAAGCGTTGCCGGTCGCGCTCACGGGCGATTTCAATGCCCGGGAAGGGAGCGCGCCGTACGCCGTGCTTGCGAAAGCGTTTTCCGACGCCCTGTACGCTTCGGAGCAGCCCCACGAGGGTCCGACATCCACTTGGAACGGCTTTGAAGCCATTGCCCCCGGCGCGCGCATAGACTACATCTTCGTCGGCGAGGGCGTGTCCGTATACGCCCACCGCATTCTGCCGGATATGACTGCCGAAGGCCGCTTTCCGTCCGACCATCTGCCCGCGCTGGCGGAAATCGGACTGGAGGAGTAGCGCGATCAAAGGCTTTCTGGCAGCACAATGTCCGCAAACGTCGATCCCGCGCCTCAGCAATATCGCGGCCCCTGCGATGCAATAGAGGAACGCTACGGCCCGGTTTGGCCAACAACGGGGGACCCTGCCGCGCCCGTCATGGACAATAAGGTCCCCCGTTGAAGCCCGCCCGGTCGGCGCCTCCCGTCAACCGGTAAAGTACAAGTACGCCGTCAGAATCAGCGCCAGCACGAGCGCCGTGAACGTCACGTCTTTCCAGTCCCAACTGGACCGCGAACGGGACCGGTGTTCTTCCGTAAGCGTACCGAAGGTGAGGCCGCTGATCTGTTCGTACGCCGGGGGCTGCGTCAGATAGCTGACGCCCACCATGGTCAGTATGCAAACCAGGAAGATCAAGAGGCTGTAGTACTGGAAGAAGATGTTGTTGACGATCCACAGGAACGAACCCGGGGCATAGGCAAAGTCGTCCATCAGGGCGACGGGCGTATCCACCGCCAGCCGGAACAGGCCGAGCGCGAATCCGACGAGCAGGGCGGCGAGACAGCCCTCCTTGTTCAGGCGCTTGTAGAAGACGCCCAGGAAGAAGACCACGAAGATGGGCGGCCCCAGATAGGCTTGCACGCCCTGCAAATAGTCGTACAGGCCGCGTCCCCCCTGAATGACCGGAATCCACGCCAGGCCGATCACGACCATGGCCCCCGTGGCGATGCGTCCCATCCATACCAGATGCCGCTCCGAAGCGCCGGGACGCAGTCGGCTGTAAAAATCCATGGTGAAGAGCGTGGACGATGCATTGAACACGCCTGCAAGGGAACTCATCAGCGCCGCCAGCAGACCCGCCACCACGATCCCCCGAATCCCCACGGGTAAAATGTGCGTCACGAGCAAGGGCAGGGCGGCCTGGGCGTTTTCCGTCACCAGTTCGCCCTCGGCGTTGAACATCGCGTCGCGGATGGACTGGACCTCGCCGGATTTCGCCAGCGCAAAGGCGATGATCCCGGGAATGATGAAGATAAAGACCGGGAGCAGCTTCAGGATCGCCGCCGCGATGGAGCCGCGCCGCGCCTCGGTTTCGTTGGGGGCGCCCAGCACGCGCTGTACGATGTATTGATCGGTGGTCCAGTACCAGAGGCCAATGATCGGCGCGCAGAAAAGCATCCCCAGCCAGGGATATTGATTATTGAAATACCACGCCATCTCGCTTCCTTCCCGGATCGGCGCCCAGGTGGCGCTGAATCCTTCGGGCACCAGCGGCTTCCACAGATTGAACATTTCGGGTCCGACGATGGCGCGCAGTTCGCCCCACCCCCCGATGGCCTGCAACCCGAAGATGAGCACCAGAAACGAACCCAGCACCAGAATAACGGTTTGCAGCGCCTCGGTGTACGCCACGGCGCGCAACCCTCCCAGCACGCTATAGGCGCCCGTGAAGAGGATCACCAGAATGGAGCCCAGCCAGAAACTGTTCATCCCCATGAAATTTATTTCCGGCAACAGGACGCTGAACACCACGCCGCCCGCAAAAATGCCCACGGCGATCTTGGTCAGCACGTAGGCTACGAGGGAGATTACCGAAAGGAGCGTACGCGAGGCGGGGGAAAAACGCCGTTCGAGGAATTCCGGCATGGTGAACACTTTCGACCGCATGTAGAAGGGAGCCATCACCCACCCCAGCACGAGCAGGCACCAGGCATGCAATTCGTAGTGCGCCAGCGCCACGCCGTCGGTGGCCCCGGAACCGGCCAGGCCCACGAGATGCTCCGAACCGATATTCGAGGCGAAAATGGACGCCCCCACGACGAACCATCCCAGGTGGCGGCCTGCGAGAAAATAATCCGTCGTGGTGTCCGTTTTTTGTCGGATCACCCACCAGGCCAAGCCTGCTATCACCATGAAATAGGCGGCGACGATGATCCAGTCCAGCGTTGCGAGCGTGCTCATATTGAGGGGTTCTGGAGTGTTTCAGATTAATAAGGTGAATTTTCCGTGGCTTTTAAGGAGTTATGCCGCTTCCTTGTTCCGTATCTCAGGGACTGCCCTGCAATGCAATCAGGCGCCGTCATGCGTTCTCCGCTCGCCATTCTGAAAAACATCTTCGCGGTAACGCCCTTCCCTTCGTATCCGGCAAGGCGGGAAAAAGGCCGCCATGCTCGCATTCTATCGAAGAATTGAGTAGATTTATCTTATGCTCGCCCATTTGGGCTGGGAATTCTCGACACGCCTGGAGACTTATTGATGGAGACGGAGCAAGTAGTCGTGTGGCGGCCCCGCATAATTGAGGAATGACACAGACAGCGTGCGCCTGCCTCCCGAGGGGCGCTTCATGAACGCGACCTCCGAATCCGCCGTGTTTTTCGCTGATTTCAACGACGCCATCGTGTCGCGCTTTTCGCGTGAAAGCGAAGCGCTGATCAAAGTGGAATGGATCAGAGTATCCTTAAGATGCATTTCTGGCGCGTTCCTTCGTACCTTACGGATTCTTGCATAATCATTCCGTCAAACCACCTTCTTCACTGCGTTGTCCATGTCTGATTCGTATCGCCCGAAACCCGAAGACAAGTTCACTTTTGGCCTCTGGACCGTCGGAAACGTAGGCCGGGATCCGTTCGGGGAACCAGTCCGCGCCCCGTTCTCCCCCGTTGAAATCGTCCACATGCTGGCGGACGTGGGCGCCTACGGAGTCAATTTTCACGACAACGACCTCGTGCCCATCGACGCGACGGCCCGGGAACGGGACGAAATCGTGCGATCCTTCAAGGAAGCGCTCGACGAACGGGGCCTGAAAGTCCCGATGGCGACCACCAACCTGTTCACAGACCCAGCGTTTCGGGACGGAGCCTTTACCGCCAACGACCCGGCGGTTCGGGCGTACGCCATCCACAAGACAATGCACGCCATCGACCTCGGCGTGGAGTGCGGGGCCTCCACCTATGTCTTTTGGGGAGGCCGCGAAGGGACCGAATCCGACGCCACGAAGAACCCGGTGGACGCGTTGGCCTGGATGCGGGAAGCGCTGAATTTTCTGTGCGAATATGTGGTGGAGCAGGGGTACGACCTGCGTTTCGCGCTGGAGCCGAAACCGAACGAACCGCGAGGCGACATATATTTTCCCACGGTAGGCTCCATGCTCGGCTTCATCGCTACGCTGGATTATCCGGAAATGGTGGGCCTGAACCCGGAGGTGGCCCACGAACACATGGCGGGCCTGAATTTCACCCACGCCGTGGCGCAGGCGTGGGACGCAGGAAAACTGTTCCATATCGACCTGAACGATCAGAATCCGGGCCGCTACGACCAGGATTTCCGGTTCGCCGCGCACAACGTCAAGCCCGCGTTTTTCCTTGTGAAACTGCTGGAGGAGGTGGGCTACGACGGCCCGCGCCATTTCGACGCCCACGCCTATCGCACCGAAGACGCCGAGGGCGTAAAAGATTTTGCGCGCGGGTGCATGAGGAGTTATCTGATTCTGAAGGAAAAGGCGCAAGCGTTCGCCGAAGACGAGACGATCCAGGCGTTGCTTGCCGAAGCGCAGCAACCCTCCGCCGAATTTCCGTCGTATGCGGGGGGCTATTCCAGCGAGGCGGCGGAAGCGTTGCGGGCGCATTCCTTTGACCGGGCGCAGTTGGCTTCCCGGGGTCTGGCCTACGAAAAAATCGACCAGTTGCTCACCGATCTCCTGCTTGGCGTGCGGTGACAGGCCCGTTTCGGGCCCGTCTTCCCTGCTGCGCCTCCCGATCTCCGCGCATTCCGCTTTCCTTCTTGTGCACGCACTGCCATGTCCTCCCGCTCTTCCTCCAGTTATCAGTCCGACGCGCTGCGGACCTTGTCCCGGCAATTTCATATAGGCGACGGCAGCGACGAAAGCGCCGTATCGCCCGAACTGCTGCACGGAGCCATTGGCCTGGCTACCGAAGCGGGCGAGTTGCTGGACGCCATCAAGCGCGCGCTCTACTACGGGGGTACGCTGGACAAGCCCAATCTGGTTGAAGAGCTGGGCGATCTCGAATGGTACATGGCCGTAATCCGGGATGCGCTCGGGGTGGATCAGGAAGAAGTGCAGCGCATCAACATTGCGAAATTGCGGGCGCGTTATCCGGAGAAGTTCACCACGGAAGAGGCCTACAACCGGGACCTCGACCGCGAACGGGAGATCGTGAAAGGGGGCTGACGCGGCCAGCGCGCGCCGCGCAGCCTTCCGAAGGGCGTATCGCGTCCGCGACGCCTCGAATTCACAGCGCTTTCCCTGATTCCGACAACGGAATCATAATGTCCTGTACTTGCGAACGCGACGCGCTGATCGAAGCGGTTATGATCAGGGTATCCTTAACTCCTTGAACCTTCGCGCTTGCGCCTCAATGGCCGGTTCGGTGGCGAGCCGCTCCACGCTGGAGGCGCCGAAGAACCCGACGACGCCTTCCGTGTGGTCGAAGATGTACTGCGCATCGTCCGGTTCGGCGATGGGGCCGCCGTGGCATAGCACGAGCACATCGGGATTGATGGCTTTCGCGGCGTCGTGAATGGCCTGGACGCGCTTTGCGGATTCCGCGAGCGTCGGCGCCGTAGCGGGATTCACCCCGATAGACCCCTTCACGGTCGTGTTCATATGCGCCACGACGATATCCGCGCCGGCCTCGGTCAGGGCGGCGGCCTGGGCTTCGTCGAAGGCGTACGGACAGGTGAGCATGTCGAGTTCGTGGGCCAGGCGGATCATCTCGATTTCGAGGTTGAAACTCATGCCGGTTTCTTCCAGAATCTGCCGGAAATTCCCGTCGATCACGCCCACGGTAGGGAAATTCTGGACCCCGTCGAACCCGGCCTCCTTGAGTTGCTTCAGGAAAACGGGCATCAACCGGAAAGGATCGGTGCCGCATACGCCCGCCAGCACCGGGGTATCCTTGACGACTGGCAGGACTTCCCCGGCCATGTCCATGACGATGGCGTTCGCGTCGCCGTAGGCCATGAGGCCCGCCGCGCTCCCTCGCCCCGCCATGCGGTAGCGCCCGGAATTGTAGATGATGATGAGGTCGACGCCGCCGCGTTCGGCGAACTTGGCGGAGATGCCTGTTCCGGCGCCGGCGCCAATGATCGGCTTGCCCGCCGAAACCTGGTTGCGAAGGCGTTGCAGGCACTGCTGGTGCGGAATGAATGGCATGGATGCGTGTCGTTCTTTTTTAAGGATGCGATGATTGCGTCATGAGGGCGACGAACCGCTCGAAAACGGCGTCGGCGAAGGCGGTATCGTTGATATGGAGATCAAGTTCCACGAGTTCGACGGGGGGCCGTATGTGCTTGCGCAGGGCGGCGAACAGGGCCTCGTTCGCGGCGGGATCATGGAACGGTTCGCCTTCCCGGTCGAGCATGCTGACCCCCTTGAGCGGCAGCATGAGTACTGTGGGGCCCGTCGCCTTGTTCAGGTTTTCCGCGATGCGCCGCCCGATTTCCCCGCATTCCTCGGCGGTCGTACGCATCAGGGTTACGTTCGGGTTGTGTCGGTACAAGTTGCGTCCGCGAAACGGTTCGGGCACGGTATGCATGGCCCGGAAATTCACCATGTCAAGCGCCCCGCACGAAACGACCTGGGGGACGCCCGTTTCGCCCGCCGCGGTCAGCCGGTCCGGCCCGGCGGAGAGCACGCCGCCCACCACCTCGTCGCACCATTCTGTCGTGGTCATGTCCGCTACACCCGCCACGTAGCCGTCCCGGATCAGTCCCTCCATGGAACGCCCCCCGGAACCGGTGGCGTGGAATACGAGCATCTCGTACCCGGCTTTTTCCATGCGCTCGCGAATCCTGTTCACGCAGGGAGTGGTTACGCCAAACATGGAGGCGGCCACGACGGGACGATCTTTCGCGGGCGGCACATCCTGTCCGACCATGCCGCAAATGGCGCCGGCGGCGTTGGCGAGAATGCGGCGCGACAACGGATTCAGGCCCGCAATATCGACCGTCGAATACATCAGCGTGACATCCTTTATGCCCACATAGGGCGCTACGTCCGCCGACACAACGGTCGAAACCATCAGTTTGGGAACGCCCACGGGCAGCGTCTGCATGGCCGCCGCGGCGATGCTCGTGCCGCCGCCTCCGCCAAGCGCCAGCGCGCCGTGGAACCGGCCCGCCTCGTATAGTTCCGGCGTGAGGCGGCAGACGCCCCGAATCATGACGTCGACGGCTTCTCCCCGATCTCTTCGCTCCCGCAGCGCTTTGAGGGAAGAGCCTCCGGCGGCGGCTACCTCGCCCGCCGGGACGTCCGGGGGAAATCCGGGTTCGCCCAGCACGCCCGCATCCATCGTCAGCGTTCCAAAACCCCGTTCGCGGACGAGGTCGCGCACATACTCGTATTCCACGCCTTTCGTGTCGAGCGTGCCGATAAGCAGAATGGTTCGAGACATAGCCGCTGCGACGGATCAGGGCGACGGGTTAGGATGATGGGTAACGAAGGGGCGTTTTGAGGGTGCGCCAGGGTTCTTCTTCGTACACGTCTACGGTGGCGGGACCCTCGAAGGTCGCCGGAGACAGGATAGCAAGGAAGATGAGCGATTCGTCTCCCGCATTCCAGGTGGCGTGCACGACGTCCTTCGGAATGTGCGCCATGTCGCCGGGACCAAGCAGGCGCTTTTCTTCGTCCACCCATTGCTCCGCCGTTCCAGAGATTACGTAGATGATCTCTTCGAGGGCCGGATGGCGGTGAAACTGGTGCGCATCCCCGGGCGGCATATGCACCCGGACCATGAGGAGATCTTTGGCCTCGGTCAGTCCGGGGCGGCACAGCCAATGGTGGGGTCCCCAAGGGACTTCTTCTACCTCCGCTTCCGAGGCAGTGACGAAACGCAGGGTTCGGTCGTTGGGCATTTTTGCGTCAGTTGTCGGCTTCCGGTTCGTTCTCCGGGTCCAGCGAAACGAGCACGCCCTGCATCGCCACATAGTGGCCCGCATAGGTGCAAATAAACGGATAATCCCCGGGCGGCGGCATGGCGAACGTGACTTCAACGGTTTCTCCGGGCCCCGCCGTTGCCGTGTAGGCAATGATCTTCTCCTCGTGTTCCGGCGGGATGTAGTCGTGCTCCGCTGCCGCGAGGGCCGCCAGGCCCACCGGATTGACGTATTCCCAGTGCTCAAGAACCACCACGTTATGCGTCATGGCCGGCGACGCGGCGTTGTTCACGAACCGGATGGTGACAATCTCGCCGGCTACAGCCTCAATGAACCGGGCGTCGAAGGCCATATCATCTCCTACGGAAGCAATCGTAATTACGCCATCCCGATCCGGGCGCTGGCCTCCCCGCGAAGCGCCCGCTTCTTCCGCTGCGCCCCCGGCCATATCCATGGTCGTGATTTCGCCGGACAGGATGCCGCTCATGCGGTGGAACGCGACATGCCCGACGGCTTCCTTGACGGCGCCCGTCAAGGCGTCCGCGCGGTTCGCGGCGCGCAGAAAACCTCGGGCATGTTTCGCGCCCGCAGCCGTGGCGGCGTGCGGAATCCACGCGTCCTCGGCGTTTTCGGGGGCGGTAAGCATAGCAAACACGGCGGCTCCTGTCTCGTCGGAGGGGGGACTGTCCGCAAGCGCAAGCAGGACGGCCAGCCGCACGCGCGCGTCCTCGTCTTCCAGCATGTTGCGCTCCATGAGGGCGTCGCGCGAGGCGTCGGAAGGCGGCAGGACTTGCGCGGCGGCGCGGCGCACGGCGGCGGAGGGATGGCGCAGGGCTTCCGCGGCCACTCCGAAGGCCTCGCCGTCAGGGCTGTCCAGCAAATCCAGCCCATGCAGGGTCCAGAGGGCGTGCACGGCGGCGGGATTCAGTCCCAGCGCGTCCATGGACGTATCGCGCACGAGGCCGTAAAGGTCCGTTGCCACATCTTGTTCGCCCCGCTCTACGAGAAGGCGCTGCGCGGTTTGCCGCCAGAACATGTTGTCGCGCCGGAGCGCGGCGACGAGTTCCTGCGGGGAAGCCCCGGAAAGGTCCATGGACTCGCCCGGCTCGGCGTCCTTGTGCGCGATGCGGTAGATGCGGCCGCGCGCCCGATCCCGCAGATCGGTCACGTACGCATTGTTCTTGCCATGCTCCCAGCCTTCCCGAAACGGGCCAAGGTTGTGCTGCGGGATGTAGTTGTACCAATCAACCATCCACAGCGCGCCGTCGGGGCCCACCTCGGCAAGAATGGGAATGGTCCATTCGTCGTCGCTGGCGAGCATATTCCATTTATTGAGCGCCTTGTAGTCGCTGCCGTCCGGCTCGATCGCGAATCGTCCCAGCGTGCGAACGGTGGGACCGGCGACGAACGCGATGCGGTTCCAGTATTTCTCGGGAAAATCGCGCGCCGTGTACAAGGCATGCCCGGACCCGGCGGTATAATTGCCTTTCCAGTCCCCCTGCCGGGTGCGGGTGGTCACCGGGTGGACGCGCCGGTCCTCGGCAATGGTTCCGAGCCGCTCGGGCGTCCAGCCGCGCACCGCTTCGTAGTATCGGTTCGGGATCGGCATGTATACGCTGGGGTTGTTGTTGGCTGTCGAGGCAAAGGGAATCCCCTCCTCGCTGAAACCGAATCCCCAGGTGTTGTTGTTCGTCATCCGCACGAATTCCAGTTTGGATCCATCCGGTTTGAAGCGGAAGAATCCCATCGGGAAGCGGTGCGCTTCGCCCCCGACTGCGCCCTCGAAGCCCGAATAGCCCACCACGCCCCATATCCAGTTGTCGAAGCCCATCCGGATGTTGTTGGGGCCCGCATGCGTGTCGAACGTCCCCCAGCCTTCAAACAGCACTTCCCGCACATCAGCCTTGTCGTCCCCGTCCGTATCCTTCAGAAAAAAGGTGTACGGAGCCTGCACCACCACGACGCCGCCGTTCGCAAAGGCGAAACCGGTCGGGATGCTCAGGTTCTCGGCGAACACCTTGAACGAGTCAGCCCGGCCGTCCCCGTCGGTATCTTCGAGAATCGTGATGCGGTCATTCCCTTGTCCGACCTCTTCCCGGAGCTGATTCGGGTAATCGATGGTTTCTGCGATCCATAGTCTTCCGCGTTCGTCCCATGCCATGTAGATGGGCTTGACGATGTCGGGCTCCGCCGCAAAGAGTTGAATCTCGAACCCCGGCGGCGCCACCATACGGGACATGGACGTTTCAATGTCCAGGGGCAGCTGCATGGGGCGCAGCTTGCGCTCGTTTTCCGGGTTCGAGTTGTATTCAAGGGAAGGCAGTACGGCGTCGACGTATTCGTACGGCATGGATCGGGGGGCGACGTCAAGCGCCCAGTCTCCGGCGGCCCACTTTATGCCCCGCGCAACCAGTTGCTGGAATCCCGGCTGCGACCAGGTCCGTTCGTCGTGCCCCCAGGCGGTGTAGAATATGCGCCCTTCGCCGTGCGTCCGCACCCAGGTCCATGGCTCCACATGATCCCCCTCGCGGCGCACTTCGAGCACGGTTCGATCAGGGTTGTGGTTCTTGTGGACGTACGTTTCGTCCCAACTCTCGAATTCCGGCACGCCGAGGATGGCGGAATGTGTCGGATCCGTGCGTTCCGTACGCACGACGCCGACGCCGTGGCTGTCGAAGGCCGCGCCGACGAGCGCGATGTAGGCTTCCGAATTGCGGAACATGCCCGATGCGCAGTGCAGCGGAACGAATCCGCCGCCCTCCGCGACATAATCCAGCAGGGCCTGTTTCTGCGCGGCCGTCATCTCCAGATAATTGGCGTAAAAGACCACCGCGTCGAACTGGCGCATATGTTCGAGGTTGATATCCTCGACTTCGTCCGTGTAGAAAATGTCCACGCCCATCTGGTACAGCGTCGAGATGATTTGCTGGGCGCGGGAAGCGGGCTGGTGATGCCCGTCGTCTCCAAGAAACAGGACGGACACCGTGGACTGGTCGTCCGGGCGGGGCGCTGGCGAGGCGGTGGCGAAGGAGCAGAAAACGGTGGCCAGCAGAAGCAGGCCGACGAGGGGGAGGCAACGACGCATGGGGTTTGTGCGTTGGAATGAATGGCGAGGCGGCTATGGGTGCAGAATCCGGGTGGAAAATCCCGCGACGCTTCCGGCGGGCATAGTCAAGATGATACTTCCCGCTGCGTTAACGCGCAAGATGCGGGCGGTCAGTGACGGATATCAGGTGGCCAGATCGAAGGGGAGATCGCTGATGTCGCGCAAGCGACTTCCTCCGACAAGGGTATCCAGCAGATCGATGTCCGTTTCGCTGAATGTTGCCCCCAAGCGAGAATTCCCAATCTCCCGGACGCAGATGACGCAATAATGCGAATGCCTTATGGAGAAAATCGCGAGTCGTTTCCTCGAATTTCTGCCCCGCCGTCTGCCCCGGAATTTGTCCCGCAATCGGTTGCAGGCCGATTCGTTCAATAATGCCTCTGGCGGTTCTTACGCTTGCCTTGCTACCGCTGTCGGAATTGTTCGGAGCGCCGGATTCGTTTACGCGCAGTACATGTTTGAACAGGTTCTCGTGATATGCTTCCCGAAGCCTGCCGATTTTTCCCGTAGTCATGATTTGAGCAACCCGATTACATATTCTTCGTGCATACGTTCTTCAATTTGCGATTGTCTGGCCTTTCCCCAGCGAGCAGGCATCATGCGTTTGTCGCGGTCAAGACGCCGAATGCCGATGCCTGCCAGGTTGAAACCGATGTCTTCGCCTATGGCGGCGAGTCCTTTGTGCGTTTCTACGTCTACGCCGCGAAGGGTGGATGTGCCGACCACGACGACAGCCGCCTTCCCGTGTTTCAGCACCCGATGCATTTCCCGGATAACGGCGCGCATTTCACCGAAGTATCGTCTCAACACAGCGGATTTCTTCTTATCTACCTGCCCCAGCGCGGCCAACGTCGATTCGCATTGCTCTGGCAGCGACGCGTATGATTTTTCGCCCAGGGCGTCATGTCCGAGATACTTTTTTCGAATGTTCGTCAGATCGTCGATTTTCCAACCCAGCCAGACCAGCGAGAACTTGTGTGCGCGCATGTAGTCGATGGCGTTGTTGGCATAGGGCGGCGATGTTACGATCAGATCGACATTCTCCGCCGGCAATCCGGTGTTGTCCGCTGCAGCTTCAAAAACTTCCGGTCTCTCGAGGCGGGCGATGTACTTGTCGTCTACGTCCCCGTTTTCCTTGTGCTTGCCTTGGGTTTCCGAGGGGTTTGGGTAGGCGCCGGGTCCATTGCCGCCGCCAGCGCAGGAGCGAAGGTTGTTCTTCAATCGTTTCTCGAATTCCACGAATGCGGAATTCGGGTTTTTGTCCATGACCCGGTGGGGTCGCGTATGCGCGAGGTCGCGGGCCAGCGAAACGCCGCCGGACTTGGCGATAATCGTCGAGGAGAAAACGACCTGAAAAAATTGTCGCATCGCATGCTCGGCTACTGTCTCTATGCATTTCAGCAGGGACAATAGTTCCAGTTGTTGCTGCATGGGGAACCAATAGTCCACGAAAGACAGCGTTTTGGCGTCGAACCGACGAAGCCGATCCGCCTCCAACTCTTTCAGGCGCCGCCTGTAGATCCGTCGCGCTTCTTCGAGAATCTCGCGTCCCGCGATCAGGGCGTCCATTGGATCTACCGGCGCCAGTTTGGCTGCCGAGATCATTCGAGCCAACGGATCGATGTCACACCCGATAGCCCGGCGACCCAGCCTTTGGGCTTCGACCAGCGTGGTGCCCGATCCCAGCATCGGATCGAATACCGTTTCGCCAGGGACGGACAAGGTCTCTATGAATAAATGCGGCAACTGCGGCGGAAACTTCGCCGGGAACGGGTGCCAGCCATGCGTTGCGTATTTGCCGCTGGCGCCGTGAAATCCCAGATCGGATCGTAACGCCTCCTGCAATGTAGACGAACTGCCCAACGCGACCGGGCCGGGCGTCGTCCCGTCCGGCTGCTCCCTGAAGAGATCAATGGTTGCTGCGCTCCTGGACATATTCCTTCGCGCGGGCGTTTTTCTTGGCTAACTTCTCGCTGCAGGACAACCAGTGAAATTCGATCATTGTTCCCATCATTTTCAGAGGCAGATCGTCCCGCGCGCAGGCGGAGTCAGGCAATAAACCCACATTCTTGCGATATTTCAGGACGCTCTGATCCGATTCGCTCCATCGACCAAAAAACCCGTCATGAAAACAGTGTGCAGCATGGGCCGCTCGGCCCTGAACGCAAGAGGGCTTTGGGCGATCTGCCTGACCGGATGCCTCGTCGGCGCCGCGGGTTGTTCGACGCCCGCCGCCCGCCAGGCGCCATCCGCGAAGCCGGCCCGCAACATCGTTCTTTTCGTCGCCGACGATCATGGGCAGGACACGGGAGCATACGGAAATCCGGTCGTCCAAACGCCGCACCTCGACGCGTTCGCCGCCGAGGGCATGTTGTTCACGCACGCTTTCGCCACGACCGCCAGTTGCAGCGCCAGCCGCTCCGTGCTGCTTACCGGACTTCACAACCACCGAAACGGGCAGTACGGCCATGTGCATGATTTCCATCACTTCATGGCGTTCGACGATATTCGGTCCTTGCCCGTCTTGCTGGAAGAAACGGGGTATCGCACGGCGCGCGCCGGAAAATACCATGTGGCGCCGGAGGCCGTTTTTCGTTTCGGGGAAACGATTCCCGGAGATACCCGCGACGTCGTGACCATGGTGGACCATGCCCGCCCGTTCCTGGAAGCGAAAAGCGATCGGCCCTTCTTTTTCTATATCGCCACGAGCGATCCCCACCGGGGCGGGGGCAAGACGTCGGACGATCCGCTTGCGCCGGATCGTTTCGGCAACCGCCCGGCGGGCTATCCCGGCGTCGAGCCGGTTCTGTACGACCCAGAAGATATAACGGTCCCCGCCTGGCTGCCCGACACGCCCGCCGCCCGCGCCGAACTGGCGCAATATTACCAGTCTGTTTCGCGGATCGATCAGGGATTCGGATATCTGGCGCAGGCGCTGAAGGAGGCGGACCGCTACGACGATACGCTCATTCTGTACCTGTCGGATCACGGCGTCGCCATGCCGGGCGCCAAAACGACCACATACGAGCCCGGCTTGCGGTCCCCGCTGATCGTTCGCCATCCCGATGCGGCGCAACGCGGCGCAGTCGCCGACGCCATGATAAGCTGGGTGGATATCGCGCCGACGATCCTGGAATTCGCCGGGGCAACCGAGCCGACCTACTCGCAGCAGGTGCAGTCGGAAGGCATTCGCAGGCATTTGCCGGACAAGCATGGCCTGCACGGCCGATCTTTTCTGCGCGTGCTGCAAACCGGCGACGGGACCGGGTTTGATCGCGTGTACGCCTCGCACACGTTCCACGAGATTCAGATGTACTACCCCATGCGCGCGGTGCGGGATCGGGACTACAAGCTCATCTGGAACGTAGCGCACGACCTCCCCTTCCCCTTCGCCACGGATTTGTGGGCGGCGGCGACCTGGCGACAGACGTATCGGCAAGGGCCGGATGCGCGCTACGGGGTGCGTTCCGTGGACGAGTACATCCATCGCCCCGAGTTCGAATTGTACGATATGCGCGCCGATCCGTGGGAATCGGAAAATCTGGCGTATCTTCCAGAGTATGCCGGGACGCTGGCTGCCTACCGGGAGATGCTGTGGGATTTCGAAGTGCGCACATCGGATCCGTGGTTGCTCAAACAGGAATATGAATAGAAAGGTTTTCGGCGATGCGATACGAACGGTTTCGAGGGAAAGGATGGAGCGCGGCCCTGCTGCTTGCGTTGGGGCTGGCGACATGGGGCCTGTCTGGCTGCGGCGAGGCGAGCGACGGAGACGATGACGCCCCCGCCGCCCCGCCGCCGAACCTGGTGTTCATTCTGGCCGACGATCTCGGCTATGGAGACTTGGGCGCGTACGGACAAACCCGCATCGCTACGCCCCGGCTGGACCGCATGGCGGCGGAAGGCCTCCGGTTTACGCAGTTCTATTCCGGTTCGACCGTTTGCGCTCCGTCGCGCAGCGTACTCATGGACGGGCGGCACGCGGGGCATACCTACATCCGGGGCAACAAGGAAATACGCCCCTACGGGCAGGAGCCCATCCCCGATTCGGTCGTGACCCTTGCCGAGACGCTGCAGGGAGCCGGGTACCGGACCGGGCTTGTGGGCAAGTGGGGGCTGGGCGGCCCCGACACGCCGGGGCATCCGAACCGCCAGGGATTCGATTATTTCTTCGGCTACCTCGGGCAACGGCACGCCCACAATTACTATACCGACTTTCTTTTCCATAACGAGGCCCGCACGCCGGTGGCCGGCAACAGAATGCCCGAACCGCCCAGCGGGGACGGCGCCGGCGAAGCCCTCGAAAAGGTCACCTACAGCCACGATCTTCTGGCGGATTCGGTGCTGGCCTTCATCGACCGGAATCGGGAAGGGCCTTTTCTGCTCTATTTTGCCTTGACGATTCCCCACGCCAACAACGAGGCGGGACCTCGAGGCATGGAAGTCCCCGACTACGGACGCTACGAGCACATGGACTGGCCGGACGCAGAGAAGGGAATGGCGGCCATGGTTACCCGGATGGACGCCGACATAGGCCGTTTGCTGGATCGCCTCGAGGAGCGCGGCATGGCCGAAAACACGCTCGTTTTCTTCGCGAGCGACAACGGCCCGCACCGCGAAGGAGGGCGCGATCCGGAGTATTTTGATTCGAACGGACCGCTCCGGGGCATCAAGCGGGATTTGTACGAAGGCGGCGTCCGCGTGCCCGCCATCGCCTGGTGGCCGGGCCGCGTGGAGGCGGCGACCGTCACGGATCATGTGGGCCATTTCGCCGACGTCCTGCCGACCTTCGCGTCCCTCGCAGGGGCTGCTGTCCCGAACAATATCGACGGGATCGATATGACGCCGACCTTGCTGGGCCGCCCCGGGGATCAGCGCCAACACGAGTATCTGTACTGGGAATTCCACGAGGACGGTGTGGCGCAGGCCGTACGAATGGGTTCGTGGAAGGGCGTACGTACGCCGGCGCGCGACGCGATCGAGGTATATAATCTCGATACGGACCTTTCGGAAACGACCGACATGGCCTCACAGCATCTCGATGTGGCGGCGCGCATCGACAGCATCATGCAAGCGGCGCACCGCCCGTCGCACATTCAATGGACGAGAAGGTAGACCGATCAGTCTACTTCGGGATACGCTCCCCTTATCGCGCATCGAACACCGAATCTTCCTGTACCCGTGAATATATCCCGACGGATTTTCCTGACTGCGTGCGGGGCGATCGCCCTCATATGGGTTGGTTGCGGCCCAACGAACCGGGCGCCGTTTCATGCGGCGCATCCCATGGTCGAGCGTCCGTGGATCGGCCCGGAATACTGGTCGAATCCGCTTCAGGACTGGCGCATTCGGAACGGGCGCATAGAGTGCCTGACCCGACGCGCAAACCGGAACGTGGCGTTGCTCGTCCGGGATGTGGCCGAGGAAGCGGGGGATGTGCATTTGCGGGTTCGCCTCGGGGCCATCGCATCCGATGTTCCATTGCCGGATTCGGGACGGGTGGGCTTTCGCATTGGCGCGCGCGGCGCGTTTCATGATTACCGGGACGCCGCGCTGAGGGGGTCCGGACTGGATATGGGCGTGACCGTTTCGGGCAATTTGTTCGTTGGCGCTTCGTCCGGCGTTCTGGAGCATACGCCTTCGATTCCTCCGTTTCCGGATGGCGTTTTCCCCGAAAAGGGCGTATTCCTGGATATGCGGGCGGCGCCGCGGGAGGATGGCCGATACAATCTCCGATTGCGACTGGAGAGTATGGGCGGGGAGGTTCTCGAATCGCTGGAAGCGCCCGCGGAAGCCGATATGCTGGCCGGAGGATTGGCGCTGGTGGTGGATTTCAACGACGCCGGGCTATCCCGCGAGGAGACGAACCATCCGAGTTTCTGGTTTGAAGACTGGCAGGCGAACGGTACGCGGGTGCGAGCCTGGCCCGAGCGCGCCTTCGGCCCTGTTTTGTTCGCCATGCACACCCTGAGCAAGGGCAATCTCTACATGACGGCCCAAATGCCGCCCCTCTCGGACGACGAGGCGCAGGAAGTCCGCCTGACCGCGCGCAAGGAAGGACAATGGGAAGAGGTTGGACGCGCCCCGATCGATCCCATGGCGCGTACGGCGACCTTCGCCATCGCCGACTGGCCCGACTCGCTGGATGTGCCCTATCGCCTTGCGTACGATCTGACGAGCGCGGCGGGCCGTCCGGTCGAGCATGTCCTTGAGGGTACGGTTCGGCGGGACCCGGCGGACCAGGAAGAGATGGTCGTGGCCGGCTTCACGGGAAACAACGACCTCGGCTTTCCCCATGCCGATCTGGTGCGCCGCGTGGCGTGGCACGACCCGGACATTCTGCTGTTCACCGGAGACAATATCTACGAAAGCATCGGCGGATACGGGTATGTGGAAGAACCGCTCCACACGGCGATGCTCGATTACCTGCGCAAATGGTATCTCTTCGGCTGGGAATACGGCGAACTTACGAAAGATATTCCCACGGTCGCCATTCCCGACGATCATGACGTGTATCACGGGAACGTATGGGGAGCGGGCGGCAAAGCCACCGGACCTGGCGCCACCAAAAAAGAGCGGCAGGATACGGGTGGATACGTCATGCCGCCATCCTGGGTAAACGCCGTGCAACGGACGCAGACGGCCCATCTTCCGCCGCCGCGCGATCCGACGCCCGTCGAGCAGGGGATCGGCGTCTACTACACCGATCTGACGTACGGCGGCGTAAGTTTCGGGATCATTGAGGACCGAAAATGGAAAGATTCGCCGAAGGCGGTTCTGCCCGCCTCGCTTGATATCGAAAACGGATGGGCGGAGAACCAGCCGACGAATCCCCCCCAGGCGCTGCATGCCCCGAACGCCGACCTTCTGGGCCAGCGGCAACTTGATTTTCTGGAGCATTGGGCGGCGGACTGGTCGCACGGCGCATGGATGAAGTTCCTCATGTCCCAGACGATTTTCGCGAATGTAGCGACGTTGCCGCAGGCAGCTCCGAGCGATGTGGTGGTGCCCCGGCTCGAAATTTTCGACGCGAGCGAGTATGCGCCCCATGACCGCATCGTGCAGGACATGGATTCCAATGGCTGGCCGAAGCATGGGCGCGACGCGGCGATTCAGGCCATTCGCAAAGGATTCGCTTTTCACCTTGCGGGGGATCAGCATCTCGGGAGCACGATCCGGTACGGCGTGGACGCCTGGGGCGATGCGGGCTATGCGCTGTGCGTGCCCTCCGTGGCCAATTTTTATCCCCGGAGATGGTATCCTCCCGAGCCCGGCGCCAATCGTCCGGAAGGCGCTCCGAAGAACACGGGCGATTTTCTGGACGGGTTCGGCAACCACATGACCGTGCTTGCGGTATCGAATCCGTACCGGACGGGCATGGAGCCAAGCCATCTGTACGACAGGGCGCCCGGCTACGGGATCGTGCGGTTGAACAGGGAAGATCGCACCCTGCATCTTGCGAACTGGCCGCGTCACGTGGACCCGGAGGACGGCAAGCCGTACCCCGGCTGGCCCATCACGATCCGGCAAGAAGACAATTACGGTCGGGAGGCGGCGGCCTGGCTTCCGCAGATACAGGTGCGCGGCATGGAGGACCCGGTCGTGCAGGTGATCGACGAGGCGTCCGGCGAGATCGTTTATACGCTCCGGATCGCCGGGACGACCTTTTCTCCGAAAGTGTTCGCCGCAGGCTCCTACACGCTACGCGTCGGCGATCCGGACGGCGCCATGCAAACGTTCACGGGCGTTCGGAGCGCTTCGTCCCCCGATGATTCCGTGCTGGATGTGGCGTTTGGGGGGTGAAAGCGCGTATTTTCCGGCGCAGGGCAATCTCTTTAGGATGCTCTGATTAAGTCCGCAAACATTCAGAGGCTGACAGCAAAGTAGAGGCTGCTAATGTTCAATGCTATGAGTGTCCCGCACGCTGCTGAACGTCAAGTCAAGCAACTTCCAGTCGTCGTCCAACTTTTGATAGATCTCGGTAACGGTGAACTCATTCGAAACTTCATTGCCTCGAACCTCGGCCAGCAGCGTGATGCGGTTCCAGAGGATGACCGTGTCGCCGAAAGTTTCTACCACCACATCGTGGACATCAGCTTGCTTGTAGTGGATTCGCCCGCTTCTGATGATGTCGATCTCCTCGTCCTTGCCCCAGGTGCCGCTCATGTGGACGAATCTTGATCGGTCATGAAAAAATGCGGCGAGTTCGTTCACGTTCTTGTCCGCCATCCACTGCCATTTTGTCTTGGATAAATCGGCGATTTCCTGTTCAACGGCATCGTTTTGTGCGAAAGCCCACGGCGCACTCACGAGGAGGAGCAACAACGCGGCAGTTGACGTTTTCATGATTGCTTTCATGTTCGCTTCCAGGTTTATGTATAGTTCGAGGATATGTCCTTACGTAGTTCAGAAATGGTTCGGGAAATGCTGCTTCTTTTCGGAACAAGGTCGCAACAGTACACCTTAAATTCCCGCGAAATCTGTCCAATCAACCCGAACCACCTCTGAGGTTCGAGGTCAAGCGACCTCACGTGTCTGTTTTCTCACCGGCGACTTTACGGTATAATCCTCTTGCACTTGACAGGACCTGATATTGCAACATATTTTTATCTCGGATACAGGATAAACCTCTCTACCCAATTTCCTCGCGTCTCTGCTGTCTGACAATGCGGGCAGCCTCCAGGATGGAGTGCTTCATGGAATCCCGTCCGTGCCCCGTACAGGGTGTCCAAAATTTGCCATGCTTATTCGCCAATGGACGTAAACGCCGTCCGAGGCCGGTCCTCATGAATCGCATCAATACCATGGCGTCGGCCTCCTCCAATTCATTGCTGATTTTATCGACGGTTTTAGGCCAATTACTGCTCCAATCGGTAAAATGATAGGAGACCTTAACGCAAGAATCTTCGTGCTCAAATTGCTTGGAAAGAGTCGAGACATACCTCCTCTGTGGTTCATTGCCCCCTACAAAGATTATAGAAATCGGATCAATATCTTTTTCAATAACCTCTAAATCATCCTGATCCAATTCATCACCTTGCCCATATTCGGCATCACGTCGTTTTTTTAACTGTTGCAAATTAGTGCCTCCTGGGTCATATGATTCTATTACTTTGAATAAATCTTCTACGTGTGTCCAATTATGATTCGTCATTTCCACATGGGCCATTTTGGTTAAAATATTGACAGCCTGATGGATATCGCCTTGCTTGATATAACAATGATAGAGTGCATCATTGCGATCCATCTCTTCCCATGCGGGATTCCATTCTTTATCTTCATCTTCAAGCAAGTCAATAAATTTGAGAGAAATTTCCCCCGGAGAGTCATAAGCCAATTTCTGTAACGAATCCAGAGCATGCTGGGCGCGTTCTATATCACGCGGATGAGATGCATTACATCCTTGTAATAACGAAACCCATGCCTTCCAGCGTTCATCAATCGTTAATTGTTGCACCCATTTAGCGTCATCTAACTTCACGATCAGAATTTTTCTGAAATCTTCATATTTTTGGGATGTTCCCACAATATTTAATGCTTTATGGCCGTGGCGATTTAGAATAGTTGCTGCAAGTTCAGCAGCCCCAGGGGCATCAATAAGCAAGGCATTTTCGACAACCTCTATTTCGAGATCGGGCGGAAATTCATCATCTTGAAACAGATCCTGAAGCCGAGTGACCAAAGACTTGCCTTGAGATTGAACGGCATCCAAGGTGCGCAAATCAAGCAGAGTGGAATAAAAACGAGCCTTGGTCAACAGATGGGTTTCTTCCCCCAACGAGCCCTCCCCGCTTTCCCAAAGTTGCACGCCGGGAGGTTGCATAATATCAATGGCGCGATCCAGCCATTCCTTTGCCTTGGATGCTTCTCCATTTTTTTGTGGGGATACCACTTCGGGAAGCGCCATCAGTACAAGAGCAATGGGTGATGGATTACACCCTTCCACGGCTTTTTCAAGCCAATCTTTTACAGAAAGAATCCCTTGTGCAAAGGTCTTGCGTTCCTCTTTGTCCGAGGGAATATGCAAATGACCGAGCCTTCGGATTCCTATTTTGACCAATGCTCGCTGTACCCACAGGTCTTTTTTGCGAGACGAATATTCGTCCTTACCAATCAAATACTCGAACTCGTTATCGGCAGGCTGCAATTGACCCTCCATGCGAAAAGAAATAGCCCGCAAGTATCGAATTTCCCAATCCATCTTACGCAAAGAAACCGGGTCTATATTTTCGATATTCGATCTGGAATTTCTGATATTATACTTGAAGAATTTTCCTGTTGTATCCAGAACGGAACGTACCTTTCCGGGATCGGTTTCTTGTAAAAAAAGTGTTGATTTGGCCCAATCTATAACGATTTCTACAATATTGTCAAGTTTCTTTTCTCCATGGGCCGCAATCCAGTCATTGGCCTCCTCGATTTTTCCTTGTTCCAACAACGGCCTCAGCAAGATAGAAAGAAACTGGACAGCCGATTCGTTCGATGGATCTTTCAGCAATTCAATGTCTTTCGGAGCAAGCGCTTTAATGAGGGGAGGGCGATTACTTTCGGGCAATGCGCGCATAGAGGCAACCAAATGACCGGTGACATACCAAGCGCGCCGCGATACATTATCTCCACTTTTAGATGCTTGTAATTCTCGTTGAAGAAGACTGTCCACAAAACCTCGATGAAACCAGCTTCGCTCCCGCGCATCATTTAATTCGGCTAATTCCCCTGCCAAATCATCCAGCTCATTCAGATTCAGTGCGCCCTTCACATGATTCAGAGAACTCACAATTGCTCGTATTAATACATTGTCCAGCGTTGTAAAATTAGGTGAACTGAGTTCGGGGGAACCCTCTTCTCCTTTAGCAAGTGATTCAATCGATTCTTCCGTACTCTCTTCGGGAGATGAAGAAACAATCGAAGAAATTGGGTGGCGTATTTCATCTAATACAGTCCATATTTTCGCCTGCAGATCGGCAGGTTCATCTTGCGATGAGAATATGTATACCAGTCCAGCGTGTAACCACAGATCCTCGACAGACCAACGCCCGGTCAGTCGAGCTATACAATCCTTGATCTGCTCCTCTATACTATCAGTGTCGTCACTAGTATCAAGGTCGGAAACTACCTTTTTAAACTCTCTTGCCAGATTCTCCCGAATATCTCGAAGAGAAAAGAGGACTGTATACAAATCACGATGCCCAAGACGCGGAATAGCTCGCTTAAGCAAGCTGGCTCGACGAGACACCTGTGTAGTGTCGAACGTGCGTCCCCGGAAACTGATCGCTTGCACTAAGGCTTTCCTGTTGCTCTCAGCGAGTTGCTGCCACGATTTGGCAAGGTCGAAGCAAACCGTTTCGCGACCTTCCTGCGAAAGTCCCGCCCATAATTTCCGGACCGTCAGCATCTTCCCGCCGCGCTATTTCCGCAACTTCATGTCCAGGCTGGCCGGACCGGAGCCGGACACCGCAAGGAACGCAAAGGCAGCCATGTACAGCAACGCCAGTTCCCCATTGTTCTGGATCGGCATGAGGCCCTCGCCCGCATGAGCCATGAAATAGGCTACGAGCATCTGAAGCGCAAGAAGCGCGGCGATCGGTGCGGTCCAAAGCCCCGCGACGACCAGCAAACCCCCGAAAAACTCCAGTACGCCCGCAAGGCCCATCAGGGAGAACAACTCCGCGGCATTGCCGGAGCCGCCCATCCCGCCCAGTACGCCGAAGAGCTTCTGAGCGCCGTGTTGCATGAACAAAAGACCGATAAGAATGCGCGCAACCGCATGGGTAGCGCCCCGGACGGACGGGGAATTGAGGAAGTTCAGCATCGTTTCGAAGAATTGGTTAGGGGGCTTCGTACTTATTGGTAGCAGAAAGCGCTCACAAAATCAAGCCCCGACCCGAATTTTTCTCGTTTTCCGGTAAAATGGCCCTGCGCACCGGCAGGCGTCCCCCGAAACGACAGCGTATTTCCAGAGAGATTACCCTGTTTGCTCGTCCAGTTCCATGTCCAGCACGATCTCCACGTCGCTTCCCACGACCAGGCCGCCGGTTTCCGTCAACGCGTCGAATTTCAGGTTGTAGTCGAAGCGGTCGATTTTGGCGCGCGCCTCGAAACCAGCCTTGCGCCCGTTTCGTCCGGCGCCCATCCCCAGAAATTCACTCTCCAGCACGATCTCCTTCGTAACGTCCCGGATGGTCAGGTCGCCCACGAGTTCGAATTCGCTGCCGTCGATATTGCGGACTTCCTTGCTCTCGAATCGCAATTCCGGGAACGCCTCGACGTTGAAGAAATCGTCCGAGCGCAGATGATCGTCGCGGCGTTCGTTGCCTGTATCAATGCTGCTCGCCTGAATCGTCGCCTCTATCGAGAGGGCGCCCAAGTCTTCCGGATCGAACTGCACGGTGGCCTCGTATTCGCCGAATGCCCCGCGCACATTGGAAATTCCAAGATGGCGAACCTTGAACCCTACGTTGGAATGGGTCTTGTCCGGATGAAAGGTGATCACCTCTGCGCGGTCGTGCGCAACAGGCATGGCGGCGCTCAGCAGAAATGCGGCGGCGAAAAAGGCGACAGTCAGAAAACGGACGGCTTGCATGGCGGAAAAAATGTTTCGTAAACGGATGGCGGCGATTAGGGCTACGAATGCGTGCATAGTACCGGATTCGGCGGCGGCGGTTCTGCAAAAATTGCATACTGTTCTTTTCGGCTTGCGCAATGCGGCTTTGAACAGAAGCCTTTCAGGGTTGCCCTAACGCCCGCCTGCCTGCTTCGCCTGGCTGTGCGCCAGTTCCTGCAGGCGTTCCCAAAGGCGCCGAACATGCGCCTCCGTCGTGCGCAGATTCCCTATGGCCACCCGGATTACGTACCGCCCCCGCAACTTGGCGTGGGACAAGAAAAACTCGCCTGTCGCGTTGACGGCGTACAGAAGTCGCTCGTTGGCGGCGTCGGTTTCTTCTTCGCTGACCCCCTGCGCCCGAAACCGCAGACAGACAAGCGAAAAATGCGTGGGGGCCATGCGCTCGAAATCCGGGGACGCATCGACTTGATCGGCAAGCCACCGGGCCAGGCGTATGTGTTCGCGCAACGCAGCGGCGATGCGCTCGGCGCCCAGCGATCGAAATACGTACCAGAGTTTCAGGGCCCGAAACCGGCGGCCCAGCGGGACGGCGTATTCCATGTAATTGACCGTCCGGTCGTATTCGCGGCTCCGGAGGTATTCCGGCACCAGCGAAAGGGCCTTGCGCAGATATTCCGGGCGCGCCGTATAGAACGCCGTCAGGTCCATGGGCGTGAACATCCATTTGTGGGGATTGACCACGAACGAATCGGCCCGCTCGCATCCTGCAAAGTGACGGCGCATTTCCGGCAGCATGGCGGCGGCGCCCGCATAGGCCGCGTCGATGTGCAGCCAAAGCGCCTGTTCGTCGGCAATATCGGCAAGGGCCGGGACGGGATCCACCGCCGTGCATCCCGTGGTTCCCACCGTCGCCGCGACCGCGATGGGAACGAAGCCGTTTCGCCGGTCCGAAGCGATGGCTTCCCGGAGCGCGGCGGGTTTCATGGCGTACCGTTCGTCCACCTCGATTTTGCGGCAGGCTTCGCGCCCGACGCCAAGCGCCGCCGTGGTTTTCTCGACCGACGAATGCGCATGCGCCGACGCATAAATTACAAGCCGGTTCAAATCCACCGACGATCCGGCTTTTTCCGCCGCAGAAGACGCCCGTTCGCGGGCGGCGATCATGGCGTGCAAACTGGCCGCGGAGGCCGTTCCATGAATCATGCCGAACCAGGTGGCGGGCAATCCGAGGAGTCGGCCCAGCCACTGCAAGGTTCTTTCCTCCAGTTCGGTCAGGGCGGGCGACGAACTCCACAGCAAGCCGATGTTGTTCAGCGCGGCGATCAGGGTTTCCGCCAGAATGCCCGGACAAGACCCCCCGGCGGCGAAATATCCCATGAAACCGGGGTGATTCCAGTGTACTGCATGGGGCAGAATCGTATGTTCGAAGTCAGCGAGAATGTCCTCCTGCGAAGACGGATGGGCGGGCGCCTCCAGGGGCAATTTTTCGAGCAGCGCTCCGGGAGCGACGTCGGGTTGGACCGGGAAACGTTCCGGGTGCGCAAGATATTCGACGATCCAGTCCGTCACGGCGTATCCCGCGCGGCGAAACGCTTCGGGGTCCAGGTCGCCCGGCGGCGAAAATTCGGGAAAATCGGGCATGGCGCGCAGGGATCGTATGACAGGATATAGATGCTTGCGTTCGGAAGCGGTCTGGAAAATAGGAATTGCCCGCTGATTTCCAAGGCTTCCGCGTTATGTCTTTCCACGGACTGCCGCACAAGGAACCTTGAAAATTGGACGGGCGACTTCCAATTTTCAAGGTATTTTCGTATCTTTTCGATCATGATCCGCCGCGACGCACATATAAAAGCCCTAAAGCGCCTCATTTCCCGGAATCCGGTGGTGGCCTTGCTTGGAGCGCGGCAGGTAGGCAAGACGACCCTGGCCCGGGAGCTTGCCCGCCTGCAAAACGGACCTGCACATCTCTTCGATCTCGAATCCACCGCGGACGCAGCGCGCCTCGCCGATCCGCTGCTTGCGCTTTCTTCCTTGCGGGGCCTGGTGGTCCTGGACGAAATTCAGCATCGGCCCGAAATCTTTCCGACGCTTCGGGTGTTATCGGATCGTTCGCCCAATCCGGCTCGTTTCCTGGCCCTCGGCAGCGCGTCTCCAAACTTGCTGCGTCAAAGTTCCGAGAGCCTTGCAGGCCGCATCGCCTATTATGAGCTTCCTGGATTTTCCCTGTCCGAAGTCGCTGAAAACGAGGCCGATCTTCTCTGGCTTCGGGGCGGATTCCCTCGTTCTTTCACGGCGCCAAGCCACAAAGAAAGCTATCGCTGGCGCAAGGACTTTTTGCAGACTTTTCTGGGGCGGGACATCCCGCAATTCGGCGTCGCCGTTTCCAGCGTGCTTCTGGATCGATTTTGGTCTATGCTTGCCCATTATCACGCCCAGGTATGGAACGGTTCGGAGTTGGGTCGGGCTTTCGGCGTATCGCATCACGCCGTACGACGGTATCTGGATATTCTTGAGGACACCTTCATGGTGCGCAGCCTGAAACCCTGGAGCGCCAATCTGGGGAAGCGGCAAGTCAAATCGCCGAAGATTTATCTGCGCGATTCCGGACTCCTGCATTGTTTTCTCAACGTAACTACGCGCCTGGAACTGGATCGGCACCCCAAGTCAGGCGCGTCATGGGAAGGTTTTATTCTCGAAAACCTGATTCGCATACTCGCGGTCGAAGATCGGCAATGTTACTTCTGGGGAACGCATTCCGGCGCAGAAATAGACCTTGTCGTGCAGGATGGGTCCGGATTGCGCGGTTTCGAGATTAAACGCACGACGGCTCCTGCCGCGACGCGCTCCATGCGCTCGGCGCTCGACGATCTGAACCTGAAGCGCATCGATGTGATTCATGCCGGCGCGCATAGCTTTCCTCTGGCGAAACGAATCCATGCCGTGGCCGCTTCCCGGCTCTTGCAGGATATTTGAGGCGCATTCGAAGCGGCGGGATCATTTCCCGGTTATTCGATCCAGAGATTTCCGTATCTTTTCGATCATGATCCGCCGTACCTTGCAGTAGTTGTTCCTCGCAAATTTTTCTCCCGAAACCCACAGGAAATCATGACGCGCATGCTCCTGTACTACGGCGGAATGGGCGCAGCCATTCTGTTCGGCGCGAACCTTTTCGTCCTGCTTTTTATGGGCATTCCGGGCCCAGAGGATTTCGCGACGAGCGAAATTATCGGCTATTCGGCGATCGTGGTTGCGCTCGCCGTTCCCATCTGGCTCGGGATGAGGGAATATCGGGACAAGATGTCCGACGGCGACATTTCGTTCGGGAAAGCCTGGCTGGTCGGCGTGGTCGCGACGCAACTTCCGGCGCTGGCCTTTGGGGCGTACAATATCCTCTACATGAAAGTCATCGACCCCGATTTCACGCAGAAGTATATGGAGTATCAATTGGAATCGGCGCGGGCGTCCGTGCCGGCGGAGCAGTTTCAGGCATACGAAATCACAATAACCCAGAATCCTTTGTTGACGAATATGGCCTTCCAAACGGTCGTGATGTACGCGACCGTGCTGCTCATCGGCGTGGGGATTTCGTTCCTGCTGGCGTTTGTTTTGGCGTTCTTGCTGAAGCGCAAGGGGCAGGGAGCCGAGCGCGCATCTGTCTGATTATTCCCTGAATGGCTGCTTCCGCCAGCCTTGCCGAGGCCCGCGCCGAAGAAACGCCGCCGTCGGGGATTCCTTCGAAATCGCATCCAGACCCGTTGCCGCTACCGCGCCCGCCTCGCTGGATCGGGCCAGCGAATTTCGACGCCCTGCCGCTTCAGGGACTGCTGGAACTCTTCCAGTAATTGCGGCTTGGCGCGTACTTGCCGGGGCGCGTACTTTCCGTGCAGGCAAAAAGCCGCCAGTTGGCCCGCGGCCTCCCCTATATTCCACTCCACGGGGTGCAGGCGGTAGCACCCGTTCGCGATGTGCGTCGTTCCGATGTTTTTTGCGGCGGGCAGCAGGTTCTCCATGCGCACCGGAAGCAAGGCCCCGAGGGGAATTTCAAAGGGCAAAGACCCGATGTCGATGTAATTATCGCCACCCGTGGACGGGTGCAAATCGATGCGGTAACTGCCGATCCCCACGGAGTCCGGGAAAACCGCGGCCGTAACTTCGCCTTGCGGCAAGCCTGTCTCCGCCATGCGCGCCTCCAGGCTCACATGTTGTTCGCGCACGGTGAATTCCGCCCGAATGCGCCGGGCTTCCCGAATGTAGGGCTGCTTGGCGAAGCCGTGTCGCGTACCCGTCAGATCGCCGCGCAGCCGCAGTCCGGGCCAGCCCGCGCCCCCGTCGGGCCGGGGGGCTTCCGTTTGCAGCCAATAGAAAAGCGATCGGCTCAGATTCAGCGCGCCGTCGAGATGTCGGGCTTTTTCCTCCTCGTCGACATCCACGAAATTGCCGAGGAGATAATCGTTTTGCGGCCAGTTGACCAGCGAGATTCCGCCCGGATACGCACCCGCCGCAAAATTGGCCGGATCGATAAGGCGGCGGTAGGTCCACCATCCCCCGTCGTTCGTTCGCGGGTCGAACGGCAACGTGCGCGGTTCCAGCGTGATCGGGTGGCTGTAGGTAAAACTTAGCAGCGGGCCGGGCCAGGGCGGATCGAGGTCGGGTGCGTAATCGCGCCAGAATGCATAGTCCGCCGGGCGTTCGGCGACGTAATTTTCTCCGTCCACATGCTCCATGGCGAAGCACCAGGTGGCCGCCTGCATGTTTCGCGGTTGCGGCTCGGCGGGGGCGTGCGGCTCGCCCGTCTCGCCCGCCGATTCCGCTCCGGTCACGTATTCGACCCCGGCCAGCGGAAGCACATCCCCGAGTTCCGTGGCGTCGATGAAGAAAGGCGCAGTCAATTCGGTTTCGTTGCCTGTCCGCTCGTCCCGCGCGCGCACGGATTCGATGCGATCCCCCGTCACGCTCGCCGCAATGCACGCATGTTCCAGCAAGACGACAAGTTGGCCGCTGCTCGCATAGGGGGCCAGCATTTCTTCCAGCACGGCGAGCGCGACGCGCGGTTCGTGGCAAATCCGGGAAACCCCGCAGTTTCCCGGATTGAGCGGGTCGGAAGCGCTTGCGGCCACCGGATAGACCCGGTGGTACAAAGCGCGCACCCGCCGCCGGAAATCAAGGTACGAGGCGGGCGCACCGAACTGTTCGATCCAGGGGTGTTCGTCCGGAGGAACCGCCTGCTGGGTCAGTTGGCCGCCGATCCAGTCCGTTTCTTCGGTCAGGACGACCCGATATCCGCTCCGCAAGACGCCCAGCGCAGCGGCGACGCCTCCCGCGCCGCCGCCAAGAATGACCACATCGGCGCGGCGTTCGCGGGCCCGAGGATGGGGCCCAGCGAGTAGCGCATGTGTCGAGGTGGTCGCGCCAAGCCCGGCTGCGGCGGCCAGATTGCCAAGAAAATGCCTGCGATTCATCGAATCGGCGGTCGATATCTGTCGGAAAGCAGCAATATCTCCTGCCAGAATTTGCAATTACATGATACGAACCCCGCCGATCTTTCGTTACCGCTTCGTCATGCCTCGCCGGCGCGCCTCTCAGCGGCTGAGCTTCGCGGACTTAATCAGAGCATCCTGTATCTTGCGGCATGCGATTTCCGGTCTTGCGCCTTTCCGCAGTTCGGTTTTCGCGCGGCTTGCTCGAGGAAAAATGTCTTCCCGCCTCGTCCTCCGTGCTCCAGCGCATCTTCTATATTTTCCTGCTCTCGGCCGTTGCCTGGCCCGCCGCCGCGCAGGTGCGCGTCGGGGGGGCGGTGGCGGATGCGGAGACCGATGCCTTGCTGTCCGGCGCGCATGTTTTCACGGAAGACATGGCCTACGGGGCCGTTACGAATGCGGAGGGACGGTTTGCGCTCGAATTGCCTGCGCTTCCCGATGTGCTCGTCGTGCAACACCTCGGATATGCTCCCCGCGCAGTTCCCGTGCCCCCGGACGAGGCGGAATCGCTTGTGATCCGGCTGACGCCCGTGGTGATTCCGCTGGAAGAGGCGCTGGTGTCGGGCGAAGGATTCGCATCCGGCCTGATGGAGCAGGTGATTCGCCGCAAACAGCGCATGTTCGCGGACATATCGTCGCTTCACATGGTGGGCCAGACCCGCATGACGCTCGAACGCGGCGACCGCATCGTGCATTTGAGCGATACGGCTTTTGATCTCCTGTGGCTGTATGGCGACGCCGGCCAGGCGGGTCGCGCGCCGCGCGATTCCCGCGCCGCGGTAAGCGCCGTGAGCCGAACCGGGGAGTGGGACGAGGAGTTGCCCTTGCCCGCTCCGCACGACGTGGCGAACCTGTACGAGGATTTCGTGACCGTTCAGGGGCAGCGTATGATTGGACCCACCCATCCCGACGCCCTGAAACATTATGTTTTTCGGATGGCCGCGGAGCGTACGCTCGGCGACAGTACGATCTACGACCTGAACGTTTCACCCATCGGCGAAGAGGAGGCTGCGTTTATAGGGCAGATTTCCATCCTCGACGAGGAATTCGTTCTCCTCGAAGCCCGGCTTTTCCCGGCTCGGCATGTGGTTTTTCCCGACCCGACTTTCGGTTGGAATGTCCGGTACGTACAGCATTTCCGGGAAGTGGCCAGCGGATTCTGGGCGCCGGTCAACCTCGATATGGAGGGAGCGCTCCGCGTCGCCGTCAATGCGCGGCGGGTGCGCGCCGTGCCGTTCCGCCGCCGCACGCTACTGATCAGGCATCGCATCGATGTTCCGGAAGAACAGTTTGCCTCGACGACGACGCCCTGGCGCGATCCGGCGTTCCGATACGGTCAGGCGCTGATGCCGATGACGGCGCGCGAACTGGACGCGCTTGCCGATCTTCGCGCCGCCAGGCTGACGCTGGGAGAGGCGCTTCCCGCCGAACGGCGCACAGGGCGCTTCGTTGGTTTTCTGGACCCGGAAATTCCAGGCCAATTGCAATGGCCCGCAGTCATGGGATACCGGTTTCAGTTTCGGTACAACAGGGTGGATGGCCTGTTCGGCAGCGTCGGGAACGAACTGGACCTTTTTTCCGGCGCGCGTCTGGCGTGGCGCCTGGGCCAGGCGAGCGAACTCCAGGGGATTCGCCCATACGCCGCGCTGACGATCCCGCTCGGCGCGCGCGGCCTGCTTCGCGTTTCGCGCGACCGGGACATTGCCCCGCAGGGCGCGGGGTCCGGGTACGGCGATGCGCTCGTTTCGATGCAGGCAAGCCTGGGCGGGCGGGATTATTTCGATTATTTCCGCCGAACCCGGTACGGACTGGGCGTGGAAACCGCATGGCGGGGATGGCGCTTCGCGGCAGGCGTCGAGCAGGAAAAAGCGGAATCGGTAGCGCGACAGGCGACCCGTTCCTGGCCGTACTCGCAGGATTTCCGGGACAATCCGGCGATTCGGGACGGCGCGTTCCGGGCCGCGTACGCCACGCTTGCCTTGCCTGTCCGCGCAAACCGGACCATCCGCGCCGCCGCGCTTCGAATGGAGCATGGTTCTTCCAGCGGACGGCCTGCGAGCGAGGCTGCCTATACGTTGCTGGGCGGGCATATCGATGTGGCCCGACCCACCCTGCATCGCTATCGCCCGACGCCCGCGCGCCTGCATATCCGTTTGCAGGGGCGTACGTCCTTTGGCGATCTTCCGCCGCAACGCGCCGCGCTGCTCGACGCCGGACTCGAACTTTTCGGCGGCCTCCGGCTGAATCGGCGCGATGCGTTCCGGTCTCTGCACGGGCGGCCCTTGCAGGGGATGCGGTACGCCGCCGTTTTCTGGCGTCACGATTTCGAGACGCTTCCCTTCGAATGGGTTCGGCTATGGCCGCTTGTCCGCCTGCGCATGGGCCTTGCGCTGTTCGGGGCGCACGGGCGCATAGAGGGGTTGCCCGCCTCTCCCGTTCCCGAAGGATTTTTCTGTGCGTTTCCGGCGTTCTGCGGAGATCGGTCCGTGCACGAAATAGGGGTTTCGCTCACGAGGATTGGCGGTACGCCGCTCCGCCTGGACATTGCTCGCCGCCTCGGGGATTCGGGTGCGCGGGTTGTGGCGGGGTTTGGGGTAGAGTTGGGGAGAGGTAGATAAGGAACCCCACTGCGGATATTGCCAGTCTCGCCGTGTACGGCACAAAAACCGGTTGATCGACAGTTCGTTCGCCAACGACGTATGGGCAAAATCAATGTTATGCCCTACGTCTCTGGATCGGCGTGACAAAAAGGCACACCCTTGCCCTTCTCGCATCAATCTGATGCTGTTTCCTGAGACAACCAATAGCTGACGTGGTCATCGGTAAAAAAGATCTTGACGATTTCCCCTGTGCCAGAAACCTCAAAATCGATTTTCTGGCCATTGACATGAGAGTCGTCGCCGAAGCGGATGGACATTCTCTTCGGACTGTCCCGAAGAGCAGCAGTGACGCCAGCGCGGGTTAATTTTCGTCCGTAATTGTCGTGATGCAGTTTGCACAACAGTATCAGATTCCCGGCGTGGCGCTCGCCACCGGCCGACACCAGATCGGTATGATGCGCTTCGACAACCTTACGACGCACCTCCTCCCATTCGATGTAACTGCCAGTGGGCGCCAACTCATGTGGCGACCGTTCGCACAAGCACATCTGGCAATGGCTTGCATAGTGGTCGTGCTTCAACTCCTCAATATGCCCCTTCTCAAGATCGGGTGTTTGCCTAGAGCCGCCATCCGATCTCGATGGGCCAGGCTGTACCCTGGAGCGTTGTGGAGGCTCCCTTGGTTCGTTTGAGATGGGGCGGGGCTTGGGCCTATTGCGCTCTGGATCGGGCGTGAAGGGAGAATGACCACCTTTCGCTTCTCCAAGAACGTTGTTCTCGTCGCCCGTCATGTCCAAGCCCTCCAGTGTTTCCTCCTCCACGATATCATCGACACTTGCGTCCGCTTTGAAACCCGCCAAAGGTTCGAAGCGTGGATCGTCGACCTCCTCCAGTGCTACAGCGTGTTCAAGCGCAAGGAGATCAATGGGCCGCGCTGTCGGCTTGAAGACCAATTGCTTAGCCACAGATTCGTACAACCCACGAGCACCAAGGCCATGTTCCATCCAGAAGACGCCAGTTTGGGGATCGAAACCGGCATCGACGTTAAGCAGGTAGGGCTTACGACGAAATCGATACGTCGCCTGCACTTCTTTCGCGAGGCGTATCTCTTGGACACTAAGCAGCCGAGTGAACCAATCGCGGCGCACCAACCCGGATTCAACACCCAACTCATTGAGCCGCTTCCAGAATGTGCACCGGAACGGTGTATCCTGAAGCTTGCGGAACCGTGCGAGAATATCCTCGCTGACAGGGGCAATACCTCCGGTCCCAGCGACACTTTCCGGTTCCCCTATGTCCTCGCGGAGCGATCTGATACCCAACGCACGCAGTTGTTCAGAGATCGGGTTCGCTACAGTGCGCTCCCGATCAATAACCAATCGAACGGCGGAATCCTTTTGGATGACATCGTCTCCGATGTTGCCTGCGTCGGACAAAAAGACCGGACTGCGCTTCGCCGTTCGCAACGATACGAGTTGCAAACCGTCTCTGCTTCTGGCTGGGATAAAGGGCCTATCCGTGAAGCTTTGAGCCCAATGGGTTGGTCCATTTTGATGAAGGATATGACGTAGTATGCAGGGAATGTGTCGCCCAAGAACGTCTCGGTCCTGTTTTTTAAGCCATCCAAAAAAGGCTCGGCTTGTCTCCGGCTTGGGCAATGCGGAGGTCACACCGGCAGCACGATAACGACTCTGGTCGTTCTGCGACAGGCCCTTCACCGAAATTCGGGTTTTCCAATAACCCCAGTAATCGCCTTTGTTGCTGGGAAGAACCAACTCGGACGCCGCTCGCAACTGGCCATCCACCAGAATGATGGTTATCCCTGCAAGCTCACGCCGCTCGTCGCTATCCGGTTCGGTGACGCTAATGAACTCCTTCAGTCGCGGTTGCAGTGCGGATATATTGCCGGAGTCTTCGGCAAAGGCGTCCACAAGCATAGCCGGGGTGGGTACATTCAACGCTGGCGAGAGCTTGTCGAGCATGGCGGCGCGTTGTCGATCCTTGAGCAGATAACGGTCGGGCAGAGCTAACCGGTCATTGGCGGAACTACGAATGACCAGTTCCGTGCGCAGTCGAATCGATCCGTCCCGGGCAAGCGCCGGAAGCGTTACCGCAGCCTTCTTGAGCAGAGGGGCAATGGACCTGTTCTTAAGCAGGATAGCAAGATCGGCCTCAAACCGGTGCAACTCGCTGGCTGTAGCGGCGTCCGGTTCACTCCCGATCTCGAATCGCGCCAACCGTGTGTCGAGCCAAGTCGCGATCTCGTCCTCAGTCGGCGTGCGGCGGACCGACGTTCGCGCCTTGCCGCCGACGAAAACCAATTTGGAGCGGCGAACCTCCTCATGGGGCTGGCGAATAAAACCGGCGAGTACGGTCCCAACATGCCCCGAGGGAGGAGCGCAGAGATCGGATATCTTGCATAAACGGCCTTCCTCGTCGGGCCAGATCATGATATCTGCGAGCTTTGGCCGATCACGCCGCGCAATGTTTCGACCGTTCCGGTGCAGCCACTGCCAGAATTTCTTGCGAGTTTGCTCGTTGGCGGCATAGAGAGTACCGCTCTCCAGGAACTCGGCCATTGTGAACTTCTGAATCTTCCACTTCTTGCGCTTGAAGAGAGCATGCGCGGTCAGACCGGGATCGAGGATACGTGGAAGACGCAAGCCAGGGATATCTGGGGTAAGCGATACGTTGGAGTACAGATCCGGAAGCGCTGTTGCTTTGCCGTGGACGTCGGGAAGGAGCAAGGCTGAAACCAAGGCATCTTCTTTCTCCTCGGCGAGCTCACCTTTGTCAAGCGCAAGCCTAATCAGATCGAGATACATCCGTGGGATGAAAGGTTCGGAAAATTCGCGCTCGGGGTCCGCGATCCCACTGAAATACCGATTCCCATCGGCGGTCACACGATCAAATGCATCATTCTCATCGAAACTAACAAAATCTTTAGCAAATCCAGGGGTGTTTCTATCCGCCAGTAGCCGAACGATATCGGTGTGGACACGGGGGTGGAGTTGCATCTCCGAGCGTGGGCAGAGCAGCGAGAGTGAAGGGTGAACTGCGCCCTGTGCCCAAGTCAGAGCCGGTACGACAAATAGGTACTGTCTCTCGTTCTTCGAATATCGCCGAACGGCGAATTGCCGCCCCCCACTTTGACGTTTTCCTCTTTTTCCCTTTACCGCAAGTTCGGCCGCTTGACGCCAGTTCACCACAGGCATTTTTCCCTTCCTGGCAAGTTCTGCAAGAATCGGGCAAACCACCTCGTCATCGGCATCGGCGCTTGGCGCAACAGGTTTTAACCCGTCCGCCTGCCACCGGGGTATTGTGTGGTGCGCGAGCGCGTCGATTAGCAACGATTCGCATTCCTTACGCAGTTCGCCAAATGTGGCTTCATCCCGCGCTGGAGCGTGGCGTTTGTTGTCCGAGGCAAATGGTGCGTTGAAATACGTACTGTGTCCCGTCCGCGCTTCATGCGAATTCGGTGGGTAGCCAATTGGATAGCGAAATTGCCCTGTCCCGGTCTTGGGTTTCCCTTTCTTATAAATCGGCCAAGACACCTCGACGAAATAGCGCTTTCCTCGACGAAAGTAGTCGGCAGTTCGTTCCTGCAAAACACCCTTCAATGGGGCAAGGCGGCGGACTGCCTGTTCTCGCAAAGCCTCTGGTAGTGGAGAAAACGTGCCGCTTACAGTGCAACGCCTCTGGAAGACCTCCATCCGTTTGGTGATTTTCTTCGGTCGCGTGCAAGAAAAGAGAAAGCGAACTTCTCCGAGTCCCCAATGCCGCAACACAATTTCATATCGAGGCGAGATCTCCGGCGAAACGATGCCCGCGAACTGTTCCGGCATGCTGGCGCAGGCTGACCGAAACAGCGCCTCAATCTTTTCGGCGTCAACCGCAGGCCATTCGAAGGCCTCCCCCAGGGGAGGCTTAAAGTCATCGTTGCGATAGGGCACAATCACGCGACAACCAGTGGCAGGCGCTTGGGGATCTTCCATTGGATGCTCTGACGCGCCAGGGTATGGATGCTCCTTGCGGCCATACCTGTAAAGCGTCTGAACAATAGCCTTGCCGTCCGACATGAGACGGATTTCATCGCCAATTGTGAATGCGGTCTTGAGACCATGGTTCTTGACGCCTAACCTGCTGCGCTTCGCAGATACTTCATCGCCGGCGCCCTGTATCTTGCGCAGTCGCTGCCAACCTTCCGGGTCGACCGGTTCACCATTTCCTTCACAGACCAAGCGGGTCCTTTCGAATGAGATAACAGTGAGCGTCGCGCCCTGATCCAGATCGTTTTGGATCAGTTCTGCTATCAGATCATTGCGATCAAGGCCAACAAGGTAGTTCCAAAAGCCGGGTATCAGATCGAACTCAGTGACGAATTGGGGTTCGGTCGAGCAATCAGGGTTTACAGAGTCGTTTTTCACGGAGTTTTCCTTCATCAGTGGTTCTCCCTGGCACCGGACACGGGTGTATAATTTCAAGCCATCGTAGAAGTCGTACGCGCTTAGAAATGGTCCGGGAAATTCGGACAGGGGGTTTAGCTGCAGGATTGCATTGGGCCATCACCGCCTCGCTTCCGCGTCGAACGCCTCCATGGCCGCCTGCAAGCGGGCTACCAGGTCCGGATACATATCCGCCCGATCATATTTCTCCTCGGGATCCTCGTCCAGATGATACAGGGCGGGTTCTCCTTGCGCTCCCTCTGGGCCGGGCGCAATCCGTAGTTTCCAGGGGCCTTCCCGCACCGCTTCGATCCGATCCCCCAGATAATAATAGAAGACATTCCGCGGGGACGAGACGGCCCGCGTCGTCAGGAAGGAAAGCGCGCTGGTTCCGTCAAGGCGATCCGGCGCCGCAATGCCCGCCGCCTCCAGCAGGGTCGGAAACACGTCCAGCGAGGACAACATGTCGGCGGAAACGCGCCCCGCAGGAATCCGCCCCGGCCAGCGCGCAATGAACGGCACCCGGAAACCGCCCTCGAACGTCGTGCCCTTGTAGCCGCGCAAAGGCCCCGCCGATCCGCTGTGCCATGGCTTGACGGGTTCGTGCAGCGGCGTCATGTCGGTCTGGAACATGCGATCCGGCATGGCCTGCCACGGACCATTGTCGCTCGTAAAGATCATCAGGGTGCGCTTGTCCAGCCCCTGGGCCTTGAGCGTAGCCAGAATCTCCCCCACGCTCCAGTCGATGGTTTCGATTACGTCTCCGTACCGCCCCTTTCGGGACCGCCCGTCCCGATGCGGCGCCGCGTACACGGGCACATGGGGCATTCCGTAGGCGAGATACAGAAAGAACGGCTCCGATCCGGCCTCTTCGATGAAACGAACGGCCTCTTTCGTGTACGTAACGGTCAGCGTGTCCTGGTTCAGGGGTTCGCGGATCGGCTCCAGATCCCTGAACAGATACAGCGGCGCGTCGGTCTGCACCCACGGACGGATCATGTCGTTGCTGTAGCGCAGGCCGTAATACCCGTCGAAACCCCTCGAAGTAGGCATGTAGGCGTCCTCTGCATGTCCGAGGTGCCATTTCCCGATCATCATGGTCCGGTAGCCGCGTTCCTGCAGCGGCTGCCCGATCAGGGTTTCGTCGAGGGGCAACCCGTTTTTCGAATCCGGCCCCAGATTATGCGGGAGATGACGGATCGGATAGCGGCCTGTGAGCAAGCCGCCCCGCGACGGCGTGCAGACCGCCGCGGTCACATAAAAGGACGTGAGCCGGATTCCTTCGTCCGCCATGCGGTCGAGCTGCGGCGTGCGGATGGTCGGATTCCCGTAACTGCTCAGGTCTCCGTATCCCATGTCGTCCGCGAACAGCACGATGATGTTCGGGGGCGCGTCCGGCGCTTGTCCGAGGGCGTCCGCAGGCGTAAAAAACGCCAGCAGGCACAGCATGGCCGGCAAGAGCGTCCGGCGGGACCTGTGCTTCATGATTTTCAGGGGGTTGGTCATGTCTTATGTTTTGTGTCTTGTATCGGTTAATGCGTTGCGCCCACGCGTTCCGCCCAGGCCTCCCACATCGCTGCGAGGGCGTCCACCCGATCCGGATGGCCCGCCGCCAGATCGCGGGTTTCCGTGCGGTCCGCCTCCATATCGTACAATTCCCAGTGCGTACCGGCTCCCCGCGCATCGACGAGTTTCCACCGGCCGCTGCGCACGGCCTTTCCGCCGTTCCATTCGAAGAACAGGGCGTTGTGTCCTTCCCGCACCCCCTGCTCGAAGACAGGCAGCAGGGACTTGCCTTCAAGAGGATGGATACGTTCGTTGCGCCAGGTTTCGGGGTATTCGCCGCCGGCGGCGTCTATGGCGGTCGCCATCACATCGATAAGGTGTGAAATCTCGCGGGTAATTCCGCCCGCTCCGATACGCTCGGGCCACCAGGCGATGAACGGCGTGGCGACGCCTCCCTCATGGCTCGAGTTCTTGTAGTGCCGGAAGGGCGTGTTGCTCAGGAACGCCCACGGCGCGTCCACGCTATGCCAGGCGGCCATGGACCCCGGCGGATCGACCGGCGGGTGATCCCGGTTCTGCTGGTTATGCACCATCTCTGCGGACCCGCCGTTGTCGGAAAGGAACATCACAAGCGTGTTTTCCTCTTCGCCCATTGCGCGGATTTTGTCCAGCAGACGGCCCATTTGCTGGTCCACGCGGTCGATCATGGCGGCGTACACCGCCATTTTCAGATCCCAATCCGCTTTGCCCTCGACTTCTTCCCAGGGCAGAATGCGCGCGTCGTTGTCCCAGTAGCGACTGGTGAAGGTCGAGGTGCGCTGCGCTGCCTGGGGGACGGTTCCGTATTCCGGCAAGGCCCATGCAGAATCGACAATCCCCATCTCGATCTGCCGCTCGTGCCGCCGGCGGCGCAGTTCATCCCATCCGTCCATGTATTTCCCCCTGTATTTCTCGATGTCCTCCGGACGGGCTTGCAGGGGATCGTGCGGGGCCTGATAGGCGATATAGAGAAAGAAAGGCCTGTCGGCGTGTTCGTTTCCGTGCCGGTTCAGGTAGTCGAGCGCTTTTTCCGTGTAGGCGTCCGTCGAATAGAAATCCGGGTCGTCGGGGGTGTACGGTCGAAATACCTGACCGTCGATGGCCCAGGTGCGCACATGCCCCGGCGTTTTTCGTGCAGGCGGCGGCTCGCCAGGCCGTTGCTCTCCGGGATTGAAATGGTTGACGGCGCCGTCCACGAGCCCGTAATAGCGGTCGAACCCCCGGTCGAACGGGTTTTCCGGACCGTGCCACTTCCCTGTCATATAGGTGCGATAGCCCGCTTCGCGCAGCGCTTCCGCAATGGTCACCCCGTTCCGGAGCGTGTCGATCCGCTCGCCCATGCCGACCTGATGGGCGTACAGACCGGTCATGAGGGAGGCTCTGGTGGGGAAGCATTTACTCGTGTTATAGAACTGCGTGAACCGCAGACCCTCCTCCGCAAGGCGGTCGAGATGCGGGGTGGCGATTTCCCCGCCGTACGATCCAAGGTCCGAGAAACCCATGTCGTCCACCATGACGAGGACGATATTGGGCCGGTCGTCGCTCCGGGAATTTTCTGTCAGGGGGCGATCCGGCCGTACCCCCGCAGGCCGGATTGCGGCGCACAAAATTCCCGCCGTAAGAAATGCAGCTACCGTCAGGCCCGCCGCCCGCAACGTTCCACCCATCATTCGTAGGGGTTCTTGAAAACATCCATTTCCGGTTCCGTGCGCACTTCCTCGATCAGGGCCTCAAGGCGCCTTACCACATCCGGGTATCGTTCGGAAAGATCGTGGTATTCCCCAATGTCGCTGCGCAGGTCGTACAGCTCGGTTGCCTGGCGCTCCGGGGTCCACACGCGCAGCAGTTTCCAGTCGCCCTGCCGCACGGCCTGGGAATATCTTGCCTCCATGTTGTTGCGATGCTCCCAGTAGAGCGCGCGATGCATGGGAACGGGGCCGGTATCGGCAAGCAGGCCCTGCATGGACAAGCCGTCCATGGGCGGAGTATCCGCCCCGGCGAAGGCGGCGAGGGTGGGGAAAATATCCCACATGGCCCAGGGATGGTCGCTGACTTGCCCGGACGGCACGTAGCCCGGTCCCCACGCGATCATGGGTACGCGAATGCCGCCTTCGTACAAATCCCGCTTGACGCCCCGCAGCGGGCCGTTGGATTCGAAATAGCCGGGGTCCGCCCCGCCTTCGACGTGCGGACCGTTGTCGCTGGTGAAAAGCACGATCGTATCCTCGCCGAGGCCCAGTTCGCCGATCCGGTCCAGAATGCGTCCGACGTCCCGGTCCAGGCGGGTAACCATGGCGGCGTGCGCGGCGTGCGGCGTCGGCTGGCCCCGGTACGTCCCGATGATTCCGCAGCACGGGAAGGGCGGGTCCGGCAACAGGCGACTGCGTCCGTTTGCGTCCCGAAACGGCGCAATATCCTCTTCCGGCACAAGCAATTCCGCATGAACGAGGGCAAACGGCAGATACAAAAAGAACGGCCTGTCCCGGTTTGCCTCCATGAAATCCAGCGCCTTCTTCACGAAAAATTCATGTGCGTATTGTGTCGTATCCACGTCGACGCGCACCGTTTCGCCATTCTGTATTTCGAACAAATGGTCCGTGTAGTGCGAATGCGCATGGACATGCCGCAAATATCCGAGGAAGGCGTCGAAACCCTGCCGATGCGGCAATCCGGAATCCTCGTTTTCGGCCAGGCCCCATTTGCCGAACATGCCCGTGGCGTACCCGGCCTGTTTGAGCGCGCGGGGCAGGGTCCTGTCCTCGTCCCGCAGCGAAGCGCCCGCATTCCCCCGTACGTACGCATGCCCCATGTGCGCACCGGTCATGAGCGACCAGCGAGAGGGGGCGCACACCGTATTCCCCGCATAAAATGCGGTGAACAAGGCGCCTTCTTCGGCCATGCGGTCCAGTCGGGGCGTGGCGAAACGTTTCTGTCCGTAGGCGCTCAGGTCGCCGTAGCCGAGATCGTCGGCCAGAATGAAGACGATGTTCGGAGCGCGGCGGGGCGCGGGCGGATCGTCCGGGGGATCGGCATGGGCGGGGAGGACGGAAACCGCCGTCGCCGCGAGCGCAATCAGCAGGGCCTGTGCGTGTGTAAAAAGCGAATGATGCATGAGTCGGTGCGGGCGGACAATGCGATACTGTCGGAGATGCAGGGTTACTTGATACGAACGCGGCGGCATATTATCAATTCGCGGCGCCAACGGGAGGCTATCCAGGTTCAGAGTACGGATATATCCGTTGCCGTACGCACCGATAGCCTCGGCCTGCGGATTGTCGGCAAGGAAAAAATAATGCTTGGCGAGCTATTAGGCGCCCGGAGCGGTATTCGTCGAACGCGTCGAGGCGAGGCCAGCAAGGAATGCAAAACAATTTTGATTGGAGGGGTTATACACGGGATCACGGTTGTAATTTGGCTATAGCCATCGATCGTCGCCTTGCGGGCGTATATGCCGAACCCGGGCCAATTTGAATAATCCTCCACCTGCTGTCTCCTCCATGTCCCCCCAGGTACACGTCCATGATCTCTGGAAAGCGTACGGCGGCGTACAAGCCGCCCGCGGGGTCACGTTCGACGTGGCGGCGGGCGAGATTTTCGGCCTGCTGGGTCCGAACGGGGCGGGAAAAACCACCACGATCGAGTGCATGCTGGGGCTGCGGCAGCCGGATCGGGGGAGCGTGCAGATAGGCGGAATCGACGCCCGGCGGCGTCCGCGCGATATGCAGCAGCGCATCGGCGCGGCCTTGCAGACGAATGCCTTGCAGGACAAGATTACGCCCCGGGAAGCGCTTCGGCTCTTCGGTTCCTTTTACCGCGAGGCGGAAGCGCCCGACGCCCTCTTGCAGCGGTTTGATCTGGAGGATCAGGCCGACGCCTCCTTTCATACCCTGTCGGGAGGACAGCGGCGGAGGCTGGCGCTTGCGCTGGCGTTCGTCAACCGTCCGGACGTGGTGTTGCTGGACGAACCGACGACCGGTCTGGATCCGTCTTCGCGCCGCGATCTGCACCGCCGCATTCTGGACATGAAAGCGGAGGGGCGAACCGTGCTGCTGACCACGCATTACATGGAAGAAGCGGAAACCCTGTGCGACCGGGTGGCGATCATGCGGCGCGGCAGGCTCGTTGCGCAGGGCGCTCCCCGCGAGCTGATGGGCAGCCTCGGCGCAGCCCCTTCGGTCCATCTCGAAACGTCCGCCCCGCTCCCTCCGGAGACCTTCGCGGAAATCGAGGGGGTGCGCGACCTAAAACAGGCGGGCTGTACGATCCGGTTTCGGTCGGAACAGGCGCACCGGGTTCTCGCCGCGCTTGCGGAGCGGCTGGAAGCGGCGGGGGCAAGTCTGGTCGAACTGCATGTCCGCCGCGCTACGCTGGAGGACGTACTGGTCGAATGGACGAAGGACGAAGGCGCTGCGGCGCGCGAACCGCATGGAGGAGATTCGGCATGACGTACGCCTTTCTGATCGAATTGCGGCTTTATTACCGGAACCGGATGGCCCTGATCTACGGCTATCTTTTCCCGCTCATTTTTCTGGCGGCTTTTCTGGTGCTGTACCGGCGCGAAGCGGTTCCGCTGGTCAACCACATGGGGGAATTGCTTACCGTGACGGCCCTGGGCGGGGCCTGCTTCGGGCTGCCGACGTCCATGGTGGGCGAGCGGGAGCGGGGCGTTTGGCGCCGGTACCGGGCGACGCCCGTTTCCACCTTGCGCCTCGTGCTGACCACCGTGGCGGCCCGGTATCTCGTGTTGCTTACCGCCGCCCTGCTTCAGATTGCGCTGGCCATGCTTCCTGGCATGCCGTTTCCTGACCATATGGTCGGGCTGTGGATGGCCTTCACCTTCGTATCCTTCGCCTTTCTCGGGCTGGGCCTGGTCATCGCCATGCTTGCGGATACGACGCCCGCCGTACAAGCGCTGGGGCAGTCCATTTTCCTGCCGATGCTGATCATTGGGGGCGTGGCGGTCCGTATCGAAAGCCTGCCTGTCTGGGCGCAGCATCTGTCCGCCTTTTTTCCCGGGCGCTATGCGGTCGAGGCGATACAGGCTACGGTGAACGGCGGCGGACTGGGCGAGGCGGGATTCAGTTTGCTGGCCCTGCTGCTGATCGGCGCGGCGGGTTGCCTCGCTTCGGCCAAAATGTTTCGATGGGATACGCGGGAGCGAGGCGGCGCGGCGCGCGGCAAGGCATGGGCGGCGGCCTCGCTGGCGGGCTGGCTGCTGGCGGGCATATTGGCGGAAACGACGGGCCGCGCGCTGCCCCGCGGGCGCTTGCCCGCCGACGCGTCGTCGGCGCTGACCGAAGCGCTGCGTTCTGCGGACGCAGATAGCGCGGATTCCGCAGAAACGAAAAACCCCTTTGACATATACGGAACGGAGGCGGATTCGGTTACAGTGGCCGCAAGCGACGCAGATTCCGTAGATGCGGCGCCGGAACCCTCCGATGCGCCCGCGACCGCCGCTGCGCCGTCCCGGGAACCTGCGGACGTCGCCTCCGGGGAACAGGCCGAGGCGCCTCCCCCGCCGCTGCCCCCGGTCATCGACTACCCGGATTCGTGGGAAGAAGTGACGCTGGAGGATATCGACCGGGACATCCGGTTCGACGCACTCCCCTACGATCAGGGACTGGAGGCTCCGGTGGCCGCCATGGACGAGCCGGTGTATCCCGATATCGAAGCGACGATCCAGTGCATTCTCGAAGACCTGGAAGTATGGCCGCCCGCCTGGGCGGCGGATCCGGTGCAGCGGGCGCGCAATGTGTTGTTCGTGGCGGCGGTTCCGGACATGTACCAGATGAGCGGGATCGAGCGGTGGGCGCCGCACGCCGTATTTCAGCACCTGGCGAATGCGTATCCCGAAGACGAATTGATTAAGGTGCTCTACTGGATTGCGTTCAATCCCTACGAAGGAGACGTTTTCGCCGCCGACCGACTTGGGGAAACGTGCCTGCGCCTCGCCGGTCCCGACGATATGACCACGCTCCAGCAACGGACCGGGTGGTACGCAGCCAAACTGCTGGGCCGGATCACCGGGCATATCGAGGCGAGGTAGGCAATTTTGTCCGGTGCGTTCCGTTTATTTTTTCAGGATACCCTGAAATTATTGTATACTGAAATATGATCGGTCCGTATCGCCACAGACTCACCCAGGCCAATGAAGTAGAACCGCGATACCCCCTTCGCGACGATCGCCCCTCATCGCAATTTCCACGAGAGAAAACATGTGTCCCTCTAACATCGGTCGCGCCGCGGCGGTTCTGTCGCTGATCGTCTTGCTCCCTGCATGCTCTACCGTATCCGACCTTCAGAGCGCCCGGCTGGTGGGTCCCGGAGAGTTCGAGATTACCTCCAACTACTCTTCGGCAAGCCTTTCCTATGAGGGGGAATCGGGCAGGATAGACAATCATTTAGGGATCCAGGTGGCCACCGGTCTCATGCACAAAATTGATTTACGTCTCCGCTATGGGTACGTCAGATACCCCGATTCCGATGAGGGATTCAGCTTTCTTGCGGCCGGTCCCAAGTTCGGAGTAATCGAAGATCGAGTGGCGATCTATGCACCGATGGGCTTTGCGTTCGGCAACGACATCGAAATCGCCGACACATGGCAGTTTCATCCCACGATTCTTCTTTCCCACCGGTTCAGCGATAATTTTCTCAACGATCATGCGGAGGTCACCGTGTCGGGACGGGCAGTCATTGGGCTGAACGACGACTCGGACGAAACCCTCTTCGGATCCAACCTGGGATTGGGGCTGAGTTCCGATCTTGATCGCTATGTTATCCGCCCCGAGGTCGGATTCTTGAAGAATCCCGGCGAGGAGGGCACCGCGTGGCAGTGGAGCGTGGGCTTCACGATCTATTCCGGTTTCTTCGGGAAGTAAGCCTCTTTGCCGGAACTGCCCGTCTGGCTCTCGGATTTACCTGGAACTCTTGGGATATCCCCTTTCTTTTCGGGACCTGCCCGCACAACGACATGAATCGCCTCTTTTTGCGCCTCGGCGTTTTTGCTTTCCTTGCCGTCCTCGTTTCGGCCTGTTCGGTGGATACCGCTCCGGATGCTTCCGCCCCGAATATCCTGTTCCTGCTGGCCGACGACCTGCAAGCCGACGCCGTCGGCGCGTACGGCAACGGATATATCCGCACGCCCAACCTGGATCGGCTCGCGGAGGACGGCTATTCGTTCCGCCGCGCCTACAACATGGGGGCCCACCACGGGGCAGTCTGCGCACCCAGCCGGGCCATGATGATGAGCGGACGCGGCCTGTTCCGCGTCTACGACAATCTGGATTCCGTGCGCACCTTCCCGGAAATCCTTCGGGAAGCGAACTACCGGACTTTCGGCACGGGCAAATGGCACCAGAGCCGTTCGTCGTTCGCGCGCAGTTTCGGCGAGGGACGCGCCGTGTTTTTCGGCGGCATGGCCAATCATTTCAACGTCCGGTTGCAGGATTTGCAAGCCGACGGGACCTTTTCGGAACCCGTCGCGCAGGGTTTTTCCACGACCCTGTTCGCCGATGCGGCGGTGGATTTTCTGGAGGACTACGGCGTATCGGACCGGGAGGCCCCTTTTCTGGCCTATGTGTCCTTCACCGTACCCCACGACCCCCGGACGCCGCCCGCCAGCCACGCGGCGGACTACGCCGGAGCAGACATGCCCCTGCCGCCCAATTATATGCCGGTCCATCCGTTCGACAACGGGCGCATGAAGGTGCGGGACGAGGCGCTTGCCGCATGGCCGCGACGCACAGACGTCATCCGCGACCAGTTGGCCGAATATTACGGACTCATTACGCACATGGACGAGGAAATCGGACGGATTCTGGACGCATTGCATGCGCAGGGCCTGGCCGGGAACACCATTGTCGTGTTTACGTCCGATCACGGCCTGTCCGTGGGGCGGCATGGCCTGCTTGGCAAACAGAATCTGTACGAGCATAGCGCCAAAACGCCGCTCGTCGTGCAGGGACCGGGCATTCCGCAGGGAGAAACCCACGCGCTCGCGTATTTGCACGACATGTTCGCCACCGTGCTGGGTCTGGCCGGGGTCGAAACGCCCGAAGACGTAGACGCGCAGGATTTATCCGTCTTGTGGAAAGGAGAGCAGACGGCCTTTCGGGAGCGCCTTTTTCTGGCCTACGAAGACCTTCACCGGGCCATCGTGGACGATCGATGGAAGTTGATCCGGTATCCCAAAATCCACTACACCCAGCTTTTCGACCTGAATGCGGACCCCCACGAATTGCGCAATCTTGCGGACGATCCGGCGTATGCCGAGGAGCAAGCGCGCCTGATGACGCTCCTCCAATCCGCACAGCAGGAAGCCGGCGACCCGCATCCCCTGACCTCAGAAACCCGCGTGTCCATGGAATTCGATTATTCGGACGTCGTCCGCACACCGGACCGGCACCAGCCTGAAGAAGTGGTGCAGAAATATTTTTGACGACCATGCGCCGCCATGCACGCCCGCTTCCCGTTTTCCTTGCGTCTGCGCTTTGTGCCGCGTGGTGCGCGACGGCGCCGGGATGCGCGCATCCGGACCCGCCCATGTCCTTTTCCGCCGGGGCCCTGCAAGCCGAGATCGAATCCTTCGTTTCCGCCTGGCCGGAGGCGGAGATCGCCGTGGCGCTGATCGACCCGGAAACCGGCGCCCGCCTCGCCATACAGGGCGATCGGGTCTTTCACGCCGCAAGCACTATGAAGGTACCCGTGCTGATCGAGTTTTACCGGCAAGCCGCGGCGGGCCGGTTTTCCTTCGACGATTCGCTGCGCGTCGAAAACCGTTTCACATCCATCGCGGATGGTTCGACGTTTCGCATCGGGGACGATTCGGACGACGCGCTCTACGAACACGCCGGACGCCCGCTGCCGATCCGCGATCTCGCAGAGCGTATGATTACAGTGTCCTCGAACCTTGCCACAAACCTGATCATTGAACTGGTCCAGGCCGATTCCGTGCAGCGTACGATGGAGCGCATGGGGACGCAAACCATGCGCGTGCTGCGCGGGGTGGAGGACCTCAAGGCGTTCGAACAGGGGCTGAACAATACGGCTACGGCGGCGGACCTAAGCGTGCTGCTCGACGCCATTCGCAGGGGCGAGGCGGTTTCGCCCGCCGCCAGCGAAGCGATGCGGGACATTCTGCTGAAACAGGAATTCAACGAGATGATTCCGGCCGGATTGCCGCCCGGAACGCAGGTGGCCCACAAGACAGGCTGGATTACGGGCGTCGCGCACGACGCCGCCATTGTCTATCCAGAGAATGCCTCGCCCTATGTGCTGGTCGTCCTGACGCAAGGGTTCGCCGACCACGAGACGGCTTCGCAGGCGGGGGCCGGAATCGCCCGGATCGTGCACGAAGCGGTGCGGTGAACGGGGCGTGGCGGGATGCGTTTTCGGGTTCTGGACGAATTCTGTCTTGACAGCACTCATTCCTGTTCGCATATTGCGGCTATCGGTTACCTGTGGAGCGGCGCCTGCGATCTCTCGGGCGGGACGCGCTGATCGCGCGGCGGCGCCAAACCGGCGACAGAGAAGCGTTGGGGGCTATGCCGACTGCTTCGTCAATCCTTGCCGGCGTGCGCCTCGCAGTCTCTGAACTTTGTGGATTTAATCAGAGTATCCTTAAGAATCCGCTGACGTCTACCGAAAGCGCGGTTCGCGCATATTCAACATCCGATGGTCACGTTAGAATGCGAGGGGCGCCATGCGACCGATTGGAATAGACCTTTTTGCGGGGGCCGGGGGATTGAGCCTGGGGTTCGAGCGGGCTGGTTTCGATGTGGCGGCTGCCGTCGAAATCGACCCGATTCATTGCGCCACGCACGCGTTTAATTTTCCCCATTGCAAAACGGTCTGCCGGGACGTACGCCATATCGCCGGGAGCGATATTCTCTGTCTTGCAGACATTGACGCATCGGCGGAGATCGCCGTGGTTTTCGGCGGCGCCCCGTGCCAGGGGTTTTCCCTGATCGGCAAGCGCGCCCTCGACGATCCGCGCAATGCGCTCGTACATCATTTCGTCAGACTTGTCCTGGAATTGCGCCCGGCTTACTTCGTCTTCGAGAATGTCAAGGGCTTAACGGTGGGCAGGCAACGTCAGGTTCTGGACGAGATGATCGCCGCGCTTGCAGGCGATTACGACGTACTGCTTCCGTACCGCGTACTGAATGCTGTGGATTACGGGGTTCCTCAAAACCGGCGTCGCTTGTTTTTGATCGGGGCCAAAAGGGGCTATCCGTTACCGGATTATCCGTCGCCGCGCGCCCGCCGGGTTACCGTGCGCGAAGCGATCGGGGATTTGCCCGACGCCGACGAGGTATTCGAATTGATCGGTCGCGATTGGGCCGAAGCGAGCTACGGACAGCCGTCCGATTACGCTCGAAAAATGCGAGGCCTCAGCGACGATCCGGAAGATTTCGGTTACCGGCGGAATTTCGATTCTTCCATAATGACGTCCAGCCTGCGAACGGCGCACACCGAAAAATCCCGTCGTCGTTTTGCGGAAACGCAGTGCGGGAAAGTCGAGCCGATCAGTCGTTTTCTGAAATTGGACCCCGAGGGACAATGCAATACGCTCCGTGCCGGTACGGCCAGCGATCGCGGCGCGTTTACTTCCCCTCGTCCCATACATCCCCATGCGCATCGCGTCGTCACCAATCGCGAGGCGGCGCGTCTGCATTCTTATCCGGACTGGTTTCGGTTTCATGTCACTAAGTGGCACGGTTTTCGACAGATCGGAAATTCGGTTCCGCCCCTTCTGGGTCAAGCGATAGCTGGCGAAATTATACGTGCGCTTGGCGTTATCCCGACGCTTCCGCAGCAAACGCTTGCTCTGGACGATCCGAAGTTGCTTTCATTGACGATGGCCGAGGCAGCCAAACTTTACGGCGTGCCGCGAGACGTTATTCCCCGGCGCCGTCGCGTTTCTTCCGAGGCGCGGGGCGTATCCGTCACTCTCTGATCGAATACTGACACGTTTTCATTATTGAATTGCCGGAAAGATGAAGAACAAGAATCGGTACGACGCGATCATCCTCGATATATTCGAGCAGAATTATACCGGACAGGAAGATTTTGAATTCGAAAGAAGTGCAATCACCGAATCTTGCAGGAGGCTTCGCATCGATCCGCCGAAGAATCTGGGCGACGTGATCTATACGTTTCGTTATCGTCGCTCTTTGCCTCAGCCTATCCTGGATACACAGCCTCCAGACCGCAACTGGTTGATCCTGGGCGCCGGAGATGCGAATTATCGGTTTCGCCTCGGGAAGCTCGCAACGATCATTCCCACGCAGGGTATGATGGTTCGAAAAATTCCCGACGCTACCCCTGAGATCATTTCGAAGTACGCATTGAGCGACGAACAGGCGCTACTCGCCAAAATTCGCTATAATCGCCTGGTGGACATATTTCTTGGCGTCGCTGCCTACTCGTTGCAAAATCATCTGCGAACGAAGGTGGCTAACTACGGGCAAATCGAGATCGACGAATTGTATATCGGGGTTGATGGATTTCTCGCAGACGATCAGGGGCGGCGACCCTTCCGCAAAACGCTCGCAGGATAGACAATTCGAACGACAACGTCGCATCTACCGGATTCTACCCGTTTCCATCCCCCGCGCGATATATTTTCCGATCAGATCGTATTCCAGATTGACCCGGTCGCCCGCCTCCCAGGCGCCCGCATTGGTCAGTGCGCGCGTATGCGGAATGACGGACACCGTAAAAGTCTTTTCTTCAAGACGCGCCACCGTAAACGAAATGCCGTCCACGGCAATGGATCCGGCGGGAACAAGCAGGTGCGCACAGGCCGGGTCGAAAGCAATGCGGCACAGGAATCCGTCGGGTTGCCGCTCGACGGAGACGATCTCGCCCGTCCCGTCCACATGCCCCTGCACCATGTGTCCGTCCAGGCGATGGGTTGGCTTCAGAGCGCGTTCGAGATTGACCGACGCGCCGGAGGTCAGCGCGCCCAGCGTCGTTTTGGTCAGGGTTTCCCGAACGGCGATCGCCTCGAAAACGTCCTTTCCAACCGCCGTTACGGTCAGGCAAACGCCGTTGACCGCCACGCTTTGATCCACCCGCAGTTCGCCGTCGAACGAACACGCGATGGCGAGCCGCCTCCCCCCTTCAAGGGGCTCGGAGGCCCGGAGGCGACCCTGTTCCTCAATAATTCCCGTGAACATAACCTGGTCGAGTTTGCGACAGCGCGGCGGATGACCGTATGGCGAGACCGTACGGCGCGGAATCGACCGCTTATTCAATCTTCCGGCGGCGCATCCAGCGCCCGCCGGTAGCCCTTGAACACCATGTCCTCCCCGACGGATTCCCAGGCATGCTCCGCAAAGGTCAGTGCTTCGGCGAGGTCTTCGCGCCCGATCCCATCGATCGAAACAGGCCCGCCGCCCAGCGCCTTCGGCGCAATGAACAGAAACAGTCTGTCCACCAGGTCCTCCCGCAACAGCGAGGCGGCCAGCGCGGCGCCCCCTTCGACGAGCAGCGATTGCATTGGAAGCCCGTCGCGCCCCCCGCGTTCGCCCAGCGCTTCAAGCATTTTGTCGAGGCGCAGGGCGTCGTTTCGCTCCGCCACGCGAAGTACGCGCCCGCCGCGTTCGACCAGCGCCTGCTCGTAAGGAATGCGCGCCGATTCGGCAGCCGCCACCATCGTCTTTTCGGCCTGTCCGTCCGTGAACAGGTTCAGGTCAACGGGAAGGCGCCCGGTGCGGTCCAGCGCGACGCGCACGGGATGGCGCCCCTCTACATGACGCACCGTCAGGGAAGGATTGTCTTGTCGGGCGGTTTCCGTGCCCACGAGTACGCCATCCGCCTCGGCGCGCCAGTGATGCGCCAGCCGACGAGAAAGGTCGCCCGATATCCATTGGGACGCCCCGGATGCGCCTGCGATGCGGGCGTCGAGCGTTTGGGCCATTTTCAGGGTAACGAGGGGGCGTCCGGTCCGGGTATGGTGGATGAACGCCTCATTGAGCCGCTTGCATTCGGCCTCCAGCGCCCCCTCAACGACCTGTACGCCCTGCTCGCGCAAACGCTGCGCGCCGCTCCCGGCGGGTTCGAGAAGCGGGTCGCGCGTCCCGAAGACTACGCGGGGAATGCGTTTTTCGAGGATGAGATCGACGCACGGCGGCGTTTTGCCATGATGCGAACACGGTTCCAGGTTGACGTACAGCGTGGCGTGCTCCAGTGCCTCCCCGCCGTAGCGACGCTCGGCGTCCCGGATGGCGTATACCTCTGCATGCGGCCCGCCGTATTCATGGTGCAATCCCTGCCCAAGCAGCGTACCGTCCGTCCCGACGAGCGCCGCGCCGACCATCGGATTGGGGCTGACCAGTCCGGCCCCCTGCCGGGCCAGGTCCAGGCAGGTCGCCATCCATTTTTCATGTGTGTTTTTGGACGCGTGATCTGTCATGTCGCTTTGGTTTCGCGGCGTAGCCGATTATCTCCTGCAACGCAGATTCAGCGCAGCAGCGTACGGATGAATATACGAGGGAAACGGAACCGCAGAAGGGCGGAAGCATTGACCCATGAGAAAATGCAGGCCGCGGGCCGCCTGAAGGATGCTCTGATCAAGTCCACTTCGATCAGAGCATCCTTAAATATCCTGCCCTGTAGCTCAATTGGCAGAGCGCCTGACTCTGGATCAGGAGGTTCCAGGTTCGAATCCTGGCAGGGCAGCACGAGTTAAAAAGGCGTCGAAACCTTGCTTCTGCGACATTTCGCCAAACTTTTGCCCCGCCGCCCCTTCCGAAAACAGCCATGCAGCTGATTTCCGACATTGAGATTCTGGACGATTCGAAGCGAAAGCCCGCCAAGGGTCGCGCCGGGACGTCCTGGACCCACGAAGAACTCGACCAGGCGCGCGGGACATCCATGGAAGTCGAGGGGCGTCGCCGGGTATACATCGAGACGTACGGGTGCCAGATGAATGTTTCGGATTCCGAGATCGTGGCGTCCGTGCTTCGGGAAAACGGGTTCGGGCTCACCCGCAATGAAGAAGAGGCCGACGTCGTGCTTCTGAATACGTGCGCCATCCGGGAAAACGCCGAGCAGAAAGTACGGCGGCGCTTGCGGGATTTCCAGCGGCGCAAACGCACTGGCGGCAGCGGATCGGGCGCGCCTGCCCTTCGCCTGGGCGTACTCGGCTGCATGGCCGAGCGCTTGCGCGCCAGGTTGCTGGAGCAGGAACGCCTGGTCGATCTCGTGGTGGGACCGGACGCCTACCGCGATCTGCCCCGCCTGCTCCACGAAACAGACGAAACCGGTCAGGCCGCCGTCAACGTGCAACTCTCCCGGGAAGAAACGTACGCCGACATTGCGCCGGTCCGCTACGACACGAACGGCGTCTCGGCGTTCGTGTCCATCATGCGGGGGTGCGACAACATGTGTTCCTTCTGCGTCGTGCCGTTCACGCGAGGGCGCGAGCGCAGCCGCCCGGCGTCCAGCATTCTCTCCGAATGCGCCCAGCTGGCGGAAGCGGGATACAAGGAAGTCACCGTCCTGGGGCAGAACGTGAATTCCTATCGGTTCGAGGAAGATGGCGTACGCGTCGATTTCGCCGAATTGCTCCGACGGATCAGCTTCGTTTCGCCGGAACTGCGGATACGCTATTCGACCAGTCATCCGAAGGATAGCAGCGACGATTTGCTGCACCTGCACCGGGAACGCCCCAATGTGTGCAATTATATCCATCTTCCCGTGCAACACGGCAATTCGGAGGTGCTCGAACGCATGCGCCGCACGTACTCCCGGGAGGAATATCTGCGCCTCGTCGAACGGGCGCGGACGCTGACTCCGGGAATTTCGCTTTCCACGGACATTATCGCCGGTTTTTGCGGCGAAACCGAAGCGCAACACCGGGACACGCTCTCGCTGATGGAGGAGGCGCGCTACGATTACGCCTATACGTTCATGTATTCCGAGCGCCCGGACACATATGCGGCCCGGAAATACGAGGACGATATTCCCGAAGACGTCAAGAAGCGGCGACTCGGCGAAATCATCGCCTTGCAACAGCGCATTTCCCTCGAAAAAAACCAGGAAGAAATCGGCCGCGAGCATGTGGCGCTCGTCGAGGGAGAAAGCAAACGCAGCGCCCGACAGCTTTGCGGGCGCACGGACACGAACAAAATGGTCGTGTTCGATCGCGAAACGTACGAACCGGGCGACTATGTGCGCGTGCGCATCACAGGATGCACCTCCGCCACGCTCCTTGCCGCCCCGCTTGGCCGTACGACCCTGCTCGAATGCGCCGCCCCAGCCGCTGCGTAACCGATGGACCTGGAATCGATCAAGGAGCGTTTTGGCATCGTAGGCCGGTCGGCGGCGTTGCGAAACGTCATAGACCGCGTGCGCCATGTGGCCCGCACTGACATCACCGTGCTCATTCAGGGGGAGAGCGGTACGGGCAAGGAGCTGATCGCCGAGGCGATCCATGGACTTGGCGCGCGGCGACATCAGTCATTCGTCATCGTCAACTGCGGCGCCATCCCGGAGGGGCTCATCGAATCCGAATTGTTCGGCGCCGAAAAAGGGGCCTACACAGGCGCCGTCGAGCGACGAACAGGATATTTCGAGCAGTCCGACCGGGGCACCATCTTTCTGGACGAAATCGGGGAAATGCCGCCCGCCGCGCAGGTCCGCCTGCTGCGCGTGCTGGAATCCGGGGAATTTACCCGAGTGGGCGCCTCAAAGCTCCGCAAGGTCGATGTGCGCATTGTGGCGGCCACGAACAAGGACCTGGCCCATGAAGTCCGCGCCGGGCGGTTTCGTGAGGACCTGTATTACCGGCTCAGCACGGTGCTCGTCGAAATGCCGCCGCTGCGACAACGCCCGGAGGATGTTTTTCCGCTCCTCGAAACGTTTCTGCATCGCTTTGCACAGAAGTACGATAGCCCGGTGAAACAGCTTACCGCCGACGCCCGCGCGTTGCTCCAGCGCTATCGCTGGCCCGGCAATGTGCGCGAACTGCGCAATGTGGCGGAGCAGATCGAAGTGCTTGTCCGGAACAAGGATGTAACCGCCGAAGATATCCGCCCATATCTGCGCGGGGTGCGCACGGAGGAGGATCGTTCGGCGTTGTTGCCCGTCGTACGCAAAGCGCCCGGGGATTCGATGGACGCTCGCGAGCGAGAAATAATCTATCGCGCATTGTTCGAATTGCGCTCGCAAGTGCGACAGATGTGGGAGGAATTGAAGCGACACGGCGCCGTATCCGGTGACGAACCGGACGAACGACCCCCGCTGATCGAGGATGTGCCCTACGAAATAGCAAGCGATCAGAATGCGCTCCTCTGGCGAAGCGACAAGATGGACGGCGACGGACGAGATGCTGCGGAACCGGAACCGCCTCCCGCTGCAGTGGAAGAAGAGGTTGCGGCAGAAGAAGAAGCCCGGGAAGAAACCTTCACTACGCTGGAAGCAGCGGAACGCCAGTTGATTGCTCGCGCGCTCAAAGCGCACAAGGGAAATCGCAGGCAAACCGCGCGAACGCTCGGCATTTCGGAGCGCACCCTCTATCGCAAGCTGAAAGAAATCGAGGAGGATTTGTGACATTCCGGCTTCCCGCGCGCCCCCTCCTGCGTATGCGCGCCGCATGCCTCGCCGCGGCGTTGGCCCTGCTGTCGATAGGCTGCGGATATTATAGTTTCACGGGCGCTTCCATTCCGGAACACCTCGGGACGGTCGCCATTCCGCTGGCGGAAGACGCTACGTCCAACCCGATCCCCGATCTGGGCGGCCTCTTGACCGAACGCCTGGTCCAGCGCTTCGTGCGGCAGACGCGCCTGGAACTGCAAACCGACGAAACCCGGGCCGATGCGGTCCTCAGCGCAGAAATCCGGCAATATTCTGTGCGCCCCGCGGCAGTGGGGGGCGAATATCGGGCCGAATTGAACCAACTTTCCATTACGGTGTCCGCAAGCTACGCGGACCGCGTAGAGGAACGGGAAATTTTCGAACGCAGTTTCTCCGCGTCGCTCGAATACGATCCGTCCGATTTTACCGGCGAGGAAGAAGCCGCGTCCGAAGCGCTCGACGACATCGCCGACGATATTTTCCAGGCGGCCACATCCAATTGGTAGTCTTCAGGATACTCTAAATCAAAACCCCGTTCGGCGTGGCGATTCTGTATGCGATAGCGATTGCCGTATTGACGCTGTACGGCGCAAACATGTTGTGGTTGTGCAAGCGGTCCGCCGGAGCGGATTGCCTTGCCTCGAATCCATCGCGGGTCCCGTCTCCCGATCAGTCGTTTGCCTGGCCATTCGTCACGGTGCAGTTGCCCGTTTTCAACGAACCGCGCGTGATCGAACGGCTGATCGACGCTTGCGTACGGCTGGATTACCCGCGCGACCGGTTCGAAATACAAGTGCTGGACGATTCCACAGACGATACGCCGCGCCTGGCGGCCCGCAGCATGGCCGCAGCGGCGCCCCGGGGCGTTCGGATCGCGCATCTTCGTCGTCCGAATCGGGAGGGATACAAGGCCGGGGCGCTGCGCTACGGGCTAACGCAGGCGCGGGGCGATTTTATCGCCGTGTTCGACGCCGATTTCGTGCCCCGACCCGATTTTCTGCGCCGCCTCATGCCCGCCTTCGCCGACAAGCGCCTTGGCGCCGTGCAGGCGCGATGGGGACATCTCAACCAGAATGCTTCCTTGCTTACGCGCATTCAGGCCGTGGGGCTGGATACCCATTTCGCCGTGGAGCAGTTGGCCCGCCGCCGCGCCGACTGCTTTTTGCATTTCAACGGTACGGCGGGCGTGTGGCGCCGCGCGGCCATCGTGGACGCAGGCGGATGGCAAACCGACACCATTGCCGAGGACCTCGACCTGAGCTACCGGGCGCAACTGGCGGGATGGAGCATCGAATTCATGGGCGACGTCGAAGTGCCCGCAGAACTTCCTTCAACATTCGAAGGCGTGCGAACCCAGCAGTTTCGCTGGACGAAAGGGTCCGTAGAAACCGCCCGCAAGTTGCTGCGGACCCTCTGGACGTCCCGGGAATCCTTCCGCCGCAAGGTGCAAGGCACGTTGCATATGACGGGTCATCTGGTGTTTCCCTTCGTACTGCTCGCCGGATTGCTTCATGTTCCCATGCAGGCGGCGGCGCACGGCGGCGGGGCGAGCGCGGCCTGGCTCGGATGGATGGCGCTGGGATCGATCGGGTTTGCCGGATTTGCGCTGGCGCAGATTTTTGCGCAGCGCCGGTTGTATGTCGACTGGCCGCGGCGCCTCGGCGTCCTTCCGGTGTTCATGGCCGGCGCGATCGGCATGTCCATTCGGAACACCATCGCCGTGGTCGAAGCGTTTGCGGGAATATCCTCGCCGTTCGTACGTACGCCCAAGTTCGGAACCATCGCCTCTGGAGGCCGGACGACGGAGAACCGTTTGCGCGGACGCCGGCAACATGGATCGGCGGCGCTTCGCATAGCATATCCGCTGGAAATCGTCATGGGGATCTATTCAACGGCGGGCGTAGCGTATCTTCTGATGACCGGGCAATGGGACGCCGTCGTTTTTCAACTGCTTTTTGCGGCAGGGTTCGTGCTGGTCGTTACCGCGACATTCCGGGAAACCCATATGAAATCCATCCAATAAGGTCCTCCGCACCATTCCTGTGACGCCGGATATTCAAAAAGCCGTTGCCTGTCTTGACGCGGGCGACGCCGAACAGGCTGCCGCGTTGCTTCAGGCTACGCTCGACCGACTGCCGGAATATGCAACCGCGCACGTCGTATTGGCCCGAGTGCAGGAGGCGCTGGGCGAATGGGACCGCGCGTTGCGCGCCTGGCGCGAAGCAGTCCGTCTGGCGCCGACCAGCCCGGTGGCGTTGCGCGGGTTGGCGGATGCAGCCCGGAAGATGCATGCGCCGCCGCAGGAAACGGATCCCTTTGCGGATATCGCCCGCCTCATTGCCCGCCTGGAGTCGGCGCACATCGTTCCCGGCCCCGATGCGCCTTCCCCGAACCTCGCCGTCGACATCGACGATGTGGCCAGCGAGACCCTTGCAGAGATTTACGCCGCGCAACAACAGTACGGGGAAGCGGCGCGCATGTACGAGGCGCTTGCCGAACGGCGTCCCGAACAAGCGACGACTTTCCGGGAACAGGCGCTCCAGATGCGATCCAGAGAAGCGGAGGACTGAACCGGCATGCAGCGACTCCGCCAATTGCAGGCAAAAGAATCCCGGCTCGCGGTCGGGTTGATGAGCGGCACGTCGCTGGACGGCGTAGACGCCGTACTGGCCCGCCTTAATGGATCCGGGGAAGAAATCGCATTCGAAATAATCGGGTTCGACCATAGGCCCTGGCCCGCCGCGCTCAGGCAAGTTATTCTGGCGAACTCGACGCTTGTGCATTCGACCGTGTTCGACATTTCCCAATTGAATGTCCGTCTCGCGCATGCCTACGCCGAATCGGTCGAGCGCGTCACTGCTGCGGCCGGATACGCCGTATCCGATCTGGACCTGGTGGGCGTACATGGCCAAACGATTCATCATGTGCCGTATCCGACGGATTGCGGCGGCAAGGAAATCATGTCCACGCTTCAGGTCGGCGACCCGTCGGTGCTGGCCAATCTGCTGCGCGTTCCCGTAGCAGGCGATTTTCGGATGGCGGATATGGCGCTGGGCGGACAAGGCGCCCCGCTCGTCCCGTATTTCGATTATGTGTGTTTTCGCGACGAACGGGAAACGCGTGGCTTGCTCAATCTGGGCGGCGTCGCCAATATCACGATTCTTCCCGCCGGAGCGGATCGAAGCGACGTATTGGCTTTTGACACGGGGCCGGGCAACATGGTGATCGATGCCCTTTCGACCATGTTCCTGGGCGAACCGTACGACGACGAGGGCCGCCGCGCCGCCGCAGGACGTACGGACGATGCGGTCATGGCCGCCTTGCTGGAAGATGCGTATTTTATCCGGAAGCCGCCCAAATCCACCGGACGCGAATATTTCGGCGCATCGTTCGTCGAACAACTTGTGCAGCGATGCCGCGATGCAATGGACCGCCCAGACCCGAAAGATATCCTTGCCACGGGAACGATGTTGACCGTGCTATCCGTCTATCAGGCGTACGCCCGTTTCGTCCGGAATGCCCATGCGCTGGACGCACTCATCGTTTCCGGCGGCGGGACGCGCAACCGCTACCTGATGGATCGTCTTGCCCATGTGTTCGCTCCGATACCCGTTCGCATGATCGAAGCATACGACATTCCTTCCGAAGCCAAAGAAGCCCTTTGCTTCGCCGTACTGGCCCACGAAGCCATAAACGGCGCGGAAACGAACCTGCCTTCGGTTACCGGCGCGTCCCGGAGCACGACGCTCGGCAAGCTCTGCATCCCCGCGTAGTTTCAAGGATACGCTATGAACAACGATTCGTCATTAACGCCGCTGCGGGAGTACGGCGAGTTCGGGCTGATCGACGCCATGCGACGCATTCTCGGCGAACCCTCCGACGAAGAACTCCTGACCGGCATTTCGGACGACGCCGCCGCGTACCGCATCGACGGACAGCGCGCGCACGTCGTCACCACCGATATGCTGGTGGAGGGAGTCCATTTCGACCGCCTCGTCATGCCCATGGAATACCTTGGATCGAAGGCGATAGCCGTCAACGTAAGCGACGTCGCCGCGATGAACGCCGCGCCGCGGTATGCGACGATCGGTCTGGGCGCGCCGGAAAACATTTTCGTCGAACAAGTCGAGGATTTTTATCGGGGCGTACGGAAGGCGTCCGATCTGTATGGCGTGACCGTCGTGGGCGGCGATACGACCGCCGCCGCCCGCCTGACTATTTCCGTGACCGTCGTGGGCGAGGCGGACATGGCTCGCATCGTACATCGTCGGGGAGCCGTTCCGGGGGATTTGTTGTGTACGACGGGCGACCTTGGAGCCGCCTGCGCCGGACTCCGCATTCTGCTGAAACAGCGTCGGGAACTCCAGGAAAAGGGCGCGGATTTTGCGCCGGATATCGACCCCTACCGGTATGTGATTCAGCGACAACTGGTCCCGCGCGCGCGCCTGGACGTGGTGCGGGACTGGGCGGCGCGCGGCGTCAGGCCCAATGCGCTCATTGACCTTTCGGACGGCGTCGGATCGGACGTACGGCATATCTGCCGCGCAAGCGGGTGCGGCGCCGAGTTGTACATGGAGGCGTTGCCCATTGCCCCGGAAACGCGCGCCGCCGCCGAAGCCCTCGGCGAAGACGCCGCAGTCTTTGCGCTTTTTGGAGGAGAAGATTACGAATTGCTCTTCGCCGCCTCTCGCGAGGAGGTTGCGCGCATGGATATAGAAACGTGTCATGTGATCGGGAGGTGCACGGCAGACGGCGACGTAACGGTACGGACGCCGGATGGCCAGATTTTGCCGCTTGGGCGTAACGGCTATGAGCATTTCGGGGAAGGAAATGCCTCGTGAAAGAACTCCGACGCATTTTTGCATGCAGATAACAGGGAATGCGGCCATGCTTTGCGGATTCGAGCGAATCGCTATCGTCTTGCTGTTTTTTCTGCCTTTGCCGCTGTCGGCGCAAGGCGCGCTTGAGGGCGTCGTACGCGACGCAGATACGGAGTCGCCGTTGCCCGACGTCCAGGTGGTCATACCGGACCTGTACATAGGCGACAGCACGAATCCCGACGGATTCTACAGGATCGGGCGCATTCCGGCAGGACGTTATCTCGTCGAAGTACGTCTCCTCGGGTATAGTACGGAATACACAGAGGTGGTCATCACGGATGGCGCGGTGACCCGGCTCGATGTGCATCTGGTCGAGTCTGCTTTCCAACTGGATGAGGTCGCCGTGGTCGGCAGCCGTACGCGCCAGCGCACCGTAACCGAGTCGATGACGCCCATAGACATTATTTCCAGCGATGCGCTGCAGGCTCAGGGGCATGTCGATCCGGCAGATCAGCTTCGGACGATGGTCCCGTCATTCAACGTGAATCCGCAGGCCGTAGGCGACGCTGCGAGCATTGTCCGCCCCGCCAGTTTGCGCGGCCTGCCTCCCGACCATACCCTGGCGCTGGTCAACGGCAAACGCCGCCACCGCGCGGCCGTCATTACCTGGATAGGAAACGGCGTCGCCGACGGAGCGCAGGGGCCGGATATTTCGTCGATTCCGGCCATTGCCTTGCAGCAGGTCGAAGTGTTGCGCGACGGCGCGTCGGCCCAGTACGGCTCCGATGCGATCGCCGGAGTAATGAACTTTGCGCTCAGGGAAGATCGTTCCGGGGGCAGCGTCGAAGTTCATGCAGGCGGGTACGGAGAAGGCGACGGCGAAACATACAAGATTGCGGCGCATGCCGCCGCGCCGTTGGGAGAAACCGGATTCGTCAATGTCAGCGCCGAATACGGCAACGCAAGGCCCACCAGCCGAAGCGTGCAACGAGACGACGCCGCCCTGCTGATCGCTTCAGGCAACGAACATGTGCAAGACCCGGCCCAGATATCGGGCCGTTCCCGGGTAGAGGACGATGTGAAATTATGGAGTCATTTCAGCTACCCTGTTCGCCGCAGCGCCGTGCTCTACGGGCACGCCAACTACGCCGCCAAGTCGGTAACCGGCGGATTTTTCTTTCGCAATCCGCACACCCGCAGCGGGGTTTTCAAGGGGTATGCGCTGCATCCCGTGTCGCGCCGCAATGTATACGACGCCGACGGCGAGCTTACGGACTTTCCCGATCCCGACGATCCCAGGCAACGCGACGCCGTCGTCTACGATGCGAACGGCGAGGTCGCAAGTGTCCCTGGACAGCGGGGCATTCCCTCGCTCCTCGTAGGCGACGGAGTTTGGGCGGAAACCGGCGTAGTCGGCGCCGGCGGTTGCCCCACGATCCCGATCATCGCCAACGCGCCCGACGCGGCGGCCCTCGAAGCGGTCGAGAACGACCCGAACTGCTTCACCCTCTACAGTCGGTTCCCCGGCGGATTCACGCCTCAATTCGGCGGCGATCTTGCGGACGGGTCGATAGTGGCCGGTTTACGCGGATACGCGGACAACGGGTTTGCCTGGGACGCAAGCGGGTCGTACGGCATGAACACGGTGGATTTTTTTATCCGCAATACGGTCAATGCGTCGCTTGGCGCCGCAACGCCTACCGAATTTGATCCGGGTCTGTACAGTCAGCGGGATATCAATCTGAACCTCGATCTGTCCTGGCCTGTCCGCGACAGGGTTTATCTCGCTGGCGGCGGCGAGTGGCGCGACGAACGCTTCAGAATCAAATCCGGACAGGTGGAATCGTACCGGATTGGCCCGTACGCCAGTCAGGGTTTCAGCGGAGGATCCAACGGTTTTCCGGGGTTTGGGGATATTGCCTCCGGAGCATGGAATCGAAGCAACGTTGCGGTTTACGGCAATGTTGCGGTTGGCGGGGCCGAAGGGGACAAGTGGGGTCTCGACGGCGTGGTCCGACTCGAAAATTTTTCCGATTTCGGCGGCACGTTGAACGGAAAGCTGAGCGGTCGCTACGAATTGACGCCTGTGCTTGCGCTGCGCGGCGGGTTCAGCACGGGTTTTCGCGCGCCCACCCCGGGCCAACAAAATGCATTCAACGTATCCACCCAGTTCGATCCGGTCCTGAAGAAACTGGTCAACAACGGCACGATTCCTTCTACCTCGCAGGTTGCTGCGTTGCGCGGCGGCCGGCCGCTCGATCCCGAAACATCCATGAATTACACGGCCGGTCTGGCGCTGGCCAGGACAGCCTTCAATCTGACGGCCGATTATTATCGTATCGATGTATCGAACCGGATTGCGCTGACGCAGGTGTTCGCGCTTTCCTCGAGGGAGGTATCGACGCTGGTCGCCGAGGGTATTTCCAGCGCGAGCAATCTGGCGAATTTTCGCTTTTTCACCAACGATTTCTCCACCCGGACGCAGGGCATGGACCTCGTTGCTACGTATGTTCCTCCAGCTCTTCGCGGACGGGCGACCTTCAGTTTCGCGTTCAATCGTACGATTACCACGGTCGTCTCGTGGGCCGCGGAGATCCTTGACGATACGCGCATCCGGCAACTGGAGCAAGGCTTGCCCCGAACCCGATGGAACGTCTCCGGAAGGTATATTCCGGGGCGGCTGCAGTTGCTGGGCCGGTTAAGCTATTACGGAAGCTGGTTCGACGCCCGGGATGATCGGCATTACGACGGAGACGCCCTGATCGACGTAGAAGCGGCGTACGATTTCGGCGAAACGCTCACGCTGACGCTCGGCGCGCGCAATGCGTTGAATCATTATCCGGAGCGAAATCCTTCCGCAGCGGCTGTCGCGGGCAATCGCTACAGCCTGGCCGCGCCCTTCAGTTACAACGGAGGGTACTATTATTTCCGCCTTGCGTATCGGTGGACGCATTTTCGCCGGATTTCTTCTTGACATTAAGGTTTAATGGGTCGTATATTCCCAAAAATCCTTGCGGGAAGCTCTTGTACCCGGGAAATATCCTGTGACGAAGCGGCTCCGGCAGCGTTCAATACAAACTTTCGCAGCGACCTCCCCCTTCATTATGAAAAACCACTTACGACACGCATTGGCCGCCTTGGCGATGCTGGCGTTTTTGCCCGCCTCGCTTTTTGCACAGGGAACCATCGAAGGGATGGTGAACGACGAGAACGGCATGTCCTTGCCCGACGTACAGGTGGCGATCACGGCATTGAGCCTCGGCGATCTGACTGACGCCGACGGAATCTATTCGATCGGGCAGGTGCCAGCAGGAACCCATATGTTGGATTTTCGCCTGCTCGGGTATGAACCGGCGTCCATGGAAGTCACCGTAATGGACGGAGAAACGACCCGGCTCGACGCCACCATGCGCGAAACCACGATCCTGCTCGCGGGGCTGGCCGTGGTCGGTAGCCGCTCACAACCTCGAACGGTTACGGAATCGCCCGTACCCATTGATGTGATTCGCGGCGATGATTTCGTGAGTCAGGGGGATACGGACTTCGCCAACCTGCTGCGCAATGTGGTGCCCTCGTTCAATGTCAACATCCAGCCGATCAGCGATGCGGCGACGTTCGCGCGCCCGGCGAATCTGCGCGGCCTGGCTCCCGACCATACCCTGGTGCTCGTCAACGGCAAGCGGCGACACCGCACCGCGGTCATCACCTGGTACGGCAACGGCCTCGCCGACGGATCCCAAGGTCCCGACATCGCACTCATTCCCGGCCTGGCGCTGGAGCAGGCAGAGGTCTTGCGCGACGGCGCAGCGGCCCAGTACGGCTCGGACGCCATTGCGGGCGTGATGAACCTCGTGCTCAAGGAAGATCGATCCGGAGGCTCCATCGCAGTCAAGACGGGCGGGCATTTTCTGGGCGATACGAGCAACCGGGTCGACCGGGGGGCTCTGCCTGGAGACGGGGACATGTACACCATATCGGCCAATGTCGGGCTTCCTCTTGGACCGGAAGGATTCCTCAACCTGACCGGCGAATACGGAAATGCCCTGCCTACCGACCGCAGCGTGCAACGCAACGACGCACAACGCCTTGTCGCCGCCGGCAATAACGCCGTACGCGAGCCCGCGCAGATATGGGGGGCGCCCGAAATCTCCGACGAGGTCAAGTTGTGGGCCAACGCGGGTTATCCCGTCAACGAGCAGATGGAAATCTACGGCCACGGGAACTACGTGAGCAAGCAGGTCGAAGGCGGGTTCTATTTCCGTAACCCGAACACGCGCAGCGGGGTATACGCCACATCGAACGCCGACAACGAATCCATCCTGCTCGTGGGCGATTTGCTGGATGCACAGGACGGCGTACTCGACGGATCGGCCGGCTGCCCCGAAGTTCGGGTGTCCAATGGCGTCGTGTCGGATATGGCGGCCTGGAACGAGGTGCTAAACAATGCCAACTGCTTCACCTTCCAGAAAATCCTGCCGGGCGGCTTCACGCCGCAGTTCGGCGCAAACGTACTCGACGCCTCCGCCGTAGCGGGCCTTCGGGGAACCCGAGGAAAAATGGGTTGGGACGCGAGCGCAAGCTGGGGCAAGTCCAACATGGACTTCTATATGTACAACACGGTCAACGCGTCCCTGGGACCTGATCAGCCGTGCAGCAAAGAGGGGGCGTCGCCGCATGTCCCCGACCAGACCTGTACGCCGTACTTCAACCCCGGGATATACGACCAGCAGGAGATAAATCTCAACGTGGATCTTTCGTATCCTCTTAACGATCAGGTCAACCTTGCGGGCGGCGGCGAGTGGCGCCAGGAGCGCTTCGAAATCATCCAGGGGGACGAGCCGTCCTGGGTCGAGGGTCCGCTTGCAAGGCAGGGCTTCACGCCCGGATCTAATGGCTTTACGGGTTTTGGTCCCCTGACGGAAGGCGATTGGAGCCGAAGCAATTTCGCGGGCTATGCGGATGTCGAGATTCAGGATCCGGGACAAACCTATAACGTCAGCGTGGCGGGCCGCCTTGAGAATTTTTCGGATTTCGGGACGACGGTCAACGGAAAAATCGCGGGCCGTTACGGACTTACCGAAACGTTCGCGCTCCGCGCCAGCGCCAGCACGGGTTTCCGCGCGCCCACGCCGGGACAGCAGAACGCCTTCAACATCTCGACGATCTACGATCCCGACATCATGGATCTGACCAACAACGGTACGATTCCTTCGACTTCGTTGTTGGCCGAGAGGTACGGCGGCGAACCGCTGGAGCCTGAAAAATCCGTCAACCTTGCGCTCGGCGCAGTGTTCGACCAGGGGCCCTTTATCCTGTCGGCGGACTTTTTCCAGATCGGCATGTCGGACCGCCTCACGACGAGTCAAAATTACGCGCTCAGCACGCAGGAAATCCAGACGCTGCTGGCCGAAAACATTATCCGGCCTGGCGGCGTCCTCAAGCGGTTCCGTTTCTTCATCAACGACTTTGAAACGCGTACGCGCGGTCTGGACGTCGTGGGCGCCTACCGGTTAGCAAGCCAGAACGGCTCCAGTACGACGTTCAGCGTCGCCTGGAACTGGACTTCCACTGAAGTAACCAAGTTCGACAGCAATACCCTGAGCGATACCCGTATCCGGATTCTTCAGGAAGGACTGCCCAAAGTACGCGGGAACGTGTCTGTCAACCATGCTTTCCCGAACGAGAAAACGAGCGTTCTGGTGCGCGCCAGTTACTGGGGCGGCTACTTCGACGGCGAGCAACCCTATTACGAGTCGGATCCCTCCAATACGATCAACTATCCGGCCCGCACGCTTTTCGACGTCGAAGCGTCCCATTCGTTCACGGACTACCTTATGTTTACGCTCGGGGCCCAGAACGTGCTGAATACCTTCCCGGAAGAGTATCCCGGCGCGGCGGCTGGCGTGGGCAACACATACGGACAGTTCACTCCGTTCGGCTTCAACGGGGCTTTCTACTACGCGCGCGTCCGGTACAACTTCGACTGGAAGTAAGCAACGGCGAAGCGCATCGCATCACGAAAAAGGAGAGGGACGGCAAACCATCCCTCTCCTTTTTTCGTACAGGCCGAATCAACCTATGCGGCGGCGGACGTCTCCAGTTCGGATTGTCCCGAACATACGTCCTTCAATGCGACCCAGCCTGCCGTTTATGGCGGCAATATCCTTGTGCGGGTCCCGGATTACGTGGAAACTACCGTTCGGTTTCGCACATTCTTTGCGATCTATAATCCCGGCAAGGAGTAAAATACGTTATGGGTTTTTGCGCTGATACTATTTCTAATGCGGACAAGCACTATGGCGAACGGTAAGATCGTTCAGATAATCGGACCTGTCGTGGATGCGGAATTTCCATCCGGCGACGTTCCCCGAATTCTTTCCGCGTTGACGATCGGACGAGATCAGGGCGACGATCTGGTCCTTGAAGTACAGCAACACCTTGGCGAAAATCGCGTGCGCACGATCGCGATGGATTCCACGGATGGACTCACGCGCGGCGCAGAGGTCGTAAATACGGGCCGCGCCATCGCCATGCCGGTCGGGGAAGAAATCCGGGGGCGCCTGCTCAATGTGGTCGGACGCGCCATTGACGGGTTCCCGCAACCCGAGGTAAGCGAATGGCGCCCGATTCACCGGGAAGCGCCTGCCTTCGACGAACTACAGACGAGTATCGAGATGCTGGAAACAGGCATCAAGGTGATTGATCTGGTTCAGCCGGTGGCGCGAGGCGGCAAGGTAGGGTTGTTCGGCGGCGCCGGCGTAGGCAAAACGGTGCTCATTCAGGAACTCATCAATAATATCGCCAAGGCGCACGAAGGACTTTCCGTCTTTGCCGGCGTCGGCGAACGCACGCGCGAGGGGAACGATCTGTTGCGCGAGATGCTCGAATCCGGCGTCATGAGCTACGGCGAAGCATTTCGCCAGACGATGGAGGAAGGAGGCTGGGATTTGAGCCAGGTGGACGAGGAAGCGCTTCGACAATCCAACATTACGCTGGTTTTCGGACAAATGAACGAGCCGCCCGGCGCCCGCGCCCGCGTCGCGCTGGCAGGCCTGACCGTCGCGGAATATTTTCGCGATCTGGGCGGCCGCGACGTACTGCTTTTCGTGGACAACATTTTCCGCTTCACGCAAGCTGGTTCGGAAGTTTCGGCCCTGCTTGGCCGCATGCCCAGCGCCGTAGGCTATCAGCCGACGCTCGCTACCGAGATGGGCGAACTGCAAGAGCGCATCACCTCGACCCGGGACGGCGCCATCACCTCGTTCCAGGCCATTTACGTCCCGGCGGACGACCTTACGGACCCCGCGCCCGCCACCACATTTGCGCATCTGGACGCAACGACAGTCCTCTCGCGCCAGATCGCCTCCCTGGGCATTTATCCGGCCATCGACCCGCTGGATTCGACCAGCCGTATTCTGGACGCCCGCATCGTGGGCGACGAACACTACCGAACGGCCCAGGAGGTCAAGGAACTCCTTCAGCGATACAAGGAATTGCAGGACATCATAGCCATTCTCGGGATGGACGAATTGTCCGACGAGGACAAACTGGTGGTGCAGCGCGCCCGCCGCGCCCAGCGATTCATGAGTCAGCCGTTCTTTGTGGCCCAGCAGTTCACCGGCATTGAAGGCAAGTATGTCAAGGTGGAGGATTCGATTCGCGGATTTCGGGCCATTCTGGAAGGAGAAATGGACAAGTATCCAGAGAGCGCCTTCAACTTGAAGGGTTCTATCGAGGAGGTTGTGGAAGCGGGCGAGAAAATGCTTGCGGAGGAAGCCGCGTAAGCAGGGATTCCTGTTCGCTCGCCACCGGGTTTGCCGGCGTTCGTCGCCCGGCCCGATGGCATAACGCCCCAACCCTATGGCACATCTTCAGGTTGAAATCGTTGCTCCGGATCGGCGGGTCTTTCAGGGAGACGCGCGGGGCGTTCAGGCGCCAGGCCGGTTTGGCTCGTTCGAGGTGCTCTTTAACCATGCGCCCATGATCGCCGCCTTCGATATTGGCGCGGTGCGCGTTACGGCCCCCGACGGAGAACAGGCGTTCTTTGCTTCGAGCGGGGGGTTTCTCGAAGTGATAGACAATCGGGTTACGGTGCTTGCGGATACCGCCGAGCCGGTTTCCGAAATAGATATGCAGCGGGCGAAAGCCGCCGAAGAGCGGGCCTTGCATCGGTTGCAATCGACAGAGGAAGATATCGACCGGGCGCGCGCCAGCCAGGCGCTTGAGCGAGCCCGTAACCGGTTGCGGGTGGCGATGGGACGTATCGGCAAAACGGGTTCGGGATAATCCATGGCCGCGCTGCACGATCTCCCCACGCCGTGTTTGCTGATCGAGCAGTCTCGCCTGACTGCGAATATTTCGGCGATGCAGGCGCGCGCCGACGCGCAGGGAGTTCGCTTGCGCCCCCACGTCAAAACGCACAAGTCCACGGCGCTGGCCCGCATGCAAGAGGAAGCGGGCGCGCGCGGCGTTACCGTGGCGACCGTGGGCGAAGCGGAATGTTTCGCGCGCGCTGGTTTTGACGATATACGCATTGCGTATCCCGTGGTTGGATCGGATCGGCTGGCGCGCGTAGCCGATCTGGGCGCCCTTGCTCGCGTGTCTTTCTGTGTGGATACCCTCTCTGGCGCGCGGGCCGCTTCCGATTTCTTTGCGTCTCGCGGCGTTGCCGCCGAAGTGTTGATCGAGGTAGATGTGGGTCAGCATCGTTGCGGGATAGACCCGGACGATGCGCAAGCGGCGGCGCTTGCACGCGCAATAGCGGAATCTCCCGGCCTGCGTCTCGCCGGAATTCTTACGCACGCCGGACAGGTTTACAAGGGGCCGCCGGAAGGCGTCTCGAAGGAAGAGGCGCTCCGAACCGTTTCCCGGCGCGAACGGGACGCGATGCTCCGGTTTGCCGTACGCCTGCGGGAGGCCGGGCTTGCGGAACCGGATTCCTTCGAAATCAGCATCGGCTCGACGCCCACCATGCACGCCTTCGAAAACAGGCGGGAAAGGGAATTCCGTATTACCGAGATTCGTCCCGGCAACTATATTTTTCACGACGCCATGCAGGCGGCGCTTGGGGCGGCGACGCTAAAGAACTGTGCCCTTACGGTGCTGACCACCGTGGTGAGCAAGCATCGTACGGCCTCGGGAAGAGAGCGGCTGTTTGCCGACGCCGGTTCGAAAACCGTCGCCTCGGATCAGGGAGCGCTTACGGACGGCTATGGGCAGTTGCTGTACGACGCCCGCCGCATGGAACCGTTGCCGCATGCCCGCATCGCTTCGCTTTCCGAAGAACATGCCTGGATCGATGTGCCCGGCGGATCGACCCTTGAAGTGGGAGACCGCATCCGGTTCGTGCCGAATCATGCCTGCGTATGCATGCACCTGCACGAAACCGCGTGGATCGTCAATGGCGAAGATGTTCTCGACGCCGTGCCTATAGACGCGCGCGCACGGTAGTTTTTCAGCGTTTTCGGACGTTTCGAAAGGCTCGGAAGCATTCGGGCCGGATCGCCGCGCGGTCGCAAGCAATCCGGCCCGACGCATCGCCGATCTTATCGAATGAAGAGCATTTCCCGATATGTCGGCACCGGCCACAATCCGTTCGGCACCACCCGTTCGAGCTTGTCGCATGCGAGACGCACGGCGTCCATAGCCGGAATGACCTTGTCGCGCATGTGCACGGCGTGGTCGTGTCCATCTTCGATATGGGTCATGTTCACTGCCTTCAACTGGTCGATGGCTTCGCGCAGTTCGTCAATGAGCTCCCCTGTTGCGGAGGCCGTCGCCTGCATGCCCGAAGAAGAAACGCCAATCTGCTTGGCTTGCGTAACGGTTGTCGTTAATTCCCCGAAGTACTTCGCCGCAGCGGGAAGCACCATCGTTTCGGCCATGGCCTGCGTGGTTTCCGCTTCGATATTGACCGTAATGACATACTGCTCAAGCCAGATTTCATACCGGCTGCGGAGTTCCTTCTCCGAAAGGACATTCGTTTTTTCGAAGAGCGCTATGTTTTTTTCGTCGAGCATTCTTTCGAGCGCATCAACGGTCGTACGCAAGTTCAGCAGCCCGCGCCGTTCGGCTTCGGCATGCCATTCGTCCGAGTAATTGTCCCCCTCGAACAGGATGGTTCTGGTTTCCAGCGTGGATTCCTGAAGCGTCTTCGCCACGGCTTGCTCGAACGATGCGCCGCCATCCAGTTTGGCTTGCAGGCTCGCGGACAGATCGTCCAACGCCTCCGACATGGCTACGTTGATCATCGTGTTTGCGAGCGAGATCGTCTGGTTGGACCCGACGGCGCGAAATTCAAACTTGTTGCCCGTGAAAGCGAACGGGGACGTACGGTTGCGATCGCCCGAGTGCCGCGACAAATGGGGCAAGACCGGACTCCCGAGTCCAAGCAAACCGCCTTCCTTGTTCGACATGGCCACGCCTTCCGCAATTTTGTCGAAGATGTCGTACAGCGCCTCGCCGAGGAAAACGCTCAAAATGGCCGGAGGCGCTTCGTTGGCGCCCAGTCGGTGATCGTTTCCGGCGGTCGCCACAGCGATGCGCAAGAGGTCCTGGTGCTTGAATACCGCGCGGATTACGGCGGCGCAGAAAAACAGGAACCGCAGGTTATGGGAAGGATCGTCTCCCGGGTCGAGCAGGTTCAGGCCCGTGTTCGTGGACAAGGACCAGTTGTTGTGCTTGCCCGATCCGTTCAGTCCGTCGAACGGTTTCTCGTGCAGCAAGCAGACAAGGCCGTACTTGCGGGCCGTCTTTTGCAGCATGAGCATGATCAGGTGCTGGTGATCGGAGCCAAGGTTCGAGTTTTCAAAGATCGGCGCAATTTCGTATTGGCTCGGCGCAACTTCGTTGTGGCGCGTTTTGACGGGCACCCCAAGGCGGTACAGCTCCCGTTCCGCTTCGAGCATGCACGACAGGACCCTGTCTTCGATCGTTCCGAAATAATGATCGTCCAGTTCGTGTCCCTTGGGAGGTTTGGTGCCTATGAGGGTGCGGCCCGTCGTTACGAGGTCCGGGCGGCGGTAAAAATATTCCTCGTCGATCAGGAAGTACTCCTGTTCGGCGCCGACCGTGGAATACACGTTGCGCACGTCGTTTACGCCGAACAACGCCAGGGCGCGCCGCGCCGCGTCGTCCAGCGACGCAATGGAGCGCAGCAAAGGAATCTTGTGGTCCAGCGCCTCGCCGGTCCAGGACGTGAACGCCGTGGGGATCGACATGTAGGCCCCGTTCTCGTTCTCGATAATAAAGGCAGGCGAGGTGGGATCCCATGCCGTATAGCCACGCGCTTCGAAGGTAGCGCGCAAGCCGCCGCTGGGAAAACTCGATGCGTCCGGTTCGCCCTGTATCAGGTTGCTCCCGGAAAATTCCGCAATGGCGCCGCCGCCCTTGTTCGGGGTGATAAAGCTGTCATGCTTTTCGGCAGTCGAACCGGTCAGGGGCTGGAACCAGTGCGTAAAGTGCGTTCCGCCGCGCTCCCTGGCCCATTCCTTCATGGCGGTCGCTACGGTGTCCGCCACAGTCGGATCAACCGGTTCGTTGTTTTCGATGGTGGCGAGAAGCCGTTCGTAAACCTTCTTTGGAAGTCGGCTTTTCATAGCCTCAAGGCCAAAAACGTTCTCCCCGAAGATTTTCTCGATCTCTATGGGGAGAACGGGTTTTTTGACGCCCGGAAGGAATTTGGTGGCGGCTTTTACGTTGTAATCGTCCATTAACCTGGACATAGCATTTCGTGTTTGGTGGTGGAGGGTAAACGGTGTGGAGGGCAGGCCCTTTTCGTAGTATACAGAGGATTTAATTTTCCGCAATGTCGGTCGTATACGGCTTTATGTGCCTTGATTCCTTGAATGTGCTCAGCACGATGTTGGTCGAGGTGTTATACACCCCGGGCAACGACTGAATTTTCCCGAGAAGTTGTTCGAGGTTGGTGGTGTTCGATACGCGCACCTTTAACAGATGGCTTCCTTCCCCGGTAATGGAGTGCACCTCCTGTACTTCCGGGAAAACGAGCGCCTCGTTCACGAAGTTGTCGTAGTTTGAAGATCCGTCCACGGTTACGCGGATAAAAGCGGTAATGTCGATGTGGAATCGCTTGGGCGCAAGCACGGCATGATAACCTGTGATGACCCCGCGTTCTTCAAGCTTGCGCATGCGATCACTGATCGAGGGCACAGACAATCCTACAATTTCCGCAATGGCGTTGCGTTTCATCCGTCCGCTGTCCTGCAACAGATTAAGGATGGTGACATCGATGTCGTCGATTCGATACATGGCGTTTCATGGCGTTTTGTGGAGGCGAAGGAGTCGGGATACGCAATGATCTGCCCAGCAGTCGGTCATGATGCCTTATGGGCAAATAACTTGGCCTGTAAAGCACAAGTTTGTTAACAAATTTAGGGAAATACGCGAAAAACATCTGGAAATTTAGATTTTTTAACTCATTTTTTGCAGACAGCGCCGGAGTTTCTTGCAAGGCGGAACGGCCCGGAAGCCGGACGTACTTGCAAGACGCGCGAACATGAAGCGCATCCAGACGTATCCGTGAGGGATATGCAAAGACTGGCTGCCTGTCACAAACCATTAAGACAAGCGAACGATATGCGCCGTAGAGATTTTGTCCGCCGCGCCGCCGTGACAGGCGGACTGCTTGGATTGGGAGCCGCCGCGCCCGCCCAGGCCCTTGCCCCGATGGCGAAACTGGGCCGCAAGCCGGGTAACCGGATCGGCGTATCCACGTATTCGTTCTGGCGTTTCGCCGGAGACCGGGAGAATTACCCGATCGCTTCCTGCATCGAACAGGCCGCAGACATGGGCTTCGATGGCGTGGAGATTCTCCATATTCAGATGGGTTCCGAGGAGAATGCCCACTTGCAAATGCTGAAACGCAAAGCCATCGAGTCGGGTCTGGACCTGATGGGATTTTCAACCCATCAGGGCTTTGTCTCGCCAGATGCGGCGAAACGGCAAGAGAATGTGGACAGGACCAGGCGCCAGATCGATATCGCCGCCGCGCTGGGGATTCCCACCATGCGCATCAATACGGGGCGCTGGGGCACGAGCGAATCGTTCGACGCCTTGATGGCCAACAGGGGCATTGAACCGCCGCTGGAAGGGCATACGGACGAGGAAGCATTCGGATGGGTAATCGACGCCATCGGTTCCTGCGTCGAACATGCTGCGGAGCGGGGCGTTGTGCTGGGGCTGGAGAATCACTGGGGGCTCGGACGGACGCCCGAAGGAGTGCTCCGCATCGTGCGCGCCATCGATTCGCCCTGGCTTCAGGTTACCCTCGATACGGGCAATTTTCTGGAAGATCCGTACGACAAACTGGCCATGCTCGCGCCATACGCCGTGCTTGTACAGGCCAAGACCTATTATGGAGGCGGCACATGGTACACGCTCGACCTGGATTACGACCGCATTGCGAAAATCATGCGCGACGCCGGATTTCGGGGGTATGTTTCGCTGGAATTCGAGGGCGCCGAAGACCCCGGCGCGGCGATTCCCAAGAGTCTGGCGTTATTGCGGAATGCATTCGGCGCATAGCGAAATCATACTGCGCCGCCGGATCACAAAAGGCCGGGCCGTTGTATAATCGTTCCTTTCGCGCTTGTCCATATCCATACGTATCCGGGCCCGTAGCTCAGTGGTTAGAGCAGTGGACTCATAATCCATTGGTCGTAGGTTCGAACCCTACCGGGCCCACTTTTCCATGCTTCGGCGACGCCGCGTTGCAAAGCGTCCGGGGCAGAGCACGCCGATGATTGGCGCCGGATCGCTGCAGTTGCAGGGTCTTGCCGGGAAAGCAAAATCGTACGCCGAGAGACTTTTTTCGATTACCGAAATTGGCTCGCTGTCCCCATGGATGCGCAGCGCGCCATTGAAAAGCCTGCAAGAGATGCAGGCGCGCCTGGACGCGAATTCATCCCTTTTCGCATCGCGTTCAGGACGTATATTATTGCATTGCACACACCCGACCAGCACGCGCCATGGAAGCCAGGTGTACATTCGACGTCACGGGATGGGAACCCTCGCCCGGCGACGATCCCGAAGAAGGTCCCGCACTCGCTCGCGTAGCCATCCGGAAGAAATTCCAGGGAGAACTTGCTGGAGAAAGCGCGGGCGAAGGGCTTTTTTGCGGGATGAACGACCCGGAAGCAGGCGCCGGCTATGTGGTTTCGGAACGGGTGACCGGCGTGCTTGCGGGGCGATCCGGTACGTTCGTGTTGCAGCACGGAGGCATTATGGGGCCGGACATGCCCCCGCATTCGTTCGGGAATGTGGTGCCCGGGTCGGGTACGGGCGAGTTGACCGGTCTCCGGGGCGAAATGGAAATTGGCCGCGCGGCGGACGGCGCGCATACGCTCACCCTGCGCTATGCTTTCGACGAACGCACGGAATAAATCTCGACAAGACGGGCCGTTCCACCAGGAAGCCCTTCGCTCCATCCCGAAACCGGCAATGGCCCGCCACATTACATAATCCCCTAACCCTGCACCCTATTCCCATGCAACGCTTTTTCTGTTTCCTTGCCCTGCTGCTGACCGTTCCTGTCGCCGGAGCGCAACATACACAGCGCGCCGACAGCCGCGCTATCGAATTTCCCGACGTACCGGGATACCATACGCTGGTTTGCGACCTCCACACCCACACGGTTTTCTCTGACGGAAGCGTTTGGCCTGACATCCGCGTACAGGAAGCGCTGCGCGACGGGCTCGACTGCCTTGCGATTACCGATCACATCGAATACCAGCCGCATATAGACGACATCCCGCATCCGGACCGCAACCGGAGTTACGATCTGGCTGCGCAAGTGGTCGAAAGAATGATGGAGGACGAGCAGAAAGAGGCGGACGAGAATGACGGAGAAAACGTACCCCTTCTCGTCCTGCGGGGAGCGGAGATTACGCGGGCCATGCCGCCGGGTCACATAAACGCCGTCATGCTGGAAGACGTCAATCCCGTCCGGGTGGACTCCTCCGCGGATGCGATCCGCGAGGCCAACCGGCAGGGAGCGTTCGTGTTCTGGAATCATCCGAGCTGGCCGGCGCAAAAACCGGATGCGATCGCAGAACTCACCGACATGCATCGCCAGTTGATCGACGAGGGACTGCTGCATGGAATCGAGGTGGTCAACGAACAATGGTATTCGGACGAGGCGCTCCAGATCGCCCTGGATCATAATCTGGCCATTCTCGGCACGTCGGACATTCACGGGCTGATAGACTGGACATTCGACGTGCCCGGAGGCGGTCACCGGTCCGCCACGCTCGTTTTTGCGACGGACCGATCTGTCGAAGCCATCGGAGAGGCGTTCCGGATGCGTCGCACGGTAGCATGGTTCAAAGATATCCTGATCGGCAGACCGGAGCATGTGCAGCCGCTGATCGAGGCGTCGCTCTCGGTAAAAACCGCAGAATACGGCGAGGACGCCTCCGTGCTCCACGTAGCCATCAAGAACACGTCCGACGCGGCGTTTACGCTGCGCAACCTGTCGGAATACACCTTCGCTACCGCGACGGATCTGATTGTCCTCGAGCCGCATGCCGTTACATGGCTGGAGGTCAAGACCGGCGAACGGGGATTTCGACACGATCTCGTTTTCGAGGCGCTCAATGTGGTCACGGCGCCCTCCACCCATCCCGAATGGAGCGTAGTCGTCGAGGTGGAGGAGATGCGGGAAGGGGAGGCAGGGGAAAAGGAATAGGAAGCTGGCGAGAGGGCGAAGACCGGCGAGCGGGAGTTTCGCGGGAGGAGCTCGCTTTTCGGGCACAGCAAGGCAAAGATGTCCAGGAAACGGTGTAAGGTAATCTTTGGGCGCGTTTTCACAACCACATTGCGTCGACCGGGACCGCCCACAAATTATGGTCGAAAGGCGCAATCCGGCGGCCCCGATAGAGGACTATTCCACAAACAAAATCGTCCGGCGCTTCTCGCCGCAATATTTTTAATCCTTTGAAGTGGTTTTCGGTTATGGCGTCCCGATTTTTAACCTCGATCGCCGCCAGTTTTCCATCCAGGCTTTCCAGTATAAAATCCACCCCTTTCCCATCGCTTGTCCTGAAGTGCTGCAGTTCCGCGAGACCGTCCGCTGCGGATAGTTGCTTGACAAGTTCCGTAGCGACGAAATTTTCCAGAATTTGTCCGAACCTGTGCGGATCGTTGATTTCGGATTGCGCGAGGTCGATCCGTTGCAAATGACAGAGTAGCGAGGCGTCAACGAGGTAATTTTTCGGCGATTTGACCAAACGCTTGCCGATATTGCGAAACCAGGGTTTTACGTCCATGGCCAGGAATATCATTTGCAGAAGAACGCGGTAATTTTTGCCCGTTACAGCGTTCAACCCGACCGTTCTTGCAATATCGGCTTCATTGACCAGTCCTCCCGCCCGGCCTGCGAGCGCCTTGAGCAGATTCGGCAAAATCCACGGCTTTGCGATGTCCGCAATCTGTCGTACGTCCCTTTGCAAGATGGTGGTTATGTAGCTCTCGAACCATTGCCGCCGAGCGGATTCATCCTGATCCGAAATATCGGGAAAGGTCGCTCTCCGGATCATATCCGCCAAGGCGCTACGCCTTGGTATCGCGCCGGGACGGAAACGATTTTCCATAAGACAGGACAGGAAGTCGCCCGCTCCCCCCGAAACCTCCAGCGCGGACAACGGATAAAGCGTCAGAACGCGCATTCGGCCCACCAGGGCGTCGGCCAAGCCGGGCAACGCCAGAATATTGGAGGACCCGGTCAGCAGATACTGGCCGTTTGCGGCTTGTTTGTTCTTCAGGCCCGAAGGGCGGCGACGACGCGGCGGCGGGGTTTCAGGCGAATACCGTCCACTTGCGGCTTGTTTGTCCTTCAGGCGGGCCTCATCGACCATCGCTTTGAGCGCTCGGAACAACCCCGGCGCCCTTTGCACTTCGTCGAGGATCAGGGGGCCTTTCCAAGCGCGAAGAAAACTTTCGGGATTGCTGTGCGCCGCGCCCAGCATGGTAGCCTCGTCGAAAGTCACGTAGTCCGCGGGCCATTCGTTCGCGGCGAGCCTCAACGCCAGCGTGCTTTTTCCCGCTTGCCGAGGACCGGCTACGTATACAGCCGGGAAGACCTGCAAAGACTTCAGGATTGTTTTGCTCAGATTTCGCTCGATCATCGCGTTTGCTATTCGTTGCGTGTACCATGTGCAAATATCAAGGATACTCCGATCAAAACCACTGCGCTCAGCACGTCACGTCCGCAACGTACGGTCACATTCCAGCGTTGAAATCAGCGGGAAATACTGCGGATTCGGGGCGTCGCAGACGTGAAGCGCCCTTCGGGAGGCCGCGAGGGGCACGCTGGCTATGTCATTCCTCATTACGTGGGGGCCGCCGCGTTTCTTCGTCATTCCTTGTCAGCGCACCCCTCTCAGCCTCTGGATTTCGCAGATTTAATCAGGATATTATAAAGATACAATTTATATTTTATAAAGACAAGATTTATTTTTGCAAGATTTCGGGGCGCACCAAGTAGTTCACGGCGCCCTCCACCCATCCCGAATGGACATTGACCATCGAGGTGGAAGAGATGCGGGAAGAAAAATGGTTCGGGAAATTCGGACAGTTAGTCCGGGTCGTTTCAGGTGCAGGGCTGCGGTGGGTTACGCCGCCTTGGTCAGCGGCTTTCGTCTGTAGTAAGAGGTGGTTCGGTTCGATTGGACAGATTTCGGCGGAATTCAAGGTGTAATATTGTATGCTGATTCAGGATTAATCAGTGTTTTTTACGTGTCTATACTCTCATAAAACCTACCGCCCCTGCCCCGCAATCCATGCCCGCCGTTGCAGCAGATCGGGGTTGTCCGGGTATTGCGCAAGCAGGCGGTCCGTGTATTCGAGCGCCTGGTCCCAGTCCTCCTGCTGGGCATGGAAAATGCTCAATGCGTTCAAGTAGTCCGCATGGTCCGGGGCAAGGCGCAGCGCATGGGACAAAAAGCGTTCGGCTTGTTCGGCGTCGCCCAATTGCTGGTGCGCCAGCCCGGCGTTGTACTGCATGCGGGCATTCGAAGCGTCCAGCGCCGCCGCCTGCCCGAGGTGGGTTGCAGCCTCTTCGAGCCGGTCCGGCGTTTCGGCGAGGAACAGGCCCAGCGTGTACTGCGCCTCGGCGGCGTCCGGCTGCATGCGCACCGCTGCGCGCAGGGAGGTCTCGGCTTCGGCAGCCAGTGCTTCCGCCTGCGTACCGCCCTGTCCCCGCGTGCGGTTAAGCAGCATGGCCAGGTTCAGGTGCGCCGGGACGAAGGTGGAGTCGATGCGGACAGCGGTCCGGTAAGCTGCCGCGGCCGAGTCCGACCGGCCCAGACGCTCGTGGAGAATGGCCAGATTCAGGTGCGAGGCGGCCTGATCGTTCAGGGCGCGCTGCCCGTCGCGGTATTCCTCTAAGGCGTTCCGCCAGGCGGCCGCCGTTTCGCTCGCGTTATCCCGGGTGTATCGCTCCGGCGCCATTTGAGCGAGCACGCGGGCTGTTTCCATCCGCACCAGCCGCACGGAATCGGTCAGCAGGGGCTCCAGTTCCGGGATCGCCGAGCGATCAGTTTCGGCGCGGTTCTGTGCTCCGAGGCGACGTACGGCGGCAGCCCGCACAAGCGCCGCCTCATCCCCCAGCGCCCGCTTCGCGGCCTCCGAAGCCCGCACCGTAGAATACCCGTCCAGCAGCGTCAGCGCCGTAGCGCGCACGATATCCGGGGCGCCGGGATCCTCCATCAGACGGATCAATTCCGGTTCGGCCTCGGGAGCTCCTTCCCGTCCGCCGGCAAGGGCCGCGGCGAACGAGAACGGGCGTTCCGGTCCGTGCCAGTCCTCAATCTGTTCGGCGGCCCATTCCGCGGAACGGTCCGCATGGCACCCCTGGCATGCGTTCGGCGCCCCGGTTTGGACGGAGAGGTCGGGTCGGGGAATCTTGAAACTGTGATCCCGGCGGGGGTCCACCCCCATATACGTTCGTTCCGGCATATGGCAATCCACGCACTGCGAACCTTCCGCGCCCTCGGGATGCCGGAGGTGCTCGAACGTGTCGTAGACGGCTGCGTCGTGGCATTGTCCGCAGAGCGCATTCCCCTCGAATTTCAGCCGGGTCGTATGGGGATCGTGGCAATCCGTGCACGCCACGCCCTCTGCATACATGCGGCTTTGCAGAAACGAACCGTACACGTACACCTCGTCGCGTATCTGTCCGTCGGCGAAGTACAGTTCCTCTTCGAGCAGTTCAGGCTCGTAGTGGTCCAGGAAGGCATTGCCGGCGATATGATTCGGGTAGACGATCCGGCGCCGGGAATGGCACGGCGCACAGGTTTCCACCTGCTCGCGCGGCGCCGAAAGGGTCGCCGTGAGGCCGGAAGCAGCACGGTCGTACGTTCCGGATTGCGCGTTTTGCACATGGGCCTCCCCGGGCCCGTGGCATGTCTCGCAGCTCACGTCGATTTCCGAAAAGGAGGTCTCGTAGGCGCCGGCGACCAGATTGAAATTGCGTTGCAGGTTGGTGGAGTGGCAATCCGCGCACATGTAATTCCAGTTCATGCCGTCGCCGGTCCAGTGGAGCCAGTCCGGAGGGGCGATGCACTCGTCTTCTGCGAGGGAGAACCACCGTTCGCCCTGCGTATCCCAGGCCACCGTGAATGCCTGCAAACGTCCGTTTTCCAACGGGATGAGATATTGCTGGAGCGGTTCGTAGCCGAAGGTATAGGCGACGGGCCAGGTTTGCATGATTCCGTCGGCTCCCTGCGTATGGATGAAAAAGCCGTCGTCTTCCCGGAAAAAGCGCGTTTCGACGCCGCAACGCTCGAACGCGGCGTCGTCGAAATCCCCCAGCACGGTTTCCGGGAGGGCTTCTTCCATGGCCCGGTCATGATCCGATCCCTCCCATGCGAGCGCTGCTTCCGCATGGCATCCGGCGCACGTTTCGCGGCCCACATAGGTCGGGTCGGAAGGGCGCTGCGGACCACACCCGCTTGCGGCCAAACATATCAAAAAAACCAGACAGGACCAGGGCATTTGACCAATCCAGCCAACAAGCCGCATCGCCGCAGCGGATTCTGCATCGGGAAACAACCGACGAACCGCCTCGTCTCGTCCGAATAAGCGGACGGACGCCTGCCGGGCAACCAGCCCGGACGAGGAACGCCGCAGGAAAAACGAACGGGGATTTTCAGAGGACACAGGCGCTTTCGGGATGCGCGGTAGACTATCAGGCATATCGCAGCATACTGTGGAGTATACCATTTGCCGGGGTTTCATGTCAGGCTGACCGCCCTCGCGGACCTGCCCCATCGAACGGATCAAAAGACGTTATGTTGTGCCCAATGTCGTATTCTGTACCGGTTCGCGGGCGGCTGCTCTTGACACTGTCCGCCAGAAAACCTATTTGTATTCCATGATTCCCGATTCCCCGACCGTCCATAAAACCATGCGCCTTTTTACAAACGTCTTCCTTGTCTTTCTGCTCGCCTTCGGCGGCGCGCTGTCCGCCCAGGCGCAGTCCGGCGACGCGCCCCGCAACGTTGTGTTTATCCTGAGCGACGACCATCGGTACGATTTCATGGGATTCCATGAGCGGGCGCCCGAATTTCTCGAAACCCCCAACATGGATCGCATGGCCCGCGAGGGACTGCATCTGCGCAATGCGTTCGTGACCACAGCATTGTGTTCGCCGAGCCGCGCCTCTATCCTGACCGGCCAGTACGCGCATAACCACGGCGTGGTGGACAATCAGCGGTTGGCGCCGGAGGGCGCTGCGTTTTTCCCGGAATTGCTCCAGGAGTCAGGCTACCAGACCGCGTTCGTCGGCAAATGGCACATGGGTTCTTCCAGCGACGCCCCTCGGCCGGGTTTCGATTACTGGGTGAGTTTCCGGGGGCAAGGCGTCTACATGAATCCCGATCTGAACGTGAACGGGACGCGAAGCCCGCACGAGGGCCATACGTCGGACCTGCTTACGGACTATGCCCTCGAGTGGCTGGACAGCCGCGAGGCGGACCGCCCGTTCTTCCTGTACCTCTCGCACAAGGCCGTGCACGCCGAATTCATTCCTGCGGAGCGGCATGCGGGCCGGTATGCGGATACGGCGCTGGAGTATCCCGTCACCATGGCGAATACGGAGCAGAACTATCGCTCCAAACCCAAATGGGTCAAGGAGCAGCGCTACAGCTGGCACGGCGTCGATCATATGTACCATGGCGATCTGGTGTACGACCAGTTCTACCGCCGCTATGCAGAAACCTTGCTGAGCGTCGACGACAGCATCGGGCGCGTGCTGGATTATCTTGAAGCGCAGGGCCTTGCGGACGAAACGCTGGTCGCGTACATGGGAGATAACGGATTTTTGTTCGGCGAACACGGGTTGATCGACAAGCGGAATGCATACGAGGAGTCCATGCGCGTACCCATGCTGGCCTGGTCGCCGGGGTATGTGGCGCCTGCGAGCGAACTGGACCAGATGATTCTGAATATAGACGTGGCTCCGACTTTCCTTGCCCTGGCGGGTCTGGAAATCCCGGAGCGCATGGATGGCCGTTCGTTCCTGCCGCTCCTCGGCGGGGCGTCCATTCCCGACTGGCGAACGGAATTCGCGTACGAATACTTCTGGGAATTCTCGTTTCCGCATACGCCCACGGTGTATGCGCTCCGAGGCGACCGGTACAAATACATGTTCTACCACGGCGTCTGGGACATGAATGAATTGTACGATCTCGAAAAAGACCCGTTCGAGCAGCACAACCTCATCGACAGTCCGGACCACCAGGAACGCATTCTCGAAATGCAAACCCGGCTTTTCGGAATCCTGGAGGCCGACGATGCGGTGGACGTGCAGTTCCGTCCGCCGGGACAGTGGCAAGCCGACGAGCGCCTTCTGGATGCGGAATAGCGGCCCGCGGGCGCATGCGAAGCAAGGCCATTTTCGGGACGCAAGGAATGCATTGAGCGCATCGAACCCATTTCCGTCGCCATGTCGATAAGTCTTCTGGAGCAAGGCGTGGAGTGCGTGCAAGGGATCACGGGCCGCCGCGTGGAGGTCCTGGCGGAGGCAGGCGTACGGACCGTTCGCGACCTGGTCCATTATTATCCGCGTCGCTACCTGGACCGGTCTTCCGTCGTTCCGATTCCGGCGTTGCAGGCGGATACGTCTCCGGTTACGGTGGTGGGCGAAGTGGTTCTTGCGAATACGGTGCGGGGGCGCGCCGGATACCGGTTCGAACTGATCCTGCAGGACGAAGGCGGCCACGCCATGAAATGCGTCTGGTTCAAGAGCGTGCAATGGATATCGAAACGCTTCGCCAAAGGGGATCGGGTGGCGTTCCACGGAAGGCCCCAGCGTTATGGCGGCATGTTCTCGATGGCGCATCCAGATTTCGACAAGCTGGGCGAGGAAAGCGAGACGCTGGACACCGGGCGCATCATTGCCTTGTATCCTGGCGGCGCGGCGCTGGCGAGCGTAGGCCTGACCAGCCGCGTATTCCGCCGAATCCTTCACGATTTTTTTAAAAATCACCTCAAGGCGCTGCCAGAATCGCTCCCTGCCGATGTCTGCAAGGCGGCGGCGTTGATGGACGGGGCTACGGCGCTGCGGGCCATCCATTTTCCCGAAAACCGGGCCGAGCTCGAAGAGGCGGAGCGCAGGCTGAAGTTCGAGGAACTCTTTTCCATTCAGGCGCTGCTGGCGCAGATGCGCCGGCGGCGGATCGTGCATGCAGGCCCCCGGTTCGAGGCGCCGGGACCGCGCGTGAAGCAGTTCCTGGAAGAAGGGCTTCCCTTTAAATTGACGGGCGCGCAGCGGGCGGCGCTGAAGGATATTGCGCGGGATATGCAGACCGGCAAACAGATGCGTCGCCTGTTGCAAGGCGATGTGGGAAGCGGCAAGACCGTGGTGGCCGTGACAGCGATGCTCCATGCGCTCGACAGCGGCTACCAGAGCGCATTCATGGCGCCCACGGAAATTCTGGCGGAGCAGCATTACGCCAATTTGCGGAAGTACCTGGACCCTCTCGGCGTGCGGCTGCGGCTCCTCGTCGGAGGCTTGCCCAAGGCGGAACGGCTCCAGATTCTTGCAGATATAGCGGAAGGCCGGGCCAACATGGCCGTCGGTACGCATGCGCTCATTCAGGACGATGTAGCGTTCCAGCGACTGGGTCTGGCGATCGTGGACGAACAACACCGGTTCGGCGTCATGCAGCGCGCCCGCATGTTCGAAATGGGCGCCCGCCCGCACATGTTGCTCATGACCGCCACGCCCATCCCCCGTTCCCTCGCGCTGACGCTCTACGGCGATCTGGACGTGTCGGTCATGAAGGAATTGCCTGCGGGGAGGCGTCCGGTGCGCACGGCGCTGCGCTTCGACAAAAGCCGGGAGCAGGTCTATGCCTTCGTGCGCGACGAAATTGCGAAGGGGAGGCAATGCTACGTCGTCTACCCGCTCGTGGAAGAGTCCGAAAAGATGGACCTCAAGGACGCCGAATCAGGGTATGCCAGGCTAAAGAAGATATTTGCCCCGCACAAGGTGGGGCTGATTCACGGACGGATGTCGCGGGGCGAAAAAGAAGACGCCATGACCCTGTTCCGCCGAGCCGATTTCAAGGCGCTGGTGGCCACGACGGTGATTGAGGTGGGGGTGGACGTGCCGAACGCCACCATCATGATCGTAGAGCATGCCGAACGCTTCGGCTTGAGCCAGTTGCACCAGCTCCGGGGCCGGGTCGGACGGGGAGGGAAGCAGAGTTATTGCATTCTGATGGCGGACTACAAGTGCACGAACGAAGCCCGCAAGCGCTTGCAGGTGATGGTGGATACGAACGACGGCTTCCGGATCAGCGAAGCCGACCTGAAGATTCGCGGGGCGGGAGACTTTTTCGGCACCAAGCAAAGCGGCTTGCCGGAGTTGAAAATCGCCGACCTCTCGGAGGATGTGGAGCTCCTTGCGCAAGCCCGCGACCTGGCTTTCGACCTGATTGCGCGCGATCCCGACCTGACGGAACCCGGTCATGCGGCGCTACGGAAACATCTCCATGCCGCATACGGAAATCGGGGAATGGGGCTTTCCCGCGTCGGATAGGCCGGCGGGCAGGCGCCGCATCAATCTGGCAAGGGGCGCCTTGCATGTCCACCGCTCTTGTTCCCGGACGAACCCGTTTATCCAACATGGACGGGGTTCGTCAACGCATGCTTTCGTCGCTTTTCGGCCCCTATCGACGGAGTACGGCTTTTGGAGCTGCCGCCCTCGCTGGCCCAGGCGCATTGCGCGGTTTTCTCCACAGCGGGACGGACGAACACGGCTCGCCGTACATCAACTTTGCGGCGACCTGCTGCAATTTGGTCGTGGCCAGCAGATAGGCGGCAGGCGGCGCGACCTCGCTGCCGCATCCCTTCACGACCACAGGCTTGCCTTCGTAGCGGGACCAGTCCATGGATTCAAGGGCGCGGGCAAAATGGTCTCGCATCAGGTCTTCCCGGCGCCCCAGGGCTACGGAGCAAGCGACGGGTTGCAGTTTCGAGGCGACGAGCATCCATGCCCAGGTGGGAATGATTGCATCCGCCGAGCAAAAGACCGCCACATGGCAGTCTGCGTATTGCGCCCAGTCGAACGCCTTCATGCTGGCCCGGAAGTCCTTTTCGCGCAGAACGATTTCCCGGAACAGGAACGGGGCCAGGTCGAATTCCACGACGGGCCGATGGTCCCACAGGTCCTCGAGGTTGAACACGACCAGGTCGCTCTGGGCCACGCGATTTACGATATTTTCCGAAATCGATTCCATGCGGAACAGGGGTGCAGATGGATGTTTTCTGGCGAGACGAGGTCAGGCGGACGGCATGGCCGCATGGTTGACGGCCCGAACGGCTGCTCCGATCTGGTCGGCGGCGCGATCTACCTCATCCTCGGTGGTGAACCGTCCGAGACTAAGACGCAGCGTGGACAGGGCTTGTTCGTCCGACAGGCCCATGGCCCGGAGCACATGGCTCGGTTCGCCGCTCCCGCTGGAACAAGCGCTTCCGGCGGAAAAGGCCAGGTTGCGACAGGCCGCCATGATATGCGCGCCCCCGACGCCTTCGAACCGAATGCTGGACGTTTGCGGCAAGCGAGGAATCTGCGGCGAGACATTCGCCTTCGCCCCGGGAAGCTGGAGCAGGCGATGCTCCAGACAATTTCGCAGACGCTCCATGCGCTTGCGGAAATCCTCCATCTCCCGGCAAGCGATTTCAAGGGCTTTGCCCATGCCCACGACGCCGGGCACATTCAACGTACCCGAACGGCGTCCGTTTTCGTGGCCGCCGCCGTCCAGGAGCGGCGTCAGGCGCACCCGGGGATCCCGACGACGAACATACAAGGCGCCTACCCCCTTCGGACCATAGAACTTGTGCGCCGAACAGACGAGCAAATCCGCCAGCCCGCCCTGGACGGGAATCTTGCCCACCGCCTGGGTGGCGTCCGTCATGAAAAGCACGCCCCGGGCGCGGGTTATTTCCGAAATGCGTTCCATGGGCTGGATCGCGCCCGTCTCGTTGTTCGCCCACATCACGGAAACGAGTATCGTGTCGTCGCGCAGGGCGTTTTCAAGCGCGCAAAGGTCGATTTGTCCGGACGCATCCACGGGCAGGCAGGTGACTTCGTATCCGTTGCGCTCCAGCGCGCGGTGCGCCTGAAGGACGGCCCGGTGTTCGGTCCGTACCGTAACGAGGCGGCGTCCTTTGGACGCGTACATTTCCGCTACGCCCTTGATGGCCGCATTGGCGCCCTCGGTAGCCCCGGAAGTGAAAACGATTTCCCCCGGCTCCACATGCAGGGCGGCGGCCATGCGTTCCCGGGCCTGTTCGCAAGCCTCCTCCGCGGCCCAGCCCAAGGGATGGCCTTTGCTGGAAGGATTGCCGTACTGCTCGCGAAACCAGGGCAGCATAGCCTGCAAGACCCGTTCGTCCACGGGCGTGGACGCATTGTAATCGAGGTAAACGACTTTCTTCATGGCCGTGCTGAGCGATCGTCGCTGGCCGGACCGAGCGATGACCGCGCGGGTGATGAATGCGGAATAGAAAAGGACGGTATATTGTAACGCATTCGCCGGAAGATATGTCCCTCCCGGAAGGAAAATCAGGACGGGATGCGCCGAAGACCGCGACGGATCGTATTGCGCAGGCAACCCTTCGAAAAGGGCGCGCTCCGGATTGTCGGGCAAGGTCCCTGTTACGAGACAGCGGCGCCCGCGGTCTATGCCGTCGATCTCCCCTCCCGATCCTGTCTATCAGCCTCCTGCGGCAGAGATCGGCCCGAACGCCAGACGGCGCGCCTAAAGAAATAAATCGGCGAGTTTTGTCGCCTTAATTTTTTAGACAAAGATATTTCAGTCGAGTTTTTTGCGGTTTCATAATATTTTCGCAACAATAAAAGAAACAATTATGGCCAAAGTGGTACATTAATGTACCGAAGCCCCCGGTTTCACCTTATTTTTTTAAGCAAACCCATGACCTTCCTCTATACCGATCTGGCGATCGGCTCCATGGCCGTGTGCATCGCATACAGAGGCAGCAAGGAATGGCAAGCCGTGAAAGCCATTCGCACCCGTGTCTTCATTGAAGAGCAAAATTGTCCGTGCGAGCTGGAATGGGACAAGTACGAAGAGATCAGTCGTCATGTGCTCGGGTCCGTGGACGGCGCGCCGATGGCGGCGGCGAGGTGGCGCCTGATAGCCTACGAACAGCGCCCTACCGCAAGGCTGGAGCGTTTTTCCGTGCTGAAAGAGTACCGGGGGAAGGGATACGGCAAGGCGCTGGTTTCCTGGGTTATCGAAGACGCGCGACGGGCTGGCCTGGGGGAATACCTTGTCCACGCACAATTGCATCTGGAAAAGTTCTACCAGTCCCTTGGCTTCCATACCGTCGGCGACCCCTTCGAAGAAGTCGGAATCCCGCACATCCTGATGCGCCGCCACGACAGCGACGCGCTGCGGTAAAGTCTGATACAGGCGCCTTGGGGGTTTCGACGAGGCGATCATCCGCCTTGACGCCCGGAAAGAGCGTACGCGTTCGATCCTAAAGACGCCCGGGCGGCTCCAGGACGACAGAACGCTCGCGTCAGGGTCTTGACAACCTGATGCTGTCTGCCGTATACTAAAAGATACTGGCAAAGACGGTGCGCACCTGTACGTCCTGTGCACCGGACAGCGCGTCTCTGCGAAGAAAATGACCTTGCTCAAGTAATCCCTTCCGACAGGCGGTTCTTTTGTACGGCTTCTTTGTCGGCGCCGTACGCCATCTCTCCGACGAATCGGTTGCAGGAAGAAGAGGATGGGACAATCAGGCAAAACGGGATCGGACGCAGGCGTGCGCAGCGACCTGTCCATGGCGCCCGAGACGATGCTGGACCTTGCGCGCAGGGCGGCGGAGCTTGTGGTGGAGCGAATCGAGAGGCTGCCTGAAGAAACTGCCTGGAACGGAGAGTTCAGGGAGGGTCTCATAAAGCAACTGGCAGAGGCTCCGCCCGAGGAGGGCCGACCTGCATTGGAGGTTATCGAGCAGGCCGCCCGCGAGATTCTTCCGTTCGCGGCCCGGATCGACCACCCCCGCTTTTTCGGGTTTATTCCGTCGTCGCCCACCTGGCCGGGGATACTGGCGGATTTCATGGTGGCCGGGCACCAGGTGAACCAGTGCACCTGGTTGACCTCAAGCGGCCCGAGCCAACTCGAGTTGGTGGTTATCGACTGGATTCGTCGGTGGCTGGACTACCCGGAGAGCGCCGGGGGGCTTTTGACGAGCGGGGGTTCGGCGGCCAGTCTCAATGCGTTCGCGGCGGCAAGAGAGGCGGCTGGAGACCCTGATCGCGCGACCGTGTACATGAGCGACCAGAGCCACAGCGTACAGTTCCGTGCGGCCCGCATCATCGGCGTTCGCACGGAGTGCATCCGCAAGGTTGCCTGCGACGGGCGTTATCGTCTGGACATGGGAGCGCTTGCCCGCGCCGTGGCTGCGGACCGCGCCTCGGGATTTACTCCCATAGCGGTGTGCGCGAACGCCGGGGCAGGCAGCACAGGGGCTATCGATCCGCTTGAGGAGATGGCGGATTACTGCGCGTCGGAAGGGATATGGCTCCATGTCGACGCGGCGTACGGCGGTTTCGGCGTGGTGACCGAGCGCGGCAAGGAACTTCTGCGCGGGATCGAGCGCGCCGATTCAATTGTGTTAGACGCCCACAAATGGTTCTTTCAGCCATACGAGGCAGGTTGCCTGCTGGTGAAGGACGTAAAGACGCTCGAGCATGTATTCGCAATACCGCACGACATGCTTCAGGACACGATATGGGGCGCCGACCACCCGAATTTTTCGGATCGCGGTTTGCAACTGAGCCGTTCGGTTCGGGCTTTGAAGATATGGATGTCGGTTCAGACGTTCGGGATGGCGGCGTTCCGTCGCGCCGTATCGAAGGGGATGGAGTTGGCTGCTCGGGCCGAGGAGTACGTTCGGGAGAGTTCGATGCTGGAGGTGTTGAACCCGGCGTCGCTGGGCATTGTCTGTTTCCGGGTGAATCCCCGGGATGCGGACCTTGACGAAGAGGCTTTGGAGGAAATCAACAGGAATGTGCTTGCCCACCTGTTTTGGGGGGAGCGCGCGTTCATGTCGTCGACAAAGCTGGGACAGAGGTTTTCTCTCAGAATGTGCATTGTCAACCACGCGACGACCTGGGACGATGTGCGCGAGACTCTGGAGGCTGTCGAGCGATTCGGGATGGATGCCTTGTAGCTTCGCTATTATTCGGTTGCGTTCAGATCGACGTCCGCCACATTCGGGTTGATCTGTACGGTTGCGCTGGCGCGAAGCCGGTTTATCTCCTCGTCAACAGCGTCGCGCCCGCGTTCTTGCAGGATCTGCTGCCGGGCTTCGGACGAATCCATGAGCGCTGCGGTCCGCCGTCCGGTCAATTTGACGAGATGGTATCCGAACCGGGTTTCGACGGGCGCTTGCGTTACTGCTCCAGAGTCGCTCAAGGCATAGGCGGCCTCCTCAAAAGGCGGCACCATGTCTCCCCGGCCAAAGAAGCCCAGGTCGCCTCCGCGGGGACCGGAAGGCCCTTGCGAATGCAGGCGAGCCATTTCTGCGAAGTCCGCGCCGGCCCGAACGCTGTCAAGCACGGCTTCGGCCTGGCTTCGGGTGGAATCCTTCTGTGCGTCGGTTGCGCCCGGAGGAGGAATGAACAAAATATGCGACGCCCGCACTTCCTCCGCCCGTGCTTCGCGGAATGCCTCGATGGTTTCGGGGTCCGGCTCTTCGGCAGTGGCCGAAAAATGGGCGAACAACGCTTGCTGCATGATGTCTTCGGCGATCTGCTCGCGAAGTTCTTCTTCCGTCAGGTTATCCGCAGCGAGGGCCTGTCGCAACGCTTCCTCGTTGGGGAACTGCGTCATGATCTGCTGCATGCGTTGTTCGACAGCCTCTTCTTCGGTGACAAGGTCAAGACGATCTGCTTCGCCGAAGATCAGATGCTCCAGCAATACGAATCTTTCCACGACGCTTGCGCGGAGTCTGCGCATTTCTTCCGGATTGCTCAGGACGCCGAATTGCATCGCCATAGCCAGCGCTTCTTCTTCGAACGCCTGCGTAAAGAGGGTATCCGTTCCGAATTCGGAGCGTACGACGACCGCCAGCGCAGGGTCGGACAAGGGTTCGCCCATAACGTACGGCCCCTCCTCGGTTTGCGCGGATGTTTCTTCGCCGGATCCGCAAGCAGCGAACAGAAGCAAGAAGCCGAGGGCGGCGCTCATGCGAACAGGCGCGAAAAAAGGGCGGACGAAAGACAAGGCTATAGCGTTCATGATCGGCAAGGGTTAGGAATGCGGCGGGCGGCGCTGAAGGCTTTCCTGCCGCTTTCTGAAACTCTTCAGGGATATTTGCGTTGCAGGCGATCTGGCGACGATCGCTTCATTAGTTGCGATTTTCGGGCTTTCGCCATCTACCCGCCGCGTTCGTCTAGGGGTTCAGGACGCCAGCCTCTCACGCTGGTAACACGGGTTCGAATCCCGTACGCGGTACTGAAAGGTTTTACGGAATCTCCTCTTGATATCGAACGCAAAGGAGTTTGCCGTCGCTTATTTCTGTGCGTCGGCGTCCTTTGCGGTCTGTTGCCGGTCCAGCACATTGTCCACAACGCCATAATCTTTGGCTTCCTGGGCGCTGAGCCAGTAGTCCCGATCCGCGTCGTGTTCGATTTGCTCGATCGACTTGTTCGTGTGCACGGCAAGGATTTCGTACAATAACCGCTTCAGGCGAATAATCTCTTTGGCCTGGATTTCAATATCCGACGCCTGCCCTTGCGCCCCGCCCAGCGGTTGGTGCATCATGATGCGGGAGTTGGGCAGGGCCCCGCGTTTGCCAGAGGCGCCGGCGGCCAGCAGGATCGCTCCCATCGAGGCGGCGAGTCCCACGCAGGTCGTAGCGATCGGGGCGCTGACCCATTGCATGGTGTCGTATACCGCCAATCCGCTGTAGATGACGCCCCCCGGCGAGTTGACGTACATGTTGATGTCCCGCTCGGAATCCTCGCTCGTCAGGTACAGAAGTTGCGCGACCGCGAGATTCGCAATCTGATCGTTCACCGGCGTTCCGACGATGACAATGCGTTCCTTCAGCAATCGACTGAAAATGTCGTAGGCGCGTTCGCCCCGGTTCGTTTGTTCGACAACCATCGGCACGAGGGTCGCAATGGATTCATTGCGAAAGGGACCGCTGTAAATGCTGTCCGGGACCGAGAGATTTTGCGAAAATTTGACGAAATCTTCTACCATAGACGCTGATCGCGATTTATGAAATTGCTCAAAGAGCGGTGATGCTACCATCTCCCCGAAAGGGAGTTCCGCCGCAGGCGTTTCCGGTCAGGCCGGGGAAAGGACGCGAGATCGGCTCGGGGAAGTCGAATCGGAATACACTCTCTCGAAATCTTCTGGAGCCGTGTCTTCTATTGCGAAGGCTTCGATAAGGCTGTCGAGCGCCTTGCGGCTCATGATGCGCCCGCGAATATCGTCCAGGCCGTCGTTGCGTTCGTAGTGCCGTCGCAGCATTTCGGAAGATATTTCCTCGTGGCCTTTGACGGCTTCGTCGAACCAGGCGTCCAGATCGTCCTCGGTTACTTCCAGCTTCTCTTGCTCGATCCAGGCGTCGCGGAGCAAACCCCATTTCGCGTGGCGGGCCGCCAGGCTGCGCTTCTCCTCCCGATAACCCTGTACGTCGAAATCGTCCGGGAGCTTGCCGTCGTTGCGTTTTGCAAGGGCGTCGAGAAAATCGTCCAGGTGCAGTTCCACCGCCGATTCGGGGACGGGTATGTCGTGCAAGGCCAACATGCGATCAACGATATGTTCGGCGAGCAATTCCTCCGCCTGGTCTTTCCAGCGTTCGGCGAGCCTCTGGCGCAGGGCGCTTTTCCATGCATCCACGGAGGTTATTTCTCCCTCCGTAATCTGTTGCGCGAACGCATCGTCCAGGTCGGGCAGGTCCCGGCGCCGGGTTTCCCGAATTGCGATCCGGAACCGCCGCGCAGGCTCCTCGTCGCCTTCCTCGGAGGGAAGCTCCACCACACAGGTTTCCCCGGCCCGTTTTCCGAGAATGCCTTCCCGAATGGGTTCCAGCAGGCGCTCATCGTCTACGAAGATGGTTATATCTTCCTGCTTCTCTCCGATGACGGGCGCATCGGTGGCTTCGTCCAGGCGTTGCATATCCATAACGACCTGAAAGTCCTCGGTGATTTCCTCCGTCCCGGCCGGAACGAGCGAGGCGTTTTTCTTCCGTATCCATTCGATTCGTTCGACCAGGTCCTCGTCAGAGACCTCGCGCTTGAGGCGGGGAATCTTTTCGCCGGACACATCCTTGAGCGTGACGTCGGGCCGGATTCCAAACCGGACCACGGCGCGCAGGCCGCCGTCCATTTCGTGCTCCATGGACGTGAGCGCGGGACGGCCTATCACATCGTATTGCCCCTTTTCGATGATTTCCGCCTGGAAGGTTTCCAGCACCTTGTTGTGAGCAACCAGCCCGGCGAGTTCTTTCCCATGGATTCTTTTGACGAGACTCAGGGGGACCTTGCCGGCGCGGAAGCCTTTCATTTCCGTGCGGGCGCGCCGCCGCCGCAGAGCGGCGTCGAAATCGGGCGCAATATCTTCCGCCGCGACCTCTATTTCAAGGTCGCAGGTTACTTCGCTGATTGTATGGATTTGGATTTGCATGGCGTGGCGTTTGTGCGCTTCGCGCGCAGGGCATGGCCGTTTTCGCTTGAGAATCGTATGGAGCCGCGTTTACGCGGCGCGCTGGCGCTATATCGTCGCCAGCCTGGTTTGGGAAATTGGAATAAGGTAATGATGTTCAAGCACATCTTCGTGTACGCCGAATTCGCCGGTGCCGCGGAAGTCCACCGCGACATACGATCCTACGATTTGTTTAACTTCTCCAATCCCGTAATAGGGGGGGTGCGGACCGTAGTACACCAGTTGGCCTTCCCGGAAGGCTTTTTTGTACCGGGCGCGGCGGTGAAACGAAGGAATCACCGGGAGCAAGTCCAGTCGATATGGCAGAGATTTTTTCAAGAGCGCGTTCGCAAATGTCTTCCCGAAAGGTAGGGCATGCGCAGAATCTCTGCCACCTGTCGATAAAAGTTCATGGCGGCGCCATATTGGTTTGGTTGTCATTCCGGCATTCGTTATTATTGCGATCCCGAATTATCGCGATCCGGAAACATTGGTTCCCGGATGGCCTGTTCGGGACGTACTCCCGCACGATGCGATTCCCGCCGCCATGAGTTCCAACGAATTCGATACGAAAATGGTTGACCGACAGGTCGGCCGCAATGCAGAGCTGTTTGCCCGAGCGATCAACGAACTGGATAACGCGGAGCAGCGATACCCCTACCTGCGCATTCTGGTCAGCATTGTGGAGCTGGCGCACCCCGAATGGAACCAGGGGCCGCACAAGGACCGCCAGATCGCTCGTCTCGTACGGGAGATGGGAACGCGCGTCGAGGAAAGCGAAATCCTTGAGATTGTTCGCGTCCGGGACGAGGAGCGCGGCTATTTCCACGATTAAGGATACGCGTATCTGGCGACGCGCCCGCTTTAAGGATGCGCTATCGAAACCCCTTGCTCAGCTCTTGGGCTTTGCGGACTTAATCAGAGTATCCGCGACGACGATGTTCGGATTTTCCCGCAGAAAATTTTTCCAGCTGGCGGATTTTCGGGTTCCGCCTTGCGCATGGCGATGTATGTGGCATAGCCCGACGGCAAGCGCATCGGAGGCGTCGGCTCCCATGGTTTCCGGGGCGTTCGCATCCCGGATCGACAGCAGGGCGCGCACCATATAGCGGACCTGTTCTTTCGAGGCGTTGCCTTGTCCGGTGACGGCTTTCTTGACTTGCTTCGGGGTATACTCGGTAACCGGAATCTCCCTGTTCAGTATGGCGATCATGGCGGCGGCCTGGGCGCGTCCAAGCTTCAGCATGGACTGCGGGTTGCTGCCGTACACGGGCATCTCAATAGCGCATTCGTCCGGGCGATAGCGCTCGGCGATCACGGTAATCCCGTCGTAGATTTTTTTGAGGCGAAGCGCATGCTCCTCGTACCGGTCCAGGCGCAACACGCCGTAGTCCAGCATGCGCTCGCCAGAACCGTCGCGGGCGATCACGCCGTACCCTGTGCACTGCGATCCGGGATCGACGCCAAGCACGATCATTGTTGGATACGCTGATTAAGTCCTCGCAGCCTCCCGAAGGGCGCTTCACGTCCGCGACGCCCCGAAACCGCAGTGTTTTGCGCTGATTTCAACGATGGAGTCATGATGTCCTTTACGCCCGAACGCGAAGCGCCGAGCGAAGTGGTTTTGATCAGCGTATTCAAATTGCGCCTCCGCAAGGATTTGTCAAAAGGACATGGCGGCGAGGATTTCCTCGTTCATGTCCAGGGTAGTGAAGACCGCCTGCACATCTGGATGGTCGTCGATATGTCCAATCAGTCGCAAGATTTTCCGGGCGTCGGCGTCGGGGAGCGTCACGGTGGCGGAGGGCTCCCGAATCAAATGCGCCTCTGCGATCTCGACGCCAACCTGTTCGAGCGCCATGCGCACCTCTTCGAGCAAGTCGGGCGGGGTCGCAATTACACAGGCGTCGTCTTCCTGTCGCATATCCTCGGCGCCTGCTTCCACCACAATGTCGAACAGCGCCAGTTCGTCGTACTGCTGTCCGAAAGAGGCAATCTCTATCATGCCCTTGCGTTCGAACAGGTAGCCCACCGAGCCGGACTTGCCCAGGCTGCCGCCCCCCTTGCTGAAAAGATGGCGCAGGTCCGCTACCGTCCGGTTCCGGTTGTCCGTCAGCGTTTCCACGAACACCGCCACGCCATGCGGGCCATAGCCCTCGTAGGTCACCTCTTCGTAGTCTTCTCCCTGAATTTCCCCGGCGCCCCGCTTGATGGCGCGCGCTATATTTTCCTTCGGCATGTTTTCGGCCTTCGCCTTCTCGACCGCGAGCGTCAGGGCGGCGTTCATGGCGGGGTCGACGCCGCCTTCCCGGGCGGCTATCGTAATGTCACGGGAAATCCGCGCCCAGACTTTCGACTTGCGCTGATCGGTTTTGGCTTTCTGCCGCTTGATTTTGGACCATTTATTGTGACCGGCCATGGGGAACGCTGCGTACGGAATAGCATCATTGATATGCCAGGGAATCGAAACCCAATCCGTGTGTTACCGCGCCAACGATGGTATGTTCTGGCGACTTCTTTAACAGAACTGAACAAATGGGCTGCGTAATGGCTATCTTCAAGCAGCATCTTCGGTTTCCATGCGTTGGACGCTGCGGACGGCGCCCGCCGTCCGCATCCTGCCTCCAGACGAGACAAATACTCCGAAGCGGGCAAAACAGCCTGTTCGGCCATGCCTGAAAAGAACTCCCAAACGATCCCTTCGGAATCCGCCGAGCAGGACAAGCGATGCGTGGCGCGCGCGCTCGCAGGCGACGAAAGGGCGTATGCCGAACTGCTCGAAAAGTACCGCAACGCGATTCGCCGTCACATCCAGAAAATCATTCGGGACCGCATGGTCGTGGACGACCTGGTCCAGGAGGTTTTCGCCAAGGCGTTCTCGGCGCTGACGTCGTATTCTTCCACGTATGCCTTTTCCACCTGGCTGTACAAGATCGCGCAGAACCACGCCATCGACTATAACCGGAAGAAAAAGCTCCCTACGTTGTCCATCGATCAGCCCATCGAGACGCGCGACGGAGAAATGACGATAGCGTTGCCGGATACGACGTACCGCCCGGACCGGCACATCGTGCAAGACGAACGCAAAACGCTGATTCAGGAAGCCATCGACGCGCTTCCGGCGAAATACCACCGCGTTATCGTGTTGCGCCATCAGCACGAAAAAAGTTATGAAGAAATCGCGCAGGAGCTCGATTTGCCGCTGGGCACGGTGAAAGCGCATATTTTCCGGGCGCGCGAAGCGCTCAACAAATATCTGCGCGCCCGCCGTCACTTGCTTTGACGTCCGCATCCGCCGTTTTCGGCCCAAACCATGATACCTCGATACACCCTTCCCGAAATGGGAAAACTGTGGAGCGAAGAAAGCCGCTTCCAGACCTGGCTCGACGTCGAACTGGCTGCATGCGACGCCTGGTCTGAACTGGGCGTGATTCCCCGGGAGGATGTGGACTTGCTGTACGCGAAGGCCTCATTCGACGTGGATCGCATTCATGAAATCGAGCAAACGACGCGGCATGACGTGGTGGCTTTTACGCGCGCGGTAAGCGAATCGCTGGGGCCCGAGAAGAAGTGGGTGCACTACGGCCTTACTTCTTCCGATGTGGTCGATACGGCGCTGATGGTGCAGGTCAAAAAGGCAAACGATCTTTTGCTGGCCGCCATCGACCGGATGCTGGACGTGCTGGCGGACAAGGCCCGCAAACACCGGCATACGCTGATGATGGGCCGGACGCATGGCGTCCACGCCGAGCCCACCACATGGGGCCTGAAAATGGCGCTGTACCATACGGATATGGTCCGCAACCGGCGGCGGTTCGCAGCAGCCGCCGAGGAGATGGCCGTGGGCAAATTGTCGGGCGCCGTGGGCACCTTCGCGCACATTCCGCCCGCGATTGAGCAGATGGCGTGCGAAAAGCTGGGCTTGCAACCTGCGCCGGTCTCAACGCAAGTGCTCCAGCGTGATCGGCATGCGCATTATTTGTCCGTGCTTGCGCTCATCGGCGCGTCGCTTGAAAAAATGGCGGTAGAGGTGCGGGGACTCCAGAAAAACGAAGTCCGCGAAGTAGAGGAAGCCTTCGGGAAAGGGCAAAAAGGCTCCTCCGCCATGCCGCATAAACGCAATCCGGTGGGGTCAGAAAACATCACGGGATGCGCCCGCCTGCTGCGCGGCTATATGGTCCCGGCCCTGGAAAACGTGGCGCTCTGGCACGAACGCGATATTTCTCATTCGTCTGTGGAACGCGTCGCGATTCCCGACGCCACAACGATTTTGCACTATGCGCTCCACCGGTTTGCAGGCATCCTGGACACGCTGGTCGTATATCCCGAGACGATGCGCGCAAACATGGAACGGACGCATGGGCTGTACAACAGCCAGCGACTCATGCTTATGCTGATCGACAAGGGGTTGTCCCGCGAAGCGGCGTACGATCTGGTTCAGCCGGCAGCGATGCGGGCATGGGAAGCGGGACGCCCGTTCCGGGAGATCGTCGCTGAAACCCCTGACCTCATGGAGCATTTTTCATCGGAAGAAATGGAACTTGCTTTCGATGCGTCGTACCACATGCAACGGATCGACTTTATTTTCGAACGAGCCGGCCTCGGTTCTTGACGCACCTTCGCACAATTCGACATCTCGCCATATTAACGCCATGCTGCGCCATACGCTCGTATGTTTCCTGTCTTGTCTACTTGCTTTCGCCGCCTGCGCGCCCCGGTCGGCGCAAGCGCAAGCCACCGCGTCGATTCGCGGCGTCGTTACGGATGCGTCGGCGGCGTCTCCCTTGCAAGACGCCAATTTGGCGTTGTTGCTGGATGGCGCCGTGATTGCAGGCGCAGCCTCGGAGGCCGACGGATCGTATGAAATTGCCGGGGTTCCTCCGGGGAATTACGTGTTTTCGGTGCGTTTCGTGGGGTATGAAGAAGTGCAAAGTCTGGTATCCTTGCAGCCTGGAGAATCGTTTACGGCAAATGTGGCCTTGCGCCCGACGGGTTTCGATCTCAATGCCGTGATCGTGAGCGCCTCGCGCGGATCCGAGAAAGCGCTGGACGCCCCGGCCTCGATTTCCGTGCTGACTGCGCGGGATATTGAGATCGACGCCTTGGCGGATCCGGTCATGTTGCTTCGGAACGTAACGGGGGTGGATATGGCCCAAACCGGCGTCAACCGGCATGAGGTGGTGTTGCGCGGATTCAATAACGCCTTTAGCGGAGCAACGCACGTCATGATTGATTACCGGAAGGCGGCCGTGGCGTCTCTTGGCGTAAACGATTTCAGCATGATGCCGCTCACGCAGATTGACCTGGAGCGCGTCGAGGTGGTGCGAGGCCCGGGGTCGGCGCTGTTCGGAGCCGGAGTCGACGCCGGAGTGATCCATTTCATCAGCAAGGATCCGTTTACCTACCCGGGCACGACCGTGCAAGTGGGGGGCGGATTGCGAAACTCCCTGAAGACGTCCCTGCGTCATGCGGGCGTGGCGGGCGACAAGCTGGGATACAAAGTCGTTGCCGATTTTACGCGGGCCGACGATTTTGCCTTCGATCCGAACGATCCTGCGGACGCCGTGCAACTGGCCACGTTCCGGGAAGAGGCGCTGCCCGTCGATTACGATAACCGTAACTATACCGCGTCGGGGCTTCTGGCCTGGCGGTTTCGTCCGAACGCAACCCTGACGGCCAACGCAGGATATTCCGCTTCCAAAACGATCGGACTTTCGGGGATCGGTACGGTGCAGGCAGAAGGGTTCGGATATACGTACGGGCAACTTCGCCTGGACGCAGGAGGGTTCTTCGGACAGGTTTATGCGAACAGCAACGATGCGGGCGATTCCTTCGTCTATCGGTCCGGATCGGTTCCGGATGTAGTGGACCACTCCACCGTGGTGAATGTGCAAGGGCAGTATGATTTCGGCATACTGGAAGAACGTCTTCGTTTTATTCTCGGCGCAGAGTATGAATTTACCAATCCGGTTACGAAGCGCACCATTTTTGGCCGAAACGAGGACGACGATCAGTTTAGCGAGACGGGAGCGTATCTCCAGAGCGTCGTGCAACTGACTCCATCGCTGAGCGCGACGCTTGCCGTACGCGCGGACAAACACGAGCTGTTCGACGAGGTGCAGGTTTCGCCCCGCGCCGCGCTGGTTTTCAAACCGGGACCCGCGCATAGCCTTCGCGCTACGTTCAACCGGGCATTCGCTTCGCCCAGCACGAACAACCTGTTTCTGGACATCAATGCGGGCGCGGCCGGACCACTTACGCTTCAGGCCCGCGGATCGCTGGAGGGATTCCATTTTCAGCGCGACGCGCAAGGCGGCCTGATTGCCTCCAGCCTGATCCCGGACATTTTCGGGGCGCCTGTTCCCATAGGCGTTCCGCTTGATTTGCTGTATGCGCAGGTGTACGCAGGGCTTGCGAACACGCCGGTATCCGAACTGCAAAGCCTGCTGGCCATGCAGAACCTGAACCTCCCTGAGTTTCTCATTGCCCAGTTCATCGAGCTGCTGGGCCCGGAGGGCGGCACAGTCGTGACGGGCCTGACGCCGTCCAGCGTCGGCTATCTGGACCCGAATACGGGCAGTGTGGACCCGAACAGCATAACCCGGAATGTGGTGGATGTGCCCCCGCTCGAACATACCGTCAGCGAAACATACGAAGCAGGATACAAGGGGTTGATCGGAGAACGCCTGCTGTTCGCCGTAGACGGGTACTACGCCAGAAAACGCAATTTCGTGAGTCCGCTGCGTATAGAAACGCCGTTCGTGCTGGTTCCGGGCCACGAGAAGTTGTTCGGCGACCTCACCGAGGCGCTCGCCGCCGGCATTGCGAACAATAACAACTTGAGCGGAGCCTTGCCGCTCGTGGGACTGACGCCGGAGGATGTGGCGGCGCTTATCGTGGAGTTGTCGAAGCCGACCCTGGCGACAACGCTGCCGGAGGGTGCGCCGATCGGCATCGTGCAGCCTGCGGAAAACGCGACGCCCGGCCAACTTCTGCTGGCGTACCGAAGCATAGGAGAAATCGAGTACTATGGCCTGGACGTATCCGCCGAATTGCTGCTTGGCGACGGGTTGCGGGCGTTCGGAAATATGTCTTGGCTCAGCGACAATTTTTTTGACGCCGACGAACTGGGCGAAGAGGAAAAATCGCTGGAGCTGTCTATGAATGCTCCCTCCATAAAGCTCAAGGGCGGAGTTTCCTATGAATCGTCAGGGGACTGGAGCGTTCACGCCTCCGTGCGGCATACCGGAGGTTTCGAGGTTCGCTCCGGCTTGTACTCGGGATCCATTGAAGATCATACGTTGCTGGACATAGGCGGCGGATACGATCTCGGCGACTATGTGTCCGGATTGCGCCTGAATTTGTCCATATTCAATGTGCTGGATCAGCAGCGCCGCGAATTCATTGGCGCGCCGAAGATAGGCCGCACGGGAATTCTGCAATTGACCCTCGACATATAAAAGCCCACCCCGATTTTGCCCATTGCACCCGGCTCACGCTCCTTGACGGGATATTCACGGGCGTTTCGCGTTGATTGCCCTCCCTGCGTGGGGTATTTTCACTGCGTAGCGCGTTTACATCAAGTCTGGCGGGACTTCCCGGCGCGCGAGCGAACGCCGGATTTCCTGCGCGGGCGCGGTAAAGCCTGCTCTGTTTCCTGATCGTCTTAGCACATCGTCGTCGCATTCATTGCCTGCACGAACCATGCCTGCGGATTTTATTCCCCTGCTGATCATGATGGCGCTTGCGTCGGGAATGGCGTTGTCGCTCCTGAAGGGGGCGGATTTGCTTGGTCCGCGCCGCCGCAATCTGATCAAGCAGAGTAGTTACGAGAGCGGCATGGACCCGGTCGGCACGGCGCATGAACGCTACTCGGTGAAATTTTACCTGGTGGCGATGATCTTCATCGTGTTCGATGTAGAGGTCGTCTTCTTGTACCCCTGGGCCGTAAGTTTCCGCGAATTCATGGATGCGGGCGTGGCCCCTGGAGCGCTTGGGGTGGTTTGCCTCTTTATCCTTATTCTTGGCGTGGGCCTTCTGTACGATGTCAAAAAGGGTGGCCTGGAGTTCGATTGACCCTGCGCGCTTCATCTTCCAACGATAAATACTGCACGTTATGGTTTCGCCAGACGCCCGGAACGAAGGGTTTCTTACCACCCGAGTGGACGCCGTGCTGAATTGGGCCCGATCCAATTCGCTGATGCCCATGCCTATGGGGCTGGCCTGCTGCGCAATCGAAATGATGGCGTTTGCAGGCCCCAAATACGACGCCGCCCGTTTTGGCAGCGAGGCCATGCGTTTCTCGCCGCGGCAGGCCGACCTGATGATTGTGGCGGGCTGGGTGTCGTACAAGATGGCGCACGCCATTCGCCGGGTATGGGATCAGATGGCCGACCCGAAATGGTGCATTTCCATGGGGGCTTGCGCTTCGACGGGCGGGATGCACCGTTGCTACGGCGTGGTGCAGGGATGCGATAATTTTCTGCCGGTAGATGTGTATATCCCGGGATGCCCGCCTCGCCCGGAGGCGCTGCTGCACGCCTTGATGGATATTCAGGAAAAAATTCGCAACGAATATTCCGTGACGCAGGATTATATGCAAGGCCCTGTGCTTGCGCCAGGGCAGATCGGCAACGGCATTGGCTAAGGGATGCCCGCAGACATCGAACATACAGCGCCGCCGGAAGAAGCCGCGCCGTTTCACCGGGCGCTTGATTTCTTTTTTACGGCTGCGGACGAGGCGTCTCCCGACGACAAGAATCCGCTTGCCCAGCCCACGACGCATGTCCCGGAGATTATCCGGGCGTTAGCCGACCGGTTCGGCGAAGCCATTCTTGGCGTGGAGGAATATGCCGGCGAGCAAACGGTGCTGGTCGAAACGCAGCGCATCGCAGAAGTGTGCCGCTTCCTCAAGGACGAGCAGAATTTTCGGTATCTGGCGGATGCGGGCGGCGCGGATCGGTTCGTGGACGAGGACCGATTCGAAGTATTCTACAACCTCGTATCCTTCGAAAAGCAAAAACGCATTCGGCTGAAAATTCGCGTGGACGAGGCCGTCTTGACGGCGCCCACGGTAACAGGAGTATATCGCGCCGCCAACTGGAACGAGCGCGAGGCGTACGACATGCTGGGCATTCGTTTCGAGGGGCATCCGGATATGCGACGGATGTTCATGCCGGAAGATTTCGAATACCATCCGCAACGGAAAGAATTTCCCCAACTGGGCATCCCCGGTTCGTTGCCATTGCCTCCCCGAACCCCCGAAGGACCGCTTCAGTACGACCCGTTCCCGACGGCCCACGACGGCCCCGCGCCGAAAAGTTACGAAGAACCTCCGTCGCAAATCGGCAGGGAAGCATGAGCGCCGCATCAGGTTTTGAAACATCGGGAGCGGAATCGGTTTTCCGTTTTTGGCCCCGCCATAACGAGGCAATTTACAAATGCCTCGAAAACAAGCATGTCTGGCTGGAACAGGCGCGGCGCGACGAGGCAAGCGAAGCGGATCCGCTCGAACGCGAGATGATCCTGAATATCGGGCCGCAGCACCCGGCCACCCATGGCGTACTCCGGTGCGTAGTCAAAATGGACGGCGAAACCATTGAGAAATCGGTGCTGGATATCGGGTATTTGCACCGGGGCGTCGAAAAACTGGCCGAACACAAGACCTATCAGGAATTCATGCCCTATACGGACCGCATGGATTACCTGTCGCCGTACGCCAACAATGTGGCGTGGTGCCTCGCCGTGGAGAAACTGGCGGGCATTGAGGCGCCCGAGCGGGCGCAATGGCTTCGCATGATTCTGTGCGAATTGGCCCGTATTTCGTCGCATTTGCTCTGGCTGGGCGTTGGTTTGATGGACGCCGGAGCAGTTTCTGTTTTTCTGTGGACGTTCAAGGGGCGCGAGGACCTCTATCGTATTTTTGACGAAGTGGCCGGCGCCCGCTTCACGGTATCGCATAGCCGCATCGGCGGTCTGGTCGCCGACCTGACCCCGGAGGCCTTTCGCCTGATTCATCGTTTTGTGGACGAATTCGGCGAAGAAATAGCGGGCTGGGAAGCCCTGCTCAACCGGAATCGCATATGGATTGACCGAAACCGGAACGTAGGCGCCCTTTCCCGCGAGGAAGCCGTAGAGATCGGCCTGACCGGCCCAAACTTGCGGGCAAGCGGCGCACCGCACGATATTCGCCGTTTCGAACCCTACATGTTTTATGGGGAAGTGGATTTCGAGGTCCCGACCCGCGAAGAGGGGGATTCCCTGGCGCGGTATTTCGTACGGCTCGAAGAAATGAAAGAAAGTCTCCGAATTATCCGACAATGCCTGGAGCGTTTGCCGGATGGTCCCATTCGGGCGGACGACGCCAAGCGGGCCTATCCCTCGAAGGACGAGGTGTATTACTCCATGGAAGGCATGATTCACGATTTTCTGTACACCGACACAGGGGTTGCGCCACCGAAGGGCGCCGCCTGTTATCAAGCTATCGAATCGCCGAAGGGCGAACTGGGCTGGTACCTTCAGTCCGATGGTACGGGCAAGCCTTGGCGAGCCAAGGTCAATGCGCCTTCTTTCACGAATTTGCAAGGACTCGAACACATGATGGAAGGGTCGCTGGTCGCCGATGCAGTCATTCTCATCGGCTCCATTGATCCGGTCATGGGAGAGGCTGACAAATAATCCGGCCGTGAGCGATTTCATCAAACATCCCGTGGTTTCCTTGCCGGATCGTTGTCCGGAACCCGTCTTTTCCGAAGAAGAGCTGGTCTTCACGGAGGCGGAAAAGGAACAGATCGAGGCCTTTCGGGCGCAGTATCCGACGCCGGAGAGCGCCGTCATGAAAACGCTTTGGCTTGCCCAGGAAAAGTTCGGATTCTTGCCTCCAGAGGTAATCCGCCTTGCGGCCGATACGCTTGGCATTCCGTTTTCGCTTGCGTATGGCGTGGCGACGTTTTATACGCAGTACTACAAGGCCCGGAAGGGAACGTACGTGCTTGACGTATGCACGTGCTTCAGCTGCCAGTTGTGCGGCGGCTACGATATGTTGCGCTACCTGGAAGAAAAGCTGGAGATTAGAGAGGGGGAAACCACCGAAGACGGATTGTTCACAATCCAGGGGGTAGAGTGCCTCGGGGCTTGCGGCACAGCGCCGATGCTTCAGGTAACCAACGGGCCGTACGTGCATAATCTGTCCAGGGAAAAACTGGATGCGCTGATTGATGCGCTCAAGGAAGGGGCAATGCCGCCGTTCGTATCCGTTACCTTGCCGCAGGACGAAGATGTCCTCGGCGGAAACCGGCGGTCGGATGCGGAAGCAACCGAAACCGGCCAGACGCCGCCCATCGCCGAAACCCTGGAATAACTGTTCAGGAAGCCGTCTTCCCTGAAAGCTCGCATCGCGTCCGTAGAAAAAATCATTGGAGATGTCTTTGTTCGGCGACAACGAATCCGGCAAAACCGAGGCCTGGCGGAGCTACGAGCGCGTACTCTTGCCTCCGGTTCGCGATTTGCACCGGTTCGATACGTATGTCCGCCACGGCGGCTACGAGGCCTTGCGCGCCGTACTGACGCAGGATGCATGGTCGCCGGGCAATGTGATTGAGGCAGTCAAGGCGAGCGGCCTGCGCGGACGGGGCGGCGCAGGATTCCCGACCGGGCTGAAATGGAGTTTCATGCCGCCGGTCGAGCCTGGAAAGCCTCGTTATATTGCCTGCAACGGCGACGAAAGCGAGCCGGGGACATTCAAGGACCGGCAGCTCATGGAATACAACCCGCACCTCATTTTCGAGGGCGTCCTGATTGCAGCCTGGGCCATGCAGATCGACGCCACGTACCTGTACGTGCGCGGGGAATACGCCGACTGGATTCGTCATATGGAAAGCGAACTGGCCGCACTGTATGCAAAGGGCTACGTGGGCAAGCGCATCCTCGGAACAGATTTTTCCAGCGACATCGTTATTCACAAGGGAGCGGGCGCATACATCTGCGGCGAGGAAACCAGTTTGCTCGAATCCGTCGAAGGGAAGCGAGCCTATCCGCGCATCAAGCCGCCGTTTCCCGCGCAAAAGGGACTCTGGGGTTGCCCCACCACGGTCAATAATGTGGAGACCCTCGCCTGTGCGCCGCTGGTTATTAACCGGGGCGCCGAATGGTTTGCGGGCATTGGCGCGGAAAAACACCCGGGACCGGTGCTCTACGGCGTATCGGGACATGTGAAACGACCCGGCGTATACGAGTATCCGACCGGCATGCTGATTACCGATTTGATCGAAAAGGCGGCCGGCGGCATGCGGGGCGGCAAGAAACTCAAGGCGATCGTGCCGGGCGGGGCCTCGGTGCCCGTTTTGCGCGCAGATATGATCGAGGGGGTAACCATGGACGCCGAATCCTTGCGCGAGGCGGGCTCCATGATGGGTACGGCCGGCATGCTGGCGATGGACGAGGATACGGACATGGTCAAGTTTCTTCGCCGGGTCACCCGGTTTTATCATCACGAGAGTTGCGGACAGTGTACGCCTTGCCGAGAGGGAACCGGATGGATCGAGAACCTTGTTACCCGCATCGACGAGGGAGAAGGGACCTTGCGCGACCTGGATATTCTGCTGGAGCTATGCGATCAGATGGAAGGGCGAACAGTGTGCGCGCTGGCCGATGCGGCGGCCTGGCCCGTTCGCAACACGATCCAGCGTTTCCGGGAAGAATTTGAAGCCAAATGCCGGCAAAGCATATACGCCGTGGCGTAACAGGCGCGGCGCCGCGCCGCGCGTTTCAATCATGCCGAAGATTACGATAGACAACATAGCGTACGCCTTCGAGGGACAGCCGAAACTGCTCCAGTTTTGCCTGGACCACGGAGTGGAATTGCCGCATTTCTGCTATCACCCGGCGCTTTCCGTACCGGCCAATTGCCGTCAGTGCCTCGTAGAAGTGGGCATGCCGGTTCGGGACCGGGCCACGGGCGAGCTTGCGCTGAACGACGACGGCGAACCAATCATCCGATGGGCGCCAAAGATGACCACGAGTTGCTCCGTGGATATGGCGGATGGCATGGTTGTCCGAACGCATCGGACCAGCGAACAGGTGGAGCGGGCTCAGAAAGATAACCTGGAATTCCTGCTCATAAACCATCCGCTCGATTGTCCCATTTGCGATCAGGCGGGCCACTGTCCGCTGCAAAACCAGACGTACAAATATGGTCCGGAAGGGTCTCGTTTTGAATTTCGCAAAGTCCAGAAACCCAAGAAAGTCGTGCTTGGCCCGCGGGTCATGCTGGACGCCGAGCGCTGCATCAACTGCACGCGGTGTACGCGCTTTACCGACGAGGTGTCGAAGAGCCATCAATTGACTATCATCGAACGCGGCGTAAAAAATTATCCCATGACGCCGCCGGGCGAGGCGTTCGACGATCCGTATTCGATGAATGTCATCGACATCTGCCCGGTAGGCGCGCTCACGTCCATCGACTTCCGGTTCCGCGCCCGGATATGGGAAATGAGTTCCGCCCCCTCCATTACCGTGACCAACGCCCGGGGAGCCAATTGCTCCTACTGGGTGCGCGACAACCTGGTGCTGCGCATCACGCCCCGCGCAAATCCGCATATCAACGACTATTGGCTGCCCGACGAGGATCGCGCGGCGTATCCGCAGTTCAATGAACGCCGCCCGGAAGGACCTCAGGTCCGCACCGACGAAGGGTTGCAACAGACAGGCTGGGAGGTTGCCTGCGCCCGTGCGTCCGAACTGCTCGGTTCGGTGAACGGATCAAACATTCTCTTTCTCGGATCGGCGTACGCCACGGTGGAAGACAACTATCTCCTCGGCAAGTTGGCGACGGCGCTGGGGGCTTCCGCACCCGTATACATCCCCCATGTGGAACCGGGGGCCGGAGACGAATGGCTGATCACAGACGATAAAACGCCGAACGCCGAGGGATGCCGGCGTCTGGGCGTCCACCCCGTCGATCTGACGCTCGTTCGCGCCAAACTGGAAGCAGGCGAGATTGCCGCCGTGTATGTCCTTGAGGACGACCCGGTGGCCAGCGGACTATTCCGGGCAGAGGACGTACGGGATATTCCGGTGATTCTGCATACGTACCATACGACCAACGAAACGCTGGCCGCCGCCGATGTGGCGTTGCCCGCCGCGATGGTCGTAGAAACAGTGGGAAGCTACGTGAGCGAAGACGGGTATGCGCAGCGCGTGTGGCCCGCCAAAGCCATCCGGGGCGTCAACCGAACGCTCCGCATGGAAATGGGCGTCAGCCGACTGGATTCGCACGGTACGCCATTCGACCGCTGGCATAATGCGGCCAATCAGGTAAATTGCAAGCCAGGTTGGGAAATGTTGCCTGTGGTTGCGCAAGGCCTGGGCTTGCCCTGGACCGACGCGTCCCCGAAAGAAATTATGCAGGAAATCGCACAGGAGATCGACGCCTTTGAGGGCGCTGCCTACGAAAACATGGGTTCGAGCGGGGTTCGCCTGACGGAGATCGAAATCCCTGCATAGCCGCGCCCCGCCCCGGAAATTATTTTATCGAAACCACGCATGGATATACCGCTTTACTGGACAGCGATCGTGGCGTTCGTCGTGCTGAATCTGATGATGCTCTCGGCGTCCGTGCTTGTGTACGCCGAACGCAAGGTGTCGGGGTACATCCAGCTCCGGCCCGGCCCTGATCGCGTTGGACCGCTCGGCGTCTTGCAGCCGTTCGCCGATGTGCTCAAACTGCTTTTCAAGGAAGATATCCGTCCCTTGGCGGCGAATCCGTTTATCCATTCGCTGGCGCCGGTGATCATGGTGGTCGTGGCCATGTCCGTGCCCGCCGTCATTCCCTTTGCCCGCGGGGTGGTTATCGCCGACGTCGGACCGGGCGTCCTGGTCATTCTTGCGCTTACGTCCATCAGCGTGTACGGCATTACTCTCGCAGGCTGGAGTTCGAACAGCAAATATTCCCTGCTGGGCGGATTGCGCTCGGCGGCGCAAATGATTTCGTACGAATTGACGATGGGACTGGCGGTGGTATCCGTAATTTTGCTTGCGGGCACGCTCAACGTCACGGGCATCGTAGAGGATCAGGCGGGCGGTTGGGCGATTCTGGGGTGGAATGTATTTCGCAATCCGATCGGCGCTATTCTTTTCGTGGTGACGGCGTTTGCCGAAACGAACCGCGCCCCGTTCGACTTGCCGGAGGCAGAACAGGAACTCGTCGGCGGGTATCACACAGAATACAGCGGCATGAAATTCGGTATGTTTTTTCTTGCCGAATACGTTAACTGGTGGGTTGCGTCTTTTGTCATCGTAACCCTCTTTTTCGGGGGATATCTGGTGCCGTTCGAACCCTTGCTGGCGCAGGCCTTTCCGGAACTTGCCGGGAGCATGCTGCTCGGGGCGCTTCAGGTACTGTCCCTGCTGGTCAAAACGGCGTTCTTCGCCTTTCTGTTCATCTGGGTGCGATGGACGCTGCCCCGATTCAAATACAATCAGCTCATGCAATTGGGCTGGAAGGTTTTGCTCCCGATCGGCCTGGTCAATGTCGTGCTCGTCGCACTCGGCATGATCGTTTTCCGCATGTTTTCTTGATTCTGTCCGCCTCCATTATCGCCTCGGACGCCGCACGCCTCGGAGCGCAGGCGCGGGAAGCGCTGGCCGCCGGCGTGGACTGGCTCCATATCGACGTGATGGATGGGCGTTTCGTACCGAACATTACCGTGGGACCTTTTGTGGTGAAAGCGCTGCGCCCGCTGGCGGACGAAACCGGGGCCAAGCTGGATGTGCACCTGATGATTGAGGAGCCTCGCCGGTACGTAGACGATTTCATTAAGGCGGGCGCCGACCTGGTCACGGTGCATGTGGAAACGTGTAAGCGCCTGCATCGCATCCTGGGGCATATTCGATCGCGCGGCGCCATGGCGGGCGTCACCCTGAATCCCGGAACGCCGCTCGCCGCGATCGCAGAAGCGCTCCCCGATGTGGATATGGCGCTGGTCATGTCGGTCAAGCCCGGGTTCAGCGGCCAGAAATATATTCCTGAATCGACGGATAAGATTCGCCAACTCAGAGGCATGCTTGATCAGATGGCGTCCCCGGCCTGGCTGCAGGTGGATGGCGGGGTCTACGCGGGCAATATTCGCGAGGTAGTCCAGGCCGGAGCCACGGTGGCGGTGGGGGGAAAGGCTGTATTCGGCGGCGCTTCCATAGCCGACAATGTGCAGGCGCTCCGGAAGGCGGCTGCTTCTGAAGCCTGATCGCATGTTTGCCGAGGTGGCGTTCCCCCTTCCGTTGCCCCAACCCTTCGCATACCGCGTTCCGACAGGGATGCGCGGCGTAGCCGTTGGTTGTCGGGTGCTTGCTCCATTGGGCCCGCGTCGCATGATCGGCGTCGTGACCGCCCTCCGCCAGGAAGCGCCCGCCCTCGAACGCACCAGGGATTTGCTTGAGGCGCTGGACAGCGTACCGGCGGTTTCCGACGAGCTTTTCGATCTGGTCCGGTGGATGGCGGATTACTACGTATGTTCCTGGGGGGAAGTGTTGCGCGTCATAATGCCTGCGGGGATGCTTTCGGGAAATCCGGCCAAGGTCCGGATGGAGCGCCGCGTCCGATTCGCTCCCGCATGGCGACGCGCAGGAGCCGCGGATGCATTACGCAGCGAATTGCGCGGCCCACGGCAAAGAGCGGTCGTCGAAGCCCTCGTCGACTATATGGCCGAGGGTTTGCCGGAACCCCGCCAGGCCGATGTGCTTACCCGGACAGGCGCAGCGGCGTCCACCATCCGGTCGCTTGTGCAACGCGACGTGCTTGAGGTGGTGGAAGCAGAAATAATCCGGGGCGGAATACTGGATGCGGACAAGCCCGAAACCTGTCCAGGCCGGACGTTGCACCCGGATCAGGCCGCCGCGTTGCGGGCTGTTTCGGAATGTATCGAGGCCCGCCGCTTTCATACGTTTCTGCTGCATGGCGTCACGGGCAGCGGCAAAACGGAAGTGTACATTGAAGCCCTGAAACAAACGATTCGCCAGGGCCGCACGGGCATCGTGCTCGTTCCCGAGATTGCGCTCACCCCCCAGATCGCGCGGCGCTTTCGGGCGCATTTCGGGAACCGCATCGCCGTGTTGCATTCCGGCATGAGCACCGGCGAACGATTCGATACGTGGCGGCTCTTGCGGGCGGGCCGGTTCTCCGCCGTCGTTGGGCCGCGGTCCGCCGTGCTGGCGCCCCTGTCGAACCTCGGATTGCTGGTGGTAGACGAGGAACACGGGCAGTCCTACAAGCAGCAAAACCCGGCGCCGCGCTATCATGCCCGCGACGTAGCCGTCATGCGGGCGCGCATGAACGACGCCGCGTGCATGCTCGGATCGGCCACGCCCAGCCTGGAGAGCCATTACAATGCGCAATCCGGAAAATATACCTTGTTGTCATTGCCCGAACGGGCGCCGCGCGAAGCAGGCCAATCGGTTTCCTTGCCGAAGGTGCGCATTATAGACCTGCGCGGCACGGCCTCGGCCACTTCGTTGTCGCCCTGGCTTGAGGACGCCATCGAGAAGCGCCTTGCCCGTTCCGAACAAGTTATCCTTCTGCAAAATCGGCGAGGCTATGCCCCCGTGTCCGAATGCGTACGTTGCGGCTGGTCCCCGGAGTGCCCGAATTGCTCGATCACGATGGTTTTTCACAAGAGCGGCCATCGGTTACGGTGCCATTACTGCGGGCGCGCAGAGCCGTTTCGCACACAATGCGCACATTGCGGAGAAACGGCGATAGAGGTGTTTGGCGCCGGTACGCAGCGCGTGGAGGAGGAGCTGGAAGCGCGTTTCCCGGAGGCGCGTATCGTGCGCATGGACCTTGACGCCACTTCCGCGAAAGATGCGCACGAAGTGCTGCTCCGGCGCTTCGAGGAGGGCCAGGCGGATATTCTTGTGGGAACGCAGATGGTTGCAAAAGGCTTCGATTTCGAGCGCGTCACGCTGGTCGGGGTAATTAATGCAGACATTGGCTTGCTGTTGCCCGATTTTCGCGCCGAAGAACGCGCCTACCAATTGCTTTCGCAGGTGGCCGGGCGGGCCGGACGCGCCTCGCTGCCGGGCGAAGTGGTTATTCAGACGCGGAATCCCGAACGCTCCGTGCTGCGTTATGCGCGCGACCATGACTACGCCGCGTTCGCCATGCGGCAATTGGCGGAACGCCAGGCGCTCGGGTACCCGCCGTTCGGGCGGATGGCGGGCGTCGCATTCCGGGGACCTCGCGCCGGAGACGTCGCTGCGCTGGCCCGCCGGTGGACGGACGCCCTGAGGCAAGCCCTGCCCGCCGCCGCGATCATGGGACCGGAAGAAGCTTTCATAGGCCGGGTAAAAAAGCAATACCGGTATCATTCCATTGTGAAATGCTCCCGCGCGGGCCGCATGTCCCTGCAAAAAGCCTTGCGGACGGTGGAGAACGGCATGCGTTCGCTGCCGACCGGTTGCCGCGTAAACATCGACATAGACCCGGTCGGCTTTTTCTAAATGTTGCGGCGTCCCGGCGTTTTTGGCGGAACCCGACCGGTTCGTACGGGTATCTTCGCCAGGGCAAGTTCCGCGCGGTCTGCTCCCTGTGAATCCTGTCAGGGCCGGAAGGCAGCAGCAGTAAGCAGGTCGAAGCGACGCGATGCGGGTCGCTTGCCCCTCTTTTTTGATCCCCCCGCCAATATAAAACTCCACCTATGCCGCTATACGAAACGTTGTTGCCGCTGGCGCAAGCCACCGGCGGTCAGAATCCGATGACCATGCTCGTCCCGCTGATTCTGATCTTTGTCGTGTTCTACTTCTTCATCATCCGGCCGCAGCGCAAAAAAGACGCGCAGCGCAAGCAGATGATCGCCGCCGTCCGGAAGGGAGACAAGATCATCACGTTGGGCGGCGTACACGCTTCGGTGACGCAAGTAGACGAAACCAGCGTGCTCGTTCAGGCGGATTCGAACGTCAAGTTGCGCATCGAAAAAAGCGCTATAGCAAGCGTGGATACGAAGGGATAACCGGTTCCGGCGCAGGATGGAATCGGCTGTTTCCGGCCGTTTTTTCGCCGAAGCCGCATGGAATCCCTATACGGGCGACAGGACAAGGCGCATGGGAAAGACACCAGACGCGAACTGGATGAACCGCTCTTTCGACACGGTCAAAGACGCCATTCGGGAGTTGGCGGCAGGACGGCTCGTCATCGTGGCGGATGACGAAGACCGTGAAAACGAGGGGGATTTCATAGGGGCTGCGGACAAGATTACCCCCGAAACCGTCAACTTCATGGCGACGCACGGTCGGGGTCTCATTTGCGCGGCGCTTACCCGGGAGCGAGCGTCGGCCCTCGCCCTCGACATGATGGTCGATGGCAACACCTCGCTCTACAACACGCCCTTTACGGTATCCGTCGATTGCAAAACCGGGGTCACGACGGGTATTTCGGCCCCGGATCGCGCACGGACCTTTCGCGCCCTTGCCGACCCGAAGAGCGCTCCGTCGGATTTTGCGCGTCCGGGCCATGTGTTTCCGCTTCGCGCCCAGGACGGCGGCGTGTTGCGGCGCGCCGGACATACCGAGGCGGCCGTGGACCTGGCCCGCCTCGCCGGATGCGCGCCGGTGGGGGTACTTGTGGAAATCATGACCGAAGAAGGCGCGATGGCGCGTACGCCAGACCTGATGGCCATGGCGGACCGGTTCGGCCTGTGCATCATTACGATCAAGGACCTCATTGCGCACCGGATGATGACGGAATGTCTCATACGGCGCGTGGTGGAAGTGGATTTACCCACCCTGTACGGGGATTTCAAGCTGATTGCGTATCAGGATACGCTCAGCGAAGAAGCCCATCTGGCGCTGACGAAAGGAGCCTGGGCGGAAGAAGAGCCCGTACTCGTGCGCGTCCATTCGCAGTGCGTCACAGGAGATATTTTCGGTTCGATGCGGTGCGATTGCGGGGAGCAACTGGCCATGGCGATGCAACAGGTGGAAGCCGAGGGACGCGGCGTGGTGTTGTATATGAAGCAGGAGGGACGAGGAATCGGCCTGCTGAACAAACTGCGCGCCTACAAACTGCAACAGGAGGAGGGCATGGATACGGTCGAGGCCAACGAAGCGCTCGGCTTCCGGATGGATCATCGCGATTACGGCGTCGGATGCCAGATTTTACGCGATCTGGGGATTCGAAAGCTCCGCCTCCTGACGAATAATCCGACCAAACGAGTGGGGCTGGGCGGCTACGGACTTGAAATCGTGGAACGCTGTCCCATAGAGACCTCCCCGAACATGGCGAATCATCATTATCTCAGAACCAAGCGGGATCGCATGGGGCACCTGATTCTGGGCAACTCGGACGAGCATGACGCCGCTATGTTCAGGAAAGTGCTATAGGAAGATCTGATTAACTCCACTTTGATCAGCGCTTCCTACAGGATACGCTGGTTTTTTCGGACGCAAGGATATCCTGTAGCAAATCACGGGGACGTCATATCCCGATAGAGCTGCTCGACCTTGCGGCGCAGCTGCTCCAGATCGCCGTCGTTTTCAAGCACGCAGTCAGCGCGACGGCGCAACGCGGACGGATCGGCCTGATGCGCCATCCTGACGGTTACGTCTTCGCGCGAAACGCCGTCGCGTTTGCACGCCCGCTCAATGCGCGCCTGCTCCGGGGCGTCCACTACGACCACCGCATCCAGCTTTCGCTCCGCGCCCGCTTCAAAAATCAGGGCGGCCTCCTTGACTATAAGTGATACGTCCTCGCGCGCTGCTTGTTGCACTGCCTCCTCGAACCGGCTCAACACTCGGGGATGAATCAACGCATTCAGTCGATCAAGCAGGGGCTGGTCGGCAAACGCGAGGCGGGCCAGGAAACGGCGATTCGGGGCGCCGTCGGGCAAGTAGCTTTCCGGGCCGAACAAGTCAATGACGCCCTCGCGCACCGAGGCGTCTTCCGCAAGCAGGCGTTTCGCTTCGTCGTCTGCGTAGAACACCCGCGCACCGAGTTCTTCAAGGATGCGGCATACGGTCGTTTTACCGCTCCCGATGCCGCCCGTGACGCCGAGTCGCTTCATGCGATACGCTGATTAAGTCCGCGAAGGGTATCCCCAGGATAGTTACAAACGCCAGGAAGCTACCATGGAAATGTTCGGAATGATTTTTCGATCCCCGGACCATGCGGCTTGCCGGATATGATCGGCCCGCGCTTCCGGGAGCGCCCCGTAGAGGCGGCGCCGGATGTGTTGCACATTGAGCCAGCCGTTCAACCGAAGCGCCGATCGGTTCGGCATAGGCCAGGAGATCGAACAAATGGGACCCGCTTGCTCAATGATGGTTCGCCCCGGGCGCGTGATGCTTGCCGTAATCGGCGCGCCGGCAGCGTCCAGTTGGCGCGTTCCGTCTTCGTTGCGGATATCGTACCGTACGGTGGCCGCCCGCTCGAAGTCGGTCCGGATGAAGAGGCGCGCGCCAATGGAGGCTGTGACGCCTTTTCGCGTACGCACTTGCAGGCGGACGCGCGCGCTGTAGGTGCGTAACGTATCGAACGGGATTTCTGCAAAACGATCCCACGCCAGGGCGCCCAGACGCAAATCGCTGAAACTGCCGTCCGCATACAGGGCGGGTCCGCTTCGAAAACGGTGTTCTCCGTCCAGTTCGTACCGCAGTTCTCTCGCCGATTGATCGACGGCCCTTTGGCCAGACGGCGCAAAATCGTGCACGGTGTATGTGGCTCGGATTTCTGTTCCCATACGTAGCCGCGTGCGGGTTCCCGGCGTCCAGGTGAAGGCGGGCCGCAAACGCAAGGAACGGCGGATATTGTTTTCCACGGAACGACTGGCGTTCAGGTAAACGGTGTGATACCAGGTGCCCAGCAAACGCATCTCGGCGCTTGCCCTGCGGTTTATCCCCACGCGCAGGCCCATCTCGCCTGTGTGGTATACCTCGTCCCGGTCGTCCAGATTCGCTTCGGGGGTGTCGTGCCGGAGGATGCTGCTGCCGCCGTCAAAGGTCACGGTAAATCGTCCGAGCCCGGCCCGGCCCCGGGCATTTAGCGCAAACAACCCCTGGTCGTAATCCGCCTGCTGGAGCAGATTGGCTTTTTGCGCCACTTGCGACTGAGGCAGGTCCTCCCGGTTTGTCAGGTTCCGTCGTTCTGTTTCGGCGCCGGTTCGGACCGAGAGGTTCGCCATGAAGCGACCCTCGTTCTGCGCGCCATATCCCACGCCGATTTGCCCATCCACCAGGCGTCGGTTGAACGCCGTATCGAAGAAAATGGCGTTTTCCGGCGCGCCCAGCGTACGAATCCGCCGCTGGTTCCCACCGATGTCCAGGCGTCCGGTAAGCCGTATGGATCGGTAAATCGGGGCCTCGATTTCCATGCTCGCCTGCAACGTATCGCCAGCGGTGGCTTCCACCGTTTCCGAAACGCGATCTTCGGTGGTTCTATTCAGAAACGAAACAGCCTGATAGGCGTCGCGGCGATAATTGCTGTACCGGACATCCGTTGCGATGCGCACATGTTCGAACGCACGGATCGCATTGCCCCGCATGTGCAAAGCCCGCCCCCGGCGCGGGTCGATAAACTGGTGCGCCGCATCGCCCGCTACTTGAACGCGGTATGCATCCGAGTGCGCCGGAGACCATGTTACGCCGAGGGCGTACGCAGGGCCGATATCCATGCGCAGCGGCGGTTCGGCGCCGCGGGCTCCAACGCCAGGCCGACGATCCCACGCCAGCCCGACAGCCGGCTCAATGCGAAGGCTTCGCTGCGGCTGAAAAAGCACCCCGGAGTACACTTCCTGCGAAAATACGCGGCTTTGCGTATACCAGTGGGAACGTCCCCGCGCCTGCGCCGCCCAGCGCGTTCCCAAAGGGCGGTCGATGCGCCAGCGGAGAATATTTTCGTCCCGAAAACTGAGCCGGTCCCCGAAAAGCACGAACGCATCCGACCGAAACCGGTTATCGAGCGTGGCGCTCCATTTCCCGACCTGTTGGGAAAGCAGGGTCCTCGCGGTCCAGCGATACCGGTTGATATCCCGCTCGAAGCCGGTTTCGATCCGGGGCCCTTCGCGGCCTGTCTGGAGCCCGGTTTGTTCCGAGGCCTGCGCCTGCGCCTGCGCCGACGCCGCACCGAGCAGGGCCAACAGCCCCGCGAATGCGATGCGACCGGCGCCGACGCAGAAAGCAATTCGAAGAAATGCGCACATGGCGAGGCCTGTGGAAACGGCGACACGGGAAAGGCAAGGCCGAAGCATGTGCTTGCGCGTCCCCGGAAAAGATGCACGAGCGACGAGATCAACCCGGCGGCCAACCCAGAGGTCGTCCGCCGAGAAGATGGAGATGGATATGATCCACCGTTTGTCCGGCCGCCGGACCGCAATTGAAGACCGTTCGGTATCCCTCCGCCAGCCCTTCTTCCGCAGCCAGTCGCCGCGCCACGGTGAACAGGCGTCCAACCAACTGTTCATCCGCTTCGGTGAGGTCGTTCAACGCTGGAACGGGTTTCCGCGGAACGATCAGGATATGCACGGGCGCCTGCGGCGCAATATCCCGGAATGCGAAACACTGTTCGTCTTCATACACCATATCGGATGGAATGTCTCCATCCGCAATTTTCTGAAAAAGCGTCCTGGTATCGGCCATGTTGCGTGGAAACATCCGGTCGCCCGGAATATTTTATGCGTTTTATGCGGAGGGTTGCTTGTCTGATCGAATATACAACGAACATTGGACAGGCTTCAACGTGAAAGGAAAACCGGGCGTGCCTTTCGCCATGCCCGACCGTTGTTTTGGCCTGCACGAAGTCCTGTTTCTCATGGCGCGCGTTTACGTAACCCGTACCGTGCATTTTAACGCGGCGCACCGGCTGCACAATCCTGCAAAGTCCGACGCCTGGAATCGCCGCATGTACGGTCGGTGCAATAATCCGAACGGGCATGGGCACAATTACGTGCTGGAAGTGACCGTGGCCGGCGAACCCGACGAGGATACGGGATACGTTATCGACTTGTCCGATCTGAAGCGTATCATTCAGAAAAAAATCGTGGATCAGTGCGACCATGCCCACCTGAATATGGATGTGGATTTCATGCAGGGCGTTTTGCCGTCCACCGAGCAATTCGCCATAGCGATCTGGCGCGAACTGGAACACGCCCTTCCGGCGGGCGCATTGCATAAAGTCCGGCTTGCAGAAACAAACAACAATTCGGTGGAATACTTCGGCGAGTAATCCACATTATCTCAATCACGTCCCTGGCGCAACGATGCCCGCGCAATCTTCGAACGATCTGGAAACGCCGCAAGCAGCCCCCTGCGGCCATTCCAAACCGGTTCCTGTCCGCTATCGACGACAGGATATCTACGACGAGGCTACGACGGAAATCCTGTCCCGGCATGTAATCGAAATGCTTCCCTTGCTGAACGAAGACCCTGCCCGCGAGGGCCTGGCCAAAACGCCTGTGCGCGTGGCCCGGTCGCTCCAGTTCCTTACGAAAGGGTACGGGATGGATCCGGAAGCCATTCTGAAGTCTGCGCTGTTCGAAGAGGATTACAGCGAAATGATTCTGGTGAAGGATATCGAGATATTTTCCTTGTGCGAACATCATATGCTTCCCTTCCACGGGCGCGCGCATGTGGCCTACATCCCGGACGGGAAAATTGTGGGGCTGAGCAAGATTCCGCGCGTGGTAGAAGTGTTCGCGCGCCGCCTTCAGGTACAGGAACGGCTTACCTTGCAGATACGGGATGTCCTGTCCGCCGTGCTGAAACCGCTGGGCGTCGCTGTCGTGATCGAGGCGATTCATTTGTGCATGATGATGCGGGGCGCCGAGAAACAAAATGCAGTGACGACGACCAGCGCCATGAGCGGCGAATTTATGAACGCGCCAACGCGCGCCGAATTCATGCGGTTGATCAACAAATCCTGACGGCTTGCCGCCGGGCTCCTCAAGACGCATCGAAAACATTACTTCCTGTTCCATGCCGACGATATTGATAACCGGAGCAAGTCAGGGGATTGGCCGCGCTGTCGCCCAAGCGTTCGCCGCCTTGCCCGACGCCCGCCTCGCCCTGGTGGCGCGGAGCGAAGAACGCTTGCGCGAAACCTGCGACCTGGCCCGCGGGCGGGGCGCGGAAGCCCACGCATTTCCGTGCGACGTAGCGAACGAAGCCGCGGTGGAAGAGATGGCGCACTCCGTACGCGCCTCGTTGGGCGCGCCGGATGTGCTCGTAAACAATGCAGGGCTTTTCGAGACGGGTCCCGTGGTCGATATCTCGGTCAAAGACTTTGATCGCCAGGTAGCGGTAAACCTGACCAGCGCGTTTATGGTTACCCGGGGGTTTCTTCGGGAGATGCTGAACCGGGGCAGCGGACATATTTTCTACATGGCGTCCGTGGCCTCGCTGCGAGCATATCCCGGCGCAGTAGCTTATTGCGCCGCCAAACATGGCGTGCTTGGCCTGGCCCGCGCCATGCGGGAAGAAACGCGCGCGCGCGGGCTGCGCGTTACGGCGGTATTGCCGGGCGCTACCTGGACCCCCAGTTGGTATGGAAGCGACGTACCCCCGGAACGGCTCATGCCCCCCGAAGATGTTGCCCAAGCCATCCTTGACGTCTGGCGCCTGAGCGACCGCACCGTAGTGGAAGAATTGCTGCTCCGCCCGCAAGAGGGAGACGTTTAGGGCTAATCGAATACATGCGAAAAGGACTATTTCTCATGCGCCGCAAGCGCCTCATTGCGTCCGCTGTGCTTGTGCTCGCGGCGGGAATCCTGACGGTTTGCGGCGCGGCCGCATGGATTGCCTTTGCGCCGAACACGCCCGATTTCGAGGGAAGCCGCAGCGTCCGCATTCCGCCCGATTCCGAATTCGAAGCCGTCATCGATTCCCTGCACGCGAACGGCATTCTCCGGCGGGCGGGCGCGTTTCGCCTCATGGCGCGCGCTACGGGCTGGGGGGACCAGATCAAGGCGGGTCATTACGCCTTCCCTGCCGGGGTTTCCAACCATGATATGCTGAGCGGGCTGCGGCGTGGACTGCAAGAGCCGGTTCGCCTGACGATACCGCCCGGGGTACGCCCCGAGATAGCATCCTCGGCGGCCGCCCGCAACATGTTTTTTTCTCCCGGGGACTTTGCCGCCGCGCTTGCCGATACGCAACTCGCCGCCGCGTTGGGCTCCGACGCCGCCGCCCTCTTCGGCTACATCCTCCCGGAAACATACCATTTCTACTGGCTTGCCAGTGCAGAACACGTCGCGCGCACCATCGCAGAAACGTTCGATGCGTTCTTCGAGCGCGAACTGCGGGCCGGGGCAGACAGTCTCGACATGTCCAGGCAGGATGTGGCGACCTTGGCCAGTATTATTGAATGGGAAGCCCTGCGCGACGAGGAAAAACCCATAATATCAGGGGTGTATCACAACCGGCTGCGCATTGGCATGAAACTGGACGCCGATCCGACCATACAGTACATCTTGCTGCAACAGGAAGGAAGCAAGCGGCGCCTGCTTTATCGCGATTACCGCATCCCGCACCCGTTCAACACATACCTGCGCGCGGGATTGCCGCCGGCGCCGCTGAACAATCCATCGCCTTCGTCGCTGCGCGCCGCAGTGCGCCCGGCCAGCCATGATTTTTTCTATTTCGTAGCGACGGGCGACGGTACGCACCACTTCAGCAAAACGCTTGCGGAACACCTGCGGGCCGCACGGCGCTACCATGCGCTCATGCGGCGGCGACGCGCCGCACAGGAAGGGAATGGATAGCGTGCGGATGCAAGCGGGCGCAATGCGTTACGGTCCCAGGCGCTCCACGCGCCACGCGCCCGCCTCGTCAAGGCGGTACGCCAAACGATCATGCAGGCGATTCGGGCGGCCTTGCCAGAATTCCAGCGCATGGGGCCGCAAAAGGTATCCGCCCCAGTGTTCGGGACAAGGCACGTCGCGCCCTTCGTATTCCTTCCGCGCCGCCTCCATGGCGGCCAGCAGCGACGCGCGATCCGCAAGCGGGCGACTTTGCGAAGAAGCCGCCGCCGCCAGTTGGCTTTCCCGGGGCCTGGACGCAAAATACGCCGCCGAAACAGCCCGGTCCGTCCGCTCCGCCCGCCCCTCGACACGCACCTGCCTGTCCAGTTCATCCCACCAGAACGTCAACGAAGCCCACGGATTGGCCTCCAGTTCGCACGCCTTGCGGCTGCCGTAATTCGTGTAGAAAACGAAGCCCCGCCGGGCGTACCCTTTCAGAAGAACGATCCGTCCGGAAGGGCGACCCCGGGCGTCGACCGTGCCAAGCGCCATGGCGTTCGGATCGCGGCCCTTGTCTCGCATGGCCCGGATCGCTTCCTCGAACCATGTTTCGAACAACGCCATCGGATCGCTGCCGACCGCATCGAAGTCGCTGCCCTCGTAATCTCGTCTCAGATTGCCTGCATCCATCTTGTCTGTTCTTGCATAATTAGACCGTCAAATCCGGATCCCTGTCCGCCCCGAACGTTAAAGGATACGCTGATCAAAATCACGTATTAAACGACCGGTTGGACAATAGGAGCCCGCCTCGCTTGCGCTCCGCAAAACGCCGCTCCGGAAGTCTTCCGGTCATGCTGCAAACCTTCCGCCACGCCCAGGACAGGGTATGCTCAACCCGATGCGCCTTCCTTATTTGCTGGCCCGTCGCTTCGTTGCGGGAGAATCCTTCCAGGAAGCGCTTCCCGTGATTCGAACCCTGAACCAAAAGGGAATGAACGTCACGCTCGACCTGCTGGGCGAACGCGTCACCCGACGCAAGGTCGCCGAAACAAGCCGAGATGCGTACATACAGCTCGTGCGCATCATCGCAAAAGAACGGGAACGCCGCGCCATGCAGGCCGGCATATCCATCAAACTCTCCATGATCGGGCAAAAAATCAACGAAGAATATTGCTTGAAAAACCTGCGCATGCTGCTTGAGGCGGCCAAATCGCACAACGTATTCGTCCGGCTGGATATGGAAGGCAGCGACACGACCGCATCCACGCTGTCTCTCTTTGAGGAAGCATTTCCAAAATACCCGGACCATGTAGGGATCGTGCTGCAAGCATACCTGAAACGCACGGAACGCGACGTGGAGCGCATGTGCGAACGGAAGGCGCATGTCCGGCTGTGCAAGGGGGCTTACAAGGAACCCGAGGATATAGCCTGGCGGCATATGTACGTCATCCGCGAACGTTTCATGGCCTGTGCGCGAGAACTCATGGCGCACGGACGGTATCCGGGCATCGCCACGCATGACGACCAGCTGATTTCCGCTACGAAAATCTTTGCGGCGAATAAGGGGATAGATCGGGACCGGTTCGAATTTCAGATGCTTTACGGCATCCGGCCGCAGACCCAGGAACAGATCGTCCGCGAAGGATACAGGATGCGGATCTACGTGCCCTTCGGCACGCAATGGGCCCCCTATTTCGCCCGGCGGCTACGCGAACGGAAAGAAAACGCGTGGTTCGTGCTTCGGCATCTTGTGCGGACATAGGCCGGCGGTCTCAGGCAAGACAACCCGCCGCCGCGCCGGTCCCGATCAGCGAACCCGCAACCGTTGCCCCACGCTGATCGCGTCGGACGGCAACCTGTTCAGGGCCTTGATCTCATCCATGTGCACGTCATACTTACGGGAAATGGCCCAAAGGCTTTCGCCACGCGTCACGGTGTGATACGTCGGCCCCTCTGTACCGCCTCCGGGCAAAGCGTCTTGTTCGAGCGGCCCGGCTTCTCCGCCGTCCGTCGCCGCATCCGGGGCGTTTTCGGAACGTCCAGAGGCTTCCGCAAGCGCCGCGGGCCTTTTCTCCGTCGAGGTAAGTTCGTTTGCAACGGACGCCACGCCCGATACGCCCGCCGCCACGGCGGCTGCCTGCTCGCGCTGCGCCCAGGTCGCCACATGCCCGCGCAGAATCACATGTCCGCCCGCCGCCTCTGTATCGAACCGATGCGCCCGCAAACCACGCGTACCCGCAAGCGCCAGCTGCACCCTCGTAGCCAGCGAAGCATCGCGGATTTTCCCGGCGACCGACCCGCCCGCAGAACTGTCTGGCGGCGAAAACGCTTCCGTCGGCGCCTCAGTCAACTCCTCCGCGGAAACAGCCTCTTCAACGTCTGGGGGCGGCAGGGCATTTTCCTCGGACGCCGACCCGCCCGCACAGCCGGACAAGACCAGCGGCAACCACGCGCCGGCGCACAGCGCAACCAGGAAAAATGCTGCCGACGCTATCGAATGTATTCGCATCCAGGACATCGTACGCATGATACTTATCCGCCCCCGACGTCCTCGACATGCTCCGCAAGCCAGCGTTCCGCATCGATGGCCGCCATACACCCTGTGCCGGCAGCCGTAACCGCTTGCCTGTATACATGATCCTGCGCATCGCCGCAGGCAAACACGCCGGGAATATTCGTATGCGTGGATTTACCCTCCGTCAAAATATACCCCTGCGGGTCCATATCGAGCCATCCCTGGAATACCTGCGTGTTGGGCGTATGCCCGATGGCCACGAAAAACCCGCTTACCGCCAGTTCGGAAACAGCGTCCGTTTCCCGGTTGCGCAAGACAAGCCCCGTCACCTCCTTGTCGCCCAGCACATCCTCCACCACGGCGTTCCAGATGAATTCGATCTTTTCGTTGGCGAAGGCCCGGTCCTGCATGATCTTCGAAGCGCGCAGGGCGTCCCGACGATGAATGACGTACACTTTCGTCGCAAAACGGGTCAAAAACAGAGCCTCTTCCATGGCGGAGTCGCCCCCGCCAGCGACCGCCACCGGCACGTTCCGAAAAAACGCGCCGTCGCAAGTCGCGCAGGACGACACGCCGCGCCCCAGCAGGCGTTTCTCGTTTTCGAGGCCCAGGTACCGCGCAGAAGCGCCCGTAGACACAATCACCGTTTTCGCCAGCACGGGCGCTTCGCCATCCACAAGCAACCGAAACGGGCGCGCTGAGAAATCTACCGCGTTCACCGTACCGTACCGAAGATCGGCGCCGAATCGGGCGGCCTGTCCGTCGAACAGGCCCATCATGTCCGGTCCCAGTACGCCCTCGGGAAACCCCGGATAATTTTCCACGTCCGTCGTGGTCATCAACTGCCCGCCAGGTTCAGGCCCCTGAAACACCACCGGCTCCAGATTCGCGCGCGCCGCGTACAGGGCGGCAGTCAGTCCGGCAGGCCCCGTCCCGATAATCACAACGTTCTGGCGTTCCGCCGCGGAAAAATCAATCCCGTCGAAAGCGGACACATCCCCGGCGGAGCGCTCAGTCATGGGAAAATGTGCTCGAAGCGATGAAAACAATCAAAAAAGGCGGCAAAACCGTCAGACCGCTTGCGCAACGAGGCTGTCCAGACGATCCGCCAGGTCCTTCTTCGAAGAAACCCCAACCAACTGATCCGCAACTTGCCCGTCCTTGAAAAACAGCAGGGTCGGAATCGACCGAATGCCGTACTGCATGGGCGTTTCCGGATTATGGTCCACATCCACCTTGACCACTTTGGCGCGCCCGGCGAATTCTCCGGCCAGCTCCTCGACTGTCGGCGCAATCATGCGGCACGGCCCACACCAGGCAGCCCAAAAATCCACGAGGACCGGTACGTCGGCGCCAAGCACCTCTTCTTTGAAATTGCTGTCCGTAACCGCCAGCGCGTTATGCGTATTCATGTTTTTTCTCTGGAAAATGAAGCGACTTCAGGAATGCGTTCGTGGGTGCAACGCCGAGACGCATTGCAGAACATAGAACAAAAAAGGACCGCCCCGGTTTCCCGCTCGCGACGTTTCGCCTATCGGCGCATATAGTCGGGGATGGCGCGTTCGTACGGGCGACGAAGGGCGTCTGCGGGCAAATCGATCACCGGATCGCCATGCAGGCGAAGGGTCAGGTTGCCCGGACGGACCGTACCCAGCCGCGTCAGGCGCACCGGCCTTCCTTCCAAAGCGCGTTCGACCTCGCCGCCGCGTTCCGGCGACGCGCTGAATACGATGCGGGACTGCGCCTCGCCAAACAAGACCGCATCCCGCCTCATGCCGGGCGCCGCCAGATCAATCTCCGCGCCGGACGCTCCCGCATGCAGTACGCATTCGGCCAGGGCTACGGCCAGTCCGCCGTCGGAAACGTCGTGCGCGCTACGCACCAGGCCCCTCCTCACAAGATGCAGCATCGCCGCCTGCACCGCCACCTCTTCCTCAAGCAACATATGCGGCGCGCCGCCGCGCACCAGTCCGTGCCGCGCGGACAAATACTCGGAACCGCACAGATCTTCCAGGTGCGCCCAGCCCGCCGGGCCAAGCAGCCAGACCGTATCGCCCGCCTCCCGGAACGGCGCCGTCACAACATCCGTCTCGATATTCTCCACGATACCCAGCATGCCAATTACCGGGGTAGGAAAAACCGCCCCGTCCGGGTTCTCGTTGTAGAAGGAGACGTTGCCGCCGGTCACGGGCGTGCCAAAGGCTCGGCAGGCGTCGCCCATGCCCCCGACCGCCTCCGCAAAAGTCCAGTAGACTTCCGGCTTGTACGGATTCCCGAAATTAAGACAATTCGTGACCGCCACCGGCTTGCCTCCGGCGCACACTACGTTGCGGGCCGCCTCCGCCACGGCGATCCGCCCGCCCTGCCGCGGATCCAGATACACATACCGTCCATTGCAATCCGTTTTGACGGCCAGCCCCTTGTTCGTCCCCTTGATGCGCACCACAGCGGCGTCGCCTGGTCCCGGACCCGCCAGCGTATTCGTCCGCACCATCGTATCGTATTGCTCGAACACCCAGCGTTTCGAGGCGATATTCGGAGAACCCAGCAAGTCGAGCAAAACCGCAGAGACGTCCGACGCCGACACATCCGGTATGGCGGCAAGGTCCAGTCCCTTGTCGTCTAGGCGGGCCGGACGGCGCGTTTCCCGACGATACACAGGCGCCCCGCCTCCCAGCACAAGATGGTCGGCTTCCACGTCCGCAACCAGCGCGCCACGCCAGAAAATCCGGACGCGAGGTTCGCGAATGACCTCGCCTATGCATTCCGCATGCAGGTCCCATTTGCGGAAAATGGCCTCCACTTCTTCCTCCCGGCCTTGCTTGCACACAAGCAACATTCGCTCCTGACTTTCCGAAAGCATGATTTCGTAGGGCGTCATTCCCGTCTCGCGTTGCGGCACCTTGTCCACATGCAATAACATGCCGCAACCGCCCTTCGCGCTCATTTCGCAGGAGGAACAGGTAAGCCCGGCGGCGCCCATATCCTGAATCCCCACGAGGGCGCCGCTCCCGATGGCCTCCAGCGTGGCTTCCAGCAAAAGTTTTTCGGTAAAAGGGTCGCCCACCTGTACGCTGGGCCGCTTCGCCTCGCTCCCTTCCGCAATCTCCTCGGAGGCAAAAGTAGCCCCATGGATGCCGTCCCGCCCCGTCGAGGACCCCACGATGTACACCGGATTCCCGACGCCCTCGGCAATGGCGGAAGCCGTCTGTCCTATTTTCGCCACGCCCACGCTCATCGCGTTGACCAGAGGATTCCCCTCGTAAGACGGATCGAAATATACCTCGCCCGCCACCGTGGGCACCCCGAAGGAATTTCCATAATCCCCAATGCCGCGCGCCACGCCGTCAAAGAGATAACGCACGCGGGGATTATCCAGCGAACCGAACCGGAGCGAATTGAGCGAACAGATGGGCCGGGCGCCCATCGTGAAGATGTCCCGCTGAATGCCGCCCACGCCCGTAGCCGCCCCCTGATAGGGCTCCACGGCAGACGGGTGGTTGTGCGATTCGATTTTGAACGCAACCGCAAGGCCGTCCCCTATGTCCACCAGCCCGGCGTTCTCCTCTCCGGCTTCCGCAAGCAGCGCGTCCCCCTCGCGGGGCAGCGTTTTCAACAGAACGATGGAATTCTTGTAGGAGCAGTGCTCGCTCCACATCACGGAATAAATGCCCAATTCGACAAAGGTTGGCATACGCCCGAGTTTGTCGAGTATCCAGCCATATTCCTCGTCCGTCAATCCATGATCCCGGGCCATTTTCAGGGTAACTTCCGGGGTTGCGAGCGCGTGATTCGGCTTTGTTTCCGACATGCCTGCGTAAATAGATTAACGTCTCTGATGCATCTGTGCAATATACCCCGCAGACGCCCGGTTTCATATGGAAAAATTGTTACTTCGACGTACTTATTGATGTTCGTTATTTCCCGATTCCGTGGTATACTATGTACGCACGGCACATCACCGGTATGCGAACAAGCCCCGAACCGTACCCGGCGCTACATGCTAAAGATCATCCCGAACATCCCGGCGACCAACCTCGAAGATTCCGTCGAGTTCTACCTTGACGTGCTCGGATTCGAGATGGTCAACATACGAGGCCGAGGCGCCATGACGCGGGCGCACCTGCACAGGGACGGCGCGGAAATTATTTTTCGTTCTTGCGACCCGGAGGCGCCGCTCCCGTTCCCCGACCCGTTCCTGGCAAACCAGATCATCCTGCATATTCAGGTAAACGACATCCTGACCTTGTACGACCGCATCAAGAAAAATCGGGTAGATGTCGTGCAAACGCTCGAACACACGCTGTTCGGGGCGGCCCGGTTCATGATTCGCGACATCGACGGGCGGCTGATTTCCTTCGACCAGCCGAGCAACGCGCAAAGGTAGGCCCCTCGAAAAAGCGCTGCGGGCGGAAGCGCGCGCCGCGTAAGCCGCCGCTACCCGATGTGTATCTGCAATTCCTCGCGCCGGTGCTTCTGGCGAAGTTTGCGAAGGGCTTTTTCCTTGATTTGACGAACGCGCTCGCGGGTCAGATCGAAACGCTGGCCTATTTCCTCAAGCGTCAGCGGATGCTCGCGCCCGATTCCGAAATACAGGCGGGTAATCTCCGCTTCCCGTTCCTGCAAGAGGTCCAGCGCATATTCGATATCGATTTTGATGGAGTCTTTCAGGAGAGGGTCATCGGGAGAAATGTCTTCGTCGTCAGAAAATATATCCAGTAAACTATTGTCGTCGTCTTCGTTGAACGGCGCATCCATCGAGAGGTGGCGGCCCGTATGCTGCATGGCCTCGCGGACCTTGTGCACTTCGATTTCCAGGTCCTCGGCCAATTCCTCGATGTTCGGCGCGCGCTCGTACTCCTGCGAAAGCCGGGCGCTGGTCTTGCGAATCTTCGAAATTGTGCCGATGCGGTTCAGCGGCAATCGCACGACGCGACTTTGTTCGGCCAGGGCCTGCAGGATGGCTTGGCGAATCCACCACACCGCATAGGAGATAAATTTGAAGCCGCGGGTCTCGTCAAAACGCTGGGCCGCCTTGATGAGTCCGTAATTTCCTTCGTTGATCAGGTCGGCGAGAGACAATCCCTGCCCCTGATACTTTTTGGCCACGGAAACCACGAAGCGGAGATTCGCACGAGTCAATTTGTGCAATGCTTCCTGATCTCCACTATGGATACGCTGGGCCAGATACACCTCTTCATCCGGTTCAAGAAGCGGGATGCGACCGATCTCCTGGAGATACTGGTCCAGCATCCGCTGCTGACGAGGGACATACATAGGGCTGGGGTTGTAGCGGTAGTACGGGGAAGGGTTTGCCGTTTATTGGAAAAAATCTGAACGAGGCGCCCTGCGCACCGCGAAGCCGGAAAAGCATAGGCCTCCTTGGCGCCACATCGTATCGAATCGGTTACAATTCATGCCTGCAAGCCAAAAAAGTTCCGAATGGGTCCACGATTTCGATGCAAAGGGGCGCATTGGCTACATGACGCGCATTAATGGACACGCTGATTATTGACTCCAAACATGCTACCGGCGTTCCCCTGCATGGGTTTCTGGCTTGAGCAAAGCAATCACAGCGTCGGCGACGTCGCGCTGCCCGGACATGCGCGGCACCTTGGTTTGACCGCTTACTTGCCGCCGCGTTTCCCGAAGCCACGCATAAAATGCGCCGGGGGGCAACGCCACCACGTCAGGCAAGCCGAAGGCTTGCGCCTCGCGACGAATCCGGTAATGCCGGTTCACCTCGTTGAGGTAATCGTCTATGGCGCTCGCAAAAAGATCCATGCTGTCCGGCAATCGTTCAAACTCCACAAGCCACTGATGCGCCGGGGAACGATCCGGCGCCGGGAAATTCGGGGCAACATGGAAATCGCGAATCTGCGCCCCGGTGCGCTCGCAGGCCGCATGCAACGCATGGCGGGCCTCCTCGCTGAAAACGGCTTCCCCGTACTTGTCCATCATCTCGCTCGTGCGGCCCGCCACAAAAATTTTATGCGGCGAGGTCTCCGTGAAACGCACGACGTCCCCAACGGGATAGCCCCAAAGCCCGCTGCACGTGGAAACGAAAAGGCCGTACCGCACATCGGTTTCCACTTCGCCAAGGGTATGCCGCCGTGCATTCGGATCGTTGATTTCGTCCATCCGGACAAATTCGAAAAATACGCCGTTGTCGATGTGCAGCATCATGGCCGGATCGGCCGCATCGTTCTGAAAGGAAAAAAACCCTTCCGAGGCGCCATATACTTCCAGAAAGCGCAGGTTCGGCAAGGCGATCTTCTCCCGCAGCAGTTCCCGATAGGAACTCAACGCCACGCCTCCGGCAATGAATACCTGCAACCGGGGCCATACATCGGCAACGGTCCTGGCGACAGAGCCAAACTGTTCCCGGTGCTGCCGGACCAGTTCATCGAAAAAGATCATGGACCAGGATGGAACCATAATCAGACAGCGCACATCCATGCCAATGGTCCGCCGGGCCACCGCGCGCAACTTTTCTTCCCAATTCGGCAGAAAAGCCATTTCGTTCGGGACGGCCTGAAGAATGTGGCGGTATAAAAACGGCACATGTTCCGCCTGAAGCCCGCTCACTTCCCCGATTTTCATGCCAGGATAGGCCGGGTCCTCTTCAATGCGGCCGGGCAACGCAACATGCTTGCCCAGCAAGTACCCGATATTGCCCGTGCGGGTCAAATGCGTCAGGCCGACCGCGAGCGAGAACCGACGATTCGCAGCAAGCATGTCGGCGCTCACCGGAATGATTTTACCGGCGGAGGTGGTCCCGCTGGATACCGCGAAGTGTCGAAACGCGCCGGGCCATATCACATCGCGCGCGCCCGCGCGGATACGACGTATATCCTCCTCGAAATCGGCGTAGGCATGCAACGGAACGCGGGCCTGATATGCAGCCGCCACGTCCCGGGCGCGGGCGATCTCCCCAAACCCGTATCGGCGGCCCCACTCCGTATCGGCGGCCCGACGCAACAAACCACGCAACAAAGTCTGTTGAACCCGCGCCGGATTTTTCCAGTATCCGGTCATTGGGACAAGCGTTCGCGGGAACAAACAGGTCGCCGGTTTTTCGCCAACGTTTGGCGAACGATCCGGAGCGGCACCGTTTGCGCCTGACAAAGTAAACATACCCAAGACAACGTCCGAAACAGGTTTTTATGTTTGAAATACACCCCGAAAAAACGAAATCAGACCCGGATGCGTTCCTGTTGCGCGTACGCGGACATATGCTGGATTGCACGCCAGGCAAACCCGGCGGAACCCATGTCATGGGCATTCTGAACGTAACCCCGGACTCGTTTTCGGACGGCGGGGCGTACGTTTCCGTACCCGCGGCGGTGCAACGCGTCGGGGAAATGCTCGACGAAGGCGCTTCGATCATCGACATCGGGGGAGAATCCTCCCGCCCACGCGGCAAAGTGTATGGCGAAGGGGCCGCCGCCGTTCCGGTCCGCGAAGAAATAAATCGCGTACTTCCCGTGGTGGAAGCCGTAATCGATCGTTTTCCCGGGGCTATCTTGTCTATCGACACCTGGAAGCCGGATGTGGCGGAGGCGGCGCTCGCTGCGGGAGCGCACATCGTCAATGACGTAACCGGGCTTAGATACACCGCCGAAACGGCGACCGTTGCAGCCGGGTACAATGCCCCGCTCGTACTGATGCACGCTATCGGCAAACCCGGGGACATGCCCGCCCGACATGAGTACACATGTGTTGCGGACGAAGTCGCCGCGTCGCTGGCCGATAGCATAAAGCGAGCCACAGAAGCGGGGGTCCGGCATATTGTCGTCGATCCCGGCTTCGGGTTCGGAAAAAGCCACGAAGAAAACCTGCAATTGCTTGGTGCGCTGGAAGATATATTGCTCTTGGGACGACCGGTCATGATCGGCGTATCGCGAAAAAGCGCCATTGGCGCCCTGCTGGGTACGTCCGACAACCCGGCCCCGATCCAGGAACGGCTTTTCGGGTCCCTTGGAGCGACGGCGGTCGGGGTCCTGCGGGGCGCTTCCATCGTACGAACCCACGACGTCCGCCCCACGGTGGAATTGCTCCGGGGCATGCACGCCGTCCTGTATGCATAGGCATAAACCACGCCGGAATACGATCGCATTGTGCAGATAACCGACTGGATCATACCGCTTCGCATCGTCGATTTCGTCGAAATCGCCGCAGTGTCGTACATCCTGTACAAACTCTACCGGTTCATGCGGGGCACGATCGCCCTGCAAATATTAATCGGACTCGTGGCGCTGTACATCGTGCAAGTGATCGTGACCGCCGTGGACATGACCATGCTCCCGGCGCTTTTTTCGTCGATCGGGGAAGTGGCCGTGCTGGCGGTCATTATTCTTTTTCAACCCGAAATACGGCGCGTACTGCTCTTGCTGGGCCGCAATCCGCTCGTAAGGCGCTTCGTGCGTTCTCCCGTACAGGAACAGATCATGAAAGAGGTCCTTGCCGCCGCGGACAAAATGAGCAAGAGCCATGTGGGCGCATTGATTGCGTTCGAACGCTCTTCGGGTCTGCGAGACTACATCGAATCGGGCGTCGGCATTGAGGGCAATGTTTCCTGCGACTTGCTGATCACTATCTTTCATGGACAAAATCCCCTGCATGACGGAGCCGTGATCATAAGCGGCCACCGTATAGAAGCCGCACGCTGCATCTTGCCGGTCTCAAGCAACATAAAACCGGGAGCCCCCATGGGGCTACGCCATCGCGCAGCGGTGGGCCTTTCTGAACAGACGGACGCTTTCGTCATCGTCGTGTCCGAAGAAACAGGCTATATTTCCGTGTCGGCGGATGGCGAATTGCGACAAAACCTGTCCTTTGACGCCCTGCGGACAAGCCTCGCCGAGGCGTTGACCCACCGCCCCAGCCATGAACCACCTGCTCCTCCCGAGATGTAACCATGCTACGTGACGGGGTATTCGACCGGCGACGACAGCGGCTTGTGGATCAGATGCGAGAGAACGGCGTCAGCGACGAACGCGTACTGACCGCTATCGGCTCGGTGCATCGGCATCGGTTCGTAGAAAAAGCGTTCCGCCCGCGCGCCTATGAAGACGAGGCGCTGCCCATCGGGATGAAGCAAACCATATCGCAACCCTTTACGGTGGCCTACCAGACCATGTTGCTGAGTCCGCAGCCAGGCGACCGGATTCTCGAAGTGGGGACCGGAAGCGGATATCAAGCCGCCGTACTCTGCGAAATGGGCGCACGCGTATTTTCCATTGAGCGACACAGGCCGCTCCTCGCGCGTACGCGCAGCATTCTTGCGGAGCTTGGCTACCGGGTCGCGCTAAAAGTCGGCGACGGTACGCTCGGGTGGATATCCCAGGCTCCATTCGATGGCGTCGTGGTTACGGCCGGCGCATCGGAGGCCCCGGAAACGCTGCTCCGCCAACTGCGCATTGAAGGCGAAGACGACAAACCCGCCGGGCGACTGGTCGTCCCCGTCGGCGATCGCCAGACACAGACCATGTATCTGTACCGGCGGCTCGGCGAAGATCGCTACGAACAAACGGCCAGTCGGAAATTCAAGTTCGTCCCGCTGATCGGCCAGCAGGGCGGTCTGTAGAATCGCCGCGGGACTACCCGACGATGGTGGCCACGCCGGTGGAGAACGCTTCCCGAAGCGCTTGCGTGGCCTCCCTGCGAAGCGCTTCCGCGCTGGCGTTGCCTTCGTCCAGCACGGCAATGCCTATGCTCGCCCCGGCCCCCGGCAATCCGGAATGGTTAAGCATATCCTGCTGAAACCGGATCGCCCATTGCTCTACGGCGTCGCCCTCTTCCTTGAAGAATACGCCGAACAGCAACTCCCCGAACCGCTCGACGCGCGCGCCGCGGACGGTCTCTCGCAGCCGCCGCACCAGCAAACTCTCCGCTTGCATGACCGCCCGCTGCCCCCCTTCATCCGCAATCTCCTCGGCGCAATTCAGGTATACAAGCGCCAGGGCAAGGGGCGTATCCTGGCTTTGCGCCCGCTGTATCTCCTCATCGACGATTTCGCTCCGCGGACGCACATCCTCTTTCGCTTCCCGCAAAAGTTCGTCGCTAATGCCCATCTCAAGAATATTGCCCAAAAGCTGGGCAAAGTGAATAGACATGATTTGTTTCTCCTCGGAACGGAGCGTGTGCTCCCGCATCGTATCGGCAAGCAGCACGTACTGGGCCAGCGAGGAGGGAACAAGAACCGGAGCAAGAATCACTTGCTTGATTGGGACCCGTTGCCGGTAATATCCGCACACATTGCCTGCAAGCTGGCCTTCGGATCCGCGAAGCACATGCAACCCCGGCTGCCGATGTTCCCATTGCAAGAGCGGCGTCTTCGATACGAAAGAACCGCTGCCGCGCGCGTTGCGGTTCACGCTCACGATGGCCTCGATATGGTATTCGGGCGCTCTGTTCGGCTGCCGCAACAAGCAAACCGTATCGGCTCGAGTAATGGCGCGGTACGACTGCATATACGGAAGAAGGACCTCGCGCAGCGATTTGTGCGACGACTCGTTGACGGCTATCCGAACGCTCTGCGAATATTCCTGAATGGAAAAATCCAGCGTACCCTGCACCGGCGCGGTCAACCGGGAAATTTTCGGCTTCGCGCTTGCGGAACCGTTCGCGCTGGTCGCCGCCGACCCATTTCCCGAAACGGCGTCCGCCGAAAGATTTTCCTCGTATTCTCCAGATCCGTTGGCGGCGCCCTTCGGGCGAATTTCCAGAATACCCAGCGACGCCAGGTCCTTTTGTCTTTCGTCGTCGCGTTCCTCCTCTTCCGCGGATGCGTCGGAGGCCGCGTCGGACCGGGGTTCCGGCTTCTCTTTCCTGACTTGCTTGTACCGGGTGCGCCGTCGATGTCGCCGTACGACATGAATGATCGCCATAATCAGGGCAACGACCAAGGCGCCCCCCGCCGCCCAAAACAGAAGGGGTTGATCAATAACCAGCGCCAATACAGCGGCCACCGCCGCCACGATGACAAAAAGAATGCGGAACATATTCTGTCATGTCCTGCCTGTGAACACGGGAGCGAAAACGAGGCAAAGGCCGCATTGTATTGGGTGGATACAAAATGCCCGAAATAATATACAAAACAGAAAAGACAATGTCAACAAAATGTAAAGTTATCCGCACTGCGCCCGGCAGATATCCACAGGCTGTCGGAATCGATTTCGGAACAGACCAACCTGAAAATCAGGAAGAGGGGTTCCCTGACGACTAATGCAGCGCTATGTTTCCTATCACCTTGCGAAACGCAAAGCGAGAACCGATCCATCCAAGCGCGAGGCCGCATAGCGCAAGGCCGCCAAGCGCGACAAGCAACCAGGCATTCGGCAACACGCTCATTTGCGGAAGATATCGCTGCGCCAGCACATACAATCCCCAGAGCAGCAGAAAAGCCAATACGGCGGACGCCATCCCTTGCGCCATGCCTTCCACCACGAAGGGCCGCCGAATAAAGCGCTCAGTGGCGCCCACCAGTTTCATGGTGCGAATGAGCAGGCGCCGCGCATACATCGTAAGGCGAATCGTGTTGGCCACCAGAAATATGGACGTCAGCACGACAATGCTCCCGATCGCCAGGCCAACCATGGCCAGCAGGCGCAGATTTTCCTGCACCTTGGCGAGCAGAGCGCTGTTAAAAACCACCTCGTCCACATGATCCCACGAACGGAATGCCCCGGCGAGCGCATCAAGACTATCCGGATGTGCATAGACGGGCGACACGCGAACCTTTATGGAAGCCGGCAGAAAAGGCGTATCCAGAAACACTTCGGCGCCCTCTCCAAATTCTTCCTGGAAAATAATGCGGGCGTCTCGCCGGGAAACAAATTCTGCGTCGGCGACGCCCCGCGTTCCTTCCACCTGAAGGCGAACGGCTGCAATGGCGGCGTCCTCCGCCGATTCCTCCACAAAAATCTCCAGTTCGCCGACGCGCTGACGCAACCAGGTGGATACTTGTTGGGCTTCGTACGCAAGCCATGCAAAAAGCCCGATCATGGTCAGGGCCACCGTCATCGCGCTGATCGAAGTAAACGACGAAACCTGGGCGCGGCGCAACCCGGCCAATCCTTCCCGAATGCTGTATGGTATCCGCATTATTCTTGCGTTTTTCCGCTCCTGTACGACCCAAGCACCTTGAGGTACGAAGCAATTTCCCGAAGATGATCCAGCGCCAGTTCCACCGGTTTGTCCGATGCGGAACCAAGCACATCAAGATAAAAACGATAATTGCCCGGACTGCCCACAAGCGGGCGGCTCTCTATCTTGAACAGGTCGAGTTCCCGAAGCGCAAATACGGCAAGGCTCTTGAAAAGGGCTCCAGGTACATTGGTGCGCATGGAAAACACAATGGATGTTTTCCAGTCTCGGCGGGCATCGGGACTCGGCGGCGGCAATTCCCGCTTGCGCGAAAGCAGCAGAAACCGCGTATAATTCTGATGATTGTTTTCGATATCGGTTTCGAGAATGTCGAGCCCGTATACCGCGGCGGCGCGGGCGCTCCCGATGGCGGCTTCGCTGGAAGAACCCTGCCTGGCCAAGTCCCGTACGGCGCCCGCCGTGTCGTAGGCAGCCACTGCGTCCGCGGACGGCAGGCGCGTTCGGAGAAAATGCCGACACTGACCAAGCGCCTGCGGATGAGAACGCACCACGCGAATATCATCAAGGGCCGCGCCTGATCGAGCGATCAGATTGTGCCGTATCCGCAATTGTATCTCGCCAACAATGAATACCTCGTGCATGCGCAACAGGTCGTAGCATGCATGCACGCTCCCGAACAACGAGTTTTCAATGGGAATAACTGCCCGCTCGACCGCTTCGCTCGACAGCGCCTCGAACACCTTTTCGAAGGACGGCAGGGGAACGCCTTCGGCGTCCGCGAGAAAGGTTCGCAACGCTTCCTCGCTGAAAGCGCCTGTCTCGCCCTGAAAAGCAATGCGTATGAAAGGAAATGACGACATCACATGCGTTCCGGTCTGGAAATGCCAAGCACTTGCAAGCCATTCGAAAGAACGATCCGCGCCGCGCGCGCCAACTGCATGCGTGCCGCCGCCAGATCGTTTTCTTCTCCGATAATACGGCAATGGCCGTAGAACTGCGAAAAAGCAACGGCCACTTCGCGCAAATAACCGGCCACCTGGTGCGGCTCGCGCCCGGCGGCGGCATGCGCAAGGACTTCCGGCAACCGCAAGAGCGCTTTCATCAACGCAATCTCGGCGGGGTGCGCAAGCAACGACAAATCGGCGCTCGCGTCGCGAAAACCTGTTTCCGCCGCTTTGCGAAGGATGGAGCAAATACGCGCATGGGCGTACTGCAAGTAGAATACAGGATTCTTTTCGCTGGCTTCCTTCGCCAGGTCCAGGTCGAATTCAAGATGGGCGTTGGGCGAGCGCATCAAAAAGAAAAACCGCGTAACGTCTTCCCCCACTTCGTCCATCAAATCGTCCAGGGTCACATATGTTGCCCGCCGGGTGCTCATCTTTACGGGCGCGCCGCCGCGCACAAGCGTAACGAACTGGTGCACAATGACCTCCACGCGGTCGTCGTCATGCCCCAGCGCCCGAAGGCCATGCAGCACATCCGGATACGTCGCAATGTGATCGGCGCCGAGAATATCCACGATGTGATCGAAACCCCGGTTGCACTTGTTGGCGTGGTAGGCGATATCGGGAAGGCGATACGTGGGTTCGCCGCTGCTCTTGACCAGCACGGTATCCTGTTCCTTGCCGAATGCCGTGGTCCGGAACCATACGGCCCCGTCCCTATCGTAGCAATGTCCTGCTTCCCGCAACCGCCGTAGCACGTCCCATACCGCATCGTTCTCGTACAGGCTCCGCTCGTTGAAATACGTATCCATGCGAATGCCGAGACGGTTCAGCGTCCGTTCGATGTCGGCGAAGATGGCCTTTTCCGCCGCCTCCTTGAAAAGCGTCGCGTCGCCATCCGGATCGGGAGGGGTTTCTGACTGGGCGTGCAGGCGTTCGGCAATGTCTGTAATATAGGCGCCAAGGTAGCCATCCTCTGGAAACGTCGCCGGCGCCTCGACCAACGCGCCGCCTGCGTCTATCTGCTTGCGCGGCGTGTCTGGATCGAGAACCGCCTGGTATCGCGCCCGCACGGACTCGCCCAGTACGCGCATCTGGCGACCGGCGTCATTGAAATAATATTCCCGCGTAACGGCATACCCGCTCCACGCCAGCAGATTGGCCACCGTGTCGCCAAGCACTGCATTGCGCCCATGGCCCACGGTCAGGGGACCGGTGGGATTCGCACTCACGTACTCGACCAGCGCCCGTTTGCCCCGCCCGGTTTCGACGCGCCCGAACGCCTCGCCGGCAGCGAGCAACGCCCGCACTCCCTCCACCAGATATTCCGTCGCAAAGCGAAAATTGACGAATCCGGAGCCAGCCGCTTCCACGGAAGCAATCCGCGCAGGGTCGAGCGGGCGGGCGCACAGCGCTGTCGCCAGTTCCTCGGCGATGCGGCGAGGCGAACGGCGTAGATGCCTCGCCAGCTGCATAGCCGCATTCGTGGCCAAATCGCCGTACTCGGGATTTTTGGGTTTTTCGAATTCCGGCGTGAAATCCGGGGGCGTCCCGTCGAAATGAGCCAGGGCCGCAATCAACTCGCTTGCAAGATACTCTTTCACTGTTTGCAAAAATCTTCGATCCGCGCCAAATGATTTGCGAACATCAATATACGTAGATGGGAAAATCGTCGCGCCGCATGTGCAAATTCAGCAAGATGGCCAGCAGCACCGTGTTGGCGAGCAGGGCGGATCCTCCATAGGAAATGAACGGCAGCGGAATGCCGATGACCGGCAGCAAGCCCGCCACCATTCCGATATTGACGAAAACATGCACGAAAAAGATGCTCGCAGTCCCCGCGGCCACCATGCTCCCGAAGGGATGCTTTATCTGAACGCCCATCTGAATCACGCGAATGAGCAGGAGCGTGAACAGGGAAATGACCGCCATGGAGCCAAGAAATCCCCATTCTTCTCCAATAATGCTGAACACGAAATCCGTCGATTGCTCCGGCACATAGGCGCCTTGCGTCTGCGTCCCTTCCATGAATCCCTTGCCGGTCAATCCCCCGGAACCGATCGCCGCTTTCGACTGCACAAGATGAAAACCCACCCCCGACCGAAATTCCTCTGCGCCCGGGTTCGTAAAAGAACGAATGCGCGCCACCTGATGCGGACGAAAAACTTTGTTCAGCGCGAACAGCACGACGGCGATTGCGCCGCCGGAAAACACCCCCGCCATGACGCCATACAACCGTTCCCGGGTCTTCCACAACACGAAAATCGTAAAGAGCGTCGCGAAAACGAGGGCGGTCGGAAGATGCACCACTGCGAAATACCCCGCAACGGCCGTCGCGGCCATAAGGATAAACATGCTGGTCGGCCAGATTGCCCAAAACACGGCGACGGACGCGACAGCGCAAAACACAAAGGCGGTTCCGGCGTCGTTCTGAAGCAGAATCAACGCCATGGGGAGCAGAAAAACGGCCACCAGAAGCAACGCATACCGCACTTTGCTCGAATTGGGCCGTATGGACGAAACAAGCTGGGCCGCCGCGAGGACAGCGCCTACCTTGGCGATTTCGGAAACTTGCAGGCTAAGCCCTCCTATGTACAACCAGCTCTTCGCGCCGTTGACTTCGCGTCCGAACAACAGGGCGAAGGCCAGCAACAGCAACGTGCCCAGGTATGCGACCCAGGCGATGCGCTGGAAAAAATGCACGGGGATAAAGAGGCACGCCAGGCCTGCGGCCATCGATATGATAATCCATGCCAACTGACGCCAGAAATTCTGCCGGACGGACTCAAGAAGATACTCCGCGGACGGGCCGTTCGTGGTGCTGTAGATGGCGATCAGGCCGACGCACGCCAACCCGGCCCAGGCGAAAATAGTCAGGTAGTCCAGATTCCAATACCAGATACGCATGGGGCAAAACCGTGGAAACAGGGATGGAAACAGAACGCGGGTTTATGCGAACGAAAGCGAAGCGTATCCTATGCATCGTCGGCGGGCGCGGGCGCCTCAGACGCCTGGGCGGTCTCCTCGCGGACGCCCTCCTCTTCGGAGGCGCCCTCTTCCGCGCTGGCGTCCATTTCCTCGCGTAGCGGCTGACTCCGCACGGCAAGCACGCTCTGAAGCACCCACTGCCTCTGAGGACTCGAAGAGATAGAGCCAGTCAGGTATTGTTCCGCCATCAACGACCCGATCGGGCCGGCGGCGACAGCCCCAAAGCCTGCGTTCTCCACCTGAACCGCCACGGCTATCTGCGGATTGTCATAGGGCGCAAACAGAATGAATACGGAATCGTCCTTCCGCTCATGGGGAGCCTGGGCCGTACCGGTTTTGCCCCCGCTGGGAATACCGGGAATCTGAATCCACTTTCCGGTCCCGTCCTCCATCACCCGCTTCATGCCTTTGCGCACCACATCGAAATGCGCCTCGTCTATCGGCAGCTTCGTCGGAGCAGGAATCTTCGGGTAGAGCGTTTCTCCCGTCTCCTGGCGCACCATCCGGGTTACGAGATGGGGCGTATACGACATGCCCCGGCTGGCCACCGCAGCTGCGTACCGCGCCAATTGCAAGGGCGTCACCCCCATATCCCCCTGCCCAACGCCGAGATTGATCGTAAAGCCGGGCCCCCAGCTGGGAAAGCGCTGATTAAAGTAGGCGGAATCAGGAATCAATCCAGCCCCTTGCTCGCCGATGTCCGTGGACACTCGCTCGCCGAATCCGAACATGCGCGCATACTTGCTGAACGTCTCGATGTTCGTGCGCATCATCAATTCGAAGAAAAACGTATTGCACGATTTTTCGAGGGCCTCTTCCATGGCGATGATCCCGTGTACGTCCATGTCGCGAAACACGCTCGGACCGCCAAGGGGATGATAGCCGCGGCAATGTATATGCTCCGTCTGGGTGACGCTCCCTTCCTGAAGCGCCATCAACGCCATGAACGGCTTCCATGTGGAGCCTGGAGGCAACAGATTCATCGTGGCCCGGTTGTACAGCGGCTTCTCCGGACTGTTGATTAAATGATCCCAGGTTTCGGGATCCATGGCCTCCGTAAACATATCCGGATCGTAGTCCGGCTTGCTTACGAGCGCCAGAATTTCTCCGCTGTTCACGTCGAGCGCAACCGCGCCGCCCCGCTTGCCGACGAACAGAGACTCTGCCAGCGCTTGCAGATCCACGTCAAGACCGAGGTGCATGTCGTACCCGCTTGTCGGGGCATGGTCGAATGCGCCGTCCTGCCAGGATTTGACCTCCAGGCCGTGTACGTTGACCACTTTGATTTCGGAGCCGAGGCTCCCGCGCAGCCCGAACTCGTATCGGCTTTCGACGCCGGACTTGCCGATCAGATCGCCTTGCCGGTACCCTCTTTCGCGCAACCGGGCCAGTTCGCTGTCCGTGATTTCCCGAACATATCCAAGGACATGCGCAGCAGTGGCCTTCGTGTGATACCGGCGACGGAAATCCTGATCGTACCCCACGCCCGGCAATCGATAAAAATTCTCCGCCACGCGGCTGAAAATTTCTTCCGGCACAGCCCGGAACGCCTTGCCGGGCTGAAAGGCGCTGTAGCGGCGCAGTTCGGCAAAGCGGGCAGCAACCACGCTGTCGGGGACTTCCAGAAGGCCCGCAAGGAGCGGAATCTTGTCGCGGTCGAACTTTCGCGGCGTGATCGTAATCGTGTAGCTGGGCTCGTTGTTCACCACGAGCCTGCCATTCCGATCATAGATGACGCCGCGGGCGGGCAAGACCCTGCGCTCCCGAAGCGCATTGGTTTCGGATTCGCTGATGTAATCGTCGGTGTGGAGCAATTGGAGTTGCGCCAGGCGCAAACTCAAAAGACCCATGGCCACGACGATCACGCCAATGAAAATACGTCCGCGCAGCGTGTAATCCATACCATAATTATTTGTATCCCGAAGCTCGTTCAGGCGATGTGCATGGAATGCGCACCGCCTCGACAGGGTCTAACGACCTGCAGCGGTTTTGATCAGAGTATCCTAAAGGAAGCTCTGATTAAGTCCGCAAAGATTCAGAGGCTGACAGGCGCTTCACGACCGCGACAACCCGAATCCGCCGTGCTTTTCGCTGATTTCAATAACGCCATCATGTCGTTTTTTACGCGTGAAAGTGAAGCGCCGATCAAAGTGGAGTTAATCAGCGCTTCCTAAAATACCCCGAAATGCAGATTCTTGCGCAAACAGGCGAACCGGAAACGTCCGCGTTCGTAACAACCTTGCGCTGCAGACCGCAAACGAACCTTTCCCGAATATCGCGCAAGGCGCTGCATTGCCTCCTATAGCGCACCATTGCGGAAACTCCATTCTCCGACCCTGTCAGGACCGCCAATGTTTCGAACTGCTTCCCTGATTGCATATCTCCTGATCTTTTTCGCATGCGCGGCGCTGACCCCCACGCCAGTCGAAGCGCAATATTTCGGACGAAACAAGGTCCAGTACGATCATTTCGACTTCAAGCATTTCGAAACCGAGCACTTCATCGTTTACTATTACCCCGAAGAGGAGCAAGCGGTTCGCGACGCGGCGCGCATGGCCGAACGGTGGTACAGCCGGCATTCCCGCACGTACCTCCGGGAGTTCCAGGAAAAGAAACCGCTCATTTTCTATGCGAACGACGCCGATTTTCACCAGACGAATGTTATTGGGGGACTCATTGGCGAAGGCACCGGCGGCGTAACCGAATCGCTCAAACAGCGGGTCATCATGCCGCTTACCGGCAGCTACGCCGAAACAGACCACGTACTGGGACACGAACTGGTCCACTCCTTCCAGTATGACATCGGCCTCAGCGACCAGGACCCGATCCGGTTCAATCTGGCGCTCTTGCCGTTGTGGATGATCGAGGGTACGGCGGAGTATCTCTCCGTAGGACGGTCCGACTCGCATACGGCGATGTGGCTGCGGGATGCGCTGCTCCGGGACGATTTGCCTACGATCGAGCAATTGACGCGCGACCAGCGTTATTTCCCGTACCGCTTCGGGCAAGCGTACATGGCCTACGTCGGCGGCAAATACGGCGACGCCGCCGTGGCGAACCTGTACAAGCTGGCGGGGCGGGCTGGCGTAGACTCTGCTTTCGTGTACACGCTGGGCATTACGACCGATTCGCTCTCCACGGAATGGAAACAGGTGGTGCGCAAAACCTACGAACCGTTCATGGAGAACAAAACGCCCCCCGAAGAATCGGGACGGCGCATTCTGGCCCCGGACATCGACGCGGGCGAAGTGAACCTTTCCCCTGCGCTCAGCCCGGACGGAAAATACATTGCGTTTCTGTCGGAAAGAGATTTGTTCTCCATCAACCTGTTCGTGGCCGATACCGAAACGGGCCATGTCATCTCAAGTCTGAAAAACCCGGCGGCGAACCCCCACATGGACGCGCTGCGATTCATCCAGTCCGCCGGGTCCTGGTCGCCGGACGGACAGCGATTGGCTTTCGTTTCCTTTGCGGACGGGGACAACCAGATATCCATTTTCGACGTCCGACGGCGCAAAGTGCGTCAGAATATCTCCGTGGAGGGAGTTACCGCGCTGACGAACCTCGCCTGGTCGCCGGACGGATCGTCCATTGCGTTTACCGGACTGGAAGGCGGCATCAGCGACCTGTATGTGCTGAACCTCGAAACAAGCGTCGTGCGCCAGTTGACCAATGATCGGTATGCGGACCTGCAACCGGACTGGTCGCCGGACGGAAAATACATTGCTTTTACGACTGATCGCGGCGGAAACCAGACGGACTTCGACCAACTTCAGTACCAGAAAAACGGCCTTGCGCTGTTTGACCTGGAACGCAACGAAATACGGTCGTTGAGACCTTTCGACGATGTGCTGCATCACAATCCGCAATTCTCGCCGGATGGAAAGAATCTGTATTTCATCAGCGACCAAAACGGCTTCAAGGACGTCTATCGGCTTGATCTTTCCTCCGAACAGGCGTACCGGCTTACCAACCTGGCCACAGGGGTCAGCGGCATCACCGCGCTGTCTCCGGCCATGTCGGTAGCAGACCGTAGCGGGCAGATGTCCTTTTCGGTATTTTCGGATAACGCGTATACGGTGTATGTGCGGGAACCCGACGAACTGGCGGGCGAACCGGTGCAATCCCAACCCGCCGGCCATATCGCTACGGCAAGCATCCTGCCCCCGATCCGATCGCTCAACGAAGGCCTGGTGGGCAACTACCTCAACGATTCGATGACGGGCCTGCCCCGCCTCGGTCTGCAATGGCCCGGGAAGGATTACAAGTCCAGTCTCGAACTGGATTATGTGGCGCCTCCGACCATCGGCGTAGCGGCGGGCGGCTGGTACGGCACGCAAGTCGCGGGCGGCATCGGCTTTGCATTCTCGGACATGCTTGGCGACCGGAACCTGTTCCTGGTGGCGCAAGCCCAGGGCACCTTCAAGGATATCGGGGGACAAGCCTCCTATATCGATTACGGGCAGCGCATCAACCTGGGCGCCTCGGCGGGACACATCCCGCTGCTGTACGGGTATTCCGTCGGCGGATTCGTGGATGGGTTTCAGGTGGTGGAGCAGCTTCGGCAACGCATCTTCATCGACCAGGTATCGGGCATTGCCCAGTATCCGTTCAGCCAGACGCGCCGGGCCGAAGCGAACGCAGGCTTCGTGCGGTACGGATTCGACAACGAGGTAGAGCAATTCGTGGGATCGGGCTTTTCCTTCGGACGAAATCGCATCGACCCCGACGAATCCCTGTTTTTCGATAACATTACCGAACGAAAACCCTTCTATTTTTTCCAGGCCGGGCTGGCCTTTGTCGGAGATTACTCTTTCAACGGATTCACCTCGCCGATCAGCGGAGGGCGCTATCGCATCGACGTCTCCCCGAACATCGGAAGCGAGACCTTTGTGCGCGGGCTGTTCGATTACCGGCAATACCTGTACGTAAAGCCCGCCACGCTGGCCGTGCGCGGACTGCACATCGGGAATTACGGCGCCAATTCCGCAGGCGATCTGTTCACGACGCAATACCTTGGCTATTCCTACTACCCCGCCTTCGTTCGCGGATACAATTTCCAGTCGTTCGAAACGTCGGAATGCTTCCCGATCGACATAGCCTCCTCCGGCAGGTGTCCCTCAATGGATCGTTTGCGAGGCACGCATGTGGCCTTGTCGAGCGTCGAAATCCGCATCCCGTTTCTGGGAACCGAGCAACTGGGGCTTATTGCGTTTCCGTATCTCCCGACCGAACTGGCCGTTTTCGCGGACGGCGGCGTAGCATGGAGCAAAAGCAGTTCGCCAATACTCAAATTCGAACGGAACACCAACGAACACGTACCCGTGTTCAGCGCCGGCGCGTCTGCGCGCGTCAATATTTTGGGGTACATTGTGCTGGAATCGTATTATGCATTTCCTTTCCAGCGCCCGGACGCCGGTTGGCAATTGGGATTCCGACTGGCGCCCGGCTGGTAAAGCCGCCATACCCCCGATGTACGACATTTTTCGCACCACACTGTTCAGGTTAGATCCCGAACAGGCCCATTACGTTGCTGCTTGCGCCGCGCGAGGCGTACAATTCGCGCGGGCAGAGCAGGCGTTGAAAAAGATGTTTGCGTTCGAGGATGCGCGCCTCGAACAAACCCTGTGGGGACATACCTTCTCCTCTCCGATCGGCCTCGCCGCCGGATTCGACAAAAATGCGTCTCTGGCGCCGTTCTGGCCCGCGCTGGGATTTGGTTTTGCGGAAATCGGTTCGGTCACGGCCTGGCCATCCCGGGGAAATCCCCGACCGCGCGCCTTTCGCCTGATCGAAGACGAGGCGCTCGTCAACCGGATGGGCCTCAACAACAAGGGCGTCCGTAACATTGCCCGCCGACTTCGCCGAACCGCCCCCCGGGGCCGGATTCCTCTCGGAATCAATATCGCCAGTACGCATGGCCGCAAGATCACGGGCAACTCCGCCGTGGAAGATTTCCGCATAAGTTTCAAGACCATCGCGGATCAGGGGGCCTACGTTGCGCTGAATATCTCCTGTCCGAATACGCCCGACGGCAAAACCTTCGAAAATCCGGAATCTCTGGAAATCCTGTTGAAGATAATCATGGAGCAACGCAGGGAATCGGCCCCGGACGTGCCGGTGCTTTTGAAACTGCCGCCGCCGGTTTCCGACAAGATCGTATTCGACAGCGGCCTCCGGGAAATCGTGGAGCTTGCCCGCGAATACGGCGTTGCGGGCTTCGTGGCCGCCAACACGGCGCCCGACCGGAAGGGACTTACTGCGCAACCGGCCCGGCTCAAAGCCATCGGCAAGGGCGGACTAAGCGGACGGCCGCTTGAAGCCCGCGCCACGCGCCTGGTTCGGTATCTGTATCAACTTACGGAAGGGAAGACGCCTATTATCGGCGTGGGCGGCGTATTTTCCGCCGAGGACGCCTACCGGAAACTCCGCGCCGGGGCCTCGCTCGTACAACTGTACACCGCGCTCGTTTACCGCGGCCCGAACGTCGTACGCGAAATCAAGACAGGCTTGGCGCGACTGCTCGAAAAGGACGGCTTCGAGGCGATTGGGGATGTGGTGGGCATAGACGCCGCATAAACTGTTTCTTACCCGCCTGCGAGCCGTGCCTTTACCCTTGACCCGCACTCTTGTCCGTATCCTTGTCTGCACCGCGGCGCTTGCTTGCGGCGGCGCGGGCCTGGCTCGCGCGCAGTCGGCGGCGACCACCGGCGTCATACGGGGAACGGTGTATAACGCCTCGGGCGAACCGGTACCCGACGCTTCGGTGATCATTCACCATCTCGACACCGGACTGCGCACCGTAGTTGAAACCACTTCCGCCGGCGCCTTCGCGCGGGCGTTGCTGCCGCGCGGCGCCTACAATATCCTAGTCGTTTCCGAAACCAATCTTGGCGAAATCCGCCGGGAAGGACTGACGTTGCATACGGGCGAAACGCTCGTCCTTGACCTTTCCTTTGCGGTCATCGACCTGGAGGAGATCACCGTAACCGCCGACGAGACCCCGCTTCTCGACCCGGAAGACGCTACCCGATCGCAGCGCCTTTCCGAGGAAATCGTGGACGTCTTGCCCAACAATGGCCGTAATCTTCTCGACTTGACCCTGCTGACCCCTGGCGCGGCCATCGGGCAGGGCCCCGACGGAGACGTGCTCAACATCGCCGGGCAGCGCGGCATATTCAACAATTTCATGGTCGATGGCGCCGATTTCAACAATCCTTTTTTCGGCGAACAGCGCGGCGGGCAGCGGCCTGCGTTTACCTTCAATCAGGACGCCGTGGAAGAGATGATCGTCGTAAGCCAGGGCGCTCCCGCCGAATTCGGGCGTTCCGCGGGCGGTTTCATCCATGTCGTGACGCGCTCCGGAACCAATGATTTCCGGGGATCGGCGCACTATTTCGGGCAATGGGACGCCATCGCTGCCGAATACCGCCCGGAACGGGGAGGCGGCAAGCCGTCCTTTGGACGAAATCAATTCGGATTTACGTTGGGCGGTCCGATCATACGGGACCGCGCCTTCTTCTTCGTCGCGTACGATCAGCAGGCGGCGTCCGAGACCAAGCAAACCGACCGGGCGGTGCAAGGACCGGCGGAGCTGAACAAACTGGAAAATTTTCTGCGCGCCCGGTGGCCGGATCGCTTCGAGAACGAATTCGGACCCATTGCCCGCAGCGACGACGCCCGCGCCCTGACCGCCAAGCTGGACTTCCACCTGAACGCGCAGAACCAGGCTTCTGTAAAATACAACTATGCCTGGTCCGAACAGGTAAACGGCACCTTCGACGTGGATTCGTGGGGACGTTCGGCGAACGGGATCGAGCAGGACTACTCGCACGCCGTCAATATGAGCTTGCGGTCCTTGCTGGGCAATGCGGCGTTCAACGAATTTCGCGCCCAGTGGGCCGTGGAGCATCGTCCGAGGCGCTATCGGGGACCCGTTTTGCCTGGCGCGATTCCACCGGCCACCCCCCAGTTCGACGAGATCGGCGGACGGCCCTTTCCTGACGTCGGCATGGATTTCGCCGACGGGTTCCGGATCGGGCTACCGTATTTTCTTCCGGTCCACCCCAGCAAGGACGGGCGGCTGCAACTCGTCAACAATGTTTCTTTTCTGGCGGGCGATCATCTCTTCAAAACCGGGATCGAGTACAACCGCACCCGCGTAACGCAGCAATTCATCGGCTTCGCCAACGGGCGGTACATTTTCGATTCGGTGGACGGGTTCATAGGATTCGTCGAACAGGGGAACCGGTATGTCACCTGTTCGGACGGATCGAGCAGCGCGGAAGGAATCTGCCCGGAGGGAACGTCGATCGCCGGACCGGTGCTGCTGTACCTTCAATCGGTTACGGTCCCCGGCGTGCCCCCCGAAAACCTCGGGATCCAGACCCTCCGCGCCCACGAACTGGCGCTGTTCGTACAGGATACCTGGAAGATCGGAACGGACCTGATCCTGCATCTCGGATTGCGCTGGGAGGGCGTATGGCATCCGAATGTGTTTGTGGAGCCCGAGGAAACGTTCTATGCGCCGTATCTGAACGACCCGCGTTTTCCCTCGGACGGGACCATTCCCGACGACCTCGACAATTTCCAGCCTCGCCTGGGGTTGACCTGGAATGTCGGGGGCAGGAACGCCACGGTGGCGCGCGCTAACGCAGGCGCGTATCATGCGCGCATACCAGGGCTGGTTTTTGCATCGCCCCGCTCCACGAACGGCGCCTACCAGCAGATTCTGTTCCGAAGCAGCGTCGATTCGCCCGCACTGGGCCCCGTACCCCCTATCGACGCGTTGATCGACGGCTCCAGCGCAACGCCCTTCCTGCCGGACATTCATGTCGTCGGACGGAACCTGGAACTGCCGCGCACCTGGTCCTTCAGCGCCGGGATAGACCATGCGCTTGGGACGGGTCTGGCGGCGAGCCTTTCCTGGCAGCATGCCCGCACCGACCGTCTTTTTCGTTTCGTGGATCGCAATGCGGAGGCGCTCGGCGCGCCCTTCGGCGCAGGGACGCATCCGGGAGGCGGAGGCCTCGGTACGCTGTACGTCTCGGAAAGCTCGGCGCGGTCGCGCTACCACGAGATCGCACTGGGCGCGCGCGGGCGCGACGCATTCGGCGGCCTGCTGGATTTCGAAACCAGTTACACCCTGTCCTTCGACCGATCCGACGACGACAACGAACGCGACCCGTTCACGTTCACCTACGCAGACCCCCGCAATCTGGCGCCGGAATACGGCTGGTCCGACCGCGACCGACGCCATCGGCTCACCGGCTATTTCGTTTTCTCGCTTCCGGGCAAGGCGTCGTTCAGTAACATCTTCCGGTATCTATCGGCCTCGCCGGTTTCCGAGCGGTGCGACCGGCGAGGCGAACGCGCCGACGTGCCGGCGGACCGCATCTGTGCGGACGGCGCGATCCTGCCGCGCAACACCCTGCGGCGGAACAACACATTCTTTACCTGGGACGCGAGGCTGTCGCGCACCTTCGGGACCAAAGCCCGAATCGAGGTCATGGTCGATTTCTTCAATCTCACGAATGCGGACAACTTCCTCGACACGGCGCTCGGCTCGCTCCTCTTCAATTTCGACGGGGCGATTCGCAGCGGACTCGGGGACACGCGGCGGGCGCAGGTGGGCGCCAAGGTGCGCTTCTGATTCGCGGGAGCGAGACGCGAGGCGGGGAAACCCGACAGGGGGACATGCGTTGAAGTTAACCTTAGCCTGTGTTCGTACTTTTTTGCATCGGAATTTTTATCGTGCGCAGGCGCCGGTTTTTCGGGGTGTGGCGCAGCCCGGTAGCGCGCTTCGTTCGGGACGAAGAGGTCGTGGGTTCAAATCCCGCCACCCCGACCATTTCATAATTTTCGGCGATTTCGCCGGCCACATCCAAATTCAGTACCCATTGGGCGCTGTTTTGGCGTCAATTCCCCGTCCCGTGGGTGAAATTTTCCGCTGTTGTCCAAATTCAGTACCCATTGGGGAGAGAATCTCTTGTCGCCCCAATTTGCTGCCCGCCGGGCAGCGAATTGTCGCAGCGCGGTCAATAAGAGGTTATCGCGGGTTGATTGGATAGATTTCGGCAGAATTTAAGGCATCGAATTGCGACCTTGTTCCTTTTCACGAAACCATTTCCGGCTTCGTCGTTTTACGAACAATAAGCAACCCGGATAATGCGCGTCGCTGCTCGTTCCTTTTGGGAATTATAAAGAATGCTCACTACGCTGAGGACATACCGACTTCTTTCCGCGCTCCTCGGACTGAGTTTGCTGTTCGGCGCGGCGGCGCCTTTGGCGCAAACGACCTGCGCCATGGAGCAAAGCGGGCAAAACGATCTGCATGGAAACCACGACTGTCACCGCGAAAACACGCATCTTCATGCGTCTGCCGATGCGCCGACTCCTCCCTGTCCGCGCGAACGCAAAGGGGAATCGACGCATGAAGGAGTGGCGCCATTTTCTCTGGATGCTCGACCGTGCTGCGCATTCGAATCGGCTTCGACCAGCGAGGCCGTAGCGCTTCTCGCCAGGACCTCCTGGCGGGATGCAAACAATTTTTTCCTTGTTCTCCTCCCCCATACCGGATACGAAGCGCCGGACAAGGCGTCTACGCTCCAGCGCATCTTTGTCCCGCCGCCTTTCGCCGGGTTTCCCCTCGTCGACAGGCAGGCCCTTCTCGCTACGTTCCTGATCTGAGAGACTTCCCGCTTGCCGTTACTCCTTGAGGTCCGGCTCGACCGTACCTCTCGCGTTTGCAACAGGAAGTCTTAAGGACACTCTGATCAAAACCCCTTCGCCCAGCGCGTCGCGGACTTGATCAGCGCATCCTTAGCAAGATCAGGAATTCCATGAAGCTGATTCAACCCATTGGCGCAGTCCGCGCCACCCTCATCGCCCTGCTTCTGCTCCCGGCGATGGCCCATGCAAGGCATCGACCGCTTGCGCCGGCCGACACGCTGCCAAGCCTCGATAATCTGCTGACAGAGATACGGGCCAACAACCCGTCTCTGCGCGTGTCCCGACTGGAGACAGAGGTACTGGCCACCCGAAGTCGCCAAGCGTCCGCCTTCCCGGATCCTTCTGTGACGGTCGGTTACCAACCGTACCCGCTCCTGACGGCGCGCGGCGCGCAACGCAGCCAATGGCGCATCGAGCAGATGGCGCCGTACCCCGGCAAGCTCAGTCTCCGGGGCGCTATCGCCGACCTGGGCGCCGAAGTCGCAGGTTTTGAAGCAGATACCTTCGAAGAGGACCTGCTCTTCGAGGCCAAGCAGGCGTACTACGAACTCTATCGGATCCAGCAGCAGGAGCAACGCATCCTCGCTTTTCAGGACAGACTGGAGAACTTTGAAGAGGCCGCCGCCACGCAATACGAAGTAGGCAGCGGCATGCAACAAGCCATCCTGAAAGCGCAACTGGAGAAGAACACGCTTGCGCGCATGCAGCTTGAACTTGCAGAGCGTCGCCGCACAGCCGCCGAAACCCTGACGCGCCTGCTCAACCGGCCTACATCCGAAGCTTTTATGACCCACATCCGGGTCGAAGAGCCGCCCATTCTGCGCCTCGACGAAGCCGCGCTGTTGGAAATCGCCCGCAGGGAACGGCCCGAAGCCGATGCGCTCGACGCAGCAGCGCGACGCGCCGACGCCCGGATCGCCCTGGCCCGCAAGCAATTCATGCCCGATTTCGGCCTGAGCGTCACCTGGTTTGACATAGGCCGCGCCGACGCGCCGCCGACGGCTACGGGGCGCGACGCCGTCGCGATCGGGGCCACCGTCAAAGTGCCCATCCAGCGCGGGGCCCGGCGGGCCCGCCTAAAGGAAGCCGGCGTACGCCGCATCCAGGTCGAGGCGCGCCAGGAAGCGCTTGAAACCTCGTTCCGGACGCAGATCGCCGATCTCGCAAGCCGGCTGCGCGGGGAAGCCCGGCAACTTACCCTTTATCGGGAAGCCCTTATTCCCCAGGCCGAGACCACGCTTCAGGCGACGCTCGGCGCCTACGCCACCGGTCGCGCCGACTTCCTTGACCTCCTGGACGCCGAGCGCATGCTCTTCTCGTTGGGGACAGGCTACGAAGACACGTTTGCGCGCTACCTGAAGACGACCGCCGCCTTCGAACGAGCGCTTGGCGTCCGCTCGCTTGCAGACCTTGACACGCTTTAGGATGCTCTGATTAAGTCCGCATCCAGCCAGACCCTGAATACCATGAAGAAGCAATCATTCTCCAAATGGCTCGGAATCCCGCTGCTGCTTGCGGCGCTTGCCGGCGGCGGTTTTTTTCTCGGGCGCATCACCATGGATGAAACAGCAACCGTCGCTCGGCGCGAGACGTCCATCGCCGAAGGCGAGCGCAAGGTCCTCTACTGGCAAGCGCCTATGGACCCGACAGAGATCTACGACCAGCCCGGCAAGTCGAAGATGGGCATGGACCTCATCCCCGTCTACGAGGACGAGGCAACGCCGCAAGAGACCGCCGCCGAGCGCAAGGTCCTCTACTGGCAAGCGCCTATGGACCCGACGGAGATCTACGACCAGCCCGGCAAGTCGAAGATGGGCATGGACCTCATCCCCGTCTACGAGGACGAGGCCGAAGCGGGATCGGGCAGTATGGTGTCCATCGACCCGGCGACCGTACAGAACATGGGGGTACGCACCGATTCCGTTCGGCGGATGGATTTTTCCCGCGCGATCCGCACCGTCGGCGAGGTCCGGTACGACGAAGAACGCCTCTACCTGGTCAACGCCAGAATCTCCGGCTGGATCGAAAAGCTTTACGTCAACTTCATCGGCGATCAGGTCCGACAGGGAGACCCGTTGATGGAAATCTACTCCCCGGAACTGGTCGCCACGCAGCAGGAATATCTGCTGGCGCTCAAAAACCACCGGATGCTGGCCGAAAGCAGCGTCGCTTCGGTCCGGGAAGACGCCGAAAAATTACTGGCCTCGGCTCGCACCCGCCTGGAATACTGGGACATCCCCCCCTCGGAGATCGAGCGTCTGGAGCAAACCGGCGAGGTGAAGAAGACCACCCTGCTTGAAGCCCCGGCCACCGGCGTCGTCGTGAAAAGAAACGCCATAGAAGGCGCCCACATTGAGGCCGGCATGGACCTCTTCGAAATCGCCGACCTGCGGACGGTATGGGTGCACGCCAGCTTCTACGACAACGAAGCGCCGTGGATCAATGAGGGACAACCGGTCGAGATGGAACTATCCTATTTGCCGGGGAAGACCTATACGGGACAGGTCTCCTACATCTACCCCTACCTGCGCGAAAAAGCCCGCGACGTGCATGTGCGCCTGATCTTTTCCAATCCGGAGCTGGACCTCAAGCCGGGAATGTACGCCAATATCCGGCTCCAGGGCAAGACCATACCCGATGCGTTGGTCGTGCCCACCGAGGCCGTGATTCGCTCCGGCGCGCGCACGCTTGTCTTCGTGGCCCGCGGAGAAGGTCGATTCGAGCCGCGAGAAATCCGGATCGGCGAAGAAGGCGGGCCGGGTAATAACCTGGTGCGGGTGCTCGCCGGCCTGTCGGGCGACGAAGAGGTTGTCACGTCAGCCCAGTTCATGCTGGACAGCGAAAGCCGCTTGCAGGAGGCCATCCGGAAAATGTTGCAAGAGCGGACGCAATCGGATGCACAGCCTGCCGGTGGAGCATCGGAGGCCATGCCGGAAATGGTCTCCACGGCGCCCGGAGAATCCGACGCACAAATGGATCATGCGCATTGAGCCGGTGCGTCCTTCCTGATTCCTGATTCGCCTCAGGGCATTCCCCGACTGTTTACAGAGAAAATCATGTTGGAAAAGATCATAGAGGCCTCAGTCAACAACCGCTTGCTGGTGATCGTCTTCACCCTCCTGATCGGACTGGCCGGCGCCTGGGCGATGTTCCGTACGCCCGTAGACGCTATCCCCGACTTGAGCGACGTGCAGGTGATCGTCTTCACCGAGTATCCGGGACAGGCTCCGCAGGTCGTTGAAGACCAGGTGACGTATCCGCTCACGACGGCCATGTTGGGGGTGCCCTTTGCGAAAGCCGTGCGCGGCTACTCGTTCTTCGGCTACTCGTTCGTCTATATCATCTTCGAAGACGGCACGGACATGTACTGGGCCCGCAGCCGGGTCCTGGAATATCTCAACTATGTGGCCGATCGGCTTCCCGGCGGGGTGACGCCCACGCTGGGGCCGGACGCCACCGGCGTCGGCTGGGCCTTCGAATATGTGATCGACGGCGGAGACCGGTACGACCTTCAGCAACTGCGCTCTATCCAGGACTGGTTTCTGCGCTATGAACTGATGAGCGTGCCCGGGGTGGCCGAAGTGGCTTCCATCGGCGGCTACGTCAAGCAGTATCAGGTCGAGGTCGATCCCAACAAGCTGCTGGCCTACAACATTCCCCTGTCGAAAGTACGCACGGCCCTGCAACGCAGCAACAACGATGTGGGCGGCAGACTGGTCGAGATGGGCGAGACCGAGTTTATGGTGCGGGGGTTGGGCTATATCCAATCCATCGAGGACATAGAGAACACGCCCGTCGGGGTGGACGAGAACGGCACGCCCATCCTGATCCGGAACATCGCCCATGTGCACCTCGGGCCCGAGTTGCGCCGCGGCCTGGCGGAACTGGATGGCGAAGGCGAAACCGTCGGCGGGATCGTCGTAATGCGCTATGGAGAAAACGCCCTCAAGACGATCGACGCCGTAAAAGCGAAACTGGAGGAACTGAAGGCGGGATTGCCGGAAGGAGTAACCATTCAGGCCGTCTACGACCGCAGCAGCCTCATCGAGCGCGCGATCGACAATCTGAAAGGGACGCTTCTCGAAGAGAGCCTCATCGTGGCGCTGGTGACCATCCTGTTCCTGCTGCATTTCCGCAGCGCCTTCGTAGCGATCTTCACCCTCCCGATGGGTATTCTGATCGCGTTTCTGGTAATGTATTACCAGGGGCTTAATGCGAACATCATGTCGCTCAGCGGCATCGCCATCGCCATCGGCGCGATGGTCGACGCGGCGATCGTGATGATCGAAAACGCCCACAAACACATGGAGCGCGACCTCGGGAAAAAAGACCGCTGGCGCATCATTATCGATGCGTCCAAAGAAGTCGGGCCGGCGTTGTTCTATTCGCTGCTGATCATCACGCTCTCTTTTCTGCCCGTATTCACGCTTCAGGCGCAGGAAGGCCGGCTCTTCAAGCCGCTGGCTTTCACGAAAACCTACGCCATGGCGGCCTCGGCGCTAATGGCCATTACGGTGGTGCCGGCGCTAATGGGCTACTTCATACGCGGCAATATCCTGCCGGAGAAAAAGAACCCTGTCAATCGTTTTCTGATTGGCGTCTATCGCCCGGTGATTCACGCCGTACTCCGGTTCAAATGGATAACCATTGCCGCTGCGCTGGTGGCGCTGGGGGCCACGGCCTGGCCGCTCGACAAACTGGGTTCCGAATTCATGCCGCCTTTGAACGAGGGGGATCTGCTGTACATGCCCACCACCGATCCGGGTATCAGCATTACCAAGGCCAGGGAATTGCTGCAGCAAACGGACAAGATCATCAAGAGCTTCCCCGAGGTGGATCATGCCTTTGGCAAGGCAGGGCGGGCCGAAACGGCGACGGACCCGGCGCCATTATCCATGATAGAAACCACGATCACCCTGAAACCGGAGGATGAATGGCGAGAAGGCATGACCATGAACCAACTCGTCCGGGAACTCGACGCCGCGATCGATTTCCCGGGCCTAACCAACGCCTGGACCATGCCCATCAAAACGCGCATCGATATGCTCTCGACGGGCATCAAGACGCCCGTGGGCGTCAAACTGATGGGACCCGACCTGAATATCCTTTCTGACCTCGGACAACGCGTTGCGGCCATCCTGCAAACGACGCCGGGCACGTTGAGCGCCTTCCCGGACAAGGCCGTCGGCGGCAACTTTATCGACTACCGCATAAACCGAGAAGAAGCTGCCCGGTACGGCCTGACGGTGGGCGACGTGCAGGATGTGATCATGTCGGCCATCGGCGGAATGAATGTCACACAGACGGTCGAGGGGCTTGAGCGGTATCCGGTCAACGTCCGCTACAGCCGCGAACTGCGCGATAACCTGCCGGCGCTCAGGCGGGTGCTGATCCCTGCCCCTACGGGGGCGCAGGTCCCGCTGAGTTATGTGGCCGATTTCAGTATTGTCAACGGGCCGCCGGTCATCAAGAGTGAAAATGCGCGCACGACCTCCTGGGTCTATGTGGACATCCGCGACATCGACGTAGGCGCCTACGTGAAGAGCGCCCGCGCTATCGTGAACGAGCAGGTAGACCTGCCGGAGGGATACAGCATGGTCTGGAGCGGGCAGTACGAATACATGGAACGGGCCCGGCAGCGCCTGCAGATCGTTATTCCGCTGACGCTAATAATCATCTTTCTGCTGCTCTACCTGAACTTCAAGAACATTACCGAGAGCCTTATCGTGATGTTGTCGCTGCCGTTTTCGCTCGTCGGCGGCGTCTGGCTGTTGTATCTGTTCGACTATAACCTCAGCGTAGCCGTTGGCGTCGGCTTCATCGCGCTGGCCGGGGTCGCCGCGGAAACAGGCGTGATCATGTTGATCTATCTCGATCAGGCCTATAAGGACAGGCTTTCGCGAGGACAAATGACCTCGCTGAAGGATTTGTACGAAGCCATCATTGTGGGCGCCGTCGAGCGGGTCCGCCCCAAGATGATGACCGTCATGGCCATTATGGCCGGCCTGTTGCCCATTTTATGGGGGCACGGTACGGGCTCCGAGGTAATGAAACGCATCGCGGCGCCGATGGTCGGGGGAATGGTTTCGTCGACGATCCTGACGCTGGTCGTCATCCCGGTCATTTACTATCTGTGGAAAAGCCAGGCGTTGAAGAGGTCGGCGAATCGCTGACCAGGGCGCATGAACCAGGCGACATGAACCAAATGCGGCGGCGCACGTAGGACTTCCAGTTTTTTGCGCCATACGCTATACATCGCCATATTCTGTAAACCCCGTGGAAGCATTCGTCGACTGGTTTATGGGGCTGGGGGAGCGCTACAACGTGAATCCGATCGTCTTCGGATCGATTTACGTGGGCGCCATTCCCTTCTTTACGCTCTCCATCGCCTGGCTCGTGCGGAACCTGCGCCGCCGCCGACCAATCGCGGCCCCCGCGTTGTCCGCCTCGTTCTTCTTCGTCTCGGCCTATTTGTACCTGATCGTCGTAGGACGCGACATCCCCGTCTGGGTGTACCTTTTCGTGGCCGGCATGGTCGTCTTCGGGGTATTCTCCACCCTGAAGAAAATCCGGGGACAGTTGAAGGAAGGGGAAGAGGGAAATTCTCCGTCTTGATCCATTATGCAATTATTGCATAGAAAGTGTGTCTATTATGCAAAAAATGCATAGACGGTGTGTCTGCTATGCAAAAAATGCATAGCCCCTTCCCCGGCGCACTATCTCGATATTACGTCCAACGCGGCAAAAAGGCCTGCTTGAGTTCGGTCTTTGTCCGCCACGCCCTGCCCTCCCGCACGATCAGGTTCTTTGCCGCCAGCCAGTTCAAATCTTGCGTCAGGGTCTTGTTCATGCTGCACGCCCGCACCCGAAACCCCAATGCCTGGGCCACGACTTGCTGTTTAAGGGCGCGCTGATTTACTGTTCGCAAAAATTCAGAGGCTGCAAGGCGCGCGCCGGCAAGGAATGACGAGGCAGTGCGGCGGTCCCGCATAATGAGGAATGACACAGCCAGCACGCGCTTCTCTGCCTCCCGAAGGATGCTTCGCGACCGCGACGCCCCGAATCCGCCGTGCTTTTCGCTGATTTTAACGACGCCGTCATGTCGTGCTTTACGCGCGAAAGCGAAGCGCTGATCGAAGCGGATTTGATCGGCGCATCCTTAAAATTTTGTCGCCGCCCCATTGATTTTGAAATTTCTATGAAGCATATTGAATGCAGGTGCGCGGCGCGCATCAAACGCAAGAGGTTATCGCCTCTTGCACGGTATCGCGTCCTATGTCATAAGTTACGGAGCGGGTGTCTATGCCGACGTATTCGAGTCATACGGTTCGTTTGGTTTGCGCGCTGGTCGTCGCGGGGCTGGCGTGGGTTGTTCCTGCGGAGGGCCAGACCGTCCGGGACGAAGGCTTTCCGACGAAGGGCGTTTTCCCGGAGGAGTATCCCGACGTTCCCGGCGCCGAAGAGGCGTGCGGTCCCTTTGAGGTTCCCGGCGCGTTCGGCGAAGGATGCGTGGAGGACAGCGGGCCGGATGCGTTCGGACCTGTTGCGGGAGCGGGAGGCTTCCCGAACGCTTCGCCCGATCCCGCCTTGCGGACGGCCCCGCAGCTGGAGTGCCCCGCCGCCGTGTTCGTCGAAGAGATGGAGACGGGTTCCATTGACTGCCATGCCTATGACGAGGCGGGCGAAGAACATCTGGAATACTATTGGGAACCCCTTGAAGGCGCGCCGCGGGGCTATCTGGACGCTCCGCGCTTGACAGGCGAGGACAGGCCGAATCCTTCGATAGTGGCTCCTTCGTCGCCGTTCTACGATACGCTGGAGTCTTTTCTGTCGGAGGATGCGACGCTTCGCTACCGGTACCGCCTGACGGCTACGTCTCGCGTTACGGGTCTTTCTTCCTATGAAGAGGTAGAGGTGTTCGTGCTGCTGCGCCGTCCGAGCGTGTATTGTCCCCTCGAGTACGAGGTATCGGCGGGTTCGGAGATCGTTCTGTCGTGCGAGGGGGCGGATCCGTTGTCTTTCCGGATGGACTACGAGGCGGGTTCGTCTGTATCGTGGGAGTGGGAGGGTCTTTGGGGATCGAATGCGTCGTTGTTGAGCGCTTCAGACACGCCGTCGCCGTTGTTCCGGGCTCCTTTGGGGGGCGCGGGCGAGACGCACCACTATATTGCGAGCATGACGACGACTTCGTCGGGGGTTCCCCGTACGGCGCGGCGGCGGGTGAGCGTGCGGGTGGTCGAAGGGGACGCCGGGGACGCAGCGGCGTCCAGCTCCTTGTCGGCGGGGTCTTCAGCGCCGACGATCGCGTGCACAGATTACGAGGTGTACCCGACCGCACCTGATTTCCGGCTGAAGTGTACCGTGACGAACGAGCCGCCGGGCGCTACGTATAGATGGACGGCGCGCGGCGGAACGCCGAATACGGATAAGTTGCAAGACAAAAATCGCCCCGACCCGCAGTTTTCCATGGGGGATTATAGCCATCTAACTCTGATGCAAGGGAACGTTGACCATGAATACAGGGCGAGCATGCTTGACGGTTTGGGGGCTGAAGTTGCCTACTACGACGTTACGGTAACGGTTCTTGACCATCCGGATTTGATAACTTGCGCGCCGGAATATGAAGTCTATACGGGCGCCCCCGATTTTCCATTCGATTGCGAGGCCAACGATCCCAATTCTTCCAAGTCCAGTTGGGTTTGGGGCATTGGGCTGAAAGCGTTCAGTGGGCGCCCGTACAGCCCTCCCCAGCGCACCAGCACACATCGGAGGAGCGTCAGGGGCAGGACAGGTTTTAAAGTTCCTGATTCTTTGCCCGCAGGCATGAAAATAGAATATTTTCAGTACTATGCATGTTTCTTCCAAACAATAAACGATCCCCACATAGGCACATATGATCTTGTAGAGTCCGAATATATTACGGTGAAGGTGAAGAAAAAGCCTGAGGCCTCGTGCGCGTCTCCCGATCCGGTTTACGAAGGATCGGGGGATTTCATTCTGGACTGCAAGGTTACGGGCGTTTCTAAGGAGGCTTTGTACGCGTGGACGGCTCGGGGTTCGACGCCGGACACGTCTCGCTTGAACGCGACGGACGTATTGCATCCGGTGTTCGACGTGCCGGATACCGTAGACAAGGACGAGACGTACGAGTACCTTCTTACGGTCTCCGTTCCGGGGTATGGGATTACCTCGACGGCGGAGGTAACGGTGACGGTGCTGGACCAGCATTCCCTATATGTGAAGTGCAAGAATATTTACAGGGGCTACGCGGGTTCGGCGGACATTGTTTTCGATTGCAGGGCCTGGAGCGCTCCCCATGGTTTGAACTACGAGTACGCCTGGACGCCTGGGCGTCGAACGCCGGACACGTCTCTTTTGAGCGCTTCGGACGTATTGTCTCCGACGTTTTCTTTTCCGCAGAAAGCGTCGGGAACCGTATTTTATCATTACACTCTTACGGTTTCTGCGAAGCATGCGAGGTCTGCGACGGCGTCAGTCGTGGTGGCGGTTTTGGGGTACGATGTAGCTGTCTCGTGCGCGTCTCCCGATCCCGTCTATGAGCGCGCAGCGGACGTTGCGTTATCCTGCACGGCTACGGGCGCTCCTTCGGGTTCTTCGTACTCGTACGCCTGGACGGCTCGGGGTTCGACGCCGGACGCGTCTTTATTGAGCGCTGCGGACGTTTTGTCTCCGACGTTCGCCGTGCCTGAGGATGTGGCTGCGGACGAGACGTACGAGTACCTTCTTACGGTTACGTCGGAGCATGGGGCTATCTCGACGGCGGAGGCAACGGTGACGGTGCTCGACCGTCCCGACGTCATCGTGTCGTGCGCGAACCCCGCTCCTGTTTACGAGGGCTCGCCGGACGTCGCGCTGTCTTGCGAGGCTACGGGCGTTGCCGAGGGGGCTTCTTATGCGTGGACGGCGAGGGGTTCGACGCCGGACGCGTCTCGCTTGAGCGCTTCGGACGTTTTGTCTCCGGTGTTCGAGGTGCCTGAGGACGTGGCTGCGGACGAGACGTACGAGTACCTTCTTACGGTTACGTCAGAGCATGGGGCTATCTCGACGGCGGAGGCAACGGTGACGGTGCTCGACCGTCCCGACGTCATCGTGTCGTGCGCGACGCCCGATCCTGTTTACGAGGGCTCGCCGGACATTGCGTTGTCCTGCGCGGCTACGGGGGCTCCGGAGGGTGCCGCCTACGCCTTCGCCTGGGAATCCATGGGGGCTACGCCTGCGGGGATGCTGAGCGCGACGGACGTATCGTCGCCGATGTTTTACGTGCCGGACGAGGCGGAGGAGACGACGCGGTACGAGTACGGTGTTCGCGTTACGGCTCCGGGCGCGGAGGACGGCTCGGCGGACGTAATGGTGACGATCATGAACGAGGGCGAGCTTTTTCTTGCGTGCGCGTCTCCCGATCCTGTTTACGAGGGCTCGGCGGACGTCGCGCTGGATTGCGAAGCGTCGGGGGGGCCGGAGGGTTCCGACTACGCATATGTTTGGGAGGCCGTCGGGGCTACGCCTGCGGGGATGCTGAGCGCGACGGACGGCCCGACGCCGACGTTTTACGTGCCGGAGGAGGTGGCCGCGGACGAGACGTACGAATACAGGGTTACGGCGACGGCGGATAACGCGGAGCCTGCTGCGGCGGAGGTTGCGATTACGATATTGAACAAGGGCGCGCTGGCGTTGACGTGCGCGGACCCCGCTCCGGTTTACGAAGGCTCGGCGGACATTGCGCTGTCCTGCGAGGCGTCGGGGGCCCCGGCTGGTTCGGACTACGAATACGCCTGGGCGGCCCTAAGCGCCACGCCTGTGGGGATGTTGAGCGCGGCGGACGGCCCGACGCCGACATTCTACGTGCCAGACGCGGTGGACGAGACGACGCGATACGAATACGGCGTTACGGTCTCGGCGGAGAACGCGGAGGACGCTACGGCGGAAGTCGCGGTGACGGTATTGAACAAGGGCGCGCTGGCGTTGACGTGCGCGGACCCCGCTCCGGTTTACGAAGGCTCGGCGGACATTGCGCTGTCCTGCGAGGCGTCGGGGGCCCCGGCTGGTTCGGGCTACGAATACGCCTGGGCGGCCCTAAGCGCCACGCCTGCGGGGATGCTGAGCGCGGCGGACGGCCCGACGCCGACGTTTTTCGTGCCGGACGAGGTAGACGAGACGACGCAGTACGAATACAGGGTTACGGCGACGGCGGATAACGCGGAGCCTGCTGAGGCGGAAGTCACGGTGACGATTTTGAACAGGGACGATCCTCCTCTGCCGCCGCCTGCGCTTGCCGCGCTGGCTCTGACGTGCGCGAATCCCGCTCCGGTCTACGAAGGCTCGGAAGACATTGCGCTGTCCTGCGAGGCGACGGGCGCACCGGACGGTTCCGACTACGCGTACGCCTGGGCGGCCGTGGGCTCTACGCCTGCGGGTATGCTGAGCGCGCTGGACGTATCGTCGCCGACGTTCGACGTGCCGGACGAAGTGGCCGCAGACGAGACGTACGAATACAGGGTTACGGTCACGGCGGATAACGCGGAGGCGGCTGCGGCGGAAGTCACGGTGACGGTTTTGAACAGGGGTGCGCTGGCGCTGACGTGCGCGAACCCCGCTCCGGTCTACGAAGGCTCGGAAGACGTTGCGCTGAATTGCTCGGCGACGGGCGTTCCGGACGGTTCCGCCTACGAATACGCCTGGGCGACCTTGGGCTCTACGCCTGCGGGCATGCTGAGCGCGCTGGACGTGGCTTCGCCGACGTTCTACGTGCCGGACGAGGTGGAACGGGACGAAACGTACGCGTACCGCGTTACGGTCACGGCGGAGAACGCGGAGGCCGCCGCGGCGGAAGTCACGGTGACGATTTTGAACAGGGGTGCGCTGGCGCTGACGTGCGCGAACCCCGCTCCGGTCTACGAAGGCTCGGAAGACGTCGCGCTGAATTGCTCGGCGACGGGCGCTCCGGACGGCTCCGTCTACGCGTACGTTTGGGAGGCCCTCGGCGCCACGCCTGCGGGGATGCTGAGCGCGCTGGACGTGGCTTCGCCGACGTTCTACGTGCCCGACGCGGTGGACGAGACGACGCGGTACGAATACGGCGTTGCGGTCACGGCGGAGAACGCAGAGGCGGCTACGGCCAACGTAACCGTTACGGTGCTTGACAGGCCAGAGGCCCCGCCGCCCGCCGTCGCGTTCTCCGGCGATCCGACGTCTCTGGGGGTTGCGGTAAGCGCTTCGTCCCTGCGCTTCGGCGCGCAGCCGTCGGGCGCGCAGCCGTCGGGCGCGCAGGCGTCGCTGGACCCGTTGACGGACCGGCTCTCGACGAGCGCGTCGGGGCCATACCATGCGGGCCGCATGACGCTTTCGCCGGACGGCTCCCTCGCGTTCGACGCGAACGGGGAGCTGGCCTTGTCCATCGAGCTGGCGACCCCCGTAACGCTGCGCCGCGTTGCAGACGAAGCAGCAGACGAAACGGCGGACGAAACGGGTGCGGCGACGCTCGCGCTGATTCCTCGCTGGTCTATCGCCGCGTCGTGCGAGCAGCTTGCTTCCGAGGCGATAGGCGGTTTGCGTACGCAGACGACGCTGTCGGAGTCGGACTGCCGCCTCTTGCTCTTCGGAGGCGCGCTCGACCTGTCCGGCGCCGCTCCGGGCCGCTACGCGGGGAACATAGACGTGATTCTGCGTACGGGCGCGGGCGAGGAGACGCACTCGGTGGAAGCCGAGGTGACGGTCGTGGCCGCGCCGCGCGTGATCACGATAGGTCCGGGCGGCGTGCGCTTCGACGCGTCGCGGGAGGTTCCCGCAGCCTTGACGGAAGGGCAGAACCTGAGCGTCTACCCGGACATGGCGTTCATGACGCGGGACGAACCTTCGGGCGCGTTCGAGCTGTCGAATCCGTCGCTCATGCCGCTGGAGGTATCGGTGTCGGCCCGGTTCGGGTATGCGGAGGCGACGGAGGACGGTCGGGAGACAGTGGTGGAGGATAAGGACGCTTCTGGTTTTGGGGACTTGTCGGAAATAGCGACTATCTATCCGAGGGCCTTGACGCTCATGCCTGGCGAGCGCGGCGTCGTGCGCTACGGCGTGCGGGAGGAATCGCTTTCGTCGCTTTCCGAGGCGGGCTACGCGGCCTTTTTCGAGGTGACGTCTTCTCCTCGCTGGTACGCTCGTGCGGACCGGCTGCCGGAGGAGGAGACGGGCGGCGAGACGGCGCGCGTGACGCTGCGCATACCGGGAGCGTACGTTCCGGGCGAGATCGCGCCGCGCCTGAAGGCGACGTTGCTGTCCTTGTCGGGAGGCGCTTCGCCTGCGGCGACGTTTTTGCTGGAGACGGACGGCGTTCCTTTCGCGGGCGAGGCCGTGGCGTACGACGGGGAGGGCCGCGCGCTGGGCCGCAGCGAGACGCTGGCGTACGCGCGCAGCCGGGTGCGGATGTCTCTGGACCGGTTGCCGGAGGGCGAGACGGTGTTGTTGCGCTTTACGCCGCGCGGGTCGGGCGCCGCGCCGGAGCCCGTGTCCGTGCCGTGGCGTGCGCCGCCGCGAGAGGAGCGAGACATAGGCGCCGCGCAGGACAGCGGAAGGACGCCGCCGGGCGCCGTCTTCGCTGAAAAGCATTGAACAAAGCCTGACGCGGCGCGCAGGACAGGGAAAGCGCAACCAGACAGGAAGGGACATTGCAGTAAAGAATGCTCTGATTTAATGTCCGCAAGGCCCGTATTTCTTGTCTTTTGGGCATGCCCCTATCACGAACCGAGAAGGTGCGATGCGCCGGTATTCATTCGAGGACGCAACCTGTGAAAATCGGCAGAAAAAAGCGCCCCGGCAACGTTTTCCGGAGCAGATGGACGAGGCGCTTCCCTAAAAGGAATTTCTTTCGGAGCTGGGGCCTTTACTATCCGCAGGGGGACAAGGCCCAATGATCCGTTTTTGCTCCTTTTGAGTAATTTTTACTCCTTTTCGGAGTAGTTTCTATACTATTTAGGAGTAATTTTTACTCAAAAGAGGTATATTAAAGGCGCACCTGACTTCCTTCTATCAGAGTACCCGATACGTTATGCAATTCGAATTCGACCCCGGAGAAAGCGAGCGCAATCTCCAAAAACACGGCATAGACTTTAAGGCGGCGCAAGCCTTGTGGAACGATCCCCGGCTGCTCGAGGCGCCTGTCAACACGGCGGGAGAACCAAGATGGCTCGCCATAGGCGAAATCGCGGGTACCCAGTGGTCGGCAATCGTCACCTACCGCAACGAGGCTGTCCGCATCATCTCGGCGCGGCGATCACAGCAAAGCGAGCGCCGCTGTATGAATACCCCCGAATTCGACGCCGCGTTCGATAAGGGCGAGGACATAACGGGCGCGCTGGATATGCCCAAAGCGCAGCGGCCCAGGCGGAAGAGCAAGCGGATCAACATCGATTGTCCAGCATGGATGACCGAACGAATCGACGAGGAAGCCGACCATCTGGGGATCACGCGGCAATCGCTTATCAAGACCTGGCTGGCCGAGCGGCTGGAAGGATCGGATTGAGCGGATTGCGGAACGGCTGAGCCTACCGCCATATCTTGCGAGAAAGCCTGAGCACGTAGAAGCGCTCGCCTGCACCTCCTTTCCCGAAAGGTATCGCGAACAAATCCCATGTGTTGTTCCAGGAGTATCCCTGCAAATCGCGATCTTGCATTACGCCTAAATGAAGAATCGATCCCGGCTTGTACTCCCATCGAATCCCGGCAAAAAGGTTCGCCTGACTGCCCCGTAGGATCCGGCCTGCCACTACCTCCTCGCCTGTCTCGCGGGAGTATCCGATCATATGCACGCCCATTCCAAGTTCGACGTCCAACGATCTCAAGAGCCCTGCGGCAAGGCGTACGCGTCCATACGCCTCCCTGAATTCTTCTTGTATGCCTTCCCCGACACGGCCTGGTCCATACAGGAGGCTGTAGGGAACATAAGGCGAAGCATACCGCCGCCAGGCAATCGTATAGTCCCAGGCAGGCCATATACGCAGCATATCCGCCCTCGATGACCGTATGGACAAGGGCAAGTCCGTCGATCTGTCCCTCACGGATTCATAGCGGTTCACGCCCGCCTGAGCTCTTGCGGTAATCCGCGACCACATCCGGCCAGTAACCTGCGCGGAGGTCCCCCAATTCTGAAGCCCCCCTTCCACCAGATCCAGCCATATGTGGGGCCTTATCACCCAATTACGCCGCATATCGGAAGAAATTCCGAAATCCCCTCCAAAACGCCTGGCGCCCGATGGACTGACGCCGCCGACAACGGACAAGACCGCCTCGTTATAGCTGCGCGTCAACAAGGCGGCATAGCCTTCAAGCCTTGTCGCCTGCAAATCCATGTCCGTGTATGCGAATTCGTTTGTCCATTGCATGGAAATGCGCCCTTGATGCGTCAGGCGCCCCGGGGCCAACGTATGATGAACCCCTGCGGAAAACAGCATACGGTCGGTCCGGCCTGTCATTCCGCCCGGACCTGTCCGAAATCCCGGGTCTATGGCCACGGTCCGGCCATACCAGTTCCAGCGACGGCCTATCTGTTCGAAATCCAGCCGAGCGGCGAAGCCCCGCAAGGAGCGCAACACATCGTGGGATGGGCGCGGAAGTCCAGGAGGTGCATCTATGATGGTCAGAATCGTTTCGCGGGAACGCAAAACCCGTTCGCGGGAAAGCAGAACCTGCCCCGCTACGCGCCGGGTATTATCGCCAAAGCGAAAATCCCAATCCACAGACGACACCCCTGCTACCCTGTCGATTTGCCGCTCCGTCCATGTCGTGTCGCTCATCCTTGTATAAACCGCAGTCGTGGCCGCAGGACCAAGCGCGCCCGTAAACCCTATCTTCGATAAGGTCCCCGCATCCTGCACTACGCGAGCGGCGTAACCCTGGTCTATCGCCTCTTCCGATCTGAGCGCCGCCATGCCTGTAGCGCCCACCGCGAGGCCAAAGGGCGCACGCCCATGCAAAGCTGCCGCGCCGAGCATAAGCGGGGCATCCTCGGTGGTCTGCAACATCCTGCCAGCAATATGAGGCGAGCCGATCAAGCGGCGGGCCGCTGGAAACAGTCTCGGATAGACAAAGCCTTCCACCTCGCGCAACCGCAATATCCAGTCGGCGTACCCTGCAAAATCCTCCGGCGTAAAATCCGGCAGCAGCGCACCGTCCAGCACCAGGCTGGGCCGCAAAGCCAATGCCCACTCTACCCCCGGAACCGGAAAAGCAGGTATCTCATTCGATTCCCCCTCTAACCTGAACGTGTTCAAGCGAGGCGTTATCGAACGGTGAACCCCGGGAGATATTTCCGCCTCGAACCGCAACCGCCCAAAGTGGGCTACGGAGCCGTGGCTGCGATCCCGGCTGCGCACCAGGGACCATTCGCTCAGCTCCCCTTGGCGAGCAGCCCAGCGCCGAAAATTAATCCCCACCTCCCCCCGACCGGGACGGGCGATTTCCAGGGCAGAAAGCGGAATCGCCAGCTCCACCGTCCACCCGCTGCTGTCTATGCGCGCCGTTCCCGACCACTCCACGTCCCAGGACGGATCGAAACCAAGCGCCTCCGATGCAAAAAAAACCGGCCTGCCCGAACCGTCCGGCAGCATCGCGTCCACCCCCATCCCTTCTACGCGCACGCCTGCCGCATTGATCGCAAAGTTGAACGAGGTCTTGCGATCGTCGTAGGTATCCAAAGACGCTACGAACCAGTCTCCCGGACTAAATTCGTCCCGGCGGCCGAGCGTGCGGCGAATGCGTTCCGGTTCCGGGTCCGCCAGCTTCGCGCCGATAAACAGCGTACGCGCATCGTGCAGCAGGTATACCCGCGTATCCAGCGTGGCGGGAGCGCCTTCGTCCGGGGCGTACTGCAGAAAATCGCCCGCAGGCGCGGCGCCCTCCCAAACCGGTTCGTCCAGCACGCCGTCCACGAGGATGCGCGTCTCGGTATGCGCCGCCTGCGCGACACAGTCCGGTTCGCAACCGGGCGGCGCCTGCAAAAAAACAGCGGCGAGCATGGATAAAGCAAGCATCTGGCAATGCGAAAGGGTGAAATGAGAAAGGCTCCGCCTATTCAGAATTTCCGTTGGTAGGATATAGCCGGAATGAGCTGCAAAACGCTCAGTTTCTTCCATCGGGTCACCCCGTCGAAATTCGTATCGGGATATATCAACATCGGGTTCTTTCGGTTGTAGGCGTTGTATACCCCAAGCGTAAACGTGCGCTCGCCCCAACGAACCTGTTTGATAAAATGCACGCTCAGATCGAGGCGATGATGCGCAGGCGCGCGGGACGCATTCACCGGACCGTAATCCAGAAACGTCTCGTCCGGGCGATTATGCAGAACAGAATACATAGAAGAACTCCGGTGCTGTCCGGTTGCAGTCCATACGGGATAGCCGCTCCCGTATACCCAGGATCCGGACAGGGAAGTGTGGTCCGTCAAACGGTATTGCAAAACCAGCGAAACATCGTGGCGACGGTCGTACCCGTCCGGAAAAGCATCGCCTCCATTCAACCCCGCAAACGTACGTTGCGTACGCGCCCAGGCGTAACTGAACCACCCGCTCAACCTGCGTTGACGCCGTTCCGCAAAAAACTCGGCGCCGTAACTCCTGCCAGAACCATGCTCGATCAGGGACGGCCATCCCGCTTGCAGCGCCTGATAAGGATACGCTCCCGTCTTATAGTCGATCTGGCTCGTCATGACCTTGTAGTACCCCTCTATGGACAACTCCAGCCCATACTCCGACAAACTCCGCGCAAGGCCTGCGGCGATCTGCGAACTGCGCTGCGGCCGGATTCCCTGCATGGAGGGAATCCACAAGTCTTGCGGCAGCGAAGCGCCTGTACCTGTAAGCAAATGCATATACTGCTGCGTGTACGCATAGGACAGCTTGCCGGCATAGCCGCTCCCCAATGGAATGTTGACCGCCAAACGCGGCTCGACCGAACGGGCGAACGAACCTCGACTGTCTGACCTGGACAGGCGAAGCCCTGCATTCGCGCGCACCCCCAAAGGTCCCTGCCATTCGTCTTCCACATACAGCGCTGCGTCCCGGGACAACATTCGATTCGATTGCCCCTGTAGTTGGTTCAAGTCCTCCTCGCCCGAAACGGTCAGCGTCGCGCGAGCGCTCCCCGGCGTAAAACGATGCGCCACATACTCCGCTCCAAACCGGAGATAATGCCGCAGGCCGGCGGTATACTCCATATCCAGACGAGTCGTGAAATCCAGCACCGACGAAGCCCACACCTGCCGATACGTATCGAGTTCACCTTCCTTGTCCCCATCGCGCAAACCAACCTGCGCGCGCACGCGATACTGCGTAACGCCTGCAAGAACGCTTGCGAACCAGCGATCGCTCATCAGGCGATTCCAACGGAGCGAAGCAAGCCGGTTACGCCAGGCAAGCTCGAAATCGAAATCGTCTACGATCAGGCGCGGCCCTCTGTAGCGCTCGCTGTATGTGAACGCGTCCCGCCCCAGATACCCGCTCGCATACAGCCGGTCGCGATCCGAAAGCAGGTAGTTGGCCTTGAAGTTCAGGTCATGGAAATGTCCGCCATACCGCTTGCCCGAATCCCATATTTTCTGCGGCCACCATGCGAGCAGGTCCAGAAACGTACGACGCCCGGAAACAATGAACGAAGCGCGATCCCGTACAATGGGCCCTTCCACCAGGAACCGGGAAGTCAACAACCCCAAAGCGCCCTCCCCGGCGAAACGTTTCATATTCCCCTCCTTCATCGTAAAGTTCACGACCGAGGAAAGCCGCCCTCCGTAACGGGCCGGAAAACCGCCCTTGATCAACTCCACCTGCTTCATCGCAGACGTGTTGAACACGCTGAAAAGACCTAAAACATGGGTGGGATTATACAAAGGCAACCCGTCCAGCAGAATAAGATTCTGTCCTGCGCGTCCCCCGCGCACGTACAGACCGCTAAAGCCTTCCCGCCCGGCTTGCACGCCCGGAAGCAATTGCAGCGTCTTGAGCAGGTCCGGCTCGCCAAGAAGCACGGGAAGCGTTTCCACTTCCTTGATCGCCAGACGGTGGCGGCTCATCTGCACCTCGCTGGCCGCCGGCGCTTCTTCCGCACTGACCACCACCTCTTCCATCTGCAACACGCGAGGTTCAAGTCGGATCACAAGCGACGTATCTGCGGCGATCGGGAAATCCAGGCGCTGCGACAGGTAGGAAACATGCGTTACGGACGCCCGCAACGGGCCGGGGGCCACCGCAAGGCTGTAGAAGCCGAATGCGTTGGACGTGGCGCCAACCTTCTCCTGCACCAGATAAATATGCGCTCCGGGGATCCGCTCACCGCTGGACGTATCTTCCACGTAGCCGCTGACAATGACGCTCTGGGCCAAAGCGTTACGACCGCAAGCAAGCAGCGCGGCAACAAGGACGAATAGAGCAAGCAGCCTACGGATGGAACGGATTGCGAGGGGAATTATATCTGATTTGGGCGGCGCCAAAGGCCATTCCGAGAAGCGGTATGCGTCGTCTGCACGACACAGTCCGGTTCGCAACCGGGCAGTCGCTTGCAAAAAAACAGCGGCGAGCATAGAGAAAACAATCATTGGATAACGCGAATGGGGAATGGGCTGTTTCACGGGATGCGATGCGCGAGCACGCATCCCACGCGCATGACCGGGGCGGCGCCTACCCGGTTTCCTCTGTCTCTTCCCCGCAAGGTTGCATGTGCGAAGGGCCAACCTTCAGATCTTCCTCGCTCCAGGCATTCCCTTCGGCGTCGACGAACAACGTAACCCCGGACCACCCGCCAAAGACCCCGAGACCGTCTTCCACATTGGAATGCAAGGCGACCGGACGATCCGAAAACAGGCCATCACTCAGGTAGTATCGTTCGATGGATTCCTCGTGTCGCCACAACGCGTCGCTCCAACTCTGCACGAGAATGCGGAAGTGCGGCGCCAGCATCGTAGGGTTCTCGGAAGTAGCCTCAAGGGCTATTTCCAGCGTCTCACCTTCAAAAAGATCGTCCGCAAAGTACGCATTGGAATAAAACGGCTCTGACGCCACAAAAGGCTCTGAAGGGTCCTCTACCCGGAAAATGTAGTCACGCAAAGACGGGAAGTCACTTGTGAACAACACAACGCCTCTATACCAGGTACCCGAATCCGGATCGTCGCTTGTGGTCAAACGCCCCCTGTCATTGGTGCAAACCAGATCCAACATATCCACGCTAACGCTGTATCGATGCGGTCCTGGGGCGTCATGAAGGTTGAGCCGGATCGCGTACACGCCCGCCTTAAATTTCGCGGGCGCCGCCACCTCCTCAAAATCGACCAGGGCCGCATCCACCGATGGAACGATGGACGAAGCCCGTACGGACGCCAGGCCGGGCGCATCGACCGTGAGCGTATACCGTGACCGGACGGCTGCCGACCATGGAACGGAAATCGCCTTCGCCGACATGGACGAGCTCCTCTCGAAAACCGTCTTCCCCCTCCACGACAACCATGGCTTCCGCGACCGCATAATCCTCCGGGGATACACTGTCTGCGTAAGGCACGCTTTGCTGCAACCTTACCGACCAGACGCTATCCGGAGAAAACCTCGAATCCACAACCAGCCTGGACTCGTAGCCTCCGGGTATTTCCAGTTCTATAGGGGTCGTGCACCCTGCCATCCCCAACAACATCCATACGGTTAGCTGGCGCATAGGTCAGAATTTTCGTTGACAGGATATAGCCGGAATGAGCTGCAAAACGCTCAGTTTCTTTCATCGGGTCACCCCGTCGAAATTCGACAGCGGCCCCTACCTGTGCTCCGGATTCGCATGATCGAACCGGCACCCGGCGTCCCAGGCGGCGCGCTGATTCCCGTGCGCCGGAACGCCGCCGGCGTCCTTGAGCATCCGGGCGAAATGCATCAGATTCCACGTCATGAACGTGGCGTTGCGCTGCGTGAATTCGTTTTCCGGCCCGCTGGACCCCTCGTCAAGGTAGGACGGCCCCGGCCCCGCCTCGCCAATCCACCCGGCGTCGGCCTGCGGAGGAATCGTATAGCCCACATGCTGCAAGGCGTACAAAATGCTCATGGAGCAATGCTTCGCGCCATCCTCGTTGCCCGTAATAAGGCAGCCCCCCGTCTTGCCATAGTAGGCGTACTGGCCCGCCTCGTTAAGCAGCGCCGAGCAGGAATAGAGCCGTTCGACGACCTGCGTGCATACAGATGATTTCTCGCCCAGCCAGATGGGCGACCCGATCACGAGGATATCCGCTGCGCGCACCTTCTCGTACAACAGGGGCCAGTCGTCCCGGTCCGCTCCGCGCTCGGTCATGTCGGGATAGACCCCGAATGCAAGGTGATAATCCGCCGGGCGCAGCGACTCCGCCGCGACCCCGTTCTTCTCCATGATGGCGATGGATACGTCCATCAATCCCTGCGTGTGGGAGCGTTCGGGGGAGGGCTTCAACGTGCAATTCAGAAAGAGGGCGCGAAGGTCCGAAAAATCCTTGTCGTACGAGGCGCAAAGGACTTCTTGCCTGGGGGATAATGTCTGATCGGGCATGGCGATGCGGGAAAAGTGGGCGGATCCGTTCCTTTCGTCAACCGTTTACCGGAACGCTGCGTTCCAGAACGCCCGGAAAGCATCCGGACGATGCGGCTTCGCACCCGGGCAACGAGGCGCGTCCGGCGCCCGGAACCGAAATCAAGCCACGCTTCGTTGTTGCCCGCGCCCGACAACAGCCCGTTCAGCGCCCCGTTTCTGTAAAAACCTGCGCCTCAACCATGCCCGACCAGCCATCCCGCGAAACGAACAGATACAGCCGCCAGATCACGCAACCTCTTGCGCGAGGCATTTCCCAGGCCATGCTGTACGCCACCGGACTCACGGAGGAGGACATGAACAAGCCGCAGGTCGGCGTCGTGTCCAACTGGTGGGAGGGCAATCCCTGCAACATGCACCTTGACCAACTGGCCGCGCAAGTGCGCGAGGCGGTCGTCGCGTCCGGCCTGGTGGGTCTGCGATTCAACACCATCGGGGTCTCCGACGGCGTCAGCATGGGCACCGAGGGCATGAGTTACTCGCTCCAGTCCCGCGACCTTATCGCCGATTCGATCGAGACGGTGGTGCGGGCGCAGTGGTACGACGCAGTGGTGGCCATTCCGGGTTGCGACAAGAATATGCCCGGCTGCATCATGGCGCTGGCCCGCCTCAACCGGCCGGGCGTCGTGGTCTACGGCGGCACGATCCTTCCCGGGCGCACGTTTCTTCGGGGCGAGGAGCAAAAGCGGGACATTATCTCCGCAGCGCAGTCCTACGGAGAATACCTTGCGGGGACCATTACGGACGAGGAACGCAAAATCATCGTACGGCGCTCGTGTCCCGGCGCAGGCGCCTGCGGAGGCATGTACACGGCGAACACGATGGGCTGCGCCATCGAGGCGCTGGGCATGTCGCTCCCCTATTCTTCCTCCACGCCCGCCGTGTACGACCAGAAGATGGACGAATGCCGCCGGGCGGGCGAGGCCGTGGCCGAACTGCTTCGGCTGGACCTCAAGCCCCGCGACATTATGACGCGGCAAGCGTTCGAAAACGCCATGGTCGTCGTGATGGCGCTGGGCGGCTCGACGAATGCGGTTTTGCACCTCATTGCAATGGCCCGCGCCGCCGAAATCGACCTGTCCATGGACGATTTTCAGCGGGTCAGCGACCGCGTGCCGTACCTCGCGGACCTGAAGCCAAGCGGCCAGTACGTGATGGCGGACCTGCACGAGATCGGGGGAACGCCCGCCGTTATGAAATACCTGCTCGAAGCAGGCTACCTTGATGGCTCCTGCATCACGGCGACCGGCGAAACGCTTGCGGAAAACCTCGAACCCCTGCCGGGACTCGCCGAAGGACAGGACCTCGTGCATTCCCTCGAAAATCCCCTGAAGAAAACGGGGCACCTGACGATTCTCTACGGAAATCTCGCCCCGCAAGGCGCCGTCGCCAAGATCACGGGCAAGGAAGGCACGTATTTCAAGGGCCCGGCCCGGGTGTTCGACGCCGAGGAGGACATGCTGGACGGGTTGAAGGCGGGCCGGATCCAGAAGGGCGACATCGTCATCATCCGGTACGAAGGGCCGAAAGGCGGTCCCGGCATGCCGGAAATGCTCACCCCCACATCCGCCATCATGGGCGCGGGCCTCGGCAAGGACGTGGCGCTGATGACCGACGGGCGCTTCAGCGGAGGATCGCACGGGTTCATCATCGGGCATGTATGTCCGGAAGCCCAGGAAGGCGGCCCCATCGCGTTCGTGCAAGACGGCGACATCGTGACGATCGACGCCGAAAACCGCGCGATAGACATGGAGGTCGCTGAGGAGGAACTGGCCCGCCGCAAAGCGAACTGGTCCGCGCCGGCCTTCAAGGTCACGCGGGGCACGCTCTACAAATACATCAAGTGCGTCCGGCCCGCCAGCCTCGGCTGCGTGACGGACGAGTAATCACTCTCCCAATAACCCCTGCGCCCGCATCCAGTCCTCGAGGCGATCGGCCCAGGTAGAAAGCACCGGATCGTCGGGGGCCAGACCCACGCCGTGCGCGCCGGACCGGTAGATGTGCAACTCGGCAGGCACGCCCGCCGCGCGCAGCGCAAGGTAATACGCCACGCTGTTGTCCGCAGGGACGGGATCGTCGTCATCCGTATGGAAGAGAAACGCAGGCGGCGTATCGGCGGTTACCTGTTTTTCGTTCGAAAGGCGCTCCGCCAGATCCGGATCGTACTCTTCCCCCAGCAGATGGAAACGAGACCCCGGGTGCGTGAAGGCATCCGTCATGGTAATGACCGGATACGCCAGAATCGAAAAATCCGGTCGGGAGGAATGGCGTTCGAGGGGGTCCGCTGCGTCGGGCGCGCCCGGCGCCACATGCGTGGAGGTCGTGGCCGCAAGGTGCCCGCCCGCCGAGAAACCCCAGACGCCTATGCGCGACGGATCGACGCCGAGTTCGGGGGCGCGGGTCCGAACGTATCGCATCGCCCGCTGCGCGTCCATGAGCGGAGCCGGATGGCCGTAGCGCGGCCCCAGGCGGTACTTCAGGACAAACGCCGCGACGCCTCGTTCGTTGAGCCATTCGGCGATTTGCCTGCCTTCGTGATCCATCGCCAGATGGGCGTACCCGCCGCCGGGGCACACCACCACCGCCGTCCCGTTCGCAGCGGACGCCTCGGGAAGGTAGATCGTGAGCGTAGGCGTGTCCTCCGCTTCTTCGCCCACGGCCCCGGGCGCTCCATCAGGCCACAACTCGACGATGTCCTGCGCCATGCCGGGATGCACCGCCCATGATCCGGTCAACAGGACAAGAAACAGCGTGCAGAACACGCGGAGCGCAGAGGAAAGCGGTCGCCGGAAAGCATACATTGTCTCAAAAACCGGCAACATGAGGGATTGGAAATCAGGAACGGGCATGGTTTCTCGAATCAATCGCGTGGAGTGTGTTCATGCGCCAGTATCCTACGGATCCGACCTGGGCGCGCCAACAGAACGCGAGCGCATTCCGGTCAGAAGAAACGGGAGTCTCTGAACGGTTTTCTGTTCTTGCGGCATCCGGTCTTTCATGCGGTCATCTCTTGTTGAGCGTGTATGCGTTTACAGGTAACGAAACGAAACCCGTCGCGGCGATCTTCCGCGGCCTGGCGGAACGCGGCGCCGATCAGGTGTTCGTACGGAGGGAAAAAGGTATCTCCCTGAAAATTCCCTTCCACGACAGTCAGTTCCCAGCGATCCGCGCGCTCCAGAAATTGCCGGTAGAGGGCTGCCCCGCCGCCGATGAAAACGCGGGGCGCTCCCTGCGCGGCGGCCAGCGCCGTTTCCGGGTCGGGAAACGTTTCGACGTCGGGGTACTCCGCGATGGGTCCCCGCGACGTAACAATCAGCAAACGGCGGTCGGGCAACGGGCCGCCGAATTCGTCCACCAGCGATTCGAAGGTGCGCCGACCCATGATCATGGGGCAGCCCGTGGTCAATCGCTTGAAGCGCTTCAGGTCCTCGGGAAGGCGCCAGGGCAGCCGGTTCTCCGCGCCAATGACCCGGTTCGCCTCCGCCACGGCGGCGATGAGCACGATTTCCGGGCGGGCGGGGGGCGTATCGGTCATGACGGAAAAATCCGGCGCGGGCTACGCGGGCCTTCTGGAATGGGGCAATGTATTGGGGATGCTCTGATCAAGGCCCCTTCGATCAACGCATCCTTAGGTTGATGGCGCTGGGGCCAGGGCGCCGCCGCATCCCGTAATCTCGCAAAAAATCTCCCGAAAATCTTCCACACAACCCGGCTGTCCTCGCAAAAGCGATTCACTCGGTCAGGTCGCGGTGCAGCGTGGCGATCCACCGCTCGGCGGAGATGAACCCGGCGCCCCACGAAGCCCATTCGTCGCCCAGGCCCGCCGCCTGGAGTTCCTCCAAGCTGTGGCCCTCCTCGATTCCCGCCGCAACCGCGGCCCGGGTTTCCTCGATCATGCGCAGATAGGCTTCGAGGTCGGACGCCGAGGCAACCGGACCGTGGCCTGGTATAATTCGGGTTTCGGGGTCGGCCTGCGCCAATGCCGCGCGGCCCGCCGCAACGACCCCGTCCACGGCGCCCCCGCTGTCCATATCGACGAAGGGAAAGCGCTGGTTGAAGAACGTATCTCCCATGTGGATGGCATTGGAGTCGGTGAAGAAAATGAGCGCGTCTCCGTCGGTGTGGGCATGGGGAATGTGCAATACTTTGACTTCCTCTCCATTGAAATGGATGGAAAGCGCCTCGGCGAAGGTGATCACTGGCCAGGCCGCCGGCGGGGCGGGGGGCGTAACCCGGTCGGCGCGGCGCTGTTCGGTCGTCAGCCGGGCGCGGACATTGTGGTGGGCGATAATCGGGGTTTCCGCGCCGAATTCCGCGTTGCCGCCGGTGTGATCGCCGTGAAAATGGGTATTGAGAAGAAACTTGAGTTCCCCCTCGCCGAGCTCCTCAAGCAGGGCGCGAATCTGGTCGGCCAGCGGGGCGAATTTGTCATCGACCATCAGGAAGCCGTCCGTACCGACGGAAACGCCGATATTGCCGCCCTGACCGCTGATCATGTGGATCGATCCGGCGACATGGGACATTGCAAGGTCCTGGGCGTCCTGCGCAGAAACAGGCAGGGCTGCAAGCAACAGCGCAAAAAACAGGGATCGGGTCATGGCGGGTTCCGGCGGGGTGGGAAAGGGAAGCGGATCCTGGCGGGTATATCAAACCTTTATTACCCGATACGCTCCCTGGGTCCTAAAAAATCCATGTTTTTCATAATAAATTCATGTTTGAGGCGTGCCAATGCATGCCCTGCAACGCAACGAAGAGACTCCCCGGCGTCCGCAGGAAGGAGGGGCGCCGAGAGGCATCCTTTTGTAGATACGATGAGGGTTTCGGTTCACTCAGGGAATAAGTTCAGGGAGCGTCTCGAACAACCGATGGCAATGAGGACAACGTTTGCGTACGATGGCCGGATTTATGCGTTGAAGAAGGTGTCTGGCGTGTTGAATTTTCTGGTATTTCCCTTTTTGCGTTTTTTGGGTTGCCCGGTCCAAAGCTCGTGCGATATCGACTTTGTTTTCTTGTTCAAGATTCTGACGGCGAGGAAGAGCATTTTTCTGAAAACCCTGTCCGTAATATTTGGCGAGCGCATTTGGATCAGCGACAATCCACGCTTCCATGGACTGAACCATGAGGTGAATACGGTCATCGTTGGCGTTGTGGAGATTCCATTCGTCTCGCGCCTTCAAATGATCGGTTGGCGTCAACGATACCGGATCTTCCGAATCCACAAGAAGCACGAGAATGTCGGCGTCCCCATTGCGGAAACCTCTGTATGCTTCGTCGCGACCGCCGCAACAAACAAGCTTCCAACGGCATGCCTGTGCCCGAAACGCATCCTTGATTTCGGCCAGAAAAGCATCCATACCTTGGCGCAGCATGGCCTTGGAATTTGCCTTTCCTCCGCCGCCTTCCATGTAAATTGCGATACTGCTCATGGATTTGCCCCCAACTCGCCCATCCGCCACAAATCGCCAAGCGCATAATCCTCCAGCCAATGAGCCAATTTGGCTGAGTCCAATCGACGAAGCGTTGTTCCTGGGCCCATCCGTTCACAGGCGACAACAGTTTCCGGCCTGGCGGTCAAGGTAGAGACAAGGGCGTCGGAATGGGTCGCCACAATGAGTTGCGTGCGTTCGGAAGCCTCAATCATCAGATCGGCGATAAGGGGTACGGCGTCCGGATGTAAGCCTAATTCCGGTTCGTCGATACAGATCAGCGGGGGCGGCGAAGGCGTCAGCAGCGCGGCAAGCAACGCCACAAACCGGATTGTGCCGTCCGACAGGCGTGTCGCCGGAACCGGAGAATTGAAATCCGCTTCATGCAGATAGAACTGGATCGTACCGCCGGAAACCTTGGTGGACATCCGTTCGAAGCGGGGGAAAAAACGTTTGAGGAGTTTGTTGAACTCAAGCGACACTTGACCATGTTCGATCTTGTTGAGTATCAGGGCAAGGTTGCTACAATCGGGTAGAAGTCGATCCTCGGGCAGATCTGCCGGTTGCGCTTTGCGTGGCGCCGTGTAGCGCCCGATGGTCCAATCGCGCAGCATCTGAATTTGTCCGAACTGCCGTCCCAGCCGGGTAATCTCGGGATACTGATCCGGGTCCTTGATCTGAGCCAGAACAGACTGATCCGGAAACAGGTCCTGACGTTGGAGGCGTCGCGTTGATTTTCCTTTGTGGCCGCGAGCAGCCTCATTTCTGACATTGATGACGGGGCGTCCTTGGTCAAAATGATAATAGAAATAAGGTTTGTCATGTCCGGTTTGAGGCTCCGCTTCTTCAATCGCCTCGTCAAGCACTTCAATTCGTGTGTTGTCCAAAACAAACTCAAGACGATAGCGAAGCGGCCGTTCGTGCAGGTACCTCATATTGGTGTGGTGACCGCTGGTCTCAATTTCTATTTTTGCCCCCTTGCTTGACGGCTTCCCCTTCCAGAACCACTCCGCAGCTCCGCCGCCATCCCGGATTGCAGCGGCGAAATCCGTCGGCGTGGCGCGAAGGAGTTCCAATGCCTCAAGGATATTCGTTTTCCCAGAGCCGTTCGGTCCGATCAGAACATTCAGATCATCCAGTTCAAAGGGCGGCGTGTCGGGAGGAAACGATAACAAGCCGCTTATTTCAAGGCTACGGATGAATTTCATGGGTATATCTCCACAGATCGTGTGCAGGAGCATCTGGGCTTCATCGTTCGACCACTCGCCATTATTTCCGGCAACAACGAGATCGTATGTATCTATAGTCTGGCCCCCTGGGGAAGGTTTCCCTTTGGAATCTACGATTTTTTACGGTTATCAAGACTGCGCGCAATAGAATCCAACCATGCAACCCTGTCGCCGTCTACGACGAATGCAAGGGAACACGACTTGCATCGATGGTGTAGCGGCATGGTTTGTATCCATTCTTCACGCCACATAGTTATCGCAGCCGTTTGGCGCCATTAGGAGTTGATGGCCGGAATCAACAAAAAACTGACCATCGCAGTCGAGACCTATTTGGGGAATCTCGGGCGGGTACACGCATCGGGCGGAGCTACCGGAGAACGATCCAGTTACCCGGCGCTCGCAGCGCTGCTGAACGCCGTCGGCGCCGCGCTCAAACCAAAGGTGTTCTGCGTGAGCGAGTTGGCCGACCAGGGGGCCGGGCATCCTGACTTCGGTCTCTACGCGGCGAAGCAGGTACAGAAAGGTCGGCCGCGAAAGGGACAGATTCCGGAACGCGGCGTGGTGGAAGTGAAATCGCCAGACGAGGACACGCAAATTGGGACTGTTCGCGAGCAGGTAACACGTTACTGGGGTCGCTACCGTCTCGTGCTGGTGACGAACCTGCGCGAATTCGCGCTCGTCGGTCCGGGTCCTGACGGCGGGGAAACCGCGCTCGAGTCGTTCTGTCTGGCAGACAGCGCGGACGATTTTCACCGGAAACTGGAGAAGCCCCGCGCCTTCGCCCAAGAAATCGGCGCCGGGCTGGGGGAGTATCTGTCGCGCGCGTTTTCCCATCGCGCCGCAATCGCCGAACCGAAGGACTTGGCCTGGCTGCTTGCATCCTATGCCCGTGACGGACTTGCGCGAGTCGAGGCAACCGGCGATGCGGAGTCGCTCGAGGCGGTGCGTTCAGCCCTGGAAAAAGCGCTGGGCATCCGCTTCGAAGGCGACAAAGGCGCTCGTTTCTTCCGTTCGACGCTGGTTCAAACACTGTTCTATGGCGTCTTCTCCGCCTATGTGCTGTGGGCGCGGCAATCGCCGACCGGCGACTTCGACTGGCGCACCGCGGTCTGGCATCTGCGCGCTCCGGTGCTGCGAGCCTTGTTTCAGCAGATTTCCGATCCCGGCAGGCTGAAACCGCTCGGTCTGGTCGAAGTGCTGGACTGGACATCTGCTGCGCTTGATCGGGTGGACCGGCCTGCTTTCTTTGCCCGCTTCAACGAAGGCGAAGCGGTGCCCTACTTCTACGAGCCGTTCCTCGCGGCCTTCGATCCGGGCTTGCGCAAACAGTTGGGCGTCTGGTACACGCCCGCCGAAGTGGTGCGCTACATGGTCGCCCGCGTGGACAAGGCACTCAAAGACGATCTTGACATTGCCGACGGACTGGCCGGAGAGAATGTCTACGTGCTCGATCCGTGCTGCGGCACCGGGGCCTACCTGGCGGAAGTACTGCGCCGCATTGCCGTAAATCTCGAAGAAAGGGGTTGGGGCGCTCTTGTCGGCGCACGGGTGAAGCAGGCCGCAACCAAACGGGTGTTCGGTTTCGAGATCATGCCAGCGCCTTTTGTCGTAGCGCATTTGCAGGTAGGTCTGACCATGCGGGAACTGGATGCGTCGCTTGCCGATGACGGAACGGAGCGCCCCAGCGTTTTTCTGACGAATGCGCTGACAGGCTGGGAGACGCATGCAACCAAACCCATTGCTTTCCCGGAACTGGAGGAGGAACGCGAACAGGCCGAAAATGTGAAGCAGAAAATCCCCATACTGGTAATCCTGGGAAATCCTCCCTACAACGGTTTTGCGGGTATGGCCGTGGAGGAAGAACGTACGCTATCCGAGGCTTACCGGATCACCCATCTCGTGCGGCGTCCCGAAGGGCAAGGATTGAACGATCTCTATGTGCGTTTCTTCTGCATGGCGGAGCGCCGCATTCGTAAAGATCGGGGTGTTGTCTGCTTCATTTCCAACTATTCCTGGCTGGATGGATTATCCTTCACCGGAATGCGCGAGCGTTTTCTGAATGTGTTCGATGCGATTCGGATCGACTGTTTGAACGGCGACAAGTACAAAACCGGCAAGATCGCGCCGGACGGATCGCCGGACCCGAGCATCTTTTCGACGGAAGGTAATCGGGTTGGGATTCAGGTGGGCACTGCCATTGCAACGCTGGTGCGAAAGGATGACCACAGGCCAGCGAAGACGGTCGGATTTCGCCATCTTTGGGGACAGGCGAAGCGAGAGGAATTAACGGCGACGGCAGAAGCGGAACCGGAAAATCTCTACGAAAACGTTGAACCGATTATGCCGCTTGGTTTACCGTTCGTGCAAACAGCGGTGAGCGAGGACTGGTTCGACTGGCCGGCGCTGCCCGATCTGTTTCCGGTGTCTTTTCCGGGTGTAAAGACCAGCCGCGACGGATTTCTTGTCGATACCGATCTCGACCGGCTCAAGGCGCGAATCGCTGATTATTTCGATGAGCGTATAGAACATGATGAAATTGCGCGACGCTACCCGGACGTGATGAAGACCGCTACACGTTTCGATGCTCGCACAGTACGCAATGCACTGCTCGAACGCGGCGGGCCGGTTGATGCTGGATTTGTCCGTTACGCCTACCGACCGTTCGACATTCGATGGCTTTATTGGGAGGCCGATAGTGGTTTGCTTGATCGTCCGCGTGCCGACTACGAACCAAATGTGTTCGAAGGGAATTTGTGGTTGTCAACTGCACAGCACTTGCGGAAGGGCGTGGAAGAACCCCAAACGTACAGCACGGGATATATCGCTTCTCTACACCTGATTGAGCGTGGCGCCAACATGTTTCCCGTTTATCTTCGAGGCGACGATTCCAGAGAGACAGCACATGGAAATCAACACCGCCCCAATTTGTCCGGGGTGGCGCAACGCTATCTTCAACGCCTCGGCGTGGATGTAGACGATCTCTTTCACCACGTTCTCGCCACCCTTCACGACCCTGCTTACCGTGAGGCCAATGCCGGAGCGCTCCGAATGGAATGGCCGCGTATCCCGTTACCGGGCTGGCCGGATGGCAATGCCCCTGACGCGGCGGAAATACTCGCTGCATCGGCGGCGCGAGGCCGCGAACTGGCCCAACTGCTTGATCCCGAAACGCCAGTGCCGGGTGTTACCCAAGGCAAATTACGCCCGGAGATCGCTGCTCTTGCAGTGCCCGCCACCATAGACGGACACAACATGACCGGAGACGACTTCACCCTGACAGCAGGCTGGGGACATTTTGGACAGGGTAGCACCGTCATGCCCGGACGGGGCCGCGTCGTCGAGCGGCCTTATACGCCAGAGGAACGCACCGCCTTGGACAATGCCTTACCCACCCTTGGCGAAACCACATTCGACATCTACCTGAACGACCGCGCTTACTGGCGCAACGTCCCGGCTCCCGTGTGGAATTACAAACTGGGCGGTTATCAGGTACTCAAAAAATGGCTGTCCTACCGGGAACGGGATGTGCTCGGGCGGGTTTTGTCGCCGGAGGAGGTTGGGTATTTTGCGGAGATGGTGAGGAGGATTGGGGTGATAATATTGAACAATTTCTATATGTAATGCCTAAACGGCAGAGGTGGCAGATCAGGAACGGGTGCGGCGGTGAGGATTTCGCCCACAGCATCAGCAAACCTGAGTGTAACGGGCTGTCCGTCTGCAAATTGGCAAGTGTTGAAGTTGATTTTGGTTAGACCCATCACATCTGTCATGACTCTGAGCAGATCAGCATTGCCTCTGTGAATCTCGATCAACAGAGGATTGGGGACCTCCCAGCCAGGATAGGTATCGAGCCGAGGCGTAAACCCCTTAGTCCAAAGATATCCTTTCCGTTTCGTTGCCAGATATGCAGTTCCACGTAACACGGGCATTTTACTCGATCTATAGAGTTTCAATTCACTGGTTGGACGAATTCTTACCCCCACCAGATTGGTCGCGGCTGGAACAACGGATTTAAAACCATCCCACTCGTCCTGGTTAAATCGCGTCTTGCCATGAATAAAAAGTTCGGCAGGTGACCTACCGTGCATTTCTTGGTATGCATCCACGACTAGACACATTAATTCAGAGGCTTTTTCTTTACTAAGATGGAATTCGCGTGTGCGCTGCGAGTACCAAGGACCGACTGCGCCCCGGAAAACAACGCCATCTCCCGAATCCAGAAACATTTGGGCACCGCAACAAGCATTTCCTGCAGCTATGTCGGTACCATCCATCTTATAAACCAAGCCTACATAGCATACTCCTGGTCGGATCGATGCCAATTTCCACGGTTTACCACTGGCCTTGAAGAACGCTGTTGTGCAAAGATTCCAAGCAACTGTAGCGGGATCCTCAGGCTCACGGATGAGTCGGCCATTTTCTGTAATAAATCGGTGAGGCGTGAGTGTCGTGTCACGTACAATCTGAAGGACAGCTCTAATATCCAAGAGGCGAGCTTTAATTTGGTGGTGAAAATTAATCTCGTACCGGTAAATTTGTGCGGCTTCCCGATCTTCGGGAAAAAGCGAACCTTCGCGGAGAATCTGTCGCCCGGTTTGGGGAGTGAAGGACTGATTCCCTCTAATGCGCTCTCCCTTAGGCACAACTGACTTGGGTCGCCCATAGCGGTAAACCTCCTCCGGTATAACAACAAACCACACGGCCGGCGGCGCTTCATCTTGGCGCAAATATTTGCGTATAGGCTTCTCAAAAAGATCAACTGTCTTGTATATTGCTTCGTACCGATCAGTAATTCGAATCGAAGCCCTGACGGCATTTTCTGAGACCGTTAGTTCGACGAGAGGCTCCTCTGGCCATCGAGTACCAAAAACACTCTCAAAACCAGGCCAGCCAGCGTGGTGTGGCTTATTTTCATCCTTGGATGGAATATAGCGTCGAATGCGTTCTACCCATTCACGAAAGCAGTTCAGACCGTCCGGTGTCCCAATAACACCGATACGCATTTCGGCAGGGTTGGCTCTATCATCCAAGGGTCCAAATAGAAAAAGTCCGTCCTTCGGATGCTCTAACTCTTGGCCGTAGCGGAAACCTAATCGTGGTTCTTCGATGTGTTGAAGTCGAGAGTTTGTCATACCGCCTCTCCGTATATGTCGCCTTCATCGTCAAACAGGTCGTCAAAACCCTTCTCACTCAAGTCATTGCCGAAATCATCCAGAGCGTCAGCCTCTGTTTCATCTTCTGCATGGTCTTTTTCGGCTGCGAACCCCGAGTCATCCTCTATAATAGATAGAGGTGCGACAAAACACATTGGTGAGGCAGCTATCCTCACCTCGGCATCACCACCAAGAGGTAAAAAGAACTCCTCTTCGCCGTTCGATAGGAAAATTACGAAAGCCCGAATCAAGTCGCGCCAACGATCATTCCACCAATTTCTGCAGAAACTATTGCGTAGGCGAGCAGCACGAGATTTGCTATCGAGCGGTGTCTTGCCATCCTGTGTGAAGACAACGTGAGGCCGCAATAGAAGGCGCCGTGGATATGCTATACTAACCTTACCTGATACTGCAAAGTGCCAATGGACACTTCTTTTTTCGCTCCGACCAACCAGTCGCCGCTGTCTTGTCTTTCCTTTATCATCTTGAAAAGTGGCAATGTTTCCTTCGATCAGATCTAGGGGGATGAACCACGCACTTCCGTGCACAAATTCATAAAGCAATAGGCCCCGATCCCGTGCAAATTGCTCCCATGCCTTGCGAAGAAGTCCGATTACCATGTTTCGAGCATCCCACCATGAAACTTGAGAGCCAATGATTGCCCGGCCATCGAGAAATTTTTCCAAGGGGACACGATAAGCATGTTCAAGTGCAATATCGGAAACCTCCTTTTGCAGTGTAGCTGCATCAGCAAAGCTAACAGCTAACCGCAGATATTGGATAGCGGGACTTTTGAATTTTTCGAACGCACGTTTCATAGCTTCTTGTGACGCATTGAAACGTGAGAAGTAGATGTAAGAGGGCGTGTCCGCTAAACTGTGTAAGCGGGATTATTGTTCCATAGGGACACGGTCCCCGTAGAGTATGACGAACTGGTTGAGGGCGGCCTTCCAGTCCCGGATCGGCCGTTTCCACTTCTTCGACGCCTCCCGCAGGCCGAGCCACAGCAGTTTGAAGATCGCCTCGTCGTTCGGGAAAGCGCCCTTGTCCTTAACGATCCGGCGCAGGCTGTAGTTCAGCGACTCGACCGCGTTCGTCGTGTAGACCACCTTGCGGATCGCCGGAGGGTAATCGAAGAAAGGCGCAAGCCTCGTCCAGTCCTTTCGCCACAGCGGCGCGATAGCCGCATACTTCTCGCTCCAGGTCGCCTCGAACGTGTCGAGCGCCGAAAGGGCCGCCTCCTCGCTGGGCGCCGCGTAGATCGCTCGCAGAGACGCCGCCACCTGCTTGCGCTCCTTCCAGGGCACGTACCGAAGGCTCTTGCGAACCTGGTGCACGATGCACAACTGCACCCGAGCATGGGGATAGATCGTCTCTATAGCCTCTGGAAGGCCCTTCAAGCCGTCTACGCACGCAATGAAGCAGTCCTGCATGCCGCGAGCCTGCAACTCCGAGAAAATGTTCAACCACGAAACGGCCCCCTCCGTCGGAGCGATCCACAGGCCCAGCACCTGTTTCTCCCCCTGCATGTCTATCGCCAAAGCCACGTAGACCGCACGCGTCTTCGCAGCGCCCTCCTCGCGTGACTTCACGAAGAGCGCGTCGAAGTACACGATCGGATAAACGCTATCGAGAGGACGAGCCTGCCAGGCGGTAACCTCCTCCAGAACGCTCGCCGTCACCTCCGATATAAGCGTCGAGGACACCTCCGCCCCGTAGAGACGCTTCAGCGTGTCCCGGATCGCGCGCGTGCTCTGGCCCTGCGCATACAGGTATATGATCGTATCGTCGAGACCCGCTACGCGCCGCTGGCGCTTCTCGACGATCTTCGGCTCGAAACTGCCGTTGCGGTCCCGAGGAACCTCAAGGTCGAGCGAACCCGACTCGCTCTGAAGGCGCTTCGCAGTGCGTCCGTTGCGGGAATTGCCGCTCTTGCGGCCCGACGGATCGTGCGGAGGATAACCGAGATGGTGCGTCATCTCGCCCTCCAGAGCCGCCTCGATGGCCCGCTTGCCTATCGTCTTGAGCAAGCCACCCTCCCCGAATAGGTCCCGGGCGTCTCCCTTGAAATCCTTCAGCAACTCGTCCAGAAGAGCCTGCTGTTTGTCTGTAAGTTCGGTCATCGGCTTCACCTCCTTGTGAAACTATGTGTACGATTGACCACTTACACAGTTTTCAGGACAGGCCCATGTAAGATGGTAGATATCTAATTTCAAACCAGTTAGAGAATATCGACTCTGGCGTGTCAGAAATGGATGCGCTTTGCCACAGCTTAAATCTTTGCCAAGAGGCCAATGCTTCCCCAAAGTCGCTAGTCGATTGCGAAACATGGATATCCTCGAGAGCCTCCAGAAGTGTACTGAATCCGTCCGCCCAGTTAGGAGAGAAGTCGATCGCATTTAGGCGAATCAACTGCTCGGGAAAGTCCGAGAACGGAAGATCATCAAGGCGTATAGGTATGACGAATCGTTCTTTGCTGAGTTGCTTACCTGTGTTTATAGCGATGGCAATTTCATTCAGAACCCCATCTTTCCGATAAGACGCACTGGATACGGCAACGATAACGACAACGGCTTCTTTTCTGATCGCATCCCCAACATCTCGCCATAATGTCTCACCGCCGGTCAGTTTAAGGATGTCTGCCCATACTTCATAGCCAGCGGCAGTTAACCGCGTGCCCAACCACGAAGCAAACTCATTGTCTTCTGGATTGGCGTGGCTGATGAAGATAAGGCTGCGTTCTTGCATAACTATTCCTTGTCTATATTGGTAACCCTCGTTTTTTACCAGCGTGAATAGAAACGGGCATCTTCACGTTCAGACATTCGTAGGATTGTCAAAAAAGCCTAAACGCTTCCTCTTATCCCCCAGCAAACAATCTTACAATGAATCGTTCGCCCTCTTCAATCAGATCCGGATCCGTCTGATTGTGTTCGTTCATGCCGCGAACAATCTTCCGGGGAACCCCCATCCCCATGTGTTCCAGATAACGGTAGTCCCTCATCACATCTTTCAGAAGTTGATTTCGCGTAGCCCTTGTCCCCGTGCGCATACGTTCCGGCGTGATGCCATTTGGGAGCCTGCCCGGAGATACGACTTCCATGCGATCCGCATATATCGCCAACTCAATGTCAGTATTCGCCAAAAGATAATCCCTGTGAATCAGAGCATTAACCACTGTCTCGCGAACCGCCTCCGCCGGATAGGTTAGTCGCTCCACGCGACGCACGCCATCCTCAAGAGTAGCGGTCACAGAGATATTGCGCCGGACGAATTCCCATGCCTGTTCGACAAGTCCCGTTTCCAGAATCTGGCCATTTGTGCCCATGAGCGGGACCATTGGGCCACGCAACGTCCGTCGCTCTTTGACCGCGTAATCCTTTTCCGTTCCCGGAAAAGCTGCTGCGTCAATGCCTGCCTGCGGCAAAAATCGATTGGGCGTGTTTCCAAAGAGTAGCAACCCCGAAAGGCTCACGCCTCCTTCGACTATAATCTCCGTGTTGACCAGAAGGGTCAGCCATCCCTCAACGTCATCATCTATTGGCATGTTCTGCTGACGAACCCGACCAAAATAATCCTTGAGCCGGCGACGATCCAGATCAGTGATCGATGTGCCGGAAACAGGCCGCAGATCGGCGCGAAACATACCGCGTTGCTGGAACAGTCGACCCAGTTCCTCCGGCGTCGGCTCCCGACTTTGCGAACCCACCCGGATATAATAGGTGTTTTTGTTTTCGTGCCACCGACTATGCACATCGCCGCCGCGTGGCACTCGCACCACTGCTACATCTTTACCGGATTCCACATCCCTGATCGTCTGAAAAGACGGAATGATGCCGGGCCGAATCTTGTCCCGGCAGGCGGTCATCACCCACTCCTCCAGGTTATCCTGCGTCAGTCCAGAAATTGTCCTGTCGTCATCCACGCCCAGCAGCACCATACCACCCTCAAGGTTCGAAAATGCAACAAGCTCTTTGGCAAGTTGGTGGTTTTGCAGAACGTCACGCTTGAATTCGACGCCGGAATTCTCGCCGTTGGTGATGATTTCCAAAAGATCCGTTTTCGTAATCATACTCAAAACCCGTATTTGGAGCGACGCATCTCGAATGCATCCTTGCCCCCCTCGAGTATTTCCTCGACCAATTCCCGCACGGGTCCAGAATCAATAGAACCCATATGCTCGGGAGCTATTTTAGCTTGACCTTTCTCGGCACCGCCGGAAGCATCGAGACCAAGAATCTGTTCGGCATCGCCGAGTACCGGAATGTTCGCATTGTGGGTCGAGAAAACGAACTGACGGCACCGCTTTTCCCGCCGCATGATCGGCACTACGCCTTCGGTGATAAAGCGATTGTCGAGATCATCTTCAGGCTGATCAATCACAAGCGGTGCTTCGGATTCCAGTAACAGAAGCAACAATACAGCCGTCGCTTTTTGTCCAGTGGAAAGTTCTTCCAAGGTCTGCCATACAGGGTGCTCCCCTTCCACGGATGTATTCAATTCGATCCAGGTAGTTGGCGACAACTCCAACTCTTCGATCCGCATGAGCAGGTCGAGATCAGCACCCGCGATTCGTTCTGCTGCGCCCGAGGGGAAATGGTACTCTTGTATCAGTGATTCCTTGCCTTCACGACAACGCTGTGCGAATTCTGGAAGAGACAGTTGATCCAAGTCGCGAAGACGGTCAATCGCACCGGCAAGTCTCCCGCCCAACTCGCGCAAAATCGCTTCCAGCGGATCGCGGTTTCCTGCCATTGTAACCTTGACCCGAACCCGGCCGTTGAGTTTACGCGAAACCTTATTCGCCGCTTTCTCAATTTCGCGATATTCGCTGGCCTTAATGTCTTCCCACTCCGAAAGTAATTTGCGACGGTGCGTCTCATGCGTTGCCATATCGCGCTCAAGAACTTCCGCCCGTTCCTTCAATGGACGTAGTTCTTCAATCTGCTTGCGAAGACGAATAAATTCTTCACCGTCAATTTTTGATTCCTGGAGTTCCCGCAACAATTTTTCGTAGCGCTTCTCGATATCCCTTCGTTGTGTATCCCATCGCGACCTGATTTCCGAAATGGCGGTATCGGTCTGAGACAAGGCTTTGTCAAACTGCTCGCCAATCGCCTTGAGGCTTGCACTCAACGTTTCGAGGATTTCCTCTATTTCCCCCAATGTTTCTGCGTTCGGTAATCCCTCAAGCGCTTTGCTGGAGACAAATGCCATATCGATTGGCAGAGCCTCAACCAATTCACGATACAACTCTCGAAACGGCTCCAACCTCTCGCGGAGATCGGAAAACAGACGCTCCTCCTTAATAAGAAGGCTTTTTTCCTTGAGACGTTCCTCCAGCCCGGCTCGACGGAAACGCCTCTCGGTTTCTTCAAGACCCGGCAAAGCGGCAAGCCGCTCTTCAAGCATTTTCATCTCGCGTTGAACATCGACGATTCGATTACGTGACCTTTCGAGATCCAGACGAAGTTTTGCTTTCCGCCCGGACATTGACGGATCAATATCCACGAACCGTCTCAGTAACATGGTGCGCTTTTCCGGACTTTTGGTGAGTTCAGAGATTTCATGCTGACCGAACACCTCCACCCCGGGTATCACTTCTGGTGGCGGAAGATTCAGTATTTCTCCGGCGGAATCCTTAACGACCGGTGGATTCGGCACCGAGCGTTCGATCGTGTAGCAACGTGTAGAAGGTTTATGTGAACGCACAACCAACGAGACTTTCGTCCCTGATCTGAGTACATGGCGGATAACTCCTTCATGTGCTTTCCGGGCATCTTCCCCGATAGGATCAAGGCCAAGCACATAGCGTATGCTCTCAATCATGGTCGATTTACCGGCCCCGCGTCCACCGACCAGCACATTGAGATTGCTATTGAAATGAACGGATGTGCCTCCAAGGAAACCGCCTTCCCACGTCATGGCAAGGAGTTCGGCATGTGGTTCCGGTGGCGGATCACTGTGCAATCGAATGCGGGATTCCGGATCAAGGAATGCCTGACGCAAAGCTTCTACCGAAACATGTGACATCTTGACGAAACAGGAAGCGCTGTTCTTTTGCAGATCTTCGGGACCGTTTACATCCGACGCATTGATAATGGCTAAGGCGCGTGCACGCTCATAGTCACCGTTCTTGTTCCGAAGAATTTGCTTAAACTCTTGAGGGGTTGCGTCAATAGGTCCAGGGAGCGCGCAAGCCAGTAAATCTGGAGATTTCCAGACATTTATACATGCTTGCCCCGAAAGCGTTTTCAGTAAGCCGCCATTATTGGAGATCACATGGGCAGCAATGCACACAGCGCCCCATTCTTGTGAACGTTCCAGAAGTTCGGTAGAATCAAGCCCCCCCGTCGGTGAGAGTTCATCCGCATCGTGCACGCCACAGTCACCAATGAGTCTCTCCAGCACCTCGTCTTTATCGGGATCAAAAAGGCAGAGAAAATGAACACCGTCTTTCGTGACAGCCTCGAATCCATTAAAAGCCCACAGGCCCGCTTTGCGAGCGGCATGCACCAAACCCCAGGAATCCCTTACCCGATAGTGATCGGTAACCCCAATTATTTCAATATCTGTCTCAATGCATGCCTCTATGATCGCCTTGTTATAGTCGGCCTCGGACTCGAAGGTTGTCTGCTTGTTGTACCTTTCGAGGTAGGCAAAAGGATTGACCTGCAAGGCGCAGCGATAAAAACGCGCACCGCCGGGAAGCTGCAGCGCAGCCTGGATAGGCTCCGACGAGGTAAGCTCCGAACTTGTCCGCACAGCCGTCATATGCCGTTCTCCGTCAACATTATTCCGATAGAGTCTTCGCTGTCGTCATCCTGTAACCGCGTACTAACGAACGAACCGTCGAATCGGATTCCTTGGGATTTATACGGGAAGGTTGACAGGCTTGGCTATACCCCCTGAGGTTCTCCGTCACGCCACGAGCGTTTTGTATCGGAGCCGTTTTCCCTTCATGCCTTCAAGGATGCAGGCCATCTGCTCCAACGTGTCGAATTGGCGGTTCGCGAAGTCCGCCACATAACGGTGTAAGCGCTTCGCGCTGAACTGAGGGTAAACGCCGTTCATGGCCCGCTTCAATACGGCCCAGAAGGATTCCATGCCGTTCGTGTGCGCCTGATTTCGTACATACTCGGCCACGGAATGTTTCACCGTCTCGTGCTCGAAAACGAAGCGAAGGCCCTTGTACGCCGGGTTCTCGTCCGTGTAGACGGTAGCTCCCAACTCCGCGTTGTCGATCACGAAGCCCTGCAAGACCGCACTGGTAGTTTCCTGCACTACCTGGGCCTTGATCTTGCCCGTGGCCCGGTCTTTCATGCCGCCGACCACCTTGCCCTGCGTTCCGAGGTTATCCGTTTTCATTGAGGCGCGCTTGTTCTTCTCCTTCCCGCCAACGTACGTTTCGTCCACTTCGACCGGGCCGCCGAACAAGTCGCCATCGGAATCGTCGAACGCCTCGCGGATACGCTGGAGCAAGCGCCACGCCGAGTTTTGCGCAATCCCGATGTCCCGATGCAATTTCATCGACGACACGCCCTTCAGGCTCGTCAGGTGCAGATAAATGTCGTACGCCCACTTGCGCAGCGAAAGCTCCAACCCCTCGCATCCGAACACCCCGCACAGAACGCCCCTGCCATTCAGTTATTTAAGCAGAATCATTTGCTTTCTTTGCAGAGGGAAGGCATTGTCCGCATCGGACAATACATACACATAAACGCCGGAAGGCAAATGCTTCGCGTCGAATAAAACCGTATGACGGCCCGCAGGCCTCACGCCGTCCACCAACTGCGCCGCCATTTTGCCCGTCATATCGTACACGGCAAGATCGATATGACCTGCTTTCGGCAAGCTATAAGTAATAGACGTAACAGGATTGAACGGATTCGGGTAGTTTTGTCCGAGCGTTGCCTCTACGGGCGTTTCGCCGTCTTCGACAGAAGTGGAAACCGGCAACCGAGGGATTACAGGCAGGTTTATCCAGTTGGCGCTCGATCTTCCGTCGCCATACACGGACCGTACGGAAAACAGATAGCGGACCCTCGGCGATAATCCCTCAATGGTCGCGCCGTCCTCTGACTTGTCAACGCGGGTCCAGGGAATCGCCTCCGGGCCAAAATAGGAGTCCCCCGCATCTATATAATAGCCCTCCCGAACCCGGTACTCAAAATACTCGATGGCTTCTACATACTCAGGCCCAGGCCGGGTCCAGGTAACGCGCATCACGGCCTTGCCGTCCACCACGCTGTGGCTCGCGCCAAGATTGCCGGGACTATAGAAGGATGTCGCTGCGCCGCCAGGATTCGTTGGATTCGTTGGATTTGTCGGCGTGGTGGGATTGCCCGAATCGCCACATGCATACACGCGTACGTAGTCAACCTCCAGACGCTGGGGCCAAATGTCGGGATCTACCCCCTGTTGCCCGCCCCAGGACCCGCCCACGGCAATGTTGAAAATCAAATGGAACGGATGATCGAACGGCCAGTGCCGGTCATCGGCCTGCGAATTGGTCAACCGCTCGTTCCTGAACGTGAAATAGTGCGTGTCATTGACATAGCCGCGTATCTCCGAAGGCGTCCATTCCACCGCATACACATTGAATGCGGAACGAGCCGACGACACCACGGTGGACGCGCCCCGGTGCGTGCCCTTCGTATGATTGTATGCATCCGTATGCACCGTGGAATGCACCCGGTCCGGATCAAACCCCACATGCTCCATGACGTCGATTTCGCCGGCCCGGGGCCACCCTCCGTATCGGCCCAGATCCGGCAGCATCCAGATGGCGGGCCATGTTCCCCTGCCGGACGGCAACTTTGCGCGGGCCTCGAACCGGCCGTATGTCCATTCCGCCCTTGAAAGCAAACGGGCGGAAGTGTAGTCGCTGCCGCTCCAGGATTCCTTGTGCGCCTCGATGATCAGGCTCCCATTCTTGACCCGGGCATTCTGCGAACGCGACGAGGTATAATACTGCAATTCCTGATTGCCCCATCCGTGGCCTCCTGTGTCATAGCGCCACTTTGAGGCGTTCGGGAGGCCGTCCTCATCGAATTCGTCGCTCCATACCAGACTGCCTGTTTTGCAAGTGTGCGGGTCTGGAGCAGACCCGGGTTCAGGCTGTTCTTCCACGGGCATGGCGTATGCGCCGCTCATAAACGCCAGAACGGATAAGAGTAAACTATAGGGTATTCTGATCAAAACCACTTCGCTCAGCACGTTACTTTCGCACTTAAATGATGTCATGATTCCATCGTTGGAATCAGCGGGAAATACTGCGGTTCCCGGCATCGCGGACATTAAGCGCCCTTCGGGAGGCAGAGAGGGGCACGCTGGCCGCGTCATTCCTCATTATGCGGAGCCGCCACACTGCTTGCTTCGTCATTCCTTGCCAGCCCACCCCTCTCACACCGCAATCGGCGCCCGAATGTGCGCATGGGGATAGTAATCCACAATCTCGAAATCCTCGTACGCGTACTCGTAGATGGAGGGCGGTTTGCGGTGGATGACGAGACGCGGCAATGAGCCCGGTTCGCGCTGGAGCTGCTCCCGGACCTGCTTAAGGTGATTCAGGTAAATGTGGCAATCCCCGCCCGTCCATACGAATTCCCCCGGCTTCAGGCCGCACTGCTCAGCAAACATGTGCGTCAGGATAGCATAGGACGCGATATTGAATGGCAGGCCCAGAAAACTGTCCACGCTCCGCTGGTAAAGCTGGCAGGATAACCGCCCCTGCGCCACATAGAACTGGAAGAGCGCGTGACAGGGAGGAAGCGCCATGTGCTTCAGTTCGTCCACCTTCCAGGCGCTGACGATGTGGCGGCGAGAATCGGGATTCTCCCGAAGGCTTCGCAACACGGCGTCGATCTGGTCGTGAATGCTCCCGTTGTCCCCTTCCCAGCGTCGCCACTGCTTGCCGTACACCGGGCCCAGGTCGCCCTCCTCGTCGGCCCAATCGTCCCAGATCGTGACGCCGTGATCGTTCAGGTAGCGGACGTTCGTATCCCCGTTCAGAAACCAGAACAACTCGTGGAAAATGCTGCGCAGGTGCAGCTTCTTGGTGGTCAGCAGGGGAAATCCCTCCGCCAGATCGAAGCGCATCTGGTATCCGAAGGCGCTGATCGTGCCCGTGCCCGTACGGTCGTTCTTGCGAACGCCGCTGTCCAGAATGTGCTGGAGATAGTCGAGATACTGGCGCATCGGAGAGGGATGGACCAGGGTTGGCGTTTGGCGCTTGCGTACCGGGTTCCAGGCGGCCTGCGGAACTTGCTCAACGGAAATCTGCAAGACATCCCCTTGCAACTCCACATGGCGAAGGCGCGACATCCGTCCGCATTTACCCGCATTCATCTGCCTGTGGCCTTGCACGCGGCAGGGGCCTCAATCTGCGCAGGACGCAACGAGGACGATATCGGCGTCTGCGTCCAAGTTATGGAATCTGCAGCGCATTATCATCGCGCAGGGACGATATTTTTCACGTCGCATCAAATTTTCTGCAGTAGGGCGCCCGGGAAACCGAGGTTAGCAGTGGACGTCCGAAAAAAGGGAATGGCCCCTTTGACCCGGCGTACTCGACGGACAGAGGCCATGCGCGTACGCTATTCCCCCGGAAACTGCCCCGGCGTCAAGCCAAAACAGCCGCTCCTTAAGGTTCCGATTTTGGGCGCCTTATTTTTTAAGGACGCCGTTATTTCCCCGACCAAGCGAGACAAATACTTCTCGAAAAAGCGTGTCCGCACGGCCGAACCGAAAACGAATCAGCAGAATCGCCTTGACCGGAAAGGCCGTCGTGCGGATATTGGACAGACAGCGGCGGAGCCGGGATATTTTCCGGCAGCGCCTCCACACAGCCCCTTTTCCTGCACCGCAAAGCAAATGGACCCGAACCTGCACCAGAAACAGGCCATGAATCACCTGAACAAGGTGCTGGACTACGCCTTGTTCGTCGCCGAAGCGGGTCGGGCTACGGTGCACCTGACGCAAGAGGACTGGCATGTGGTCGCCGATGCGTTGTTCAGAATGGACACCCCTGCGGAAATGATCCCGAAAAAGATCAGGAAGTACCGTCTCGCGAACGACCACCGCGCCATCCAGCTCGACACGGAGGATTGCCTGATTGACGTGGAGATGATCTGATTCGCAACTTCACGGAAAATCCCCATACCGGACAACGGGCGTTTGCCCTGCAGGCCATGTGCTGCGGAAATCGTTCGGACACGGTGATGCAATAACGGATTTTTACATTCTCCCCAATGCGGCGCCTCGCCTTGCGCCGCACGCGTTCTGCGGGAGCAATCCGGTTCCGCCCGCCGGGCGTCTCGTCCGGGGAATGAATCGCGAACGATAAACGAGCGGACGAAAACACTGGCGACCTCGCCAGAAAAGAACAGCGCGCTTATTGCCCGGCTTCAGGCTGATCGGTTGCGGACCGCGCCATAGTACGCACGGGCAACCTCGCCATGCAATCTCCTCCAAAACAACGCAGGAAACATTTCGGTAACATTTTTTTCGAAAAAATCGACTTTTTCCGTTTCCCGGCGTACTTTCCCTGAGACGATACCGTCAAACCCGCTTTGCATAACGGCTATACGCCTTTGCTCCACATGCCTCCCACGACGACAGAGACCGGCGACGGTCTGTTCGTTCCGGCGGTTTCAATCCGGCGCGAACTTGCCGCTTCCCTGAGCGTAGCAAGTCTTTTATACTGTCCAGGTCTGCAACACACAGCGGTCTCGCCGTGATCGGGCGCTACCCCAATACGCTCCATGCCTTGTAGCGCATCCACCGCCCCGATTCGATTTTGTCCGTAATCGGGCGACGTTTTGTCCAGGAAAACCTCTTGTAAAGACAAAGACGCCTGCACCATGGGAGTCAACGCGCAGGAAAAAACGGTCCGGGAAATCCCCGAAGCCACTATCCTTTTCGCTGGCGATTCCGGCGACGGGATGCAGTTGACCGGGGGGCAGTTTACGCTGGCCAGCGCGTACGCCCGCAACGATCTGGCGACGCTGCCGGATTTCCCCGCGGAAATTCGCGCTCCGGCGGGGACGACCTACGGGGTGAGCGGCTTCCAGCTGCACTTTGGGTCCATCCACGTGCGTACGCCCGGCGACGAAGTGGATGTGCTGGTCGCCATGAATCCGGCGGCGCTCAAAGTAAGTCTCGACAGGGTGCGCAAGGGCGGCACGCTCATCGTCAATGTGGACTCCTTCGGGAAGCGGGACCTTGATCTGGCCGGATACAGCCAGAATCCGCTGGAAGACGATTCGTTGAAGGCGTTCCGCGTGGTGCGCATCCCGCTGACCAAATTGACGCGCGAAGCGCTGAGCGACGCCGATCTCGACAAAAAGACGATGGATCGGTGCAAAAACATGTTTGCGCTTGGCCTGGCCCTTTGGATGTATTCCCTGCCGATCGAACCGGCGCTCGAATGGCTGGGCAAAAAATTCGCCCGCAAGCCGGAAATTCTTGAAGCAAACCGGCGCGTCCTGAAGAAGGGCAACCACTACGGAGAAACGGTCGAGGAATTCGCAGTCCGCTACGAAGTCCGTCCAGCCAAACTCAAGTCGGGCAAATACCGTGCGATTCTGGGCACGGAAGCATTGGCTATGGGGCTGATTGCGGCGAGTCGGAAATGCGGATTGCCCATTTTCTACGGATCGTATCCGATCACGCCCGCCTCGGAAATTCTGCACGAACTCAGCCGTCACAAGAACTTCGGGGTTAAAACCTTCCAGGCGGAGGATGAAATCGCGGCGGCGGGCGCAGCGCTCGGCGCAAGTTTCGGAGGCTGCCTCGGCGTTACGGCGACGAGCGGACCAGGCCTGGCCCTGAAAAGCGAAACGATCGCCCTGGCCGTCATGGCGGAATTGCCGCTGGTCATCGTGAATATGCAGCGCGGCGGCCCCTCCACGGGCCTTCCCACGAAAACCGAACAGGCGGACCTGTTGCAAGCCCTATTCGGACGAAACGGCGAGGCGCCCCTCCCCGTCATTGCGCCGGGAACCCCGGGCGACTGTTTTTACGCCGCCTTTGAGGCATGCCGCATAGCCGTCCGGTATATGACGCCGGTTATCCTTCTTTCGGACGGCTACCTGGGCACGGGATCTGAACCCTGGCTCATTCCGAACGCGGACGATCTGGAAGAATTTGCGCCGCTTTTCGCCGCGGCGCCGAACCGGACCGTGGACGGACAGGACGTTTTCCTGCCCTATGCGCGGGACGAAAAAACGCTGGCGAGGCCCTGGGCCAAACCGGGAACGGCCGGCCTTGAACACCGCCTGGGCGGGCTGGAAAAAGAGCACGAAACAGGCAATGTATCGTACGAGCCGGAGAACCACGAATTCATGGTGAACCTGCGCGCCGAGAAGGTGCAGCGCGTCGCGCAGGACATTCCGCCGCTGGAGGTGTTCGGCGCCCAGGAAGGAGACCTGCTGGTGGTCGGCTGGGGATCGACGCAAGGCGCCATCGAAACCGCCGTGGACGCCTGCGTATCGCGGGGCCTTCGCGTTGGCGCCGTGCACTTGCGGCACATTGCGCCGCTGCCGAACGATCTGGGCAAGATTCTCAGCCGCTACGAATATGTGCTGACGCCCGAGCTGAACAATGGTCAGCTGGTTCGCCTGCTGCGCGAGCGGTTCCTCCTGCCCGTCGCCTCGCTCCGGAAAATCAAAGGGTTGCCTTTCAAGGCGCGCGAGATCGAAAAGGAGATTTGCGATGTCCTCGGAATTCCCATCGCATAAAACCCCGCCCCCGCCATTCGCCCGGGGTAGACCTGGCCCCTGTTCGTTATGAACGACGTCAACGGAAAACCTGATCGCGTTTCGCCCGCCGGAAAAAAACCGGCCATGCCGCCCGCGGGCAAAAAACCGACGTTGCCTCCGACAGGCAAGAAACCCTCGCTGCCCCCCGGCGGCAAAAAACCAGCGGGCCTGCCCGGTCGCAAGCCTGCCGGGCCATCCGGAAGGAAAAAACCGTCCCTTCCGGTGGGCGCCGGAGGAGACGGAGCGCCCGCCAGCCTGACCAGAAAGGATTTTGCGACCGACCAGGATGTGCGCTGGTGTCCGGGATGCGGAGATTACGCCATCCTCGCTGCCATGCAGCGGCTCATGCCCGAACTGGGCGTACCAAGGGAAAAAACGGTCTTCGTTAGCGGGATCGGTTGTTCCAGCCGCTTCCCGTACTACATGAACACGTACGGGCTGCATTCCATCCACGGACGCGCTCCGGCCATCGCCACGGGACTCAAGGCAAGCCGCCCGGACCTGGACGTGTGGATCGTCACGGGAGACGGCGACGCCCTCTCCATAGGCGGAAACCATCTGATCCACCTGCTGCGCCGCAACGTAAATGTGCAGATCCTCCTGTTCAACAACCAGATCTACGGCCTGACGAAGGGACAATACAGCCCCACTTCGGAACAGGGCAAGGTCACGAAAAGCACGCCGTACGGATCGGTGGATCATCCCTTCTACCCCGTACCGCTTGCCCTGGGCGCGGACGCCACATTCGTTGCGCGCGCCATGGACCGCGACCCCAAACACTTGCAGGAAATGATGCGGCGGGCGCACCGCCACCAGGGCGCCGCGTTCCTGGAAATCTACCAGAACTGCAACATATTCAACGACGGGGCCTTCTTCGAATTCACGGAAAGGAGCACGAAAGCGCACAGCGCGATCTTCCTGGAGCATGGCAAGCCGCTCGTATACGACAACGGGCAGCGCGGCCTTCGCCTTCAGGGATTCAAACTCGAATCGATCGATCTGTCCGGCGGGAAATGGTCCGTGGACGACTGCCTCGCGTACAACGAAGGCAGCATCGAACTGGCGAACATCGTTTCGCGGATGTCCTGGCAGAAGGACCTGCCGCGTCCGTTCGGGGTGTTCTTCCGGGAAGATCGGCCTTCCTACGACGAACTTGTGCGGCGACAAATCGAGGAGGTCACCGACAAGCGCGGCAAGGGGGACCTCGGCGCTTTGCTGAACGCCGGGAATACGTGGGAGATTTAAGGAAGCTCTGATTAAGTCCGCAAAGATTCAGAGGCTGACAGGCGCGCGCTGGCAAGGAATGACGAAGAAGGTAGTGTGGCGGCTCCGCGTAATGAGGAATGACACAGCCAGCGCGCGCCTGTCAGCCTCCCGAAGGGCGCTTCACGACCGCGACAACCCGAATCCGCCGTGTTTTTCGCTGATTTCAATAACGCCGTCATGTCGTTTTGTACGCGTGAAAGTGAAGCGCTGATTAAGGTCTGCCCCTGATTGTCCCTACGGCCTCCAGGTCCCCTGGGCCACGGCGGGAACGAAATCTTCCAGACCCTCCGGTTTCCAGAGCAAGGTGCGCTCCATTTCGGCGCTCATATACGCCGTCATGAGGAGTTCCACCACCTCAAGCCCGGCATGGAAATCCACGTCGGACTGTTTCCCGTCCAGAAACTGTTGCACGAAGTAGCGATTCTCATTCTCGTAGCCGTACTCGCAAGCCTCGTTGCCCACCACCGGCATCTGCCCCTGCTCGGCGTTCTGCTTCTCGACCAGGTCTTCGCCCTGGGCGCCTGACACTTCCCGGCTGAAGAACAGCTTCGTACCGGCGTCCAGCGTGTTGTGGTGCATGGAGTACTCGGGACCCAGCAATTCCGAACTGAGCCGCAACCCCGCCCCGACGAAACTCCACGACGTGGTCACTTCCGCAATCAACGGACGCCCTTCCACGTCTTCGTATTCGATGGTGGCGCGCGCAAAATCCTCGGACGGACGATTGGCGTAATCCACTTCCGGCCCGAATCGCTTCTTCAGGTCCTCCGCATAATGCGGACGCGACCATTTCAGGCTGGCGATATTGGCTGTGATTTTCTTGAGGCGAATGCTGCCTCGCGGAGCGCCCGGAGCCGTAAGCAAGTACCGGCCCACCTCCACGCTGTGGCACATCATGTCGTTCAGTACGCCGCCGCCCTGCATCTCCCCTTGCCAGAACCAGGGGGCATGCGGACCGCTATGCTCTTCGGCGGCGCGGGCAAGGTAGGGACGGCCCGTAATAGCCGCTGCCCGCCGCCAGACGATTTCATGGCCGCGCACCAGGCCCGGCTCGAAGAGTTGATCCTCAAGGTATCCGTGCAGGACGCCCGCCTCCTCGATCAGCTCGACGACCCGCTTCGCCTCCCGTACGTTGCGGGCCAGCGGTTTCTCGCAAGCGACGCCGACCAGTTCGCCCTTGCCGGACTTGAGCGCCGCCACGATTTCTTCCATGTTCTCGATGCGCTTGTGGTTCGGACCGCATATCCAGAGCGCATCGATGGCCGGGTCCGCCACCATGTCGGTGATCGAATCGTAGGCTTTGGCCTCGCCTACGCGAAGTTCCCGCGCATAGGCCGCCGTGCTCGCCGCCCGATCGCGGTTCGGACTCCAGACGCCCAGCACATCCGCGTCGCGGACCGCCTGCCAGGACAACAAATGAAACCGGGTAATGAACCCGCTGCCGATGAAACCTACTCCAAGTCGTCGTTGAGCCATGCTTAAATTCGGATTTTCATGTACAGGGTGGCGCGCGCAGCCAACAAAGTAGGCATTCCAAGCGTTCCCGTGCGTATAATTCAGGGAAGAAATTTGTCGGCGCGCCGAAGGCATACGCCGAACGGCGTCGGACGTTGCGCCGAATCATACCCGCCAGACCCCATGAAACGCCGCGCTTTTATCAAAACGACCGCCGCCGGAATAGCCGGGGGCAGTCTCCTCGCCGGATGCGGCGGAGACGGTCGGGAATCAGGAAAAACCGGTGCGGCGCCTGGCGTACAAACCCGCCCGCAGGTCCGCTGGCGACTCATATCGAGTTATCCCCGATCCCTCGACACGATTTTCGGCGCGGCGGAAGAGGTGGCCCAACGAGTAGCCGCCATCACGGAAGGACGTTTCCGGATTCAGGTTTTTCCGCCCGGCGAACTGGCCCCGGCGACCGAGGTGCTTGGCGCCGTGCAGAAAGGCGCCGTGGAAATGGGCCATTCCGCCAGTTATTATTATACGGGACACCACCCGGCGCTCGTTTTCGACACGGGCACGCCGTTCGGTCTTACCTCCCGCCAGCAAACAGCCTGGCTTCGTCACGGCGGCGGCCTGGAACTGATTCGGGCGATCTACGCGGATTTCAACATAATTAACTTTTTGGGAGGCAATACGGGCGCGCAGATGGGCGGCTGGTTCCGCCAGGAAATCCATACGCTTGAAGACCTGCAGGGCGTCAAGATGCGGATTCCGGGGCTGGGGGGACAGGTGATGAACGAACTGGGCGTTACCGTGCAACTCCTCGCGGGCGGCGAACTGTACCAGGCGCTGGAACGCGGCGCGCTCGACGCCGCCGAATGGGGCGGTCCATACGACGATATGCGTCTCGGCTTCCACGAAATCGCACCGTATTATTACTACCCGGGATGGTGGGAGCCCGGGCCCGGCGTATCCTTTCTGGTCAACCGGAACGCCTGGGACGCGCTCCCCTCCGTATATCAGGAAGCTCTTGAAGCCGCCGCCGCCGAGGCGGGCCTCCGCATGCTTGCGCGGTACGACGCCCGCAATCAGGAAGCGTTTCAGGCGTTGCGGGAGGAAAACATCCAGATCAAGCCATTTTCCCGAGAAATGCTGCAGGAAGCAAATCGCATTACCATGGACCTGATAGAAAGCGCCGCTGCGCAGGACGCCGTCTATCGGCAGACATACGACTCGTTTCGGGCCTTCCGGGAAGATGCGTACGCCTGGTTCGCCACATCAGAACACGCCTTTGCCTCCTTTGCGTATCCCCGCGCGATTTCATGAAACGACGAGATTTTCTTCGCGCCGCCGCGCCGGGTTCGCAAGAGGCGCCGGCTCCGGAAACGGCCGCCGAACCGGCAACGACAGGACAGGCGCCCGCCGTACAGACCCGGCCCCGCATTGCGTGGCGCCTGGCGTCCAGCTTCCCCAACAGCCTGGACACGATCTACGGCGCCGCCGAGATTCTGGGCCGCCGCGTGGAAACGCTTACGGAAGGGCGTTTCCGCATCCGCTCCTATCCCGCCGGAGAACTCGTCCCGGCCCTTGAGGCGCTGAGCGCCGTGCAAAACGGAACCGTTCAGGCGGGGCACAGCGCAAGCTACTATTTTCAGGGCAAGAATCCGGCGCTCGTCTTCGATTGCACGATCCCGTTCGGACTCTCGGCGCGGCAACTCAACGCCTGGTTCTATTATGGAGACGGCCTTGCGCTTACGCGGGAAATGTTCGCGGATTTCAATGTGATCAATTTCCCGGGAGGCAATACGGGCGCGCAGATGGGCGGCTGGTTTCGGCGCGAAATCGGGTCGCTGCAGGACCTGCGCGGACTGAAAATGCGCATTCCGGGATTGGGGGGCGAAGTCATGAATCGCCTCGGCGCAACGGTGCAGGTCATTCCGGGGGGAGAAATTTACCTGGCGCTTGAACGCGGCGCGATCGACGCCACGGAGTGGGTAGGCCCGTACGACGACGAAAAACTCGGATTTCAGGAAATCGTGAAGGATTATTACTATCCGGGATGGTGGGAACCCGGACCCGGCCTTTCCTTCTACGTGAATCAAAACGCCTGGGACGCCTTGCCGTCCGCGTATCAGGAAGCCTTCCGGACGGCCGCCGCCGAGGCCAACGAGCACATGCTGGCGTTGTACGACGCGCGGAACGGACCGGCCCTGCGGCGGCTTGTGGAAGGAGGCGTACGGCTCCATCCGTTCCCGGAAGAGGTGATGGCGGCGGCGCGAGAAATTACGGAAGCATTGCTGGAGGACTTCGCCCGCGATCCTGCGTACCGCAAGATATACGCAGCGTACAAGGCGTGGCGCGACGAGGCCTACCGGTGGTTCGGAATCGCCGAACTGGCGTACGGCGATTATGTTTTCGGCGCGGAAAACGGGTAGAACTCGCTGCATTATCCTCAAATCCCCCATGCGCGCGCTGCTTCGCATTGCTCACCGCATCGACCAAGCCAATGAGCAGATCGGGCGAATCGCATACTGGCTGACGCTCGTCATGGTAGGGGTGGGCGCCTACAATACGCTCGTGCGGTATCTGGACCGCTTCACGGGGCTGGGCCTGAGTTCGAACACCTACATCGAACTCCAGTGGTATATGTACAGCCTGATTTTTCTGCTGGGCGCCGCCTGGACGCTGAAGCACGACGCCCACGTGCGGGTGGACGTGCTGTTCGCCCGGCTGTCCCCCCGAGGCCGGGCCTGGGTAAATCTGGGCGGCTCCGCACTCTTCCTGCTGCCTTTCTGCCTGCTCGTAATCTGGACGTCCTGGTCCACCGTGTACAATTCGTGGGCGGTGCTTGAAGTCTCGCCCGATCCGGGCGGTTTGCCCCGGTATCCGATCAAAACGGTTATTCCCATCGCGTTCTTCCTCCTGTTTTTGCAGGGGATCAGCCTCGCGATCAAGCAAATCGCTTTTCTGCGGGGCCTGGCGGACGAACATATTTCGGGAACCGCCCCAACCGATTCCGAAAAGACCCCGGGAGGCGCATGATGGGCGACTGGCTCGGGCCGCTCATGTTCGTCGCGGCATTGATCTTCATCTTTTCGGGGTTTCCGGTTGCTTTCGCCCTCGGAAGCGTCGCCCTCATTTTCGCCTTCGTCGGCGTCGAACTGGGCTATTTCAGCTGGCCCCTCATGCTGGCCATGCCGGACCGCATCTTCGACGTGATGTCGAATACGCTGTTGCTGGCGGTGCCGTATTTCATCTTCATGGGGGCCATGCTGGAAAAATCGCGCCTTGCGGAAGACCTGCTCCAGACCATCGGCTTGTTGTTTGGACGGATGCGCGGCGGGTTGGCCATTGCAGTGGTGTTCGTGGGGGCGATGCTGGCCGCCGCGACGGGCGTGGTCGGCGCGTCCGTGGTAGCGATGGGGGTCATTTCCCTGCCCGTGATGATGCGCTACGGCTACTCGCACGCCTTGTCCGCCGGCGTGATTTCCGCATCGGGCACGCTGGGACAAATCATTCCGCCCAGCATCGTGCTGATTGTGTTGGCGGATCAGCTGAGCGTGGCGGGTCGGGTTTCCGTGGGCGACCTTTTTCTGGGCGCACTGATCCCCGGTTTGTTGCTGGCCGCACTGTTTGCGCTCTATGCGGGGGGCGTGGCCTTTTTCAAACCGTCCGCAGCGCCTGCCCTGCCCGCGGAGGAGCGCGGCCTGCCCTTCGGAGAAATGATCCGCCGCGTGGCGCTCGTTATGCTGCCCCCCTTGCTGCTTATCGTCGTGGTGCTGGGCAGCATCTTCGCCGGGGTCGCTACGCCTACGGAAGCCGGGGCGCTGGGCGCGCTGGGCGCGCTGCTCCTTGCCGTCGCCAACCGCCGACTCACGCTGACGGCGCTGCGGGAAACCATGAAAGAAACCGCCAAGCTGACCGCCATGATCATGATTCTGCTGGTCGGGGCGCGGGCTTTTTCGCTCGTATTCATCGGGCTGAACGGCGATTTGTGGATCGAGGAATTGCTCACCGGCTTGCCGGGAGGCGTGATCGGGCTGATCCTGGTCGCAAACCTTACTATTTTCCTGCTCGGTTTCTTTATCGATTTCTTCGAGATCGCGTTCATTATCGTGCCCCTGCTTGCCCCCGCGGCGGCGTTCCTCGGCGTGGACCTCGTGTGGTTCGGGGTCATGATCGCCATGAACCTGCAAATGTCCTTTCTGACGCCGCCGTTCGGGTTTGCGCTGTTCTATCTGCGCGGCGTGGCGCCTCCTGAAATCGCCACAACCCAGATTTATCGCGGGGCCATTCCTTTCATAGGCATCCAGGCGATCGGGTTGCTCCTGGTGATCCTGTTCCCGGAAATCGCGACGTGGATGCCGTGAGGGGAGGGAGACGCCAAGCGCGCAAATGCGCGCGTTGCCGTAATAAGCAGCGAGCCTTTACCGACCTGCCGCAAGCTGGCTTCTTGCCGCCGGGGCTGCGCGGACAAGCAAGCGCAACGGGAAGTACAAGACAAATTGCTTTCGAGCGCTAAACGGCCTATTTCGCCGCCTCGACCAAGGGAAGAAAATCCTTGCCGATCATCGGTTCGTGTTCGCCAAGGTTGCCGCGCAGTTCGATCAGCACTCGCTGTTTCATGGGGGCCGGCGCGGGATTGAACCGGACCACCTTCGCCGCATATTCTCCAGGCGACCCGGCAATGGCTTTCGCAATATCCGCCACAAGATAGCGGGGCGCCCAACCGATCATGTGATAATCCTGTGTCTGAAACTGCACAGCCACTCTGGTGACCGGATTGTTCAGTTCCAGGGCCACATAAAGTTCTTCCCCGGGCTCCAATTGGGCGAGGCGGCTTTGGGCGGCTTCGTTGGCGTACCGCCAGCCATGAAGAAAAAAACGGGTGGTAAAACCGCCATCGGCATTCTTCGCTATTTTCGGAAAAACCTCGTAAAAATCCGTAACTCGCTGGCCGCCGCTGACCGATAAAATCTGAAAAAAATCAGGATTGGAATCCTCGGGAAGCCCCAGGCGCTTGATGTGTTTCCGGAAATCCGGCCGGTTCGGCTTCATAACCCGGTTCTGGAACAGATAAAACAATTCCGGGGAGAGGTACTCCTTGTCCATCTCGGGAAATTCCGGAAGGGCGTGGAAATACGCTTCCTCTTGCGCTCGACGGGCGCCATGCGTATACCGGAAACGATATCGGGAAAGGGCGCGATTCGCATCCAGCCTGCCAATCGGAAACCATTGACGGCTGCCGCCCTTGTCCTGCCAAGCGAGAAACAGGGTTCGTTCGCTCATGGGTCCAATCGTCTTAATTGTTCGAGGTTATAACGCCTCATTCCTCCCCTTCCGCGTATCTCCGTACGCGGCGTTCGAGTTCCTCTTCGGCGTCGCGGCGGCGGAGTTTCTCCATGCGCCGGGCCACCTCTGCCTCGTAGCCGATCCCGCCGGGTTCGTAAAAATACGTGCCCCGCATTTCGTCGGGCAGATACTGCTGAGGCACATAATGCTCCTGGAACGCATGGGGGTACTTGTACCCCTTCCCGTGGCCGAAACCCTCCTTGTCCCGGCTGGCGTCCTTCAGGTGATTCGGCACATCGTCGGACCGCTCATTGCGAACATGGGAAAGCGCGCTGAAATACGACATGGTGGAGTTGCTTTTTGGGGCCGTGGCCAGATACAGGCAGCATTCGGATAACATGAACTGCCCTTCGGGCATGCCCACGTAATCGAACCCGTGCGCCGTAGCAGATGCGATCTGGAGCGCGCGGGGATCCGCCAGCCCGATGTCCTCCGCCGCGAAGATGAACATGCGGCGAATGACGAAGCGGGGGTCTTCTCCGGCGTACAGCATTTTCGCCATCCAGTACAAGGCCGCATCAGGATCGGACCCCCGAAGGCTCTTGATGAACGCGCTGATCGTGTCGTAGTGTACATCCCCTTCCTTGTCGTACAGCACGGCGCGCCGCTGAATGCTCTCCTCCGCCACCGCCAGATCGATCCGAACGGCGCCCGCCTCGTCCGGGGCTGTGGTCTCTACGGCCAGTTCCAGCGCATTCAGCACAGAGCGGGCATCGCCGTTGGCCGTGTCGATCAGATGCTCGAGGGCCTCCGGCTCGACCTGCACATCCCCGCCGCCGTACCCCCGCTCCTTGTCCCTGATCGCATGGAGGGCAATCTGCCGCAGCGCCGGTTCGTCGAGCGTCTGCAATTCGAAGATGCGGGACCGGCTCACGAGCGCCTTAATGACCTCGAAATACGGATTTTCCGTCGTGGCCCCGATCAGCACGACCGTGCCGTTTTCGACATGCGGCAGAAGCGCATCCTGTTGTGACTTGTTGAACCGGTGCACCTCGTCGATGAACAGGATGGTGCGTTGCCGATGCTCCTCCAGCCGGGCCCTCGCATCCCTGATCGCCTCGCGAATATCCTTGACCCCGGACAGCACCGCATTAAGCGAGGAGAAATGCGCCTTGGTCGTATTGGCGATAATGCGGGCCAGGGTGGTCTTGCCGCTGCCCGGCGGACCATAAAAAATGACGGACGTGATGCGATCTGCCTGGATGGCCCGCCGCAAAAGCCGACCCGGCCCGAGAATGTGTTCCTGCCCGACGAATTCGTCCAGCGTGCGAGGACGCATCCGGTCCGCCAGCGGAGCGTTCCGCGCTATGTACTCGCGAGCGGCTTCTTTGAACAAGTCGGGCATGGGAAGGGAGGTAAGATATCCTCAAGAGGATAGGATATACCTGAAAATAGAATATATGTGCAAAATATGTTTGGCAATTCTCCTTTTTTTTATTTAGGATAAGGTTGTTAAAACAAGCTGATCGTATCGACCAGGACAGGAAAACCGATGGATAATACTCGCCGAATTTTTTTGAAAACGCTGGGCGCTGCCGCCGCCGGCGTCGCTGTAGGCGGTTGCCGCGAAACTTCCGAGCCGTACGCGGAGCCCGTCGCGCCCGAATCGCCACTGCCCAGGATCGGATTCCAGTTGTACACGGTGCGGGACGCCATGGAGGCGGATGCGGCGGCGGCCCTTGGCCGTATCGCCGAAATGGGCTACGCCGCCGTGGAAACAGCCTTCTGGCCGGAAGGCATGACCCTGGCCCAGGCAGGTACATTGCTCAAGGACACGGGGCTAAGCGTGTTCGCGGCGCATGTAGAGATTCCGACAGGAGAGCGCCAGGCCGCCGTACTGGAGGCCGCCGAAGCCTACGACTGCGACCGCATGGTGTGGCATGGGTGGCCCGAGGACGAGCGGTACCAGACGATGGACGGCATTAGGGAACTGGCCGACATCTATAACGAAGCCTATGCCTTCTGCCAGGCGAACGGCCTGCAATTCGGGTTGCACAATCACTGGTGGGAATTCGAACCGAATGCGGACGGGGCGCTTCCGTACTATGAAATCATGCCTCTGATTGAGCCTGGCGTTTTCTTCGAGATAGACACGTACTGGGCGAAGGTGGCGGGACTTGATCCGGCGGAGGTGATGGGAGATTGGGGCGCCCGCGCCCCTTTGTTGCACATCAAGGATGCAACAGTGCTCACCACCGAAGGCCCCATGGTGGCGGCGGGAAGCGGCCTGCAGGACTTCCCTGCCATTGCGGAGGCGGGCAAAGGCCATATAGAGTGGATGATCGTGGAAATGGACGACTGCGAGACGGACATGTTCGAGGCCGCCGCGCAAAGTTTTGCGTATCTCACGGAAAACGGGCTGGCGCAGGGGTGAAGGAGGGCTCCATGTGCTCAGGCATCGCAATTTTCTTTTCAACGCAAGCGACCATGCTCCTTAAGGATACTCTGCTCAAAAACACTTCGCCCAGCGCGTCGCCTTATTTTTTTAAGTCGCGTTTTTCGGACTTAACTTTTTTAGGCGGCGGGTCGGACCGAAGAATAACCTCGCTTCGCCAGACCCACGAGTCGTGCGCGTTTTTCAGGTATGCATGTTCCTGTTCGGGCCTCAGCGCCCTTGGATATAATTCCCTTCTCAATCATACCTTCCCAAACCACTGCCTGCCATGAAAGCATCCTTCCTCGGACTGTGTCTCTTAATAGTGAGTGGGCAGTGGTCCTACGCACAACAAAACGAAGTAAATCCCCCTGCTGCGGATAGCGCGAATGTGGAACAGGAACTCATTGATCTATCCAGAGAGAAGTGGCGCTGGATGTCGGAGCGCAACGTGGACGCCCTGGCCGCTCTCTTCCACGAAGAGGCTGTCTTTGTCCACATGGGGGGCACTATGTCCAGGGACCGGGAACTCGACATCATCCAGAGCGGAGGGATTCACTACAAGCACGCGGAGATCCACGAAGCGTCGGTACGGGTCATCGGCGCGACGGCCATCGTCTTGAACACCATTCGCCTGGACGCCGTGGTTGGCGGCAACGAGGTCACCAATCCCTTCGAGGTGACGGAAGTATATGTGCAGCAAAACGGCGCCTGGAAATTAGCCTCGCTCTCGTTCACCCGGCTCTTGAGATAGTTGTCTGTTCCCGCAAACGGTGTAGCGCAAAAAGGTAACGATAACATGAAGTTCGCCAATATACTGGCGCTGATCGCGATAGCTGTCCTGAACGGGGCCTGTGAAACTACGACGGTCAACAGAGGACCAGAGCCGCTGGTCATCCAGGAGCAAGGAAGCTTTGCAGTCGCCGGAACTGTGATGACCAGCCCCGGCGCCTATGACCCCATCGAACGAAGCCCCGCCGGGCAGACGTTTCATGGCGACCACGCATACGTGTTCTATCAGGTCCCGGCGAATGCCAGAGCGCTGCCGCTCGTGCTCTGGCACGGCTTCGGACAGTTCTCGAAAACCTGGGAAACCACGCCGGATGGGCGCGAGGGCTTCCAGAACATCTTCTTGCGCCGCGGTTTCCCGGTTTACGTGATCGACCAGCCGCGACGCGGCCGCGCGGGCCGAAGCACGCTGCCGGCAACGATTACGCCGACGCCCGACGAGCAGGATTGGTTCGGCATATTCCGCCTCGGCGTCTGGCCGGACTTCTTCCCGGACGTGCAGTTCTCACGCGACCCGGAGGCGCTGAACCAGTATTTTCGCCAGATGACCCCCGACACGGGTCCCCTTGATCCCGCTCTGGCCTCGGACGCGGTCGCCGCGCTCTTCGAGAAGATCGGGCCGGGGATTCTCGTGACCCATTCGCACAGCGGGGGTATGGGCTGGCGCGCCGCGGTCAGGAGCTCGAACATCCGCGCCATTGTCTCCTACGAACCCGGGAGCGGCTTCATCTTCCCGCAAGGCGAAGCGCCTGCCCCCATGCCGAGCGCCGGCGGCGCGCTGCAAGCGTTCGGCGTGCCTCTGCCGGAGTTCATGCAACTGACGAAAATTCCGATCATCATCTTCTACGGCGACAACATTCCGGCGCAACCGACGGCGAATCCGGGTCAGGACGGTTGGCGCGTCCGTCTGGCGATGGCGAAACTGTGGAGGGACGCCGTGAACCGTCGAGGCGGTGACGTAACCGTTATACACCTGCCCGAAACAGGTATTTCCGGAAATACGCATTTTCCGTTCTCGGATCTGAACAATCTCGAGATCGCAGATATTCTGTCCACGTTTCTTGAGGAAAAAAACCTGGATTGACGACGCCCGCACTTCTCAGGAAGCGAAATCGTCGCCCTGGCCAACACGGATGATCGACCGCTGATAGACACTGCATTGCCCGCTGCATCCGGATGCACAATTGACGTCGCCTGCGACGCGCTCCTGGAAAACCACATGCTTATTACTCTTACCTGCAAGACACCATGATGCGAATCATCGCGACTGCCCTCGTTCTCGTCCTCGCAACGCCGGCGATCGCCCATGCCCAAGACGCTCTGACCGTCGTCCGGGGGACGCCGCCGACCAATCTGGCGCCGACCGAGAATTTCACCGGCGTCGTCCGGGTGGGAAACCGGTTCCGGGCAGAAGCCCCTGCCCGCATCTACGGCGCCACCGTCGCCTTTGAACGTGGGGCCCGGACTCACTGGCACGTCCACCCCCTCGGCCAGACTCTCGTCGTCACGGCCGGCGCCGGTCATGTGCAGCATTGGGGCGGCCCGGTTCAGGAGATCCGGCCAGGCGATGTGGTCTGGATTCCGCCCGGCGCGAAACACTGGCACGGAGCCTTGCCGAACGCCCCCATGACCCATGTCGCCCTTGTGGAACGACCCGACGCCGGGCCGGCCACCGTGTGGGCGGAGGCAGTCAGCGACGAACAGTACGCCGTCCTGCCTCAAGGACTGGAACCTGCTCCTGCCGACTCCTCCGGCGGAAACACTCGACGCTCACGGGCCCAGCAGTTGATGGGCGACATTGCTCCCAGGCTGGCCGACCTCACCGACGAGGTCCTCTACGGGCAGGTGTGGCCGAGTCCCGAACTCTCCCAACGCGACCGCAGCCTGGTCACCGTGAGCGCGCTGATTGCGATGAACCGTCCCGATCAGCTTCGGTCGCACCTTGCCAGAGCGCGCAGAAATGGCGTAACGCAGGAGGAGTTGATCGAGACGATCACCCACCTGGCGTTCTATGCCGGCTGGCCGAGCGCAGTGACCGCCGTCTCCGTAGCCAGAGAGGTGTTTCAGGAGGATTAACGCTCCGACTGGACGCGCTGCTAATAAACCCGGACATCAGGCGCAAAGGCACAACACGGAGAGATCACACGTATCGCACAGTGATCGCCTGTCTCGTCTTGTCAAGCGGCGGTCGTCGTTATCCAGTGGCGTTTCGTCAGGAAGTCGCGAAACAGGTCGCAGCCTTTGCGTGGGCATGCAGGTTCACCCGCATAAATTGGGTTTCTATCGTACGTGTTGCTATGCCTATTCCACCAGCTGCAACCCGGATGAGGCGTGCTAATGCATGGAATGTCGCATTCATGAACCACGCTCTCGCCGTATTCACCAGCAAACCGGGAGACAAAGATGACTAATTCCGGTTGATGTCTCTGAAGGAACCAGCGCAGTACTTCCTCGGATATTTTGCGATCCTGGGGCATGACATGGCCTTTTATGCTACCGCCGGGCTTTGGAGCTGGCCGCATGAAATAGTTATAGAAGGCGATGTGATGAAGAGGACGTTCCCCCGGCGCCAGAGTCAGACCGCCCTCCTTCAATATGCTTGCGATTTTCTTTTCGATTTCCCCAAAGATTCGGTGGCCTCGACGGCGATGTTCGAAGAAGTCTTCTATTACGCCTTTTGTGTGCACCCACCCGTGTTCTTCTTCCTTGAGGTCACCCTCTTTGCTCCGGTACCAGTCTTCAGGATCAAGTTGGATAGTGGATCCGCGAGGCATATAGTGGCTTTCGCCGGCCACCAGTAACCGTTTGTGGCGACTGTCCCGATACAGATTGCCGATCCAGGGCCGCATGCAGGAAAAACGTTCCAGATGTTCTGGTTTCTTTATGGTAGTCATGATTCGTCCTCAAGGGTTCGTGATTGATTACGTGAAAGCATAGAGTTAAGGATACTCTGATTTAATCCCCCGTTTGTATTTTACGGTATATCCCATTACCAATCGAGGAAATCCGATGCTCCAGTTTTCATTCGAGGACGTAGCCTACCAAAGCCGCACGAAAAAGACGCGTAACCAGCGATTTCTCGAGCAGATGGACTCGGTGCTTCCATGGGAGGCTTTTCTTTCGGAGTTGGAGCCTTTCTATCCGCAGGGAGCAAGGGGTCGTCCTCCGGTCGGTTTTGAAACGATGCTTCGTATCTACTTCATGCAGCAGTGGTTCGGTCATTCGGATCCGGGCATGGAAGACGCTCTTCACGACAATATCGCGATGCGTCGTTTCGCTCGTCTTGACGCGGGCTACGCGCCGGACGAGACGACGATATGCAAGTTTCGCCACTGGCTCGAGGAGCGCGGGCTGACGAAGAGGCTTCTGTCGATTAGCAACAAGCATCTTCGTGCTCACGGCGTCATGGTTCGCGAGGGCAGCATAGTGGACGCGACGATCATTTCTGCTCCTGCGTCTACGAAGAACCGCACCGGCGCGCGCGATCCTGAGATGAAGTCCACGCGCAAGGCGAACAAGTGGCGTTTCGGGATGAAAGCGCATATCGGCACGGACACGCAGGGCTATGTGCACAGCGTAGAGGTGACGGCTGCGAACGTGCACGACGTGACGATGATGGAGCAGTGTCTGCACGGCGAGGAGAAGGAGATTTACGGCGACAAGGGCTACGCGTGCCGAAAGCGCAAGGAGCAGGCCGAGTCGCAAGGCGTCGCCTGGCGGGTGTTGCGCAAGGCGGCCAGAGGCAGGAAACTGACCTGCGCGGACGCTTCGTTCAATCGCAAGAGCAACCGCATTCGCGCGCGCGTAGAACATCCCTTCGGGGTGGTCAAGCATCTTTGGGGTTACCGCAAGACGCGCTACCGGGGGTTGCGCAAGAACGCGGCGCAGGTCTATACGCTGTTTGCGCTGGCGAATTTCTACATGGCGCGCAAGAAATTGATAGCTGTCGCCCGATAGGTATGCCCGAGCGCCCCGTTTTGAGGCGCCCGGGGCGCAAAAACACGACAATATCGACGATTTAACGTTGGATTCGACCAAAAATCGCTCCCTGTACGCATCGAAACCTTCAATGCCTTCAATCTGACCCCCAAACACCGGATTGATCAGAGTATCCTTTAGGGGTTTTTAGTTCTTTATCGGGTTCTATGGGGTGAACAAACTGCGGGGGTTTCCACACCCCGCGCCGCCGGATTCAGCGCGTAAAGGTTCGATGCGTTGCCCCCGTCCGGACGCGCCGCAAAACGTATCCGGACGCTTCAAGCCGCCGCAAAATCTTTTGTACCCCCCGCGGCGTTCGGCCTATTCGCGCCGCTATCTTTGCGACTCTCGGCCACGCTTGGCCGTAGCCTTCCGCGTCCGGGTTCCATTTGATCAATCCGACAAGTTCAAGCAAGATAGCCCGCGCCGTTCGAGCCATGTTTTCCAGGCATTTGACGTCCGCGGCGCGCCATCCGCTGAACCCGCTTGCCGAAACGCGCGCATCCCCCCGCCGGCGCATCGTCAACGCTCCCTGAGCGCCAGGCGCACCATGTCCTCGACGGTCGCGACGGAAGGATGCTGCTGCAATATCTTGTGCAGGGCTTTTTCGGCGGACGCCCGCGCGTAGCCCAGCGACTCGAGGGCCGCCAGCGCATCGCCGCGCGCCGATCGATCCGACCCGTCCGCCACGCTCTCCGACCCCCATTCCATGGCGGAAAAACGATCCCGCAACTCCAGAATCATGCGCTGGGCCATTTTGCGCCCGACGCCCGGAATCCTCGTCAGGAGCGCCTCGGCGCCCTCCATCACATAGGTCCGAAGATCGTCCGGCCGCATCACCGAAAGCGCGGCCAGCGCCAGCTTGGGACCAATCCCCGATACGCTCAGCATCACCTCGAATACCTGCTTTTCCCGCTCGGAAAAGAATCCGTACAGGAGCGCCGCATCTTCCCGCACGTGAAAGTGGGTGGCGAGCCGCGCCTGCTCGCCGGTTTCGGGCAGGCGCTCGAAGGTCGAGGTGGCGATAAACAATTCGTACCCCACGCCCTGCACGTCAAGCACGACGCGCGTGGGCTGCTTTTCGACCAGTTTACCGGAAAGATAGGCGTACATGGCGGGACAGGTTCAATTTCCGCTATTGCGCAGAGGCGGGTTTCTATGCATAATCGGCATAATCAACCGGCAAACCAAGCCGACAGGGCGGCGAATCCAGAATCATGCGCTGGGCCATTTTGCGCCCGACGCCCGGAATCCTCGTCAGGAGCGCCTCGTCGCCTTCCATAGCGCTCTCCGGCGCCGGGCGCGATACGAAAATAAGGCGTTCTGTTCATGAACTATGCAAAATATGCATAATGAGCGCGGCGAACGCGGGCAGAACATCGCGAAAAAGAGGCGCATCCTAATGAATTATGCAAAATATGCATAGATAAAGCGTCTTCTATGCAAAAAACGCATAGATAAAATCTTTCCTATGCAATATATGCATGAAAAAGGTCTTTTCTATGCAAAAATTGCATAGATCGGTTTTCAGGTCGGTTTTCAGGTCGGTTCGGCCAAGGGTTTGTAGAGAATGCTCTGATTAAGTCCGCAAAGATTCAGAGGCTGAAAAGCGCGCGCTGGCAAGGAATGACGAAGCAGCGAAGGGCCCGCGTAATGAGGAAGGACACAGCCGGCGTGCGCCTCGCAGCGTCCCGAAGGGCGCGTCACAGACGCCATGCTGCGAAATAGCCGTGTTTTCCACTGATTTAAACGATGGAACCATAATGTCCTTTACGCGCTAAAGCGACATGCTGAGCAAAGTGGTTTTGATCAGAATATCCTATACTGTTTCCTGTTCGTCCCTTTTGCCCAGACGGCGCCCGGACGATCTCCCCTGCAATCTAACCATTGAGGCCATACGATGCGTCAAATTACAGCATTCCTTGCGATGGCGTGCATGTTTGCTGCATGCCTGATCGCGCCCCGCTACGCGCAGGCGCAAATCGCGTTCGAACATGTGCATGTCCTGCCCATGACTGACGACGAAATCCGAACCGACTGGACCGTGGTGGTGGACGGCGACCGGATCGTCGCCGCCGGCCCCGCCGCAGAGGCGGAAGTCCCGGCGACGGCGGAGCGCATCGACGGAACCGGGAAATATCTCATTCCCGGCCTGGCCGAAATGCACGGGCACATACCTTCCCCGAACGAATCGCCGGAGTATATCGAATCCCTGCTGTTTCTGTATATCGCCAACGGGGTCACCACCGTGCGCGGCCTGCTGGGCGAGCCGGGACAACTGGCGCTGCGGGAAGCCACGGCGAACGGAAGCCTCCTCGGGCCGGCGTTGTACCTGGCGGGCCCGGCCTTCAGCGGCGGGACGATTTCTTCGCCCGAACAGGCGGACGAGCGCGTCCGGGAGCAAGCGGCCGAGGGGTGGGATTATCTGAAGGCGCTCCCCGGACTGACCCGCGAGGAATACGACGCCATGGCCCGCGCCGCGCGCGAAGAAGGCATTCCCTTCATCGGACATGTTCCCGCCGACGCGGGCCTGCTGCACGCCATCGAAATGGGGCAGCAAACGATCGACCATCTGGACGGCTACATTGAATATCTGACGGAGGGAGGCGACGCGATCGATCCGGAACGCCTCGAAAACGCCATCGCCCTGACGAAGGAGCATAACGTATGGGTCGTCCCCACCATGGCGCTCTGGGAAACCATACTCGGCGCGCCGTCCGCGGAGGACATGGCGCATTACGAAGAACTGCAATACATGCCGCCGGACATGGTGGCTTCGTGGGCCCGGTCCCAGGACCGGCGGCGGGCCGGAAGCGGATTCGATCAGGAACGCGCGGACCGGATTGCGGCCCAGCGCATCGACCTGCTCGGGGCGCTTAACGAGGCGGGCGTCCGCATTCTGATGGGAACGGACTCGCCGCAGGTGTTCAGCGTGCCGGGCTTTGCGCTGGCGCGCGAACTGCCGCTCATGACGGATGCAGGCATGTCGCCGTACGAAATTCTCGTTTCCGGGACCCGCGCGGTGGGCGAGTATCTGCGCGAACAAGACACGTTCGGAACGATTACGGCAGGAAGCCGGGCGGATCTTATCCTGCTCAACAGCAACCCGCTGGAGGATGCGATGCGCGTCTTTGACCGGGCCGGAGTCATGGCTCGCGGACAGTGGATTCCCGAATCGGAAATACAGGAACGCCTGGCGGAAATCGCGGCGTCATACCAGTAGCGCGGCGGCGCGCAGGCCGCGTTACCGCTTGCGCGCCAAAGTAACGCCGTCCGCAATGGGCAGCATGCAGCAGTCCACGCGCTCGTCGCGAACAATAACGGCGTTCAGGGCGGCGATGGCCTGGGAATCCAGGTCGTCTTCGGCAGGGTTCAGGACGCGGCCCTTGCGCAGCATATTGTCCAGGGCGACGACGCCCCCCGGGCGAAGGAGGCGCAAGACCTGTTCGTAGTAGACGCCGTACGACGTCTTGTCCGCGTCGATGAAGGCAAAGTCGTACGTGTCCCCGCGCCCCTCGTCCAGCAAGGCCCGCAACGTATCCGCCGCGTCGCCTGCGCGAAATTCGATCTTCTCTTCCACGCCCGCCTCGCGCCAGTGGCGGCGGGCTATGCGCGCATAGTCTTCGCTCGCGTCGCAGGCCGTCAGGAGGCCGCCGCTCGGAAGGGCTTGCGCGACGGCGATGGAACTGTATCCGGTGAATACCCCGATTTCAAGAGCGCGGCGGGCGCCCGTCATGCGCGCGAGCATGGCCATGAACGCCCCTTGCTCCGGCGCAATCTGCATATCGGCCTCCGCCATGGACGCGGTCTCTTCCCGCAATCGGCGCAGTACGTCTGTTTCGCGGACCGCGTGGCGGACCAGGTATTCATGGAGTTCGGGCGAAAGCCCTATGCTTCGGTTCGACATAAGGATGCTCTGATTAAGTCTGCAAAGATTCAGAGGCCGAAAGGGCGCTTCACCGTCGCGGCGCTCCGAATACGCCGTGTTTTTTGCCGATTTCAACGATGCAATCATGTCGTTCTTTATGCGTGAAAGGGAAGCGCTGATCGAAGTGGACTTGATCAGAGCATCCTTAAATAAAGTCCTCCTTATGAAATGCGTTGCAGAACTTCTTGACGAATCTCTTGAAAAATCCCTTGAAAAACTCATTGAAAAAACCCCTGAAAAATCCGGCGGAACGAACGGGACGGCGCAGGCCCCTTTATTGACGCGCCATTCCCGGACTATTCCCGTACGCCCGCGGCCTCGAACACATGGCGAACCATTGCTTGCGCTTCCTCCTGGATGTTCCGAAGATGATCCTTTCCGAGAAAACTCTCCGCATAAATCTTGCAGAGTTCTTCCGTGCCGGAGGGCCTCGCTGCAAACCACCCGTTTTCCGTAACCACTTTGAGGCCGCCGACCGGAGCGCCGTTGCCGGGAGCATGCGTGAGTTTCGCGACGATCGGCTCGCCGGCAAGGTCCTCCGCCACCACCTGGTCCGGAGAAAGATTCGCAAGCACCGCTTTCTGGGCGAGGGTGGCGGGCGCATCCATGCGTTCGTACGCGGGCGACCCGAAACGCTCTTGTAACGAAGCGTACCGTTTGGAAGGGTCCTGACCCGTAACGGCAGTGATTTCGGCGGCCAGCAGATTGAGCAAGACGCCGTCCTTGTCCGTCGTCCATACGGAACCGTCCTTGCGCAAGAACGAGGCCCCGGCGCTCTCCTCTCCGCCAAAGCCGTACGACCCGTCAATCAGTCCATCCACGAACCACTTGAACCCCACCGGGACTTCCGCAAGCCGTCGACCCAGATCGCACGCCACCCGGTCGATCATGGAACTGGATACGAGCGTCTTGCCGATCGCGGCGGCTTCGGACCAGCCTCTGCGCCGCCGGAACAGATACTCGATCGCCACGGACAAATAATGGTTGGGCCGCATCAGCCCGCCCGTTCTCGTGACGACGCCATGCCGGTCGAAATCCGGATCGTTGCCGAACGCAATATCGAACCGGTCCTTCAACCCCACCAGGCTCGCCATGGCGTACGGCGAAGAACAATCCATGCGCGTTTTGCCGTCCCGGTCCAGCGTCATGAACGAAAACGTCGGGTCCAGCGCCGGATTGACCACCTCGATGTCTATCCCGTACCGATCCGCAATGGGTTCCCAGTACGCCGCCCCTGCGCCGCCCATGGGGTCGGCGCCGATTTTCAGGCCGGAAGAGGCTATGGCTTCCATGTCCAGAACCTGCGCAAGGTCCTCTATGTACGGGGTCATGAAATCCACTTCCCGGGTCGTGGCGGCGCGGCGGGCCTGCATGATCGTCGCGCGGCGGACGCCCCGCAAGCCGGCTTCGAGCAGTTCGTTCGCCCGGTCCTGAATCTGTCCGGTCGTGGCGGCGTCTGCCGGACCGCCCGTCGGCGGATTATACTTGAAGCCGCCATCCTCCGGAGGATTGTGGGACGGGGTAATGACGACGCCATCCGCCAGCCCGTCCTCGCCGCGCGCATTGTGCCGAAGAATGGCGTGGGACAGCGCCGGCGTGGGCGTGTACGCAGGCCCCGGATCGCCCTGGTCCAGATGCACCGTCACGCCGTTCGCAGCGAACACCTCAAGGGCCGTCGTAAAAGCCGCTTCCGACAAGGCGTGCGTATCCATGCCCATGAGGAGCGGACCGTCGATCCCGTTGGCGGCGCGCACCTCGGCGACGGCCTGGCATATCGCGGCGATATGGTCGTCGTTGAACGACCCCGCAAGCGACGTGCCGCGATGCCCGGACGTGCCGAACGCCACGCGCTGCAACGGCTCGCGAGGATCGGGCTTGACCGAAAAATAGGCGGCCATCAGCCGGGGAATATGCACGACGAGATCGCGGGGAACCGGCTTCCCCGCAAGAGCATGGTGCGCCATGATCCGGTGAAACGCAGAGCGTGTGGAAACAGATGCTGCCGTACGCAAGGTACGACAACGCCGGGAAAGCACGGCTCGTTATTTGAGCAACGCCATCGTTCTGGCCGCCGCCTGTTCCCCGGTCTGGAGAATGTACAGGTACGTCCCGCTCGCAAGGTCCGACGCGTCGAACGAAACGCTGTAGCGACCCGCCGGCTGCGCGCCGTCCATGAGCACGCGCACTTCGTGCCCCAGCAGGTCGTACACCGCCAGCCTGACGCGATGCGCCTTGTCCAGAGAAAAACCGATCGTCGTGGACGGATTGAATGGATTCGGGTAATTCTGCTCCAGCCCGAAGGCCGTCGGTATTTCCCGGGCGCCCGACTCCGCCGAGGTCGGGGCCACAATGAATACATTGTCGTGGTCCATGATGGTTACTTCAACCGACGACGGAGACCCCGCCGAAAGGTCCGAAGGCAATTCGCCGAGCGCCACCGTGAACGTCTCGTTGTCTGTGTCGGGGTCCCGAGTCATTGCGATCGCGCCCGAGCCGCTCGCCTCGTTCGCCGCTATCGCAATAGAGGCCAGCGCGCCATAGTCGCCCTCTTCCGCCGTCCCCGGCGTGAACGCAAGCGGTATCGTTACGGCGGAGCCGAGCGGCTGAGACAGCGTAGCCATTATGATCGCAGAGCCGCCCTCGTTTACCGGATTCGGCGAAGCCGACAAACGCACCGAAACGAGCGGCCCGGGAGGCGGAGGCGGAGGCGAAATCACTGGCGACGAGTCGTTGTCGTTCACAGCCACGGCGGCGCTGTTCGCCGGCGCGCTGGCCGCCGCATAGCCCGCGCCGCCGCCGACCGTCGCGCTTACCGAACCGTTTTCCTCGTCCACATTGTCCTCCGTCGTCGAAACCGCGAAACTCGTCGAGCCGCTCGCGCCTATGGTTACCTGCCGCGCGCCGAGCTCGCCCTGCGCGGCGAAGTCGCCGCTCTGGGTCACTGTCACGTTCACCGTAAGGTTCGCAGCGGGCGCAGGCGACGCCGTCAGCGTGAACGAAGCATTGCCGCCCTCCACAATCGCCGAGCCGCCCGCCATGCTGACTACGGGGTCCACGGGCGGCGCGCCGTCGTTGTCGTTCACCGCCACCGTTGCGCTGTTCGCCGGCGCGCTGGCCGCCGCATAGCCCGCGCCGCCGCCGACCGTCGCGCTTACCGAACCGTTTTCCTCGTCTGTATTGTCGTCCGTCGTCGTAACCTCGAACGTCGCCTTTCCGGTCGAGTCCACGGCCACCATGCGCACGCCGGTCTGGCCCGCTTCGGCGAAATCGCCGGTCTGCCCCACCGTAATCTTCACCGACAACTCCGCAACGGGAACAGGCGAAGCCGTCAACGTGAACGAAGCAGGATGGCCCTCCTCGACCACCCCTCCGCCTGCAATGCTGACCTCCGGCGTGTCGTTGTCGTCAATGGTGAGCGTATAACGATCTGGCGAGCCCAGCGTATAGCCCGCCGCAGTTTTCAGCGTCAGGATCACCGTCTCGCCGCGCTCGTCCTCGCCGTCGTCAATGATCGACACCGGAATGTTCACGCTCGACGCGTTCGCCAAGACCTGAACCGAACCTGGAAGCGGCGCGTAGTCGTCGCCCGGGTCCGCCGTGCCGGCCACTTCGTAGGCGAGCGCGAAGCTTGCATGAGGAGCCGGCGACAGGTTCACCGTCGCGTATTGTACGCCTGCGTTCTCCGGCGCAGTTGCCGAAGCCGGCGCGAAGATCGCCTCCGGCGTGTCGTTGTCCTTCACCGCCACCGCGGCGCTGTCGGCCGGTGCGCTGGCCACCGCGTAGCCCGACCCGACGCCGACCATCGCGCTTACGAATCCGTCCGCCTCGTCCGCAGCGTCGTCTGTCGTCGAAACCGTGAACGTCGCCTTTCCGGGCGCGCCCACCGTCACCGTACGCGAACCGGTCTGTCCCGATGCGGCGAAATCGCCGGTCTGCCCCACCGTAACCTTCACCGAAAGATTCGCGGCGGGAGCGGGCGAAGCCGTCAGCGTGAACGAAGCGTCGGCGCCCTCCGTGATCGCCGAACCGCCCGCAATGCTGACCTCCGGCGTGGCGTCGTTGTCGCTCACCGCCACCGCGGCGCTGTCGGCCGGCGCGCTGGCCACCGCGTAGCCCGACCCGACGCCGACCATCGCGCTTACGAATCCGTCCGCCTCGTCCGCAGCGTCGTCTGTCGTCGAAACCGTGAACGTCGCCTTTCCGGGCGCGCCCACCGTCACCGTACGCGAACCGGTCTCTCCCGATGCGGCGAAATCACCGGTCTGCCCCACCGTAACCTTCACCGAAAGATTCGCGGCGGGAGCGGGCGAAGCCGTCAGCGTGAACGAAGCGTCGGCGCCCTCCGTGATCGCCGAACCGCCCGCAATGCTGACCTCCGGCGTGGCGTCGTTGTCCTTCACCGCCACCGCGGCCCTGTCGGCCGGCGCGCTGGCCACCGCGTAGCCCGAACCGACGCCGACCACCGCGCTTACGAATCCGTCCGCCTCGTCCGCAGCGTCGTCTGTCGTCGAAACCGTGAACGTCGCCTTTCCGGTCGCGCCCACCGTCACCGTACGCGAACCGGTCTCTCCCGATGCGGCGAAATCGCCGGTCTGCCCCACCGTAATTTTCACAGCCAAATCGGCAACGGGAGCGGGCGAAGCCGTCAGCGTGAACGAAGCGTCGGCGCCCTCCGTAATCGCCGAACCGCCCGCAATGCTGACCTCCGGCGTGGCGTCGTTGTCCTTCACCGCCACCGCGGCCCTGTTGGCCGGCGCACTGGCCACCGCGTAGCCCGAACCGACGCCGACCGTCGCCCTTACGAATCCGTTCGCCTCGTCCGCAGCGTCGTCTGTCGTCGAAACCATGAACGTCGCCTTTCCGGTCGCGCCCACCGTCACCGTACGCGAACCGGTCTCTCCCGATGCGGCGAAATCGCCGGTCTGCCCCACCGTAACTTTCACAGCCAAATCGGCAACGGGAGCGGGCGAAGCCGTCAGCGTGAACGAAGCGTCGGCGCCCTCCGTAATCGCCGAACCGCCCGCAATGCTGACCTCCGGCGTGGCGTCGTTGTCGTCGATGAAGAACGTATATTCCTCGTCTGGACGCAGCGCGTAGCCCGAACCGCCGGTCAACGTCAGAATCACCGTCTCGTCGGGATCGACGATGTTATCGTCGATAATCGTCAACGGGATATCCACGCTCGTCTCGCCCGCCGACGCCTGAACCGAACCTGGAAGCGCCGTAAAGTCATCGCCCGAAGTCGCCGTGCCGCCTACCGAATAGTTCACCGTAACTCCCGCCGACGGCGCCGGCGAGGTCAGATGCACCGTCATGTTTTGTGTGCCCGCATCCTCTGCAGCGTGCGACCAGGAGCACTCGAAACTCGCGCTCGCCGCGGCCGCCTTGTCCAGGATTTTGACGATCGCGCTCCACCTGCCACGTCGCCCGAAGATGGTCTCATAGGGATTGGACTCCCTGTCCGATCTATCGAGTAGGTAAAAACGGAGCGTCTCGGGGTCTTCGAACCTTCTGAAGTCCCGCGTCCGCACTACGTAGGTCGCCGTAGTCTGGTTGGCGAAAATCGTCACCGACTTCCGGCCCAGGTCTCCAGGGACTGCTATGACAGAATTGGTGCCCGATATAAAAACATTGAAGTCCACCTGCAGGTCCGCGCTGGGCGCAGGGCTCGCGGCGATAGTGAAACGCGCCGTCTCGCCCTCGTTTATCAAGCAGGCTTCGGCTTTGACGGTGACAATGGGTACTTGCGCGCTGGTTTCCCGCGCAAAGGCGGCGAGCAACAACGGACACAAGAGAATCGCAAGAAACCAGCGGGACGATAGCGTTTGCCCCTTATGGAAGCGCTGATTAAGGACCATCGTTATTCCAGGCCCCCGGAGCGGGCGGTTTTTCGTTATTCTATGGGGGGGGGGGGTAATTCATAAGGCTTACGTCGCCGTAAAAAAGAAATCGCCTTGTCAATTCGACCTGCCCGACAGAACGAGCAGCATGCGTATTCTACAGATTCTATGGAAAAATGTCAAGAGGCGGCTTGCGGGAGCAGTTCCGGAGCGATCATTCTCCGCCGGGCCATAGCGTCGAAACGGCGCGCGCCGCGCCGGAATTCCTCCTGTTCGGGAAACCCTTCGCTTTTCAAAGGAACACGAAAGCCCTTTCCGAATGTATTAAAGAGATGCGCTGATCAAGTCCGCTTCGATCAGCGCATCCTGAAGAAATATTCTGACCGCAAAACATACCGCGGACCGCGCCTTCGCGCGGCGGCGTCTGTTACCAACGCGCGCAACCCTATGCCCGGCAAACCCAAAATCCTGTGGGCGGACGACGAAATAGACCTCCTGCGCCCGCACATTCTCTTTCTGGAAACGAGAGGGTACGACGTGACCAGCGTGACGAACGGCGCCGACGCCATCGGAGAAGCGGACCGCGCGCGCTACGACGTAATCCTGCTGGACGAGCAGATGCCAGGCATGGGCGGGATCGATATTCTTGAGGAAATCCGGCAAAAAGCCCCGGAAACCCCGGTGGTCATGGTTACCAAAAGCGAAGAAGAGCGCCTCATGGAAGAGGCGCTGGGCGGGCAAATCAGCGATTACCTGACCAAGCCAGTCAATCCCAGCCAGATATTGCTCACGATCAAGCGGCTCCTCGACCATAACCGGCTGCGCACGGAAAAAGTCTCCCGCGATTATTTGCAATCCTTCAACCGGATTACCCAGACCCTCATGAATCCGCTTTCGCACGCGGAGTGGGTTGAGGTATACCGGCAACTGGTGCATTACGATATCGAACTGAAAGGCGACGAAGGAGCCCGCAATATCCTTGAAGATCAATACCGGGAGGCGAACCGGGCGTTCGGCAAGTTCGTCGAAAAGGAATATCCGGCGTGGATTCGCGCGCGGCCGGGGGAAGATCGCCCGGCGCTCTCGCACGACGTGATTCCGAAATATGTCGTCCCGAAGATGGAACCCGGAAGGCCCGTCGTTTTTCTGGTCATCGATTGCATGCGCTACGACCAGTGGCTGGAACTGGAAACGCTGCTGTACGACCTGTTCGATATGGAGAAGGAGTTCTACTACTCGATCCTGCCGACCGCGACGCCGTATTCCCGCAACGCCATCTTCAGCGGGCTGTTGCCTGCGAAGATTGCGACGCGGTATCGGGAAACGTGGGAAAACGGCGAGGACGACGAACACAGCCGCAATCGCGACGAAGAACGGTTCCTTCGGGATTTGATGAAACGCAGCCGCCTGGACCCGAAGATACGCTACCAGAAACTGATCAAATCCCAGGAAGGACGGGAATTCGCCCGGCAAACGGACGCATTCCTTGCGCAGGACCTGAGCGCCATCGTGATTAATTTCGTGGATATTCTGGCGCATAGCCTGTCCGACTCGGCGGTGCTCAAGGAAATTGCGCCGGACGAACGAGCGTATCGGGCCTTGACGCGAACCTGGTTCGAACATTCCTGGCTATACCAGGCGTTCGCCGAATTCGCCCGGGCGGAATGCACCGTCGTGGTTACGACCGATCACGGCGCCATTCGAAGCCTGCGGTCCGCCAAAGTGCATGGGGACCGGAATACGTCCACGGCGCTTCGCTACAAGTATGGACGCAACGTGAAATGCAGCGGGAAACATGCGATCCTCGCGGCGGACCCCGAAACCTGGGGGCTACCGAAAAACGAGGCGAACACCAACTACATTATCGCCAAGGAAGATTATTATTTCGTGTATCCCACGAATTTTCATCATTACCAGAATCTGTATCGGGACACGATGCAGCACGGCGGCGCCTCGCTTGAGGAAATGATTCTGCCGGTCGTAACCCTGCGGCCCAAGGCATGACGCATCTTTTCCCTGCACGCACCGCCAGCGCGGCGGAAACCCGCCGACTCGGACGCGCCGCGGCGAAACAACTCCGGGCGGGGGACGTCGTCGGGCTGTACGGAAAGTTCGGGGCGGGCAAGACGGTGTTTGCGCAAGGGCTGTGCGAAGGCCTTGGCCTCGCCGCCGAACAGGTAACCAGCCCCACGTTCGCCATTCTCCGCGAGTACGAAGGCGGCGCCTGGCCCGTGTACCATTTCGACGCCTGCCGGATCGACGCGGCGGACGAGTTTTTCGGGCTGGGATACGAGGAGTATTTCTATGGGCGCGGCGTATGCATCGTGGAATGGGCCGACCGCGTCGAGCCGCTGCTGCCCCCGGAAACGTTGCGGTTCCACATGAACCACGAAACGGAAAACGAACGAAGCATTCGCTTTGGCGATCCCGCGTCATGACGCCCGAGATCGACGCCCTGCTTGCGCGACTTCCGCGGTTTGCAGACCAGGGAATATGGAAGCCCGGCATTGAACGCGCGCGCCAGCTTCTGGACGCGCTTGGACGACCCCAGGACGCATTCCGGATCGTGCATGTGGCCGGCACGAACGGCAAAGGGTCCACGGCGTCGTTTCTGGCGGCCATGGCCTGCGCGGCGGGTTGGCGGACCGGACTGCACACGTCGCCGCACTTGTGGAGCGTGACGGAACGCATGCGCATCGACGGGCAGGCCGCGCCGGAACGCTGGCTGGCCGACGCGCTGGAACGCGCGCAGCCGCTGATCGAGCAAACGCAGCCCAGCTACTTCGAACTGACCTTTGCGCTCAGTCTGCTGTACTTTGCGGAGAAGAACGCCGATCTGGCGGTCGTTGAGACAGGCATGGGCGGACGGCTCGACGCCACGAATGTGTTACGCCCGACGCTATCGATCATCACCGACATCGGGATCGACCACGCCCGGTTTCTGGGCAATACCATCGAACGTATTGCGCAAGAAAAAGCCGGCGTTATCAAACCCGGCGTCCCGGTAGTGACCAGCGCCCGATCCCCTGCGATAGAAGTGATCGCCGCCGTCGCCGAAACGCGCGGCGCGCCCCTGCATCGGGTCGGGCAGGACGTACAGGCGCTGTCGGAAACCGTTTCCCTGACCCAATCGACGGTTACGGTATCTACGCCGCGCCGAACCTTTCGGAACCTGCGCGTGGGATTGGCCGGAAAACATCAGATTCGGAACGCGCTGACCGCCCTGCGCGGAGCGGAAATTCTCGGTTTCGAAGAAGACGCCGTACGAACGGGCCTGCGAGACGTCCGCGCATTGAGCGGATTGCGCGGGCGCTGGGACGTGCTGCTTGAACGACCGCTGGCGGCGACAGATGCGGCGCACAACGCGGATGCGCTGGCGGCGATCCTGGATCATCTGGAAACGTTCCGGCAGGCAGGAAGCGCCTTGACGGTGTTGTTCGGCGTCATGCGAGACAAGGATGTCCCTGCCATGGCCCGGTTGTTCGCCGAAGCCGGTGCGTACGTCCGGCCCGCGCAGCCGACAATCAGGCGCATGTGCGCGCCGGAAGCACTGGCGAACATACTGCGGGAGGCGGGCGTCCGGGTGGGCGCGCCCTGCACGATCCGGGAAGGGGCGCGGGCGTTCCTGGCCGAAGCCTCCCCGGCGGATACGTTGCTGGCGACCGGTTCGCACCGCATCGCCATGCGTCGGGAAGACCTGCCCGCCGCGCCCGATTCGGCGCCTGCGAAATAATTTATAACGCGATTTATTTGACTTCCCGTCGAAAAAGCCTATCTTGTTACCCGGATAGCAAGTATTCCGTTACGTTCGCTACCGAAATTCCCGGCCCCAGCGTCCTGTCTTTCCTGTCGGGCCGCGACAGATTATTCACCCCACCTGGTTCGTTTTCGTACCCCCGTCAGACGCGCTTGGCGTCCATATGCGAAGCCGACAAGCATAACGCGGAACTTCTTTCCGATCGTTAGCGGCGGTTTTGACCCTTCATGCGGAAGACCCTCTTCCGTCAGCAATACCTTAATTCGAAGCCAATGAACATCCACGATTTACAACAAAAGAAACTCCCGGAACTGAAGGAAATCGCTCGAACTCTCGGCTTGAGCGGCTATTCCCAGAGCCGCAAGGAAGACTTGATCTATCGCATCATTGAGGCAAATGCCGAGGTCGTCGCCGGCAACGGCGCCCTGCGCGCCCGCCCGGCCCGCCCGAATGAACCCCGTCCGCATCCGGAAAACAACCCGAAGCCCTCCGGCGAGAAACGTCCTGCACCGCCCGCCCCCGATCCGGCGAAAAACGCCAAATCCGGCGACGAACGCAAGCGTCCAAAAGCCGATCATCCGCGCCCGGCTCCCGGAAAGGATCCCCGGCGCGAACAAGCGCCTGCGCCAGAGCGCAAACGCCCGACCCAGACCCCCGACAACGGGCGGCGCAATACGGGCGGACACGGGGCGATGCGAACCCGCGACGGGTATCGCGCGCCGCAGAGAAACGCGCCAGGCAACGAGCGAACAAGACCGCCGCGCCGCGAGGGCGGCGGAGACGAACGGGAACGCCCGGACGATCGGCGCATCAAGCGACGCGCGCCGGACCCGCGCAAGAATAACCGTCGGGGCCGGGATATCCGGGGAGGCAGCGGCAATCAGGAGGCCCGCCGCAGAAATATCTACGAAGGGCGCCCGCAGTACATGGCGGCCCACGACCCGAGGCGCACGGAACTGGAAGGCATGATCCGCAAAGTCGGGGTGCTGGAAGTGCTCCCCGACGGCTATGGTTTCCTGCGCTCGGCGGAATATAACTACCTCCCCAGCCCGGACGACATTTACGTTTCCCCTTCGCAGATCAAACGGTTCAGTTTGCAGCTGGGCGATACGGTCGATGGAGAAGTTCGCCCGCCCAAAGAGGGAGAACGTTTCTTTGCGCTCATACAAGTGAATACGATCAACGGGCGCAAACCGGGCGAAATAGAAGAACGGCAGGGATTCGATTACCTCACGCCGCTCTACCCCATGGAGCATCTCCGCCTCGAAACGCATCCGGGCGATTACAATACCCGCATCCTCGACCTGTTTACGCCGATCGGGAAAGGCCAGCGGGCGCTGATCGTGGCCCAGCCGAAAACAGGTAAAACCGTGTTTCTGCAGAAAATAGCCAACGCGATCACGACGAATCATCCCGAAGCGTATCTGATCGTGCTGCTCGTGGACGAACGGCCCGAAGAAGTCACGGACATGGAGCGGAACGTGCGCGGCGAGGTCATTTCCTCGACCTTCGACCAGAAAGCCGAGCAACATGTCCAGGTGGCGGATATCGTGCTGGAGAAAGCCAAACGGCTGGTCGAAGCCAAACAGGATGTGGTCATTCTTCTGGACTCCATCACGCGACTGGCCCGAGCGAACAATACGGTTACCCCCAACACGGGCAAAACCCTCTCCGGCGGAATGGAGGCAGGCGCCTTGCGCAATCCGAAACGCTTTTTCGGCGCAGCCCGGAACGTGGAAGAAGGCGGATCGCTGACCATCATCGGGACGGCGCTCATCGACACGGGAAGCCGCATGGACGAGGTGATCTTCGAGGAATTCAAGGGGACCGGCAACTCGGAAATCGTGCTGGACCGCAACCTGGCCGATCGCCGAATATATCCTGCGATCAATGTGGTCATGTCGGGAACGCGCCGGGAAGAATTGCTTGTGCCGGACGCCAAACTCGGACGTATCTGGATTCTGCGGAAATTCCTTGCCGACATGTCGCCGATCGACGCCATGACGCTCCTGCTCGACAAAATGCGAGGCACCAAAAACAACGACGAATTCCTCGTCACCATGAATTCGTAAGGCGTCATGGCGGACACAACCGAGGTCAGGGCGCTTTTCTTCGACATGGATGGCGTACTCGTGGACGTATCGCGTTCCTATCGGCGCGCCGTGGAAGAAACGGTGGAGGAATTCACGGGCTGGAAGCCGTTTCCTGACGATATCCAGCGCTACAAAAACCGCGGGGGATTCAACGACGACTGGACGCTGACGCACGCCCTCATCTGCGGCCAGGGCGCGCGCGTCCCGTTGGACCTGGTCGTGGACGCTTTCCAAAAGCGATACCGGGGGGAAGCCTGGGACGGCTTCATTGCGCAAGAACCCCCGCTGATGCAAACCGCCACGCTGGATCGGCTCGGCGCGGGCGGACGACCCATGGGCGTCGTTACGGGGCGACCGGACGCGGAAGCAACATGGACCGTCCGGCGTTTCGGGTGGAAAACGTATTTTCCATGGATCGTGGCCAAGGAACAACAGGGAGAACGTCCCAAGCCGGACCCGTTTCCTCTCCAGCGCGCCCTGGACATGCTTGCGGCGGCAGGATACGACGCGCCGCCCGAAACGGCCGCCTACGTCGGCGATTCCGTGGACGACATGACTTGCGCCCGGGAAGCCGGGGTGCGCGCGATCGGCTTCATTCCCCCGTATATCGGAAACAAGACGGAAATGGCGTCTTTGTTGAGAGAACAGGGGGCGGATGTCGTGATCGACGACCTGAACGTATTGCCAAACCTTGTGGATCCATAGCGTATAGCGCCATGCAACGGCACGCCGCGCGCCGGGCGAGAGCCCTTTTGTGCGCCTTCGCCCTCTTCGTTCCCGTATCCGTCGTCGCCCAAACGCCGGACACCCTCCATATGCGCCTCGACACAGCGATCTGGCGAGCGCTGGACGTGAGCCCGGAGGTAGGCGCCACCGCCTCGAAAGTCGATTTTGCCCAGGCGCGGGTGCAACTTGCCCACGCAAGCCGATTCGCCACGGAATTTTCGCTCCAGACCGCGCATGCAGCGGCCCCCGGACTGCGCAATCTTCCCGCCGGCGCGCTCGAAGAGCATCTGTATCTCTACCCCGAAGTGCAGAACGACTGGGAATCCCTGCGTCCGTTGAACCGGTTTGAAACCAGCCTGGTGCAACCCCTCTATACCTGGGGCGCCCTGAAAGGCTCCATTGAGGCGGCGCGACAGGGCGTACGGGTGGAAGAAGCGTCCACAAGCAAAAAAAAGGTCGAAGTCGCGCTCCGCGCCGGCACGCTGTACTATAATCTGTTGCTCGCAAAGCAACTGGTCCGGCTAACCGCGCAAGCAGGCGATATCGTGGAGCAGGCCAAATCCGAAATCCGTCGGCTCCTTGACGAAGGCGCAGAAGATGTGGACGACGCCGACCTGTTCAAGGTGCGCATTACGGAACAGGAATTTCTGCGGCGGGTGGTCGAAGTCGAACAGGGACTGCGCACGGCGCAAAGCGCTCTGGCGCGGCAATTGCTGCTGCCCGAAGGCGCCGTGCCCGAACCGGAAGAAAGTATGCTGGAGCCCATGTCGTTCGCGCTCGATTCCCTGGACGCTTACTTGCTCATGGCCCTGAAAAACCGCCCGGAAATCCGGCAAGCAGAGGCGGGCCTGGCGGCGCGGGAAGCCCAGGTCAAGGTGGCGCGGGCAGACTATTTCCCGCAACTTTTTCTGGGCGTGGATTCGAGAATTACGTTGACGAGCGGACGATACCGCCAACCGAATCCCTATGTCAACGATCCCTATCTGGGGCGCAGCCTCCGGGCAGGCCTTGGCTTCCGCCTGCCGCTCAACATGGCGCAAACGCGCGCCAAAGTCGCACAGGCCAAAGCGCAGCGCAACGAGGTGCAGCATCAGATGGCGGCCGCCCGACAACTGATCCTGTTCGAGGTGGAAGCTGCCTGGCGAAACGTAATCACGACGCGCGCCGCCATGGAAGCGCAAAACGAAGCCCTGATCATCAGCGGAGAATGGTTGCGCACCGAGCAAATCAACTTCGATCTGGACCTGGGCGATACGGAAAACCTGGTGGACGCCGTACGGGCAAACCTTGAACTGAAAGCGATGTATTACGAGCGCGTGCGCACATTCAACATCGCCGTGCTGCGGCTATGGGCGGAAACCGGCTGGGCCGGACCCGGAGCGCCGGTCCTGGAGCGCGCCGACCCGGAATAAAGCAAAAAACGACATTTCGGCACGGTTGTTGCTATCTTTAACTACAGGACATTGCGGCCGATATCTATTCGTCGCCGCGCTCCGCAAACGCTGAAAAATCGATACGTCATGACGCGCCCCGCTTTTTTCCTTGTTATCCTGCTTGCCGCCTGGTTCGCCATGCAGAACCCGGCGCAGGCCCAGAACCGATCCGATGAAGTACGCCGCTTCCTGGAGCAGCGGGATCGGGAAATCAAGAATGTGCTGGGCGATCGGGAAACATTCACCGACGAACAACGGGAACAACTGAAGCGTGTGATCAACGACGGCATTGATTTCACGGCCATGGGACGCACGGCGCTGGGACCTTTCTGGGCCGATACGGCGCCTGCCCGGCAGCAGGAATTCGTGGATGTGTTCAGCCAAATCGTGCGGAACCAATCGCTGTCCGACCTGGACGCCTACCGATCCGTGGTCACCTATGAAAACATTACCGCCGACGACGCCATGTCGCGCGTAACCACGACCACGGTCTACAAGGACATTCCCATGAAAGTGGAATATGTGCTTGGGCGAACGAACGGGCAGTGGCGGGTACGGGACATTATTCTTGACGATGTGAGCACCGCGGACGGGTATGCGCGATCCTTTCAGGCGGTTGTCCGCAAGCGCGGTTTCGATTCCCTGATGAACAGTCTCCGGAAAAAACTGGACGGCATGCGTTCGTAGTCGGGCTGCCGAACGCAGACGAAAACGCCCCTCAGGGACCCGGTCGCCGCAGATAAAAACAAGCCATGCATACTCCGCAAGAAGGCTACGTGCTGCACACGTACGGCCCGGAACGATTCGCGCGCCATGCGGCGGCGTCCGCCATGACGCTCAGACGGCACGACCCGCAGCGACCCGTTGCGCTCTTCTGCCCCGACGCGCACCGGGAACGCCTGCGCGAGCACGGCAAGGCGGGCCTCTTTGAGGACATCCATACCCTTCCGGAGGAGCACGCTTCCATTACGGGCTTCAAACACCACTTGCACCGGTTCATGCCGTACGAGCGCACCCTGTTCGTGGATGCAGACATCGTTTGGTGCCGCAACCCCGACCCGCTCTGGAAGCAATGGCGGGCGTATCCTTTCACGGCGACCGGCCTTGAGCGCGCCGATTTCTTTTTCGGGGGACCCAAGAACTGGCGCATTGCAATCGATGTGCTGCTGGACCGGCGGCGGCGAACCATGAAGCGGTTCGGGATTTCGCATCTGCCCCGCGTGCAGGCAGGCATGATCTACTGTGCAGAGCGGGACTTGACGCAAAGCGTGTGCGAAACCGCGGCCTCGTTACTTGCCCGCCGAGCGCAAACCCATTTCCGAAGTCGCCTGGACGAAGGCCGCAGCGAAGAAACCTGCGAATGGAGCCTCGCGATGGCCATGAGCCGACACCGCCTGGACATTTTCCCCTGGATCCAGGGGCAGCTAAGTCCCCAGCTGGACTTCGTGGACGAGTGGACCGCCTTCGACCCGGATTTCCGCGAGGTCACCTACCGGTACTACACGGACCGTTCGGTCTATGCGCTGCGAGGCATTCGCAACCGGAAGCTGCGCGCATATTTGATGCGGCTCGTATCCGGTTTGCCCGGGCGAGGCGACTATCAGGAATTTACGCCGATCTCGCTCCATTTCAGCTGGCTGCATTACAAAAAGCCCTTCCAGGAGTTTTCTGACCGGATGTGGGCCTTGCCTGCCTGACGAAACGCAAAAGGCGAGCAACCGGCTTGCGCTCCGCTACTGCCGAAACGCCGCGCGCCACACAAAGGCCGCCTCGGAGGAATGCCTGAAAAACACGCCGAGCAAGAAAAAAAAGACCCACGTCAACGGATGAAGCAACGCGCCCAAAACAAGCAGAAAGGCCGGGGGTCGCGCCGCCAGCCGCATATCGACCAGAACCTGAGCGAAGGAAAACAAACCAAGGCATAGCCAGACAACAGCCAGGGCAAAACCTGCCTGGCCGCTCGGCGCCGGAAGGGCAGAAGCCACCATGGCGAGCGCCATGACAAGCAAACAGGGCCAATGCGCCCACACAACGAGCATGTGGACCTGACGAATGCGCAAAATCCGGGGACCCAGTTGCAACAGAAGCGACCAGGCAATAATCCACAGGCCCAACGCAAGCGCAAGGAGACATCCCGCAAGCGCAAAATACAGAAAGGGCCGCTCCAGCGTCTGCTCCGTTATCATGTGGGCCAGAGGCGGCAGATAATATATGGCCACCGTGAAGGCGTAGGTTGCCTTAAGATGGTGCAGCGTCGCATAGCCCGCCAGCCCCGTGGCCACCGCCAGGGCGCAAAACGCCACCAGATTCGTGCCGGGGAGAATCTCCCGCTTCGTATATACCGCTTCGACAAAAAAGATGTGCGATCGAAAATACCGGGGCAACATGTAACGAAATCGTGGAGATAACGCATACCCCGTCCCGATTGCAAGGATAACCAGCCAGCCGAAAAGAATAACCCAGGAAACAGAATTGGGCGGCGGTTCTCCCTGATCGAATGCAAACACCGTCTGGCGGCCAGAAAAAATCCCCGAAATCACGTCGAACGCCGCCCGCGCGCGTCCGTCCGCTGCATGCAACCCGTATCGCCTGCCTTCCAGCGACGGGCCGGAAACGGAATCGTCGCGCCAGCGATACACAAAAACGGCTTGCAGCGGGCGTTCAAGCAGTCCGGGCAAGACATCCTCGAAATAGCGGGCCTGGCGCGCCGGCGAAAACGACGCAAGCAACCCGCGGGGACCGTCGGGAGAAACCCCAACCCCAAAAGCGCCCACGCCCACCGAAGATGCGTCCGCCTTGTCCAGCCAATCTCCCGGATCCGACCTGTTCAGAACATCTATCAGGACGAAATCCACCACATCCGCACACGCATCGTCCCTGGAGAATCGGGTTACGTAGTAGGTCGATATATCCGGCTCTGCGGTGCGCAAGCGGCCTGCTAACTGCGCCAGCAACGCGCAGGCCGCCGGGTCGGACGTATCGCTATTGAGCGTAAGCCCTATAGCCCGGATCGAGGAATGCCGACGCGCCATGCTCAAGGCGTCGTCAAGCGCTGCCTGCGCATAAGCAAGCGTGTCTTGCAAGCCGGAAACCGACAGGCGCGACAGGGGAAGGTCCAGATAGATGTGCAGTCCAAGCGTATCGGCGGCGGCCAACGCATGGCTGTTTTGCATAAATGGGGCCCGCACCGCTTGCACGCCGCTCCCCGCCATGGCGTACATATCCCGCACCGCCTGCACGCCGTCTTCCGGAGGCGACCACACCACGCCCTTCAACGGCGCCTGTTGGGCGACAACCGGCGCAGAAAGAAACGCCGCAAACGCCCAGCAGGTCGCTATGTGCGCAACGCGGAGCAAGGCCATAGGCAAGAAAGGCTTGGAAGCCTCGCACCCCTTAGTCCATCATTTTACGCAGGAAGGCGGGCGTATCGTTGTCTTCTTTCCGATTTTGCTCCGGGAGATCGCGCAATCTGCCCAACCTGTTGATTTTGCCGCGCCGCGGTTCTTCTTCCGCCCTCCGAGGCGGTTCGAGTTGTTCCGGCGTCTCGTCTTGCCGGAGGATATGGCGACGCTCGAAAGCAGGCTGGTCCAGCGCATGCAAATTTTTCATGCCTTTGTAATTCGGCGCGGATCCCTGTGGGCTGAGCGGCACCGTCCGAACATACTGTCCCGGATTACGCGCCTCTCGATCCACGTCGAATCCCGTAGCAATCACCGTGACCCGGAGATTATCGCCCATCGCCTGGTCGATCACCGTACCGAAAATGACCTCCACTTCCGACCCCGCCTCTTGCCGAATGATATCAACCCCCGTACTGACCTCCTGGAATTTTATGTTCTCGCTGGACGTAATATTGACCAGCACATTGCTGGCCCCCGCGATAGAGAGGCCATTGAGCAACGGACTCGAAATGGCTTCCCGGGCCGCCGTCTCTGCCCGATCAGATCCGCTGGCCTCCGCAGCCCCCATGACGGCCTGACCACCCACCTCCATCGTAGTCTTGACGTCTGCAAAGTCGAGGTTGACGAGACCATGCACCGTGATCAGGTCGGATATGCCGCGCGCCGCATCGTAGAGTACGCTGTCCACCATGCTGAAGGCTTCGAGCCAACTCGTCTTGTCGTCCGATATTTCCATGAGGCGCTCATTGGGCACGACAATCAGCGTATCGACGATGTCGCGAAGCAGCTCAATGCCTTCGTCGGCAGCCTTTCGGCGGCGTTCCCCCTCGAAATCGAAGGGCTGCGTGACAATGGCGACGGTCAGAATATGCAGCTTCCGGGCAATCGCAGCCACCACGGGGGCGCCGCCGGTGCCCGTACCGCCGCCCATGCCCGCGGTAATGAACACCATATCGAAGCCCTTCAGCGCCTGCTTGATTTCCTCGCGGCTTTCCTCGATCGCATCGGCGCCGACGGCAGGCCGGGCGCCCGCCCCAAGGCCTTTCGTCAACACAGCGCCCGCCTGGATTTTCACCGGCGACAGATTCTTCCGAAGCGCCTGCGCATCCGTATTGATCGCAATGAACTCGACGCCCCGTATTCCGCGGGTGATCATGTCGTTGACAGCGTTGCCGCCGCCGCCGCCCACGCCAACCACGCACAACTTGGGGGTGTCGGTCAACGAACCGTTGAACTTGAAGGAATTACTCATGGGGATTCTCCATTATTTACATGGGTAAGTGCAGCCGGCGCAAAGGTCCGGCGGTAAAGTCGGGTATGGGTCGTTACAGTTCGTCGAACCAGCTCTTCATTCGCGCCACAATGCGGTTGACAAGCGAATCTCCACGAGAATGCTCCCCGCCGCGAGACGCGCCGCCGCTAAAGATCGTCCCGTCGGCAGACGCAGCTTGTATCCCGTAAAACACCAGCCCGACCGCCGTGGCGTACTTGGGATCACTGACTTCCTGCACCATTCCGCCCGCCAGGCCCGCGGGTACGCCGACGCGGGCTTCCACGCCAAGCACATCGGCGGCCAGGTCGTCCACGCCGGAAATAAGCGAACCGCCGCCGGTAAGCACGACGCCCGCCGCCAGGTTGCTCGCATACCCGCTGCGCTTGATCTCAACGGCGGCGATTTCCAGAATCTCCTCCATCCGGGGCTGGATGATTTGCGCAAGCGGGCTGCGTCCGATGCTCTTGTCCGGGCGCCCCCCTAACCCGGGAATCGTGATTTCCTCGTCTTCCGAGGCCATATCGATGAGGGCGACGCCGAAACGGCATTTGAGCTGCTCGGCCTGATCGCGCATGACGCCAAGGCCTCGCCGGATATCGTCGGTTACGCTGTTTCCGGCAATGCCGACGACCGCGGTATGGCGGATGGCGTTATCCTCGAACACAGCAATGTCCGTCGTGCCGCCGCCAATATCGATAAGGGCTACGCCAACCTCCTTTTCGTCCGGATGAAGCACCGAACAGGCCGAAGCAAGCGGTTCCAGGACAATATCCTCGACCTGATAGCCCGCCTTCTCAATGCAACGGTAGAGATTTTTGGCCGCGGACACCAGCCCGGTGATAATGTGCACGGTCCCCTCAAGGCGCACCCCGCTCATTCCCACGGGATCGGCCACGCCGTCTTGCCCGTCCACGACGAATTCCTGCGGAATGACGTGCAGAATCTCCCGGTCGGCCGGCATGGCCACATGCGTAGTGTCCTTGATGAGACGCCGCACGTCGTCCGCCACGATTTCCCGATCCCGGGGCGATATCGTGATGACGCCGCTCATCCGAAAACTTTGCACATGATCTCCGGCAATCCCGACAATCACGCTCCGAATCTCCACGCCAGCGGTCCGGGACGCCTCGTCGAGCGCCTGCCGAACAGCGGCTACCGTCTTGTCGATGTTGACGACGACGCCGCGATTCAGGCCCTCCGATCCGGCAACCCCAACCCCCAGAATGTTAATGCTACCGGGATGATCGACAGCCGCAACCACGGCGCACACCTTGGTGGTGCCAATGTCTACGCCGACTACAATGCGTTCAGTCATGCTCGTTTTCGTAAGTAGCTGCTCCATGGGAATCAGCTCTCTTTGGTGACAATTTGGCCGTCGAAACGGAGATCGATGGCGGCGAACGTTTTGTCTGGACGCGGCAACACCGCTTGCGTCCAGAATGCATGCAATCGCCTGAATTTTTCGGCATACCCGCGGTTTCCAAGACGTACGGCGATGGCGTCGCGGCGACCGGGAACCGAGACGTACATGGTGATGCCTCCGGCGCTATCCACCTCAAACGAAGAAACCAGCGCATTCGGCGGCAACCCGGACTGCGGCAGCGTAGCAAGCAGTTCGCGCAGCGAGGCGCCGTCGAGCGGCCGCGTCCGATTGCCGGGCAACGTCGCGCCCCACACCAGCGGCACATCCCAGGCAACATCTTTCGGCAAGGGCATGGCATAGCCTTCGGCGTCCAGCCAGGCCGTCGGACGCCCCTCGGGCGTAAGCGCCAGCGCCACGGGAAGCCGCTCCCGGACAGCAATGCGGACCACGCCGGAAGGAAGTCTCCGCACGGCGCCGGTTTGCACCCAGGGATGCCGCGCGGCGCGGTCGGCAATCAGCAGCGGGTCCACATCCAGCACCCGCATACTGGTATCCACGGCGGCCAAAGCAAGTATCGTTTCCTCGTCCGCATACCGGGCGTCCTCGATCACCACCTCGCGAACCACCATACCATCCACCCAGGTCCACCCGGCAAACGACAGCATCCCGGCAATCGCTGCGACCGCCGTCCACCCCACTATGCGCGTCAATATCTTTTTCGTTTTGCCCATCTTGTTCTTGCAACCTTACCGTTGTTCGAGTTCTGCAAGCAATGCGCCGCCGCAACGCCATATATCCCCGGCGCCCATGCTCACCACCACATCGCCCTCCCGCACCTTGCCGGCGAGAAAGCCCGCCACTTCTTTCCTGTCGGCCACGTAATGCACATGCCGGTGTCCGTATTGTCTGGCCAGATTCGCCATCTTTCCACCATTGACGCCATCCAAAGGCGCCTCCCGCGCCGCATACACATCGGTCAACACCAGCATGTCCGCATTGAAGAACGCTTTGGCGAAATCGTCCATGAAATCGCGCGTGCGCGTGTAGAGATGCGGCTGAAACACCGCAATAATCCGTTTGTCGGGCCACATCTCGTGCGCGGTTTCGAGGGTCGCCGCGATTTCGGTCGGGTGGTGGGCATAATCGTCCACGACGAGCACGCCCGCCGCCTCCCCTCGCGTCTGAAAACGGCGCTGCACCCCTGTGAACCGGCCAATGCCTGTCTGTATTTTTTCAAATGCGATCTCCATTTCGACCCCGACCGCCACGGCGGCAAGCGCATTGCGCACATTGTACCGACCCGGAACATGCAGCGTAATTTCGCCAAGGCTCTCGTCGCGGCGCAGCACATGGAACCGGGTGACCAGGCCTTCTCGCCATACTTTGTCGGCGCGTATCTCCGCCTGTCTCGACATGCCGTACGTAATGATCCGACGATCTATCCGGCTAACGATTTCCTGCACGACCGGATCGTCGAGGCAGAGCACGGCGGCCCCGAAAAACGGTACGCTGTTCGCGAATTGCGTGAATGCCTGCTTGATGTCGTCCAGGTCGCGATACGTATCGAGGTGTTCCGCCTCAATGTTCGTAATGACGGCCAACGAAGGAGTAAGCCGCAGAAACGTACGGTCGTATTCGTCGGCCTCGATCACGATGACATTGCCTTCGCCAACCACCGCGTTCGACCCGAAAACCGCCACTTTACCCCCTACGATAATGGTGGGATCGTAGCCCCCTTCGGCGACAACCAGCCCAACCATAGATGTGGTCGTGGTTTTCCCGTGCGTACCCGAAATGCCCACGCCGAACTGCATGCGCATCAATTCTCCAAGCATTGCCGAGCGGGGAATGACGGGAATGCGCAGCCGTTCCGCTTCCGCCGTTTCCGGATTGTCCTGCCGCGACACCGCAGAGGAGTACACCACAACATCGGCGTCCCGCGCGTTTTCGGCGGCGTGGCCCTCGCGCACGACCGCGCCAAGCGACGTCAGCCGATCCGTCGCTTCGGAGCATTGCAGGTCCGACCCGGTCACCTGATAGCCCCGGTTGAGCAACACCTCTGCGATAGAGCTCATGCCGACGCCGCCGACGCCCACCATGTGGACTCGCCGGATGCGGCCAAGCGTCGGTTGTCGTTTGCTTTTCATCGTTCAATCCTGCATCGATTGCCCATCGGTCGCCGACGGCGCGTTTGTCCCCTCGCGCGCAGGAGGCGGAAAACCCGCCAGACGCAACACATCGGCGGCAATATGATCAGCGGCGGCGGGGCGGGCCAGCGCGCGCGCCGCATTCGCCATATCCTGAAGCATTCCGGGATGCTCGCGCAATCGGGCTATCGCCTCCGGCAACGCCTGATCCATCATCGACTCGGCGATCATCTCCGCCGCACCGCCCGCTACCATGCTCCGGGCATTATGGGTCTGATGATCTTCCGTCACATTCGGGGAAGGAATCAGAATAGAGGGCGTGCCGGTGACCGCCAGTTCGCTGCATGTGAGCGCGCCGCTGCGACATGCCACAAGGTCGGCGGCGGCGTAGGCCTGGTCCATCCGATCGACATATTCCATCAAATGCAGTCGCGGGTGGGCCGGGACGCGAGCACGCATTTCGTCGAAATACCGCCGCCCGCTTTGCCAAAGGACATGCACGGACTCGTCGCGCAACAAAACGTCGATATGGCGGGCCATGGCCTCGTTAATGGCCCGGCTGCCCAGCGAACCCCCGAATACGGCGATCACGAAGGCTCCGGCGGGCAAAGCGTAGCGCCGCCGGGCGCGTTCCGGATCCGTTTCGGCAAGTTCCTTGCGCACGGGATTGCCGCTGCACGCGCAACGATCAGACGGAAAATGCGCCCGCGCCGCCTCGAACGCCACATGGATGCGGGCGGCGCGCTTGCCAAGGAACCGGTTGGTCAACCCCGGCCAGGCGTTTTGCTCCTGCACCAGAATCGGTTTGCCCGCCAGGCTGGCCGCAAGCAGCACCGGACCGCTAACATATCCGCCGGTGCCTACAGCGACGTCCGGGTCGAACCGCCGCACAATCGCGTAGCTTTCGGCCAGAGAGCGCGTCAACTTGAACGGGAGCGCAAGGTTGCGATGCAGCCGGGCGCGATCCAGACCGACCGCTGCAACAGGATGCATCTCGTATCCGGCTTTGGGCACCGCCTTCCATTCCATGCGGTTGCGCGTTCCAGCGAACTGAATCTGCGCCTCCGGAATCCGTTGGCGAAGGGCGTCCGCTATGGCGATCGCGGGATACACATGTCCCCCCGTGCCCCCTGCCGCAAACAGTATGTGGGGAGTAATTCTCATCGTTGGACGCACTGCCTCGATATGTTGAGCAAAATGCCGAACATCATGCCGGTCACCGCCATAGAGGTCCCGCCATACGAAACGAACGGCAAAGGAAGCCCGGTAACCGGAAGCAATCCGCACGCCACGGCGGCATGCACGAACGCATACAACGCCACGCTCGTCGTGAGTCCCACGCCAAGGAACAACCCGAGGGGATCCGCCGCCGGACGGGCAATCCGCAAAAACCCCCGAAACAACAGGATCAAAAAGGCGGCAAGCAGCGCCATGGCGCCCAAAAGCCCGTATTCCTCCGCGACAATGGCGAAAATGAAATCGTTGTACGGAGCGGGAAGAAAATCCCGTTGCGTACTCTTGCCCGGACCTACGCCGGTCAGCCCGCCCATGGCGAACGCGATGCGGGCCTGCCGGGCCTGATATCCTTCTCCCTGATCGCTGAACGCCTCCTCGGTCCCGGCCTGAGGAAACAGGTCCACGCCAAGGTACGACTCAAGCCGCGCCGCCCGATTCGGGGAACCAAGCACAAGCAGCAAGGCCAGCGCTACGCCCACCCCGGAAAGGCCAGCGAGATGCAGTATGCGGATGCGCGCCACAAAACACATCAGCATAGCCGTCGCCAGCAACATCAACGCCGAAGAAAGATCCTCCATCCCGATCAGAATACAGGCGGTCAGAATCCACGCCATCAACGGCAGAAACGAGCGCGTAAAACTCGTTATATACGCCTGCTTCTTCGCCAACAGTACGCCAACATGCAGAATAAGCGCCAGGCGGGCCAGGTCCGAGGGCTGAAACCCGACCGACCCGATGCGCAGCCACCGGGTGGCGCCGCCCCACGTAACGCCCGCAATGTGCACGAAAACCAGCAAACCCAGCGACACGATCAACGCGACCCGGCTGAACCGCGCCAGTTTTCGGTAATCGATCGCGCTACACGCGAGCATGGCGGCAAACGCCACGCCGACGCGCACCAGGTGGCGCACCAGAAAACGTTCCGTATCTCCCTCGGCGCTTGTCTCTGCGAGAAATGAAATCGCACTATACACGGCCACCACGCCGAATACCGCCAGCACAAGCACGACCCACACGACATATCGGTCGATCGGGCGAGACGAACGGGATTCGGGTCTCGACAATGCGATAGCGGAAGTAGCCATGCTACAATGCGTTTACAAGATTTCTGAAGGCGGCGCCGCGCTCTTCGTAATTGCGAAACATATCGAACGAGGCGCAAGCCGGACTCAACAGCACCACATCCCCGACTTCGGCGGAAAGCCGGGCCTGCCGCACAGCCTCCTCGAACGAACCGGCCACAATAGCGTAACCGGCTTCCGAACCCAGTTCCTCCATCACTTTGCCTGCGCCCTCTCCCACGGCGATCACGGCCCGCACTTTTTGCTTCACCAACTGTTTGAGCGGCCCGTAATCGTTCCCTTTGTCTCGTCCGCCCGCGATCAGCACCACCGGGACGTCCATGCTTTCCAATGCGTACCGAACGGCATGCACATTGGTCGCCTTCGAATCGTTCACGTATCGGACGCCGCCGGTTTCCCGCACCAGCTCCATCCGATGCGGAACGCCCGCGAATGTCCGCAAGCCTTCGCGCAGGACAGCGGGAGACAGCCCCGCTACGCGCGCCGCTACCGCCGCCGCCAATGCATTGTGCAGATTATGCGGCCCTGTCAACGACAGTTCATCTGATCGCATAAGGGTTTCCTCGTCGGTTATGCGCAGCACGATCTCCCCGTCTCGCGCAAATGCGCCCGCTTCCACCGCGCCCATCCGGCTGCATTCCAGCAGGAGAGGCCCATTTTTCCGGCCCGCGCGAAGCACGGACGCCCGTTCCCGCACCTCCCGGTCGTCCCGATTGCAAACGAACCAGTCTCCTTCGCCCTGATTCTCTGCAATGCGAAATTTGCTTCGCGCATAGGCGTCGAAATCCTGATCGTACCGGTCCATGTGGTCCGGCGCAAGGTTCAGCATCACGGCAATCCAGGGCCGAAACGTCGCAATATGGTCGAGCTGGAAGCTGGACGCCTCCAGCACCACCAGATCGTCCGGGCGGGCGTCCTCCGCAAAATTCGAGAACGGATAGCCGATGTTGCCCCCAACAAAGGCTCTCTTCCCGGCCTGCCGAAACAAGTGTCCAAGCAAACGAACCGTCGTGGTCTTGCCGTTCGTGCCCGTGACCGCAAGCACGGGAGCCCTGCAAAACCAGGAAGCAACCTCTATTTCCGAGTAGACGGGGAGGCCTGCAGCGAATGCTTGTTGCAAAAGCGGGATAGAAGACGGCGCGCCGGGACTCGGCACCAGAAAATCCGCTTGGGCGGCCCGGTCGGAATGTGCTCCGGCTTCGAATGCAATCCCTTCCGCTTGCAAAGCGCTTCGGAAAGCCGGTTCGATCGGGCCGGAATCCGTCACGAACACATGGGCGCCGTGCGCATGCAATCGGCGCGCCGCGGCCACGCCGGAGCGGGCCGCGCCGACCACCGTTACGTTCTTTCCGCGCAGATTGCCGGGGATCATATGTCTTTTGCGAAAAAATGCAGGAGCGCATGGGTTCATCGGATGCGGAGCGCCAGCAGCGTCGCCGCCACGGTCACCGCAGTGATTATCCAGAAGCGCGTCACAATCTTGGCCTCGTGCGTGCCGTACGCCTCGAAATGGTGATGGATCGGGGCCATGCGGAATACGCGTTTACCCTCTCCCGTTCGCCGCCGCGTCCACTTGAACCAGGTCGTTTGTATGATTACGGACAGCGTTTCCATGAAATACACTGCCCCCAGCAAGGGCAGCAAGAGTTCCATGCGGATCATCAGCGCAAGGGACGCCACGGCGGCGCCCAGCGCCAACGATCCCGTATCGCCCATGAAAACGGTTGCCGGATACCCGTTGAACCACAAAAATCCGAAACAAGCCGCCGACATCGCCGCGGCGAACACCGTGAGTTCTCCCGCCCCGGGCAGATAAAACACATCGAGAAATTCCGCAAATTCCACATTTCCCGAAATGTAGCACAGCGCCACAAGGCCCACGCCCACGAACGCGGTAACCCCCGTAGCCAACCCGTCGAGCCCATCCGTCAGGTTCACCGCATTCGAGACCGCCGTCATAATGAAAATCGCGACCGGAACGTACACGAGCGGCCCAAGATCAACGCCTCCGAACAACGGACCCAAAAGGTCATAGTCAATCATCTTGTCCTTCAGAAACGGGACATACGCAACCGCGCTGTACGCCTCGAACGCAGGATGAAAACAAAGCGCGGCGCCCACCAGCAGTCCGATGGATATTTGCCCCGCCAGTTTGACTTTCGGCGCCAGGCCCCGCTTGTCCTTCCGGAACGTCTTGATATAATCGTCCATGAATCCGAATGCGCCCATCCAGGCCATCGCCAGCATGGCCAGCCAGACATACGGTTCGGCGATGGCGCCCCACAGAAAGGTCGATACGAGGATCGACAACAGAATCACGATCCCGCCCATGGTGGGCGTGCCTGCCTTGTGCGCATGATTCACTACGCCCGCTTCCGCGCCTTCCCGAATGGATTCGCCCATCTGCCTTGCGCTCAACATATTGATGATGCGGCGCCCTATGAACAGGGAAATGCATAGCGCCGTCATCGCGCCCAGCATAGCCCGGACGGTGATGAACCGGATCACCTGAAACCCGGGGGGCTGGTAGAGTTGCTCCAGATAGTCGATCAGGTAATAAAGCATAGGAAGATGTCGTCGTAAGAAATCTGCATGTCCGGTTATTCGGGGCGTTGCGGCATGCGGGCCGGCGCCCGGCGGGCAAATGCCGCCCGGACCGCTTCCCTGTCGTCGAAGCGCCTGCTATCCGTTCCGATAATCTGACGGGTTTCGTGCCCCTTCCCGGCCACAAGCACAATGTCTCCCGGACGAGCGAGGCGGCTTGCCTCGGCAATGGCCTCCCCGCGATCCGTCACGAAAAGGGCGCGCTTCGGATCGACGAATCCGGCCCGGACGTCCTGCAAGATCCGGTTAGGGTCTTCGGTGCGCGGATTATCGCTCGTAACGATCACGCGGTCGGCGAATCGCTCGGCCACGGCGCCCATCATGGGCCGCTTTGTCCGATCCCGATCCCCCCCGCAACCGAAAACGCACCATATCTGTGCGCCAGACGGCCTTCCAGCCGTTATGGTCTCAAGCACAGCCTGAAGCGCGGCGGGCGTATGCGCAAAATCGACGACGACATGCGTACCGTCTCCGAACCGCATCTGCTCGAAGCGCCCCGGGGCGGGCCGAACTTCTTCCAGCGCCTCCAGCGCGGCGTCGGCGCCATATCCCAGCGCCCGCAACACGCCCCATGCCGCCAATACATTCCAGGCATTGAACCGCCCGGCAAGCCGAAAGCGACGCGTGCGACCTTCAATGCGAAGCGCCAGTCCGTTCAGGGCGTCCTCAACCACCTTGGCGCGCATATCGGCCGCCTCGTCCAGACCATATGAAATGCAGGCGGCTTGCGTATCGGCGACCATGCGGGCGCCCGCCGGATCGTCGGCGTTGAACAGGGCCACGGCGCTGGCGTCCAGCTGATCGAAAAGTGTTTTTTTCGCCGCAAAATATGCGGAGAATGTTTCGTGGTAGTCGAGATGATCGCGGGTCAGATTCGTAAACACAGCCACGTCGAACGCCACGCCGCAGAGGCGCTGCTGATCCAGCGCATGGGAAGACGCCTCCATGGCGCAAGCGTTGCATCCTTTGTCCGCCATGCTGCGGAGGAAACGCTGCACGGTCAGGGCGTCGGGCGTCGTAAGGCGGGCGGAAAAGGCCTCGTTCCCTACGCGCACGCCGATCGTTCCTATGAAACCGGCCTGTACGCCCAGCAATCCGAGCGCCTGCCATACGAGAAAAGCAACGGTCGTCTTGCCGTTGGTTCCCGTCACGCCGACCACGCGCAACGCATGCGACGGATCGCCGTACCAGGCAGCGGCCAACACAGCGAGGGCCCATCGGGCGTCCCGGACGCGCGCGAAGGCGACGCCGGAACGACGGAATGTCCGACGCGCCGACGCCGCCTCGCACACGATCGCGATGGCTCCGTTTTTAACAGCCTTGTCAATGAACAGGTGGCCGTCGATCTCTGCGCCTCGAATGGCTACGAAAAGACCGTTCGGCCCGACCTTGCGGCTATCTCCAGCCACATGGTCGATATCGATATTGTCAATGCTTCCCCATGTCTCCATGAGCAGGCCTGCATCCCGCAAGGTTTTCAGTAAGGCTCCGAACGTTTTCATTGGGATCGCAGCACGACTGTTTGCCCAAGAGGATGTCCGGCTTCGGGGTATTGGGCCGTTACGACCCCTCTCCCCTCAATGCGGATCGGGACATTCCGGCGCGCCAACCAGTAGGCAGCCTCGCGCATGGTCCATCCCCGAAAATCGGGAACGGCGTCGCCAGGCAAGGGCGATGCATTCGTTTCGTTGCGATCCCGCGCGAACGCGGGGACCCCGGGCGCAGGCCCGTCGGACGGCGCCGCCGCCCGCGAAAATTGCGCGGGCGAAAACGCCTGCCGGGACAGTTCGGGAAACGTGGCGAGCCAACGGGTGGCCGTACGCTGAAAAATCGGTGCGGCGACCTGCCCGCCATACTGGAATGTTTGCGGCTCGTCCACAGCGACTACAAGCACGATTTGCGGATCGTCCGCAGGAAAAAAACCCGCAAACGAAGCCCGGTGCGCATCTTCGCGATACCCGCCGTCCTCCGCTTTGCGGGACGTGCCCGTCTTGCCCGCCACCTTCAGGCCCGCTATGCGCGCGCGGGTCGCCGTGCCCGTTTCCACGGCGCCCAGAAACCCGGGCAAAATGGTTTCCGCCGTCGAGGGCATAAACGCCCGACGCACAGAGTCCCGCCGCGCGGCCCATGTGGTTCGACCGGTTACGTCGCGCCGCTCGGCGACCACATGCGGTTGCACGAGCCGCCCGCCGTTTGCAAGCGCCGCATAGGCCACAGCCATCTGCAAAAGCGTAACGTCCACTTCGTACCCGATGCTCATGGCCGTCAGCGTGGCGCCGCTCCATTCGTCGGGCGGCTTGAGCGATCCTTGCACTTCTCCGGGAAGATCGATCCCCGCGCGCTGCCCGAATCCGAGACTGCGGGCATGTCCATAAAACATATCCCGGTCTGCGCGGGACGCCACTTTCGCCGTGCCCACATTGCTCGAAAACGAAATTACTTCCCGAAACGGAATAGCGCCCCGCGCGCGCGTGTCGGTGAACGTACGTCCATGCACCACGGCCCATCCGTCCCCGGTCTCGACAGAATCCTCCATCCCGATGAGACGCTGCTCAATGGCGGAGACGGCGGAGACGAGCTTGAACGTGGAGCCCGGCTCCATCCGGTCCGTAATCACGCGATTGCGTCGGGCTTCCGCCGGATACGCGCCCGCCCGGTTGGGATCGAACGCAGGTACATTGGCCATGGCAAGCACCGCGCCCGTACGGGGGTCCAGCGCCACCGCCGAGGCGGACAGGGCTTGCATTTCGGCAACGCCCCGGGCCAGTTCTTCCTCCAGAATGGTCTGCCGCAGCAGGTCTATCGTCAGGATGAGGGACTCCCCGTGCGTCGGCTCAACCACTTTCCCGGAAACGAACGCCCTGATCCGGCCCAGCCGGTTGCGTTGTACGGGCCGCCGTCCGTCCACCCCCCGCAAATACTCGTCGTATTGCAGTTCCAGGCCGCTCAGCCCGACCCCGTCGGAATTCACATAGCCCAATACATGCGAAGCAGTTTGTCCGTGATTGTACCGGCGAGCGAAAGCCGGATTGAGGATAATGCCGGGCGCCTCCCAGCGCTCAATCTCTTCCTTCTGCTCCTCCGACAGGTCCCGCGCCAGCCGCACGTACTGCGGACTGGTTCGTTCGCGTACGCGCTGCTGGTAGTGCGCCGCGGACACACCGGTCAGCTTTGACAATCTTTCAAAGAACGCAAGTCGTTGTTCGTTGAAGCCGGAAACCGTTGGGTCGAGCGCCAGATCGTAGCGCGCCGTATTCACCGCCAGCGTCCGGCCCGCCCGATCATATATAGCGCCCCGCATCGCTGGAACGCCGACGAACGCATTGGTCTGTCGCCGCCCCTGATCCCGCAGATCGCCGCCCTCCGTAAGATGAATACGAAAGACCTGCCCGATGACAAGCAGGGGCAGCAGGCTTAGCGCCATCAGCGCCGCGTACATCCGGATCAGTATGGAATCCTTTGCATCCACGTGGGTGACCTCTCGCAAACTTCTTGCGCCTTGTTCGCGTGCTTCCCGTCATCCCTCCACCTCGACCGGGGGCCCGGGCGCGGGATCCGTAACGAGCCCCAATGCATGGGCGCGCTCGTAGATGACGGAAGGACCAACCATCTGATCGAAATCTCCTTTCAGGCGATTGTACTGCAAGTGAAGCCGAAGATTTTCCTGGCGCTCCCGTTCGAGCTCCGCCAGAATGTGTCGGGTCGTATGAACATGCCCCACGTACAGCGTGCACAACACGCCGAACCCCGCCACGATCAGGGCGAATCGCGCCGTCGAAATACGTTCCAGAAAGGTGACGCCGCCCCGGAGAGAAGCTGATTTGCGCTGGTTCAAGTCCTGGATATCCGACCAGCCAGGCAACGCATGCCCCCGGGACGGTTCAAGGCGAACCGTCTCCGAAGCCGGATGGGCTTCTTCGAACCTGTTCAGGATATGTGTCTCTGGCTTGTACATGACGCACACGTTCGTTCATCGCCTTATCGTCTGCACGTCCTCGTCCGGAGGCCACGCCAACTCCGTGCGCTCCGCAATGCGAAGGCATGCGCTGCGCGCCCGCGGATTTGCTTCCACCTCCTCAGCATCCGGCCGGACCGGCTTCCGCATGCGTTCCTTCCACGGGACCAGCGGATTGCCGTAGGCGTCGCGGAACGGCTCCCGCCCAAAATTCCCGTATCTGAAAAACCGTTTGACCCTTCTGTCCTCAAGCGAATGGTAGCTTATCACCGCCATCCGCCCGCCTGGCCGAACCACATGCACAGACGCTTCGAGCAACCGCTCAAGCACTTCCAGTTCGCGATTCACCACGATGCGCAACGCCTGAAATACGCGAGAGAGGGTCCGAATCGCCTCGCGTCCCGGCGCTACGCCGCGAACCACCTCGGCCAGTTCCGTGGTGCTCTCGATCGGCCGGGCCTCCACGATCGCGCGAGCGATCCGGCCCGACCTCGGCTCTTCGCCAAACGTCGAGAACACCTCTTTCAGCATCCCCCAATCCCACGAATTCACAATTTCGCGGGCGGAACGCCCCCCGCGCATATCCATGCGCATGTCGAGCGCGCCTTCGGCGAGATAACTGAATCCGCGCGAGGCGGCGTCGATCTGGCGGGAAGAAACCCCAAGGTCCGCCACCAGACCGTCCACCTGCGCCTCTCCGGCTTCTTCGAGCAATTGTTCGATATGTTCGAAATTGCCCCGGAGAGGCGTAAACCGCCCGCGCTCCAAGTCGGCGACGAGTCTGCTGCAAGATGCATCGAGCGCTTCGACATCGCGATCGATGCCGAACACCCTGCCTCTCGGTGATAACAACTCGAGCAACGCAGCACTGTGTCCACCCCCACCCAAGGTAGTATCCACGTACACGCCGCCGGTTTTCGTAATCAGTCCTTCTGTTACAGCCTTGCAAAGAACAGGAATGTGGAACGAGGTTGCGAAATCGCACCCCCCTGCATTCCCCAATCGTTTATGTCCATCTCCTCCTGTCATCCCCTGTGACGGAAAATTTTCCGCCGTTCATGGCGCTACAAGTCCCTGCCCATCTCGAAAATCCGTTCCGCCACGTCCGGGTAATCCGCTTCCTGTTCGGCCTGGGCGGCAAACACCTTCGGATTCCAGATTTCGATACGATCCAGAACGCCAATGATTGACGCGACGCTTTCGAGACCGGCAAATTCGATCAGGTTCCTCGGAACCACGATTCGCCCCTGTCCATCCAGCGTAACCTCATCCGCCCAGCGCATGATCGTCCGCACGAAACTGCGCGCTTCGGATCGATACGTGTTCAGCCGGGCGATCTCCGCCTCGCGCCTTGCCCACTCATCCATCGGAAACAGCAGGATGCATTGCTCGAAGCCGCGCGTAATCGTAAAGCTGTCGTTCGCATCCGGGTTCAGCGCATTCCGCATCCTGGCCGGGATCGCTATGCGACCCTTACTGTCTACGGAGTATGTTGCCTGTCCCTTGAAGCTTGCCATAATGCCAAAGAAGCAGCGGATGGAGCCATGAACCGGAATAACGCATCCGGCGCATTACGCCGATTCAGCGTCCAAGTCATGGGAATGTTCCCCACTTTTCCCCACTTGTTTGGTCAAATTACGACGTAAATCTGTAATGTCAAGCCTTTTATGGGAAAAAAATGACGGTGGAGCCAATATTTTTATACATAAATATGTGTAATATATGTTCAGCAGGAGCGTATATTCCCTTCCTGGCGGAATAAAGGGGAATATTCGGGCGCGGAGGGCGCCCGCGCCTACATTTTCGCAGACGCGAGCGGCATGGCCCGCCGGCGGCGCGAAGGACGCGGCGACGCCATCATATCCTTCTCCCGGGCAAATTCCACGCACGCCGCCACAAAGGAACAGAAAAGCGGGTGCGGCTGCGCCACGGTGCTTTTGTACTCGGGATGGAATTGCACGCCGACAAACCAGCGATGCGCAGGCAGCTCGACGATCTCCACAAGATCCCGCCCCGGATTGACCCCCGTAAAACGCATGCCGTGTTCAAGCAATTTGTAGCGCAGCACATTGTTCACTTCATACCGGTGCCGGTGCCGCTCCGATACTTCAAGCGTTCCGTAAATCTCCGCGACGCGGGAATCTTCGACCAGGCGGCATTCGTACGCCCCGAGGCGCATGGTGCCCCCCTTGTCCGCGATCCGTTTCTGCTCTTCCATAATGTCGATCACCGGATGAGCCGTATCCGGGTCGAACTCCGTGGAATGGGCGTCCTCCCAGCCGCACCGCTGCCGCGCAAATTCTATGACGGCGCACTGCATTCCGAGGCATATCCCGAAGAAAGGAATATCGTTTTCGCGCGCGTACCGGGCGGCGGCGATCTTCCCGTCGATGCCCCGGTCGCCAAATCCTGGCGCAATCAACACGCCCGCCGTCCCGCCAAGCAGGGCCTCCACATTGTCTTCCGTGACGTCGTCGGACAAAACATACTGCAAATCGACATGCACTCCGTTCGCCGCGCCCGCGAGGATAAAACTTTCGGTAATGGACTTGTAGGCGTCCTGATGCTCCACGTACTTGCCTGCGAGGGCAATGCGCACGGCGCCCTGCGTATTCTTCAGCGTTTTCAGAAAGCCGATCCATTCCTGCATGCCCGGCGCATCCGAAATCGTCGCCGCGCCGTCCCCGGAGGACATGCCAAGCCGTTCGAACACAATATCGTCCAGCCCCTCCTCGGCCAAAAGCAGGGGCACTTCATAGATGGACTCCGCATCCCGGGCCGCAATCACCGCACGCGGCTCCACGTTACAGAAAAGGGCGATTTTTTTTCGCAGCTCCTCGTCCAGCGGCCTTTCCGACCGACACACCAGAATGTCGGGCTGCAACCCGTACGACAGGAGCGTTTTTACGGAATGCTGCGTCGGCTTCGTTTTTAATTCGCCCGCCGCGGCGAGAAACGGAACAAGGGTCAAGTGTACGTCCAGCGCGTTCCGCGCGCCGATTTCGTACCGCAACTGCCGAATGGCTTCAAGGTAAGGCAGGCTTTCGATGTCGCCGACCGTGCCGCCGATTTCGGTAATCACCACATCGTACCGCCCCGTATCGCGGAGCGTCAGCATCTGGCGCTTTATCTCGTCGATAACATGGGGAACCACCTGTACGGTCTTGCCCAGATACGCCCCGGACCGCTCTTTCGTAATCACCTCAAGGTAAATGCGCCCGGTCGTGACATTGTTGGCCTGGCTCATCGGCCTGCCGAGGAACCGCTCGTAGTGCCCCAGGTCCAGATCGGTCTCGGCCCCGTCTTCCGTGACGTACACCTCCCCATGCTCATAGGGGTTCATCGTCCCGGGATCGACATTGATGTAGGGATCGAGTTTCTGAATGGTAACGCGCAACCCCCTTGACTCCAGCAGCCTCCCCAGCGATGCGCAGACGATCCCTTTGCCCAGCGACGACGTAACGCCTCCCGTAACGAAGATATATTTTGTCTGCATGGACCCCCTCGGTTTACGCTGTAACGGCAGGGCGCGCGCTCCGGTTTCCATGCGCATCCTGTCCTTTCTTGCGCGCAACGAGAATCAGCCCCGTACCGGTTTCGTTGCGGCTGCGCACATCCATGGCGTTCAGGATCAGGCCCGCCGGCAAGGCCGCAAGGTAATACGCCGGCAGCAGGGCGAACGCCAGCCGCGTCGCGGACAACATACGCATGGGCCGCTTGACAAGAATGCGCCAGGCTATCGAACCGAAGGTCCCGTAGGTATACCGGGCCCGCACCGTTTCCAGACCAGCCTCCGCCATCTTGTCCCGCAACGCTTCAAGGCCGTATCCGGGGCGGACATGCTCGCCTATAAACCCGTCCTCGCCGTGCGCCGCCGTATCCGATCCTCCCTGATCCGACGGCGTGTTGACAATAACGTGTCCGCCCTCCCGAAGCATCTGCGCAAAATTGCGGAAAACCGTCCTGTCGTCCTCGATATGCTCCATCACATCCACCGAAACGATCAGGTCGAACGTCTGCTCCAGGGGCGGGCCGGTCAGATCGTACTCAAGAAACGTCATGCGATCCTGTAGCGCCGTCCGCGCGGCAAACCGCCTCAGATCAGCGAGATAATCCGACTTGACGTCCACGGCCAACACCCGGGCGCCCGGAAATCGCCGGGCGATATACGCCGCATATTGCCCGAATCCCGTTCCCGCATCCAATACGTCCGCAGGCTGCCCCGCCCGCGCATCTCCCAGCAGCGCATGCACTTCCCGGCGAACATGCCAGGACCGCAAGAACACGGTATGCAACAGCGCGAAAAACAGGCGCTGCAACGCGGGGTGGATGCGGAAAAATTTTCCCATCGCATCCTTGATCGGATCGTATTCCATGGATTTTAATCCAGCATGGTTTCCAGTGAATCCAGCAAGCGGCCCCAGGAAAAACGTTCCCGCTCCCGCCGCACCCCTTCCGCAAAAGCAGCCTCCCGGCCTTCTTCGAAATAGCGTACGATGGCGTCCGCCAGCGCTTCCGGGTCGCCGGGCGGCGTTACATACCCCGATACGCCATCCGTAACCACCTCGGCCAGTCCGCCCACGTCCGTCGTCACCACGGGTCGGTCGAAATGCCAGGCCGTCTGCGCCACGCCACTCTGCGTGGCCGATTCGTAGGGTTGCACGACCAGGTTCGCCGCCGAAAAATACAGACCCACTTCTGCTTCCGGGATATATTCCCCCCGCACCAGCACGGCCTCGTCAAGGCCCAGCGACGCGATCAGGTCGCGGTACGCCCGTTCGTCTTCGTAAAATTCGCCTGCGATCACAAGCCGCGCGGCAGGGCGGCGGGCCAGAACCCGGGGCAAGGCGCGCAGCAGCACGCGCAATCCCTTGTACGCCCGCACGAACCCGAAGAAAAGCAATACGTCGGCGCGCTCCGGGATACGAAGCCGTCGCCGGGCCTCCGCGCGCGGGACCGGATCGCCAAAATGCCCGTAGACCGGATGCGGCGCCATATGCACGGGCGCGGCGACGCCCAGCGCCTGCAAATCGGCGGCCACCAGATCGGACAGCGCCAGCAGCGCGCCGCATTGCTTCAGAAAATATCCCGCCAGCGGGGCAACGAGGCCATGCCGCCGCTCGTGCGGATACACATTATGTACGATCGCGGCAACCCGAACGCCCCGTTTGGCCAGCCGCCGCGCCATAACGCCGTACGCAGGCGCGAAAAAGGGCGTCCAGTACTGAAACACGACGGCGGCCGGATCCTGCTCGGCGATCGCCCGGGCTGCTGCGATCCACGTAGCCGGTCCTATGGAATCGATCAGGCGATGCGTATCCGGCGCCGCGGGCCGCGCCGCATCGAATTGCGACGTTCCGGGAAAAAGAATCTTCGGATACTGTCGCCGGAACGTGGCCATGCGCACCGACCATCCCCGATCCCGCAGCCCCGCCCCCACCGTATCCGTAAACTGGGCGACGCCTCCCCGGAAAGGCGCGGCGGGCCCCACAAGGGCAATCCGGCGGCGGATTCGTTCGGAGACCTCGGCGCCCATAATTCAGTCCGCCGGAGGCAAGGCAGCCATCACGCGGTACGAATCGGCGCGCTCCATGCGGGGACGAACGATCATCTCGCCGAGCAAGCCTGTCGTGAACATTTGCACGCCCACCACCATCATCAGCGCCCCGAACAGCAGCAGCGGCCGGTCCCCGATAGGATTTCCGAAAACGATCTTGTCGATGGAAAGCCACAGGGAAAGCATGAATCCGACAAAAAACGCCAGCGTGCCGAATGCGCCGAAAAAATGCATCGGGCGCGCCGCGAACCGGGTCAGAAACGTCACGGAAATAAGGTCCAGAAATCCTTTGACGAACCGGTCCAGCCCAAACTTGCTGCGCCCGTAGCGCCGCGCGCGATGCTCCACCGGGATTTCGGAAATGCGATCATACCCTTCCCATTTGGCGAGCAGCGGAATATACCGGTGCAGTTCGCCGTAGACGCGCACGCTCTTCACCACGTCCCGCCGATATGCTTTCAGGCCGCAATTGAAATCGTGCAAACGAACCCCGGAAATAACCCGCGTCACGCGATTGAAAAATTTGCTTGGGAGGCGCTTGCTGAGCGGGTCGCGGCGCGTCTTTTTCCAGCCGCTCACCAGGTCGAACCCTTCTTCGATCCGCCCGATCAGCCTTGGAATTTCCGCCGGCGTATCTTGCAAATCGGCGTCCATCGTGACCACGTATCTTCCCCGGGCCTGCTCGAATCCAAGCGCCAGCGCCGCCGATTTGCCGTAGTTGCGCCGCAATCGCAGGCCCGCCATGCGGGAATCTTCCTCGTGCAGCCGCGCGATGACTTGCCAGGAGGCGTCCCGGGACCCATCGTCCACGAACCAGACCTCGAAACGATATCCGGCGTCTTCGCAGGCGAACCGAATCTCCCGGGCCAGTTCAGGCAAGGAATCCGCCTCGTCGTACAGGGGCACGACCACGGAAACGTCGGGGGAATCCTGTTGATCGGAATGGTCCAACATGTTGCTGCGGATACGTTCCCGTTACGTCCTTCCCCGATGCGTTATGCATCGATGGTGGCGTACTTCGCATTGCGCTCAATGAACTGCCTGCGCGGCTCGACGGCGTCGCCCATCAGCGTCGAGAACACGCGGTCGGCCACGGCGCCGTCCTCCACCGTCACCCGTTGCAGGCGGCGGGTAGCGGGATCCATGGTCGTATCCCAAAGCTGCTCGGGATTCATCTCGCCCAGTCCCTTGTAGCGCTGAATGGATATTTTCTGTTTGCCCGCCTCGCGCAGCTCCCGCGTTTTCGCGGCCAGCTGACCTTCCGACCAAAGATAGTGCTCCCGCCGACCCGCCTGCACCTTGAAGAGCGGCGGCAACGCCACATACACGTAGCCGCTTTCGAAGAGGGGGCGCAGGTGGCGGTACAAAAACGTGAGGAGCAGGGTGCGAATATGCGCCCCGTCCACGTCGGCGTCCGTCATCAGAATAATCTTGTGGTATCGCAAACGCGACAAATCGAACGAATCTTCCAGTCCGACCAGACCCGTGCCCAGGGCCGTGACCATATTCCGGATTTCTTCGTTTTCGAGAATCCGGGGGAGGCGGGCCCGCTCCACGTTCAGAATCTTCCCGCGCAGGGGCAGAATGGCTTGAAAATGGCGGTCGCGCGCCTGCTTGGCCGATCCGCCCGCCGAATCGCCCTCGACAAGATATAGTTCCGATTCCTCCGGGTTGCGCGAGGCGCAATCGGCCAGTTTCCCGGGCAGTCCGCCGCCGGAAAAAGCGCTCTTCCGCTGCACCAGTTCGCGCGCCTTGCGGGCGGCGAGGCGGGCTTGCGCGGCAAGAATCACCTTCTCGATGATGGCTTTCGTCTGGCGGGGATGATCTTCAAGCCACTGTCCCAGTTTTTCGTTCACCAGCGTTTCGACTGCGCTCTGCACCTCCGAATTGCCCAGTTTGGTCTTGGTCTGGCCCTCGAACTGCGGCTCGGCCACCCGAACGGAAAGCACGGCGGTCAATCCTTCCCGGAAATCGTCCCCGGACAGATCGACTTTGGCGTTCTTCACCAGATTGTTCTTCTCCGAGTAGGCTTTCAGGGTCCGGGTCAGCGCCCGGCGGAACCCCGATATGTGCGTACCGCCTTCGTGCGTATTGATATTGTTGACGAAGGAAAGCACGTTTTCCGTGTAGCCGGCGTTGTATCGCATCGCCAACTCCACCGGCACCTCGACGTCTTCCTCGGAGATGTAAATCGTTTCTTCCTGGATGACCGTCCGGGTTTCGTCGAGGTAGTCGACGAACTCCACAATGCCGCCCTCGAAATGATATTCCTCGCGGCGCAATGCTTCGTCTTCCTCGCGGAAGTCCTCGATAGCGATGCGCGCGTTGCGATTCAGATAGGCCAGTTCGCGCAAACGACCCGATAGCGTATCGAAACGAAATTCCGTCTCGGTGAAAATCCCCGGATCCGGGCGAAACGTCACTTCGGTGCCGGTTTCTTCGTCGGGCCGCAGCGCGCGTCCCCGCGCGACCGGCCCCAGCGGTTTGCCGTACGCATACTCCTGGCGCCATTCGTAACCGTCCCGGCGCACTATGGCCGTCAAGGTCGCGGCAAGGGCATTCACGCAAGAAACGCCTACCCCGTGCAGTCCGCCCGACACCTTGTAGGTATCCTTGTCGAACTTGCCGCCCGCATGAAGCGTCGTCATCACCACTTCCAGCGCGGAACGTTTCTCCTTGGGGTGTTCCTCGACCGGAATGCCGCGCCCGTTGTCCACGACGCACACGGAGCCGTCTTCGCGGATGGAGACTTCGATCTGATCGCAGTACCCGACCAGCGCCTCGTCGATGGCGTTGTCCACGACTTCGTACACCAGATGGTGCAGTCCGCGGAGTCCTACGTCTCCTATGTACATGGCCGGGCGCTTGCGGACGGCTTCCAGTCCTTCAAGCACCTGAATATTTTCTGCGCCGTACCCGTTTTCGGCGATTTTTACTTGCTGATCCATTGTTTGATCGGTATGCATAAACCTGTTCGCGCCTCGTAAACCGAAGGATCGTGGGCCGGAGCGGACAGACCGCTGCGCCGGACAGAAAGGATGCGGGGCGCCCTGCCGCGCATACATCCTTGCAAGATACGAAACATAGCGTCGGAAAACATGGGGGCGGAACGCTCGATTACGCTTCCGGGCGCCGCAGAAATTCTTTGAGGGGCCGCGGCGGTTCCTCGTCTTGGCCGGGGAGAGGGTATGGAGGTTGGCGGCCGGCGCGGCGGTTCCTCATTGTCGCCGGAAAAGCCCATGGCCCTGGGTACATGGACGGCTCCGGCGTTCCTGAAGCGCATTCGGCCATGAAAGCGGCCAAAATATTATTTTTTAAGAAATTATAATATATCATTAGGTGCTTATATCGAAAAGCAACCGTTCAAGCCCATAACTTGACATCCCGATTGCATCTGTCAGTCACCGGAAAGTACCATGGCGAAGCTTCGTGCTTCCATGTCGGTCAAGGAGTTCGACGACAATTATTTTTACGCCGCGGACCTCAAGGCCTTCGCGCGCCAGCTCGGTATCGCTGTCGGCCGACGGCGCAAGCTTGAGCTTGAGGCCCTCATCCGCGACTTTCTGCGAACAGGGGTGGTTCCGCCCGCCAAACCCATGCCTGATCGACGGTCCGGAGCAGGGCGCGACAGGCTGGCCGCCGAAACGGTCGTCCGGGCTTACGTCGACGACAGGAGAACAAAAACATTCCTTCGAGACCTCGTCCATGCGCGCGCGCCGTCGCTGAGAGACAAGTCAGGCCAGTGGTACTGGCTCAACGAATGGCGCAGCGCGCAACTTCAGGCAGGCCGGCGCATCACCTACGCGGAGCTCGGCGATCGATTACTGGAGCTTATGCGCTCGGAGGGCCGCTTGCCGCGGATCCCCGCTGCTCGATTTAACAATTTCGTCACGGATTTCAAGGCGGACCCAGCCAACAAGGGCAAGAGCCGGGCCGACGCCGTGGCGGCCTGGGAGTGCATCAAGTCCGCCCCCGGACCGAAGACCTACGAGGCCTATGCGGCGCTTGAACCCGGTCGGCGCAAGGCAGCCGGTTCGGGGTAGCAGAAGCCCCATCGCTGGCGCGCCGGCGTGGCAAGACGATGTAGCCTTGGTTATTGGCAATGGCTAACTACTGTCCATCTCCGTTATTTAGCGCCTAAAAGAATCAAACGGGCGACCTGTGGCAACCGGTCGCAAGAGCCTGGGCCGTCTGTGCGAACCTGCCCCGCGCGCGCACATCATAACTGGTGCGCGCCCCATAGCCACCTTGCGCCATGCACTGACGCGGGGCGCGCACGCCTTTCACGCGTGGAGCGTGTGCACCAATAATTATTGTGCGCACAAAAACGACGCGCACAGGAGGGAGCGCGACGAAGGAGCGCGGCCTGTGCGCGGCCATATCGGCGGCGACAGAATTAATCGCCGGACGCTGGGAAACGAGCAACAGGGGCGCTGCGCTTGTGCGTACGGCCCGCTACTGGATCGAATCGAAGCGCCAACCTTCCCTTCGGGCCGTGCGCACAAGCGCGGCGACCATACCCTTTGCATAAAGAACCCCGCCGCTGTACCGAGGAACGAGGTACTGCGGCGGGGCCTGGGCCGGACGTGACAGACGCTTCAGCGAAGCGGGAATTTCTGATTTTTGCTTTCGATGCGCGCGCTTGGTTTTGACCTGGGCAACCTGTCGCGGGTCGTATTCACGAATAATTCAAAAATGATTCACGCCGCCTTCCTTTTTAAGGTACACCCCCCTTGTACATATATTCCGAGTCGTTCAGCTATCGGCCTGAGCGGGCGCCGCCGCGCTCCCGGTACTCGACAGAAATCGTTCTCTTTTCGCCGGGCGCGTGGACTCGCCAAGCCGTTACGTCGAACACGGATCAAACATCTATCGCACACTTGTAACCTAATTCAGATGGATGGGCTGGGGTCGATTTCTGGCCGAAGGCGACCGAAAAGGGCTTGACAGTGCTCCGGGCGTGCCTTATGCTGGGAGCGTTGTGCTCGGCTCCGGCCGGGCTTCGTCCTTTGTAACTTGCTTCTACTTCGTCATGAAACGTATCTCTCTTCTTCTCGGAATCGCTTTTGCTTTTACTGCCTTTGTTGCGACATTCGATGTGAATGCGCAGTCGCTTGATAATGAGACTATAGCAAACTCAAAAGGGGTTGCTATAGTCTATGTTGCGTATGATGCTTCATTAACAAGATTTCATACTCCTTTGGATGGTAGTACTAAAAATGCACATTCTCCTTTAGGTATTACATTGGGTGCTGGTACAGCATTTGATACATTTTTAAATGGGGTGGTTGAGGCAAGTGTTTATGAAGTAGATGAACCTATTCATCCCTCTTTTGATCTTGTTTCTGAAACTCAAATATGGAGTTTTATGGGTGGCTTAAAATTGCAAGATCCAAATCAAGGTATTTTTTGGGACTTGCTTTTTGGATTGAGTAGCCACACATATAATTTTGAGGATATTGATCTGGGAGATGCGGGGAGAAGTAATGGTTTTGCTATGTCAACAAGCATGAATATACCTATAGTGCTTTTAAAAAGAAACCCTGTGATTGTTTCTTTTGGTGTAAGGAAGGTTTTTGCTGAGGACACTGGACATATTAATTATTCTTTAGGTCTGAAAGTTTTACAGATTTTTACTCGATAAAATATATTTAGGATTAGAGGTGAAATCCTCATCTTCTCCTTTTCCGGAGCGCGAGAGACGGCCCCTACTCGTCGAAATCGACCACGCCGCGTTCCCAAAGCGTCTCGATCGCGTGGCCTGCGTCCCGGGTGTTTACCCCGGCGCCTTTGGATATGGCCGAGATCGATCCGGACGCTTCGCCCTGCCGCGCCCACAGAAAAGCGTACACCCGCCACACGCTGGCCGGACCGGACCGGCTGTATTCCTCGCGGCAGTAGCGCTCCATGCCGGTCAAGCCGCGGTATTCCTCGGCGATCCGGATTCTCTCAGTTCGTTCTTCGCTCATGCGCGTCCAGTTAAAGCCGGCTGGTTGTCCAGGCTCTCCGCGCGGCGCAATCCTTCGATCCGCCGCCGTTCGGCTGCTGTCGCCGTCGGATCGAATGCTACCCGGCTAATGATTCCCGCGGCGAGAAGCTGCTTTATTGCGGCGTGCACGGCCTGCCGGGACAGGCCTGTATCGAGCACGATCTTCGGGGCTGCGAATCTGTGCACGTGCGCTCCGCACGTAATCCAGCGGCGCCATGTTGCGTACAGGACACGGTCGGCGACGCTCCATAACTCCGGAGCATCCTCGTACGCCCGCCATGCTCTAAAGCCGATCCAGTCGGAGGGGTTCGATGGCCTGTGAATGATGCCATGCGCTTCCAGGGCGTTCACGGCTGCGCTGGCCGCCTGCCTGGATACGCCAATTCTGCGGGCGAGACTCGTAACCGACAGGCGTTCGACGGCTTCTCGTCGAGCGTTTTCGGCGCGGGCCATGAGCGCAAACATAACCCGGCTCGCCGTGCTCGACAGGTTCGGGCCTGCGTACGATCCGGAAGCATACAGTGGCCATACGTTCCCTTCGATGGCGTAGCGCGTCGAGGTGTAGTTCATCTTTCCCAGCGATTCGTCCATGACGGTTTTTGGGGCGGCCTGTCAAAAATACTTTACACTTTATGCCGGGAAAGGTTTCAAATTCAAGGGCCTGCACAGGTGCGGCGCCCTCATTTGCCTGGTAATTTCTCCGATCGCTCGTTCGCCTGGCGCCGCGAGGCGCGGCGTTCTTCCTTCAGCTCCTGCACATACGCCATCAGCTCCGGATCGCGCTTTTGCTCCGGAGTCATCCAATCCTCGATGTTTTCCGGGATCATGCCCGTCGCCATGTAGATCAGGCCGAGCCCAAGCCGGTCCATCGGCCGGTCCGGTCCGTGTCCGCTGTCTCCTGCTTTCATAATGGTTTCTCTGGTTGCGTTCCTGCGCTGAAACGCCCCGAAACGGGGGCATCGAGGGTCCAACCGGATTCAAAACGGGCCGCACAGGGCCGCACAGGGCTTCGAATTTCGGCTTCCCGGCTGATACGGGTGGTTCTGGGCCTATTTCGTATTTGCGGGCTTTACAGCGACTTACAGGGGCAATTTCTTCTGCGGCGATCGCTGCCGTAATCGATATTCCATCCCGGTCAGGTCGCGATACTCTTCGACGATCCGGATTCTCTCGGTTCGTTCTTTGCTCATGCGCGTCCAGTTAAAGCCGCGGTGGAGTGCGGACCCGGCCCAGCCGCGCAAGGAACTGGAGCGGCCGGGCTGGGGAGCACGCAGGCGCGGCGACCTTATTCGCAGATTGCGGCCCGGGCCAGCTTCATTTCGCGTTTGCAGTGATTGCAGAACTTATCTCTACGTACTCCGAAGTCGTCAACGTACATCGCCTCTGAAGTCCATGAATCGTGCGGACACTTCTTCGGTCCCGTGATTTTCACCTTCGGGATCGCGTCCGGATCCTTCAACCAACCGACGATCAGGCCGGGGCCGGCTTCCGGATGCGCCTTTGCTGCGCTCTGCACGCGCCGCCAATGCTCCGGATCGGTCGCGGCGATGGCCGCGTATTTCAGCGCGAGTACGCCTTTCGTTCGTAGCCAAGCCTTCGCACGTTGCTTCTCGATCTTCGAAGAATTGGAGTTATCAACAGAAATCCCCCCCCTTTTCGCGGGGTGGGGTTCATCCTTTTGTTCTATTTTAGTTAGGGTGTCATTTTGGGGCGAAATTGACACCCCCCCATTTTCGGCGGCTTCGATGGCGTTTTTGCGCATTGCGGGTTCAAGCCGGTACAGGTTTGAGCACATTCCGCCGTTCGGCTGACGCCGCTCGATGCGCTCTACGTACCCGGCTTCCTCCAACCGGCGCATGATCCGGAGCGTTTTCCGGCGAGCGTTCTTGCACGCTGGGAACGCATTCCGGGCGATCGTTTCGACGCTGGGCCACGCGGCGCCGTACCGATCGCCGCTTTCCTCCGGGTCCCAACCGACGCGGTAGCACAGTTCGAGGAGCACCTTGCGCCCGCTTTCCTGCACTGGCCTATATCCGAGACATGTCAGGTCGAGCTGCTCGATCCATCTGATCCACGCTTCGAGGTCATTCGGAAACAGTTCGCACTGGTTCGGGTCGTCGTAAAGCGGCAGGGCAATCTGTTTGCTGTCGCTGTACCACAGCGCAAAGACGCGACGCAACCTCCCCGGTCTTAAACGGGATGCAACTGCTCGACGGCGGAGAGTTTTTCCAGCGCGGCTTCAATTAGCTCCACGGCGACTTCCATGTCTTCGTCGCTGGCGTCGAAACCGAGGCTGAAGCGAATGGAGGATTCCGCCTCGTCGCCGGAAAGACCAATGGCTTTGAACACATGGGACGGCTCCGGCGTTCCTGAGGTGCACGCAGAACCGGTCGAAGCCGCCAGGTTCGGTTGCAAGGCGGCAAGTATGTCGTGCGCAGAAAACCCGCCAAAACGAATATTCGCGTTGCCGGGGTGGCGAGCCGATCCCGAAGGGCCATTCACGGCGATTGGCCGCGGCAACCGGCGAAGTCGCTCCACGAACGCATCGCGGCGTCGGGCCATCTCCGAACGTCTTTCGACGATTGCCGCCGAACAGAGCATGCTGACCGCCGCCCCCATGCCCACGCACAAAGGAACCGGGGTAGTGCCCGACCGCAAGCCATGCTGTTGACCGCCTCCGTAGATCAACGGTTCGATGTACGGCTGCATCGCACGCGATACATATAAGGCCCCGATTCCTTTCGGGCCATACATCTTGTGCGCGGAAAGGCTCACCATGTCCGCAATCTCCGCGAAACCATCCATGGGCATGGCGAGAGACGCCTGGGCAGCGTCGCAATGAAAAACGGCGCCGTACGCTCTGGTCATTTCCGAAATCCGCGCTACGTTCTGTATGGTCCCGATTTCATTATTCACAGCCATAACGGATACGGCAAGCACCTCCTCGTCCAAGGCGTCGAAAAGCACCTCCATGTCTATAAATCCCTCCCGATCCACGGGGATATGCTCGACGGAAAAGCCGAGTTGCTCCCTGATCGCCCGGCCTGCGGCAAGCACGGATTTGTGCTCGATGGCGCTCAGCAACACCCGGCGGCGCTTGCCCTTTGCAGCGCGGCGGGCCAGTCCAAGCAAGGCCATATTGTTGGATTCCGTGGCCCCCGAAGTAAAAATAATTTCGTCGGCGTCCGCGCCGATTAACCTTGCTACGTGCTCCGCCGCCTTATCGACAGCCTGCGAGGACTTCCAACCGATGGCGTGATCCGACGAATGCGGATTGCCGAACGCTTCCGTAAGCCAGGGCCGCATCGCGGTCAATACGTCTGGATGGATCGGCGTGGTGGCCTGATGGTCCAGGTAGATGGTTTGGGAGGCGGACATGGATCAATCGCGGAAAAAACGGGTCGAGCTTTTATTGGGGAATAATTTACATATTTCGTACATATATTTTCCTTGCCCGAACAGGATAGGGTTATGTTACAATGTATGACAAAAACCCTTCCCTATGCAATCGCGAATATCCCGAAATGCTTGCAATCCAGCGTAAGAATCTCGAACTTCAAGGCATAAGCAATACTTGATGGAACGCCCGCCGCATCGCTCGGAACTTCGGACCTGCCTCCCGAAGAACGCCGTGCGCCCTGCGGCGGAAATCACCCACCTCTTATAGCGTTTTGGTCGAGTAACGCGCTACCTTTGGAGTCAGTGCAAGAACATGCCGCGCGGACCGCTATATCAAAAGGGCTACATGCCTCGATTCTCGGGACACGAAACGTTCCCGCTGCGCTACGGATGGCTGAAAAAGGTCTTCGACCGCGTCGGCGAGACAGAGAAAGAGCCCGATCAAAAGGCCGCTTGCTGGGGCGACGACGCCATTGCGCGATTCGGCGTCGGCAAGAACATGGTCGCTTCCATGCGGCACTGGGCCAAAGCGACCGGGATTATCGACGAGCCATCCGGAACAAACTCGGTTCAAACAACGGACCTCGGCGAGATTCTGTTTGGCGAGGACGGATTGGATCCATACGTGGAGGACCCTTCCACGCTCTGGCTGCTGCATGTTCAGATCGCAACCCACCCGGAAAAAACAACCTGGCTCTGGGCGTTCAGTTACTATCCCGCCGTGACGTTCGACCGGGACGCCATGATTGCGCAAATAGAACGCCTTGCGCGAGATTGCGGCGTATCGAAACCCTCCAGAACGATCATTAAAAACGATGTAGCCTGCCTGATCCGGACCTACGTCGCCCGGCAATCGGCGAGCCAAGGCAGACATGACGGCATACTCGAATCCCCGTTGACCGAACTGGGCCTGATCAAGGCCACGAATAAAAAAGACGAATTTCGCTTTGTGCGCGGCCTGAAGCCAACCTTGAGCAATGGCGTTTTCGCCTATGCGCTCGCAAAGTTTTGGGAATCGTATTCCAGGGCGGATACCTTGTCCTTCGAAGCTGTTGCGCACGCGCCCTGCGGGCCGGGCCGCGTATTCGGGCTGAGCGAAAACGACTTGGCGAGTCGGTTAATTTTTCTTGAAGAGGTTACGAATGGCGTCGTCAGATGGTCTGAAACGGCAGGTCTGAAACAGCTCGTGCGAACCCAAGAGGTGCAAGACTGCGAAGCGCTGGAATACATACGAGGCGATTACGCCCAAACCACCGATAAGCAAGCTGCGTGATGCCGCTGAATGACCGCGTACATATAGCCCGCCGCTTTCTCAGATCCATCCGCATAGACGCCGACCTCGATAGCGCGGCGTCGCTGGATGGCTTTGTCTGCCCGGCCTCCTCTGCCCGCGTACTGGAGACCATGTCCCGTCATGTCGCGGAAACGGGGCAGGGCGCCTTTACCTGGACGGGGCCATACGGCAGCGGCAAATCGAGCCTTGTCGTAGCGTTCAGTGCGTTGTTGAGCGGCGACCCTCTTTTGCGCAAATCGGCCAAAACCATCTTCGGCCCGACCCTTTCGAAAAAAACCCGGAGGGAACTGCGAGCCACCACGAAAGGGCGGCGCATCGTTCCGGTGGTAGGCAGAAGAGACGATCCGGCAACCGTTATCGGGGAATCTCTCCAGAAAGCAGGCGTAGCCGCGCGTCGCCCTCGCGGCGGCTGGACCGAAAGCAAGGTAATCGCCCAGCTCGCGGAAGCCGCTGCTTCCGACGAACGCGACGGGGTGGTTTTGTTCATCGACGAAATGGGCAAATTCCTCGAAGCGGCGGCGCAAAACGACGCCGACGCATACATTTTCCAGCAACTCGCCGAGGCCGCCTCGCGGAGCAACGGGCGTTTCCTCATCGTAGGGGTGCTGCACCAGGCTTTCGAGGAATACGCCCATCGCCTTTCCCGCGAAATGCGCGACGAATGGGCCAAAATCCAGGGACGCTTCATTGATCTTGTCGTAAACGCCGCAGGCGAAGAGCAAATCGACCTGATCGGCCGCGCCATCGAAAGCGACCTCACGACGGAGATAGTCGCCACGCTCCCTTCCAAAGAAGTGGCGGCTTGCGTGTATCGGGGACGCACCGAAGACACGGCGTCCCTGTCCAATATGCTTGACGCATGCTGGCCGCTGCATCCTGTAACAGCCTGCTTGCTTGGCCCTGTATCGCGGCGACGCTTCGGGCAAAACCAGCGAAGCGTTTTCGGTTTTCTGAACTCCTCCGAACCGCACGGCTTTCAGGATTTTCTGAAACACGCCGAGGACGATGATCTGTACGGCCCGGATCGTCTCTGGAATTACCTGCGCGTCAATCTCGAGCCTTCCATTCTGGCCTCGCCGGATGGGCACCGCTGGGCATTGGCGGCAGAAGCGCTCGAACGTTGCGAGTCGCTGGGAAGCGCTTCCCTCGACATTCGTCTGCTCAAAGCCATTGCGGTCATCGACCTTTTTAAGGAACGGTCGGGTATTGTTGCGAACATAGAGCTACTGGCCATCTGCTTTCCGAAAGCATCCCGCAAAAAACTTCAAGAATCTCTTTCCCGACTGAACAAAGGGTCCTTCGTCATTCTCAAGAAGTTTACGGACGCCTACGCCGTCTTCGCGGGAAGCGATTTCGACATCGAGCAAGCTACGCAGGATGCGCTGGACGACATAGACGAAATCGATTTTCAAGTCCTTAACGCCCTTGCCGGACTCCATCCGCTTCTTGCCAAGCGCCATTACCACACAACGGGCGTGCTGCGCTGGTTCGACACGAAAATGGTTCCGGCGTGCGACCTCCCGGAATACGCTACGCGCCTGGATGCACAAAGCGAAGCAACGGGCCAGTTTCTGCTCGCCATCCCCACGCGAGGAGAAACCGCGCAACAAATCGACGACCTTTGTCGGCAAGCCGCTTGCTGCGACGAGCACGGGGATACCGTGATTGGCATCGCAGAAAAAGCGGATAGCCTTATCTCTCTTGCTCGAGAATTGCTCGCGCTGGACAGGGTGAGAAACGAGCATCCCGAATTGGCCGGGGATGCCGTGGCGCGGCGCGAAGTGTCTGCTCGCCACGCCGCTGCGCAGACACTTCTTGAAACGACGCTGCGCCGGGCCTTCGATCATGCCCTGTGGTTTAGCAAAAACGAAGACCCCAGGCGTTATCGACACGTAGCTCTGAATCACCTCGCTTCCGAGCTGGCGGACCAGCGATTCCATCAATCCCCCCGTCTCCATAACGAACTCCTCAACCGAAAAAAACCATCGGCCAGCGCCGTCTCCGCACAGAATAACCTGTTGCGCCGCATGGTGTTGCATGAAGGAGAAGAACGGTTGGGTATCGAGGGATACCCTGCCGAGCGCGGCCTTTTCGTTTCATTGCTGGAATCGACCGGTCTCTACGCCCGAAAGGACAACGCCTGGCGTTTCATTTCGCCTGTGGAGAACAAAAAAGATCCCTGCAACTTGGGGCCCATGTGGAAGGCAGCGCTTGAACATGTGCAGGAACATGCCGGACGCACGGTTGCCGTCTCGGAATTGTTCGACCTCTGGCGTCAACCACCCTACGGCGTCATGAATGGCTTAATGCCAATTTTTGCAGTAGCCTTGCTACTGTCGAAAAAAGATAGCCTGGCTATTTATAGAGAAGGGTTGTTCAGGGCCCGGTTTGACGATGTGGACATCGAGTATCTCGCCAAGCGCCCTGCGAGCATTCAGGTGCGCTGGATGGATATGAACGACGCCACGCGCCGACTGCTGTCGGACATGGCGGACATCGTACGCAGCCTCGACTGCGCCAATGCCCTCGTTCACCTGAAACCGCTGGATGTTGCGCGCGGCTTGATAGCCATTTACGACGCCCTGCCGCAATGGACTACGCGGACGATGCAACTGTCTGCAAACGCAAAAAGCATTCGAGACATTTTCAAACGGGCGCAAGACCCCAACAAGCTCCTTTTCGACGATATTCCGGGGGTTTTCGTGGAAAAGATCGCTTCCACTGGCGAAAAGGGCCTGCACAGGATTGCAAAAAACATGCGCGAGGGGCTGGAGGAACTGGTAGCGGCCTATCCTGCAATGTTGCATCGCCTGCGCGACGTCATGCTCGAAGAACTGCGCGTTCCAAATGTCTACCCCGCCTCCATGGCCGAACTGCGCGCCCGCGCCGAAAACATACGGCAGATATCCGGGGACTTCCGGATAGAAGCATTCGTCGGCAGGCTGTCTGTGTTCGACGGAAGCATGGAAGCCTTCGAGGGCATAGCCAGCCTTGCGGCGAACAAGCCGCCGCATACCTGGGTCGATCCCGACTTGGACAGAGCAACCTTGGAGATCGCCGATCTGAGTCGCAGTTTTGTCCGTACTGAGATTTTTTCGGGAGTACGGGGACGAGCCGAAAAACGGCAATCCATGGCCGTCATCATGCCTATACGCGGACGATCCGTTCCCATTTTAAGGGAGTTCGATATCGCCGATACGGACCGGGCCAGCGTGGAAAAAATGATGGAAACCATCGATCAAGCGCTTAAAGAGGTCGGCACGAACCGGCAGGGCATTATCCTTGCCGCCCTGTCGGAAATTCTCGTAGAAATGGAACAATCGCGTCCCGAACGGGAAAGAAAAGGCAACACAAAGAAGGCCTCCTGATGACAGGCACCGTCAAACACGTTCTTGGACTCTCGGGCGGGCGCGACAGCGCGGCGCTGGCCGTCTACATGCGGCAGTATCACCCCGACCTGGAGATCGACTACTTCTTCACGGATACCGGGAAGGAGCTGCCTGAGGTCTACGAATACCTCGGACGACTGGAAGGTTTGCTGGGCCGCCCCATCCTCCGGCTCAATCCGGATCGGGACTTCGACTTCTGGCTCAAGCAATACAATGGGTTCCTGCCTTCGGCCCAGACCCGCTGGTGTACTCGCCAGCTGAAACTGCGGCCGTTCGAGCGCTGGGTGCGCCCAATGCTCAACGACGGCGCAACGGTTTACAGCTACGTCGCGATCCGCAGCGACGAATCCTACCGGGAAGGCTACGCCTCCAGGCACGAAAGCCTCATTGTGCGGCTTCCTTTCAAGGAGGCCGGGATCGACAAAGCGGGCGTATTAGAGCTTCTTGAAGCGGCGGGGCTCGGCCTGCCCACGTACTATTCCTGGCGTACGCGGAGCGGCTGCACCTTCTGTTTCTTCCAGCAGAAAATCGAATGGGTACGCCTCAGGGAAGAACACCCCGAAGCGTTCCAGGAGGCCAAAGCGTACGAGAAAAGCGCCCTTGAAGACGGTTCGCCTTTTACCTGGAGTCAGGGGGAGTCGCTGGTGGAACTGGAGCAACCGGAACGGATCGCGCAAATAAGGCAGGATCACCGGGAACGGCTCTCGCGGATGCAGTCCCGCGCTCAGCAAAATCCTCTAAGGCCGGATAGGGAGCCTCTGGATATTGATGATCTGTATGGGAAAGCGAAGGTTTGCTTGGCGTGTCATAAGTAGTCGGCCAGACTGCCCTCATCGTCGCCCTCGAAAAGGGGCTTATATACAATAGTGCCGGAATCAGACAACGAGTCAGCGGCAGAAAAATTCAATCATACTCGGGAGAGCTGTAGCGGCAATAATTATTGGCAAGGTCTCAGGCCTGTCGATTCCTATATACGTGACTTTCATGAAAAATATCTGTTAGCGATCTCACGCCACATCTCCGCCGCTTTTTCCCATTTTCGAGCGGCCTCATGGAGCCAGTCAGCGCAGGATTTGGCTATCCATTGGGGTGTTTCCTTGTGGATGCTATTTGCCAAAATATACAGTGCCTCCGCTCGTCTAGAGGCAGCATCGGCATATTCAAGGCATGCCCGCTTGTCGATTGGGGGCAGTGGGCTTTCTGGTCGAACCTTTTCCTTTGCCTTATTTTCGACTTTCTCCAAGTTGCGCTCCCGCCGGAACCTTTTGCGCATGCCTTGCATGCTACCAAAGTTGGCGGCTTCGATATTTTTTATTCTGGCGATCCTGTCTCGTATTCTTCGTTCGAAATTGCTGGCATCTTTGGTGGTGTCCTGAGCTTCGCAAACGGCCGAATTAATATTTTCCTTCATAAATCCTCTCGAAAATGGGTGTTAACGGTTCTTAATGCTCAGCAATAGACCCTTTTCGGTCTCACCTGCCCTCCTCAACCTTGAACGCATAAATCTGCCCTTGCCGATCAATGGCAAGTCTTGCTCTTGGAGATGACGATTTCGACTCCTGCCACAACTTCTTCTTGACACTTTCGATCTCCCATAGCGGTTCCGCCGAATGCGCCGCATCCAGAAACTGTAATACACATAGCGCCGAAGCGGTTTCAAAAATCGGAAAATATCCGACGGACGTTCGGAGTTCGGAGGCCACTGTTGCCAGCCTTTTTTCAATTGCTTCCCATTCGATATTGTCCGCAACTGGCCGACTCGCTGAATCTCGGCAATAGAAATAGTTGCGGATCAAAACATCGCCGCCCTCGTTCCGATCACAGATGACGCGCATTCTTAGACCCGTGGCGGTAAGGCTGTATCCTGTGAGGCCGTGCCGTTCTTTTTTGCGGAGTATCCCGGCATCTACCAACAACTCAAGGCGTGGAATCAGGAACCATGACCAGGGTTGCCCGAGATTCAATTTCTCGCGAACATTGCGCTCAGTAATCTTCACAAGCTCGTTGAGTCGGGTACGTACCTTGGCGTTGTGAGGATGTCCAGACCAGCCCCGACGAGCAGACAAAACACGTTTCCAACTCTTTAGCAAAAGTTCAACCCGATTCTCGACGGTTATCTCGAAATTAGGGTCGGCAGGAAGCTGTGAAAGAAAAGCCCATAACCAATCACTATCGACATCCAGAAGCCAGATACCAAGATAGAGCGAATCCTTGTCGCCAAGTCGAAAAGGATCGTCTGCAATCCACTTGGTCGACAAACATAGACGTCCCCTGGCTAATAGAAGATTCTGATCTTTTTTTACCAATTTAAGCAAGTGCGCTAGAGACAGCGCATCGGCGAAGTAATCCTGCGTTAATGCCCCAACGGAGGATGGTAATTCCAAATCGGATAGCAGAATATCCTGATGCTCTACGTTGATGGATTGTCCCTTTTCAATAGCCCGCCGCAGCGGTGTGTATCGCGGTGATCCCGGCTTGTTGAACAGGTATTCCTTGAATGACTCCAGGCTTTCTGGCGAGACCTCGCGTTTCTTGGTCAGAAACGCCTCTATCTTTTTGCAGATGTCTTCCGAAAAGGCTGTCTGGCCTTGATTCGTGAATGATGACGCGAGAAGAGCAATTCCGTATCGCATCATGTACAAACGGAATGTGAGGGCTACTTTCAATGCACTACCCCTCAATCCCGCCATGAGCGGTCACTCTCGGGCGGATTTCGGTCACGAATGCACGAATCGTGTCACCGTGGCTGACAAAAGCCTGTCCCTGCGCGAGTTCTCTGAGCAAGTCATGAACCGTGAGCGTCTGAGTCCCGCTGGATATCTTCTTCGGAGATCGCCCTTTGGCGCTACGCATCACGGCATCGATATCCGGTTGAACCGTTAGTCTGTGCGCGACAATGCAATCTACCTGCGACAAAATCTCCGGGTGAATGGCACTAGGTTGCTGGGACGTGATCATCAACGACAGGCCGTGGTTCCTGCCTTCCTTCACATACTGGATGAGTATGGAGGTACACGGATTCGCTTTTGAAGGTGGCGCGTAGCCTTGGGCTTCGTCGATGCAGAGCAATGCGCGCGGAGGAGACGCCTCTATCGTTTTCACCGCAGCGGCACGTTCATCGTTCGAGATGGTGCTGTCCAGTTTCAGCGTCTTGTTTGCTTCCGACGCTGCGGATCGTAGATTGAACAATTGCCTGACCAGAATCGCGGCGGTCAGACTGCGCATCGGAGGAGCTAGATGCCCAAGCAAGAGAATTGTAACTTCGCCGGCCCTGACCATTGATGACACCGAAGTCGGCATCGATGAAAACAGTTCATCGCGCTCTATGCTTTGAAGGCGGCTGCGCAGAGCCCTTACCGTTGTGCGCTCGAAACTGCCGGTGGTGTTCGATTCATCAGATAGGTACTCGATCAATTCCGAAATGCCCGCTTCGTCCTTTCCCGCGCGGGCTGCCGAATTGTAGGTGTAGCCAGTGTTCTTGACCGCGTCGAATGCCGCTAGCAGGAGATGCCCTGTCGGGTCCTTGAATAGATCGATTTCGAATACGTGTGCGTAGTCTTCGGGTCGTATAAGCGAGGTGTCTAATGCAAAAGGCTCGTATCTGGACGTATAGAAACTTTGCCGCCGCCCCACCGGGTAGAATGTCCTGACCGCAATCTCTGTTTCCTTAAGTCCGAATCCTGCGATTTTTGCAGAAAGCGACTTTCGCAATGCCTCATCAGGAATCTTGGAGACCGGAACTGCTGCATATTGATAGATGTTGAGCGTATCCAGTAGCAATACCGCGCGATCACCCATGTTACAGCCTACATTGGCGTCAACGTCTGTTGTGCCCAAGCCTTCTATAATGGTTCCAAGGGTGTAAGATTTGCCTGACCCGCGCTGGCCAAAGATCCCCGTTACTACTTCGCGCGCAAACCCCAGAACGACATTCGGACGCAAACCCTGTTCACTCAACCTTCCAAGATTGACGTGCGTGATCCGGTGCATATCCGCCGCGCCACAACCTAGGCGGATTGTTCCATCCTGATCCCGAAGCTTGGGTGATACATTGTAGCGAAGCATCTGGCCCTCCCGTCAATCGTTTCTCAAAAGCTTTCCGTGAAAATCGACTGCGCCGGTGTCAGATCCTTCGTGTCGATGACATAAGAATCGCGGCGCGCCGCATGAACAGCCCCTTCATTGAGTGCCGCTATGAAATTACGGGGCAGGCTCGCAGTAGGTGCGCTTGTCGCCAGATAAACAAGTTCTTCCATCGCTTGGTTAGTTAACGGGTAGTATTCCAGTCCGTTAGGCACTTGCCCTTGATTCTCTTTCTCCTTCTTCTTGTCTTTATCAATGACGAGTTCGAAGAGGTCCTTCAGGAACACACGTACATCGTCCTCGTGGGCAAGGTACTTAAGATCGTGAATGTTCGCTTTGTTTAGACGAGTCTTGATATCCTCCGTGAACACAAAATCCGGAATTTCATCTTCCTGCATCGCATAAATCGAAACAATGAAACCCACGACGCTATTGTCATCGTCAGCAAACTTCCTGAAAGCATCGTGAAATGATGCCCGACAGTCCTGATTACGGACGTTTGTAAGCCCTTCCATTTCGTCGAGCAGGAACAGATAATATATCCCCTTGTCGACGAAGAGTCGCATGATTCCCACCAGAACGCGGTACATCTCGGAGATGGTATCCATGTTCTTAGTAAGATTGTACGAGGTGAGCTCCGCGGCACTCAGCGACCCTCCGCATAGCCACTTCCACAACGTAATCGGCTCGCCGGCATAACCAAGGGCTCGAATCGCTCTGGCTATGTTCGCATCGCCGAAATCATTTCTGAGTTTGTCTTCCAGGGCCGGCCCCGCGTTCTTTGCGAGATATTCGTCAATGACCTCTCGTATCTTTTCGAGGGTCAGCGCTTCCATCATCTGTGCGTGGAGATAGTTATAATTCGTTTTCTCCTTGAATTCGGCATCTATAAAACGGCACTTTACTTGGTAATCCGTGCGGGCCGTCGCCTCCGGGCTTTCCTCAAGCTTGTACTTGATATTGAATAAGGTGTGCGTCTTCCCTACGCCATACTGTCCGTGAAGATATTTCTTCGGCTGGTTCCCCATCATGTAGCGTTGACGTATATCGTCGATGATTTCCTCGTTTATTTTCGTCTTGCCGAAATACGCTGCGCGGTCTTCGCGATTGACCCGGAACATGATCGTGAAGTTCTTTCTGTCGCCCTTTAGACAGAACCTTTCGTTGAGTGGCGCGGCCATTGTGCTGCCTCCTATGCTTTGGTTGTGTGTTGTGTAACCCGAAGGTTGATCGCAAGTGACTCCAACTTGTCTATCAAGACCTCTCCTTCGCCACGGGCTTCAATGACCACCCCCAACTCGTACGAGCGATTGGACCATTCATACATGTTTGCCGAACCGAGAAGCGCATAACGGCGCTCTTTTGTCTCTACGACATAGAATTTCGCGTGAAGTGTGGGCATGTAGAAGATCGATGCGGTGGGCATTTCCTTGACGTCGCGGACAAATTCCTCGTGCCAGCTTCCCGCATCCGGTTCGCGGGTGATCACCACCAGGTTGACGCTTCGAGACTGGAGCATCTGCAACAGTTTCTTCGTTGTCGAAGTTCTGAAGTTCATATGCGTAAGCCAAGGAGAGACCCAATAAACCATTTTGGGATTTTTCTCCCCAAACAAGCGTGCAAGGAAAGGCTCTATCACCTTTCCGGAACCGTGGTGCAATTTGAGAAAGTCGGTTCTCTGCATATCCTAAATTAGCCTTGCTTGGTGTCGTGTCTCAAGGGCACATAGCAGCTATCAATCATTCAAGCTGCACGAGCTCCGCTAAGACCCTTTCCGCAAGTGCCGGCGAAACCATTTTTATCGCACCTGTCCCGTTTTGAGCATCCGCTTCCTGCAATACATTATTGAACGCCTGCATGATGGCCCGCGGTTTCAATTCTTCTTTCTTCTGGATGTCTTCGATGATTACTCGGCACGTGTCTTCCGAAAAAGGGAAATACGGATCAATGTCGGCATACTCCGCGGGGCGGGAGTGCGCCAGTACGTCCTTGACGAACTTCAACGCATCCTCTGTCTGCATCGGCGGAAGGATCATGACCTTCGTTCTTCCTATGCGATCTTTTAGCTCGGGGCTAAACCAAACCGGTAGTGTCTCCGTTGGACGGCCCGAGAAGGACAAAATCATGCTGAAGCCAGTGGGACAAGCATTGAACGTCGAATGCAGACCGGTGTTGATCTCGTTACGAACCTTTGGTGGTAACTGGTCGATTCGTTGCAATTCGTCAATTAGCCATATGAGTCGGGAATTAATCTGGTTCTGCGAACTGGCGGAGAGACCGAACATTCGTATGAGCCCGATCAGAATTCGGCCTGAATCGTGAGACGATGATATCCTCTTGGATATTCCGAGTTTTCGACAATCCGCCACGGGAAGGGTTTCCGCGCGTAGCCAGCGCATCGCCAGCTCCTGATCTGTCTGCTCTCCGATCACCAGAACCCTTAAGGCACTCGCGAGATCGGTTGAAACGGCAAGCATATCTCGCTTCAGACGATTGGATTCTGGCGACGTGCAGATTTCAAGGTAGGCCTCCGATAGCGTATCTTGATCCAACTGCAACGCAAAACTTCTATAAACATCGACGAATGACTGAGGCCTCTGCGGAAATTCACTGTATATGGTCCTTAGATGACTTGTACCGCTTTTGTGTATCTGAGCCGCACGATTCGACAGGTAGTAAAGGGTGTGTGTCTTGCCTGCTCCGAACCAAGACCACATCGGATGAATCGACGAAGCGTTTTGCCGTGATAAGGCCCGCAAGAGCTTTTCTAAATCTTCCCGAAACAGCTCTCTGTCGGCGATGAAGGTGCAGAAACCCGGTTCAGGCACCACAACGAATGGCCATCGCTGTAAACGAAGATGGTCGAACATCGTGTTTTGCACTGTCTGCCTTTGAGTTTTGCCAGCCCTTGATCTGGAAACACGAACTTGAGGGCACCCGAGGAGAGGATGTCTACCTACACAATTTACAGGACAGCCTCGCTCTCTCCGATCTTTGTATTGCCATAATAACACCGCGTCCTCCGATTGTCAAGCCCGGAACCAAATCGTTACATTTGGTCACATTTTCCAACACCAAATCCCCCACCGCAACCTCCCCGCCCCTCAAGAGTTTGCTTGCTTCCACACGCTCGACAACCACTTCCTCGCCAAAAATCACCCATGCCTCCACCGCCCCGCCCGCTCCAGGCCGCCATCCTCGCCGCCCTCCTCCCCCTGATTCTCCTGTCCTGCGCGATCCCTGCGGACCCGCCCCAGGACGCCGACCCGAACAACGCAGCCTTCGTAACCCTGCTGGGCGACGATACCCTCGCCGTGGAGCAGTTCGCGCGGACGCCCACCGGGATGACAGCCCAGGTCGTATTGCGTACGCCCGCCACCACCCTGCGACACTATGGGCTGGAAATAGATGAAACTGGCGCATTGCAACGATACTCCGCATTCGTTCTGGCGCTTTCCGAACCGTTCGAAACGGCACCAGGCTCTATGGAAATAGGAACGCTCGCGAACGATACCCTGACCACCGTAATCGCGGAGGGGATAGGCGACAGCCTAATTGTGATCATCACAGAGGGAGACGAAACGCTGACCCGCGCCATCGCCGCGCACGGCGGCGTACTGCCCTTCCTGGACATGATCCACTGGCCCTTCGAACTGATGCTCACCCGCGCCTGGGCTTCCGGCGCCGACAGCGTCACGCAAGACCTCTTCGCCGGGCAACGCATCATGCCCTTCGCGATCCGGCGCATCTCCGACAGCGCCATGACCGTGCAACATCCCTTCCGGGGTACAATGGACGTTCGGGTAGACGACGCCGGGCGACTCCTCCATCTCGACGCCGGAGCCACCACGCGCAAACTGATCGTGGAGCGCGTACCGTCGGTGGACATTGACGGCTTGGCGGAATTGTTCGCCGCGCGAGACCGGGAAGGCCGTTCGTTCGGCGCGCTGTCCGGCCGGGGCGAAGCGAACGCGACCGTGCACGGCGCAACGATCCAGGTCGACTACGGCACGCCCTCGAAGCGAGGCCGGGAACTCTTCGGCGCGCTGGTGCCCTACGGCGAGGTCTGGCGGACCGGCGCCAACCGGGCCACCCACTTCGCCACCGACCGCAACCTTGTCGTCCGCGATCTTGAAGTGCCTGCCGGCGAATACACCCTCTACGCGATTCCCGCCGAAGAGGGCGGCCTGCTGCTCATCAATACACAGACGGGCCAGGGCGGCACGACCTACGATGCGGACCTGGACCTGGGCCGCGTCGAACTGACCCGAACCGCCCTCGACGAATCGGTTGAAGTCTTCGCCATCCTTGTCGAGGAAACGGAGAAAGGCGGCGTGCTCAAGTTACAGTGGGGGATGACGGAATTATCCGTGCCGTTCGAGGTGGAGTAGGGATTTACAGGAATCCGAAAATTAACCTGCGGCGATTCCATAGGCGATTGCCAGCGGTTGCGCTCTGCACCGCTACGTCAACGAGTTTGCCGGACGGTACAATATCCGGTCGATGGACACAGAGGATCAAATGGCCGCTATCCTGTGGGGTATGGCTCAGAAGCGGTTGCGGTACGCCGATCTGATCTCTTGACAAAAAATGCAAAAATTCACTTGACATGCGCATTTTGGTATAAGTATTTATATTTTATTGATTTAATGATATAGCGCATGGAGCGAAAAAAGCAAAAAAGAGAATTTTTTTGCAAAGAACTTGAACTTTTTTTTTAGCAACGTACCATATTAGACAATTACAACCCATCGAGTCGCCCCTCGCATAGAGGAACAAGGCGTGCTCGATTATTTGAACCCCAGGGATGCCTTGCGCATCCCTGTTTTTTTTGCAGGAATATTCGGATGGAAAACGTTTCGACGAATAGACCGCGTTACCGGGTCAGGGTATTTGTGGATTTCTGGAATTTCACTCTCCTGATGAGTAGCGAGGAACAGGGATTCAGCGCCGACTGGAGGAAGCTGGGACCGGTGCTTACCCGCATGGCAGCAGAGGTCATCAACCCCGAGGCAGTCGGAGAATATCAAGGATTAAATTTTTACGGTTCGTATGATCCGTCAAGTGAACATGGCAAAAAGCGTCATCGTTGAGCGCTCAACACGCTTAGCAAGTTTCCGGGAGTCACTGTTTCGATTGTACCCAGAAAAAAGAATCTCTCCCCTCCCAAATGTCCGGTTTGTCACAATGAGGTCCCAATATGTACGGATTCATCTTGTGGAGCCGATATGCGCGGTACAGAGGAAAAGGGGGTCGATGTGCGTATGGCTACAGAAATGGTAAGTCTTGCCTGGGGTCTATTTCCGGTTTCGGGCCCAGGTCCCACATCCACTCCCACCCGCCTTCGGGCAATGCAACCCCCGACAGAGATTCTCCCCCTCGCAAAACAAACGCTCAAGGTCGGATATCAGACAGACATGGCCCGGAAACGAGGCCAGCCTAGGTGATCAATCGCCAGGCGGCGTGCTCAAATTACAGTGGGGCAAGACGGAATTATCCGTGCCGTTTACGGTGGAGTAGGGCTTCGGCGGCGCTCAGCTTCCCGCGTCGTTCGTCGTGGCGACGGGCTTCGCCGGTTTCACATGCATCTCGAGCCAGCGGTCGGTCTCCCACAGGACGTGCAGGACCGACTCGCGCGCCGCGTAGCCGTGGCTCTCGGCCGGCAGAAAGACGAGCCGCGCCGTCGCGCCCAGCCCCTTGAGCGCCGCGTAGAAGCGCCGCGACTGGATGGGGAAGGTACCCGAGTTGTTGTCGTCCTCGCCGTGGATGATGAGGATGGGCTCGTTCACCTTGTCTGCGTGCATGAAGGGCGACATGTACAGGTAGATGTCGGGGTCCTCCCAGAAGAGCCGCTGCTCCCGCTGGAAGCCGAACGGCGTCAGCGTCCGGTTGTACGCGCCGCTGCGCGCTACGCCGGCCCGGAAGATGTCGGAGTGCGCCAGCAGGTTGCCGGTCATGAAGGCGCCGTAGGAGTGTCCGCCGACGCCGACCCGATCCGGATCCACGACCCCGCGCCGCACACCCTCGTCGACCGCCGCCTGGGCGTTCGCCACTAGCTGTTCGCGGAAGGTGTCGTTGGGCTCCGCATCGCCCTCGCCGATGATCGGCATCGACGCGTTGTCGAGCACAGCATAGCCCCGGGTGACGTACGGTACGGCGCCGCCGTAGGGGATCCGCGTAAACTGGTAGGGCGAATCGCGTCGCTGGCCGGCCGCCGCCGCGCTCTTGAACTCGGTCGGATACGCCCACACGAAGGCCGGGAGCGGACCGTCGCGCTCCTGGTCGTAGTCCGCCGGCAGGTAGAGTGTGGCCGAAAGCGGGATGCCGTCCCCGCGCTCATACCGGATCGTCTCCTTGCGGATGCCGGCGAACTGTGGATACGGATGCGGGAATTCGGTCACGGCGCTGATCGTTCCCCGCTCGAGGTCGCGCAGGAAGTAGTTCGGGGGCTCGTCCACCGATTCCCGCCGCGTCATCAGCCGCCCATCCTTCAGGAGCGTGACCACGCGCTCGTAATACGGCGCCTCCGAGCGGAACAATTCCTCTTCCTCTCCCGTGTCGAGGTTCCGCTTTCTGAGGAAGGGGCGGTTGCCTTCGGGCGACGCGCCCTGCCCCGCCAGGTAGATCGCAGACCCCCCGGCGGTCATGAGGACGTCCCGGCCGCGCTCGTTCGTCGTGAACATCGGGAAACCGGGGTGGTTGTACCGGTCCTCCGTCTGCAGATCGAAGATCCGTTCCATCTCGCCCGGGACGTCAGGATCGATCCGGTACGTGCGCCGCTGGCGGGTGGAGAACCAGTTCTCGTTCACGAACGCGAACCCCTCCTCCGCCCACATCACGCCGCCGTAGCGGAGCGGGAGTTCCGCGATCGCGACGGGTTCGCCGGAGAAGGGCGCCGCGTGCATGAACACCCGGTCGCGGATGTCCGCCTCGGCGAGCGCGTCACCGCCGTCCTGCGCCTCCGTCCAATAGAGCGTCGCGTCTGCGTCGGAACGCCACGAGATCGACCGCACGCCCGTCGGAACCGATCCGAATGACGTGGGAACGCCGTCCCGGAGCGGGAGTTCTGCGACCTCGTGGACCACGTTCCCCTGCGCGTCCCACACCTCGATCATGCTCGGGAAACGGAAGGCCGGCACCTGGTACGAGTACGGTCGGTGGATTGTCTGCACGAGCAGGCGCTCGCCGTCCGGCGATGGCGAGACGCCCGAGAAGATCGACGGATCGCCAACCATGGTCGCCGATCCGTCAAGACCGACGCGGGCCAGCTGCGCCGTCGAGTAGTACTCGTAGAGCGCTTCATCGTGCTGGTCCTGCAGCAGGTCCTGATACGTGCGGGCGGGGGCCGCTTCCCCCGACGTCTCCTCGATCATGGGCGCCGTCGGAACCATCGGCTCGGCAGGCGCCGGGCCGCGGCCGGGCGGCGCCGCCATGGCGTAGAGGAAGTCTCCTCCCGGCGACCAATTGAACGGAGCGCTGAAGCCCACGTTCACGAGATCGAGGTCCGACAGTCGCCGCGCCGCCGCGGACGCGACGTCCAGTATCCAGAGCTGCACGGCCGAGTCGGCGTCGTGCGTGAAAGCCACCGTGCTCCCGTTCGGCGACCAGCGCGTGTTGCGGATGCGCGGATTCTCGGGCAGGCCGGTCACGGCACGCTCTTCGCCGTCGAGCGTGCGGAGCGCGAGACCGTTCGAGAGCCGCGCTCGGCTGGGGCCGTTCGTGCGCGGGTTGATGCGCAGTCCGGCGATCCGCAGTTCCGGCGCCGAGACTTCGGCGATCGACGGCAGGCTTGGCCGCATCGTGAGCAGCATCACCGACTCGTCGGGACTCAGGCTGATCCCCGGGGTCGTCGGGGCATCGACGAGCGCGGCAAGTTCGGCGGCCGGCGTCTGGTATCCGTCCGCACCCTCCTGCGCGGCGACATTCGTCGTGGCCGCGGCGAGGAGGAACGCGAAGGTAAGGAAGAATCGAAGGATTCGGGGGCTGCTGTACTCGTGTGGCATTTTACGGGCTCCAGCTGATGACTGACGTTGTGGTAACCGGGATCGGGACAACCGTGGCATAGTCCAAACCGCAGAGCGCATCAAGGTCTTTGCGCTGTATTGGGCGGCTATGGCGATTGAGTTGGACAATCTCGCGGACCTGCAGGTTCGTATCGTCCGTGGTCTCATCGTATCCATCTGTTTTCATTTGCGTTGGCTTCTTTTGAGAATTTATCAGCTATATTTACCCTTACAAACTACCCACTGAATTGGACTTCTGCTGCAGAGGCACACGCTTGATCGTCCATTCGAAACGGGGCATCCTCTGGATTGCCCCCGGATCATTTCCGAGCAAGCTTCCTCAAGGCGCCGTGACGGTTTCATAGCCTGGCTCAACGTAGAAAAAGGCGAGCAATATCGCCTCTCGGCGTCTGGGGAAGGATCGCCGATTGACTCTGGTAGTCGATGATGCGAGCATATGGCTTCAGAATGTGACGGAAGAGGCGTTCGACCTGATATTTGCAGACGCCATGCCTGGCAAATACGAGCATTTCGACCTTGCATGGAAGGCGCTGTCCATCGGCGGTTTTTATGTGATTGACGACATGCTGCCACAGGACAATTGGCCGGATGGACATGAAGCCAATGTCGAGCGATTGTTATCGCAAATCGAGAGCCGAAAAGATTGTCGGTTCGTAAAGCTGGACTGGAGCAGCGGAATAGTATTGATCGTTCGTATCCGGTAGGCTCGTGTTATGAAGAGGGTTGCCTGCCCGCCGCAATCACAGATTCCGGGTCAACTCTTTCAGCGCGACTCCCAGAACTTGTTTGCGCCAGGGCCGGAACCGGTCAAGCACCGTCTTTTTCGTTTCATTGTAGAAAAAGATAAACCCTTCCTCTGCTACCGGCGCCAGCGTAGAACGGGTCTCTTCGTCTTCTCCCTTGTCCCGGAAATATCTGTTGCTTTCGCAAGCCGAATCCGCTGAAGTCTGGCAATCATATCCACAAGCGGCTTGAGGTCGCCATCGTCGGCCGCTTCGAGCGCATCCAGATAATTCGTCCTGTCGTCTCGCGTCACGACCAGAGGAAACAGCCCTCCCTTGATTAGTGCAAGCGATGTAATGGCGCGCGCAATCCGACCGTTGCCGTCCTGAAACGGATGAATCTGCGTAAATCGATGATGCAGCCATGCGGCCTGCACTTCCGTCGGAACCCCTCGCGTATCGTGCTCCGCATGCATCTCGACCAGTCTGTCCATTTCGGCCGCGACATGTTCGGGGGGGCAATACGCATACAGCACCCCATCCCGGACGGGGGAATTCGGAAGCTTTTTCCAATTCCCCTTGATCAGGGATATTTCCACGTCGCGGCCGAAATTGTCAACGCCCTCCGTAACGTCCTGGCTCCGCAGCAGCACGGCGTGAAGTTCTCTGATCCAGGAGGTCGACAATACGCGTTCGCTCTTGACGAAATCGAACACGCCGTCGAGTGCGCTTTTCTGGTCCGCCAGCAACTTCAGCACAAATTCCCTCGGGTGATTCGTGGAACCATGCGTCAGCAACTCGGCCCGGAATCCCTGTTCGATAAGCGTTTGCGTTACGCCCCGATCGACCTCGTACAAATTCTCGATGACGCCCGTCTCGATCGCCCACTCGCGGGCAAGCTGTTCGTTGAAATCACTGAGCAGTTTCGTCCCCCGTAAAAGCGCGCGTTGATCCCCCCATACCGCCCGAATGCCGGGAATTTCTGTCGCGGCGAGCCTTTCCGTACCCCCCTCCAGGTCCGTAATGCCGGTCGAAGGACTCCAGATATGCCTGGTTTGGATTTCGTTCATGCCCCAGCTCGTTGCTCCATATCCACCGGCTTGGCGTACCGCGCATCGGCCACGGGTTGGCCCGGCGCCGCGCCAACGAGATTCGAGTTATCCCAATAGACGAAAACCTTGTCCATATCCTGATCGAATAGCCCTATGGAACATCGTAAACCTCTGGCGCCGACGGACGAAGCCCAATACACGAAATAACGCCCCTTGCCGCCCACTCCTCACTCAATGCCGAAAACAGGGAAAAGTTCAGACGGAAACCCCGCCTCGCGCCGCAATCCGGTGGCGTACATCGCGCCAGAAACCTATCTTTTGAAACCGTTTTCCTTTTCCCCGATCCGGACGCGGCAATTCTGCTCCATGCCGCGGCGCCATGACGCATCGCATCGTAACCCTCATCGCCAGCGCCACGGAAATCGTGTGCGCCCTGGGCTTCGAGCAACAGCTTGTGGGACGATCCCACGAATGCGATTATCCGCCTTCGATTCATGCGCTACCCGTCTGCTCGGCCTCAAAAATCGAAGTCGAAGCCGGTAGCCGGGCCATCGACGATCAGGTACGGGCGATCGTAGCCGACGGCCTGTCCGTGTATCGCGTGGACGCCGAACTTCTCGACCGCCTCGCGCCGACCGTCATCATCACGCAGGCCCAGTGCGAAGTTTGCGCCGTAAGCCTGAAAGACGTGGAAAAAGCCGTGTGCGAACTCGTGGGTTCCCGGCCCCGGATCGTCTCGCTCGAACCCATGTCCCTCGGCGATGTGTGGAAGGACATACGACTCGTCGCCTCAGACCTCGGCGATCCGGCGCGCGGAAACGATCTCGCGCGGCGCCTTGCGGACCGGCTCGAAGCCCTACGCGCCAAAACGGCCCTGATCGAAAACCACCCTTCCGTCGCATGCATCGAGTGGATCGACCCCCTGATGAGCGCCGGCAACTGGACGCCGGAACTCGTCGAGTGCGCAGGCGGAACGAATCTCTTCGGCGAATCCGGCGAACATTCCGGGTATTTCGATATGGAGCAACTCGCCGCAGCCGATCCCGATGTCATCGCCGTCATGCCATGCGGGTTCGGCGTCGAGCGGTCCTGCCGGGAAATGGCCCCGCTGGCGACGCATCCGTTATGGCGGGAACTGTCCGCCGTCCAGCAGGGGCGCGTGGTCATAACGGACGGGAACCACTACTTCAATCGGCCCGGCCCGCGCGTCGTGGAATCGGCCGAAATCCTGTCGGAATTCCTGCATCCGGGACGGTTCGACTTCGGACACTGCGGACATGGATGGAAATACTGGAACAACGCCTGAAAAATCTGCCGGGGAAGCCCATGTCGGGCTGTGCCTTCATTGTCGGCGGCTGCGGATCGTCGTTTCCCGGACAGGAAGCCGGTTCTACCTGTGCGAACGCTCCCGAACCGACCCGGCCTACCCGAAATACCCGCGCCTACCCGTGCTGCGATGCGCAGGGTACGAGCGGGACGAGGCGTCGGCGCAACCCTGAAACAAAGGCAATATCTTTTTGACAAAAAATAAAGAAACGAGTACTTTGCAAACCGCTCCGGGAACCATGCTGCCTGACGGAGAATCCTCGTCTCGAAGGTCGCCCAACTGAGGCGGGATCGGCAATGAACCCGGAAAAAACGCGCTCTAAAAGCAGACCTCCCGCGGGTGGCGAGGGGAAATATCGAGCGAAGCGCGCATCGCCACCGTTTCGGCAACACGCGGCGAAAGCCCGGCAGTCGCCCTTCCCCCGAAAAAATGACGATACCTCCTGCGATTCTTATCGCGGACGCGGATGTGCTCGTAAACTACCACGAGTGCGGATTCGGCGTTCTTGAACTCATAGCGCGCCATATAGGCAAGGTGGCCGTGCTCGAACCCGTATTTCACGAAACGGGCGACATGACGCCAGGGCAATGCGGACAACTTGGCGTCGAGATTCTCGCAACCGAAACGACATGGCTGATGCAGGCGGCGGAAACCAGCGCGCCTGTGTCCTTCAATGCCCACCTCTGCCTGCTCGCATGCATCGACAAAAACTGGACATGCGTCACGAACGACGGCGTGCTTCGGCGCCTTTGCATGCGAAGCAATGTCGCGACGCAATACGGCATTGGCCCGGTGGAGGATATGGTCGCCGCCGGCGTCCTCGCGCGGCGCCGCGCCATAGCCATCGCCCAGCGGATGCAGGGGTTGCAGCCCTTCCACGGAAACGAGCGCGCCATAGCCCGCTTCACGGCGGAACTTGTCATGCGTACGCCGGAATGAGCGCCGGCAGGGCGGACGATTCACCGCCCTCACGGGCGGTTTGGCGCGAATCAGGCGGGACAGGAGTTGCTAAGGAGCGTTTCCCCGCTCCGCATTGAGGCGATTTTTCGATGCAATCCCAAAAACGGGGCTGTCATGGGCAGCACAACGTCTTGTTGCGCAGTAAATTACCATGAGTTTTGGACTGGTATTTCTTGAATTTTCCATCTTTATACCGCGTGGAATACACTTTGCCTCTCGGCCCGTCAATCAGGTTTTTGTCCCCGAAATCTTTCTGCAAATCAGCATCGTTCGAACACAACAAACGGGCCCCGCTGAGCCGCGCCAATGCAATAACATGCGAATCGTCCGATCTGCACAAACCCTTTTTATCAAGGCGTGCTGCCTGTGCATCAACCTCTATATCTGATATTTTTCTCATCCTCCCCGCAAGTTGAAGTTGGTACGCCGATTTTCTGAACCTCTCCGAACCATTGCAAAGTTCAGTATAAAGTTTGCCTCCAACGACCAGGCGCCCGTTGCCCGCGTTGAACCAATCGAAAAACTTCTCGCCGATTTCGGGCCGATTAGGGCCGAATACCTCGGGGAGGCAATTTGTATCAAGAATGCCGCACATCCCTAAAACCCCAAAGACCGCTCGGTTTCTTGCAGAAAAAAGCTTCGGTAATTCGGCGGCGCGTTCTGAATATTCCCCTCTTCATCGATTCGCAAAGAATGGATCGATACATCCAGATCGCCGCGGTCAAAGAAAAGGATCGATACATCCTCTGGTTTTAAGGGGGTCTTCTTGTCGCGAATATCCATACGGATCCGATCCAGCAGATGATCGCTGTGCGTCTCGACGATCAATTGGCGCCGATTCGATGCAATTTGGCAGAACAAACTTCCAAGCGCCGCCTGGGCGCTGGGGTGCAGATGCACCTCCGGCTGTTGCAACAGAAATGCCGGAGAGGCGTCCGGGCGAAGCAGTTCGGTTATAATGGGCAAGGCCTGGCTAACGCCGTAGCCTACGTCGATCAGATTGCGCTGTGGGCCTTTCGCTCGTCGCCCGTATTTCCTTATATGTACTTGAAAAGGCCCGCCTTCGCGTTTTCCAAGCGGCTTAACCGCAATCTCGTCGAAAAGACCTGATTCTTGTCCGAATTTTTCGAGGGTTGCCTTGAACGTTTCCCATTGTTCCTTATTCTGAGAATACATACCGGCGAGAAACATGGGGATGTGATCTCCGCCTGGATCGCGCGTCGTGCGGGCAGGATCATACGTCCGGTGCGGCTTGGAGCGAACCGGCGCACTGGCGTACGGACGCTCTCCATAATAGTCCCAACCTATATGCCTGAAATCATCGGCAAGCTTTCCCACTTGCTCCAAATCTTCATCCGTAGGCAATTCTGGTCCTTCCAGCGCAATTGGCCCTTCTTCGCCGTCTTGATTTCCAAGAATACTATTAAAACTTAAAAAATAATAACTAAATGGCAAAGGGGATTCGCCAACCGATGCGCCGGACAACGTATCGGGAATTTTCCACGCCCCTCGCGATGTTCCAAATTCAGCCGCCCAGAATTTTTTCTCGCGACGGAGTTCGCCCCAAACATCTTTCCGGGCAATTCGCACTTTCACAAAGGCAGGTACCGTCCCCTTCTTTTTGAAAGTTACTTCAAAGCAGCAGGAATGGTCGTTAGCGACACGGCGTTTTTTCCCTCGAACAGATACGGGGCTAACTCTGAATCCCGCCTCGAAGGTTGTCGCTCGTCCCCCTTTGCCTGCCCGATAGTGAGCAATATCGTCAAAACTCCCAAGGTCGTACGGATCTTCCTTGAAATCCGGCTGTTGCTGCGCGAAAGCAACATCCCGCAAGGCGCGAATCATCGCCAGAAAAGACGTTTTTCCCGTGCTGTTCTCGCCCACCAGCAAAGTAAGCGGCGCCAGACGGACGGTCTGTTCTTCGCGAAAACAGCGAAAATTTTTGAGGGTTATCTGGTCCATGGTTTAATCGTCCTCTTGGGAGCTTCGCCACACGAAACCCGCCAAGCCGTGCTTGAACGCACCCAAATTACCATTCCTGAGCATCAAGTCCTATGCCCTGCCCAGATCCGCGCCGCGCTCGCACTGCACCCACCCCCTACTCTTCGCCCCCGCAGCAACCCCAACCCAGCAAATACACGCCCGTCGCGCCCAAAAGCAGCGGCAGCGCGGCGTCGATGACGATCCATGTCAGCGAAACCGCTTCCGGTCCTATCGCCGTAAATTCGGGACTCCAGAGATTGAACCAGTTCCAGAAGAACAGAATGCCGATGAAAAGCGTGCCGAAATACAACGTGTTCGCGCAAAGATAGCCGCGCGTTACCGGCGCGCCGGCCCCTCCCTGGCCCACGCGTTTCATGCGAAGATAACCAAATATGCTGGCCAGCGCGATGGCCAGCGCCATGCACGGATTCAGAATATTCCAGAATGCGCTGTACGGCTGCGCTTCGGTGGATACATGATAAAGCGGTTCTACAATCGTGTGCGCGGCGACCGCAACAGCCACCAGAAGGAGATAAGCGCCTGTAATGCGTTTGAGCGTATGCATGATTCCAGCCTGTTGATGAACGATTCCGGGAACGTATCTCTAATTTGATACGGAAAAAACTCCGGAACCGCAACGCGGAATCATTCCTCAGCGCAAGCCTTGAGCCCAGAGAACCGTTTCAGAACGGGACGAATATCCCGGTCGAACTGCCGGGGACACCGGAAACGCAACCGGGCGACGGGAACAGGCTCCCCGCCCGCAGGCTCCCCGTTTCGGGCGTACAGATACTCCGCGGAAATCACCTCCGCCTCCCGGTGAATGCGCGCAATCATTTGCGACTCCGCCACGGGAACGTACGCCGTCCGCTCCACGAAATCGCGTTCGACAATCTCCAGCAGGCGTTTCCTGAAATCGCCGAGGCCTATCCCGCGCAGCGCCGATACGAAAGCCGCCTCGGGAAAACGGGAGCGGAGCGCATTAAGCAATTCAGGCTCCTCCAGCCGATCCACCTTGTTGAACGCGGGAAGCAGCGGCTTGTCCGCCGCGCCCAGTTCGCCCAGCGTCGCCCGAACCACCTCGATATGATCCTCGTATCGGGGATGCGTCACATCGATCACGTGCACCAGCACATCGCTTTCGCGCACCTCGTCGAGCGTACTCTTGAAACTTTCGATCAGGTTGTGGGGCAGTTTGCGAATGAACCCAACCGTATCCGCAAGCAGCATTTGCCTGCCGCCGCCCAGCGGAACATGCCGCGTCGTGGCGTCGAGCGTGGCGAAGAGACGGTCTTCGGCGAACACCTCGGCGCCGGCGAGGACGTTCATCAGGGTGGATTTGCCCGCATTCGTGTATCCGACCAGCGCAACGCGGGTAAACCCTGTCCGGCCCTTGCGCTGCACGGTGCGTTGCCGATCGATCTTCTTCAGTCGCTCCTTGAGCGCCGCGATCCGGTCCCCGATAAGCCGCCTGTCGGTCTCGATCTGCGTTTCCCCCGGACCTTTCGTTCCGACGCCGCCTTTTTGACGGGAAAGGTGGGTCCAGTGCCTGGTCAGGCGCGTCCGCAGATAATTGAGTTGCGCCAGTTCGACCTGCGTCTGCGCCGCCGCCGTACGGGCTCTCGTGGCGAAAATGTCCAGAATCAGCCCCGAGCGGTCGAGTAGTTTGCAATCGAGGGCTTTTTCCAGATTGCGGACCTGCACCGGGGACAAATCGTCGTCGAAAATGACCAGATCGCTGCCTCGCGCCCCGATCAGGCTCTTCAATTCGGCGACCTTGCCCGCCCCGATGTACGTCCTCGGATTCACCCTCGAAAGGGACTGCGTCATCCGATCAGTAACGACGGCGCCCGCAGTAGCGGCCAGCTCGGCCAGTTCATCCAGGGAATCGTTGACGTCCCAGCGGGAAGCATCGGACGTCACGACCCCTACGAGTACGGCGGTTTCAGCGTCGGAAAGTTTGTGTTCGCGCAAAGAGAGGGTAACGCCTGAAATGGCGCAACGAGGGGCATATCGGGTATATCCTCCTGTGCGTCAGGAAGCATTGCTGATATACGCAGGACAAGCGGCAAGGTTGCGATACGCCTGAACAGGCGCATCGCAGCCCCCATCCCCGCAAAAACACGCCCCGGAAGGGAATAAAACGCCCCGCGGCGGGATATAATCCGAACTATGTAATATATCGCGTACCGCAACGCACCGCGAACAACCGCCTTCCTCCCATGCTCCGCAAACCGTCTCGCCTCCTCGTCCTGACCTTGCTGATCCTCGCTGTCTCTGTGGCGGCATACAGCGAAATATCGGACCGCGCCGCGCGCGCCGCCCTGCCGCCCATGGAGGCGGCGCAACCTCCGGGCGCCGCACCAAACGACGACAAGATCGCAGAAACGGTCGCCGCGGTCGAGGCGCTGTACGGCGCGCTGGACGAAACGCTGCGGGCAAGCGCGCAGTACGACCTGAAGGACGAAAAACGCCGAAACTGGTCGAACCTGCCCGCGAACATTACCCACTTCGAGCGAAACGGCGTCCGCATGGGCGATCTTGACGAGGAACAACTGGCCCTGGCGTTCGCCGTGCTGGAAACGTCCCTGAGCAAGAAGGGCTTCGAGAAAGTGCGGCAGATCGTGCGAGCGGACGAAATACTGGCGCAATCCTCGCCGCGCGCGAAGCGATTCGGCTGGACGGAGGACAATTACTGGTTCGCCGTGTTCGGCGCGCCCTCCGCGACAGAAACCTGGGCATGGCAGTTCGGAGGCCATCACCTTGCCGTCAACGTAACGATGAGCGAAGGGCGCATGTTTTTGAGCCCCACGTTCCTCGGCGTGGAACCGGCCATCTATGAAGACGGCGACGCAACCTTTGCGCCGATGCAAGCGGAACTGGAAGGCGGCCTAACGCTGGCGCAGGCGCTCGACGAAGCGCAACAAGAGGCCGCCCTGGTGAACAATCGACCGGGAGAGGTGTACGCCGGCGCCGGAAAGGATGGCGTCGTCCCTGATCCCGAAGGCGCCCATGTGGAAACATGGTCGGCGAAACAACAGGAAATGCTTATGGACCTGATCGGCCTCTGGATCGGCGCGTTGCCCGAAGCAGCCGCCGAAACGCGCCTTGCGGAAATCGCCGCCGACCTGCCCGAAACCCGGTTTGCCTGGCACGGTCCGATGGACGGCGACGGGAGCGTGTATTACCGCATTCAGGGACCGCGTCTTTTGATCGAATTCTCCACGCAGGGCAACCTCGGAGACACGGCGGGACACAATCATTCCGTGTACCGGAACCCGACCCGGGAATACGGCGGCGCGCTATGATCCTGCGCGGGCGAACAAGGATGCGCCCTCTTTCGCCGACGGACGCCACCCTTTCGCCACCGCCATTTCCGCCGCCAGAAACAGAAGCGCGAGGAGCAGGAACGCTTTCCACAGTTCGCGTCCCGTACGCTGCTGCGCCACCTCCGCCACGACGTCTCCGGCGGAACGGCCTCCCGCCGCTATGATTTCGACCGGCCCGCCGACGACTTCGGCCAGCCGACGCCGCGCCTCCTCTGTCTCCAGCGCGAGCATATCCGACTCCCGCATGTCTGCATTGAATGCAATGCGTCGCGCGACGACGTCGCCCGCATACACATCGTACACGCCGGGACGCTCGACGGCTTCCCGGTCAAGCATCAGCAGGGCGGCGTTGAACAAATCGCGCTGTTCGGGCACATACTCCGTCCCGCCAGGCCCTGCGAGACGCAGCAAGGCTTCGTCAGGGGGCTGGGCAATGCGGAGCTCGGCCGGACGACCCGCGGGAAACTGCTCGCCCGCAATGGATTCCCAGGCCGACAAATAGTGCAGGGAACGATACATGAGCGGAACGAACAGGCCCCGTACGGGCAGCTCGCTCCAGTGCGCGTCCGGCGCCACGGCAAGCAGCAACGCCACGCCGCGCCCATGCCGGATTTCCTGCAGGAACGGATCGCCGTTGGAAAGACGAATGATGGACTGTTCCCCGGCGCCTTTCGGCTCGTAGCGCGCGGCGAACCATATTTCCGGACGCTCCACGTTCGGGGCGTCGCCTTCCGGCCCGGCGCGAAAAACGCCCTCGAAAAGGGGGTGCTCCAATTCGACGCGGTCGAACGAAGCGATGCGGGTTCGCGCATCCGGCGATCCATTGAATCCGGCTATGCGACCGCCTCCGATCGCTTCCAGCAAGGCATTGTACGCATGCTCCGCTTCTTGTCCCGACGCAGACGGTCCAAGCAACAATCCGCCGCCGCCCGCCACGTATCGCGCCAGCGCCTCCGTTTCTCCGCTGGAAAGGGTCCGAACGCCCGCCATCGCCACTGCATCGTATCGGTCCGGCCCCGTCGCCGCCAGACTCGTTTCCGGAATAACGGTCACGTCGAAGGCCACGCGGCCTTGCGCCAGTTCCGGCGACAGCGCCAGTTCCAGAAAGCGGGTGTCCTCGCCGTCGCCCCGCACAATCAGAACGCGTCGTCGCTCCGGCGCATGCAGCGTAAAATAGCGCCGGTCGTCGGCGGGGTACGCATCCTCCGGAATTTCCACCACGCCAGCAAGCCATCCGGCCTCCGGCGCCGTAATGGCGAAGGACACATCGGTTGGTTCGCGGGGCGGCAAATCCGCCGTGGCCTGGGCCAGGCGACGTCCCTCCAGAAACACGCTCGCTACATATCCCTCGACAGGTTCGTCTGCATAATTCACCAGCGTGGCGGACAAACGCACCGGCTGGCCCGCCTCAATGATCCGGCTATCTATGCGCACGTCGGCCACGGCGACATTGGCCTGCGTTCGCCCCCCGACCGGCAGCAAATAGGCCCGCGTCCCCTCCGAGGCCGCCGCCCGCGCGGTATCCGCCAGGGCCGAGGCCTGCATGTCGGTCACGAGATACGCTTCCCGGTTCGGATGCGCGGCTTCCTGCAAGGCTTCCGCCGCGGAACGAACAGCCTCCAGCGCCGATACGGCCCCGGGGGCGGCCCGAATCTCTCCGACGGCGTCTATGGCCGCGGCGGGCGAAAGAGGACCCGCCGGCGCAGGCTCCCCGGCGGTCGTCCAAAGAAAAATCTCGTCGCGCTCCTCGAATTCCCGCAGCAATCCGGAAACGATCTCCCGGGCCTGGCGAAGATACTCCCCTTCCGTATCCCGGAGCGTCATGGAAAGCGAGTTGTCGATGACAAACGCGGCGGAAGACCTCGCCGCGCCCCCGACGGCCCCGGCCATCTGACCCGTAAGCGACGGACGGGCAAAGGCGAGCGCCAGACACGCGATGGCGAGCAGGCGCAGCGCAAGCAGGAGCCACTGCCGCAGCCGCACCCGCTGCATCGTGGTCTTTTGCAACTCCCGAACGAAGGTAAGCGAACTGAAATCCACTTTCCGCGGACGGCGGAAATGGAACAGATGCACAATCACCGGGATCGCCGCCGCGCCGAGCGCGAAAAGCATGAACGGATTCAGAAACTCCATGGGATACTCTGATTAAGTCCGCAAAGCCCGGAGGCTTGCGAGGGGTGCGCTGGCAAGAAATGACGCCTCCTCAATACGCTTTTGTATGGCGTCTCGTTGCATGGCCCGGACGCGCGCTGCTTCCGCATAGTCCGGCCAGCGCGAAACGACATCGCGAACTTCGGCGCAAATAGTGTCCGCGCGCTTCCTTTTCATAGAGGCGGTTCGGGCGCAGGCGCGAAAATCTTCCATGGCGAAGGCTTCCCGTTTTCCGTTCAGCGTCATCTGGTGGGTCGATGTCCACTTGCTCGCCGGATTGCAGGCATAGGTCAGGTCGAATGCAGGCGCCAGCGACCATGCTCCGGCCCGATCCATGAGAAAGGCGATATTCTTGACGTGATCGTCCTGATTGCGCGCAAACACATTGAAAGCCATCCGACGGAACTGTTCCTCTATCGCGCTCATCGAAAGCCCCAATCGCCGGATGACCATGAGCGCCTGTTCATAAGAATGGGCGCCTGCCTCGTTGAAATCGAAGTGCGCCATCGCCCCCAGCGACTGCATATGCAACTTCGCCCCATCCGGCAACCGGTCGAAGCGCCGGGTCATGAAATGCCGCCGCCCGCCTTCCTCGAACAAGCGGCAGTCGGCCATTTCGATACCGGCGTCCCGCGCCATAAGGCAATAGGCATATTCGATGGCGCCATATCCTTTGGGGGCCGCCAGCGTTCCGTCGTGTTCCCCGCCGACGCCGTCGAACTTGATCAACCAGTGTTCGAACCCGGCGCCAACGTCTGCCTGCCCCGAGCGAACCTCTTTTGTTTGAGGGTTCCAGGCAATCACGGCCTTTGCGCGGGCGCCTCCTGCGGATGTGCCCACGCGCAGGATTTCCTGAAGCGGCGCTTCGTCGCCTTGTTCGCCAAAGGACAAATGCACTGCTTCGCGTTGCTGCAGGATTTCGGAAGCCAACGCCGCCAGCCGATCCACCCGAAGGAGCTGCCCCTTGTCTGCCCGAGGCCCCGTCGCGGGCGCGAATTCCAGGGCGCCCATCCCGCGAGATCCTGTGTAACACAGCCGCTCGACGATATTGAGCGAATCCGGCGTTCTTCCCTGGCTCGCCAACCAGGCATCGATCACCGCATGACCGAAACGGTCCGGCAGAGCATCCGCCAGCATGCCGGGAAGACCATAAAACGATTCGCGGCGCAGCGCAGGAAATCGGTATACCCTGCTGGACAAAGGCATGACGAGCGGCGAAGGCTCTACGCCGCTTTCCAGAAATTTCGGGGCAAACTGAAAATCGGCGACCTCGTTACCGTCCTCCAGCGCGACAGCGCCGATGGCGCTCCCCCAAAGTCTGACTTCGGCGTGCGTCATTTTTCATCTCCCCATCGCCATGCGGCGGGCGGTTCCTTCACGACCCCGGTTTTGGGGGAGGAAGCCCGCTGACGCTGCTTGCCTTGCATGCTCCTCAAAATGTCCATAGGCCGTGGACCGGCTTTCGGAACCAGCGCATCGAGGTTCGGAACGAGATGCAAGGCCCTGAGCGTACGAAGAATACTGGTGAACTGGACCGATTGGCCCGCCTCGATGCGCTCCAGCGTACGCTTGGATATGCCCGCCTCGAAAGCGAGACGGGCCTGGGTAACGCCCATATCGAGACGCTGGCGCGCAAGACGCTTGCCGATTTCGGCAAGCAGGTATTCGTCGGTATTCAGATTTTCAAAAGACACAAATCGTCTTTTTTGTCGAGAAGATGGGTATAATATATGATATTTCGCCTTTTTTTACGAATAATTTTTTATATTCATCAACTCGTAAAAAATAGCGATTTAATGTCATTTATTGCCTTTATATCGTCTTTTTAGACGAATAACATACCTCGTGCTTATTGCATGCGCATGCCCGCCCGATAGCATGCGCACAGGGAACACGGCAACGTTTCGGCGTTAGAGTACTCCTTGCAAACCAGACGCGGCGTATTGCCCGAAGCTATTGAGCAAGCGCCTCCCCGCAAGCGCACATCCCCCGCTTCCCTCTTTCCTGAACGAATCACTGCTTCGGCCCCGCTGAGCATCCGTTCGACAACCGGCCATTGGCGCAATCGCCTGCCGCCGCATCGTCCGCAGACTGCCCGACCCGCTCGCGCCACATCGTCCGACCGCATCGCGCCATGACTTTTTCCATGGAATTCTTTCCGCCGCGCACCGCGCTCGCCGAAGAACGATTCGCAGCGAATCTTCCCGCGCTGCTTGCGCTGGAGCCGCGCTTCGCGAGCGTGTCCTGCGGGGCGGCGGGATCGGCGCAGCACGGCACGCTGGAGCTGGTGCGCGCATTGCGGACGGAGCATGGCGCAACCTGTTGCCCTCACATATCGAGCATTGGCCGCACGCGCAACCGGATCGCTCGCCTGGCGAGTACGTACGTCGAGATGGGCGTCCGCCGTTGCATCGCCGTGCGAGGCGACAAACCGGACGGCTACGCGCCCGACGAAGGACACTATGCATCGTCCTGGGAATTGATCGCGGGACTCCGGGAGGCCGCTCCGGAAATCGCCATAGGCGTCGGATGCTATCCAGAGGGGCACCCCGACGACCGTAGCCCCGACGACCGGTTCACGGTGCTGGAGCGCAAACTGGAGGCAGGCGCCGATTTCGCCATCTCGCAGCTTTTCTTCGACACGGATGCTTTCCTGGCGTTTCGGGACGAATGCGCCCGCCGGGGCGTCGCGGCGCCGGTCTGGCCCGGCGTCATGCCCATCCATAATCCTTCCCGCGTATTCGGGTTCGCCGACAAATGCGGAACGGTGGTGCCGAATGCGCTACGGGCCCGATTCGAAGGAAAAAGCGTCGAGGAAATATTCGAGATCGCCCGGGACATCAGCTGCGCGCAAGCCTTGCGGCTGAAAACGGAAGGCGTGGAGCATGTGCACTTGTATACGTTGAACCAGCATCGGCTGGCGATAGAAATTGTCCAGGCGCTGAAAACATGAACAGCCGAACGAAGCGCCTCGACTGGCTCCGACGGACGATGGACGAGCGCATTGTGCTGCTGGACGGGGCCTTCGGCACAATGGCGCAATCCCTCGGACTGGACGAAAACGCCTTTCGCGGACAGCGATTCAGGAATGCGGAACGGGACCTCAGGGGCAACATCGACCTCTTGTGCCTGACGCAACCGCATCTCGTCACCGATATCCACGAGCAATATCTGGCGGCGGGCGCCGACGTCCTGACCACAAACAGTTTCACGGCGAACGAGCCCTCCCAGGCCGACTACGGCCTGGAGCATCTTGTCTTCGAAATGAACCGGAGCGCGGCGGCGCTTGCGCGGGAAGCCGCCGACCGGTGGACCCGCCAAACAGACGAACCCAGGCTGGTGGCGGGCAGCATGGGCCCCACCAGCCGCACGCTTTCCATGTCGCCCCGGGTCGAAGACCCCGGCTACCGGGCGACCACGTTCGAAGCGCTGAGCAACACATACTACGAGGCGGCGAACGGCCTGCGCCAGGGCGGAGCCGATCTGCTGCTGCTGGAAACGATTTTCGACACGTTGAATGCGAAAGCGGCCTTGCGCGCGATCGCCCGACTCGAACGGGATACGGGCGCAACGATCCCGACGATCGTATCGGGCACCGTCACCGACCAATCGGGGCGCACGCTGTCGGGACAAACGCTGGAGGCGTTTTTCATTTCCATTCGCCACGCGCGTCCGCTGGCCGTGGGCCTCAACTGCGCGCTCGGGGCCAGCGATCTCGACCGGCACATCCGCGAATTGTCCCATATCGCCGATACGCCGATCAGCCTGCACCCGAACGCCGGCCTGCCGAACGAGTTCGGCGCATACGAGGAGGCGCCGGAAACCACGGCAGCCATTCTGAAAGGGATCGCCGAAGACCATGTGGTGAATATGCTCGGCGGCTGCTGCGGCACGACCCCGGCGCATATCGAAGCGATCCGGGAAGCGGTCGTTTCGGCCCCGCCGCGCAAAACGCCGAAACCGAAGCGGCGCATGCGGTTGTCGGGGCTGGAACCGCTTTCCAGGACGGAAACCACCGGCCTGCTGCACATCGGCGAGCGCACCAACGTGGCCGGTTCAAGGGTTTTTCTGCGGCATATCCAGAACGAAGATTTCCCCGCCGCGCTGAAAATCGCGGACGAACAGGTGGCGGGCGGCGCCAACGTCATTGACGTCAACATGGACGAGGGCATGCTCGACGGCGAGGCGGTCATGCGCCGGTTCCTGAACCTGCTGGCCTCCGAACCCGGAATCAGCCGCGTACCGGTCATGGTGGATTCCTCGCGCTTCGAGGTGCTCCAGGCCGGCCTCGAATGCCTGCAAGGCAAGGGCGTCGCCAACTCGATCAGCCTGAAAGAAGGCGAGGAAACGTTTCTCCGACAGGCCCGGATCATCCGCGACCTGGGACATGCCGTGGTCGTCATGGCGTTCGACGAAGAAGGGCAGGCCACGACCATCGAACGCCGGGTGGAAATATGCGCGCGCAGTTACGCCCTGCTTGTGGAGCAGCTCGGCTTCGCGCCCGAAGACATCGTGTTCGACCCCAATATTCTGGCCATAGCCACCGGAATCGAAGAACACGACGGATACGCCCGCTCGTTCATCGACGCCATCCCGCGCGTCAAGGCCGCCTGCCCCGGCGCGCTGGTGAGCGGCGGCGTAAGCAACGTGTCCTTTGCTTTTCGGGGAAATGGGCCGGTGCGGCGGGCCATGCACGCCGTATTCCTGTACCATGCGACCCGCGCCGGACTGGATATGGCGATCGTGAATGCAGGCTCCCTGATCGCGTACGACGACATTCCGGACACGCTCCGCGAAACGGTCGAGGATGCTATCCTGAACCGGCGCCCCGACGCCACCGAACGATTGCTGGCCATCGCGCAAGACGTAGACAAGACCCCGGAAACGAAACGCGCCGGGGCGGACGCCTGGCGCGCCTTGCCTGTCGAGAAGCGGCTGGAGCATGCGCTGGTGCATGGTCTCAACGAACATATTCTGAGCGACGCGGAGGAAGCCAGACAAGCGGCGGAGCGCCCGCTGCACGTCATCGAAGGCCCGTTGATGAACGGCATGAACCGGGTAGGCGACTTGTTTGGCGACGGCAAGATGTTTCTCCCGCAGGTCGTGAAGTCTGCGCGCGTGATGAAACAGGCCGTAGAATACCTCGTGCCGTTCATGCAGGGAGACGAATCCGCTTCGCTCGCGCGCGGACGCGGCAAGGTGGTGATGGCCACGGTCAAGGGCGATGTGCACGACATCGGCAAAAACATCGTCGGCGTCGTGCTGCAATGCAATGGCTTCGCGGTCGAGGACCTCGGCGTAATGACCCCTTGCCAGCGCATCCTCGACACGGCCCGCGAACAGGGCGCGGATATGATCGGCTTGTCCGGGCTGATTACGCCGTCGCTCGACGAAATGGTGCATGTCGCCCGCGAAATGGAAAAACAGGGGTTCGGCATTCCCCTGTTGATCGGCGGCGCCACCACCTCGCCGATACATACTTCGGTCAAGATCGACCCGGCGTACGCCGGACCCGTCGTGTATGTGAAAGATGCTTCCCGCGCCGTGGGGGTCATGAAGGAACTGGTCGGAGATCGCCGCGGCGACTACGCGCAGACGGTGGACCGAGAGCATGACGCCCGACGCAAACGACATGCGCAACCGAAGCGGCGCCGGCCGAGCCTGACCCTTGAAGCTGCCCGCGCAAACCGTTTCGACGGGGACTGGGGAGCCTGCCCGCCGCCAAAGCCCAACCGGCCCGGCGTGCATGTGATCGATCCGCAACCGCTGGAGGAACTCGTCGAATATATCGACTGGCGGCCCTTTTTCTCCGCCTGGGAAATAAACGGCCTGTTCCCCGCCATCCTCCAGGACCCGGTGCGCGGCGAGGCGGCGCGCGAACTCTATGGCGACGGCCGGGCCATGCTGGACCGCATCGTGCGCGAGGAATGGCTCCTTGCGCGCGGCGCGTGCGGCCTGTTTCCGGCAGCAGCCGCAGCGGACGACGACATCGTTGTTTTCGCCGACGAGCAGCGACGCACCGAACGGCTGCGCCTTTCGATGCTCCGTCAGCAGCGGACATTGCCTGCCCACAAGCCCCACCGCGCCCTGTCGGATTACGTAGCGCCCATCGGGCAGGGCATGGACGACTGGATCGGAGCCTTCGCGGTCACTGCCGGGACAGGGGCGTCGGAGCGAACCGCCGCCTTCAAGCAAGCGGGCGACGATTACAGCGCCATCATGCTACAGGCGCTGGCGGACCGGCTGGCCGAGGCATTCGCCGAATATCTGCATCTTCGGGTGCGCCGCGAATGGTGGGGCTATGCGGCGAAGGAATCCCTGAACGCCGCCGACCTGATTGCAGAATCCTACCGGGGGATTCGTCCGGCTCCAGGCTACCCGGCGTGTCCGGAACACAGCGAAAAACAGAAACTCTGGGAATTGCTCGACGTCCGGCGGCGCATCGGCGTGGAACTCACCGAATCCTGGGCCATGTCGCCGGGGGCTTCCGTGAGCGGGTGGTATTTCTCGCACCCGAAGGCGCGCTATTTCGACGTAGGCCTGATCGGCAGGGATCAGGTCGAGGATTACGCCCGTCGGAAGGACCTGCCGGTTGCCGAAGCCGAACGGCTACTCCAGCCAAACCTCGGATATAATGCCTGAAGTCCGCCCCGGGCACGTCGCCAGCCACGGGCGAGCGTTTCGTTTCAGGAAACGACCGCCCCAGGCGCAATTGCCGCTCGATTGAACCCGCCGCGCCTGCGTGCTCCCCAGCCCGGCGTGCTCGATTTTGGCGAATAGAGGCCGTTTCTCGCGCTCCGGAGCGGGGTAGGGTGCGGATTTTCAGAATCCGGAGCGCGAGAGAGGGGACGAAAATATTAGGTAGAAAAGAAATCAACGAGAAGGATCAAGTATATCATTCTCCTGTAAATCCCGCTCGTAAGAGACATGCCGGTAAGGTTCGCGAGTACCCAATACCGCTTCAGATACAGTTTTTCGAAGATATTCTACGCGCCATTCATCAGTATGTGGACGCTTGCGAAGCTCGTCTTCATCATTAACTATATTCTCCGCCATTTGTATAAGTTCAATATCTTCAATTGCAGAAGAAAGTCTAACTGCAGGTAGAAATAAAAACCACGGATTAGAAAGATCATTGGGCAAAATATATCGAAGGGCTATCTCTTTAAGTTGTTTTTTCTGATCAGAATTAAAAGAATCCAGTTGCCAATGATCAACCATTTTTTGAAGAACAGATACTCCTCCAAACATGGACTCTTCGTATCCAGGTTCATTATCATAAACAAATTGCAAGACTGGCTGGATAGCATCCCGACCTAATTCAATCCAGGCAGGCGAATTACCACAACAAAGCCAAGGAAGAAGAACATTAATGTACGCAGGATCGCGCATACGCATTACTTCGCGAAACAGACCAAGACCAATAGCATCATCAGGACCAAGCGCCCAATGCGGGCCTTCGCCAAGATAATATTTTCTTCTGCGCTCATTCTCTATCGCAAGCGCATCAACAAGAGCAATCTGAATACGAGATGTCCGCTGATCAACAGGAATATTCAAATAGTCCTCGTAAGCCGAAGCCATAACGGCGCGATCACTACTTACAAGGTCCATTGATATATCCTCTTGAGAACGATTAATATCGCTCGCCTTTTGTTGAGCAAATACCAAAGAAGACGCTACCCAGACAACCAGTAGCATAAGAAGCGAGGTAGAGCGGAAGAAGAAGGTCATGGCGCCCGGAGAGGGTTTAGGTTAGCGGAAAACGAACGAGGAAATCAAGGGGATGACAACAGGACAATGCCATAACCTAATGCACGTCCCGAACACTGTCAAGCCTGCTGGAGCCGCCGCCGGCCAGAAATCGACCTCGGCTCGTCTCTGTCAAACAGGTTACAAATGTCGATTCTGCGCCTGCTCATGCAGGCCATCGACGCGGAGGGCAATTTAAGCGTTCCTCGCCCGGTCTCTCTCGGTCCGAAGGAGGCCTTGCGCCAGGCGTCGAGTATCTCGTTGGAGCATGGGTTAGCCCGGTAGCGAGCGCAAATCCATCCGATGGCGCGTTTTCGAGGGATTCCGGAAGCAAAGTGCAGTGGCTCACCGGCAAAGCCGACGCATGAGCATATCGGGCGCATAGACGCGCCTCATGAAGTTTCTGCGGCGATCCGGAACGAAAAGCGATCAAAACCTGTAGATAAAAACGCCCTGTGCAGGGCGTTTTGCAAACCTGTTTCCATTCATCGGCTTGGGCAAGGCCGACAAACCACGATCAGCGCGCATCATGCAAATCCCATTCAAGAACCTTGGGTTCCCGGGGTTAGAAAAAACGCTATCATGGGGTTTGCGCTTTTTTCGTTTATCGCTTCGCAATCCCTAAGGAGACGCGCACGCGCAGCCTGCATCCGTACGCATGGCGACTACCCGGAACCCGATCCCTGCAAAAGCCGCGCCCGCCCCGCTCCGCGGCGCGACGCTCCGTTCTTCCCGCCGACCCATCGTCATTCGCGGCGCCCGGCAGCACAACCTGAAAGGCGTCGATCTGGAGCTCCCGCGCAACAAGCTCATCGTGTTCGCCGGACTGTCCGGCTCGGGAAAATCGTCGCTGGCCTTCGACACCCTCTACGCCGAGGGACAACGACGCTATGTCGAAAGCCTGAGCGCCTATGCCCGGCAGTTCCTGCAGCGCATGGACAAGCCGGAGGTAGACCTGATCACCGGGCTGGCCCCCGCGATCGCCATCGAGCAGAAAACATCGTCGAAAAACCCCCGCTCGACGGTCGCCACGCAAACAGAAATCTACGATCATCTGCGGCTCCTTTTCGCCCGTATCGGACGCACGATCTCGCCCGCGAGCGGCGAGGAAGTCACGCGGGATACGCCCCGATCCGTGGCCGAGCGGCTGCATGCGACCGCGGAAGACGGCGCGCGATTTTATGTGTGCTTTCCCATCCCCGATCACGAAAAAACGCCTCTTGAACAAGAGTTGAGCGCGCTGCGGCAGCGAGGATTTTTTCGGATGTTGCTCCTGCCTGCCGAAAACAAGGGCGACGACGCCGAACGCATCCTGGACCTGAACGAGGAGCCCCTCGAGCAAGCCGTCCAATATCCCCGACAACGCCTGCTCGCGCTGGTAGATCGGCTGGCGGTGCGGCGCGGAGACGAGGACAACCTGTCGCGCATCTCGGATTCGGCGGAGCAAGCGTTCCGGGAAAGCAGCGGGCATTGCGTCGTGCATATCCGCGGGGGAGAAACGCTGCGTTTCAGCGAATTTTTCGAACGCGACGGAATCCGTTTCGAAGAGCCGGCGCCCTTGCTGTTCTCGTTCAACAGTCCGCTGGGCGCCTGCCCGACGTGCCAGGGATTCGGACGAATCACAGGCCTGGACGAAAACCTTGTCGTCCCGGATCCGAACCTTTCGATCCGGCAAGGCGCCGTCGCTCCCTTCCGCACAGAACGATGGGGCGCGCATTTGCGGGACCTGGTCCGCATCGCCGCCGAGCGCCGCATCGACATCGATATGCCCTGGCGGGAATTGCCGGAAGAGGTGCGCGACCTGGTCTGGAACGGACAAGACGGCTACGTCGGCGTTCGGGGCTTTTTCGCCTTCCTGGAGAGCAAGAAGTACAAGATGCACTACCGGATATTCCATGCCCGGTTTCGGGGCTACATGCCCTGTTCGGCATGCCAGGGCTACCGGGTGCGGCGGGAAGCGCAGTACGTGCGCGTCGGCGGGTTGCATATCGGCGAGATTTGCGAGCTGACGACGAAAGACGCCCGCGACTTCTTCAGGAATCTGACCCTCGCCAGTCACGAGGAACAGATCGCCGGACGCATACTGGAAGAGATTCGCAAGCGACTCGCCTACCTGGTCGATGTGGGCCTCGACTATCTCTCGCTGGACCGCCTCTCGCAAACGCTTTCCGGCGGCGAAAGCCAGCGCATCCACCTTTCGACCTCGCTCGGATCGTCGCTGGTCGGCTCGCTTTATGTGCTTGACGAGCCTTCCATCGGATTGCATCCCCGGGATAACGATCGGCTGATACGCATCCTCGAGAATCTGCGCGATATTGGAAATACCGTGCTGGTCGTGGAGCATGAAGCGGCCATGATGGAGCGGGCGAATCAGATTGTAGACCTTGGCCCCGGGGCGGGGCGGCACGGCGGCGAGGTCGTCTTTCAGGGGAGCTACGATGAACTGCTGCGCGATGAGCGCTCCCTGACCGGAGCCTACCTGAGCGGCCGGAAACAGATTCCCGTGCCCGCCGCGCGGCGCCCCGCCCGCGACGACCATGCCTTGTACGTCGAGCAGGCCCGGCAGCACAACCTGAAACGCCTGGACGTACGGTTTCCTCTGAATGCGATCATCTGCGTAACCGGCGTCAGCGGCTCCGGCAAATCGACGCTGGTGCACCAAACGCTGTACAATGGCCTGCTGCGCCTGAAAGGCTATCGGGTTGAAGGCAGCGTGGGCGTACACGATCTGATTCGCGGGCATCAACTCGTGGATCGCATCGAAATGGTGGATCAGCGTCCTGTCGGAAAATCCCCCCGCTCCAACCCCGCCACCTACACGAAAATTTTCAATCACGTGCGGGAAATCCTGGCCGGAACGCACCAGGCCCGCATGCAAGGCCTGAAACCCGGTTATTTTTCGTTCAACGTGCCCGGCGGACGGTGCGAAACCTGCCAGGGCGACGGTATCGTGAAGATCGAAATGCAATTCCTTGCGGATTTGTATCTGGAATGTCAGGCATGCCGGGGAAGCCGATACAAAAAAGAAACCCTCGAAATCCGGTATCGGGGCAAACAGGTAGACGAAATTCTCCGGATGACCATCGACGAGGCAAGCGACTTCTTTGCAGACCATGCGCCCGTCCGGGGCAAGCTTCAAGTGCTGCAAGATATCGGCCTGGGGTACCTGACCCTCGGCCAACCCTCCAACACGCTTTCGGGCGGCGAATCGCAACGGCTGAAACTGGCCTCCTTCCTTGGCAAGCCCTCCCGGGACCGCGTCTTGTACATGCTGGACGAACCTACTACGGGACTGCATTTCGACGATATCCGAAAGCTCCTCGCCGCCCTGAATGCGCTGGTCGAAGAAGGCCATTCCGTAATCCTCATCGAACACAATATGGATGTCGTCAAGTGTGCGGACTGGGTAATCGACCTGGGGCCGGAAGGCGGCCGCCGCGGCGGATTCGTGGTGGGAGAAGGCACGCCCGAAGCGCTTGCCGCCATGCCGGACAGCCAGACCGGACAATTCCTGGCGCCGTTTTTACAGGGGAGATTAATATGAAGGATGCTCTGATCAAGTCCATTTCGACAGGCGCGTTACTTTTTGAGGATATCTTGCGGCTTATCCAAGTCAGGGGCCTTCCGCCCCGGATCGCGCTGCGTCCTGCGCACACAGGCTCCATGCAATACGAAACGCATACGATACCGCGGAAACGCATTCGCCCGGTCTCTCCGGCCCGGCGTCGGGTAGCCTTTTTTACCGGAGCGTACAACCACATTGCCGACGGCGTATCGCTCACGCTGAACCGGCTGGTGTCCTACCTTGAAGCCCGCGATACCGAGGCGCTGATTTTTGCGCCGACCATTGCGGATCCTCCCGTGGAGCATGCCGGCGTCCTGGCCCCCGTTCCGTCGATCCCTGTGCCGCAACGCTCCGAGTACCGTCTTTCGCTGGGCCTCACTCCGAACGCCCGGTCCCTGCTCAGAACATTCCGGCCTCACCTGTTCCACATCGCCACGCCCGACTTGCTGGGCTACCAGGCGCTGCGCTTTGCAAGAAGAGAAGGCGTCCCGGTGGTGGCTTCCTACCACACGCATTTCTCTTCATACCTCAGATATTACGGATTCGGGGGGCTGGAAAACCGGTCATGGCAATACCTCCGGCGCTTTTACGACCGGTGCCGGCATGTGTACGTGCCGTCGCAATCCATGGCCGAAGCGCTGCGCGCCCGGGGCATCGACAAGGGGATACGCCTCTGGACGCGCGGCGTCGATACGCATCGCTTCAATCCAGCGCGCTACGACGCAACATGGCGTCGTTCGGTCGGCGTGCAGGACGACGCGCCGCTCGTCAGTTTTATCGGGCGCGTCGTTCGGGAAAAGGGCGTGCACATCTTTGCGGAGGTCGTACGCAACCTGGAAGAACAAGGCGTCCAACACCGGAGCATGATCGTGGGAGACGGCCCTGTGCTGAACGATCTGCGGCGGCGACTTCCCCGCACCATTTTTGCCGGGCGGCTGGAAAATGGAGAACTGGCTCGCGCCTACGCCTCCTCGGATGTGTTTCTGTTTCCCAGCGATACGGAAACGTTCGGCAACGTCACCCTTGAGGCCATGGCTTCCGGACTCCCTGCGGTGTGCGCCGACGCCACGGGAAGCCGCACCCTGGTGGAGCATGGCGAAACCGGATTCCTGATTCCCCCCGGAGACGCCCAGGCCTTTGTACAGGCCGTACGCCATCTGATTCAGCGCGAACCCGAACGCCGCCGCATGGGCGCCGCGGCCCGGGACTGCGCGCGCGCGTACGACTGGAATACGGTGATGGCCCGCATGGCGCGCTATTACGACGAAGCGCTGTATCCAGAGGCGCCCTGGGCCGGGGACGGCTACGCGGGCGACGGCTACGCGGGCAATGCAGCCGAGGTACCGACCACGCAGGCCATTCGGGCGCTCTGAGGCCGTATCCCGTAGCGCCTGTGCGCATTCTCTACGTTTCCCACTCTTTTCCTCCGAAGAACCGCCCCCTTGCAAATATCGGGGGCATGCAGCGCGTCGCAACGGACCTGTACCGCGCCTTGCTGGAATGCGACGTACGCATCGATCCAGTCATTCTGCGCGCGTCCTGGCGCTGGACCCATATCCGGTCGGGCCTGTTTCTGGGATCAAGCCTGGTGCGGATCGCCGCAGCGGTGCGGCGCGGCGACGTAGACGCCGTACTCTTCTCCTCCATGGTGACGGCGGCGCTCACGCCCCTGTTGCGGGGAATGCTTCGCAAACACGGAGTCGCCTCGGCCGCCATCGTGCATGGCCGGGACGCCACCCTGCTTTCGGCCCCGTACCAATGGCTGGTGCCGCGCATATTCGCTGCGCTGGACGCCGTATTTCCCGTCAGCCGCGCTACGGGGACAGTCTGCCTTGAACGGGGGCTGGCGGCGGCGAAGCTGCATGTGGTGCCCAATGGCGTCTCGCCGGACCGGTTCGGATCGGACTGGTCCCGGGCGACGGCGCGCGCCATGCTGTTCGAGCGTTTCGGTCCCCCGGAACGCACCGACGGAACCCGTCCCGAACGCACCTTGCTTTTGTGCAGCGCGGGACGACAGGTAAGGCGGAAAGGATTCGCATGGTTCGTCGAACAGGTCTTGCCCCGCCTTCCTGAGGATGTGCATTACTGGCTGGCCGGGGAAGGGCCGGAAACCGAACGCATCCTGGACGCCGCAAGGCGGTCCGGGGTCGCGCACCGGGTGCGGCTTCTCGGACGCCTGACCCACAGGGAACTGGAAGGAATGTACCGCGGCGCCGATCTCTTCATTATGCCCAACGTACCCGTTCCTGGAGATATGGAAGGGTTCGGCGTGGTAATGCTGGAGGCGGGATTGTGCGGCTTGCCCACGGTAGCCGCGAATATCGAAGGCATTGCGGACGTCGTAGAGGACGGGCGGAACGGGCGCCTGGTCCAATCCGGGGATACGGCGGCCTTCCGCGAAGCCATTCTGGCGTATCGCCGCGAACCAGACATGCTCGAAACGGCCCGCCTGCGCACCACAAGCCATGTGCTGGAGCGCTTCGGCTGGCATGCGGCGGCGGAAAAGTACCTGAGCGTCCTGAGAACCTGCTCCTCCCGGCGGCGCAAGGCTTCATGAAGCGGTCGCCTGCGACGCGTTGGCCTTGCCCTGACGATCTTCCATCCATTGCAGCGCCGCCGGCAAAAAGAGCAACGCGGCAAGCAGCGTGGCGCCGATGCCCACGACGGCCAACTGCCCGATCGAATGCAATCCGGGATGAAAACTGAGCAACAATCCCGCAAAGCCGATCATGGTGGTGAAAGACCCCATGGCGATATGCTCGCCCGTGTAGCGAAGTACGCGCCGAATGGAGCCGGGCCCTTCCTCCTGGTAGCGATGGACCAGGTGCACCCCCGCATCGTTGCCGATGCCCAGAATGGCGGGAAGCACGATCATGTTATAGAAATTGAGCTCGAAACCCGTGACTTCCATCACAAGAAGCATCCATAACACGCCCACTGCGAGGGGCGCCGTAGCCAGCGCGACCCACCGCGCCGAACGAAAATTGATCCACATGAGCAGGATCACCATAAGCAGGGCGCCCGCCATCATCCAGGGAGCGTCGCGGCGCATCAGTCGAAGCATGTCCGCCGCCACGATGGACGGAGAACCTGCATAGTACGCGCGCCCGTCCCCGGTAACGATCCGGCCTACATCGTCGGCGAACGCCATGGAGGCCCGCCCGTCGGCAAGCCCCACCGAAGGATAGATCATCACGAAGCCCCCCAGTTCGCCGGTTTTGGACAGGAACCGGTTGCGAATGCTTTCGGGAAGCTGTTCGACCGAAAGCGGCTGCGCCGTGCCCGCAGCCTGTTTCGCGCGCGCAAGGCCTTCGTCCTCGTCGACGCTCAGGAACGGGTCCGCAAACAGCGTACGGATGTCGGCAATCCGGTCCAGCTTGCGCTGTTGCTCCGCAGCGGTCGCCGGAAACCGCTCCTGAAGCGTTTCCACCCGATCGATGGTGGGCGACAGCGTGTCCGCGCGGGCATGCCGCTCGATAGCCTCCTGGACCGCGGGCGCTTCGGACGGATCGTCCACGAGCACATAGGCCGGGTTGCGTCCTCTCGACGGATAAACCTCGCGGATAAGATTCCGTTTGCCGTCGTACGTTTCGTACGACGGCTCAAGCGCGCCAAAATCGTACTGGAAGCCCACCCTTGGAAGCAATGCAAGCGCGGCGACCACCAGCGCCGCGCTTCCCAGCGCCAGGCCCTTCGAACCCGGCATTCTGCCATATCCTCGCCGCGGAGTTCGATCCTCGGCCTCCGCCCCGATTCCGGAAAAATCAAGCAGGCGATACCGCTCGCAAAGCGCCAGCAACGCCGGCATCACGATCGTCATCGCCCCCACGGCGAAAAGAATGCCTGTGCCGGCAATGAAACCGAATTCGCTGAAGCCCCGGAAGTCCGCGGCGGACAATACGTACAGCGCCGCCGCCGTGGTGAAAGCGCCCAGCGCGATCGCCTTGCCCGTACTCGAAAAGGTGATTTCCGCCGCCTCCGCGACCGTATGGCCCAGGCTGCGCTCTTCCGTGTAGCGGGCGTAAAAATGGATGCCGTAGTCGATCCCGAGGCCGAACAGCACCAACCCGAGCGTAGACGTCATCAGGTTAAGCATACCGAACGCGAACCAGGCCACGCCCAGCGTCCAGGAAAGGCTCATCAGGAGCGGTATTCCGATCAGACAGGCAAGCACCGGAATGCGCGCCAGCTGCGCGCCCAGCACGCGGCGGGAAAATCGATGGCCTGCGCGCGCCGTATATCCCTTGTAGAAAAAATATCCCGTCACGAGCAACAGAACCGCCGTCACGCCCGCCGCGAACGAGCCGAGCACATCGTCGGAAATCGTCCGCACTTCCACGAGTTGGCGCAACAACCGCCCCGCTGGAATCGCCTGCATTTCCGGGTGCCAGACGGTCGGATCGAGTTCGGCGATAAGCGCATCGAGGTCGTCGTACAGGGCTTCGATGAATCCGATGTCCGTCTGCGATCCGCTCGGATAGAACCGGAGCGCCATAATCGTACTGTCCTCGTTGACCGGATAGCGCTTCCCGACGATATGGTCGTACACTTCTTCAAGGTCGCGCGCGGGATCGTAGCCATCCTCGTCATCTGATGCATCCTCTTCGTCGTCCAGATCGAAGAAAAACGGGTTGGCTTCAAGTTTCGCCTCGCGGATCTGATCAGACAGATACGATTCCAGACTGTCCAGTTCGGCCCAGGTCGCGAAATACAGGGCGTTTTCCTCCAGAAACGCCGTATCCTTTTCGAAATCCACCCTGCGCAGGTAGGGTTCGGCCTCCGGCGTCGGCGCAAGGGCCAGCGCGCGGGGAATCAGCGCTTCGGCGAAAGCCTTGTTGGCCTCGAACGACGGACTCACGATCGCCACGTCCACGGTGGCCTCGCTCCCCACGGTTTCGCGCAACGCCTCAAGGGCCTGTACGCTTGAATACTCGCGGGGAACCAGGTTGGAAAAATCCGTATCGATGCGAAGTTGCCGGGCAAACCAGAAGCCCGCCGCGGAAAAGACAAGCGCCAGCAGCGCCACCGCCCAGGCCTGCCGAACCACCAACCGGATAAAGACGCGCAATGCGTCGGAGAAACGACTCATGGCAAGTTCGCAAGCACGATGTTGTCGAAATCGACCTCGGCCACGGAATCCGTATTATCCGAATCGCTCCACAGCGTGATCGTTGTCGGGGCGTTCGGCGGCTCCGAGCCGAATATCTTCCGATAGTCCTCCGCCACGTTACGCGTGACGCGCACCCACTCCCCCGTTTTCTCCAGACCGCTGGACGCCACCACGATCTTTACGTTGCCGGTGGAAACCATGGACTCCGGGGGCAACCCCGTGCTGTACACGTATTTTATACTGAGCGGACGCCCCAGCCAGTCGGTTTTCGCAAAGGACACGTAGACCGCCGCGCCGGAATCGTTGACGCGATCCTCGCGGGCGCCCTCGGGCAAACGGTGGGCCCGCCACATCCACCGCAGCTGAGGCAACGACGACAGATCCCAATGGAACGCCTCGCCCGGCAAGGAGATGCGCCGCGCCGACCCCGTCGTGTAGGCGCGGAGAAAACGATTGCCGTCTTCCTGCACCACGAAGAATTTTCCCGAAGCATTCATAAGCCGGTCCGGCGCCTCAAAGCGACGCTTCGAGCGGGAAAAGAAGCGCCACGCGGCGGGCAGGCTGCCCTCGGCCTCTGCTTCGAAATTCTCCAGCACGACAGTCGTGTCGGGAGGCGCAGCGCATGACGGCGGCGCACTGAAGATCAGCAACAACCCCGCGATGGAAAAAAGCAGATTCATACCAGGCATGGCAGGTTAAGGAAGCTCTGATTAAGTCCGCAAAGATTCAGAGGCTGACAGGCGCGCGCTGGCAAGGAATGACGAAGCAGCGTGGCAGGCCCCACGTAATGAGGAATGACACAGCCAGCGCGCGCCTGTCAGCCTCCCGAAGGGCGCTTCACGACCGCGACAACCCGAATCCGCCGTGTTTTTCGCTGATTTCAATAACGCCATCATGTCGTTCTTTACGCGTGAATGCGAAGCGCTGATCAAAGTGGAGTTAATCAGAGCTTCCTTAAGGACAGTTCATCTGGAATATCCGGATGGCTCGTTCTGTTTCCTAAGCAAAAAGCGTTCCATATTAATGAAATATTTAAGAATTAACTGATTATTCGTCTTTTTCCGGGGGCGGGGCGGCGCGAGCGCTGTCTTCTTCCGCCTGTTCTTCCGGGCTGTATCCAGACCATTCCGCAAGCAGGGCGTCGTCCGGCGCAGAAATCAGGGGCAACCCGCGGCGGCGTTCCCACCATGTACTCGATACGAAGAAAAACAGACTGAACACACGGTCCACGGCGCTGCGGACCACCAACATGCCGACCACCGGGGCGACCGGCGCATCAAGCCAGGGCACAATGCTTGCTCCTGCGCTGGCGAACACCAGATCGCTCGAGGGCACGAACGGCGTTCTGTTGATCACGACGAAGACGACGAGCAGGATAGCCCATGTCTCAAACGGAACGTCTGGAAGCACCACCCACCAGGCAGCGACCTGCAGCACATATCCCACCAGAAAACGGGATACGTGCGCGGCGGTCAGAATGGTCAGCGTACGACGGGAAAGCAAGAAAATTTCGCGCCGAAAGCGGTATACGAGCACGCCGATAAACACAGCGACGAGGACGCCAAGGCCTACATACAGCAGACCGGGTATTTCAACGATTTCGCTGAGGACGAGATGACCGGAAAGAAATACGCCCCCTATAAGAAGCGACGCGGAAAGCAGCGAGGAAATCGAGGTAACGATCAGGTTGTCCTTGATAACCCCCACAATGGCCTTGCGAGCGCCCCGGACCCGGTCCTTCGCCCACATAAACAAGTACACTTCGCCGGAATACGCGATCACGTCCATGTTCAACACGCGTTTTCGAATCATAACGGCGAAACATTGCCAGGGAGGCAACGACCAGAACCGCCCGTAAATCGCCGCCTCCGTAATCGGAAGCAGGAAATACATCGCCGCGAGCAGCACGTAAAACGCCGGTTCGGACGGAAGCGATCGCAACAAACTGCCCCACCCTATTTTCCCGATCTGATAAACCAGCACGGCAACGATCGCCACGAGAAAAACGGTTCGCAGCCCGCTCGCCAGTCGCTTGCCGGCGTCCGTGGCGGAAAACGTCCGCAAGCGTTCCAAAAAACGTTTCGCAACAGGAAAAAGCGACATGGCTACCGGCCCGCGAGGGCGTCAAGCGTACGGGCAAATTCGCGCGTGGTCGTCCGCGCATCGTACCGCATGATTTCTTCCGATTTCGGATCGAACGAAATGGGCAACGGGCGTCCGGCTTCGCGCGCATGGAGACACTCCGTCAAAAGGCGCGCCGCCGAAGCCGTATCCTGTATCTGCACCCCGGTCCCGGTGCGCCGGAGCATATCCCCCGCTTCCAGATTCGGCGAAAGCGACAGAATGGGGCGCCCGACTACAAGATACTCGAAAATCTTTGCGGGGAGGACATGGCGGGGGTGCGGATCGGCGATTACAAGCAACAGATCGAACCGGCGAAGCGTGGAAAGCGCCCGTTCGAGCGGAACGACATCCTCGCAAACGAACTGTTCCTCAAGCCCATAAGCGCGCGCCTGCGCGGCGTCGGCCTCGGAAAGCGGCCCGAAAGAATGTATGCAAATACGCTTGGCGAGAGCAGCTTGTTGCTTCCGAAGTTCGACCAGTACGTCCATAATGGGCGCCGCAGAAGACGTGGCCCGGAAACGCCCGAAAAAACCGATGCGCAACATGGACGACGAATCCGCGCCAACATCCTCTCGCTTGAAACGGCCCGCTACGGAAATGGGGTCGTCAAAAACATCCGGATCGAAACTGTTTTTGATAACTACCGTGTCGGGGTCAAGCCAGGCGTAATGTTCACGGTATGCATCGGCCAGTCGCCCGGTCTGAAACATGAGCATATCCGCCCCCGCCGCCACGCGGCGCTCCGCATACCGGTCAATGCGTTTCACCCAGCTCCATTTTGGCCGGGTGCGCGCTTCGGACAACGTCCAGGGATCCCGAAAATCCGCGATGTATGGAACACCGAGCCGTTTGCTCAACCACCGCCCCGCCACCAGGCCGGACCAGGGGTTTCCGGTAGCCCAGACGACCTGCGGATCGACCTCGGCGGCTTGCCGAAGCATGGTTCTGAATTTTGCGGCGAAAAGAGGCAACCAGGTATCTACGGGAAACTGCTGATCCAGCGCGGCAATCCATGGAGCCGGCGCACCTTGCCGGGATCGGCCTTCTTGTCCCGTCGACGCTCCCAGCTGACTCTCGGACCGGAATGTGCGGTCTACGGGCGATGCAATGCTCAGCACGCGAACGTCCTTCAGAAGATGCGCTTCCTTGTCGGTGAGGCGCCCCTCCGGAAAGGGGATGGTCATCACGGTGGGTTCCCAGCCGAATTCACGCAGATGAATGGCAAACCGAAACGGGCGCATAGACCCCACGCGGCGGCGGGGAAGAAAGTACGGCGCCAGAAGAAGAACTCTTTGAGGAAGCGAAGACACGGATCATCGGCGAACGAAAAGCATGCCGGGCGACAAGCCCGCGTGCATCGCGTCGAAAACAGGAATTTTTTTGAAAAGTTCCATATTGCAGGGGCTTGCAAGGAATGCGAGCGGCTTTCGATTATCGCCGGAGGTTCGTTATATTACGGCTTTGCATACAACCAAACGCTGCGGGCGAACCCGCCCTTCTTCACGCTCGCCCCAAACGGCCTTGCAGAATGAATACGTACGAAAAGATAAACATAGGCGATTCCTTTTCAACCACGCGCTTTTTGTCCGTGGAGGATGTGCAAACGTTCGCGGACCTGACCGGAGACGACAATCCGATCCACGTGAGCCCTGAATACGCCGCCACGACGCAGTTCGAAAAGCCGATCGTGCACGGCATTCTGCTGTTGGGCATTATTTCCAAGGTGCTGGGACGGGATTTTCCGGGCCACGGCTGCATTGCCGCTTCCATTTCCTGCCGTTTCCTGCGCCCTGTTCCCGTAGGATCTGAGATCACGGTGGAAATCAAGATCAGCGAAAAGATAGAAAAACGGAAACACGTCAAAAGCCGGGTATACGTCTACTATGAAGGCCGTCTCGCCGTGGGCGGCGAGGCCACCATCGTGCCTCCTTCGGACGATGGCGTAGATAAAAACGGCTCGGCGAGCGATGCGGACCAGGAACGCATGGCTCATTCAGAAACCTCTGTTTGACGAAAATCCTTACAGGCAAGCGATTTGACCCCAAGCGTCGGCGGGCGCAGATCATCCGCAAGCGACCCCGATTTCCAAATGCTCTGCCCCGTCGCATCTCCTAAACAGCTCATGCGCCTGAAGCCATGCAAGACAAACGCAACAGCCCCGAATCCGAAATCAAGGACTTGTCCGTGACACAGCAACGAGAATACCTTAGCCGCAAGAGGAAGAACTTGAGGACTGTCCTTGCCTTCGCAAGAGAACAGACCCTCGAATTGTCAAGATATCATTCGGGTAAACGAAATTATCTCAAGGCTTTGGAAGCAGGAATGAAGGCAAAGAAGTATTTCCGCGAAGCCCGAAGGCTTATTGACGATATCGAATCGGTGCAGCAGGTAATCGAAAATGACTGCATAGCTCAACTAAAGTCTCTCAACCGGCCTTCAAGCCCATAACTCGACAGTCCGTCCCAAACGAGGGCGGACGCCGGGGTCTCCCCTGGATACGGATGTTTCACGTGAAACATCGGATGTGCTCCTGTCGGTAAAGGCTACCCGCCCAAATCGACCGACGACGGCATATGCACCTGCCCCCCTTCGACAAAAAGCACCTGGTGACGACCCTCGCCGAACGGAACAAACCCGTCGAAAGGACGGCGGTCCGTGGCGGAAATGATCGTTTGCCCGATGCGATCAGACTGGAGCAAATCGAGAAACGCTTCGGTGCGGGAAGCGTCAAGATGCTCGAACACATCGTCGAGAAGCAGAATCGGGCGCTCCCCGGTGCGTTCTTGCAAAAAATCGTACATAGCTAATTTCAAGGCCATGCCGAATGTGCGGTGCTGACCCTGCGAAGCATACCGGCGAACCAGCATATCGTCCAGATGAAACGCCAGATCGTCCAGGTGCGGCCCGGCCAGCGTAGTTCCCCGACGGCATTCGTCCTTTAAAACCGCCGTTAGTTTCTCCCGATAGACAGACTGAATGGACTCCAGCGTGGCCGGCGCAGGAAAACGGAGATTGGCCTGATACTCCATGGTGGGTTTTTCCGCCACATCCTCAATGGACTGGTAGGCGCGATCCAGATACCCTGTAAATACCTCGGTAAAGCGTTGCCGGGCCTCCACAATCTGGCTCCCGAACAGGATGAGTTGCTCGTCCCAGGAAGAAAGAACAGGGCGTGCCGCCTCGACCGATTCACTTCCCTTCATGTCGGCAAGATAGCGATTGCGCTGCTTCAGCGCCCGGCGAAACTTGAGGAGGGCGTCAAGATACAAGGAGCTGCCCTGGGACAGGAGATTGTCTATGAAGCGGCGGCGATGGTCAGGCCCTCCGGAAGTCAGCACATAATCCTGCGGAGCGCAAGAAACCACCGGCAATCGCCCTACTATCCTGGACATTCTCTCCTGCAGAACCTTATTGACGAACATGCGCTTTCCCTCGCCCGGAACATACGCCATGCGTACGCGCCGGTCCCGTTCGTCATCGCTCACGAACGCACCCTCCACTTCGGTATGCTTCGCGCCTCGCCGGACGATATACCGGTCGCCCGCCGCAACGAAGCCTCTCGACAGGCAGGCGTAATGGATTGCGTCCAGTATATTCGTCTTGCCCGCCCCATTAGGACCATACAGGAGATTTACCGAAGGGACAAACGTACATTCGGTGCGCTCATGCGCACGAAAATCCGTAAGACGAATCGACTTGAGATACATGGTCTGCTCAGAATATGGCCGGACATGTACGACAATGACGGCGATTTCGTTCGGAATCGTCTTCTCGCGCCGGAGCAGAAGCATGCGCGCTTTGAATCCAGGGATACGCTGATCAAAACCGCTTCGCTCAGCACGTCAGGTTTGTGCGTACGGGATGCCTTGCTTCCGTCGTTGAAATCAGCGAAAAACACGGCGGATTCGGGGCGTTTTGGTCGCGAAGCACCCTTCGGGGGGGCAGACAGGGACACGCCGGCTGTGTCATTCCTTGCCGACGCGCCCCTTTCAGTTTCTGAATCTTTGCGGATTTAATCAGAGTATTTCCCGCTTTCATCCGGCGTAACGCCGCCAAATCGTATGTCGCAACCTGAACCACCCCCTCTTTTTTCGGCGCTCCAGCAACTGGCTACGGAACAACGTAATCCGAGGTCCCGGAACATCGACCTTGCGCCTGTCCGGGAAATTCTGGAAATCATCCATGCGGAGGATCGCACGGTTCCAGACGCCGTACGCACGGAGATTCCATATATCGCGGAAGCCGTCGAGTTGATTGTGGACGCGTTCCAGCGAGGCGGGCGGCTGTTTTACGTAGGCGCCGGGACGAGTGGCCGCCTGGGCGTCGTGGATGCGTCGGAGTGTCCGCCTACGTTCGGGAGCGACCCCGATATGGTGCAGGGCATTATCGCGGGCGGCCCCGCCGCGGTTTTTCGTTCGCAGGAAGGCGCCGAGGACCTTGAGTCCAATGGCGTGGAAGCGTTGGCGGCGGCGGGAGTACGCCCCCCGGACGTGGCGTGCGGCGTCGCGGCAAGCAGGCGAACCCCTTTCGTAGTGGGCGCAATCCGGCGCGCCCGCGCCATTGGATGCAAAACGCTTTATGTGACTTGTAATCCCCGAACGGATTTCGATCTGGAGGTGGATGTGGCTATTTGTCCGGTAGTGGGTCCCGAAGTAATCATGGGTTCGACGCGCATGAAGTCCGGGACCGCCCAGAAACTGGTGCTCAATATGCTCACGACGGCCTCAATGATTCGCCTCGGCAAGGTGTACGAGAATATGATGGTGGACCTGCAAATGACGAACCGGAAGCTGGTCGAGCGGTCGAAACGCACGGTTATGACGGTGACGGGCGTATCGTATGCAGAGGCGGGAGCTTTGCTGGATCATGCAGGAGGACATGTGAAAACGGCGCTGGTGATGCATCTTGCCGGGGTGAATGCAGAGGACGCCGCCAAGCGGCTTGAGAAAGCCGGAGGATTTGTGCGGGCGGCGATTGGAAAAGGAGGGTGATGTTTCACGTGAAACATTTGGGGATAATTTTTTATAAATTACTATTTTTCAGTATTTTATCCCCCATACACGAAGAACTTTACCCTACGTCCATATCGACTTTTAGATGGCAACGGCAAAGGGGAACCGGCTCATTGACAGGAGGTAGGGGCACAGATCGAAAGTCTCGTATAGAGAACCCAACAAGGAGCATTGATGTGTCTAATCCTCCTTGGCAATTGCATCCCTTGGATTAAAGACCGAAACCCTCTCTCTTTATTCCAGGGCCAGCCCCTCCGGTATGCTGACCGGATCATTTGAAAAGCGCGAAAAAGATCAACAAGCGATTATTTATTTGTATAAAATTATAATATTTTATAAATTAATTCGTTATGCTTAACGAGTATAAATATGCAGGAGGTACGCTATGAACACGCATTCGGGCAAGTTTCCCAATCCTTTCCGGCCGGGGGCCGGGCATCAGCCCCCTTACCTTGCGGGACGCGAGACGGAAAAGCAAGCATTTGGCCGGCTCCTCGAACAAGAGGTCATCCTTGAAAACATGGTGCTGACCGGCCTGCGCGGGGTTGGAAAGACGGTGTTGCTTGAAACCCTGAAGCCCCTTGCACTTGATCGCGGATGGCTGTGGGTCGGGGCCGATCTAAGTGAAACCGCCAGCCTGCGGGAAGAGCATATGGCCACTCGGCTATGCACCGATCTGTCGCTTGTAACTTCCTCTGTGGTGGCGTCTGTCAGGCAAGTTCAGCCTTTGGGGTTCGGCGCGAGCACAAAAACGGTGGAGAACCGGCTTGACTACCGGACCCTGACGGATATCTATCGGCAAACGCCAGGGCTTGCGCTCGACAAAATCAAAACGGTGCTCGAAACAGCGTGGGCAGCGCTGGCCCACACGGAAATACGCGGAATCGTTTTTGCCTACGACGAAGCCCAAAACCTTGCCGACCATGCCGACAAGGAGCAATTTCCCCTCTCGCTGCTTCTGGATACATTCCAGTCTATACAAAGGAAAGAACTTCCTCTGATGCTCGTATTGACGGGACTGCCAACGCTCTTTCCGTCGCTCGTGGAGTCGCGGACTTTTTCCGAACGCATGTTTCGCGTGGTTTTTCTCGACCGTCTTTCGGAAGACGATAGCCGCGAAGCGATTCAGCGGCCTGTCGCCAATACGAAAGGAACCGTGCAACTGAGTGATAACTCCGTAGACATGATCGTGAAAATGTCCGGCGGTTATCCATACTTCATCCAGTTTATTTGCAAGGAAGTGTATGATGCGTTTATCCAGCGTATAGACAGGGGCGAAGACGCCTCCGTGCCTACCTCAGAGATCATGCAGAAGCTGGATACGGATTTCTTTGCCGGGAGATGGAGTCGGGTAACGGACCGGCAGCGGGAACTGATGCTCGTCATCGCGCAACTGGATAGTAGCGACAGCGAATTCACTGTACAGGAGGTGGTGAAAAAATCCAATGCCGTACTTGACAAGCCATTCAGCAGCAGTCACGTAAATCAGATGCTATCGACGCTGAGCGCCCGTGGCATGGTTTTTAAGAACAGGCATGGTCGATACTCCTTCGCGATACCGCTTTTGGCGAGTTATATCCGGCGCCAAATGGATGGAACGGGAGAGTAAAATTCCCGAATGTCGGGTTACGGGCTCACGCGATGGAGTAAAGACCGAGACCTTGATCCCGTGACGCACTGCCTGGCAAGCAAACTATCTGACAGGATTCAACGTAGCGCCCACCCGTCCGGACTAGGGCGTGTTAACACTAAAGCAATGCGTCGACGATGAGCACGAAGACGACGAAGCCGAGGAATACAACGTCGAGTTTTTCGAAGCGCGAGAAGATGCGCCTAAACCCCTTCAGACGCCGGAACAAACGCTCGATTTCGTTGCGCCGCTTGTACATCTCGCGGTCGTACTCCCAAGGGGCAAGGCGGTTTCTCTTCGGCGGAACGACGGGTACGAACCCGAGGTCAAGCGCCAACTGGCGCGTACTGTCGTCTTCGTACGCACGATCCATCACCAACGCAGGACTGTTCGATGGCCTCTCCATGCCGCTCAAGAGCTTGCGGCCTTCGGGCGCGTCGTGCGCCTGGCCGGGAGAGAGCGAGAACGAGAGGGCCGTTCGAGCATCCGCGGCAACCATATGAATCTTGGCGCTCCAGCCGCCACGAGACTTGCCGATGGCTTGCGGACCGTTTTTTTTTCCGCGCCCGTACCGTCCGGATGGACCTTGACGCTGGTGCTATCCAGCCCCACCGCCTCGATCTTGATGCGCACGATTTGCTGCAGTTGCAGGTGCTCGAACACGCGGTCCAGAACGCCGTTTTTCGACCAGCGGTTCATTCGCGTGTAGATAGTGTGCCAATTGCCAAAGCGTTCGGGCAGTCCGCGCCACTTGCAGCCGTGCTCGGCCACGTAAAGGATCGCGTTAAGCACCTGAATATTCGACAGGCTCACGTTTCCGCGCTGTTTCGGCAGCAGCGGCGCGATCCGTTCAAACTGGGCCTCCGTGAGTTTCATGTTCTGATGTTCTGAATTTAGCCTTATATTTCCGCGTCCCGAAATAACGCAACGAAGGACATCATGTTTCCTGTTAGTGTTAACACGCTCTAAAAGCAATAAAGAAGGCTTTCGGCATGGGCGGGGATGAAGACAGGAGCATTCGCCCCCTATAAAGCCCCCTACGCGCCCGTAGCCCGGCTTTGAGGCGAACGGCGAATTTGCCCGGCCAACGCCCGGAAACGCCGTCTGCGGGCGTTCTGGTGCGCTGGACGCGAACCCCTGAAACCATGAAAAGCGACGATCCCGGCCCGAACTGCATCCAGACGGGAACCGGATTCCGAATCAGAACGCCGAATCCATTCCCCTGTCCCAGTGCGGCAAGCAGAAAGGCGGCGTTATGCTCTGGCCATCGAGGAGCAAGAAGGGTTTTTGCTCCGTGCGCTGGTTTTGTTACCCTTGCCGGACGGAATGCCTCATCGAGGAGTACGACGGGATTCCCGAACCCCACAGGAACGCCGCCCGGAAACGCCTTTGCGCAGGGGCTTGACATTGTCCAGGCGATGCCTTATGCTATGGATACGCACCCGCCTGCGGCTGTTGCGGCGGGCTTTTATACATCCAAATACATACTGGTTTTTCTTATGCGTAATAAGTTACTCCTTCTCGTTTTTGTTTTGCTGTCTGGGTTATTTACCCAAGAAGGTAAATCTAAAGAATACACGTCTACAATCGTAGGCCCATGTGATCATATGTCATATGTTGCGCCTAATAGTTGGACTAAATCTCCAAGACAAATATGTTTAGAGGAAATAAACGATGTAAATTCTGGATCTAATGACCCTATTTCTATTGCGGGCCCTACCAGAGGCCCTACTTTTTGTGCAACCCATATACTTCGGTATGGAGGCCCCGAAAAAACGTATGATTGGCGAGGATGCGTAAGCCGAATGAGAGCATATTGCCATAGAGAAAACGGTAAACGAATTAAGTTTAGAACATTTATTTATATTCATTTACCGTATCTTACAACCGCCGATCTTGGCGCCTATTTACGGATAGAAGAAGCACGTTGTGAGTCTTACTACTAACATCTATTGATATTAAAAATCCTTATGCCTATGCGTATACGCTACTGCAATTAGCTATTTAGCATTGCTTGTTTATAGGACTCCCTAACTGCGGTGACATTATGAAAACCCAAATCGCTTTTGTTTTAGGTATCATCTGTATCATCCTGGCATCTTGCGATTCGCAAGATGATACAGATGATATTCCTCCTCCTGTAACTAAAGAACAGGCTTGGTTATATGAAGCGGATGCTTGGGAAACAGAATCCTTGATGTGGCACCAGATGCATTTGTCTTTTGACTCCCTTAATGTAATTATTGAGAATGAAGGCGTTGACTATGAATATTGGGATTCTTTAGAATTAATTGTGTCTAATTTAGACGAGGCTATTGTATTTGCAAATAACAATTCTACGGCATTCTATGATAGTTCTCAGTATACCTTAAGACGTTCTATAACTACTCGTAAATTTGCGAAAAATGAATGTTATGATAAATGGGTTACTCGTCGAGATAGTGCAAATGTTCATAAAAAATCAATTATATTTTATGCTTCTTATTTTGATAATCGTATTTGGATTCCCCAAGTAGATTCTATCATAAATAAAGCAAATGTTGCTCAAGTTGCATGGAATATGTCCGCGGAAAAATGGCATGAATTATGGCTATGGGATAAATCACCTACTTTGTATCAAATTACTGATAATTGTTTAGTGAATTAAACAACCTTGTGCTTAAGAATGTTTCTGATGTATGGCTTATGTTTGGGGTGCGCATCGGGCCGGGCTCGGCAGAACGGCGCGAAACAACCCGAAAACTGCGCAACGCATCCGAAAAACTGCAAAAAACTGCGTTTTGCTGTCGAAAACTGTCGAAAAACGCAGAAAACAACCCGAAAACTGCGCAAAAAAGCAGGAATCTTCACTTTCGGCATAGTCCGGTGCAATGAAGCGCAAGGGCGCGGTATGCCTTCGCGGGGCGGCGCGAAGCCGCGGGGACGGGCGCATCGAGGCCGCGCCCGTCCCGCATCATGCGCAAAAGCGTTGCATTTCCACCGGTAAACGCATATACCCCAAAAATCAGCCCAAAATCCCCCAAAATCAACCCCAAACGCGCCGTTTCGGGCATAAAACGCGCCGTCGCGGCGGCACAGGCAACGGCGTTCGGGATTGGACGCATTGTGGGCGTACCGGCTTGACCTTTCCGGCATAGGGACGCGCCGGGCGCAGAAAACGGCGCGGGCTATCTTGCTTGAACTTGTCGGGATGATCAAATGGAACCCGGACGCGGACGACTACGGCCAGGCATGGCCAACCGTCGCAAAGATTGCGGCGCGGATAGACCGTAAACCGCGGGGCGTACAGTACATCATGCGGCGGCTTGAAGCGTCCGGCTACGTCGTTCGGAGCATCCGCAAGCGTTCCGACGGGGGCAACGCATCGAACCTTTACGCGCTGAATCCGGCGGCGCGGGGTGTGGATAACCCCGCAGTTTGTGCAGCGGGGTTGGAAAGACGGTGTTGCTTGAAACCCTGAAGCCCCTTGCACTTGATCGCGGATGGCTGTGGGTCGGGGCCGATCTAAGTGAAACCGCCAGCCTGCGGGAAGAGCATATGGCCACTCGGCTATGCACCGATCTGTCGCTTGTAACTTCCTCTGTGGCGGCGTCTGTCAGGCAAGTTCAGCCTTTGGGGTTCGGCGCGAGCACAAAAACGGTGGAGAACCGGCTTGACTACCGGACCCTGACGGATATCTATCGGCAAACGCCAGGGCTTGCGCTCGACAAAATCAAAACGGTGCTCGAAACAGCGTGGGCAGCGCTGGCCCACACGGAAATACGCGGAATCGTTTTTGCCTACGACGAAGCCCAAAACCTTGCCGACCATGCCGACAAGGAGCAATTTCCCCTCTCGCTGCTTCTGGATACATTCCAGTCTATACAAAGGAAAGAACTTCCTCTGATGCTCGTATTGACGGGATTGCCAACGCTCTTTCCGTCGCTCGTGGAGTCGCGGACTTTTTCCGAACGCATGTTTCGCGTGGTTTTTCTCGACCGTCTTTCGGAAGACGATAGCCGCGAAGCGATTCAGCGGCCTGTCGCCAATACGAAAGGAACCGTGCAACTGAGTGATAACTCCGTAGACATGATCGTGAAAATGTCCGGCGGTTATCCATACTTCATCCAGTTTATTTGCAAGGAAGTGTATGATGCGTTTATCCAGCGTATAGACAGGGGCGAAGACGCCTCCGTGCCTACCTCAGAGATCATGCAGAAGCTGGATACGGATTTCTTTGCCGGGAGATGGAGTCGGGTAACGGACCGGCAGCGGGAACTGATGCTCGTCATCGCGCAACTGGATAGTAGCGACAGCGAATTCACTGTACAGGAGGTGGTGAAAAAATCCAATGCCGTACTTGACAAGCCATTCAGCAGCAGTCACGTAAATCAGATGCTATCGACGCTGAGCGCCCGTGGCATGGTTTTTAAGAACAGGCATGGTCGATACTCCTTCGCGATACCGCTTTTGGCGAGCTATATCCGGCGCCAAATATAATGTGGAATGATACGTTGCGGGCGAGCGAGGTTTCACGGTTCGGTACTACTTTCTTTCGGGGCCCGTTTGCGGGTCCGCCTGGACTCGCCCAGAATCCACCGGGGCTTCAGATCGAGATGGAATCGCGTGTTGGCCGCCTTGACAATAGCGGAAACGGCCTCTTCGGGGGAATCGGTGATCGTCCATCGCTCGGCGTCTTCCGGACTGATCGTGCCTTCCCGAACCATCGCGCCGGAAACGAAGTCGATCATTTCCGACCAGTATTCGGCGCCCATCACGACGACAGGCAAATCCAGAATTTTGCCGGTTTGCACCAGCGTAAGCGTTTCGAATATCTCGTCCATGGTGCCAAAACCGCCCGGCAACACCACGAAGGCATAAGAGTATTTGACCAACATCACCTTACGGACGAAAAAGTGGTTGAAATCCACCCACTGGTCCAGATACGGGTTGCGTTCCTGTTCCTCGGGAAGTTCGATGCTGCAACCTATACTGAACCCGCCCGCCTCCTTGGCTCCGCGGTTGGCGGCTTCCATGACGCCGGGGCCTCCTCCAGTCATCACCGTGAACCCTGCATTGGCCAGTTCGCTGCCCACTTGTCGAGCCAGCTGGTAGTAAACATGATCTTCGGGGAAGCGAGCCGAGCCGAAAACCGTCACGCAAGGCCCGACAAAATGCAGTTTGCGAAAGCCCCGGAGGAATTCGAGAAAGATGCGACCGGCCCGGATCAGTTCGGCCAGCCGCCTGCCCGGCCCGCTCAGGAAAAAGCGTTCTTCAAGCGTGCTTTTTTCGGTGCGCGCAGATCCTGGGGTTGTGTTCTTCGATATTTTCACTTGCCTGGATTGGATAGTATGAGCAATGCGGTCGAGCCCTCAACTAAAGCCTGTGCAGGATCGTCAAGGACAAAGATACTTGCTCGAACGACGAGGCGCTCCCGGAATGGGTAATAATCAGAAAAAGTAAATATACCGTATTACCCGTGTTTGCCAATATTGAGCATGCGCGCCGATATTTTTAAACAAGTTATTATTTTTAAGAATTTATAATAAAATAATGATTGGCGCGGAAACGTTTCCAGAACAAGCGCCCGCGTTATCGCCTCCAGAATCTGAATCTGCGCTTGGCCTTCCTCAACTCGAACGTAACCGGAATTTTCATCCGAATCTTGACGGGATTCCCTTGGCTTAAACCCGGACTGAATCGCGCCTGACGCACTACGCGCAGCGCTTCTTCATCGCAACCGCCGCCAACACCCTTCTTAACCACCGGATCTTCTACAAGGCCCTTCTCATTGACCATGATCGTCACTATAACTTCTCCCTCGATACCGTTCGCGTAGGCAGAATCGGGATGCTGTATTAACTTCTGCAAGGACCTTTGTCCTCCAATCAATTCAGGCATTTTCTCCACAATGAAAAGCCGTTCAGGCAGTTCCGGCTTTTGTTCCTGGCCCAATACTTCCTGTCCCCAGCCCCCAAGTATGATCACCCCGATCAGGGCCGCAAGTCCTCTCCGTCCGGATCGTTTTCTGCGCATTCTATTTCCGGTAAGGCCAAGTCATTTCGGCAGCGTTCCTGTATAATCCCTCTGGCGCTGCTATATGCGCATTCTCTTTCCTACCGTATAGCTACCTTTGCGCACAACTCCGACCGGTGTGGATTCCGGTCCACCCCAGGCGGACTCGCAAGGGGACACAGTCGCAACACTCCGTGAACCATGGCGCCGCCCTCTGCAGCCTGATCCCATACCTTTGCCTGCTGTTTCCATAGCACTGCTTCCTGCTCCCATATTTCCGCCTCGCGTTCCTGTGCTTCCACGACCCCCCACCACCTCTCCGGGGTTTCAATCCGGGCCATATAAGATGCCTCCGCCGCCAATCTCCGCACCGTTTTCGCATGCTGGAACGCCTCTGCCGCCGCAGCCCTCGCCTGCACCGCCAATGCGTCGTATTCTGCTGCATTCCGGGAATCGTTACGAACCGCCCGCGCCAGGGTGGCGAATGCCGCCGGACGCGTCGCTCTTATCTTTTTCCTCTGGGCCTCTTCCCGTTGATCATGATCATTGATTGAGCCGCCCGTCGTGCCTTCCCATGTCTGCCCTTGCGCTGCGCAGGGCAGCATAGCAAGCATAATCGCCAGGATGGCAATGCGTACAGCTGATCGCTTCATGGCCTGGCGTGTTTTGCGAGAAAAAGATTTCGTAAAACAGGGGTACCGCCGGACGCCCTCAAGTGTTCTTGGCAGCGAACCGCCTTATTTCGTCTTCGCTGCGGGGATGGCAGGCACGGTGCACGAGCGCGGCGTTTTCGATCGAGGTCGGGCCTCCCTCGCTGTGGGGTTCGATGTGATGGAACTCCGCCTCGTTCCAAACGACCTCCTTGCCACAAGCTCCGCACTTCCGCTCATCCCGCCAGTAGACAATCTCACGCTCCAAGGAGCCTAAAACGCGTCGGCCATCCCGGAGCTTCGGCTGCATGTGCTCCTGCATCTTGGTGCAGAAGAAGAGGTGTCGGTCGCGTATGGCATGCGCCACGTCGCTACTAGTTCTCGCCTTGTAGCCGTATTGTCGCATGTACTCGAAGTCTCCAGGTTTCATTTCGGCTTGCCCAGCACGCTCGCGAGTCCTGGCTTGGGTGAGGCGTTCCGTGAAACGGTCGAACGCATCAGCAAACGTTGTCTGCCAAGACTCGGGGACGTATTGAGGATCGAGTAGGGTGCCGACCAACAACACCAAATGGATCGCCTGATGACCGACCAGCAAAGGTCGCTTCCCGTCGACCAGCAGCTCGGTCACTGTGCCAATGGCGGCAAGGAATTCCTTGGCGAGCGGCGAGTTGTTGTCGAACTCCATGTGCTTCACATAGTAGGAATCGACGGCTTTCCGGTTGATGTCGCAGAAACGTCCGTCCTCTCGGTAGGTGGCGAACAACATGACCATTTGAGCGGCGAGTTGACGTCCCTTCGGCGTATTGGCCCGAACGTTGGCCCGCAGGAGTTTCCTGAAGAAGTCTTGGCCGGGGTATTTGGCCACGTCCTTCTTGCCTGCCACCTGACAGACGAAGGCACCGAACGCTCCCGGCCACGCATCCCTCTGCTCTTGAGGCGTCAACGGCTTGCCACCCTGCAACCGAATGAAGAGGTCGCGCACTTCGTTCTCGTCCTCGGTTTCGATGTGGACCACGGACAGCGGCATCTGGAAGAAGCGCGTGCGTGTACGATCATCCAGTTGATGCATGTCCCTCCCCGCCCACTCGCAAGGCGAATCGATGAGCGACTTCGGAAAACGCCCCGGGTGCTCTCGTGGATCGAGTAGGGGAAAAGCTCCTTCGGAGAACTCGTAGAGTGCATGGACCCGCTGCTGACCATCGATGATGTACAGCCGGTCGCCGATTTGGAAGCCACTCACCTCGTTCCCCTTCTTGAAGTGCAGGTAGATCAGCGGGATGTGGTAGCCTCGGAGAATCGAGTCTATGAAGTACTGCTTCTGTAGGCGCGTCCACACGGGTCCGCGCTGGTATTCGGGGTCCACCTCCAACAGCTTCTTCTTCTGTAGTGTGAGGAGTTCCTTGACGGTCTGTTGCTTTGGGGTCGATTTCATTCGAAAAACTCGCTGGAGAACGGGAACGTCCTTCAGGCCTCAGCAAGAGGCCGGCCGGCTGGAAACCAAGCTATGTGGTCTGGGTTCCCGGCGCGAGACAGGGGGCATTTGGGGCACGGCAATTGACATTTTAGGCCGTGTACTCTTTCAATCTTTGGTACCGGGGATCATTCTGTATCTCCGGCTTCGCCTGCAAAATGTCCTTTAGACACTGGTTTAGTTCGGGATGCGACCATGGCTGATCGCTAATGACAGCGTACAGCAAACACAGCGTTGCATTCGGGAATCTTGCACAGAAATCGCCCTCCTGCAGCTGGTGGACAACGTAGTGGGAATACGCAAGCGGCTGGAGCCAACCGTGGATCAAATCCACCGCATCTGGAAATTTCTCTCCAGCGGCTATGCTCATCAATGCAAGTGACTCCGTGATGTCATCAGAAACCAATTCGAGCGATTTTGGCCACATCTCTTGCCAAAAAGGCTGGATACGATTGCTCCAGTAGTCCTCGCGTTGCGCACCTGCGCTTTCAAGCGCTTGCGAGAGAATTCGTGCCGCTTCCTGCAACCCCTCCTCCTGTGGCAGGGCACTGAACGCCTGCCGAAATCCTGTCGCCTCATCTTTGTCCGTGCATTCCAGCGCCGCGTAGGTCAGAACTGCAACATACTGCCGCTTGAACTCACCCAAGTCGTCGTAGTGGCTCGCGGTTTCAATGAACTGCGGCCTGAAAGCATCCAGCAGGGGCCGATAAAGGCGTGGAGACCAGAGGAAGCCTTCCCAGACTATTTGGGCTTCTATGGGATTCTTTGTCCATCGGAAAAGGGGCAACAGATACTGCTCGGTCCAGGATCGGTCAACCCGAAACAGCGTAATCAATCTTGACGCCAACACTGCTCTACCATGACGGAACTGTTCTACCTGCGTATCACACATTTTCGTGAAGAGAGGCTCAAGGCCGTCAGGCAGGCGGTCATTGTCGTTCGGCTCGCGCCGGAACCAAAGAGACAACAGCGCTTGGGTAACAAGGCCGACCGGATGGTTGATTGCTTCAGTGACAGAGCGCTGGATCCGTTCGCCACCCTGAGTTATTGTTAGGCCAGAACCAGATTCGAAGGGTGAATTCAGAATACGCCGGCACAAATCAAGCAGGATTTCATCATGTCCCTCGCCGGATTTGGACGTAGCGTATAGCCACCAGGCAACACCGTGTGCAATCTCCTGCAAAATATTATCAGGCATGGTCGCTACCAGCGGAGCCGCATAGCGCCACGACCGCTGTACCATATCTTCCTCGCTCCACACCTGTAATGCTTCTCGCCAACGGCTTGCCGGCCAGATGCCTTGTTGAGCCAAGTCGCAAAGAGCAACAAAGCTCAAGGGGAACTGAGTGCGACATGTATCAGGCCAAGTGTCCTCATCGGACCAATGCTTCTTGGGCGGAGGAGTCCTTAGCCATTGAACCAAGTCGCGCCGGTTGCGAGGTGCAATATTGATCTCCCTGTTGTCTTCGTAGTCTGGATCTCCGGTTCCACTAATCCAGAGCGGGAATTCTTCGGGCTCGTGAGGAAGCAATTCCCATGAAGTATTGGTCGAAGACAAGGTATCGAAGCGGCTTTGTGCGGCCTTCCCCAAGTCCAGCCCTGATGCGTTCAGTTTCGCCAGACGCAACCACACTGAGCGTTTCACAATTTTTTCCCAGTGTGCAGGCTCAAGGTCTTCTGGGTACATGTCGCGCGGAGGACCATCCAGAATAGCGGCTTCGAGCATATCCTGAGATGAAGACAGGCAGTGACCTTGTAGCGCCAAGAGGCGCATGACTTCGCGTTGTGTTTCTTCGGACCACAGCCACCAACATGCATCACACAGTAACCAGTCAGACCATTGAACCGAATCAATGCATCCATCTTGGCTGGCGGCGAAAAAGGCGAGACGCTTGAACGTGGGATACGGAAGTTCAAACCATTCCTCTGCAATCCGAGTCGCCCTTGCAAGGTCATCTTCCTGAACAACCTGCCAGGCATCGCGCAGAAGTTCGATCAGTATCACCCAGTCGCGGGAGCGCCGATTCTGCCAGTGCGGTTCGATTGAGGGCAGGCCCACAAACGAACCGTCGCTGCGGTCAACTGCCCCGCCTAATTCGCGCAGGAGATCCAAGGCGTCGCGCAACAATTGCTGTAGATCATCCAATAGCACGGGCAAGGCGGCTCGCCAATGTTCATCGGTCCGATCGCCAATAACCGATTGAACATGGTCAGCGGCAAGCACAAGTTCCCAGTCGGGAATGTGTCTCGAGTGCTCGGAAGAATCCGGTTTAACAAGTTCATCAGGCCATCGGAACGGCCTTCTCAAGGCAATCATGGGCGAAAGAAATTCCCGCAACTTCATACGCAGGGATACAGTCAGGCCGTCGCGCTTCAGGTGATCCACCCACCGGGAAAGACTGATATCGCCTCGAAAAGATTTCACGCGCCCCCTCAACAATAGACGCCAAAGTAGCCGCATCCTTTCGTCAGGAATAGCCTTTGGAGAATTCGCGCGAATCTTATCCAGTTCGTCGCTTTTGCCTTCGCGGTTCAGTTTGTCAAGGCGATCAAGCTCGTCCTCGATCAACCCCGCCAATTTCTCATGCAGTCGACTTCCATTTTCCACCAGCCAGTAGATCAGCTGAGGGTCGTTAAGGTGTCGCGTCAGCCAGTGGGCGACATAACGCATCACGGCATCCCAACCAGTGTCGCGATTACTCCCGATGAGCGTCATCCATGGAGTGCGCCCGTAGGATGCAGGTCGATTTATGAAGCTGAACCGGAGATCAGAGTCAATGGGCGGTCGGGACGAGATGCCGAAGCGACTCAAATCGTCATACCGAAAGCGATTCTCGGAAAATACCGTCAACCACTCGATTGGCGGCGCTGGATTGAGCTCCGCGAAACGCTTGGCTGGAAGTCCTGATTTATCCGAAAGCGCCCAGAGTACGCGCCCTACGAAGTCATCCTGCTGGGTGCTTGCAGAGGGCCGCGCCAACGCATGTTGAACCACAATCTGCTCCTTGCCAAAGACTCCATCGCGGTGGGTTTCCCCCCAGAGTTTCAATGTCTGATGCAGCGCGGCATGGCGGTTCTTTCCTGAACGAACTTCGTAGAGAATCGGAAAGACTCCCTTGGACTCCCATGCAATGGATTGGGTCATTTTCTCACCAGGATCGTAACCTCCCAAGGCGTAGGCTTGGGGTGTTGCTTCGCCCAGCATCCGGTCGGCAGCCAACGCATCCATCATGTAGCGCAACACCGGATCGTTGATGCTATACCCGACAAAACACACCACATAGTTGCGAAACAACTCGCTGACGAAGCGCGCTGCCCATCGCTCGGTCAGGTAAGCCAAGCCAAAATCGCCGCTGGTAACAACGAGCCTGTGCAGTGCGATCTCGTCTTCGTCCGGTTTCGAGGGCAACAATCCGTGCAAATAGACGAGCCCATCCCAGCGGCTGGTCTTTGGAATGGGGAGTGTCGGTGCGGTATATGGATGGTACGACTGCTTGCTTCGTCTGGCAGCGTGCTCAAATATCTGATCGAAATTGGTGGTAACGAGTCGTAGATTCCCATCGCGACCCCGGGCCAGATGGAGGAGCGCGGTGTGGGTATCGGTAGCCCCGCGGCGTCTGAGTTTGGGTTTCAGGACCTCTGCCAATTCCTTTCGAACGGCGATTCGCTGTCCAGGAAATCGACGTTCCAGCAAGTCTAAGGCTATGTCGAACTGTTCCCGCTCATAGGCTTTGGCTTCAATCTCGGTAGGATTTGTACCCAATCGCCCATAAATCTTGTCCACCAACCCCTTGAAGCCCGGCAATCCTGCGGGATAGGAAATGCCCGCTCCACAGAAGAACACTGCGCGGTCCTCTTCGTGCGCCTGCAGAAGAGCATCTGGAATGTCCGGGCCGTTGCTTATGAATTGCATTGAGTGGGTCTACTTCTTCTCACTGGTCGGGCTATATTAAGAAGCGCAGTGTGTCCGTCCTTGTTTGACGGACTGTCAAGGAAATACTAAACTTCACCCCCGAAACAGCATCTCATTCAGCCGCGCTTGCCACTCCTCCTCGTCAACGACCTCAAAGCGCACTACCTTGCTTCGCATTGCAGGAACGAATTGGGCCCAATCTGCCTTGCGGGCATGGTCGCTACAGATATCGAAGACGGACCGCTTGTATTCAGTGTCTTCCGACCCCTTCAGGTGAACGCCTTTGGTTTCGACTACGAAAACCTGGTGAAAGTCATCATCTGCTTCGGACTCGTCGTCCCGCAACGTCACGATGAAATCGGCGTATATCCGACGTGGCCTCCATCCCTGCACATAGTAATCCTTGCGAGCACGGTTGCGATACCAAAAGAAGAGCCGGGCTTGTTGATCCAGATAGGTCGCCACCTTGTTCTCGAACTGGTTGAGATCATCCTCTGTGGTGACATCGAAAAGGTTCCGCTGGTAGGGGCTGCCGTCCTCCCGGTTCGCCTGCTTCGCTTGTGGAACCTCAATTTTTTCGGGAAGGCTATTGAAATCGAGATCCTCTGTGACAACCAGAAAGCGCATCTTGCCTGACTCCAGGAGACGGCGAAAGACTTCCCGCGACAAGCGGTCGCGCTCCATCTCAATCTGTCGGCGCAGCTCCTCGAGGATAAAAACATGATTGGCCGCCACGCGCTCGAATGGATAACGCTCAAGCAGTACCCTGAAAGTACGGCGAGCCAAATCGCACCCTCGCCACGGATTGGGCACCAGATCCAGCAGGTGGCTGGCAGCAAAAAAGTAATCCACGGGGTCGGTATCGCTGCTTGCCCCAGACCCATTCGTTGTTTCAACCCCGGAAACATCAAACCCCGGAATGCTTGCGTCATCCGTCAGGTTTGCTCGCAACGCCACATCTCCTTGATTGCCCTCGCCCATATTCAGATCGCCCAATGGACTAATGTCGATGTCGCCCCAGGGCACCCTTGAGAGGATGTCCGCCTCGTAATGAACCAGACGCCAACCATCCACACCTCGAATCATAAAGACAGGGAGGACCAGATCGCGCGCTGCTTTCCGGTAATTATCCCGCTGCCGAGTCATCTGTTTCTCCGCTGGCCCGGTCAGACTTTCATTGGAAACTACTCTTCCTTCCAGTCCCTGCAAGCCCTCCAGCCCGAATCCTTTCCTAACTTCTCTCAACAACTCGTTTGCACGACGACTGAAACAGAAGACATAGCTCTCGTCAAGCCAAGCCACCCTGGTTTTCTGTGCATACGGCTGTCGCAAAATACGCCCGACCAACTGCGTGATCCCCGTTCTTGACATTGGGTTGGTGAGGATCGTCAGAATGTAGGCGAACGAACAATCCCAACCTTCCTGTAGCGCCTGTTTGGTGATGATGAAACGGATCGAACAGTCACGGGACATCAGACCGCCTATGTCGTCCACCTCCTTGAGATCGTCTTGTACGCTGGTCTTGACCGCAATGTGCTCCGCGCCGATTCCCGGGTGCTGGAGCAGGTACTCGCGCACGTCGTCGGTGTGAACGTATCCGGGCTTGCGCTGCTCTTTGCCGGTTCTTTCGACCTGGATTACGCAAATGGGCCGGATGTAGCTCCCGGTCTCCGCTTCGTGCCGCTGCGCTTCCACCTCCAGGTGCTCGCGGTGTTCGATCGACGCAAGCAACGTATTCCGCCAGTCGTTGCTTGCCTTGTTAAGAATGTGCAGGTCCAGCTTGATCATCTCTTCGGCGTTAAGCTCCTGGCCCCGGATCTCGACGAGCACATTGGCGCCCTTGGTTGGCGTGGCCGAAAGCTCCACAATCATGCACGGGTTGAAACCTTCGAGCGTCGCTTTTGCGTTGGCGCTGTACGCCTTGTGTCCCTCGTCAAGGATGATCAGGGGCCGTAGCAGACGCACTGTGTTGCCAAGCGAGGTCTTGATGTAGCGGCCCCAGAAGCCTGTCGTTTGCTCGAAGGTATCGAGATTGGGATATTCCTCCAGCATTTTGGCGTGCGCCGGGGAATCGTCGTCCGGAGGAAAAAACCGGTCGAAGCCCCCGCTGTCGCGAAACATCCGCAGTGTATCCTTCGTCTGCCGGTTAGCCGACGGAAGCATGAGCAAAAGGATACAAAGGTTCTCAGCGACATCGCGCGGGCCAAAGGCCATGGTTTTCTCAAGGATGAGCGTACGCTGCCCTGACGCCAGATCGATCTGTTGGCGATAAGGGTGGTCGCGATCCTTGAGCGCCTTGAGCGTCTGATTGTATATCTGCGTTGTAGGCACGATCCACAGAACGAGCCCGCGCTGATTCTGCCGGAAATGTACGTTGACAAGGTCAATCACCTTGGTTGCAAGCAATGTCTTGCCGCCGCCAGTCGGAACCTTGAGGCAGAAAGTAGGCAAATAGTCGCCGAGTCCGTTGCGACGAGGAATACATATCCTCCCGGGTACTGTCTTGCTCCATGCCCGTTGAACCCAGTCGAAACCCCAATCGGGGTTCTGGCTTCGGGCATCCCCGTCCGCTTTCCTCCACTTTGCGAGATTCTCAAGGAAATCGTGTACTGTTTCCAGCGTTCGCTTTTGGTATTCCTTCAGGATCATGGTTCCAGCCTCTCGATCGCCTCGTATATCTGAAAGGGCAACTGCTGGAAATCGATCCGGTATTCGTGAAGAAACTCTGGATCCAGGTACTTGGCGGGTGCAAAGACGAGCCGCTTACGCTTGCTGCTGGGCAGAGTGCGGGCGACAGGAAGGGTCAGCGCGAGATTCTTGAGCTTTTCGACATTCGGCTCATAGAGAAGAAAAACATCATGCGACGCGGTGCGACCGACAAACCCGGTGTCACTGTTAGTCTCGGCCGGGTCGAACTCCTGTCCGGTCGCTGTGAAGAAGATGTACGAGGCGAGCTTCTCCCACGACGGGAGGTGGGAGCCGTCGAGGAGCGACTCCTGGCGCATGGGGCGCCCAAGCTCGAAGTAGCTGAAGGTGCCACCGAGGCCCTCAGTATGTTCGACAACTGCCGTCTCACCAGCGACGACGAGTTTTCCTTTCTCGAATTGCCTCGATATTTGGTCGTAATCGTCCCTGTACTGCTCCTCAATGGCCTTCACGGACCCTGTCAGTTTGTCGCTTAGCTTCGCCCATGTGATCTCCTCCCGCATCAACTCTGTCTTCTGGGTACCCGTGAAGGCGTATCCGTTGATGACGCGCCGGACGCGCTCGGCAGTGATCGTGTCCGCATAGTCCTCGCACTCGACCAAAATGAAACGCCGGTTGCCACCGTCCTCCCGGTTCTGGGCGAGGACAGCGTGGGCCGTAGTGCCGGAACCAGCGAAAGAATCGAGAACGATGGAGTCGGGGTCCGTGGCGATCTGGAGGATGCGGCGAACGAGGCGAGACGGCTTGACGGTGTTGAATACGTCTTCGGATCGCTCGAATTGGAGCGCGGAGACCAGTTCTTTCTTTGCTTCCTGCGTGTTGCCAACATCGGTGTGAAGCCAAAGTGTCTGCGGGACGACTCCCTTCCTCACATCGGTCAGGAATCGCTTGAGGCGAGGCATGCTGTTGCCACCCTTTCCCCACCAAACCCGCCCGTCCTTATCCAGTTCAGCGAACTTCTTGGGAGATACGCGAAAGTAGTTGCCGACCGACGGCTTGAACTTCTTTCCAGCGGGGCTGGTAACCTCGTAGGTGCCTTGACCGTAGAAATTTCGTGCCGTCAAGTCGCTGGAGGACCACGGCCCCCGTGGATCATCATCAGGATTCTTGTAACGTCCAGTCGCCCGCTCACTACGCGCTATCAAGTTTGGGCGCCATGCTTCAATGCGCCGCGCGTACGCCATCACGTAGTCGTGATCTTCCGAGAAGTATTTCGCGGTGTTCTTCGGGGAAAAGACTTTCTGCCATATGGCGGTGGCCAAGAAGTTTTCCTCGCCGAACACCTCGTCCATCAGAGAGCGCAGGTGATGCACTTCGTTGTCGTCGATGGACACGAAGATCGCCCCGTCCTCCCGGAGCAGTTCGCGCAGCAGCTTCAGGCGCGGCGTCATCATGCAGCACCACTTGTCGTGGCGGGTCAAGTCGTCTCGGTCTACCACCTTGCCCAACCAGTTCTTCATCAGCGGCGAAGTCACGTTGTCGTTGTACGCCCAGCCCTCGTTCCCCGTGTTGTAAGGCGGGTCGATGTACACGCACTTCACCTTGCCGTGATAGGTCGGCAACAGCGACTTGAGCGCGGCCAGGTTGTCGCCGTGGATGATCAGGTTATCGCGCAGGCTTGCCTTCTCGCTCAGCCCCTTCTCACGCACTGGCAGCAGCTCGTGGAAGGGCACAGCCAAGTGATGGTTCTCGACAAAGACCTTGCCCTTGAAATGGAGTCGCGGCAAAGGATCCCTCCTCTGAAATCTATTATTTAACGTGCATCCACTGCTTTGCCCACTAGCGCTACGGAACGCCTGCCTTAAACTAAGCCCCGTATTGTCGCCGCACAACCCGTTTTCCATAATTCAGGCGCCTTTCGGAAGAGTAAAACCGCTTACGCAGGTCAGAGAACACTTTCCTGACTACCGCCCTCTTGGCCCGCGCGCTCCCGCGGGCGCCAGCGCCGTCCATGCCGCTTCCAGAATAGTCCTTGCGATCAAATCATCCCGCCAGTCAGGAAGCAATCGGCCCAAATGCCTCATCCTGCGAACATCCCGACCCGTTTCGTCGTTTTTCGATGCGCCCGGCGCGAAACCGCGCGCCAGCGCAACAGCCGTTTCACGTCTTTCCCGCCCAAAACCCGTTCGATCCCGTGGCGCTTGCTTCGATCCGCAGGCAACTGGCCTCCACGGACGTCTTTCGCAAGGCGTCCGCATGGTGTGAACGAATAGACCCCGAAGCCCCCTCTACGCTTCAAATAAAAGGGTTGGCCGGATCCGTCTCGTCCTTCCTGCTGGCCCGACTCCACGAAACGGCCAACGCGGCGAATATCCTCTGCGTCTACATTGCGCCGAACGAGGAAATAGCCGCCTGGGCCTTCGGAGACATTGCCCAGCTGGTCGAGGAAGACGAGGGCGCCCTGCAACTGCCGGCCACGGGACACAAACCCTACGACGCCGAACAACTGGACGATCTGGCCCCGATCATCGCCCGGACCGATGTGCTGCAACAAATCGCCGACGGATTCCACGGCCTGGTCGTAACGAGCGTCGAGGCGCTTGTGGAAATGACTCCCCCCGCGGAAACGATCCGAAACCGCACGATCTCCATCGCTACGGGAATGGTCTTTCCGCCGGAGAAACTGGCGCAGCGCCTGGTGAAATTGGGTTTCGAGCACGCCGAGTTCGTGGAGCGACCCGGAGAAATAGCGCTTCGGGGCGGCATCCTCGACATCTATCCATTCACCGGCTCGTGGCCCATCCGGGCAGAATTCTTCGGCGACGACATCGAATCCCTGCGCGAATTCGACCCCCGGTCGCAACGATCCATCAGCCGCCTGACCACCGCCCGCCTCGTTCCGAATACGGGGAACGATCTGTCCGACGCCAGCGCCCGCGCATCCATCTTCGAACAATTTCCCGAACGCGCGCTGCTTGTCACGACGGACGAAGAAGGGCTGACAGAACACGCCGCCAAGCGATTCGAAGCCACCGAAAAAGCCTGGCGCCATGCGCTGCGCGAAATCCCCGAAGCGCCCGTCCCCGCCACGCGGTATCTCTCTGGCGAAGCCTTCGAGCAAGCTTTGCTCCTTCGTAATCGGATACTGCTTGGCTCGTTCGGCGGCGGCGGCGAACGCCTCCTTCGGTTCGACGCCGCCCCGCAACCGGACTTCAATGGGAATATCGGCCTGCTTCGCACGCGCATTCTGACCAACGCCGAACGCGGCGTGCGCACCTTTATCCTTTGCGATAGTCGAGGGCAAGAGGTTCGCCTGTCCGAACTCCTCGGCGACGAAACAGCCCAGGAAAATGTTCGCATCTCCATCGAATCGCTGCACGAAGGATTCGAAATTCCCTCGCTTGGCCTGGCCGTCTACACGGATCATCAGATATTCAATCGTTACCACCGTCCCTCCGTGCGCGGGCAAAAGAAACGGTACGGCGGACTGGGCCTGCAAGCGCTGAAAAATCTCTCGCCCGGCGATTTCGTGGTCCATGTGGATTACGGAATCGGCCGCTTCGCCGGACTGCATCGCATCACGGTGCGCGAAAAACAGCAGGAATCCGTCAAAGTGCTTTTTCGGGACGAGGACATCCTGTATGTCAATGTCAATGCGCTCCACAAACTCCACAAATATTCCGGCAAGGACGGGCGGCCGCCCACGCTCACCAAGCTGGGTTCCGGGCAATGGGAGCGCACGAAATCCCGCGCCAAAGGCAAGGTCAAGGATATTGCGCGAGACCTGATCGCGCTCTACGCAAAGCGAAAACAATCCGCCGGGGTCGCTTTTTCCCCGGACACGATCTGGCAGCGGGAAATGGAAGCCTCGTTCCGCTACGAGGACACGCCAGACCAGACCGCCGCCACAGACGCCGTCAAAGCCGATATGGAAACGGCGGCGCCCATGGATCGGCTGATCTGCGGAGACGTCGGATTCGGCAAAACGGAAGTCGCTGTCCGGGCAGCCTTCAAGGCGGCGCAGGACGGTAAACAGGTGGCGATCCTGGCCCCCACCACCATCCTTGCCGCGCAACATTTCAAAACCTTCTCGAAAAGGCTGGAAAAATATCCGGTCTATGTGGAGATGTTGTCGCGTTTCCGCTCCGCCGCCGAGCAAAAACAGATCGTCCGGCGCCTCGCGGACGGCGATGTGGACATTGTGGTGGGGACGCATCGCCTGACTTCGCAGGATATCCGGTTCAAAGACCTGGGCCTGCTCATTATCGACGAAGAGCAACGCTTCGGGGTAGCCGTCAAGGAACGCCTGCGAAAACTGCGCGCCGAGGTGGATACGCTTACCCTTACCGCAACGCCCATCCCCCGAACGCTTCAATTCTCTCTGCTGGGCGCCCGGGATTTATCGCTCGTCACCACGCCGCCCCCGAACCGGCAACCGGTCAACACGGAGATCCATACTTTCGACAAGGACCTGATCCGGGACGCCATCCTGTACGAAGTCAGTCGAGGCGGACAGGTCTTCTTTCTGCACAACAACATCTGCACTATCGACGAAATGGCCGACAGCCTGCGCCTCATCGTCCCGAACGTTCGCATGCGAACGGCGCACGGGCAAATGAAATCGAGCGCGCTGGAACAGGTCATGGCGGATTTTATCGGCGGACGGTTCGACGTACTCGTGAGCACCAGCATCATTGAGAACGGCCTCGACATACCCAACGCCAATACGATCATTATCGATCGGGCGGACCGGTTCGGTCTCGCCGAACTGCACCAGCTTCGCGGGCGCGTCGGGCGTTCGGACCGAAAAGCCTTCTGCTACCTGCTTGTTTCGTCCATCCACGGACTCACGCGCGAAGCGCGGCAACGACTGCAAGCCGTCGAGGAATTTTCGGACCTCGGGGGCGGATTCAATCTGGCCATGCGCGATCTGGATATCCGGGGCGCAGGCAATCTCCTCGGAGGCGAGCAAAGCGGCTTTATCGACGAGGTTGGTTTTGAAACCTGGCGCAAGATTCTGGAAGAGGCCGTGCTGGAACTCCGCGAAGAGGAATTTGCAGACGCGCTGGACCGCGAAGCGGCGCCGGTCGCCGCCGAAACCACGGTGGATATCGAAGAAGACGCCTTCATCCCGGAGGACTACGTTGCAAACAATGTAGAGCGGTTGAATATCTATCGCCGCATAAGCGAAGCCGAAGACATCCCAGCGCTGGAGACCCTGCGCGACGAAATGCAAGACCGTTTCGGGGACCTGCCCGCCGAAGCGGATCATCTGTTCATCGCCGCCGAAATGAAATTCCTTGGCCAGTCGCTGCGCCTGTCCAGGGTGCTTTTCAAAAACGAACGACTCTTTCTGTATATGCCGTCCGCAGAAAACGATCCGTATTTCCACGAACGAATCTTTTACCGCTTTCTGGAACAGCTGAGCAACCTGGGCCAGCGATACGTACTGAAAGAAACGAAGCGACGGACCGTGCGGGCGATCGTGCAGGAAGTGCCCAGGCTTTCCGACGCGCACAAGACTCTGCGGCGCCTGCAACCCGAATCCGCAAGCGTAGCGGCGTAACAGGCGGGGGTCCGGCGCAATCAGGAACGAGGCGCACAGACGAGAATCGCCTTGTCCCGGAACCACGGGCGCGGATCCATATTTGCAAGATCGATCCGCTCGACGTCCGCCTCGCCTGCAACAGACGCTATTTCGTCCGACAGATCGCCTCCTTTCAGGCAAATGGCGGCGGGACGCCAGGTATCCGCATCCAGCAGACGAGCGCAAGGGCGGGCGACGCGGCGATGCCATGCCCATACATCCCGAAGCGGCGCCGCGGCCCGCGACGCCGAATAGACATAGCCCGAATCGCATTGGGCCTGTTCGGCGGCGGAAAAAGCCCCGGCGTCGCCGCGCCAGACCGTCGCATTCGCAAGTCCGAGGCGCCGAATCATGGCGCGCAGAGCCTGTGCCTTCTTCTCGACCTTGTCTATGGCGATCACCCGGATATCCGGGCAGGCGATCGCCAACGGAATCGCTGGAAGGCCGCCGCCGGTCCCCCAATCAATCACAACCGCTCCGGGCGGAAAACGACGACATGTCAGAAACAGACAGTGCAGGCAATGCATCCGAACCGCTTCCGCATCGGCTTCCCGCGAAATGAGATTGACGCGGCGGTTGAATTCGAGCAGCATGGCCTGATACGCATTCAGGAGCTGCTTCTGCTCGGCCGTCCATGATCGAAAAGGGTCCACGAACATGCAGAAGTTTCAGTTGGCCGCGGGAGAGGCGGACCGTTTCCTGGCCGGGCGCTTCCGCAGCATCACGAGAAGCACCGACACGTCGGCGGGGCTGACGCCGCTTATGCGCGACGCCTGCCCCAGATTGTCCGGACGGATTTTCGATAACTTCTCCCGCGCCTCCATGGCGATATGCTCCACGGACGCATAATCGAAATCCTCCGGAAGGCGAAGCGATTCCATTTCTTCCATCTTCCGCACCATGTCGCGTTCGCGATCAAGGTATCCCTCATACCGAAGATCAATCTCGATATCCCGGACCACGGACACGGGCCCCGGCGCCGGCGAAACCAGTTCGTCCCGACGACCCGTACGATCCAGCAGGTCGTCCAGCGAGACTTGCGGCCGTTTTGCAAGCTGCGCAAGGCGTTCAGGCCGGCGAATCGGGTCCGTACCCGCCCCCTCCAGATACGTATTCACAGCCTCCGGCGACACGGTCGCCGATTCAATGGCCGCGCGCGTGGCCGCAATGGCCTGCTTTCGGGCCCGCATCCGTTCGTAGCGAGCGTCCGTCGCCAGGCCCAACCGATGGCCCAGCGCCGTCAAGCGGCGGTCCGCATTGTCCTGCCGCAAAAGCAGCCGGTGCTCGGCCCGCGAAGTAAACATGCGATACGGTTCGTCCGTGCCCTTGGCCACCAGATCGTCGATGAGCACGCCAATGTAGGCCTCCGACCTTTTCAGGACGACCGGGTCTTCGCGACGCAACTGCCGCACGGCATTGATCCCGGCCATGAGCCCTTGCGCCGCGGCTTCCTCGTAGCCCGTCGTGCCATTGATCTGCCCGGCGAAAAACAATCCCCGAATGCGCTTCGTTTCGAGGCTGTACCGTATTTGCCAGGGAGGAAAATAATCGTATTCGATGGCGTAGCCGGGACGCAGCATGTGCGCTTTTTCGAGACCAGCCACCTTGCGCAGCGCCGCAAACTGCACCTCTTCGGGAAGGCTGGTGGAGAATCCATTCACATAAATTTCATATGTGTTTCGTCCTTCCGGCTCCAGGAAAAGCTGGTGGCGGTCTTTTCCGGCGAATCGGTTGATTTTATCCTCAATCGACGGGCAATACCGGGGGCCGGCGCCCCCGATCCGCCCGGCGAACATGGGGCTCCGGTCGAATCCCTCCCGCAGCGCATCGTGCGCCTCGGGAGACGTGTAGGCAATCCAGCAGCATACCTGATCTTCCGGAAGCCGATCCGTAAGAAAGGAAAACGGCGCGGCCGCCGGGTCGCCCGGCTGTTCTTCCAGTCGGTCGTAATCAATCGTGCGCCCGTCAATGCGCGGCGGCGTGCCTGTTTTCAATCGCCCGCTCTCGAAACCAAGTTGCTCAAGCGATGCGGTCAAGCCTGTGGAGGCGCGCTCGCCCATGCGACCGCCCCCATACTGGCGTTCGCCGATATGAATGACGCCGTTCATGAAGGTGCCGCTGGTCAAAATGACCGTTGGAGCGCGAAACGTCTGGCCGATTTGCGTACGTACGCCCGTTACTTGACCTTTTTTCGTACATACCTCGACAGCCATATCGGACCGCAGGAACAAGCCCGGAATGCACTCCAGTTCTTCCCGCGCCGCGGTCGCATAAGCGGCCCGGTCGCACTGCGCGCGCGGCCCCTGCACGGCAGGCCCTCTCCGCTGATTCAACATCCGAAACTGTATGCCTGCGCGATCGGTCACCTTACCCATGACGCCGCCAAGCGCATCGATTTCGCGGACGATATGCCCCTTGCCGATACCGCCAATGGCCGGGTTGCACGACATCTGCCCAATGGTTTGCAGATTCATGGTCACGAGCAACGCGCGCGCGCCCATGCGCGCGGCTGCCGCAGCGGCCTCGGTCCCGGCATGCCCGCCGCCCACCACAATGACGTCGTATTCGAAAGGATGCATGGTTTGCGTTTGCGATATGGCTCCGTCCGTACGCCTGCGGAAACTATGGACGCGCACATACAGGAAAACGCCGCAAGAACGACAATGGCTCCCGTTATTTTCCTATACAGAATCGAGAGAAAATCTGATCCAGCACATCTTCGTTCGTGATCTCGCCGGTAATCGCGCCAATTTCATGCAGAGCCACGCGCAAATCCAGCGCCAGCAGTTCGGCGGCGCTCCCGGCCCCAAGACCCTGTCGAGCAGCGCGCACGGCGTCAAGCGCCTTGCGCAAATGGTTGCGATGCCGCTCGTTCGTCACCACGAGCGACCCCTCGGAAAGGCTTAGATCGCCGCCCGCCGTTTCCAGCAAACGAGCGATCAGCGGCTGCATCTCCGCTTCGTCCCGGAAAGCCCGCTTGGCCGACAGGGGGAAAACGCCGCCGTCCGACGGCGCCTTCTCCCGTTTCAGCAAATCCGTCTTGTTCGCCGCCAGAAGCACCGGGGGCGCGCCCCGATCCGCCAGGGCCTCGATAAAGGCTTGCTCGCCCGCGTCCATGCCTACCGTAACGTCGTACACATACACCAGTATATCGCTCCGATCTATGGCTCGCTCGGCGCGGGATACGCCCTCGGCCTCTATGGCGTCCGCCGTGTCCCGCAGGCCCGCGGTATCCGTAAACCGGAACAGCAAGCCGCCTATTTCCGCCTCGCCTTCCACTTCGTCCCGCGTCGTGCCAGGCGCCGGACTCACAATGGCGCGGTCGCTTCCCAGCAAGGCGTTCAGCAAGGTGGATTTTCCCGCATTGGGCCGCCCGGCGATAACCACCCGCACCCCATCGCGCACGCGGCGCCCGAGCCGCCAGGACCGAAGCAATGCGTCCAGCAGGCGCTCGCTCCGTTCCAGCAAGTCCCCGAGCCGTTCGCGGTCGGCGAACGCCACGTCCTCTTCCGAAAAATCCAGTTCGAGTTCGAGGTACGCACAGAGTTCGAGCAGGCCCGCCCGGATATCCGCCAGCGCCTCAGAATAGCGGCCCTGAAGGTGTGAAACGGACACGCGATGCGCCAGAGAGGACGAGGCGTGAATCAGATCGGCCACAGCTTCGGCTTGCGCCAGATCCATCTTCCCGTTCAGAAACGCCCGCTGGGTGAATTCGCCGGGAGCGGCCAGACGCGCACCCGCCTCGAGCAAGCAATTCAGAATGAGCCGGGTCGCAAAATCGCCGCCGTGGCACGAGCACTCCACCACATCCTCTCCAGTCGCTGAACGAGGAGCCCGGAATACCGTAGCGACCACCTGATCAAGGCGCGTTCCGCCGCGGCGGGCCACATAACCCACATGCGCCGTATGCGAGGCGGCTTCCCGAAGATTCGCTCCCTCAAAACAAGCGGCTGCGATGGCCACCGCCTCGGGACCGGAAATGCGCACGACGCCCAGCGCGGCGCGCCCCCGGGCCGTTGCAATGGCGGCAATGGTGTCGCTGGAAGTTGGCATGGCGCAGGAGAAACGATGCGCTGGACGAACCGCCCTGCAAGCAAGGCGTGCTTACTTGCGCCGCTCGGTCGTGCGGGGACCGCCGGGTCGCCGCGCCGATTTGGCCTTGCCTGTCCGGGCATGAAGCGGGCGCGGCTTTTTGCCGCGGGCAGATTGTTTTTTGCGCTGGCTTTTCGCCGCAGGCTGCCCGTTTTCTTCCTCTTTCGCCGCTGCAATATTCCGATTGATGATCTTCTGCTGCACGGCGGTTACCACATTATACACAAGGTAGTACAAGCTCAGCCCGGACGCGAAGCGATTGAAAATGGCGAAGATCATCACCGGCATCAGATAGGTGAGCATCTTCATTTGGGGGTTGGAGGTGGGCGCGGACTGAATACGCATCTGAACCACCATGGAAAGGCCCATGAGCAGCGTGAAGCCCGCCACGAAATCGCCGTAGAACGGAATGGTGAACGGCAGATTCAGGATGACGTCCGGCGCGGAAAGATCACTGGCCCACAAAAATCCCTGTTGCCGGATTTCGATGGACTGCGGAAGGAAAAGCCACAGCGCAATAATAATGGGGTATTGCAGCAACATGGGGAGACAGCTTCCCACCGGATTGACGCCCGTCTCCTTGTACATCTTCATCATTTCCTGCTGCTGCTTTTGGGGATTGTCCCCGTACTTCTCCTTGATGGACTCCATCTTCGGTTGCAGTTCGCGCATCCGGGCCATGCTCTTGTAGGAGCTTTTCGTCAGCGGGTACAGGACCAGCTTGATGAGAATGGCGAAGACAATGATGACGTAGCCGTATCCGGGAATGAACTTCGCCAGAAACGTGAACGCAGGAATAAAAACCAGTCTGGCGAGGGGCCGCGTAATCCACTCGAAAAAATCCCAACCGTAATCCACCATGTCGTACAGGCCCAGATCGTAGTCGGCGATGCGGTAAAACTCCATCGGTCCGACGTACAGCCTGAATTCGTCCGGCCCGTCCTCCGGACGCGGCATAAACAGACGCATATCGTAGCGCTGCCGAAAGTCCGCGCTACCCGGTTCGCCCGTTTGCTCTCCGGCAAGCTCGGCGCCCCGCGTACTTGAGGAGGGGATCATAACCGTAGTGAAATACCTCGTTTTGACGGCGGTCCAATCCACAAGCCCGCTCAGGGGCGCCTCCTGAAAATCTTCTTTCCGAAGCGCAATATATTCCACTTCGCCTCCGCTGTGCGCATAGACTCCCGACGCCTTGACCTCCTCGTTCGGGTCGTTTTCGGTGAACGGAATGCCGCCTTCCCATATCAATTCGTACCCCTCTCGCGTGGAAAAGGCCGCTGCATTTTCCTGCGCTACCCGCAAGCCGATTTCGTATTCGCCCGGATAGAACGTATACGTCTGGCGCAACACGCCCCCCTGAATGCCCGTTTCGAAATGCAACTGGGCGGAATCGCCGGACACGCGCAGGGTATCCCCCTCGTACGACGTATCGAAATACAAATCGCGCGAATTGAGCACATGGGAGCGAGGCGTCGTAAAAGCGATGGACAAAGCGCCCGAACCAGTGGTATCCACCATCTGTACGGGCGTTTCCTGATCGAATTTCTGGTATTCTTTCAGGATAAAAGAGATCAGCGTGGCCCCCCTCGTAGAGAAAACCGCGCTATACATATCGGTTTCGACCGTAATGAAACGGGCTTCGCCCGCCAACGCCGCCTCCAGCGTCGTATCCTGCCGGGCCGCCTCCGCAACGGACAGCTCCTCGTCCGATTGCGGGTCGTCGAACGCCAGCGCGTCGCTTCCCGCGGCAGCTTGTTCGGCGGATAGTGAATCTTCGACAAGCGCCGCCGGATTGTCGTCGGGCGCAACCGGCTGCGGCGGCGCCAACAACCAGAGCCAGAGAAACATGATAATCGCTACCAGAACGGTCGCGATGACGACATTGCGGTCCAAATCAGGTTCCCCTTGCTCGTATGAAAGAATGGACGGGTGTTGTTTGCGCTTGCCGCAAAGGCGCAAAAACGCCGAAACGCCGCCGCGCTAAACGGAAAGTCATGCGGGACGTTCCGAACGCATGGAAGATTCGTCGAGACGGCGGCAAAGTTCTTGCAGGGCTTTCGGCAAATCGGCATGCACCCGACAACCCGGTCGAATGTCGTCCGACCGTCCGCTGCGATGCAGAATCATCATGGTCAATGCGCTGGACGTACCGGAAAAACGGTCCAGTACGCCCTGCTGATGAAGGCGCCAGGCTTCGCGCAGCAACCGCTTGATGCGATTCCGCGTTGAGGCTTTTGGATGACGGCCGGGCGCAAATCCGATTTGAACGGGCGCATCGGCTTCGAGATGCGTCCGGGGTACTACCCGGTACACGATCTGAACGCACCCCCTCCTCACCGCAGCCACATCTTCGCGGCGACGGTCGAACAAGGGACGAATAAGACGCTTTCGCTTGAGACGAAACGAGCAGGGCAATTTTTGAAACGGGCGCGGGCGGCCATCCTTCGACACGATGCAGCCTCAGACTATTTGCCTGAACGCGTGTCGCTTACAGTAAGGACGCGACGGCCTTTCTCGCGGCGGCGCTTGAGCACCTTGCGGCCGTTTTTCGAACGCATGCGAGCGCGGAAACCGTGCTTGTTGGCCCGTTTGCGGCGACTTGGCTGATACGTACGCTTCATGATAACAGGGCGCCTGAAGACGCTTCTTGACTTTTTGTAACGGGTACAGAATTCCTTTGTACGCACATGCCCGCGGGTATGTTTTCCCGCAATGCAAAGGTTAAGGATTCCTCATTATGCGGGGCCTGCCGCATTGCTTCGTCATTCCTTGCCGGCGAACGCCTCGCAGTCTTTGAGCATCGTGGACTTAATCAGAGTATCCTTAAAGAATGCTCTGATCAAATCCGCAAAAATTCAGAAAGGGCATGCGGATTAAGGACCTGTGCGGAACCCTCTCCGCCGGACGGAGTAGGGGTACAGCTGTATAGCGGGAGTAGCTCAGGGGTAGAGCATCAGCTTCCCAAGCTGAGGGTCGCGGGTTCGAATCCCGTTTCCCGCTCGGCAAGACGAGCAGACGAAATGGTTCGGCGAACGCAGCGATACGCGCTCCGCATACCCCGATGGGCGGTTAGCTCAGCTGGTTTAGAGCGCCTGCCTTACAAGCAGGAGGTCACTGGTTCGAATCCGGTACCGCCCACAAAACAGGAGTATGTCCACCGCATTCCATCGTTCCCGCGTTGACTTCCTGCGCCAAAAACAGTAGAATGCCGCTATAAGATACTCTGATCGAAACCACTACGCTCACGGAGGTAGAGTCAATGCAGGTAATTACCGAAAACAAAAACGGGAGCCTTGTTATCGTAACCCAAGGCCGCGTCGATGGCAGCAACGCTCCTGAATTTCAGGAAGCCCTGAAGGAAGCGCTCAAGGGAGGCGAACGCACAGTCGTGCTTGATTTCGAGAACCTTGCGTACATCAGCAGCGCGGGTCTGCGGGTCATCCTGATGTTCGCCAAACAGATGCGAAGGGAAAATATCTCCTTTGCGGCATGCTCGCTCATCGCCGCAGTGAAGGATATCTTTGCAATCAGCGGCTTCGACAAGATTATTCCGATCCACGCATCGCAAGAGGAAGCGCTGGCGGCGCTCGGCTAAGGAACGACACAGGATTAAGGAACGACACAGGATTTCGCGGCCCGTCAAGGCAGGAAATGACAAAAACATCTGGCCATGGGTAAGACTCCGTACAAGATCCTCGTAGTGGACGACGAACCGGACTTGCAACCGCTCATGTTGCAGCGCATGCGGCGGAGCATTCGCTCCGGCAAATATACGTTCGTCTTCGCAGGCAACGGATTGGAGGCGCTGGAGCGACTGCGCGCAGAGCAGGACATAGATATGGTGGTGTCGGATATCAATATGCCCCAGATGGACGGTCTGACGCTGCTCGAACAGATTGCACAGATGGATCCGAATATTCGCTCCGTAATTATTTCCGCGTACGGAGACATGAAGAATATTCGCACAGCGATGAACCGGGGCGCTTTCGACTTCATTACCAAACCGGTCGATTTCGAAGACCTCCGGATCACCATCGACCGGACCCTCGAACACATGGCGCGGTGGCGCGAAGCGCTCGCTTCGCGGGACAAACTGGTTACGCTGCAAAACGAACTGGATATCGCCCGGAAGATGCAGCGGGCCATTCTCCCCACGGAATTTCCCCAAAAGCCCGCCTACCGCGTTTTCGGCGACATGGAGCCCGCCCGTAACGTGGGAGGAGATTTTTTCGATGTGATTCCCCTGAGTCAGGGCCGGATCGGCCTCGCGATAGCCGACGTATCGGACAAAGGCGTTCCGGCGGCCCTGTTTATGATGTCCACGCGCACCTTGCTGAAAGGCGCAGCCATTGGCCGCCCCCGGCCTGCGGACACGCTGAGCGAAGTAAACAATATGTTGTGCGAGAAGAACGACACCATGATGTTCGTGACGCTCCTGTACGGGATATACGACCCGAACACCAGAGATTTCACGTATGCGAATGCGGGGCACAACAGCCCGTTCCTCGTTCATCCCGACAAAAGCTGCGAGATGCTTCCGCTTACCGACGGCATCGCCATCGGGGTCATGCCCGATCTGGAGTACCAGCAAAAAACCGTCACGCTTGCCCCGGGCGACATTCTTAATTTTTATACGGACGGCGTCACGGAAGCTATGAACGAAAACCTGGAAGTGTTTGGCGAAGAACGTCTCTTGGATATTCTCAGGAACATGTTGTCCAAAAACCCCGAGGAAATCACGCGAGAAATCTTTGAGGGAGTCAGGGCCTTTGCCGGCGAAGCCCCCCAATCGGATGACATTACCTCCCTGACTCTCTGCCTGCCTGGAACCTGACATCCGAATTCCCATGCTTTCGCTCAGTATTAAAACCGAAGCCTCGGAACTGGAACGCATTTTCGCTGTCGTGGACGAGCTTGGGGGTCAGCATAACTGGCCTGCCGACTTCATCTTCCGGATCAATCTGGTCATTGAAGAGGTGGCGATGAACTGCATAAAATATTGTCGCCTTGAGGGGGTCTCCACTTTCGAAATCAAGGTAGTCCCGGAGAACGACATCCTTAGAATTGAGATCGTAGACGCCGGACGGCCCTTCGATCCCCTGACGGACGCCCCGGAGGCAGATACGGATTCGGATATAGAAAATCGGCCCGTAGGCGGCCTCGGCATACATCTGGTGCGCACTATGACCGACGAAATGCGTTACCGGCGGGAAGAAGACCGGAATCACCTGACGCTGATCATGCACAAACCCTCATGAAACGACTGACCGGCCTGGCGACTCTCGTGCTTCTGACGCCGGTTCTCGCGGGAATCGGCCCTTTTGTCGCGTCTATCGCTGTTCCGAAGGGGTGGACGGGGACGCGCGTGGATGCGAACGCGTACGAAAAAAGCGACGGCGAGCCAGAAAAGCGGATTCAGAAAAACCGCGCGGAAAACTTTGCGCTATCCGAGAACGCTTCGCCAAACGTCCGGGCGGCGGACACCACCTCGGCAACCCGGGAAGTCGGCGTTTCCGACGAGCAGGTCCTTTTCGGACAATCCGCGGCTTTCACGGGACCGGCCCAGGAACTTGGACAGGACATGCGGCGGGGCATCCAGGCTGCTTTTCATGAAATCAATCGGCGGGGCGGCGTGCACGGACGACAATTGAATCTGGTATCCCTTGACGACGCCTACGAGCCCGAGGCGGCGATCCGAAATACCCTGCAATTGATTGAGGAGGAAGAAGTGTTTGCGCTGATCGGCGCGGTCGGTACGCCTACGTCCCGTTCCGCCGTTCCGGTGGCCGCGGAAGCGAATATTCCCTATATCGCGCCGTTCACGGGCGCCGCCTTCCTTCGCGACACCACTTGGCAGAACATTATCAACCTGCGGGCCTCGTACGACCAGGAAACGGAAGCGATGGTCGCCCGGCTGACGGAAGACCTCGGCATCGAGCGGATATCGATACTCTATCAGGACGATTCCTTTGGACGCGCGGGCTATCTGGGGGCGCGAAAGGCGCTCGAAAAACGCGGCATGGCGCCAGCCTCCATCGGATTGTATACGCGCAACACCCTCGCTGTCAAAACGGGCCTCCTTGATCTGCGCCGGGGCGATCCCGAAGCGGTAATTCTCGTGGGAGCGTACCAACCGGTGGCCACCCTGATTTCATGGGCGCGGCATATCGGCATGAATCCCGTTTTCATAACCATTTCTTTCGTGGGCAGTAACGCGCTGGCCCGGGAACTCGGACAAGAAGGCCGCGGCGTCTTCGTAACCCAGGTCGTACCTTTTCCGCTGGACCAAACGCTTCCGGTCGTTGCCGCCTACCAGCGCGCGCTCGCGGCTTATGCTCCCCAGGCCACGCCGGGGTTCGTCTCCTTTGAAGGGTACCTGGCCGGACGCCTGGCCGCCGCCGGACTGGAGCGATGCGGTCCGGAGGCGACGCGAAGTTGTTTTATGGACTCCTTGCAGCAGACGGACGACGTACGCATCGACATTAACGGATTCACGCTTCGCTACGGAAAAAACGACAACCAGGGGTCCGACACGGTGTTTCTTACCATGATCGGCCAGGACGGCCGGTATTATCCCGTCAATACGCTCATGGATACAGACCGTTTGTGGAAACAGCTGCCCGTTATGTGGCCCATGAATTAGCCAATCCGCTCGAAGGCGCATTTCCGTGGACGAATCCCCGAATACCCCGAAACGCCGGCGTGTCCGGATATCCACCCAACTGTACGCAGGCATTGGGGCGGCGGTCCTGCTTACCGTGGCGGCAAGCCTGGTCGGGTGGTTTTCCTTCAACCGCGTCGGCGAAGCCCAAAGCGACGTAAACGAAGGCGCCATTCCCGAAATGGCGGCGGCGTTCGAGATCGCCCAGTACAGCGGAACCCTGGTGGTGGCGTCTCCGCGCCTGGTCGCCGCCGAGACGCCCGAACTATTCGAAGAGGTTTATGTGGACATTAACGATGCGCGGGCGTCCTTCGATGAGCAACTGGCTATTCTGGAAAGCACCGAGAGAACCGACGAACGCGTTCAGCGCATTCGCGCCCATTCCGATACGCTGATCGCCAATATCGAGGTCATCAAAAACCAGGGAACCAGAATGTTCGAGATGGTTGCCGCCCGGGACAATTTGCGAGAACGCATCATAGACCTGCGCAATCGCCTGGAACGCATGGTGGTCTCGGCCCTTGACGACCAGTTGTTCTACACGATCACCGGGTACCGCGAACTGGGCGAAGCCCCGGCGGATAGCGCAGAGCATTTCACCGAAGAGGAATTCGAACGGTATCGCCACCTGTCCGAACTGCAAGCGGACGCCAACATCGCAACGGAGCTGCTGGTCAATGCATTCACCCATTCCCACGCCGCAACGATCGAGCCGCTGCGAGAACGTTTCGAGGCCGCCGCCAGCCGCATTGAACGGAATCTGGCCGTGCTGGAGGATTCCACGCTTCATGCCCAGCTCGCCTCGACGTTCAACGAACTGCATGCGCTGGGAATGGAGGAAGAAAGCGGCTTCGTTTTGCTACAGGAGACGCTTCGCCTTGCCGAAAATCAGCAAGACTTGCTCGTCTACAACAGCAACGAGGCAACCCTTCTCGTCACGGAAGTGGATAATCTCGTGGTTTCGGCGCGCAGCCGCGCGCAAAACGCTACCGACGCTTCCGCCAACGCCATCTTCACGGGCCGCACGCTGCTGCTATCGATCAGTATTTTCAGCATTGTCGGCGCCATTCTCATCGCCTGGCTATTTGTCGGACGCACCTTGCTTTCCCGCATTCAGCGGCTGTCGGACTGGATGCACCGCATGTCCGAGGGCGACCTGGAACTGCAAGTCGAGATATCCGGCAACGACGAAGTGACCGACATGGCCGGAGCGCTGGAAGTATTTCGACAACATGCCCTTGAGGTGCAGCGGCTCAACCTCGTGGAGTTGCTGGCGGAAGACCTGAAGGAAAAGAACAGCGAACTGGAACGCGTACTGGACAAACTGCGACTGGCCCAGGACCAGATCGTGATGCAGGAAAAACTGGCGGCCCTTGGCGAATTGACGGCGGGCGTCGCCCACGAAATCAGGAATCCGCTGAACTTCGTCAAGAATTTTTCCGAAGCGTCCGAGGAACTGCTTGAGGAACTGCACGAGGTGCTGAACGAAGGCGACAACCAGCTCAGCGATGAGCAGCAAAGCCTCCTTCAAGAGATCCTGGACGACCTGAACAGTAATTTTGATCGCATCCGGCATCACGGCGAACGGGCGGACCGCATCGTGCACGATATGCTGATGCTGGGACGGGGCGAAGCGCAACACCAGGATACCGACATCAACAACCTGCTCGACGAACATGCCCGGCTTGCCTACCATAGCGTACGGGCCAACGATTCCGACTTTCAGCTCGACATAAAACAGGATTTGGACCCGAATGCAGGTATTCTCAAGGTCATCTCCCAGGATTTGGGCCGCGTTTTCCTGAACATGGTGAACAACAGTTGCCACGCGGTTGACGAAAAACGCCGGAGCAAAGCCGCCAAGGGAGAAGGGATCGAAACCTACATGCCGACCTTGTGGCTCGTCACCCGACGCAAGGAAGACGCGGTCGAAATACGCATCAAGGACAACGGAAACGGGATTCCGGACGAGGTTTTGGGTAAAATATTCGATCCGTTCTTTACCACGAAGGCTACAGACAAGGGCACCGGGCTGGGCCTCGCCATGTCCAGCGACATCATCCGCGAGCACGGCGGCGCCATTCGCGTAAACACCGAACCAGGCGCGTTCACGGAAATGATTATCGATCTGCCCCTGGAACCGGCGAAAGAAACAGTGGAAGCGGCGGAATAACAGCCGCGTTGGAAAAACGGGCAGGGCTTACCGCTTCCTGTCGCGACGCGGAGCGCGGTTTCGCTTTTTGTTAGCGCCTTGCTGCTTCTCCTGTTTTTCCTCCTTCCGTACCTCCTGTGCTCCGTGCTCGGCGATATCGCTCGCAAGCATGGCCAAAATTTCGGGCTCTTCCCGGGCCAATTCCTGAACAAGCGGAACAAACTGTCGAGCGCGCTCCCGCTCCATATTCGTTCGTTTGCGGAAGCGATTCTCCAGCGCAGCCGTAATATCTTCCGGCTGTTTCGCCTTCGACCGCGCCGCCTGCGCCCTGCTCCCGGCGATATCGCTCACGAGCATGGCCAGCATTTCGGGCTCTTCCCGGGCCAACTCCTGAACAAGCGGAACAAACTGTCGAGCGCGCTCCCGATCCGCATCCGTGCGCTTGCGAAAGCGGTTCTCCAGCGAGACCGTAAGGCGCTCCGCAACACGCGCGCTAACATCCTCTGGCGTAGGAAGAGGACGTTTTTCCACAGGCACGCCATAGCGCATGGCCGAGCGAATAAGGTCTGTTTCGTCCTCCACGGTGGCCAGCGCCACGGCGACGCCCATTTTCCCGGCGCGGGCGGTCCGTCCAGACCGGTGAATCAGGTATTCCGGATCTTGCGGCACATCGTACATGAACACATGGCTTAGGTCCGATATGTCGATCCCGCGGGCCGCGACGTCCGTGGCGACCAGAAAGCGCGTCTCCCCGGAATGGGTTCGGGCAAGCGCCGCCTCCCGGGCCTTCTGCGACAAATCCCCGGAGATGGCGTCGGCGCTATAGCCATAATTCTGTAGAAATGTCGTCAAATACTCGACATCCTTTTTCCTGTTGACGAATATGATCGCCGATTCGGGGTTTTCGATCTCGAAGAGGCGCGCCAGCACGCGATCCTTTTCCATGGGATCGGTTACATAATACCGGTACTCCATCGTCTCAATGCTTTCCTTGCCCGCGCTTAACGAAATAAACCGGGGTTCCGTAAGAAAATCGCGGCTGAGCGACCGGACTCTGGGGGGAATCGTGGCGCTGAACATCAATGTGCACCGCTCGGCTGGCAAATACCGTCTCAATGCCTGCATGTCCGGATAAAAACCCATGGAGAGCATCTCGTCCGCTTCATCGAAAATGACATAGTCGAGATTCCGAAAATCGGCGTTGCCCCGGCTGAGATGATCAAGAATCCGACCGGGCGTACCGATCACGACCTGGGCGCCATCCTGCAACCCCCGAACCTGCGGTCGATAATCGACGCCGCCGTACACCAGCACGGAATCCAGCGCGCGGGTCCCGGCGGTAGCCTGTTTCATGTGCGCGAACACCTCGTTGATCTGCTTGGCCAGCTCGCGGGTAGGCGCCATAACGAGGGCTTGCGTAACGCGCCGCGACGAGTCCAGGCGTTCGAAAAGCGGCAACAGAAACGCCCCGGTCTTGCCGGACCCGGTGCGAGACTGCACGATCAGGTCGGCGCCTTCGAGAATATGGGGAATAACTTGCTCCTGAACGGGCATGAGCGAATCCCATCCGGCGGCGCCCAACGCTGCGCGCATGGTTTCGGACAAGTCGTCCAGCCTGACGCCCGGAAGGTCTTCGACAGCGCCCTCCTGAATATCCTGAATCTGTTGCTCGTTATGCTGCTCGCGCTGCGCGCGACGGGTCAAGTCAATGACCTTGGCATAGGAAAAAGATGATTTGCCTTCTTGCTCATTCATAAAATCTCTTGTCTGGGGCGCGGGCCGAACGCAACAGGCCCGGCAGAGTCACATAGCAAGGCCTCCGTCCACCTGCAGCACATGTCCCGTGACGTATCCTGCGGCGGGAGAAACCAGAAAATGCACGGCGTTCGCTACATCCTGCGGCGTGGCCGTGCGTTTCAGCGCCACCGTATCAAGCAATGCGTTGCGGGCGGCGTCGCTCAACCCGGCCGTCATATCCGTTTCCACATAGCCCGGGGCCACCACATTTACGGTGACCCCGCGACCGCCGAGCTCTCTGGCAAGGCTCTTCGAAAAACCTATAATGCCCGCCTTGGAAGCCGCATAGTTCGTTTGCCCCGGGTTGCCCACGACGCCGATCACCGACGACATATTCACGATTCTGCCGCCGCGCTGCTTCATCATGGGCCGGTACGCCATTTTGCAAAAATTGAACACGCTTTTCAGATTCGCGTCCATCACGGCGTCCCAGTCCTGCTCGCTCATCCGGAGCATCAGCCCGTCTCGCGTAATGCCGGCGTTATTGACCAGGATATCTACGGCCCCCCATGCTTCCAGTACGCCGCCCACCGCTTCTTCGGCAGACGAAATGTTCGCGACGTCTCCCTGAAAAACAAGACATTCCGAACCGGACTCCTCAACATGCCGACAAAGCGCCTGCGCCTCGTCCGTGGAGGATCGGTACGTAAAGGCCACGCGCGCGCCCGCCGCAGCCAGCGTTTCGACGACAGCCCGGCCAATGCCCCGGGAAGCGCCCGTAACAAGCGCCGTCTTTCCGTTCAGATCGAAAGCCATGATTCCGAAAAAGTCGATTGAATGAGATCAAGCAAGCCAACCGCGCCTGCAGGGTGATTGTCAGGCTCCGCGGGCAAGCATCGACGCCAGTTCATCCGCTTTGCCGGCGGCAAAAATCTGGACGTTGCGCCCCAGCGTTCGCCGCGTCAGGCCGCAAAGCACCTTGCCCGCGCCGACTTCAATATACCCGTCGGCGCCGTCCGCATGCATGTTCCGGAGCGACCGGGACCAATACACAGGCGACGTAAGCTGCGCCACGAGCGCCTTGCGTATCTCGTCGGGATCGCGCGCAGCGGAAGCCGTCACGTTAAGGTACACAGGAAAACGGGGAGGATGAATCGCACATCCCGAAAGCGCCCGTTCGAGACCGTCGCGGGCCTGCTCCATAAGCGGCGAGTGAAACGCACCATTTACAGGCAATGGAACCGCGCGACGGGCGCCCCGGGCGCGCGCCTCCTGCATGGCTCGTTCGACGGCCGATGCATCTCCAGATATGACCACCTGTCCGGGAGCATTGAAATTCGCTGCCGCCACAACGTCGGAAGGCTCCGAAACATCCTCGCAGGCATGCGCCACATCGTCGTCTTCCATGCCAAGCACGGCGGCCATGGCGCCGGGGCGTTCGTCGTCCGCGGCGGCCATCAGTTCGCCGCGCCGCCGCACAAGCTGCAATCCGTCCTCAAAAGAAAAAGCGCCCGCCGCAACGAGGGCGCTGTATTCGCCGAGGCTGTGTCCCGCCGCCATGGCCGCGGACAACCCGGCGCGGCGCAAGACAGCCATGGCCGCCATGCTGTGCAAGTACAGGGCGGGCTGTGTCGCGTCGGTCCGTTTCAGCATATCGCCGCTTTCGTCCGACCTGCCAAACATGGCCTCCGATAGCGAAAAGCCCAGCAGCCGATCCCCCTGGTCAATGATTTCGCGCGCTTCGGCAAAGCGTTCGTACAGGTCCTCGGCCATACCCGCGTATTGGCTCCCCTGGCCCGGAAAAAGAAAAGCCGCTTTATGGTTCGCTACGGGCATGCCTACAGCGCCTCGACCACATACGCTTCCGTCTCCTTCGTCGCCGCCTTGCCGCCATCGTAGGCCCAGCGAAGATAACAGGACCCCCACGTAAACCCGCCCCCGAACGCCACCAGCACCAGGACGTCTCCCCGGCGCAGATCACGCTCCCGATCTGCAAAACACAAGGGAATGGTGGCGGCGGTCGTATTGCCGTACCGGTCGATATTGACCATCACCTTGTCGCTGTCGAGGCCCATTTGACGCGCTGTCGTGTCAATAATGCGCTGGTTGGCCTGGTGCGGCACGAGGTAACGAATATCGTCTACCCCCAACTGGTGGCGGTTCATAATCTCCGTCGCGGCGCGGGCCATGCCATCCACAGCGTATTTGAACACCGCACGCCCTTGCTGCTGCAAAAAATGCATTCCCTTCGCCACCGTTTCGTAGTTGGGAGGGCGCAGGCTTCCTCCGCCCGGCATGGAAAGCAACCCGGAGTGTTTCCCATCGACGCGCTGATAAAAATCGATAATGCCGCAATCCCCGGAGTCGGGCTCCAAAAGCACGGCGGCGGCCCCGTCCCCGAAAAGAACGCATGTGCTCCGGTCCTCGAAATTCGTAATGCCCGACATCTTGTCCGCTCCAATGACCAGCACCCTCCCGTGCCGCCCGCTTTCGATCATTTGCGCCCCGGTCGAAAGCGCAAAAAGAAACCCGCTGCACGCAGCGGAAAGATCAAACCCCCAGGCATTCGATGCGCCAATTTCATGCTGCACCAGACAAGCCGTCGCGGGAAAAAACATATCCGGCGTAATGGTGGCGACAATAATCGCATCGATTTCTTCCGGGTCCAGTCCCCGCTTCTCAATCAAATCTTGCGCCGCTTTCGACGCCATGTAGGCGGTAGCCTTGTCGGGGTCTCGAAGAATGCGGCGCTCCCGAATGCCGGTGCGCGTCCGTATCCATTCGTCGTCGGTGTCCACCATTTGCTCAAGATCCGCGTTCGTCAGCCGATCTTCGGGAAGAAAATGTCCAACCGCCGTAATAGCCGCATAGCTCATGACGCTGTTCGTCGCTGGTTGCATGATCGGGAATGCGCCGTCGGCAAACCTCCTGCGTAGGCGATGGTTCGGAGCGTCATTTGCCGAAAGCCTTATTCATTGCCTCAAGCGCCCCATGCCGCGCCACATCGGCGGCCACAAGAATCATGCGCTCGATGGCGCGAGACGAGGACCCGCCGTGGCCAATCATCACATTGCCATTCACCCCAAGCAATAGCGCGCCGCCGTACTCTTCGTAGCTGAACCGAAGGCGAACGGCGGAAAGCGCCTCCTGCACCACCTGCTTGTCCGCATCGGAAAACGCCCGCCGCGTCATTTCTTCCAATACCATCCGGGGTATCGCGGAAGCCACGCTCTCCCCAAACTTCAGAAGAATGTTGCCCACGAACCCGTCGCAAACCACGACGTCGGCCGCATGGTGCATAAGGTCCCGCCCCTCGATATTTCCGCAAAAACGAATGTCCGGAGAAGCCTGAAGGAGTTTGTAGGCCGCTTTTACCTGCTCGTTTCCCTTTCGGGCTTCTTCTCCGAGGTTCACCAGCGCCACCTTCGGCTCGGGAAGCTGCATCACCGTGGAGGCGTAAATCGAACCCATCTTCGCAAACTGAAGCAAATGCTCCGGGCGACAATCCACATTGGTGCCCACATCGAGAAGGATGCAATGGCCCTTGGTGGTGGGAAAAAACGCGACGATCGAGGGACGCGCAACGCCCTGCAAAGCGCCCAGTACGAAAAGCGAGGCCGCCATGACGGCGCCCGTATTGCCCGCGCTGACGAATGCGTGCGCCTTGCCTTCCCGCATGGCGCCAAGTCCAATATGAATGGAAGAACCCGGCTTCGTTTTTACGGCGGCCGCCGGCGCCTCGTCCATGCCGATCGCATCGGGCGCATGCACGATGCGCAATGGCAATCGCTCGACAATGTCCTTTTTAGGGGCAATCTCGGCTTGCAGGGCGTCTTGCCGCCCTACAAGAAACACTTCAAGGTCGCCATCCGAAGCGTCCAGGGCATGGATGGCGCCCTCAACGACAACGGCGGGAGCCTTGTCGCCCCCCATAGCATCAACCGCTACCCGAATGGCCATGTTGAAAGATATGAAGAAACGGCCGGCGAACCGGACGCAATGTATGACCTAAACGGCTTCCTTCGGCTCGATCACCTGACGGCCCCGGTAATAACCGCAACTGGGGCAGGCGTGATGCAAAAGCTTTGACGTACCGCAGTTGGGGCACTCGGTTATCTGGGGTTCCTCCAAACTGCCGTAATACCGAGCGCGGCGCTGCCGCGTACGAGCCTTGGAATGTTTTCTTTTGGGATTCGCCATAATTTTCTGTGTTCGCCGATAAGCGCATCGCTGGCGTACGCGCCTGCCTGGCCATCAGTTCTTCTCTGACTTTAATGCGCCAAGCGCTTCCCAGCGTGGGTCTATGCTGTTTTCCGGCGTTCCTTGCGGGATACCGAATGTCTTCGGAATGTCTATGTCTTCTGCCCCGGGGGCAACGCGACGCGCCGGCACCGCAAGCAAAACAGTATCTCGCGTAACATCGGTAAGGTCCAGGACCCGATCGTTCGGGTCCAGTGTCCTGACCTCGTTGCAACGGTTTTTGCTTCCGCTTGCGAACCCGGCGCAAGAGAACAGTACGCAGTACGCACCCTCGATCTGCTGATCGAAAGAACGCAGCGTACGGTCGCATTCCAGCGCGGCCTGCGCCCGAACCGTCAGCGAAACAAGAATCTGCCCCTCGGCCACATTCAGGCGCGCGGAGACATCTACATCCCGAAACACCGAAGGATCCAATCCCAGCGCCTCGGCCTCCGGCCTGAACGTTCGTTCATGCACGCCCGGCTTTAGCGCTTCGATACCAATCGCAAACATGACAGCACGTCAAATCTGTTCCATCCAACGAAGATATGCACGATCGCGTTCCGAGGCAAAAACGACACAGCGTATTTGGGCCAATGCCGTCCGCCGCGCCTGCGAAATTAAGGACGCCGTGATTAAGTCTGCAAAGATTCAGAGGCTGAAAGGCGCGCGCCGGCAAGGAATGACGAAGCAGTGCGGCAGGCCCCGCATAATGAGGAATGACACAGCCGGCGCGCGGTCTTAATACGTTTCGGTTTGTCTTTTTCTCCCGGAATCGTTACCATCCTGCCATGCGCCCGCGGGAATTGAACGAAGGCGCTGTCGAGTACCGCAGAAAGATTCCTCCAGGGATCGCGCCAGAAACGACTTGCCTGTGAACAAATTGTGGGCAACCGGAGTCGCCCTGTCGAAAATAGACTGCTCGTGCCGACAACTCCGAAGCAGCATGTGTGAAAAAATCTCGCATTCTTTGTTCAAATCCTTTATTTACAGAAAGGTAAGAGCAAAAAAGCAATGTGTATAACCTGTGAGCGCATCAACGGTAACGCAAGCAGGGGATGGACATACGCGCGGAGGAAAAAATTTCCGTTGTGAATAATAGGTGCATATCGGACAGCCTTCCGGCCCGGCGGCGGCCTGTTCGAGAAAATAAACAGCGAGAACGATCCATGAAACCGCCTTCTGGAAACGTATCCATGCCGCCTCCGGGCCCCCCGGAGCAACCGCCGCCCCCGACCGGAGCAGCGTCTCCGTCTGGCCCGGCGACGCCGAATGCTGCGTTCGCGCGGGAAAGCGCTTTCGAACCCGCGAGCACGGTCTTTATTGCGTCCGGGCTTCCGCTAAACGCCTCGTACACCTTCGATCGATTCATTGAAGGCGATTGCAACCAGTTCGCGCGCAGCGCCGCGCTGGCCATCGCCCAGCAGCCCCGCCATACGGCCTTCAACCCGTTGCTGATCTATGGCGGCGTCGGCCTGGGCAAAACGCACCTTGTGCAGGCCATCGGCAACCATGTCCGGCAGCACAGCAACTACAATGTCCTGTATACGTCGAGCGATCACTTTACGTCGGACTATATGCAATCGCTCCGGACAAACCGGAATAACGAGTTCGTCGCCTTCTACAGCGACATAGACCTCCTGATCATCGACGACATCCAGTTCTTCAGCGACCAGCCGAAAACGCAGGAAGGCCTCTTCCACACCTTCAACCTGCTGCATCAGGCCGGAAAACAGATCGTTTTCTCGACAGACCGGGCGCCGCAGGAAATTTCTGGCGTGGCGGACCGGTTGCTTTCGCGGTTTCAGGGAGGACTCGTGGCCGACCTGCAACAACCCGAGCTGGAAACCCGTATCGCTATTCTTAACCGCAAGGCCAACGATCAGGGCATCGACATCCCGTATGAATTCATCGAATTCGTGGCGCGGCGCATCACGAAGAATGTGCGGGAACTGGAAAGCGCCCTCATACGACTACTGGCGCACGCCACGCTGCACCGGCGCGAAATAGATATGCCGCTCATCCGGGAGGCGCTCGGCGAGCTGCCCGACGACACGCATGCAAAACCGACCGTGGAAGATATTCGCCGCACCGCCTGTGCATACTTCGGCGTCGCCGAAGACCTGGTGCTGGGCCGGGAACGCAAGCGGGAAATCGTGCAGGCGCGCCATGTGGGAATGTACTTCAGCAAAAAAATGACCGGGCATTCCCTCGCCACGATAGGCCGGTATTTCGGCGGCAAGGACCATTCGACCGTGATTCATGCCTGCCGGTGCGTCGAGAACCTGATGGAAACAGACCCGAACTTCCGGGAAACGCTCAAACGAATCCACAGGGAAATCGAGGCCGGTTACCGATAAGGATACGCTGAGGATACTCTTTCCCCGCGGTATTGTTATCTTGGGAAACATGGGCTTTTTTGTTTCCCTAAGTTGTAGCGTCATCCGGCGCCGCACATGTGCCACCTGAGCGTATCGATCATAATAACGCCATGAAATTCACCGCTTCCAGCGCCGCTCTCCTCAAGGCGCTGACCACCGCCGGGGGAGCCGTCCCCACAAAAAGCACCCTTCCCATTCTGGAGTGCATCCTTTTCGAACAGGTTGACGAGACGCGCCTTCGTCTGAGCGCAACGGACCTGGAAGTCTCCATCGTACAGGAGGTTGACGTGCAATTCGAAGACGAACAGGCCCGTCGCATCGCCGTGCCGGCGCGGCGCCTTCTGGACACGTTGCGCGCCTTGCCCGAAGTGCCGATCTCTTTCGAGGCAAACGATGAATTTCACATTGAGCTCAAAACCGAGGCAGGCGAATACAAAATGTCCGGACACGACGGAGGAGACTACCCGTCCCTCCCCGACCTCGACCCGGAACATCGCATAGATACGTCCGGCGATCTGATCCGCCGCGCGATCGACAAGACCAGTTTCGCGGTCAGCAAGGACGCGCTGCGACCCGCCATGATGGGCGTGTACTTTCAGATTGGCCCGGCGCCGGGACGCGCCGTGGCGACGGACGGACACCGCCTTGTCCGCATGCAAATGGACGCCTTGCTCTCGGAAGAAGAAGTGAATTTCATCATTCCGGAAAAAGCGCTCTCGCTGGCCAACAAGATTCTCTCTGGAGAAAACTGCGCCATCCTGGTGGATGCAGGCTATGCGGCCTTCGTCGCAGGCGATACGCGCATCCTGGTGCGGCTTATCGCCGAGGCATACCCCAACTATGAAGCCGTTATCCCCCAGGACAACGACAAGCGGATTCTCGTGGAGCGGAACGCGCTGCTCGCCGCCGTAAAACGCGTCAGCCTGTATTCGTCCAACCTGACGCCTCAAATCCGCCTGATGCTCCATCCGGATCACATCGATATCTCTGCGCAGGATATCGAGCGGTCAAGCGAAGCACACGAGACCGTCCCCTGTGAATACGACGGCGAGCCGATGTCCATCGGATTCAACGCCACCTATCTGAACGAAGTCCTCGGACACATCGACGACCATGAGATCGTTATCGCATTCAGTTCTCCGAATCGCGCCGGCGTGGTTACGCCGCATAATCAGCGAGACGGGGAACAGGCGCTGATGCTCATCATGCCGGTCATGCTGAACCATTGACAGGCGCGCGCTACTCCAGATTCGTCAGCAATTCCTCGTCTTTGCGCAGCCGATTGACGGCCTTGTAAACGAAGGAACGAATGGTTGGAAGCGAGCGCTCCGTGCGCCGCGCAATTTCCGCGTACGACAATCCGCCCAGAAAACGCAGCCGCACGCACGAGCGCAGATGCGGCGGAAGCCGGTCGATGGCGCGAACCAGCGTCTGTTCCTGCGCGCCGTATTCGCGGTAGTTATTCGGCAATTCGGACACGGAAACCCCGGACTTGGCGTGGTCGAGAGAAACCTGCGGCTGCCTTGCGCGAAGGTAGTTACGGAACGTGTTTTTGCACACCACGCTGACCCAGCTTGCATAGCGAGAGGGTTCCCTGACCTGGGATTGCCGCATTTCCGTTTTGCGAAACGCTATATCAATGAGCACATCCAGATCGATAACGCTCCAGGACGACTCCTGAACGAATTTCACGAGAAAATATCTTCGGATGTAGCAGTACGTCCACAATTGAACTACCCGGCGCTCCTCGAGGTCGCGCGTGGCGCGCCAGCGTATGTAGGCTGCGTTTACAGCGGGTGCGTCGTCAAGACGAAAAGGCAGGGCTGCTGCCAGTTCGTCCAGCGAGTCAAAGGATGAGTACGACATCAATTACCTTTTGGATAGCGTGAAACAGGACAAAGGGTGGAAAACCGAACAGATGACCCATTCAAAGCGAATACTGGCCAGCCTCGGGCGCTACAGGCCGCGACACAAAAAGATCGCGGGCGCCTGCAACGAAAAACTTGACGTACAATTCCAAAGGCCGTATATTACTTGGCTACGATGATTCGTAACGAACGACTTCGTCGTCAGGGGCGTCTGGACACTCCAGTGGAATGATTCGACGCCGTGAAACCGCCTTGATCGATACCTGCGCGGGAGCATCAGGCATGTAATGATGTGCTGCGTTATCAGGTAAGTTAAATAAATTTAGTCATGGATGCGAACACTTTCAAAACTTATTCTGCAAGGCCGAACGACATTGATCGCGCCTGGTACGTCATCGACGCCCGGGACCAGATCGTAGGCCGGCTTGCGTCGCGCATCGCCGCTGTGCTGCGCGGAAAGCATAACCCGCGATTCACGCCCCATCTCGACACCGGCGACTTCGTGATTGTCGTCAATGCGGACAAGGTCCGCCTGACCGGCAACAAGGAAACGGCGAAGGAGTACTTCCGTCACACCGGGTATCCGGGCGGCGAACGATTCGCGACGCCCGCGGAAATGCGCGCCTCCAAACCGGAGTTCATCGTGCGCAACGCGGTTCGGGGAATGATGCCGAAAGGCCCCCTTGGGCGCCAGATGCTTAAAAAACTTAAGGTGTACGCCGGTTCGGAGCACCCGCACGCCGCACAGCAACCCAAAGAGCTCGCCTTGCAGCCCGGCTACCAAACGTGAAATGTCCTTTTTCAGGACATATTTATTCGAGGAAAATCTTCTTGAACCCCTGGACGCCTAAAAAATTTAACCTCCCTTGCGGGCCGCCTTATTTTTATTTGGAAGGACGCTCCGAAGGGTGCACTCCGTATCCCCTGTAACCAGCGAAAACGACGAACCTATTTCATGGCAGGACCCGTTCAGCATATCGCCGTCGGCCGACGGAAAACATCCACCGCGCGCGTTTACCTGCGCGCCGGAAACGGCCAAGTGACGATCAACCGTCGTTCCCACGAAGAGTATTTTCCGCTCGACTGGCGACGCAAGGTCATCTTCCAGCCCTTTGAAGCGACCGGCACCACCGGACAATTCGACGTATTGGTCAACGCAAAAGGCGGAGGCTTGACCGGACAGGTCGAGGCGATTCGCCTCGGCATTGCTCGCGCGCTGGTCGATTTTGACGAAGAGTTCAAAAAACCTCTTCGCGACGCAGGCTTGCTCACGCGGGACGACCGCATGGTGGAACGCAAGAAGTACGGTCGTCCGAAGGCGCGCAAGCGGTTCCAGTTCAGCAAGCGGTAACGCAGGCGACGAACAAACCGTAATTTTTTAATCACGCATACCGCCTGACATGCAACAGGGTGGCCGGGAAGCCGGTCATGTTTCATGCGAGACGGCGGTAGAGGAACAAACCCGGCGTATTACGCCCTTTTCATGAGCGAAACGACACCCGCAACACCCGCCCCTGCGCCCGAAGCAGCGCCTGCTGGAGACCAGGTCGGCGTTGAACAACTTCTCAAGGCAGGCACCCACTTCGGGCATCTCACGTCCCGCTGGAATCCGAAGATGAAGAAATACATCTTCATGCAGCGGAACAACATCCACATTATCGACCTGATGCAAACGCAGGCCCTGCTGAACGCCGCGGCGGAAGCGGCGGCCCGGTTTGCGCGTCTGGGCAAATCGATTCTCTTCGTGGCCACGAAAAAGCAGGCGAGGGAAGCCGTCCGTTCCTATGCGGAATCGTGCGATTCCCCCTATGTGGTCGAACGCTGGCTGGGCGGTACGCTGACGAATTTCCAGACCATTCGCGGGAGTATCCGGCGCATGGACGAACTGGCCCGGTTCGAAGAAGACGAATCGTTTCAGACGCTCAAGAAAAAGGAACGGCTGATGCACAGCCGCGAACGCGAAAAACTCGTGAAGGTGTTGAGCGGCATCGCCGCCATGCCGCGCTTGCCCGGCGCCACGTTCATCGTGGACATCAACCGGGAGCACATTGCCGTCAAGGAAGCGCGCAAACTCGGCATACCGATCATCGCCATGATCGATACGAACTGCGACCCGGAACTGGTGGATTATCCGATCCCGGCCAACGACGACGCACTCAAGTCGATCCGGCTTGTTACTTCCGTCATCGCCGATGCGGTGAACGAAGGCAAGCGCGCAAAAGAAACCAAAGACGCCCATCAGGACCAAAAGCGGAAATCCTGACGAATCGACGATCCTGCGCGGATCGTTGCCTCCAGAGAATTCTGTCTGCAATACAAAAAAGACCATGAAGATAACGGCAGCCGACGTCAAAAAACTCCGTGAGATTACGGGCGTCGGCATGATGGACTGCAAAAAAGCGCTCCAGGAAGCGAACGGCGACCTGGAGGCCGCGGTAGATATTCTGCGCAAAAAAGGCCAGAAGGTCGCGGAGAAACGCGCCTCCCGGGAAGCCAACGAGGGACTCGTGGCGGCGGCGCTTTCCGACGACGGAAAGCAAGGCGCGCTCCTGGAATTGAACTGCGAAACCGACTTTGTCGCGCGGAACGAGGAATTCAGACAACTGGCCGACGCACTGGTCCGGGTAGCGCTGGACCAGGCGCTCGCCAGCAAGGAAACGTTGTTGGGCGTCGAGTTTGCGGCGGGACAGACCGTGGAGCAAGCGCTGATAGAGGCCACGGGTAAAATCGGCGAAAAAATCGCGGTGCGGCGGGCGGCCTTCCTCGAAAGCGAGGATGGTCGCATCGTTTCCTATATTCATCCGGGGTCCCGCCTTGGCGTCCTGGTGGAGATGTACGGAAACGGACAGGTGGAAAACGCCGGAACCGACGTCGCCATGCAGGTGGCCGCCATGAATCCGATCGCCGCCACAAAAGACGATGTTCCCGAAAGCGTGAAGGAAAAAGAGCTGGAGATTGCCCGGGAATCCGCCCGAAACGAAGGCAAGCCGGATCACATTATCGACCGAATCGCCCACGGCAAGCTGGAGCGGTACTTCAAGGATCATGTGCTGGTGGAACAGCCGTTCGTCAAAGATTCCTCAATGAGCGTAAAGGCCATGCTGCAAAACGCGGAAGCCGGAGTACGTCAGTTCGTCCGGTTTGCTCTGGGAGAATAATCTCCTGACCCTGGTCCCTGAAACCATGGCAAGCGACACGCATCGGATCGCATACAAGCGCATCCTGCTAAAACTTAGCGGGGAAGCGTTGCTGGGCGCCCGGACATACGGCATTGACCCTGAAGTCCTTGCCGGATATGCGCGCGAAATCGAAGCCGTCATGGAGCGCGGAGTCGAGATGGCTATCGTAATCGGCGGCGGCAATATTTTTCGCGGCGTTCGCACCACCCATGCCGGCATGACCCGCGCGCACGCCGATTACATGGGCATGCTGGCCACGATGATCAATGCTATGGCGTTGCAAGACGCCCTGGAGCAGACGGGCCTTCAGACCCGGTTGCAATCCAGCATAAAAATGGAGGAAATCTCCGAACCGTTCATCCGGCGGCGGGCAATCCGGCATCTGGAAAAGGGCCGCGTGGTCATTTTTGGGGCCGGGACGGGCAATCCGTACTTTACCACCGACACGGCGGCAGCGTTGCGGGCCCTGGAAATCGAAGCGGACGTGCTTCTGAAGGGGACCCGGGTCGAGGGCATTTTTTCGGCGGATCCCGAGACCGATCCGAATGCAAAAATGTACGACGAAATCGCGGGCGACGAGGTGATTCGACGGGATCTGCGCATCATGGACATTACCGCCTTTACCCTCTGCCGGGAATCGGAATTGCCCATTCTGGTGTTCAATATGAACAAACCAGGCAATCTGGACCATATTGTTTCAGGCGAGCGTATCGGCACCGTCGTGCACTGGAGCGAAAAACCCGGGGAGGCCCCTGAGAACACGCGGCGGCGTCCAGAAACGAAAGCACGCTCCTTCACACAAGTCGAGCCATGATCAACGAGCGCCTCAAGGACCTCTTGAAAGAGGTCGAAGAACACATGGAGAAAAGCCTCGAATGGTTGCAAGGCGAGCTGCACGCCATCCGGGCGGGACGCGCCTCGCCAGCCATGATCGACAAAATCCGGGTGGACTATTACGGCGCGCAAACGCCGCTCAACCAGATTGCAACGATCGGCGCGCCGCAGCCCGACCTGCTCACCGTGCAACCATGGGATCGCGGCGCGCTCGAAGCCATCGAAAAAAGCATTATGGCGTCGAACATGGGGTTTAATCCGTCGAACGATGGCGCTATGATTCGCATCCCGGTCCCGCCGCTGTCGGAAGAACGGCGTCGAGACCTTGTCAAAGCGGCGAAAAGCCGAGGAGAAGAAGCCAAGATCGGGATTCGCAACATTCGCCGCGACGCCAAGGACAAAATGCGCAAAATGGGCGAGGCGGAGCATATTCCGGAAGACATGCAGTTCGAAGGAGGCGAGCAACTTCAGGAACTCACGAACCGTTTTACAAGCGCCGTGGATTCGCTGACCGCCCGCAAAGAGGAAGAGATCATGGCGGTATGATCCGGTCTCGCATCCCGAAACGAACGCCGGGGTCCTGCAATTAAGGACGCGCGTTTACCATATCCTGGAGAGGTGCCCGAGCGGCCGAAGGGGCTCGCCTGGAAAGCGAGTGTACCGTTCACGCGGTACCGTGGGTTCGAATCCCACCCTCTCCGCCCTGTTTCCCCGGCTGAACCGTCCCGCTAACCCTTGCCCCCATGATAAACAGCATGACCGGTTTCGGTCTTGGCGAAGCGGAGGTAAACGGCACGGTATCGACGGTCGAACTTCGGTCGACCAACAATCGGTTCTGCGAGGTGTCGGTGCGCCTGCCGCGCAGTCTGAGCGAATACGAATCGGAAGTGCAGGCCCGCATCCGGAAGCGCTTTGCGCGGGGTCGGATCACGGCGCACATTCAGGTCGAGACCGATGCCGAAGAATCCGGCGGCGCCCTCTGGATAAACCCCGAAAGCGTACGGAAGTGCATGGAAATGCTCCAGGCCGCGCGCGAAGCCGCCGGACTAACCGAACCGGTGCAACTCGAACATCTGCTAACGTATTCCGATATTTTTCAGACGAAAGCCGAATCGCCGGAGGCAACGACCCAGGAATGGAATGCCTCGGAGCAGGCGCTCGACAAGGCGATAGCCAACCTGCAAGCCTTGCGCCGCCTTGAAGGAGACGCCATCCTGAACGATATGGAGCAGCGGCTACAAGCGATCGGACGGCTACTGGAACAGGTCGAATCCCTGGCTCCCGCGCGCGTCGAAAACGCACGCGAGCGATTGCGGGAACGGCTTGCCGAAATGCTTGAGGATCACCGCATCGACCCCCATCGCCTGGAACTGGAAATCGCCATCCTGGCCGAACGGCTGGACATTACGGAAGAATGCGTACGCCTGCAATCGCACCTGAATCTGTTCCGGCAGAGCCTTGCAAGCGAGCATGCGGAAGGGCGCAAGCTTAACTTTATCGCGCAGGAAATACACCGCGAAGTAAACACGCTTGGCGCCAAATCCGGAGATACGGCGATCGCCAGCCTTGCCGTCGCCATGAAGGACGAACTCGAAAAAATTCGCGAGCAAGTACAAAACGTGGAATGAACAACCCCGACCAAGTCCCGCGCCTCGTGGTGCTCACAGCGCCAAGCGGTTCCGGAAAAACGACCATCGCCAACCAGATCATGGCCAAAATACCGGGTTTCCGTTTCTCGGTATCGGCCACCACGCGGCCCCGGCGCCCTGACGAAGAGGACGGCAAGCATTATCGCTTCATCTCGCATCAGGAGTTTCAGGCCCTCATCCACTCCGGCGAGATGCTGGAACACGAAGAAGTATACCCCGGACGCCTGTATGGAACCCTGCGATCCGAACTGGACGGCGCCAGCGCAGAACATCCGGTTTTGCTCGATATCGACATTGAAGGCGCATTCAGAATTAAAAAAATCTATGGGAAGAATGCGCTTATCGTCTTTATTCGCCCGCCGTCCATGCGGGAACTTGAGCGACGCCTTAAGGAACGCGCCACGGAAAACGAAGAGACCATTCGAATCCGACTCGACCGGGCGCGCAAGGAGATAGAAGCCGCCGTACGGCAGGCGGACAAGGTGATCGAAAATGACGATATCGAACGCGCCGTCAAGGAAACCTTGCGCGTAGTACGACGGTTTATCAAAGATTGACGTACGGAATTTCTGAACATGCAGACAGGGCCTGACCAATGGCAATGAAAACCATAGATATTGAAAATCTCACGGCGCAGAGCGACAATGCGTATGAAACCGTCGTGGTGCTCTCGAAGCGCGCTCGGCAAGTAGCCGCCCGACAAAAGGCGGATCTGGACGAAAAACTGGCGTACTACGAAGGGTTTACGTCCGATGTGGAAAATATCCGGATTCAGGAAGAACAGGCTCGCATATCGCTGGAATACGAAAAGCGGCCCAAACCCGCTGAGGTCGCGATCTCAGAACTTGAGCAAAGCGAGATTTACTTCCGTTATCCTGAAACAGAAGACCTGTCAGAAGCATTTCCGGATTGAGCGAGCGCCTGCGCGGCGCCAATCACTCCGGGCCTTTCGGTAAACGCATGACGCCCAGCCAGCCATACGCCGAAATGCGCGGGCGGCATATTCTGCTCGGCGTAACCGGGGGCATTGCGGCGTACAAATCCGTCGAACTGGTGCGGCTCCTCAAGAAAGCAGGCGCCGACGTACAAGTCCTGATGACGCCGGACGCCGCGCGCTTCGTCACGCCGTTGACGCTGGGGACCGTTTCGGGGCGTCCTGTCCTTACAGACCTGTTTTCCGAGGCGGAAGACGGAGCCTGGACTCGACACATTACGCTTGGGCATTGGGCGGACCTTCTGGTCGTTGCCCCGGCGACGGCGCAAACGCTGGCCAAAATGGCGGGGGGGTTCTGTGACAATATGCTCACCGCCACAGTGCTTGCCGCCCGGCGTCCGATTCTCGTATGCCCGGCCATGGACGAGGATATGCTGGTTCATCCGGCCACGCAGCGCAACCTGGACGCGCTTCGGTCCTATGGCTATTTCGTGGCGCCGACAGCCTACGGCCCGCTTGCAAGCGGATTGACGGGACAGGGCCGCTTGCCGGAACCGGAAGAAATCGTGCAGCACATCCGGGAGGCGCTTGCAACAAACCCGGACGCTCGCCCGGCGCATTCCCACGCGGAAAACGGCCTTCTGCAAAACAAGCATGTGCTCGTAACGGCGGGACCTACCCGGGAACATGTAGACCCGGTCCGCTTCCTCAGCAATCCCTCGTCGGGCAAAATGGGCTTTGCGCTCGCGGAAGCGGCCGCCCGGCGAGGCGCCAACGTCACGCTGGTTTGCGGTCCGTCGCGCCTCGACACGCCCGCTCATGTGCAGCGAATCGACGTGGAAAGCGCCGAAGAAATGCACGATGCGGTCATGGCGCATGGCACGGCCGATATTGTGATTATGGCGGCAGCGGTCGCAGATTACGCGCCGAAAGAACGCGCCGCGCAAAAAATAAAAAAGAGAAACGGCGAAATGGCGTTGCACTTGCGACGCACGGCGGATATTCTCTATGCATTGCAACAACAACGGGCCGAGGGGCAACTCCTCGTGGGATTTGCCCTGGAAACCAACGATGGCCTGGAAAACGCGCGCAAAAAGCTCCGCGACAAGAACATCGACTGGATCGTACTCAACATGATTGCCGAGGGATCGGGGTTCGAGGCGGAAACGAATCGAATCACATTGCTGAACCGAAATGGCCACGAGGAAGCGCTGCCCATGCTGAGCAAGCGGGAAACCGCCGAAATCATTCTGAATCGCATTACGTCCACGCAGGACCGGACGGCGGCGTAACGAGGCGGCGAGACCTGCTCCAGAACCGACCCCGACTCTACGACGGCGTATGACTTCTTCCCGACAATGTCCCTGCTTCGCGAACTGAAAACCATTCTTGAGCACGAACAGCGGCTAAGCGGGCCGCTCGCGCCACTCCCCCATGCCGTCGGGCAAGCAGCGCAGGACGCGCCGCCGAGCGAGCATGTCCCTCTGGAAACGACCCGGCAATCTGCTGCTCCGGCCCCCGTCCACAGAGGCGCGCCGCCCGAAAACACGAACGACGGTTTGTTCGGAGATGGGAGCGGGGCGAGACAGCGCGGCGGAGACAACCCGTCGCCCTATGCACGCATTCATGGGCTGATTCCGACGCAATCCCCGCTGCGCGAGATGAATACGCTGGACGAAGTCGAAGCCTTCGTGCGCGACACGGAGCTGATCGCCCTCGACAAAACCCGCGCCAATCCGGTGTTCGGCACAGGAAGCCCTGAGGCAGACCTGATGGTGATTGGGGAAGCTCCCGGAGCAGACGAAGACGCTCAGGGAGAGCCTTTCGTGGGAAGGGCAGGCCAATTGCTGAACAAGATTCTGAAGGCTATCGATTTCGAACGCAAAGAGGTCTACATCGCAAACATTCTGAAAAGCCGCCCGCCGAACAACCGGAACCCGCTTGCCGAGGAAGTCCAGGCGCATGCCCCGATTCTCTATAAACAAATGGCGCTTATTCGACCTAAATTGCTCCTTTGCCTCGGCAAGGTCGCAGCATCCACGTTGCTGGACCGGCAGGATTCGCTGAAAGCCATGCGGCAAATTTTTCATGATTTTCATGGCCTTCCTCTGCTTGTGACCTATCATCCGGCGGCGCTGCTGCGCAATCCCGGATGGAAACGAGCCGCCTGGGAAGATGTGCAGATGCTTCGCAAACGCTACGACCAGTTGACGGGAAGCGCAGCCTGACCGTCGTTTCTGCGCCTTGCACGCACCCGATATGCCTGAACAGGAACTATATCCTCCGCCCATGCCGGACGCCCCCCCGCAGGAAATGCCGGACCGACATGCCGGCGGGCGCGTGCCGCCGCAAGCTGTCGACGTCGAGCAGGCCGTACTGGGAGCGATTCTTCTGGAGCAAGACGCGCTGTCGAAAAGCCTTGAGATTCTTTCCGAAAACAGTTTTTACGACGGGCGACATCGGAAAATATTCGCCGCGTTCTCGGAACTCTTCCGGAAAGGCGTTCCCGTCGATTTAATCACCTTGACGGACGAACTGCGGCGGCGCAAGGAACTCGACAAGGTGGGCGGCGCAAATTATCTGAACGAAATCTCGGCGCATATGGGCGCCGCCGCGAATGTCGAATACCATGCCCGCATCATCGCCGAGAAGCACCTGCTTCGGAAACTGATCGAAACGACGACGCAACTCACCCGGGACGCATACGAGCCTGGGGCGGACACGTTCGAATTGCTCGACAAGGCCGAAACAGACATTTTCAAAATTTCGAATGAGGAGATACGGCGGCCCGCGGAGAAGGTCTCGGACGTAATAAAAACCGCGATAGAACACCTTGAGGCCATTGATGGGCGAGAAGGGGGGATAACTGGCGTGCCCAGCGGCTTTTCGAGCCTGGACCAATTAACCAGCGGCTGGCAACGATCCGACCTGATCATCATCGCTGCCCGTCCGTCCATGGGCAAAACCGCGTTTGCCTTGGCCTGCGCCCGCAATGCGGCCTTGCACAAGAATTATCCGGCGGGCGTGGCCATTTTCTCGCTTGAGATGGGCGCGGAGCAGCTGGCCCTGCGCTTGTTGACGTCGGAAGCGCGGGTCAATTCCCAGAACGCTCGCACGGGGCAAATGAAGTACGAAGATTGGTCGAAAATATCTCATGCCGCCGGAATACTGGCCCAAGCCCCCATTTTCATCGACGATACGCCGGGGCTGTCTGCTCTGGAGCTCCGCGCCAAGTGCCGCCGCCTGAAATCCGAACACGACATAGGGCTGGTGATCGTAGACTACCTGCAACTGATGCATGTGGGCGATACGAAGCAACGCTACGCGAACCGGGAGCAGGAAATTTCGCAGATCAGCCGGTCCATGAAGGCGATGGCCAAGGAGATGGACGTGCCCGTTATCGCGCTGTCCCAGCTGAGCCGGGCCGTGGAAGCCCGGAGCGACAAGCGGCCTCAACTTTCGGATTTGCGCGAAAGCGGAGCCATCGAACAGGACGCGGATGTGGTGTGTTTTATTTATCGTCCCGAGGAATACGACATTACGACGGACAGAAATGAGAACTCCACGGAGGGCATGGCCGAAATCATTGTCGGGAAACAGCGCAACGGACCAACCGGTTCGAGGGACCTGGCCTTCGTCAAGAAATATGCGCGCTTCGCAAACCTGGCGACGCATTATCAGGACCCCCCGGAAGGAAATGGGGCCAATGTCTTCTAACGCCGCCTGCGCACAAGGACGGGAAGCCGGCGCCTGAGGAATACGCTTGTTTCATGTGGGCGAAGAGGCGCTGCGAAACGGTTTCGATCAGCGCATCCCTCAGAAGCCCAGCCCCCGTGCATGGAGGCGAATGCGGGCAAGGAACATGTCTGACGTAAGATACAGCGTCGACCCATCGTCGCCGAAGGCGCAGTTGGCGATCCGCTCTCCTGTGGAAATGACGCCAAGGTGTTCCCCTTCGGGCGTCAACGCCAGTACGCCGCCCGGTCCCGTAGCAAACAAATTCCCCTCCGTATCGACCGCCATGCCGTCAAAGGCGCCCACCGCCCCGTCGGCGACCAGGGCGCTGCCGTCGAAAAAGACGCGGCTGTTGGCGAGCGTTCCGTCGTCCTGCACATCGTAGGCGCGAATAACCGGATCGTCCCCCCCGGAATTTGCGACATACAGGGTTTTTTCATCTGGCGAAAACGCGATCCCGTTCGGAAAAGGCAGTTCGTCCGTAAGCAAGGACGCCGCGCCGCTCGCATCGACGCGGTATACGCCATTAAAAGGAATCTCCTTGTCCGGGCTGTCGTTGAGACCCGCCAGTCCGTAGGGCGGATCGGTGAAATACAAATCCCCGCTGGAATGAAAAACGAGATCGTTGGGGCTATTGAGGCGCTTGTCTTCGTAAGCGTCGACAATGGTCTCGCGCGTGAAATTCGCGGCGTCGAGGCGGGCGACTTGCCGGTTGCCATGATCGCACATCACCAGTTGGCCTGCCGCGTCCAGCGCGAGGCCGTTCGTGCCCAACTCGGCTCCCGGCGGATCGCTTCCCGCATAGCCCGCAGGCCGAAGCCAGGGCGACAGGCCGCTTTTTTCGTCCCACCGGTAGATGGTGTTCGCCGGAATGTCGGAGAAAAGAAGATAGCCCCCTTCGTCGGGAACCCAGACCGGGCCTTCCGACCACTCGAACCCCTCGGCCAGTTTTTCAATGACGGCGTCCTCGGGGACCAGCGCGTCCATCCGATCGTCCAGGCGGATCACCGTCCCGACAGATTCGGGGGCGGGACGGACGTAGATTTCCTCCTCTTCATGGGAAACGCAGCCCGCCATGGCGGCAAGCGCAAAAAAAAGGACAGGAATGCGAAGCGAGGCGAACATGGCTTTCTCTGGAAAACAAGCGGACGACAGGCGCGGGATTGCCTGTGCTCTGTGAGGTGACGGGCGGACTCGAACCGCCGTACAAGGTTTTGCAGACCTTTGCCTAACCACTCGGCCACGTCACCCGATGTCACCCGATGGTCATACCCTACGATTCCGGCAGGGTTCTTGATCCCGGCGAAAGAGCCGCCCCGCCCGCTCGCCGTTACGGGCGCCCGCAGCGCGCCCGGCAGGACTCGAACCTGCAACCTGCGGATTAGAAGTCCGCCGCTCTGTCCGGTTGAGCTACGGGCGCAAGGAACGAGTGCGGGGCATGGCGACAAACTGCCGCCGGCGTCTTTCCCGTCCACGCCATGGCCGGAATCGGCATGTGTCGAGGCGGCCGGATTTGAACCGACGACCCTCTGCTCCCAAAGCAGATGCGCTACCGGACTGCGCCACGCCTCGATGTTGCGAACAAGGGCGCATCCTGCGACGCGTCTTTGCAGCGGGCGGAGCGAACGCGCCATCCGCGCCGCAGAAGTTCGCCGCGGTCAGTTCGCCTTTTTCGCCGCGGTCAGGGCGTCCTGAACCGCCTCAGCGGACACCATGCGGGCCCGAAAACTGTAATGACCGTTCGTCTTCTTTTCGGCGGCGACGATTTTGGCCATCTGTTTGGCGGGGCCGCGCGTCTTGCGCACCTTGTCGCCGAATGTCTGTGCTTTCGCCATGGCGATCTAACGACGTTTTTACGGAACCGCGCGCCAGGGCCCGCCGCTCCTTATTTGATTTCTCTGTGCAATGTGTGCTTGCGCAACTTCGGATTGTACTTCTTGAGCTCCAGACGCTGATCCGTATTGCGCCGATTCTTCGTCGTGGAGTACCGCGACGCGCCGGGAGCTTCCGTGCACTGAAGCGTCACCTGAATCCGAACTCCTTTCGCTTTGGCCATGATTTTACTCTGGATTACGGGTTCCGGCGCGCGCCTTGCCCGGGCGCCATGGACATGCCGCGAGCCATCAGATGCGTACGCCTTGCCGGCGCGCTTCTCGAAGCACGGCCTGAACGCCTTTTTTATTAATCGTTTTCAGCGTCTTCGCGGACACCTTCAGGGTAACGTAGCGATCTTCTTCCGGAATGTAAAACCGCTTCTTCTGAAGATTAAGAAGAAAACGACGCTTCACCTTGTTGTGAGCGTGGGAAACGTGGTTGCCCGTCCGGGGACCGCGTCCCGTGACGTCGTCTTTTCGCGCCATGTCTCAAGCCCCAAAGGGCGCTGTACCGGGTGTGTCGATGTTTCCTGCGCGTTTCCGCACGATACGGACTCGCAAGCAATGGCCTATAGCGTAGTCGCACAAGATACGGCGCAGGAAACCGCTTCGCAAGAATTTTTCCGCGAAAAACCGGACGCTCATTTCTCGTTTAGCTAAAAGGATACGTGATCGGACGGAAATTGTTTCCTTTCAAGCGTCCGGAGCAGGCGCATCGAAAAACGAAAGCAGCGTGTCGCCCCGAAGTCCTGTGCGCAGCGTTTCAAGAGGAATCACTTCGTCCGGGGGGATATTGCCAAGATTCGCGTTGGCGCCGAATTTCCGAATGAACCAGACCTGTTGCGCCTTACGGGGAGCCTCGAAAACCAGTTGCCGGGCGTCGATGCGGCGAACGATTTCGTCCATAACAGACGACCGTACCTGGCCGGAAGCATCGAAAACGCCCGCCGCCCCGCTCTCCCGCGCTTCGCAAATAACCTTCCAGCTGCCCGCGCCCAGTTCATCCCGTATCATCCGAACCCATGTGTCCGGCGCAAGGGAGACGGACTGATCTTTCGAGCCGACCTCGCTCAATACGCGGAAATCTTCCGCAAAGGAACGAATATGGGCGAGCTTTTCTTCGTGCGGGAGCGAAATGGTCCCGTCGGAAATCTCGACATATTCAACGCGCAGGGAACGAAGCAAGGCGCGGTACTCGGCGAGCCGCCCGCGCAAGCAAAACGCTTCGAAGAGGGTGCCGCCAAAACAAACCGGCACCTGGGCCGCCCGGTACGCCGCCAATTTCTCCTCGAGGCGCGGCGTGACCACAGCCGTGCCCCATCCCAGCTTGACGCCGTCCACATAGTCGGCGCTTGTTTGCAGCAGGTCTTCCGCCTGCCGAACAGAGAGCCCCTTGTCCAGAACAAGGGTCAGACCTGAATCGCGCGGGCGGGCGGGACGGGCGGGCAAGTCGTCAAATCCAAAGCGGTCGTGCGGCATGGCGGGCGAAAAAAGTTGCGCAGGCAAGAATTATGAATCGGCGGCGCGGCCAGCGCCCCGGCAGCCCAAACTACGACGGGCAAACGTATTACGGGATACGTTGATCAAAACTGCTTCGCTATGCCTCTGGATTCACTGCTTTCGCCGGTTCGATCGCGGCGGCGCGCGCCGCGGGGTACAGCCCCGCCGCCGCGCAAAGCCCGATGGCGGCGGCGCTTACCGTCAGCAGGTCCGTACTCTCAATGAAGACCGGATATGCATCAATCAGGAACGACTCTGCGCCGGCCAGCGGAACCAGGCCGAACTGCTGCTGCAACAGGGCCAGTCCCAATCCGATCGCCAGGCCGGCCGCTGTGCCGGTCACGCCTACGAGGACGCCTTCAAGTAAAAAGATGCGGCGGATGTCCCGGCGCGAAACGCCCATCGCCCGCAATGCGCCTATATCGCGGCGTTTTTCGATAACAATCATGGTTAGCGAACCGACGATATTACACGAGGCCACCAGGATGATCAGGCCCAGCACGAAAGTCGCCGCCCATTTTTCGAGCCGCATGACATCGTAGAGCGATTTGCGCAAATCGTACCAGGTGATCGCTTCAAGCGATGCGGGGAGACGCGCCGTCAGCATGTGCTTCACGACGTCGGCCCGCTCTATATCGGTAAGCCGGAGCTCGACGCCGGTTACGGAGTCTCCCGTGCGAAACAGGCGCTGGGCCTCCTTCGTTTCGATGAAAACATGGCTTTCGTCATAAATATCCTCCATTTCGAAGAGGCCGCGCACGTCGAACAGGGTTGGGGGCGAAGCGGCAAACCCTGAAAAACCAGTCGCCATGTCCTCGATATCCGACGCCGAAAGAAGCAGAACCCGACCCGCCGGCGTATTCGAGGACGGCAGAAAAGCCAGTCGGGAGGCCAGCGAAACGCCCGCCGCAAGGCCAGGCCGCCCGTTCCGTCGGGCCAGATCGAAAGCGCCGTCGCTCGTCCGACCCGGTACGCGACTCACGCCAGCGTAGACCTGCGGCTCCACGCCCCGGACCACAACTACTTTGTTCACCTCGGCGCCTTGTTCCGGCAACAGAAGGGCTTTCCCCTCGACATAGGCCGAGGCAGATTCGACGCCCGGCAACGCAAGCGCCACCGCCGCCAGCGAATCGGGGTTAGCGACCCCGGCCCTTCCCTCGCCAACGATACGGACATGCGGATCAAGCGAAACCAGCAAATCGCGTACGATATAATAGAATCCGTTCATCACGGAAAGCACTACCACAAGCGACGCGACCCCGAGCGCGACGCCCGCAACGGAGATGCCGGTAATGAACGAAATAAGGGAGACCTGCCGGCGACCTGCAAGGTAGCGCCGGGCGATCAGCAAGCGAAAGTCCACCCGGTTAGCCGGTTACAATAGAGAATGCGGATCGGCGAAGGCGCCTTCCGGCACATCCGCGGGCATATCCACGCGATCCGTAAACAAGACAAACCCGTCGCCGGGTTTCTGCTCCGAAACGACGAGCGCGCCCGAAGGCGTCTCGAAGGTCTTGTGGCTGGACCAGGCGATCGGTTGAGGCAGATGGTCCGGGGCGTGATGCTGCAAGCGGTACGCCCATTGCCGGATTCGTCCGGTTTCCTTGTCCGCATAGACCCAATACTGGTCTCCCGGCGTCAGGCCTACGTCTCCAAACGAAAGATGCAGAACGTCTACGTCGGCGGAGGAAGAATCTGGCAGGTAGTTTCTGTGCACGCCCTCGTCGAACAACTTCGCCGGCATGAGCAGCCAATACGTATCGTTGATGAAGCTGCGGTAGGCATTTTCGAGCAGGGCGGCTTCTTCCCCGGCGTCCACCCGTTCGCCGAAAAGCCAGACGCTTCCCTCGGCGGGAGCATGCGTATTGAACAGCGCCACATACAGCGTATCGCCGCCGCGCGGCATTTCCAGTCGATAATCGCCTGTCATGCGGTCCCACAAATGCCGCCCGCGCACGGTGCGCTCCGGCGGCGCGGCGGACGAATCGTCGGGCGACGCAGAAGACCCGATGGCGAAATCGAATCGCAGGTAGCGCAGATCCGCCCAGGCCTCAGGTCCGCCGTACGCCTCGAAAACCTTCATGGCCACGCTGTCGGCGCGGGTTTCCATGGGAGGCAGGGCATGGGACGAACCCTCCATGGATGGTTCGCCGCAACCGGCCAGGACGCCGACCAGCGCGATAGCGAAAAAGAGATTGCTTGTTGCAAAACGGGACGGGAAGCAACGGGCGCGCGATTTCATGATCGATGTCATGGTCGAATCACATGGATGCGAAAAACGGTTTGCACGGCGAAAATCTCAACGGCAGAAAGAGGCGCGTCACAGCCGCCATGCTCCGGATGCGCCGTGTTTTCCGCCGGTTTCAACGATGCAAGCATGATGGGCCGTACGCAGGAACGCGACGCGCTGAGCGAAGCGGCTTTGATCAGCGTATCCTAAAATAAGGACTCGCCGAACAATGCGCGGGAAGAAAACATATAGGGCGGGCTACACATTGAACCGGAACAGAATCACGTCGCCGTCCGCCACCACATAGTCCTTTCCTTCGGCGCGCATGACGCCGGCTTCCCGGGCCGCCGCTTCCGAACCGCACCGGATGAATTCCTCATACCGGATCGTTTCCGCCCGAATGAATCCCCGCTCGAAGTCCGAATGAATAACGCCCGCCGCCGCGGGCGCGCGCGCGCCCTGCTCAACCGTCCAGGCCCGCGTTTCCTTCGGCCCGGTCGTAAAAAACGTAATGAGATTCAGCAGGGCGTACCCGGCCGCCGTAAAGCGGTCCATCCCCGGAGCCTCAAGACCCAGCTCCCGGAGCCAATCAACCCGTTCCTCGGCGGGCAGCGCAGCCAACTGCGCCTCAATGTCGGCGCAAACGACCACGCAGGAAAAACCCTCCAGCGCGGCAATCCGGCGCACGACTTCGGCGCGCGGTCCCCCGTCGGGCAGGTCGGCCTCCGCCACATTGGCTACGTAAAGCACCGGTTTCGCCGACAAAAGAAACAGGGACGCGAGGCGGGCTTCTTCGCCGGGCTGCGCGGGAAAGGCGCGCGCCGGCTTGCCTTCCCCCACATGGGCGCACACCTGTTCGACGAAGGCAAGTTCTTCCCGCAGCGCACGATCTCCGCCTTTGGCCTGCTTCGCCATTTTCTCGATGCGGCGATCAAGAGATTCCAGGTCCTTCAGCAACAATTCCGTGTCTACGGTTTCTATGTCGCGGGCCGGATCTACCGAGCCGGAGACATGCGTCACGTCGGGGTCCTCAAAGCAGCGCGTCACATGCACTATCGCGTCCACTTCCCGAATGTGCGACAAAAACCTGTTGCCGAGCCCCTCGCCTTTCGAAGCGCCTTCGACCAATCCGGCGATATCCACATATTCGACTGTCGCGGGCGTTGCCTTCGCGGAGCCGGACAACGCCGCCAGACGATAAAGCCGTTCGTCGGGAACGGGAGCCATGCCCACGTTCGGCTCGATCGTGCAGAAAGGATAATTTTCCGAACGCGCCCCGGCGCCGCTCAGCACATTGAAGAGCGACGATTTGCCCACATTGGGGAGGCCCGCGATGCCGCAGCGTAAAGCCATGCGTTTTTAGGGATACTCTGGTTAAGTCCGCAAAGATTCAGAGGCTGAAAGGGGCGCGCCGGCAAGGAATGACGAAGCAATGCAGGCGGCGGACCCCGTATAATGAGCCTCCTTTAGCGTTGGGGCGACGGCTTCCTGGCCGGCGAATCCGCGATGCCGCGCTTCCGCAAGGCCTCCATGCCTATTAATCCGCGGCCCGACTTGCTCAAGAGACGTCGCCGATGCAAATCGAACAGCGCCGCATCAAGAATGCCGTTGATGAATTTTCCGCTTTCCGCCGTGCTGTATCGCTTGACGATTTCGATGGCCTCGTTGATGGACACCTTTGGCGGGATATCGTCGAAGGCCAGCATTTCGGCGAGCGCAATGCGCAGCGCAATGCGATCGATCAGCGCAATGCGCGACAAATCCCAGTTCTTTGAATGGGATCCGATGATCCCGTCAAGACGAGCGATATGTTGCTGGACCCACCAGAAAAGGCGTTTGGCGAACGCCAGCGTCGCCTCGTCGCCGCAAAGTTTGGGCGCAATAATCGTCTCGACGATGTGGACGGCGTCTTCCTCGCCCGCCATTTCGCTTGCGTAGAGCGCCTGCATCACACGCGTCCTGGCCTCTCTGCGGTTGTTCATATGTCAAAGACGGTCTCTCGGGTGGAGCAACGAAGAAACGTCGCTGAAAAAGTAGCATATTCATAACGTGGCTTCAGGTTCTTGTTCGCCGCGACATTCTTGCCTTTTTATTGAGGGATTTTTCGGGCAAGCCCTATCGCCAATGTACGCGCTGGAGCGTTTTCCCGTCCGTACGAAACCATATGCCGCCGGATTCCGAGGTCAACGCTACGTCGAAACCGGCAGATTCCAGGCGATCCAGTATTTCCTGGTTCGGGAGTCCATAGCGATTCCGCTCCGCCACGCTCACGATCGCGTATGGTTTCCGGGCGTCTTCTTGCGGTCCCGCCGCGCTGTTGAGAAAAGCCGGGATGGAACTGGTTTTGGAGCCATGATGCCCGACTTTCAGGACATGGCTTTGCAGCAACTCCTGGTATCGTTGCGTAATGCGCAGTTCAGCTTCAAGCGGAGCGTCTCCCGTAAATAAAAAGGACAACGCGCCGTAGCGTACAAGCAACACCACAGAATGTGCGTTGGGTCCCTCTTCGGGAACCTCCTTGAACGGGTACAACACATAGGCCCGCACCTCTGGCGACAGCGCCAGCGAATCCCCTGCGCGGACCGCGCGATGCGGAATTTGCAGGCTATCCAGCACGGCGTTGGTTTCTTCGAAAAGCCTTGATGAATGCTGGTAGCCCGAGCGGAACACGCGTCGCACGGGCACGGAACGCAATACGGAAGGAACGCCCCCGATATGGTCGCTGTCGGGATGGGTAATGACGATGGCCGCCAGTTTGTCGACGCCATGGTACGCCAATTGAGGCGTCACGAATCGGCTACCCGCATCGCTTCCGGTAAAAGGAGACCGGGGGCCTGCATCAATGAGCACGCCCTCTCCGTTGGGAAGACGAAGCAGCGCGGCGTCTCCCTGCCCAACATCCAGATAAATGACTTCAAGGCTTGGACGATAACGTCCGCGCGCGATCCCCTGAACCACATCCCCGACGAGAAAAATCAGCGCGAGGACTATGCAACGCCAGCGAATTCGGGGATGGCGCCATACGGCGAGACAGATCCCCGACAAAGTCAGGATAATGATCGGGAGGGGGCGTTCAAGGCTCCACCGCACCACGCTCCATCCCATAAAGCGATCGCCAAACACGGATACGTGAAGCAAGGCAGAAGCCAACGCGCTGGAGGAAGCACCAAGAATTTCGCCCAAAACAGGCGTAATGCTTCCAAAAACAACCGCTGAAGCCCCGGCGATGAGTGCGCCTGTAGTCAGGGGAATGCCCGGCAGATTTAGCGCGAGGCCGCCTAACCCGACTTGCCCAAAATGGTAGAGCGTTACGGGCAACGTGCCTATCGTTGCGGACAATGTAACCGTGGTTCCGGAATGCACGTAGGCTCCCAACCGGGAGGGCGGCGCCGGAATCCAGGCTGTAAGCAAAGGCGTCAGGGTGAGAATGCCTGCCACGGCAGACACGGAAAGTTGAAATCCCGCCTCAAAAAGATGCGCCGGGGCCACGGCGAGCAGAACGCACGCGGCGGCGCCAAGGCTATTCAGAGACTGTGCCGGGCGTTGCAACGAAGCGGCGGCCAGAAACAACGAAGCCATCACTACGGCGCGAACAACCGATGCGGAGCACCCCGTAAGCAACATGTATCCCGTGAGCAAAACCACCGTACATGTTACCCGAAAAATATCTACCGCACGCCAACTCAGGCGCAGCCGATACAGGAGCGGCCCCAGCAAGTGATACAAAATCATCCCGACGACCATCACATGCAGCCCGGATACGGCCAACAGATGCAGAAGACCCATGCGGGCAAACCGATCCCGGGTATCGCTATCAAGCTGTCTGCGATCTCCCAAAAGCAACGCGTACAGAATGGCTTGCGTATCGGGATCGGGCAAAAAACGGCTCAGACTGGATTGTACGAATGCACGGGCTGGTTCGAGTAGACATCCGATGCTTCGTCGATCTTGCCCTGTTCGCTCGACGCTTCCTTCAGCGATGTACAAGCGAGCATAAATGCGCTTGCGAAACAGATACTTTCCATAATCGAACTCGCCGGGATTCCGGGCTTGAGGCAAAGCCTCCAGGCGCCCCCTCAGACGCACCCGATCGCATCGGCCTGGTCTCCGGTCGGGCGGCGCAGCAGTTCGACCGGACGCCAGCAAGCCGACCGGATAGCGATCTCCTTTACGATCCACTTGAAGCAAGAACCGAATTGATCCCGCCTCGCCCGAAGGATCGTCAAGAATACGTCCTTCCCACACGGTTTCCTCTCCGTGTATGAGCGCTTCGAACAACGGATGCCCCTGGGGAAGCGCATAAAAAGTGGCGTACCGGAGCCCTCCGAAACACACCGTAAGCGACAGACCTGTCAGGACAATGAGCAACGGACGCGCCGCGCGCGTTCTGTTACGCAAGCCGGGCGCGATTCGGCAAAACGCCGCGGCGATTGCAAGGCCCGCCGGCAGGATTCCCCATACTGCGGGTCCCGCCTGACCTTTGTGCGCAATGAGAATCCCCAGCGCGAGGGCGCCTGCCGCCCAGCAGGCCGGACATCGTTTCGGGAACGATTTTTCGGAAGTAACCACAAACATGCAAGGGTTTGGACTCGGAAAAACTATCCCCGAAAGACACGTTCCCCCTTAAAACATAACGTCCAACCCGAAATTTTAAGGATGCGCTGGTCAAGTCCGCAAAGATTCAGGGACTGAAAAGCGTGCGCCGGCAAGAATGACGAAGCAGTGCATCCTCAGGTTTGCAACAGGCGGCCGCTGCATGGACAAGCAGCGCTGCTTCTGCGCAAACGATGGCGGGGTAGTGCGTATCCACGCATTTGCCGGTTATTCACTGCTTCTACTATTATTAAATATTATTTATAATAAATATGTTGTAGTAGTAGGGGCTGTGGATATGTGGACAAGCCTCTTATGCACAAGTTATCCCGTATTGTTGAAAACTTTTGCCCACAGGTTTCCGCAGGTTCTCTCAGGAATGCGGAAAGGTCGTTTTTTTCGATACAGACAAGTTATACACGCGCCGATTCAATTCATTCGCGCATCGGCGAGCGTGCGCAGCAATCGCATAACTTGTGGAGATGGGTCGGTTTATACACATGGTGTTTTTTCGGTTTGCGAGATGGGGATAAAAAGGGGAGTAAACCTCGGCTTTTCCACAGGCTACGCGCAGCGTGCAGTTCGTGCAGTTATGGCTTGCCGAGTCGCTTGAACATTTCCTTCTTGTACGCTTCGACGCCGGGCTGATCGAATGGGTTTACGCCAAGCAGGTATCCAGAGACGGAAACAGCGTGTTCGAAAAAGTAGATGGCTTCGCCGAGACACGTTGGAGAGATTTCTTCCAGCCATAATGTAAGATTAGGCGCGCCGCCGTCGGCATGGGCCTGTGCGACGCCTTGCCAAGCGGCCCGGTTGATGGCCTGCAGGGATCGTCCGGCCAGGTAGCCAAGGCCATCCAGGTCCGCTGAACCGGAGGCAGGTTCTTCCGGCACAGCCAGCGCCTGACCTGTTTGCTCGACCATCAGGAATGTTTCCATCAGGGACCGTTGCCCCTCCTGAACGTACTGCCCGATGGAGTGCAAATCCGTAGAGTATTGCGCCACGAACGGAAACAAACCAGTCCCGTTTTTTCCTTCGCTTTCCCCAAAAAGTTGTTGCCACCAGCGCCCGAAACCATATAATGCGGGTTCGAATACGGAAAGCAGATCGATAGACAAGCCTTTTTGCAACAGCACGGATCGAAGAGCTGCGTACGCCAACGCCGGATTATCGTTTGGGGACGCCAGCTGGGTCAGCGCATCGGCGGCGCCGTTGAAGAGTGCGCGGATGTCAACGCCCGCTACCGCGATGGGCAGCAAACCCACAGGGGTCAGTACGGAAAAACGCCCCCCGACATCTTCCGGAATGACATATTTTTTATACCCGCGGGTTGTGCGCAATGTGTTGAGCGCGCCCTTTTCCGGGTCGGTCGTAACGATAATGCGCGTGTTGGCGTCGTGGAAATTTTCTTCGAGATATTGTCGAACGCAACGAAACGCAATGGCGGGTTCCAGCGTGCGGCCGCTTTTGGAAATGACATTGACGAACACGGACTTTCCTTGTATGTATTCGAGCAGATCATGCAGGTATGCGCCGCTCATATGGTGCCCCGCAAAAAGTATCTCGGGAACGTCTGCATGGCCCCGAAAGGTTGGCGAAAGCGCTTGCATTACCGCTTCCGCGCCGAGGTACGATCCCCCGATGCCTATGCAAATCAGGATCTCGGCTTCGTTCTGGATGCGTCGGGCGGTTTCTGCAATGTCTTCCAGCAACGCGTAATCCGGGTGGATCAGGAGGTCCCGCCACCCTGTGGCGTCGCCGCCAGGACCGGATTTTTCGAGGAGGAGGCGGTGCGCCTCGCGGGCGGCGACCAACTGCCGATCCAGCGCGGCGGGATCGACAAAGGGAGAAATGTGTTCGTAATCAAGGCGTAGCATAAAGCCGTCTATGCAAAAAGGAGAAAAACATGCATGAGGTTGTCCAGGGAGAGGTCACAAGCCGCCTGGCGTTTTGCTGCGTCGATGCGCGGCGGGCGGAGAGGGCGGCCAAAGAGGGTCTCCATCCGCGGAAAGATACTCTTCCGGCCTTCGAGCGTTTCGAGGAGGCGCAAGCGGCTTGTTCGGAACGGCTGATCGTGATCGACGCCTATGCAAGCGCCGCTGCGGGCCGCGACTGGCGAATCTGTGCGCCGCCGGAGGCGCTTTGCAATGTTGCGCCGTATCGTCCGCCTTTTTCGATCGTGGCGGCGGGCGGCGTCGTTACGCGCCGCCGGGGAGAAGGTACGGACGTATTGCTGATTTTTCGGCGAGGCATGTGGGATTTGCCCAAAGGAAAGGGCAAAAAAAAGGAGACCGCGCGCCAATGCGCGCTCCGCGAGGTGCGGGAAGAACTGGGAGTTGAGGATGTGCGCCTTGGACCGCCGCTGGGCGCCACCGTGTATGGCTACGACACGTATACCCGCCATGGACACTATGCGCATGCGGTTAAAATCACGCACTGGTTTCATATGGCCACGTCCGCCGAGCGCTTTGCCCCGCAGGCCGAAGAGGACATTACCGATGTGGCGTGGTTTGCATGGGACGAGGCAGTGCGGCGGGTAGGTTTTGAAGTGTTTCGGCGGCACATGACCCGGGTCAGGCGCTTGCTGGAATAGCGGTCCCTGGCGCTCCCGCCGGGGTTCTATTTTTCCGGCTGGCTGCGCCGGACATCCTTGACCTGGAGTTGGGTTTCCGTTCGACCGCCCCAGGTGTTTTCCTTCAGCGAAAAAAGCATGTCGAAGGGTTGCTGTTCGCTTCGGCATTGTTCCAGCATATCGTATCGCGACCCCATCCCGAACCCGATGGCGTCCATGGAGGCGACGGCGCCGGATTGGCCCTCTTGCGGTTGTTGCCGCACGGTAAACTTGAGGTGCTGGCCGTCCTTGCCGACCTTGCGCGGCGCCCAGACCGGGAGCAGGCCATTGGCCTGAAACACCGGGCGGTCGTTTTGGGGACCGAAGGGTTCGAATTGTTTGAGCACGGCCAGAAAGCGGCGGTCTATTTCATGTAAGCGCAGGGGCGCATCCACATGGATGGCGGGAAGAAGCGTCTCGGCTGTCACCACCTTGCCTACGGCTTGGTCGAACCGCTCCCGCAGCGCCGGAAGCCGGGAGATTTCCAGCGACAGGCCCGCGGCAAAGGGATGGCCTCCGAAGCGCGCCAGCAGGTCCTCGCATTCCTGAAGCGCGACGAAAATGTTTACGCCCTCTATGGAGCGCGCGGATCCGGTGGCCACGCCGTCGATAGTGCCAAGGAGAATGGTCGGACGATGGAACCGCTCGACCAGGCGGGACGCCACAATGCCGATTACGCCAGGGAACCAGTCGGGGTTATGCAGCACCAGCGTATGCTTCATTTTGCCCGAGGTGATCTGCCGCTCGGCGCCTTTTATCGCCGATTCAAGGGCTTCCTGATCCAGTTCCCGCCGCTGGTCATTGAGATTGTGGAGCTCTTCCGCGTAGCGCTGTGCTGTTTCCGGGTCCCCGGCCAGCAGCAGATCGATGGCGGTTTTGGCGGATTTCACGCGTCCGGCGGCATTGATGCGCGGCGCCATTCTGAACACAATATCGCCGCTCGCGGAATCGGAGAGGGACACGTTCGCCACCGAAGCCAGCGCCTGCAAGCCCAGCGAGGGGTTTGAGCGGAGCCGCTCCAGGCCGACGGCGAGCAAGACCCGGTTTTCTCCTTCCACAGGCACCATGTCGCTGGCGGTCGCGACGGCAACCAGGTCCATATGCTCCATGGCCTCTGTCGGATCGCGTCCCAGCGCCGCCAGCACCGCCTGCACCAGTTTGAAGCCCACGCTGCACCCGGCGAGTTCCTTGAAAGGATACTTGCAATCGGCTCGCTTCGGGTCCAGCACGGCCACGGCTTCGGGAAGTTCGTCTTTCGGCGTGTGGTGGTCGCACACGACCAGGTCCATCCCTTTTTCGCGGGCGTATCGGGCTTCTTCCACTGACGTGACGCCGCAATCCACGGCGATAAGGAGCCGCGCGCCGAGGTTGGCTGCCTCGTCAAGGCCCGCGCGACTTAGGCCGTATCCGTGCTTGAAGCGGTTCGGAACGAAAAAATCCACGTCTCCGCCCAGCGAACGCAATGAAGCAACCAGCAAGGCTGTGGCCGTCGTGCCGTCCACGTCATAGTCTCCGTACACGACAATGCGTTCTTGCTCCCGGAGCGCTTGCGCCACGCGGTTCGCTGCGGCGCCCATATCTGCCATGAGGAATGGATCGTGCAGGTCGCTGACGACGGGACGAAAGAAGGCGCGCGCCCGGTCGAAGGTGTCTATTCCTCGGAGAATGAGCGCTCGGGAAAGCGCTTCGGGGAGATTGTTCAATTGCCGTCCAATGTCCCGGACGGCCTCCTCGGAAGGAACGCGGCGAAGAATCCAGCGATGAGTCATGGGGGAACGGCTTACCAGATACGCCCGACGAAAAAACGGGCCATTGCGTAAGAAGGTAGCCATCCCTTGTTCCTTGCGCAAGGCCTTGGCGGGATCGTCGCTACATTGTTACATTTTTGGGGAGAAATGATTCATCTCCCCGTTGCGTTTTTGTTAACCGTTCGTCCGTCGAACGCGATAAAAACGCAAGGCTGGGTCCGACGATCAGACCCAGCCTTGTGCTGCCGGAAGGCATTGAAAGGGGCCGCTGCGGGCAACCGGCGCGGCGGGGATGCGTAAATCTGCCTGCCGTGTCGCCAGGAAAGCGCCGGGTTGCCGCTGCGGTGGGGTTATTTGAGCAGGGACATCGTTTTCGCGGCTACATGCTGCTCCGTCTGCAAGACGTACAGGTAGGCGCCGCTTGCGAGTCCCGATCCATCGAACGAGACGCTGTGCCGGCCTGCGGGCTGTACGCCATCCTCCAGCACGCGGACTTGGCGCCCGAACATGTCATAGACCACGAGCGAGATGTCCTGCGCCGTCTTCAGCGAGAATTCGATTGTCGTGGTCGGATTGAACGGGTTCGGATAGTTCTGATCCAGCGCGAAAGCATCGGGAATTTCCGCGCTGAGGGGTTCGACCGATGTGGGTTCGCCCGCACGGGTCAGGATGCCCGCGCGGGAGATGAAGGACCAGTTTGCAGCCCAGTTCACATCCCCGAAGGCTCCGACATAGTCGGTAGGATGGAACCAGCTGTCGAGCGCACTATGGTCGGCTCCTGAGAGCGCGGGGCTGCCGTCCGCCGGACGGGGATCCAGGCCACCGTCGTTCGTACGGCTGACGCCCCGAAGCATCGGGTCGACAATACGGTTGTTTGCCGTCAACGTTGCATCTGCAAAGTCGTCGTCGAAGAGATCAGGGTCGCCAAACGTTCCGAAGATGTTGCTGGCCAGCGCCAGATCGCCTGCTTCGAGCCGCGCCCGGCTGTCTTCCCCCGAATCCAGATCCTCGATGTCAATGGCTTGGCCATGAAAGTCGTGGAAGATCGAGTTGTAGTACTTGCCGCCCGCATTGTCGCGAATCTCAAGTGCAGCGTCGTTCTCGTCATTTGCCGAGCTGGCGCCCGATCCGATGTACGTGGCGTTGGAGATCACCGGCGTGGCGTACGGCTGCCCGTCTTCCGGATCCGTGCCGCCGTCGTGTTCTCCGGCGCGGTCGCCGATGTCTTCGGCCTGGATAACGAACCAGAACTGACCCTTGCCCCGGAAGCCTTCGTCGTAGTCCATAGCGTCGTCTCCGTTGAAGGCGGAGATGAGGTAGCGGGTGTTGGCGGCGCCGCCGAACCATTCGAAGCCATCGTCCGCGTTGTTGAAGACTTCGACGTACTCGATGGTGGTGCCGGAGCCAACGCCTCCCATGGTCAGTCCGTTGATTTCGTTGCCGGCCCCGATGTCCGATCCGCCGTAGCGGATAGACACATAGCGGAAGACGCCGGAATTATCCTCGTCGTCGCAAGCGATGCCGGAGCCTGCGCCGCCCGGATCACAGCCGTAGAGTCCGCGTCCCTCGGTGACGGGCACGCCCTCAATGGCGGTTTCGCCCGGCGTGGAGTTCAGGCTGGCCTTGCCTAGGAGGATCACACCGCCCCAGAGTCCGCGTGTGTCAAGCGGCAGGTCGTTCGGGTCATTTATGTCATCGGCTTCGGCGGTGAAGATGATGGGGTTGTTAGCCGTGCCGTTGGCGTAAATTTTTCCGCCTCGCGTGACGATGAGGGCGGATGCATTTGCTCCCGGGTTGGGCTTGCCCTTGACGACGGCGCCCGCCTCGATGGTGAGGGTGGCGCCGTCTTCGACAAAGACATGGCCGTCGAGGACATAGGTGTTGTCCGATGTCCACATGACGTCGCCCGTGAGCGATCCCGTCACATCAACAATGTTCTGGGCGGTTGCCGCCTGCGGCGCGAGAATGAGCAGCGCGAGGGCCGCAAGGGCGAGTAGCTTGCGATACATGGATGAAGGTGAGTTGGTTTGAAGGATGGAGGTTGTTAAGGATGCTCTGATCAAGTCCACTTCGATCAGAGCATCCTTAATGTTGTCGTAACATAGGCCCGAAACAGTGCGGGGCGACTCAAAGGCCGCCCCGCGCAGAGAATTCGGTATGTTGTATCAGGTCAATCGAGTGCGTAACTCAGGCCGAGTGAAAAGGACCGCCCGAAGGTGTAGGATTCCGCAATGAAATCGGCGCCATTGTACGTGTGGGAGAACACCGTCTTCTGGTCCAGAAGATTTTTCACGGAGCCCTTGAGCCCGAAATTGAACCAGAGGTCTTGCTTGATCGTCAGGTCGACGATATGCCTCGGCTGCTCGAAGATGTTCGGCGTGCCTCCCGACGCTACGCGATCCAGACGTTGCCCGAACACATTGTAGTACACGCTTGCCGTGGCGCCGATCTCCGGGTTGTCGTAGGTCATGTCGAGATTGACCACGTACGGGGACTGTCCCTGCAGGGGACGCGTGTCCGTAGCGTCCGGACGCAGCGCCCGGATGAGTTCCAGTTCATTCGCTTCGATCGCAACCTGGGAGCGGATGAACGATATGTTGGCGCCCGCCCGTACGAACCGGAGGAAGCTGGCCAACTGGTCAAGGTTTTTCCGCGCTTCGATTTCCACTCCGTAGACCGTGGCGTGATCGGTGTTCTGGAATTGCACGTTGGGCGTGGACGCCGCGGCCCGCGGATTGATGGCCCGTTCGATCGGGTTGCGAAAATACTTGTAGAAACCGCTCACGGCAAAGATTTCGCCGGGGCGGGCAAACCACTCCCAGCGCACATCGTAGTTGTCGATGAGCGCGCGTTCGATCTCCGGGTTGCCGAGATAAATGTAGTCGCCGATGAAACTGAACGAGGCATAGGGTGCAATTTCACGGAAATTCGGACGCGCCAGCGTACGGCCTTGCGCGAGCCGTACGTTCATGTTTTCCCGGATTTCGTACACGAGGTTCATGGAGGGCAGGAGGTCCCGCGCGTCGATGATACCCTTGTCCAGCGAGGCGTCCGCGCTTGCTGCCGCCATGTCCGTGGTTTCCAGGCGCAAGCCCCCGATGGCGCGCAGGTTGCGGGTCAGAGGAAGGTCTAACATTACGTAGCCTGCCATGATATCCTGGTCGCCGTCATAGTTGCCGGACAGCGCCGAGGCGTCGAAGATATAGTTGCCGAAACGGAAGAACCGTTCGGTGCTGGCGTCTTCGGAAATGCCCACCTGTTCCGGGCCGAAGAAGGTTGCCGGGTCGCCGTCGTAGCGAATCTTGTCCTGCTGAAATTCGAAGCGCCGCTCGCGGAACGCACGGGACTTGCGTTCCATACTTCCGCCCACCTTCACTTGCGCCGACAACCCTCCCCACTGCTTGAAAGGCGCGGAAGCATCCAGCGAGCCGCTGCGCGCATCTTCTTCCATCGTGCGGAAATATCGCGTCGGCACGGGATACAGCGCCGGGCTGATGGAGTAGGAAGTTCTCGTCTCGCCGTTTCGTTCGAACGTGGTGTAGTGGTTCGTAAAGAACCGCAAGTCCGGCTCCTCCTGCAAGGTGTTTGCCAGCGAACCGGTCCATTCGATCTTCAGGCCATTATCGCCGAAGAGCAGATGTTCGCCGCGGGCCTGATAACTGTCCAGCTCCCGCGACACGTACTGGAGGGTGCGGGTTTCGTAGGTGGACTCTTCGTCAAAGTCTCGGGGGAACACCCCGAACTGGTAACGCGCCGACGATTCGCCGCTCCGGTTGTTCATGTAGTTGAAGCCCAGTTCGTGCTTCGGATGCGGCCTGTAGCTGGCGTTGATTAGCGATCCCCACAGCACCTCGTCCGTACCGCGCTGGTCCGTAAACAGAAAATCATTGTTGAGTTCCTGGGCGGAAGTGCTCGTAAGTGTGTACCGTCCGACCGAGCCGTCCCCGTACTCCCGGACGTTCCGGCTGTAACTTATGCTGGCAATGACGCCGAGTGGCCTGCCAAAAACCGGCAACTGGTTTCCGAGCGAGAAACTGTAGCTCTGGTTTACCGGGGCGGAAAGGCGGGTGGGCGCCATGACGCCGCTGAACGCCTTGGAAAGCCGGTCCAGTTCCTGGGCAGCCGCCGCATCCGTGAACGCATTACCGATGTTTGGAATGTGCAGATTCGGGTTGTTGAAAACCTCCGGTAAGGTATGTGTCCCCCCGTTGTTTCCGAGCCATCCGGCCGAACCCCCTTCGTAGGAAAGGAAGTCGCTGCCCGGTCCGACATTTCCCTTATAACTGATCGAGGAGGAGAACGAAACGGTAAAGTCGTCCGGGAACGCCTTCGTCCCGATGTTCACCGAGCCCCCCGAGAAACTGCCCGGCTTGTCCGGGGTGAAAGTTTTCGATGTGACGATGTTGTCGAGCAGGTTCGCCGGGAAAAGGTCCAGCGGCACGGAGTTCCGGTCCGGATCCGCACTCGGCAGGGTGGCGCCGTTGAGCTGCGTATTCATGTACCGGTCGCCGAGCCCCCGCACGTACACGTACTTGCCGCCCACGACAGACACCCCTGTTACCTTCTCCATGGCGTCCGCGGCGGTGGAACTGCCCGATCGCCCGATGGCTTCGGCGCTGATGGCGTCGCTCACGGCGGTGGCTTTCTGCCGCTGTTTCAGCAGGGAGGCTTCGGTGTTTTCAAGGGCGCGGGCCGCCACGACCACCTCGTCCAGGCCAATGGCCTTCGGCGCCAGCGCCAGATCGACGATGGTGGGTTCTCCTGCCGCCACGACCACATCCGTCACCGTGACGCTCGCGTAGCCGACGTAAGAGAAAACGACATTGTACGTTCCGGGCTCGATCGGGCTGATTGCATAATCCCCGTCGAGGTCGGTCGTCGCGCCGATCAGCGTGCCTTCGATCAGGACACTCGAGCCGATGAGGGTTTCTCCGGTTTCGGAGTCCACCACCTGGCCGGCGATGGATCCCGGTTGGGCGGATTGCGCGGCAGCCGTCGAGGCAAGCAGCGAAAGGCCCAGGCAAGCGATCCCAAGGCAAGCGACCTCCGCGCAACGCCTGTGTAATCGTGTCATGTCGGTAAAATCAAGAGGGTTTGGCAAGCGGCTCTTGTGCGAAGCGCGTCGTAACGTATCTTACAGCCGTGCGCTTGTGCACGCGACGAAACATACGTACGCCACATTACCACAATGTTAACGTTGCGTCTTCGCGCGTTTTTTAAGCAAAAAATGCTCGCTTCTCCGGAAATTCTCTAAAAAATCACATTGCCTGCCCATTCTCGCCGGGATTTCCTTATTCTTTTCGCGTTGTGGCTGATGGTGTTTTCCGCCAGTAGCCAGGTCATTGTGATTTCGCCCATCTTGCCCCGCATTGCGGAGGCGCTGGATGTGCAGGCGTCGCTGCTCGGCACGCTGGTTACGTCTTACGCCGTGATGCTGGGCTTTTTCGCTCTGGTGACCGGACCCATTTCCGACAAGATCGGGCGGCGGCGGATTCTGCTGGTCGGGACCGGTTTCATGGCCGCGTGTTTGTATCTGCACGCCTTGGCCGATACGTATGCATCCCTGCTCGCCGTGCGCGCGCTGGCGGGCATGGCGGGCGGCGCCCTGAGCGGAGCCGCCGTGGCCTATGTGGGGGATTATTTCCCGTACGATCAGCGGGGATGGGCCAATGGATGGGTAATGAGCGGGATTGCGGTCGGACAGGTGGTTGGCATTCCACTCGGGACACTCCTTGCAGAATTCGGAGATTACCGTTGGCCGTTTCTGATGTTTGCGGTCACCATGACAGGCGCCTTCCTGTTGATATGGAGGGTGGTTCCGCAGCCAGACGTGCAGCGGGACGTTCGCCGTCTTTCCGTGGGCCGGGTCGTTTCGGATTACATCGTCCTTTGCCGTCGCCCCGTGACGCGGAATGCGGCGCTGGTCTACTTCCTGACGTTCCTCGGAGTGGGGTTGTATCTCGTGTATCTTCCGACTTGGCTGGAGCGCGGCCTGAACGTGCGCGGCGAAGCCATTGCGGCGCTCTTTTTGTTTGGCGGACTGGCCCATGTAGTTGCGGGACCCGCCGCCGGAAAACTGTCCGACCGAGTGGGCCGCAAGCCGCTCGTTATATGGTCTTGCATCGGTCTGGCCGTCGTAATGCCGCTGATGACCTGGCTGGCGACCGGCATGTGGATCGCCAGCGCGTTGTTCACGGCGGCCATGTTGTTGCTTGCTCTGCGCATCAGTCCGCTTCAGTCGTTGCTGAGCGCGCTGGTTCCGTCCAGCAGCCGCGGCATGTTGATGAGTTTCGCGATTGCGTCGGGGCAAGTCGGCATCGGCATCAGCGGGGCGCTTGCCGGTCTGGCCTATGCCCGGTACGGTTACTGGAGCAATACGATTCTGGCCATCGTCGCCGTGCTGATCATGGCGCTGATGGTGTGGCGCGGCTTGCCGGAGCCCGACGAAACGACTCCTGCGCATTGATTCCCGCCCCTCGTTGAGCCTGCCTGAGCCATGCCCCGATCCAGAGAATTCCGTCCTTTGGGCGATGTCCTCGAAGCCCTTATCGACCGGCTGAATATGCGGCCCCGCCTTGACGAAGCGAAGGTGGTGAATACGTGGCGAAGGCTGGTCGGCCCGGCGGTATGCGACGTTATGGACGGAGCCTGGGTGCAGGGCCGGACACTCTTTGTCCGGATTACAAGCGCTGCCTGTCGGCAGGATATGCACCTGGATCGGTCAAGGTGGCGAGATCGGCTCAACGAGCGGCTGGGCGCGGAGCGCATCCAGGAGATCGTGTTCCGGTAACGGCCTCGATTATTCCTCGAATTTTCTGAAGGCCACCGAGGTATTGTGGCCGCCGAAGCCGAATGCATTGCTTGCGCCGACGCGCACCGGGCGGCGTTTCGGTTCGTTGAAGGTGTAGTCCAGGTCGCACGCCGGATCGTCCTCCTCGAAATTGATCGTGGGCGGAATGCGATCATGCACAATCGCAAGGATGGTTGCAATGGCTTCTACCGCGCCCGCGGCGCCCAGCAAGTGGCCGGTCATGCTCTTGGTGGAGGACAGGGCCATGTCGTAGGCGTGCGCCCCGAACACTTGCTTGACGGCTTTCGTTTCCGCCACGTCGCCAAGGGGCGTGGAGGTTCCGTGCATGTTCAGATAATCCACCTCTTCGATCTCCAGGTCCGCATCCCGCAAGAGCGAATACATGGCGAGCGCTGCGCCGCTTCCTTCCGGATCCGGGGCCGTCATGTGGTATGCGTCGGCGGACATGCCTACCCCGATGATTTCGGCGTAAATGTTTGCGCCCCGGTTTTGGGCATGGCTCAACTCCTCGATCATGAGCGCTCCGGCGCCTTCGCCCAACACGAATCCGTCTCGGTTCGCGTCGAAGGGGCGGCTGGCGCGGGCCGGGTCGTCGTTTCGGGTAGAGAGCGCCCGCAGCGCATTGAACCCGCCTACGCCGAGTTCCGTCACGCTGGCCTCCGTACCTCCCGAAAGGATCGCATCGGCCTGCCCCTGCTGGATCAGCATGTAGGCGTCGCCGATGTTGTTGTTGCCCGTGGCGCACGCCGAAACGATACAGTAATTTGGTCCCCGGAACCCATACTTCATCGAAATATGCCCGCTCGCAATGTCCGGGATCATCATCGGAATAAAGAATGGCGAGATGCGACGCGGTCCTCTTTCGAGATGAATCGACGTCTGGTCCTGGAAGGTTTGCAACCCGCCGATGCCGCTTCCGAAAACGACGCCGATGCGATCCTTGATTGCTTGCGGGACGTCGTCTCGGTCCAGACCCGCGTCGCGCACGGCTTGTTCTGCGGCGACCATGGCGAACTGGGCGAACCGATCCAGCCGGTTCACCGCCTTGGGTCCAAGGGCTTCTCTGGCGTTGAAGCCCTTGAGTTCGCAAGCAAACTTCGTTGGGAAATCTTCCGTGTCGAACAGGGTAATAGGCGCCGCTCCGCTTTCGCCCCGCATCATAGCCTCCCAGAAGGCGTCTACGGAGTTTCCAAGCGGGGTCAGGGCGCCCATCCCCGTGATGACGACTCTGCGTTCTTTTGGCATACGGGACGGAGGCGTAGCGCGGCCTTACGAGACCTTTTCCTCGAGATAGCTTACCGCATCTCCCACCGTTGCGATGGTTTCTGCGTCCTCATCGGAAATGGTGATGTCGAATTCCTTCTCGAACTCCATGATCAACTCGACAGTGTCAAGCGAGTCCGCACCAAGATCGTTCGTGAAAGAAGCGTCGGAAGAGACATCGGATTCTTCCACGCCCAGCTTTTCCACGATGATAGATGTGACTTTCTCTGCGATCGGGTTCGCCATGATTCAAAACCTCTGGTAAAGTTGGTGAAAGAGGCCACAGGGTTCCCGAAAAACGGAAAGCCGATGCTGCGGCAGCGATTCAGTGAGAACTTTTTTGTCAGGAACGCCCGAAAATACGGCAAGGCGGCTGCATAAGCAACGCCCTTCTGCGCCGTCGGTTTTCGTAAAATAACAATGGAGACCCTTTCTGGGCGAATCTATCTTGCACATTTTCCGTTGCATTACCCCTTAACTCGTTCCGGGACCCCGGCCGTATCACGCCATCACGCCGTTTGTATGTCGCATCTTTTTACTTCCGAATCCGTATCCGAAGGTCACCCCGACAAAGTGGCCGACCAGATATCCGACGCCGTGCTGGACGCCGCGCTAACGGACGATCCGCACAGCCGCGTCGCGGTCGAAACCCTCGTGACGACGGGTCTTGTGCTCGTGGCCGGGGAAATGACGACCCAAACCTATGTAGACGTCGAGAAAATCGTTCGAAAGACGATAAAAGAGATCGGGTATATGGACCCCGCGCTCCGGTTCGACGCAGAATCGTGCGCCGTGCTGACGTCTATTCACGAACAGAGCGGGGATATCGGGCAGGGCGTCGATGCGGGCGGCGCAGGCGATCAGGGCATCATGTTCGGCTATGCGTGCCGCGAATCGGAAGACATGATGCCGCTTCCGATCACGTATGCACACAGACTGGTCCGCGAACTGGCGGACATTCGCAAGATGGAAAACGTCATGCCGTATTTGCGCCCGGACGCGAAAAGTCAGGTGACCATTGAGTATGAAGACGATCGCCGTACGCCGCGCCGCATTCACACGGTGGTCGTCTCGACGCAACACAGCGAAGATGCCGAACGAGACGATATCGAAGCCGATATACGCAACCATCTTTTGCCGAGGGTAATCGATGCGGAGTTGCTGGACGCCGACTGCATTGTGCATGTGAATCCTACAGGCCGGTTCGTACTGGGCGGACCCCATGCGGACGCCGGGCTTACGGGCCGCAAGATCATTGTAGACACTTATGGCGGCAAGGGCGCGCACGGCGGCGGCGCTTTCAGTGGAAAGGATGCTTCGAAGGTGGATCGATCCGGCGCCTACGCCGCCAGGCATATAGCAAAAAACATTGTTCGGGCGCATCTTGCGGAAGAAGTGGAAGTGCAAATATCCTATGCGATCGGCGTCGAGAAACCGGTTTCCGTCGCCGTAGACACGAAAGGCACGGGCCATGCGCTGGCCGACCGGGAACTGGCGACGATCATACTCGATCTGTTCGATTTGCGACCGCAAGCGATCATAGAACGCTTCGATTTGCGCAAGCCGCAGTTTCTCCGCACGGCGGCGTACGGACATTTTGGACGTTCCGAATTTGCATGGGAGGAAACGGATTGCGTCGATATGCTGAAAGCCGCCGCGGGCGCGTAGTCTGTTTTCGCGCGCATGGTTTTGTCAAGGTTGCGGCCCTTTCCGCTCTTTGCTGTTTTGCCGTGCGGGCGGGGTGGGCGCAGCAAAGGCAGGCTCGGGAAGAGAACCGCCGGTCCGTATACGACCACGCCCTGCTTCAACTCGAGCCGCATGCGCGGGACCGGATCGCCGCCGAGGATACGGTGTGGACATCGCGCACTCGACCGCTTTCCGACGGGCGCGCCGATCTGGAAACGGGGTTTTTGCGCGCCCGGTACCGCATTCAGGATCGCGTGAAGGAAGGCTTGTCCACGACGCAGGCGGCCCTTGCGTATCTTGAGCAGTACGGCGAAGCCTACGGCATAACGGCCGCCGGGGAGCATCTCCGGGTGGAACAGGTTCGGGAGGGGCGATACGCTCGCCACGTTCGCTACCGACAGACGCTTGCCGGCGTGCCGGCGTACCGGGCCGACGTTGCGGTAAGCCTCGACCGGCGCGGTCAGCCGACCATGGTTGTGAGTAGCTACCAGCCCCATCTTGAGCAAGTGCGCGGGTTCGACCCCGCGCCCGTGCTTTCGTCCGCCGCTGCGCAGAATATTGCCCGCCGCGCCGCCACGCCCGAGTTCGCCGTTTCCGAGCCGGAACTGGTCGTGTATGCATCGGATTCTCCCCGCCTTGTCTGGAACGTTCCAGCCATATCTTCCGGGTTACCCGTTTCGTGGGACGTGCTCGTGGACGCCAGAACAGGCGAAATTCATCGCATATTCAACACTTCGTTGCATGCGCGCAAGGCATCGACCCTGTCGTCCGGCTCGTCCGGGTCCGCACACGCGCCGCCTGCTCGCGCCGCGAGGCCCGGCGCTTCGCCGGTGGTCCATGCCCCGCCGCCTGGCTCCTTCGATTTTTCCGCCCCGGTTTTAGAGCGCAACGCCCGGGTCGTCGACGGGATGGGGCTGGCGTTCGATCCCGACCCGATCACGTCTGCGGGCGTATCCTACGGAGGAGATTACCAGGATAGCGACGATGCGGACACGGAGGCGCTGATCGGGCAACTGGTGCAGGTGACTCTGCGCGACGTTACGCAGGGCGCCGACGGGTTGTATCGGCTGGACGGGCCGTACGTTCGCATTCAGGGAGACCCTCACGTCGTTCCGGCGGCGTCCACTCCCGACGCCTTTAACTTTACGCGATCAGACGATCGGTTCGAGGCCGTAAACGCCTATTATCATATCGACAAAAGCCGTCGCTACGCACAATCGCTGGATGTTGGCTATACCGTGCTTGATATTCCGATAAAAGTCGAGCCGCAAGCGTTCGCCGCCGATAATTCCGTCTACATTCCGCGGGAGCGGCTCCTTCAGTTCGGCACGGGCGGCATAGACGACGCCGAAGACGCCGACGTGCTGTGGCACGAGTATGCGCATGCCTTGCTGGACCATGCGGCGCCCGGATTGATCGGTCCGTTCGAAGGCAGGGCGTTGCATGAGGGTTGGGCCGACTACTGGGCTGCTTCGTATTCCCGCTTTTTGTCCGAAGAAGATCCGCGTATTCCCTCCCACGACTGGAAACGGTTGTACAATTGGGACGGCAATGCATCCTGCTGGTCGGGCAGGACGCTGGACCATACGGGGCATTATGACGACGACATGGCCTATGAATCCGCAGGATGCCAGGTTTTTCCTGAAATTTATCAGTGGGGTCTGTTGTGGGCCACGACCATGATGGAGATCTACTCGCATGTCGGGCGAGGCGTACTGGACCGCTTGCACCTTGCTTCGCACGCCTATCTTGCTTCGGGGGGCAACTTCCGGGACGCCGCCGAGGCCCTGATCCAGGCAGACGAGGATATATATGGGGGCATTCATCTCGGCGCGCTGGTTCAGGAATTGGGCGAAGCCGGCTACATCGATCCCGATGCGTATGGTCCGGTTCTGGCCCACGAGCCTCTGGAGCGGACCGAAAATATAGGCGGAACGGTCGAGATACGCGTTGAAGCGAAGGGCCTTGCAGCTCCTGTGGATCGCGTATTTGTGCACTATTTGCCCGGAGCAGAGCTTCCGTGGCGCGTTTTCTCTCTGTCGCGTCAGGGCGACTCGCTGTTCGCCGGGGATTTTCCCGTGCCCGATCATTCGACGGTGGTGCGGTATTACATAGAGGCCCGCGACACGCAGGGGCGCCGCCGCCTCCTGCCTGCCCTCGCTCCGCGCACAGTATTCACATTCGATGTGGGGCGAGACATGACGGCGCCCTCCATGGTCCATGAAGCGCTTGAGCGCATTCCTGTCGCGGCCTGGCCCGCCACGCTGTACGCGGAGGCGAGCGACGACCTGGGCGTGGATTCCGTATGGGTCGAATATATGCGCCATAGCGTGGATGGCGTACGCGAACAGGGCGCATTCGGATTGACGGAGCAGGACGGGCGCTATTCGGGTCGTTTTCCGGAGCCGACGACGCCGGTGTTGGGGGGCGACGAGGTCGAGTATCGCCTTGTGGCCCGCGATGCATCCATAGCGGGCAATGAAGCCCGACTTCCCGAGGAGGGATTTTTCTCCGTGTTGCTCGTACTGGAAGGCGAATTGTATGCGTTCGATTTCGAGCGGGACGAGCCGGAGCTGACGGCGCAGGGGTGGAGCCGAGGGCCGCCTGCTTTCGGTCTTCGAATGGCGTATTCCGGCGAACATGCGTGGACTACAGCTCTGGACGGCGCCTATCCCGCCGAAGCCGGCAGCGCCACGCTTGACCTGCCCCCGGTCAGTTTGATCACGGCCAGATCGGTCTACCTGATCTTCTGGCACTGGTACGATTTCGAGCATGGCGGCCAGGCCGCGCCCGGCATGTTCGACGACCGGGCGGATCTTCGGGACGGCGGCAACGTCAAGGTCTCGCTGGACGGCGGCGCATCCTGGCGGGTGCTTGTTCCCGAAGGAGGGTATACCGGGAACATCGGCGGGCGCGGCGGCAATCCGCTGGCGGGCCAGCCCGGTTTCGGGGGGTACAGCTTCGGGTGGCGGCGCGAAATAGCGGCCTTGCCGATTTCCGGGGATGTACGGGTGCGGTTCGAGGCAGGAACCGACGCAGGCAACGAGGGGGAAGCGCGGTATTTCGCGGGATGGTGTCTGGACAAGGTTTCGCTTGTGACCGAAAAGCCTCAGGATGTTGATGCGCCCTGGGCCGAAGGGTTGCCAGCGGATCGGGTCGCCCATGTGGTTGGCAGGGATATGCTGGTTCCCGCGTCGCTCCGGGCGTACGACAACACGGGGATCGAATCCGTGATCTCCCGCTACGAAATCACCGATGCGCGCGGCGTCGCAACGGGCAATGTGCGCTGGGCCATGTCGGGAGTGGATGCGAATGTGTACGAAGGCTATGCGGCCCCTCCGCAGTCGTTTTCTGCCGGAGATCGGATTGCCTACACGATCCATGTGCGGGATTTCGACGGCAACGAAACGGCGTACGGTTCTCCTTTTGCGATCGACTATCGGTCCGAAGCATACGCAACCGCTGCGCCCGCCAGCGTAGCCCCGGCAGGGGTATGGCGCCGTGCGGACGGAGGATGGCTTGCCCGGGACCCCGGTTCGGGCGCGTCAGGCGCCGCCGTTTCGAGCCTTGTGTTCGCGCCGGTGACCATTCCGTCGAATAGCGAATCGACGGCGCTGGAGCTTGCGCATGCCTATGCGCTGGGCGAAAACTTCGGCGGCAACGTGAAAATCACCGAGGACGACGGCTTTACCTGGCGCGTGATTGCGCCAGGGGAGGGCTACGACGGAAAATATGCCCCCGCAGCCGATCATCCGATGCGAGACGAAGCGGTGTTTGGAGGCGGTTCGGACGGATCGGGCACGGTTTCTTTCGACCTGACGGGGTACGCGGGCAAAGCAGTACGGCTTCGGATAGACCTTGCCCATGCGGCGTCGTTCGGCCCCGACACGGTCTGGCGCATCGGGAATATCGGGTATCGTTCCCTGTCTCCGGACGATGCGATCGAAGTCCCGCGCGAATTGGTCCTGCATGCGAATTTTCCGGACCCGGTGCGCGCCGTTACGCACATTTCCTATACGATTCCGGGGGACGAAGCCATTCCGGTTCGCTTGTCGGCCTACGATGTGACCGGGCGCCGGGTCGCCGTGCTGCGCGATCAGATGGAGGAGCCGGGAACGCATACGGTGCACTACGACGCAGGACAGTTGGCCAGCGGGGCGTACATTCTGCATCTCGAAACGCCCCGCGGCATTCGCCTCGAACGGATGATGGTTATTCGTTAGCGGCCTGCTTGAATTTTCGGGGGAGGTGGAGCAAGCCGCGCTCCTGCGGGTTATTCTCCATCTCATTTTCCATTCGATTTTTTCCCTTGAAACATGGACTTCAAGAAAAGCGCCTACAAAGTGCGCGATCTGGACCTGGCCGACAACGGCCGCCGCGATATTGCCTGGGCCGAAAGCCGCATGCCGGTGCTGATGCGTTTGCGCGAGGGCTACGCCAAAAGCAAACCGTTCAAGGGGTACCGGATTTCCGGATGTCTCCATGTCACGAAGGAGACAGCGGTGTTGGTCGAGACCTTTGCCGCATGCGGCGCAGCTGTGGCGTGGTCGGGCTGCAATCCGCTCAGCACGAACGACGAGGTGGCCGCCGCCCTGGCGAAAGCAGGCATCGAAATCTATGCATGGCATGGGCAAAGCGTAGAGGATTTCTACTGGAGCATCGACCGTACGCTGGACAAACCGCCTCATCTCACGCTGGACGACGGCGCCGATCTGATTTTCCGGGTGCATAGCGCCTTTCCTGCGCTGTCCGATCATATCATTGGGGGCAGCGAGGAGACCACGACGGGTTTGCATCGCTTGCGCGCCATGGCTGCCGACGGCAAACTGCTGTACCCCGTGTATGCAGTCAACGATGTGGAAACCAAGTGGGATTTCGACAATGTATACGGCACCGGTCAAAGTACGCTGGACGGCATTCTGCGCGCTTCGTCCATCCTGGTGGCCGGCAAGAATTTTGTCGTGGCGGGGTACGGGCACTGCGGACGCGGCGTAGCGATGCGGGCGAAGGGGTTGGGCGCCAACGTGATTATAACGGAGGTGAAGCCTACCGCTGCGCTCAAGGCCACGCTGGAAGGTTGCCGGGTAATGACGATGGACGAGGCCGCTGCCGTCGGGGATGTGTTCGTGACGGCTACGGGCATGAAGGACGTGATTCGCGGACGACACTTTGCGTCCATGAAGGAGGGCGCCGTGGTATGCAACACCGGGCACTACGACGTGGAGCTGAACATTGAGGAACTGGCCAAATTATCCAAAGACACGTTTCAGGTTCGGGAAAACAACCGGGCCTATGTGTTGAAAGACGGCAGGCAAATTTATGTGCTTGCGGATGGTCGTCTGGTCAATCTGGCCGCCGCCGAGGGACATCCTTCCGAAGTGATGGATATGAGCTTCGCCAATCAGTTCAATGCACACCTCAATCTGGTGCAGGCGCATGAGCGAGGCGAATCGCTTGAGAATACGGTGATTGACTTGCCCAAGGCGCTGGATCAGGAGATCGCCGGGGTCAAGCTGGAGACGATGGGCATTTCGATAGACCGCCTTACCGACGAGCAGACCACGTACGCCACCGATTATTCTGCCGGGACGTAGCAGAACGGCCGGGCCATGGCCGGGCTCCGGAGCTGGTCCCGCCGGACTTAGCCCGCATCCCAAGTGAGAATATCTTCCTCCGATTTCTCCTTGCTTTCCCACGCCTCGGCGTCCGGGAGCGAGTCGTCTTTCTCGGTGATATTGTATCCGAGGTCGCGCCATTCGTTGGCGAGATGCTCGTTCCACTCGCGGTAGTGCGACCACTCTTCGGGCAATTCGTCGTCGGCGTAGATCGCTTCAGTGGGGCAAACCGGAACGCACGCATTGCAGTCGATGCATTCTTCCGGGTGGATGACAAGGAAATTCGGTCCCTGATAAAAGCAATCGACAGGGCACACCTCAACGCAATCGGTGTATCGGCAGTTGATGCACGGTTCTGCAACGACGTACGGCATATCGCGGCGCGGATAAAGAAGTAAAGGATACTCTGATCAAAACCACTTTGCTCAGCACGTCGCGTTCGTACGCGCGGGACATCGTGATTGCATCGTTGAAACCAACGGAAAACACTGTGGTTTCGCGTCATGGCGTCCGCGACGCGCCCTTCGGGAGGCTGCGAGGGGAAGGCGGCCCACACAAGCAACCCGTGAAATTCGTTTACGGGAACAGGGGTTGCGCCTTGCCGGGCGGCTGCACGCCAAGGTGTTTGTAGGCCCGTTCCGTGGCGATGCGCCCCCGGGGCGTTCGCTCCAGAAAGGCTTCTTGAATGAGGTACGGCTCGTAGACTTCCTCAATAGTGCCGGCGTCTTCCCCGACGGACACGGAAAGATTGTTCAATCCCGTGGGACCGCCCCCGAATTTTTCGATAAGGGTCATCAGGATGCGGGCGTCCATGTCGTCCAGGCCATGTTCGTCTACGTCGAGGGCGTTCAGGGAGCGGTCCGCCGCTTTCTGGTCGATGAGGCCCTCGCCTTCCACTTCGGCGAAATCCCTTGCTCGTCGCAGCAACCGGTTGGCGATGCGCGGCGTCCCCCGGCTTCGTCGCGCGATTTCGAGGGCGCCTTCGTCCGTACTGCGTATGCCGAGGATGCTTGCCGAGCGAACGACGATGCGCCGCAGGAGCGCCGCCGTGTAGTAATCGTACCGAAAGTCGATTCCGAATCGCGCTCGCAAAGGCGCCGTGAGCAGTCCCTTCCGGGTCGTGGCGCCGATCAGCGTGAACGCGGGCACGGCAAGTTTTACGCTGCGCGCGCTGGGTCCCGAATCGATCACAATGTCGATCTGGTAATCTTCCATGGCGGAATACAGGTATTCCTCCACCACCGGGCTGAGCCGGTGAATTTCATCCACAAAGAGGATATCTCCTTCCTCCAGATTCGTCAGGACGCCAGCGATGTTCGCCGGTTTTTCCAGCACCGGCCCGCTCGTGGTGCGGATGCTGGCGCCCATCTCTTCCGCAATGATGTACGCCAGCGTCGTTTTGCCCAATCCCGGCGGTCCGGAAAGCAGTACATGGTCCAGCGTTTCGCCGCGTCGCTGCGCTGCGGTCATGAAAACCCGCAGGTTATTCTTGATTTTTTCCTGTCCGATGAAGTCGTCGAGCTTGCGGGGCCGCAGCATTTTCTCGAGGTCTTCTTCGGAATGCCGGGAATGCGGCGAAATATTTTCGGGATGTTCGGGGCGGTTCATGCGCATTCCTGACGATACGGCGCCTGTCTTGGATGGTACCGCCCCAAGATACGATCTTATAAGGATACTCTGATTAAAATCACGTCAGGATGCTCTGATCAAAACCGCTTCGCTCGGCATTTCGGGATGCCCGCTGCCGGAAAAATCTCCCTTGGGGGTATGGAGAACACCGTTTTTTCGGGATGCGTCGCCATCGGATAACGTCCGCGCTTCTCGTGTGCCCGGGTGGTTTGCAAAAAATGGCACTATATTTGAGGATAACCCATATATTCCCCGAAAAGGACCGAAAGGCCCCGGGTTTTCTCGACAGCGAACGCCTTCGAAACGTTTTTTCCAGTACCCAGGTCATGCTGAATCTCCAGCAAACACAGCGGCTCCAGCAGAAACTGTCTCCTCAGCAGATACAGTATATCCAGTTGCTGCAATTGCCTACGCTTGCGCTTGAACAGCGCATTGAGGCGGAACTGGAAGAAAACCCTTTGCTGGAAGATGCGACCACCGAGGAGTTCGACCGCCGGGAAGATATCGCAGAGGATTCCGCCGACGCGGAAACCGAGCGAGACCCCGACGAGGAATACGATTGGGGCGAACTGCTCGACAACGCCGAAGACCTGTACGGCTACAAGGCGCGCGTCGATTACAGCCGGAACGAGGACCGGGAAGCGCCTATTGCGGCCGCCGGGACGCTAACCGAGCATCTGCGGGACCAACTGGCGTTGCAGGACCTCACGGAGCAAGAGGAAATCATTGCCGAGCAGATTATCGGCTCCATTGACGAGGACGGTTACCTGCGCCGCCCCCTTGAATCCATTGTGGACGATATTTCCTTCAATGTCGGGTTCACGCCTGCCCTTTCGGACATTGAAGAGGCGCTGGCCCGCGTTCAGCGCCTGGACCCGACAGGAATCGCCGCCCGCGATCTTCAGGAATGCCTGCTGGCGCAGCTTCGCGCTTTGCCGCCCGCCGCCGAGGGCCGCGACGTGGCGATTCGCATGCTTTCGGAGATGTACAAGGCGTTCACCATGAAGCATTTCGATGCGATCCAGAAGAAGTTGCGCGTTACCGGCGAGGAACTTCGGGAGGCGTTCGATCTGATTCGCTCCCGCCTCGACCCGAAACCCGGCGAGGGTCAGTTCACGCCCCGGCAGAATTACATCACGCCCGATTTCACCGTGGAATGCATCGACGACCAGTTCATTGTCACGCTCAACGGGCGCAATGCGCCGCCGCTGCACATTTCACGGCAGTACCGGCAGATGCTCGAAAGCATGAAGGTCCGCAAGCCGGGGCGGTCTGTCTCGTCTTCCGTAGACGCCGACACGCGCAAGTTTCTCAAGAACAAGTTCGAATCGGCGAAGTGGTTCATTCAGTCCATCAACCAGCGCCGTCACACGATGAGCCTGGTGATGCACGCCATCATCCGGTTGCAGGAGGATTTTTTCCGGTATGGGGAAGGATATCTGAAGCCCATGATCCTGAACGATGTGGCGGAGATCGTCGAAATGGATATATCGACCGTCAGCCGGGTGGTCAACGGCAAATACGCGCAGACCCGGTTCGGGGTGTACGAATTGAAATATTTCTTTTCCGAGGGTATCCGGAGCGACGGCGGAGAGGATGTGTCCAACAAGGAAATCAAGGCGATCCTTGAAGGGATTATCGGCGAGGAGGACAAGGCGAAACCCCTTTCCGATCAGCGCCTGGTGGGGTCTCTGGCGGAGCAGGGATTCCGGATTGCGCGGCGGACCGTTACGAAATACCGCGAGCAACTCGGCATACCCGCCGCCCGCCTGAGGAAGGAGATTGTGGTGGGGTGACGATGCGCAGAGGCGGACGGCGCGGCGACAGTCTGCCGTCGGGAACCCGGCGTCAACGACCGTGTACGCCTCAAGCCGCTGCCTCTATTGTGCCTGTTGATGTTCCGGGCGGCAATGAGGGTGACGGGACCCTTTGCGCCAAGTCCAACGCGTCCACTGGCGTAAAGAATACGCTGGGGAGCCGACAGGTGATGAAGCACGGCTTCTGTAAATTGCTCAACTCTTTTGCTTTTGTGGGCTGACTTGATTGGGAAAATTGAGATGTTTGCAACGCGCAGCGAGTTGCTGGAGAAAATAGGGCTTGGCGAAGACAGCTTCCTTGAACTCAAGGAGGTTCACTTTGCTGGCGCAAAAATCCGCGGTCCGGAACAAAACGACCTGGCCGATGAGCTGGCGGCTTTTGCCAACGGCAGCGGGGGTGTGTTGCTGCTGGGCGTGCATGACAAAACGCGGGAGGTTCTGGGGATTCCACTTGAACGGCTCGACGATGTAGAGGCGCTCGTTCGCCAGGCTTGCGCGGATTCGATCGATCCGCCCTGTGTCGCTACGATTGAGCGAATATCGTTGCCCGACAACGTCGGAGTAGAGCAGCCGGTAATTCGCGTCGGGGTGCCGCGTAGCCTGTTTGTGCATCAAAGTCCGGGGGGGTACTACCGACGGGTTGGTTCGTCCAGGCGTCAACTTCCGTCAGGCGAATTGGCGCGCCTGTTTCAGCAACGTAGCCAAACCAGACTGATTCGCTTTGATGAATCGTCTGTTTCATGGGCGGGGATGGCAGACCTGGACGAAAATCTATGGCGGCGATTCGTGACGCCCCACTCGGACGACGCCCCGGAACTGTTCCTGTCGAAACTTGGCATGGCCGCACAAGACGAAAAGGGCGTTTGGCGACCGACCGTTGCTGGTCTGCTCATGGCGTGTCGGAATCCTGAGGCGTTTATGTCAACCGCATTTATTCAGGCGGTTGCGTACCGGGGAACGTCGGTTGCATCCCGCGGAGTATCCTCGTACCAACTTGATGCACGCGACCTCACCGGGCCGCTGGACGAGCAGATTATGGATGCTTGTCATTTCGTGAGGAAAAACATGCGCGTGGCGGCCAGGAAGAGCGGGATGGGTGGGCGACAAGATTTGCCGCAGTACGACATGGCGGCGGTTTTCGAGGCTGTTACCAACGCTGTGGCGCATCGGGATTATTCTGTGACGGGGAGCAAGGTCCGCCTTCGGGTGTTTGCAGATCGCCTGGAGTTGTACGCGCCTGGAATGTTGGCGAACGGCATGACGCCGGAAAGCCTTCCGTTCCGGCAGGCGGCTCGGAACGAGGCCGTGGCCAGTCTGTTGGCGCGTTGCCGGATCGAGCGGGAAGATTTGATCGATCACCGCACCTACATCATGGATAAGCGCGGGGAGGGCGTACCCTTGATTTTGTCTCGTAGCGAAGCGCTGTCCGGCCGCTTGCCCGAATATCGACTGATCGCCGAGATGGAACTCATGTTGACGATTTGGGCAGCGGATGTATAGCGGCCCGCGGCGATGCGGGCTGTCAAGTAAATACTAAACCAGGACACTTCAGTTTACCGAATAACAGTCATTTTTCGCGTGATTGTTTCCCCACCCGCCTGCAAGCGGTACGCGTACAGGCCGGAAGACAGGTCGCCCGCATTGAAGCTAACGACATGCGTTCCCGTTGGGCGCATCCCGTCTACAAGAACCCTTGTACTGCGCCCGGTAGCATCGAACACTTCCAGCCGTACGTGCGAAGGGGCGGGGAGCTCGTATTTGATCTCCGTTGACGGATTGAACGGGTTCGGGTAATTCTGCGCAAGGCGCATGGTTTCAGGCAGTTCTGCAGATTCTGCGGACACGCTTTGTTCGGGGTTGCCAGCCGCTGGCGGATTGCCCCCTATATCAAGCACGGTAATGGTCACGTCCTCCGCTCCGGGCTGTGCATCATTCGCAGAAGCCGTCAGAACATACTCCCATCTTGCATTCCGAAACACCGTGTCAGGCACGTAGAAAGTGGGCGTAGGCATATCTGTGTTTTCAAGCCTTTCCGTGTCCTGTGTCTGGCGACGGGGCGCCCAAGCATAGAGGAAGTTCCCGGAGGGCGACCCCGTGGCCTCGCAATCAAGAACAATGTTCGCCGTGCCTTCAATAGCATAATACGGGTTGCCATGGCACACAACCGCAATGTCAGGCAGGACAGATTCAGGCGTATCGGGCGGGGCTGTCCTAGGCTGCCTGTCAAGCACCGTAACCGTTTGATTGGACAGTGTTTTCGGGATTTTAAGGTGTCGGATTGTGACCTTGTTCCGACGCAATCAACCCAGGTACCCATGTCAAGACGCACACGCAGAATCCATAATCCTTCGTTCAAGGCGAAGGTAGCCCTTGCCCCCGCATGTGTACGGCGGCGCGGGCGTGCTGTTTGGGACAAACAGGTGGATTACATGCTCCGGGGTCCGAGAAAACGGTCGCCGTTATAGTGGATTATGTGGTCGGGAGTATCGCAGAGCCATACTTCCGTCTCCCAAGCGATGGTTTTAATGTGCTTGCGGAATTCCCCGAAATCCGGAAAGGCGCTGACGTAGACGAGCCCTGCGGTGCATTCGGCAAGCAAGTTTTCCAGCTCAATGACCCGTTTGGACGACATAGGACCGTGCGACGTCACTGCCTCAACGAGAAACAGCCAATTTCGCTCCGCATCGTAAAGTACGACATCCGGCAGTTTGTCGTGGTTGGTGATCGGGACGCCGAGTTCGGCGAGGCCATGCCTGTCCACCAAAAGGTCCTTTCTGGCTGTGTCCCCGAGATAAAGCAGATGTGAACCCGGAGCAAAGCGGGGTGCAAACTCCTCTAAGATGGCCTTCTGCACTTCGTTGTGCTTGCCGGGCGAGAACAGTAGTTTCTGTCCATCGGGGATCGTGATGGGCACCATATTTCGATCCCTTTCGCGCCGATATCGTTCGACAAGAGCGCCTTGTTCTTGAAGGAACGCCTTCACGGCCATATCCCAACGCTCTGTCCCGTATTGCCGGATAGTCGCCAGCGCGGCTTCCGTAATGGCGTAGTGGGCGCGAGGACTGTTTGTCGGGAGGTCGGGCTCGAAGGCGTTATAGTCGGCTATTCCTCCCTGAACGAACTGATGAAGAACCTGTCGTCGGAAGGTCTCTCTCGTGTTCGGTGCGTAGTCGGCGCCGTAGCGCTCCCTGAGATAATCCATGACGCCCTTGGTGACAGTACACGGTTCCCGTTTGGCTTCCGACCAGGAGGCATCAGGCGCCGGCCTGCACAGAGCGATGAGCGTCATGCCGGACATCGGGTTGCGCTGGGCCTTCGGCATGCCCAAAGCCTCAAGAATTTCCTGTGCTTCTTCGATCTCAGGCAACGACAGCCTCCCGCGAGTCCGGTTGGGTAACCAAATTCATAACAAGGCTGTCCAGATCCTTCATGGGATCGGCAAGATGCTTCGCACGCTGGCCAAGGGCGATGATCGTCCGGCGTGCGGGTAACGGCATGGCGCGCAGTTCCGTGGCGCTCACCTGCGTATTGCCGTTGATCGCGCGAAACCAGGCGTCGAGCAGTCGGCTGTTGTAGAGCGCCGCCAGACCCCAGGCTTCATCCTCGGAGAGCGAACCGCCGGGGCGGTGAACGTAGTTGAGATGATTCTCGAACCCGACCTCAGGGATTGCGAACTTCGCTGCAATGTAGGGAGCCGCCATCAATCGGCGTGCTTCTTCCTTTGCGCTGAAGCGGCGCAGAAGCACGTAATTTCTGTTCGGTAAAAGAAGTGTTTTGGCGCCCGCGCGCAGAATATACTCCGGCTTGTGTCGGTCCAGAGGCCATGTGGCCTGCATGGCCCGTACATGGTTCATCCATAGCAGAGGCACGTGACTCTCCGGCACATGGCCTTCCTTGCCGATGCGTTCCGTTGCCCGAAACGGCACCACGGGTCCTGTGGAGATGTTCAGCCCAAGGCTTTGAAGAGTGCTCGGCCAGGAATCCACCAGGGCCAGTGTTTCCTCGTCCTCGTCCCGGGTCGGCAGACGGAGAATTCTGTCTGTGGAATCCGGATTGAATACTTTGTTGACCGTAACCTCGCGGCGGTGGGATTCGGCGATATCGCGGACCCCGCGGCTGGATGAAACAATAAGCGGCGCATTATGCCCGCTCCGACGCCAATGGTCTTGGCGGACGCCGAAAACGATAACGTTTTCCTGCAATACCTCATCCCGGCTGAAGGCGTCGCGTCGCGATCCGAACACATGGACTTCCGTCAGCTGGATCATGTCGAAGAATACCTGCCGAAATCTCCGAAAATAGGGACCGGAAGTAAAGCTTCGGGGCGTAATGAAGATGAAATCGCCCTGCTTGCGCAACAGCGCCCCGCCGACCGCCATGAAGAGCGCATAGATATTCGGCTGGCCGTGAACTACCGTGGAAGCGACCAGCGCGCGCGGATCGGCTTTACTGATCTTGAAGTAAGGCGGATTCGAGATAACAATGTCGAAGTTTTCGACCTCCGATCGAGAAGGAAAGAGTTGGCCGAGCGTACGCAGCGCCTCGGCGTGCGCCATGACGAAATCGGTTGCCTCGATCCGAATAGCGACCGTTACTCCATAATTATGGCACCAGTCCGCAAGATAGTCGAGGACGGTCCGCAACGGCGCAATCAGGTCCTGGTCGACTTCATGGGCCACCAGTTCGACCATATCCGGTTTCGGGTCGCGTGCGACGAGCGCCTCCAGAGTTGCACAGCAGAGCATGCCGGCGCCAGCGGCGGGGTCGAGGATACGAAGCCTCGGTCCGCCGGCTGTGATTCTCGCCGCCATAAAATCGGCCACAGGAACCGGCGTGAGATAAAGGCCATGCGCCTTGCGGTGCTCGTCGGACTTGCTTTCAACGTACCAGGCGCCGACGCGGTCGGCATAGACAGTGGGTCGTTCTCCTTGCCGGGGAGTCGGTATTGCGGGGCGTGCAGACCGGGGCGCGCTGATCATGCGCCGCCTTGGTTTTTCTTTTTGAGCCGTCGTCCTCATCCGTTCGCACGCTACGGGATGGATCGTTCCTGCGAGAAAATAGTCAACCGTACCGATACATCGGCGTTCCTTGCAAAGTAAAGAGAAATTTCCTTGCCCCCGAAACAGCCCCCCTTGGAGATGTTCAGCCCAAGGCTTTGAAGAGTGCTCGGCCAGGAATCCACCAGGGCCAGTGTTTCTTCTTCCTCCATGCCGTCGCTTCCGTATATTCCCCCAATTCCCCAAGCGCCAACCGCCTTTTCCATCCAACGCCCCAATCGCTCTGATCACCCCATGCGCATCGCCATCCTCACCAACGAATACCCCCCGCACATTTACGGGGGCGCGGGCGTTCATGTCGAGTATCTCGTGAAAGAACTCCTTGCGGTGGACGGGGGAGCGCACGAGGTAAACGTGTGCTGCTTCGGAGACCAGCGCGAAGAGCGGGACAGGCTGCGCGTGTACGGGGTCGAACCGGGCGCGGACCTGCCGGCGACGGACCCCCGCCATTCCCGGTTCCTCGAAACGATGCTGCGCAACGTGCGCATGGCCGGGCTGGTCTCCGGCGCCGACATCGTACACTGCCATACGTGGTATGCGCACTTTGCGGGGTGTCTGCTTCGCCGACTGGACGACGCCCGCCTGGTGCTGAGCACCCATTCGCTGGAGCCGCACCGCCCCTGGAAAGTGGAGCAACTGGGAAGCGCCTACTACGCCAGTTCCTGGATCGAGGAGACGGCGTACCGGAATGCCGACGGCGTAGTGGCCGTGTCCGAATCCATGCGCCGGGACGTGACGTCGCTCTACGAGGTGCCGGAAGACAAGGTGCGCGTGATTCCGAACGGCATCGATCCGGACGAGTACCGGCCCATGGATCGGCCCGAAATCCTGCAAAAACACGGCGTTGATCCCACGAAACCGTTCGTGCTGTTCGTGGGCCGCATTACCCGGCAGAAAGGGATCGTGCATCTGGTGAACGCCATCGAACATTTGCGCGAAGGCGCGCAGGTCGTGCTGTGCGCCGGAGCGCCGGACACAGAGGACATCGCCAGAGAAATGGAGGAAGCGGTCGCCGCAGCCCGGGCCGTCGGGCGGCACGATATCCTCTGGCTTGCCGATATGCTTCCGCGCGACGAAATCATTGCCCTGTACGCAGGGGCCGACGTGTTCGTTTGCCCCTCCGTGTACGAACCGTTCGGGATCATCAATCTCGAAGCGATGGCCTGCGAAACGGCCGTGGTCGCTTCCGCTGTGGGGGGCATTCCGGGGATTGTGGCGGATGGAGAAACAGGCGTGCTTGTCCCGTTCGAAGCGCGGGGCGCCGCGGATTTCGAGCCGAAGGATGCGGGCAGGTTCTCCAGAGACCTTGCCGAGGCCGTTAACCGGCTCATGGACGACGAGGCTATGCGCCGCCGGATGGGCGAGGCGGGCCGTCGCCGCGTCGTGGAGCGGTACAGTTGGCGGGCCGTGGCGGAGCGGACCGTGCGGTTCTACGAGGAGGTTCTGTCGCGAGATTCGTAAAGCATGGCGACCGCCATGCTTGTGATTCCGGGTCGCGGCGGCGCTGCTGGACAGTATGCCGCCGCGACGCACGGTCCACTGTTTTCGCCTGATTCGCCGGGAGGATAACGCTCAAGGCCCTTCCGACGAACATTGCTCGCCTCATTCGCGTTCCGAACGGACGCCTCTTTTCGGGCGTCCGGATGCGCCGCAAAAAAGGCGGAGCCTGCCGTAGCGGGCTCCGCCTTTCTTGTTATTTCGTTGTTCGTTTCGGCAACTTCTTTCGACCCTTGCGCGCCGCAAGGAGCCTTGCGAAGAAGCCCTCCGGGCTTGCGGCCGCCTAAAAGTCCATTCCTCCGCCCATACCTCCGGGCATGCCTCCTCCGGGTCCTCCCGCGGCGCCTGCTCCCGCATTCTTCTCCGGCTTGTCGCTGATGACGGTCTCCGTCGTCAGCAGCAGGCCCGCTACGGAGGCGGCGTTCTCGAGCGCCGTGCGCGCAACCTTCGTCGGGTCGATCACGCCCCCCTCTATCAGCGAGCCGTACTCTTCGGTCTGCGCGTTGAACCCGTAGTCGCCTTCGCCGTCGATCACCTTGCGCACCACGATAGAGCCTTCAAGCCCCGCGTTCTCCGCTATCTGCCGCAGCGGCTCCTCCAGCGCCCGCCGCACGATGCCCACGCCGACGCCCTGATCGTCGTTCTCCGTCGCTGTCGCCTCGAGCGAGCCGATAGCCCTGAGGTAGGCCACGCCCCCTCCCGGCACGATCCCTTCCTCTATCGCCGCGCGCGTCGCATGCAAGGCGTCCTCTACGCGCGCCTTCTTCTCCTTCATCTCCGGCTCCGTAGCCGCGCCGATCTTCAGGACCGCCACGCCGCCAGACAACTTCGCCAGACGCTCCTGCAACTTCTCGCGGTCGTAGTCGCTCGTCGTCGTCTCTATCTGCTGGCGTATCTGGTTCGTGCGCGCCTTGATCGACTCCGCCTCGCCCGCGCCGTCGACGACCACCGTCGCGTCCTTGTCTATCACGATGCGCTTCGCGCGGCCCAGATAGTCGAGCGTCGTGTTCTCCAGACGATAGCCCTTCTCCTCGGAGACGACCGTGCCGCCCGTAAGGATGGCTATGTCTTCGAGCATCGCCTTGCGGCGGTCGCCGAAGCCCGGCGCCTTCACCGCCGCCACGCGCAACGTGCCGCGCAGCTTGTTCACCACGAGCGTAGCGAGCGCCTCCCCGTCGATGTCCTCTGCAATGATGAGCAGCGGGCTGCCCGTCTGCGCCACCTTCTCAAGCACGGGCAGCAAGTCCTTCATCGACGAAATCTTCTTGTCGTGGATAAGCACCGTCGCATCCTCGAGGATCGCCTCCATGTTGTCCGCGTCGGTGACGAAGTAGGGGGACAGGTAGCCGCGGTCGAACTGCATCCCTTCGACCACGTCGAGGAACGTCTCGATGCCCTTTGCTTCCTCGACCGTGATGACGCCGTCCTTGCCGACCTTCTCGAAGGCCTCCGCGATCAGGTCTCCTATCTCCGTGTCGCTGTTCGCGGAGATCGAGGCGACCTGCGCTATCTCGCCCTTGCCCGCTATCTCGCGGCTGAGGCTGCGCAAGGCCCCGACGACCGACGCCGTGGCGCGCTCTACGCCCCGCTTCAGGTCCATAGGGTTCCCTCCCGCCGTGACGTTCTTCAGGCCCGCCGTCACGATGGCCTGCGCAAGCACCGTCGCCGTCGTCGTGCCGTCGCCCGCCACGTCGCTTGTCTTCGAGGCCACCTCGCGCACCATCTGCGCGCCCACATTCTCCAACTTGTCCTCGAGCTGAACCTCCTTCGCTACGGTCACCCCGTCCTTCGTGACGGTCGGCGCCCCGTAGCTCTTCTCGATGATTACGTTGCGGCCCTTCGGGCCGAGCGTCACCTTGACGGCGTCGGCGAGCGCGTCCACGCCCCGCTTGAGCGCCGCGCGCGCCTCCGTGTCGAATACGATTTGTTTTGCCATGATGCAGTATGTCGTGTGGTTTCCTTTAATAACAGAGTGCCGGAGATCAAGACGATCCCCGCTAAACGAAGCAGGCGACGCCCTTAGCTGACGACGCCGAGAATGTCGCTTTCGCGCATGATGAGCACGTCCTCGCCGTCAAGAGCGATTTCCGTGCCCGAATACTTGCCGTAGAGCACGCTGTCGCCCGCCTTGACGGTCATCTCGACATGCTTGCCGTTCTCTACCTGGCCCGGACCCACGAACAGGACGGTGCCCCGCTGAGGCTTCTCCTGCGCCGTGTCGGGAATGAACAATCCGCTCGAGGTCTTCTCCTCGGCTGCCTCCGGGCGAACCACCACGCGGTCGCCGATAGGGGTAATGCTGGTCATGTTTGTTGTTGCCTCCTCCGGCGCAAGGCCGGACAATGATAGGGTTGCGAAGTTAGGGAACGCCTTGGCCCTATCAAACGGCGTGCCAATTTCATAATCTGCCGTACTGACACACTCCGGCGCGGAGGAATACAACATTTCGGGACCGACCGGCGCCCTACCCTGACGAAAGGGCAGAGGGGCTAAGCTAACGGGTCGTCCGCAGGCGGGCCGACCGCCCCTAAGCTATTCATTGCATAATTTGCGGAGAATAAAATTGCCCGCATGCTGACGAAAGGACAGCATCCGGAAAATCCGGGAAGCCTGCCGCGGCGTACGGCGCCTCAAAGGGTTTGCAGCACGAGTCGCAGCCGTGCGTGACGCGGCGGCATGGGGTATCCTCCGACAATGATGTACTGCTTGTCGAAAGCGTTCTCTACAATGGTCGAAAGCCGTCCTCTGAACGGTCCCGCATTATAGGCGAAGCCCACCTGTGCGCCGATAACGAACGCCGGGTCGAGGCTATCCTCTTTGTCCGCCGCCGGCGTCGTGAAGCGGCGATCCATGAACCGGCCGTGCAGGTCTACGCTGACCCGTCCGAACTTCGCCGATACGTAGGGCTTCACGAGGTGCGCCGGCAAAAAGGGGATCGGTTTGTTATAGTTGGGAGAAGACGCGTCCGATCGGTCTACGGCGTGCATCCAGGTATGCAGCGCCCCCACGGTCAGTTCTTCGTTCACGCGCGCGGAGATGGATGTTTCGACGCCCAGCGACCGGGTTTTCGCCAGGTTTTTGGGCGACCATACGAAGCCGTCCGCATCGTCGGGCGTCCATATGATTCTGTTCGAATACCGCGCAGCGTACGCGGACATCTCGAATTGCGCGGTCCGTCCGTCAACATGCAGGCCCCCGTCCGCCGAATACAACCGTTCGGGCTGCAGATCGGGATTGCCGGCGCCTGCCCAGAACCGGTCGTTGAAGGTAGGCGCCCGGAAACCGCCGCCGAGATTCGCTTTTACGAAAAGCGGGAGCCGGTCGACCGGCTGTACGTTCAGCCCGAGGCGCGGGCTGAACGCCGACAGGGCGCGGTCGCTCTCGCGGTACGCATCGAACCGGACCGCCGGATAGATCCGCCAGCGCCCGTACGAGCCCGCCGCCGAAACGAACGCGCCCGATCTGAATTCAGAGACCGACGATACCAAAGAGGGGTTGTCGGCGGCGCCGTATCCGGCGGTCGCTCCGACAGATATATCCAGATGAGATCCTGCAGGCAGCCGATACGCAGCTTCCAGCCCGCTCGTCGTCGTACGCCCGGTATTGTCCTGTCCCCACACGGGGTGCGGATTCAGGTACCGGAGTTTGCCGCGATGCAGAAATCCGCGCAGCACAAGGGCCCCGGAGCCCAGCGACACCGCATCTTCCAGCCACAGGCGCGAGTGCGTATCCCATTGTTGTTCTCCCTGGGCTCCGAACACGGTCGAGCCCGGAAGATGTCGTTGCCAATCTATGTGGAAGAATGCGCCGCGAAGCGTATGCCGGCCTGTGCGGCCTTGCAGCGCACCCATGACGGACCAGCCTTCCCGATCCGCGTTTTCGAGCCGCATCTCTTCCCCGGTCTCCGTTTCGTACGGAAAGTCCCCGTTGCTGCGGCGGTATTCCCCGGAAACGAGGCCGGATACGCTGCCTTTGCCGAAAGTCCAGCCTGCTGACGTCAGCAGCTCGCCCCAGGCCCCGACTTCCGCAGCAACGCTCGCGCGCCCGGCTCCGCCCCGGGCTCCTCGCAGGTATACGGCGCCGGACATCCCGTCCGCGCCATAGATAGAGGACGAGGGGCCGTGCAGCGCTTCCATGGAATCGAACAGATGAAGCGGAAGCAGGCTCAGATCGAACTGGCCCGCTTGCGCATCGGACAGACGCATGCCGTCGATCAATACCTGCGTGTGCCCCGCCGCCCCGCCCCGGTGGGAGACGGTGGCTAACCCCTGTCCGTATTGCCGGATGAAGAATCCGGACCGGGCAGACAGTATATCGGCGACCGTACGGGAGCCCGTGGCCACGATATCCGCTTGCCCAAGCACCGTAATGCGCTGCGGGGCCCGTGAAGCAGGCGCCCCCATCCGCAAGGCGGACACCGTGATTTCCTGTAGCGCGATGACGGAATCCGGCGCCTGGCCGAACGATACGGCCGGGTATCCGGAAAAAACGAATAGAACAAGGAGAGCCCAGCGAAGGGCGCGGAGGCGAGCTATCATAAAACATCCCGAAGTTTTATGAGGATCGGGATGAGCTCGACCCGGAAACGTAACGATCACCCGGCGGAAACCCGGGCAGACGGGCAAGAAGACCACCACACGAACCTCTGATTCCCGAAGGTTTGCGGCAGATAACTTGCAGGCAGGTCTCCTGGCTTGCCGCGCACTGCGATTTCCGGCTCACGTCTTGCCTTCCCATTCGCAGGAACAGTGGCGCGACGCGTCGTGACCGGTATATCGGCGCGGCTTACAGTTGCGGGTACAGCTCCGGAATTGCGCTTGGGCGCGCACCGGATTCCCTATTATCCACGCCGGATTCGACGAATCGGGCCATGGAACCGTGCAGGCGTATGCAAAGAACTCAGGCAATATAGCCAAACGGCCTGTGCATTGCAAACGAAGAATGCGCCAAGCGGCGCAGGGGGATTGTATGGCGACGAAAGGGTTCTACATGTCCCCGTTCCGCCGTATTTTAGTATCCTTTAATCAAAACCGCTTCGCTCAGCGCTTGATTTCCTTGCGAAAAGGTCTTTTCTCTTTTTTCCGTCGACTCCGGGGGGGGCCGGGAACGCAGGCCGGGAATGTGGCTGAAAAGCCGGCCTTGATCCCGCCGCGCCCTTCGCGCGCCGACATTGAAAAACTGGTCGGAATGTCCGTCCGTACGATGTCGTTGTACGAGCAGGCGCTTCGGCATCGCTCTGCGCTTTCCGATACCGTTCGGGAGTCCAATGAGCGCCTGGAGTTTCTGGGAGACGCCGTGCTTGATTTCGTGATGGCGGAGCATCTTTATCATCGTTTTCCGCAGGGCGACGAAGGTTTTCTGACCCGCCTGCGGTCCCGAATTGTCAATGGGCAGGCCTTGGCGCAGTGCGCTGCCGAGCTGGGACTTGGCGATATGATTTCGATGAGCGATCCCATGCATCGGGACGGGGGCCGGGACAGCGCAACTATTCTGGCCGATGCGCTTGAAGCCGTTATCGCTGCGCTGTATCTCGATCTGGGAGAACAAGCGGTTTGCAAATTCGTCCAGAACAAAATGCTTGCGCGGCTTGATCTGGAGGATTTGGCGAATCTTAAAGACAATCACAAAAGTTTGCTGCTGGAGCATGTTCAGGCGAACGGGTGGTCGCTGCCCGTCTACCGCGTCGCGCGCGAAGAAGGGCCGCCGCACGACCGGGTGTTTACCATCGATGTGTTTCTGCGCAACCAGGCCTATGGCCGCGGTCGGGCGCAAAGCAAGAAAAAGGCTGAACAGAAAGCCGCTGCGCAGGCGCTCGACCGATTGCGTCGCAAATCGCCGATGGCGTAGCGCTTTCTCTCGATGACGACATATAGGATGCTCTGATTAACACCACTTTGATCAGCGCTTCGCTTTCACGCGTAAAGAACGACATGCTTGCATCGTTGAAACCAGCGAAAAACACGGTGGATCCAAGTCGTTTTGGCCGCGAAGCGCCCTTCGGGAGGCCGACAGGCGCACGCTGGCTGTGTCATTCCTCATTACTTGGGGCCTACCAAGCTGCTTCGTCATTCCTTGCCAGCGCACGCCTGTCAACCTCTGACTCTTTGCGGAGTTAATCAGAGCATCCTATACACGCTCCGCATACCTGTTTCAACCCAACCATGCCCACCGTGTTTTCCTCTACCGACCGCTTCGCAGAGCGGCACAACGGGCCGACCGAAGAAGACATCCGAGGGATGCTCGAACACATAGGGTGTTCCTCGCTGGATGAGTTGATTGCCCGTACGATCCCGGCGGATATCCGCCTGGATGGGATGCTCGATTTGCCCGAAGCGCTCAGCGAACGGGACTTGCTTGCGAAAGCGCATGCGCTGGCCGACAAGAATCGCTTCGGCCGGTCGTACATAGGCATGGGCTATTACGATACGGTGGCGCCTGCGGTGATCCGGCGCAACGTGCTGGAAAATCCGAACTGGTACACCCAGTACACGCCCTATCAAGCCGAAATTTCGCAAGGCCGCCTGGAGGCGTTGCTGAATTTCCAGACCGCGGTGGCGGATCTGACCGGGCTGCCCATCGCCAACGCTTCGTTGCTCGACGAAGCGACGGCCGCCGCCGAGGCCATGGCCATGCTGGCCCGGAGTTCGACCAAACGCCGCGCGCGCGTTTTTCTGGTGGATGTTGCGTGTCATCCCCAAACGATCCGGGTCGTGCAAACCCGGGCAAAACCGCTTGGCGTCACGGTCGTCGTCGGGGATTGGCGGACGTTCGCATTCGGCGACGAGGCGTTTGGCGCCCTCGTGCAGTACCCGACCACCGACGGGGCCATTTACGACTATTCGGCGTTGTGCGCGCAGGCTCGCCAGGCAAAGGCGCATGTCGTGGCGGCTGCCGACCTGCTCAGCCTGACGCTGCTCGCGCCGCCGGGCGACTTCGGGGCGGATGTTGCAGTGGGAACCACGCAGCGGTTCGGGATGCCCATGGGCTACGGCGGTCCGCACGCCGCGTATCTGGCCACGACCGAGTCGTTCAAGCGCAAGATACCCGGACGCATTATCGGGCTGTCGGTGGACGCGCACGGCGATCCCGCCCTGAGAATGGCGCTCCAGACCCGTGAGCAGCACATTCGACGGGCCAAAGCGACCTCCAACATTTGCACGGCGCAGGTGCTTCCCGCCATCATGTCCGGCATGTATGCGGTGTATCATGGGCCGGACGGGCTGCGCGCCATTGCCGAGCGGATACACAGGATCGCCAGATTGTTCGGCAACGGCCTGGATCGTCTCGGACACGAGATCCGGCATGAACATTTTTTCGACACGCTGCGCATTGATCCGGGGCATGGCGATGCGGAAAGCATTCTTCGGAACGCCGAGCGGCATAGCGTCCATCTGCGTCGCTACGACGACGGCTCGCTTGGCGTGTCGCTCGACGAAACCACTGGCCTGAACGAGGTGAATACGCTATTGCATGTTTTCGCTGGCGAGCGCAACGGCGTGTCCGCAGAAGCGCTTGCCCCGGAAGCGCCGCCTGACTATGCGGGACCGCTGCGGCGCGCGACGCCTTTTCTCGAACATCCGGTGTTTCACCGATATCGTTCCGAAACGGAGATGATGCGCTACCTGCAACGCCTCGCCTCCAGAGATTTGTCTCTGACGACCAGCATGATTCCCCTCGGATCGTGCACGATGAAATTGAACGCCGCCGCCGAGTTGCTGCCGATTACCCTGCCGGGTTTCAGCGATCCGCATCCCTGCGTCCCGGCAGATCAGGCGCAGGGATATGCCGAGCTGATTGGGGAACTGGACGCCTGGCTTTGCGAGATCACCGGGTTTTCCCGTACGTTTTTCCAGCCCAATTCGGGCGCCTCGGGGGAATATGCGGGCCTCCTTGTCATCAAGGCCTGGCACGAATCCCGAGACGAGGGGCGCCGCGCCGTTTGCCTGATCCCCGAATCGGCCCACGGAACGAATCCCGCCAGCGCCGTGATGGCGGGCATGCAGGTGGTCGTGGTCAAAACGGACGAGGCGGGCAATGTGGATGTGGAGGCGTTGCGCTGTGCTGCGGAAACGCATTCGGACCGCCTTGCGGCGCTGATGATCACCTATCCGTCCACGCACGGGGTGTTCGAAAAAGACATCCGGGAGATTATCGACATCGTGCACGAGCACGGGGGACAGGTATATCTCGACGGCGCCAACATGAACGCCCAGGTGGGATTGTGCCGCCCCGGCGATTTCGGCGCGGATGTGTGCCACCTGAATCTGCACAAGACGTTCTGCATTCCGCACGGCGGCGGAGGACCGGGCATGGGCCCGATCTGCGTGGCGGAGCATCTGGCGCCGTTTCTGCCCGGCTCGCCGCTCCCCGGAGAGCGGGACGAGGAGGCTGCCGTGGGACCTGTGGCGGCCGCCCCGTACGGCAGTGCGAATATTCTGGTCATATCATGGGCCTATATCGCCATGATGGGGGCGGAAGGGCTCGCCCGGGCGACGAAACTGGCCATCCTGAACGCCAACTACATGATGGCGCGCCTCGAAAAGAGCTATCCGGTGCTGTACAAGGGGGCCTTCGGTCGGTGCGCGCACGAATTTCTGCTCGATCTGCGTCCTTTCAGCCGCAGCGCGGGTATTTCCGAGCGCGATGTGGCCAAGCGCCTGATGGACTACGGCTTCCATGCGCCGACGGTCTCTTTCCCTGTGGCGGGTACGCTTATGATCGAGCCGACGGAGAGCGAGACGAAAGAAGAACTGGATCGTTTTTGCGAAGCGCTCGAATGTATCCGGGAGGAGATCCGGCAAATCGAGGAGGGAGAAGCGGACCCCGAGCAGAATGTACTCAGGAATGCCCCGCATACGGCGCAGATGGTCACGTCTGATACCTGGGAGTATCCGTACAGCCGGGAAACGGCGGCTTTTCCGACGGAATGGACCCGCGCGCACAAGTTCTGGCCCGCCGTGCGGCGCGTCGACGATGCCTACGGGGACCGCAACCTTGTTTGTGCGTGTCCGCCCATAGAGGAATACGCCGGATCGGGCCCTCACAACCTCTGAAATTTGCAGACGTAATCAGCGTATTTTATGCCTTTTTGAGTAAAAACTCTCCTTTAAAGGAGAGAAATTGTTCAAAAAAGGTATAAAAATTACTCAAAAGAGGAATAAAAAAGGATCATTAGGGCCGGCGAACTCCGCCCGCCGCCGACCTATAAGTCCGCAACCGTCCGGGCAAGGTCCGGGTAGTCCGTTATAAGTCCGTCTACCCCAAGAGCCTTCAGTCGCTTCATATCGGAGACCTCGTTCACGGTCCACGGGATGAGCCGCATGCCGCGGGCGTGCGCGGCGCGCACGGTGGATTCGTCTACCAGACGGAAATTAGGGGAGTACACCTCGGGCGTGAAGCCAAGCCGGGCAAGGATGGACGCAAGGTCTGTCTCTGAACCCACAAGCAGCGCCAGTTTCCAGGGGGCGCGGGTCTTGTGCGCGGCCTGAAGCGAACGCGTGTCGAAGGACTGGACAATGACGCGGTCCATAATGCCGGTGGCGGCCACTGCGTCATGTACGAGCTGCGCAAATACCGGTGGAGGCGGCGTAAAAACGCTGTCCCATTCGGGGCGCGACTTGATTTCAATGTTGTATTGCACCGGCTCGATTTCGCGTTCTGCAGTGTACTTCTCGACTGCATCGATCACATCCAGCAGCCGGGGCTTTACGGCGGGCTGCTTTTCCTGGCGCGGAAAGTCGGGATGCCCGCGGCTGCCGCAGTCGTAGCGCGCGACAGCCTCGTAGGAAAGGCGAAAGATGTTGTGGCTTCTGCCGTGCGTAACGGCGCGGCCCGTCGTGTCGCTGCAGATCGTTTCCGACATCCATGGTTCGTGGGAGACGACGACCGTAGAATCGCCTGCGACCACGACATCCATCTCGAGTGTGGTTACGCCAAGGTCTACCGCGCGCAGGAATCCGGCGGTGGAATTTTCGGGCAGCAGGCCCCGGGCGCCCCGGTGTCCCTGGATGTCGAAGCGTGGCTGGGCCGGGCCTGTGACGACCTGTATCGCCAGGACCAGAATGATAGAGATCGGCATGAGAAATGCTCCATTTTGTTAAACATAATGTGGGCCCGGGTCGGACGATGCCGCTTCGGCGGTGGAAACAGGAAGCGGGGCGCCGTATGGCGCGGGCAGGCAGGCGACTACCTGTTGGCGCATCGCCTGGACTTGCGCAGCCGCCCAGGTTTCGTCTCGTCCCAACTCCTGCGCAAGGATGCGCGCCACCGCCGGCGCGGACGCGAGGGCCGCATGGCGGTTCAAGAGCAGAGCCGGAATGCGGCGCACAAGTACGTCGCTGACCGTGCGGGCCATTTCATGCCGTGCCGCCCAGTGGACTTCGCCGCGGCGGTAGGGCACATCGGGATGCAGCCGTTCCCGCCCGTTCTCCACTTCCCGCATCACGGCCTCGACATCCGCCTGGTCCGATCCGTACGCCTGCAAGGTATCCCCGTCCTCCCGGGGCTCTTGCCATCCGTGCAGCCGCAGATCGGCGGTTACGCACGGGCGGGTATCCAGCCCGCCTACCCGGACAGCCGCGTTAACGACGTCTTCGGCCATCTTGCGGTAGGTTGTCCATTTTCCTCCCGTGACGGTAATCAGGCCGGACTCCGAAATGCGGACGACATGATCGCGCGAGATGGAAGCCGTATCCGACGTGTCGCCTGCGTTGACAAGGGGGCGCAATCCGGCAAAGGCGCTCAGTATATCGGACGGAGCGATACGGCGCTCGAAATAATGGGCCGCATGGTCTATCAGGTATTCGATTTCGTCGGCGCGCGCGAGCGGTTCGGGTGTCGGATCCCGAACGGGGGTATCGGTAGTGCCCAGCAGTACGCGCCCATGCCAGGGGAGGGCGAAGAGTACGCGGCCGTCTTTTGTCCTGGGAATCAGAAGCGCGTGCCGGGAGGGAAAGAAAGAGCGATCCAGGACAAGGTGGATTCCCTGGCTCGGACGCACAAGATCGGAACTGCCGGGCTTGTCCTGCTTCCTGACAGCATCTACAAAGACGCCGCAGGCGTTCACGACGGCGTGTCCGTGCAGATGCAGTTCCTGGCCGGATTCAAGATCGCGGGCTACGACCCCATTCACCTTGTCCTGCGCTTTGAGCAGTCCGACGACACGGGCGTAATTGACCACTGCGGCGCCGTGGCGAACGGCCGTGCGGGCCAGAGTCAGGGCCAGGCGGGCGTCATCGAACTGGCCGTCATGATAGACGATGCTACCCCGCAGTCCGCTGGCCTGAACGCCGGGGATCTCCTCCAGCGTCTGCGCCCGTGAAAGCAGGTGCGACTTTCCAAAGGAATGGCGGCCCGCCAGCAGGTCGTAGGTCTTCAGCCCCAGTCCGTAAAACGGGCGTTCCCACCGGGAATAGGCGGGAAGCATGAACGTCAGGTTGCGCACCAGGTGCGGCGCATTGTCGCGGAGCCGGCTGCGCTCGCGCAATGCTTCACGGACAAGCGCTACGTTGCCTTGCCTCAGATATCGGACGCCGCCATGTACGAGTTTTGTGCTGCGGCTTGACGTGCCTTCGGCGAAATCGGCCTGTTCGAGCAAGACCGTCCTGTATCCGCGAGACGCGGCATCCACGGCGGCGCCCAGACCGGTAGCGCCTCCTCCAATAACGATCACATCCCACGGACGATCTTCATACCGGATACGGTCGAGAAATGCTTCGCGCCTCATAGGTGTCATGTGCGGTTACAGGAGGGATAACATGCGAGGCTACCACACCGGATCGGCAACGGGAAAGGCGGGGCGCAGCGTATGGCCTTTAAGCACAGTCAACCCCGTGTTGTTTGGCGCCGAAAGGGTTAGTGTATCCAGCACCGCATGGTGGACGACCACAGGGTAGTGCTCGCGCAGTCGCCGGAGGGTCTCGCCCACTGTCTCCTCGCTATCGGCGAGTTCTTCGCGCAGCACACGATAAACCCACTTGTCTGTCCATAGGGCAAGTTTGTGGCGTAGCGCCGGGTCCTCGTCCATATTCTCTTCCAGTGCGCGCTGGGCAAAATAGTGGTCACGAAGAGTAAGACCGATTGCATCGTACACGTCATTCTCGAAGACCTCTCGGCGCTCATGGCGCAGGGGATATCGTGCAGCCGGAAAGGCCGCGAGAAAGTCTCTTACGGTCCAGTCGCCATCGGAAGTCGTGATGAGCACATCATCAAGAATCACGCGAAGGTTGTCGGTATCGGAGGCTTCACGCGTCAGGAATTCAGTCAGGAGATTACCCTGAGGTGGTCCATCCTGGCACCAGTGCCATAGCTCTTCGCGCAGCAGCCTGTAGGATGTAGGCTTCAGGCGTACGTCAAGCGGCTTCATCATGGAACCGATAAAGGTTCGCGCCAGGACTTTGGCCTTCTGGTGAAAGACTACCTGCTCGAACGTAGCGCGTGCTGTGGCGGACGGCGACACGGGTTCACGGCGTACATCGACGAGCTGCAGCAGGAGAAATTGGCCATGGTAGGGCACCGGCGCCGAAATCTCGCCCATCGGAAGATCGATGATAGCCGCCATCAGGTCCGGGTGCAGATCGTGGCTCGTGACATAGGGGCTCTCAAAGTCTGACGGATGCAGGTTCTGCTCGTCATTACTGGACACGAATTCCCGGATTAGTGCCGGTAATCCCACCCGTAATGCCTCATCACGCAAACGATGCCCCTCCGCAGATGACCTGACCGGTAGGTACCGCAGTCGAAAGGAAGTCCGATCCTGCTGCATAGCCAGGGTGATATCCTCGGGCGTAATGCTGACCTGATCGTTGACGTAGTGCTGGAACACCTGTTCGACGAGCAATTCCTCGCGCAGGTCCTCAATGTTCCACCTGACCTCTTCGTGATCCAGGAGCCCTCGCCGAATTCCCTCAAGAGCCAGGAGTTTCTCGTCAATGATACGGTTCAGATATGCCAGCCTTGTGTTGTCTCCCCGGTGTAGGTGAGGAAACCCCAGTTCATAGTTCAGGACAAAATCCCTGGCATAGATCGGCTCGCCACCCACCGTCGCGACAATGGCTCCTTCGCCCGACAATTCGGTAGACCCTGGGGCTGCGGGACCGCAGCCCGAAGCCGACAGGAGCACGCAGAGCAGGACAAAAAGCGCCAATCCACGCATCGTCTATTGTAGCAGGGTAACAGGTTGATGGATCCTGTGCCCTGCCGTTTCCAGAACCAGTATATAGGCTCCGGAGGCCAGGTGGTCAATCATCCATGTCACATGGTGGGCGCCTGGCCTTTGCGGCGGGTAGACGACCGCTTTTACCTCTCGACCAAGGAGGTCGAACACCTGCAGATGTACGGTAGACGGTTGGTCCAGGACATAATTGATATGGAGCTGATCAGCCGCCGGGTTTGGAAACACTTCCAGATGCAGATCTGGCAACGGAACCTGGTCGGGCAGTGTGTCGCCAGCATGTAGCAAAATTTCCGACAGGGCAACACCGTAGACAAAGGGGTAGAACGTGGACCACCCGACTGCACGCTGGTAATAGTCTGTACCCGACTCGGAGTTTGTCCACAGCGTTCCATCTGGCGAGAACGCAAGATCCTCGATGCCATGGGGAAACGTGATGCTGGCCTCCCAGGCAGGAAGGGTATCAGGAAGGAGGTCAGCACGTTTAAAGCGTAGCACTTCCGCCTCCCGGCTATTGCGGTTACGGGCCATGAAAACATAGACCGTGTTGTCCACGGCATGGAAGTCCACCCCCTGTATCCTGCGCGGGATGGGATAGATGACGGGGCTCGCACCCTGTACGATCAGACCTGCTTCGTCCAGTGGATAGCCGTACAGATAGGGCTGCTGCTGTCCGCCGGTCCGGTAATCGCCTACCCAAAGCGTGTCCTGGAAAGACGACACAAAAGAAGCCTTGCTTCGAACATTTCGGGTTCCGTGCGAATCCGCCAACAGATCTATATACCGATCGCCGGCCTCTTCGTATGGTGGAAGAATATAGCGTTCCACCGTTCCTTCAGAGGCGACATAAATGGCCTCGCCGACGACGGCGACCCCTCCAACGTGCGCCGTTCTCAGTTGGCCGTTCAGGCGAAATGTGCGGCGTGCGTGACCCGTGGCAACGTCAATCTCGACAACGATGGAACGCCTCGACGCCAGCCGGTTGTTACGGGTCCTGTGGTAATAGGATACATAGACCAGCTTGGCCTGCCCCGCTTCGTCGCTCACTACGGCTGTGCCCTGCGGGATGAAGGCATCGTTCACATGCGGCAAGAAAAAGCGGCGGGTAACCGGCGTGGTATACGTGTTTATACGCTGGTCCATGGGGAGATTAAAGCTTCCCGGTTCATAGTCATGGAAAGCAGGCATGCCGAAGTAGGCGCTTCCATCGAAGGGCGGAGCCGTACCGAGGTAGGACGGATGGGCGACATAGTCGCGCACTAAAGCAGCGAAAACCAGCCCCCTGATGTCGCCCTTCAAACTCAGGGCATCCTCTGTGCCCGTGGCCTCTGTCCCCACGAAAAATGGCTGCGGTATGACGTAGGGCGATGCAATCGTTGCCGCCTTCGACTCCTCTGCGTCCAGTTTGCCATCGCGGTATATCCTGAGAATCAGCGTATTCGAAAACGTGTACTCGGCGGTTGCTGCAATCCACACGTCCTGACCAACTACTACCTCTTCCGAGCCCGCAATGCGGTAGGCTACTCCCCCAATGACCACCGTGAAATAGGGTATGCCTGTTTCCAGGCCGAGAGTAAATCCGTCGAGTGATCCGATGCGATTGCTGAGCAGTGTGTGGTGAGCGTCGCGTTCCAGCAGCCGCAGCCACACCTCGGCTGTCATTCGCGGACCAGCCGGCTGGTTCACATTTGTGCTGGCGCTTCCCCGCATCGTGGATGATGCCCCCTCGAATTCAGCAGCCCAAATGGGATCGTAGCCCCAGCCACCTGGCCAGCGTGCCTGGCGTTCCTGCGGGTCAAGAAACGGTCCCGCCTCTACATGCCGTGTTTCAACTACTGAGGATAATTCCGTCGACCCGGGCAGATAGCGAAAAACCACACCAGCCGCATCAACCTGCCCTGCAGAGAGCATAAGCACAGCCACCGCCAGATAGGGGCGGAGCCTGTTGCATCCGGGAATCATGCACATTCTTGCGTGTGAAGAGTGTCACATCAGGAACTTGCCCGCCGGTCGTCCCAGGGAGACGACCGGCGGACAGAAGAGGCTACCCGCCGGTCTGAAGGACTACTTCAGCAAGACCATCTTTCGTACCAGATGCGTGTTGTCGGCATGCAGCACATAGAAGTATACGCCACTGGCGAGGCGATCGGCCTGGAAGTTGATCGTATAAGTCCCTGCAGCCAGCGCCTCGTTGGTCAGCACCTGGACACGCTGACCCAACACGTTGTATACCTCGACCCTTACATTGGTCATGTGCGGAATGGTGTACGTAATCGATGTGTTGGGATTGAACGGGTTCGGATAGTTCTGTTCGAGAGAAAATTCTTTTGGCAGTTCGTCTTCGGTAACTCCAGTCACAAGCGTGGAAGCGTCGATCCACATCGGCATAGTAGCCGCGTCAAAATTTCCATCTCTATCAAAACCGCCGAGGTGTCCCGTGAATCCGTTCCCAGTGGCATCCTCCGTGGTTTCACCCTGTCCCTCGTCGAAATGCCAGAGCGCCAGGGTCATTGCATCAGGCTCGTACGGTTCCGTCTGCAAGTCGAAGGCGTCGGCGCCGGCATACCGATCGACCAGCGAGACGCGTACCTCATCGATCATGCCGCGGAAACCTTCGTACCTGTCGTTCCAGAGGTCTGCGGCGCCGTTGCCTATTGCCGCTTGCATCGAGCCTCCCAGCAATGGAAGATCCGACTCGACTTCGGCGACCTTTGTGCCGTCAATATACATCCGCATCTTGTCCGCAACATTCCACGTTATCGCCACATGATACCAGCGCGGGAAGAATTTCGCGCGGGTGTCGTCCCCCTGTTCGAGATTGGTGGTATTGTTGCCGTCCTGCATGAAGAACAGGAGACGCCCCTCGCTACGCCGCCAACCCAGACCCAGATCGCCGGGATTGTTGCCCCCGAGATTCTTGCCAAACAGGTACGTCCAGTCGGGGTCATGGGTGTCATTCGTCAGGAGCGAGTCGGGTCTGAACCAGAGTTCAACGGTGCCCTCGTCCATCCGGATCGGGAAGAGCTGGGGAGCATCGCGGATTTCAACGCGGTCACGCTCCCACCAGTTGAACGCCATCACATAGCCCGTACCCCAGGGATGGGGAACATCCTTGAATTCGTCAAGCCCGCCGACGCCATCAATGGTTGCTGCCGGCGACCAGGACCCGCCGCCGGTGGTCGAATGCTGAACAAAGGGATCCATGGCCAGGAAATTACCGTCGGGCTCGCGCGTGATGGAATTATCCATGTTTGCCTCAGCAGCCGTATTCAGGGTAAACTCCCAGTCCACGTTACTTCCGCCGCTCATGATCGTCGGTGCGACTCCACCGCTTGCACCGCCGAAAGCGACGTAGGCATCGTACGAGCCGTCAGCACTTACCAGTACCGCGTGGTCTCCTGCTTCATCCAGGCCGTCGCCAAGACTGCCGCTGGCTGCAAAGACCCGCGACTGAAGCGGATCTGCATTGTACCCCGGCACGGCGGACACATCACCACCCCCAAAGACAGCGACCAGCTTTAGCGGAGGGAGAACGAAGCCCTCCGGGAACGTGAACGAAAGGCCCCCGGGATCTCCGACGCTCCAGCCGGAGAGATTAACGGACATCTCTTCGCTGGTGTTGATGAGCTCGATGAATTCGTCCTGCATGGCGTCGACTGTGCCGTCGCCGTTGGCGTCGCCTGCCGCATCGGCAAGGATTTCGTTGATGACGATCGTAACGGGCGGCTGTGGCGGCGGTACTTGCATGCGGCCGTCTATAGTAAGGGCCGGCGAAAATGCATTGGTGCTCACTTCCAGATGTTGCACGAATGGATCCGGCACATTAACGTTGCCGTCCGGAAAGCGTGTCACCGAATTGTCCGCGTTAGCGGGCGCAGCAATATCCTGCTCGATCTCGAATTCCGTACCAGCCGGGTACGTCCCCTCGGCAGGCCCCCCCGTGTTGGCTTTGCTTCCGTAGGCGAACCATGTATCATACGCCCCGTCATCAGACAGGAGTATGATAATATCACCGCCGTTGGCGAAGCCGTTCCCCACGGTGCTGTCAGCCTGAAATACACGCGTCATCATCGGATCCGCATTGTAGCCCGGGACATTGCTTACATCTCCTCCACCAAAGACAGCGATGATGCCACGCGGCTCCACCATATATCCATCCGGAAAAACAAAGGCAATACCCTCGTCGTCTCCCAGCATCCATCCTCCAATATCAACTGCGGTATCGCCTACGTTCGCCAATTCGATGAATTCATCCTGTGACGAGCTACGCGTGCCGTCTCCGTTGGCGTCACCGGCGTCTCCTCCTGGCGGATCGGCTAAAACCTCGTTGATAACGATGGAGAGCGGCGGCCGGGTCTTGGGGACCATGTTCCCGCCGGTGATGGTCAGCCCCGGCGAAAAAAGGTCGGAGCTTACCGAACTATGCTGTACGAATGGATCGGGGTTCGAGATATCGCCATCGGGATTTCTCGTAACAGAGACATCCTCATTGGCCGCCACATGCACATGCACTTCGAACTCGAATGTGATATTTGCGACCACATCCGAGGTTGGCGGGCCCTGATCAGTCTTCGAATTGTAGGCAATGTACATATCTTCATTGCCGTCGGGCGACTGGATGACGATGTAGTCACCGCCGTTGGCGAAACCGTTGCCCACGGTACTGTCGGCCTGGAATGCACGCGTCACAAGGGGATCCGCATCGTAACCCGGAACATTTGAGACATCGCCGCCGCCGAAAATGACGATTAGCGCCCTGGGAGGCAGCATGTAGCCGTCCGGGAACGTAAAGTTTATTCCCTCATCGTCACCGACCATCCAGCCGGTCAAATCGAGCGTATCCGCACTGACATTGGCAAGTTCCAGAAACTCGTCCTGCGAGCCGGAACGCGTGCCGTCTCCGTTGGCGTCACCGGGAGCGTCACCCGGCGGGTCGGCAAGAAACTCATTCACAATAAGGCGTGGTGTTTGTTGTGCTACGGCTTCGCTGGCACATAAAAACATGCAGATGCAGGCGAGAAAGGGCAGGAATGTTTTCATGGCGCAATCGGTTTAGCCAAAGTGTGATACGAAAGTTTAGATAAGGAATTGTATATATATATCGTAAACTAAAACGAAAGATGCCAGTCCCGATTTTCGAAAAACCATAATCCATATTAAGAAAGATGTGTAGTACCGCCAGGACCCCAAGGCAGGTAACGGGCGGTCCTGACAGGTCAGCGGGTTAGGGTGACGGTGAAGCGGTGGGTCGCGTTCAGAATACCCCACGTCGCATACGCATAGTCTATTATCACGCCAAGTTGACCGAATACGCGTCGCTCAAGCCCCATGCCGAGCGTGTATCCGCCGGTGCGATCCGCCTCAAAATAAGACACCAGTCCCGCCCGAAAGGAAATCGTATCAATGAACGTGTATTCGAGTCCCGCGTTGACGGCTTCGCTGTTGTCCGAGGGATGCAGAAGGTCGGCTGCGAGAACCATGCGGTGCATGGGGGCCTCCAGCCGGTACGAAACTCCAAACCTGAACAGGAGTGGCAAAGAGAACGCATCCGTCTGCAGATTAACATTGAGCTTATCATTGCTGAAGTTGATCGGATCGTCGTCAAAAGGCCTGCGCAGGTCCCGCCCCTTCAGTTGCATATCGCTACCGAAGTTGGCGAGACTCGCAGCCAGGCTCAAGCCCGGAAGGTTGGTGTGATACATCATCCCCAGGTCGAATGCATATGAACTGGCTTTCTCGTGCCATAGGGTCTCCTGAACAATCTTGCCCGAGACGCCCGCCATAAATCGAGGAGTGAGCCGTGCGGCGTAGGTTAGCGTAAGGGCCAGATCGGACACACTATAGAATTCTCCCGTGCCTTTCGGCTGCAAGATGGTGCGTACGGGCGCCTGATCCACAATGTCGAAACTCATCACACTTAGCCCCAGAGCGCCGATCCGAGGAAGGACCAGGACCGCCGCGACATGGTCAAGCTGGGTGTTGGCAAGCCATTCGGTATGGTCGAAGGAGACTGAAACCGTGCCGTCCAACGCAACGGCAGCGGCGGGATTCCAGAACATGGACGATGCGTCATGAGGCAGGGCAACGCCGGCATTGCCCATAGCCTGAGCGCGACCTCCGACACCGATTTCAAGAAACGCAGCGGCACTCGTGCCGGCGTTGGAAATGTCTTCAACAAAGTTCACCGGCCGATCCACCTCCTGCCCCCACACGACAATGGGAAGCAACAATGCGGTGACTGTGGCGCATACGACATACCAGGCTACGCGTGCGCCACCCCGCACCCATCGCAGGGTATCGGTTGCGTTACAAGGGGACGGTATGTGACGCATGGCCTTTACTTGATGAGGGTGAATTTCCCGATCTTGTTACCGACGCCAGGCGCTTCAACATGAAAGATGTAGACGCCGAAGGCGACCGTGAGGCCGTCCTTTGATACAAGATCCCAACTCTCCGTACCATCTTCCGCGGGGGCGTCGTGATTAATTGTCTGGACGAGTTTGCCCGCCATGTTGAAGATGCGGATTGTGCACTTCGGCGGCAGGTTAACGAAATCAATGCGCCGCTCGCCGCGGCCGGTCTGGTTGAACAGAGGACGCTCCCAGGAAGCACTCGCCACATACGGATCCGGCACGACATAGATATTATCGAGATCGTCCCGCGCCAGCGTTTCATCAAAGGCGGAGGCCTGCGTCGTGAAGGTAATCCGGTCGAGTGATGAGAAGGGCTTGGAGACTTGCAGTGTATACACATCGCCCGGTTCCGGCATTATAGCGTCCTCCCCCTGTGGCGCCAGAAAACTAAGGCGCCACCCCAGGTTGAAGCGCAAGCCATCGACATCGAATACAATGGTTACGATGTCCCCGGCGCTCAGCAGGCCATCCGCATTCCCTGTCTCTTCGAACAAGAATTCGAAGGAGCGATCCGTGGTCGTGCTCCTGACTTCAAAGTTGACCGGGACGCCCTGCTGGAAGCCAAATTGCACGAAACTGGTGTCCACGCCCGGTTCGGCTATACGTATTTCGATGTCCTCGGGCAGTGCGACGCTGCGCCCGGACGAGACCAGATCAATGTCGGCCTGTATATTGCTGTTTCCTTGCGTCCAGCCGTACACCGTGGGCGCTGCGGCCTCCGGCGTAAATATCTTGAAGCGCATGCCTTCTCGTATACGGGTTATCAGATCGAGGCTGTCAAAGAGGGCTGTTTCGTATACGATGCGCCCCGACAGCAATTCCTCGATACGCACTCCCTTCGTGAGCAAGGAACGGGTTGTGTCGGTGAAGGTGATTGCGTACTGCGCACCGTTCCGGATACTGTCGGGCACGACTACTTCGATGTCCACGCGGCCCGTGCCTGGTCCTTCGTGCTCGACATTACCCTGGATATCCCCCGCAATGAAACCCGCGCTCGGTGCATTGGGAACGACGACCGCCGTATTCCTGTCAAGAAACGTAACGTTGCCAACCAGGTCGGTCTGTATGATTTTTGCGCTCTCACTCGGAGCGATAGGGGTGAGTTTGTCTTTGTCGCTGAGGCCGCGGGCAAAAAAATCGACATCGTAACCGCCATCATACGAAACGACGGCGTAATAATAGGTCCGGCCGTTATCAAGGCCTTCATCGACAAAGAAGTACCGCAGGCCCGTGTCCTTGCCTACATTGTAAACTGCGCCGGACTCGCCAATCTGAATGGGGTGGGGACCCCTGAGGCCGTTTTTCAGATCAAACTGCATTATCGGCTTCCAGAGGGTCGGGTTGCCGAACGCGTCGCTGATCGTCTTGATCGAATTGAAAGAGGGGTCGGTAGACCGGTAGATCAGGTACCCTTCAAAGTCACGCCCGTAGATCGGGTCACGAGAGAATTCCGCCCGATTATCCCACATCAACGTTACCTTGCGATCCCCCGGCACCGCTGTCAGCGTAGGTTTGTTGGGCGGTTTCGCAAAAGAATAATCCGCGTCGTAGATGCGCTGCATCGTGCGTTTGTTGCGCAGGATGTCATCTAAATCCCGGCCGAACAGGTTGGCAATAGCAAACTTCCGGGTTTCTTCCCGGGGTAATTCGAAGTAACCCGAGCCGTAGATAAAAGCCAGGTTGCTCGGCATAGAGCCGCCAAATCGTCCCGGCTCCATTTCTCGCCATGTCCGGGCATCGTCACTTACGTTCCCGGCGGGGCGAAGCACAAAGCTGGTAAGACCAATCTGGTCCGATTCGTCGTTGTCCGTTTTTCCGAAGTTGGGCTCGCCCGCATCAGGCATTCCGTTGCCTTCGGTGCCGTCGATGTCAGGGCCCGGATAACCTTCTGCTTCGGGGCCGAGTCCATCCGAACCCGTGTCGTCCAGAATCGGCTCATCGGGATCCTGCACGCCATTCTCGTTGGTATCCAGAAAGGCAACCCAATCCATGTCTTCATCCCCCGTCCACCAGGCTCCTTGCTCGTAGGCCGGACGCAGCGCCACGTCGCCAAAGAAATTCTCGAAGGCGACCCGGTCATACCGGGAATCGAGATACGCATCGATCTGGTCCTGGCCAAGCAGCAGGGTTCCCCGTGGATTATCCTGCCGTTCGTCGATGATGCCGTCCTGATCGCTGTCGATCTCATCCAGAGGATCTCCAGGACTTTCCAGGAAGGCAAAGCCGAAGTAGCCCACGCCGGGGCGCCCACGATTGTCAATTCCGTCCCGGTCCCACATATAGACGATATCATCAACCTGTTGGAAATCGGCAAAATCGTCGACAGAGTCGCCTTGCCCGCCTACAGCGGGGTCCACATACATGCCGAAGACGACACGCAGGAGCGGCTTGTGGCTGACGTTCTTGATATCATAGCGGACGATAAGTATATCTTCAGCCTGCACGGAGACCCATTGATAACCGCGAACCCTGACTTCAAGGCCAAGGCCTCGCAGACCTGCAGGAAAGGCAGCAGAGTCCTGGGCGCTGCCAATGAAGGGATAGTAAGGGAACTCATCATTATTGCGGTCATCCATCACATAGTAGCTCTCCTGATCACCACGGACAAACGATCCGAATTCCCCGTTCCACCGCCCGTCGCGGGAGCCCGGCAGGCCCGGATGGTCATGGGGCCAGTTCGTAGGCCAGGTCTCTTTCAAGTGACTCATGGCAGGGTAGTTAAGCCTGTTGGCCGCTCCGGAATGAAAATAGCCTGCAAGCGGCTCCCAGCCATAGGTATGCGATCCGTCGGGACTGATGTCGAACGATCCAGGATTGGTGTAATTCTCCGAAACGACTTTAATCAGATTGTTGTTGGCATCCAGCACTTCAGCCCCGGCCATCATAATGAATTCAAACCCGTACCACGTTCCGGAACCTTTGGGCCATTCCATCTTGGGGGGCTCATAGCGCGATCCAAGATTGCCGAAGTTCGAGTAGCGGGTAAAGACCAGGTTGCCGTCATGGATGCCTGTCCGCCGCTGGTCCCTTCCCCCCTCGGGCCGCGTTTGAGCATGTCCGGGTCCAATGCTGACAAAGGGCAGCAGTAGCCCGATCGGCAGTATCCTCACGAATATGGCTACCGCCAGGCGCCGACCCGGTATTGTGATCGTCCCGTCAGCGAAACCCACGGGACGCAATCGGAGCCTGGCGAAAGCTGCGACGATATACATGATCCGATCCAGGGTCGCTCGCATGGTCAAAAATTGAGTTCAATACCCGCGATAACACGACGTGGCTCGGCATAGAAATCCGGCCGGAGGTCAATCTCGTGAAGAGAAAAATTGGGGTTTTGTAATAAAATTTCGGTTTCTCCAATGGTGCGATAGGGGTGTGCCGCGTTACCGGTGCTTGTATACACCCGGTCGGAATTTAGCCTGTCAAGGATGTTGTAGGCCTTTACAAAGAGTTTTACTTGCACCCCGCTCCACTGGAGGCGCTTATTGAAGTTCAGGTCAAGGCTTACCTGCGAGGGCTTTCGCTCACTGTTTTCGAATTGCTCGGCAAGCGCACTGCCTGGGTCCGTTGGTGTGTAAGGCTGGCCCGTATGATAGCGGCCAATCAGGCTGAGAGTCCAGTTATTGGGATTGCCTATGATCAGCGTGCCGTTGATGGTGTGGCGCTGGTCCCAGTCGAGGGGGAGAACTTGCTTCTCGCTTTCCCGCGGCGGGTTTGTCTGGTGATCGAAGAATACTGCGTTTGGGTCGGAGGCGTTGCCGCGCGCTATCTGGTAACTGTAATCTACCGTCGCCCCAAGGTTTTCCTGATACTGCCTGATAAGTGACAGTACCATACCGCGCGTGTTGCCATAATCCCTGTTGATGTAGCGTGCATATATTTTTTTGTCTCGTGTAGTGATGATCTCCTGGCCTAATAAATTCTTGATGTCCTTGTAGTAGACGGTAAGCTCGAACTTCCATGCAGGCGCAATGGCCTGCTGCAGTCCTACCTCATAGGCTATCGTTTTTTCCGGCTTGAGGTTGGCATTCCCCATCAGCGTTTCCAGGTCACCCAGCTTCACCTCGAACTCCGAGTTGGTGAATATGAATGAAAATCGTGGAATCTGGAAGAAATGGCCGTACGATACGTGCAGGACTCCTGATCTGGAGATCGGAAATGCAAGTCCGATGCGGGGGCTGAGCTGGTAGCTCACCTCCGATGCTTCAAAATCCGTGGCCAGACGTATGCCGTCTTCCGGATTTGTGATTGCCTCCGGCTCGACCGGGATGCGGCCATTCGGATTCCAATGGTCGAACCGGAGGCCCGCATTCAGGATGATCTCGTCGATTTCAATCTTGTCCTGCAAATAGGCCGAAAATTCGCGCGGCGCCTGGGTGTACGCATCATTGCCCGCAGTGTTGGAGGACGGGATACGGAGGTTCGGTTCCTCATAAACCGGGCCATCCGAAATAGTCACCAGGTCTCGGGTATTTATATTGTGGCGTCGGTATTCAATCCCAAACTCTATCAGGTTGAATCGGTCGACCTGGCTCGAAAAGTCTGCCTTGGCAAGATAAAGGTCTTGCGTAGTCTCGGCGTTTCCGTTACTGGTTCCTCCGAAAAGGAAACCATTGGCCCCGTACGCGAGGCCCTGATAGCGCAGATCCAATGGGTCCGCAAAGAGGGAGCTTGTCCGTTTATCACGCTGGAACGACAGAGCCATCCGGTAAAACATGGACGTGGTCAGGGTGTGGGTCAACGACAGGATATGGTTCTGTCCCCATTCGGTGACGGTTGGTTGTCCATCCGGTGCAAATCGCCTGTTATCCTGGTAGTATTTGCGTTGCTGATTACTGAGAAACAGGGCATAGCCCACTTTCAGCGCCTGAACCGGGCGAGTAGACAGAGAAGTATGAAACGCATACTTCTTTCGTGGATTCATGGGCACGTACGCGCCGTCACCCGTCTGCAGCGAATCCGGTACGCGAATGCCTACCAGCGTCTCCTGGTCAGTTGATATCTGCCGCGCCTGATGGATGAAGTCCTGAATCGGCACAGTATCCTCGATACGCATGCGGCGCTCACCATAGAGCCATCCATCAGAATTAAGCAGGCGCCCGTTGACGAAAAATGAGCCAGCGGGTAAAAACGAGACCGGGCCGCCGAGAGTAAATTCGCCATTCAATTCGGCCACTCCGGGAGTTGCAACCTTTGGAAATACGTCGTTCCTGGAAGTAAGGTAGCTGCCTACATGGAACGAGCTGCTTCCCTCAAAAGTCGATCGTCCTTCTTTCGAGACGATGTTGATGATGCCGGACTGGGCCTGGCCGTATTCGGCGTTGAAGGTGCCACTGATAACCTGCAATTCCTGGACCCAACTGTTTTCGATCTCTATCTTACTGCCGCCACTAAACTGGTCGGTTACCGGGATGCCGTCAATCATGTAGGCTACCTCACCATGGCGCCCTCCGCGAAGATGAAGGCGCCCCGACGCATCATAAACAACACCGGGCTGAAGCTGGAGCAGGTCCTGCAGTTCCTGAACCGGAAGATTTGCAATAGACTCTGCGGAAAGGTAGGAGGCCGAAGTCGTACGATCCATCTCTATGAGTGGACGCTGTGCGACGATCACAATTTCTTCTCCTTCAATGACCGCTTCCTGTAACTCTGCGTTTACACGGGTAGTCCGGTCGGCGGAGACTTCAACATTTTCCACCCGAAGTGTGGCGTAACCAATCATGGACACCACCACTGTGTATGTCCCCGGTTTGACGTTGAGTATCGTATAGTATCCGTTATCGCCGGCGGCATCGCCAAGCGTTGTGCCTTCGATTATAATGGTGGCTCCAGGTACAGGGGTGTTTGTATTGGCTGCCACGATGCGGCCTGCAATCTTGCCAGTCGGGCCGAGCACAAGATTCTCTGACACGGGCATTGCCCGGGCTGGCAGCAAAGTCAATACTAACAGAAGTGATGCTGCCGACCATGCCCCTGGCGTTGTAAGGGACCGAATCGGCTTAGTCATTTTACATCGAAGATTGTCCGGGACAATTGATGCAGGACCTTGACCGTAATCGCGTGGCATGCTATCAGAAATGGTTCGGGAAATTCGGACAGTCAGTCCGGGTCGTTTTAAGTGCAGGGTTGCGGTGGGTTACGCCGCCTTGGTCAGCGGCTTTCGTCTGTAATATACGTCGTCGGGGGTTCTATCGTCAAGTCCCTGGTGGGGTCGCTCTTCGTTGAAGTAGCGCAGGTAGTCGGCGATTCCCTTCCTGGCCTCGGCCACCGTGTCGTAGGCGCGCCGGTAGACTTCTTCCTGTTTGAGGCTGCGCCAGAAGCGCTCCACGTACACGTTGTCCAGCCAGCGACCCTTGCCGTCCATGGAGATGCGCACGCCGTGCGCCTTGAGCGCGCTGGTGAACGCCTCGGAGGTGAACTGCGCCCCCTGGTCCGTGTTGAAAACCTCTGGAGCGCCATAGCGCGCAATCGCTTCCTCGAGAGCTTCCACGCAAAAACGAGCGTCCATCGTGTTCGAGAGCCGGTGGGCGAGCACCTTGCGGCTGTACCAGTCTATGACGGCCGTGAGATACAAGAAGCCTCGCTCCATGGGGATGAACGTAATGTCCGCCGCATAGACTTGGCCGGGTTTGTCGATCGTCATGGTCTTGAGCAGGTAGGGATATATCTTGTGTCCTGTCCCGGGAGAGGACGTGCGCCGCTTCGGGTAGATGGCCCTCAGGCCCATAAGGCGCATGAGGCGTGCGACGCGGCTGCGCGCCGCCGTATGCCCCTTCGCCTCGAGCAGGCTCTTTATGGTGCGCGAGCCGCTCGTGGGACGCTCCATATAGATGCGGTCTATCTCCTTCATAAGAAACAGGTTCTCCTTGCTCTTGCCCCGGGGGCGATAGTACGCCGTGGAGCGGCTCAGCGCCAGAAGCGCGCATTGCCGAACGACAGGCAAGCAGTGCGAACGATTGATCCGCGCCTTGCGCTCGGCTACAGGCCGCGACCGAGCGCCTTCGATAAAAAATCCTTCTCCATGGATAGCTCCCCGATCTTCGCGTGGAGCGCCTCGATCTTCCTGTCGCGTTCGTCGGGAACGTTGCGGCTTCGGACGAACGCCTCCTCGGCGCTCTCTGTGAGCTGCTTCTTCCACGACTGTATCTGGTTCGGGTGCACCTCGAAGCGTTCGGCGAGTTCGGCCAGCGTGCTCTCGCCGCGCATGGCGGCGAGGGCTACCTTCGCCTTGAACGAAGGACTGTGGGTTCTGCGGGTGCGTCTCGACATGGGTCTTGTCTGGTTGATTGCGTCGGAACAAGATCGCAACAGTACACCTTAAATTCCCACGAAATCTGTCCAATCAACCCGAACCACCTCTATCTGCTCTTTTTCCAATTCCAATGGCCACGCCCTTTCAAGGAAATATAAATATAGTGATAGCGGACAAGATATCAACAATCAATGCGAACAATGCGAAAGCTTTCGGCAGGCAATACTACCTGGCTTTAGTTTGACCGGAGGCATCGTTCGGATCGCAGGCATCGAATGTGTCCTTATTGGATTGTTTCGTGTGAAAAACCCAATCTACGGGGGACCCCGGCGGCTTGCCGATAGCCTGTGCAGGAAGTATCTTCATTTGTCGGTCGCCGCACGAATTTCTATCGGCAGCCCGCAGTCCATTCATCCGCGCACGACAGCCGATTACAGGATGGCGTACATCTATGGCCGGTAATTCGATGGAAGGCCGGACGATTCTGATCGTGGACGACGAACAGGATCTGCTGGATCTTCTGAAGTACAATTTCGAGCAAGAGGGTTTTCGAACTGTCACGGCGCTCGATGGCGCCGAGGGGCTACAACGCGCCCAACAAGACGACCCGGACCTCATTGTGCTCGATATCATGATGCCGGAAATGGACGGCATCAAGGTGTGTCAAAAGATTCGCCGGGATGCGAATCTGCGCGACAAACCCGTCATCATGCTGACCGCCCGCACCGAAGATCGGGATTATATCGAGGGGCTAGACGTAGGCACTAACGTATACATAGGCAAGCCTGTTTCGGTTCCCGTGCTCATCAGCCAGGCGAATGCCCTGCTGCGGAGCGCTGGGCGGACGCAAAATCCCCCGGATATTTTGCGCCTGGGCCCTCTTGAAGTCGATCGCGATCGCTATCTCGTCGTGCACAAGGGCGAGGAAATACGCCTTCCGAGAAAGGAATTCGACCTCCTGTATTGCTTCGCGTCGAAACCGGGCCGTGTTTTTCGACGGCAGGAGTTGCTGGACGCCGTTTGGGGGCGCGGCAAGGATGTGACCGAGCGTACGGTGGACGTGCATGTGCGCAAGCTTCGCGAAAAGTTCGGGCAAAATCTCATTGCCACGATAACCGGCGTAGGGTACAAGCTGAAAGAGTACTGATGCAGCGAATTGCGGCGAAAATGGCGTGGACCGCAGCGCTTCTGGCAGGAGGCGCTTGTCTGCTGGTCGCGCTGGTTACACGCATTTCTTATGCGTGGCCCGCATGCGTAGCTGCTGCGGTGGGGTTCGCTATGTACTTTGTTGCGCGTCGGCGCGTTACGGATCGCCTGCAGGGCGTCTATGACGTGCTGGACGAGATTCGTCGCGAACAAGGTTATGCGGATGCGCCGATCGACGATGGCGGGGATGAAATAGATCGGCTTGCGCGGCGAGGGAATCAGGCCCGGTATGCCGTCAGAAATCATATTGCCGATCTGAGCCAGGCGGACAGTTTTCGGCGAGGATACGTGGGCGATGTTTCCCATGAAATCAAAACGCCCGTCTTCGCCATTCAGGGGTTTGCCGAAACGCTGCTGAACGGCGCCCTCGAAGATTCGGAAGTCAATCGGGGATTCGTGCAGAAAATTCTGCATCATGCGTTTCGGTTGAGTACGCTCGCGAGGGACCTTGGGGAGATTTCCCGTATTGAAACAGGGGCGTTTCAACTGGATCGGGAGCCGTTCGCCGTCGGGCCTGTTTTCGACGAGGTTGCGGAATCGCTTGAGCACGCAGCCCGGAAGAGGAATATTCGCGTGGTTAGCGACGTCCATCCCGGCGCGGAATGGGTGGATGGGGATCGCGACCAACTTCAGCAGGTGCTTGTCAATCTGGCGGATAACGCCATCAAGTACAACAACGAGGGCGGTTACGTACGACTCGTTGCTCGTCGCTCCGGGGAATTCGCGCGCATATCCGTTGAAGACGACGGGATCGGTATTCTTCAGGAAGACGTGCCCCGGGTAACGGAGCGCTTCTTCCGCGTGGACAAGAGCCGGTCGCGCGCCCAGGGGGGCACGGGCCTGGGGTTGTCCATTGTCAAACATATTCTCGGAGCGCATGGGGCCCTGCTCGACATACAGAGCGCGCCCGGCTCCGGATCGACGTTTTCGTTTTCGCTGCCTGCCGCAGAGAATCCGGCGTTTGCCGAATCTTTCTGATTTTTTCCGGCGTTCGGGGCCGCGCAGGTTTTTTCGCGGCGCCCCTGATCGCCGCGCGCGGACATCCTTAAGCTTTCCCCATGCTACGCAAGGCGTACGAACTTACCCGCGCTCAAAAGCTGTTCGTCTTTTGCGCCGCCGTGTTCATCACGGCGCTCGTGGTCGCCGAAGCGACGGCGGGCAAATTCTTTACGGCATTCGAACTCCCCCGGGGCATTGTCATTTTCGGGGTCACGTTCAATGAAGTGATTATGACGGCCGGGGTGATCGCCTTTCCCGTCACGTTTATCGTAACGGACCTGATCAACGAGTACTACGGAAAGAAAGGCATTCGCTTCGTGACCTTTGTGGGCATGGTCATGATCGGCTTCGAATTTGCCTTGCTGCAGATGGCGATGGCCGTGCCGACTGCGCCCGTTTCGCCTATTTCCGACGAGGCGTTCACGGCTGTTTTTGGCGCGACGGGCCGGGTTATTTTCGGCAGCATGACCGCGTACCTGATCGGGCAACTTGTAGACATTCACCTTTTCCACCGGCTGCGCAAGCTCACCGCCGGGCGGATGTTGTGGTTGCGCGCCACCGGCTCCACGCTCGGCTCCCAGTTCATCGACACCTTTGTGGTGCTGGGGGTTGCTTTCTGGGGGCAACTTGGATTTCAGCAGATTCTGGCGATCACATTGTTCAATTACGCCTACAAATTCATCATCGCCGTTGTGATTACGCCGATCATTTACCTGGCGCACTGGGGAATGGATCGGTATCTGGCGCAGGACAGCGAGGACGCGTTATCCGGCGACGACGGCGATGCGGCAACCGGACGGGAAGCGCAATCCCTCCCGTCTTGATTGCGGGCGATTTCAGACGATTTCCGCGATTTCGTTGAAGGTGCGGTTCACGAACGAAAGCCAGCCGTGCGGGTCGCGGCCTTTTTTAACGACGTCGAAAAACGCTTCCTGCAACTCCGCCGTGATCGGTCCCCGCCGCCCGCTCCCGATCCGGTGCTTATCGACCGAGCGTATCGGGGTGACCTCGGCGGCCGTGCCCGTAAAGAAAAGTTCGTCGGCGATATAAAGGGCCTCGCGGGGAATGCGCGTTTCCACAATGTCGTGACCGCGTTCTTTGGCCAACGTCATCACCGTGTCCCGCGTAATGCCCGGCAGAATGGCCAACGCCACCGGCGTCGTAAGGATTTTTCCGTCGCGAACGAGGAACAGGTTCTCCCCGCTGCCCTCGCTCACATGCCCGTCGTAAGAAAGCATGACGCCTTCTACGTACCCGTTCAGCACGGCGTCCATTTTGGCCAGCGAGGCATTCAGGTAATTTCCTCCGGCTTTGGAAAGCGCCGGGAAGGTGTTCGGCGCCATGCGATTCCAGGAGGCCACATGTACGTCTACGCCTTCGCTGAGCGCCTCGGGACCCAGGTATTTGCCCCATTCCCACACGGCGATCACCGTTTCGACCGGGTTGTCCAGCGGGTTGACGCCCATGGGTCCTGCGCCCCGGAAGGACAGCGGACGAATATAGCAAGCCCTCATGCCGCTTTCGCGCACCGTCTGGAGCGCCGCCTCTATCAACTCGTCGATGGAGTAGGGGATTTCCATCCGATGAATTCGCGCCGAGTCGATCATGCGTTGCATGTGCTCCCGAAGCCGGAAAACACCCGGGCCGGCGTCCGTATCGTAGCAGCGAATGCCCTCGAAGACGGATGATCCGTAATGCAGGGCATGGGTCAGGACATGCACCCTGGCGTCCTCATGCGGGATCAGCTTGCCATTGAACCAGATGGGATGTTTGGACATGGGATGCGCAGGACGTAATGAGAGAACGAATGCTCTGGAAAGTTTTTGGAGCCGGGCAGAAAACAATGCGGATCAACAGGATACCCTGCAACGAGAAAACGGCTCAAAGGTTCTTTTCGAAACGACCGCTTCTTTTGAATGCAAACCTCGCTATGGTCCAAAGAATTTTTATCGAAGCCCTGACTGTTCCCGATACGGAGCCCGTGACTTTGGAGACCCCGATCCGGCGGCGGTACGATACAGGCGCTTCAAGGCACCGCAGTCCGGCCTGCGCGGCCTTGATCTGCATTTCAACAGTCCATCCGAACGTTTTGTCCTGCATGGCGAGTTGCTCCAGCGCGGCGAACCGGATGGCGCGGAATGGTCCGAGATCGGTGAAGCGGACGCCCCATCGCCACCGGATCAGGGCGCAGGCGACATAGTTGCCGATCAGCGCCTGAGGCAACATGGCTCCCGGTTCCCGGACGCCGGTCATGCGCGAGCCGACCACGAAGTCCGCCTCGCCGCGCGCGATCGGGGCGACGAGGCGCGGCATTTCTTCGGGATGATCGCTGTGGTCTCCGTCAAGAAATACGACAATGTCCGGCTTGCGGCTGCGCGCATAGTCGATCCCCCGGAGACAAGCCCAGCCATATCCCTTGCGGTCCTCGCGCAACACGGTGGCGCCTGCCGCCCGCGCGCGATGCGCTGTTTCGTCCGTGGAGGCATTGTTCACCACAATGATTTCTTCTGTCTGGTCTGCGGGAATGTCCTGTATGACGCGGCCAATGGCGTGCGCTTCGTTGAAGGCGGGAATGACGACGAGCACGCGCGCCCCCTTTGTTTCGACCATCGTGGTTCGGGCTATGGCGTTTGTTCTGTGCGTTGCGTCGGCGTCCAGCGGTACAGACGAAGTTCCGGCTCGGGACTCGATACGGCGACCGCAATAACCCAGGTTCCGTCCGCCTGGCGGCGAACCGTCAGGTCCTGGGGAAAAAACGAGGCGTCCCAGGCGCGTTCGGGTTCTGTCAAGCGGCGAACGAGTCGCCCCGTCCGGTCGAAGGCGTCGATGCGTAGCCAGCCGGCCCGCAGATTCAGTGCGAAGAGGAGATTGTTTTCCGCGGCTGCCGAGGGCGTCAGCAGAGGGGCTTCGTGAACGTCTCCCTGCACCCAGGAATTGCTGCGGGCCAGCATCGGCGAATCGAATCCATGCAGCGCAAGCGTGTCGAGCGGTTCGTCCCGCGCGATGACATCGACGACGGGCCGAAAACCAGACAAACTCAAGAGCGAATCCCCCCAGAGCCGGAGCATGCCTGCGTGCCGCCAGTGCGGTCCGGGCAGAATATGGCGGGTCGCAGCATGGCCGGACGAGTCGATCTCGGCGACGAATCCGCCGGTTTCCGGGTCTACGCGCTTGTAATAGATGGTATGGTTTCCGAAAGCGCCGTACACCAGTGCGGCGTCTGAACGCGCTTCGTCGCGGATCGGGATGGTTCCGACCGGTTCGCCCTCCGCGAAAAAGTGCATGGCCGGCGTTTCTGGTTCGAAGACGGCGACCGTATCTCCCTGCATGCCTGCGATCCAGGGAATTTTCGGCGCGGCGAAGGTGTCTACGAGCGCGCCGGACAGATCGAAAACGAACACGAGCGCCTGCGCTGCATCGCTCAGGTAGATGGGGTCGGCGCGCGCCGGTCCGAAACGTACGGTTCGGGGGTACGCATCTCCCCGCTCGGCGACGATGGGGCGGGTCCAGGCCAGCGCAAGCGTGTCCATCGGAATGGACAAGGCCAGTGCGCGGGACAGGGAGTCGGCGGGCGCGAGCGCGGTAGATTCCTGGCGGCGGCAGGAATAAGGAAGGCAACCGGACAAAAGGAGGAGCGCCGCGGCTGCGAAGGCGCGAAGGCGATGTTCGTTCATCTGGACTGCCGACCAATACGCATCGTTACTTCCTGGATCGATCCGTTGCGCAGGACGCCGAAGCGCACCTGATCTCCGGGCCGGTAGTCCTGCATCTTGCCGCTCAAATCTTCATGTCCGTCAATGGATTCTCCTTCCATGGACACGATCACGTCGTAGGGCGCGAAGCCCGCTTCGTCCGCCGGGGAATCCGGATCGATGTCGCGCACGAGCACGCCCTCTTCGGAGGTTATGTCCAACGCCTGGGCAATGTCGCGACTGATTTCGGAGACGTACAATCCGGTGTAGAACGCCCGATCAACCTGCCCGTGTTCGCGGAGTTCGTCGAGAATGCGCTGCGCCTTGCGGGCCGGTACGGCGAATCCGATGCCTATCGAGCCGCCGGTCCGGCTGTAGATGGCGGTATTCACCCCGATAACCTTCCCGAGGGCATTGACCAGCGGGCCGCCGGAGTTGCCCCGGTTGATTGCGGCGTCCGTCTGGATCATGTCGCGGTACACTTGCCCGTCCCTGGTCGATTCGAGGTTTCGCGCCACGGCGCTGACGACGCCGACGGTTACGGTGGGCTGCGCCGCTTCGAACAGGCCGAAAGGATTGCCCAGCGCGATAACCCATTCTCCGGGGAAAGCGTCTTCTTCCAGATCGAATGTCAGGTAGGGCAACGGCTCCGGCGGCTCCACTTTGATCAGGGCAATGTCGGAAACCGGGTCGGAGCCGATCAGAGCGCCTTCCAGCGCCTGGCCGTCCGGGAAAGCGACGGTGATTCTGGAGGCATTGCCTGCCACGTGGTCGTTGGTGACGATGTAGCCGTCCGGCGAGACGACGAATCCCGAACCGAGATTTTCTACCTCCTGTTCGAGTTGCTGCGGGCCAAAGAAGTATTCGAACCAGGGGTCGGAGAAGAAAGGATCCCGGTATTGGATCTGTTCTATGACATTGATGCTCACGACGGCCGGGGAAGCGGTTTCTACGGCGTGCGTGATGGCTGTTTGCCGCGATGCTTCGACGTCAGCCTGTACGGTTTTGTTGCGAAGCGGATTTTCCGCCGCCTCGCTGACGGTTTGCTCCGTTGCGGCGTCGTTTTCCGGGATCGCCTGGGATAATGCATTGTGTTTACATCCCAATGCGGTCAGGAGCAACAGGATGCAGCCTGGAAGGTCCGGTATGGCGAAGGATGTGTTTTTCAGGCGCATTTCGCTTCCGTAACGGCGCAGGGCGTGAAGGATGCCGCAACATTCGCTGCGTTGTCTGTTACGAGATCGCCGGGGGGTGGTTTCGGAAGCGTCATTTCGTTGCCCTCCTACCCTGTGGCTACGTCCCAAAGCAATCGTAGCGCAACGATCGCGGCCAGCGCGGCGAACAGCAGTTGCAGCATGCGCTGGTTCAGGCGATGCGCCGCGCGGACGCCCAGCCGGGCGGTAAGCGCGGCGGGCGCCGCCAGGCAAAGGCCTCGTATGGCGTCCACGTAGCCGAGCGCATGGTCCGGGGTGTTTGCTTCCTGTCCCAGCCAGGCGTAGATCAGCGTACCGGCCAGGGAAATGAACACGATGGTGGCGCTGGAGGTGCCGGTGGCTATGTGCATGGGCAGGCGCAGGAAATGGTGGTACGCCGGTACGAGCACGACGCCTCCGCCCACCCCTGCCGCCGAAGCAATGGCGCCTGCGGCGGATCCCGTGCCCGCCAGCACGCCGCTCCGAAGCCGTCGGGGGTTGAAGGCGTTTTTTTCTGACCCGGATTCGAATTGCACCGCCATGCGCGCCGTCAGCGCGAGCAAGACCACGCTGAAAACAATCTGGAATGCCTCGCCGTCGTACCAGGATTGCGTGGTGACCAAGCGGGTCATAGCGAGGACTACCGCTGCGCTGAATGCCCCCACGACGACGGCTACCCGGGTAATCACCGCATTTTCTCCGTATTGCGTCCAGGCAGAAACGGCAGCGGTGATCATGGTGCAGAACAAACTCGACCCGATCGTGAGCGGCGCAAGCGCCTCCGGGGAAACGCCGGTCTGGTAGTAATAGAAGAAAAGCACTGGGGCGAAGACGATGCCTCCGCCAACCCCGAAAAGCCCCGCCACGAATCCGCCGCCGAGTCCGGCGCCGACCAGAAGCATCAGGTGGAAGATGTCCATGACGGATCGGACGAACGTCGTCCGGTGCGGTTCGTGCGACGGGCGTTTACCGGGGCGTCAATATCCGGCGCCAGGCGGGAGGGTCTTCCAGCAGACGTACGGCCGCCAGAATGTGTTCGTCGTGGTCGAGCGAGGCGGCGATGCGGGCGGATTGCCCGAAATACCGGGACAGAATTTCTTCGCGAAGGCGCTTTTTCAGGTGTTCGCGGCGGCGGTCGAAGGCGGCTTGCTTTTCGGACAGCATGGCCTCGCGCAGGGCTGCTATTTCGTCCTGCGCCGATTCGTAGCCGTTGCGGATCAGCTGGTCGTCCAGTGTGGCGAGCGCGTGCTCGGCTTCGGTCCGGTAGGTGAACTGCTCCCCTTCAAGCCATGCCGCAAAATCGTTCAGGATCGCGTCGGATACGGCGAAGCCGGGCGGGATTGAGTCGTTGCGGGCTGCAAAACGATTGGCGTAGAAGAAAAAGGCGGCTTCCCGCACAAGGGCCTGCTCCAGTTCGCTTTCGGAGTCGACGGCCGTCAGACTGTCCGGTTCGACGCCGCGACCGCTCCAGACCGGCCGTCCGTTGCGCGTGGCGAACCGTTGTTGCAACGAATCGTCGGGGGTTGCGTCGCCCGCTCGTTGTTCGTCGTAGTCGATTGTCTGAATGCTCCGTCCGCTCGGCGCGTAATACTTCGAGGTCGTCATTTTCAGGGACGTGTTGTACGGGAGAGGCTTGACGACCTGCACCAGTCCCTTGCCGAAGGTGGGCGCGCCGAGCACGACAGCCCGGTCCAGGTCCTGCAAGGCCCCCGACACGATTTCTGCGGCGGAGGCGGTGATGTTTCCGACCAGCAGGACCAGCGGGAGGTCCGGCGCGACGGGCGGACTCGCGCTGCGATAGACCCGCTCGTTCTGCAGCGTTCGGCCTCGCGTGGATACGATGACGGAGCCTTGCGGGACGAACAATTCTGTGGCTTCCACCGCTTCGTCGAGCAGGCCGCCCGGATTGTCCCGAAGATCAAGGACCAGGCCCCGCAGACGATCCGTTTTTTGCAGGGTTTGCACGGCTTCGCGGAGTTCCGAGGCGGCCCCGCGGGCAAACCGGTCGAACTTGATATAACCGACGCCCGCCGAGGAATCCGCAAACCCTGCGAACGCCACATTTTTCAGGGTAACCTGCTGCCGGGACAGCCGAAACCGGATTGGTTCGGGCGCTCCCTCGCGTTCGACGATCAGTTCGACGGCGGTTCCGGGTTCGCCCCGCATCAGATTCCGGAGATCGCTAAGCGTCATGCCTTCCGTCGAGCGGCCTTCGATTTCTATGATGACGTCTCCGGCGCGCACGCCCTGTTTGTATCCGCTCGTTCCTTCGATCGGCGCCACAACGATGATTTTTTCGTTGCGCGCGTCAATGTTCAGGCCGACGCCTCCGTAACTGCCCCGCGTTATGATATGAATCTGCGTATTGTCCGCCTCGTCTATGAACGTGGTGTACGGGTCCAGGTCTTCCAGCATGGCGTGGATGCCCACCCGCATGAGCCGTTGCGGGTCCGGACGATCCACATAGCCGGTGACCAGTTCCTCGTAGACCGATCCGAAAATCCGGAAGTTCTTTCGCAAGGCGAAGAAATCGTCGTCTTTCGCCGAGAAAAAGCCGGTCGCCAGGATGGCGAGGGCAAGGACGATGAGCGTCGGACGTTTTTTCGCCGCAGGACGTATGCGCATGGGACAGGGAAAGTTATTCGAGTGTTTTTTCTTGCCGTCGTTTTTCGCGTCGCTCCACGCGCTTCGATATCCATATGGAAAGTTCGTAGAGTCCTACCATCGGGACGGCCACAAGTAACTGCGAAACCGGGTCCGGGGGCGTCAGAAACGCGCCAAGAATCAGGATGGCGATAAGCGCATACTTGCGCCCTTTCTGCAAGACGGCGGCGTTGACAATGCCTATTTTCGCCAGGAAAAATATCACCACCGGCAATTCGAAGAGCAGGCCCACCCCGAACACCCATGTGGTCACCAGGCTGAAATATTTGGTGATGTCGAATTCGTTGACGATCTGTTCGGAAATGACGAAATTCGCAAAGAATTGCAAGGCCATCGGGGTGATGACGCAGTAGCCGAAGCCGACCCCCAGCACGAAAAATCCGGTAGCGAAGAAAGACGCGAAACGCATGCCCTTTTTTTCCTCGGGATACAGGCCCGGCTCAATGAATTTCCAGAACTGATAGATGGTGATGGGCGCGCCGATAATGACGCCCACCACGAGCACCGATCCCCAATAGGCGAAAAACTGGCCGGTTACGGTGCGATTTTGCAAAATCAGCGCCTTCGCTTCGAAACCGAACAGCTGGTACATGAAGAAGTCCTGCTTCGTAGGGCCCAGAAGAATCTGGTCTATGACGAATTCGTCGTAGACGGCGCAAAAGATGGCTCCAAGGATGACGCCCCCGATCCCTTTCAGAATGCGCCACCGGAGTTCCTCAAGGTGGTCCAGGAAAGACATTTCTTCCAGCGCATTGGCCAGATCGAATTCATTCGATGCATTGCCTTCTGCGCCGTCCCGGATCGTTTTCCCGGCGGCGGTCGGTTTTATGCGAAAGCCGAACAGTTTCATCGGTTACGCCGGATCGGATGGGTCTCGTTTGTCTTCGCGCAGGTTCAGTTCGAGCAGGGAATCCACCCAGACCCCGTCTTTTTCCACCTGCGCCTTGCCGCCGCTCCAGGCAAAGTGGAAGAGGGTCATCACGCCCGCTACCTCGAATCCGTCCTGCCGGAGCTGGGAAATGGCCCGCAGGGCGCTTTGACCGCTGTTGAGAATATCGTCCAGGAGCACCACAGGCCGCTTCCGGTCGATCGGCCCTTCGATGAGCCGCCGCCGTCCGTGGGGTTTGCGGCTTTCCCGTACGAAACCTGCCAGAAACGGGGGGGATCCTTCCGCGGCGAGCACCGAGCACACCATGGCGTACGCCCCGAATCCGTGTCCGGCCACTTGGCATGCTTCCTTGTTGCGGAGCCGGTCGGCCAGCGCCTGCCCGACTTCGCGGAACATGGCGGCGTCGAGCATGGGCATGCGTATGTCCAGCAACCACCCGATAGGCCGTCCCTGCGGGTCGGTAAGATGCTCTTCTCTGCTGCGAACGAGCGCCCGCTCATACAAGCGGCGACCCAGATCGGCCAGATCCGTGCAGGCGGACGGGGATGATACTCCGTTCGACATAGTCTGCGCGCGCCGGTTTGGGGAGCGATGTTTCGGGGACGTGCGGCTTCAGGCGACGGCGAAATCGTACAGCGGGAAACGTTCGCACAACGAACGCACTTCTGCTTGCACCTGGCGCCGCGCGGTTTCATTGCCCATGTCGGAAAGAATGCGGTCCATCAACTCGACCACCCATTCGAATTCTGCTTCTCCCAGTCCGCGCGTGGTCATGGCGGGTGTTCCGATGCGCATGCCACTGGTTACGAACGGACTCGTTTCGTCGAACGGCACCATGTTTTTGTTCACGGTGACGTCCGCCGCTTGCAGGGCCGCTTCGGCCTCCTTGCCGGTGAGCCCCTTGCTGCGCAGGTCGATCAGCACAAGATGATTGTCCGTGCCGCCCGAAACCAGATCGTATCCCCGATCCATGAAGGCCTTCGCCATGGCCTTGGCGTTGGCGATGGTCTGTTTGCCGTATTCGACGAAGTCCGGTTGCAAGGCTTCCCCGAAGGCCACGCCCTTGGCGGCGATTACGTGCATGAGTGGTCCGCCCTGCATGCCCGGAAACACCGCCGAGTCGAACAATTCGCTCATGCGCTTGACGCGCCCGGAGGCGGGGGCCTTCTTGCCAAAGGGATTTTCATAATCCGCTCCCATGAGGAGCATGCCTCCCCGGGGGCCGCGCAGCGTTTTGTGCGTGGTGGTGGAAACGATATGGCAATGCGGCATGGGATCGTTCAGCAAACCCGCTGCGATCAGTCCTGCCGTGTGCGCCATGTCCATCCAGAGGAAAGCCCCCACTTCGTCGGCGACGTCGCGGAAGGCGGCGTAGTCGAAGTCGCGGGAATAGGCGCTGGCCCCAATGGAAATCATGCGGGGTTTCTGCTTCCGGGCCAGGTCGCGGACCTTGTTCATGTCGATGCGTCCGGCCAGCGGGCCGTCCTTTTCGACGCCGTAATGGGTAGATTCGTACAGGATTCCCGAAAAGTTGACTGGACTGCCGTGCGTAAGATGCCCGCCGTGCGACAAGTCCAGCCCCAGGAAGGCGTCGCCGGGCTTCAGGAGCGTCAGAAACACCGCTGCGTTCGCACTGGCCCCGGAATGCGGTTGCACGTTGACCCACTCGCACCGGAACAATGCTCTGGCGCGTTCCCGGGCCAGATTTTCCGCCGCGTCCACATGCAGGCATCCGCCGTAGTACCGTTTGCCGGGGAGTCCCTCCGCGTATTTGTTGGTCAATGGACTGCCCAGCGCTTGCAACACCGCCCGGCTGACGAAATTTTCCGACGCAATCAATTCAAGCCCTTCGTTCTGACGATAGACCTCCTGCTGGATGGCGTCGTACATTTGAGGGTCGTTTTTCCAGAGATCGTTCATGACGTCGCGGTTAGTTCATCATAGCGTAGACGAGAATGTTCGCGCCCATGCGGAACGCGGTTTCGCGCGTCTCCGGAGAATCGTTATGCACTTGCGGCGATTCCCATCCGTCGCTGATGTTCGTTTCGTAGGTGTAGAACGCGACGAGGCGCCCCTCGTGAAACAGGCCGTATCCCCTCGGAGGCGCATTGTCGTGTTCGTGAATTTTCGGAAGCCCGTTCGGAAACAGGTAATGGGTGCGGTAAATTTCATGATCGAACGGGATTTCGACGAAGGATTTTTCGGGAAAGACTTTTTTCATCTCCCGGCGGATGTATTCGTCGAGGCCGTAGTCGTCGTCCACATACAGAAATCCTCCGTTTTGCAAATAACGCCGGAGCCGCCCCGCTTCGTCGTCCGACAGCACGATGTTGCCATGGCCGGACAGGAACAGGAACGGAAACCCGAACACCTTGTCGCTGGAAAGTTCGACGACGTCGGGGCGGGTATCGACCTGCAGGAGCGTGTGGCTGCGGACGTATTGCAGGAAATTGGGAAGCGGCGCGCTGGCCTGGTACCAGTCCCCTCCTCCGTTGTATTTCACGGCGGCGATGCGCAGGAGACCGGCGTTGGATACGGCGGCCTGCTCCTGCGTTTGTATGTTTACGGCCTGTCCGTTCGCCGGGCGCTCCATGGCGAGTTGCGTCAGCAGGCACAGCGCGAGGGCGCGCAACCCGGCGCCTGTTCGAGAGATATGCGTCCGCATGGGGTCGCGTTTACGGTGTTTCCTGAGGGGACTTAAGCAGAGTATCCTTTAAAGAGAAAAACAACGCTGCGGTTTCATGAAGGATCGTTCCGAAAACAGGGAATGTCCGTCTTGCGCGCTGCCCATCGACGCGCATGCGGACGTGTGTCCGTACTGCGGGTACGACTTGCCCCGGACCGCGCCTGCGATCAAGGCGGCCGCCATTGCGTTCGTTCTGTTGATGCTCTGGCCGCTTTTCGAACTGGTGCGGTATCTGCTGCGCTGAATGCTTATAGAAAAATTATCAGGATACGCTGATCAAAACCACTGCGCTCAGCACGTCGCGTCCGCAACGTACGGTCACATTCCAGCGTTGAAATCAGCGGGAAGCGCTGCGGATTCGGAGCATCGCGGATGTGACGCGCCCTTCGGGAGGCTGCGAGGGGCGCGCTGACCGCGTCATTCCTCATTATGCGGAGCCGCCACACTACCTGCTTCGTCATTTCTTGCCAGCGCACCCCTTTCAGCTTCTGAGCTTTGCGGACGTAATCAGAGTATCCTATGCGCGCCGACATGACGTCGTTCTCCGACCTGCCCGAATGCCTGCCGGGAGGCATGCCCGTCGATGCGTTTCTCCGCGACTGGTGGCGGAAGAAACCCCTCCTCATCCGAAACGCGTTCCCCGATTTCGAATCCCCGATCACGCCGGAGGAACTGGCGGGCCTGGCGCTGGAAGAAGAGGCGGTTTCGCGGCTTGTGCTGGAGCGCGGCGGGGACTACCCCTGGCAACTCCGCCACGGTCCTTTCCGGGAGGAGGATTTTGCGAATCTTCCCGAAACGCACTGGAGCTTGCTCGTGCAGGAAGTGGATCGCTGGGTTCCCGGCGCGGCGGCCCTTTTCGAGCATTTTCGGTTCGCGCCGTCGTGGCGTTTCGACGACGTCATGGCGAGTTACGCTCCGGAGGGCGGGAATGTGGGGGCGCATGTGGACCGCTACGACGTGTTTCTGATTCAGGGGCTCGGGCGGCGCGAATGGCGGATCGGGGCGAAGCCGCTGCCTGCCGAAGAGGAAGTGTCCGCGCCGGATATCGATGTGGATATGCTGGCGGATTTCGAACCAGACGAAGTGCTGGCGCTTGAAGAGGGCGATATGCTTTATCTCCCGCCCCGCGTGGCGCACCACGGCATTGCGCTGGGTCCGTGCATGACGTATTCGGTCGGGTTTCGCGCGCCGGGTCATGCGGAATGCCTTGACGCCGCGCTGCGCCGGGCGATCGCGGACGCCGATCCGCTGGGGAGCTTGTCCGGGTCCGAATCGGCGCCGCCCGATCATCCGGGCCGCATCGGAGAGGATGTCCTGGATCAGTTGTATCGCCTGGCATGGGATTCGCTGACCGTTCCCGTGCTGGCGGAAGCCTTTGGCGCGCTCGTTACCGAATCGCGGCGCGGCGAGGAGCTGCCGCTTCCGGAACGGGAATGGACAGGGGGAGCAGTTGCCGAAGCGCTGCGGGCGGGCGCCGAACTGGTGCGCGCAGCGCCGAACCGCTTCGCGTTCGTCGAGCGACAAGGCGGGCGGGCCACCCTGTTCGCCCACGGCGAGGCGTATAGGTTGCCGCCGGAACTGGCCTATGCCGCTCCGCTTATTGCAGGCCGGGAACCGCTGAATGCGGAAACGCTCGGGGAAGCGCTGGAAAATGGAGACTTTTGCGAGTTATTGGCGACGCTGGCGAATGCGGGGAGCGTGGAGGTGGGGTAGGGGAATTTTTTGGACGGGCGTTCGTTGGGATGTCGAGTCTTGACACGCGCACTTGTTTTCGCGCTTATCGAGGCGCTGCGGTTGTCTGAAGAAGTTTTTCTGCGCAGAGGGATCTGCCCTGAATGGATGGCGGTAATGTGTTCCCGCTGTTTTCCCATGAAAAATCCTGCAACATCACTATTTACAGGGCGTAATATATTGTGATTTGTCAGAAATACACTTATTTTTCTGACATAATAAAACAAAGATCAGTCATGCGCAGCCTGCCACATCGCATTCTGGAATACGCTGAAGCGTCGGCTGAGGCAACGCCGATCTGCCCTGCGGGCTTTCTTCATTGGGGAAGTCGGGTCGCCGTGGATCAGGCATTGTCGCGGTTGGCCCGCGGGGGGCGACTTATGCGCATTTGCCAAGGCGTATACATGCGTCCGGTCGAGACTCCTTTCGGTTTGCGGGCGCCGAGCCTGGACAAAGTTGTCGCCGAGCTTACTGGGTTATGGGGCGAACCGATCGTCCCCGGCGGTGCATCCGCAGCGAATATTCTTGGGTTGACAGATCAGGTACCCGTTCAATCGGTTTATCTGACATCGGGGCCGAGCCGACATTTGCAACTGGGTGCGCAGACGGTCCAACTCCATCATGCTCCGCGCTGGCAGTTGGCCGCCCCGCACAGTGCGGCAGGGGTTGTTATTCGTGCTTTAGCCTGGCTGGGACCGGAAGAAGCCGCGGATGGGCTCAGACGCATTGTCCCAAGACTTTCCTGTGAAGAGTTCGATAAACTGACCAGAGCTCGTCCCATCATGCCCGGATGGATGGCCGAGTCGGTGAGTGCGCTAATGGTTCATGCCTGAAGTACTTTTTCATACTTTTCCGGTCGGTGATCGCCGCGATGCATTGGAAGTTGCGGCCCGTCAAAGCGGGCGACCCGCTTATCTTCTGGAAAAAGACATTTGGGTCGTACACGCCCTGCGTTTGCTGTTCGACGCTCCTTTTGGCGAACACCTTGCATTCAAAGGCGGTACGTCCCTGTCCAAGGCGTATAAGGTGATTCGTCGGTTTTCGGAAGATGTCGATATCACCTATGACATTCGCGTTATTGCCCCGGATCTGGCATCCGAAATCGATAAGGATTTATCGCTTACACGGAGTCAGAGTGATAAGTGGCGGAAAAAGATACGGCGCCAACTTAATGAGCAGGTGTGCGAACGGATTTTGCCAAACATCGAAGAGAGATTGGCACGATCTGGTTCGTCCGCACATGTCTATGTTGACAAAGAAAGTCTATCCCCTACCCTTCGAGTCGCTTATTCGCCCTTGTTCGATGATTACAGTTTCGTCAAGTCGGAGGTTATGATCGAATTCGATGCTCGTTCCACTGGCGAACCACGCGAGGAACGGATTATTACATGCGACGCAGCGGAATTTTTATCTGGCGATGTGAAATTCCCATCAGTCCGCGCTTCCGTGCTGCTGGCCGAGCGTACTTTTCTGGAAAAAGCTACAGCCATACACGTTTTTTGTCTTCAGGAGCGTCGTCGGGGCGAACGTCTTTCGCGGCATTGGCACGATCTGGTTCGTCTTGACAATGCCGGTTATGCAGACAAGGCGCTGGAGAATCGCCCACTTACCTTTGCAGTTGCACGCCATAAGACGATGTTTTTTCCGGAGAATGGATCCGACGGAAAACGGATCGATTACCATGCTGCACTATCGGGTGGGTTGCGCCTGATTCCGTCCGGCGAAGCCCGCCAGACTCTCGCCGACGATTACGCCAGGATGGCGGAAGGCGGGATATTGCTTGATGACACGGAATCGTTCGATCAACTCATGGAGCAGTGCGCCGATATTGAAGAAAAGGTCAATGCCAGTATGTCTTAATTATCAAACCCAGCGATATTTTCCTTCCGTGTCAATAACGATTTTTTTGAGAGGCGCCGTTCCCGGAACGGGAATGGACAGGGGATGATCTTGCCGAAGCGCTGCGGGCGGGCGCCGAACTGGTGCGCGCAGCGCCGAACCGCTTCGCGTTCGTCGAGCGACAAGGCGGGCGGGCCACCCTGTTCGCCCACGGCGAGGCGTATAGGTTGCCGCCGGAACTGGCCTATGCCGCTCCGCTTGTTGCAGGCCGGGAACCGCTGAATGCGGAAACGCTCGGGGAAGCGCTGGAAAATGGAGACTTTTGCGAGTTATTGGCGACGCTGGCGAATGCGGGGAGCGTGGAGGTGGGGTAGGGGGCAGGAGGTTATGTTTTGGATTGCGGGGTGTCTTATGGGGTATGTGAGGCGTATTGTTTTGCTTGCAACGGCAAATGCGGCGTTGGAGGGACGGGGGCAAGGGTAGCCGCACATGCCCCGTCTGCGCAGTCGTTCATGGCGATTTGCTGGTCAGCAGGCGGTACGCCATGGACATTGTAAATTGTACGGTAATGCCGTACATTCAACGACATGATCATTCGCTCCATTCGCCACCGGGGTTTGCAGCGGTTGATTGAACGCGACGACCCCCGGTTTCTGCGGCATGATCTGGTTGACAGGATACGCAAGATACTGACCGCGCTGATTCTGGCGGAGGGTATGGACGGGTTTATCGCCGCCTCTCCGTTTGGTTGGCGTATTCATCGGCTCCTGGGGAAGCGGCGTAATGAATGGAGCGTTTCGGTATCCGGCCACTGGCGGATTACATTTGAAGAACATGGCGGTTATATCGACCGCTTGAACCTGGAGGATTATCACTAATGGCCACCGATGTCGTCAAAGTAAACATGACCCCCTCGCATCCCGGCGATTTCATCCGCACGGAAATCCTGGAGGAGTTGGGCCTGAACGTGACCAGGGCGGCGGAGATTCTCGGGGTTCGCCGCGCGACCCTTTCGGATCTGTTGCATGGTCATGCCGCGCTATCGCCGGAGATGGCGCTGCGCATCGAAAAGGCGTTCGCCACGCCGATGGACCTGTTGCTGCGGATGCAGGTCTGGCATGACACTTCCCGGATGCGCGCGCGGGAAAGCGAGATCAACGTCCCGCGGTACGAGTCGGCGTGAAGCGATGCAGGCGGGGCGCCCAGGGTATGGCGAATGGGAAATGCGGGAGCGAGGCTGGAACATGGTCGGAAAATGGACATATTATATGACCAGACATATATTGTGTCCATAATAGATAAAAACCGCCATGAAAACGATAGGAGCCGCAAAGTTCAAGGAGCAGTGCCTCGCGTTGCTGGACGAACTGGATCCGGAGGGGCTGGTCGTCACTAAGCACGGCAAGCCGGTGGCCCGCGTCTTGCCCTACGACCGGGAACACGCCAGCCTGATCGGTGCGCTGCAAGGCGAGATTGAGATTCGCGGGGACATTTTTACGACCGGCGTTCGCTGGGACGCCGATGCTTAATCTCGACACCCACATGCTTGTTTTCGCCCTCAGCGGCGCACTGCGGTCGAACGAAGAAGCCCTTCTGTCGCAAAACAGGTGGTCTATTTCCGCCATCGTGCCGTGGGAACTGGCGAAACTCGTTCAACTGGGCCGGATAAGCATGGACCTTGACGACGACGATGTGGTTCGCGCCCTGAGCCGCCTGCATGTGTGGCCGATAGACCTCGAAACGGCCCGCACTGCGGCGCGCCTTGATTTCGAAGGCGATTCGGCGGATCGGCTCATCGCCGCCGCCAGCATGGTGCATGGCGTTCCGCTGCTGACCCGGGATTGCGTTATTCGGCGCTCGAGGATGGTTCCGTTGGCGGGGTAAGGGGGTAAGATGCGAGGAGTTACATTGGGGATAAGGCGCAGTGTTTGTTCTTCCAATACAAGGAGGCGTAGCCCGGTAGTCCATCATCCAAGACTTACGACCGTGCCTGTTCCAGAAAACCCGAAAATATATCACATCGTGCATGTTGATCGGCTGGGGTCGATCATCGCTGACGGGTATCTATCGTCCGATGTGGAGATGGCGAAACGCGATGTGGAAGGAACCACGATAGGAATGAGTAGCATCAAGCAACGACGACGCGATCTGAAATTGCACAGTCACAATAGCCTCTCTGTCGGCGATTGCGTTCCCTTCTATTTCTGTCCACGCTCCGTAATGCTTTATGTGATTTACAAGGCAAACCATAAAGAGTTGTCCTATCGAGACGGTCAAGGGCCTATTGTGCATCTCGAAGCGGATTTCCGAGCAACTGTTGCCTGGGCAGAACAACAAGGCAAACGCTGGGCTTTCACTTTGTCGAATGCAGGAGCCAACTATGTTGAAGACCGCTGCGATCTGGAGAAGCTGGACGAAATTGACTGGCATGCGGTTCGAGCCAAAAATTGGAAAGGGTGCAAGGAAAGGAAACAAGCGGAGTTTCTGGTGGAAGGATCGTTTCCCTGGACGCTCGTAGAGCGGATAGGGGTCTGTTCCGAAAAGGAGCGCCAGGAGGTGACGAAGGCTATGCGGTTATGTGCGCACAAACCACGTGCAGAAGTCAAGAAAGGTTGGTATTATTGACCAAGAGGAGGCTACCATGATCCAGTTCAAGACAGGAAATATCTTCACGGAAGAAGCCGAGGCTTTGGTCAACACAGTCAACTGCGTTGGGGTCATGGGGCGCGGCATAGCGTTTCATTTCAAGAAGGCTTTCCCGGACAATTTCAAGGCTTATGCCTCTGCTTGCAAACGGGAGGAGGTGCGCCCTGGCCGCATGTTCACCTTCGAGACCGGCCAACTGACGCACCCGCATTATATCATCAACTTTCCCACGAAGCGTCACTGGCGCGCCAAGAGCCGGATAGAGGACATTGAGGCGGGTCTTGGCGATCTGGTCCGGGAAATCCGGGAACGGGATATCCGATCCATCGCAATTCCTCCGCTGGGAAGCGGATTGGGCAAGCTGGACTGGGCCGATGTTCGTGCGCGCATTGAGGAGGTGCTGGAGCAATGTCCTCACGTGAAGGTCACTGTATTCGAACCCAATCCTGAATTTGAAGATGCGAGGCCCAACCGTTCAAGCAAGTCACCCAAAATGACTCCCGGACGGGCTGCCTTGATCGGTTTGATGCGTCGCTATCTTGACGGATTACTGGACCCGTTCGTAACACTGCTCGAAGTTCATAAATTGATGTATTTCATGCAGTACGCCGGAGAACCGCTCCGGCTTCGGTTTCAGGAAGGGCATTATGGGCCATACGCCGAAAACCTGCGGCATGTCCTGAGCGCGATGGAGGGGCATATGATATCCGGTTATGTCGATGACGGCGACAAACCCGGCAAGGAGTTGAATTTGCTGCCGGGCGCTGCGGAGGAGGCGCTCGCTTTTCTCGAAGAGCATCCCGAATCGAATAGGCGTTTCGAGAGCGTGGCGGATATGGTGGAAGGATTCGAATCTTCGTTTGGCCTTGAACTGCTCGCCACGGTCCATTGGTTGGTTGATCACGATGAATCCATCAAGAACATGCAGGACCTGGTGAATCAGGTGTACGACTGGAACGAGAGAAAACGGCAGTTCACCCCCCGCCAGATTGGCATCGCGGCGGACACGCTTGCCCGGAAAGGGTGGATGCGGGAGGTGGGGGCGTGAATACTTACGCAGCGTGCGGGACAGCGCGGCGCTTCCCCGCTCTATTAAAGTGAATTTTCCTCGCCGAACAAGTCTTTTTGACGCGTTAAATAGCGTACGGGCCTATTGATTTTCTCGATGACGCCTTCATCCACGGGGTGCTTCAACCACTCATTGGTATCGAATATTGCCTCCAAATCCTCTGCATTACCCGGGTTTGGCCAAGACAAAGCCCCTTTCTGTTTCAGAGCCTCAAGACCTTCGGACGGCGCTCCGGTCGAGCGAACATAGACAGGCGTCGGACGGGGGACTTTCGCCTCCAATTGCTCAATGGCGCCTGCCCATGTGCCTCCCTTCCCCTTGTCCGCATTGGCCACGAGCGCGGCGTCGGACAGGGCGTAAATCAGTTTGTTGCGTTGCATCGCATGGCCGACATTGAATCCAGCGGATGGGTCATAGGGTGAGATCAGTACGAGTTGCTCGTTCAGGATCGGATCGCGGTGGGCTCGATTCGTTGCAGCTCCCTTTAAGCCGTTCGCCAGAACGCCGACCGACTTGCCGCCGGCTTCAAGGGCGCCGTTCATGGCGGCCTGATCCACGCCTTTTGCGCCGCCGGAAACGATAGTTCGCCTCGCGGAAGCGGCCAGCTCGCCGATATTGCGGGCGTATTCTAGGATTTCCTCGTCTACATGCCGCGAACCAACAACCGCCAAACCACCGGCATTAAGGAGTGTGTGATCTCCGCAGCCGTAAAGAATCGCCGACGCTTTCACTTTCAACCGGTCCCTGAGTCTCTGTGGATACGCTTCATCCCTATGGCTTATCACCCAGATTGCGCGCTTGCGCCAGCTTTCAATAGCCTGGCTCAACAAGAATCCCCTGCCGAGCAAGCGCTGAAGCCGTTCCCGATTGAATGCAGGCTTATTAATCGCATGGACGCATTTATCAAGCAGATATTCCGAACCGGGTTCCATCAAGTCGGCAGGTTCTTTGTTGCCCTCAATGGAGCGGAGACAGTTGTTCAAACCAAAGTATTCCCCAGGCTTGAGTACATCCGCACGGGCGCTGCGGCCTACGATCAAGGGGGCCGTTAACAGAAGGATCGCTTGGGTATTCGGAGAAAGTGGTTCGTTCATTGACTGTCTCCAGCTTGAGCAAGCGCCAGCGGCCAGACTTCACCGCTGCCGTGCGAACGTAGAAAGCACGCAGCGACAGCAAAGGTCCACCCTGAATCCACCATATCGTCCGCCAAAAGGAGCGGACCTGGGTCAGTCAGAGGTGAGGGGTGGTTCGGGTTGATTGGACCGGGTTTTGGGGATTTTAAGGTGTCGGATTGCGACCTTGTTCCGATCCAGCCAGCCCAAGGAGACATCCTATGCCCAAGCGCACACGCAGAACCCACAGTCCTTCGTTCAAGGCGAAGGTGGCCCTTGCCGCCGTGCGCGGCGACAGCATGCTGGCGGACCTCGCGGCCCGTGGCGCGAGCACGGAACGCTCCACGCTTCGACCTAGGCGGGCAAAGCAGCTTATGCGAACGAACCCGAGCGGTTCGTTCGCGGTATACCCCGGAAACCCATGTCACCCAAGGAGGTATGGGTCAACAAACCGGACGATTCCGAGGCGATGCGAAAGATCGCCCCCCCAACGGAACGACCGGCAAAACCGTAACCCGAAGCATGAACGTAACCGATGTGCGCGAACCCCAACGGTACACTATCGGAGACGCGAATCGGCCTTATCTTTACTGGCGCACACCAGATGTATTGATACCGCTGGGGATGAACAACCTGCTTGAACAAGCTGCTGCCGCTCTCTGCGAAGCACTGGAGAAACTTCTCCCCGCGCTTTCCGAAGCGTGGTGGGAAACCTGCGTGGAATCAAAGCTCTCCTTTGAACAACGCAAGCGGGTTATGCAACACAACATTTCCCGCCTCGACCAGCTTGACTTGGCTGCACTGCTTCGTCTCGTTGACCAAAATTGGTATGAGTTATCCTATTCGCATAATTGGCCATATGAGGGCCGTAACTTCGTTAAGGAGATGCAAACGGTCCGCAACCGCTGGGCACATTCTGCGGTTATCGCGCCTCCCAAAGAGGATATCTACCGGGACCTAGACACACTCCATCGCTTTCTAACGCTTGTTTGTCCGCAATCAGAGCTGACAGAACGTGTAGCTGCTGAGAAGAAGCAACTCCTCACCGAACAGCAAGAGCGCCCGCAACCACCTCGGTCATCCAAGAGCGTCTCGGCACAGTTCTCTTTGGGGGATGTGGTAAGGCTACGGACAGACTCTGAGAAGTCTGGCGCTGTTACATCCGTCCACACGATGGGGCAGGAAACGCGCTATCAGGTCTTCATCAACGGGAAGGTTGGCTCCTTCTATGAAAGCCAGCTTGAGCTTGCAGAAACAACCTCCGAGACGGATTGGGTCGTCCCGCTCTATGAATTCCACGCACGCTTGACTGCGTTGCAGCTTCTCCATCCCAGCGTTTCGACACTATATTCACTTCACGCAGCGCGAATTGATCTTATCCCTTACCAGTTCCGGCCGGTCCTGAAGTTTATTCAATCCGACCGACCCCGGTTATTGATTGCCGACAGCGTTGGTGTCGGGAAGACGATTGAAGCCGGTCTGATCTTGCGCGAACTGCAGGCGCGTCGCGACATACGCCGGGTTCTCATTGTTTGTCCACGCCCACTCGTAACCGAGGAGAAATGGCGCCTTGAAATGAAGCGGTTCGACGAGCACTTCGAGCATCTGGACGGCTCGAAATTGGCATACTGCATTTCGGAAACGGACTTGGACGGAGAATGGCCCCAACAGTACGAGAAGGCAATTCTACCGTTTTCGCTTTTGACCGAGAAGTTCCTGCATGGCCGAGACAGGAGGAAGGGGCTTCTTGACTTGGACCCGCCCCCGCAGTTCGATTTAGTCATTGTCGATGAGGCGCACCACATTCGTAACACGGAGACTCAGCGCCATCAAGCGGTACGATTTTTATGCGACAACGCGGAAGCCGTCGTCTTTCTTACAGCGACTCCCATCCAATTGGGTGAGCATGACCTGTATGTTCTTCTTAAGACCCTCCGTCCTGACGTCATCATCGATGAGGCCGGTTACAACGCGATCACGGAACCCAATGTGCATATCAATGAAGCCGCACTCTTTGCCAGAGCCGGCGAGTCGGGCTGGGCGGGTCAGGCAAAGGCGGCGTTAGGGCGAGCAGCCGAGACCCCTTGGGGGATCGCCATTCTCCAAGAAGACCCTCGCTTTCAGAATATTTACGACACACTGGGGGATTCCGGCGATGATCGTCCCACGCGAGTCCATGCCATACGCGAGATTGAACAACTGCACACATTGTCTGGCTTGATGAACCGGACGCTTCGTCGTGATATTGGTGAGTTCACTCAGCGCAAGCCCGAAACTGTGAGCGTAGACTTCACTCCAGAGCAGCGCGAACTACATGATGCCGTGCTCAAGGCTCAGGCTTCGATCTATGCCGCCCTCCATGGGGACTGGGCAGTGAACTTCCTCTTGACCACAATCCGCCGGCAGGCCGCGAGCTGTATCCACGGCCTGGCCCCGCTTCTCCGCGATATCCTGACCCGAAGAATCGGAGAACTGGAATTCGACGAACTGGCGGATGCTGAGGATGCGGCGGTCGACGCCAACGATGCCGTACCAAAGATTAGAAAGCTAGTGAATGAGGCGCTGGCCTTAGCCGCGAGGCTACCGCTCGACCCAGCCAGTGATCCGAAGTTCCAGGCTCTACGGAAAGTGCTGGAACAGAAGAAGACCTTCGCTAACAACAAGGTCATGCTGTTCAGCGCTTTTCGCCACACACTCGCCTATCTCTACGGGGCCCTCCGAGAATCCGGATGCCGTGTCGGGCTCATTCATGGGGGTGTCGATGACAATGAACGTATCTCCCTCCGCATACGCTTCGAGAAGGATCCCCAGGACCCCGAAGCTCTTGACGTCCTTCTTTTCTCCGAAATCGGGTGCGAGGGTCTTGACTACCAATTCTGCGATTGCATTGTGAATTACGATCTTCCATGGAACCCTATGCGCATCGACCAACGCATCGGACGCATTGACCGATGGGGCCAGGCGAGTGAAGCCGTCGCGATATATAACCTGATTACTCCCGGCACGGTTGACGCTGACATTTATGAGCTATGTCTTCTTCGCATCGGTGTCTTCCAACGCGCCTTGGGAGCAAACGAGGCCATTCTCGGCCAAATCACGCGGGAACTCACGAGCGTGGGTGAGAATCTTATGCTCACCAAAGAGGAACGACAAGCCAAACTCGACCAGCTAGCCGACAACAGCATCCGTCTGATCAAGGAACAGCAAGATCTCGAGAATCGTCAGGCAGAGTTATTCGGTTTACGTCTGCCTGCGGACCAATTCCAGCAAGACGTAGACGACGCCACGAGTTACTGGCTGACCCCCAACTCTATCGACCGTCTCATCACCCACTATCTGAAATCCGTCACCGGAAAAGAAGAAGCCCCTATTCTCGGCGACGGGCCGAAGAAAACGCTGCGCCTTTCGAGAGCGTTCCGGGATGCGCTGCTCGCCGATTTTGTCAAACTAACAAGCCGCACAGCCACCGTCGCAAGGGAGTGGGAAGTTTGGCTGAAGGGAGATGATCCCATTCTTTCCGTGACCTACGATTCTACCTGCGCAAAAATTGACAGAGCCGTAACCCTGATTACACCAGTCCATCCGCTGGCGCTTCAGGCGGCCCACGCCTTGGCAGCCGAGGGCCCGGGACGGCCCCTGACAGACATTGAGGTCTCAGTCCCCAACATTCCACCGGGTGACTATCCATTTGCTGTCTACCAATGGCAATTCCACGGCATTCGCAATGACATTGAGTTTCGGCCAGTGACCACTCGGCCTGATTTGACGATCGAGTTTATTCGTCTCTTGCCGAGCGGCAGGAAATTCGCTCTATCCAGCGGCGGTCTCGCTGAAGATGACCTGAACAGTGTCGAGGAAGAGCATTACCGATTCTGGTCCGATGCCCGCGCCGAACATGTTGAAGAAACCAATCGATTAGCCGATTTCCGGCGAGGGAGTCTTGAGACAAGTCACAAAGCCCGCGTGGCCATCCTCGAATCTCAGATTTCTCAAGCCGCGAACGAACGCATCCGAATCATGAAGACGGCTCAACGGACAAACGCCCAAGCCGATTACGAACGTCGGTCCAAAGAAATAGAGACAGCGACAAACAAGGCCGACATTACCGCCAAGCCTGTCGCATGGGGAATCATCCACGTGAATAAATAAGATATGCCAAGCAACTACGAAGCAATCACTCGCGACAATATCCGTCGCCGCGGCGAGGATTTTGACGACATGGGCAATTTTCTCGCCGAAAAACTGTATGGAGACCGTGCACACTTCATTTATGAGCTCCTGCAAAACGCAGAGGATGCCCTTGCTTTGCGTCGCCAGAAGAACCCTGACGGTGATTTCTCCGGCCAAGTCACGTTCCGGCTATGCCGCGATCACTTGGAAGTAAGTCATTACGGAAGTTTTTTCGATGAAAATGACGTGAAGGGCATCTGCGATGTTCTTCGCGGCACCAAGAGTGAGCGTCTGGACCAAATCGGCACGTTCGGCATTGGCTTCAAATCTGTTTACGCCTTCACCCGTTCGCCTGAAGTTCATTCTGGCGACGAGCATTTCGTGATCAGGCGCTTCATCCGCCCTCAGACTGTAGAGCCACGCCCCCTTCAAGACCCTTCACAAACCTTGTTTTATTTTCCATTCGACCATCCTGAATTCGAAGCATCTGATGCTTTTAACCTCATCCAGAGCAAGCTGAAATCCCTCGGTCCCAGGTCGCTTCTCTTCCTGCATCACGTCAAAGAGCTTCAATGGATAATTGAAGGAAGCGGCAGCGGTTTCTACATGCGCGAGCCGAGTGAGAGTGAGAACGGCGGCGCCCTGGTCCAAATCATGGGAGAGGGTCCTAACCGGGAGGACACTGAGGAGGAATGGCTGATTGTAGATCGAGATGTCAAGCACCGATCTCGTTCCGAGAATATCTCCGTTAAGGTGGCGTACAGAATCAAGACTGATAAAGATGGTAAATCCATTGTCTCTCTTAGCTCTTCGCCACTTACTGCATTCTTTCCAACTGCGAAAGAGACGAACCTCGGTTTTCTGATACACGGCCCCTTCGCCTCCACGCCTGCCCGAGACAACATCGAAAGTGACTCGACTTGGAACGACCAGCTCTTGAAGGAGCTTGCAACGTTGGTTTCTGACAGCCTGAGCGTTTGCAGACGGCACGGATTTCTCACACCGCAGTTTCTAACCGTACTCCCAATCAATCCGGAAAGCTTTCCTGAAGAGTCGCCATTTCGTCCCATCTATGACGCTGTTCTCAAAGCTTTCAAGACTCAATTCATAATACCACGAGTTGGCGGTGGCCACATAAATGCAGACCGAGCGGTCTTGGGCCGCTCGCAGGAACTACGGGATCTACTGTCTCCCACTCTACTCACAGAACTGCTCGGCGCTTCCTCTCAGACCAAGCACTGGGTTGACGCCGCCATCACAGAGAACCGTTTCCCCATAGTCTGGCGGTACTTGCGTGACGAATGCGATGTGCCTTTCCTGGACGGCACAGCGTTCTCGCGGCAGATTACAGACCGCTTTCTGGAAGCCCGCGATGAGCAATGGATGGTGAGATTCTATGCCTTTTTGAACGGGCAAGAGGCTCTTTGGAGACCCTCTCAAGGTGTGTATCGCTACCCTCCCGAAGGACTTCTTCGCAAGAAGGCGATTATTCGATGCCAGGACGGACGGCATCGCGCACCTTTTGATGGCGAGGGAAATCCCCTTGTCTTTCTCCCGGCAGAAGCAAAGACCGACTATCATGTCGTGCACAGATCCATCTATGCGCAAGAAGAAGCAAAGGAGTTCATGGATCGCCTCGGGTTGGTCGCACCCGACATCTGCACTCGCGTCATCAATGACATTCTCCCGTTGTACCAAGAGGATGACTCAGAAATCGACGACGAGACCCATAAAAAGCATCTCTCAGTAATCTCCGACGCCATGGCCATGGACGACTCCCCACGCTATACCGCGATGTTGTCGAAACTGAAAGCGACTAGATGGGCACTGGCCACCAACGCAAGAACTGAAAAACGACACTACACAGCACCCACTGACCTGTTTTCCCCGTCGTCTGAATTACAAGTCTTCTTTAAAGGTAACGAGGACGTGTCGTTCCTGGCCGAACAAGAAGAGCAAATAGACTGGCAGCAACTCGGCGTACGAAGCGATCCAGTCATTCATTGCAAGGGGCTCAACACGAAGCGTAATTCCTTCGTCGTACTGTGTTCCTTTCACGGTTGGCACAAGCGCGGTTACGACGGCTTCGACCCGGAAACAACCATTGACGGTCTCGACCATGCTCTCGCCAATATCACGCCCCCCAAGGCAGCATACATTTGGAATGATTTGCTACCTCCCATCATACGCTTTCTCCATGGCCGCTACCAGACGGCAAAACGCAAGGACTATAGCCACGCAACCGACCATGAAGGAGATTCTGCTGCCTGCAAGATGCTGAAGAGCCATGCCTGGATTCCGGTACGAGGTGGTGAGTTCAAGAAACCTGCCGAGTGCACACTTGCCGACTTTGCCGGCGAACTGAAACGGAATGACGACTTGGCAGAGATACTTGGCGTCCATCCCGACCCTGTGGAGGTGGTCGAGGAAACGCTCGACAGCGAACAGAGCCTTGTTGCCGCAGGGTTCCCCCCTGAGGTTGCCACCCTCCTCGTCAGCAACAAGGAGGTTCTAACGCCGGAATTTATCAATGAATCTCTGGCCAGTCACGCTGCAGGCTTGTCAAGTCAGCCCCCGTTTCCCGAGCGGTCTGTTCCCAACAAAGAGCGACGAATTGATCGGGTCCGTGAACGCACGCAGAAGGCGAACCCCAAGACTTACGACAAACGAAAGCGCTCCGTTCGTACTTCAAAACTCGAAATCTCGACAGGTGTTTGGCTTCGCGAGATGTACACGAACCAGGAGGGTACGACTGTTTGCCAAATGTGCTGCAAGGCAATGCCCTTCAAACTTCCCCGGACGGGAGAGTATTATTTTGAAGCCGTTCAGATAGCGGACAATTTTTCTATCGAGGATCACTGTCTGCACTTGGCTTTGTGCCCGCTGTGCGCAGCTAAATACAAGGTATTGGTGAAGCGAGACGAGGATTATCTCAAGGAGTTCATCTGGGCGATCGAGAAGGCGGAGGGGGATGTTGTCTCAGTAGAGATGGGCGGCATTTCATGCGCGGTACGTTTTGTTGAAAAACACCTTCTTGACGTAAGGACGGCCCTTTTAGAGTGTCTATCCTGACGATTAGAGAGTGTTACTCTGCGTTCCTAGCGGTCCGGGATAATTGTACAAATCCCCCTCCCCCCTAACACCACCTCCTCCGCCGGCGCGCGCATATTGTATTCGTTGCTCATCACGCGCCCGTAGGCGCCTGCGGTAGCGATCAGCATGACGTCCCCTTCCCGAGTGACCGGCAGGCGGCGCCCATAGCCCAGTACGTCTCCCGTCTCGCAGATCGGCCCCACCACGTCGGCGGTGATTGCCAGCGGTTCGTCCAGCCGGGACAGGTTGACGATCTCGTGCCAGGCTCCGTAAAGGGCCGGTCGGATGAGCGAATTCATGCCGGTTTCGACGCCCACATAGCCCGTCGCGCCTTTCCACTTGGTTTGCGTTACGCGGGCCAGCAGCACGCCGGCGCGGGCCACGAGAAAGCGCCCCGGCTCCATCCAGAGTTCCAGGTCTGGATGCGCCTGCTTGAAGGCGTCCAGCGTTTCCGCGATGTCGATCATGTCCGGTTCCGGCGCATTGCGCCGCTCCGAAACAGGCAGTCCCCCGCCTACGTCGAGGATGCGGACATCCGGAAAACGATCCCGCAGCGAAGCAAGAAAGGCGGCCGTTTCGGCCCAGGTGTCCGGGGCCATGACGCCGCTGCCCACATGGGCGTGAAACCCGACGATCCGTACGTCCGCCGCGTCGGCGAGCTGGGCAAGGCGGGCCAGTTCCTCTGCCGCCACGCCGAACTTGCTTTGCGATCCGGCGGTCTGAACGTATTTGTGATGTCCCCGGCCCTGCCCCGGGTCCATGCGCACAAGGAGTTCCCGCCCGCGAAACACATCGGGCCACGCCTCAAGCGGATAGATATTGTCCAGCGTAACGTACGCGCCCAGATCATATCCCTCGGCGTATTCTTCCCTCGGCGCGAAATTGGGCGTGAACAGGATGCGCTTCCGGTCGATGTCCGGGAAGAGATCGATCAGGAACCGTATTTCGCTTGGCGACACGCACTCGAACCCGATTCCCCCGTCATGAAAAAGGCGCAGGATGTCCGGGTGCCCATTGGCCTTAACGGAATAGAATACGCGGTCCAGCGCCCCGATCGACAGGACGCGTTCCAACGATTCCCGCAGCGTGTCTTCGTCGTATACGTAGACCGGACTCGTTTCGGCGGCGATGGCCAGCAGGTCTTCCCGGCGGCCTTGCCACCAGGCCGCGCGGCTGGCTGGTTCTTTGCCCGATCCTTCCATCAATTCCCGCCAATCGGGCCCGATCAGGGCGTCCGGTTCCCGTTTTCCGAAGAACTGCGCATGCAGTTTGCGGGTCAGGCGGGGGGCCTGCTCTTCGTCCACCACGAAACTGAAGTTCAGATCGCCCGCCGCCTGGGACACCTGGTGGACCTGCTGTTCGTGAAACACCTCGAACGCAGGCCCCATTTCGTGGAGGATCGACCGGATGTTTCGTCCGATCAGGCTTACGATGGCGCAGGGACCGATCTGACGGGCGCTGCAATACCCGTTCAGTGCGTGGAGCAGGGCGTCGATGCGCGCCGGTTCGAGGGCATTGGCTTTCTGGTCCAGCGAGACGGTTACGTTCGTTTCGGAGGTGGCCACCAGGTCGATCGACAAGCCGTGCTCCTTGAACGTAGCGAACACATCGGCGAGAAAACCGACTTCCTGCCACATGCCCGTCGATTCCATGGAGATCAGCATGACCCCGGCCTTCGTGGCGATCGCCTTGATTTGCGCGCCGACGTCGGAGATGTCATTGGAGATAACGGTTCCCGGCAGGTCCGGAGCGCTCGTGCATTTGATATGGATCGGGATGCGCCGCCGCTGCGCCGGTTCGATGCACCGGGGATGCAGGACCTTGGCCCCCATGGTCGCCAGTTCCTGCGCTTCGGCGTAGTCCAGCTGGCGGAGCAGGCGGGCCGAGGGAATGTCGCGCGGGTTCGCGGTGAACATGCCCGGCACGTCCGTCCAGATTTCGATGCGTTCGGCGCCGAGCGCGGCCCCAAGGCAGGAAGCGGAGGTGTCGGAGCCGCCGCGTCCGAGCAGAACCGTCTCTCCGGCCTTGTTCGAAACGATGAAACCCTGCGTAATGACGAGATCGCCAGCGGTGCGACTCAGGTCTTCCTGAAGCGCGGCGTCCGGATCGAACCGGCACATGGCCGACAGGTATCGCCGCCGTTCCGGAAGCAGGCGATGCTCGTCCGCGCGCAGCATTTCGCGGGCGTCCCGCCAGACCGCTTGCAGGCCTTGCGCCGCGAGGAAGGCGGCCCCCAGTTTCGTGGACATGAGTTCGCCGAGCGCCAGCACCCGGGCATGGAGCCGCGGGCCGGCTTCCCGCGTGAGCGAAGCGCCGAGGGCGAGGCGCTTCAGTTCGGCAAGGTCCTCTTCCAGCAGGGCTGCCCCGTCTACATTGAGATCGGCGGCGATTTCAAGATGGCGCTCCCTGATCGCGTCGAGGGTGTGCTCGTATTTTTCCCCGACGGCATCCTCAAGGAGGCGTTCGAGCAGATTGGAAATATCGCTCAGGGCGGAGCAGACCACGACCGGCGCGAAGCCGTCGCCGATCCGCGCCCGGACGATGCGCTCAACGATATCCCAGCGGGCGCGGCTCGAAACGCTCGTGCCGCCGAATTTAAGAATGACCCAGCGGGGCATGGGACAGGGCTGGAGGATTGATCAGGGCACTCTCCAACGTTGGAATGCGCCGTACAGGTTCCTTGCGTTGGGGGGATTGCTCGCGGCAGGTCGCCTGTTTCGCGACCTGCCGCGAGCCGCCGCCTAAAAAAGTTAAGTCCGAAAAACGCGACTTAAAAAAATAAGGCGACGCACTGGGCGAAGTGGCTTTGAGCAGAGATTCCTTACGTTGATACGAGGTGCAGGCTTACCCGAAGTTTATGCGATCAGGGTCGGTATGCGAGACATCCCGCTCAAAGACACGCCGGAAACCGCAAGGCAGAGCGATAACCTCCAGTGAAAACAGGGCCTGCCTGATTCAATAAGAATTTCTGGAAAAAAATCGGGCGAACTTGACGCGGTAAGAATTTCAAAACGGTTAAGGATACTCTGATCAATCCGGTGTTTGGGGGTCAGATTGAAGGCATTGAAGGTTTCGATGCGTACAGGGAGCGATTTTTGGTCGAATCCAACGTTAAATCGTCGATATTGTCGTGTTTTTGCGCCCCGGGCGCCTCAAAACGGGGCGCTCGGGCATACCTATCGGGCGACAGCTATCAATTTCTTGCGCGCCATGTAGAAATTCGCCAGCGCAAACAGCGTATAGACCTGCGCCGCGTTCTTGCGCAACCCCCGGTAGCGCGTCTTGCGGTAACCCCAAAGATGCTTGACCACCCCGAAGGGATGTTCTACGCGCGCGCGAATGCGGTTGCTCTTGCGATTGAACGAAGCGTCCGCGCAGGTCAGTTTCCTGCCTCTGGCCGCCTTGCGCAACACCCGCCAGGCGACGCCTTGCGACTCGGCCTGCTCCTTGCGCTTTCGGCACGCGTAGCCCTTGTCGCCGTAAATCTCCTTCTCCTCGCCGTGCAGACACTGCTCCATCATCGTCACGTCGTGCACGTTCGCAGCCGTCACCTCTACGCTGTGCACATAGCCCTGCGTGTCCGTGCCGATATGCGCTTTCATCCCGAAACGCCACTTGTTCGCCTTGCGAGTGGACTTCATCTCAGGATCGCGCGCGCCGGTGCGGTTCTTCGTAGACGCAGGAGCAGAAATGATCGTCGCGTCCACTATGCTGCCCTCGCGAACCATGACGCCGTGAGCACGAAGATGCTTGTTGCTAATCGACAGAAGCCTCTTCGTCAGCCCGCGCTCCTCGAGCCAGTGGCGAAACTTGCATATCGTCGTCTCGTCCGGCGCGTAGCCCGCGTCAAGACGAGCGAAACGACGCATCGCGATATTGTCGTGAAGAGCGTCTTCCATGCCCGGATCCGAATGACCGAACCACTGCTGCATGAAGTAGATACGAAGCATCGTTTCAAAACCGACCGGAGGACGACCCCTTGCTCCCTGCGGATAGAAAGGCTCCAACTCCGAAAGAAAAGCCTCCCATGGAAGCACCGAGTCCATCTGCTCGAGAAATCGCTGGTTACGCGTCTTTTTCGTGCGGCTTTGGTAGGCTACGTCCTCGAATGAAAACTGGAGCATCGGATTTCCTCGATTGGTAATGGGATATACCGTAAAATACAAACGGGGGATTAAATCAGAGTATCCTAAACATTAACTCGCGCGCCCGCGCGCGCGAGAACGCAAGCGCAGGCAAGCACGAAGGCGAAGGGAGGAGGATTTTTCAAGATTCTTTTTCTTCGCGCTCCGATAGGAAGCCGCAGAAGGTCGAAACGACGGTGGGGGCTGTTCAGGATCGAGGACGGAAGCAAGACGGGGCGCCGAACCCTTCGCGGGCGCAGGCGCAAGCCGAAGAGCCGAAGATCGAGCGCGCCCGCGCTTGTGGCCGAAAGCGATCCGGAGCACTTCGCGGCCGTGAAAGCGGCCGCGGAGGCGAACCCGGCCGCGGGGCCGGGGCTTATCGTGGATTGGATGCGCAAGGCGAAGGAACTTCCCGGCCTGGCCGAAGGCGGGCCGCGTCCAGTACCGGGCAAGGGGTACCTTGCGCAGGCCCGCGCAACACTCCGGAATGCGCCCTCGAACGGCCCGGGCCGCCTTGAAGCCTTGCGCGCCGCCGAAGGGATGTACAACGCCGCGCAGGGCGCAAGAACGGATGCAGGCGTTTCGCCCGATCCGGACGTAACCCGCGAGCTGGCCGCCGTAGAATTGGAAATACAGGCCCTCGAAGGCGAAAAGCCCGTTTCAGCCGAAATGTGCGCCTTACTCCAACGCCGCGCCGCCGCCCGCAACGGAACGCCCCGGACAATAGGCGCGATATTGCCCGCCTGAACGCCCCCTCGCCCGAATACGGGGCGTTTCCGGGCGCGGGCCTGTATTGGCGCCCCGGAACGCCGTACAGGGCATTTCTGGAGTTCGCCCGGCCTGGCGCACGATTAACGCCCGCGTCGCCGCCGCTGGACGGGCGTAACGGCCCGTTTCGGGCCTATAACGCCGCCCGGAAACGTCTTGGTGCAAGGGTTTGACCTTGCCCTGGCGATGCCCTATATTACGGATACGCGCCCGCTTTCGGCTGTTGCGGCGGCGGGCTTCGTGCCCGTTTTACTTACGTACCAAACTTTAAACCACACGAACAAGCCGGGAGGTTAGCCGTGGAAATCACTGCATTTATCTCGTTAAATGTTATAGCAATGTTTGTTGCTGTTGCAGGGTCATTGCTTTTAAATATTAAACAAAATAGCACCTATCAAATAGGTGCTATATCTGGTTTTATTATATTCATTTTGTCTATTATTATTTATCATTCTACCGCGTCAAGTATAATTGCAATCGTTGGCATGTTTATGCTTGTTTTTTCGTTACCAAATCTTGTTATACTGCACTATCAGCGAAGCGATAAGATTTAGTATCTAAAATAGTTTGACGTAAAAGGCTGTATTCGTGGCGTTTCCATCGCTATGAATAGCGATTAATATTGCCCAAAATGCGGGCATATTCGCGCCGTGCACATATCTCCGCCCAAAGCATAACGCCGCCGTTATGATTTCCACAACGTGCGCAGTGGAACGGGTTCGGGGTTTTGATCCGGAACGTGCTTGCGCCCTCAATGCCCTTTGCTTCCGGCTCGTTGCGTTTCATTGCCTTGCTGTCGTTCATGGATTCGCGGGGTACGCCGCATCAAGCGCGGAAGCGCGCAGAACCTCGAAAACGCGGCGCAAACGTGCGCAAACACCGCACATTTACAGGAGGAAGCGCAAAAAACGCCGAAACAACCCGAAAACAAGCAGAATTTGCAAAAACCGACGTAGATTCGAGAATATAACTCAAACAAACCTTCCTTATTCCCGGCGAAAATGGCGCGCCGCGGCCACATAGGAAACGGCGCGGGCGCCCGCTGCGTCTGGTCAGGCGAAATCCGAACGCCATGCCTTTACGGCGCATTGGGCAAGCCGCTTTTGGCGTTCTTCCAGCAAGGCGAATGTCCACTCCTCCGGTGCGATTTCCGGGATTCGCTGCGTTAGCGCGTACGCGCTTGTTGCGTACGCAGAGCGTTTTTCCGCAAAGGGTTCGTGGCTTATGTCGCGGTTTTTCGCTGGTTCGAGCAGCGTCAAGTTGCCGATGCGATCCGTTGCCGCGTCCAGCTGGTTGTTTCCGAAGGCGTTGATCCAGTCCTGCGTGGGGTTCGCGGGCAAAATATGTTCGATCGAACCCGGATCGGTTTCCGGGTCCCGGTCCGCGCCTCCCTGCTCTTTTTCCAGTTTGCACAGGATATATTTTATGAGTTTGCGTCGCCGCATATTCATGGAAATCGCTGCGAAATTTTCCATGAACTGCGCGTCCGTTACATAAATACCGCGCAGGGAGTCGAAAACCTCCGCGGGCGTAGTAACCGTTCTGTCCAGTATGGCCTTGGCTGCTCCGTGGTAGGCCGGTTCGAGTCGGTTGGGATTGAGACGGCCCACGATCGCGTAGCGGAAGGAGATCGCGCTCGCGAGTTTCAATACGCGCACGAAATCCTTGTCGGAAAAACGTTCCCGGGCGGCGAACAACAGAGGCGTCACCTGCCGCGTGCGAAACAGGACCAGTTCGCGAATAAAAGGCTTCGCTTCGCGCAGATCGGTCCAGTCCCCATGATTGGGATCGAAAAAGGAGGCAAACATTTCTCCGCGGTTTTCCAGCGCGTCAAGAAGCGCAAATACATCCTGCGTATCCGAAACCCGCTCGCGGATTAGTTTGAACAGGCGCTCCTTGCGGATTTTAGGCAGCTCGCACAGCAAATGGTAGCGCAGAAATTCCGTGAAGCGCTCCTGTGCGACGGTAGCGATCAATGTTTGCCAGCGACGCTGCAGCGCATGCAGGTCCGCCGCGGTTTTTACTTTGGAGAAAAGATAATTTTTCAGCAGGTCCGTGGTGGTCAGTTCCAGGCCGCGCGCGTTCAGCGTTTCAAACACGGTGTACGCATTCATTTCGTCTTCTACGGTGACGAGAATGAACAGCAGTTTTCGGGCGACCGTTTCGGAAAGCAAGCTGGCGAGCGCGACGCCATCCTCCCGCAGATCGGGAAGACGTTCGATGGCGTCGGAAAAATATCTAAAGCACTTGTACAGGAGTTTGTTGGACCTGTGCAAGCCTCGGGGATTTCGGGGTTCTCTGATTTGAACCAGATAATCCTGATAAAATCCGTCGTCCGTCTTGTTCAGCGCAAGCCGGCTGCGTTCGATGAGCGAGACAGGGTCTTTTTCGCCAATGAATCGATTGCGCAGCTCCTTTGCGCGCTCGCGGTTCTGCGCCGCATCGATTCCATGCTCGGCCATGCGCTGGAGCCGGTCTATCACGGCCAGCGCCAGAATGCTGATCGTAGCCAGTCGTTGCTGTCCGTCGATTACGACAAACTCCCGATCAGTTTCTCCCTGAACCACCAGGGCGCCCATGTAGTGGCGACTATCGGGTTTGCCGCGAAGTTCGAGAATATCGTTCCACAGATCGTCCCATTCCGCTTCCATCCATGCGTAGTCGCGCTGATATGGCGGAACCTTGTACGCTTTGCCGTTGCCGATCAGCTCCAGGAAATTGACTGTTACGGTATTAAGGGCGTTTGTCGTACCCATCGCGCTTCCGCGGCAAGGATTTCGGGTTCCGGACGTCGATGTGCGCTCGCGGTCGCAGCGCCCGCGGGCTTTTGGGATTTGACCTGTCCACAGTATGGCCTGTTCGCTTAACCGCGCGCATGTTTCGCGTGTTCCCCGTTGCACCGGGTCGAACCATGCATTGCCGTCGCGTTAGCGCATTTCCGGCCCGCCATCGGGCGCGGCGTTTCGCGTGCGCTTCGTCCCGTAAAAACACCGTACATTGACGCATCCGGACATTCTTTACGAACAGACGTCCCGCGCGTAGCGCGCCGGGGGTCGCATGCGCCGCAAACCGATTCGCAAAATACTGGTCGCCAACCGGGGCGAGATCGCCGTGCGCGTTTTCCGAACGTGCCGGGAGATGGGCGTTTCCGCCGTCGCCGTTTTCAGCGAGCCGGATCGCCATGCCCTGCATGTCCGCTATGCCGACGAAGCCTTCCCGATCGGACCGGCTCCCGCCGCGCAGTCCTATCTGGACGCTTCGAAAATCATTGAGGCGGCCCGCCATTGCGGAGCGGACGCCATCCATCCCGGGTACGGATTTCTTTCGGAGAACGCCGATTTCGCCGAAGCGTGCGCCGAGGCGGGCATTACGTTTATCGGGCCGCCGCCGGAAGCCATTCGGACCATGGGGGACAAAACGGCGGCGCGGGCGGCGATGCAGCGGGCGGGCGTGCCCGTAACGCCCGGCTCCCCGGCCATTGCGGAGGGGGCGCCCCCCGGCGAAGTCGCAAACATGGCGGCGGCTATCGGTTTTCCCGTTCTGGTCAAGGCGGCGGCGGGCGGCGGCGGCAAGGGCATGCGCGTCGCGCGCTCCGAAGACGATCTCCATCGATCCATCGCTGCTGCGCAGAGCGAAGCCCGTACGGCGTTCGGCGACGGTCGCGTTTTCCTGGAGAAATACATTCAGGGGCCGCGCCATGTGGAGTTCCAGGCGCTGGCGGACGGGGAGGGGCGGGCGGTGCACCTTTTCGAACGGGAATGTTCCATTCAGCGGCGGCACCAGAAGGTGATCGAGGAGGCGCCTTCGCCCGTACTCACGTCCGAAGTGCGGGCGCGCATGGGGCAGGCGGCGCTTGAGGCGGCGCGCGCCTGCGGGTACGCGAATGCGGGGACCATCGAGTTTCTCGTGGATGCGGACCTGAACTTTTATTTCATGGAGATGAACACCCGCCTCCAGGTCGAGCATCCGGTCACGGAATGGATCACGGGTGTCGATCTCGTGGCCGAACAGATTCGCATTGCGCAGGGAGAACCTCTCCGGCTGAAACAGGAGGATTTGCATATCCGCGGACACGCCATCGAGTGCCGGGTGTATGCGGAAGATCCGGAGAACGATTTTCTCCCCGATCCGGGCGATCTGGTCCGTCATGCCCCGCCTTCCGGTCCCGGCGTGCGCGTGGATGCGGGCGTGGAGTCGGGAGATCGCGTGGAAATGCATTACGACCCCATGATTTCCAAACTCTCGACCTGGGCCGAAACGCGCCCGGAAGCGATCCGGCGCATGGTTCGGGCGCTGGACGAATACGATGTGGTCGGGGTTCGCACCACGATTCCGTTTTGCCGGTATGTCATGGAGTGCGAGGCGTACCGGTCCGGACAGTTCGATACGCACTTCGTGGCCCGGCATTTCTCTGGCGCGTCGCCGCCGCCGGAGGGGGGCTCTTTGCTGGAGGCGGCTGCGCTTGCGGCGGCCCTGCATCATATCGAACGGCCCGCTTCTTCGGGAACCGGCGGCGCGGCGGGCGTTTCGGGGAACGCCGACCCGGCTCGCGGAAACGACCGCTCCAGCGAGGCGGGCGGCCGCTGGCTGGATCGCAGGGAATATCGGTAAGTTCGGTCAGACGATTTCGTCCGGGCCGTACTCCAGCACCTTGCCCCGGTACCCGAAGAGGCGTTTCAGCACGCGGACGAAGGCGGGCGAATACCGTTTGATGTACCACTGGTCCGCCGCGCGACGCACGCCCAATCCATAGGACGGGTAGGGGTGGATGGCGTCTGAAATATGCCGCAAGGCGACGCCCCGCCGCATGGCCAGGGCCAATTCGCAAATCAGATCGCCGCCGCGGGCGCCAAGGATGGACGCGCCCAGTATTTTCCCGCTCCGGGGGCGGGCGTGAATCTTGATCAGGCCGTACGTTTCCCGTTCGGTTATGGCCCGGTCGATCCTGTCGTACGGGAACCGGAGCGTTTCGAATTTCTCGCCTGCTTTTCGGAGGGCGGCTTCGGTGGCGCCCACATGGGCCAGTTCCGGGTCGGCGTAGGTGGTCCAGGGGAGATGCGCCGCGTCTATTTTGACGGGCGCCTTCAGGAGGGCGTTCATCACGGCTATTTTCGCCATGTGCTCGCTCATGTGGGTAAAGGCGAACCGTCCCGTTACGTCGCCTGCGGCGTAGACGCCGGATCGGGACGTTCTGCACCGGTCGTTCACCTGGACGCCTCGCGCGTCGTACGCCACGCCTGCGGCTTCGAGGTTGAGCGCCGCTATGTTCGGTCGTCGTCCCGCGGCGACGAGGAGCGCGTCGCCCTGGAGGACGAGGTTTTCTTCGGGATTTTTCTTTTCGATGCGCACTTCGACGCCGCCGCGTTGTTCTTGCACGGAGGATACGTTGGCGTTCAGCGCGTACCGGACGCCTTCTTCCTCCAGACGGGTTTGCAGCATGGCCGCCAGTTCCTCGTCGTCCCGAAAGAGGATGCGGGGCGCCTGGTCGATCACCGTAACTTCCGAGCCGAGCCGCCGAAAGGCTTGCGCCATTTCCGTGCCGATAGGACCGGCTCCGAGCACGATGAGGCGCCGGGGCTGTTCGGTTTGCTCGAAGAGGGTTTCGTTCGTGAGGCAGGGCGTTTCCCGAAGGCCCGGGATCGGCGGAACGAAGGCCCGCGCTCCCGTAGCGATCACGAACCGGCGGGCGGAATATCGTTCCACGGTTCCGTTCGAGGCGATTTCTATGGCGCGGGGGCTCGCGAATCGGGCGGTTCCCTGCTTCACGTCGATTCCCATCCGTTCGTAGATTTCCGGGGCGTCCGCCTCTTCGTAAATTTGTTCGCGCAAGGCGTGCACGCGCGCAACGACTTCGGAAAAGTCCGCCGACACGGTTCCTGTACGGACGCCGAAGTCCCCGGCTCTGCGGGCGCTGTGGGCTGCGTGCGCCGCGCTCAGGAGGGCTTTGCTGGGGACGCAGCCGTACCAGGTGCAATCGCCGCCCAGGCGGGCTTGCTCCACCATAAGGGTGCGGGCGCCCAGACTGGCCCCCATGCCTGAAGCGGTGAGGCCGGCTGCGCCGCCTCCGATGACAATGAGGTCGTAGTCTTTGGGCATGGGGTCAGGGGTTCATAGACGGGGTTGGCGGGCGGCGTCGGCGCAGATAACTGGTTCGGGTTTGTCGGACAGCTTTAAGGAGAATCCCTGTGGGTGCGCCTGTATTCCAAGAATCAGCGCGTTGGCGGCGGATTTGCCGCCGGACTTGAAGATACCTGAATAAATGAATCCCATGAAGCCGAGAGGGGCGTCAAAATGGAAATAACTCCGAAATTTATTGAACAAGAGCTTAAGAAGTTTGAGGATAATGAGGAGTTTCCAGCGCGGAACGTCCGGTGGATTGTTGAGGCCGGTTCCGGACCGGGTTGGCGACCCGGCGGTCTGGGCCTGGCCGGCGCTGGCGGCTCCAGGCCTTATTCAAGGATCAATTGACCGAGACCAATAGCGGCGCTTTTGCCTATGTGAATAAGGCGCCCTGATCAGGGCGTATCGTCCGTCGGCGGCGCCAGGGCGCTGTCCCCGACGGGAGATTCCGTCGGTTCCGGGGCGGCGGGGTATTTCGGCGGTTCTGACGGTTCCGCGTCGCGGGAGGAAGGCGCTGGCGGGGACGTATCTTCGCCGGGCGTGTTCTCCGCGGAAGGCTCTGGCGCCAGCGTTTTTTCTGGTTCAGACGGGAGTTGGCCGCGGAATACGGAGACCCCGACCGTGAAGAGAAGAATGCTCGTCAGCACGGCGGCAAAGACCACGACGGGCATGTCGTCTGCGGCGGTCATTCCCTGCTGGGCGGGCAGGATGGCGAGGACGCCGGCGGCCATGCCCCGGGGCAGCAACACCGTGAGGAGTCCTTTTTCCGTTCGCCCGAGGCCCGTGCCCAGCATGCCGATCAGGACGGCCGGAATTCGCGCCGCCACGAGCAATACGCCCAGTCCGACGCCGAGCGCGACAAGGCCCCATGGCGGTCCCAGCATGGCGCCCATGAAGGTGAAAAAGAACGATTTTACGAAGAACGTCAGTTGATCGTGCGTGTAGACCACGTCTTTCCCCAGCCGGGCGCTGCGGACGAGTCCGAGCGTGTCGCCCAGTTCCGATGCGTTGCCGACGAGTACGGCCACGACCAGGATGCCGAGCGCTGCGCTGCCTCCCAGTGCGTCGAGGGCTACGTAGGTAATGAGCAGCATGCCGAGGAGCAGCGGATAGGCGTGTATGCTTTGTCGCAGCCGCTTGAGCGTCAGCAGCGCCAGCAGGCCCACCACGAGTCCGCCGCCCAGTCCGATGCCGAACGCGCGCAACAGGGTTGATACGGTTGCCGTCAGTTCCGTGGCGCCGGTGACGGCTATATGAATGGAGGCCACCGCAACGACTACGCACAGCACATCGGTCAGCGCCGATTCCAGGCTTACGAGGTTCGATAGCGAAGGCGGGAGCTTCAGGCTTCGAATAGCCGGCATGATTACGATCGAACTCGATCCGCCCAGGATAGCTCCCAGCGTGATTCCGTGGAGCCACGACCAGCCGTCCGGAAGCCAGCCTACTGCGGCGGCGAACATCGAAATCAGGGCTACGGCTGCAGAGGATATAACGAAGCTGACTACGCCGAGAAGGGTCGCTCGGGGCGCGGCGCGCGATGCGTCGCCCATGCGGAGTTCGCTCCCTCCGTCGAAGAGTACGATCACCAGCGTGATGGCCCCGAAGTAGGGAGCGATGTCGCCGAGCGTTTCCCGGTCTACGACATGGAACGCCGGGCCAAGCAGAATGCCGACGCCGAGCAGCCAGACTACGTCCGGTATGCCGGTTCGCTCGAAGATCAGCTCGCCGATGACCCCGATCAGGAAGATCGCGGCGACGAGGAGCAGGAAGAGCGCAACGGTATCCATCGGTGTCGGGAATATCCCCGGAGCAGTGGGGGGAGGGGGAGTTGGGCAGGTCGGGCGCCTGCTACGATTTCATTGCGTTGCGGATGATATTGAGCAGTGCAGTGAGACCCGCGCCGATGCAAATGTTTCTGCAAAATGAGCATTGGCCTGTGCGGACGGGAAAGATAATCCCTAATCACTGCCCTTGCAATCTTTGGGAAGGTCAAAGTGCGCAGGCGCTGGCGCGTCGAACGACGGACAAGGAGTGCGAACGATTGATCTTGGCCTTGCGCTTCTGTTCGGAAGCATTTTTTATTATCTGCACAACGCACCCGGATTTCTTGCTCAAGGCTTGTTTTCGGGGCGAAAGTGGGGAAAAATCTCTACTTCCGATAATAAATTATCAGAACTCCGGATATTGCGGCCTGCGGGAGCTACGGCGACAGCATGAAGCGGATGGCGGCGAACAGGAGACCCGTATAAACGAAGCCCGTCCCGACTATCCAGCGCACAAGGCGGGTCTCAAGGGCGCTCATTTCTCCCCTTACGGTGCTTACTTCCGCATTCATGTCTCCCCGCAAGTCGCTTATTTGCGCGTTCATGTCTCCCCGTAGGGCGCTTATTTGCGCGTTCATGTCTCCCCGCAGGGCGCTTATTTGCGCGTTCATGTCTCCCCGCAGGGCGCTTATTTCACTGCGCACGAAGTCTTTCGTAGCGACTTCTTCGCGCTGCCGCCCGATGGCGTTCGCAATCGCTTCGGCCTGGGGCTGCGCGATTCCTGCTGCGGAGAGGTTGCGTGCTATGGCAAGGGTGTCAGCCATGACTTTTGCTGGTGGCTTGGGGTGGATACTCTATGCGCGCGGCGGCGGTTCCGCCACGCTGCTCGCTCCTTGACCGGCGGGACCATTTTACCCCGTCCGGCACCCCCATAGACACGTTGCTATCCGGAATATAACCCTTGTGGAAAAGTTTAGGATACTCTGATTAAGTCCACGAAGCTCAGAGGCTGCGAGGAGTGCGCTGGCAAGGAATGACGAAGCAGTATGGCAGGCCCCATATAATGAGGAATGACACAGCCAGCGTGCGCCTGTCAGCCTCTGAATCTTTGCGGACTTAATCAGAGCTTCCTTAAAATCAAGGCGTTCGACATTCATGCCAGCGGGCAGAAAGCATTCGAGAGGACAACCTCCGCCATTTCGGGCAATGGACGCCTCCTCCTTGCCCGCAACCTAAATAATCTAAGTCCAAAATTTCAGACTTAAAAAATTAAGGTTGGCCAGCCCGCCTCGCTGGCGTCTATCGTCCGCCTCGCTGGTTTTCTGGCGTTTCCCCAGAGGAAATACAGCCTACGCGCAAGGCTCCGCCCATCCCGCCATGCCCGATCAAACGCCTCATTTCATTCCCCGTTCTTCCCCCGAAGACGTTCCGTCGCGTGGTCCTTGATATCCGTCAGACGCCGCCAGGCGGCGGCGCGGTCCTTCGGCACATTCCCGGAAAACACGACCTCCTTGATTGCGCCGATGGCGGCGTTTTCCGGCCCCTTCAGCCCGGCGATGAATTCCTCGAACAGCGCGCCGTTTCGCAGGGCGTCGTCCTTGATTTCCATCATCAGCTGGAACGCGGCGTCGTGTTCGTTGGGAATCTCTCCCTCCAGAATTGCTTCCCGGATCGTTTCTTTGACGATGCCCACGGCCACAGATTCCCCGATGTCCAGCGTCTTCATAATTTCCCGGCCGTCCACAGGAGGGCGAAAATTGCGAAGGCGATCCTTTTCCTCCACCCGCCGCATTTTCTCCTCGACAAGATCGAACGCCGCGAGATAGCGTTGCACGCGCTGCGGATTTTTCGACGTAATGTCCGCCCGAACCAGCGTCATCAGATCGTCGATATCGTCTCCGGCCTCAAAGAGCAGCCGCCGCACGGCGGAATCGGTGACCTCGTTATCCACCAGAGAAACGGGACGGTGATGCAGCCGGATCAGCTTCTGCACGTATTTTACCGGCTCGCCGGCGGGAAGCCGCAGTTTTTTGAACACGCCGGGAATCATGCGGGCGCCGATTTCCTCGTGTCCGTGGAAGGTCCATCCCGCGTCGCGCGACAGGCGCTTGGAGCGGGGCTTGCCGATGTCGTGCAGCAGCGCCGCCCAGCGCAAATAGCAGGTTTCTTCCCCGTCCCGGTCCGCCGTCATCGCCGAGAGATTGTCGAGGACTTGCAGCGTATGAAAGAAATTGTCCTTGTGCCGGAGTCCGTCCACGGCTTCGACGCCCTGCAATGCGGCCAGTCGGGGCAGAATGTGTTTCAGCAGGCCCGTCTCAAAAAGAATCCGGAACCCGATCGAGGGGCAGGCGGCGCAGACGATCTTTTGCAGTTCGTCCGTAATGCGCTCCCGGCTCACGATAGTGATTCGTTCGGTCTTCCGCCGCATGGCTTCCAGCGCCTGCGCATCGACCCGAAACCGTAGCCGGGTGGCGAAACGCGCCGCGCGAATCATCCGGAGCGGATCGTCTTCGAACGTAACGTCGGGATCAAGCGGGGTGCGGAGCAGGCCCCTCTGCAAATCCGCCTGTCCGTCGAACGGGTCTTCCAGCGTCCCGAAGCGATCCGGGTTGACGGAGATCGCCATCGCATTGATCGTGAAATCCCGTCGCCGCAGATCGTCCGTCAGCGAGCCGTCTTCCACGACCGGCTTTCTGGATTCCCGGCGGTAACTTTCCCGTCGCGCCCCTACGAATTCCAGCGAAAGCGCCTTGTCTCCCCTAAATTTTCCGCGCGCTCCCGGTCCGGGCGCCCTCGGTACGCGAATCGCGGCGGTTCCATAGGTCTTGTAGACATGTACGGTGCGTCCGCCCAGTTCTTTGGCCAGCGCCCTGGCCAGGCGAATGCCGCTACCCGGCCCGACCGTCACGAAATCCAGTTCCGGAACGGTCCTTTTCAGGAGAATATCGCGCACGGCGCCGCCCACCAGCCATACGTCGAGGCGTTCCCGGTCGGCCACATTCCCCACCGTACGCAACAAGGAGCCGAAAGGGCCGTTGCGCAAGGCGTCGGTCAGGTTGGATGTTATGTCTTTTCGGAGATGCAAAGGCATGGCGCGTATTGGCTGCGCGGCGTATCGGCGCCGGTGCGGATCAGGCATGGGTTCGCCGCTCATGGACGTACGAGAAGGGGCGTCGGTTTCACCTGAGCCGAGTTGCATGGGGCGTTGTCCCCGGCGAGCCATAATTTGCGCATCCCGCGGAGACCGTGTAATTTATCAAACGCGCCTGCGAACATACAGCGCATTCGCATGGTTAAGTATCCCTGGAAACCTGCAAATTTGCACTCCGATCAGATGAAGCAGCGCCTCGTTCCATTTCTTTTGCTCCTTGTCTTGTCCGGTCACGCGCCGTGGCCGGATGGTCGTCGGGCGTCTGCGGGCCTGATAACGCAGGACGATCCGCATATTCTCGTTTTTTCCCGGACGCAAGGATTCCGGCACGCCAGTATCGCAGCAGGCGTCGAGGCGATACGCAAGTTGGGCGCCGCAAATCATTTCGAGGTGACAGCCACGGAGGACCCGGCTATATTTTCCGATCAGGGCCTGGCGGCGTTCGACGCCGTCGTTTTCCTGAACACGACAGGCGATGTGCTGAACGGCGCGCAGCAGACCGCCTTCGAACAATATATTGCGCAGGGCGGCGGCTTCGTCGGCGTCCACTCGGCAGCCGATACGGAATACGGTTGGCTGTGGTACGGCGGGCTCGTCGGCGCGTATTTCGCCGGCCATCCCCAGATACAACAAGCCACGGTGCTGGTCCCGGACAATCTCCATCCCTCGACGGCGTCTCTTCCGCAACGCTGGCGGCGCGTGGACGAATGGTACAACTACAACTACAGTCCCCGCGGCGAAGCGCATGTCCTCGCCGTGCTCGACGAGAGCACGTACGCCGGCGGAACCCAACCCGCCGACCATCCCATTTCCTGGTGTCATGAATACCTGGGCGGCCGGTCGTGGTATACCGGCATGGGGCATACGGAAGGAACGTATTCGGAGCCCGAGTTTCTTGAGCACCTGCAGGGAGGCATTGCCTACGCCATGGGGCAAGGGGGCGATTGCTCCAGCGCCCGGGACGCCCGGTACGAACAAACCGTACTGGACGAAAGCCCGACGAATCCGATGGAGCTGGTCGTAACGCCCGGCGGGGTCGTGCTTTACGTAGAGTTGTATGGAACCGTCAAGAAATACGATCCTGCCGCCGGAACTACTTCCGTGGCGTTGAGGCTGGACGTTTTTCACGAATTCGAGGATGGGCTTGCCGGCATTGCGCTGGACCCGGCGTTCGAATCCAATGGATGGGTCTACCTTTTCTACTCGCCGGCGGGCAATAATGCGGTGCAGCATGTTTCCCGCTTCACGTTCGACGGCGATACGATAGACCCGCAGAGCGAACAGATTCTGCTGGAGATTCCCGTGCAACGGGATCAGTGTTGCCATACGGGGGGCTCCCTCGCCTTCGGTCCGGACGGCAATCTTTTCATCGCGACCGGCGACAATACGAACCCGTTCAATTCCGATGGGTATGCGCCCATCGACGAGCAAAGCGGCCTGTCGGCGTCGGACGCCCAGAAATCGTCCGCCAACACGAACGATTTGCGCGGCAAAATACTCAGAATCAAACCCTTGGCCGACGGAACCTATGCGATTCCCGACGGCAATCTTTTTCCGGTGGGCACGGAATCTACTCGTCCCGAAATCTATGTTATGGGTTCCCGAAATCCGTTCCGTTTTTCGATCGATCCCGAAACGGGTTGGCTGTATTGGGGCGACGTCGGGCCGGACGCTGGAAACGACGATCCGGCGCGCGGCCCCCGCGGCCATGACGAATGGAACCGAACCCGGGAGGCCGGAAATTTCGGTTGGCCGTATTGCATTGGCGACAACAAGCCCTACCGGGATTTCGATTTTCGTACGCGGCGCAGCGGCAATTTCTTTGATTGCGCCGCCCCGGTAAACGACTCTCCGAACAATACCGGGCTCATGAATCTGCCGCCTGCGCGAAAAGCCTGGATATGGTATCCCTATGGCCCGTCGGACGATTTTCCTCAAATCGACGGCGGCGGAGGGCGCGCGGCGATGGCGGGCCCGATTTATCATTTTGATCCCGCCCTCGAATCGTCAGGAAAACTGCCCGAGTATTTCGACAAGTCGCTTTTTATCTACGAATGGTCCCGAGACTGGATCAGGCAAATCAAATTCGACGATAACGGGGAGATACTCGCTATCCAGCCTTTCCTGTCCACGTTCCGCTTCAATGCCCTGATCGATATGGAATTGGGACCGGACGGCGCGCTTTATCTTCTTGAGTGGGGAAGCGACAAATTCGGCAGGAACAACACGGACGCCCGTCTTTTGCGCATAGCCTTTACGTCGCTTAACAAAGCCCCGGTGGCTGTGACGAAGGCGTCTCCCGACGCAGGCCCCTTGCCCTTGACCGTGCAGTTCGACGCCAGGGATTCGTACGACCCGGATTCGTCCGAAGAACTGGATTATGCATGGGATTTCACGAACGATGGCCAGGTCGATGCGACTGGCCCCACGGCAACCTGGACGTTCGCGCAGGCGGGCGGCTACAATGTGCGCCTGACCGTGCGCGACCAGGCCGGCGGCGACGGCGTAGCCGTTATTCCCATTGTGGCGGGCAATTCGCGTCCGGTCGTGTCTATTTCCGAACCGGCCCACGGGTCCTTCTTTGCATGGGGGCAGTCCGTTCCGTACGCCGTCCGCGTGGAGGACGCCGAAGAGGGCGCCGCGGGCGCTGGCGTCGATTGCCAGGACGTGCGTACGCAGCCCGCCATTGGCCATGACGATCATAGCCACGCGGAACGCATCCATTCCGGATGCGCCGGAACCTTTACGTTGGCTCCGGCCCACGGAGCGGATGGATCGAACGTGTTCTATGTGGTCGAAACCACCTATACCGATCAGGGCGGGGAAGCGAACGTCCCGCTCGCGGGACAAGCCATTTCGATACTCCAGCCCCTGCACAAGGAGGCGGAGCATTTTCGGCGCTCGGAGGGTCTCTCCATCGTACCCGCGAACGATGCGCAAGGATTGCAGGCCGTATCCGGCATTACGTCAGGAGAATACCTCGTGCTCGATCCCGCAAATCTCGCCGGCGTCAAGGCCGTATCGTATCGGTTCAACCCGATTGTCGCCGGAACGAAAATTTCGGTGCGCGCCGATTCGGTCGACGGACAGCAGATCAGCGCTGTCGTTATCGCCGATGCGCATACGGGCAGGAGATACATTGACGTAAACGCATCCATTGTCGATCCCGGAGGGACCCGCGCCCTTTATTTCGTATTCGAGCACGATTCCCGCACGACCTTGCTCGGGGTCTTGAACTATGTGGACTTCCTGCGCGAAACGGCGACGTCTGCATCCGTTGCGCCGCCGGAGATCGAAAATAGTTTCTTCCCGCCCTTCCCGAATCCCGCGGACGCCTCTGTGCAATTTCAATACGCGCTCCGGGAGCCCCAGCATGTACGCATGGAGGTCTACTCGATCCTCGGAACGCGCGTGGCGCTACTCGTGGACGAAGTGCAGCGTGGCGGCGGACATAGTTTGACCATGCAAACAAGTCACTTGGCCAGTGGAGCCTACGTCTGTCGCATCCGTATCGGTCAGAAGCGCTTCGCCCGCGGATTCATGATCGCCCGCTGATTTCGCCTGGACGCACATCCCAGGTGAGCATGGATTCGATATCTGCGAAGTCTTCCTCGTCGTCCGCGTCCACAAACCGGTAGTCTCCCATTTTGTCGCGTTTCGACAGAGGGACGCGGGACCACTTCGTGCCTTCGCGATCTGCAAAAGTATCCGGATACGGATTGCGCACCCTGTAGGAGGGGTGATAGGAACGGTAGGTTTTTTCCGCCTCGTAGAGCGCCGCCCGGCGCGCGCCCGCCTCCGTACGGCTCTCGCCCGTCACGCGAAACGGCGAGATGGTGATGATTGCCCGAAAGTAGGCGTTCTCTATTTCGGAATACTCCGGGCGCATGACCTCGAATTCCTCGGGATGAGGATATGCGCTGTGCTCAATGTTTTCCTGCAACATATTTGTTCGCCATCGATTTGGGTTTATATCGGGCAATGTTTACCCCTGCGCGCTGCCGCGAATACGCCCGCTGTAAACGACGTCGCGCCCTTTTGGATTCATTACAGGACACGCTGACCGAAACCGCTTCGCGTCGCGCGGCGCGTTCGGGCGCGCGGCGCGTCATGCTTGCATCGTTGAAATGAGCGGAAAACGCGGCGGCTTCGGGTTATGGCGGCCGGAATCGCGCCTGTTCCGGAGGCTATAAATCCGTTATTGCATAAATATAGAAAACAATTTTTCCCCAGATCGTGGAAAAAAGCGTGGATAACCTGTGAGCGGGGCGTGGGCAGGGAGAGTATGAGCAATAACGGATTTAGCATAGCGCCTTGCCTTCAAGGAGGTTATGCGCTCTGGCGCCAGCGAAACCGTGTGGATACCCGGCAATTGTGAAATCCGCCGCGGCGGGACAGAAAACCGTCGCCAGCCCTTGCATAACGGTTTTTTATCTTGTTTATTGTATGCTCCGGTTCCTGCCTTTGTCGAGTTTGGTTGGCGCCGTGCTGGTATTCCGTTATTTATTTCGCCTCCATTAACCCGTTTTTTGGCTATGCAGGATAGCAACTCTTCCCGGAACGGATTCTCCCCCGAACAAGGCCGCGCGTCCAGCCTGTTTTCCGGATTGAAAACCGATAACGCAAGCACCCGGGAGGCTTCTCCCGAGACCTCCGCCGAAGGCTTTGCGCCCGGGCGATTCGCCAGGGGGTTGCATATCAAGCGGGTATTCTCCGAGGAAGGGCAGTCGCCTTTTGACGCGGTGACATGGGATCGCCGTGACGCCGCCATCAAGAATCAGCAAGGCGAAGCTGTCTTTGAGCAGAAAGGCGTGGCGTTTCCGGAATTCTGGAGCCCTTTGGCCACGAATGTAGTGGCCAGCAAGTATTTCTACGGAGACGTCGAACAATCGGGCGTCGATCCGGCGAAGGGAGGGCGCGAGGATTCTCTCCGGCAGCTCATTCATCGCGTCACGCGCACGATCGCCGATTGGGGCGCCGAACAGCATTATTTCGCCTCCGCCGAAGACGCCGAACGCTTCTACGACGAACTGACCTGGCTTTGCCTGCATCAATACGGTGCGTTCAACAGTCCGGTATGGTTCAATGTGGGCCTGCATCAGCAGTATGGCGTTCGCGATACGGGCGGCAAGAAGATATCCGGCTGGAACGAAAAGAAGGGCCGGGCCGTCCCCGTGGACCCCTACCGCCGTCCGCAGGCCTCCGCCTGCTTCATTATATCGGTGAACGATTCCATCGACGATATTTGGCAGCTGATGGGAGAAAGCGCCCGGTTGTTCAAGTTCGGGTCGGGCGTCGGCGCCGACTGGTCGAAACTGCGTTCCTCCAGAGAAAAACTTTCCGGCGGCGGGCAGCCGTCCGGGCCGGTCAGTTTCATGCGCGTGCAGGACGCCACTGGCGGGACCATCAAGTCCGGGGGAAAAACGCGCCGCGCGGCCATCATGCAGACGCTGAAATCCTGGCATCCGGATATTCTCGAATTCGTTACGGCGAAGCAGGAAGAAGAACGGAAGGCGTGGGCGCTGATCGAGGAAGGCTACGACGGTTCGTTCAATGGTCCGGCGTACGGCAGCGTGGCGTTCCAGAACGTGAATCAGTCCGTGCGCGTGGACGATGCGCTCATGCAGTCCGTGCAGTCCGGAAGTCCGTACGCATTGCGGGGCGTGCTTGATGGCGAGGCCATCGATACGATCGCCGGACAAGACATCCTGCGCAAGATATCCGAAGGCACCCATGTGTGCGGCGATCCGGGCGTACAGTACGAGGATACGATCCAGCGCTGGCATACTTGCAAGGAATCGGGACCGATCAATTCGAGCAATCCCTGCTCGGAATACATGTTCCTCGACGATTCGGCCTGTAACCTGGCCAGCTTGAACCTCCGCAAGTTTCAGCGGGAAGACGGTTCGTTCGACGTGGAGCGCTATCGGGCCGCCGCCCGCATCTTTATTACGGCGCAGGAAATTCTTGTGGACAACGCCGGGTATCCGTCGCGCGCGATCGCCGAAAACTCCCATGCCTATCGTCCGCTCGGACTCGGGTTCGCGAACCTGGGCGCCTTGCTGATGGCCATGGGCCTCCCCTATGACAGCGACGAAGGCCGCGCCGTGGCCGGCGCGCTGATGGCGATCGAGCATGGCGAAGCGTACGCCCGCAGCGCCGAAATCGCCGCCAACCCCCAAATCGGTCCCTTCGCAGGTTTTGCCGCGAATCGCTCGTCCATGCTTGAGGTCATGCGCATGCATGCGGCGGCCGTCGATACGATTCACGCCAGTTGCCCGGAATATCTGCTTGAGGCGGCTCGGGAAACGTGGGCCTACTGCCTTGCCGCCGGCGAACAGGCCGGTTACCGGAACGCGCAAGCCACGGTGCTGGCGCCGACCGGCACCATCGGATTCATGATGGATTGCGATACGACGGGCGTCGAACCGGATATTGCGCTGGTCAAGTACAAATTGCTGGCCGGACAGGGCGACGGGATGATGAAAATCGTGAATCGCAGCGTACCCGAAGCGCTTACCCGCCTTGGCTATGCGGTTGCGGACATTGAGGCGATTATTCGGTATATCGACGAAAACGATACGATCGAGGGCGCTCCGGAGCTCCGCGAGGAGCATTTGCCGGTTTTCGACTGCGCCTTCAAGCCGTTTCGGGGAGAACGCTCCATTCACCACACGGGCCACATCGGGATGATGGCCGCCGTGCAGCCCTTTATTTCCGGGGCCATTTCCAAGACGGTCAACATGCCCGAAAGCGCAACGGTCGAGGAGATTGCCGATGCGTATATGCAGGGCTGGGACCTGGGGCTCAAGGCGCTGGCCATTTACCGCGAAAATTCCAAGCGGAGCCAGCCCCTTTCCACGTCGAAGGGCGGCAACACCAGGAAAAAGAAGGAATGGGACGAGGAAGCGTCCGGCGACGGCATGGCGATCTCCGAGCCGCAAATTATCGAAAAGATCGTGTATCAGCCGATTCGCAACCGGCTTCCTGACGAACGCCCGTCCATGACGCACAAATTCTCCATCGCCGGACACGAGGGGTACCTGCATATCGGGTTGTATCCCGAATCGCGCATGCCCGGAGAAATTTTCATCACGATGGCGAAGGAAGGGTCTACGATTTCCGGGTTGATGGATGCGTTTGCGACCTCAATATCCATTGCGTTGCAGTATGGCGTTCCGCTGGAGGATCTCTGCAACAAGTTTAGCCACATGCGCTTCGAGCCGAACGGCTTTACCCAAAACAAGGAGATCCCGATCACGAAGTCCATCATGGACTACATTTTCAGGTACCTGTCCCTGAAATTTATTCCGATGCGCAAGGGCGGAGAGGCGACCGGCGGCGACGCTTCCGACGAGGCGCTGTCCGCATCCGACGATATGACCCGGATGCAGACGCAACTCTCCGCGCCGCCCGAGCCGGTGGACGCCCTTGTGGGAAGCACCGTGGAAGCGTTCATGGAAACCATGGAGCGGGGCCGCGCGAGCAAGTCGCATGCGGCTACGTTTCGCAACCAGGAAGACAGTCCGGCCTGCCCCAACTGCGGTTCCATCACGGTCCGCAGCGGCGCCTGCTATTCGTGTCCCAACTGCGGCTCCACCAGCGGGTGCGGGTGATTCGCCCGCGTACGGGACCATTCAGACATGTGTTGGTTTGCGAGAATCCCCAACCCGGGCCAGTATAAACGGGAGCCGTAGACATGCACCAATTAAACCGAATTGCTCCGGCTACGACTGGCGAGGCGCTTGACCAGTATTTCACCAAGCCCGGAGTAGCGCGCCGATGCTTGGCTCAACTGGGTAACCTGTCGCGATTCGATCTGGTGATAGAGCCGTCCGCGGGCAATGGCGTATTTCTGGACGCCATCGAACACACGAACAAAATCGGGATCGATATCGACCCGCAGCATAAGGATGTAATCAAGAGCGACTGGTTCAAGTACGAGATAGACGAGGGATCCGGTAGCGTGTTGATCATCGGAAATCCGCCATACGGAAAATATCACAAACTGTCGTCTGCCTTCATTCGCAGAGCCATGTTATTTCACAACATTCAGACCATTGCTTTCATACTTCCAAACGTGTACAGGAAGCATACGCGGCAACGCATAATTCCCCAGTATTGGCGTATAGCTTCTATTACGGATTTGGGACGTGACTGTTTTACGCTGGATGGCAGGGATTACCATGTGCCAACCAGTTTTTTCGTATTCGACAGGTCGCCCGGGGTAGATCTTAGAGTCAAGCACCCATCCGTGGTGAAAGGTACGCGAGATTTTGATTTTTCCGGTCCGCAAGATTTTGATATATTCGTTTTTGGGGCCTCCCCCAGGAAGGTAATCAAAAGTCCAACATCGAATAACAGAGGATATTACCTGAAGTCAAAAATCCCTGTACCCCTCCTTATCGAAAGAATCAGGAACGTGGACTGGAAAGGTAATTCGTGTGCGAATGGCGGCGTTTTCTGGTTGACGAAATACGAATTTGTCCAACAATACAACATATGCCATGAGCGACCATGAAGTTTTGCGCCAGGTGAGATTTGTGCTTGAAAGCCTGAATGTAAAGGATGAGATAGTCCATGCCGCTTACGGAAAGATCCCCATCTCGTTATAGAGCACGGCGATCTTGTTGATAGCGCTTACGAAGGCCGCCGTGCGCAGATCGGTTTTCATCCGTTGCGAGATGTCGTAAATCTCGTTGTAGGCGAATACCATGGTCTCTTCGAGCCCCGAATTCACAATGTCGATTTCGTCGGCCCCCCTGCCGATGGCGGCCAGCAGATCCGGCGATAGCGATTTCCCGGTGGCCGTCTCGATGGCGGCCAGCAATTTCTGCTGCGTGTTGCTTTCGAAGCGCTTGCTCATGCGCCCGAACCGCACATGGGACAGGTTGCGCAACCACTCGAAATACGATACGGTGACCCCGCCCGCATTGAGATACACATCCGGCAAAACGAACACGTTTCGTTTTTGCAGTATGCTGTCCGCCTCGGAGGTGGTCGGCCCGTTTGCCGCTTCGGCAATGATGCGCGCCTGAATGCGTCCCGCGTTTTCGCTCGAAATCTGCCCTTCGAGGGCGGCGGGTATCAGGATGTCGCAATCCATTTCAAGCGCTTGCGAGGAAGGCTGAACAAGACGCCCCTTCGGGTATCCCTCGATCGTGCCGTTTTCCTTCCGCCAGAGGCCCACGTCCCGCACGTCCAGTCCGTCTTCCTTGATGAGCGTGCCGTTCATTTCCGCAATGCCTACGATGCGGGCGCCGGCTTCCTGGAGATAATACGCTGCATGGAATCCCACGTTGCCCAGGCCCTGCACAATGACGCGCTTTCCATCCAGACCCGTGTCCAGTCCCAGCGCCTCCATGGTTTTCTTGTTGTTGCAGGCCTCGCGGACGCCGAAAAAGACCCCTCTGCCGGTCGCCTCCCTGCGTCCGTGCACGCCTCCCTGCCCAACGGGTTTTCCGGTCACGCAAGCCGCCGCGTCGAGCGGGTTGTCGGAGAGTTGATTGTAGGTGTCGTATACCCACGCCATTTCCCGGGCGCCCGTTCCGTAGTCCGGCGCGGGCACGTCGATCCCTGGCCCGATGAAATTTTTCTGGACCAGTTCGAATGTGTATCGCCGGGTAATGCGCTCCAGTTCGTGGGCCGAGAAGTTGTTTCGGTTGATTTTGACGCCGCCCTTGGCGCCGCTGAAGGGCACATCGACCACGGCGCATTTGTAGCTCATCAGCGCCGCCAGCGCCACCACTTCGTCTTTCGACACAGTCGGGGCATAGCGAACGCCTCCTTTCGACGGCTGCTTGTGATGGCTGTGCTCGGCGCGAAACGCCTGAATGACGCGAATAGACCCGTCGTCCCGGACCAGGGGGAATTCCATCGCATAGACGCTGTTGCACATGCGAATTTGTTCAAGCAGGCCCTCGGGATGCTTCGTGAGGCGGGCCGCTTTCATGAACGAACGATTTACGTCTCCCAGAAAATCTGAAGTGTGTTGCATACGGCAATCTGTTTTTCGGGCAAGGGAGGGAATTTCGCCAACATGGCCTGGGGCCCCGTTGTCGGACCGTTCGCATAATGTTACGGTGCAGTAACGACAAATATGCAGCGGGCATTCGGGGAAATGCAAGAATTCACGATACCGGAGACAGGGCCGGGGAAGGGCGCGGCGCTCCCGTTGTTGCGGCGCGATTCGGGCGCAATCTTTGCCGCTGCGGAACCGAAAGCGTATTCCGCAGAGTTAGAGCGGGTGTTTTTCGGGCGGATTCAACCCAGTCGTCCCGCCTTCTGCCGAAGCGCTCCTTCCTGCACAGTGTCCGCCCTTTTCAGCATAGCAGCGGTTTTCGTACTCGGGGTCAGCGCCCAATGGATCGCGTGGCGGTATCGCGTGCCCTCCATTTTGTTGCTCCTCACGTTCGGTTTTATCGCCGGGCCGGTCACCGGCGTGCTGGACCCGGAAGCAATGCGCGCCGAATGGGTTTTTACATTCGTGGCGCTCTCGATCGGGATTATTTTGTTCGAGGGCGGGCTGAGTCTGCGGCTTGACGAGCTGCGCGAAGTGGGCGGCGCGGTGGGACGCCTGATAAGTATCGGGGTGTTGATCACCTGGTTTCTTGCGTCGCTTGCGTCCCTGTTCGTGTTGAAGCTGAGCCTGAGCATTTCCTTGCTCATCGGGGCCATCCTGACGGTCACGGGGCCCACGGTCATCGTGCCGATTCTCCGGCACATCCGGCCCAAGGGGCGCATTGCCGCGCTTGCAAAATGGGAAGGCATTACCATCGACCCGATCGGCGCGATTCTCGCCTTGCTGGTGCTCGAAACGCTTGTGTTGATCAGCGAGACGGGCGCGGGCGCGGTGGGCAGCGTGGCGTCGCATGCGCTCAAGGGGTTGTTGCTGGAATTTTTCGTGGGCGTCGGAATCGGCGTTGCTGGAGCAGGTATCCTCGTGTTCCTGCTGCGCCGCCGCATGGTGCCGGATTATCTCCAGAATCCCATGGCGCTTATGGTCGTCATTGCTGTGTTCGCGGTGGCGGACGCTTTGCAACCGGAAAGCGGCCTGGTGGCCACGACCATCATGGGCTTTGCGGTTGCGAATCAGCGCCTCGTGGCGGTGCGGCGCATCGTGGAGTTCAAGGAAGATTTGCGGGTTTTGCTGATCGCCGCGCTCTTTATTATGCTGGCGGCGCAACTTAACCTGACCGATATACAACAATACATCGGCTGGGAGGCCATCGTTTTCCTGCTCATCCTCATGTTGTTCGTGCGCCCCGTCGCGGTTTTTGCGTCGATGCTTGGCACGCGGCTGAACATCAAGGAAAAGGTATTTTTGTCCTGGCTGGCGCCCCGCGGCATTGTGGCGGCGGCCGTGGCGTCCCTTTTCACGTTCCGTATCGCGGAGATATATCCAGAGGAATCGCAATTTATCGTTCCCATCATATTTCTGGTGATCGTGGGCACGGTAGCGATCTATGGCCTCACGATTTCGCCGGTTGCGCGCTGGCTGGGACTTGCGGAACCCGATCCACAGGGCGTGCTCTTCGTTGGCGCCCACGACTGGGCCCGCCGCATTGCCCGCGCACTGGATCAGGTGGGGTTCAGCGTACGGATGATAGACGCCAACGCCGGCAATGTCGCCAGCGCCCGCGAGGCGGGTCTGCATGCGCTGCGCGGCAATGTGTTGTCCGAGTCCATTATGGACGAACTGGACTTGAGCGGGATTGGGCGGCTTGTCGTGCTTACTCCCAACGATGAAGTGAATTCGCTTACCGTGGTGCGTTTCGCGCAAGTTTTCGACAGTGCGGAGATGTACCAGTTGGCTACGCGAAACAATCAGCAAGGCGACGAGGCGGGCGAGACGCCGGTGCAGCACTTGCGGGGACGCCCCCTCTTCGGCGCGGGCGTCAACCATGCGTCGCTTATGGCGCAATTTGCGGCGGGCGCGACGGTCAAGACGTTTGCCATCAAGAACGAAAACACCTATTCCAGGCTGGAAAAGGAGTATGGCGCCAGCATGACGCCGCTTTTTATCGCGCGCGGCAAAAATCAGTTGCAGGTGCTTTCCATAGGCGACGGTCCGCCCAAGCCCGATCCGGGCAACCTGCTGATTGCGCTTATTGCGCCGTCCCCTCGTTCGGAGACGGATTCGGCAGCGGAGTCCGCGGAAGCGCCAACCCGGTAACATGGCGTCCGACGTCGTACATATGGATGCGCGTACGCGCCTGGTCGCCCTGCTTGGCGATCCCGTGGAGCATTCGCTCTCCCCGCTCATTCACAATACGGCGTTTGCAGCCCAGGGCCTGAACTTTGCGTTCGCCGCCTTGCCCGTCTCCCGCGAACGCATCGAAGACGCCGTGCGCGGCTTGTCCGCCCTGCATTTTGTGGGCGCCGGCGTCACCATTCCGCACAAACAGGCCGTTCTTGCCTGCCTGGACGAATGGTCTCCGCGCGTCCGCGCCGTCGGCGCCGCGAACCTGATCGTCCGCCGTCCCGACGGTGCGCTTCTGGGCGACAATACGGATGTGCCCGGGTTTCTGGCGCCGCTGCTTCCGTTTGGGGATCGGCTTCGGGATGTCGAGATGGTGGCGCTGGGAGCCGGGGGCGCCGCGCGCGCCGTGGCCTATGCGCTGCTGGTTACGTTTCGTCCGAGGCGTCTTGCGCTTGTGGCGCGGACCTCTTCCCGGGCAGAGGCCCTGGCCGCTGATCTGGCCGAGTTCGACGAGCGCGGCGCGCTGGAAGTACGCGATGCGGCGTCTGCCCGCCCCGTCGTTCGGAATGCGCAACTTGTGGTGAATACGACGCCCGTAGGCATGTATCCTGCGGTAGACGATTCTCCCTGGCCGGACGCCGCCGATTTTGGCGAGGGCCATATCGTGTACGACATCGTGTACATTCCCGAGGAGACGCGCTTGCTCGCCGACGCCGCTCGCCGGGGCGCAACGGTTATCGGGGGACTCGATATGCTCGTGGAGCAGGCGGCGGCGGCCTATGTGCAATGGACCGACCGCAACATGCCCGTCGAGGCGGTCAAGGACGCATTGCGCAGACGTTCGGGGTTGTTGCGGACATAATCAACGTATCCTTAACGGAGCCCGGGACGCCGCATGCTGACGCTCGACACGATTGAGATGCGCGAGATCCGGCTGCCGCTCAAACAGCCGTTCCGAACCGCCTCCGGCGTACAGGATAGCCGCCGCATCTTGCTGCTTGAGCTCACTGCACGCGCCGGAGAAACCGCATGGAGCGAATGCGTGGCGCAGGAAACGCCGCGCTACAGTCCAGAAACGATAGACACGGCGTGGCTCGCCATTCGGGAGTGGTTCGTCCCGGCGCTCAAGGGCCGCGCGATCGCCGATCCCTTGGATGTGCTTGCCCGGTTAGCTGTGTTTCGCGGGCACCGGATGGCGAAAGCCGCACTGGAAATGGCGTGCTGGAACCTCAAGGCGCAGCGGGCAAAGACCTCGCTCGCCGCCTTGCTCGGCGGCGTCCGTCGCCGCGTTCCCGCCGGGATCGCCCTCGGCATGCAGCCGGAAGAGCGCCTGCTCGTGGAACGCGTACGGGATAGTCTGGCGCAAGGCTATCGGAATGTGAAAATCAAGATAGGACCAACCGCCGACGTGCGTTGCGTGAAGGCGATACGGTCGGAGTTCGGGCCGGAGATTCCGCTGTCCGTCGACGCGAATGCTTCTTATACGCTGTCCGACGTCGAACTTTTGCGATCCCTTGACGCCTTTGGGTTAACCATGATCGAGCAACCCCTTGCGCACGACGACCTGATTCGCCATGCGGTTTTGCAGGAGCAGATTTCCACCCCCGTTTGCCTTGACGAATCCATTACCGGCCCGGATCGGGCGGAAGATATGGTCCGGCTTCGAAGCGGGCGCATCGTCAATGTGAAGCCGGGTCGCGTGGGTGGATTGTCCGCCGCGCTTTCGATTCATGCCCTGTGCCGCAAGCATCGCCTTGACGCCTGGGTGGGCGGAATGCTTGAAACAGGCATAGGCCGCGCCTATAACGTGGCGCTGGCTTCGCTGCCCGGTTTTACCCTGCCGGGCGATCTTTCTCCAGGCAGCCGCTACTGGGCGCAGGATATCGTGCAGCCGGCGTGGACCATGTCTCCCGACGGTTTTGTGGAGGCGCCCCTGGAGCGCCCCGGATTAGGCGTCGAAGTAGACCGCGACCGCCTGGACCAGCTTACGCATCGCTCTGAACGATTGGCGTTGTAAGGCGCCTGTTCAGGAGTCGCTTTTTTCCGGCTTGTCCATGCGGCGCGCTCGCTGCGCCATCCTCGCTACGAACGCAAAGCCCGCCGCCGCCAGCAACGCAACCGCTCCAACCGGCTCGCCTTCGCCGGGCCACGCAAGCGCGCGTTCCACCGTTTGCCATGGCCAGAGCGCCCGCAGCGCACCGATCATCAGGCCCGTGAGCGCCGCCATGGTCAGGTCTGCATATCGCGCAAGCAGGTGGTTAAGCAAGCGTGAAAACAACCCCAGGCCCGTCATCGCGCCCGCCGCAAAGAGCGCGATATATCCGATATTCCAGTCGTTCAGCGCATGCAGCGTTGTTTCATACATGCCCATGGCCTTGAGCAGGAAGGCTCCGGAAACGCCGGGCAGGATCATCGCGCAAAGGGCGATGGCTGCGGCGGCGAACACGCGGACGCCCGAAGGCGCCAGCGCATCTCCCGCCGCCGGAATGCCCGTCAGCAGAAAGGCCGTTACGCCCGTTGCCGCAACCATGCATAGCACGGGCATGTTTTTCCGCTCGATGCGTTTCCAGGGAACCGCCACCGATCCCGCCACCAGGCCCAGGAACAGGCCCAGCATCCGGTGGGGCCAGGTTTCCAGCAGAATTGGAATAACTTTTGCGCCAACGAGAAGCGCGACGCCTATTCCTGCGGCCAGCGGCAGCGCCAGTCCCCACTCGAAAAGGGCGCCGTGCCGTCGCATGTCGCCAAATCGGCCTCGGACCAGCGCGGCCAGCATCGAAAAGCCATGGCCGACGGCGGCAATCAGCCGGGGATAAATGCCGACGATGAACGCAACGGTGCCGCCGCTGACGCCCGGGACAATATCGGCGGCGCCCATCAGCAGGCCCTGGGCGGCGTGCGTCAGGCTTTTACGGAGGTTATACCTGCGGCGCAGACCCATTTCCGAGTCCCGGCAGGCGTCGGGGTTGTATGTCGCGCCACATATCCGGGCAAGCGCGCCGGAATTCCTCTCGCATGTTCGGATCCATCTGGAGCGCCATCCTGAGTGCATGCAAGCCTTCTTCCGTTCGCTCCAGCACAAACAATACGCGTGCTTGCAGAAAATACCCGTCGGCGTCGGGATTCAGGGCCAGCGCCGTTTTGCAGGCGTTCATCGCCGCTTCAGGACGGTTCGTTTCCAGGCAGATTTCGGCCAAATCCAGCCAGGCGTCCTTGTTGTCGGGGTGGTCGGTTACGATCTGTTTGTAGGTTTGCAGCGCTTCCGCAATATTTCCTGCGTTATACAGGCAATCCGCTTTGGCGTGCCAGAATTCCGCAATGTCGGGCTTCAGCGTCAGCGCCTGGTCGAATAGTTTCAGCGCTTCGTCGTATCGTTCGAGCGCGTCCAGGCAACACGCCATGCCGTACCAGGCTTCGGGGTGCGTTTTATCCTCCTGAACGACTTTCCCGAAAGATTCAAAGGCCTGTGCGTACTCTTCCATTTCCTCGAACGCGAGTCCGAGATTGTACCAGGTTGCCGCATCGCCGCCCTCCAGTGCAATCACTTTCCGGTAACTCTTGATCGCTTCTTCGAGACGGCCCATGTTGGCCAGGGCATTGCCCCGGTTATACCACGCCGAGGCGAAATCGTCTTGTATGGCGATGGCCATGTCGTAGGAATCCACGGCGGTTTCGAGGCGAGACATTCGGCTGAGCACAATGCCCCGGTTGTACCAGGCGTCCTGGGAGTAGGGATCGATGTCGATATGCCGTTCGTAGCAGGCGATGCTTTCCGCGTCTTTTTCGAGACAGTCGTAGCAGAACCCGAGTTCGTACCAGATTTCGGGATGTTCGGGATTCAGTTCCGCGCATCGCTGAAACGAGGCAATGGCTGCCTCCAGGGAATCAAGCTGTTCCAGCATTACGCCGCGCTGAAAGAACGCTTCGTCGTGGATCGGATCGATCCGGATGGCTTCTTCGCAGGCTTCCAGCGCTTCCCGGTTCCGGCCCAGCGCATTGAGCGTGGCGCCCCGGTTGACGTGCGTTTCGGCGTCGATCGGATTCAGGGCCAGCGCCTTGTCGTAGGCTTCCAGCGCTTCCTTGTGTCGTTCGAGGTTGTTCAGGAGGACGCCCCGCCGCATCCAGGCGTCCGAGGAGTGGGACATGACGTCGAGCAACTGATCTATGACGCGCAGGGCGTCTTCGTAGCGTCCCTGTTCGAAGTAGTAATTGGCGATATCCTCCAACGAATCCGAATCAAGCCAGGCAGGCGCATTGCCCTCATAGGCGGAGAGCAGTGCGTTCATTCGTTTTTCGTCAGCAGGCTCGTCGAAATCCTCGAACTCGAAATCAAACATGCTCATGCCGGCTTCGCAATACGGGTTGCAAGAGAGAGTACAGGGCGTCAAGGTCCAAGGCAATAAAAGATGAAGCGAAAAAAAAGTTCGCCGTATTATAACAGGGTACTGTCCAATTTGCAAAGAGTTCGCTTTCTCCGGCTGCGGAATGCGGGCGCAAGCGGCGGCAGACTCGAGAAATATTTATCGAGGCAGCATCGAACGATCCGGTTTGCTCCCGTTTTTCTGTCGTTTGACGGCGCGTGGAAACGGTTCGCGATTTTTGTAACGGTGGAAACGGTCCATGATTTTTGTAACGATCGAAGGGGTTGACGGCGCCGGGAAAAGCACCCAGGCGCGTCGGCTGGTCCAGCGGTTGAACGAAGAAGGGTCCGCCGCCGTGCTTTTTCGGGAGCCCGGGGGTACGCCGCTTTCCGAGCATATTCGATCCCTCCTGCTCGACTCGCCCGACCTCGCAATCGATCCCTTGCCGGAATTATTGCTGTTTTCCGCCGCGAGGGCGCAACTTGTGAAAGATTGCATTCGCCCGGCGCTGGCCGAGGGCAAGGTCGTGGTATGCGACCGGTTCTACGATTCGACGACGGCATATCAGGGCGTGGGTCGAGAGATTGCCGACCCGGACTGGGTATTATCCCTGAATATGCGGGTTACGGGCGGGCTTCGTCCGGATCGGACCTGGTTGCTTGCGCTTTCTCCCGAAGAGGCCGTGCGTCGCCGCGCCCAGCGCTCCGGGCGTCTTTTCCCGCATATCCCCGTCCCTCCGGAGGGTGCATTGCGCCCCGAACCGGATCGCATGGAACAGGCCGGACAGGCGTTCTATGACCGGGTGGCGAAAGCATTCGACGACCTGGCGACAGCGGAACCGGATCGCATCGCGCGGCTCGACGGCTCCATGAACGAGGACGACCTTGCCGGGATCATCTGGCGCGACGTCCAGGATTTGCTGGCCAAACGGTTGGGCCGGTGAGAAAATGCGCGTTGGCGGCGTAATCCGAAGCCTTCGCGCGTTTTCCGCCGGGTTTTAACGGAACCGCATCTCCCCGACAACGGTTGAGAACATGGTCAGACCTCCCTTGCAGCCCGGCTTTGCCCATGTCCGTTCCAGTTCAGCAAATGGAAGAAGTTCGCCGCATCTTCGGCGCTTTTCTCCAGAAACGCGGTCGCAGGCAGACGCCCGAGCGCTTCGTTGTTCTGGAGGAAATTTACGCCACGACCGATCATGTGGACGCCGACGAACTCTACATCCGCCTGAAAGACCGCGGACATCGGGTAAGTCGCGCGACCGTATACAACACGCTGGAATTATTGATAGATTGCAATCTGGTGGTCCGGCATCAGTTCGGCAGAAATCAGGCGAAATACGAGCGGGCCTTCAGCTACTGGCAGCATGACCACCTGATCTGCATGGATTGCAACGCCTTGTTCGAGTTCTGCGATCCGCGCATACAGAGCATACAGGAGATGGTCGCGGAAATATACCAGTTCGAGATCAAGCACCATTCGCTCAATATGTATGGTCGGTGCATCCGGGAGCAGTGCCCGAACAGAGCGCCCGTCGCGCAGGGAGCATGACCCGGAACGCACGCCATCCCTTGACGTTATATAAAACTGTGCGTATATTATGCAGGATACAGTATCCTGCACGGGATATGCCTGCGAAACCCGGTTTCACATTTTCGCCTTTTTTGAAACGATTCGTTCTCATAGCGCTTGCGGCGGCGGCTTTGGGAAGCCTCCCGGGCTTCACGGCGCTTCCTTTCGATGCGGCGCCAGAGGCGGACGCCCGCCTCGCTTACGTCAGCAACTTCAAGGCGCTTCGCTTTGACGTCTTGCTGGACGAAGGCGTACCCGTCGTGGAATGGGCCGCAGAGTCCGAAGAGGGTCTGGAGCATTACGAGGTGGAGGCGAGCGCGGAAGTGGGCGCACAGTCCAGAGTGGTCGAGATTGAGCCGAAAGGCGCGCAACACCCGTATGTTTTTCGGGACGATGATTTGTACAAGGGCGCCGAAATGGTGCGGTACACCTTGTACGCCGTGCTGGACGATGGGGGAAGGCAGATCGTAGGGTCGAAGCAGGTTGCGTATACGCCGACCGCCGTTCGGCGCACCTGGGGCAGCATCAAGGCGATGTTTCAGTAAGGGATGCTCTGAATCTTTGCGGACTTGATCAGAGCGCCCCGAGGCGATAATTTCTCGCAGACACTTCGTTTCCGTTTCCTTGTTTTTGGCGTATGGCGCGCAGGCTCATCATGTCACCGGAGCGCGCGCAGCGCATGCTGGTGCGGCTTTCCTGCGAGATCGTCGAACGCAACCGCGGGGCTTCCAACGTGGAGCTGGTGGGTATCCGCCGACGGGGAAGTTTCGTGGCGGCAGCGATTGCCCGCGAGATGGAGGTTCTTGAGGGACGCCCATTCGAGATCAACGATCTGGACGTATCGGGATACCGGGATGACCGGGACCCCGCCGCGGAAGTCCCCGACACGTCTCGCATGACGCGCGATATTACGGATCGGGACGTCGTGCTGGTGGACGATGTGCTTTTTACGGGGCGAACGGCCCGCGCGGCGCTGGATGCGCTGGTGCGCTACGGTCGTCCGCAGAGCGTACAGATGGCGGCGCTGGTTGATCGGGGACACAGAGAGTATCCGATCCAGCCCGATTACACAGGACTTTTTCTTCAGACGAAGCACCGCGAGCGCGTGGATGTGGACGTGAACGAGGGATTTTCGATCTATGTGGTTGAATAAGTTTCCGGTTTGTCGTTACTTTACCGGTAACTCGCCGATTCCTTGAGAAAACCTGACGTTATTATGTCTTTGCCCCCCTATTCGCATTGTTTCCGTACCATTCTTCGGTCGTTTGGCGTGCGAGACAGGCGGCGCCTCGTTGGGTTTGCCCGAAGCATTTCGGTCCTCGTCCTGTTCGCGTCCATTGTTTTTTCGGGGGCGCCGGTCCATGCCCAATCGACCGGCGATGTTGCGGGCGTCGTGCTGGACGCCTCGAACGGTAGTCCTCTTGAAGCCGCCGAAGTGTATATCACCGGCCTGGACGCCATCGTGTATACGGATGCGGAAGGGGCTTTCGACTTCTCGTTCGTGCCGGCAGGCGAACAGAGCATGCGTATCTCCCTCATTGGCTACGCCCAACTGGTGCGCGAGGTGACCGTGATCGCCGGCGAGACCGCGACCTTGTCGTTGCGCATCACGCCCACCGTGCTGAATCTGGACGAAGTGGTTGTGACCGGCACGTCCATTGAGGAATTTCCCATCGATTTGCCGTACGCCGTTACGGCGGTGGACCGGGCCGCGCTGGCGGAACAGGGCGCTCCGCAAATGGCCGAGCTTTTCAAGAATCTGAGCGTGGCCCACGGGGTCATTGGCGAGCGGCAGAGTTGGTACAATAGCGCCGGTCCGCCCGCCTCCGTGCAGGAAACCGTCGCCAGCGTCAATCTCCGCGGCCTGGGTCCTTCCCGCACCCTCGTGTTGTTGAATGGGCATCGCCAGGTATATGTCCCGGCGCGCCTCATCGGCGGACGTTTCGTGGACGTGAACGCGGTGCCGTCCATTGCTATCCGCCGCATAGAGGTGTTGAAGGAAGGGGCTTCCGCCGTGTATGGATCGGATGCGGTGGCGGGCGTCGCCAATTTCGTGACGCGCAGCGATTTCGAGGGACTGGAGGTTTCGACGTCCCATGAGTATTTCGCCGACGCCGGCGACACGTATGCCGGAGCCATCTGGGGCGGCGACGTCGGCGGAGCCCACGCCGTGTTGTCGGCGGAAATGATGTATCGGCAGGAGCTGAAGACCGAAGAGCGGGAATGGGCCTTGCGCCCGTTTCCGCAGGCGGGGGGCTGGTCGTATACCGGCAACCCGGGTGCTTTTTACAAGCCTTCGCTGGAAGGGAATGAAGATGCGGACGCTTTCGTCGCCGCCCTGGTCGCCGCCCACGGCGATACAGATCGGCGATTTCTCGATCCCCGGTGCGAGGAGTTTGGCGGATATGTCAACGCAGACGTCACCTGCCGTTTTCGCTATGCGCCCTGGGATAACCTGATCGAACAAAGCAGGCATGTCCGGGCTTTCGGAGAAATCTCCGGGAATTTTTCCGACCGATCCAGGTATCGCCTTGAAGGGCTGTGGGCCCAGGCTACGACGCCCGACTGGCGGACGACCCCGTCGTATCCGCCCATTTCTCCGTACGACGGTACGCAGATCGTGCCGTCCGGCAATCCGGGGCGGCAAGCGTTCTGCGGCGCGCATGCGGCGAGCGCAGGCTTTGCCTCCGAAGCGGCGTGTCTCGAAGACGACTGGTATTTCTTTGGTCGCCTGGTAGGGAACAGCGGGCCGGCGCGCTTTTTGTCCCGTACGTCCGGTACGCAGCGGATATCCGCGTCGGTCGACCATGCGTTTGAGGCGTTCGGCGGCCGGGACGCCAGGCTGGACGTAGCGGTTAGCTACGCGCGCGCGTCCAACAACGTGAATTTGCCCGCGGAATACGCCTACAGGAAATTCCTTGCGTTCCGCGGTTTCGGAGGTCCCGATTGCGGCGTGGGCGTCGAGGTAGACCGTGCGTCGCCCGCCGGGATGCGGCTTGGCTCGCTCAATGGCGCCGCGCCGGGGCAGGGGGCGTGCATGTATTACAATCCGTTCAGCAATGCGCACCAGCATGCCGCGCAGCCCAATGCGGCGTTCGAGAATACAGCGAACCCCGATCACGCCGCGCATCTTGCGAACAGTCAAGCGTTGCTCGACTGGGTCAACGAGGAACTGGATCTGGAGAACAAGGCCCGGATGTTCGTGGCCGACGCCGTATTAAGCGGCGGCCTGGTCGAAGGGCTTGCAGCGTATGCGGTCGGGTATCAGTTCCGACGGAACGCCGTGTCCGCCACGCCGAACGACCCCGCCAACCTGAACGCGAATCCCTGTGCGGTTCCCGGCGACGTCAGTTGCAGGGACAAGGTAGGCCCCTATACGTTCACCACCGGTTATTATCCCTACGACGACGCCCGCACGGTCCATCGGTTCTTCGTTGAGGTTCCGCTTACGATGGGAACGCGCTTTGACGCCCAGGTTGCGGCGAACTACGAATTTCATGAAATCGTGCGCAGCTTCGATCCCAAGATCGCCCTTCGCGTACAGGCCACGGACGATCTGGTTCTTCGCGGCTCGCTGCAGTCCACGCTTCGGGTGCCGTCCGTGGACGAACTGAACGAAGATCGTGCTACGGCGCTGGACTGGGTCTCCGAAACGGGCACCTACAAGCCGGTTGATACGTTCGGAAACGTCGATCTTGATCCCGAGCGAGCAGTGACCTACAATATCGGCGCGGCATTTTCCCGGGAGCACCTCAGAGCCACCCTTGATTACTGGTCCTATAATTTCCGGGACGCCATCGGCGTGTTGCCGCATAGCGGGATTACGGCGCTGTATGCCCAGGGCGGCGCTGCCCGCTCGGCGGTGCAGCAATACATTACGTGTCCCGGCGGCGCAGAAGGTTGCGACCCCCAGCTCATCGAGCGCATCCGCGTTACGGCGGCCAACTGGCCGGGGATTACCACCTCCGGGATCGACTGGCATGTCAGCACCCGTTTCGCTGCCGGAGCCGGGGTGCTTTCGGGAGGATTCGAGGGCACCTGGACCCGTTCCTACCATGTCAAGTCGCTTTCGCTGGGCGGCGTACAGCTGGCGAGCGGCCTGGAAGGCGCCGGATACCTGAATCGCTCCAATCCGGCCGCCCCGCCCATCCCGAAATGGAAATCCAGGGCGAACGTCGGTTACCACCGGAGTCGCTATTCGCTGGTCAGTTACCTGAACTATGTTCCTTCCTACACCAATGCGGACGACTCAGACGACGCCGGAGACCCCGTTTCCATCGATTCGTTTGCGACCCTTGACGTGACCGCCTACCGGCATCTTCCCGGCGGATTCGACCTGACGCTTTCCGTGCTGAATCTGCTGGACTCCGACCCGCCCTTCGTAAATTGGGAAACGGCGTTCGACGGTTTTACGCACAGCCCGAAAGGCCGCCGCGTGAAGTTGTCGCTTACCTGGAACCTGAGGGGCGGTCGTTGACGCCGAACCAAAGCGCGTTGCGCCTGCCGCTACGCCTTGTCGTCGGCGGAAGGACCGTACATGCCTGGAATCGCCACGTCGCACAGGCGCAGGTACAGGCCAAGCTGGGCGCGGTGATGGATCAGATGGTTCAGCACGAAGTTGCGGAATACGACGCCTTTCGGCATGGTGAAGTGAATCCGATCCCCTGTCTTCAGGGTCCAGGGTTCAAGGAACGTGTCGGCTGATGCGCTTTCCAGTGCGAGGCGGGCTTTCGAGGCCGCTTTGTCGAATGCGCCGAGGATTTCGTCCCTGCTTTCGGGAACGAAGGGTTCGAAGGGTTGCGCCATATCCAGTTCATCCATCTGGAACGTCGGGCCGGTCCATGCGGGGATGTTCGTCACATGGGCGGCGAGTTGCCGTAGCGTCCACGATTTTTCGTGCGGACGATAGTCCAGACACTCGTTGGGCGTCAAGGAAAGCATTTTGCGGGTGTTTTCGATTTCCCGGTCGAATTCAGGGAGCAGGGCTTTGCCGTTCATGGCGGTTCTCTTTATTACGTGGAAATGAGGAATGTTC
>OZ246975.1:2225000-3162098 GCA_965232485.1 Rhodothermales bacterium
CCTTTCGGTTCGTCGAGGGATTAAGCGCGTCCCTTGTTCGGGTCGGCCGTTCCGCAGACGCCTATGGATTGTCGCCGCCGCAGGAGTCGGCGTGCAAACGATTCGCGCTTGCTCCGACGATCGCCGCCGGGGAAGGCGTGGTGGGTTCGGCCGGGAACAGTTACCGGATGCGTCGCGGAAACGGCGCGGACAGAGAGCATAGCGAGGCCGCGGACCTGCTGCTGCGCGAGGCTGTCGGGACCGGGAACGAGGTGCGCGGCGCGCTTCGCGAGGTACTCCACGCGGGCGCAAAGCTGGACGAAATCGAATTGGTCTATACGGCGGAAGATCCCTATTTGCCGCTTATTGTGGATGTGCTGGACGGGTTGAAAATTCCTGCCCGGTATGCCGCCGGGATTCCTGCGACCCTGAATCGGGCAGGTCAATCGCTTCTTGGTTTTTACCAGTGGATGGCGGCGGATTGCGAACCGGAATTGCTGGTATCCCTGTTGCGCTCCCGGCTTCTTTACGTGGACGAGCCGGGCGCCGTCGCCGCTGCCGCCGACGCGGCGCTGGCGGCCAGGATGCGCGGAGGGCGCAGCGCCTGGGAAAACGATGGAGCGGGCGGCGTAAAAAGCGACCGAAAACGGCTTTGGGGTCAGCTGAACCGCTGGGCCGAAGCCGTCCCCGACGATGCGGCGGAGTACAAGGCGTTTGCGGAAGGGGCCGTCCGGGAGACCATGAATTTGCTTGACGGGCTCTACAAGACGGTTCCGGATGCTGCGTCCGTGTCGCTGGAGGATGTGGTCGAGTCCGGGCGGCGTTTTCTCAAGCGGTTCGTTCCCCGGCGGGACCGGGAGGGTCGCGGTCAGGCGGTGATCGAATCCCTCGACAATCGGCTGCAAAGCATATTGAGGGAGTTGGACATGGCTGCGGGCGCGACGGACCGCCTAACCGATCTCGCCCAGGCGCTGGCCCACGCGCTCGAACGCCACAAGACCCAGGCGACGATTGCCCGCCCCGGTCATCTGTACGTGGTTCCTCTGGAACGGGGGGGCTATACGGGCCGCAAGCATACCGTGATCGTGGGCTTGGCGGAGACCACGTTTCCAGGCGCCGGGATCGAGAACCCGATTTTGCTGGACGATGAACGGGAGCGCATTTCCGGCGGGCGGCTTCCGTTGCAGCGGGCGCGTCCCGGCGAAACGGTCTGGAATCTGGTTCGCCTGCTGGGCATGGCCGATTCCCGCATATTGTTGACGGCCAACCGGCGGGACCTCGTAGAGGGTCGGGAAGTGTATCCGTCGCCTGTTTTCGAGCAGTTGGGCGAATTGTTTGGCGGAGCGAAGCAGGTCTACCGGATCGTGCCCGAACCGCGGCGCGCTCTTACGTCGGTCGGCGTCTCCCTGGGTTTGCGCGACGCCCCGTCGGTCCTTGCAGATGTGCTGCAAAAGTATCCGGCGCTGCAGAAGGGCCTCGAAGCGGTTCGCGCCCGCGCCGAGACGGGGTTTGGCGCGTACGACGGTTGGCTGGGACAGGCTACGCCGGCGCTGCGTCCCGGCGCCGCCGACGAAGCGTTGTCCGCCTCGCGCATCGAAACCCTGACCGCTTGCCCTTATCGCTATTTTTTGCGATACGTATTGCGCGCGCAGCTGCCGGACATTCGGGATGTCAGGCCAGGGCGCTGGCTGACGGCGGCCGAGTTCGGCGGATTGTTGCACGGCATACTCCACAAGTTTATGACCGCATTGTCGCAGCGCGGGGAATCGCCGGACCCCGACAAACATACCGACTGGCTGCGGGAACTGATGCACGAAGGTCTTGCGTATCGCAAGGTGCGTATTCCGGTTCGGGAGCAAACCGGCTACGAGACGGATGTGCGTCGTCTGGCGCTCGCGTTGCGGATTTTTCTGAACGAGGAATCGGCGCGCGCCGATGCGCGTCCGGCGGGATTCGAGGTGCGTTTCGGATGGGGCGCGTCGGACGAAGCGAGCGAAGACGGGCCGTTGGACAGTCCCGATCCGTTGGCGATACGTCTTTCCGACGAGGTGCGGTTCTTTTTGCGCGGCGCGATAGACCGCGTGGACGAAGCGGCGGACGGATATGAAGTATGGGATTACAAGAGCGGTTCGGCGGGGAGTTATAACGCGGGCGATTTGCTGGCGGACGGCCAACGCTTGCAATGGGCGTTGTATGCGTTTGCGCTGGACCAACTGCTGGCCGAACAAGGTTTGCCGGGCCGTACCGTGCGCGGTGGATATTTTTTCCCGAACGAACGCGAGCACGGGCTGCGCATTCATAACCCCACGCCCCCGAAGGAAGACGTTGCGGCTGTGCTGAAACCCTTTTTTGATCTCGCGGAGCAGGGCGCTTTTCTGCATGTGCACAAAAAGCAGGATGTTTGCAGGTTTTGCGATTACAAGGCTGTGTGCGGATCGGAAGGAAAGCAGGCCAGTGATGTTGCGGGCGTGCTGGAGGCCTGGTCCGGGCTGTCCGCGGGCGAGCAACCGCCGTCGTTTGCTCCTGCGCTGGGAAACTGGGTGGAGGTGTGATATGCCGGCTGCTTCGAACGGGAAGAATTTATTGAAGGATCAGGCGGCGCGGGACGCGATCGCACAGGATCTGGATTGCAATGTCATGGTGTTCGCCGGCGCCGGCGCGGGCAAGACCTATGCGCTGGTTCAGCGGATGGCGGCCCTGGTGCGGACGGGGGCGTGCGAGGTGGATCGCATGGCCGCCATCACCTTCACGCGCAAGGCCGCCGGGGAAATGCGCGTTCGCTTCTTTCTTGCGCTCCGGGAGGCAGAGGCAGATCCGTCTATCCGCGCGGAGGAACGGCGGCGCATTGCCGCCGCCCTGGATCGGATCGACCAATGTTTCATGGGGACCATTCATTCCTTTTGCGGGCGCCTGATTCGGACGCGCCCCATAGAAGCGGGGTTGGCGCCCGGATTCCAGGAAGTAGAAGGCCGCGAGGAAGCCATGTTGTTGCGAGAAACATGGGACCGTTTCGTGCAAAAGCAGTACGGAGACGGGGAGGCCGATCCGGACCCGCGGCTGGAAGCGTTGCGCGGCGCGGGGCTGGTTCCCGACGACCTTTACGCTTTTTTCAGGGATCGTTGCCAGTATTCCGACGTGCCGCTCAAAGAGACCGACACGCCGAAACCGGATTTCGAATCCCCTGTGAAGGCCCTGAAGGAGTTTCTTGATTCCGATGCGATATTGCATGGCGTGCCGCCCAATCCCCGGGAGCGAGACAACTTGATGAGCGCGGTGGCGAAGGCCCGGAATTTTCTCAAGAACACCGAGGTGATCGTCGATGCAGATGCGGCGGAGGCGCTCGCCATCTTTGAAAATCTGCGTTCGGATTTCGTCAAGCTGAAACATTGGCTGGACAGGCGGACGGCCAAATCGATTAAGGACGAGCTGTTTCCGGCGTTTCGGGATCACGTGGCGGCGCCTGCGTTGCGCGCATGGCGCGAATATTTGCACCAGCTTGCGTCGGGTTTTGTGGAAGACGCGGTCGCATGGTCCGCCGACCAGCGTCTGAAGCAAGGAAAGTTGACGTTTCAGGACCTGTTGCTCCGGGCGGCGGCCCTGCTCCGGGACAATCCTTCCGTCCGCGAACATTTGCAAAGCCGCTATCGCGTGCTGTTCGTGGACGAATTTCAGGATACCGATCCCGTGCAGGCGGAGATTATTTTTTATCTGACCGGACAGGAAACCCGCGAGAAGAACTGGCGCAAACTGGCGTCCCGCCCCGGGAGCCTGTTCCTGGTGGGGGACGACAAGCAGTCGATTTACCGATTTCGCCGCGCGGACATAGCCATTGGCCGCTTCGTCCGGGAACGCATTCTGGAGACGGGCGGCAAAGTGGTGCAACTCAACACCAGTTTTCGCTCGTTGGGCGCGCTTTGCGAGTGGATGAACAAGGCCTTCGTCCCGATTTTTGCAGAGGATTCCACACCTCGTCAGGCGGCGTTCAAGCCGCTTTGGGCGCACCGCCCGGACGGAGCCGATTCCTGTTGCGTTCGGAAAATCACCGTCCCGAAACAGCAACGATCCGCCCGCGCCGCGATAGCGCAGTGGGATGCGGAGCGCATCGTTTCCTTTATTGCGCAGGCTTTGCGCGGCGAGACAAGCTTGCAGGACTTGGGCGATGGAGACGACGCATTGCTCGATTCCCCGGCTTCTCCGGGCGATTTTCTCATTCTGACGCGCACGAAAGGCCAACTGGCTACATACATGCGGACGCTTGAACAAGCAGGCATTCCGTACGTCGGCGAGGGAGGGGATGGTCTTGGCCAGAGCGAGGAAGTACAAGCCGTCGCGACGTTGCTGGAGGCCGTGCTCAATCCCGGGCATCCGGTTCCCTTCCTTGCTTTTCTGCGCGGCCCGCTTGCGGGGCTGTCGGACGACATGTTGTACGCGTACCGTCAAGCCGGGGGCGTTTTTCACTGGAATGCGGGCGTCCCGAAGGGGTTGCCCGAGGACATGGCCCGCCGGTTTTGCGAGGCGCAGGACCTGCTTCGCCATGCCGAGCATGTTTTTACGACGTTGCCGCCTGCGGCGGCCTTGCAATCGGTTCTTGCAAAGAGCGGCTATCTGGCGTTGGCCACCGCGCATCCCGACGGGAATGCGTCGTTTCGGGCGGGCAACCTGATCCGTTTGCTGGCGCTGGTGCAGGAATGGGCGGCGCAAGGCTATCCGTGGGGGCGCATTGTGGAAGAATTACGCGTGCTGGTCGGGGAATCGAATAAGGATGTGGCGCAGATGTCTGTCGAATTCGGGCGCAGCGACGTGGTGCGGGTGATGAACGTGCATCAGGCGAAAGGACTGGAGGCGCCGGTGGTTTTTCTGGCGGATCCGAAGGATACGTCGTATACGAAAGAGCCGTTGCATCATGTTTCCCGAAGCCCCGCAGGTACGTATCTCTCCATGCCGATCCAGAAGCAGTGGGGGGGATTTGGCCGGCGGATTGTGGCGCAACCTGTTGGCTGGGAAGCCGACAAGGAAGAAGAGGTGCTATTTGCTCAGGCGGAAGAGGCGCGGTTGTTGTATGTGGCCGCCACGCGCGCAAAAAATCTGCTGGTGGTTTCCGTCTACTCCGGATTCGACAAAGGGCCCTGGGCGCCGCTGAAGAACTCGCTTGCGGATGCGCCCGAACTGGAATCCGCGCCGCCGTTGGACGAGACGGAGCGTGTTTCGCCCGGCGACGGGCCGGGTCACGCCGAACTGCTTGAACAGGCCAGGGAGCGATTGCGTCGCGCGCGAGAAAGAAGTTATGCGCTGCGGTCGGTGACCGGCGAGCGGGAAGAGGCGACCCCGGCGCCGCAGAGGCCCCGCAAACAAGGCAGGGGCGTGAAATACGGCCGGCTCGTACATCAGTTGTTTGAGGAAGCGGTTCGGGGCGATCTTCCCGAAAATGTGCCGGTCCGGGTGCGGCGGCTGGCCGAAATGATCAACCGGGGCGACGCGGACGAGGATCTCCCGTGGACCGAAGATCCGCTGACCCGGGAGGATGAAGAAATGGCGGCGCTTGCGCTGGAGCGATTCAAAAAATCGCCATTGTGGGAAACCTTGCAGCGCGCCCATGAAGTTTATACGGAGGTTCCGCTGGCCGTATCGGAGGGCGCCGGGGCGGAGGGCGCGACCGTGGTGCGCGGGACCATCGATCTTGTATATCGGGACGACGCGGGCTGGCGCATCGTCGATTACAAGACGGACCGCGCCGATACGGAGGAGGAGGCGGCTGCCGTCGAGAAAGAGCGCCAACCCCAACTGGATGCGTATGCCGCGTACTGGCGCCGCCTGACCGGTGCGCCTGTGGTAGACGCCGCGTTGTGGCTGGCGCATGGGCCGGGCGGGTGAATGTGCACTTGTCACTCTTTCAAGGATGCTTTATAACATTGCCAATCAGCACATGGAACTTGTAGCAGGAATTATTGCCGGTCTCGTCGTGGGCGCCGCCGCGCTCTACGTCATTCTGCGCGGCCGCGTCGTCCGGCTGGAAACACAGCTGGACGAACGAAAGCGGAGTATTGAGACGATTCGTCAGGAACGGGACGATGCGCGTGTTGAGCGGGACAAACGGGCGGAGCAGCTTACGAACGCTCAAAGCGAAATCAGCGGTTTGCAAAGCGCCCACAAAGAGCGCGAAAAGGCGCTTACAGAGCGTCGCGCGGAACTCGACACGCATTTCAAGGGGCTTGCCTCAGAGGTGCTCAGGTCGAGCACGGAGGAGTTTCGCAAACAGGCCGCCGAGCAGTTCAAGCAGCAGCAAGCGCTGGCCAACAAGGACCTGAAGGCGCGCGAAACCGCGGTTGAGAATCTTGTCAAGCCGGTCCGCGAGAGCCTGGACAAGTTGCGGAAACATGTTGACGAATCCGACCAGGCCCGCGTTGCCGACACGACAAAAGTCAGCGAGGGCGTCGAGAAACTGATCGCCGAAACCAGCGGGCTGCGGAAAATCTTGCACAATCCCCAGCTGCGCGGGCAGTGGGGCGAGCAACATCTGCGCAATGTGCTCGACGCGGCCGGTATGTCCCCGCACGTGGATTACGTGGAGCAGGCTCCGCTGACCGGGGGCGGCGCGCGCCTTCGGCCGGATGTGCTGGTGCGGATTCCCGGCGGGGCGACGGTGGTGATCGACGCCAAGACGCCGTACGACCGGTATGATGCGGCGCTGCGCAGCGACGACGAGCAGGAACAGAAGCAATTACTCAAGGACCACGCAATAGCTCTTGCAGGGCATGCCAAGGTGCTTGCCGACCGGAATTATGCTCAGTGGGTCGATTGCTCTCCCGATTTTGTGATGATGTACGTTCCCACGGACCCGATGCTCGACGCAGCCATCAACGCCGATCCTACTATCTGGCAGGATACGTGGGAGCGCCATCGCGTGCTGATTGCTACCCCGGGACTCCTGATAGCATTTCTGCGGACTGTTGCGCTTGCCTGGCGGCAGCAAGATATCCAGAAGAATGCCCAGGAAATAGCGAAAGCTGCGGGGACACTATACGGCCGTCTACGCACCTATGCCTCCCATGTGGATAAAATGGGTCGCGGTTTGCGGCAGGCCGTTGGCGCATACAACGACGGCGTAGGTTCCTTCCAGTCGCGGGTACTGGTGCAGGCGCGCCTCTTTGAGGATCTCAGCGGCGCGGATGAGTCCGGGCAGATTGGCGAAGTCGTTCCGGTCGACGAGGCTGTGCGGCAGGTGGAAGCGCTGGAACTATCGCTCGCGCCTGATGCTGAGAACGAAAGCGAATAGCGAGCTTTGGTTGCGGGGGACGAGGGGTGGTTAGAAATGGTCCGGGAAATTCGGACAATCATCGCGGCGTGTCTGGTCGCGGCCATAGCGTGTGCACCAGCGCGTCAACGACCTCTCGCACGTTATCGATCTCTTGCTGCCGGATGGGGGCCTTCTCCATGCGTTCTTCCAATCGGGCCAAGGCCGCATCAATGTGCGCCTCGTTTGCGGTTTCGGTGAATATCTTCAGGAAACTCCGCCAATGGCGAGCCTCAATACCGGACAGGAGCTGGCTTCCTGCCCGATCCGTGAAGGCGTCCATGATCCCCGTTCGGGCGATTCGTCCGAAGTTACGCCCCGCGTCTTCCTCGGCCTTGTCGGAAATTTCGTCCGTCTTCATGGGGTAGGGATGATCCACCGAGGACAGGATGACCCCGGCGGACTTCTTGTGACGCATCGCGAATTCCCAATGATGATTTCTGTACTCGGCCACGTACCGCGCCAGCTCAACGTAGGGCACGGTCAGTCGGGGCGCTCCAGAAATGACCTCGGACAGGCGCCACGGATAGGCGACGAAAAGATCGGGATGGCCGCAAGCGGCAGGCGTCGCAAGGAAGCGGAAACTCGGCTCCTTTTCCTTGGCGAGCAGATACCAGCCCTTGAGCTCGATGCCGAGCAGGACGTCGGACGGATCGGCGGCGTTCTGAAGGCGCACATCGGGAAAGGTTTGCGGCTGGCGCACGAACGAATACATCGCATAGCGTTCGCCACTATCCCAAAGCTGGCGTAGCGAGTTGAGCGTATCCACCACGCCTTCCTCTATCGCTGCCCCAAGAAGGGCGTTCAGATTGAAGAGGTCGGTCGCCTGAATGCCCCGAATGACCACATTGGACCGAAAGTTGCCCGGTACGGCAAAGATCGCTTCGCGAACGCGCTCGTACAGTGCGTAATGCTCCCAGGCCGGATCGGGCGGTCGCCGAACAGGAGGCGATTTGGAAACCATAGTCTCTATATCAGGCGAAGTTGGTCGACGTTCTTAAGCCGATGGGCAGCGGCGGAAAAGTACTCTGGCAACAGTTCGGCGGCGAAACAGCGTCGGCTCAGATCGGCTGAGGTTACAGCGGCCGTGCATAGGCCACCGAAAGGCTCCCACACGATGTCCCCCGGGGCGGAAGATGCTTCGATAATTCGGCGAATCAGTCGCACGGGTTTTTGGTTGGCATGGATGAAGCCTCCTGATCCATTGGCGTGGCGAACCCTTTCCTTGCCACGCACGGCTCCTTCGTTCCACACGTTTGTGACGCCGAGTTCGAGGTGAAATTTTGATCGCATGCGCGCCCATTCGCGAGCTGTGAGAGGGGCCTTCCCGTCCAGGGAAAAATAGGGACGCCCTTCCAAATGGCCATGCGCGTTGGCATAGTCCGCGAGACGTTGAAAGGCTTCCGGTGGAGGAAAGTACCACAAATGGTCCTGTGTGAGGTATTTTCGAGTTGCGGCGTTTCTGACGTCGCAGGCCTCGTTGGCCCGGTTGAGCGGAAGGCCGGCCCGCGTCCACTCCCAACGTAACCACTTCTTCATTTCGACCTCGCGACCGGAGATCAGAAACCGCGGCGGTCGCACATACTGGATACATACCTCGGTGGTCACCGGAAATCGCCGCAGCGTTTTCGAATTCGTGTTGCCCGATACGTGTGCGATTCCCTTGTCCCAGACGTTGCAGCCAACGTACTCCCAGCCGAACTCGATGAACAGTGGATGGACCGTCGCCCATCCGACCTCGGTGTTCCAGAACCAGAGTGTGGTTTCGCCTGTCGCAGCTTTCGACCAGGCTTGCACATGGGGACGATACCAATCGATCAGTCCATCAGAGGTGGGGGTGTCGCCAGGAAAGCCCGACACCCCGTACGCTCCATCGGACACGATGACGACCGGAGCGGGCCATTGATCGTACATCTCCAGCACATCTCCCAGGAACACCGTAACCCCGCGCCGCCGCACGGTTTGAAAGGTTCGCGACATTGGTCGGGATGCGCGATCGCTACCCGATTGTACGTTTAATCCGTTCTCTTGAGCGCGGAAGTTGTTTCCGGGAGCACGAACCGTTTCCGGATATTTTCGTGGTCCTGTCTTTTTCTTTTCCGGGCTTGTTTGCGCTTTTCGCTGAGGAGAAAGAATCATCATCTACTCTCTGGATTGTGATGCCTAACAGGTTGAAAATCAAGCGAGGCGGCATCGCTCGCGCCGTGCTTCAACGAGCAACCCACTCTTAGAAATGGTCCGGGAAATTCGGATCAAGCGCAGGGTTGCGGAATGCCTTGCCATCTTCGGCAGCGGCTTTCACCTGTAGTATACGTCGTCGGGCGTCAGGTTGTCAAGACCCTGATGCGCGCGCGTAGCGGGTGCAGGCGGGCGCGAACCATACACCCTTCCCGCGCCCGACCCCTCCCATCCAGGCGCGGCAAAACGAGGGCCGGCGGGGCAACGTGCAAGGCAACATAATTTTTGGAAGGCGAAGGGTATAGGGGAAACACGAGTGTTTTCTGCGTGCGAGGCTGGCGATGAAGCGGGGGAGCGCTTTGCGGCCCTTCCCCGTTTACTTCCAATCGGATTTAGCCTATCCAAAGCCCCGGAATGGTAATGAACAGGATGGCAATGCCCGTCTGTTGCCGATTTGTCCACATGTATCAAGCGACGGCTCGTTTGAACGCCTCCTTTGCCCGGACAACCGCAACCTTAATTATTTAAGTCTCGTTTTTTGAACCTAAATAATTAAGGTTGCGGTGGTTTTCCTGACAGGGCGTGTGGTCTTCTCCCAGAGGAAATTGCAGCGTATGCGCAGCGTTCCGCCCGTCAACTGCGCCCGCGCCAAACGGGTCATTGTCCCGGGCGGCGGGACGCATTTTCACAGAGGCGCGGCGAAAATATCTGGGTCAGGGAGCGCGGTCTTCAATACATTCCTTACCGTGGAGCGGCATGCGGGCAGGCTGTGTTCGGCGTACTTTCAAGGGGGGGAATAACATGGAAACAATTTCAAGGCTGATATGCGGTTCTGCGCGGTCGATGGATCAGGTCCCGGATGCGTCGGTTGACCTGATCGTTACCTCGCCGCCATATCCGATGGTGGCCATGTGGGACGATATATTCGTTGCGCAGGACGGACGTATCGGCGACCGGTTAGCGCAAGAGGAGGGGCGGGCCGCTTTCGACCTCATGCACCAACTTCTCGACACGGCCTGGGCGGAGTGCAGCCGGGTTCTGAAGCCGGGCGGCCTTGCCTGCATCAATATCGGCGACGCCACCCGGACCCTGAATGGCGATTTTCAGCTGTATTCCAATCACTCCCGAATACTGAGTTGCTTCCTAGATCGCGGATTTGCCGCGTTGCCCGACATACTCTGGCGCAAGCAAACCAACGCTCCAAACAAGTTCATGGGGTCCGGGATGTTGCCTGTGGGGGCGTACGTGACCTACGAACACGAATACATTCTTGTCCTGCGCAAAGGCAAGCGCAGAAGGTTCGATACGGCGGCGGAGAAAGCCCGCCGTCGGGAAAGCGCTTTCTTTTGGGAGGAGCGCAACGTCTGGTTCTCCGACGTCTGGTTCGACGTCAAGGGAACCGCCCAGCGCCTGGCCGACAAGGCGACCCGGCAGCGCAGCGGAGCCTTCCCGTTCGAGCTGGCCTACCGGCTCATTTGCATGTTTTCCATCAAGGGAGATGTGGCGCTGGACCCGTTTGCAGGGACCGCGACCACGCTGGCGGCGGCGCTGGCGTCGGGGCGCAATTCCATTGGCGTCGAGATTGACGACACATTACTGCCTGTCGGGCAGAATTTTCTGGAGTCCGCGCCGCGGATCGCCGCCGAATACAATCGTCGTCGGTTGGCGCAGCATGAAGACTGGGTTCGCCTGCGCGCGACAGAGCACGGCCCGCCAAAATATGCGAATCGCCATTACGGATTTCCGGTCATGACCGCACAGGAGCAGGACCTGCTATTCAATGACATAACCGGCATAGACATTGCGCCCGAACCCGACGGCTTGACGGTCCGGGCGCAGTACGCGGCTGAGGTCCGACCCGGCGCGTTGTCCGGCATTCAGTTGGGCCATGGGCCTCGGGTAGTGCGTACGCTTCCAGTAAAGCAGACTGCGCAGGTGCAATTACCGTTTTAGACGGCTAAAAATCGAAAGATACAGTGAGCCCACTCTTTTTCTTTTCATAAAATATCAATTCGCCCTGTATTTCTTCGGGCAACATGTCCTTGATCGTATATGTTGCTGGCTTGATGGAAACCGCCGTTGCGCCGATGAAGCCGTCGATTCCTTGCGATTCCTGCGCGGGCGTTGCCATTCGGTAATCGGTCCCCTTGTATTGGGCAACCCTTATTAGTATTGCCTCCTGAAAACACAGACCGATGAAGGTTTTTACCAGCACAAGGTCCTCAACCCATTCGCGCACCATGCTTTTGTCGATCTGCTGTATAGCATCGCGCAAATTCTCCACCATTGCGTAGATTCGATCTGTTGCCTCATCTAGCGCTTCGGGTTTTTGGCTCCTGTACCAGGCATCCCACTCTTCATATCTTTTCCCTCCGAACTCCTGAAACAACTCGGTCATCTGGCCGACAACCCGAGGGCGCGTGCCTTGAGCATTCTGATTGGCGAGGTTGATAATCTGAGATGTATACTTGGGGAACGCGTGCTGTTTCTGCGACACAGCCTCGGCGAGTTCGGCGTTCTTAATTTTGAATTTGGGCATCAGAAATGCTCCGGGGAATCCAGACAGTTTTCGGGCTTGTTTCAAGTGCAGGGTTGCGGTGGATCACGCCGCCTTCCGTAAGCGGCGTTCGTTTATAGAATACGTCGTCGGGCGTTCGGCTGTCAAGGGCAAGGTTACGAAAAGCACGCCAATTAATGTCTGCAGCCCGCGCCAAACAGATAAAATTCTTGCTTTTTATTTCGTTAGTACATATATTGAACATATATTTATTGGCCTTGCTCTCGCCGCCCGCTTGCCATCCCTGCCGCCCGCTTGCCATCCCTGCTACCCGCTGCCCTCCCGCTTCCTTCTCCGCCCCGCCCTCCCTGCGTTCCGTCCCTGTCGCCTTCCCGTTGCTTATTCCCACACGCTCCCCTGCCACCTTCCGCCGCCCGCCCCGCTGTCTGTCTTCCCCCACGTTTTACCCACCCCGAACTCTGCGTTCCGCCGCCCGCCCCGCTGCCTGTCTTCCCCCACGTTTTACCCACCCCGAACTCTGCGTTCCGCCGCCCGCCTTATAGCCTCCGCCGCCCCGCCTGCCCCCACGTCCTGCCGCCCCGCCATGCCCATGCGCAAACGCCCGCCCCGCGCTTCGCCCCCGAAGCCGTCTCCTGATCTGCTTCCGGACCGTCCGACCGAGGGCGATCCAGCGTTCATAGAACTCCCCGTTCGGCAAGGTCGGGGCGCCCGCATCAATCCCTCGAATCGCTTCGAACGCCTGCACATCGAAGAGGACCCCGCCGCGCTGGACGAAGAGGAATTGCGCCAAACGCCCACGACCTATTACGTGGACGCCACGAAAACCCTGCTGGCCCGCAACGACAGCCCGGACATTGGCTTCGCCTACAGCCTCAACCCGTACCGGGGTTGCGAGCACGGGTGCGTGTATTGTTACGCCCGCCCGTCCCATGAATACCTCGGCTTTTCGGCGGGCCTCGATTTCGAAACCCGCATCCTCGTCAAGGAGCGCGCGCCCGAATTGCTCGCGGAGACCTTCCAGAAGAAATCATGGAAGCCGCAAGTCGTGGCGTTGTCCGGCAATACGGACCCGTACCAGCCGCTCGAACGCCGCCTCGCCCTGACGCGCGGCTGCCTCGAAGTGTTTCTGCGGCACCGCAACCCGGTGGGAATCATCACCAAGAATTACCTGGTGACCCGGGACATCGACCTGCTGGAAAAGATGGCGCGCTACAATCTGGTCCATGTCGTGCTGTCGATCACGACCTTGCGCGACGACCTCGTGACCACCATGGAGCCTCGCACGTCCCGCCCTGCCCGCCGGTTGAAAGCGATCGAAATGCTTGCGGCGCGAGGCATTTCTGTTTCCGTGAACGTTGCGCCCATCGTACCCGGCCTGACGGACGAGGAAATGCCGGCCATCCTGAAGGAGGCGGCGAGCCGGGGCGCTTCGGGCGCCGGATACACGATTCTTCGGCTGCCCGGCGCCGTGCAGGACATTTTTGTCGATTGGGCGCGCCGCGAATTTCCGGATCGCGCAAACAAAATCATCCGGCGGCTCGCCTCGCTGCGAGGCGGCGATCTCACGGACCATCGTTTCGGGAAGCGAATGCGCGGCGAAGGGGATTGGGCGGACCTGATCGCCCGCCTTTTTCGCATGGAGCGCAAACGATGGGGCTTGAACGCGCCCCGCCGCGCCCTCTCCACGCGGCATTTCCGGCGTCTGGCGAACGGGCAGCAGAGCCTGTTCGATGGGGAGTAAATGCCCGTTCGGGCAGACCTATACAACAGGGGGGGCAATAATCAAGCATAAAAAATGAATTTTTGATGAAGTGTTCGATGAATTTTGTTATAATACGTTTGTAAGCATTAAAATGATGCTCATAAATGCGGCGCAGACCTTCCCTTGATACTGAAGGCGCGCGCATTGTACGGGAGGCCACGTGTCTTGGGACCAGAAGCATGCCCAGGATGCTTGCGCAACGCTCCGACAGGAGAAACTTCCCCGCCATTTTCGCAAAATCCGTCCGGTTCAACGCATCAACGCAATGTCCAGCCCCTTTTCTGTTATCCGTGTAGCGATGGCTTTTCTGGCCGTCTTCGCATTGATCGCTGCTCCTCTTGCGCAAGCCCAGACGACCGGCAAAATAGCCGGAACCGTCATCGACGCTTCCAACGGCCAGGGACTTCCTGGCGTAAACGTTGTCATAGTCGGCACCACCACGGGCGCCGTAACCGATGCGGACGGGGACTACTTCATCATCAATGTGTCCCCTGGCGCATACGATCTTCAGGCGAGCAGCATCGGGTTCGCGACGACCACGGTGCAGAACGTGGGAGTGCATGTGGACCAGACCACTACCATTGATTTCGATCTGGCCGAGGAGGTTCTGGAAGGCGAAGAAGTGATTGTGCTCGCCGAACGCCCGCTGGTCGAGCAGGACGTCACAGGCAGCGTGCATCGTTTGAGCGCCGAGGCGCTTTCCCGTACGCCCATCCAGAACATAGACGATATCCTTGCCCAGCAGGCGGGGGTTTTCAATACGGGGTACACGGCATACCTTCGAGGGGGCGTCCAGACCGAGGTCAATTATCAGGTGGACGGCACGTCGCTCAATAGCGGATTGCTTTCGGACAACTGGCAGCGCATCAATACCACCGCGATTCAGGAAGTCTCGGTGCTGACGGGCGGCTATAACGCGGAATACGGGAACGCCATGTCGGGCGTCGTAAATGTGGTGACCTACGAGCCGAGCGCATTTTCCAGGAATTACGGCGGCGCGCTCAATTATCGTCTTCGCCCGGGGGGACAATACCACTGGGGAGACAATATGTATAGCCAGGACCTCTGGAAATACACCAACTTCGGTATGAGTTACTGGCAGACCCAGTTGGAGACCGAGGCCAACCGGAACTCATACGCCGAATACTTCCGGCGATTTTATGGGTGGGACGGTACGCGCGTGCCTACGGCGAACGAGTTGCTGGATACCTATCGGCAGCAGATCACCCCGTCGGACGTGCTTGCGAATTATGCGGAACGCATGCAGCACGAAGTGGAGGGCTCCGTATGGGGGTCGCCTGTGAACCGTATGACGTTCCTCGTGTCGGGGAGATACAAGCGGGGCGTGAACATATTTCCGCAATCCAACGCCTATAACCCGGAATACAACATTCAGACCAAGTTGGGTTACCATTTCAGTCCGGGCAAAAAGCTGACGCTCAATGTGACGAACGGGTGGTACCACAGCAGTACGCTTACCGAAAGCAACTGGAACAACACCACGACCTCGCAGGAGGCTCGCTGGCAGCCCAATGCGGACGTGCGGGACCCCTACGACGGCAAAGCGTACGCCCCGTGGGGGGGATACTGGCTTAAAGGACCCGAGGAGAAAAGGTTCAATGTCGGGACGCTGACGTGGGATCATACGCTGAATCCCCGCACCTTCTACACGGTCTCGCTTTCCTACCTGCGAGACTACACCACCTCGTTGCAGGAATACGACAAGCTGAATACGAACACGGAAACAGTGCGCTGGGGGGATAGCTGGTTCGACCTGGCGGGCAATTTCCGTCTGGAGGCGCGCCAGATCCAGGTGAACAACTACAGCGACAGTCGAGTCTGGACGAGCAAGGCGGATATTACGAGCCAGTTGCACAAGTCGCACCAGGTCAAGGCGGGCGCCGAGGTGAAACTCTACGACGTCGATTACCAGCATTACTACATGGAATTTCCGGCGGGGGACGTCTGGCATCTCGACAACGTGTTCGACGGCAATCCCGCGGAAGCCGCCCTCTATGTGCAGGACAAGATGGAATACGAGGGCATCGTGCTGAACGTGGGCGTTCGTTTCGACGCCTTTAATTCGCGGACCATGTATTCGCCGAATATTTACGACCCTCTGCTCTTCCAGACGCATAACGGCGGAGACGGCACGCATCCGAGCAACATTGCGCCGATCTGGCAGGCGCACCGGCCCGGGAAGGACTGGTTTGCCTTCAGGCAGGATTTCCGCGACGCTTTTCCGGACAATTGGCAAGATCTGCAGACGGTGTCCAGCGAATGGAAGACGGCGCTTTCGCCCCGGCTTGGACTGTCGTTTCCGATTACGGAGAATTCCAAATTGCGTTTCAGTTACGGGCACTTCAACCAGCGTCCTTCCTGGGTTTCGCTCATGGGTTTTCCCACCAGCTGGTACGACGCCGCGCCGTACGCCACGGTGCGCATGGACCAGTGGCAGGGGTGGTATGGCCATCCGGGCCTGAGCTACGACCGCACGATTCAATACGAGCTCGGCTTTACGCAAAACTTCTTCGATTTCGCCCGCCTCGACCTGGCCGCCTATTACAAGGACGCCAGTCGCCTGACGCGCTTTTCGTATAACGGCACGTACAACCGCAACGGCGGCGGGTTTGCGTCCACGGGTTGGGGGGCGGGCAACAGCGCCGGAAGCACCTGGTCGCGCACCCGAAACATCGCCAACGATGGGCACGACAACATCTTCTATACGAACAATGGCTTCAAGGACATTCGCGGCATTGAAGTCGTGGCGGAGAAGATTTTCACGGGTCGCTGGGCGGCGCGCGCCGCGTTCGATTTCTCCACGACGACCGGCGGGTCCGCCGGCTTCGTGCAGTACCGCGAAGACGGCTCGACGGTGAATCAACCGCACTCCTACGAGGAAACCAAGGGGACGTGGCTGTCCAGTTATATTATGAAGGGCAACCTGAGCTACGTAACGCCGCAAAACCTGGCGCGGGGCGCGCTGGGAGACGTTACCCTGGGCTTGTACCACGAATACTTTGCGGGGCCCCAATACACGTATTATCCAACGGACTACCAGGGCGTTCAGACGCCGAACAACAAACGCTGGTTTCCGCACCATCGCACGGACCTGACCTTCAACAAGCAGGTTTCCGTAGGGAATTTCCGTCCGTTGATTGGCGTGGAGGTGTTCAACCTCTTCAACTACAAGGACAAGATCCTGCTGAATGGCGACAATCTGGAGCAATGGGAGGAGAACGGAGAACTGCCCAAAATCACGAAGTCGGGCGAGGACAATCTCTGGTTCTTCTACAACGCCGTCAGCAATCCGCGCCGCATGATCTATTTCACGGTTGGCCTGAAGTTTTAGTCCGCGGCGCACGGGGGGACGGAAGCGCCGTCCCCCCGTGCGCTTGTTCGCATACCAGTCTGGAACCTGCAAACCAAGTTATCCCCCGTTATGAATGCATTACACGCCATACCGCGCCTTTTTGGCGCCGCCGCAATGGTTTGCAGCCTGTTGCCGGGAATCATAGCTGCTCCGGCCTCCGCCCAGGCCGTGTTCGATTTCAAGGATCTGACGCGCGCCAGGCTTTGGGCCCGCCTGTGGAATTCGGGCGGCGTGGGGCAGCCGACGCTGGGGGGCCAAGAGTACTACAAGTACGATTATCCGGGCCATGCGCTGGGCAGCAACGTGAACGATCATGGCGGATGGCTCCTTTGGTCCGGGTACATGACGTGGGCGGACATCGACGGCATCGGGTATCCGTTCCGCGTCCTTCTGGCGTACGACCACAACCCGACGTTCATCTCTCCGGTCGAAGGCACGAAGCTTATTGAGAACTACAACATGGCGGACCCGTCGCTGAAGGCGGAAGAAATAATCACGGGCGCGCATCGCATCAACGAGTACGACGTCCGGGTCGATTTTCGCGCGCTCGCCTGGAGTTATCCGGACTACGACGACTTCATCATTCAGGAGTACACGTTTACGAACGAGGGCAGCAGCGCCATTACGAACTTCCGGTTCGCTCCGACGGGCGCCATGAATATTGCGCTGCCTATTACCGGCAGGTCGGACGACGACGTGTACGAATGGGATATCGAGCACGAGGCGTTCTACTTTCGGGACGGCGTGGAGCGGGACGGCGACACGGCCAATCCCGCGCCGCCCCGACCATTCGGATTCACGAAGAGCGACCTCGGCGAGCCGGCCGATCTCGACGCGCCCAGCGCCATCAACCACGAGTTCCTTGCGCCGCAGTACTTCACGTACTATTGGCTGGACAAGCCGGAAAAATCCGACCCGTCCGAGCGCGATCACATGAACATCGTGGACAAGGCCAATCTGAACCAGCACTCGAACCGCATTCAGGACGATCCGCTGAACGACAATCCCGAGGTAGACTTCGACACGGATAACTACATCTATCAGTCGCTGACGTACGATCAGCCGTTGCCGCCCGAAACGGAGGATGGGCAATCGCTCGCCGCTGAGGCAGCGCGGCTTGGGCTTACGACGCGTCCCCGGGGACGGTACGAATACCACATAGATTATATCTATGAGACGGGCCCTTACGAGATGGCGCCGGGCCAGTCCCTGAAATTCGTGCTGGTCGTGGCGGCGGGCATGATGGATATGAAATACGTTGCGGAAGGCGGACTCGAAAACGAAGCGCGTTTGCCCGAGGGCGGCGTCAGGTTGTGGGAGCATGTGGACGCGGCCCAGGCATTGTACGACCGCGGTTACGAAGCGCCGGATCCTTCTCCCACGCCGACGAACGGCAACAATTCGTTGACGCTGACGCCCATTCCGCTGGGCATAAAGGTGCAGTGGCCCGCCATCCCCGACTCGTACCGGGATCCGGATTACAACGTCAACGATGTGGCGGGCTACCGGGTGTACCGCTCGACGCATCGCAACATCGGTCCCTGGACGATGATTGCGGATATCCCCGTCAATGCGGCGGAAATGGAGAACGGGATGGTAACCTACGATGACTCCGGGCTGGAACTGGGGGTCGGCGTGTACTACACCGTGACGAGCTACGACACGGGACACGATACCCCGTGGCCAGGAGATCCGAGCATAACCAGCCTGCCTTCGCTGGAGAGCGGGCAGGTCAATGTCAATGTGGATCCCGTATATCCCCAGGCCAAGCCCAGCGATAACCTCGACGATATTCGGGTATATCCGAATCCTTTCTTCCAGCACAGCCAGCTTCTCGGGGAGGGAGAGCGCTACCGCATCGAGTTCGTGAATATCCCGGCGCAATGCACCATTCGCATCTATACGCTTGCCGGGGAACTGGTTCGCGTAATCGAGCACACGGACGGCAGCGGCGACGAAGCTTGGGGGTCGCGGGCAACCGCAGATTATCAGGTCAACGAGTATTTGCAGCGCGTGGCGCCGGGCATATACCTGTTCCATGTAGAGTCGCATGTTCCAGGACACGAAGGCGAAAGCAAAGTCGGCAAGTTCGTCATTGTCAAGTAACCGCAGCGCGTTTCTGCAACACCCCTTTTACCAGAGGATGATATCATGAAATCGATTCCTGTATGGAAAGCCTTCTCCTTGTTGCTCACGGGGCTGTACTTGCTTGACGTGTCGTCGGCGTATGCTCAGAACGTGCGTACGGCGGCGGGTATCGATCCGCCTGCGTTTCAGCGGACCGCGCAGACGGGCTTCCAGTTTCTGCATCTCCCCACGACGGCCCGGAACGCCTCCATGGCCGGCATACATGTAGCGAGCGGCGACGTCACAGCGGCGTTCAATAACCCTGCTAATCTGACGGCTATCGACAACATCGATTTTGCGGTCAGTCATATCAGTTACGTCGCTGACATTCAGTACAACACGGGGGCCGTTGCGAAGAATTTTGGCGTATGGGGCGTATTCGGCGTGCGCGTGGCTTCCCTGGACGCCGGGGAGATGGTGCGCACGGAGAACGTGCTGGACGAAGTGGCGAATACGACCAGCCGGAGCGGCGATCTGGGCACGTTTACTGCGGGCAACCTGCTGGTGGGCCTTACCTACGCCCGCGCCATCACGGACCGGCTTTCCGTGGGCGGGAACGTCAGTTACATTCAGGAGAGCCTGGCGGAGACCGAGGTGAACAACCTCAGCATTGACTTTGGGGTGTATTTCAATACGGGGTTCCGCAGTCTGCGCCTTGCGCTGGTGGCGAAGAATATCGGTCCCGACGCGGAATACGTAGGTTTTACCGAGGTTTTCGGGATTCCGCAGAGCGTGCGCATGCCGATCGACTTCCGTTTCGGGATCGCGTACGACTTTCTGGGCAGCGAGGCGACGCCGGGGCAATCCCGGCTCAGCGGCTATCTCGAAGGAGTCCATCCGAACGACGGCCCCGAGCGGGTGCACGCGGCGCTTGAATATGAAGTGCTCGGCATGTTCGCTGCGCGCGGCGGATATCGCATGAACTACGACGAGCAAGGGCTTACCGCGGGCGCCGGCGTCAATTTCTCGACGATCGGCTTCAATGGCCGATTCGATTATGCATACGTGGACTACGGTCGGCTTTCGTACACGCATATTCTGACGCTGGGCATTGGCATCTGACCCTGTTCCGGCGCTGCGGGTCTTTGCGCCCCGCCATCGGCGGCGTCGGTATTGCCGGATGCTGCGCTTGATCGACTGTACGAAAGAACATGGGAGCCGTAACGATCGTAGGGAGCTATGTGGTCGCCCTTGTGGTAGATACGGACCGGCTTCCGGTCGCCGAAGAGACGGTCATTGGCTGGAACTACCATGAGACGCATGGCGGGAAAGGGTCCAATATGGCGGTCGCGGCGGCCCGACTGGGCGCGGACGCGCGTTTCCTCGGTAAAATAGGCCGTGATCGTTACGGGGAGGCTTTCCTTGAGTTGTTGCGGGAAGAAGGTGTTCGCGAAGAACATGTGCTGTACGCCGAGACAACGCCTACGGCCACAGGATTCATCATATCCTGCACCGACGGGCGTAATATAATCGTCACGGATCGGGGCGCCAACGGGGATTTCTCGCCCGATGACATAGCTTCGCACAGCGACCCGATCATTCGTGCCGACGTGATCGTTTCCCCCCTCGAAATACCGTTGGACACGGCGTTGGCCGCTGCGCGCGTTGCGCATAGCCACAGCGTATTCGCCATTCTGAATCCTGCCCCGGCGGAAGATTTGCGCAGCCACGACCTGGCGTGCGTTTTTGCGCTTACCCCCAATGAAGGAGAGGCGCGGGTTTGCCTTGGATTGCCGCCCGATGATCCGACCCCGGACGAAGACATTGCGGTTCGCCTTCATCAACTCGGGGTGGAGCATGTGCTCCTTACGCGCGGCGAGAAGGGCGTGTTGTGGGTTTCCGCCGAAGGCGCGCGCGTGATCCCGGCCTTGCGCGTCAACGTGCTGGATACCGTAGGCGCCGGGGACGCCTTCAATGCGGGGCTTGCGGTTGGACTGAGCGAGAAGCGCTCCATGGCAGAGGCAATCTCGTTGGGCGTAACGACCGCTTCGCTTTCGACCGAGGCCCGCGAAACGATTCAGTCGTATCCGCATCGCGATGCAGTGTCCCGTCGATATGCGGAAGTGTTATCCTCCATTGTCTGAACGCGCCGCTTCAAATTCGCCCCCGGGATGGATCTCGTATCAGGATTTTTGCTTGTGTTGGTCGCCGGCGTATTGCAGGGTACGTTCGTTCTTCCCATGACCCTGACGCGAGACTGGGCATGGGAGCATACCTGGGCCACATTCTCGTTCTTCGGGATGTTGTTGTTCAATGGCGCGCTGGCCCTGATTTTTCTGGGCGACCTTCCTGCGATTTACGCCGCCGTTCCTGTGCGCGACCTGATGACGCTGGGCGTATTCGGCGCGGGATGGGGCGTCGGGGCGGTTCTCTTCGGCGTGGGCATGGACCGGTTGGGCATGGCGCTTGGCTACCCGATCATCATGGGGCTTATCGCCAGCATGGGGGCGCTTGTTCCGTTGCTTGTTTTTTATCCGGGGGACGCGTTGCAACTGCAAGGCCTGATTCTTTTATCGGGGACCGCTTTGGTAATGGTTGGAATCGTGCTGTCCGCGAAGGCCGGGTCGCAGAGGACGTCCGAAAACGCAACGGGAGCATCTCCGGGTCGTCGCGCTTTCCGGGGGGCGATCATGATCGCTATAGCGGCCGGTCTTTTATCCAGCTTGCCGAATGTGGGCATTTCCTTCGGCGCTCGCATGGTGGACGCGGCCATTGCCGCCGGCGTATCGCCTGTGTTTGCGGGCAATGCCGTCTGGGGCCTTTTTTTCGCACTCGGATTTCTTGTGAATGCGGCCTGGTGTCTGTTTCTGATGATCCGCAAGGGTTCCGTCGGCGCGTTCGCGGGCCCCGAGGCCGGGCGGAATATTTTGCTCGGCGCAGCCATGGGCGCCATGTGGATCGGCAGTTTTTACGCATACGGCATGGGTGCGGCGAACCTTGGGACATGGGGCGCGATTCTTGGCTGGCCCATTTTCATTGCCCTGTCCATCGTCGTGGGTAACCTGTGGGGACTCTGGCGAGGAGAATGGAAAGAGGCCTCGGCCCGTCCCCGCGCACTGCTCAACCGCAGTCTGATTGTGATGACGATAGCGGTTGTCGTCATAGCCATAAGCAGGTTCTATAGCCTCTGAGTCAGCCTTCATGAGATCATGATGCGTCGTACAGTAAGATTTTTTTTGCCCGTGGCCGCGTTCTGCTGTCTGGCCGCGGGTGTTTTCACCGCAGCGCACCGGGACGCCGGCGCCGTAAAAGCGCTTTCTTTACCTCCTGAAGGTATGGTGGAGATTCCTGACGGCGTTTTTCATATGCAGGTCGAATACCGGTGGCGCGAAGGGTTGACAAACGATACGCTCATGGTGGATGCACATGGAATCCGGTATCGTACTACGAGCGCGCTGCATCTTCCGTCGTACTATATTGATCGGACGGAAGTCACAAACCGCGATTACAAGGCATTTCTGGACGCCGCCGGCTACGAACCCGTATGGCCTGAAAACTTCCTGAAGCATTGGACGGATGGGTCCTATCCGTCCGGCATGGCGGACCACCCGGTTGTCTGGGTGTCTCTGGAAGACGCCCAGGCCTATGCCGAATGGGCGGGCAAGCGGTTGCCGACGGAGGCGGAATGGCAGAAAGCTGCCCAGGGAACGGACGGACGGACATGGCCCTGGGGGGGATTGTTCGATCCGCAAAAAGCCAATACCGATTCCGGGGGGACGCTCCCGGTCGGTAGTTTTCCGGATGGCGCAAGCCCGTACGGGGTACTGGATATGGCCGGTAACGTATGGGAATGGACCGATTCCTGGCAGACGGACGGGTATCACGAATATTCGTGGTTGCGCGGGGGCAGTTACTTTCATGCGAAGGGAAGTCTCTGGTATATGCAGGGAGGCCCCGTAGCCGTTTACCAGCGCACGAAATTCTGGCGCATGACGCCCGCGCTCAACCGGACGCCTACGATCGGCTTCCGGTGCGCCATGGATGTCTCCTGACCCGACGCCCTGCTTTCATATTCTCCTGTCCACCCTGCCTTGCGCAAGCCTCTCATGCATACCGGAATCCTTAATCAGAGCACCCTTCCAAAGCGCTTCTCCGTTCTGGCGGGCATACTGCTGCTGTCCATGAGTATTTCCGCCGCAGCGTTTGCGGACGCCGAAATACAATACATTCCAAACCGCGAAAACCCCCGGCAGGTCGTCATGGAGAACGACCATGCGCGCTACGTGCTTGCCCTTGATCGCGGAGTGCGCCTGGCTGAACTGATCGACAAAAGAAGCGGCATGGACCTGATGGCGGGCAACGCCCCCCTGGCGTTCGTATCGGTGCGACAGCCCTGGCCATTGAATGATGTGGGGTATGATGTGTTGACCCTCGAGGAAGTGCAGACGGAAGGGCATGTCGGCATTATATCCCGTCATAGTTCGAGTTATGTGGAGAACGCTTTTGTCGTGACGCAGCAATTCACGCTGGGCGATGGGGTCGAACTGGGCTGGACGGTTGACGTCAAAAATAATTCCGCGGCCGGCGTGAATTATCGCGAGGCGCAGCCCGTACAAGGATTGATTCGTTTCCCATTGATGCAGGATATCGCTATAGGTCCGGACGAAGGAAGACATTATCTGATACCGACGCAGGACAGATTTTTCTGTATCGATAGTCCGGACGATTTCGTGTTCTACTTTACCCGCGGCGCCGATCCTAAAATGCCCATCGATGTGTACAGCGATAAGACGAATGCCGGGGTTTATTTTCACATGCTCGACTCTGCGCTCGAATGGGATTTCGATAACAAGGATGAATACGTCAACCATACGTTTTTGCTGGATCAGGCCCCTCAGGACGAGGCGCGGGTGATGGATGGGCGCATCGCGCCGCACGAAGGCGATTGGCATGAAGCCTTTCGGGTTTTCAGGAAATACATTCGCGACAACTTTGATTTTACCTATTACAAGCGGCCCGTGCAGGAGCGGTACCGGCAGCGCTTTGTTTCTCACTTCACGTTTCTGTACGGAAGGGACATCTATGATTTCGAAAAGAACCGCTTCCGAATCGACGAATTCCTTGACGAGGGGGAGGCGAATTTCGGAGGATACGATTACATGCTTCTCTGGCACGATTATCCCCGGATGGGCATTGATGACCGTGACCAGTTCGCGATGTACGAGGACCTTCCGGGGGGACTGGAGGGGTTGCGCGAAATGGTGGAACGCGCCCACCTGCGCGACGTGCAGGTGTTCATTCCGTACAAGCCCTGGGATATCATGCGCAAGGGCCAGAATCATTTTCTGGAGGAAGCGCGCATTGCCAAAGCCATCGGCGCGGACGGGGTGTTTCTCGATACGATGCGTGACTCCGACATTGCTTTTCGGGAAGCGCTCGACGCCGTAAACCCGGAGAACGTGTTCGTGAGCGAAGGACGCCCGGTCCTGGCGGACGCTGAACTCGTGACGGGCAGCTGGAATCAACAGGGCGCCGCCACCAACAAGATGCCCAATGTGGATCTGTTTCGCTTTATTATTCCCGAGCATAACGTACATAACATCAACCGCAGCGCCAGGGACCGGCGCGAGCTGATTCTCAATGCCTTGTTCAATGGCACGGGATTCATTATATGGGAGGATATTTTCGGGGAAATCAACCGGTATCCATGGGATGAGCGGATCATGATCAGTCGCTACAGCCGGATTATCCACGAGCACCGGGATGGGTACCTGACGGACAATCCGGAACCGCTTATACCCGTCTTGCACCCTGATCTGTTTGCGAACGCGTTTGTCTCGGATGAGAAGGCTGTGTATCCCGCCTATGCGATGCGAAACTCCGATGGCAGCCTGTTGGCCCGCATGGATCCCCGACGGGTTATTGGGCCATTCATGGAAGTGGATCGCCCGGAAGACTGGCGGTACGTGGATGTGTGGAATCACCAGCCTGTTCTTTCCCGCCGCGTTGCCGATAAGACACAGTTGATTATGCCTGAAGAGCTTGCCGACGACATGGCTGTCGTTGTCGGCATGCCGGCGAATCTGCGTGTTTCGCGGCAAGGAGATTCCCTCAGTATCGATGTGCGTCATTCGCTGGACGAAAGCGTCATTCACATCAACACGGTGGACAACCTGACGATGATGGAAGAGCATCGTCTTGAACTGCCCGGTTCCGGCGGTACGGTTCTGCTGGAAGACCTGGACCTTGATTTTCCCTACAAAGTGCTGGTCAAACTGATGCAGCATGGCGTAGCGAAGGACGAGGTCATCGTGGATGCGGGTTGGAAACAGTTCGACGTCGATTCCTATTGAGAAGAAACCCATCCATCGCCCTGGAGAAGGCGTAAGCGAGCGTGTATCTTTCCGGCAATCATAAGCGTGGCCAATGGCTGCGGGTCGACTCGGCGCGTATACTGAAGCGCCTGTTCTTTTGCGAGCGCGTACTCATTATTGCGCAAGCAGGTTGGCTCCCGTCCATTGCGTCGTTTGAGGTCAAGACCACCCTGCCGCGCTGCTTATGGGAAGACAGTCTGATTGCAGACCAGTTGCGTGAGCGAATATTCGAGTTGAAATTTCCGAGCCGCATTCTGGAGATTGGCGACGATGCGCCGCTTATTGATGTTTTCGGGACGGCGATCGACGCCCCGGGACCAGAGGCGTTCATATGGTCTCTGGCGCGTGTATTCAAGCCCGCGCTCCGCGATTGCTATCGCGCCTTTGGCGAGGAGGCGGACGAACTGTCCCAGGGCCCCATACGAAGGCATATTCGCATCGCGGCAGCCGAGAAAGCGGCACAGGCGGAATGGCTGGCGGATGCCGCCGAAGAGATGTTTTCCGAGGCGCCGCAACGCAGGGAAGAAGCGGAAACCTGGGTGGAGGCGCTTTCGGAGTGGCTCCAGGCCGCAGGGGGCATTTCGTTCGATGCGCCCACCCCGGCAAGCCCTCCCGCGCTGACCGGCAGGCGGCCTTTCAGACAGACGGACAGGCCTGCCCGCGACCACCGTTTCCATCTCACAAGGTATTACTGGCCAGACATTATTGACTCCGCCTTTGGCTATGGAGAGGGAGTGCGCATGCAGCTGCGAAGCGCCGTAAGTCATGTGAATGAGGTCTGGGCTGTTGAGACGGCAGGGGCCATTCTGCATGCCTTCGCCGACGAACTGGGCTGGGAATACATCCGGGATACGGCCCGGTGGACGTATGACGAAGCCCGGCATACGCGGATGGGACTCGAGCGATTACGCGCCTGGGGATTCGATGTATCGGAAATTCCTCTGGGCAGTTATCTTTATGAGAGCGCCGGCGGGGAGGACCCCGCTGTGCGCTTGGGGATGTTGCATCATTTCGAGGCCAAGAATATTGGGAAGAAAGTGCAACGCCGGGATGCGTTCGAGACGTACCGGGATCGCGCGAGCCAGCGCGATATGGACTTTGACTGGGCCGACGAAACGATGCACGCGCATTATGGCAAAGTATGGCTCCAGGCCCTTGCCGAAAAACACCCGGATCGCATACCGGACATTCCAGCGCTCCGCGCGCACTGCGAAGCGCTGGCGCTGCGCGAGATAGAAGATGCTACGGAGGCGGAAAAAGAAGATATACACGCATTGGCCGAGGCCATGATCGCAAAAGCCGAACACTTGCTACACGCTTGAACGGAAACGCCCGCAGGCGTTTTCCGCTGAGCATGTCAGACCCCACTCATGCAATACACCCCTGAACCCATGACCCGTCGTTTACGCTATTTCCAACGCCCGTCGAAGTCCACCCCATGGATCGTTGCGCTTTGCGCAGGTTTCGTCTTTTTGGCGGGCTTCGTCGTTTTGCAGGGTCCGTCGGAATCCGGCGACGCAGCGCGTCCGTCGGCTCCGGCAGTGCGCGGCGCCGCTCTGTCGCCATCGACGCAGCCTGCGCGAATTGCCGAGACGGAACTCGTCATCAGGAAGGATGCGGACGGCTCAAGTCTTTCCGTGTTCAGAGCAGGAAGTGAGGATACCCTGGTGACGGTGCAGGCCAAGCCGGATCACCGTCCGTTTCTCCATCCCATCAATGCGTCGGACGGTCAAGGCGTCTTTACGCAGTACAGTCCAGGACATCATCCGCACCAGACGGGCCTGTACTGGGGATTTACGCGGGTCAATGGGCGCGATTATTTTCATAATCCCGCGGGGGGCTACTGGCAGCGGGTTTCCATGGACGTGCTGACGGAGCGGGGCCTCGCAGTCCGCTGGAGAACTGTCTACAATCTGCTCGACGAGGACGGAGAAGCGGTGCTTGTCGAAACGCAGGTCTGGTCCATGCGCGAAGAGGACAGCCGGTATTTTCTCGATCTCGAATGGAGCGGGGAAGCAAAGACGGATGTGACGATCGGGGAATTCGACTATGGCGGCCTGTTTCTGCGCATGCCTTGGACCCGGGGCATAGAAGGTTCGGCGGTGAATGCGGCGCGGCAGCGCAACCGGGCCGCCGAAGGGCAGCGCGCCATGTGGCTGGACGTGGGGATGCAGGTCGAAGGGCGCGACGACATGGCGCATGTGGCGATGTTCGATCATCCCGACAACGAAGCCTTTCCGCATCCCTGGCGGGTGGACGGGCAGCTGGGCGTGGGTCCGGCTCGCTCCCGACTCGGGGGCTGGATGATTTCGGAAGGGGAAACCGAGGTCATACGGCATCGGCTGATGTTTTACACCGGCCCGATGAGCGACGTCGAAATCCGGAATCAGTGGGAGCGTTACATTGGTATGGAAGGCGAACAGTATTCTGTGGTAGCGCTCTGGGCTCTGGCGCAGCGGGAAGGCCGCCAGGCGGAATTTCTAACGCCGGATCGGGCGGTCGACATCATGACGCTGCCTGACGGCTTTAAGGTGAATTCCTGGGCAAACGAGCCGATGATGACGCAGCCGATGGCCTTTGCATGGGATGACCGCGGACGGCTATGGATCGCTGAAAATCGCGACTATGAAACCCGCCGGATCGGGTTCTCGAACTCCGGGGACAGCCGCATTCTCATTCTGGAGGACACGGATAGGGATGGCGTGGCTGACAGCCGCAGTGTGTTTCTGGAAGGCATACCGTTTCCGTCGGCGATCGCGGTTGGATTCGGCGGGGTGTATCTTGGCGCGCCTCCCCATCTCTTGTTCATTCCGGATCGCGATGGGGACGATGTGGCCGACGTGGACGACATCGAAATTCTTCTTACGGGTTGGGGTATCCGGGATCGCCACGAGACGCTCAACAGCTTTCATTGGGGACCGGACGGCTGGCTCTATGGGCTTGAGGGGTTCGCCACCCCGTCCAAAATCCACAAACCGGAGCCCGGAGAGCAGGTCTACAAACATGGCGATCCCTTTCCCGAAGACATTCTTGAGGGAGAGGGCGTCGACATAGACGGGGGCGTATGGCGGTACCACCCCATAAAGGATCGTTTCGAGGTCGTTGCGCACGGTTTCAGCAATCCCTGGGGCATCGATTACGACGCCAAGGGCGAGTTCTTCATTACGGCCTGCGTGATTCCGCATGTATTCCATATCATCCAGGGCGGCGTATATCATCGCCAGGGCGGGCAGCATTTCAATCCGTACGTCTACAGCGATATTCAGGCCATCGTCGATCACCGCCATCGTTCGGCGCACGGAGGCGCCCGGGTATACCAGTCGGATGCGTTTCCCGAAGAGCATCAGGGACGGTTGTTCATGGCGAACATTCACGAACATGCGGTCCTGTCGGACATCCTGACCCCCAAGGGGTCGGGCTATGTGGCCAGCCACGGCGAAGACTTCATGATGGCCAACAATGCGCAATGGATTGGCTTCAGCATGGAAGTGGGCCCCGAAGGAGCGCTGTATGTGCTGGACTGGCATGACGGCGACATCTGCGGCAACGATGTGCTGGACAAGGATACGGGGCGAATCTTTCGCATTACTCCTGAATCCTCGCTCGCAGAGGACTGGGAAGGACGCTACGACGATCTCCGCGCCATGTCCGATATGCAGTTGGCTGCGCTGCAAACGAGCGCCAGCGACTGGCATGCGCGCCGCGCGAGAGTCATTCTGCAACACCGCGCCGCGCAGCGCCCGATCGATGCGGATGCGCAGGAGGCGCTTCGCGCGCAGTTCGACGCGCACGAAAATCCCGATTATCGCTTGCGCGGCATGTGGTCCTTGCATGTCGCCGGCTTGCTCGACGGGGAACGCCTGCTGGAAGCGCTTGAGGACCCGGACGAATATGTGCGCGCATGGGCCGTTCAGTTGCTTGTGGAGGATATGGATCCCGGCGAAGCCGCCCTGGAGAAGTTTACCCATATGGCGGAGATGGACCCGGCTCCCGTGGCGCGCAAGTACCTTGCTTCCGCCTTGCAGCGCATGCCCCATGCGGCCCGGTGGGCCATTGCAGAGGCCCTGATTGGGCGAGCGGAGGACGCCGGCGATCACAACATTCCCAACATGATCTGGTTCGGCGTGGAACCGCTTGTCGCAGAGGATCCGGATCGCGCGCTTGCCCTTGCGGCAGAGAGCAGCCTTCCGCTGGTGACCACATTGATTGCGCGGCGCGCGGTGGATGCGGGCGAGTTCGGGCCGCTCACGGAAGCGCTTTCCAGCTATAGCCACGCGCGCATGGAACTCCTGCAGGGCATGCGGGATGGTCTGGAAGGGTATGGCGACGTCGCTTCGCCGCCCGGATGGGATACGCTGTATGGCGTGCTCCAGGAAGAGGAGGAAACGGCGTCTCTCGCCCTGGAGATTGCACAGATTTTCGGGGATGCGAATGCAGGCGAGTCGCTTCTCGCGGCGCTCCGGGACGGAACCATGGACATGGCCGCTCGCCGCGGCGCCCTGAACAGTCTTGTCGAGACGCAGCATGAAGGGCTCGTTGCCGAGATTCCGGCGCTTGTTGGCGATCCTGAATTTCGGATCGATGCGATTCGGGCGGTGACGGCTTTTGACGAGGAAAGCCTTGGCGCCGTCTTGATGGAAGCCTACCCGACATTCAGTTCGACGGAGAAGCGCACCGTGCTTGAGACGATGGCGTCGCGCCCCACGTATGGCTGGATGCTCACAGAGGCTATCAAATCCGGCGACATTGCGCGGGAGGAAGTGCCTGCGTATGTTGCGCGGCAATTGCGGCGCGTGGTGGGGAGCGGGTTTGTGGAAGTATGGGGTCCCATCGACGAAGGTCCCTCGGACGACGACGAAGCCTTCGCGGCCTATCGCACGTTGCTGACGCCGGAAGCGATCGCCGCCGCCGACCCGTCCCGAGGGCGTTTGCTGTACGACCGGGTTTGCGCCGCCTGCCACGTCATGTACGACGCCGGAGGGCTCATCGGTCCTGACCTGACCGGGTCGAACCGGACCGATATCGAGTACATTCTTTCGAATGTGCTGACTCCCAGCGACGACATTCAGGACGATTACCGCATGGTGATCGTGACGATGCGCGACGGCCAGACCTTTATTGGAAACGTTTCCAACGAAACGGATCGCCAATTGACGTTGCGCATTGTCGGACGTGGAGACGTGGCGCTTGAGAAGTCCGAGATCCAGTCGAGGGAAGTATCCGCCAATTCGCTCATGCCGGAAGGCCTTTTTCGCGCCCTGAGCGACGAAGACGTGCTCAATATCGTGTCGTATCTGCACGCCAGCGAGCAAGTAGCGCCTCCAGACGAATAAAAAAGCCGATTTTTCGCTGAAATATGGCCTTTATTCGCATTCGTCTCTTGCGCAATTGTCTTTTTGGCAGTATGTTTCGTTCATTGTGGGCGGAGCCGCCTTAGAGCAGTCAGGCGCTTTTCGGGCCTTGCGCAGAGGCGTCGCCTTTTTCGGACCACCCCTAACACGTATTTGACTTAAGTCATACCTCTACGCACATGGCCTACGCACACACCAATTCCAAGGGAACGACCTATTATCTCCACAGCAAGCGAACCACGCTGAAGAACGGTCGCGAACAGACCATTTATTACTTCGGCAAGCAGGTGAAGGAGGGAGCGCTCGACGCCGTTCCGGCAGACCGCGAAGTCGCCGAGACCTCCAATGGCTTGCCCGTCTTGAAGAAAAAGAAGTAGGGATTGTCGCCAACGTTTGTTAGCGCCAATCCATGGCGGGGAGCGCGGCGATCACGTTCTCTGCTTCGGTTTTACCTATCCATGCCTGCCCGAGCGGCCGGGCGTATAACGTTCGAGCCGTTCCCGGGCGACAGCCATCTCGTCCCGGAATGCGTCTTCCAGTTCTATGCGGTTTTCGACCGTCTTGCATGCGTGTATGACCGTCGAGTGGTCGCGTCCGCCAAAGCGATTCCCAATGCTTTTCAGGGAATGCGAGGTTAGTTGCTTGCAAAAATACATGGCGAGGTGGCGTGCGGTGACCGCCTCGCGTTTGCGCGTCTTGGCCGAGAGCAACTCGGGCTTGATTCCGTAAAACTGGGCTACGCAACGCTGAATATCCTCAATTTCGAGGCGCACCTGGCAATCCTCCATCAGGTCCCGGAGGATGCCTTTCGCCGTGTTGACGTCGATATCCTGGTGGTGATGCGTAACATACGCGGACAACTTGTGTAGCGCGCCCTCCAGCTGCCGGATATTGGCGCGGATCCGTTCCGCAACGAATTCCAGCACATCCGTTCGCAGGGATACGCCCATCTTGAACGCCTTGTGTTGCAGAATCGCGATCCGCGTTTCCAGTTCGGGCGGCTGAATGTCTGCGGAAAGTCCCCATTGAAAGCGCGACAGCAGGCGTTCCTGTATCCCGGTGATCGCGGATGGAGGCCGGTCCGCGCAGAGGATGATCTTCTTGCCCCGTTGATGGAGTTCGTTGAAGATGTGGAAGAATTCTTCCTGCGTTTTCTCCTTGCCGCTCAGGAACTGTACGTCATCCACGATCAGCAAGTCGATTTGCCGGTAGAAGTTGGAGAAACAGTGGACCCGGTTCTCCTGGATCGAATGGATGAACTGGGACGTGAACTGCTCTCCCGATACGTAATGAACGCGCAGGTTCGCGTTTTTTTGCAGGGCGCGATTCCCGATCGCCTGTACAAGGTGGGTTTTGCCGAGCCCGGTGTCTCCATAGATCGTGAACGGATTGTACCCGGCGCCTTTCGGATCTTCGGCAATGGCGACCGCGCCCCCGCGGGCGAACCGATTGGAATGGCCCTCGATGAATGACTCGAAGGTGTACTCCGGCTTGAGCGAAGTATTCCGGATGGGTACGATGCGCGGGGCGGGGCGTTTTGACGGGGCAGGCGACGCGGGCCAGGCGCGGGGCAGGTATTCCCTGTTCTGTCGCGCAGGTTCAGGCGGCGAGACAGCCGGTTCGTCCTTATTGATGGTCGTCGCTATATTCGGTTCGACCTCGTAGGCGACGCTGGTTTTTCTCCCGAGGACTTGCGAGGCGGCTTTCCTGACGACATTCGCATAATGAGACTCAAGCCATTCGGTATGAAAGGCGTTGGGGACAGCCAAACGAAGCCGCGCAGTTTCATGGTTCTCCTCCAGATTGATTAACCGGATCGGCGCAAACCAGGTGTGAAAAGACTGCTTGGTTATTTGGTTGGAAATTTGGGTGAGACAGGTTTCCCACGTTTTTTCGGCAGTGGCGGAAGGCATGTACTATATCGAGCGGGTGGCGGTTCGGGGCAACGAACCGAGTGGGGGTAAGGCATAGGATGGAAGCCCATTCGTTACCAGTTATTTTATGCTTGCCCGCCACGGATTGCAAGTACAATTCGTTACAATTTTCTAACAAAGAATACACGACCTGAATAGGTTGTCCACCAGTTATCCACATTTGATGGGCGGGTATCTGTAAATACTTGTTTTCGTTCGGATTGGCCGAGGGCTTTGCGGGGGCTATGCTCAATGGCCGTTCGCTTTTTGATTCCTCACAAATTCATTTTTCCTTAAATAGTTGTAAATAATATATTTATAAAACGACAAGAAATATTGCCTTCTGCCTGCGCCTCTCTGGCCGCCGGACCAGGCCTTGTTGGTCGTCTGCATACGCCATGCGCTCGAATGGAATGGCTTTTTCAGGCATTGCCGGAGTTTTTCACATAAGTATGCCCCTGCGCCGGGTTTCTCTGGAGAGGCTCCCCGGTGCAGAGGCATACGGCCTTGCGGCATGTTCGTCGAGGCGCGCGCAGGGCTATGCGCTTGCCTCGGCAGGGATGGGCGTAACGGCGGATACGTCTTCTTCGCCCGTTCGGATCCGATAGATTTTTTCTACCGGAATCACGAAGACTTTTCCGTCGCCCACTTCGCCCGTGCGGGCTGCTGCAAGCAGGGTTTCAATAGCCGTGTCGAGCACCGGATCCGAGACCCCGATGTCCAGCATGATTTTCTCGGTGAGTTCTTTTTTGGCCGTGGTGCCTCGGTAGGTTTCCACGATTTCCGTTTCGCCGCCGTGGCCGCGAACGCGCGTCACCGTAAGGCCGGTGATTTCCGCTTTGAACAATTCGGTGAGCACGTCGGTGAGTTTTTCGGGCCGAATGATCGCTCTGACTAATTTCATGGCAAGAACCCCAAAGGGTGGAAGGTGGATGAAAGGGTAGGATGGCGGATGCGATTTGGCTATGCCGCGGAAGGCGTTCGCATTTCCTCGTCGAGCAGCAGCACGACGCCTTCGCCATCGGAGTAGGCTTCTTCGCCGTGGCTGGCGATATCCAGGCCCATGCCTTCGTTCGGAATATCCGGACGCAATGCGATGATGAGGCTGAGGCCCTTGAGGATGACGTATGTAACCACGCCGCTATAAAGTATGACGACGACCACAGAGAGCGCCTGCACGCCGAATTGGCCTGCATTGCCGAATAGCAAGCCATCCGCGCCGCCCCATGCGCTTTCCGCAAATACGCCGGTAAGGAGGGCGCCCGTGACGCCGCCGAGCCCGTGCGCGGCGAATACGTCAAGGGAATCGTCCAGGCGCGTGCGCGACCGCCATTGAATGGCGAAATAGCACGGGAAGGCCGCAAGGCCGCCGATCAGCAACGAAGAGATCGGCGAAACGAATCCGGCGGCGGGCGTGATGGCCACAAGGCCGACCACAATGGCTGTGGCGGCGCCCACGGCGGTGACCTTGCCGGTGCGGCCCAGGTCAAACACCGTCCAGATGGTGAGCGTGGCGGCGGGCGCCAGCATGGTGTTTACGAGGGCAAGCGCTGCGACGCCGTCCGCGGCGAGCGCGCTCCCCCCATTGAACCCGAACCAGCCGAACCAGAGCAATCCCGCGCCCAGCAAGACAAAGGGTACGTTATGCGGAATGATGGCTTGCCTGCCGTAATCCTTGCGTGGGCCGAGTACGAGCGCCGCCGCTGCCGCTGCTACGCCTGCATTGATGTGCACCACGGCGCCGCCTGCGAAGTCAAGCGCGCCCATATCGCCCAACCAGGCATTCCCGCTCCATACCCAGTGACATACCGGAGCATAGACGAGCAGCCCCCACAGCGGGATGAAGAGCAGGTATGCCTTGAAGCGCATCCGCTCCACCACGGCGCCGGAGATCAGTGCAATGGTAATGATGAAGAACGTGCCCTGAAACGCCATGAAGAGCAACGCGGGAATGCTTCCGTCGGGCTCCAGGCCTACTCCGTTCAGGAAAGCCATCGAGAAGTCCCCGATCCATACATTGCCGTCCCCGAATGCCAGCGAGTATCCGAACAGCGCCCAGAGCACGCCGGCGATTCCAAGGGAAATGAAGCTCATCATCATGGTGTTGAGCGTGTTTTTGGAGCGAACCAGCCCACCGTAGAAAAATGCGAGGGCCGGCGTCATCAGCAGAACAAGGGCGGTGGAAATCAGCATCCACGCCGTATCGGCGCCGGACAGCGCGGATTCCGACGCGGCGTCCTGGGCAAACGCGGGTTCGGCCAAGGCAAGGGCGGGCAGCGCAAGGAGGCAAAGGAGAAAACGCATGGCAGCGGCTGTTTTTTGTTAAAAATTTAGGTTTTTTGTGATCAACTCGAAAAAAAATAACACATTTTGTGTTATTTATCAATGTTTTTTAAGATTTTCGAGATTGAAACCGCGCTTTTTGTCAAATCTTCATTCAGCGCCGGGTTTGTTTTGCCCGGCGAGATGCTTTTCCCGAATTTCGATGGGTTCGCGCCGCGCGACGGAAAAAAATCCCGGGCCTGCCGCACGCTGCTTCGTCATTCCTCGCCAGCGCGCGCCTTTCAGCCTCTTAATCTTTGCGGACGTAATCAGAATATCCTGGCGTATTGCCCGGCGCCCGCAGGGCATAAAAAACCTGTCGGCGGCGCGCTGCGATACGGCGCGCCGCCGACAGGGACAAGAAAACCGCGCAACAATGCGGGCAGGGACTATTCCATGCCCTTGTGCACGATGCGCCAGATGCGTCCTTTCATCGAATCTGCTATGTACAGGGCGCCGCCCGGGCCGAAAGCGAGGCCCATCGGGCGGTATGCGGCGTCTCCGGGCGAGGCAAGCGTATCGGCTCCCTTGAATCCGTCGGCGAAGATTTCCCAGTCGCCGGTCGGTTCGCCGGATGCATCCATGGGGACGAACGCCACCATATATCCCTCCTGCGGAAGCGGCGCTCGATTCCAGGAACCGTGAAACGCGATAAAGGCGCCGTTCGCGTAATGCGCCGGGAAGCCTTCCTGCGCGTTGAAGACCAGATCGTTGGGCGCGTAATGTCCCGGGAAGGAAACCACCGGGTTGTCTGTCTCTGCGCATCGTCCGATTTCCATGCCGTCGCCCCCGTATTCCGGCGAGAGGAGTTTCATTTCCTGCTGGTGATCGTAGTAGCAATACGGCCAGCCGGAATCCGATCCGTCGTAGAGCCGGAACATTTCCTCGGCGGGCAATTCGGCGTTTTGCTCGTCCGTATAGTACTCCGGCCACAGCGTGTTCAACTGGTCGCGGCCATGCTGCACGACATACATGCTGCCGGCGCCGGGGTGCCACGCCATCGCCAGGCCATTCCGGATACCCGTCGAGAAATGACGCCCGTCCGCTTCCTGGGTCTGGCCGGCCGTAGTCGCGTCGAACCGCCAGACGCCAGCCGCCCGCTCAAGTTGGGGGCAGGGGTCGAGGCCCGGGGATCCGGGCGCGCGCATGGTTTCCTGGCACGCGTTCGATGGGGCGCCCACGTTTACGTACAGATGCCCTGCGTCGTCGAAGGCGATCGCCTTGGCGGCGTGCTGCACTTGTTCCTCCCCTGCCGGGAAGCCCCCCGCGACGAGTTCGGGTTCGCCGGAGGGCGTCAATGCGCCGTCCTCAAAGGCAAACCGGTAGACCGAGGAGTCTGTCGCGGCGTACAGGTAGCCGTCATAGATCTCCAGGCCCGTGCCGGCGACGCCGCCGAAACTGTGCATGGAATCCGCCCGGCCGTCCTGGTCCGTATCGCGGAGCGCCGTAATGCCGCCGCCTTCGTCCGGAACGCCCCGGCGTATGACGTAAATATCTCCGTCCGCATCCACAGCGATGTGCCGGATGCGTCCTGCGTTGTCCGCCACGACGCCTGCGCAGAAGCCGTCGGGGAGGACCAGGCCGCCGTTGTCTTCGTCGCACGCGGAAGCGTCGACGGCGCCGCCCGACAGGGGGGGGGGATCGTTTGCTTCGGACAGGCTCCATCCCGCGATAATGAGCAGGGGAAGCACGGCGGGCAGCAGTAGTTTCTTCAGGCGATGGGCTTGCATGACGCTTGCGGTTCGATGTGGGCGGTGATTCTGGATTACATCCTGACGCTAATAATAACGACGGGGCGGGATTTTTTCCACCTGCTTGTTGCGGTTCGGGTTACCATGCGGGCGCCCAGGAGGGATCTACCATGCGTTTCCCGCAGGCGAGGGCCTCGATTCGCCGCATTTCTTCGGCGTCCAGCGAAAAATCGAACACCTCGAAGTTTTGCCGTCGGTATTGCGAACGGGCCGCCTTCGGGATGGCCGCCACATGGTCAAGTTGAAGAAGCCACCGCAACGCCACTTGCGCGGGCGTTTTCTCGTGCGCCGCGCCGATGTCTTGCAGCGTTTTGTCTCGCAACACATCGCCGCGGGCAAGCGGGCTGTAGGCCGTAAGCAATGCGTCGCATTCTTGCGCCAGGGCGCGCAACGGATCTTGATTCAGGTAGGGATGGAATTCCACCTGATTGCAGAAAATGGGCGCATGCGCGGCGGCCCGCCGCATCAGGGCAGGGGGAAAATTGCTGACGCCGATGCGCCGCGCCGCGCCCGCCTCCTGCAAGGCCTGCATCTCGTCGAGGCATGCTTCCAGTTGCAGGTCGGGCGTTGGCCAGTGCATGAGCAGCAGATCGACGTAGGGCGTGCGCAACTTCGACAGGCTTTCCTGCGCAGCCGGCGCGATCCGGCCCGGCGCGAGATTATCCATCCATATTTTCGTGGTCAGGAAAACCTCCTCGCGCGCTATGCCGGCGTCGCGCAGTCCTTGCCCGGTTTCTTTTTCGTTGCCGTAGGCGACCGCCGTATCAATATGCCGATATCCGATCTCAAGGGCCTCGGCCACGCCGCGGCGGCAGGCTTTTCCCGTAAGCAGATAGGTGCCCAGGCCCAGCGCGGGCACGTCCGCGCCCTGAATGGTTTTCAAAATCATGGGGTACAAGCGTCTGGCGTATGGCGCTTCGCGTTCGCTCCGTTGCGCACAGAGCATCCTTAATACTTCGGCATGGAGGGGTCGATTTCGTCGCTCCAGGCCAGCACGCCGCCCTTCAGGTTGCAGGCATGCTCGAATCCGCGCGCGCGCATCAGCTGCACCGCTTGCGAAGAGCGTCCGCCCGAGCGGCAGTGGACCACGATGTCTTCTTGCTTGCGATCTTCCAGTTCGTCCAGTCGTTCCGCCAGTTCGTCCAGCGGAATAAGCGCGCCGCCCAGGTTGACAATGTCGTACTCGTACGGCTTGCGCACATCCAGAATAAAGGGGCGGTTCCCCTGATCGATTCTGTTTTTCAGTTCGCGCACCGTGATTTCGGGGAGGGATGTCTGTTGTTTCATGGCGTTGCCGTTCGGTGAATCTGGAATGCCGCAGAAGGCTTGATAATCGATAAGTTCGGTTTGGGAGGGATGGTCGCCGCATACCGGGCACGCGGGATTGCGCCGGATGCGCAGCTCCCGGAAACGCATGTCGAGTGCGTCGATGAGCAGCAATCGTCCGACGAGCGGTTCGCCTGCGCCGGTAAGCATTTTGATGGCTTCGGCGGCTTGCACCACGCCCGCCAGCCCCGGCAGGACGCCGAGGACGCCCCCCTCTGCGCAGGATGGGACAAGCCCGGGCGGCGGAGGTTCTTCGTACAGGCACCGGTAGCACGGTCCATCCTGTGCGCCGAATACCGACGCTTGTCCTTCGAATCGGAAAATAGAGGCATAGGCGTTCGGAATGCCCAGCATCACGCAGGCGTCGTTGACCAGGTAGCGCGTAGGAAAATTATCCGTTCCGTCCGCCACGAGGTCGAATCCCGAGAAAATGTCCAGCGCATTGTCGCTCGCCAGCGCCACATCGAACGTTTCCACTTCGACGAACGGATTTATGTCATGGATCGTCTCGCGGGCCGCCTCCAGTTTTTTCCGCCCTATGTCCTTCGTTCCATACAGAATTTGCCGCTGCAGGTTGGTTTCGTCCACCACATCGTAGTCTACGAGGCCTATCTTGCCCACCCCGGCGGCGGCAAGGTACAGGGCCAGCGGCGAACCCAGTCCGCCGGCGCCCACGACAAGCACGGAAGACGCCTTGAGTTTTCGTTGGCCCGCCATTCCGAATTCGGGCAGGGTGAGGTGCCGGCCGTACCGCCTGATTTCCTGTGGATTCAGGGCGCGCGGCGTGCAGGCGGCGCCGTCCGTTCCTCCGGCCACCGATGGCACGATAGAGATTTCGTCCGTCGGATCCAGCGCGGTTTTTTCGCGGTCCAGATAGCGGATGTCCTCCTCGTTGCGATAGATATTGACGAATTGCCGGAGCTTGCCGGTTTCTGCAAAGAGGTGTTTCCCGATCGCCGGGTGTTCCCGCACAAGGTTCGCCAGCGCCTCTTCGACGGTTGCGCCTTCGATATCTACGGCGCGCTGGTCATCTGTGTACGCGCGTAGCGGAGAGGGAATATGAATGCGGGCCATTTCCGGGGTCAGGATGTTTCCGAGGCAGTGCGTACGATTATTTCCTCCGACAGAAACCGCGAGCGGTTTTCTGCAAGCGACCATGCCGAAAGCGCGGCGGCTTTCCCGTTCTCCACCGACACGATCACATAGGCGTATCCGGGGAAGGTCGCCAGTTCCAGATCCGTTTGCGAAGGAATCGCCGGATGATCCGGGTGCGAGTGGTAGACGCCCACAATGTCCAGATTTTCCCTTCGGGCGGCGAGGTCCGCTGCGAGGTAGTCCTCGGGCGCAATGACATACCGGTCTTCTCGCCTGTTTGCGTTGCGGTTTGCGGCGCGGCGGGCATAAACCACATCGTTCCCGTCTGCGCGCGCGCGTCCGATCAGAAAGCCGCAGCATTCCTCCGGATACGTTTCTTCGCCGTGCCGGCGAATACAGGCGAGTACGTCCGCTCGCGTTTGCATGTCGGGAGTATGTAATGTGCCCGGGACTGGATTCGAACCAGCACGTCCTTTCGAACGCTGCCCCCTCAAGACAGTGCGTCTACCAATTCCGCCACCCGGGCATGGACTTCATGGAGGTGCGCAGGGACAAAGCCGATCCCTTTCGGGAATGGGCCCGGCGCCCAATGCGCGCCATCCGTCCTTGTGCGTGATCCCGGCAGGAATCGAACCTGCGACCCACTGATTAAAAGTCAGTTGCTCTACCAACTGAGCTACGGGACCATGCCGTAAAGCGCCCGATATACGCTATTCGTCGCAAAAAGATGCAATATTTCGCCACAGGTCGGCCATCGGTTTGCGCAGTACGAGGACGCCTTCCATCAGGCGGCGGTCAAAGTTAATGAATCCGTGGGCCAAATAAATTTCTTCGGGCGAACAGTCGTACAGCAGCTTGAATTCCCGGTCTCCCTTGCGACGATCCACGCTGACGATGGCGCCCGACAGTCCGGTGCGGGCCGCGCCGCGGAAAACGTCGAGGTTTTCTCCGTCCGTGGCGTCGACGCCGTTCACATACCCGTAGTCCATCGGATAGATAATGGAGGGGTGCGCCGGGTGCCGCGTCCCGCGCGGGCGGTCTATGGTGACGCCGCGGCTGCGAATCAGCGTTTCCCAGCGCTCCCAGTCGATTTTGCGCCGGGCAAGTTCCGTAAGTCGATCCGTCGTTTCCATGACGAGACGCGGGATGCTCTGATTAAGTCCACTTCGATCAGCGCTTCGCTTACGCGAGTGCGGGACGACATGATTCCATCGCTGAAATCAACGGAAAACACGGCGGATTCGGGCCGGGCCGTTCGCCGCCTATTCGGGCGTTTCGTCCGATACGATCTCAATGTGCAATGCTTCCAGTTGCTTCGCATCGACCGTGTCCGGCGACTGCACCATCAACTCCTGTGCGCTCTGCGTTTTCGGGAAGGCGATGACGTCCCGGATGTTGTGCGTGCCCGCCAGCGCCATGACGATCCGGTCCATGCCGAAGGCAATGCCGCCATGGGGCGGCGCGCCGTAGCGGAAGGCATCCAGCAGGAAACCGAATCGCCGCTCGGCTTCTTCCTCGTCGATGTCCAGCAAGCGAAACATGCGGCGCTGCATATCTCTCGAATGAATCCGGATCGATCCGCCGCCCAGCTCCACGCCGTTGAGCGTCATGTCGTACGCCCGGGCCCGCACCGTGCCCGGGCTGCTGTCCAGCGCCGCTGCATCGTCGGGATGGGGCGCGGTGAACGGGTGGTGCACCGCCGTGAATCGTTTGGCGTCCGCGTTCCATTCAAGGAGCGGAAATTCCGTGATCCATGCGAACCGCCACGCTTCGCCGTGCGGCGGAACGAGGCCGGTTTCGTTCGCCATATGCAAGCGCAACTTGCCCATATGCATAAAAATGTCCGGATCCGGACCCGCGAGCGCCAGCACCAGATCCCCGGCCCCGGCGCCGACAGCCTCGATGCAGGCGTCTACGTATTCCCGGGCGATCACATGCTCCTTGACCGAGGAATACCTGTCCGAGCCGTCCGACGGAAGTTTGAAATAGATCAACCCCCCCACGCCGATTTTTCGCCGTACGACGTCTTTGTCGAGGCGGTCCATCTGGCTGCGCGTCCAGTCTCCCTGCCCTTTGGCCACGATCGCCGCGATGCGCCCGTCGTTTTCGAGGATGCGGTCGAAAACCCGGAACCCGGAACCCTCGAAGACCTTGCTCACATCCTGTATTTCCATGCCGAAGCGCAGGTCCGGTTTGTCCGAACCGAATCGCTTGATCGCCTCCCGCCAGGTCAGTCGGGGAAACGGCGCGGGCAAGTCGATATTTTTCACGTCTTTCCAGATGGCCTGCATGAGCCCTTCGAAGATCGTATAGATTTGTTCCTCGTCGGGGAAGCTCATCTCTACGTCGATCTGCGTGAATTCGGGTTGGCGGTCCGCCCGCAGGTCTTCGTCCCGGAAGCACTTGACGATCTGGAAATACCGATCCAGGCCCGATATCATCAGAATCTGTTTGTAGGTCTGGGGCGATTGCGGGAGCGCATAAAATTGTCCCGGATGCACGCGGCTCGGCACCAGGTAATCCCGGGCGCCCTCCGGCGTCGATTTCATGAGCGCGGGCGTTTCCACTTCAAGGAAACCATGCCGGTCGAAGTATCGCCGTACGGCCTGGCAGGCTTTATGGCGCAGCGCCAGAATATCCTGAAGGTCCGTGCGCCGCAGGTCCAGATACCGGTAGCGCAGGCGCAGATCCTCGTTCGCCGCATGCCGTTTTTCTTCGTGCGCCGACACGGCGAAGGGGACCGGTTCGGCGCTGTTGAGCACGATCAGGTCCTGGACCCGCACCTCTATTTCTCCGGTCGGAAGCTTCGGGTTGATGGTTTCCTGCGTTCGTTCGCCCACGACGCCCCGTACGGAGATCACATATTCGTTGCGCACCAGATCGGCGCGTTCGTAGGCCTCTTTTTCGTCCTGGGGGGAACACACGACCTGGGTCAGTCCGTACCGATCCCTCAGGTCCAGGAAGATCACGCCGCCAAGATCGCGGCGGGTATCCACCCATCCCTTGAGCACGACTTCCTTTCCGACATGTTCGGAGCGAAGTTCGCCGCAGGTGTGCGTGCGCATCGGGTGCAGGTCTTTGTTGTTCGCCGGCATGGGAAAATGTCGCGTGGTTACGGAGTGGATCGAAGATCGACGGTTCGTTATGACGCCCTTTGACGAAGCAGGCGGCGCATGCGTTCGCAGATCGGACGGCGCGAGAGCGAGATCGAACGTAAATTACGCATGAAGACGATGGAAACGAGGTTCGCTTTCGCATCCGGGCAATAATCCCCGGATTTTTGACGGCATTTTCCGAAAATCCTTATGCTGGCTCTTTTTGAAAATCCCTACGTCCTCGCCATACTGGGTTATTTGCTCGCCCTGGTCGGAGTCGGATATTACAAGAGCCGGGTCGTGAAGACGGGCGAGGATTTCATGGTGGCGGGCCGCACGCTTCCCTGGTGGGTGCTGGTGGGCACGTTGCTTGCCACCTGGATGGGAAGCGGTTCCCTGTTCGGCAGCGCCGGACTGGGGTATCGCAACGGTATGGCGGGGCTGTGGTCCAGCGCGGGGGCCTGGGCCGGCATCGCGCTCATTTATTTTATTGCGCAGCGCATACGTCATTTCGGAAAGGTAACGGTGCCCGACATTTTCGAGGCGCGGTACGGACGGATTTCCAGCGTGCTGGCGACCATCGCCACCATCATCGCCTATCTCACCATTGTTTCGTATCAGTTCCGCGGCGGCGGCAATGTGCTGCACTTCATTACGCAGGGGACGGAGGCGGAGATTTCCGTACAGGCGGGCATTGTGATCACGGCGGTTTTCGCCATTGCCTATACGGCGCTGGCCGGGATGTTGTCGGTCGTGTACACGGATGTCGTGAATGGCGCGCTCATGGTGCTGGGCGTGTTCGCCACCGTATTCTTCATGGCGTATGCGGTAGGGGGGATGGACGAGATCGTTCTGTACGCGGAAGCGGCGGGGAAATGGGAATTGTTCGGAAACTGGGCGAACGAGCGCAGCGGCGCCACGTCCGGGCCGATCGTGGCCATCTCCTTTCTGATTCCCACCATGCTCCTTCTGATGGGCGACGCCAACATGTATCAGCGCATATTCAGCGCAAAGGATGGCGCCGCTGCGCAGAAGGCGGTGTTTTTCTGGGTGATTGGCGTTGTCGTGCTCGAATCCGCCGTGTATTTCGTGGGCCTGACCGGGGCCGCGGCGGCCGATCAGGGGCTGATTCCCGAACTTTTCGCCGGGGGGGCCGCGGATGTGGCGGCCAACCAGTCCGAGTATATTATTCCCACCCTTGCCGTTTCCAGTTCTATGCCGCTCGCGCTGGGCATGATGCTGGTGGCCACCATGATGGCGATCATCGTTTCCACGGCCGATTCGTTTCTGCTGGTGCCTGCGACGAACCTGACGCGGGACGTGGTCCAACGCTTTATTGCGCCGAATATGGGTTCCCGCGCCATCGTGCTGATGAGCCGGGGGTGGGTCCTGCTGCTGGGGATCGTTGCATGGATGCTTGTGGATCAGTTTCCGACCATTTTGACGGCGGCCTATACGGCCTACCTGGTGTATGGTACGTCTATTACCCCCGCCTTGCTTGCGGCGTTTCTGTGGAAGCGGGCTACTGCGGCGGGCGCCGTCGCTTCCATTCTGACTGGAACCAGCGTCACGCTGGCGTGGACGTTCTGGATGTCCGAACAGGCCTGGTTCGGCGATTTGCACCCGTTTTTGCAGGAAGTAACCTATCCTGCCGTCATTTTGTCCGTTCTGGCGCTTGTGGGCGCGAGTCTCGCCACGACCCCTCCCGATCGCGCCCGTTGGGAACCCTTTTTCGGAGGATAGAGATGGGTCGCCTGCTTTAGTGCGAGCGTTCGAAAATTGATGTGTAGCGGAATGGGCGCTGGAGTGAGGGGCGGGAAAGCCTCAGCACGGGTGGTTTCCGAACCGACAGGACATTTTTGTTTGAAAACCCGCTGTATATGATACCCGTATCCGTTATTTTGATTATTCGGGTTTTGATGGGCGGGCGATGAGGCGATGATCCAGAAACCGTGCGATGATGGAAAGTTTTCGATCCTTGCGCGTTGCTATTCTCCGAAGAGGGTCAACTACCGGTCGGGTCCTGTGTGTGCACGAGGATAGAAACTCTATGAAGCCCACCTTGTCCATATTATTGAAGAAGGCAAGCAAACCGCACAAAGCGCGATGACGGAACGCAGCGATAACATCCCGATGCAGGTTGAGGTGCGTGATTTCGGACCGATTGCAGAGGCCGACATAGCGTTGCGCCCGCTCACGGTGTTCGTCGGTCCCAGCAACACGGGGAAGTCGTATCTCGCGATGCTGCTCTATGCGCTGCATAAGAAGTTGGGACAGGCGGCTGATTTTTCAAGCCATATGAACCGGGCGGCATATGCCGTTGGCGAGAGCAATGGCAATAGTATAGTAAAATTGAAGGAATGGGTTACGAATCTCTTGCCCGATGCTGGAGAAATTTCAAGGATGTTGGAAAAGGAGAATTCATTTTCACCCGAGTGGATACCGCTGCCGCACGACCTGAATCGCATTGTACGCGATTCCCTCGACGAAGTAACGCAAAAACTGGCATCCAGTGTGGATGACGAACTGCTCAGGTGCTTTGGAGTCGGCGAACGGGAGGCGTTAATACGTTATGGAGCGTCTCGTCAGGCATCCGTTCGACTTCGTCAACATATAATGGCGGAAGGAGATGTGAATCATAGTGCAGAACATCGGATAACGATAACTCCGGATGTGACAAAATTAGAACTAAAATTTCCAAAACAGATCAGGATTGACGCAGAAACTATACTAAGAATACTGTACGCCACAATACAGGAATTAAGCATCTCCCATAATGTAGAAGCGCTGATTGGCGGCGAAGAAAGATTGGAGCAATTCCTGGTTTATTTAGCGGAAGAAGTACGTTCCATGGGATTGGGTTCGATGGAACAAGAATCGTATTATCTGCCGGCAAGCCGGACAGGGATTATGCATGCCCATCAGGTGGTAGTCAGTTCGCTTATTAAAAAAGCGACCCGAGGCGGGTTGCAGCCCACCGCTTCCGTTCCTGTTCTATCCGGAGTTCTGGCCGATTTTCTCGACCAACTCATTAGATTGGATTCTTTCAGGCGATTTTCCCGAAGATCTTCAACAACGGATCTGGATCGTCTTTTTGAAGAAAACATGCTGCAAGGCGCCGTTAAGGCCGATTTTTCGGAGATCGGTTACCCATCGTTTATATACCGTCCGGCCGGATGGAGCAAAGATGTGCCCCTGATGAATGCATCGTCTATGGTGTCCGAATTGGCCCCCATAGTGCTTTATCTCCGTCATGTGATAGGTCGCAACGATGTGCTCATCGTTGAGGAGCCTGAATCTCATCTTCATCCGGCGATGCAAGTCGAGATAACTCGTTTGCTTGCCGCCGTGGTGCAAGCCGGGATACATGTCATTGTAACCACGCACAGCGAATGGTTGCTGGAAACGTTGACCAATCTTGTGCAATCCTCCCGTTTAACCGAGGACGAACGCAAGAATATCCCCGGTGGCGAGTGGAGCCTGCGTCCCGATCAGGTTGGCGCCTGGATGTTCGATTCCCAAGAATCGCCGAAAGGATCCATTGTGAAGGAAATACCGCTGGATCCGGAAACCGGGACATTCAGGACGGACTACGAGACCATTACGGAAAGCCTTTATAACGATTGGGCCACGATTTTCAATAGCATAAGAGAGAAGAATGGGCAATGAGTATGCTGTCGGAGAAGGTGCGGGCGAAGGTAGCGGACGAACGCTGCATTGTGACTCGATGCACAAAAAGTGGGTGTCGCGTCTCGCTTGCAAAGGCCCCCTCCCCTCGTATCATCCTTGATCTGGATCGTCCGGGGGTTCCTTTTTTATCGCAGGGCGATAGCCGATGCGACTATTTGTTTGCAGGCGGTCCGGGTGAATCCGAAAAGGCCTGGGTGGCGCCGATGGAATTGAAGAAGGGCGAGATCAAGGCCGCAGACATCGTGAGCCAACTGCGCGCCGGAGCCAATCTTGCCGAACGCTTGATTCCAGCGGAAGCCTCGCCAAAATTTGTTCCGGTCGCTGCGCACGGTGGAAGGATAACCCGATATCAAAAAGCTATTCTGCAACGCAAGGAGAGCCGTATTTCGTTTCGCGATAAGGAGTATGTGGTGAGAACCATCAAATGCGGTGCGCCACTGACCAATGCGCTACGCTGACGCCCCCGCTGTTTTTGACATTGCATCCAAACCCATGAAAAGAATCCGTCCAGGCTGGACATCCTTGATCTTTCTTGTATTGACCGGCTGTTCGGCGGGGTCTTCGCTTGCGCCCGCGGGCAAAGTTGTCCATGCCCCCATATCGTCTGGCGCCGAATCTTCCGGCGAAGAAATGGCGCCCGTTCCCGAAGCCGGCGCGCCCGTCCCGTATTTCAACGACGCGCACTTTCACCTGCTGAATTATGTGCAGGAGGGCCCCGCGTTGCGCGAATATCTCGACCTGGCGGGCGACCGGGTAGGCCGCGCGGCGCTGTTCGGCGTCCCGTTGCAGCAGAAATGGGATTATTTCGTGTCTGGCGACCGGGCGCCGGATTATTACCTGCGCTCGAACGCTGCGCTCTACTATTATTCGTTCGTGGATGCGGCGATCGCCCGCGAGTACCTGTCGTTGTCGGACGCGGAGCGGCAACGGGTGGACCCCATGATTACGGGTTTCAATCCTACGGACATGTATGCCGCCGACCATATCGAGCGCGTTCTGCGTACGTTCCCCGGCGTGTTCGCCGGCGTCGGCGAGTTCAGCATTCACAAGGAGTTCGTGTCGTCGAAAATCGCGGGGCATACGGCCAGTCTGCATAACCCTGCCCTGGATCGGATTCTGGCCAAAGCCGCAGAGATTGGCCTGGTGGTTATCCTGCATTGCGATATCGACAATGTGCGCCCCGGCGAAGAACCGGATCATTACGGAGACCTGCTGCGCGTCTTTGCGGCGCATCCCGGGGCCGCCATCGTCTGGGCCCATACCGGACTGGGTCGCTTTGTGGCGCCGTCCCCGGAGCATGTCGAACTGCTCGACCATATGTTGAGCGATCCGCGTTACCGGCACGTGACGCTCGACATTTCCTGGGACGAGGTGGCGAAGCGCCTTGTCAGGGATGTCGAAACGGTGGAGGCGTGGGCCGCGCTCATGGCCAGGCACCCCACGCGGTTCCTCTTCGGCACCGATTCCGTGGCGCCGGCGGACTGGGAGACCTATGCCCGGACCCATACGATGTACCAGCCATTGTGGGAGCGTCTTGCTCCCGCCGTGCGCGCCCAGGTGGAGCGTCTGAACTACGAGCGCATTTTCGACGCTGCGATTCCCAAGGTGCGAGCCTGGGAGGCGGAACAGCAGAATCAGTAAGGAATTCCCTGATCAGCGTATCCGTAATTATTCCGGGTCGTTTCGCCGAAACGCCATGCCCTCTGACCGTCGCCCCATTTATTACTTCGCCCGGATGATTCCCTGGTACCGCATCCCGGCGCTGGAGCAGTTGAACGAGCGGTTCGACGGGCGGCTCGCGGTGTGCGCAGGCGATCCGCCGGGAGCCTCCTCCCTAAGGAATCTGGTCAGGGAGGGCGCGCCGGATTACAAGCAGGTCTTTCTCCGCAACCACTGGTTTTTCGGGGAAAGAATACACGCACAGCCGTTTCGCAGCGTCTTCGAGCGGCATGGCGCCCCGGCGGCGATTCTTGCGGAGGAGAGTCCTCGTTCCGTTACGCTGCCGTTTTTGCTGCGTTACGCGAAGTCGCTGGGCGCGGGCCGGGCGCTCTGGGGACACTTTTCGTCGAACCACAGGGCGTTCGATCCCCGGCGCCATTTTCTGGACAAATACCGCCTTGCGCTGGCGAAAGACGTAGAGGGGTGCGCCTGTTATACGGAAAACATAGCCGATTTGTTACGCCCGTTCGTACCCGAACGCAATCTGTTCGTCGCCCGGAACACGATGGACCTGGGTCCCATGTTCGCGCAGCGGGACGCGCTGGCGGCAGAAGGCAAAGCAGCGGTCCGGCGGCGGCTTTCCATTCCCCCGGAGGGCCCCGTACTCGTTTATATAGGTCGGCTCATTCGCGAGAAGGGGACGGATATGTTGCTTGAAACCTGGGAACGCCTGACGCAGGAGGCGCCCGCCACGCTGTTGATTATCGGGGACGGCCCGGAGCGGGCGGCCATGGAAGCGACCGTATCGGCCCGCGCGCTGCAGGGCGTGCGTTTCCTCGGCTCCCTGCTGCAGGAGGCGGCGGGGCCCTCGCTGTACGCTTCGGACCTGATGCTCATGCCGGGATATCTTGGCCTGGCCGTGAACCATGCGTTCGCGTTCGGCGTGCCTGTGGCGTCGTTACGTCATCCTGCGGGGGGGGGGGGGTGAAGTTTCACAGTCCCGAGGTCGAGTACGTTCGTTCCGGGGAGACGGGGCTGCTATGTTCGGGCAATTCTTCCGAGGCGCTCGCAGCGGGCGTTCGGGAGGTATTGGCGGATCGGGAGCGGTATTCGGCGAACGCGCTGGCCTACGCGAAGGAGCACTTGACGCTCGACAGGATGGTGGACGGCCTGGAGGCGGCGATTCGCCATGCGATCTGAATCGCGCGGGCAATGGCCCCGAAGTCGAGTACGTTCGTTCCGGAGAGACGGGGCTGCTGTGTTCGGATAATTCCTCCGAAGCGCTTGCGGCGGGCGTTCGGGAGATACTGGCGGACCGGGAGCGGTACTCGGCGAACGCGCTGGCCTACGCGAAGGAGCATTTGACGCTCGACAGGATGGTGGACGGCCTGGAGGCGGCGATTCGCCATGCGATCCTGAATCGCGCCGGCGCAGGGTGACGTCCCGTTTTCGGCAAAACCCGGCAACCTGTAGGATTTTTCAGCGAATTCGGATATTTTGTTCGCGGATGTTTCGCATGAATTCGGGCATGGCGCGTACAGAGTTTATACATATTATCGGATGCAAGGCGAATATGGCGACGCCTGCGGCTGTAATTCGGCCCCTTTTATTTTTATTTGGCGCGGGTTTTTTCCTTGCAGGCTGCTCGTTGGCGCCAAAAACGCCGCTTCCCGATGCTGTGGCCGAGCTGCCCGGCGATTTCGAAGAGAGCCTCGCAGCGGGGCCTCACGAGCCTGCGGAATGGTGGCGCGCTTTTGGCGATCCGGCGCTCGACGCCGTGGTCGACTCTGTGCTTGCCCGCAACTTCGATCTGGCGGCGGGGGTTGCCCGGGTTCAGCAAGTCCGCGCGCGGGCTCGCATCGCGAGGGCCGCATTTTTCCCGGCTGTCCAGGTCCAGGGGGGAGTCAACGACGTTAGTTCGCCTACCAACGCCGGCATTGGCGCGCAACTCCAGGAATTGGGATTGGGCGAGGAAGCGTTGCCCTTCGAACTATCGGATCGGCTGTCGCTCGCCACCTATGAGCTGAGCGCGGGCTTTGCCTATGAACTGGATTTCTGGGGCCGCGTCCGGAACGACGCCCTTTCGGCCGGGGCCGAATACCTTGCTTCGGAATCGGATTTTCACGCCGCCCGCATCGGGATTCTGTCCGAGACCATCGCGGTCTGGTTCGAGATGGCTGCTTTGCGGCGGCAGATCGTTTTTTCCCGCGAAATGGCGAATGTGCTTTTAGAGCAAGAGCAGTTGGGCCTGACACGGTACAATCAGGGGCTTGCCGGTTCCTCGTATGTATATCGAGTGCGCCAGGAATTGCGCGCCGCGCAGGCCGGGTTGCCGCAACTGGAGCGTCTCCTGGCCGACGCCGAAGGGCGCCTCGCCGTATTGATGGGCGGCTATCGGACGGATATGGAGGCCATGCTGCCGGATACGCTTGCTCCCTCGCCGATCACGGAGACTGTTCTTGCAGGGGTTCCCGCCGATCTTTTGCTCCAGCGACCGGACGTGCGCGCCGCCGCGCAGCGACTGGATGCGGCCCGCTACGCCGTCGGAGCCCGCCGCGCTCAACTTTTTCCCACCCTCTCGTTGTCGGGATCGATCGGGTTGCAGAGCGCAGAAGCGGACGATCTCTTCAACGTGGATCAATGGTTTCGAAATCTGATAGCGAACCTGACGGCGCCGGTCATGCAAGGCGGTCGTCTCCGAAACAACGTGGCGCTGGCGCAAGCCCGCTTCGACGAAATGGCTGCCGCCTACGGACGTAGCGTGGTTACGGCGGCGAACGAGGTGGAGGCGGCTCTGGCCGGGCTGGAAAGCGAAAGACAACGACATGCGTTGCTTGTTTCCCGGCTGGAGCAGGCCCGGGCTTCGGCGGCGCTCGAATCGCAACGATACGCGTCGGGCGTCGGGAGTTACCCCGATTATCTGAATGCGTTGCTCGCGCGTTTGAATGTAGCGTCTACCCTCGCCGTTTCGGAACGCGATATGGCCCTGGCCCGTTTGGCGGTGCATCGCGCGCTTGGAGGGGTTTGGGTTGCGCCGGATTCGCTTGAAACGCAGCGTATGACCTTTGCGCCGCCCGACATCGAATAGTCGCGTATCTTTCACGATAATGCAAGGGGCCCATGAATCGACGCAAAGGCTTATTGATAGCGGGCGGCATTCTGCTTGCCTGCCTGATTCTGGCCAGTTTGATGATGCGCCTCGGGCCGCAGACGGAATCGCGACCTCTTCTGAACGAAACGCCTGTGGCTGTTACGGTCCCCGCGGTTGTCGGGAGCGGCCCCATTCCCGTATACGGCGCCGGCGCGGTTCGGCCTGTCGCCGAAATTCATGTCACGCCCGAAGTTCATGGCAAGGTATCCTGGGTGAATCCTGCTTTTCAGAGCGGAGGGCGGGTTCGGGAGGGGCAGGTTCTCTTTCGCATCGACGACGCCGATTATCGCAACAGAGTCCAGCAGGCCCGCGCAAGCGTAGCGGCCGGGCAGGTAGCGTTGATGGAGGCGCAAGAAGAAGTCCGTATCGCGCGTTCCGAATACGCGCAATTTCAACGCCGCGAGACGGGCGCGGCGTCTCTGGACGGGGCCAATCCCTTGACGCTCAGGGAGCCTCAACTCGGGGCTGCCCGGGCCGCTTTGGCCAGAGACAGCGCCCTGTTGGCCGACGCAGAGTTGGCCTTGTCTCGCACCGAAGTCCTGGCTCCCTTCAACGGCGTCGTGCGGGACGAGTCCGTGGACGCAGGTCAATTCGTGGCGGCGGGACAAGGCGTGGGCCGACTGTACGCTGCGGACGCTGTCGAGGCGGCGGTCCCTCTTTCCGACGCGGATGCGGCGCTGATTCCTGGTCTTTGGCGATTGCAGGCGGGCGACGGGGATAGACGGGTGGCCGCCCGCGTCATCGCAGAGTACGGCGATCAAAGCTATGCCTGGGAAGGGTACGTAGATCGGGCGGAGCGTTCTCTGGACGAACAAACGCGAACTATCGATGTGATTGTGCGGGTTCCGAACCCCTTGGCGGGCGGCGCAGGGGATGACGGTTCTCCCGCCGGCCCCGGGGCGCCGCCTCTTCTTGTGGGCAAGTTTGTGGAAGTACATATCCAGGGGGGCGTTCCGGACAGGTACTTCATTGTGCGGCGCTCGGCGATCAGGCCCGGCAACGAGGTCTGGGCAGTGCGCAACGACACGTTGCTGACTATTGTCCCGGTGCGCATTTTACAACGTTCCGATGACGACGCGTATGTGACCGGCGCGCTCGAAGCGGGCCAGGAAGTTGTCGCGGAGGGGATTTCTTTTGCGACGGAAGGCATGGCGGTGCGAACCGTTTCGGAGGAAAATCCATGAATCGGGATGATCCTTCCGTTCGGGAGCAGCGCGGCCCCATAGCCTGGATGGCGAAAAACAGCGTCGCCGCCAATCTGCTGATGCTGTTTCTGGTAGTTGCCGGGCTGGCGGCAGCTCGCGATCTCATTCAGGAGGTCCTGCCCGACTTTTCCCTGGACCGCGTCCAGATACTCGCGCCATACCCTGGCGCCGCCCCCGAAGAGGTGGAGGAGTCCATTGTCCGGAAGATCGAAGAGCGGATCCGGACGGTGGACGGCCTGAAGCGCGTGGAGGCGACCGCCTCGGAAGGGCTCGCGTCGGTGATCGCAGAGTTCAAAGCGAATACGGATATCAACCGCGCCTTGAACGACGTCAAGGCTGAGGTTGATCGCATTCCCACCTTTCCCGCTGGCGCCGAACGGCCTGAAGTGCGCGAAGTGACGAGCCGGCAGAGCGTAATACGCCTCCTGGTCTATGGCGAAGCGCCGGAGCGTGCGCTCAAGGAGTTGGCGTACGAAATCGAGGAAGGGATTTCGTCGCTGCCCGAAGTGTCTTTGGCCGAGGTCAGCGGCGCTCGTCCATACGAAATTTCGATCGAGGCGCCTCTTCATCGGCTTCGGGCGCTCGGACTCACTCTGGACGATGTTGCGCTGGCCGTTCGGCAGGGCTCGCTCGAGTTGTCCGCCGGGAAAATTTCCACGGACGAGGAGGAAATTCTCGTCCGAACTCTGGGCCAGAACTACGAACAGGCGGACTTCGAAGACATTATCATCCTGACGCGGCCCGACGGAACATCGGTTCGCCTGGGCGACGTCGCGACCGTACGGGACGGCTTCGCAGACACCGATCTCATTGTGCGTTACAACGGGCAGCGGGCCGTTCGCGTGGATGTCTACCGCACCTCAGACGAACAGGTTCTCGATATCGCCGAAGCGGTCAGGAACTATCTCTCCGCCAAAGTCGAACCGACCCTTCCTGCAGGCGTCTCCGTCGAGATATGGAAAGACGATTCCGAGGAAGTCGGGGGACGCCTTGGTCTTATGATCGAGAATGCGCTGCTTGGAATGATCCTCGTTTTCCTGGTGCTGACGCTGTTTCTGGAGATCGGGTTGGCCGTGTGGGTGGCTGTGGGAGTCGGCGTCTCGTTTATGGGGACCTTCCTGGTGATGGGGTTCCTGGGCGTGTCCATCAACATGTTCTCTTTGATGGCGCTCGTCCTGGCGTTGGGAATTGTCGTGGACGATGCGATCGTGGTGGGGGAGAGCGTTTTTGCGGAGCGCGAGCGGGGCATCCGCGGGTTCGCTGCGGCGATCAGGGGGACAAAACGGGTGAGCACTCCCGTCATATTTTCGATCCTCACGACAGTCACGGCTTTTGCGGCGCTCCTTTCCGCGCCCGGGCCCCAGGGTCAACTCGGACGCGTCATTCCCATCGTGGTGATCACGGTACTGTTACTCTCGCTGATCGAGTCCCTCTTCGTGTTGCCAAACCACCTTGCGCACCTGTCTTCGCCGGGAGAGAGGGGGGGCAACCGGCTCGGCCGGTACATCCGAAGTATTCAGAAAGCCGTGGATGCGTTGCTCAAGCGAATCGTGGACGGTCCGCTGGACCGTGGACTGCGACTGGCCGTTGACCACCCCCCTGTCATTCTTCTCTCTGCCTTGGGCCTGATGGTCCTGTCGATGGGGGTCGTGGCGTCGGGTATCGTCCCAAACCAGTTTCTTACCCCTATTGAGGGCCAGGTCGTCTCTGCCAATCTGGAGATGCCCGCGGGCACGCCTGGGGAGCGGACGACTGCGATCGCCGCCGAACTCGAAGCTGCGGGACGCCGCGCGGTGGCGCGGATCGCGGAGGGTCGGGTCGAGGACGCACATCCGCTGGAGGTTGGCGTGGCCGTCACCGTGGGGGAACCGGCAACACTCCATGACCCATTGGGCGGCAATGCAGTGGAAGCGCCGCGCGGCCACCTTGGGGCGGTCCAGTTCAAACTTGTCGACTGGGAGCGGGCGGGCATTGCAGCCTCCACCTTCGAACAGTTATGGCGGGAGGAGGCGGGTAATTTTCCTCAGGCGAAGTCCCTTTCGATTTCTTCGAATCTGATATCTCTGGGTCTCCCGGTTCACTTCGAACTCTCTCATTCGGATCCGGATCGGTTGGCCGTGATTGCCGACGAATTCACCACAGAGTTAGCTGGCGTCGAGGGGGTTTTCGACGTCCGGAGCAACCTGGACGAAGGGTTCAAAGAACTTCAACTGGAACTCAAGCCGAGGGCCCGCACCCTTAACCTGACCCTTAATCATTTCGCAGCCCAGGCACGGTCCGCCTTCTTTGGGGCCGAAGCGCTCAGGGTGCAGCGAGGGCGCGAGGACATGCGGGTATACGTGCGTCTTCCTGAGGAAGAGCGTAATTCCGCGACCGACGTCGAGGGCTATCTGATCCGTACGCCGGGCGGCGAGGCGCCGCTGGGCCAAGTCGCGACTGCCCGGTTCTCGAGGTCCTCAGCTGCCCGGCACAGGGTGGATGGACGACGCGCGGTGACGGTTACGGCCGATGTGGATGTGCAGATCGCCACGGGACAGCAGGTAAATCGTCGCCTGGATCGCGGGGTCCTCGCGCGTCTGGAAGCCGAGGATCCGGCCTTTGCGTACACGGTCGGCGGCCAAAGGAAGCAGCAGGAGGAAGCCAATGCCGATCTGGGCAGATCGCTTTTTCTGGCTTTGCTGATCATGTACATGCTGATGGCGATTCCTTTCGGTTCCTACTCCCAGCCGCTCATCATTATGGCTGCGATTCCGTTGGGCTTCATAGGCGCCATAGCAGGGCACATGTTCCTGGGCCTGAGTATGGGAATCTGGTCGATGTACGGACTGATCGGCGTAAGCGGGGTGGTCGTGAACGACTCGCTGATGATGATCAAATTCATCAACGACCTGAAAAAATCCGGAGCGCCGGCCAGAGACGCGATCATCGCCGGAGCGAAGGACCGTTTCCGGGCTATTCTGCTGACCTCAGCCACCACGTTCGCAGGGGTTGCCCCCCTGATTTTCGAGACCAGTACGCACGCCCAACACCTCGTGCCATTGGCGACATCCGTCGGTTTCGGGGTCCTCATCGCCACCGTGCTTCTGATGCTGGTCGTACCTGCGCTCTTAATGACGCAAGACAACTTCGGGGCATGGCGAAAGAGACACTTCTCGCCGCGCTCGTAAGCAACTGGTCGATTTGCGGAGGGTTCACCCGGCACGATGGCCTCACCATTGGCTCGATTCCGCCGTGTGGACGTGGTCGGGCATCCTGTAGCTCAATCCCTCGTCGTCGTACACCGAGATCTGGAGAAGCTGGGTGAAGTTATGCGCCCGCACCCTTTGGGATCCCGCCAGACGCCGTAGCACACGCTGTTTCGTCCGGTACTGGAAGAGCGTTCCTATTTCCCAGGGGGACTTCTTCGGAAAGCCGAATGCCGTAGCGAGCCTTTCGCCTATGAGCGCTCGCGAAAGGCGGTACGCCAATCCCACGAGCTTCTCCTGCTCCGCCGGATCCTTGACGTCCGCAACGGACGGTATCGCCTGGATCAGCATGTTGGCCACAGTTATCGAATCGGGGTCCGGCGGGGGCTCGCACAGATAGGCGACCTTGTACACTTGCTCCGCATCCGCGGCGGTCGCGTAGAGAATACTCTCCGGGATGCCCATCACGTAACCGGCGTAGCGCCAGACGGCCAGAACGCTCTTCTGTTCTTCCTTGGTGAACTGCGCGCCCACCTGAATCGAGTACTCCAGCAGCCGCTTCGAAAAGACGGAAATCGCGAAACCGAGGTGCGCCGCACTCAGCGGGATGCCCCAGGCTTCGTGGTCCCAATCGTCCGACTTGGCGAGCAAGGCTCTGATCCGGGTATGCACGAAACGAATGCGCGCGGACAGCTTCCAGCCGTCGCCGTTTCTCTTCATCCCGCCGGGAAAGAAGATGTCCATCATGTGGCGGTTGTTTTGCCGGAGTCGCCTTGTCGTCGACGCAACCCGCCCGGTGATGTTGAACGACTTGGCGATCAGCGTCGAGAAGCCCTCTACGAGCACACCGGTGACGAACGCGACCAACATGAGGTCCACATTCTTGTGGAAGGCGTGAATTCCCGGAAGCAGGGCTTCGTAGTCCAGCCAGGAAGGCTCTTCAAGGTTTTTGAAGAAGTCGCGCAGGGGCTCCGGTGCAGCGCGCAGAACGTGATCGCGCCCCTCGATACCGGCCCCGATGAAACGGTGCAACTCGCCCGGAGCCATGTCGGAAAGCTCCTCCATGATCGGGTCGAGCACCGGGTCGCCGATCCCCGTATGCCTCATGTAGTTGTCTACGGCCACCGGATCGATGAGCCGGGCCTTGATGTGGTTTTCGGCGTACGCCGTCGGGATTTTCATCGATAAGTAGGGATGTAATGAGATAATGGCAGGAAGCGAGTGATCCGTAACTCATTTGCAATTAATATAACTCATTTGCAATTAATAAATTACGCCAGGCGCCCAAGAGCCTGCGGTACGTAGCCCGGAAGGCCGCTCTCAACCAGTTCGTCATACTGTATGGAGACAGAGTCCCCATAGATCAATAAATTCATTTACACAGTTAAGCGGACACGCCCGGAACCGGTCCGGGCCGTGACATGATTCAGGAAGAAGGCAGCCTTCTGGTCAACGCGCCGAAAAGGAACTTCAGCGCCAGGTTCGAGCGCGCCAGAGCGCTGGTGACGATGACGATGGTCCACACGCTGCGCCGGGAAATTTTTACTTCCTGTCCGCTGCTGAACGCGGGCGTTGCGTGAATGCGGCGCAGGGTGAGGACGGCCATGCCCAATGCCCACAGGCAGTGCCGACGGACGCCGGTTTCGCGAGCGGGGATGAGCAGTGTGTACCGGAGCGCGTTTGCGAGGTGTTTTCGGGCAATTCCGACGAGTTCGGATAATCCCTTGACGAAGCCGGGATGGGCCTGGCCGGGGGATAAGGAGCGCAGATCGAAACCGGCGGCGAGGAAGACATCCTTGGGAAGCCAGCACGCGCCGCGATCCCGGTCATCCCATACGTCCTTGAGGATGTTGGTCATTTGCAGCCCTTGTCCGAAGGAAACAGACAGCGCCAGCAATTCCTCTCGCCGTTCGTTGATCTCGTCGGAGTAGTCGCAGAACAACTCGGTGAGCATTTCGCCCACCACGCCCGCGACGTAATAGCAATAGCGATCGAGATGCGGGACGTCGTTCAGTCCGTTCGGCGTGGCGTGCTGTTGAAACTCCGCCATGCCGCTGGCCATGATTCTGACGCAGCGTTCGAGCGCTCCCCGCTGGACGGCGTTGAATCCGGTGGCGATGCGAATGACCCGGGCGGCGTTGGCGATCAGGTCGTGTTCGCTTGGGGTCGTGGAAGCCGACAGCAATGCGCCGAGTTCCTGCGCGAAAGGCTCTGCTTCCGCCCGACCTGCAACGACCTCGGCAAAACGTTCCGCGAAAGACCGCTTCTGCCCGGCGGACAGGGCGGGTTCGTCTTCGATGGTGTCCGTGATGCGGCACAGGAGATAGGCGTTGCCCACCACGTCGCGCAGTTTGCCCGGAAGCTGCGGGATCGTGAGGGCAAAGGTGCGGGAAACGCCTTGCAGGATATTTTCCTGATATGCGAGGTCGCTGATCGACAATGTTTCCGGGGTAGGCGTCATGGTTTTCGCCGCATGCGGGTCCCGCGGATTCCGTTTAAGAAAAGCCACGCAGTCAATTCCGGCTCAATCACGATAACCTTGCAACGGTTTTTCCAGCCATTACGCGCAAGGCTTTCCCGAATCGCTCGCTCGCCAGTTCGAAACCAAGGTCTTCCCGGGGTCTTCCCCAGACGAGGTCCTGAAAGTTTCGGGTGCGTTTTTCTACGGCGGCCTCGAGGCCACCCCTCACCATGTCGCCGAGGAAGGCGACCACATCGAACAACGTACTTTTCCCGCTGGCGTTGGGGCCAACCAATACATGGAACGAATCCAGCGCCACATCCACATGGCGAAGGCAACGGTAATTCAGGGCCTGGATGCGCCGAATCATCGGAGTGCGCCGCAGGGGTTCAGGAAGAGTTCGCGTTCGTAATTTAACTAAAACCCGCTTTCCAAGCCCCGCAAATTCCCCCTGTCTCCTTAGAATCCTACCCGTATGCCCAGCAGGAAGCGGTGCTGCGTTACGCTTTCCTCAACGAGCGGCGGGTCGCTGACATTATGAAAATACGGGCTGTAGTTCTCGTGGTATTCCACGCCCGTCCATCCCGCATCGACATGAAACTGGCCCGAGAAGCGATACGATGCGCCAAAGGACAGGAAGCCTCGGTCGCGATCGGCTTCGCCGCTGCTCTGAGAGACCTTCAGGTCGAACGGATCGGGATAGTTGGCTATGCCGCCTCGCAAGGTGACGTCTCCGAATTCATACGATGCGCCGAGCCGCATATTCCAGACCGGATTCATGGTATCCCGGATTTCCCGGTTCAAGTTTCTGTACAAGTCGCTGTCCGCCTCATGTCCGTCGAACTCCATCTGGGACCAGTCTACATATTCCATATCCGCCGCCAGAAGCAAGTTTCCGAGTTCCCAGGATACGCCGCCCCCCATGCGCCAGGGGGTGCGCAGCTCGTATTCGTATTGGTAGTCGAGCTCGGCGTTCAGCGAGCCGCCCTCGTCGAACCAGGTTGAAATTTCCCGGTAATGGGTTTCGCTTATTTCGTAGAACGTTGGGGTTTCTATCGAGAGGCCCGCGCGCAATCCGCTCGAAAGCGTCGTCGATACCCCGCCTCGCAGATTGAATCCGCTCAGGTCCGAATCGAAACCTTCTTCGTAGAGCAAGCGCTGAAACCCGAACAGGGAGCCAGCGGGCAGAATGACTTCGTAATCTTCCGCTGTGTTTTCGCCGTAGGCGTCCTCTTCGTCGTACGCGTTGTCGATGCGGTACGAACCGAATGCGAAGTTGGCGGACAAACCGACCATCACGTCCTGGCTTGCCTCCCATGCGCCGCCAAGGCTCAATTCGTTCATGCGCCCTTTTTCGAGCACATCCCCCGTTTGCTCGATTCGCGTGTCGGGCGCAACGGCTTCATAGAAAAGCTCGCCGTCCGTTTCCACGTTTTCGCCCAAAAATTCGATGGCGCCGCCTTCGTAAGCGAGGTCGGGAAGATCGTTGGAGAAAGCCGGGAAATAGCCGTCTTCGTCCTCTTCTATCGTAAATTCGTCGCTATAGGGCAGCCACGACGTACTGATGGAGCTGGAGGCATTGGTTCCTCCAAAGGCCAGGTTGCGGTCGAACGTGCCGAGTTCGCTGAATGCGACGCCGAGCGCGAACGACCCTTGCGACGTCGGAAATTTCTGTATCCAGGCCAGATTGCCGAGACGCGTGGCGCGCACGTCGGTTTCCGCCTCGGACGACGTACGAACGCCAGTCAGGTATTTCGAGGCGTCCGCGGCAGAGAACGCATGCAGGGAGCCGCTGGCCTCCGAGCTTTTGAAATAGCCCAGCCCGGCGGGATTCGTACGCAATGCGCCGTAGTCCGCCACGCCGGCAATCCCGACGCCGGCCATGCCCATCATGCGCGGCCCGGTCGCCGGGGACCTTGCGGTGAAGACGTAGGTGTTGTCGAGGGTCTGCGCATATGCGGGAGACGCCGCGAACAGGACAAGGACAAACACGGATAGAAAGCGCCTTTTCATGGGAATGCCTGTCTGGTTTTGTTCTGGATTACAACAGGTTTGGAGCACATGTGGCGGTTCGCAAGGGCACAGGAAGGGTTAGGGATCGCTTGAAAAGCGCGATCCTGACAACACTTCCGGGGTAGGTCGCTGCAGCCGCTGTTATACCGGTCGCTGCGGTGCGTTTATCGCCCGCGGGAACGACCTGAAGACGAGGAAGACCGTCCGCTGCTGCCCGACGAGGATTTCGGGGGCGGGGAGGAACGTACGGTGCGTCCGCTCGATCCGCTTCCGCTGCTTCGCGAGGAGGGAGCGCGCCGTACGGTGCGTCCGCTCGATCCGCTTCCGCTGCTTCGCGAGGAGGGGGCGCGTCGTACGGTGCGTCCGCTTGATCCGCTATCGCCGCTTCGCGAGGAGGGCGTACGTCGTACGGTGCGTCCGCTCGATCCGCTATCGCCGCTTCGCGAGGAGGGGGCGCGCCGTACGGTGCGTCCGCTCGATCCGCTATCGCCGCTTCGCGAGGAGGGCGCGCGCCGTACGGTGCGTCCGCTCGATCCGCTATCGCCGCTTCGCGAGGAGCCGGATGTGCGCGCGGCGCTTCGGCTGCCGGTAGTCGACGAAGACCGGGACGCCGGCGTCGCGCGTGCGGGGCGTCTACTGGATCCGCTGCTCGTCGTGGCGGCGCGGCGCGTATCGCGGCTTCTGGTGGGCGTTACGCCCGTTCCGCTTCGCGCCGAACGTCCTCCGGAAACAGCCGACCCGCCGCGCGTCTTTCCGGCGGAAGCACTTGCCGCGTTGCCTACCTCGCGGACGTTGCTCCCTCCGACGTCCCCGGCGTATCCGCGGGTTCTCGTACCCCGTCCCATGGTCGCCCCGCGACGACCCCATTCCCCGTCCCTTGGGCGAATCGTTCCCGGATAATCGTACCGCCATCCGCCGTAGTAGGGGTTCCAGGTATGCGCATAGCCCGGGTAATAGCTATAGGGGCTATAGCCCCAGGGACTGTAATGGTAGGGGGAGCGATAGGGGTTGTAGCGCCAGGGATTTCTGTCCCAGCCCCAGTGCGACCCGAAGGAAAAGCCTGCGTAAACGCCGCTGTATCCATATCCGCGGCTCCAGGGATCGCGCCACGGGTCGTACCAGGACGATCCGTAGAACGGACTGTAGGACCATTGCGGGCCCCAGCCGTAGTCGAACCGGTCGAAATACCGCCGATATCCGTAGGGACCGCTGTAGATGTACCGGTCGCTGTAGTAGCGTTCCGTGACGACGGTGTCCTCGGCGCTTTCCACCACCTCCACGTAATCGGGGTACTGTTCGTATTGAACCGTGCCCAACTGCGTGTAACAACCGGCCAGCAGCACGACAAGCAGTCCTGCGGCGAAGGGCGCCGCGCGCAATGCGGGGCGAGAGGTCTCCCGCTCGGGTAATGTTGATCGTTTCATGGCGGCAACCGGTTTGGTGAAAACTTGGCGGGCAGTGCTTCCGTTTAAGATTTTGTACGGGTAAGGATACATAAGGTGCCGGGTTGGTTCCAAACAAACGGCGGAACTTATTGCTTTCCCTGAAGAAAGAACGACGTTCGTTTGATTCCAGCGGCCTCGCCCGGAATAAAGCAAACATCGGGCCATTTCCGGAGATTTCGAAAAATTCGGGGCTGTTTCTCCTGTGCGCCAGGCGAATCAGCTCCGGGCCGCCCACGATTTTCGTCCAGTTTATCCGCTTAATAAACGTCCCCGAGCGTACAATATTATGGCCGATGCGATTACAAGCCGGCAGGAAGATTACGCCCAATGGTATCTCGATATCGTGCAGCATGCGAAACTGGCCGATTATTCGGCGGTGCGCGGGTGCATGGTGATTCGTCCGAACGGCTGCGCGCTTTGGGAGAATATGCGCCGGGCGCTCGACGACATGTTTCGGGAAACCGGGCATGAGAATGCCTATTTCCCCCTGTTCATCCCGCAATCCTTCCTGGCGCGGGAAGCCGAACATGTAGAGGGGTTCGCCAAGGAGTGCGCCGTGGTCACCCACTCGCGCCTTACGGAAAATCCCTCCGGCGAGGGACTCCTGCCCGACCCTGCTTCGAAACTGGAAGAGAACCTTATCGTGCGTCCCACCAGCGAAACGATCATCTGGGACGCCTATCGGAACTGGATTCAATCCTGGCGCGACCTGCCCATTCTCGTCAATCAATGGGCGAACGTAGTGCGCTGGGAAATGCGCACCAGGCTGTTCTTGCGCACGATGGAATTCCTATGGCAGGAGGGGCACACGGCCCACGAAACGAAAGAGGAAGCCGTTGAGGAAGCCCGCCGCATGCTGGAAGTATACGCTGCCTTCGCCGAGGAATGGATGGCCATGCCGGTGATCCGGGGCGCAAAAACGGCCAGCGAGCGTTTCGCGGGCGCGGTGGACACGTATTGCATCGAGGCCATGATGCAGGACGGCAAAGCGTTGCAGGCCGGCACCAGTCATTTCCTGGGCCAGAACTTCGCCAAGGCGTTCGATTGCCAGTTCCAGAACCGGGAAAACCGGCTCGAATATGTGTGGGCGACGTCCTGGGGCGTCTCGACCCGCCTGATCGGCGCGCTCATTATGACGCATTCGGACGACCAGGGACTGATTTTGCCGCCGCGCCTTGCGCCCGCGCAGGTCGTTATCGTGCCTGTTTTTCGGAAAGACGCAGAGCGGACGCTTGTGCTTGAGGCGGCCGAACGCATGAAGGCTTCGCTGCGCGCGGCGGGCGTTCGCGTCAAGCTGGATGCGCGCGAGTCGCATCGTCCCGGCTGGAAATTCAACGAATACGAAGTGCAAGGCGTCCCGATCCGCCTCGCTATCGGCCCCCGGGACATCCGAAACGGCAGTGTGGAAATGGCCCGGCGGGATCAGCCCGGCAAGGAAATCGTTTCGCAGGAAGGTCTTCCCGATCGCCTCCGGGCGTCGCTCGACGATATTCAGCAGCGCCTGTTCGACCGGGCGCTGGCCATGCGCGAAGCCGCTACCCGCCGCGTCGACGATTATCAAACGTTCAAAGAAGTCCTGGACCAGCATGGCGGGTTCGTGCTGGCTCACTGGGACGGCGATCCGGAAACGGAAGCGCGCATCAAGCAGGAAACGAAAGCGACCATCCGCTGTATTCCTATGAATGGAGAGCAAGAAGCGGGCCGGGACATGCTGACCGGCAAGCCGTCGAACCGCCGCGTCATTTTCGCCCGATCCTATTGACGGAAGCGCGCGTTCGCAGGAATACGCATACCGGTTGTCTGGCGGCCGAAGGGCTGCGCGGATCCATTCGGACAGAAACTCAAACCGAAGCGTAACGCCTCGTGCGCACTGCATTCGCCTTTTTCGCCGTCGCCGCCGCCCTGTGGCCGTTCGGCGCCCTGGCCCAGGAATGGGGGGCGGCGTCCGGGCGCATCCTGTCGATTGCAGAGGATACGCCCGTTCCCGACGTCAGCATTCTGATAACCGACACCAACTTCGGCACCGCAAGCAAGGAGGATGGGGCCTACCTGCTTCGGTTGCCGCCGGGAACCCATGCGTTGCGATTCTCGGCGGTGGGGTACGAAACGACATGGCGGCGCGTACATATCCGGTCTGGCGAAACGACGCTTCTTGATGTTCGCCTGAGGGCGTCTATGGTCGAGATGCAGGATATTGTGGTGGAAGGGGAAGTGTTTTTCGCGGAACCCGGGGCGTACGAACTGGAACCGGAGGCCGTACGCAATGTGCCTTCGCCGTTCAAGGGATTCCAGGCGCTGAGCGTATTGCCGGGCGTAGCGACCAACAACGAGCTCTCCAACCAGTATTCGGTGCATGGCGGCGGATTTCACGAGAATCTTATTTTGATCAATGGTTTCGAGGTGCACATGCCGTTGCGCCCGAGGCAAGGGGAGCAGGAAGGGCTTGGTCTGTTGAATCCGGACCTGGCCGACCGGATCGTGCTGTACACGGGGGGATTTCCAGCGAAATACGGAGGCAAGCTGTCCTCTGTGCTGGAAACGCGCTATCGCCGCCCGTACGTCAAATCCATGGGCGGGTCTGCCTCCGCCTCGTTGCTCGACGCCAGTTTTGCGTACCGGGGCGCGGCGGCGGACGGGCGTTTTGGATGGAACGCCGGTTTCCGGAAAGCGCGCGCGCAGCATTTCTTCGGCACGCAGGAACTCAAGGGGGATTATCGTCCCGACTACACGGACGTACAGGGTCTGGCGACCTGGCGCTTCAGGGCGGGACATGAGCTCGAAGCGCTGGGCATGTACGCCAACCATGTATTCCGATTCAACCCGGAGAGCCGCAAGACCTGGTTCGGCGTCTTGAGCCTCGATCCCGATGCGCCGTCAGACTTGCGTTCTTTCTGGACCCGATACGAGGGGGCGGAAAACGACGGATACCGAACGCGGTTCGCCGGCCTCCGTTTGCTCAACCGGATTTCTTCGTCCGTCCATGTGGAACACGATATAGCCTGGTTCAGCACGTTCGAGACGGAACGCTTCGATATCCGGGGGACTTCGGTCGTGTTTCGCGTCGATCCCGGCGGCGACCCGGACACCGGCGCGGGCCATGTTCCGATAGGCAATGCGACCGAAGAGGAATTCGCCGACAACGCCATAGAAAGCGCTGCCTGGACCGGGCAGGGCCGGTACATATGGCGGGCGGGGCGGCATGCGGCGGAGGCGGGCTGGCGCGTTCGGGCCTATTCTTTTTCCGACCGGATCGACGAGTACGCCAACCTGTTCGGCAGGGACACGAACGGGGACGCCGTGCGCATCGAGGCGAACCGCTTGTCCGACGAAGCCATGCTTTCGGCGCGGCAAACCGGCGTGTATTTGCAGGACGTCATGCAGCGGGGCGGACTGCTCCTTGGCGCCGGGATGCGGGCGGACCGTTTTTCGTTCAACGGCGCCTGGACCGTCTCTCCGAGGATCTCGGTCCGATACGTGGTTAGCGAACGCTTGACCGCCGCCAGTTCGTGGGGCCACTATCATCAGACGCCGACCTATCGCGAATTTCGGAGGACGCCTGCGCCGGGCGAAACAATCCCCGATGCGCTGAACAGCGATATCCGGTCTCAGCGGGCCGTACAATATGTATTGGGCGCCGAATATTTTCTGCCCGCAAGGCGCTTGTACGTACGCGCCGCCGCATTTTACAGGGATATGGATCGCCTCATATCGTACGACGTACGGAATGTTCGCCTCCTGTATTCCGGCCGGAACGATACGGAGGGGCGGGCGCTTGGGCTGGACGTGCATCTGTACGGCGAACTCGTGCCCGGCCTCGAAAGTCGTCTGAATTACGGGTATCTGCACGCCGTCGAGACGTTTTTGCCGGCGTACCGGACGGAGCATCGCACCGGAAGCATTGCGCGCCCGTCGGATCAGCGGCACACGGTTTCGCTGTTCGTGCAGGACTATGTGCCGGGCGATTCCACCTGGAAAGTGCATCTGCGCGGTCTTTTCGGGAGCGGATTTCCGTACACGCCGCCGGTTCCCGACCGGCAAGTCGGGCAATTCGTAATTCAGGCGCCCGGCGAACGAAATTCGGCCCGGTATCCTGCGTACCGGCGCGTCGATCTCGGCGCCACGAAGATCGTAGGCGTCGGGGCGGGTTTGCGTCTGGAATTGACGGCGGAATTGCTCAATGCGTTCAATATGACGAACACGGTGGCCTACGCCTGGACGCCCAACCGCGACGGAATCTGGGAGCGCATTCCCACCCGCCTGACGCCGCGCACGTTCAATCTCCGGGTTCGCCTGGCGTGGCGATAGGGCGGGGAACCCATGACGCTCCTGCCGTTAAAAAGGCTATTCCTGTCCGTAAGCGGATGCGAATATCGCGCGCCTGTTGCGGATGCATATAAGAACCTGACAAGAATATCGTAAGGGAGTCGGTCTTCACGTTCGGACGGCAGGCCCACCCTCCTTGTACGCAAGCGAGGTCTTTTCTTCGGAAAGGCAGGGACGATCGGAGGAATGCGAGTGATTCCCGCATTGTTAAGATAGAGGTTCTTCTATCCACCGCTCGGGAGCGCGTCCTTTTCGGGAGACGCCCCGGCGCCGGCTTCGGGCGCTTGCTGCGCCTTGCAGGGGCCGGGGCGCTCCGTTCTTTCCGCGCCAGACGCGCCGGGGGCGTCCGCTTCGTCATTCCTTGCCAGCGCGCGCTTTTCAGCCTCTGAATCTTTGCAGATTTAATCAGGGCATCCTTAAATAAACACTCATGTCCGGCGTTCTCGGACACATTCTGATCCTGTTCGGCTTCGTGGCCTGTGCGCTTGCGGGCTACGCCTATCTTCAGGCTGCGCGCACCGGGCAGGCCGAATGGAGGCGGATTGGCCGCGTTGCGTGGATCGTTATGGCCGCAAGCCTTGCGGGGGCCGCGGCGATCCTGATGGTCCTGCTCCTCACGCACCAGTTCCAGTACGCCTACGTATACCAGCAAACCTCCCGCGCGCTGCCGACCCACTTTCTGGTTTCGTCTTTCTGGGCCGGTCAGGAAGGATCGTTTCTGCTCTGGATTCTCCTGATGAGCGCGCTTGGCCTAACGCTGATGCGCGCGCTAAGGGGCTGGGAAGCCCCTGTGATGACGATTCTGGCGGGATCGCAGTGGTTTCTGGTTTCGATGATTGCGGGGTTGCAGATGGGGCCGTTGCGGGTTGGCGCGTCGCCCTTCGCTACGCTCGCCGACAAGTTCCCGGATGCGCCCATGCTGCAAATTCCGGGTTTCATACCGGCGGACGGATCGGGGCTGAACGACTTGCTCCAGAATTACTGGATGGTTATTCATCCGCCTACGCTTTTTGCGGGCTTCACGCTGATGGCGGTTCCGTTTGCGTTCGCCATCGCCGCGCTCTGGAAACGCCGGTACACCGAGTGGATTCCGCGGGCGCTGCCGTGGGCGCTCGTCGGCGCGGCCGTGCTGGGCGTCGGCATTGCGATGGGCGGCTACTGGGCGTACGAAACGCTTTCGTTCGGCGGCTACTGGGCGTGGGATCCTGTGGAAAATTCCTCCCTCGTTCCCTGGCTTACGGGCATCGCTGCGGTCCACGCCATGATTATCCGGAAGAAAAGCGGGCGAGGCCACAAGTCCACTTTTCTGTTCTGCATCCTGTCGTACATGCTGGTCATTTATTCGACGTTTCTGACCCGGAGCGGGATACTGGGCGACGTGTCGGTGCACTCCTTCGTGGATCTGGGCATGATGAACCAGCTTCTCGTCTGGATACTGGCCATGGGCGCGGTCGGGTTCGGCCTGTTTGCGTATCGCTACCGGGAGTTGCCTGCGCCTGATCGCGAGCCCAATGTGCTCTCGCGCGAGTTCATGACGTTTTGCGGCGCCATGCTGCTGGCTTGTCTGGCCGCTGTCGTTACGGTAGGCACCAGCTCGCCTATTCTGGGGAAACTGTTTCGGGAGGCGCCTTCCACCGTGCCGATCGATTTCTACAACAAGTGGACGCTCCCGCTTTCCATCCTGATTGTGTTTCTGGCGGGCCTCGGGCAATTGTTCTGGTGGAACCGGATGAATATCGAGCAGGCGAACCGGATTCTGCTCAAACCGATCATTGGGGCCGCGGTCAGTACGATCGCGGTGCTGATTTTTACGCCGTTCGCGGCGGAAACCGTCCAGCGGCCGGATGTTTCGACGGCGGGCGCCGCGCCGGACGCCGCGCAGGCGGGATTCGGGCTGATCGAAGGGATCCGGGGTTTCGGGGAGGTCTACGGGACGGGCGTTCTGCTGCTGCTCCTTGTGTTCATGGCGTTCTTTGCGCTCTACGGGAACGGCATGGTTCTCTGGAAGATCGGGCGCGGCAATCCGCGCATGGCGGGCGGCGCCACGGCGCATGTAGGGTTCGCCGTTATGGTCCTCGCCATTGTGGCGTCGAGCGGGTTCAGCAAGCCCATCGGCGTATTGCGCGGCGCGCCGCTGACGGATCGCTCGGATACGTTCGTGCTGGAGCGGGGTCAGACGCGCTCGGTGGGGGGATATCTCGTGACCTGGTCGGGGCGCGAACGCACGGCCCGCAACCGTCCAGTGTACGTGCTGGATTTCGTCGATCAGAACGGGCGCGCCTTCACCGTTCGCCCGGTTGTGTACAAAAGCGCGCAGGCGCAGTGGATCCAGCATCCCGACCACGAAATGTACCTGGACAAGGATATCTTCGTGGCGGTGTCGCCGAGCGCCATGTACGAGGCGAACGAAGAATCCGAAGATCCTTCCGCGAAACAGGGCGAACTGACCCTTTCCCGGGGAGATTCCACGGTGGTGGGCGATGATGCGTTCGCCATCCGGTTCATTGATTACCAGACGAATATTCCCGATCTGCCGGATTCCGCGGAAATTGGCGTGGCGGCCTTGCTGGACGTGACGAATCTGGAAACCCGCGAAACCCGTCGCTTGAGTCCGGTCTATCTGATCATGCAGGACCGTACGCAGCAATACATTCAGAATCGCGCGAACGATTGGGATTTGACGGTCACGTTTACGGGCATGAATGTGGATAACGGCTCTATTCGCCTTTTTCTGGAGGGGGTCGCCGTCTCGCCCGACGAATGGATCGTGGTGCAGGCCTGGGAAAAACCGTTCATCAATTTTCTGTGGTTCGGGTTTTTGCTGCTTACCGGCGGGTTCGGGCTTGCGGCCTGGCGCCGCTATGCGGATAATCGCCACAGCGCCCGGCGGGAAAAACGCCTTGCCGCCCCGGATTCTGCGGCCTCCGGCCCCGCCGCCCCGTCTACAGATTCGTGATGGCCTCGGCGGCTGCTTCGCGGCCCTTCGGAGTCAACGCCAGCATATCGTCGCCGGCCTGCCGCACCAGTCCGTTCGATTGCGCCCTGCGGACGACCCGTTGCGCGAAATCCCGTTCCCAGGAGAGATGTTCTTCAAGGTGCCCGATCCGATGCTCTATGTTCGCCTCGGGCAGCCCTTCGTGGTTGAACAGGTGGATGGCCAGCATTTTCTCGGCGAATTCCCGTTTTTGCCGGATGCGCCGCCATCGTCCCGCCAGCACGCCGTATCGGGGGGCGGCCAGCCAGACGATCAAAAACACCATGCCCGCCGCCGTGGCCATCGCGCCGGCAATGGATACGTCGAACAGGCGGGCCGCCTGGAACCCGACCAGCGCGGAGACCGCGCCGAGCGCCACGCTCAGCAGGATCATGTTGCGGAGCCGGTCGGTCAGCAGGTAGGCCGCTGCAGGCGGCGCGACCATCAGGGCCACGACGAGGATTGAACCCACGGCGTCGAACGCCGCCACGGCGGTGATCGAAACGAGGGTCATGAGTCCGTAATGGATCAGCGCCGGGGCGAAGCCCAGCGTCGCCGCCAGGCCCGCGTCGAACGTGGCGATTTTCAGTTCCTTGTAGAAGAGGGCGATGAAGGCGGCGTTCGCCAACCCCGCCGCGCTCATCGCATACAGCGCGCGCGGCCCGATATCCCTTCCCAGCACGATGAGCCGGTCGAACGGGGCGAAGGCCGGTTCGCCGAGGAGCACGGCGTCGGTGTCGAGGTGTACGTCGCCGGCGTAGCGGGCGATAAGGAGCACGCCCACGCTGAACAACACGGGAAACACCAGGCCGATCGCGGCGTCTTCCCGGACGCGCTGCGTGGAAACGAGCAGTTCGACCAGCATGGCGGCAAGTACGCCCGTAGCCGCCGCGACCAGAATCAGCAGGGGAGAATTCAGATCGTGGGTCCAGAAAAACGCCACTACCACGCCCGGCAAGATGGCGTGGCTTATGGCGTCGCTCATCATGGCCATCTTGCGCAGCGCGAGGAACGCGCCCGGGAGCGCGCACGCCGCCGCCACGACCACGGCGAGCATCTGGATTTCAATTTCTCCCTGGGTCATCGTTGCTCCTTTTTCAACGCGTCTACGCGGCGCAGGCCCGCCTCGCTCAGGGCCCATCCGTCCCCCGCGCGGCGGACGAGACGCTCCTTTTGCAGGCGGACGAGCAGGCGGTCTACGGGAATGTCTTTCGCCTGCATGGCTTGCACGGCGCCCTGCGGGTGGGGGCGCAGCGGATCGTTGTGCTGCATGCCCAGCGCGTAGAGGTCCAGCAGCACGCTTTCGCGCCGGAAACGTCCCGCATTCCGGCGTCTGCGCAGGCGTTGCCCCAGCAGGCCGCGCTTCGGCGCGAAAAAGAGCGACGCCGCCACGATCATTCCCATGCAGAGCACGATCAGCGGGCCGGTCGGCAAGCCGGTTTCGAGGCTGCTGAGCACGGCCCCGGTTACGCCCCCCGCCGCGCCGAATCCGGCGGACAGCAGCACCATTTTCCACAAGGCGTCCGTCCATTGCCGTCCGGCGGCGGCCGGCGCCACGATCATGGCGCTCATCAGCACGACGCCGACGGTCTGCAATCCGATTACGATGGCCACGACCAGCAGCGCCGTCAGGAAGAGGTCCACGCGCCGCATGGGCAAGCCCAGCGTGCGTCCGTATTCCGGGTCGAAGGCCAGCAATTTCAATTCTTTCCAGAAAAGCGCCGTCAGAAGGAGCGCGACGCCCCCCAGGATGGCCATGGCGACGACGTCGCGGCGGACCAGCGAGGAGGCCTGTCCGAACAAAAACGTATCCAGTCCGGCCTGGGCGGCCCCGGCGTGTCGCCGAATCCACGTAAGCAGGACCAGCCCTGCGCCGAAGAATACGGACAGCGAGAGGGCCAGCATGCTGTCGTATTTGATGCGGGTGGTTTCGGTGACGGACATGATCCAGAGCGTCGCCAGCCATCCCGCCAGCGCGGCGCCGACCATGAGCGCCAGCGGCGCCTTGCTTCCCGTCAGCAGGAAGGCGAGCGCGACGCCGGGCAGCGCAGCGTGCGAAATGGCGTCGCCAAGGAGGCTTTGTCCGCGCAGTACGGCGTAGGCGCCCAGTCCGCCGCTCACAATGCCCAGTACGGCGGAACCCAGCGCCACCATGCGTAGCGTATAGTCGCTGAACAGGTGTTCCATCGGCGTTTTTCCGGCAGGCTACGGCGCGTCGGGTTCGGAAGCGCCGGCGGCGTCCACGCTGCGCAAAAAGGCGATGCGCCCGCCGTACGCAAGGCGCAGATTTTCCGGCGTAAAGGCTTTTTCGACCGGGCCGGAGGCAATCCGCCGGACGTTCAGCAGCATCGCATGGTCGAAGTATTCCTCGACGGTTTGCAGGTCGTGGTGCACGACGAGCAAGGTGCGTCCCTGCGCCCGCAACGCCCGCAGCAGGTCGATGATGGCCCGTTCGGTGACGGCGTCCACCCCCTGAAACGGTTCGTCCATCAGGTAGACCCGGGCGTCCTGCACCAGGGCGCGCGCCAGAAACACGCGTTGTTGTTGTCCTCCGGACAGTTGCCGAATCTGCCGGTCGGCGAACGCTTCCATGCCCACGCGCGCCAGCGCTTCCCGCGCTTGTTCGCGTTCGCGTTTGCCCGGACGGCGGATCCATCCGAGGCGCCCGTAGCGCCCCATCATCACGACGTCCAGCGCGCTGGTCGGAAAATCCCAGTCCACGCTGCCCCGTTGCGGCACATAGGCGATGCGTTGCCGGGACGTTTCGTACGGCGCGTCGAAGAACCGGATGCGTCCCGCAGAAATCGGCAACAGGCCCAGCAGGGCTTTGACGAAGGTGGTTTTTCCGGCGCCGTTGGGTCCCACGATGGCCATGAGCACGCCTGGAGGCACGGTCAGGTCGATGTCCCACAGTACGGGCTTGTCCCGATAGGCGACGGTCAGGTCGCGCACTTCTATGGCCGCTGCGTCCTTCACGCAGGGTCCCTGGCCAGGGCCGCCGCGATGGCGTCGATGTTCGCGCGCATCATCCCCAGATACGTGTCTGCCTGCGATCCGGGGTCGCCCAGCGCGTCGCCGTAGAGCGCTCCTCCGACGCCCACGTCGAATCCGCGGGCCCGCACCGCTTCCCGCACGGCTTCTATGCCTCGGGGGGAAATGGAGGTTTCGACGAACATGGCCGGAATCCGGCGCCTGGCCACAAGGTCGGCCAGGCGCTGCACGTCCGCCGTGCCCGCTTCGACGGCCGTGCTCATGCCCTGCAGGCCATGCACTTCGAATCCGTACGCCCTGCCGAAATAGCCGAAGGCGTCGTGCGACGTGACGAGGACGCGGCGGTTCGCCGGGATGGAGGCGGCCTGCTCCCGGACGTACGCATGGGCGCGGTCCATCTCTGCAAGGTACTCGTCGAGTCGTCGCCGGTAGTCTTCCGCATGCAGCGGATCGGCTTGCGCCAGGATTTCCTGCACGCGCCGCGCCGCCTTTTTCCAGAGGGATACGTCGAACCAGACATGCGGGTCGTAGTTGCCCTGAAACAGCTCCGAATCAATCAGGTCTTCCGGGGCGACGCTTTCTTCCGCCACGGCGAATACGGGGACGCCGCGTTGATGCATCTGCTCGAAGACGTCGCCCATTTTGCCTTCCAGATGCAGCCCGTTGTACAGAATGACGTCGGCTTCGCTCAGGCGGGTCACGTCGCCGGCGCTGGCCTTGTACAGGTGCGGGTCCACGCCCGGTCCCATGAGGCCCGTCGCCGATACGCGCTCGCCGCCGATTTGCGCGGCCAAATCCGCCAGTATGCTGGTGGTGGCCGCGACGCCGAGCCGATTGGGCGGGGTTGCGCCGTTGCCGCGCGTCTGTTCGCATCCGGCCAGCACGCCCGCGAGGCCCGCCGCGCCCGTTAGGCCCGCCGCAAACAGGATGGAGGCAAGCAGGGAATATGATCGCATGGAGCGCATGGGGCAAGTAAAAAGAAAGAAGGATTGTTTGCGAACCGGGCCGAGCGGACTGGCTGGTCTGGATTGGTCCAATCAGATCAGACTGATCGAACAAACCCTCGAATAATTCCGCAAAATCAGCCCGGTCCAGCTCGCGCAAGGCCGCAAAAACCGCAGTATATCTAAATATAAATTTAGTTAAGGCTAAAAATCAAGGGATTGCGCTGTTTTGTTTCGTAATTTCATATAGAGGGCGCGTTTTTCTGCCTCCCGGCGGGCGCTTCGCGTCCGCGGCGCTCCTGATCCGCCGTGTTTCCCGCTGATTTGAACGATGGAATCATGACGTCCTGTATTTGCGTAAGCGAAGCGCTGATCGAAGTATCCCTGATCAGCGCATCCCTCTCATGCTTTCCGGAACGCGCAAGAACACAGGGCGGGTTCGGGGATTAAAAGGGAACTGTTTTTCTCTCCGGCGATCCCGGTCTGTTCATCGTCATGTCCAAGGAGGATACTCAAGGTTTCGACGGGCGCCTGTTGCGCCGCATCGTGCGCTACCTGGCTCCCTACAAGTGGTGGGTGCTGATCGCGTTCGCGCTGACGGCGGGGGCTTCTTTTCTGGGGCCGTTGCGCCCCAGGCTGGTGCAGGAGGCCATCGACGGGTATATCGTGCCGGGCGATCTGGAGGGGTTGCAGGGGATCGTTCTGCTTCTGGTGGCCGCCCTGATCGGGGAAGGGGTCTTTTCGCTCCTGCAAGGTTATCTGACGCAGTGGGTCGGGCAACATGCGATCTACGATCTGCGCACGGCGGTTTTTCGGCATATCCAGCGGCAGCCGCTTCGTTTTTTCGACCGCACGCCCGTCGGGCGGCTGATTACGCGGACGACGAGCGACGTGGAGGCGCTCAGCGACGTTTTGTCGGCGGGACTGGTCGTCATCCTCGGCAACCTGTTTCGCATCGCCTTTATCCTGTATTTCATGTTCTCTCTGAACTGGGCGCTCGCGCTGGTGGTGCTGGGGGTGATGCCCGTCATGGCGTACGGGGTTTTTCTTTTCCGGAGCAAGGTGCGCGTGCAGTACCGGGAAACCCGCAAGCAGGTGTCGCGGCTCAATTCGTTTTTGCAGGAGCATATTTCCGGGATGCATATCGTGCAGGCGTTCAATCGGGAGCGGGAGGAAATGAAGCGGTTCAGCGGCATCAACCAGGAGCACCGCGCCGCGCAGATCAAGACCATCTTTTATTTTGCGCTTTTCTGGCCGATGGTGGACATCGTAGCGTCCACGGCGCTTGGCCTGGTCATCTGGTTCGGCGGGTTGCAGGCTATGGCGGGCACGCTCACCATCGGGGTGCTCATTGCTTTTATCCAGTTTTCCCGGCAGTTCTTCGAACCTATTCGGAATCTTTCGGACCAGTACAACACGTTGCAGAGCGCCATGGCCGGCGCCGAGCGCATTTTCGGATTGCTGGACGAGGATCAGTCTCTCGTCGAGAAAGAGACGCCCGCGCGGCTGGGTCGCGCGCAGGGCCGCATCGAGTTCCGGAACGTCTGGTTTGCGTACGGGGGAGAGGAGGCGGGCGACGCGGAGCCGGACTGGATTCTGCGCGACGTGTCTTTCGCGGTGGAGCCGGGGCAGCAGGTGGCTATCGTCGGGGCGACGGGCGCCGGGAAGACGACGATCATCAACGCGCTCTTGCGATTCTACGATATTCAGCGCGGCGGCGTCTTCGTCGACGGGGTCGATATTCGGGACCTGCGCCTTGCCGAGCTGCGGCGGCGCATCGGGCTGGTGCTGCAGGACGTGTTTCTTTTTTCCGGCTCCATCTCCCGCAACCTGACGCTGGGCGATCCTGAAATCAGCGAGGCGGACATGCGGCGCGCCGCCGAACTGGTGGGCGCGGACGCCTTCATCCGCAAACTGCCCGACGGGTACGAACAGGACGTGCGCGAACGGGGGGCTTCGCTGTCGCACGGGCAGCGGCAGTTGCTCTCGTTCGTGCGGGTTCTGGCGTACGATCCCGAATTTCTCGTGCTGGACGAGGCTACTTCCAGCGTGGACACCGAAACCGAACGGCTCATCGAGCAGGCCCTGAAGAAGTTGATGGCGGGCCGCACATCCCTCGTGGTTGCGCATCGCCTGTCCACGATCCGGCATTCGGATCGCATTCTGGTCATGCACAAGGGCCGCATCCGGGAACAGGGCGCCCACCAGGAATTGCTTGCGATGGACGGCTTGTATCGCCGGCTGTACGAATTGCAGTACGCGGAACAGGAGGGACAGCAGGCCGCCTGATCATTTATTCGCCGCGTTATTTTGCGGCCTTAACCAGCGCATCCTTTTTGCGCATTCACTCGATAACATCCCGTAACGTCATGGCCGCCTATTACGAATCGCATCACCTCGCTCGCTTTGGAGATATCGGGAAGGGAAACAAGGAACTGGCCGATCTTTTCTTCGCATGGTACGGAAAGGTGTTCGAGGAGGGGGCGCTTACGGCGCGGGAAAAGGCGCTGATCGCGCTGGCCGCGGCGCACGCCGTGCAGTGTCCCTACTGCATCGACGCGTATACGGAGGAGTGTCTCGGCAAGGGGGCGGACCTGGAGCAGATGACCGAAGCCGTGCATGTGGCGTCGGCCATTCGGGGCGGGGCTTCGCTGGCGCACGGCGTACAAATGCTGGAGCAGGTTGAGGCGAAAACGATGTGAGTCCTGCGTATTCTTTACATTCTGTACGTTCTGTACAACCGTCTGCGGCGCCCGCCGTATTTTTATTCGTTTCACGACCCGTTTGCGCCTATGGAAGCGCTTGTTGAATTTATTGCGCTGGAGCAGCTTTCCGGAGGAGACGGGAGCGCGCTCGATATTGGGGGGCCGCGGGTCACCACGAGTCTTCGTTACCGGCGCGAACCGCTTGCCCGTCCAGAGGAGCAATTGCGCATGCTGAATGCGGTCGCGATCGGGGCGGGGCCCTCGCAAACGGGGGATTTCGACGAGGACCTGAGGGTTTCGGGGTGGGAACGGCTGGCGCCTGCGAGGCTGGACGTGTTTCAGATCAACGTGGGCAAATTATGCAATATGACGTGTCGGCATTGCCATGTGGATTCGGGGCCGGACCGAACGGAGGAGAACATGGACCGGGAGACGGTGGACGCTTGTCTGCGGGCCATTGACTTGTCCGGGGCGCACACGGTCGATCTGACGGGCGGCGCGCCGGAGTTGAATCCGCATTTCAAGTACCTGGTGGACGCGTGCGTTCGGCGGGGAAAGCATGTCATCGACCGGTGCAATCTCACGATTCTGATGACGCGCCGGTTTGCCGATTTGCCGGAATGGATGGCCGAGCGGGGGGTGGAGGTCGTCTGTTCGCTGCCGCATTACCGGCGATCGGGGACGGATGCGCAGCGGGGGGAGGGGACGTACGATCTGAGCATTGCGGCGATCCGGAAACTGAATGCGGCGGGGTACGGCGAGGGCGATCCCGGGCGGCGACTGACCCTGGTGACGAATCCGGTCGGGGCGTTCCTTGCGGCGGGGCAGGCGTCGCTGGAAAGGGAATGGAAGGAGGCGCTGGCGCGGAATCACGGGATCGCGTTCGATCGCCTGATCGCGCTCAACAATATGCCGATGTCCCGGTATCTAGAATGGCTGGCGGACAAGGGGCTTGTCGAGGAGTATATGCACCGGATCGCGCAGGCCTTCAATCCGGCGGCCATTGCGGGGTTGATGTGCCGCAATACGTTGTCGGTGTCCTGGGACGGGTATTTGTACGATTGCGATTTCAACCAGCAACTCGATATGCGGCTGGACTTGCCCGGCGGGTTGCGTCCCCACGTGCGGGATTTCGACCTGGAGGCGTGGCGCCGGCATGCGGTGCGGACGGCGCGGCATTGCTACGGCTGCACGGCCGGGGCGGGGAGTTCGTGTGGCGGGCAGGTGGTGTAGGGGGGGGGGGGGGGGGGGGGGGATTCTATAGAAGTGCTGATTTTTGGATGTAAGGAACAACTGGACAATAAGTGAGGTTTAACTACCCTTGCCGATGGACGAAACAACAGCTAAACATTAAGGAAGTTAAACCTGATGGCTTGTAGAATTGGAATCACAACGGCTCCCCAAGAGCGGCAGGGATATTGGAGAAACAAGTGCAGGAACCTGCGAAATTGGCAGATTCTTCATACGTGTTATTCCAAGCAACAGGCGCAGCACTTAGAGACCCAGGAAGCTCGGCTGCGTGGATGCGAAGCACATCCCGGCGGCGATGGACCCGAACAGGCGACTTGGTACGTCTACTACTTCCAGCATGACGGTTGCACCTGACACGTATCCTGGATGAACGAAATAACAACTAGGTAATATGTCAAACTGCTTGCACTGTATTGCGAGACCCTATGACTTTGATACGATAGAGAAATGAACAAGTATGTAGGATGTCACCGTGGTAAAAACTTTGCTAAAGCTTTTTTTGCGAGCATGCTTGCGGCATCCGGTGTCTTCTGGTTGGTCATCGAGTCCATCAACTTTTTTTCCTCGTCTATGAGGCCTGACGGATGGATCTGGTTTTGCGTTTTCTTGTTCTTGGCTATCATCTGGGGAGTTAGGGGTGCTTGGCCGACGAAGAAGATTGAATTCCAGATTCCGGGGTCGGATTCATGGTTAGAAATCCGGTTTGGCAATATTTTTGATGGTAATGGAGTCGTTGTGGTTCCTGTTAATGAGTACTTTGATGGAGAACTTGGAGACCACGTATCGGAAAACAGCATACATGGTCAGTTCATTAGCAATGTACTGAATGGGATCTCGGAAACCTTTTTCAATTTGACAAGAGCAGCTCTGCAAGATGTGGAGGCGGAAGAGAAAGGTGTGATAAGGTCGAGCGGGCAATGCGACAGATACGAAATCGGCACGGTCGTGCCTATTGATATCGAAAACCATCCGCGCTATTTGTTGGTAGTCTTGTCCCACACCGAGTTGTCGTCATTGAAGGCGTATGCAACAGTACATGACCTTTGGACGTGTCTGGCAGGAGCCTGGAAGGGGATCCGGGAACGCTCAAACGGGCAACTTGTTAGGGTTCCGCTTATCGGTTCAGGTCTGTCAGGTATTGGGCTGCCACCGGGAAACCTGATTGAAATCCTGCTAACGTCGTTTCTCTACCACACGAAGGAGAGGAAGGTGGCGGACAGGGTGACTTTGGTGCTTCCGCACCATTTAGCGAAGAATATTGACCTTAAAACCATAAAAAGAGGTTGGACCTAATGGCATACCGAAACGGAAACTACTCAGCGTTCTACGTTGACGAACCATTCAGCGAAGGGAACCTCGGCGCTTGCGCGACGGAGGATTTCAGGTACTACAATCTTCTCAAAGCATGGAAAGCCCAAGACTCGTCGTTTCCATTCATCGACTCACATGACAAGAACTATAACGTTAGAGACGGTAGTGATTGGGAACGTACGTTGAAGCCACGCATTCGTGAACGACTCCGCAACTCCAAGAATCTGATTCTCTTCCTAAGTTCCATCACAAGGAACTCATGGGCACTGCGAGAAGAAGTGGATTACGGTATCAACGACTTAGAGCTGCCGGTCATAGTAGTGTATCCCGGTTTCAGCGAAAAGCCCGATATTATCAGTTGCCAGTCGGGGAACATCAGGAAGCAGATCAAAGACCTGTGGGACAATCTACCGAAGTTTAGAGACTCGAAGAAGAACGTTCCCGTACTTCACGTGCCTAACAAGAAGGCTTTGATCAAATCGGCGCTTCAAGACGATGACTTTATGGTACAAAGCAAGGGAAAAATTGGCGACTTCTTTTATTCATGCTAAACGGACACTATCGGCGATAATCAACACCGCAACATAGATTCCAGTATAGGCCGGATTTTTTGGACAGGATTTATCGAGATGCAAGTTGCAGGATGATGATCTTTTCCGATCCGATCATTCCAGGGCCTTGACAATCTGATGTGGATAACGTACATTACCAAATAGGGTTGCCGTCCGATGTAGACGTGGCATTTCGAAATTTTGTACCTTACAAGATTCGCGTAAACTGCTTGGGTTTTATAGGTCATTTCTCAGGTAATACATTGAATGTCTTTATAGCATACTCGCTATGTTAACCCCGCCCTAAAAAGAGACGAACAAGATGAGTACTGACAAGAAAGTAGCACTCTGGGTCGCTGGCATTTCTTTGCTAGTATCAGTAGTGCTATGGATACTCGATGCCGCCTCGATAATGATAGCTTCAATGTGGGCGTTGATGCTAACGGCCATATTGCATCATTTCTTAGGAGGTACCGAAGGAGCTCGTATAAAATGGCGCGCCGTTGAATTCACTGGTGCGGGGGCTGTTTTTGTTTTTTTTGGGTGGTTCATCAACGGTGAGCTGAAAGAAAACAAGACGGCAATCAGCCCTAACCCTGATTCGTGGATTGCCGTGGACAGCAGTGGGGCATTTATACCCGTCACCATCGGTAATAAGACGTACGAACAAAATATTACTAATTTCCTGCGTGGAGCAGAGTGGGGCACCGAGACAGATTCGGGTATGATTTGGGTCACAAAGGGAAATCATCGTTTAGCGCAACTCGACCCCACGGCATTAGATCATGCCGGTCTGTTTAACTCGATAGAGATGAGCCAGGGCAAAGGGATACAATACAGTACAGAACTGCATGTCGAAGAAGAAGAGAGTTTGGCTCCTGTCTACCCATTCATTATCCGCGCCACACAGTTCAAAGAAGAATACAACGAATTTACGATTCTTGGCGAGCATGGCGAGGTTGTTCTCGACCTAGGATTGCTCCGAACAAGGAATTTTCAGGTCTTTGAGCACGAAGAGCAATACTATCTCGTTTTTGTAGTGCGGGCAAGGCACAACGATCCGGTGAATCCTCCATGGGCAGTCTTCGGACTGACGCAGATCACACTGGAACTGAGTATAGCCCAGTAAGCCGTTCTGATGGCTATTTATCAGATTTGTTCTTTGCGTATCCTAAGGCATGGCCCAATGAGAAATTTATAAAAAATAAAAAATTGGAATGACATATGCCATAAAATAATTCTCCATAATAGTGTTTGATTTCGTTGTAAAAATTCCGTTTTCTACGTTGAATTCACGTATACCACCTACGAGTAGTCGGACAACGAGCCGTGGATCGTATTATAAAGGATTGCACGGTGGTACTGATTGGCCCCGTACATTTCGCTCAAATGCCTAATTTCCGAATCAAGACCCCAAAAGTAACCGAGGGTTTGGAAAATTTTCCGTATAATTTCCTAAACTACTTCAGCTGGATCACTGCCCTTATGGGCAAGTGGATTCTCTCCTAAATTCCAGACGGCTATACCAATCTGCCGAAATATCTCGCCTAGCTCATAGCTCGCCTCCGCGCCTCCTCGCTCCCCGCATCGACAAACGTATCGAGAACTCCGATCAGATGTTGCCGAGCTTTCTCGTCGGTTCGAAAGAGGTCACGGTAGTCAGCCAAGTAGTGGTCAACTTTCACTGGCCGCTGATCTTCGCTCGTTCAATCTCTTGAGAGCACGGGCAAAGTTTGTCCTGCGTGGAAGTGCGGTACTTGGGTGATTCTTCGTCAGAGAACACCTCGAGGGCGGCGCGGAAGGCGTCTACGGCTTGTTCCAGGCGCTCAGTGTCGTTCTTCCGCTCGCCCAGGATCCGAAGGGCATTGCCGAGGTTGTTCTGCGTCATGGCCCAATCGAGCGGGACGCGCTTGCGGGTACGTTCTTCAAGGGCAGTGCGGAAGGTGTCCACGGCTTGTTCCAGGCGCTTAGTGCCGCTCTCTCGCTCGCCGAGGATCCGAAGGGCATTGCCGAGGTTGTTCTGCGTCATGGCCCAATCGAGCGGGACGCGCTTGCGGGTACGTTCTTCAAGGGCAGTGCGGAAGGTGTCCACGGCTTGTTCCAGGCGCTTAGTGCCGCTCTCTCGCTCGCCGAGGATCCGAAGGGCATTGCCGAGGTTGTTCTGCGTCATGGCCCAATCGAGCGGGACATGCTCGCGGGTGTATTCCTTAAGGGCGGCGTGGTAGACCTCCACAGCCTGTTCCAAGCGCTCGGTGCCGCTCTCTCGCTCGCCCAGGATCCGAAGGGCATTGCCGAGGTTGTTCTGCGTCATGGCCCAATTGAGCGGCACCCGCTCGCGGGTGTATTCCTCGAGGGCGGCGCGGAAGGCGTCTACGGCTTGTTCCAGGTGCTCGGTGCCGCTCTCCCGCTTACCTAGGGCCCCAAAGGCAGTGCCGAGGTTGTTTTGGGTCCCGGCCCAATCGAGCGGGACGCGCTTGCGGGTACGTTCCTCGAGGGCGGCGCGGAAGGCATTCACAGCCTGTTCCAGGCGCTCAGTGTCGTTCTTCCGCTCGCCCAGGATCTGAAGGGCACAGCCGAGGTTGTTCTGCGTCATGGCCCAATCGAGCGGGACGCGCTTGCGGGTACGTTCCTCAAGGGCGGCGCCGAAGGCATTCACAGCCTGTTCCAGGCGCTCAGTGTCGTTCTTCCGCTCGCCTAGGATCCGAAGGGCACAGCCGAGGTTGTTCTGCGTCATGGCCCAATCGAGCGGGACATGCTCGCGGGTGTATTCCTCAAGGGCGGCGTGGTAGACCTCCACAGCCTGTTCCAGGCGCTCGGTGCCGCTTTCCCGCTCGCCCAGGATCCGAAGGGCATTGCCGAGGTTGTTCTGCGTCATGGCCCAATTGAGCGGCGCCCGCTCGCGGGTGTATTCCTCGAGGGCGGCGCGGAAGGCGTCTACGGCTTGTTCCAGGCGCTCGGTGCCGCTCTCCCGCTCACCCAGGATCCCAAGGGCATTGCCGAGGTTGTTTTGCGTCATGGCCCAATTGAGCGGCTTGCTGTCGCGGGTGTATTCCTCAAGGGCGGCGTGGTAGGCGTCCACAGCTTGTTCCAGGCGCTCGGTACCGCTTTCCCGCTCGCCCAAGACCTGAAGGGCATTGCCGAATGACAGTTGCAAGCGTGCCTGTCGTTCAGGCTCAATCGTGGCGGATCTGCCAAGTAGAGCAGCGAGCTTTTCTGTGGCGCCCTTCAGCCCTTGCTCCAGTACTCGCCCTCGTGTTTCGGCCTCCGCGAGCGGGGCTACCGCTACCAGCGCCAGCGTGGCGAGTTCCGCACCTAAGTCTTCGTGAAAATCCTGCCCAAGAGTCGCTTTGTCCAACTCGTAGGGTTGGTCGCCGCGCTCGAGCGTGCCTTCGCCCGAGCGCGGCACGAACCAAAGACTCAATGCTTGTCCGGACTGCTTGACCAGACCGACAACAGCCAAATCGGCATTCCAGGCTTTCAGGACTGAACGAGCCTTTTTCTGCATGGCTTCGCGCCAATCGTTCCCCGCCCCGGAAGCCACCACGATACGGGCAGAACGAACCAGCGTGACGCCTTCGACACTGGTGAAAGCCTCTTCGACGTTTCTTGTATTGTCCCCGTTGGGATCATTCTCCAGCCAACACAACACAATGCGAAAACGGTCTTCGGATGCTTGTACTTTGCATCGCAGAATGTTCTTGAGTGTGAGCACTACCCGTTTAGGACTTGGAAGATACTCCTTGAAAAGCCCCTTCCACCACGCGACCACCACCGCAACTATGGGCCCGAGGATCCACCATAGGAGCTTACCGCCAGTGGTCGTCGCGTCGGCATCGTTGGGAGAGTGGAACCATTCCATAAGTTCGGAGCCTGGCTATCGGATGGGTGGAAATGCTCTGGTCGAGCGCCGGTTACTGAGAGATGGTTCGGGTTGATTGGACAGATTTCGGCGTAATATAAGGTGTACTGTTGCGACCTTGTTCCGATCTAACTGTGACCTCTCAGTAGGTTGTTCATTTGATCCTGACGCCCGAATTTATTAGGGACATGTGAACCTATACCCAGTGAGAGCACCGCATGAAGATTCACAAGAATGCCCGATTGACGCCGAAGGGTCGAGAGAATCTGTCTTGCCTCGACTGGATGCTGGGCGAAGGCCAAAACGTCGATTCTGCACGCGGCATTTTTCTGCTCGAAACCTGGAGAATGCATCCCGATCTATGCGCGTATATCTCCTCTCAGTTCTACGAAGACCGGCTGGAGAGTCATCCTTCGACCGCTCGTCAGTCTGTCGAGGCCCCGGGCCTGCCCAACTGCGGCGCCTGGCGGGTTCCGGTTGATCACGAAGGCCGCGCGCAAAATTGTCCCGAAGAGGTAGAGGCGATCCGCGATACCATCGAAAGGCTGCTCGCGGGCGCCTGGACGGATCGGGACGGACGCAGCCGCCCTGTTTGCGAGCGCGACATCATCGTGGCCGCTCCGTACAACGCGCAGGTAAACGCGCTCTCCGAGGCCCTGCCCGCCATTCGCGTTGGCACCGTCGACAGGTTCCAGGGGCAGGAGGCGCCGGTTGCGTTGGTTTCCATGACCGCGTCGTCTTCCGAGGAGACCTCGCGCGGGCTGGATTTTCTGTTGTCCCGGGAGCGTCTCAATGTCGCCGTGAGTAGAGGCAAGGGCCTGAGCCTCGTTTTCGCCTCCCCGCGGCTACTGCATACGCACTGCGCTACCGTGGAGCAAATGCGTTTGGTGAATGCGCTCTGCGCGTTGTCGGATGCGGGGGTGTTGATGCAGGAATAGATTACGGCCGGACCCGGCAGTCGGGTATGGGGGAAGGATTTGCGGTGGGTGGGGTGGGGGCCTTGCGTTGGGAACAGGTGGGGGGCAGTTTCTTTTTTCATAGAGATTCGCGCACCATCTGTTCCGAAGCGCCTGAGGGGATATTTGCTTCTATGTCCAATGTGCGATTCGTTTTTCGATTTCTTTTTTGGGCAATCTGCAACGCGGGTGAGCTTGTATTGCTCTTAGCCCGGTGCGCAATACATCCGGATTTGCAACGCCAACTTCGAATATTCGGTCGAGCAGCCACAGGGCCCCATGGCACTCGATTCCTTCTTCGATAGCCAGTGTTCGAAGTACGCGATCACCGGCTAGTAACTTCCATCCATGGATTCGTTTGATGGAGGTTCTGCCATTTGCCGGTGCAATTCATGCACTGATATGCCGAGCAATTCAGCCGCTTTAGGCTCTGACACCGCATCTTCGGACAAGGCGCGAAAGCACAAGCGTTCGAAACGTTGCGGCTTTTCGCCCTGTAGCCGGTGTGGCTCCTCGTAAGGCGGACTGCGCCATCCGCGGCGGGAAAAATCCCGGAAGAGTCTGCGGAACAACGTGTCGTTAAAGACGCCGAGGTCCTTGCATCTGTACGTAAGAGCCTGCACGCTTACGCCGAAAAGGTTCTTGAGGGCGAAAAGTTCGCTGTAGCCTATGGAGTGGCGATGCTTGCCTACGGCAGCCCACACCATCTCCGCCGGCATGAGAAATGCCCCTGCAAAACGGTGCGCAGCCTTTTCTTCATCTATAGCAGGGGCTACATCCAGCATCAGGTGTCCGAGTTCATGGGCAATGGTAAAGCGTTGCCGCTCGCCACACTCCTGGCCGTTTACGACAATCACGGATACGACATCCTTGTTTGCCCGGCGTACGCGAGCCGTCAGCCCGGCGATATTGTTCGTAAGGTCTATCGACAACACTTTGATTCCGTGTTCCTCCAAAAGCCCTGTGAGGTTCGGAACAGGGTCCAGTCCAAGATTCCAGGCGTTGCGCACAAGATGCGCGGCCCTATCGGCTTCCCATAGATCGTTGGCGACAGGGTAGGGGGCTTCGCGCGGTTTGTTCCAGTCGAAGCCCGGCAGACCAAGGATGTTTTCTATCGTAAGGTAGCGTTCAAGGTCGTGCAGGATGGTGGCTTCGACGCGCGCCACTTCACGCTTCCTCGTGATTTTCTTTTTGCGAAAATCAATGCTCTCCACCGTCATGTCCTCGGTTCCAATTAGGTAATCCAGAGAGACGTCGAGCGCGGAAGCAAGGGCAAGGAGAACATCTGAACCCGGCGTGTTCTCGTCGCGCTCGTAGTAGCTGATGGCTTGGGCGCTTACGAGATTTCCGATTTTGTCCGATAAGCCGCGCAGGGAAAGCCCCGAGGCGGCGCGGGCGATTTTGAGTCGTTGTCCTATCAAGGGTCGGCAGTGTTTGTGGTGTGGGTTTACAAAAATATAATAATTTTAGATAAATGTAAAGTATAATAGCAATATACTCTTAAAATATGACTTTACAAACGGAAGTCCACTCAAGGATCGCGTCAACTTGCTTTACCCCCAGGGGTCCATGGCAATTGGCGCGGCGCAGGGGATATGGAAGGAGGTATTGGGATCCGGGGGATTGCTGGTTTTTTGAAAGGCGACTTTAATTTTTTAGGCGACAAAAATTGTAACCTAATGTTTTAGGGGAGAATATCGTTTGACCTGGCTCTGGGGTGGATAGAGAGAGGCGGTTCGGGTTGATTGGACAGCGTTTTTGGGTAGGATTGCAGCCTTTTGGGTCAAGGCGCTCCAGAGGTCTTCAGCACGGAACAGGGGACAGTTCGCGCTGGAGGCGTTCAGCAGCGTGCTCAAGGCGCATGGCGTGCGCGATGGTCGCAGAGGCGCAAGAGCGCATCGCCGCCTATGCCCGCTACTTTAACGAAGAATATCGGCATCAGGGCCTTGACAACCTGCCGGGGACGACGTATACTACAGACGGAAGCTGTTGCCGCATGCGGCATGCTCCAGCAGTAACCCTGCATCTAAAGACCTGCCGGGATTTCTCGGATCGTTTCTAAGCCAATGGACACGAAACTTGACAGCCCTCTGAGATATCCCGGCGGAAAAGCATCGCTGGCGGCTTTCCTCGCTCGGACAATCGAGTCGAACGGCCTCTCTGGCTGTGCATACTTTGAGCCATTTGCTGGTGGCGCGGGTGCTGCGTTGCGTCTTCTTCAGGAGGGTGTTGTCTCGAAAATCCACCTGAACGACCTTGACCCTCATATCACCGCTTTCTGGGACGCTGTACTGAATGAGCCCCAGCGATTTATTGATAATATTCTGTCCGTTGCGATAAACACTACGGAATGGAGAAAGCAACGGGATATTTATCTGCGTGCTGACGCCAGCGATACATTTGCGCTTGGCTTTGCCACTTTCTACCTGAACCGCTGTAATCGATCCGGTATTTTGCTTGGCGCTGCTCCTATCGGTGGCTACGCTCAAGCAGGAAAATGGAAAATTGATGCCCGTTTCAACAGGCAAAATCTTGCAAATCGCATCCTTGCGGTTGCAAATAAACGTGAGAGTATTCACATCACCAACATGGATGCGCGTGCTTTTCTCGTCAAGCATCTACCTCGTGGACGTAAGCGCCAATACGTATTTGTATACCTTGACCCACCGTACTATTCAAACGGTGGCCGTCTCTATATGAACTCTTGTACAGATCAGCATCACAAATCTTTGGCCGATTATATACAGCAGCAATGCATTGTCAAATGGGTAATGTCCTACGACGACACCCCTTTTATTAGAAATATGTACAGAAAATGTTTGATTTCACATCTTTCACTGCAGTACAGTCTCCAGCGCAAGCAACGAGCACAAGAATTATTGATTGCGCCGGCCCATGTTCAACTTCCTCCTTCTGTTACGCCAGTTGATATGCACGAATGTAGAACGCTATCGGTTTAGCAAAGGAAATGGCTATAGATACCTCAAAAATAACTCCAATGAAGGTCACGGATCTGGAATTTGATCTCAAGAATCCTCGACTTGTCGAGTTTGACCTGACCAACAACTCGACAGAATCCGATGTGATCCGGGTTCTCTGGGATGCAATGGATGTAAAGGAACTGGTGCTGTCCATTGAAGCCAGCGGTTTTTTTCCTCACGAGCCCCTTATTGTCACACAGGAGGGTGAGAAGAACATCGTTATTGAAGGAAACCGCCGCCTTGCCGCAGTCAGGCTTCTTCTCAATTCCGCGCTTGCCGAAGAATTGGGAGTAGATATCCCTGTCATAACGGATGAAAACAAGAAAAATCTTCAAGAAATTCCCACGTTGCCTGGCACACGCAAAAATGTCTGGCGCTATGTCGGTTTCAAGCATGTGAACGGTCCGGCTAAATGGAGTAGCTACGCTAAGTCTCAATACATCGCGGATGTGCATAGAAACTTCGGTGTCAAACTTGAGGACATTGCGAAACAAATTGGCGACACTCACAAGACCGTCCAAAGGTTATTCCGTGGCTTGATGGTCATTGAGCAGGCGGAAAAATTGGGAATATTTGATCGCAAAAATCGCTGGCGAAATCATTTCTCGTTCTCGCATCTATACACTGGCCTCCAAGCCAGCGGCATAAGCGCCTTTGTTGGCCTGAGGTCGGATACTGAAGAGAATCCAAATCCTGTTCCTGTCGAGAAAAAACAAGAACTCAGTGAACTTTGCCTCTGGTTATACGGCAGCAGGAGAGACGGCATACCGCCCGTCGTCCAGTCACAGAATCCGGATCTTCGGCAGCTTGATGCCGTTTTGGGCAGCAAAGAAGCGACCGCTGCTCTTCGAAATAGTCAAGACCTCGCCTATGCCTTTGAGGTGAGTCGCCCATCAACTAATGTGTTCACAGAGTCTTTGGTTGCTTCGAAACAACACCTTCAGAAGGCGCGTGGTATGCTTTCCACCGGCTACGATGGTTCAGAAGAATTGCTTAGAATTGCTGGAACAGTGGCGACTCTTGCGGATGATCTCTACGAGGAGATGGAGCGCAAAATAAATCCTGGTAGAAAGAAGCGCATCACGGAGGGGGATTGATGTTCAAGCTGCCGGAAGGGCCTTCTGCTCGTGCACCTAAGCATGAGCTTGCCGATTATGCCGAATGGATTTGCTGGCAACAAGGTAGCATATCGATAACCGAGATGATCAATCTGTTTGGAAGACTTGAGGAGAATGACTACAACTATCCTGACGGTGTGCCAGAAGAAGATAAAATAGATGAAATTGTCAAAGAAGCATACACAGAAATAGAGCGCCGAAAAGAAGCCTGTGGAGGTGGCTATCCGTTTGTGCTTGGCAAAGAGGGCTATTCTTTTGATGCCAATCAAGACACTGAAAATTGCAAGCACATCATTTACAAATACTTGCTCTTGGCAACTCGGCTGAACATGAAGACTAATCGGGTGCATTCGAATATTGACGGAGCAGAGCTTTTTGAAAAACTCGCAGCGGAAGTAGGTCGAGAATATCTTGGCACTCGTGCTGAAAGTCTTGTCTTTGGTACTGCCTCATCGGGTAAGTTTGAAGACAAAGTTAATAACCTCTGCAAACAAATGCAGGAAGGTATTAAATACAGAGGCTCCAACCAGCCAAACATCAAGGACGGCAAACTGGATATTGTCGTATGGAAGAAATTCACCGACAGGTTACCCGGGAAACTCATTGCTTTTGGGCAATGCAAGACGGGGACGAATTACAAGAATACACTCACTCAACTTCAACCAAGTTCATTTTGTAATAAATGGTTAGTGAAAAACCTTGCTGTTCCACCCGTACGTATGTTCTTGATTTCAGAGGCGTTGTCGCGATCGGATTCTAATTATTGGTACGACATTACATGTGATGCCGGCTTATTCTTTGACCGATGCAGAATTATCGATTTTTGTAATTGTGACAATATCGATCCTGCTGTGTTAAAAGAAGTGACAACTTGGACAAATGCTGCGGCTAAGGCGATGTCTCTTTAACAGGCCGGACCACTCGATTGAGGTGCCCGAACAGGCGATCACGGCGGTGATTCCGAAGCCCGAGCAGATTAACAGGATACTGAGCCAGATCGGCCACCGCTACGTCAGGCACGTGCATCTGTCGGTGGATCCGGCGACCCAGAAGGCACGCTTCCAGGCGTCGAAGTGCGCAAAGGACTCCGGTATGTCCTTTGAGGACGCGATCAAAGACGCGTCGGAGCGCGAAGTGTCAAAACTGGCGGAGAAGGCCGACATGGTTATTCAGACGGAGCGTCACACGGAGGGGGATGTGTTCTACCGGGTCAGTGCAAGACTCAACCTGCAATCGCGCTCGTCGGACCGGCTTGTGGATGTCTTGGTAGGCGGCCAGTACGGGAGCGAGGGGAAAGGGAATGTCGCCGATTACCTGTCTCCGGAGTACAAGGTGCTGATGAGAGTCGGCGGCCTTAATGCGGGGCACAAGGTGTACGAGGAACCGCCGTACACGCACATCTCCCTGCCCTGCGGGACGCGTAGGAAAACCGAGGGACAGGACCTCCTGATCGGTCCGGGTGCGGTGATCGAGCCCGTACAGCTGCTGAAGGAGATATGGGAGTGCGAGGTGGAAGCGGCCCGATTAATCATAGATGAACGGGCGGTCGTGATCTCTCAGGAGGACAGGGAGTGGGAAGAGCAGAATCTCAAGCAGGGCATCGGGTCGACGGCCCAGGGGGTTGGGAAGGCGATGGCGCGCCGGGTGACGAACAGGTTTCGCGACGAGCGGGTGTGCAAGCTCGCGAAAGACTTGGGTCCGAAGTTCAAAGAGCTTACGGCGTACGTGGGGTCGACGGCGGAACGCCTTGAAAAGGCTTATGCACGAGGGGAGAAGATATTGCTGGAGGGAACACAGGGGACTGGCCTGAGCATTTTCCATGGCGACTATCCGTCGGTGACCTCGCGGGACACGACGGTGTCCGGGTGTCTCTCGGAAGCAGGCATCGGTCCGCGGCGGGTTAACAGGATCGTGCTGGTCTGCCGGACATACCCAATCCGTGTCGGCGGAGAGTCAGGAGACTTTTCGAAGGAGATCGACTGGGAAACGGTGGCTACCCGGTCGGGAATTCCGTTGGAGGAACTCCACGGACACGAAGTGGGCTCGGTATCGAAGACTCAGCGAAGGGTCGGCGAATTCGACTGGGAGATGCTCCGTCGCGCTTGCCACCTGAACTCTCCGACGGATGTGGCGCTCACGTTCGTGGACTACTTGGACAAGGTGAACCGGGGAGCCATACGGTTCGACCAGCTGACGCAGGAGACGATCAAGTTTATCGAGGACGTCGAAATAGTGGCGGGGGTCCCGTGTTCGCTGATCGGCAACCGGTTCGACTACAAGTGCGTCATCGACCGAAGGAGGTGGTGATGCGACCGGAGTGTCTCTGGCGGCAATACCCGGTGCTGTACCACATCGCGTGGGGCGGCAGCTGGCCGAGCATCAAGGAGCACGGACTGCTGTCGACCAAGGTATTGCTGAAGCAGTACGGGAAGAGCGACGAAGAGATCGCCAAACTGACGAAGGCGAGACGAGCGGACTGGGTCGAGATCGACTGCCCCGGGCGCCCGCGTGCCGTGCTTCGGGACCAGAAACCTTTGACCGATGCGGGGCTCAGAAGGGCGCTGCCTGACTGCGTTGAGCCGTGGCAGTGGTACGACCTCATCAATTCGATGGTGTTCTTTTGGCCCACGAAGAAGCGGCTCAAGACGATGATCTCCGCAGCAACTTATCAAAGCGTGACCCATGATGTGTTGGTGGTTGACACCAAGGCGCTGGTCCAATTGGAAGAGCCGATGATCCGGCTCTCACCAATGAACAGCGGGAGTACGAAACCCATGCCGCATCCAAGAGACATGAACTTGTTCAAGCCGTTCGAGGACTATCCGTTCGAGGCGAGGCGGCGGCGAGGGAAAGAGGGGGCGGTGGCGGAGGTCTGCGTGGTGGACGGGGTTGAGAAGATCAGAGATGCGGTCGTTGGCGTGAAGCGTGGTTTGCGGGGGAAAATCTTGGCGGAGTTGGGGTGTTGAGCGGGCGTGTCCGCTAAACTGTGTAAGCGGGATTATTGTTCCATAGGGACACCGCCAAGCTTAGTGTTTCCATTCTCTGTCGAATGCAAAAAGATATTTTCTACACCTTTGAGTCCAAATTATTCAGAGTAACGTTAGTCTATCGCCTGCAAAACTGGGCGAATTTGCGTTAGGCCAAAGACTGCCCAAGGTGGTTTAATCGGATCATTGTGTCTTGCTCTTACTACGAAGATCATATAATGTTTTTCATTATGTCGGAAAAATTGAAAATTCCTTGTCCGCAGGGTACCTTCTATGAGAATGTTTTTGTCGTCTGCTCCTAATATCTGGAAGCCGTTATATTCATCTCTGAAAGTCGTTGCCCGTATTATAATCGGGTATACTGGCGATAGGCTGCTTTCATTGCCAGAGCTAAGTTCATCGCTGTACTGTATGTCTCTACCTTGCTGCATTTCAATGCTGTCAAAGAATCCTATTTCATTTAATGAATGCAGGTCAATATTGCCCATATTTTCGACATTTTTTACAAGCCTGACTGAATCAGAGCTCCCTTTAACATTCCACATAGTGTCCTTGAAGAATGATGTAGCACTTTGGGAATAGGTTGTACGTCCGACGGTTATCGGGACATAAGAACCACTATTATCCAAGGCTATCCATGTTTTGGGGTCTGGTTCGATCAGGGATTGCCATTTTGCAATAGGCTCATTGCCAAAATAACCAATAGCAAAAAGAATTGCGGAGCTACCTGTTAATTTTACCCAAGGCAAAGAAAAAGTAGAATCTTTGGACCCTTCTAAAAAATAATACAGCACCAATGCGATTGTCGTTCCCAAGCAAAAGGACGTGATAAGTGGTGGAAAGTTGAAAATGTAAGATAGGAATGTACATGCTACAAAAAGACAAATTGCAGCTAAGCCAATAAGTTGTTTTTTAGAATCCATGATTCGGTGGAGCGTGTCTACGGAATGGTTGTCATGTTTTTACAGTTGTTTATCGGGAATTATATCGCAAAATCACCAAAATTCCGATTAACTGTTGTATTTACTTGATTTATGTAAAGAAATATCCGACGGCTTGGCCGCAGCAAAGATACGTCTGGATGCCTCCTCTGGCGTACAGTGGATTTTGAGCACTGTGTCTCTGGGCGGCCCCGCTTGCACTTTTCCGGTTTGTCAGACATGGCGTTTTTCAAAATGCACTGGAACAATATACACCACATCCAGGCTATTGTCAAGTTAGAACAAACCCAAGTCCCGCAGGGAGTTGTTCCAGTGCATCTACAGCGTCATGCGCTTCAGCCACACAGAAGTGGTTCGGGTTGATTGGACAGATTTCGCGGGAATTTAAGGTGTAGTATTGCGACCTTGTTCCGAGGCAATCAACCAGACAAGACCCATGTCGAGACACCCCCGCAGAACCCACAGTCCTTCGTTCAAGGCGAAGGTAGCCCTCGCCGCCATGCGCGGCGACAGCACGCTGGCCGAACTCGCCGAACGCTTCGAGGTGCATCCGAACCAGATACAGTCGTGGAAGAAGCAACTTGCGGAGAGCGCCGAGGAGGCGTTCGTCCGAAGCCGCAACGTTCCCGACGAACGCGACAGGAAGATCGAGGCGCTCCACGCGAAGATCGGGGAGCTATCCATGGAGAAGGATTTTTTATCGAAGGCGCTCGGTCGCGGCCTGTAGCCGAGCGCAAGGCGCGGATCAATCGTTCGCACTGCTTGCCTGTCGTTCGGCAATGCGCGCTTCTGGCGCTGAGCCGCTCCACGGCGTACTACCGCCCCCGGGGCAAGAGCAAGGAGAACCTGTTTCTTATGAAGGAGATAGACCGCATCATAAAGAGCCTGCTCGAGGCGAAGGGGCATACGGTGGTGCGCAGCCGCGTCGTACGCCTCATGCGCCTTATGGGCCTTATGGCCATCTACCCGAAGCGGCGCACGTCCTCTCCCGGGACAGGACACAAGACATACCCCTACCTGCTCAAGACAATGACGATCGACAAACCCGGCCAGGTCTATGCGGCGGACATTACGTTCATCCCTATGGCGAAAGGCTTTCTATATCTCGCAGCCGTAATCGACTGGCATAGCCGCAAAGTGCTCGCCCACCGGCTCTCGAACACGCTGGACGCAGGTTTCTGAGTCGAAGCGGCAGAGGAAGCCATTGTCCGCTACGGTGCCCCGGATATCTTCAACACGGACCAGGGGGCGCAGTTCACCTCCGAGGCGTTCACCGGCGCGCTCAAGGCGCACGGCGTGCGCATCTCCATGGACGGCAAGGGCCGCTGGCTGGACAACGTGTACGTGGAGCGCTTCTGGCGCAGCCTCAAACAGGAAGAAGTCTACCGGCGCGCCTACGACACGGTGGCCGAGGCCAGAAAGGGAATCGCCGACTACCTGCGCTACTTCAACGAAGAGCGTCCGCACCAAGGACTTGACAATAGAACCCCTGACGACGTATACTACAGACGAAAGCCGCTGACCAAGGCGGCGTAACCCACCGCAACCCTGCACCTGAAACGACCCGGACTAACTGTCCGAATTTCTCGAACCATTTCTCGTGATATACAATACCCACAGTACATGAACGACAGATACACCATACCAGATTTTGGAAAGGATGGCTTTAATTGCCCGTATTGTAATGCGTTTGCACATCAAGCATGGTGGTCTCCATACGTTGTATCAAACGATCATTTGAGACAATATCATGAAGAGGGTGGCTTGCCTCCGTTTGATCCTGACGGACAAATGTGTATTATATCTGGTCCGGGCAATTCTCCAGGTGTCTCTCGTGCTATAGAAAACATGTTTATCTCCTCTTGTATTCGTTGCAGAAAAACTGCAATATGGTTCTGCGACAAAATGGTATATCCAATTAGCAACTCGATACCAATGCCCAATGATGATTTGCCAGATCATATCAAAAAACATTACAATGAGGCAAGAGACATATTCAATTTATCAATTCGAGGTGCGATGGCACTATTGCGTTTGGGTTTGCAAGAATTATGCATCAAACTGGATGGATCCGGTAAATCGATAGACGATGATATAAAAATGTTTGTACGTGAAAAAAATCTACCTATTCGAATACAAAGATCACTGGATGCAATACGAGTTACCGGAAATCACGCCGTACATCCCGGCGAGATATGTTTTGAGGCTAATAAAGAAAATGCGCAAACATTGTTCGAATTGATAAATGTCATTGTTGATGTAATGATCACACAGCCAAAGAAAATCGACAAAATATACAATAATCTTCCCGAAAGAGATCGTAAGAATATAGCGAAGAGAGACGGTGGGGTCGAGCAACAATAAGGCGGATCGTTCGTGTTCAGTGGGCGTGTCCGCTAAACTGTGTAAGCGGCGTTTTGGGTCAATTATTGGGAATGCCAATCGACTACACTTGACGGGTTTGATAATCATCCCATCAGCAAATCATCCAGAAATTCCGAGGCAGGATCGACGCCCGTGATCAGCAAGCGGTCCCGGGCGCGGGTGCATGCCACATAGAGCAGATGCCTCTCGGTATCGTAGACGTCTGCAAGGTTGGCATCGTCCACGACGGTTTCGATCCGTTCCTGTAACGGGATAATTTCGTCGTCACACGCTATGACTGCAACGGCGCGAAACTCCAACCCTTTCGCCAGATGCATCGTGCCTATCGACACCTTGTCGGTGCTTGTCACGCGGCGTTCGTCCAGAATATGGAAAGGCAATCCGGCTCTGTTTGCCGCCTTGCGTGCCCGGTCCAGTTCCTTTGCGGAGCGCACGAATACACCGATTTCGCCGTTTTGTATGCCTTCGTTCCGACGTTCCTTCAACCATGTCCCGACCAGTTCAATTTCTTCTGCCTCCGTTCCCAACGTGCGGATTGTCGGCGGCGGTCCGTTGAAGGCCGAAACCGTTCCTCGCCGATCTTCGATGTTGCCATCGACATCAGAGATTTCCGGGCCGAGCAAGCGATCCGCCTGCATCCGGATTTGATGGGACGTTCGGTAGTTGAGTTTGAGCATATGCGATCTGCCCCGGATATCAACCCCCAGCGCTTTCCAGGAAAACGGCGTTCGGAATATCCGCTGTCCCGAATCGCCTGCAAAGAAGAGACTATTCGGCCGTTGTCCGCCAAGTGCGGCCAGAAAACGCAACTGGACAACGCTGATGTCTTGCGCTTCGTCTACAATGGCGAAGTCGAACGGCGGATTCCGGCGATCCCTGAGATTTTCAGCGAGCAAGCCGAACATGCCGTCTCGGGTTAGCAGTCCCCGGTTTTCAAGTTCGACCTGGACTCGTTCAAAGATAGACCAGAGCTTCTCCCGCTGCGTTACGGGCAGGCGCGTCCTACGGCCGAGTCGTCTTACGTCTCGATAGGCTTCCCAGGTATCCAGTTGCCATGCGTTCACGACATTCTCCCACTCGCCTATCAGGAATCGGGCGCTGAATGTGTGTATTTGCAGTTGGTCGGATGCGTTCGTCAGACATTCCTGAATTATTTCCCGGGATGCGATATTCAAGGCGCTAAACTGCGCCTCATATAGTCGCTCGCCGACCGTATCGATGGCGTTGACCTCCACACGTTCCGCCACGCGGGGTTCGTTGTGAATCAATCGGCCGAGTTTGGTCCGCAACGTATTCGCCAGCGGGTCGGAGAATGTGGTGAGCAGTACTCCTGGCATCTGGATTGGCGTGCGCGAGGAATACGGCGCGGCGTATCGCCACAACGGTTTTGCCTGTGCCTGCGGAGCCGGACACGCGAGCCGGACCATTGTAATTCCTTTCTACAATCCGCCGTTGGGCCGGATGAAGGAAAATCGCCCACTTTTCCCAAGGGAATTCCAGAGCGCGTTCCAATTCCTCCACATTCGTCATCAACCGGAATCGACGCTGTGCATCCGGATGATCGAAGGGGTCGGCAGTAATGGTTGGTTGGGTTATTTGCGGCGTTCCACCGACGGCTAATTCGAGCAGTGCCTCCGCTGCTTCGCCCGGAAGATACTCTGCCAAGTCAAGCAGACTGTCCTCATTTGCGTTTTGCACCTCCTAGATAAAATGAGGTGGAACCCCGTAGTTCAGCAGATCGCCCTCGGTGATTTCATTGAACAATAGGGGCTTGGCAGGCGCTTGCTGCTCTACATGTACATATGTGGGCACGGAAATTTCCTGAACCCTTTCCCGGATTTCGATAAACTGTGCTGCGCCGGTTCTTGGGTGCGTTTCCAGTCTGCGCCTCTCGGCCCATTGATAGGCTTTGTCGTGGTGATCCACGTAGCACAGCGTCAGACTATTCCCGGTCCGATGCACGATGATTCGGATGTCTCTACTGACGCAAACGGACCAGAAATTCCGATCGCGGGCTCTGTCCAGTTTGTGGAATTTCAGCCCCGGACGGGAAGGGTTGGCCTGCAGGTCGAAGGCGGTCGTTTTTACCGCCTTCTGCTCTTCATTGGTCAGCTTGGCGAGGCTGTCGGTAAAGGTGTGGGCGATGAGGAAGTTCATTTGGATTCTTCCTCCTTCTTCTCCTCTTCCTCCTCATTGCTCGGAGTTTCAGCGTATTCTACTCCTTCTTGCCATTCTTTGACAATTTCTTTCCAATCCGCCGTACGAGAAACAGAATTTCCATCGTCATCTTTACCTACCCATACCTCCCAGAATTCCGGGTCGTCGGAGCGAGGCTGCTGCGATTTGGGAAGGTCGTTCATTTTGACCAGGACCGGCAATTCCGATGCCCAGCCGAGCAGGATTGCATTCTGAGACGGCAGTAAAGGAAGTTCGCGTAGAAGCCCACGAAGATTGTCCGGGACCAGTCGATGCACAAGTTCCTGATCGCGATCATTGCTGATACGGTGGAGGAGAAATGTATTGCATTGGGACAGCACAGTAGGTGATAGTTCAGATGGACGTTGAGATGACAGAATCAGGCCAAGGCCAAACTTTCGCCCTTCACGGGCGATGCGCTCGAAGACTTGACAGCAAATAGTAGCGGCGTTCTGATTCTCGACATCCTCCTTGTAGCGCTTAATAAAAGTGTGTGCCTCTTCCATCACCACGACGGTCGGGAGCGCAACGCCGTTTGCCTTGACATAACGTTGTAGTGCCTCGAAGACCATGCGAGCGATCACGGCCGTCACGATGTGAACCACTTCGGGCGGTACCAATGACAGGTCAATTACTGAAATACAATTTTCTTCGGATTTGTCGTTCCCGATGTATTTTTGTAGCCAGTCATCCAGTGTAGTGTCGTTAACCTCTGTTATGATTGGCTTTATACGGATGTCTGTTAGCAGTGATCGAATTCTAATCAATAATGTTTCAACATGTTCGGATACGCCGAGCATCTCCGCTGTTGCCTCAACAGCACGAAGTAGTGATGTGCCTCTGAAAGGACGAGGTGCATCTACATCCGATGGTAAAATATCAGTTTCTGTACCGCCGAAGGAAGAATGCGCATCACTCGCTGTGGCAAAGAGACACTCAATTTCCGGTCTGGTGAAGTCGTAATGGGGATGCTGTTTGCGTCGTGGACGGCAAAGTTCTTCAATCTTGTCCACGAATGCTTGCAATTTGTCTTTCTGGTCCCCATCGAAGAGGTTCAGATCAGGTTCTAGTCCCTTTTTCCATTTTTCCAGCTTCTCGAAAAACGATTTATTCTTTGGAAACTGGCCCCACGGATTACCTGCGTTCTGTTCAAGACGGATGATTGTCACGAGCGTACGGAGGAAGCGACGCATCTCGTGACTCCTATCACCTGTCGGTACAGCGTGGCCGTCACGAACGGAGCGAAGTGCGTGTATGAGAGTCGGGCGCTGGGTCTTCGCGCTTGCCTGCGTGAAAGAACACCACTCTGCGCTGTTCCAGAACCATAAGGGTACTTTCAATGCCAGTTCGCCATCCGCTGGACTTACTTTGAATATTCGCGCATTGACTGAGTCCTCGTTTCCGCCGAACGCTCGTGAATATTCACCGTTCGGATCAAGGACGATAAATCGTGCATTAGGTCGTTTCTCAGAAGCCCCATGTTTGGCTTGCTCAAGACTCCAGCGGATCAATCCGGCGACGGAACAGGATTTGCCGCTGCCGGTATTTCCAAGGACGGCAAGATGGCGCCCGAACATACGGTTTGGATCAATGCGTATCTCGGCATCTCCGGCAAGCGGGCTTGATCCAATCTTAACGCGGCGATGTTCACCCGATTCGATAATTGATCGGAGTTGACGCTCGGTGGGCAAAACGACTACCGCCCCTACCGACGGCAATGCATCTGCTCCTCGCTTGAAGACGTGTTTTCCATCTCCCCCCAGTGTCCGGAGCGTACCGAGCGGGTTAAGCCTTAGCCTGCGGAGAGGGTAGGGCAGGTCCACCACTCCGAAGTCTCGCATTCCACGCCGTTTGGGAAATGGTGACCGTTCAATGGTCATCCACTCGATTTGGCCAACTAAAAAAGCCTCATCGACAGAGACCAAAAGATAACTGTTAATCCTGGGAAATGGCCGGGGACCACCTGTATTCAATGCAATGGACTCAGGTGCCTCGATATCAAGAGCAACTTTGATCTCGTCCGGAGACACGAATTCCACCGTGCCGATGCGTAGGCTCTTTGCCTGCTCGAAAGGAGACTGACTCATGATATAGATTCTTCCTCCTCTGCTGAAGGGATTCCGATTGTGTCGCTGTCGTTCGTCGTGTTAGTCCACCGTGCTTTGAGCAATTCCGCCATGCGGAAAGTGGTTCGATCTATTGCGGGTTTTGGCAGGTAGTGATCGACAAGGGCTTTAAGGTCTCCGAGATGATTGCCTATCAAGAGCGTGATCTGAGCGTGCCTACCGAGCCGCTCATACACGGACATAATGCGTTCGAGAGGATCGTCATAGGCAATGATCACCAGGTGCGTTGACGGGATTGTGAGCATATCCTCAATTACCCGATTGATGTGTTCATCGCTGAAGCTGTAGCCGTAGCAAACTACGGTACTGTTCGGTCTACAGATCGACGCGGCGAAATCCCGAAACAACTCGACATAGGGGTAAGCCGTTGTCTCCCGGTCCTTGGCTGCGTTGGGGTAAATCATGAGGCGCATTGCATTGGCGTCTTTCAGGCCAGGCGCGGATAAGAAGGGTGTGGTATCCATAACACCGAATGGCAAGCCGATCCGACGAATCGCATCATCACAGTCAAGCCAATCCACTGAGCCGTGCAACTTGGTGAAACGCGCTACGCCCTCAAGGTAACGGGGCTCACCACGGATACCGGGTGGGTTGTAGTGCAGATCTACGTCTAATCGTGATGCTCGGAAAACCGGTGCAACGGTGCCCACAAATCGATCAATGAGTCGTAAACCTGCCGTGTCTGCACCTGCCTCTATGTAGCGGTCGTAATTTGTTGTAAAAAGCTGCAACCGTTCGCGTGTACCTGAACGACTGGCGAAACTCATCAGGAAGCTGACGAGGTGATTAAATGCCAACTCGCGTTTCTCAGCCTCCGCTGATACGAGATTTCGTTCGCCTTCCAGGATGGAGTTCGCGAATGACTGGAGCGCTTCCTGCAATTGAGTTCTCAAGGTCGACGCTTGGCTTTTGTAGTTGGAAGCTTCCCCCGATTCTGTCGATGTAATTATCTCCAAACCACGAAGCAGCTCGGTTGCGATTCGAACCTGATCTTCAAAGTTACCGTTTTTACGATCTGTAGCTTCAGCCACACGATTTACTTCCGCTGCAATCTCATTATGCAGGGCCTCAAAAGTGATGAGTCCCATCCCAGGCGGCGCTTTACCTTGACCTGTCGCCAGTCCGTGAACGGCGTGCGTCAGGCCCGAGCCGACCAGCAAAGACAAGTGCTCGGATTGAACCAACGCAGTCAGCCAAGGCTCAATTCGAGATCGCAATTCTTGCGGCCCCAGTTGGTCGCCCAGTTTTGCCCACGCACATGTTGGTGTTTTAGGAAGCGTGAATGGATGTGATTCAGTTGGAGAATTTGAGTTCTCCAAGAATACAGGACCTGTGTCATCCCTGCACTTGATGATCTGTTTATGCATTGTTTGTGCTTCTTTTTCTGCTGTAGAATGATCAGTCATTTTAATTCATAGCTTACCCTAAACACCTTCATTACCTCATCCCCAAGGTGATTAGAGAAATGGTTCGGGAAATTCGGACAGTTAGCCCGGGTCGTTTCAGGTGAGGGCTGCGGTGGGTTACGCCGCCTTGGTCAGCGGCTTTCGCCTGTAATATACGTCGTCGGGGTTCTATTGTCAAGTCCCTGGTGGGGGCGCTCTTCGTTGAAGTAGCGCAGGTAGTCGGCGACGCTCTTTCTGGCCCCGCTTACGGTGTCGTAGGCGCGCCGGTAGACTTCTTCCTGCTTAACGATTGATCCGCGCCTTGCGTTCGGCTACAGGCCGCGACCGAGCGCCTTCGATAAAAAATCCTTCTCCATGGATAGCTCCCCGATCTTCGCGTGGAGCGCCTCGATCTTCCTGTCGCGTTCGTCGGGAACGTTGCGGCTTCGGACGTCTCCTTCGGCTGGTTGGATCGGAACAAGGTCGAAATACAACACCTTAAAATCCCAAAAACACTGTCCAATCAAACCGAACCACCTCTTTATTACGCCCTGAGGGAGAGAAAGGGATCAAGATTTTTAATTTCAATATTCAAGTTTCCACTTCTTAATCAGACATCTAAGCAGTTCCTTTTGCCGTTGATCAACCACCTCTGGTGTCCAGGTATTTTTGTTAATAATTTGTGTGGTTAAGGCGTATGACGATACGTTGTTATTTCCAGAAAAATACGCCTTCTTTTTAGTGTCAAAATCGTAATTTTGCGCTTTCGAGTTTCGATTTCGTGTAAGAGGTACAAGATTTGCCACACGATGAACCCACTTCTTTCTTTCGTCTGAGTCAGGCCATAATTTTTCCCATTCGCTTCTCTCGCTTACGGTTTGCGGTAGAACGTGTTCTACAGTCAACCGAGTTAGATCATACGTTGCTGCACCATCTGACACGAATGAATCTAAACGCAGGATAAGGTAGTTACGTCGCCGGGCCGTCAATTCGTAGATATTGCCATTCAAGGCTTTCTTCATCTCATCGATTTCCAATTTTGTTAGTTCGACGCTGGTGGGAGGAGCATTCATAGAGTGTGATTGTTGCAAGGAAGCAATAACTTGTGCATATCGCTCAATACGTTGATTGACGTTTTTTGCACAAATATGAAGATAAGCTGCGATGCGTTCCAGTCGAGTGAAGAACCATAGAGTATATTCCGAGTCGTTCTGTTTTAGTGATAAAAAAAGAATTGCTGGAGGAAGCCAATCGGAATTATCAATACGATTGAGCCATTTCAAAAGGTGATTTATATCTTTTGCATTCTTGTTATTTGTGGACACATATTTTTGTCCCTTTGCAATGAGATATGCATCCCCATTGGGTTTCAAGATTTTTTTAATCAGGTCTTCCGACGTGGGAGCTTCGCCCATTACATATGTATTGAATTCCTTAAATAATGTTTGTTTAGATTTTTTTCGAGCATAAATCATTCGAATGTGACCAAGGAGATCATTGAATTCCTGTCTTCCAATTTGAACTTCAAGTTCTTCCCATTCATCAGTGTATTCATCACGAATATTCGAATCAATTTTTCCGATGACATTGGCTTTAATAATATCAGAAGCTAGCAAATTCAAACCTCGACTATTCAATACGTTAAATACTTTGAATGCAGATTCTGTATTAGGCGTCGATACTACGACTAAAAGACAGTTATTTAATAAAAATGTGCCAAATTCAAACAATTTATCTGTATCAGTAGAACATTTTTCGTTAAGTTCTTTCAATAAATACTTACTGTTTGATTGAATGTTTCTCTGAGCTTCATTGTCTAGAACAGCAGAATCAAGATTGATTAAAGCATCAAACTTAATATTTTGAATATATTTTTCAAAAAAATCACGATCTCTTTCTCGAAGTTCAAGTCTGGGTTTCTGTTTTTTACCTTGTGAGGGACGGCCGGGTTCTTTAATGTATCCTTCAAAATCAGGTCTCATATCACCTGACAATTTTGATGTTATTGCCGCCAAAAGAATCGTTAATGTTATTAATCTTTGCTGACCATCAATAACTTCAGAATATGATTCTCCTTCTTCCTTGACTAGGACGATACTTCCAAGAAAATATGTATCTTGTTTATCTTGATAAGCATCGTATAAATCGTCGAACAATTCGGACACCTGATCTAACGTCCACGCATACGGTCTCTGATAACGGGGTATAACATAATCGAAATCTCCATCGAACATTTTGCCGAAAGAATATTCAGCACCGCTTATTTTGTTTTTCATATTGTCCGTGTGTTTTTAAGTGTGGGGTTGCTGCAGGATACACCGCCTTCGTGTGGGATCTTTTGCCTGTAGTATACGTCGTCGATGTCAGATTGTCAAGGTTTTGTGGGACAATCTTCGTTGACGTAGTGAATCCCGGCGGCAATGCACCGTCCCGCCTCGGCACCCGCCTCCGCCCGCTTCCCGGCGCGAAACCTCTTGCATCTATTCCCGCAGCTCCCGACCGCCAGATAAAGAAAGCCGCAGCGAATTGGAACTTACAGAACGACACGTTTATACAGAGCCGGAGAGCATTCCGTATTTTCGCCAGCGACGCCCCCCAAATACACGACGCCTGGAGCGTAAACCCATGCTGGCCCTGCATCCGGAAGAGCAAATCTGGCTCGACGAGTACAGGCAGGCGCTCACGGATCGCCATCCCCGCGCCATCGCGCAAATGCTCCTCTACGGCTCCAAGGCCCGGGGAGACGCCCGCGAGGACAGCGATCTTGACGTGTTGCTCATCGTGAAGGACGAAGCCGCCGATCTCAAGCGGGCCTTGCGGCGAATCGGGTATCGCCTTGCGGCAACGTCTTGGGCCGTACCCTCCATTCTTGCATATACGGAAGGGGAGTGGAAGCGCCGCAAACGAGCCAAATCGCCCTTTGCCGAAGCCGTAGAACGGGAAGCAATACGCGTCTTATGAACCGCAAAGCACCGCAAGTTTAATTTTTTAGGCGCCAAAAATCGCAACCTAATATTTTTAGGCGGACGTTTTTTGGGGCGCTTTTTGACTTGGGCTTTATTCAGCGGTCTGTCCGGGGACGGCGGGGGCGTTGGTATAGCGGTCGCGAATTCTGTATCTTACGGCACTCTCCATGAGGACCGCGAAGTATGCCCAGAACCAGCGAAATCGCCTTCAACGTACAGTTACTGAATGTGCTTCGGGGCAAGCACCCGCGCTGGCGCGATCACACCGGCGTGGAGCAGCGGAGCGTACTACGCAAGAAGGCGCTGCAACCGGATATCGTTATACGCCCGCCGGGCGGCGTCCCGGTTGTTCTGGAGACGGAATTTGAACCGGCGCATACCGTGGAGGCAGATGCGCAAGCGCGTTTGGGCAAATTCCTGTCGCAAACGGGAGATCGGATCGAGCAGACCATCGCTGTCCGAATTCCGCTGGAACTGAGAGGAGCGCCGCAGGCAGATTTGGAGCGGCATATCGAAGGCGCCGAATTTCGCTATTGCACATATTCGCTGCAAGACACGAGCGCCGCCATGCGTTGGCCGACCACGGGCTGGCTTGCGGGCAGCGTCAACGATCTTGCGGGATGCATCGAAAATATCTCGTTGTCCGAGCGGCTGCTTGCCGAAGGTGCGAACATTCTGGAGCAAAGCATTGGCGAGGCGGCAGGCAAGCTGCGCGAAACGGCCGGGATCCACACGCTGGAGAAAATGGCGCAGTCCCTCCACCAGGAGGACGGCGAGCAAACCTCGCGTATGGCTATGGCCATCGTCGCCAATGCGCTCGTATTTCATACTGCTATCGTTGAGGCGCACGGGATCGACACGGTCGATGAACTACGCAGTCCCGGCACCAACGATGTAAACAAGAGTCGCTTGCTTGCCTGCTGGCAGCATATCCTCGAAAACATCAATTACTATCCGATCTTTCATATCGCTTCCGATCTGCTCAGGCCAATTCCGCCCGGCGTCGCGAATGCAGTCCTCAACCGGCTTGCTCAGGCGTCCAGCGATCTGGCGGGCCTTGGGGCGACGACCCTGCATGACCTCTCCGGGCGCATGTTTCAGCGGCTCATTGCCGACCGGAAGTTTCTGGCTACGTTCTATACCCTGCCCGTTTCGGCGGCCCTGCTCGCTGAATTAGCGGTATCTCGGTTCGATGCGGAAGCGGATTGGTCCAGCCCGGACACGTTCACGAATCTCCGGGTTGCTGATCTTGCCTGCGGTACGGGCGCCCTGCTTTCAGCTGCATACCGCGCCTTGGCCGTCCGCTACCGTAGAAAAGGCGGCGACGATCAGACGCTGCACAGCAAGATGATGGAGCATGCGCTCGTTGCCGCCGATATTATGCCTGCCGCAACGCATCTTACCGCATCCATGCTGTCGAGCACCCATCCGGGTACGACCTTTGGACGCACCCGCGTCCACACGCTGCCCTACGGACAGCAAAGCAAGGAAAAACGGCAGGCCATGGCGTTAGGGGCGCTTGACCTGATTGAATATGACGATGCACCGTCGCTGTTCGGAACCGGCGTTCGGAGGGCGCAAGGTACGGGCGCGGATGTGGAAACCGACTGGAGCCAGGACATGGTTCTTCCCCGGGGAGCGGCTGACCTGGTGATTATGAACCCTCCGTTTACCCGGCCAACCAACCACGAGAAGGCCGATGTGCCGGTGCCTTCGTTTGCGGGATTGAGTACAACCGAAGACGAACAACAGGCTATGGCCAAGCGGCTGGCTGAGATACGTCGACGGCTGCCCGACCCAGCTGGCCATGGCAATGCCGGCCTGGCTTCCAACTTCATAGACCTTGGCCATGTCAAGACCAGGTCGGGCGGCATTCTTGCACTGGTGCTGCCGGCCTCGTTCGTGAGCGGCGGTTCCTGGAAGGACGCGCGTAATTTGTTGGAACGCGAGTACGAGAATATTACTGTTCTGACCATTGCAGCGCATGGCCAGACGGATCTGGCCTTTTCAGCCGATACCGGTATGGCGGAGGCCCTTGTATTAGGCGTCAAATGCGGTGCCGGGCAAGAAGAATCTGGCGAAACGCTGTTCGTCAATCTCTACCACAGGCCGCGCACGCTTGCGGAAGCCTTCGAAATGGCGCGGGCGGTGCGTCGGCTGACGCCTCAAGATCGGCAAGGGCATCTTCGCATGGGCGACCGCGAGATCATCGGTACGTATATCCGTGCACCTTTGAGCTATGGCGGCTGCGCGTCTCTTCGCGAAACCACGCTTGCCGACGCCGCGCTCGGACTGGAGGAAGGTATGCTTCGGCTGCCCCAGGGATATGCTGCGCCGCTTGCCACGATTTCCCTTGGAATTCTTGGCAAAAAAGGATTGGTTGATCGTGATATCGCCGGGAAGAATAGTAATGGAAGCCCGCGTGGGCCGTTTGACATTATTCCCATTCAGGGAGTGCCGCAATACCCTGTGCTTTGGGGGCACGACGCCGAGCGAGAACAATGTCTTATTGTTCCACCTGATAACGAAGGAGAAGTGCGTCCCCACTACGATGTCCGTGCTGTTGAGGTTTGGAACGCAACCGCCTCCCGACTGCATTTCAATCGCGATTTTCGCATCAATTCGCAAAGCCTCGCTGCCTGCCTTACGCCAACCAAAGCGATCGGTGGGAGGGCGTGGCCTAATTTTATTCCAGAGCGAGACGAGTGGACGCTACCCCTCGTTTTATGGGCCAACACCACACTCGGTCTCCTTGCCTTCTGGTGGATTGGAACCCGACAGCAGCAGGGCCGCGCAATTCTCACGATCACACAGTTGCCCCGCCTGACCGTTCTGGACCCGCGCGCCCTCAGTAAGGAGCAGATTACGCAAGCCGAAGACATCTTTGAGCGCTTCAGGGAAAAGACGTTTCTGCCGGCCAACGAAGCCTATCGGGACGATACCCGGAAGGCTCTTGACCGTGCGGTTCTGGTGGAACTGCTGCAACTTCCCGTAGCGGCGCTCGAACCCCTTTCCATTTTACGCAAACAATGGTGCGCCGAGCCCAGTGTCCACGGCGGCAAGAAAACGCGCATTATCCCGCTGCACGAGGAGCAGATGGTGCGCCTTAAGGCTGCTGGGAGGCGAGGGGCATTGGATTAATTCATCCCACAACATCCCGTTTTCTCCCGCCAAGTCCCGGTAATGGCCTCGGCACTATTGGATATAAGTCCCTTTGAAGCGATGTTCCTGTAGGCTAGCAGCGGCGGTAGGATGTATTTTGCCCTTTGCCGCAATTGCCGCACGGTGGCAAGCGGTCTGAACTGTCATCCAGTGTTACACTCCAATCGCAACTGGTGCAGCAATAGGTGCCTTTACCTGGCTTTTCTCCGATACTGTACATGAGGCACCTCGTGTTTATGTTTATGGTTTAGGAAACGATCCACTGCATGGGAACAAAAACTGTGCCAACTACGTGGCTGTGCCTTATTGACAGACGGTCTTACAGGTATTTGATAAAGGCTATGTCCGGCAAGATGTTTTAGGAGACAATATCTCTTGGATGAAGACAAGACTCACACCGCACTACATATCGCTGGTGTACCAGGCGTGCCTCAAGTCGTTTTGGAGACGCAAAGCTCTGGCCAAGTTCCTGCGACAATGTGGTATATCGACTCTGTTTCTCCAGAACTGGGCTCCCGATGAGTCAAAGCGAGAGGTGCTTGACAGGCTTTTTTTTGAACTTCCGAAGAGCGACAGCGGGCGTTCGTCCTTGGTGAGGATGGCCAGTTTTCTGATGGAACAGGAGTCCTTTCCCGATCTTGAAAACTGGGAGGACTCGGATGCCAAACTCAAGGAGGCCCACCATGCCGTTTCGCAACTTCGACGCTATCATTCGAAGCAACAGAAGAAGATTCAATCAGAGAAGGACAAGGTTGAGGCACGGAAGAAGCTCGCCGAGCGACAGCGTAAGGAGACCCAGTCCCAGCAGACTCTCAGTGCCCTGAATGACAGACTGGGGGCTCTTGCTCAGTCACTGGGCGAACAGAAGGCCGGTTACGACTTTCAGAAATGGTTCTATGAGTTGTTGGATTTCTCCGAAATCTCGAACCGGAAGCCGTACGTCCACAAGGGTCGGCAGATCGACGGATCGCTGACCGTGTCTGGAACGACCTACCTCGTGGAATTGAAATTCACGGGGGGACAGACTGGTGCAACCGACATCGATTCGTTTCACAAGAAGATCACAACCAAAGCCGACAACACGATGGGAGTGATGGTCTCGATCTCCGGCTATTCATCAGTGGCTAAACAGGAAGCATCGGGCGAGCGTACACCGATGTTACTTTTGGACCACAATCATTTGTAGGATACTCTGATTTAATCCCCCGTTTGTATTTTACGGTATATCCCATTACCAATCGAGGAAATCCGATGCTCCAGTTTTCATTCGAGGACGTAGCCTACCAAAGCCGCACGAAAAAGACGCGTAACCAGCGATTTCTCGAGCAGATGGACTCGGTGCTTCCATGGGAGGCTTTTCTTTCGGAGTTGGAGCCTTTCTATCCGCAGGGAGCAAGGGGTCGTCCTCCGGTCGGTTTTGAAACGATGCTTCGTATCTACTTCATGCAGCAGTGGTTCGGTCATTCGGATCCGGGCATGGAAGACGCTCTTCACGACAATATCGCGATGCGTCGTTTCGCTCGTCTTGACGCGGGCTACGCGCCGGACGAGACGACGATATGCAAGTTTCGCCACTGGCTCGAGGAGCGCGGGTTGACGAAGAGGCTTCTGTCGATTAGCAACAAGCATCTTCGTGCTCACGGCGTCATGGTTCGCGAGGGCAGCATAGTGGACGCGACGATCATTTCTGCTCCTGCGTCTACGAAGAACCGCACCGGCGCGCGCGATCCTGAGATGAAGTCCACTCGCAAGGCGAACAAGTGGCGTTTCGGGATGAAAGCGCATATCGGCACGGACACGCAGGGCTATGTGCACAGCGTAGAGGTGACGGCTGCGAACGTGCACGACGTGACGATGATGGAGCAGTGTCTGCACGGCGAGGAGAAGGAGATTTACGGCGACAAGGGCTACGCGTGCCGAAAGCGCAAGGAGCAGGCCGAGTCGCAAGGCGTCGCCTGGCGGGTGTTGCGCAAGGCGGCCAGAGGCAGGAAACTGACCTGCGCGGACGCTTCGTTCAATCGCAAGAGCAACCGCATTCGCGCGCGCGTAGAACATCCCTTCGGGGTGGTCAAGCATCTTTGGGGTTACCGCAAGACGCGCTACCGGGGGTTGCGCAAGAACGCGGCGCAGGTTTATACGCTGTTTGCGCTGGCGAATTTCTACATGGCGCGCAAGAAATTGATAGCTGTCGCCCGATAGGTATGCCCGAGCGCCCCGTTTTGAGGCGCCCGGGGCGCAAAAACACGACAATATCGACGATTTAACGTTGGATTCGACCAAAAATCGCTCCCTGTACGCATCGAAACCTTCAATGCCTTCAATCTGACCCCCAAACACCGGATTGATCAGAGTATCCTGTATATGGTTCTGAGAGATATCATGGGGTTTAGCGACCTTGTTAACAGGGTTCGTCGACACGCATCCCAAACGGGAGAGGCGTATCTGGCTGTCGCGGACTTTGGTGGTTGACGACCCCAGAATAACGAGCGTCTATAGACTAACGGCGGATCCTTCTCGATAAGCATAACCCAACACAGCTACTATATTTAAATCCGCGAAAAAATCTGTCCAATCAAAACGAACTGCCTCTATTGGTCAACTTTTGACTCGGGTAGAAGAAGGGTCAAGAAACCGTACCGGCCTAGAGAAATTGCCTGCTCTATCAGTATCTCATCGCGCCTCCCACCCGCGGCGACATAGTCGAACCACATTGAGGCTACGGCACCGCATTGGGTAAAATCGGACGAAGATGTTTTCCTCATCGTAACCATCCGAGTGGCGGAGTCTGGAGGAAGATCATTCACGGACTTGGTTGTCCTTCGATACCGGCCTTCATAGGTTTTCTGAGAAGACCAGTGCCACCCATATCCATCTGGATTCCACTTCACCACGACACAGAAAAAGTCGGATAGACTCACATATCGAAGAGCCGTACTGGTGATTGAGGTTCCAAATCGCTGCTTCAAATCCAGGATGTCGGGTATTCCTTTCGGAACCTTCGGTATGGCAGCAGTAAATGCCCGCGTTGGCATAAGAAGGTGGGAAGCGAACAAGTCCGCCTCCTGCTCGGCTAACTCGTCTGACTGAAACTCGTTGAAAGAGGGATGACGACCGGTACCTTTAATGAGTGCGTTACGATGCTCATCAATGAAGTAGTGCCCAAGTTCATGGCCAATTGTGAATCGTTCACGGGCTGACTCCGGCGGACCAACCCTCAAAAGGTTACTATAGACCCAAAAGCAGGGATCACGCCACTCAATTAGCCCATCAAAAGCATTGCCAAATTTGCCGCGCCTGAACGAGATATTGTTCTCAGATTGGAGGATGGAAATTGGGTTTACAGGAAGTAGATGCCCAGCAACCTCTTCAGCCAAATCAGCTATCTCTTGGACACGATAAGGGGGGAGGCTCTGCCGTTTACTCATTCGTTGTCCTTGGCTTTACGAGCGCGTCGCATCGCCTCCTCAATCTCGGTTGAAATTGAAGACCCCTTCCGGGCAGCGCGTCTCAACGAGCGAGCCTGCTCGGTTTCAGGCTGATTCTCTAAATGCTTCGGCAGGTGTATTTTCTCACCGAGGATGCGGTTGATCGCAGCGTCAGTATCCTGCAGGGCAGGGGGGAGTGTCGTGGATGCATCGCTGAACCGATCAAGAAATCGATGGGCATCTTCATCTGTTTCTGGGACGATAAATCCACCGCGCTTGAGGGCTTCAACCAGTGACAACTCGTGAGCTGACGGCTGAGCCTTGCCTACACGGGCCTTACTTGTTCGCTTCTTCATACGGCTGTGATCAGGGTTAGGGGAAGCTTAGCAGTGCGTTTCCACGTACTTCTTGATCTTGTTGTACGCCCGTTTTCGAATCGTGCGAATGTTCTCCTTTGTTGTTTCCAAGCGCTTGCACAGTCCGTCCAGAACATCCTGTGGAAGCCGAAGCTGCTTTCCATCAACGGAGTGCTGAGCGGTAATAAGAATAATCTCCCGTTCCCGTTCCGTCAGGCTTGCCAGTGCTTCTTGGAGGCACTGGCCCTCGGGAGAGATGGTTAGCAGTACTTCATCATCGTTGCCGATGAATTTCTCACCAGCATGGGGATCAGGAAGATTCTCATCAGCATCCTCGGGAAGCCTAACATACCGTCGGGGCACAGTTTCTTCTTGGACATGGACGACTTGGTGGTCCGGGATCATGATACTTGTGAGCGGAAGGGGGTGCTCTTCGCTAATTCTTTTAAACCAGTCATTTTTCAGGTTTTTTGATATTGATGCCAACCATTGGAAAGTGCGTGCGCAATATCCTTGATCCAAGTTTCCATTACAATTGAAGGTACCAGCGCGCTCAAACGCACGTTGAAACGTCATGAGAACAAGGCTGCACACGCCTGCTTCACCCCCTAGCGTATACCGGAACTATCGGCAGAATCCATACAGATTGCGAGCGTAGCGGCGAAAAAAGGCATCTGCAGCCAAACGACGCTCGGTCTCGTCGCCCGCGAAGACGGCGAGCAATAGATCAGCATCAGACTCTGCGTCCAACGGCGATGGTTTAGGTATGAGCAGTTGCATGATGATGAGTAGTTCGCTGGGGATAACCCCACCTACTTAAGTTACGAGCAAGCGTGACAAGTTCCCTGCCATAGTATTTACTGGACCACGAAAACATGCGCCTGTCACGCTCCTTCGTAGTTATAGATAGGGGCTGCCTCGTCCCTTGTTAGCAGTGCACAGGATAATACTTTGCACACAGGCAATGTGTAGCCACTATGAAAAATCGCATTAAGGAGAATAAAGGAACCTTACCTAGTATGACGAACGCAGAACCGCAACCGCCCCAACGCCGCCTCCTGTCTATTGACGGGGGCGGAATCCTGGGAACGTTTCCTGCTGCTTTCCTGGCGGGGCTCGAACAAGACCTGTCCAAGCCGATCGGCAGCTACTTCGATCTGATCGCTGGCACCTCCACCGGCGGAATCATCGCCTTGGGGCTCGCGATGGGGCTGCCCGCGAGCGAACTGCTTGATCTCTACGAGAAGCGCGGCCCGGAGATCTTCGGTCAGGGCCGTGGACCGTTTGTAGACCCTCTCCTCCGCAAAGTGCGGCTTGGACGGCAACTGGTCTTGCATAAGTACGATCCTGGACCGCTCCAAGCCGTGCTGGAAGAAGTCCTCGGCAACCGGCGCATCGGTGATGCGAATACGCGGCTACTTGTTCCGGCTTGGAACCCCGTCGCACGCTCCGTCTACATCTACAAGACCGCCCATCACCCGCGCCTTCGCAACGATTACAAGTGCCTGGCGGTCGACGCAGCGATGGCCACCGCTGCTGCACCAACCTACTTCCGTCAACACATGACGCAGCATGCGGCTGGCCTGACCGATGGCGGCACTTGGGCGAACAACCCCACGGCACTTGCCGTCGTCGAGGCGATTGCAATGCTGGGCTGGCCGCGCGATTCCCTCCATGTCCTGAGCCTCGGCTGTCTCGATGAGACCTATACCATTCGCAAGTGGGCGGGAGTCGGGACGCTTGGCTCGAAAGTCATCAAGCTTTTCATGGACGGTCAGTCCCATGGAGCGATGGGCGTCGCCAAGTTGCTTACCGGCCATGAGCACGAGCGGAGTGCGATCCATCGGATCAACCATTCGGTTCCATTGAACGCCTTCAAGATGGATGACACACGGGTCATCCAAGATCTCAAGGGGCTGGGCCACTCCCTCGCGCGTGATCGCCAACCAGTCCTCGAACCCGTTTTCTTTACCGCTCCAGCGGAGAAGTTCTCCCCGATTTACAAGCTGGAGCAGTCCGTTGTCAAAACAGAAGAGGTTCCGACCCATGACCATTGAATTAGGCAAGTATCCAGAGTTTCTCGAACGAGTCGCCAGCGAGATCGACATACCGCCGGGCAAGTATCAGAATGCAGTGGACAGGTACGAAGCGGTCGGGCGCTGGCTTGAGGCCGGCGGCTACCCCGGAGCTTGGGGACAACCCAGCATCTACCCACAAGGCTCCTTCCGCCTCGGGACAGTCGTCAGGCCGATTCGCCGTGGCATAGAGGCAGGCTATGACATTGATCTGGTGTGCGAGATGCCACTAACCAAGCATCTGATCACTCCGCATGAGGTCAAGCACATGGTGGGTCACCGGCTCCGGCAACATGAAACGTACCGTCGACTTCTCGACGACGAAGGACGGCGCTGCTGGACTCTCGAATACGCCGAACAGGACGGCTGGGGATTCCATTTAGATGTTCTGCCAGCTGTACCGGACGGAAGCGGGCTTCAGGATACCGCCATTTCAATCACGCACAAAGAGAACTCCAGTTATGCATGGTCGGCGAGTGATCCGCACGGATACGGGGAATGGTTTGGCGGCAAGAACGCCGATGCATTTGCGCGTGTCGTTGTTGAACAGAAACAGATTATTCAACGCCGGGCTTCTCTCGTCTTTGAGAGCGTCGACGATGTCCCCGACCAACTGGTCCGCACGCCACTACAACGTTCGATCCAGCTCATGAAGCGGCACCGGGACATTCATTTCAATCGTTCCGAGACGATCAATTATGCGCCGATCTCGATCATAATCACAACGCTCGGGGCGCACCTCTACGCAGGCGAGACCGATACCCACACGGCCTTGTTAGGGATCGTCGGCAGATTCCAAGGACATGCGGCACTCGTCGAGGGCAAAGCAATCGACCCGACTCTTGCGACTATGGGGCTCATCCAGAGGCTTCCAGACGGCACATGGTATATCGCCAACCCGGTCAATCCGACCGAGAACTTCGCCGACCGATGGCATGAGGATGATCAAGCACGTGCACGGGCTTTTTTCTCTTGGGTGGCCGCCTTGCAGAAGGATCTGCTGAATGTTCAGACCAGCACGAACCCGCGTCTGCTTAAGGAGAGTCTGAGCAGAACGTTGGGAACGGCGGCGGTAGCCAAGCATTTTGATGTTCTTGCGCCATCGACCGGGGCCGTCGAGCCGCGCCCGCGAATTCACATCAACAGTCCCGCAAAACCCTGGCGATGCCGTTGATATGACAAAGGATTTGCAGAATCAAATCGCCGAGCTAAACGGTGTCCATAAAGGACTGACGCACATCGTCGAGTACGATGCTAAGACGCTCTTGTCTGGCGCGGTGGATTTCGAAGCGTCCGCCAATGGATTGGAAACCATCACCGACTCGTTCGACATCGAACTAACCATCCCGCACATGTTCCCCGGCCGGTTGCCGTGGGCGAAGGAGGTCGGTGGTCGGATCGGAACCGATTACGAACATCTCAACCCGGATGGCACGCTGTGCCTCGGTGTATCGATTGAGCAGCGACGGGTGTTTTTCGAGCAGCCGACTCTCCTAGGATTCGTCAATCAACTGCTAATCCCCTATCTATATGGGTACTGCTTCTGGAGCAAGCATGGCTATCATCCATTCGGTGAAGCCGCGCACGGGCACGAGGGCATCTTGCGCCACTATATCGATACGCTCGGCTTACAAGATTCCCTCACCGCGCTGGCCGTCATCTGTTTCCTCTTCGAGCATGGCTATCGTGGTCACCACCCCTGTCCCTGTGGGAGCGGTCGAATAGTTCGGGCGTGCCACGGCCCGGCGTTACGCGCTCTTCACGACCACCATACGCCCGAGACCGTGCGCGCCGATTTTCTGGCAATCTGTAGTGCCTGTTCTGCCGAATTCAAAAAAGGGCAACTCTCTGTTCCGCATCCACTGCGAAATCAACTGGACCGGCTACTGAAAAGGTTCAAGAGAGTTGGTCCGGGTTGACTGGACAGCGTTTTGGGGATTTACGGCGTCGGATAGCGACCTTGTTCCTATCGGACCAACCCAAGGAGGCGCCCCATGTCCAAACGCGCCCGCAGAACCTACAGCCCTGTCATCAAAACGGAGGTAGCCTTTGCCGCCATACGCGGCGACGGCGCGCTGACCGAATTTGCCATGCAGGGGCGCACCCCCTCCCCATCCGCTATCTTGACGAAGAGATGCCCCGGGGTCTTGACAATTTGACGCCCGACGACGTATGCTACAGACGAAAGCCATTGCCGAAGGCGGCATGACCTGTCGCAACCCTACACGTAGAACGACTTCGGCATACTGCCCAGATTTCCCGGACGATTTTTCCCCGCAAATACACGACGCCTAAAGCGTAAACCTATGCTATCCCTGCATCCGGAAGAGCAAATCTGGCTCGACGAGTACAGGCAGGCGCTCACGGATCGCCATCCCCGCGCAATCGCGCAAATGCTTCTCTACGGCTCCAAGGCCCGGGGAGACGCCCGCGAGGACAGCGATCTTGACGTGCTGCTCATCGTGAAGGACGAAGCCGCCGATCTCAAACGGACATTGCGGCGAATCGGGTATCGCCTTGCGGCAACGTCTTGGGCCGTACCCTCCATTCTTGCATATACGGAAGGGGAGTGGATGCGCCGCAAACAAACCAAATCGCCCTTTGCCGAAGCCGTAGAACGGGAAGCGGTGCGCGTCTTGTGAACCGCAAAACGCCGCCAGTTTAATTTTTCAGATTCATAGGGCCTAACCTCTGCCATCATGGGTAGAAAATATATCACAAAAAGCGCTGTTTTACGTGAGCATGGCTTTGACAAAAATTTGCTTCAGGACTTATTGAACGGACCCGACAGAACGGACGGGAAAACGAAATTGTACGCTTTAGAACGGGTCGAGCAGGCGAAAAAAACCCATAAATACAAGGCGCGTCAGGAAAAAAGAAACCGAGAAAAAGCCGCCGCCCTGAAACATCAGGCCGCCATGTGCGAAGATACCCTGCAATTGGCGAAACGGATCGAGATTGAATGGAAGGGGCAACCGCCAAGTAGCGCTAAAAAAGCCTACCAGTTAGGCGTACAATGGAGTCGAAGAAAGGAAAATGGGGATGCGGGTGGAAAAAATCCTTCCAAGTCGGACAAGAATTGTTTGGCCGTGAATCATATCCGGCATGAATACACAAATTACGAAGATGCGATAAGAAAAACGGATGGGCTGCCATGCGAAGAGGAAGCAGACAAAATAATCCACGGCCGTTGCCTCTCGATGATTGCGGATCGATACCGCTCTCTTCGGATCGAGTGCGAGCGCCAGGCAAAGATGAAGGCCCCCACGGTAAGACCCCCAGCGAATAGCGAGCGCGTCCATTCTTAACCAGGCCCGGATTGCCCGCGGATTGAGCCAGTCCGATTTGGCCGAAGCGCTGGACATTGATCCAGAGCAGGTACAACGCTATGAAGCGCCTGAATACATGGGGACCAGCTTGGCAGATACCATTTACTTCAACTCCAGATCGGATATGCCCGCCTCCAGTATTCTGGCAGCCAGTTCCCTGCCATTGATTAGGCGTACGTCATACTCTTCCGCCTTCGCACGACAGTCTTTGTGAAAATCGTCACCTGTCGAGACAACCCATGAGATCCTTGTGTAGCCGTCCCCGTCCTCTTCTTTGAGTTTTTCGAGTTCTTCTTTGTTCTTTACATAGTCGTTGATCTGCTTGCGCGCCCAGTCACCCGTAGTTCCTGTGTGATGCTTCGCCTGAACGTAGATGATCGTTCCGATCGGTTTGAAAATCGCCACGATGTCTGCATCGCCTTCCTTGCCGGGCTCGTTCTTGGGCGGAATATCGACCGACGAAGCACCGATCCGCTTGAAATACCATTTGAGCAACTTTTCTAGTTGGCCTGGGCTCAGTTCCTTGTTGATCCGGTCCAGAACCTTGCCAGCGCAGTCGTCCGTAATCAAATTGGCAATGTTGATCGGATTTTCTTCCCGACATCTGCGTATCGCTTCGCCCACGCTTTTTTGAAGGTCATCAATGTTGACGTTCGTCTGCCTTACCTTCATGCGGGCGGTTAATGCATTGTCAGCATAATCGGATCGGGATATTCCCCTCTCAACCTTTTTGACTTCTCGGAAGAAACCAAGGTCGATTTGCCTCGGTGTGCTACCTTCGTCGTCAACATATAGATGGCCTTTTTCTCTTCGGACCACATGGCCATGCCAGGTCTTTAGATCGTGCAGGTCAAGGTCGGCGGGGATCATACGTTCATCCGAATCGACCTCGTACACATGAAAGGCCCTCGAGTCCGGAACGACGACACGGTCCCCCTTATTCATCTGCAGGAAACGCTGAAGGCTAAACCGGGGCCGGAACTTCCCCCATTCCTTCTCAATGGCGCCCGGAACGCTTTGCCAATCCTTGGCTTGATGATCCCTGACGAATTCATGCGTGGCGAAATCAGAGAAGCCTATCGAGAGGATGCCACGCTTCAGCAGCGGATCCGACAATTCTTTATGCTTCGAGATTCTATGCAGATAGTATGTCATGGTAGGTATTCGGTTTGTGTTTGTTTGCATTTCCCTCTGTTATGGCGCCGGAGTGCTTATGGCTGCTGTACTCCTTAACCGTAATGAACACGATAGAACGTTGTGTCCACGTCTCGCCCGTTTCCAGCCAGCGGTCCTGAAATACGCCCCGCCATGCGTCTTGAGTGCACTCGTACGCGTCGCGGGTGCGGGGGTTGCTGCTCTGGCTACCCGGCGAGGAAAGCGGCAAGCAAAACGAGCGTCAAGACTGCATGTGCTTTGGCCTGCTTTGGGATTCATTTGACAGTCCGTTCAGGAATAAAAACGCCCCATTTTACAAGCCCCCACCCAATTCATTTTTTATTCAGTACGCCCCCTACTGCAAATTTTTCGAACGCCCTCGAAAACCGCTGCCCAGCCCGAAGGATCGTCCACCGGACAACCGCGCCGCCGCCCCATCTCCTCTTTCAGGCCTCCGCCCCGCCCCTCTTTCCAAGCCGCCTCCGCAATATACTTTCCTGTCGCTCCAGATTGATCCGTTTCTCCAGAAACCTTGCATTCAGCCGGGGGTTAACCTTGCATTCAGCCGAAGGTTAACCTTGCATTCAGCCGATGTCCAAACAGGTTTTCTATCCCCGATATATCGAACCCAGACTTGCAGAAGCGCTGGAAGACTCGCCTGTCGCGTTGATCCACGGTCCGCGCCAGTGCGGTAAAACGACGTTTGCCCAGTCCGCTTGCGCGCCTGATTACCTCGCATGGAAAGGCGACGATCTGTTCTGGAACGGCCCGCGCCTCAGCGAGGGGGCGTCCGCCCAACAACGGGACTACGCCTACGTCAACTTCGACGATGCGGTCGCAAGAAACGGAGCGCAAACCGATCCCATGGGTTTCGTCGCCGATTTGCCCGAGCGCGTTATCCTGGATGAAATTCAGCGTGTCCCGGATATCTTTCCTGCTATCAAAATAGCGGTGGACCGCCAGCGGACGCCCGGTCGTTTCATACTCACCGGCTCCACGAACGTACTGCTCATTCCGGCTCTGTCCGAATCCCTGGCCGGGCGCTTGCAAATCCTTCGGCTTCATCCTCTGGCCCAGTGCGAACTGGCGACGGAACGCGCCTTGTCCAATCCATACCCGAACGCCGGATTCCTGAACGCTTTGTTCGAGAATGGATTCGAGACGCAACAAACCGAGCGGCTCGGAGCACAACTCGGCGAACGGATCGTCGCCGGAGGATTCCCGCCGGCGCTGGAGCGCCCGACCGCCCGGCGTCAGGCCAACTGGTATCGAGATTACATCACAACGCTGATCCAGCGCGACGTGCGCGACATGGCGCGCATCAGATCGCTTGACGCGCTGTCCGGACTGCTGAGCGCTTCTGCGTCGCAGACGGCCCGGTTGTTTAACCTTGCTGATCTGGCGGCCCCTTTCCAGCTCTCCCGTCCGACCGTCGATAACTACGTTACGCTTCTCGAAAGACTGTTCCTGCTGGAAAGGCTCCCGTCCTGGCGCAGCAACCGCCTGCGCCGTCTGGTCAAAAGGCCAAAACTGCACATCGGCGACACGGGCCTTGCTGCGGCGCTGCTGGGCGCGAACGCCGCAGCGCTCATGGCCGACCGAACCTTGCTGGGACAACTTCTGGAAACATTCGTGTTTCAGGAACTGCGCAGGCAGGCAAGCTGGCATGACGCGGCGGTGTCGTTTTTCCATTTCCGCGACAAGGATGGCGTAGAAGTGGATATTGTCATGGAACGCGGCGCACGGACCGTTGCCGGCGTAGAGGTCAAGGCGTCGGGAACGGTAACCAAAGCGGATTTTCGCGGTTTGTCCAAGCTTGCCCATGCCGCAGGCGAACGCTTTGCGCACGGAGTAGTGCTCTACGACGGCGAAATCACGACGCGCTTCGGCGACCGTTTGTACGCCGTTCCGATTCGCAGGCTGTGGGAAACGTCATGAGTATCTTATCTCCGACCCCGTTGTGCAAAAAGGCCCTGCTCGCATGCCCGAACAGTACGTTAATTAATGTACGAACGTGTCTCACCCGTTCCTGGCGCAGGGGGCGTCGCCTGGAACACCATCCTTGAATTCCAAAATCCTGTCCAGGCAACCCGAACCAGTCCTCACCTCTGGCGCCATGATCTACAGCGACGAGCAATATGACATATCAACCAGGTTGCTGACCGCATTCAAGAAGGGTCTGGTTGACGCGACAAAGCGGGAAACAGAGGACGAGTGGACTGGGAACCTTAAGATTAACGCCCTGAAAAGCCAGATCGCCGAACTTGAGGCCGACCTTGCCCACTACGATGCACTGAAATCCGGGAAGATTGTCCTGGCGAAATATCACTCGCTTGAAACCCTTCCGGCCATTCTTGTCCAGGCCCGGATTGCGCGCGGATTGAGCCAGTACGATTTGGCCGAAGCGCTGGACATGGATACAGAGCAGGTACAACGCTATGAAGCGTCTGAATACATGGGAGCCAGCCCAAAAGAACTTATTGCGGCTGCGAATATACTCGGTGTGCACATGGCGGATTGAGCGGCAGGATTATCGGGGGAGAGGGCGTCCGGATTTTTCGATCCATCTCCCAAGAGATCCCAACCAATCCATGCAAAAAAGCCCCGCCAGCGCGCCCGAACCGGGAACGTTCACGCCCCTTTCGCTTTTGTTTCCGACCCCTCTGCCGCATTTTTCCGTAGTTGTATCGAGGCTGGCGCCATGAACGCAGAAAACCCCGTAACGCCCGTAATACCGCAAGACGAAAAGGTCCTCGTTTACGAAACGCCCGATGGCGAGATGCGCGTGGACGTGCGGCTCGTTGGGGAGACTGTCTGGCTGACGCAGCGGCAGATGGCGGAAGTGTTCGATACTACGCCCGAGAATGTCTTGATGCACTTGCGTAACGTATTTGCTAGCGAGGAGTTGGCGGCAGATGCAACTACTAAGAAATTTTTAGTAGTTCGAACGGAAGGGAGCAGGCGAGTCAAACGCAAGATAAAGCACTACAATCTGGACGCCATCGTCTCGGTTGGCTACCGGGTCAATTCGAAGCGGGGCGTACAGTTCCGGCGATGGGCGACCCGCACCCTGCGCGATCACCTGGTGCGCGGCTACGCCGTGCACGAGCAGCGGCTTGCGGAACGCGGCTTGAGGGAAGCCCGGGAAGCGCTCGATCTCCTCGACCGGACGCTCCGGAACCAGGCGCTGGCGGACAACGCAGGGCAGGCTGCACTGGAACTTATTACAAGCTACGCCGACGCCTGGCGCCTGCTCCTTGAGTACGACGAGGATCGACTGGCGACGCCGCCCGGCGCCAAGCCATCCGCTGGCGTACTGGATCATGACAGCGCTACGCGGGCGATCAGAAAATTCAAGCAGGAATTGATGTCGCGCAACGAGGCGTCGCCTCTTTTCGGCAATCCTCGCGGCGAGGCGCTGGAGGGAATTCTCGGCAGCATCGAGCAAACCATGTTCGGCGAATCGCTCTATCGCTCCCGCGAAGAAAAAGCGGCGCACCTGCTCTACTTTATCGTGAAGGATCATCCATTCACCGACGGAAACAAGCGGATTGGTTCGTTCCTCTTTCTCATGTATCTGAACCAGGAAGGCGTAGCGCATCGGCTCAATCCCCAGGCCCTGACGGCGCTCACGCTGCTTATCGCCGAAAGCGCGCCCGCCGGCAAGGACCTGATGATCCGCCTTATTGTCAATCTGCTGGCGGAGCCCGCAGGATGAACGGATTTTCTGGCGCCTGGCTGTCGTCTCAGCCTCTCTTCTCCCAAAACCCTGCATTCAGCCGGGGCTTAACCTTGCATTCAGCCGATGCCCAAACCGGTTTTCGGTTCCCCGATATATCGACCTTAGGCTTGCAGAGGCGCTGGCATGACGCGGCCGTGTCGTTTTTCCATTTCCGCGACAAGGATGGCGTAGAGGTGGATATTGTCATGGAACGCGGCGCTCGGACCGTTGCCGGCGTGGAGATCAAGGCGTCGGGAACGGTAACCAAAGCGGATTTTCGCGGTTTGTCCAAGCTTGCCCATGCCGCAGGCGAACGCTTTGCGCACGGAGTAGCGCTCTACGACGGCGAAATCACGACGCGCTTCGGCGACCGTTTGTACGCTGTTCCGATTCGCAGACTGTGGGAAACGCCATGAGTATCCTTTAGCATTTACTTGACGCCTGCGCCGCTTCCACCGCATTCAATTTTATTCAGTAGGTCTTCCTACTGCAAATTTTTCGAACGCCCTCGGAAACCGCTGCCCCAGCCCGAAAGATCGCGCGGCGGATAATCGGGACGGCGCCCCGGCAGCCCGCAACGGCGCCTCCAGTGCCCGGTCGTACGCCATGTCCGGATACTCCTGCCACTGGCGTCCGTCCAGCGTGTTGCCGCCGGCCTTGGGAGTGCGCCCGCCCCACTGCTTGAAGAAGAAAGCGACTTGCTGCGCGCGACATTGATCGCGCAGGGAACGCGCCCATTCCGCCTCCATGGGGCGCGCGCCCGGCCCGCTCTCGCCCCCGACGATAACCCAGTGAATCCCTTCCAGATCGACAGGGCCTGTTGGGCCGATCAACGGCTCGAAGGAAACGAAGCGCATGGAGGCATTCGTCTGCTTCAGGTGTCGCAGCCGCGTCATCGCAGGGGAATCTTCGATGGACACGCCCAGCCAGATATGGGGCGGTACCGGCTTTTCCCCATAATACTTCCCGACGAAGTCGCGCATCAGCGAACTGCGCTTGGTGAGAATCTGGTAGATGTGCCAGTCGGCCCGCTCCATCGTATCGAATACCCGCCGGATGTACTCGTCGGGTATCTCCTTATGAAACAGGTCGCTCATCGAGTTCACGAAGATGAGCTGCGGACGCTTCCAGCGCAGAGGTTGCTCTATGCGCTCAGGCCGCAGGGTCAGGTCGAAACCGGGTTCGAAAGGATGGTCCTTGACCCCGCGAAACCGCTCGGAAAACCGTTCGGCGTAGCAATGATCGCATCCGGCGCTGACCTTCGTGCAGCCCGTAACCGGGTTCCAGGTGCTGTTCGTCCACTCGATGGCGCTTTTCAGAGACATAAGGTTCTGTTCAGGATCGGCGGGGAGGCAAGCGATTGCGTTTCATTCCGACGGACGCCACGAATATATGTACAACGAACATATACTGCAAGATTTCAGGTAAATAATCTGTTCCGGGACGGCGTCCAGCCTTCTCTTTCCGAGCCGCCTCCGGCATGTGCTTGCCGTCGTTCCGGCCAGGCCCATTTACCCCAAAACCTTGCATTCAGCCGGAGGTTAACCTTGCATTCAGCCGATAGTTGACTTTCAATCAGTCGGAGGTTGACTTTCAATTGGTCGGAGGTTGACTTGCATTCAGCCGACGTCCAGCCCGGTCTTCGGCTCCCCGATATGCACGATATCCAGTTTGCCCCATTCCTGTTCGAGATATTCCGCGACAAGCCGGCGGTGGCAATGGTGGGGCCGGTCTTCGCTGCATAGCAGGCATCCGTCGCGTATGACTTCCTCCGGGATCGTTTCCTCGATTCTCCGTTCCCGCATCAGTTCCAGGAACCGGGCTTCGTACGTTTCCCAGTCGATTCGCTTTTTCCGGTAATCACTTAATATCTCCTGCGTGGGGGCCAACTGCGGAAGGTGCGCATATTCCATTCCGCAGAGTTCGCGGAGGAAATACGCAAGGTCTTTCTGCTTGGCGAAGCCGGAAAGCTGCGAGGAGTTGTTGAGCCGTACGTCGACGATGCGCCGGGCGCCCGACGCCCTGAGAAGATCGAAAAAACGTCTGGCGGATTTTCTGGTGAACCCTATGGTGTAGACCTTCATGCTTTCTGGCCCGCGATCTGTGCCTCGTTTGGAAAGGCAGGAGCGGACGGCGTTTTGTTTTTGTATGCGATGCGTTCGGTTTGTTTCGCTATCGCCCTCGCGATGCGTTCGTCGCGCGGCTCGAACAGGTCTTCCTGCCTGGGATCGTCGTGCAGGGTCAGCAGCCGGTCCATGGCGGCGGCGTGAGTCTCCAGTTCGCCGTCCGCCAGGATGTGCTCGACGGCGACGTCTTGCGCCTGGAGCGCTTGCGCCACGAGCAGCGCGCGGTGACACTCCAGCGGTTCTTTTTCCGAACACATGAGCGCGATGCGGCGTTCGGCCATATCCCGTACGATTCGCTCGAGTCCTCTTTGGAATGATCGGGTTTTGTTTACGAGGTCGTAACGAACGCGTCCGTTTTCGTAGCACGACGCGTCGTCCGGGCGCCCACCCAGTTCACTGCCCAGGAACGCGTATTCGACGCCGCATGCGGCGAGGCGCTTCGCGAGCGCTTCGCGGTTGAACTGCGGATTGAAGCGGCTGTACGGCGACGAACGGACGTCCGCTATTTCCGTTACGCCGTGGCGTTGCAGCAATGCGACGAACGCTTTGCCGTCGTGCGTGGAATGGCCGATTGTGAAAACCGATGCGCTGGCTGCGTTCATGCTTTCGTTACCGGTCTACGGGTATGATTGCGGCGATGAGTTTGTAGCATGCGCCGCCGTACGGTTCGCCGAGGCTGACGGTAAGGAAGCATTCGCCGATTTCGTAGTCGCCGTCCAGCTTGCGCAGGTATTTCCGTTCGAATCCGGGGTCGGTAACCCATAGCGCGTATTCCCTGTCTGCGTGTGCGAACCGTCCCTGCACGCGCCGTTTGTTGTTGCCGAACGCCTCTCCCGGTTTGCATACGCGAAGATACAGGCGGTCTATATGGAGCAGTCGTAGGGAGTTTTCGAGCGAAACGGCCTTTTCCAGCAGGATATAATCGTTCAGGCCATTGTATGTACTGTATCCGTCTATCCAGAGCGGAGCGACCTCGTCCAGCAGCGCAGGCAAGTCGAACGAGGACAGCTTGCCTGCTTTTTCCCAATAATACTCGGGATCGAGCAGCCAGTTTTCGGTCTGGTAACCCCTTGGTTTGTGTTCCAGCACGGGGATGTCGATAACGTCCAGCGCCTGGGGGTCAGAGCCGTCTTCGTACTGGCGCTCGTATTCCGACACCTCTTCGTGTTCCCGGTTGCTGACAGGCCGGATCCAAGGGCCTGCCTGGGTATTGTCCCATTCTCGTCCGGCGATGCACCGTCCGTGCAATTTTCGGGAGTTCGCCAGACAAACGATGCGCTTTACGCGTTGCATGGTAGGCATTCCGGAGTTTGCGCCTATTCCGCCGCTCGGATAACGATGCGCAATTCGCTTTCGCCGATCAGCGCGTATTCGGGCGTATGGCCTGACAATTTCCGACTTTCCTGCAGAATGATTGGCACGCCGTCGCCTCTCCGATCCATCAGATTCTCGCGTCCCAAACCGGTTGGCGCGGGACAGCGCGCCAGAAGGGACACGATCAATTCGTTTCGATTGGCCTGTCGCAAGTGCAGGGCGTCGGGTGTAAGGGTATTGACCAGCGCCCCGGGAACGTAGAGTTCGAGGTGATCGCCGAACATATGCAGTCGTATGCGCGAACCCGCTATTGAATAGTCTCTGTGGGCCACCGCATTAACCAGTGCCTCGAACACTGCGCGCTCGCTGAATTGCGGGCGCTCCGAGCGCACAACCTCCTTCGTTGCGCGCACCAGCATATTTTTGCGTACGAAGTGCAGCGCCTCGGCGACCTGCTCGTCGAGCGGTCCGCCGATGTCGCGGGCGTCCGTCTGGTAGTCCACGTCGGTGCGTTCGCCGGCGTAGCTGACCGCTTGTATGTAAGCATAAGGCAGCCAGCGTTGCGGCTTCCGCGTGCATAGCAGCACGCCGGACAGGGTAAGTCGCGCTGCTCCGTCGTCATCGGCCACGAGGCGAAGCCGGCGCGCCGCATCGCCGGTGACGCCTTCTTCCTCGACGAATTCGTCGCGCAAGAAACGGCGCGTCAGTTCATAGTCAAGATCGCCTGGCTCTGTGTTCGGTACGGAAGCCTCATCGAACCGTATCATACGGCTCTGGGTGCGTTCCTGAAACTGTCGTGCAAGCACATCCGGCGGCATCTTGCGCTTCGAACTGCCGCTCCTGCGAAAATAGCCTCCGGGACTTTCGTGTACGAACAGACCCCGCGGAATATCCACTCGAATAACGGGCAGCGGCTGTCCGTCAGCGCCATCCAGTTCCAGCCGATAAATGTCTGCGTCTAGAGCGGGCTTGACCGTATCGTTGCAAATCCCGATGATCCAGTCTTCCACGGCGTCCAGATCGTCGAGCGGGACGCCGAACACCTCTCTGGTCTTGTCGTCTACCCCGAGGATGATCGTTCCGCCTCGAGCATTCGCGAAGGCGGCCAATTCGTCGGCGAAATCCTTCCGGCCTGGGCCTGTGACCTTACGCCCTTTCAATTCGATCCGTTTGAGCTCCAGAGCCGAGTCCTCGCCGAGACGAATGCGCCGCATTAATTGCTCATTGCTCATGCCAGACCTCTTTTGCCGGATTGCGATTCGTCCCGGTCGATACGAACGTTTATAGGGAAGCGATTTTCATGTTCCGTATACTGCATCCCCGCCGGAGATAGCGCATCAGGTCCGACGCCCCGCAATGGGACGTTTCTTTTTATCGGGTCCTTCGTTCGATTCTTTTAGTGGATGGTTGTTCCGGGGCTGTCCGAGCGGCCCTCCGATGCAACTGAATAGCGGCTCGAAGGACTCCGCTATCCTAACCTTTTCTCTTCCGGATCGAATTCCTCGAAATACGCCTCGAACGCCTCGCTATCGACCCCCTTGAGCAGGCTCCGCTGCACCCTCTTCACATGACGTTCGGTCGATGGATCGCGGCTATAGCTGTACTTTCCATGGGTGTGCTTCGCCACCCACGCCGCAACGAGGGCAATGGCCAGCCTGAGCGGATCGATTCCCCATTCCGCAGCGGTTTTCCGGATGTCTTCGTGGTCCGCAAGCGCCCGGATAGCGGCGGCGACGGCGGGTTCCAGCCCGGCGAGGTTGCCTGCGGCCAATGCGCGGCTCTCTTTCTTCCAGTCGATCCAGTAGGTAACGGTCTCCAGGCTACTGAGTTGGGCGTAGTACTGCATTTCCTTTTCCTCTTCGGGCGTATCCGAAGCCGGAGCCGGAGGCGCCAGATCGTAGGATGCTTCCGGCAGGGGCAGCAGAGCGGGCGGCCCCTTGGCCATGTCGTAGAGGCACGCTTCCAGAGGAGGAGCAAGGCTGTACGCCGCGATGCTCCCGAAGGTCCGCGGCGTGGGCAGGTCTATCTTCCGGGTTATGGGCAATCCTTCCTGCGCAGGCCCCTCCTCGTCCACCAGCACGAGGCTGGTGAGATGCGTGACGAGGCCCTCGCCAATGGCCAGTTTGCGGGCCGCGGCTTCGGACAGGGAGGTCAGGCTCAGGCTCGCTGCGTACGCCGCAATCCCCTCGGACAGGGCGTCGCGCTCCGGAGCCGCCTTGTCGGGCTTGCCGCTCCAGGCCGCGTTCATGCGGACATTGCCCCGGATCGCGCAAATCGATTCGGGAAGTTCTCCGCCGCCGGGCGTTTCCTGCTCATAGGCCGCGCGCTTTGTCCGCATCCCTTGCAGGACGGCGCGCAGGGCGCTATCGACGTCCGCCCCGAAACTGAAATGAATATCTCCTCCCGTCAGCGCGGCGAGATGGCCTACGTTGGCCTCCAGGCTATCCTCGCCCGCCAGCACGACGAACACCCTGCGTCCTTCCTGCGCAAGGCGGTGTACGTCGAGGGCGTAGCTTTTTCCGTCCGTGACGAGCAGTACGTCGCACGGGTCGGTTTCCGAAAAGACATGGCGGAGGGCGTCGCCAATGTCCGTGCCTCCGCGAGGCGGAGTCAGCTTATTGACCGCTTGCGCGAACGCTCCGGGGGAGAGCATAAGGCCCCCGCCCACCGGATCGCACGCGTTGTCGAATTCCCAAAGACTGATGCGGTCCGTCTCCCGAAGTTCTTCGGCCAGGTCGCGCAATCCGCGCCGGACCGCCTCGTGCTTGGAAACCCACTCTTCCGCGTCGCAGGCGTCGTAATCGCCTTCGCACCGCGAGTGCATGGACCCCGAATGATCCACCAGCACGGCCAGATGCACGGGCTCCTCTCCCGGTTCCTCCTCGTCCATGCGCAAGGATACGTTCCGGCCGTCATAGGATTTGCCTTGCAGCGCGGCGGGCTTCCATCCATCCACCGCTATATCTACGGGGGCGTTCGCAGGCGCTTCGCCCGCCAGCACGCCGTCGCCCGAATCGCGGAGCGTTCCGGTCGTTAGGCGAATCGCGTCCGCGTCGTGGCGGATGCGCAGGGAGACGCTTTTCAGTCCGTCTCCATGGGTCAATTCGTCTGTTTCGGGGAGATACGAGGCGCCGTAGACGTCGCCCACCGTCATGGGAATGCGAAGCCGACCGGAGGAGGCGCCGCTGCTGCGCAGGGTATCCGCCCAGCGGGTCGTTACCTCGATCGCGCCGCCCGGCGCAAGATTTCCTGCGGAGAGCGTATGCACGCCGCGCAGGAGTTCTTCGTGGAGTACGGCGGTCTTGCCTTCGCTTACCGCTTCTTCGTAGGTTTCCCGCGCCTCGTCCCGCGCCTGGGCGATTCCCTTGAGGTTTCGTTCGTCGATCTTCGCCGCAAGGCCAAAGAAGGCGGCGTGGACGGGAACGGGCAGGCTGAGGAGGGCCTCGATGGCCGTCTTTTCGTCGTTGCGGAACGTTCTCTTCGTTTCTACGACGGCCAGTCCGCCGCTGACGGTTACGCCGACGTCCATGGCGACCAGCGCTGCGGGGCGCGCGCCGGCCAACTCGCGGGTCCGGTTTACGAGCGCTGCAATGGGATCGATCATTTTGGGCGATGTTGGTCTGATAGCAGTCATTTCTTTTCTCGTTTTGGGGTGCATGCGTCTTTTTTGTCGAGAATCTTCCGCAAAAGGTCGTCGAGGCGCTCTACGAGCGGTTCGACCTCCATGCCGGAGGCGTGCAGGTCCGGCGCTACGACGAGCGTAACGCCGTCCGCCACCGGAAACGGCACGCCTTCCCGGGCCTGGAGCAGCACGCGGATGGCTGCGGGCGGGAAGCCGAGTTCCTTCAGGCGGGCGTAGCGCCGGATGGCGGTCGTATGCGCTTCTCCGTATTCCGCGTAGGTCCGCCCGCCCGCGGGGGGAGGCGCGAAGCCTTCGGCGATCAGGTACCTGATCTGCCTTGGGGTGAGGCCCGTGCGCTCGGATAGTTGCTTCATGTTCATGGATGTACGGGGTATTGCGACGCCGCTGTGCGGATTTGCGATTTCTAATGACAATATATTTGTTAAAAGAAAGAATGTCAAGGGATGCGCGAAAAAAAAAGTGGATGGGCGACCGGCGGCGGGGGATCCCGGCGTTGCGAAGGGAGGGGATATGCCCTTTACAGGGATCGGCGGCGCCCTCGTCGGGAATTTGACAACCCTGCTCCGACAACGTATCTTCCGGGGGGAAAACGCCCTCAGGAACGGTATAATCCATCGCAACGCGTAAACGCTGTCCAACTTTTGACCGCGCCGAAGCACAGGCCCGCGAATACAATTCAGTAAATTCCTGCCAGCGAAAGAAACACGATGCACAAAACGGTAGTGGTGCACAATCGTTACGCCTGGCGGAGCTATCGGACGAAAGCCGCGTTGGGCGGCGAGCAGGGCTTGCGGATACTCACGATCGAGCAGTTGGCCGCCCGGCTTGCAGGCGGTTTTCTGACGCCGGTCGATTCCGATTGCGTCAAGGATGCGGTAGAAGATGCAGCCGAAGCGCCTCTGGGTGAACTCGATGCGATCAAGAAGCTGCCCGGCTTTAAACGAGCGGCAGCGGCAAGTCTGGTCAGATCGTGGGGCGCCGGGTTAACGCTTGGAAAGGAAGCGGAAGACGCTGCCTATCAAACGGCGAAGGAGCGTCTCTCCTCGTTTTCCGCCCTCGAGCGGGAAGTGCTTTCCCGATTGCCGTCCAATCAGATTCCGCCCGGCGACCTGGCGGCGGTTGCGTTGCGACGCGTACGGTATGCCCGTGCGATTTTCGGGCGCATAGAAATCCACGGACGGACCGAAATGTCGCCGGTCTGGCGGCCTTTATTATCCGGGATTGCCAGGCATACGGAGGTGGTCTGGGTAGCGGAAGCCAGAAAAATTCCCGCGTGGCTTGCCCCGGATGCGAACATATCTGTCGAGACAAGCCGGCGTTTCGAGCCCGCTATCCGCGCAGTGTCCTGCGCAAGTCCGCGGCACGAGATTCTGGAAGCGTTCCGCTGGGCGCGCCAGCATTTGGCGGCGGGCATACCGCCCCGGGAGTTAGCTGTCGCGACCGCCTCGCCGGAAATGTGGGACGAGCATGTGCTGGCTCAGGCTGAATCGTCCAATCTGCCGATGCATTTCATTCACGGCCGCCCTGCACTCTCGACAGCCGGGGGGCAACTCTGTGCAGCGCTCGCCGAAATCCTGCTGCGCGGCTTCTCTTTTATGCGCGTCGTGCGGCTCGTTGCGCTGTTGCGCAATCAAAACAAGCGCTTTGCGCAGGCGCCGGGCAATTGGTGGCGGGCGCTTCCGAGGGAGGCGCCGTTACTGGACGCGTCCCGCTGGCTTTCTGCAATAAGCGAGTTAACGCCCGAAACCTTTTCGGACGGCAACGACCATCGGCAGATGCTGGAAGAGGTCGTCGAAACGGTGAACAAGGGGCTCGACGAGGCAGAGGAGATTGGCGAAGGGCTACTGGATGGACGAGCGCTTGCGGTCTGGCGAAAGGCGCTCATCGAGGGCCCGCCCACAGCCCTGGACGTTACCCTGGGCGGACTGCGGGTCGACGACGGCGTCGAGGTCGGCGCCGCCATGGTCTGGGGGCCGGCGGCGGCTATTGCGGCTGCGCCCCGCCCCTTTATCTGGCTTTTGGGGTTGAGTTCGCGATCCTGGCCGCGCCGAGCGGCGGAGGATCCGTTGCTTCCACATCACATCGTAGCTGCAGAGCGCCTCGACCCCCTGCCCGTGCACGACGCGGATCGGCGGGACTTCCGGACGCTCTGCGACATGACGGAGCGCGAGGTCGTGTGTTCAAGGGCGCGGCGGGATAGCGAAGGACGGCTCAACGGCGTTTCTCCCCTTTACAGGCCGGATCGCGGCGAAATCTATCTGGTTCAGAGCCGGGAGGCCGAACATGCCGCCAGTGCGGCGGACCGGCTGATGGCGCGTCCCGGGGAATTTCAAAAAACGCCGCGCGCCGTGTCTGCGCGCCAGACTTGGGCCGACTGGCGACGGGACCGCCTTACGGGGCACGATGGTCTCGTAAGGGCCGACCATCCTCTTCTCTTGCAGGCGCTGAACCGGCGGCAATCGGCGAGTTCCCTGGTGAAACTGCTGCGCGATCCCCTCGGATATTTGTGGACGTACGGGTTCGGATGGCGCGAACCGACGGAATCGGACGAACCGCTTACGCTCGATTCGCTCGATTTCGGCAACCTGCTGCACGAGATTCTGGAGGATGCGGTGACCCGGCTCGAAGCCGCCGGATCGGGGGGAATGGCAGGCGCTTCTTCTGCAGAAATCGCCGGGGCCGTTGCGCAGGCTTCCGAAAGTGCGAAGGACCGGTGGGACGCGGCCCGGCCCGTGCCCCCGCCCGTCGTCTGGGAACGAAAATTGGCGGAAGCGACGGAACTCGCGTTGACGGCGCTTTCTCTTACCGAGGAACCCTTGCCGGATCAGCGCAGCTGGGCGGAAATTCCATTCGGCGGCGATTCCCGCGCAGAGCGCCTTTGCGAGGAAGTCCGCGAGACGTTGCCCTGGGACCCAACCGAAATCGTTCCGATCCCCGGAACGTCCATTCGCATCGGCGGATCGATCGACCGCCTCGATCTCGCCGGAGACAAGAGCCGGGCGCGCGTTACGGACTACAAGTCAGGCAAGCTGCGCAATTCGGCGGTGCAGCTCAAGGGCGGTCAGGAATTGCAGCGATGCCTTTACGCATTCGCCGTGAAGGCTTTGATCGACGCGTCGCCCGAGGTGGAAGCGCGCCTTCTTTATCCGAGATCGCCCAACCAGGCCCTAACCCTCGACGATCCTGAAGGAACGCTCGAAAGATTGAGGCAATATCTTGTCGAGGCCTCGGAATCGTTCGCAAAGGGCATGGCGCTTTCCGGCCCCGATGCGGGAGGCGACTGGTACGATCTGGCTTTTCTCTTGCCGGGAGGCGCGAAGGAGGTCTATCTCAACGCAAAGCGTCCGTTGGTCGCCGAAGCGCTTGCCGCTATCGCGCCGCTTTGGGGGGAGCCGTAAGATGGCGAAACATGCATTGCCCGATTCCGCCGCGCGTATCGCGGCGCTTGCGGACCATGACCGCACGTTGCTCGTCGAGGCGGGCGCCGGAAGCGGAAAAACGGCGCTCATGGCCGGACGCGTGGCGTTGCTCGTTGCTGCGGGCGTTCATCCGAAGGAGATCGTCGCCATCACGTTTACGGAGGCGGCCGCTGCCGAATTGCTTGAGCGCATCGAGGGGTTCGTGCAGTCGCTTGGGGCCGGGGAAATGCCCGTCGAGCTCAAGGAAGGATTGCCGCAAGGCCTTACCGACGAACAGAAAGCCGCGCTTGAACGCGGCGGGGCTGTCCTTGATGAAATCACCTGCACGACGATCCATGGCTTCTGCCAGCAATTGATCCGGCCCTATCCTGTAGAGACGGAACTTGACCCGGGCGCCAGGATCATTGATCCGGCAGCCGCCGAACTCGCCTATCAGGATTTGATGGAAGCCTGGCTCTCGGCGCGTTTCGGGCGTGACCGGGGGGCGGAAGGGTTAGGGCGTATTCCGCCTGTTCGGGAAGCGGGAGGCGAGGAAGATTTTTTCGCCGAGCTGCTCATGAAGGCGCCCGATGCGACGTTGGACCTGATAAAGAAAACCGCGCAATTTCTGAAGAGCCACCGCACGGCCGGGGCGGTCGAAGAGGCATTCGACCCGGCGGTACTTGCAAAGCTCGTGGAATCGGTCGAGGCGTTCGCTGCCTGGTATAACGATTGCGGCGTACCGGAGCCCGTAACCGGTCAAATCGTCGAAGAGCTTGGCTGGATAGCCGACAGGGTTCGCGAGGCGATGGCGGAGCAGCTGACCGGTCGACGTCTCGCCGAATTGCTCTTCCACGATCCCCCTTCGGCCTGCAAGAAGAATGAGAGAGCGTTTAAGCAATGGCGCGCCAGGACGCGGTGGAAGACCGCTGCGAAGGCCGCGGGCGAAAGCGTTGCGACGGGGGAGCAGCTTTCTGCATCCGGCGAAGTCTGCTATGCGGCCTGCGCGAAAGCATACGAGATGTTCTGCGCCGGTCTTGGCGGTCTCGCCTTTTGTCGATTCGTTGCCGAGTTCGACAGGCTGCGCGACTTGTACCGGGAGTACAAGCGCGACGCCGCGCTTCTCGATTTTGACGATCTGCTGCATCACGCACGGGACCTTCTCAAGGATAACGAGCCGGTGCGGGCTGCGCTCGCAGCACGCTATCCGCATATTCTGGTGGACGAATTTCAGGATACCGATCCCCTGCAGGCCGAAATCCTCTGGAGAATTGCGGGGGACGGCGATCCGGCCGAGCCGTGGCATGATTTCGCGATTCGTCCCGGCGCGCTGTTCCTGGTCGGCGATCCGAAACAGGCCATCTACAGGTTCCGCGGCGCCGACGTGCAAACCTATCTTCTTGCAAAAAGGGCGCTCTCGGCAAACCCGCAGGCTGCGGTCCTCGAAATAACCGCCAACTTCCGATCGCAGGAGCCGATCCTCCGATATGTAAACGAGCAATTTGAAACGATTCTCGCCGAAGAAGAGGGGCAGCCCGGTTTCACGGCGCTTGCCCCCATCCGCGAAGCCGGTCATGAACCCTGTGTCGCCGCGTTTGGAATCCTCCTTGACGATCGGCACAAAAACCACAAGGGGAAGCTACTTACCGATTCCGTGCGTCGGGAGGAGGCTTCCGTTGTAGCGGATATGGTGCAGGGCCTGATAGGGGCATACCCTGTTTGGGACAAGCGGACCAGGGAATTCCGACCCGCGCGGGCTGGCGACATCGCCCTGCTTGCGCCGACCGGCGCCAGCCTCTGGATATACGAACGAGCACTCGAGCGGCAGGAGATTCCGATCGCTACGCAAGCGGGCAAGGGATTCTTCCGCCGTCAGGAAGTCCAGGACCTGATCGCCATTGCAAGAGCCATCGCGGATCACCGGGACACGCTTGCATTCGGCGCCCTGATCCGCGGTCCGCTGGTTGGACTCACGGAAGAACAAATCGCCGATGAAATCGTGGGGCTGCAATCCGGGGAAGAAGAGAGGTCAAGGCTGTATCTCTGGACAGAACCCGAACGGGTCGAAAACCCGGCGCTTCGGGATACGCTGACCGTGCTGCAGAATCTGGCGCGCAAGGCCCGCCGCACAACCCCTTACCTTCTGCTTGCCGAAGCGATCGACGAACTCAACGTCCGACCGATTCTCAAAGCGCGCTATCCGCACGGGATCGAACGGGCGCTCGCCAACGTTGATCTCGCGTTGGAAATGGCGCGGGCGTATGCGGCTCGGGGCGTCGCAGACTTTGCCCGGGCGATGTGGCAACGCTGGAAAGACGGGGATGCACAAGTAGAGGGCAGGCCGGACGCCGCAAGCGACGCCGTTTCCATCATTACGATGCACTCGGCGAAGGGGCTGGAATGGCCGGTCTTGATACCGATCAACTCCATGACAGCGCCGCTCAGCCGCATGAACTTCCTGTACCGGCGCCGCGACGACAGCGTGCATTTCGGCATATTCGGGTACGATAGCGATGATTTCCAGATGGTCCGCGAGGAGGAAAAAGCAGAGTTGCGCCGCGAGCGCATTCGTCTCTGGTATGTGGCGTTGACTCGTGCGAGAGATCTGCTTCTGCTCCCGAGGCAGACGGAACGTTTGAACAAGGACTGGTTCAGCCTGATCGACATCGACATCGAATCGTTGCCCGCCCTCGATACGGGACAATTCGAAAAATCGCAATTCGTTGCAGCAGCCGCCAGCCGCAACGGCCAGGATATCGCGACATGGCGACGGGAAGCCGCAACCATCGCCGGCAATCAACGGGTTATTACGTGGCGTCGACCCAGCCGACACGAGGAACTGCCTGAGGCGGTCGATGAGGACGAGGAAGTATTTGTTGGCGCCGAAGCGATCCTTGAGGAAATGCCCCGATCAGAAGTAGAACCACACGTTCGAGGCAGTCGCGAGCGAGGGAGCATCCTGCACAAACTGATGGAAGAGGCGCTCACCGGCGAGACAGAGGAATCCACGCAAGCGTTGCAGACGCGCGCCGCCGAACTCATAGGCCAGTTGGCGCTGGAGGATGCGGCGGATCCGGAGGACGGGCCATGCAGCGCCGAGATGGCCGCAACGGTCAAGCGGACGCTGCAACTGCCAGCGATCGTGGAAATGCGTCCGCGGTTATTGCCGGAATTCCCGGTCTACGCGGGCGCCGTTGAAAACGCGGCTGTTTGCCTGACAGCGGGCATTGTTGATGCGGCTGCGGTGGACGAAACAGGTCGGATTGACGCCGTTATCGACTGGAAGAGCGACGTGGCTCCGGCGAGGGAGCTTGTAGAGCAATATCGGAATCAATTGCGGGACTATCTGCGCGCCACGGCTGCGCAAAGAGGGCTGCTTGTGTTTCTCACTTCCGGACGGATAGAAGAAGTGGCGGCGTCGTAATCGCCGGACGGCGTAACCGGGCAGCAGAGAAGAAATTTGAATGCCCGACGACGTATTCTACAGACGAAAATCGTTGTCCAGGGCGGCGTAATCCGATTCAAATTACACGTTAATATTCCGAAAAAATATGTGCAATCGAAAGGGAATGTCTCTAATCAATTCCGATTACAAAGAGTACTTTGCTTAAAATTTTACCGCGATATCTAAGGTATATTCCTCCACTTCGTGTTTTTTTCGGTCGAGGTTAGCTTCCAGACCTATTGGAGGTTTGGTCAGTTTTAACTTGGTCAGAATATTGCTATTTTGATGTCCCTCGGTCGTCAGGGTCAATTTTATTCTCGAGCTTTTAGATTTGTTATTAATCAGGGCTTTATTGAGCATGTCTTCGAAGACGGGTTCGTTTGATAAGCCGGTTCGTTGCAGCAATTCAGTAGCGGCCTGTATATTCGGCTCGCCCCCATCGAATTCTTGAGTCACTAATAGGCGATCTGCAAGTGAACTAGAAATTTCTTTTTTTCGACCTAATGCAGAAGATAATGCAGGAGCACTAGATTTTACCGAATCGTTTTTCACGCGATCTTCTTTATTCAGCTCAATTTTTTCAACTTTAACCTCGCGGGCGCCTAAGTGACTACATAGCGTGGTGAAATGCAAAAATTTGGCCACTGCAATTTTTTCAGAAGCCTCCGACTTACGATAGTACAAATTTTTGTCAAAGGGGTTCTGGACCAATACAGAACCTGATGTCACAAGCCCCTGGTCAATCAGAATCTGCACCGCGGGATTCGGTTGCGCCGGGCGTGAAGAAAGTATATGTATTTCTTCGTTGGTCAGAATCTCAGCACGCTCGTCCAAGTCATTAATATCATCTTGATCGAGTACTAAAACAATTTTTCGGCAAGAGGGATTGTCCGGCCAAGAGTTAGCATCAAGTTCCCTGCTCTTAATACGGGCTTTGTCGATGTTCCGATCTGGAGGTTTGCCATTCTCGTACATAGCTGCGCCACAGGATTTGCACGCAAAGACGCGTTTGGCGATTGCCCCCGATATGACTCCACCGACTGCACCCGTGGCGGCCCCTGTCAGGATACCGGCTGTCAGGCTCCTGTTGATGAAAGAAAACTCATGAGGACCTGAATCTTGGCACCGAGGACAGCTAACCTCAATAGTTTCTCCATCATTCCGCCATCGCCGTATGCTGGTCGTAGCTTTCGTAGCAGCCAGTCCTGCCGTCGTTCCCACAAGGTAGGCCACTGCAATTAATGGTAGCGGCATATCAGGTACCGAAAAGGTCGCGCTCAAGTTCAAGCGCGGACAGGTGGGTGTTCAACATGCGATGGAAATTTTCAGCTTGGTCTGGCGCCACTCCCGCGGTCACAGCAAGTTCGAACAGCAACGCCATCTCGGCGTCATGCAAATGTCCATCGGCTTTAGCAAGCACATAGGCATTCTTAATAGCGGCCGAAACAATCTCGCGCGGAGCCTTGGTCACTGTTTGGAATACATCCTTCTTATCTGGAGGCGTATCGACCATTCGAAACAGGTCCTCTTTGAGCGCATCATTGCCGGGACTTAGCTCGAGCACATCGCGCAAAACAGTACGCTCGTTTTCGTCGAACCGGCCGTCTACCCACCCTACAAGGGCGAGTATTTGAGCCTGCAGGACGGTCATGTCACTCAACATGGAAATACTCCGAAGAATCTGAACAGGTTATTTAGATGCAGGATTGAGTTGGATCATACCGCCTCGCGGAAACGGCTCTCGCCTGTAGTATACGATGCTCGGTGCCAGTTGTCAAGGGGGTTGGTTGGGAATTATATGTTTAACTTGACAGATTTATCGTAAGTATTTATTTTTATTGTAGGTTACGCACAAAAGGAAAATGTTATGGGCAAAGGGCCTGGAAGATCGGAGCGCAAGGGGATATCTCTGCTTGAACTGATGGAGATGTTTCCCGACGAGAAAGCGGCCCGCCGGTGGTTCGAGACAATCCGCTGGCTCGATGGCGAGCGTTTCTGTCCTCGTTGCGGCTGCATGAACAGCCCGCGAGGTTAAAAACCGCAAGCCCATGCCTTACTGGCGTCTGGACTGCCGGTCCTGTTTCAGCGTAAGGACGGGGACGACGATGCAACGCAGCAGGCTTCCCCTGCGCAAATGGGTGTTCGCCATCTATCTCCACCTGACGAACCTGAAGTGCGTGTCGAGCATGAAGCTCCACCGGGACATTAAGGTCAGGCAAGATACAGCGTGATTCATGCTTCAGGGCATCCGCAAGGCGTTCGATGACGGCGACGACGAACTGTTCGGGGGCCCGGTGGAAGTAGACGAAACCTACGTCGGAGGCAAAGAGAAGAACTGCCGCAATTCGGAAAAGACCTTCGTTCGCGGAACGCAGGGCAAGGTCGCCATCGTTGGCATCAAAGACCGCAAGACGGGCAAGATCAAGACGAAGGTGGTAATGCATACAACGAAAGCTGTTCTGCAAGAGTTCGTGCACGAGAATACAGAATCCGGAGCCACCGTCTACACGGACGAAAACCAGGCGTACAAGGGGTTAAGGTTTGTGTTCAAACACGAAACGGTGAAACATTCCGCAGCGGAATACGTCAGAAAACAGGCGCATATCAACGGCATGGAGTCGTTCTGGGCTGTCGTGAAGCGTGCGATGGACGGTGTTTACCACTACTTCAGCGCAAAGCATCTACACCGTTACGCGTCGGACTTCGTAGGCCGCCATGACATCCGGTCCTTTGATACGCTGGAACAGATGGCTTACGTCGTCGTTGGAATGAAAGACAAATGCCTCCGGCTACAAAACGCTCGTGGCTGATAAATACGAATAAAAAGCAAACACTATCGACAAGACAATGACAAAGGAAGAGCTCTATTATCAGGCAGGACGTGATCGGGATGCAAGCCACGATTCCCGTAATCGTGATCTTAAGATAGCAACATCTGGATTATTAACATTGGGCATTACAGTATTTATTGTGGGAACATCTTTCATGGAAGCAAGCACAGATGTTATATCATGGATTCTTGTTTTTATTATGGCCTTATCATTGGGCGCGATGATTGTTATTGGGATTAATATATTGATAACAAAAGTGTGGAAATATCCTTTCAAATTACAGGACATACGTGATAACTTAGATAATTATGAAAATAAAAAGATGATAAAATTTATGGGAGATAAATATGTAACGATAACAGAATATAACGGTACAGTTCTGTCAAAGAAAGCCCGTTGTTTTAACTGGCTCCTCGTGTGTGCTGCTATCGAATGTGGTGTCTTGATTCTTTTCAGAATTATTTCTTTGTACCCTTCCCTTCCTTGAGGGATTTTCTGTAATCGTCGTCCCTTAATGGGTTCTTTTCCTCATTCAGTGGCTTTGGAGTAGAGGGCGGTGGTGCTTGTTTTGTTTTCTTGCTCATGGTTTCGGGGGTTGAGGGTTGGAAAGGATTTACTCCAAGAAATGGTTCGGGAAATTCGGACAGTTAGTCCGGGTCGTTTCAGGTGCAGGGCTGCGGTGGGTTACGCCGCCTTGGTCAGCGGCTTTCGCCTGTAATATACGTCGTCGGGCGTCATGTTGTCAAGTCCCTGGTGCGGGCGCTCTTCGTTGAAGTAGCGCAGGTAGTCGGCGATTCCCTTTCTGGCCTCGCTTACGGAGTCGTAGGCGCGCCGGTAGACTTCTTCCTGCTTCAGGCTACGCCAGAAGCGCTCCACGTACACGTTGTCCAGCCAGCGGCCCTTGCCGTCCATGGAGATGCGCATGCCGTGCGCCTTGAGCGCGCTGGTGAACGCCTCGGAGGTGAACTGCGCCCCCTGATCCGTGTTGAAAACCTCTGGAGCGCCATAGCGCGCAATCGCTTCCTCGAGAGCCTCCACGCAAAAACGAGCGTCCATCGTGTTCGAGATGCGGTGGGCGAGCGCCTTGCGGCTATGCCAGTCGATTACGGCTGCGAGATATAGAAAGCCTTTCGCCATAGGGATGAACGTAATGTCCGCCGCATAGACCTGGCCGGGTTTGTCGATCGTCATGGTCTTGAGCAGGTAGGGGTATATCTTGTGTCCTGTCCCGGGAGAGGACGTGCGCCGCTTCGGGTAGATGGCCCTCAGGCCCATAAGGCGCATGAGGCGTGCGACGCGGCTGCGCGCCGCCGTATGCCCCTTCGCCTCGAGCAGGCTCTTTATGGTGCGCGAGCCGCTCGTGGGACGCTCCATATAGATGCGGTCTATCTCCTTCATAAGAAACAGGTCCTCCTCGCGCTCTCCGCGAGGGCGGTAGTACGCCGTGGAGCGGCTCAGCGCCAGAAGCGCGCATTGCCGAACGACAGGCAAGCAGTGCGAACGATTGATCCGCGCCTTGCGCTCGGCTACAGGCCGCGACCGAGCGCCTTCGATAAAAAATCCTTCTCCATGGATAGCTCCCCGATCTTCGCGTGGAGCGCCTCGATCTTCCTGTCGCGTTCGTCGGGAACGTTGCGGCTTCGGACGAACGCCTCCTCGGCGCTCTCCGCAAGTTGCTTCTTCCACGACTGTATCTGGTTCGGGTGCACCTCGAAGCGTTCGGCGAGTTCGGCCAGCGTGCTCTCGCCGCGCACGGCGGCGAGGGCTACCTTCGCCTTGAACGAAGGACTATGGGTTCTGCGTGTGCGTCTCGACATGGGTCTTGTCTGGTTGATTGCGTCGGAACAAGATCGCAACACTACACCTTAAATTCCCACGAAATCTGTCCAATCAAACCGAACCACCTCTGTTCTCCCAGTTCATACAGCGTACGGTTTTTCCAACTGCGCTTTTTTCAGCACCGATTCGGCCTCCTTCAGGTTTTTGACGGTGCCCGATATGTCCAGTTTACCATCCTGACGGAAAGCCATCCAATCTTTCCAGACAGCCACGGCCATATGTTTGCCGTTTCCGAATCTTGTGGGCTTACGCACTTGCTCTTTGCCTGCGGCCATAATCAAGCGGTACCATTTAGTTCTGGTATCTTTCCATTTCTCTTTTTCATCCTCCCACACCTTGAATCGAAGTTCTTGATTGTGACTCTCGATTTGAAGCCAACCGACCTCGACGGGCGGGGCCCACGAGAAACACAAGAATCCACCCGATTGATTATGGACATATCCCCACTTACTACCATCTATATAGCCTTCGATACAGTGATAAAAACCTTGCCACGCCTCCCCAGACGACTTCTTGCTATCCTTGCTCCAATTCTTATATCCGTTGGTTGCGGCCTCCACATCTTGCAAATACTGCTTGTAATCCATCAGAATTTGGTTTTTGCCTTTATAGTCATCAAGCATCCGCAGAAAATCTTTGCGATGAAACACTCGATAGTTGTTGGGGCCTTCGATTTTGATCTTGTTCTCAATGCGCTGATCATCCCATAGAGACTGATTGCCCGTTTTGAAGTATATGGGGTAAATGTTTTCCGGCGCAGTCTCGCCCAACTTTGTATTTCCATCCGCCACAAGGTTGTAGTACCTTTTCAGTTGACCGCTGTGATCTCCCGACCCTGTCTTGTCTTCGATCAGCAGCACATACTTCCCGTTTATCAGAGCAAGAACGTCAATGTGCTTTTCCTGCGGGTGGATCTCGGTTTCGATCTCCTCCGGCAGTTCAACGGGCTTTTCCTTCCTCCTGTGGTTGAGTAAGGCATGAACGAATTCGCGGCCGCAGCGGCGCAGTTCTTCCTCTTCCGGATCATTGCTTTTACCCTGACCGGACCAAGCGATCAACCAGCAGATCACCGCATCCTGCGAGAGTTCCTTGGTGGCGTATCGGAACAGGTTGGTGTCGGGCTTGGCAGGGTTCCTGGTCATGATCTATAGAAATGATCCGGGAAATCTGGCCAGTTCGTTGACGCGCAGGGTTGCTGTGGAGCGCACGACCTATCGGCAGCGGCTTTCGTCTGTAGCATACGCCATCCGCGTCAGATTGTCAAGGCCCGATGTGGGCGTTCATCGTTGAAGTGACGGACATAGGTGGCGATGCGCTGCCTCTTCTTTCTCACTGGAGTGAGCAGGGAGATTTTGCCTGCAAGCCCTCTGGAGGCTACCTTCGCCTTGAAGGCGGGGCCTTGGGTTCTGCGGGTGCATTTGGGCATGAGATGCCCCTTCGGTTGATTCGATAGGAACAAGGTCGCTATCCGACCCTTAAATCTCAAAAACGCTGTTCAACAAACCCGAACCACCTCTGTTCTGTGAAGGGAACGCGCACGGAAACGCCTGCAAGGCCGTTCTTGAGATTTTTTGCAGAAGGGCTTGACATTGTCCGGGCGGCATACTATGATATGGATACATTCCCGCCTGCGGCTGTTGCGGCGGCGGGCTTTCCGTACATCAAACCCTCTTTTTTCTATGCCTACCGAATCCGATTCACGTTCTGTTTTTTATCGATGGTTTCATTTTTGGATACTCACGTTTCCAGGCGAAGCCTTTGTTCAAAGTTCCGAAGGATTATTGACTAAAAGAGCAACAGTAAGAGATATATTTCATATGATTATTAGTCTTATAATAGGCGTTTTATTGGGGTGGGGTTTATTGGGATGAAGTTTATAAGGTAAGGTTGATAGATTTGGCGATACCTCTTGAGGTTTTCCTTCAGGCCAAATACGCTATTCGAACCACTTACGGGTGGTGTCTTCGTTGGGAAAGATTTTTCCCAACTGAAGCAGGATTACGCCTTTGCGTTGAGATTGTTAGGGGGCTTTGTACATGACGTTCTCCGTTTTGCTCTAATTACCTGTAATGTAAGAAAAAACAAAAATGTCAATCGTTCCTTATAAATCCCGATTTTCTTCTGGGTATAAGCGGCGATGCGCTCTCTACCTCCGTGCGACCGTCTTGTACGCATACCGACGGATATCCTCTGCTCTGACGCTGTGTCAGAAGTACTTCGCGTACATGTTGTCGAGCGGGCAGCGAGGCCTGTCGGCATGTTGTTGTCACATGTGGCGGTCAAGGCTACTTTCGTCTTGAAGGCGGGGCCCTGGATTTCTGCGCGTGCGTCTGGGCGCGGGATACCCACTGGACTGATCGGATTGGAACAAGGTCGTAAGCCTGCCCCTTAAATCCCGGACAACGCTATCATGCCAAGCCGGACCACCTCTCTCTCAATGAATAGGCGGGTGCCCGGAAAGCGAACAAAGGCGGAAATGTCTTCGTGCAACAGGTTCTACAGCGTGTGCGCACGGAAACGTTTGCCGCCGGAATCGCCCTACAGGAAATGCCTGATCGAACGAAAAATATGCAGATCGCAGCCTCGGAAGGGTTCATATCGATCATGGTGGATCGCATCGTGAGGCGATTTCGGCCTCTGCAAGTCGTTTTGTTCGGCTCCCATGCACGGGGGGCACGGCGAACGAATGGAGCGACGTGGATTTGCTGGTCGTGTTGCCGGATGTCTCCGACAAGCGGGCCGCCGCAGTCGATATCCGTCGGATTCTGAGAGACCTTCCGGTATGCAAAGACATTGTGGTGGCCACGCCCGAGGAAATCGCCCGGCGCAGCCATCTTGCAGGAACTGTGTTGCGCTCGGCGCTTCGCGAAGGGAAAATCGTCTATGAGCGCGCCTGAATGTGTCAAGGAGGCCTTCAAAGGGTATCCTGTAAACTATTTGAATTTTCTGGCGCCAGAGTCTCGAGCTGGTCCGGGGGTTGGCAGGACAGCGTTTTCCAAGATTTGAGATGCAGGGTTACGACCTTGTTTTGCTCCAAGTAACCCGGAGAGAGGCATCCCATGCCCAAACGCACGCGCAGAACCCACAGCTCTGCCTTCAAGGCGAAGGTAGCCTTTGCCTTCATACGCGGCGACGGCGCGCTGGGGATCTCGCCGCTCGCTTATGCATCTCGCAGGGCAAGTCCATTGCAATGTTTTCCGGTTGTTGGGCAGGTGCATTGTGTCTCATAGAACATGCCGGTGTTTACAAGCTGGCCGATTACTTTGGTTACCGCCTGCATTGTGTCCTCGTACCTGGTGTTCTTATGGTTGCGCAGCCAGTAGTCCAACGATTCTGGTTTTTTGTGCTGGGCCAGAGTACATTCTTCGGCCCCCAGAACAATGCATTTTAGATTGTTCTTTTGCATGTGTTTTTTAAGTTCGACAGCGTTGAACTTGGCACCGGGTCCGCCGTACAGAAGTCTGATCCACATTGTGTTCGCAGGTTTTACGTGTAAGATTGTGGAGCGCACCACCTATCGGCAGCGGCTTTTGTCTGTAGCATACGCCATCCGCGTCAGATTGTCAAGGCCCGATGCGGGCGTTCATCGTTGAAGTGGCGGACAATAGGTGGAGATGCGCCTCCTCCTCTTTCTCACACTGGAGTGAGCAGGGAGATTTTGCCTGCAAGCCCTCTGGAGGCTACCTTCGTCTTGAAGGCGGGGCCCCCTGGGTTCTGCGGATGCGTTTGGGTATGGGGATTACATCTGTTTTATTAGTATCGGAATAAGCTTACTTCGTCGTCAGCATTTTATATTCGTTCATCATACGGACGATTTCGTCAACTTGTTTTTGAGCCTCTATGACGATGAGCAACTTGTGTGCAAATTTGAACATACGATTTATATCACTTTCGAATAAAATATTGCGATGTGCCCAATCGTTGCGATAATAAGTCAAAGTCTTTTTTATTTCGTAATTTAACTTATTAGGATAATGCTTTGTTATTATTTCCAAGAGCGGCTTTAAGTCCCAATCATCAACATTTCGTTTTTTATCGCTTAAATATGGAAAATCTTCTTCGTTTTCACTAATAAAATGATAAATTTCTTCGGGTGTCATTATGGATTTCACGTAGGCCGCGATGCCTTCGCAAAGTAGCATTAATATCTTATCTACTAATGCACGTTCCATAATGTATTTAATGTATTCATCATTTTTTGTAAACAGGCATGCATCATATTTTTGCAATATTGTCTCTTGTTTTATAGATTGATAGGGAATATTTTTTTCTTTCCAAAAAAACAGATCAAGTTTTTTGATGTTTGTAAAATCATATTCTGAGGGTGGAAACTTTGCGTTGAATAGGGTGTCCCATGTTTTAAACCAATCTTCTTTAATTTCTTTTTCAGATTTATGTATAAGTAATTCATAAGCATTGACATATTTTTGTAAAAAAAGAGATGGTTTGGGAATCTCTACGAAAGCAGGTATTTTGAAATAATTTAGAATATTTTTGTCCCAGAGAGGTAGTTCTGGATTAATTGTATGAATCAAAGCGGAACATAAAAACAGTGGAGGATATGAGTTTGGAGAAATTTTACGATGCAATATTGTTAGAACATTTTCAAAAAAATCTTTATGATCCATTTTTTCTTCAGATATATTTTCTTCAAGATGTTTAAAGAATATTTCTTCATATTTTTTTTCGCGCATAGGTATACGATAATAGATCAAAAAATTCTCTTTATATTTATCATTTATAGGAGATTTTATTTCTCTTTGAAGATAGTTATAATATTTTATCTCCTCCCTATCTATAGCATCGAGAACTCTTTTCATGCGTTCCTTCGAAAATCTTGGATCGTGGTCTGCTGTCTTCATGACGCTGTATGTTTTAAGTGCAGGGTTGCTGTGAATCACGTCGCCTATCGGCATGCGGCCTTCGTCTATAGAATACGTCGCCCAGAATCAGTTGTCAGGAAAATTTATCGAATTACCGAAAACTTGACAAATCGAATTTAAATTCATTGCTCCCATCGAATTAGGCAAAGCAGGCAAAAACAAGGTATAATTCGACCTCCGTTATCGGGCAGGGTCAGAAGGATTCTGTTGCCGCCAGCGCCGCATCGGGAATCTTCGAAATGTCGATTTTAATTTTTGAACGACGCGGGCTACCGTCAGCATTGCGAAATCCCTTTTGGAACGACCCGCTGCATTCGTTGAGCATTTCTTCGTTCAGGCAGATCAGATGAATCTCCGATAGAACAAACGCTGTCTTGCGCCTGCGAGACATAGCGCCTCTGTTGATCCGCTTCACCTCATAATCACTCATGCCGCCCTTCAAGCTGTCATGCCAAGTCTTGAATGTCCGTTTCTCGTCGTTGTATTCAACCTCTCCGATGGCAAGAACAAGTCCGTAGTAGCCGTAATCATCCAGTGTTTTTTCTATTGCCTCCGTATCGTTCGCAATAACCATGTGGCTTTGTGTGTTGGCGGCGTGCGCCTTGAAATCCCAAGACATCCGTCCAAACGCATCAAACTCGGTGCCTCCATATTTCTTGCCCGGCATAACGAGTATACCTTCAAGTTCCCGTTGGCAAAGAAACTCGAAATACCATCCCATCCACTCCATCTGTTTCCATTGGCGGGAACCGAATTCCTTCATCTCTATGATTGAGGACCTTCCATCCCACACGCTGGGCATACGGCGACAGGCGGCCCGCAGCGCCTGGATTGTTGCATCCGTCTCTATCATGACGCTGCAATGGGTGCAGGAGGACTGAACAGATTATGTTTGACTGGCTGCTCTTCGTGGCTGATCAGGTATTTTCCGGATGCCAGTCTGTCCCGCGCAAAATCGTAGTAATCCGGTACGATCTCGAATCCGACATAGCGACGGCCCTTCGTCTTGCTTACGACGGCAACCTGGCCGGACCCCAGAAACGGATCCATCACAATATCTCCTTCTCGGCTGGAATAGTCGAGAATCTTCTCGATCAACGCGAACGGCAGTTTGGTCGGCGTCTTGACTGCGCCGTTCCAATACTCCCGATTGATTTTCCACACGTCTTCCTTGTCCTTGTAGTGCGCAGACCCGCCGCCGGGCGCTTTGGCGTGCTTGTCGAAGCGACAATACGGATCGAAATAGCGCTGTTTGTCATCTTTGCAGACGAACAGGCAATGGTAGTGCGACGTTACGTATTTGCGCTTGGTCACCACGCCGAACTGGTATTTCCAGATCAGGTGATTGACCGTGGTCAGCTTGCATTCGTCGATGGCGATCAGAATTTCCTTCAGGTGGTTCCATCCAGAGAAGATGTACATGCTGCCCGACGCCTTCAGCAAACGCGTCGCTTCCGCAAGCCAGGCAAGCGTGAACGCCTGATAATCGCTTCCCGAAACCTCGCCATACCCCTTGAGGACACGGCTCTCCTTTCGGTTGTAATTGTTCCGCGCCGCCTTGAAGTCAATGGCGAACGGCGGGTCAGTTATGACCAGGTCGATGCAAGCATCCGGCATTTCAGCCATCAATTCGACACAATCCCCCTGCTTGATGGTATCGAACATGCTGTCAGGTCTTGGGGGATCGTGAGATTCGGGGGTTGCTTCCATGCTACGAGGCGGCTACGAGAGAATCAAGAAAAGTTTTCCACAGTCAATATCCGTTATTGTAACGATGAATTTCCGGCCTTGCCAGGTTTTCCGTATAGTTTTCTGTATTATTATTGGTGAAATTATAGGTAACTTCATAGTAGTGAAAATTCTTGATCGCCCTGCACAACAAAACGGCATAATCCTTCGGTGATAATTGTTTCGTTATGGCCTTGGGGAGCTTTTGTGAAACAGACGGTGCATCATAATGATGATTTTTTTAATGCTATAGTGTCCAGAATCGTTCTATTTTCCAAAGACAGGGTTCATCTTTTCTTATATTGTCGATGAGTTCTTGGTATTGCTTAGAGTCTAATTTTGTCCATGTATAGCTTTTCCAGTCTATATTACTATTACCAAAATTACATTTACTCATATTTTCAAGAATTATACTATCTATGGGTGGATGAATTTCACACCAACGTTTCTGGAGATTAGGACAGATTGTATTCATATTTTGAGGCATTAATGTTTTGATAAATACATTTATGAATTTTGCGGCTCTTCCATGAGACATAGATGTATTTTTTTTATTTTCCCAATGATTACATAATTTATTCCGCCAAATAGCATGTTGAATATCATAATCATCAATTTCTAATAACCAATAATCATTTCCGCTGATCTTATCTAAACCAATTTCTTTTAATGCAGGACAAGCATCTTCATTTTTGAATGAAAATCCCCGCATTGCCGCCCTTGCAGCAGCCCATGCCGCAAATCTGAACCTGTGTTCCGCGTAGGTATAGTTTTGGCTGCTCATTTTCGCGTCCGAGGTAGATTATTGTCAAATAACCACTCCCCATATTACTTCCCTTTCTCCCCAAAATCAACCCCCTTCCCCAATTTTCCCCGAGGATCACCATGAAACGTTGTCCTCCGGCTCAATTCGCAAATCGCCGGGCGCGAGTCCTTGCAGGTTCCACAGCGGTCCGGGCGCATCCATCTGGGTCAACATCTCGTTCATCTGGGTTATTTCCCGGCTTTTCCGTGCCCCGCACCGGTCCGCAAGATGCCTCCTGCTCCTGGTTGGATCAGAACCAAGGCCGCAATCCGATGCCTTAAATCCGAAAAACGCTGTCCAGGCAACCCGAACCACATCTATCCTGACCGGCGGAATTACCCCCCGACGCCACAGGCGGTCATAAAAATCGCCGCGTTCATGAAAACTTCGCACTGAAATGCTCGTACTATTTTCGCACCCTGTATAACAAAACAAGCATCGGGCTTTGCCTCGGCACAGTACGCCCAACCCTGAAAAATGGAACCAGAGACTGCAAACCTGGAAGGAATCTTGCCGATAGCCCTGACAAGCATAGGTTGGGCTGTTGCCGTTGCATTAGCCGTCTGGAGCAACCGCAAGACGGATAAGCGTGCGTCGGCGGACATGCAGGAAAAGCGATTCGAGCGGATCGAGGATAAAATGGAAAAGGGCTTTGCCGAGATGCGGGGTAACTTTGCCGAGATGCGGGGCGAGTTTAAGGTGATCCATGGCATAGACAAACGGTTATCCGTCGTCGAAGATCGGTCGGGGGTTGCTTTCCCTCGTCCGGAAACGCCCGATCCGGACGAAGCCGTTACGCTGTGAGTTCATAGCCCCCCCCCCCCCACGGGAAAAATCCCGGCGAGAAACGCTGCCGAAACGTCTCGCCGGGACATCCCGCGTCGCTCCTACGCCTCAGCCGCCGAAAACCCTATCCCCTTCGGCAGGCTCGACTTGGCGTCGCACTCCGCCTTGAGCATGGCCGCGAGCGCCGCCGCATCGTCCAGTTGCCCCGTGATCTCCGCCTTGCGGCGAACCACCGGAAAATCGCCGGGCGCGAGTCCTTGCAGGTTCCACAGCGGTCCGGGCGCATCCATGCCGAAGTAGGCGCGAAACAGGCCCGCCGCCTGCTCGGGCGAACTGTAGCCAAGGCGCACCTTGAACAGGAAGCGTCGTTTGGTGGCTTCGTCCAGCTTCTCCGCATAGTTCGTGGTGCAGGCGAAGGGCAACGGATGCGCTTCCATCTGGGTCAGCATCTCGTTCACCTGGGTCACTTCCCAGGTTCGAACCGCCCCGTGCCGGTCGGCAAGGAGCGAATCCGCCTCGTCGAATATCAGAAACGAGCGGGCGTCGCGCGCTTCCCGGAACGCTTTGGCGATGTTCTTCTCCGATTCTCCTACATACATGTCCAACAAATCGGACGTGCGTTTGTGCAGGACTTCCAGTCCCATGCGTTCCGCGAGGTAGCGCGCGTAGGCGCTCTTGCCGGTTCCCGGAGGGCCGTACAAGCACATGGACAGGGGTTTGGCGCCTTCTCCGGTCAGGCGCCCGGCGAGATCGACCAGGTCCTGATCGGCCTGAATGAACGCGGGGTCGAAGCGCGCAGGCGCCGCCTGCACCCTTTGTTCGCCGCCCATCAGATCCGCTATGTTCCGGAGGCCGCGTTCAAGCATGGCCTGCCTGTCGCCTTCCGGCACGAGGGCCGCTGCGCGTATCGGGCCTTCCGCCACGCCGGGCGGCAACTCGAACCGGCGCGCAAGCTGCGCCACATGCTCCTCGTCGACGCGCACCTCGTTCTTGTCCAGTTGCCGCGCCAGAATGCGTTCCCGCACCCGGGTCGGCGGTTTTCCGAGGTGAACCACAGAGGTCATGCGGCGCAGGAAGGCGGGATCAATGCGCCGTGCATGGTTCGTGATCCAGATGATGGGCGCCGCATTTTCCTCAAGGAGCCGATTCAGGAACAGCTTGGAGCCGTCGCTTGGATTCTTTTCGGAAAGCATCAATCCGAAGGAGAAGAAGTTCGGCGCAGACCTGGACAACAGATCGTCCATCTCGTCGAACAACAGGAGCGCGTTCGGGTCTTGCCCGAGCAGGCAGCCCGTTAGGCGGAGATCGGCGAGGCGTTCGCGACGCGACGGTTCGCCGCCGCGTTCGTCCTTCTCTCCGGCGCCGAACAGGGTGGCGCCGACCCGGGCGGCCAACACCTTCGAAAGCTCCGTTTTGCCGGTGCCGTTCGGTCCGTACAGCAGGATGTTGACGCCTTTGCTTCCTTTCCGGAGCGCCCCCGCAAGGATTTTCTCCAGCATATCCCGGTCCGCGGCGAAATGATCGAAATCGGACCAGTCCAGTTCCGTCGGCGCGCTGGCGTCGAGCAGCAGGCGACGCACATCCATCTCTTCTTCAGGCGCCCAGGCGATTTTTTTCAGCCGGGATGCGATATCGATGTCGCCGTCGGAATCTATGCTCAGCAGGCCGGAAGCGATAAGCGGCGCATCGACGGTCAGCCGCTTGCCGATGGTTTTGGCGTTCATGCCGAGAAAGCAGGGCAGGGTCTGGCAGACGCCGTTTGATTTACGCAAGCCAAATCGCCCGCCGATACTGTCTACCAGCGATTCAAGAAGCGACTGCGTTTCGTAGAGCGCCACGAACTCCAGAATGGTTACGTCTTCCGGCGAGAGACGGGCGATTTTGGCGAGCTCCTGCAAACGAACGTGCATGCGGTCCGGGCCAACGTCTTCCGTCGCCTCGACAAGCCGCTCGATATGCTTCCGCAAGTTCCGCCATGCTTCGCCCAAAGGCATGACCGCCTCTTCTGCGTCGGAGTCCATGCTATCGTCCCGCCTCCAGCGCCTTCTCATGCTTGAATTGCCCTCGACAGGGACGGTTTTTACGGCCTCGACCAGCGTGGCCTGGTCCAGCTCCCGACCCTTTTCGTTCAGGCCCTCGCACAGGCGCAGCGCGTTTTCTTCTATCCATTCGATCAATTTCTCGGCCTCTTCGCTTCGGGGGTCTATGCGCTCCATGGCGTTGGCGAGCCATGCGAGGGCAAGGGATTGATGGTAGGGGCTGGAATCCAGATGGCGGGGGTGGAGATTCGATTTTCTGTTTCGTCGCGTTTTCATAAGGCGCTGTTGCGTTAGGTTAATATGGACCGCCATTCGCTTGCGCGAACCTGGCGCTGCATCGGGGCGCGGCGGCGCAGAACGCCCGTCTGCTATCTGTATGCCGATTTCCGGAGCCGTTTCCGCCGGATTCCGGTTTCTGAGCAAGCGGAAACGGCAATGTACGGCAATAAAAAGCATAATGTCAAGGGATAATACACATTTTTTATTGAGCGAGGGATTTTTAATAAAATCTTATATTATAATGAGGCGCCTGTCCCGGTGCGCCTTCAGCAATATTCAATAGACAAATATTTTATCCGTTAATCATTGATATTTATAGTTTTATAATAAAAAAATATTTCCATTGCCTATCAATAATTGACAAATTAAAGAAAAAGTTGTACTGTATTGTACAGCGCGCCGGGCGCTGTACCATGCAGGAATTTTTGCTGATCGCAAGGCATACGGGACAATAAACGGCAGGCGTTGCGCCTCCGTAAGTACGCCATGGGACGAAGACGACCCCCCGAATCAGAGAAAATCTACGAGCGCGTAGGGCGGAACGTAGCCGCGCGAAGGCGCGAGATCGGGGTTTCGCAGACCGAACTTGCGGAGCGTTGCGGCCTTACGCGGGGATCCATCGCGAATATCGAGAGCGGCAGGCAGCGCCCCACGTTGCACACGCTTTCGGATATCGCCGGGGCGCTCGAAGTCGATATGATTTCGCTGTTGTCTTCGTCTGAAGGAAATGCAGGAGACGAGGAAGAGGCAGCGGGGCGCGCCGGTTTCGCCAGGGGGTTCGCCAGCGCCGCCGGGGCGGCGGGCGGCCTTGCCGGAGCGGCGGGCGGACTTGCCGGAGCGGCGGGCGGCCTTGCCGGCAGCGTTGGGGTTGCGGGCCGTCTTGTGGGCGGCGCCGGGGTAGTGGGTAGCCTTGCCGGCGGCGCCGGGGGCGCTGTCGCCGGAGCGCTTCTGGCGGGCGTAGCCGCTCGCGCGCTGATCAGGAGGGTGCGATCGTCTGCGTCCGAAGACGACGGAAAATATTCTCCCATACCGACCGAAGAACTCGAAAAGAGAGCTGGAGGCCTTTTGCAGGAGGCGGGCGCGGCGCAGGTCCCTGTGCCTGTGGATCAGATCGCTCGAAGCCTCCGCATCCAGGTCGACGAGGCGGATCTTGGCGAAGACTGTTCAGGGATGCTGGTTCGGGAAGGGAAGTCCGCCGTGATCGGCGTCAATGCGAACCATCACGAGCACCGCAAGCGCTTCACCATTGCGCACGAGATCGCGCATTTCATGCTGCACGGCGGGGAAGCGTATATCGACAACCCCCTTCACATCGACTTTCGCGCCGTCGACTCCGGCTCCGGCGCGCAGCAGGAAGAAAAGGAGGCCAATCAATTCGCGGCGGCGCTCCTCATGCCCGCCGATCAGGTCCGGGCGGCGGTCGAGGAACAGCCCTTCGACCCGGCCCGCGACGACGAACTGCCGAACCTGGCCCGGCGCTTCAAGGTGAGTCCCCAGGCCATGACTACGCGCCTGATCCATCTCGGGCTTATTTCAGACGTCTGAAGCCGCCAGGGACCTGAGGATGCTCTGATTAACTCCACGTTGATCAGCGCTTCGCTTTCACGCGTAAAGTCCGTTCCCCTCGCCCTACAATTCCGCAATCTCCTGCTCCAGCAACTGCTTCCGGTGCAGGTCCGCGTACAATCCCTTGCGCCGCAGCAGTTCCTCGTGCGATCCCCGCTCGGAAATAATCCCCTCTTCCAGCACGAGAATGAGGTCCGCGTCCATCACCGAAGAAATGCGGTGACTCACGATGACGACCGTGCACGCGCCGTAATACCGGCGCAAATGCCCCAGCAATTCGTTCTCCGTGTTCGTATCCACCGCCGAAAGGGCGTCGTCCAGAATCAGAATGGCGGGCCGCCGGATGAGCGCCCGCGCAATGGACGCCCGCTGTTTCTGCCCGCCGGAGAGCGTGATGCCCCGTTCGCCCACCAGCGTTTCGAATTCGTTGGGAAAATCGCGGACATTCTCCAGGAGCGCCGCCTCTCTGGCCGCCTTTTCGATGCGTTCCTCGTCCGCGTCCGGCGCCCCGAACGCGATATTATTCCCCACCGTGTCGCTGAAAAGGAATACGTCCTGCGGGACATATCCGATGGAGGAGCGCGCGACGTCCAGCGGAATCTGCCGGATGGGCCGCCCGTCGATGCGCACCGCGCCCCGCGTGGCCTCCAGCAGCCGGGGAATCATTTCGACGAGGGTCGTTTTCCCGGACCCCGTACGTCCCACGACGGCCAGCGTGGAGCCGGCGGGCGCGTCGAACGACACGTCCCGCAGCACCCACGGACCATCCTCCCCGTACCGAAACGCCACGTTGTCGAACCGGATCGCGCCGCGAATCTCCCGGATCGACGAAACCATTTCGTCCGTGTCCGAGATGTCGGGCTTGGCGTCGAAGATGCGGTTCAGTCGGATCATCGAGGCGGACGCCCGCTGAATCATCGTGACCACGAAGCCCATCGAGGCCACCGGCCAGGTCATGTACGCTACGTAAATTATGTATTCGGCGATATTGCCGATGGTGATGGACCCTTCGGCGACCAGCCGCCCGCCCAGCCAGATCACGATGATGCTCGCCATGCCCACCAGCAGCAGAAATACCGGACGAAACGCGGAATCGACCACCGCCAGGTCGAGGTTGCGCTGGCGGTAGGCGGCGCTTTCCTTGTCGAACGCCTCGGCTTCGGCGTCCTCCCGCGTATAAGCTTTCAGGACGCGGATTCCCGCAAGCGCTTCCTGCACCCGGCTGGTGAGGCGGGAATATTGCGCCTGCAAGGCGTCGCTGCGCTTGTGCTGCATGCCCGCCATGAAAAAAACCGCCACCGCAAGGAAGGGCATGGGAATGAGCGCGTACAGGGTGAGCGTCGGGGAGATAATGAACATCACCGTGATGGCCGTGACCACGACGACCCCCGCCCGCACGATATACATAATGGCCGGTCCGACGTAGCGCCGCACGCTTTCGATGTCGCTCGTGGCGCGGGCCATCACGTCCCCCGTCGAGTACTCGTGGTAGAATCCCTGCGACAGCCGTTGCAACTGATCGTAGAGCGCATTGCGCAGATCGAACTCAATGTGCCGCGACGCGACCACCACTGTTTGCCGTTGCAAAAAGGAAAACGCGCCGCTCAGGAGGCTCAGCCCGATGATGATCAGGCCGAAGGCGAGCAGGCCCGCGAAGAAACTCGCGTACAGGTAATCCCGGACCGGAGTCCCCTCGTACGCATGGTACAGGTTCACCAGGCGCGGGATGCTGTCGACCGCAATGCGCACCACGACCGGCACCGTTACGGAAAACCCGGCGGACGCGATGGCGCACAGCAATCCCGGAACGAAGAGATGCTTGTACTTCCAGTAGTACTTGTTGAGATCGGCGAGAGGACCCATGCGCCTTGGCGCGTTCTTGCGGGAAAAGGAATATTCGAAAAAGAGTCGCGCAGGGCCGATTGCCTGCGCGCGCAATAGGTTACGGATGCAAATGCCGCGCGTTCCTCGATCAACCACAATACCGCATACCCAGTCCAGGGAATGCCCTGGTTTCCTATCTTGCCGCTTCTTTCCGGGAGTCGTCCATCACAATAAATCCAACTTTGCGTCCGTGTCGGCGCGTTTGCCTGGAGAATGTTTCTATGGCCCTTTTCAGACAATCCGGGCGATTCGCCGTAGGAATTCCTATGCGCCTGATCGCAGTCCCTGTAGATTGCCGCGTACTTTTGCTCGAGGCTATTCTCGCGATCTGTTGGCGTACATCTTTTTCTGATCGCAGAAAACCTTTCTGCGCAAGATCGTTGAGGAGATTCTGCCATGTCTCTGCACCTCCGGGATGGCTTATATCTCTATTTACCATGATATTGTTTGCTCGCGACATGGATTGCGCGTGTTCTCGCAACGATGCAAAGCCGCTCAAGTCTCGAAGTAATTGTATAGTTTGTAAAGGTAGAATACAGATATTTTTCGTGCGATTGGATATAAGTAACCCTGTATTTGAAGCAAGGTTTTGTACTTGGGTATGCAATATCTTAAAATGATTCATTGTAGTATTGAGAATTAACTTCCATCGCTTTTTGTATTATCTTTTCTCGATTATTTTCCATTTCTTTTAGTATATTTCTGTTCTTATTACTTACTATTCCTGGTTTTGTTATTTCAGCAGATAAAAGTAACATATCTGACTCCCAACTTGTAATTTCTACTATTTTTTCTACAATTTTGACAACTCCATCCCATGCATGCGCCGCTTCAAGCCATTGTTCCCTATTTTCTTTCAAGGCATTTCGTCTCGCATGCGCTGCCTTTTCCCCGTATATATCTATAAATTTATTTGATTCCTGAGAATTTTGTCCACTCATTGTACCACCTAACCGCAATCCTTTAGGCGTTGATAAATTTTGTTCATGGATCGGTTTATTTACAATTTTTTCAAAAATATCTATACTTTTTTTCAATCTTCGTATATGCTTTTCTTGACCGTTGATATTTTTTTGAAGACCCTTTATTTCTTTAGCATCATTACTGGCTAATATCCATAAATTATGCGCCTTGATCACTGATTCGGCTTCTTGTACAGATAAACGTAACATTTTTAAATGTAAAATATTTGCTGCTCGTTCAAGTTCTAATGCTTGTCCATATGATGGCAAATATAATGAAAATAATACAATAAGAAATATTGCTATCTTTCCGTATTGAATAACATCCGGTTTGTTTGCTTTGAATGACATTGATTCGTTTTCTATGGTTCTATGCCAATGGTTATACTTCTATGTTACGCGCAAGCGCCTTGTGGGTTCCGCAATCGTTTGTATGCAGAATATATATCCAGCGGGGATGCATCAAGGCAATCTTGATGCATCCCCGCATAACTGGTGCGCATTGCCGAGCAATGGGGTCAGCCGGAGTAACGGATTTCATTACACCGATCAAGCCCTACTATTGTTTCTTGATCCGTCGCATCGCCAAAAACATGGCTGCCCCAAACGGTAACCCGGCAGGTGTTGCGGCTAACCCAAGCGAGGAACTTGAAAAGGCCTATGCTTTGGTTATTAGATGCCTGGTCTCGGTAAGCCAGAAGAAGATTTGAGGCGCTTAGGCTGGATAATGCCGGAGGCTCCCCAACAGTTGCGACTGCCGCCGGAACCGAAGAAGCGGTAACGGCGTCTGTCCCCGTTATGCGTCCGGGCCGCCAGCGGGGAAAGAAGGGCAGCGCATGATCCAGTGCGACTACGGATGCAAATGCCGCGCGTTCCGGCCCGGATCATCCCGGAGAGACCTGCTTCCGCCTTGCTCCACCCCGAATTCACCCCTGAATCCTAAACTTTGACGAAATTGTATCGTATACAAAAAGGATAGGCCATTTTTCGGCGCGATTCCGCGGCGACGCTTTGCGGATAGTCCAGTGGATATTCCAGCGCGCCGGTTTCGGCCCTGTCGTTCCGCCCTTGCCATAACTCCGCCATATACGCTATAATACTTATGAGCGCCCGCACCATCCTGGTCGTCTTTTTCCTTATTCTCGCCTGTATGCTCCCCGTGTACATGGCGCCTGCGCAAGAACAGGACCTGCTGGCCCGCTTCGAGGAACGGGTCACGGAATTTACTCTCGACAACGGACTGCGCTTCATCGTGATCGAACGCCACGACGCGCCCGTCGCCACATTCTACACCTACGCCGACGTAGGATCGGTGGACGAGGTGAAGGGCATTACCGGCCTGGCCCATATGTTCGAACACATGGCTTTCAAGGGCACTTCCACCGTCGGCACGACGGATTACGCCGGCGAAAAAGCGGCGCTCGACCAGGTGGACGCCGCCTACGATAACCTGCGGGCCGAGCGGCACAAGGGCCTCCATGCGGATCCCGACAAGATCGCCGAGCTGGAAGCTGCCTTCGCCGAGGCCCGCGACGCCGCGCAGCAATACAGCACCCCTGAATTCGAGGAAGCGCTTGAGCGCAACGGCGGCACGGGACTCAACGCCTCCACGGCGAACGACCGGACGGATTATTTCGTGAGCCTTCCGGTCAACCAGACCGAACTCTGGTTTTCGCTGGAGTCGGAGCGATTTCTGGACCCGGTCCTGCGGGAATTCTATGTCGAGCGGGACGTGGTCGCCGAGGAGCGCCGCATGCGCACCGAGAGCAACCCCTTCGGGCGCCTGCTCGAAGAGTTCTGGACCACGGCGTTCAAGGCGCATCCGTACGGCGAGCCGGGCATTGGCCATATGTCGGACATTCAGTCCTATACGCGGGCCGAGGCCATGGATTTCTTCCATAAATACTACAACCCCGCGAACCTGATCGTAGCGATCGCCGGCGATGTGGACCCGGACGAGATTCGCGCGCTGGCCGAAACCTATTTCGGGCGGCTTCCCGAGGGCGACCGCCCCGATCCCGTGGAAACGGTCGAGCCGCCGCAGATCGCCGAACGCCGCGTCACGATCGAGGAGCAGAGCCAGCCGATCGTCATCGCCGGGTGGCACAAGGGCAGCGTGAACCATCCCGACCAGGCCGTATACGATGTGCTGGAGCGCATCCTCAGCGACGGACGGACCAGCCGTTTGTACCGGGAAGTCGTCGAGGAAAAGCAGATCGCCCTGCAGGCGCAAGCGCTGAACGGATTCCCCGGCATGAACAAATATCCTCACCTCTTCCTGATCTACGGCGTGCTCAATCAGGGGCAATCGGCGGAAGCGTTCGAAGAGGCGACCTATGCGATTCTGGAGGATATCGGCGAGCAAGGCGTTACGGAGGATGAAATCGAGCGGGCGAAAACGCAGGCCCGCGCCCAGCTGGTGCGGCAGTTGCAGTCGAACACCGGGCTGGCCGTGCTCTTTTCCTACCACGAAGCCGTGACCGGCGACTGGAGCGACATTTTCACCTATCTCGACGACATCGACCAGGTGTCCGCCGGGGACGTGCAGCGCGTCGTCGAAGAAACCTTTGCGAAGTCCAATCGGACGGTGGCTGCGATCAGCACCGAGACGCCCGATATGGAAGAGATGGAGGCCGAAGAAGCTATGGAGGAGATGGAAGAAGACATGGACGAGGAGGCCGAAGAATAACATGCGCATGCCCCGTTCGACCCCGTTCTTCGACAAATCCATCGACCAACCCGCCCAACCTGTCGAAATGCCTGTTTCAACCACGCAATCTCTCGCCGCCATGACACGCTATGCGTTTCGGATGTTGACCGCCTGTATCGTCGCCGCCCTGTGCGCGTTGCCTGCCGTCGGACAATCCCATTATGCGGATATCGATACCCCGCCGCTCCCCGAATTCGACATTCCGCAGCCGGAGCAGGTCACGCTTTCCAACGGCATGACCGTTTTTCTGATCGAGAATCCTGAATTGCCCCTTGTGGAGATGTCCGCGCGGGTGGGCGTGGGCGCGCTCTACGAACCCGCCGGCAAGGTTGGGCTGGCTTCTGTCGCCGGGGAGGTCCTGCGCACGGGCGGCACGGAAAACGTGGACGCCGACGCGCTGAACCTTCGCCTGGAGAACATGGGCGCGCAAATCGAATCCTCGATCGGGACGGTTTCCGGTTCGGTGTTCATGTCGTCCCTGACCGAGACAGCGGACGAAGTGTTGCCCCTGTTCGCCGACGTGCTCATGCACCCCGCCTTTCCCGAAGACAAGATAGACCTGGCGAAAACGCAGGAAAAATCGTTCATTTCCCGGCGCAACGATCAGGCCATGTCCATCGTGAATCGCGAATTCGCCAAGTTGTTGTACGGCGCCGATTCTCCGTATGCGCGGCATACTGAATATGCGACCGTCGACGCCATCGAGCGCCAGGACCTGATCGATTTTCACCAGCAGTATTTCCTTCCGAACAATACGATTCTGGGCGTTTGGGGGGATTTCGACGCCGAAGCCATGGTGGATAAGCTTGAAAACGCGTTCGCCGCATGGCGGCCGCAGGAAGATTTCGCGCGTCCGACGCAGCCTTCGCCCGATACGAATTCCGAGTACGGGGTCTACTATGCGCCCAAGGAAGATGTAACGCAGAGCGCCATTCTGATGGGACATCCGGGCGAGATCACCATGAATCACCCGGACTATTTTGCGGTCACGGTGATGAATCAGGTGTTGAGCGGGTTTACCGGGCGGCTTTTCCAGAACGTGCGCGACGACAAAGGCCTGGCCTATTCGGTTTTCGGAGCCTACACCGCCAATTTCGAGCGCCCCGGGCAGTTCTATGCGGGCATTATGACCAAGTCGGAAACGACCGTGGACGGGACGGAAGCCGTGCGCGAGGAAATAGAGAAGCTGCGCGCTGCGCCGCCGTCCGAGGAGGAACTCCAGCTGGCGAAAGACAACTACCTGAACAGTTTCGTCTTCAATTTCGATACGCGCCAGGAAATCGTGAGCCGCATGATGACCTATGCGTACTACGATTATCCGCTTGATTTTCTGAATCAGGTGCGGGAAGGCGTGCAGGCCGTCGATGCGAGCGAGGTGCACCGCGTGGCCGAGAAGTATCTCCGCCCGGACGACATGAAGATTCTCGCCGTGGGCAACGGGGCCGATTTCGAGCGCCCGCTCGCCGACCTGGGCGAGGTGGACACCATTGACGTCGCGATTCCCACGGGCCGCGAACCGGCGCCCGAAGCCACGGAGGAAACCCTTTCGGAAGGTCAGGAGCTTTTCCGGAAAGCCGTGGATGCGCTGGGCGGGCGGGAAGCCTTTGCGGCCATCAAAACCTTGCGTCAGTCCCTGGCGACGACCATGTCTCTTCCAGACGGCCAGCAGATGGAAATGGAGATGACGCAGTATGTGGCCTATCCGGATCGGGTGCGCGTCGAAATGGAACAGCCGGGCCTGGGTCCGATCGCTATCGTCGTGAACGGGGAGGTGATAATGCTTGATACGCCCCAGGGCGTGATGCCTGCGCCGCCCATGGTGAGCGAACCGCTCAGGGCGCAAATGGATCGCGACATGATTGCCATGCTGGCTCGCGACGACCTTTCGGCGCAGCATCTGGGACAGGAAGAACTCGACGACGGACAGACGGTGGACGTGCTTTCCATTACGATACCGGACATGGCGAACCCCATTCAGTTACTGCTCGATCCCGATACGCACGAACCGGTCGGCGTGCGGTATGACGAGGGGCCCGTTCAGACGCTTGCGATCATTACAGAGATGCAGGAGGTCGGCGGGGTGCGGCTCCCGAGCAGGCTTGAAACCTGGATGGATGGCAATCCGGCGGGTTCTACGGAAATGGAGACCGAAATCAATGTGGAATTGCCGGATCATTTGTTCGAACTCAATGAGTCCGGCGGGTCGTTTTAGCGGGGCTTGCAAACTTTTATGTTCGTCGAAATACTTTCGGATTACAACGCCGTCAGCGAGCGGGCGGCGCGGATCGTGCTTGAAGAGATTCGCCGTCGCCCCGCCATGGCGCTCGGGTGCGCCACCGGGAGTACGCCGATCGGGCTGTACCAGCGCCTGATAGCGCTCGCCGACCTGGAAGGCCTGGATTTTTCAAGAGTCGCCACGTTCAATCTGGACGAATACGTGGGGCTGCCCCCCGAGCATCCGCAGAGCTACGGGCATTTCATGCGGGAGCATTTTTTCGACGCCGCCGGCATAGATCCAGCCCGGATTCATATGCCGGACGGCATGGCCGAAGACCTTGAAGCCGCTTGCGCCGCTTACGAACGGAGCATCAAGGAAGCCGGGGGCGTCGACCTGCAGATTCTCGGCGTCGGATCCAACGGGCACCTTGCGTTCAACGAACCGGGGTCTTCGCTCGCATCTCGCACGCGCGTACAGGCGCTGACCGAAAGAACGCTGGCCGACAACGCCCGGTTTTTCGCCAAGGGAGAAACGCCGCCCCGGACGGCCGTCACCATGGGACTGGGGACTATCATGGAGGCGCGCAAATTGCTGATGCTGGCGAGCGGAACGGGAAAGGCCGCCGCCGTGCGCGACGCGCTGGAGGGACCCGTGACCGCCATGTGCCCGGCGTCCGCGTTGCAAATGCATCCCCATGCCCACATCCTGCTGGACGAAGCGGCGGCCTCTGCGCTGGCGTACCGGCATCGGGACGGGATGGCCGAACCGATGCAGTAAGGGGGCGGGTTTACGGTATGAATCGGAGGGCGGCGAACAGTAGGCCGGAAGCTGCGAAAACCGTTCCGACCATCCAGCGCACAAGGCGGGTTTCGAGGACGCTTATTTCAGCGCGGACGATGCTTATTTCAGCGCGGACGAAATCTTTTGTGGCGACTTCTTCTTGTCGGGCTCCGATAGCGTTCGCAATCGCTTCGGCGCGGGACCTTTCGACGCCTGCTTCGGAAAGGTCGTTGGCGATGGAAAGGGTGTTGATCATGGCGTTTTCGAGTGGTTAAGAATCAGTATGCCGTTTTCGGCGTTTTGTTTCGCGTTTTCCCCATGGCGCGGGCGCTGGATGAGCCGGTACCCGACCCCGTACACGGTCTTGATCCATGTCGGGTCTTCAGGATCCGGCTCGATTTTCTTGCGCAGCGCCGAAACGTGCCGGTCGATGGTGCGCGTGGATATGTCCAGGGAAATGCCCCATACGCTGCGCAAGATTTGTCCCCGGCTGACCGTCCGCCCCCGGTGTTCGATGAAATACCGGAGGATGTCGAACTCCTTGGCGGTGAGTCGAACGGCGGCGCCGTCGCGGTGCGCCGTATGACTGCTGAAATTCACATGCAGATTTCCGACCTCGTACGTATCCGGAGGATGTTCGGCGGGCAGGCTGCTGCGGCGAAGCAGCGCCTTCACCCGGGCTGCAAGTTCCTCGACGTGAAACGGCTTGGTCACGTAATCGTCTGCGCCTGTGTGGAAGGCGCGCAATTTGTCGGCGGCATTGGTTCGGAAGGTCAGCATGATGATCGGGGTGGTTACCCCTGCGAGGCGGGCCTTGCGCAATATGTCGAACCCGTTTCTTCGCGGCGTCGCGGTTTCGAGCAGGACAATGTCGTACGCGGGCGTCCGGGTCAGGAGCTGGAGTCCCTGCTCTCCGTCCCAGGCTCCGGTTACGGCATAGCCCTTTCGTTCGAAGATTTTGCGTAAGTTTGCGGACGTTTTTACGTCGCTATCGACGATCAACATGCGCGTAGTGGCGTTCTTCATGTGGGATAAACCTGCTGTTTCAGTGATTTTTTGCGTGGTTTCATGAGTGGGTACAACGGAGTCATTCTTCTTACGCTGGTTGGTTTTCTGGCGCTGGCCGCGTTGCTGCTGACGCCGGTGTACCGGTTTCTGAAGCGCGAGGAGAAAGTGGCGGAAGCCTGGACAGAAGACCCGTATCTTTCGCATCATCCGCCCGACGAATCGCCGGAAGACGAATCGCCGGGCGGGGCGGACGAGCCGGCGTAAATGTGCGGGCGAAGGCGTTCGAGGGTTTTCGGGCCGATTCCCTTCACCTGTTGCAGGTCGTTTACCGAGCGAAACGCCCCGTAGGCCGCCCGAAACGCAAGAATGCGCTCCGCCGTCTTCGGTCCGATGCGAGGCAGTTTCTGCAGCTCCGCTGCGCCGGCCCGGTTTATGTCGATGCGCAGCGTCTCCGAATCTCCCGAAGCAGGCGGCGCGGCGGGCGGTTCGCGCGCCGGGGGCCGGGGCGAGGCAGACGAGGCGACAGCGTCGCCGGAGGCCATGGCCGGGCTCTCGTCGTCCGGCGCGCCGAGGGAGGCATTCGCCGTCGCCGAGGTCGTTTCCGTCGCTGCGCCGGCGTTTTCGCTCGACCGCTCCAGAAAGAGCTGGTCCAGTTCGGCGTACGCGTCGGGCGGCGCCAATATGGCGCGTTGCTGGACTTGCCGCACAATAATTCCGATTATGAGCAAGCCGGACAGGCACGAAAGCGCCATGGCTTCGTGTTTTGTCAGGCTGAGTCGTTGCTGGAGGCGATGAAGCAGTCGCATGGTTTTTCTATTACAAGACACATTAAAAACCCGGATATAACCTTTATCTGAAAAAATGATTATTCGCGCCGAGGCGATCGTGCTCAGAAGCATCCAGTACGGCGAAACCAGCCGGATCGTCACCCTCTTCACCAGAGAGAAGGGCAAGGTGGCCGCCATGGCCCGGGGCGCGCTACGGCCCAAAAGCCGGTTCGGATCGACCTTGCAGCCCATGTCGCACGTGCAGGCCGTGCTGTACTGGAAGGCGTCCCGACAGGTGCAGACGCTTTCCGAATGCAGTCATCTCCGCATGTTCGGACGGCTTCGCGCGAACCTTGCGGCGCTGGCCTATGGGCAGCGCGTGGTCGAGATCGCGCAGGCGTTGATGCAGGACGAGGACGAAAATCCGCTCGTATTCGATTTGCTTCTGGATTCGCTGGATCGGCTGGATCGGTGCGAGGGGCAGGCCGAGCAGGTTTTCTTTTTGTTCCAGCTCCATCTGGCCAGAATTCTTGGTTTTGCGCCGCACATCGACCGGGAAGCTGTCGAGCGCATTCCCGAATCCGGGGGCGTACTGCTGCTGGAAACCGGTGCGGCGGAGCCGTCCGGGGGGCGCTGGAGCCGCGAAACCATGCGCTTCGCCGCCCGCCGGACCTTGCGCGCGTTCGCCATTGTGGCTTGCGCCGACCCCGATACGATCATGGAGATGCGGCTGGACAAGCGTACGTCCGCGGAGCTGGGGCAGCTGATTGAGGATTTTCTCCGGTATCACGTCGAGGACGCCTTGCCGACGCGGGGCGGGCGCGTGGTGCAGCAATTGCTTCGCGATCTCTGAGCCGAGCATCCATAATCAGCGCAGCCGAAATATTTTTTACGATTCCCTTGACCCTAAAATTGTTTAGACATACATTGCACATATGTACAGCGGCCTGGGGCGCGCGGCGGACGCATGTTTGCGTTGCGCGTTTTCGCCGGGTCCGCCGTTTTCGAAAAACACCCGCCCGATCATTATGACTCGCAAGAATCTGACCTCCAAGCAATACGAATGCCTCCGGTATATCTCGGACTACGTACGCAAGCGCCGGGTGTGGCCCACCTATCGGGAGATCGCGGATCATTTCGGGTTTCGATCTCCCAATAGCGTGACCCAGAATCTCGAAGCGATCTGGAAAAAGGGTTTCCTGTCGTACGGCAGCCGGGGGTATCGCCTGCTGGACGAGGACGATTTTTTCACGGGCGCGCCGGGCATTCCCGTGCGCGGCGTCATCTCGGCGGGGCGCTTGCAGGAAGCCGTCGAAGCCGATCTGGGCACCATTACGCTCGAAACGCTCTTTCCTAATCTGGATCGTATTTTCGCCATCCGCGTATCCGGCCAATCCATGATCGGCGCGGATATTCACGACGGGGATTATGTGTTGCTGATAGACGACGATATTCCCAACGGGGGCATCGGGGCGATTCTCTACGACGGCGAAACCTCCCTGAAGCGGATATATTACGATGGGGACGGGCTGCGCCTCGAACCGGCCAACGAGGAATACGCAGATATTCGCATCAGGCCGGATATTTTCGAAGAAGTTCGGGTTCTCGGACGCTACGTGGGGCACGTGAACCATAGCGGGATTCATCATACCTACGGTCCGCCTCGCAGTTATCAGGCATGACGGAGCGCATCGGGATCGATACCGGCGGCACGTTCACGGATTTCGCGTACCTGAAAGACGGGAGCCTGGTCGTTTGCAAGACGGCCGCCACGCCGGACGACCCGAGCCGCGCCGTGGAAAAGGGCGTGCGCCTTGTCGGAGCCGGGGAGGCCGCCGCCATTGCGTATGGCGCCACGACGGCGACGAATGCGCTCCTCGAACGCCGGGGCGCCCGCTGCGCCCTGATTACGACCCGGGGCTTTCGCGACGTGCTGGCGATCGGACGGCAGAATCGTCCCGACATGTACGGGTTGTCCCAGCATCGCCTGCCTCCGCTCGCGCCTTCGGACCTGCGGTTCGAAGTCGCGGAGCGGGTGGCCGCCGACGGTTCAATCCTGACGCCGCTGGACGAGCGCGAGGTCGCCGCCCTGGGCGAAAAGCTGCAAGGCCTGGACGTGGCGGGGGTGGCGATCGTATTTCTTTTTTCGTTTCTGCGCCCGGACCACGAGCGCCGCGCGGCGGACTTGCTGAAGGAATACCTTCCGGAGGCGCGATTCTCGCTGAGCGCCGACATTTTGCCGGAATACCGGGAATACGAACGCACGGTAGCCACCGTCGCGAATGCGTATGTGCAACCTGTCGTGGCGCGGTATCTGGATCGGCTCGAGCGGGCCGTTGCGCCGAGGCCGGTGCGCGTCATGCAATCGAATGGCGGGGTTATCGGGACGAAACAGGCGGCGCAGCGCCCGGCTCGCCTGGCGCTCAGCGGCCCGGCGGGCGGGGTGGTGGGCGCGTTTCGACTGGCCGGAACGGCGCTGGGGGAGCAGGCGCCGAAGATTCTCACGATCGACATGGGAGGCACCAGCGCGGACGTGGCGTTGTGTCCCGGCGAAATACCGCGCGCCGCCGAAAGCAACATTGCGGGATTGCCGCTGCGGTTTCCTTCTGTGGATATCCATACGGTGGGGGCGGGCGGAGGCAGCATGGCCTATGCCGATGCGGCGGGCGCGCTTCATGTCGGTCCCGCCAGCGCCGGGGCCGCGCCGGGCCCCGCGTGTTACGGGCGAGGCGGGGAGACGCCCACGGTCACGGACGCCAATGTGGCGCTGGGCCGCATTCTGCCGGACCGGTTTCTGGGGGGCGAATTTCCGCTCGACGCCGCTGCTGCGAGGCGGGTCGTCGAAGAACTGGGCCGCCCGCTGGGTCTTTCCGTGCAAGAAACGGCGCTGGGCGTCGTCCGGATCGCCAATGCATCCATGGAGCGCGCCTTGCGCCGCGTGTCGGTCGAGCGGGGATACGACCCGAAGGAGTACGTGCTGATTCCGTTCGGGGGCGCCGGACCGTTGCATGCCTGCGACCTGGCGGACGCGCTTTCGATCCGCCGGATTTTGCTGCCTCCGCAGCCCGGCGTACTGAGCGCGCTGGGTTTGTTGATGGCGGACGTCGCGTACGATACGTCCCTTTCGGCGCCCGCCGACGAGGCCCTGCTTGAGGCGCTTTACGCGCGGGAATCGGAGCGCGTCCATGAGATATTCGCCGAAGAGGGGTATGGGCGTCCCGTCCTCGAAACCTTTGCGGACATGCGCTACCGGGGGCAAAGCTACGAATTGACCGTGCCGACAGACCCTGCAAGGCCGGACCTTGCCCGGCGGCGTTTTCATGCGCAACACGCCCGTCGTTACGGATATGCGATGCAGGACGCCCTCGTGGAGATCGTGACGCTGCGCGTACGGGGAACGGTCGCCGGAGCCGAGGCGCTGTGGCCGCGGGATGCGGAGCGGGCCGATCCGTCGGAGACCGCCGGGGCGGCGCAGGTCGGAGAGACGCCGGTGGTCCTGGATAGCGGCGAGGAGGTCATGGCGGCGCTTTACGATCGGGATCGGTTGCGGTGGGGGCATGCTTTCGAGGGACCCGCCGTGGCGGCCCAGTACGATGCGACCGTGTTTGCGGCGCCTTCGTGGCGCGTCGAGGCGGACGCCTGGCGCAATTTGCATTTTTCCCGTATTTCCCCAATATGACGGACCCGTATGATGGACCCGATTCTTCTCGAACTGTACCGGCATCGGTTTGCGGGCGTCGCCGAGGAAATGGGCGTGACGCTGCGACGGACGGCGTATTCGCCCAATATCAAGGAGCGGCTGGATTTTTCGTGCGCCGTGTTCGACGAGCGCGGCGGGATGGTGGCGCAGGCGGCGCACATTCCGGTGCATCTCGGGGCCATGCCGCGCAGCCTCGAAGCCGCGCTGAACGCCATCGACGCATGGCGTCCCGGGGACACGGTGATTCTGAACGATCCCTACGCAGGCGGTACGCATCTGCCGGACATCACCATGATTTCCCCGGTATTCGTAGCCGACCGCCTCGCGTTCTTCGCCGCGAGTCGGGCGCACCACGCGGATGTGGGAGGCATGAGTCCCGGCTCGCTCCCGCTTTCTCGCGAATTGTATCAGGAAGGCGTCGTTATTCCTCCCGTGAAATGGCGCAACGAAGGCAAGGCGGCCGCCGATCTGGAGCGGTTGATTTTGCGCAACGTGCGTACGCCGGAGGAGCGGCGCGGCGACCTGGCGGCGCAGCAGGCCGCCCATTCGGTGGCGGAGAGCCGCCTTGCGGCGCTGATCGAGCGGCATGGCGCGGCGGAGGCGAAAGCGTATGCGGCCCATTTGCCTGCGTGGAGCGAGCGGTTGCTTCGGGAGCGCATTCGGGCATGGCCGGACGGAGTTTTTCGGTTCGAGGATACGCTGGAGCCGGATTCCGCCGAGGCGCCGGACGGGGCAAAGGTCGTCGTTCGGGTGGCGGCCCATATTCGGGGGGACGGCGTGACGTTCGATTTCGAGGGGACGTCGCCTGCCGTAGACGGTTCGCTGAATGCGCCGTTGCCGGTCACGGAGGCGGCCTGTTACTACGCCGCGCGGGCGCTGGCGGCGTCGGACATTCCCATGAATGCAGGATGTTTTGCGCCCGTTCGCGTCGTTGCGCCGCCGGGGTGTCTCGTGCATGCCCGTCCGCCTAGCGCAGTGGCCGCCGGAAATGTCGAAACGTCGCAACGCATTGTGGACGCCGTGCTTGGCGCGCTGGCGCAGGCCTTGCCGACCCGGGCGTGCGCGGCGGGGCAAGGCACCATGAACAACCTGACCATCGGGGGCTTTCGGGCCGACGGAAGCCCCTATGCGTACTACGAAACCATTGGGGGCGGCATGGGGGCTTCCGCCGGGGCGGACGGTCTCGACGGGGTGCATGTGCACATGAGCAACACGCTGAATACGCCGGTCGAGGCGCTGGAAATGGCGTTTCCGTTTCGGATTGAGACGTATGCGGTGCGCCGGGGGAGCGGCGGAGCGGGCGAGCGCCGGGGCGGGGACGGGCTGGTTCGGGCGTACCGGTTGCTGCGGCCCGCCGCGGTGACGGTCATCAGCGAACGGCGGGAGACGCCTCCATGGGGATTGCAATGCGGCGCGCCGGGCGCCTGCGGACGCAATACGCTGATTCGGTCCGACGGCGCCGAGGAAACGCTGCCCGCGAAGTTCAGTCGCCGGTTCGAGGCGGGCGATGTGCTGCGCATCGAAACGCCCGGAGGCGGGGGTTGGGGGAGAAGGGATGGCCCATGAACCGTTGGAATATGCCCCCTGATTTTGACATTATGCATAAAATGCATAGAAAAGGGTATATCTATGCAAAAAATGCATAGATCAATGCGCCGGCACACATAAAACCTGTAAGGCGGCCCGGCATTATGCAGAAAATGCATAGAAGGGGGCGTCATTATGCAGAAAATGCATAATCACTGCCCTTGCATCCCTCACGCCTCCACCTGCTCCCTCCGCAGATAATCCCGGAGCACATAGTGGAGGATGCCGCCGTTGCGGTAATAATCCACTTCCACGTCGGTGTCGAGGCGGACCACGGTCTGGAAGACGGTTTGCGTTCCGTCCGGCCTGGCGGCGGCGACGGCGAGTTCCTGTCGGGGCGCTACCGCGTCGGTTACGGGAATGTCGAAGGTTTCCTCGCCCGTCAGGCCCAGGCTGGCCGCCGTTTCGCCCTCGCGGAATTGTAAGGGAAGCACGCCCATGCCGATCAGGTTCGACCGGTGGATGCGTTCGTAATTCTCCACGATGGTCGCCTTGACGCCGAGCAGCAGCGTTCCTTTCGCCGCCCAGTCCCGGCTTGATCCCATGCCGTAATCCTTGCCCCCCAGCACGACCAGCGGGACGCCTGCGTCCGCGTATTTCATCGCGGCGTCGTAAATGGACATCGTTTCGTCGGTGGGGAAGTACCGGGTGACGCCGCCTTCCGTCCCCGGAACCAGCAGGTTCTTGATGCGGATGTTGGCGAACGTGCCGCGAATCATCACTTCGTGGTTTCCGCGCCGCGAGCCGTACGAATTGAAGGCATGCCGGGGGACGCCTTTTTCGATCAGATATTTCCCGGCGGGCGTATCCCGTCCGATGGAGCCTGCGGGCGAAATATGGTCCGTCGTGGTTGAATCGCCCAGTTTGGCGAGCGCCCGGGCGCCCCGGATTTCCTGTATGGCGGGCGTTTCCGGGTCCATATCCACGAAATAGGGCGGCTCCTGAATGTAGGTCGAAGCGCCGTCCCATTCGCACAGCGATCCTTCTGCCGTTTCGATGGCGTTCCAGGTTTCGCTGGACGTTTCGATGCCGTCGTATTCGTCCCGGAACAGGTCGGGGGTGACGACGTCGCGGACCGTACGGAGAATCTCTTCGGAAGAGGGCCAGACGTCGCGCAGGTATACGTCGTTGCCTGCCGAATCCTCGCCGATGGGGTCGTTCGCCAGGTCGATATCGACGGTGCCGGCCAGCGCATAGGCCACCACGAGGGGCGGGGAAGCGAGGAAGTTGGCCTGTACGTGCGGGTGAATGCGGCCTTCGAAGTTCCGATTTCCCGAAAGCACGCCCGCCGCGATGAGATCGGCCTCCTCGATGGCCTTGGCAACCGGTTCGGGCAGTGGTCCCGAATTGCCGATGCAGGTGGTGCAACCGTATCCCACCAGGTTGAATCCCAGTTGATTCAGGTACGGAAGCAGTCCGGCTTCGTGCAGGTAGCGGGTCACGACGCGGGAGCCGGGCGCCAGACTCGTCTTGACGTACGGGGGTACGCGCAGGCCGCGCTCCACGGCGTGCTTCGCCACGAGGCCGGCGCCGATCATCACCGACGGATTGCTGGTGTTCGTGCAACTGGTGATGGCGGCGATGGCTACGTCGCCGTGCCGCAGCGCGCGATCGTTTCCTTGTTCGTCCCGGTAGCGGCCGGTACGGGCGAGCGCGTCCGGTTTCAGGCCGAATCCCTGGGGACCGGCGGGCGCGGTAAGCGTGGCGGCGAAGGTTTCGCCGAGTTCCGGCATGGGAATCAGGTCCTGCGGACGTTTGGGCCCCGCCACGCTGGGCACGACGTCGCCAAGGTCCAGCTCGAGGACGTCAAGAAATTCCGGATCGGGCGTGTTCGCCGCGCGGAACAGGCCTTGCTCCTTCGCATACCGCTCTACCATGTCCACGAGCGCCGGGTCGCGGCCCGTGCGCAGCATGTAGTCGAGGGTGATCCGGTCCGCGGGAAAGAAGCCCATGGTGGCGCCGTACTCTGGCGACATATTGGAAATGGTGGCGCGGTCCGGGATGGACAGGTGATCCAGGCCGGGGCCGAAGAATTCCACGAACCGGCCCACCACGCCGTACGCCCGGAGGCGGCGGGTGGCGGTCAGCACGAGGTCGGTGGCTGTGGCGCCTTCGGGCAGCCGTCCCGTTATCCGAAATCCGATCACTTCCGGCATGAGCATGCAGATCGGCTGGCCCAGCATGGCGGCCTCGGCTTCGATGCCTCCCACGCCCCAGCCGAGTACGCCCAGTCCGTTGATCATGGTCGTGTGGCTGTCCGTTCCGACGAGGGAGTCCGGGTAGGCCACCTGCAACCCGTCCTCCGGGCGGGTCCATACGCCCCGGGCGATATATTCCAGGTTGACCTGGTGGCAAATGCCGCCGGACGGGGGCACGACCGAGAAATTCTCGAAGGCTTTTTGTCCCCACCTCAAGAAGGCGTACCGCTCCTGATTGCGCCGAAACTCGATGTCCGAATTCAGGCGAAGCGCTTCGTGCGTCCCGAAATGATCCACCTGAATGGAGTGGTCGATGACGAGGTGCACGGGCACTCTCGGGTTGATGGCGTCCGTATCGCCTCCGAGGCGGGCCACGGCGGAGCGGAGGGCGGCCAGGTCCACGACGGCGGGCACGCCCGTAAAATCCTGCAGCAGGACGCGGGCGGGCACGAAGGGAATTTCCTCGCGGGCGGGGCGTTTCGGGTCGTACGTAGCGAGGCGTTCGACGTCTTCTTGCGTAACGGTGCGTCCGTCGCATTCCCGGAGCGCGGATTCGAGCAGCACCTTGATGGAGAAGGGGAGGCGGTCCGGGTCGCCGACGCCGCGGTCGGCGAGGCGGTCGAGTCGGTAGAGGCAGGCGTCGCCCGATCCTGTGTCGAATGTGTCGCGGGCGCCGAAGGGGTCTTTCATGGCGTTCATGTGGATGTGTCGTTACAACGGCGGGGCGTTCAGGAGCGTTTGTTTGGGCAGGTTAGCGGGTTTTCGGGGTCCGGAAGGCTGCGCCGCGCAATGGCCGGGGTAAAAAAGGGGTATTCTGTAATTACTCTCCAAAGGCCGAAATGGTTCAGGAAAATGCGTCGGGCCAGACGGGCGGAAATCCTTCGGAGAGGGCGACAGAAAGGCCCGTGGCTTCGGCTCGTTCGTGCAGGGGGAAGCGGGTATTTCCCGGAAAGACGACGAACAGACGGTCCAGCTGGAGGTCGTTCAGGGCGGAATGCATGGAGCGCGTCATGGCGGGCGCGCTCGCGCGCTTGAACTCAAAGCCGATTCGCTGTCCTTTTTTCATTATCAAGAGGTCCAGTTCCGCTCCCTGATGGGTTGCCCAGTGGTAACACTGGTCCCAGGCGATGCCCAGTATGCGGGCGATCTCCTGCATTGCGAACCCCTCCCAGGATGCGCCGGACCTGGGATGGCCTATGAGTGTTTCTCTATCGTCGATTCCCAGCAAGGCATGGAGCAGTCCGGTATCGCCGATATATATTTTGGGCGCCTTGACCTGTCTCTTTTTCAGATTTTCGTACCATGGAGGCAATTTGCGCACGATCAACGCATCGACGAGCATGTCGAGCCAGGCATTGATTGTGGGGCTGGTCACACCGAGGGCGCGTCCGGGTTCGGCGCTGTTCCAGCGGTTGCCGTGATAGTGCGCCAGCATGGTCCAGAAGCGGCGCATGGTTTCGGCGGGAACTGAAAATCCGAGTTGCGGCAGGTCGCGTTCGAGGAAGGTGCGGACGAATGCGGTGCGCCAGGCAAAACTCAGCGTGTCGTCTGTAGCAAGAAACGAGTTGGGAAACCCTCCGCGTAGCCAGAGCCTTCCGGCCATATCTCTATCGACCTCGTCCATGCGAAACGGCGGCAGTTCATAGTACGCGATGCGTCCGGCAAGCGTCTCCGAGGATTGGCGCAACAGGTCCGGGCCTGCACTGCCGAGTACAAGAAAGCGAGCGGCATTGTCGGGACGGTCTACAAGTACCCGCAGCAGGGGAAAGAGTCCGGGTCGGCGTTGCACTTCGTCGATGACGACCAGCCCGCGCAGGGATTCGAGGGCCAGCTTCGGGTCGGCGAGCGCCGCTTCGTGCGTTGGGTCTTCAAGATCGAAAAAGTGGACCGGAGATTTCCGGTCGCTGACAAGGCGCCGTGCGAGCGTGGTTTTGCCGACCTGCCTGGCGCCGACGATGCCGACGACAGGGAACTGCTGCAGGAGGCCGCGAAGGGCCGTTTCGTGTTCGTTGCGTGGTATCATACCCTGAATATACATGAAAATTTAAAATGCTACTATGGATTTTCATGGATCGAGAGGGTGGGGAACCTGTTCGGGCGGATTTACGATAATCTGCATGGGGCGGGCGCCGCCGTGGATGTGATTGTTGTCACGCCGGCGGACATCGAGCGCTACCGGGACAGCCATGCGCTGATTATCAAGCCGGCCCTCAACGAGGGGAGGGTGGTGTATGAAGCGGCATGAACGTTTTCCTCCTGACGACCCAAGGAAATGGTTGAATCGTGCGCGGAGCAATGCTTGCAAACCCGAAAATCCTGAAGTTTCCTTGCCATCGCCGGGAATCTCACCGTCGCAGGGCCGCCAGCAGTTCCTTCCCGATTGTTTCCGCTTGCCATTGCCGCACCTTCGGAATGGCTGTCAGCGCGGCAAGGCTCTTCGGCCTGACGGCGGCGATGTTTTGCAGCACATGGTTTGGCGCCATGATTCCCCGTTCAAGCCCCAGTCGCTTCGCCGCCTGGTTGCGCGCCTCTTTCAGCCGCTCGAAAGCGGCTTCTTCTTCCTCGGTGGGTCGCGTACTCCGGGGCAGGCGGGGGTAGGGCGACAATGCGGAATCGGGCAGGCGGTTGACCCGGTTCAGTGCATTGAGTAACGATAGCCCTTTGGTCTCGGCGAGGCGGGCCGGAAATCCCTTGATCGCGGCGAGGGCCTTGACGGAGGCGGGGCGCATGGCGGCGACCTCGACGAGCGCGGCGTTGTTGACCACGCGGCCGGGCGCCCGGTCCCGCGCGCGGGCAATCCGGTCTCGCCACGCAATGATTTCCCGGAGCGCGGCGATGGAGCGGGCGTCCAGGGCATGGGCCTGTTTGAAACGGGTTACCGGGTCGATTTCGGGTTCGTCTTCGCGGACGTCTGTTGCGCTTGCCGCAAGCCAGCGGTATTCTTCTTTGGCCCAGTGGAGGCGTCCTTGCTTGCTTAGTTCCTTTTCGAGGTTCGCTATCAGGCGGCGCAGGTGGCGCGTGTCTCCCGCAGCGTAGCGTATCATTGCGCGGGTCAACGGGCGCCGGGCCCAATCGGCTCGCTGGAATTTCTTGGAGACGCGGATGTTGAGGCGCTGCGCCAGCAGGTCCTGAAGTCCGACGCAGGGTTCGCCGAGCAGGTTTGCTGCGATCTGGGTGTCTACCGGATTCGCCACTGTAATGTCCAGATCGCGGGACAGGAGCAGCAGGTCGAAGGCGGCGCCGTGCAGGACGATGCGTCGTTTCGGGTCTTCAAGGAATGGTTTCAGGTAGGGCGCCGGGTCGATGGCGAGGGGGTCCAGCACGAAGGTTTCGCTCGGGACGGAGAGCTGGACCAGACACAGGCGGTCCGAGTAGCGGTGGAGTCCGGCGGCCTCGCAGTCCAGTCCGAGGGTGCCGACGCCCTGGACGGCATGCTGTATGCGCCGGGCCGCGTCATGCGTCTGTACGTAGGTAATGGCGCCTTCGGGCGGCATGAAGTCGGGGTGTTTTTCAGGGGGCGGCTCGTGAACGTTGCGGGAGGGGGTTAGGTTCAGGGGGCGGGTTGGGAAGACATTTCTGGTTCCGCTGGTAATCCCCCGCCCTTGGAACCCACCCGCCACCCATTCCGTTAAAATGGATTAGGGCAACAGGGGCTATAGCTCAGTTGGTAGAGCGCTGCAATCGCACTGCAGAGGTCAGCGGTTCGACTCCGCTTAGCTCCACAATCTCCGCAAATTATGCGGCGATTAGTCCGCGAAGGAAATCGAGCCGGGCGCGCCTCTGCTTTCACAGGGCGCGTCCGGTTTGTTTTGCGCCTCGTTATTTCGTCATTCCGATTTACCCAATCTCATCTGATCCCGAATTATGGCAAAGCACAAGCAATCGGGTCGTTTCGTATGGTACGACCTGCTCACGACTTCCCTGGAAGCATCCATCGAATTTTACGGAAACGTCATGGGCTGGGGAACCGAGCCGTTTCCGGGCGCCGACAAGCCCTACACGATGTTCGCCAACGAGGGAGCGCCTTTCGGCGGCCTCATGGAAATCGAGCCGGAGATGGGGGAGATTCCGCCCCACTGGCTTGCTTACGTTTCCGTGGAGGACATGGACGAGACCGTTGCGCAAATCGAGGAATTGGGCGGGACGATCCACGTTGCGCCGCAGGACATTCCGAACGTGGGCCGTTTCGCCGTAGCCGCCGATCCGCAGGGGGGCGTCTTTGCGATCTTCGCATCGACCATGGCCGAACCGGACATGGAAGCGCAACCGGGGATCGGCGAATTTTCCTGGCGCGAACTGGCCACCTCGGACTACGAAGCCGCATTCGATTTCTACCAGGCCCTGTTCGGATGGGAAATCACCAGCGAAATGGACATGGGCGACGCAGGCATATATCGCATGTACGGCCAGAACGATCTGGTCTACGGGGGAATATTCACCAAGACCGACGACATGCCCGGCTCTCCGCCGCCATGGTGGGCCTTGTACGTGAAGGTGAAAGACATCGACCAGACCCTCGAAGCCGTCGAGCGGCGCGGCGGACAGGTGGTCATGGGCCCCAAAGAGGTTCCCGGCGGGGATTGGATTGCCCATTGCGTGGATCCGCAGGGCGCGCATTTCGCGCTGCATTGCAGCAAATAGGCGTTTCCCCCGGCCTTTTCATGCGCTGATCGGCAGGCGCTCCTCTCCCGTGGCGTTGCGGGAAACGGAAAAGTGCGTCATTTTCTTGCCCGTGAATTGTTATTGAAGGCAAACTTCCGTAATATGCTTCCGCCGCTACCCTCGTAACGACAAGGAGATTCTTGCATGAAACGCGCAGTATTTATCGGAATGGTTTCCCTGTTCGCCGCATCCGGCGCACTGGCCCAGCTTCCCGCCACTCCGCTGGAAGGCACATGGGAGATGATTTCCCAGCGGCTTGTCTACCCGGACAGCACCGTAGATCGAACCGACCAGATTCCGTACACCATAAAAATCCTCAATTCCACGCATTTCGCCTTTGGGCGGCAGATACTGGACGAAGAAGTGTTCGCGGGCGGGGGGACCTATTCGTTCGACGGGGAAACCTACACCGAGCACATCACCTGGCATAGTTCGGCGGGTCTGGCGGGGCAATCCGTCTCGTTCGAAGCCCGGGTCGAGGGAGATATGTGGCGTCATGTAGGCCATATCCTTGATTTCCGGCTGGAAGAAGTCTGGCGTCGGGTCGGATCGTCCTGGGAAGAGGACGAGGAAGAGATGGAGTGAGGCAGGGCGATTTCCCGCCTTGCCGGATTATTCAGGACGTCAAGGTTGCAAGGCGGAACATAACCTCGCAACCCTGTTTTTTCGCCTCGCAGGAGCCTAACGTCGGGTCGGATCGGCCGGGGAAGCGATGGAGTGAGGGGGCGTCCGCCGCGAGTCGGCCTCGTTGCGCGCGTTGCGATTGCCGCCGCCTGTTCGCGCGCGGCGCAATCTACCCGTCCAGAAGCGCCAGCGCCATGACGTCGTAGAGGGCGTGCGTCCAGGCGGCTATGCCGAAGCCCCGCCAGAGGAATACGACATTGAGCGCCAGCCCGAAACCGCTTGATCAGGACTTGCCGATTCGGGTAGCGAATTATCCCGTGGTTTCCAATGCCGCCGGTCGGGCTTGATCCATGCGACGACGAGCGTGGCGCAGGCTCTGTGAGGCGGGTTTTTTGGGAAGGTCCTGTTGTTTTGGCGTTTTGCGTAGCGGATATCCTGTAGCCAGCGACGGCCACCGCATGTCATTCAGCCGCGCCCGCAGCTGCATGGCCTTTTTCGATACGTCCGGATGTTGTTCCCGGTAGGCCTCGGCGATATCGTCCAGTACATCCAGCAAAAAAACCAGCTCGTCTTCTGCCGCCAATTCAAGTTGTCCTGCCGCAATCCGAGGATCTTTCCGAAACTCTCCCCGAAGCCATTCGAAGTGATCGATGCCCATGTCGCTCATGATTCTGCGGTGTTATGCCTGGTTTGTCTGTGCCTTGATTTCCAGTCCCGGAGATCGTCCAGCCACCGCTGCACCGGATCGCGCCCGTTTTCCATCGTGTAATGCTGGATATCGAACATCCGCTATCCTCCCCTGAAACCTGCCCGAATTGCTCCGGATCCCGGAAGACCCCGTACCCTAAGCCTGCCCCTTTAGACACCGAAACCCGGCGAACATAACCTCGCAACCCTGTTTTTTCGCCTCGCAGGAGCCTAACGTCGGGTCGGATCGGCCGGGGAAGCGATGGAGTGAGGGGGCGTCCGCCGCGAGTCGGCCTCGTTGCGCGCGTTGCGATTGCCGCCGCCTGTTCGCGCGCGGCGCAATCTACCCGTCCAGCAGCGCCAGCGCCATGACGTCGTAGAGGGCGTGCGTCCAGGCGGCTATGCCGAAGCCCCGCCAGAGGAACACGACATTGAGCGCCAGCCCGAAGAACATCCGGAAAAGGAACGAACCCGGCTGGAACGGATCGCTCAGCGGGCCGATGTAGTGCATCAGGCTGAAAAGAAAGGCCCCGAAGACGGCTGCAACGATATAGGGCAGCGCCCGCCCTCCTATGATCTGGCGCAACGCCCAGAACAGCCCTCCCACCAGCAGTACGCGAAACAGCAGTTCTTCGTACAGGCCCGCCCCGACCGAAAGGGCCAGTTTCATGGCGAGTCCCTCGATTGGGACGGACTGCGCCAGCATAGGCAGGATTGCCTGCACCAGATTGGCGACCAGGAGCGCAATCGCGACGGCGTACAAGGCGCTTTCAAGCAGCATCCACAGAAAATAGCGGAGACGGAAGGGGATTTTTTTCTTGCGGTCCCGCCAGAATACGGCGATTCCCGCCACCGCGACGGCTATGCCGAAAGCGGTCAGGCCGTGATCTCCGACCACCAGCAACAACTGCTTGAGCCACATTTCGGACGAGACGCGCACCTGCGCCACGGCGCTGCGGTTCGCAAAAACGATCAGCAGTTCGTACAGGATCAGGAGCGGGAGCGCCGCCAGAAATCCGTACGTAGCCGAGCGGGAGGCCGCATGATATCTGCTTCGAGCGCTGGGTTCTGTGGCTTCAACCGTCATATTTCCTTCTGTTCAATCGTCGAAACCTATCCCTTCCATCTGCATCAGGGCGTCTCGCAGTTCGGCCTGCGCGTGCGTGTCGCGCTGCTGTCCCGCGACCGCAACGCCTTGTTTCCAGGTTTGCATGGCGTCCTCTTTCCGACCCAGTTCCTCGTACAATTTCCCGAGATGGTACCATGTGCCCACGTAGTCGGGCCGTTCCGAAACGAGGTCCTCGAAAAACCGGAGCGCCTCTTCGACATTCCCTCGCTTGCGGTATTCCTGCGCCAGCGCGAACCGGACAAATGCGTCGTCCGGGTCTTCTTCATGGAAGGCCTGCAAGGCTTGTAGCCGGTCGTCCTGCGTCATGACGAGGGAAAAATTGCATTCGGGCAGGTTACCATCCGCCGCCTGCGCCGCCTCCCCCGAATCCGCCCCCGCCGAATCCGCCGAAGCCTCCTCCCAAACCGCCTCCGCCCAGTCCGCCTCCGAGTCCGCCGCCGCCCCCGCCGAATCCGCCTCCCCAGACGATGAAATGGGGGCCGTGCGCACGGCGACGATAGCGTTTGCCGCCGTCGTTTCCACCCCGATGGCGACGGATGGACGAAATCACGAACCAAACTACGATGAGCAGCGTGATGAGCGCAGACGGGTCGATCGGGGGCGCGGAGCGCCTCGCCGGGGCCTGTTCCGCCGTGAATTCGCCCGCCGCCGCTGCGATCAGCAGGTCCGTCGTGGCGGAAAGCCCTTCGTAGAACCGTCCTTCCCGGAAATACGGGACCATGACGTTGCGATAGATGCGCGCGGCGACCGCATCGGAAATGGCGCCTTCAAGGCCGTATCCCGTTTCGATTCGGGCCTCGCGATCGTCGCGCGACACGAGCACCACGACGCCGTTATTCCTTCCCTCTTGCCCTACGCCCCATTCGCGGCCCAGAGCCAATGCGTATTCTGCAGCGGGAACGCCTTCAAGCGACGGAATCGTAACGACCACGATTTGCGTGGAGGTCGTGTCCGCATACGCCGTCAGTTTTTCGGCCAATCGGCGTTCCTCGGACTGGGTGAGCAAGTTTGCCTGATCTGCCACCAGGCTTCCCGCGGAAGGGATGACGTCTATGCTTCTTTGGGCGAATGCAGCGGTCGGGAAGCACGCTCCCGCCATATATAATCCCGCCAGAAACAACAGGCCCGGCGTTGATTTCGCCAGGCGGCGGCCCCAAAGGCTTGCCCGAATTTCTGCTCCCGTACGCGCGTTGTCGTCCTGCCTGGACATTGGTTATTCGGGGATCGTTGTCTAAGGATGCTCAAGAAGAAAAATCGACGGCGGGCGCTTCTTCGGCCCCTGTTTCCGCCTCGAAGGGCGCGCGTCGTTCGAACCCGAATATAGTGGCGAAGATCGCGGCGGGGAAGCGGCGTATCTGCGTATTGTAGCGTCGCGTCGATTCGTTGTAATCGCGGCGGGCTACGTTGATCCGGTTTTCGGTGCCTTCGAGTTGCGCCTGCAAATCCCGGAACGCTTCCGTGGCGCGCAGCTGCGGGTAATTCTCGGAAACAGCGAGCAACCGGCCCAGCGCGCCGCTGAGTCGGCTTTGCGCCGCCTCGAATTCGCGCAGGCGAGCCGGGTCGTTCAGATCATCCACGTTCAGCTGGATAGAGGTGGCCTGGGCCCGCGCTTGCGTAACCGCCTGGAGCGTTTCCTGTTCGAAGTCGGCGGCCCCGCGCACGGTGCTGACCAGATTGGGAATCAGGTCGGCGCGCCGCTGATACTGCGTTTCGACATTGGCCCAGGACGTCTCGACGGTTACCTGGCTTTCCACCATGCCGTTGTATGCGTTGCATCCCATGCATCCGCCGAAAAGCACGACCAGAAGCACGACAAGAAGGATGATTGTTCCGTTGCTGCGCATCGTTACAAGCGTTGTTGAGCGTATGAAGAAGAAGGACCGGCTTGCAGAAAGGTTGCAGGGGCGCTGGAGCGTTTCCGCGCCTGTAACTACAAGGGATATTCTGGATGCTTCGATCAGAGTACCCATAGTACGACAAGGCGCCGTCGGGGTTGCAGGCCCCGCCTTGCCGCCGGAACTTTTCGTATGAATTACCGCCCTGAACGGGCACTTTACCGGAATGATCTCGTACAAAGCAAGTTAAGGGTTCAAATGCCTTAAGGAAGCTCTGATTAACTCCACTTTGATCAGCGCTTCACTTTCACGCGTAAAAACGACATGATGGCGTTATTGAAATCAGCGAAAAACACGGCGGATTCGGGTTGTCGCGGTCGTGAAGCGCCCTTCGAGAGGCTGACAGGCGTGCGCTGGCTGTGTCATTCCTCATTACGTGGGGCCTGCCACGCTTCTTCGTCATTCCTTGCCAGCGCACGCCTGTCAGCCTCTGAATCTTTGCGGACTTAATCAGAGCTTCCTTAAAGCCGCGCCGCGCTCGAAGACGATGCCCGCTTCTCCCAAACGATTCTGGATAATACCCGCCACGGCTCTGCTGCTGGCGGGCGTACTGCTTGGGGTTACCATCCGATCCACGCTGCTCGGCGAGGATACGCTGACGCAACTCCGCAAACTTGAAGATGCGTTCCTGCTCATCAACAAGCAGTATGTGGAACCCGTCGATCCGGCGTGGCTGGCGGAGGAAGCGATCCGCAGCATGCTGGGCGATCTGGACCCGCATTCGGTGTATGTTTCCGCCGAGGACGCCCAGGATATGCAGGAGCGGTTCCAGGGGTCGTTCGGCGGCGTCGGCATCTGGTTCGAAATTGCTCGCAACGACGAAGATTTGAGCGACGACACAGTGCGGGTGATGTCGGTCATCGGGGACGGGCCCAGCGAACGGGCCGGTTTGATGGCGGGGGACCGCATTATTCGTATCGACGATTCCACGGCGGTAGGCTTGTCGGAGGACGAGGTTACTTCCAGGTTGAAGGGGGAAATCGGGACGCAAGTAGACGTTACTGTCTACAGGCCCGGCGCGGGGGCGCCGCTCGAATTCACGCTCACCCGGGACGCCATCCCGCTATACACCGTAGACGCCTCGTACATGGTGGACGATGTGACGGGGTACATTCGCCTGTCGCGCTTCTCCCAGGAAACCTACAACGAGTTCATAGAGCATGTGCGGGCGCTGAAAGAGGAGGGCATGGAGCGGCTGGTGCTGGACCTTCGCTCCAATACGGGCGGGTATATGAGCGAGGCCATAGAAATCGTGGACGAGATGGTGCCCGGACGCAAGACGGTGGTTTATACCCGCGGCCGCCGACCGGAAACCACCAGCACGTACAGGACCCGCCGCACGGGCATTCTCGAAAAAGAACCGGTAATTGTGCTGGTGAACGCCTATTCCGCCTCGGCCAGCGAAATCGTGGCGGGCGCCCTGCAGGATCACGACCGCGCGCTCATCGTGGGGCAACGCACCTTCGGCAAGGGGCTTGTGCAGCATCAGTTCGCCCTGCCGGACCAGAGTATTCTCCAGATGACGGTCGCGCGCTACTATACGCCTTCGGGACGGCTCATCCAGACTCCTTACAAAGACGGCGACCAGGAAGATTATTACGAAGAGAAATTCGCCTCGCTGGAGGATGCAACGTATCGTCCCGGCGAGTACTCGGACAGCATTCCCGATTCGCTGCGTTACAAAACCGCCCATGGCCGCGACGTGTTCGGCGGGGGCGGCGTCCTTCCCGATTATATCGTGAAGCCGGATACGACGTCGCCTGTACGCTCGGTGTTGGGGCGCGGCCTCGACAGGGGCTTTGCCCGCCAATGGTTCCGCGAGGACGAACGACGCTTGCGCGACCTGTGGCGCGACCGGGAAGAGGAATTCGTTTCCACATTCGACGTCTCCGATGCGCTGTGGGCGTCCTTTGTGGAATACGTCGCCGACGCCGAGCCAGACGATTCGCTGTCGGAGGTTTCCGTGGAAGCAGACAGTGCGCATGCGGCGATGAAGGACGCCTTGCATGGGCATCGGGAGACGCTGGAAGTGCATCTGCGCGGACGCATCGCCCAGGAATTCTTCGGGCACAGGGCCTGGTACGGCGTCTATAAAGAAATAGACCCGGAATTGAATGCTGCGCTGGATTTATGGGGGCTTGCCGAAAACCTTGCGGCATGGCAGGAATCTCCTCCGCAGGGATCCGATCATTCTCCAGACCGCCAATAGCGTCGTTTTCGCCCGGCGTTCATACATCCAGTTTCATACATTCGCTGCGGAGCCTCCTCCATGCCCTTTCGTTTTCTGTTTGCTCCCTGTTTTGCAGCGCTTGGGGTTGCGTTGTTGGCCGGGTGCGTCCCGGCCAACCTTGCAGGCGTAGCGCAAACGACCCATATCGAACAGGTCGCCAATCGGCCCATTCCCTGGGAGATTACGCCCCCCGACCATTACCGGCAGGCGATTCTCGAGGGGACGCGTTCCGCCACGGGCGAACCCGGCCTGAATTACTGGACACAGGAAGCACGCTATGTACTGAATGCCCGCGTCTTTCCCGTGACCGGCTTGCTGGACGGCAGCGGCTCCATTACCTATACGAACCATTCGCCGGATACGCTTTCTCGTCTTTACCTGGAGATCGCGCAGAATTTTCATGCGCCGGGCGCCCGCCGCGCCGAAGCGGCGGAGGTGACCGGGGGCATGGCGATCCGCCGCGTGGCGGCGCAGGGCGAGGAACTGCCGCTTGGCCCCGTTCCCGAAGGGCCGAATTTCCAGATTGGCGGGACCAATATGATGTTGACGTTGCCGCAGCCGATCGCTTCGGGAGAAACCGTAACGATAGATATCGAATGGCATTTCAACATTCCGCGGGTCGGCGCGGGAGGGCGCATGGGGCGCGGCGGGGACAACCTGATTTTTCTTGCCTACTGGTATCCGACCATGACCGTGTACGACGATGTGGCGGGCTGGCATACGGAGGAGTTTACGGGCGTGTCCGAATTTTATCACGGTTTCGCCGATTATGACCTTACGGTTGAGATTCCGGAAGGATGGATCGTAGCCTCTACCGGCGTTTTGCAGAATCCCGAGGAGACGCTGGCTCCGGCCATCCTCGACCGGTTGCATGCGGCATGGGAGAGCGATAGCCCGATGCAGGTGATCGGCCCGGACGATTTTGCCGAGGCGGGGACGGCCGCAACCGAGGACGGGTTGTTGCGCTGGCGTTTCGCGGCGGACAATGTGCGCGACGTGGCCTTCAGCGCGACGCGGGAGTCCATTTGGGAGGCGGGCCGTACGTCCGTCGGCGATCGCGACGGCGACGGCGAAGAGGATTTTACCCGGATCAATACGTTCTATCGCGAAGCGGCGCCGCTTTGGGCGGACGTGACGGCGTATCAGCAGCATGCGATCCGGCGCCATTCCCGGAATACCGGTTTTGCCTACCCGTGGCCGCATATGACCGCCGTGGAGGGCGCGGAGATTATTGGGGGCGGGATGGAATATCCCATGATGACCCTGATGGGGGACTACAATGCCCGCGGCGATAGTGCATTGTACAACGTGACGGCGCACGAACTGGCCCACATGTGGATTCCGATGATTGTCGGTACGAACGAACGACAATTCAGCTGGATGGACGAAGGATTCACCACCTTCCACGAAAACGACGCCCGCATGGATTACCATCCGGGCCGCAACCATTATTTTCCGGATCAGCAAATCTATGCGGCAGTGGCTCGGCAACGCAGGGAGGGGGCCATGATGCGGCACGCCGGCTACCACGCCACGTCTGTGGCGTTCACGGTCGCTTCCTACATGAAGCCCGCCACGATGCTGGCGGCCTTGCGGGCCGTGCTGGGCGAGGAGATATTTTACGAGGCCACCCGGACGTTCATCGCCGAGTGGGCGTACAAGCACCCGTACCCATGGGACCTGTTTAATACGTTCGAGCGGGTTTCCGGGCGCGATCTGGACTGGTTCTGGCGTTCGTGGTATTACGAAACCTGGACGCTTGACCAAGCCATTGAAGACGTACGTACGGAAGGCGGCGAAACGATCATTACGGTGCGCGACCATGGGTTGGCGCCCATGCCGGTGTTTCTCGCCATCGAATTGGCGTCCGGCGAGGTGATTGGGAGGCGGATTCCCGTTACGTCCTGGCTGAATGGCGCCACCACCGCTTCCTTTACGCTTGCCACGGACAGTCCCGTCGTGCGCGTTGTGATCGACCCGGAGAGCCTGTTGCCGGACATGGATGTATCGAACAATAGCTGGGCAGTCGAGGGAGCGGACGAGTAATCCCTACCGAAGCGCGTCAAGCAGAATTTCCGCCGGGTGCAGCGCCTGCCGCTGCGTGGTATCGGCAATCTGGGCGCGGCACGAAATACCGGCTGCGGCGACGAGCGTGTCTTTTGGCGCATTCCGCACCGCCGGGGCAAGCCGGCGCTCCGCCATGGCGATGGACAGATCGTAATGCTCTGCTTCGTAGCCGAAGGCGCCGGCCATGCCGCAGCACCCGGAATCGATGGGAAGCACTTTGTAGTTCGGGGGCAGTTCGAGGCAGGCCGCCGTCGCGTTCGCGCCGCGCAGGGCTTTCTGGTGGCAATGCTCGTGCAGGAGTACGTCGCGGGCTTCGTCGGTCCAGGACGCCGCCGAGGGAAAGGCGTCCGCCCGGTCGATCACGAATTCCTCAAAGGTAAATACCTGCTCCGCAAGGCGGGCTGCGCGCGCGTCGCCGGGCAAGAGCGTTTGGGCTTCGTCGCGGAACGTAAGGATGCAACTGGGTTCGAGGCCGACCACGGGAAGGCCTTGTTCGGCCCATGGGTGCAGGGCGTCCACGGTTTGCCGGACCTGTTGCCGCGCTGCGTCCAGAAATCCCTTCGTGAACAGGGGGCGTCCGCAACAAAGCATTTCCGGCGCCACGCGCACGGAAAAGCCGATTCGCTGGAGAAATTCTGCGGCGGCGCGGGCCGTTTCGGGGTGGTGCCAGTTGTTGAACGTATCGACGAAAAGCAGGACGGGCGGGCTGTCCGAAGGGGCGTGTCGCGGCGCCTGCTTCGCAAACCATTGCGTGAACGGCTCGGCGGCGAACGCGGGCAATGCGCGGCGGGCGGAAATCCCCATGGCGCGTTCAAGCAGTCGCCGGGCGCTCTGGTTTTGTTGTAATTTATTGACGAGGCGGGCTGCGCTCCGAGGCGTCCGCCGGATCATTTGCGGCATGTGCGCGAAGAACTGCGCGCGCCGGGACGGCGCATGTTTTTTCCAGTACATGCCAAGCCATTCAGACTTGATCCGGGCCATATCCACATTCGAGGGGCATTCCGTTTTGCATCCCTTGCACTGAATGCACAGGTCCATCACTTCGTACATGCGTTTTCCCGTCAGCGCTTCCCGGGGCAGTCCGCCGGAGAGGGCTTCGCGCAGCGCATTGGCCCGTCCCCGCGTATTGTCCTGCTCGTTCCGCGTGACCATGAACGGCGGACACATCGTGCCGGCGTCGAGCTTGCGGCAGGCTCCGTTGCCGTTGCACAATTCGACCGCCCGCGCGAACCCGCCCTGATCGGAAAAATCGAGTCGTTCCATCACCGGAAGCGTTTCGTATTCCGGGCCCATGCGCAGGTGTTCGGTCATGGGCGGAGCCTCAACGATTTTGCCCGGGTTGAGCAGACCGCGAGGATCGAAAAGTTGCTTCGTTTCCTGGTAGGCCCGGTACAGGGCCGCGCCAAGCAGTGGTTCGATGAATTCGCTGCGGGCCAGTCCGTCCCCGTGTTCTGACGAGATCGTTCCGCCGAACCGCCGCGCGAGTTCCATGGAGCCTTGCGCAATGTCGCGCATTTTCGCTACATCCCTGGCGTCCTTCGTGTTGATGAACGGGCGGATGTGGAGGGTCCCGGCGGAGGCATGGGCGTACAGGACGGTGCGGGTCTCCTGCAAAAGCGACAGGAGCGCCGCCACATATTCGGCGAGATGCTCGACCGGCACGGACGCGTCTTCGATAAAGGCGATGGGTTTGTGCTCGCCCTCGACGCCCATGATCAGGCCCAGGCCTTCCTTGCGTACGGCCCATACGTTGGCGATTTCTTCCGGCGTACGGGCGGGGACGACCGCATACCCGGCGCGGTTGCGCGCAAGCGTTCGCCGGAGGTCGTTCAGCCGGGCGGCAAGTTCGTCTTCGTTGTCGCCGAAATATTCTGTGATGAGCACCGCCTCCGGATTGCCCTCAATGAATGTGAGGCGATGTGCAAACCCCGGCGCGCGTCGGGTCTGTTCGATGGCAATGCCGTCGAAGAGTTCGATTGCCGAAGGGTTGGTTTCGAGGATGGTCGTTACGGATTCGAGCGCTTCTCTGAGCGTTGCGAAGTGCGCGACGCCCAGCGCCGATCGCTTCGGGCGTTCGACCACCTGCAACCGGATTTCTTTGGTGACGGCCAGCGTGCCTTCGCTGCCGCACAGGAGGCGGGCCGGGTTGCGGGAGGCTTTGTCGAGGAGATGTTCCAGACGATACCCGCTGTTGCGGCGCCAGTGTCGGGGCGTATCCCGGCGGATCGTTTCGGCATGTGTTTCGAGGAGCCGGTCCAGTCCCCGAAAAATGTGTCCTTCGCGTCCGCCGGCGCGGGCGCGTTGCTTCCAGCGCTCGGGGGAGGTTTCTTCGAGGCGGACCAGGGCGCCGTCGTCGAGAAAGACGTCCAGCGCGCGCACATGGTCGATCGTATTCCCGTACAGAATGGAATGGGCGCCTGTCGCGTTGTTGCCGACCATGCCGCCAAGCGTGGCCCGGTTGCTGCTCGCGGGGTCTGGTCCCGCCATCAGTCCGCGGGGCGCCAGCGCCGCATTGAGGCGGTCCAGCACCAGCCCGGGCTGCACGCGAACTTGCCGTGCTTCCTCGTTTATTTCCAGAATGCGGTCGAGGCGCTTCGTAAAGTCGATGACCAAGGCTTCCGCCACCGTTTGTCCGGCCAGGGAGGATCCGCCGCCGCGCGGCAGCACCGGCATCCCGAAACGCCCGGCTTCCTCAATCGCCGCCTGCACATCGTCCATGGTTCGCGGAACCAGCACGGCGCGCGGCGTCATGCGATAGATGCTGGCGTCGGTTGCGTACAGCGCGCGCGACATCTCGTCGCAAAGCAGTTCGCCCGCAATGCGGGGCGCAAGCGCATGCCGAAAGTCCTGCAAGGCGTCGTTCATGCGTGTCTTCCCATGCAATCTTACAATTCGATGGGTATTCCCTCCTCAGGGACCGCGACGCGAATGTCCGGGTGAAAAAACCGGATGTTTTCGGCCATCCAGGTTCGGGCGTCCGTCTCGCCGTGCACGAGCGCGACGGTTTCGGGCGCCAGCCGTTCGACCAGTTCGATGAGGTCGCGTCGGTGACTGTGTCCGCTGAAGCGAAATCGCTGGACTTCGCAACGCACAGGTTGCGGCGGTTTCGTCCGGTCGAGTTGCACTTCGGCGTTTTCGCCTTGCTCCGCAGCGGCAAGGAGTTGGGCCGCCGGGGAATCTTCCTTGGCGAATCCCACCAGAAAGATCGCATTTTTTTCGTCTTCGACGAGGCGGCGCGCCAGCGTGTTGGATATGGTGCGTTCGAACATCATGCCGCTGGCCGCCACATGGATGGCTGGTCCCTGTAACGCCCGGTTGCGCAAGGCCGGTTTGTAGGGCAGCCGCATCTGCTCCACATCGAACACCTTGAATTCCTCGTCGAGGCGGGGCGTGTTGAAGCGCGTACGATCGTAGATCTCGGCGAACGCCCGCATGGAACCGGCGGTATAGACCGGAATGTCCGCCGGAATCCGTCCCCGTTTCTTGAACCGGTCAATAAGGGCAAGAATTTCCTGTGCGCGTCCGAAGGCGAACGAAGGAATGAGCGCCGTGCCGCCCCGCTCCAGCACCTTCGTCAGGGCCTGGGCGAATTTCTTTTCTTCTGCCTTGCGCGAGGTCAGTTCGGCGTCGGCGTCGGCTCCCAGCGTGGATTCGAGGATCAATATATCTACGGGAGGGTCTGGATAATCTCCTCCCGGGACAATGGATTGCGCGTGTCGATTGGTGTCGCTCGTGTAGAATGCTCGCCGGGTTCGTCCATTGGCTTCCCAGGAAAAAAGGACGCCGGCGGCGCCCAGCACATGCCCGGCATGGTAGAACCGCGCCGCGACCTGGCATTGGCCGCGAAGTCCGGTTACGTCGAAATCGGTATTGAGGTCGTGCGGGGCGTACAGGAATTGCTGTTCTTCCAGTTCTTCTTCGTGAAAAAGGGGCGCGTGGATCGACGTTCCCTCCTGGAGTTTGCGTTGTTGCAGGCGCGCGGAAGCGGGGAGCACGAAATCTGTCAAGTCGCGCGTAGCCCGCGTCATATGAACGCGCACATGCGGAAAATGCTGGATCAGCACCGGCAGCGAACCGATGTGGTCGTGATGCGCATGCGTAACCAGTACATGGTCCACATGCCAGTCGAGCCGTTTGTGGATCATGTTGAAATCCGGCAACGAATCCGGCCCTTCCGCATCGGGATCGGCTCCCGCATCAATGAGAATGCCCGTATTGCCGATCAGCGCAAGGTGACAGCTGGCGCCGATGGCCTCCGTTTTCCCCAGAGAAACAAACTGCATTTCCTACCCGCCGTTACGGTGTTGCTGAGGCGGCTGCTTCGTACTCCCGCCAGTCGGCGAGGAACCGCTCCAGTCCAATGTCTGTGAGCGGGTGATGAAGCAATTTCTTGATCACGCCAAGCGGCATGGTGGCTACGTCCGCCCCGACGAGGGCCGCTTCGACCACGTGCAGCGGGTGCCGAATGGAGGCCGCCAGCACCTCCGTGGCGAAGTCGTACTGCCGGTATATCCGGACGATCTGCTCAATGAGCTCCATGCCGTTCGAGGAAATGTCGTCGAGGCGTCCGATAAACGGGCTGATGTAATTGGCGCCCGCCTTGGCGGCGATGAGGGCCTGCGTCGGCGAGAAACAAAGGGTGCAATTGGTCCGGACGCCTTCTTCCGAACAGGTTTTCAGGGCCTTGATCCCGTCGGGAATGAGCGGCACTTTCACCACGACATTTTTGTGAATGGGCGCCAGTTGCCGCGCCTGCTCCATGATTCCGTCGTAATCGACGGCGGTGACTTCCGCGGATACGTCCCCATCCACCAGTTCGCAAATGCGGTAGATGTGCTCGTGAAAATTTACGTTGCCCGCTTTTCTCATGAGCGACGGGTTTGTGGTTACGCCGTCCAGTACCCCCAGAGAGGCGGCCTCGCGGATTTCCTCCAGGTCCGCAGTGTCTACGAAAAATTTCATGGCGAAGCGACGATGTGATCGGAAGCGATGCGAGAAACAGGTTCCGTGTAATGATACGCAACGAGGGATTGGGATTCGAATCTTTTCGCGTTTCTTGCGCGATTATGCGGGCGGTTCCGCCTCTACGGTTCGCTTGACGACCAGCATGGTGAGGTCGTCGGACAATTCCTCGACATTCCCTGTAAATTTCGCAATGTCCTTATGGACCATATCCACAATATCCGCCGCCGATTCCGTATGCGCTCGCCGGAGTACGGCTTCAAGGCGGTCTTCGCAGTACTCTTCGCCGGAAGGGTTCATGGCCTCTGTCACGCCGTCCGTGAACAGTATCGCGACATCGCCCGGTTCCAGGCGCACCGCGCCGCGTTCGTACCCCGCCCGATCCATCACGCCCAGCAGCAATCCGCCTTGGGTCAGCAATTCCGTAGCGCCGTTTCGTCGCATGATCAGGGGGGGATTGTGTCCCGCATTCACGTATTCCATATAGCCGGAGTCAAGGTGCAGAATGGCCATGAAAAACGTAATGAACCGGTCCGTATCGGTGTTCTCGCAGGTGACGCGATTGATATGTCCCACCGCTTGCTCTATGGTCATCTTCATGGGCAGCACGACATGCAAGCTGGCTTGCAAATTCGCCATGAGGAGCGCGGCGGGCATGCCTTTGCCCGTCACGTCGGCAATAGCAAGCAGGAGCCGTTCTCCTTTGAGTCGCACCACATCGTAGTAGTCGCCCCCTACGACACGGCTTGGCTTGGCGAGCGCGGCGACTTCGTACGGGTCTGCGCCAGGGGTTTCCTGGGGCAAGAGCCGTTCCTGAATGCGCCGCGCGATGCGCATTTCTTCCTCCAGGCGTTTTTTCTCGATCTGTTCTTCGATCAGAAAGGAATTTTGCACCGAAACCAGCGTAAGATTGCCCAGGGCAGACAGAAATTCGATGTCTGCGGGGGTATACGATTGTCCGCTGCGCTTGGGACCGAGGCATAAGGCGCCGCACGGCTGGCCCTGGTGTTGCAGGGGGAGGGCGAGGATCAATCCGAGGTCCCGGAGTCCTGTTCGGGCGTCGTCGGAAGGCGTTGCCTCGTCGTCCAGCAGTATGAGGCGTTCCAGCGTACAGAGTCGTTGCGCCAGCGCGGGCGCCATCTGCTCCGACAAGCCTCCAGATGCGGTTATGAACATATCCGCATGGTCCGGGCCGTCGTTTGTTCGGGTTCGGCGCACCAGAAACATGTGTCGGGACGCCAGCATTTGTCCCATCAGGGCGAAGGAGAGCAACTTGACGAGCCGCTCCCGGTCGATGGCGGCGTTGAACTCTTGCGACAGATCGAAAAGCGTATTCAGTTCCTGAATCCGCGCATCCAGGTCGCGGTTCGCCAGCTGCAATTCTTCCACCATCAGGGAGTTGTGCACTGCCGTGGAGGACATATGCACGAGCGATCGGATGAATTCCAGTTCGAACGGGTCGTATGGTTCGCCCGTCGCTTTGCGACCGGTGGCGAGCATGCCGATTTCCCGGTTTCCGAACCGGATCGGCGCAGCCAGCTCCAGCTCGTGTTTCCGCAACGCATCCGGCGCCTCTGCGCCCGTCAGCACGGCGTCCTCCGGTATGTCCGGGATTTCGAGCACAACGCCTTCCTGGAGCGTCTTTACGTTTCTCGTGGCGGCTACGCGGTATCCGTTTTCGACCGGATCGCGCATCAGCACGGCGGCCCGGGTCGTCAGCAGTTTGCTCATGACGGTCAGGAGCAGACTGTTCAGCACGAACTTCAGATCGAGCGATGTGCTTAGCAGGCGGCTTGTTTCGTACAGCGCGCGCAGGTCGAAGCGTTCGCTTCGCATGAGGGACGTATCCGGATCGGGCATGCGCGTCGGGCAGAATATCCTCTGCGAGCAATGTATGGATGTACGTGACGCCGTCTGTGCGCGACGAAGCGAACCGTTGCGCGGAGACGGCGGTTTTTATGTGTGTCCCGGGCAGGCGCGACCCCGTCCTGCGGCGTTTGTCACGACGGAAAAAGCGGTGGTTCGTCGTCGAGGTGCACGACGTCCGCCTTGCGGGCGCTTCCGTCGGCTATTTCCAGCAATACGCAGGTCTTGACCTGGTGCAGCCCTTTTCGGCCCGCCGCGCCGGGGTTCATATACAGCATGCCCGGAGGATTGCGCACCCGTTCGATGCGCAGGATGTGGCTGTGTCCGCAGATGAAGATATCCGGCGGATCTGCGGCAAGCGCTCCGGCGATGGCGGGATCCCAGCGCCCCGGCCTGCCCCCGATATGCGTCATGCAGATGCGGACGCCTTCCATTTCCGCGCGCAAGACGCCGGTGGCGCGGAACCGTACGCCAGGTCCGTCCACATTGCCCCAGACCGCCTTGACGGGCGCGATTTCTCCCAGCCGGTCCAGGATCGCTGCGTCGCCGACGTCGCCGGCATGGAGAATGCAATCCACCCCGTCGAAATACGTTGCGACCGCCGGGTGCAAATAGCCGTGCGTGTCCGAGATGACGCCAATCTTCACAGGGGTGTCCGGTTATTCTCTGAAAGCGGTGGGGGATTTGTTCTGAGCAGCCTGTCCTATAGTTCGAGCGCATCTCCCGGCTCCATCGGATGCGCGGCGAATCCTGCTTCTTCCATGCGCCTGCGCCATTCGTTTACGTCTGTCTCAATGGGCGGAAACGTATTATAATGCACCGGCACGGTGCGTTCGGGTCGTAGCAATCTGGCTGCGCGCACCGCGTCGCGAATGCCCGAGGTAAAACAATCGCCGATCGGCAGAATCGCAAGGTCCAGGTCGAAATCCTCGCCCAGCCATTCCATTTCGGCGAAGGCGCAGGTGTCTCCCGCGGCGTATATCGACTTGCCGTCGGCCTCGAACACGAATCCGTTCGGGTTGCCTCCGTAGCCCCCGTCGGGAAAGGAGGACGAATGCCGCGCATAGGTCTGGTGGGCCTTGCCCCAGTCGAACGCCCAGGAGCCTCCCGTATTCATGGCCAGCACATGGTCGTGTCCGTGTACCCTCGAAAAATAACTGGTGATTTCAAAATTGCTGACCACGAGTGCGCCGGATCGTTTGGCGATGGCGGGCGCATCCCCAAGATGATCCTCATGCGCATGCGTAAGGAAAATGACGTCGGGGTTCAGATCGTCCGCCGATACGACGCCTTTCGCCCGAGGATTTCCGGTGATCCAGGGGTCCACGAGGAGGGTCGCGCCCGCAGTTTCGAGCTGGAACGCGGAATGACCGAAATACACGAGTTTCATAGATATACAGGCGGCGGTCGTCGCCGCGATGATTTAAGAAAAATGGCGTCTCGGCGATCAGGCGCGTTGGGCCACGCGGTACAGCCATGCAATGAAGCAGCCGAATGCAACCAGCCCGAGGACATTGGCCACTGGTTCGAAGCCCTCCGGCGCCAGTTGCAGGACGGCCGTATTCTGCGCAGCCGCGAACGGGATGGCCAGCAGGATGCCTACGAGGGCTTCGCCAGTGATCAGCCCGGAAGCAAACAACAGCCCCCGCCGGTTCGCCTTTTGTACGGCTTCTTCGCAGGCCGCCTCGTCCCCGATCCGGCTCGCGCGCCGCCGCAACGACCGCTGGGCCAGGAAGGCGATCAGCCCGCCGATGAAAATGGGGACGGTCAATTCCAGCGGCAAATAGATACCCACGGCGACAGCCAGCACCGGCGCGCGAAATCCGGTGCCGCGCCGCTCCAGGTACTTGTCTATGACAATGATGGCGGCGGCGACGAGCGCCCCGATCATAATCATGTTCCACGGCAGGTCCTGCCGGAATACGCCGTCGGCCACCGAACTCATGAGCGTGGCTTGCGGAGCCTGAAGCGCCTGCGACGGGTCCATGCCTTCTCTCGGAAATACGTCGCCCAGGCCGTACGCCTGAAACAACAGTTCCAGGATGGGCGCCAGCGCCACGGCGGCGGCCACGACGCCCACCACCTGCATGATTTGTTGCTTGAACGGGGTGGCGCCTACGATATATCCGGCTTTCAGGTCCTGCATGTTATCCCCGGCGATGGCTGCCGCGCAGCATACGACGGCTCCGACCAGAATGGCCGTGGCCGCCGCCGTGGTGGCTTGCATCGCATCGACAGCGAAATTGATTTGCGATCCCAGAACCCAGAGCAGCAGCAATGATATGCTCAGGATCGTTGCGATGGTCACGCCGGAAATGGGATTGTTCGACGATCCGACAAGGCCGGCCATGTATCCGGCCACGGATGCAAAAAGGAACCCGGCGAGGAGCGCGAACACCAGGCCGCCCGCCAACGTGCCCCAGTACAACCCCGCCGTGATGCCCAGCGCTTCCTGATCCACGATGAACAGGAAACTGATGAAAATCGGGATAGACATGACGAGGGTTCCCCAGAGGACGATATTAATGGGGGTGTCCCGTTCGGTCCGCGGGACGTCCGAACGATTTCCTGATCGGGCTTCCTGGACGGCCCGCAGCGAAGAACGTATGCCGTCCCGGATGGGCTTGACGAGCGAAAGCAGCGCCCAGACGCCGCCAAGGGCCATGGCCCCGACGCCGAGGTACCGAATGCGCCCGCTCCACACCGCAAGCGCTGCTTCGTATCCCGTGGCGTCCCCCGTAATGGCCTCCAGTTCCCCCGGCGAGGCGAGCGCCGCATAGATGGGGATACCGAACAGCCACGAAATCAGGCCGCCCGCAAACACCAGGACGGCGATGTTCAACCCCACGATGTACCCTACGCCCAGCAGCGCCACGCCCAGTTCGGTCCCGTATCCGAAAATAGCCCGCCCTGCTTGCACCGCTCCGGCCGCCGAGTCGGCCACGAGCCGGAATCCGGTCTGGAGCAGTTTCAGTAGCGCGCCCGCTCCGGCGGCCAGCGCGATATACCGAGCGCCTTCCCCGCCTTCCGAACCGGCCTTGAGCACTTCGCCCGTGGCCACGCCTTCCGGAAACTGAAGTTCGGCCTCGATAATGAGCGCCCTTCGCAACGGGATCGTGAACAACACGCCAAGCACGCCTCCCGTGAGCGCGATGGACATCGTAGCCAGAAAATCGAACCCTTGCCAGTATTGCAGCATCAGCAAGGCCGGCAACGTAAAGATCACGCCCGCCGCAAGCGATTCGCCCGCCGACGCCGCCGTTTGCACAATGTTGTTTTCGAGGATATTCGAATTGCGGAAAAAGCGCAGGATCGCCATCGAAATGACCGCCGCCGGAATGGAGGCGGACACGGTGAGTCCGACTTTGAGTCCAAGGTAGGCATTCGCTCCGGCCAGCACGGCGGACAGAATAAAGCCGAGAATTACGGCCTTGATCGTAATTTCATGCAAGGATTGCGACGCCGGGATATACGGAGTAAAGGCAGGGGATTTCTTTTCAGGAGGCATATTCATAGCGTATGTTCTGCAGACAGGGTCAGGGATTGCGTCCAGGCGAAGCGAATACCCGAAAATAGCACAGGAATATGCGAAGAATCAAACGGGCTGTATATTTCAGGTGCGCCGGGTTAAAAAATACTCTGATCAAAACCACTTCGTTCAGCGCGTTGCGTTTGTGCGTAAAAGCGTTGTCCAATAAACCCGAACCACTGCTATCTTCCCAGGAACGCTTTCAGTTTTTTACGCACGAGCAAACGCTGGACAATGGAAATTGGCATGATCGGGTTGGGAAAAATGGGGGGCAATATGGCGCTCCGGCTTCTGCGGCATGGACGTCGCGTCATCGGATTCGACCTTTCGCCCGAGGTTATTTCGGAGTACGCGCAATCTGGCGTGATCCCCGCCGATTCGCTGGAAGCCCTGGTAAATCGGTGCGCGGCGCCCCGGCATATCTGGATGATGGTGCCCGCCGGGGAGCCGGTGGACGCCACGCTTGCTGCGCTTGCGCCGCTGCTCGAAGAAGGCGATGTCCTGATCGACGGCGGCAATTCCGATTATCGCAATACGGTGCGTCGCGCCGCTGCGCTGAAGGAGCAAGGCGTTCAGCTGGTCGATGCAGGCGTCAGCGGGGGTGTTTGGGGCCTTGCAGAAGGGTATTGCCTGATGGCGGGAGGGGATGCGCAGGCCGTAGAACGGCTTGCGCCGGTTTTCGATGCGCTGGCGTGCGGCGGCAGGCAAGGGTGGGGACATGTCGGTCCTGCCGGCGCGGGCCATTTCGTAAAAATGGTGCACAACGGCATTGAGTATGGCATGATGCAGGCGTATGCGGAGGGGTTTGCCATCATGGCGGGAAGCGATCGTTTCGACCTGGACGCTCCGGCCATTGCGGATATCTGGCGGCACGGGAGCGTGGTTCGGTCCTGGTTGCTGGACCTTACGGCGGATGCGCTGAAAGAAGATGCGGACCTGGGCGGCATTGCGCCCTTCGTGCCGGATTCCGGCGAGGGCCGATGGACGGTCCGCGAGGCGATCGACCTGAATATTCCCGCGCCGGTTATTACCGCCTCGTTGCTTCAGCGCATTCAGTCCCGCGACGACCGATCCTTTGCGCACCGCCTTCTTTCGGCCATGCGCAACCGGTTCGGGGGACATTCCGTACAAAAAGAGAATACCTGAGCGTCCTTGAAAGTCCGCAAAGCGCGCCGGAGTGCTCAGCGGGCGTCTTGCAAAGCGTTTTCCAGAAGGGCTATCACGGTGGCCGTAACCTGTTCAAGCGGCTCTCCGGCATGGACCGTGAAAGCCTGTTCCGGCTCCTCCAGCGCCGCATACTGGCTGTCGAGCAGATTTTCTCTAAAATAATGACCGCGTCGGGCGCCTATTCTTTTTGCAACGATGCTTCGTTCTGCTTGCAGGTAGACGAAGAGTACGTCGCGATTGTCGCGCCGGAGCGCGTCCCGGTACTTTTTTTTCAATGCCGAACAGGTCACGATGGCCGGGCGCTGCGTGTCCAGACATTGCTGGATTCGGGCGCGCAGGGCATTCAGCCAGTCGGCGCGGTCGTTGTCGTCCAGGGCGACGCCTGAACGCATTTTGTCGATATTGGCCGCCGAATGAAAATCGTCGCCGTCGAACAGGGGCCACCCGAAGTGTTCCGCCGCTGCTTTCCCGACCGTCGTTTTGCCCACGCCGGATACGCCCATGAGCACTGCAACCAGCGCGCGCCGAGGCGGGGCGTCGAAAACCTGTCGAACTGTCACTTTTCCGTGGTATTTTCGGCGTACCTTTCCCGGCTGGCCCGGCGCCGGGTTTCGCGGCGGAACGTAACGGGACGTTCCTTCTTTTCATAACGGGCCATCGGGTTCGTCGCCATCCTTCGTTTCACCCTGTATTACATACCTTCATGTCTGGTTCCATGCGCATAGGTCTCCTCACCGGCGGGGGCGATTGTCCTGGCCTCAACGCCGTCATTCGGGGCGTCGCCAAATGCCTCATGTTGCAGCATCGCGCCGATGTGGTCGGCGTCGAGGATGGTTTTCTGGGGTTGATCGAACGACGTACCCGTCCGCTTGCCTACCGCGACGTCAGCGGCATTCTTACGCTTGGGGGCACGATCCTTGGAACCAGTAACATAGCCAATCCATTCAGCTACTACAAACAGGACAATGCGGACGTCTCGGAACAGGTCTGCGAGTATTGTCGCCTGATCGGACTTGATGCGCTGGTCGTCATCGGCGGGGATGGCACGATGTCTATTGCGAATGGCCTGGCGAAGATGGGCATGAACATCATCGGCGTGCCCAAGACGATCGACAATGATCTGATGGGGACCGAGCGCACGTTCGGTTTCGACACCGCTGTTTCGATCGTTACGGATGTGGTTGATCGCATTCATACGACCGCGCAGAGTCATGATCGGGTGATGATCATTGAGACGATGGGTCGCTATGCGGGATGGATTGCCTTGTACGCCGGGGTGGCGGGCGGCGCCGACGTCATTCTGATTCCCGAAATCGAGTATACGGTGGAAGACGTGGCGTGGATATGCAGGCAACGGGAAGCTCGAGGACAGCACTTTACGATTATTATGATCGCCGAGGGCGCCCGGGCCCGCGGGGACGATCTGGTTGTCAAGCAGGTCGTGGAAAACAGTCCGGACCCCCTGCGCCTTGGCGGGGTAGGCAAAGTCCTCGAACAAGCGCTAAGCATGCAGATCAATAGCGAGGTGCGCACCACGATTCTCGGACACATGCAGCGTGGCGGTACCCCGACGGCGTATGATCGCGATTTGGCGACCGCCTTCGGCGTCTATGCCGGGGCCATGGTTTCCGAGGGACGGTTCGGGCACATGGTCGCCTTGCAAAACAACCGGCTCACGAGCGTTCCATTCGAGGAGGTCGCTAACAAGACCCGCATGATTCCTCTGGATCATCCAATGATCGCTACGGCCCACGCCACCGGGGTTTCCTTTGGCGTGCGCGACTTTGATTGCCCTATTGCAAGTTCGCATATGCAAGATGTCATCACCTGATACAGGCTGCGCGCGTTTCGCCCCGAACCCTTATTCGCCCGGGACGCCATGAACGTTTTTCTTACCGGAGGCACGGGTTTCGTAGGCAGGCATACCCTCCGCGAATTGATCCGTCAGGGGCATGCAGTGCGTTGCCTGGCGCGCAAAAAGACGCCGTCGCTCGCCGCCCTGTCAGCTCGCGTGGAGCAGGTGGTCGGCTCGATAACGGATCCGGATGCGTTGCGCGGATCGATGGACGGCTGCGACGCTGTCGTGCATCTCGTGGGCATTATCCGGGAAAATCCCGCGCGCGGCGTCACGTTCGACGCGCTGCATTTCGGGGGGACGAAAACCGTGGCGGACGAAGCCCGCAACGCAGGCGTCTCCAGGTTCGTGCATATGAGCGCGAATGGCGCCCGCCCGGACGGCGTATCCGCGTATCAAACCTCGAAATGGCGCGCGGAAGAATATGTTCGAGGGGCCGGTTTCGCCCACTGGACTATTTTTCGCCCCTCGCTCATCTTTGGGGATCCCGAGCCGGGCGGGTTCGAATTTGCGTCTGAGTTGGCCCGTACGCTGGTGCGTCCCTGGCCCGTCTTGCCTGTTTTCGGCGACGGGCGCTATGAAATGCAACCGATTTCCGCGGAGGAAGTGGCGACTGCGTTCGCGCAGGCGCTCACGCTCGACGCGGCGCAGGGCGCGACGTATTGCGTCGGGGGCCGGGAGCGCCTGACTTTTTCCGCCCTGCTCGACCGCATAACCGATGCGATCGGACATGCCCGCAAGCCGAAAATCCCGCAGCCTGTCTGGCTCGCGCGCCCGTTGGTGCGTTTTTTCGACGGATCGGGCATATTGCCTGTTTCTCTGGACCAGTTCGACATGCTCCTCGAAGGCAATACATGCGACAACACGGCGTTCTACCGCGATTTCCGTCTTGCCGTCAAGCCATTTTCATCCGAGAATTTGTCGTATCTGAACCGTCGCGGCAAGCCAGAGTCGGCATGAGCGCCTCTCTTCGATGCATCGTATTGGTCGGATGTCTGCTGTGCCCCGCCGCCGCCGCCCAGGAACCGGATACTACGGCATTGGGCAACGCCCCGCCGCCCGCGGACTCCCTTGCCCCGGCGCCGCTGCATTTCATGGGATTCGGGGATGCGGCCTCGGCGGATTCCGGGATCGCGTGGGCGCTTTCCGATTCGCTTCCGGCGCTCCGGCCCGACATTCATCTGGCTGAACTGATCGCCAGCGCGCCCGGCAGTTTTACCTACCTGTTCGATCGTCCGGGCTGGCCCGACGGCTGGAGTCCGTTCGGATTGTCGCCCAACACCCGTCCGCTTTCGTTGGGCGAGATTCCGTTCACGAATATTTTTACCGGGCGTCCGGCCTGGGACCTGATCCCGTTGCCCCTTGTCGCCCCGCCCCGGCTCGATCCCGTCGGGGCCTCCGTGCGGGCGCGCTTGCGGTCGTACGAAGGCGCTCCGCCGCGTACAGAGGCCACCTACTGGCGAGACGGGGAGGGACTCCAGAGCATAGACGTGGCCCATGTTCAGCATCGCCGGCGGTCGCTTTGGGGGCGTCCCGGGTTGCTCCAGGCGCTTGGGGCGTACGGGGGGCGCGCCACGAGTATTCCGTATCCGGGGAGCGATCTGACCCGTGGCCGCCGCAGTATTTTGCGTGTCCGGTATGCGCAGCGCGCCTGGTCGGCGGAGGTGTTGTATATGAGCCAGCGCCGTCGCGTGGGCGCGCACGGCGGCGTCGTGATTCGGCCCAGCGATCCGAATGCGATATACCAAAGCGATATTGCCGAAGTCGCCTTGCCGGAAGCCGAGCGTCGCATCGCGCGCAACGACCTGGCGGGCGTCCTGCGCGCGAGGTGGTTTTCCACCGGCGTGACGTCCGCTGCCTTGTACCATTCCACGGAAACGTTTCGGCACCACGACGCACTCGATACGCTGGGCGTCCGATCCATGCGCACCGGGTTGCATATTCGCCAGCCCTTGCTGCGCGCGCCAAGGCGCCGTCTTGCCGTACGCGTGGCGGCGTGGTCAGAGCATGTGACGCCCCGCGCATCGTTTCAGGAAATCGCGCAACGGCGTTTTGCTCTGCAAGCGCATGTGAGCGATTCGCTCCGTTTGGGGCGGGGCGGCGTGGAGGGGACAGGACCGCGATGGATTTTGAGGCCGGAAGCAGGCTGGTTTTTTCACCGGAGCGGCGGTCCGTCGGGCGCCGTACGGCTTGCGCGGCGCGGAACCCGAACGGCTTTGCGCATGAGCGTTTCGACCGACAAACCGCGCACTGCCGTGCTGTACCATACTGGATTCGCTGCCCTGCGCGGACAGCGCGACGCGGCGCCGGGGCGGACCGTTGCGATGCATATCGAAGGATCCGTACAGGCAACTCCCTTCGTCGTAACGCTTGGGGCGTTTGGGCGTCAGGCGGGCCATCCGGTCGACCTGTTCGTCGAGGGAGACGATGTCGTCGTGGCGACGGCGCGGTCGCCGCTCCGGCAGGCGGCTTTGTATGCGGACATTGGCTGGCGGTGCTCTGCCCGGCGCGGGTTCTACGCCATGGCGCGGCCCACCGTTGCGTACATTGCGGAACCGGGCGATGCGCCGTTGCATGCGCGTCGCGCCGATACGCTGCCCCGGTGGTTTGCCCGGGCGCGTTTGGGCGCGCGGTATATGCTTTTCGAGGGCGACTTGCGGTTCGATCTGTATGCGGAAGGCATGGCGTGGTCCTCCTTTCGCAGCCGATCGTTGCATGCGCCTTCCGGGTTGCTTGCCGTACCGGAGGCGTCTTCTCTTCTGCTTGATGCTTCAAATACGGTGAATATCGTGGCGGAAGTGCGCGTTCGCACCGCCCGTCTTTTTTTCGTATACGATCATCTGCCGGCTGGCGCCTCGCTGATTCCGGGGACCATGCTGGCGCCTGTGTACCCGCTTCCCGCAGGGCGTTTTCGTTTCGGCGTACACTGGCCGATCCTCGGGTGACGCGCGGCGCATCCTTTTATTTTCGCAACTTTGCCCGCCGATTCCTGTACAGTATTTTTTATCTTGATTATTATGCGGCTCCCCTTTCATAGACGCAAGCATTTTTTTCTCGCATGAGCAAAAGGCATCACATCATCCGCTGTTCGTTCTGCGGGCAATCGGTGGACAGCGCCGAGTCCATGGTTCAGGCGCGCGAACCCGGCGTATACATTTGCGACCGGTGCATCGGCGAAGCAGCGAGCGTGATCGGGGGCGTTCCTGAACCCCAGTCTGCTTTTCGGCCGGCGCCGGTAAAGCCTCGCCTGCTTGCCCCGCGTGAAATCAAGTCGGCGCTGGACGAATACGTCATCGGGCAGGACTATGCGAAAAAGGCCCTGGCCGTAGCGGTCTATAACCATTACAAACGGATAGACACGGATCGGTATGTGCACGAGTACGAGGAGGTGGAGCTGGAAAAATCCAATGTGCTGCTCCTCGGGCCTACCGGCGTCGGAAAAACATTGCTTGCCCGTTCTCTGGCGCGCATTCTGGATGTGCCTTTTTCGATTTCGGACGCCACGGCGCTGACGGAAGCCGGTTACGTAGGCGAGGACGTCGAAAGCATCCTGACCCACCTTTTGCATGCGTCCGATTTCAATGTCGAGCGCGCCGAACAGGGCATCATCTATATTGACGAGATCGACAAGATTGCGCGAAAAAGCGACAATGCGTCTATTACGCGCGACGTGTCCGGAGAAGGCGTACAACAAGCCTTGCTTAAAATTCTGGAAGGCACCGTGGCCGGCGTGCCGCCGAAGGGCGGGCGCAAACACCCGGAACAGAGCCTGATCAACATCGATACCCGGAATATCCTTTTCATTGTGGGGGGCGCCTTCGACGGTTTGCAGGAAATCGTTGCGCACCGGCTGTCCATCAACACGATCGGGTTCATGTCGGAGCGGCGCAAAGTGTTCGACCGCAACGATCCCGCGATTCTGCAAAGCGTCGAGCCGGACGATCTCCTGAAATTCGGGCTCATTCCCGAACTGGTGGGCCGCGTTCCGGTCATGGCTGCGCTGAGGCCGCTTACCGACGCCGCCATGCGGCAGATTTTGCTCGAACCGAAGAATGCGCTGGTGAAACAATACCAGAAATTGTTTGCGATGGATGGCGTACGACTTGCGTTCGACGACGACGCCCTGGAGATCATTGTGCAGCGGGCGAAAAAACTTGGCACGGGCGCGCGCGGATTGCGCTCCGTCATGGAGCAAATAATGCTCGAAATCATGTATGACTTGCATGCCCGGCCCAATGCGGCGACCTGCCGGGTGACGCGGGATACCGTATTGCACGGCGCCAATCCCGTTTACGAAAAGCGCAAGGCGAGCGCATAGCAGGTCGCCGCCGCATTATCTCCCGCAAATATGTCCGATGCATCGCCAACGAGTAACGCCCCTGCGCCTCCCGAACGGATGACCCCGTTCCGGATCGCGTTGCTTGCGGGCGGCGTGCTCCTTTTTCTGGGGATGACCTACCAGATCGGCAGTGATTTTCTGGGCCCCCCGCTGATCGCTTTCGCCGGCATGGTGCTGCTGTGGCCTCTGCGAAAAATCCGCTCGGTGCGGACCTTGCTGGTGGCGGGCGCGCTGATGTTGCTCCTGTGGGCGCTCAAGGACCTTGCGATCATTCTGATTCCTTTTGCGATCGTTTATTTGTTTGCGTATTTGTTCGATCCGCTGGTTACGATACTTCGCGATCGGTTTCGCATTCGTCGGTGGATCGCCTCGTTCGCCATGACCGCGGTCCTGCTTGGCATTGGGGCTTTGTTTGTCTTTCTGGTCGTTCCCACGCTGCTGACCCAGTTCGAAATTCTGTTCGTGCGCCTGACAGACACCATGGACGATTTTCGCGCCTGGCTGCAATCCGCCACGTTGCTGGACAATCTCGAAAAGGTGGGCGTGGACCGCGAGCAAATCGTACGGGACCTGACCACGTTTCTGCAGGAACAGGCCACGGGTCTGGCCACGAGCATTCCGAATGTCTTGCAGTACGTTATGAATTCGATCGGCACGGTGCTGGGCGCGGTGGCGCTGATCGCCGTGCTGCCGGTAGTTCACTACTACTTGTTGAAAGATTTTCCGCACATCAAGGAACGCCTCGTCGAACTGTTTCCCACGCTCGGCGGACGCCGCGACTACCTGTTCCAGACGGGCGAGGTGGTTGGAAACTACCTGCGCGGCCAACTCATCATTTGCGCCATCGCAGGGTTCAACGTGACGGTGGCGCTGCTGCTTCTGGACGTTCCGTTCGCCCTCGTGATCGGCATTGTGGGCGGCCTCCTGAACCTGATTCCGAACATTGGCGTCATCGTCACGAATATTATCGGGATCAGCATTGGGTTGTTTTTTGGCGACCCCTGGTTCATCGACGTATTCAAGATCGTGGCTGTGCTGATGGGGCAGTCGCTCCTCGAACAAGCTGTGCTGGTTCCGAATGTGATGGGCCAGCAGATGGGGCTCCATCCGGTCCTGATCATCCTTTCGCTCTTCATTTTCGGCCATTTCATGGGGTGGATCGGATTGCTCATCGCCGTTCCCGTTACGGCGTTGATCATGGCTGCGTACAGGACCTATCGGGAGCATATCCAGTTCGAGTTGAAGGACGCCGAAGTGGACGTCATGCCCTGATTCGGCCATGAAATTTTCCGTATCCGGCAGGGACTCCGGCACGGCGGCGCGGGCCGGACAGATTGAAACCGATCACGGTCCGATCCAGACGCCGGTTTTCATGCCGGTAGGTACGCTCGGCAGCGTCAAGGCCGTTGATTCGCGAACGCTGCTTGAGGAAGCCGGGGCGCAGATTATTCTGGGGAATGCCTATCATTTGTACTTGCGCCCGGGTACGTCGCTGATCGAAGAAGCGGGCGGGTTGCACCGCTTCATGGCGTGGCCCGGCCCGATGTTGACGGATTCCGGGGGATACCAGGTTTTTTCGCTGGCCAGTCACCGGACGCTGAGCGAAGAGGGGGTGGCCTTTCGCAGTCACCTCGACGGTTCGTCGCATTTTATTACGCCGGAATCGGCGGTGGATATTCAGCGCAGCATCGGGGCGGACATTATGATGGCGCTGGACGAATGTCCGGCGGCGGACGTATCCCGGGAATATGCCCGCGCTTCGCACGAAATGACCCTGCGCTGGGCGGCCCGCTGCAAAAAGCGATTCGAGGAAACCGCTCCGCCGTACGAACACCGGCAAGCGCTTTTTCCCATTGTACAGGGGGCGGCGTTTCCGGATATTCGGCGGGAGTCCGCACGGCGGCTGGTGGACATGGATTTTCCCGGATATGCCATTGGGGGACTCTCGGTGGGCGAGCCCGACCATGTGATGTACGCCATGGTTGAGGTTGTCAACGAGGTGTTGCCTGCCGACAAGCCGCGTTACCTGATGGGCGTGGGCGCCCCGGTCAATTTGCTGGAAAACATAGCGCGGGGCGTGGACATGTTCGATTGCGTCATGCCCACGCGCAATGGACGCAACGGCATGTTGTTTACGACGGAGGGGGTGATCAACATTCGGAACCGGAAGTGGCGCGACGATTTTTCGCCGCTCGACCCTGGTCTGGACGTCCACGTTTCCCGGACGTTTTCAAAAGCGTATGTGCGCCATCTTTTTATGGCGAACGAAATTCTTGGCTTACATATCGCGTCCGTTCAGAACCTGTCCCTGTACGCTTCGCTGATGCGCAGCGCCCGCGAAGCGATTCTTGCAGATTCGTTTTCCGCCTGGAAGAACCGGATCGTTCCTCTCGTCAGCCGTAGATTGTGATCCGGTGCGGCGCGCGCCGACGGCGCTGATCGAACTTGCATCGTTCCGGCGCGTTAACAGTTAGCCCCCACTCGTTGCGTTAAGGAAGCTCTGATTAACTCCACTTTGATCAGCGCTTCACTTTCACGCGTAAAAAACGACATGATGGCGTTATTGAAATCAGCGAAAAACACGGCGGATTCGGGTTGTCGCGGTCGTGAAGCGCCCTTCGGGAGGCTGACAGGCGCACGCTGGCTGTGTCATTCCTCATTACGTGGGGCCTGCCACGCTGCTTCGTCATTCCTTGCCAGCGTGCGCCTGTCAGCCTCTGAATCTTTGCGGACTTAATCAGAGCTTCCTTAACATTTTTCCAGATTTCGTTGCGCCATGGCCGCACGCAAGTTCAACGTTCCCGACGCCTACGCGAGCTCCATCGTATCGACTGTAAAATCTGCGCGCGGCGCCGCCGATCCGCGCAAGCGAGACCTGTCGCCGTCCGTACTGGATTTCGGTCCGCTTCGCTTCAAGATCGCCCGGCATTTCGGGTTTTGTTTCGGGGTCGAACATGCGATCGACATTGCCTGGCGGGCCCTGGAAGAAAATCCCGGGCGCCGCATTTTTCTTCTCTCGGAGATGATTCACAACCCGCGCGTGAACGGCGATTTGCGGGCCGCGGGCGTACATTTCCTGCGGACGACCACCGGCGAGCAATTGATTCCGTTCGAGGCGTTGGTTCCCGACGATGTGGTGATCATTCCCGCCTTTGGCGCCTCGCTCGAAGTCGAGAGCAAGCTGGCCGAATGCGGCGTTGACACCATGACCTACGACACAACCTGTCCGTTCGTCGAAAAAGTATGGAACAAGAGCGAGCGGATCGGACGCGGCGGGTATACCGTGATCATACATGGCAAGCGATACCATGAAGAAATGCGGGCCACGTTTTCCCGCGCCAGCCAGAATGCTCCCGCTGTTGTGGTGCGCGACCTGCGCGAAGCGGAATATCTTGCCCGGCTCGTCCGGGGCGAAGTCGACGGCGATTTTTTCTTTGATCGATTCCGCGACAAATATTCGCCCGGCTTCGATCCGCGCCGCGATCTGCAACGCATTGGCGTAGTCAATCAGACTACCATGCTGGCCACCGAGACGCAAGCCATTGCCCGCCTGCTCCGGGAGGCTATCCTGGATCGATACGGCGAGGCGGAATTGTCCCATCGTTTCGCCGACACCAGCGATACGCTTTGTTACGCCACGAACGAGAACCAGAACGCTACGTTGCAACTGATCGAATCGGGGGGCGACGTGGGCATTGTCGTGGGCGGCTACAACTCGTCCAACACCACGCACCTGGTCGATCTTTGCGCGGAAAAGATGCCTGCGTATTTCGTGCGCGACGCCACTGAAATCGTATCTCCCGAAACGATTCGGCATTTCGATCCGCAAGCGAAGGAAATACAGGTTGCGAACGGGTGGCTTCCTTCCCGGCGCCCGCTGGATATCGTGCTCACCGCAGGCGCTTCCTGTCCGGATGCGTTGCTGGACGAAGTGATTAGCAAGATGATCGGATGGATGGAGCACGTCCGCGCCATAGAGGACGTGCTGGCGCCTTTCGCCTCCGGGAAAGCGGCATAAACCCGGTTTATTCCATGTGGTACGAGGAGTGGTTCGATCATCCTGAATACGAACTCGTTTATCAGGATCGGGACGAGGACGAAGCGAAGCGTATGGTGGATTTGCTGGAGCGCATCGTTCAGCCTGCTCCCGGCGCATCCATTCTGGATATGGGGTGCGGTCGCGGACGGCACGCGCGCGCCCTCGCCCGGCGGGGATACCATGTGACGGGCGTGGATCTTTCCGCCTACGCCATTGAAGAGGCCGCTCGCCGCGCCGCGCAAGAAGAGCTTACGGTCCTTTTTCGCCGGGGCGACATGCGCAACCCGGTGTGCGATTGCTGCTTCGACGGCGTGATCAATGTATTTACGGCGTTCGGGTATTTCGAGAACGACGAGGATCATGTGCGCGCGCTGCGAGCCATGCACCGGTCGCTATGTCCGGGCGGATGGTTCGTACAGGATTTTTTCAATGTGCCTTATGTGCTTGAGCACCTGGTCCCGGAAGATCAATTCGAGCGGGCCGGTTCGATTATCCGGCAGCAGCGCTGGGTGGAAAACGGGCGAGTCAACAAGCGAATTACGATTCGCGCCGGCGCAAACGAACAGTCCTTCGTCGAATCCGTTCGCCTCTATACGGCGGAGGATTTTCGGGCGATGTACGCTTCGGCGGGCCTGCGCCTCCGGCATGCGTACGGCGATTACGAAGGACATTCTCATTCGAATGCCAGCCCCCGGCTCATTTTGTATGCGGAAAAGCCAGAGACGGACACATGTTGACGCCTGCTCGGCCATGTTGCCGCGCGCACTGATCGCGCTGGCGCTTGCGGCGGGATGCGATTTGTTCGCTACGCGTACGCCGGAACCGCCGGGTACGGAGACCGGAACCTATCTTCAGCCAGACACGCCCGATCAAGTGCTGGAGAATTTACATTCCGCGATTTCCGAATTGAATGCCGCGAATTACCGCCGTTCGTTTGCAAACGAGTTCCGTTTTCAGCCTACGACGGAGGCGGAGGCCAAAGACCCTGCCATCTGGAACGGATGGAGCGCCCAGGAAGAAGAAAGTTATTTCCGCGCGCTGGTGGAGGCGGCCCGCCTTACCAGCGGCAACGAGTTGCGCTTGACTGACATAGAGCAAACGGCGGGGCCTGAGCGGTATGCGGTGGACGCGGCGTATGTGCTGGCGTTCAACCACCGCAGGCCCGAATTGCCGAATGCGTTGCGAGGCCGCGTCGCCTGGTCGATAGAAAAAGGACAGGACGGTCTGTGGTATATTGCAAGCTGGACAGACCATTCAGTTGGCGATGCGGCTTCCTGGAGCGACCTGAAGGCGGCATTCATCAAATAAGCGACGATCCGATGCGGATACGGCGGTCCGCCATGTTTGCGATCCTGGCGCCGGTCGCGCTTGTCGCGGCCTGCAATCCCTTTGCCCCTGCGCTTGAAGAGGGCGGGGCGTTCGGCGATTTGCTGGGGGACCCCGCCACTATCGACGGTTTTTTCGCCAATTTTCGGAATGCATACGAACTCCGGGACCTGTCGCTTTACGAATCGCTATTGGATTCTTCGTTCATTTTCATCTACTATGATTTCGACGCCCAGGTCGACCGCGAGTGGGGGTTTGCCCAGGAACTTGAATCCACGCGGCGTCTCTTCGAAAATGCGACGCTGGTGAACCTGCGGTGGAACCAGATTCTTTCGCAAACCCTGTTCGAAGAGGATTTGCGCGCGCGCGTCGTGCGCCCCTTCAACCTGACCATTTCGCTTGAGGGCGGCGATGTGTTTCGGGGAGACGGCAATGTAAACTTCCTTATTATTCGGGAAGATACGTCTGCCGTCTGGAGGCTGCTCCGGTGGCGGGACGAAAGCGAATTGTAGCGAATGACGGAGGCGCCTGCGGCCCTCCGTCCGTTTCCGATTTTTCCGCGATTGCGTATGTCTGTTTCCGATGCGCTTGCTTATGCCGCGCAGCACGAACCCCGGTTCGTTGACGAACTGAAGCGTTTGCTGCGCATTCCGTCTGTCAGCACGGATATGGCCTATGCGGGAGAAGTGCGTCGCGCCGCCGTATGGCTGGCAGACCATTTGCGTGCGCTTGGTTTTGAGGAGGTGCAGGTCCACGCCACAGGCGGGCACCCCATTGTCGCCGCTGCGCATGGGCGCGCTGCGCAACGCCCGACCGTACTCGCGTATGGACATTACGATGTGCAGCCGGCGGACCCGCTGGATTTGTGGGAAACGCCTCCCTTCGAGCCCGTGGAGCGCGACGGGCAGCTGTTTGCCCGCGGCGCCTGCGACGACAAGGGACAACTCTTCATGCACGTCAAGGCCGCGGAATCGTGGCTGCGCACCGCCGGCGAACTACCCGTCAACCTGAAATTTCTGATCGAAGGGGAAGAGGAATCCGGTTCGGCGAATCTGCGTCCTTTTCTCGAAACGCATCGGGACCTGCTCGAAGCCGACGCGGCGTTGATCTCCGATACGGCGCTGTTTGCCGAAGGACTTCCTTCTATCGGGTATGGATTGCGCGGCATGGCCTACGTAGAGGTGATTCTGGATGGGCCAAACAGGGATTTGCACTCGGGGGTGTACGGCGGCGCCGTCGAAAACCCGATTCACGTGCTGGCGCGCCTGATTGCAGGCTTGCACGACGAACAAGGTCGGGTTACGCTTCCGGGATTCTATGACGCGGTTCGGGATCTCGACGACGAGGAACGCGAAGCGTTTCGCAGCCTGCCCTTCGACGAAGCGGCGTGGAAACAGGATATAGGCATCTCCGCGGCGCGCACCGAAGAAGGATATTCGGTCCTGGAGGCTACGCGCGGACGCCCGGCGCTGGACGTAAACGGCGTCGGCGGCGGTTATCAGGGGGAGGGCGCCAAAACGGTGTTGCCGTCGCAGGCCCGCTCCAAAATTTCGGCGCGGCTTGTTCCAGACCAGCGTCCGAATGAAGTAGCAGCCATGCTACGGCATTATTTCGAAACCGAAACCCCGTCCGCCATGAAGTTGACTTTCCGCGATCTGCACGGCGGCATGCCGGTGCTCGTGGATCGATCATTGCCCGCCATGCAGGCGGCTTTTCGCGCGTTGCGCGACGAATTTGGACGTCCGCCGGTTTTTATTCGGGAAGGAGGGTCTATCCCGGTCGTAGCGGATTTCCAGGAGGTCCTGGGGCTGGATACTGTGCTGATGGGGTTCGGCCTGGATTCGGACGCCATTCACTCCCCCAACGAACACTTCGGCCTGGATCGTTTCCGACAGGGCGTCGCTTCGTCCATTCGTTTTATGGCGGAATTGGCCGATATGGGATAACCCCGGATAACCCCGATCATCCCGGATTGTCCGAAATCGCCGCAAGACCGACCTACCATTCCGCCAGCGAGCCGTCGTCCAGGCGCCATACGGGATTTTTCCAGGCGCTCTGTCCGGAAGTACGGTCTGCTTCCTTGCGCGCGACCTCCTCGTCGATTTCCACGCCCAGCCCCGGTTTTTCGGGGAGCGCCATCGCACCTTCGCGTACGGCGAACACCTCTGGATTGGCTACGTAATCCAGCAATTCCACGCCCTGCCCGTCGTGGTAGTGCATACCCAGGCTGGTTTCCTGAATGAAGGCGTTGGGGGACGCAAAATCCACATGCAACGAGGCCGCCAGCGCAAGCGGTCCCAGCGGGCAATGCGGCGCCAGCGCCACATCGTATGCCTCGGCCATCGCGGCGATCCGGCGCGTTTCGGAGACGCCCCCGGCATGGCTTACGTCGGGTTGCGCCACGTCGATGTGCGGCAGGACCTTTTTGAAATCCCACCGGGAATACAGCCGTTCGCCCGTCGCCAGGGGCGTGCGCAATTCCGTCGCGAGGTCCGGCAACAGGTCTTCGCACCCCGGCGCCAGCGGTTCCTCCACGAACATGGGCGCATACGGCTCCAGAGCTTCAATGGCCCGCCTCGCCAGCCCGCGGTGGATGCGTCCGTGGAAATCCACCCCGACGCCGATATCCGGTCCCACCGCTTCGCGCACCGCCCGCATCCGTTCGGCGATCTCTGCGATGCGCTGCGGGCTGTCGATCCAGGCCATCCGGCCCGACGCATTCATTTTGACTGCCCGAAACCCTTGTCGCACCCGGCGCTGCGCGGCTTCCGCCACCCCGTCCGGACTGTCACCCCCTATCCAGCCGTATACCGCGATGCTGCCCCGCACCGCGCCGCCAAGCAGTTCATAGACAGGGGCGCCCAGCGCCTTGCCCTTGATGTCCCACAAAGCCTGATCAATGCCCGCGAGGGCGCTCATCAGCACGGGCCCGCCCCGATAGAATCCGCCCCGGTAGAGGACTTGCCAGATATCCTCGATGCGGTTCGCGGGCCGCCCGATCACGTAATCGCCCAGTTCCTCGACGGCGGCGCGGACGGCGCCGCGGCGCCCCTCGACGACCGGTTCGCCCCACCCGACCAGGCCTCCCCGGGTCGTTATTTTCAGAAAAAGCCATCGCGGGGGCACGGCGAACAACTCGAAGGCTTCTACGACCAGGTCTTTTTCGAAAGGCCCGAGCGGGGCCGGTTCTGTGAGCATGGGGATGGGGTTGAAGGATCGAACGAGGATGGAAGGCGTGGCTACGTTCCAGGCCCAGTGCGAAAATTGAGCAATGCAGCGCTCAAGCGCAAGCGGGCGAGCCGACGCCGGGCGGAATGGAATCAAGTTAAGGATACTCTGACCAAAACCGCTTCGCTCAGCGCTTCACGTTCGTGCGTAAACGACATCATGGTTTCCTCGTTGCAATTTGCTAAAAACACTGAGGTTGCGGGCATCGCGGACGTGAAGCGCCCTTCGGGAGGCTGCGAGAAGCACGCTTGCCGCGTCATTCCTCATTGTGTGGGGCCTACCACACTGCTTCGTCATTCCTTGCCAGCCCACTTCTCGCAACCTCTGAGCTTTGCGGACTTAATCAGAGTATCCTTGCGGCGCTGCGGATCCCGTGCGCCCGATCGTCGTAGTACGGAAGGGTTTGCGGAAGGGCGTCGGAGACGGCGTGAAACACTTGCCCGAACGCGCTTCGCACCCATCGCCCTGCCCGGGTGGCGGAATTGGCAGACGCGTCGGACTCAAAATCCGATGGCCTTCGGGTCTTGTGGGTTCGAGTCCCACCCCGGGTACGGAACTATTCTTTCGCATCGCCGATCCATAATGGATTGGCGCTTTTACCCCCTCCGCTATGAAAAATTTACGCCTGCACCCCCTACCCGTGCTTTTCGGTTTGGCTCTGGCCTTTATGCTTGGCGCCATGTTCGCCAGGCAATCCGCCGAGCCGATTCCTTCCAGCGTGATGTCCGGGGAAGAAGCCCTGAAAGAGGAGTTCGAATGGGGTACGTTCTATACCTATCATCAGGGCGAGACCTACGGCACGCAAGATGTCCTGACCGGCGCAGCCGTCATCAAGCCGGGCTGGGAGATTCACCCGCCGCATACGCACGCCGAAGAAGAATACATGATCGTTACAGAGGGGCAGGGCGTCTGGCACCTCAACGGCGAGGATTTCGAAGCCGGAAAAGGAGACATGTTGTACGCCGCTCCGTGGGATATACACGGGGTCAAGAACACGGGCGACGGGCCGCTGACTTTTTGGGTGTGGAAGTGGGGCAACAAGGGCGTTGACCTGCCGGAGGAGCCGGCGGAGTGAGGCGAATCTCTTCCGGGCGCCGGCAGGCGCTCCGCCGCTTCGCTTGCAGTCGCTACAATTCAGCCAGGTCCTGTTCGATGGCCTCAAGGAGTTCTTCCGTGAAGGTTTGCGGCGCATAGGGCGCAATTTCCCGGAGCGACATGTGCAGGGCTTGCTGGAGCTGCGGGTTCTCCGTCATCCCGGGGACATGTTTATCCAGCACCGCTCTGGCTTCTTCGCGGGCAAGAATATCCCGCAGCGGACTATGCGTGTTCAGGTCGGCGGACGCTCCCTGTTCCGGGGCCTGCTGTCCGTTGTCCGTCGCCGTTTTCTGCATGTTCGCCGCCGGCGCCTCGCCGCTGACGAACTCCGCAGTCATAAGGACGAACAGCCCTCCCTGGCCGTCATGCTCGTCGTTTTTGAACGTCAGGTACACATCGTGCATCCCGGTCGCGGCTTCGAGCGCGGCCGAGATCGGCGCGGGCATCGTGGTTTCCTGCATGAAGTCGCTTGCGTCTGGCGCGATAAACCCGGTTTCTCCTGCGATCGGACCATCCGGCGCGTCCAGTCGAATTTCCACCTTGCCCCCCTGGGCCTGAAGCTGGGTTGGCGTAAGGGCCAGAAAGCGCACCTCCGAGATTCCGGTCAGGTCGATCTGCTCAAGCCGGACGTACGAATCCGGCGCCATGACGACGGTCATCGGGGTCGGGAACTGCGGCGCGGCGAATTTCATGACGCCGTCTCCCAATTCGCCGTTGGCGACCACAACCGTCGGGGCGCGCAGCGCCAATGTTGCTTCGCTTGAGGCGCCGGGCAGTCCGTTGGCGCCCTGATCCGTGTATGCTGCGCGAAGCACTACGACGCCTTCCGCGGCTTTGGGCGGCGCATAGGTCCCTTCAACAGGCAGGGACGCAGGCGTATCAGGTTCTTCCGTCAGGCTCAGGATGTATTCCACCATCTGCTGCGCCTCGTTTTCAGAGAGTTGCGGGTGCGGCGGCATGGCCATCTCGCCCCAGACGCCGGAGCTTCCCTCAAGGATGTTGGTCGTCAGAAGTTCCATGGCGTCCGCCTCGCCCTCGTATTGCTCCGCCACAGCCATGTAGGAAGGTCCGACGGAAGGCTTATCGACCTGATGGCAGGCAAGGCAGGTTTCTCCTTCCACCAGCGCCCGCCCGGCCGCATGCGCCGCCAAAGCGTCCGCCGCGCGATGCCCCTGCGCAATCGCTACAAGGTCGTATCCTTCCCGCAGGTAGCCCGCTGTGACCGCCACATTCTCCGCGGCAATCCGCCCGTCGCGCAGGGAGCCGTCCTCGCGGTCGCTTACGCGGACGGCGTAGCGGATCGGGGCGCCCGGAAAGAAGAACGAGCGGTTGCTTTCGGCCAGGTCGATTTCCACTTCCGGCGGTTCGTTCCCCGCCACGATCTGCGTTCCGACGGTCGCGCTTGCCCCCTGCGCATCGGTTACGGTCAGCGTGGCCGCGTATATGCCCGGCTCGTCGAACGCATACGCATGGCTCGGGTCGCTTGACTCATCGAGCACGGTTCCGTCCGGTCCAGTGATTGTCCATTCGTAGCGAAGCGAATCTCCGTCGGCGTCGGCAGTTCCTTCCGAGGATAGCGTAACGCGGAGCGGCGTGGCGCCGGCGGGCCGGTCTGCGACAACCTGGACGACGGGAGTCCGGTTGCCCGCGTTGTATTCGATGCGCACAAGTCGGGCGTCGTCATTGGCCGTGAACCAGGTTGTTCCGTACTCCAGCAGGTACAGGTCGCCGCTGGGCGCGAACGCCATGTCCATGGGGTTGCTGAAGCGGTGGCTCGGCATGAAGCGCTCCATCGAAAGGAAGTCGCCTTCCTCGTTCATGGTCACCGCCATAATCCAGCCGCGCATCCATTCGTACAGAAAGAGTTTGCCGTCGTACCAGGCGGGGAAGGGGCGGATGGCGTCGCCGAAATCGTCCCGGTAGAAGACGGGTCCGGCCATCGCCGAGCGACCGCCGCTGTCCAGGAGAGGAAATTCCGCCGAGGGTCCGGACGGATACCACAGGAATGCAGGCTGGGCCGGGGGCAATTCCGTCAGGCCCGTGTTGTTCGGGGAGTCGTTCGTCAGGCGGGCCGGATCGAAAACCGCGCCGGGCGTTTGCGAAGCGAAATCGTAATCGAAGTACGGCTTGTTGTCGCCCGTGACGTAGGGCCATCCGTAATTGCCGGCCTGTCGCGCCTGGTTGAACTCGTCGTGCCCGGCGGGGCCGCGGTCCACAGAATCGCGGCTGGCGTCCGGTCCGATGTCCCCCCAATACAGGAAACCCGTGCGGTGGTCTACCGAAATGCGGAACGGATTCCGGTGGCCCATCGTGTAGATTTCAGGCCGCGCGTCGGGCGTGCCGGGCGGGAAGAGGTTGCCTTCGGGAATGGCGTACGCACCGTCCGGCTGCGGCGCGATGCGGAGAATTTTGCCCCGCAGGTCGTTTGTGTTGCCGGAAGACTTCTGGGCGTCCCAGGGGTCTCGCCCCGGGCGCTCGTCGATGGGTGCGTAGCCCGTCGCGTGCGGGTTCGTGTTGTCGCCCGTGGAAAGGTACAGGTTGCCGTCCGCGTCGAAGGCCATGGAGCCGCCCGTGTGGCAGCACTCGTCCCGTTGTACGGCCACCTCCAGGATCACCTGCTCCGTGTCCAGGTCCAGCATGTCGCCTTCCATGCGGTAGCGGGCCAGCACATTCTTCGGATCGTCGCCGGCTGGGGAATAATAGAGGTAGAGCCAGCCGTTTTCCGCGAAATCGGGGTCGGCGGCGACGCCGAGGAGGCCATCCTCTGCAACATTGCCGTTCAGGTACTGCGTGCTGACCGGGATCGTCGCAATCTGCGTGATTTGCTCCGTATCGCGGCGGTACAGATGCACCGCGCCGCCGCGCTCAATGAAAAGTACGCGCTCGTCCGGCAGCACGGCCAGTTCCATGGGTTCGGCGAGCTTTTCGGCAAGCACGACCTTGGCGAAGCGGTTTTCTTGCGGGCGAGCGCGGCCGTAGTCCAGCGCTTCGTCGCCCATGGCGTACCGAATCCCGCCCAGCAGATGTTGCAGAAACAGCGGCTCCGCGTACGTTTCGTCCGTATGCCCCATAGCGGTGTACCAGGCCCGTCCGCCATCGTATTCATGGTGCCAGCTCATCGGATGGTTATCGCCGTTCGCGCCGCCTTCGTACGTGGTCTCGTCGATATCCACCAGGACGTTCAGGTCGGGGTTGATGGAATGGAAGTTGTAGAACTCGTCCTCGCGCTCCCACCGGTCCGGAAGTCCCTCGGTCGAGGGATGATCCTTGCGCAGCACCCGAAAGACGCCGCTCCGCACGTTTGGATTGTTGGGGTGGCTCTCGAAGTAGGCCCCGGCGAGTTTTCCGTACCAGGGCCAGTCGTATTCCGTATCGGTGGCGCCGTGAACGCCGACGTAGCCGCCGCCCGCCTGGATGAAGCGCTCGAACTCGTCCTGCTGACTCGGGTCGAGCACGTCCCCCGTGGTGTTCAGGAAGATCACGGCGCGGTAGTTTTTCAGGTTGTTTTCCGTGAACATCGCTGCATCTTCGGTGGCGTCCACGCCAAAGCCATGCTCGTCGCCCAGCTGGCGGATGGCCTCCACGCCCGTTTCGATGGATGCGTGCCGGAACGCTTCCGTTTTCGAGAACACCAGTACGCGATCCTGTTTGGGGGGCGCACCCAGGCCCGCGGAGAAGATAATCGCCGCGCAGCATAGCGCCGGCATGATGGGCAGGCTTGAACGGATTTGCAATGCGTTCATGGGAAGAGTTTGTCTCGTTAACGATAGCGCGCGACGCACACAGAAGATAAACACTGTGGCCGCAATACCATATATTTTCAGATATTGTCGCACCCGTTTGCTCAAGTCATACGCCCCGCAGGCATGACGGCCCGCCGCTACTTGTTTTTTGCTTTTCTGCCGCTTTTGCTCGTCCAGGCCGTTTCGGGACAGCAAATCTCGAAAGAAGAGCTGATTTTCCTGACGCCCGAATGGGAGGGCGAACGATTTCCCGACGGCCGCCCCCGCGTCCCCGACGACATCCTCGACCGGATGAAACGCGTTACCCTTGAGGAAGCCTGGGCCGTGCTGCGGGGAGCCAACTTTAACCAGCAGTACGAGGATGGCTGGATGACGATCAACCCGGATAGCGTGCTGGTGGGCCGAACTGTTACGGCGACGTTCATGCCGGGCAGGCCGGATATTCATCGCGCGATCGACGAAAAAGGGCATGCCGAAGACGGGCGCGTCGGGTCGCAGAATTCGTGGCCCATCGACCTGCTCGCGCCCGGCGACGTCTATGTCGTCGATCAGTTCGGCGCGCGCGAAGACGGGCCGACCATCGGCGACAACCTCGGCAATTCGATCTACGCCAAATCGGGCAACGGAATTGTCTACGACGGCGCCCTCCGGGACATCGACGGCCTTCGGGAGATCGGGTCATTCACGTCGTTCTTTCGGAGTTACCACCCCTCCCACCATTTGAACAATCCCGACGGGAGGCTGAACGCGACCCTGGTCGGGATTAACCAACCGACGCGGATAGGCCGGGCCACAGCCATGCCCGGCGACGTCGTGCTGGGTCGGGACGGCGGCGTCATTTTTATCCCCCCTCACCTTGCGGAGCAGGTCGTTACCACGTCGGAAATCGTCCGATTGCGGGATATGTTTGGTCACCAGCGCCTGCGCGAGCAGGTCTATACGCCCGGTCAGATCGATACGCGATGGTCCCCGGAGATCGAACGCGACTTTTCGGGGTGGCTTGAGGAGCATATCGACGCCTTGCCGGTGGCCAAGGAGCAAATTCAGGAGTACCTTGATAACCGAACCTGGTGAGCACGCGCCTTTCAGCCTCTGAGCTTTGAGGACTTAACCAGAGTATCCTTAATCAGCGTATTCCATGAAAAAGAGACACACCCGACGTTCCTTTCTGGCCGGAAGTGCGCTTGCGGGCGCATGGGCCGCCGCGCCGTTCGCCGGATTCGGACGCGGCCTGGAATCCGCCGTCGAGAAGGCCAACCTGGCTTCGTCTCCGTCGGAACTGAAGATTACGGATATCAAATGCGGATACATACGAAACGCCCACGGCCTTTTTGTGAAAATCTACACCAACCAGGATATCTGGGGCTGCGGAGAGGGGGTGGACGCCGTGCCCGGCACATACCACCTGGTAAAAACGTTTGGCCAGCGGCTTGAGGGAAAGAATCCCTTAAACGTGCATCGCCTGTTCGAGGACATCCGCCGGAGAGGCTTTTTTGAAGGAGCCCAGTCCGGCATGTACGTGGCTGTGCTGTCGGCGGTCGAAACTGCCTTGTGGGATCTTGCCGGCAAGGCGCTGGGGCTGCCGGTGTATCAACTTCTCGGGGGCAAGTTTCGCGACCGGATCCGGGTCTACATGGATACGGCGCTGTATCAGTTCCGGCTGCCGACGCCGGAGCAGTTCGCCGAAGCCGCCCGCGAAGCCGTCCGCATGGGATTTACGGCGATCAAGTTCGATCTGGATCAGGCGAACGACCCGAACAAGTACGATGCGTACAACTGGACGGCAAGCCCCGCCGAGCTCCAACGCATGGTGGATCAGATTTCGGCGGCCCGCGACGCCGTGGGGCCGAACATCGACATTTGCGCGGATATGCATGGCCGCTACGACGCGCCCACGGCCCAGCAAGTCGCCAAACTCATGGAGCCGCTGGGCCTGATGTGGCTCGAAGAACCGATCCCTGCGGAAAACGCGGAGGCGTACAAACTCATCACGGAATCCACGAGCACGCCCATCTGCGCCGGGGAAAACCTGTACCTGGCGCACGGTTTCCGGCGGCTGCTCGAACTCGGCGCCGTAGATATTATCATGCCGGACCTGCAAAAGGCGGGCGGTCTCGGAGAAGGCCAACGCATCGCCAATTTGTCGAACCTGTACTATGTCCCGTTCGCGCCGCACATGGTGGCCTCGTATCTGGGCGCCATGGCGTCTGCGCACGTGTGCGCGTCCGTGCCCAATTTCATGGTGCTGGAATGGCAAACCTATTTTCATTCCAACCCGATGTTTACCGAGATCGTATCGTTCGACGGGCCGATGGTGGAAGACGGGTTCATTCCGCTTTCGGAAAAACCAGGGATCGGCGTAGAGATCAATGAGGAAGGGATGCGCCGTTACGCGACGGAAGGCATGCCGTTTTTCGAATAACCTGATCCGCCGCCATCGTGCGTCCTTTGTACAGATATTTCCTTATCCTCGCCGCGCTTTGCGCGCTCGCCGCCGTCGTACTCCTGATTCTTGGCGGCCTTGCGGCCACCGGGCCTGCGGCGGTCGGTTTTCTGGCGAGTCTGGCTATTGGCGGGCTCGGCGCGCCCCGGCTCCGTCAGCTTGCCTTTACGATCTGGATCTTCGCCTCGGTCGCGGCGGCGCTTTATTATCCGCAGTATTTCCTGCGCGCGGGCGATTTCGAATTCACGCGGCTGATCGTTCCGCTGATCCAGGTCATTATGTTCGGCATGGGCGCGGCCATGAGCCTGAAGGACTTTGCAGGCGTGGCGAAGACGCCCAAGGGGGTGTTCGTCGGGCTTGCCTGCCAGTTTACGATCATGCCGCTGGTGGGATTGACGCTGGCCCGGATATTCGATTTTCCCGCCGAAATCGCTGCGGGGATCGTGCTGATCGGTTCCGTGTCCGGCGGCGTGGCCTCGAACGTGATGGCGTACATCGCCAAGGCGAACCTGGCGTTGTCGATCACCATGACGGCCATCGCCACGCTTGCGGCGCCGCTCATGACGCCCTTGCTGATGCGCTTGCTCGCGAACCAGTTCGTGCCTGTCGATTTCGCGTCCATGATGATCAGCGTGGCGAAAATCGTGCTGCTCCCCATCGTGCTGGGGCTTATTTTCAACAAGGTCATGCATGGCCGGGCGCAATGGCTGGACCGCGCCATGCCGCTGGTCTCGATGGCCGGCATCGCAGTGGTGCTGACCATCATCGTGGCCTCGGGTCGGGACGCATTGCTTGATATCGGTCTGCTGCTTTTCCTCGCCGCCATCATGCATAACGCGACAGGTTACGCGCTGGGCTACTGGGGATGCCGCCTGATCGGGCTCGACGAACAATCGTGCCGCACCATCTCGCTGGAGGTAGGGATGCAAAACGGCGGTTTGGCGACGGGCCTTGCCGTGGAGATGGGGAAAGTCGCTACGGTCGGCCTGGCCCCGGCTATTTTCGGTCCCTGGATGAACATCTCCGGCTCAGCATTGGCGAACTGGTGGCGCCGCGCGGACGTTTCGAGCGACAAGGCCGAAGCGGGCGATTCGGAAACGCCCGCCGGATAATGCGTAAAACGCGACTCGACGTGCATGGCCATGGTCCGAAATCGCAGCACAACCAACCCTGTGGATATGCGTCCCGACATAAATTCCATCAACATCCCTCCGGAGACAGCGTATTCGGCCCGTCCGTTTGCCGCCGCCGGGAAAGGGAAACGCTCCGCCGCCGTTTTCTCTGTCAGGTTGCTTTGGGCCCTAATGTTTCTGGCGTTTGCGCCTTTTGTCCAGGCCCAATCCAAAGCAGTCGCCATGTTCTCCGTCCATGCAGGCAAATATGAGCGGCTAAACGCGCCGGTTGCAGCAAGCTTGCAAGGCGTTCCGCTCCATTTGCGCGACGGCGCGTTGCAACTCTTCGAGATTACCGGGGGAGCAGACCGCCCCGTCGCGTCGCAACTGGATCCGGGCGCGTCCAGCCGCATGACGTGGCTGCTCGACGGGAAAACCCCGCCGGGCGCCGTCCGGAATTTTGAACTGAGGGTGGTTGAAGCCGCTTCCGCGTCCGATGGAGCCGGGCAGGTAGCCGTGGACGACGACGGAGACAACCTGCTGATTCGCATCGGCGACAGACCGGTTCTTGCCTATCGCCATACGATGCAGGGCGTCCCGGAAGGCGTGGACGAACTTTACGAGCGCAGCGGTTTTATTCATCCGATCTGGTCGCCGGAAGGCGAGATGCTTTCTCGCATTCAGCCTCCCGATCATTATCACCACTACGGCCTCTGGAATCCCTGGACGCGCGCCGAATTCGAGGGCCGCAGCATCGATTTCTGGAACCTCGGGGACGGGCAGGGCACGGTTCGGGCGAAGCATGTGATGGCGCGCGCGGCGGGCCCGCTGTTCGGCGGCTTCAAGGCGTCGCTGGACCATATTGACTTCACGAGCGGCGACGAGAAGGCGGCGCTCAACGAACAATGGGAGGTCAAGGTCTGGAATGCAGATCCGGATCGAAAAGTCTGGTTGATCGATTTCGTCTCTACGCTGAACGCGGCTACGGAAGCGCCGGTGACCATCAAAGCGTATCGGTATCAAGGCTTTAGCCTCCGCGCTACGGAGCAATGGAACGACGAGACGGCTACGCTGCTCACCTCCGAAGGCTTCGACAAGAGCAATGGCAATGCGACCCGCGCGCGATGGATCAATGTGCACGGCGTTTCCGGGGCGGCGGCCGGCGCTTCGGGTATTTTGTTTATGACCCACCCCGGCAATCATAATTTCCCGGAGCATTTGCGGATATGGCCTGTCGGACAGAACGAGGGCGTCGAAAACGTCTATGTCAATTTCAACCCGGCCCAGCAAAGCGACTGGGAACTCAGGCCCGGCAATGCGTACGCCTTGCAATACCGGATGCTGGTCTACGATGGAGCCATCGACGCGGCGCAGGCCGAGCGATATTGGCGGGATTTCGCCAATCCGCCTCGCGTCGAGGTGCATCCGACAGGGGCGCTCGAAGGGGCCAACGTACTGGTCTATACGAAGAACGGCGAGGGATACGTGCATGAAAATATTCCCTTTAGCGTGGCGGCTCTCCGGAAGTTGGGCGCCGAATACGGTTTCGACGTGACCGCGTCGGAGGATCCCGCGCTGTTTACGGAAGAAAACCTGAAGCGGTACGACGCGCTCGTCTTTTCCAACACCAACAACGAAGCCTTCGATACCGACGCGCAGCGGCGGGCGCTCGAATCGTATGTCCGGAACGGGGGCGGCTTCGTGGGCATTCACTCGGCCAGCGGATCGGAAAGGGACTGGCCCTGGTTTTCCAAACTTCTTGGCGGGAATTTCGAACGCCACGCGCCTTTGCAAGACTTTACGGTCGAGGTGGTGGACCGAACCCATCCTTCGACCGCCTTCCTGCCCGACGTCTGGGAGATCGAGGACGACGAATGTTATTATCTGAAAGAGATCAATCCCCGCATCCGGACGCTGCTGGCGGCTGATCTGGCTACGGTGGCGGATGAAGAAAAAGAACAATTTCCGGGCGCGCTGTTTGGCGACCGTTTTCCGCTGGCCTGGCGTCAGGAGTTCGACGGAGGCCGCCAATGGTATACGGCCCTCGGCCACAGGCCAGAGCATTATGAGGATCCCGTGTTTATGCGGCACATTTTAGGCGGAATTCAATGGGCGGCAGGCGGAATTTCCCCCTGAGCGTTCCTCTTTGCTTCCAAACCCCAGACGCAATGGACCACGACAGACGCTACGATAAAGGCCGGGAAATTTCACGGCGAGATTATCTGAAACGATCGGCGCTGGGCGCCGCAGGACTGGTTGTTGCGCCCGCAAGAGCTCCCGTGTTCGGGCGCATGCGCGGGGAGCGCAGGAGATCGCCGAACGATGTCGTCAACATTGCCCAGATCGGATGCGGCCGGATCGCCCGGGGCCACGACCTCCCGGAAGTGCTCAAGCACGACGATGCGCGCGTCGTGGCGGTGTGCGATCTCGACGCGAAACGCATGGAGGAAGGCAAGCAGTACGTCGAGCAGTGGTACGCCATGCATCGGGGCAGTCTGTCGTACGTGAACGTGCGGACGTATCAGGATTATCGCGCGTTGCTCGCCCAACCGGACATTGACGCCGTGGTAATCAGCACGCCGGACCATCAGCATTTCCTGCCCACCCTCGAAGCGGCGATAGCCGGCAAGGACGTCTATTTGCAAAAACCTTTTTCCCTGACGATCGAAGAAGGCCAAATCATGCGGGACAATCTGCAGCGGCTCGGCACGGTGTTTCAGGTAGGAAGTCAACAGCGTTCGCTAAACCCCTGGCCTCATTTCAGGTGGGCTTGCGAGCTGGTGCGCAATGGCCGGATCGGGGCGCTGCATACCGTGCGCGTAGGGCTTCCCGGCGACCCTCCGGGAGGCGATCCCGCGCCGACGCCGGTTCCCGACTTTTTAGATTACGACAAGTGGTTGGGCACGACGCCGGAGGTCCCCTATACCCTGGACCGCGTGCATCCGCTGGACAGAACTTCCGCCGCCGGGTACGTGTTGCCGGAGGGATATTCCCGTCCGGGCTGGTTGCGGTGCGAGCAGTTCTCCGCCGGGATGATTACCGGCTGGGGCGCGCACCATGTCGATACGGCCCATTGGGGAATGGGCGCCGAGTTAACCGGACCGATAGAGATACGGGGCCAGGCCGAGTTTGCGACCGGAGGGCTATGGGACGTGCATGGCGATTTCAACGTGGAAGCCAAATACGCCAACGGCGTAACCATGTTGATCTCCGGCGAATTTCCCAATGGCGTCCGCTTCGAGGGGGACGAAGGCTGGATTTTCGTGACCCGGAGCGGGTCGGTAACCAGCAGCGATCCGGTTTCGGGCGAGTGGCTGCCTCCGCTTATAGCCAGCGACCCGGCGATCCTGAATTCCCGAACAGGCCCCGACGAAGTTCACCTGTACGCCAGCGAGGAACAACATGCGAACTGGATACAGTGCATCAGAAGCCGGGAGGCCACGGCGGCGCCGGTGGACGTGGCGCACCGGTCCACCAGCGCCTGCCTCATCGCCCACATCGCAATGAAACTTCCCCGGACCCTCTACTGGGACCCGGAAAACGAACGCTTCAAGGACGACGACGAGGCCAACGCCATGCTGTCCAGGCCCCGACGGCGTCCCTATACCCTTGAGGCGGTCGAGGGATTGCCTGCGGATCAATGAAGAACGCCCGATCATGGCCTTGACGTTTGCGGCGCGCCCGAACTGTCCGAACCATTTTTCGCGTATCCTGACCCGATTAAGACCATGATTTCCCGATCCTCCAGGCTATTTTACGCTATAAGGTCACTTTTTCTGGCCTGCATGATCGCCGCGAGCGGCGTCGCTTACGGACAATCCGGTTCCGACAATGCGTTTACCGTATCCCGCCTTTTCTCGGACGGCGCGGTCCTGCAACGAAACGCGGTGGTCCCCGTGTGGGGAACGGCGCCTTCCGGAACGTCCGTCGCCATTTCGTTCGACGGCGCGCTTCAGGAAGCAGAAGCAGGGCCGGACGGAACCTGGCGGGGCGCACTGGAGCCCCGGGCGGCAGGCGGCCCTCATACGCTGACGATATCCGCCGGAGACCAGACGCTGGACATACAGGATGTCTGGTTCGGCGACGTGTGGATTGCCTCGGGGCAGTCCAACATGGAATGGACCGTCGCCAATTCCGCAAATGCCGCCAACGAGATCCGCTCCGCCGACGACCCGCGCATCCGGCATTTCAAGACGCCCCGTTCGTGGGCCTACGAACCGGAGTCGACGCTGGCGGGCGGAGCATGGCGCCAGGCCGATTCAAGTCACGTGGGACAATTCAGCGCTGTGGGCTACTACTTTGCGCGCGCGCTGCGCACTGCGGTAGACGTTCCTGTGGGTATTCTCAACACTTCCTGGGGAGGTAGTCGCATTGAGGCGTGGCTGGAGCCGGACGCCCTGACGATGGCCCCCGAAGAAATCGCCCGGCGGCTCGACGAACACAAAGAGCGCGGCGAGGAAAGGACCAACCACCAGCCCACGTTGCTGTACAACAAAATGATTCACCCGCTGCTGCCCTTCCCGGTTACGGGATTCCTTTGGTATCAGGGCGAATCCAACGCGGGCAACGCGGAGGACGCCGAACGGTACGCCGTGCAGTTCCAGTCCCTTATATCCAGTTGGCGCAGCGCCTGGGGCAACGATACGGCGCCTTTCCTGTTCGTTTCTCTCGCCGGTTTTCGCGCCGCTCCGCTGGAGCCCGGGGACAGTAACTGGGCGCTCCTTCGCGAGTCGCAGTCGGCTGCCCTGGCGTTGCCCAATGTCGGCCAGGCCATAACGATCGACATCGGGGAAGCGGACGACATTCACCCGCGCAACAAGCAGGACGTCGGTCTTCGTCTCGCCCTGGCCGCCCGGCGTCTTTCGTACGGAGAGGACCTGGCGTATTCCGGGCCGCTCTATCGCGATCATGTCGTGGAGGGCGACCGCGCGATCCTGTCCTTCGATCACGCGGAATCGGGCCTTGTCGCCCGCGGATCGTCGCAACCCGGGGGATTCTCCATAGCGGGGACCGACGGACAATTCGTATGGGCCGACGCCCGTATCGTTGACGACACGGTGGTTGTATCAAGCGACTCGGTTGCGAACCCTGTGGCCGTGCGGTATGCCTGGGCCGACAATCCCGACCGCGCCAATCTTTACAACGAGGAGGGGCTACCCGCCGCTCCTTTCCGCACGGATCGTTAGTTTCGCCCGCCTATGCAAAAAATGCATAGACATCATCTTTAATTATGCAAAAAATGCATAGACACCGCTCTTATTATGCAAAAAACGCATAGGTCCCGCCTTCGTTACGCCGCATTATGCGATAATTGCATAGAAGTGGGCCTTTCTATGCAAAAAACGCATAAGGCATGTCTCGGCGCAGTAAAACGCTGCCGGACCGGACAACCCGTTGACGCGGCGAAACCGCTCGGGATATAATTTATTTTTCACATAACTTTGCAATTTAGCCTCGTTTGCCTTACCGTACTGTTTCCGCAGATGCGGTTTTGAAGCAACATTAAGGTCCGCGCCAGCGCCTATGCGCTTCGTTCCGGCGATCAAAGCCGGACGATAGCTGGACCGTTCCGTATCTGCATCTGCGCGAGTCGGAGGCGGAATGCATGCGTTGTTCGCGTCGGACATTTGTTCCTGGCGCATTTACGTTAAGGATATTCTGAATTTGAGGTATGCTCATGATGCGTTTCGCTATCGGATCGCCGGCGGTATTCGTCTTGTTTGTTGCGCTTTGCTTCCCGCTGGGCAGCGCCGCCGCCCAGGGTACGAATCCGCCGCTTGGAGAAAACGGGTACATTTTCTTCGTGAACGGGGTGAATTCCACCGTATCCTCCTTCGACGGCAGCGTGGCGGACGACCCGATGGACGCCGCCAACAAGGCGATGCAATACAATCCGGCGAGCTGGTCGTACCAGGCTTTTCGCTTCGCGTCTCCCCAGCGCGATCTGACGGCCAACCGCAATAGCGGCCATGTTTTGCATTTTCGCATCCTTGTCGATCCGGCCAACGCGGCGCACATGCCGGAGAACGAGTTGACGATCATGCTCGAAGATTATTGGGACGGAAGCCAGGCGGACGATGGTTCGGCGAATCTGCCCTTCCGCCTGCACTGGGTAATTCCGAACGATATGCGCGACGGGGAATGGCATGAAGTATCGGTTGCCTTGCCGCCGCCGACCTGGCGGGAACTCGAGGACGGCAAGGCGGACGGTTCCATTTTGGGGCTGGAAGCCAGCTGGATATACGGCGGCGGATGGACAGAAGGCACCCAGGGCGTTGCGCTCGATCTCATGGGCCCGAACACGGGCGCCCGCCCCGATCTGTGGGCCGAGTTCGAATGGGACAACGTACACGCCATCGGGCCTTTCTGGAACTGGGACGTCGCCAATATCGGCGAAGCAGGCCCCATTTACCTGGACGACGTGTTCATCGGTCCCGCCGACCTGGATCTTGCGATCGCCTCCGATCCGCCCCCGGCCATGCGCGGCGTGGCGTTCTTTCCCCTGGGCGTCGAGAACGTGATTAGCTGGACGCACCTGAACGTGCCGTACGGAAGCTACAACGTGTATTTCAGCGAGGACGCCTTCACGGATATATCCGCCGAGGGGGTGTCGCTTTTGCAAAACGTTATCGGGAATCCGGACTTGCCATACCCCATGGTATATCATGTCGTCGAGTCGCCCCACCCGTCCGTCGATACGGAACTTCACTACGCCGTAACGGGCTTGAGCGGGTTCGGCGTGGAGAATCCAGACGTTTCGAACAGCTCTGGCCCTATCGACAACCCGAACATCTCTGTTTTGCCGGCTATCGTACACCTGACGGAGGGCGAAGCCAACCAGCTCTTCGACGACCTCAGCGCAGGCGACGCTTCGAGGGCGGGATTCCCCGACGCTGCGCGCCCGTTCGTCGTGGATTCTACGCATTCGCAACTTTCCGAATTGCTTACGTTGCCCGACAGCGACGAAGACCTTTCGGCCCAGGTCTGGCTGGGGTATTCGGACGAGAACGAATTGTGGATCTACGCGGAAGTCACCGACGACGTGCGGGAGTTCCAGCCTGAAGGCGCCGTCGCGGGCAATGCCTGGGGATACGATTCCATCGAATTAGGGTGGGGGAACTACGATGTGCGCGACGTCGGCGCGTCGCCGCTGGGGAGTTCGCCTCATGGCGATATGATGCGCGGGGACTTCGCCGATTACCAGTTCCGCGTTTCGGCGCAGCTCGGGGCCGGCGGCAGCGTCGCCATGAGCCATACGTACGTGGGCTGGAGCATTGACGCCGCGCCGCAAGGCGGCGGGGCCGCGCACGGCATGCTCATGGACGAGGACGGCGACGAGATTGGTTACAAGGCGCTGGCGGTTATTCCGCTGGACGCCATCCAGAACGTAGCCGAGGGAGATGCGGTGCTCAATCCGCCCGGCCCCAACGAAATCCGCTTTGTGCCGTTCACCATTTCGCTGAACGACGCCGACGGAGACGGATGCGAGGGCGATGCGCCAAATATTAATTGTCGTGCGCACCAGATCACCTGGAGCCTCAATCCCTCGGTGGACAACCAGTGGTGGAATACGCCGAGTCAGTGGCAAGTCGCAGCGATGACGGGACGGGACGTGACCGTATCCAGCGAAGACGAGCCGACGCTCCCGGATGCGTACGCCTTGTCCCAGAACTATCCGAACCCGTTCAATCCGTCCACTACGATCCGCTTCCGCCTTGCGAACGCGGAGACCGTAACGCTGCGCGTGTTCGACGCGCTGGGCCGCGAGGTGGCTACGCTGTTGGACGGTCGGGCCCTGTCCGCGGGCGTACACGACGTCCGCTTCGGCTCCGATGGACTGACGTCGGGAGTGTATTTCTATCGCCTGGAGGCGGGCCATGCCTTCGCCCAGGCGAAACGCATGGTCTTGCTCAAATGAATTTAAGAATACCTCGCCTGTCCGCCTCGGTAGCCGTTCTCTTGTCGCTATGATTCCTTGCACACGATTTTTATGCAATCGCCTGTGCGTAACCGTCGCGCTGCTGGTTGTTTGCGCGATGGCGTTGCAATCTGCGGCGGCGTTCGGGGCGGTCTCCAGACTCGCCGGACCCACCGGAAAAATATCGGGCCGCGTCACGGAGGCCGACACGGGGAATCCGCTTCCCGGGGTCAATGTGGTGATCGCCGGGACCGTCCAGGGCGGGACCACGGATGCGGAAGGGTATTACTTTATCCTTAACGTCCCGCCCGGCACGTACGCCGTGCAGGCCTCGTTCATCGGTTTTGCGACGATAACCGTGGAAAATGTCCGGGTCGTGCAGGACAATACGACTACCGTGGACTTTGCGCTGCGCGAGGAAATTATCGAAGGCGAAGAGGTGGTCGTGGTTGCGGAGCGCCCCATCGTGGAGATGGACCGCACGACCACCACGGCGGTAGTCGATAGCGAGCAGCTCGAAGCGCTGCCCATTACGAATATCGGGGACGTCATCAACCTGCAAGCCGGGGTGGTGGACGGCCATTTTCGGGGCGGACGCATCGGCGAAGTGGCGTATCTCGTGAACGGGGTGCCCATCAACAACGCATTCAGCCAGACGGCCTCGTTCGACGTAGAACAAAACATGGTGTCGAGCCTGGAAGTCATCAGCGGCGTGTTCAACGCAGAGTACGGGCAGGCGCTGTCGGGGGTGGTGAACATCGTTACGAAAAACCTGCCCGACCGCTGGTCCGGCTCTTTCCTGAGTTACGCGGGCGCTATCGTGAGCAACCGCGAGCTCGAGTTTCTGGAACGCACCGTCGAGCCGGGCGCTTTTCTCGCTCCGTCCGATTTCGTGTCGGAGCGCTACAGTTACACCGAAGCCGCCTCGTTCCCCAACATCCTGGACGCGCAGGCGTCCCTGGGCGGACCGCTGCTCCGGGACCGGCTTGGGCTGCAAGCCTCCGTGCGGTACTTGCGCGACCATTCCCATTTCATCGGGCGCGACCTTTTTTCGCCCTCCGATTCGTCGGCCAATCTGAATACCGGACTGCCGCCCGAAGCGTGGCTTGTGGAATCGACGGGCGACGGCGATTTCACTCCCCGCAACCGTACGGAGCGCCTGTCGGTCAACGGGACGGTCGGGTTTCGCATCACCCCGAAATTCAAGGTCGATTACAACTTCTTTTTCCAGGGCGGCACGTTCGATCCGTTCAGCCATGACCGCAAGTACGTTCCGGACGGCGTCAACCGGGTCGAATTTCTGAACCAGACGCACATCGCCGGATTGCGCTGGACCGTCGACAACCGGTCGTTCGCTAACCTGTCCTGGAGCTACCTGCACGACAAAACCGACGTGCGCCTGTACGAGGACCCCACCGACCCTCGATACCAGTCGAGCCAACTGGGCTCCCTGCAGGGCCAGTTCGCCTTTGCGGTGGGCGGCAACGACCTGAACACCAGCGACCAGCTTACCGCCACCCATAGCATCGTGGGCGACTACACCCGGCAGGCGAACAGGGTGCACCTCGTGAAAACAGGTTTTCTGTTTCGGTTGCACAACCTCGACAATCGGGATTTCGGCATCGAAAAGTCGTTCCGGACCGGAAATCTTCCCCAGCCGTCGCCGGACATGTGGAGCGACAACAGCCTCCAGACCTCTCCAAAGGAATTCTCGGCCTATGTCCAAGACAAAATGGAATTTACCGGCCTGATTGCGAATGTGGGCCTCCGTTTCGATTATTTCGACCCGGATTACCTGCTTCCCGTGGATTGGCAGCAGGCGAACCTGACAGACATTCCCGATCCCGCCAATCCGTCCGCGACGATCTCGAACCGGGAAGAAACTCCTGCGCAATACCAGTTCAGTCCGCGCGTGGGCATCGCCTTTCCGATTTCGTCGACGGGCGTGATGCGGTTCTCGGCGGGCTTGTTCTTTCAGGTGCCGGCGTTCAGCATTCTGTACTCCAACCCCGAATACGAAATCAACCCGACCTCCAGTTCGAACCGTTTCGGCAATCCGGACCTCAAACCCGAACGAACGTTGTCGTTCGAGGTGGGGCTTCAGCAAGGGCTGACGGACGACGTCGGCCTGGAATTGACCATCTTTTCGAAAGACGTACGCAACCTGACGGGACAGGAGATTCTGCGCAATCCCAACGGCGACTTCGCTATTCGCTGGATCAACCGGGATTTCGGCACCATTCGCGGCATGACCTTCTCGCTTTTCCAGCGCCCCGGTGGGCGGCTGAGCTGGACGCTGGACTACACGTTGCAATTCGCCGAAGGCACGTCGTCGAGTCCCGGCGAGGCGTTCGGGCGGCAGCAATCGGGCCTGGAATCCATTCTTTCGCTGGTTCGGCTCGACTGGGATCGCCGCCATGTGCTCAACAATACGGTTACGGTCAATCCGTTCGACGGGTTGAATCTGACGCTCATTAACCGTTTCCAGAGCGGCACTCCGTACACGACGGTCCGCGACCAAATTGTCTCGAACCTGAAAAACAACGCGGCGCGGCCTGTTACCTACGGCACGGACGTGCGCGCGTACTACAAGCCGCCTTTCCTCGGTCCGGACGTGCAACTCTTTCTGCAAGTACAGAACCTGTTCGACATAGAGCAGGAAGTCAACGTGTATTCCGACACGGGCCGCGCCGACGAGTCCGTGGAACTGGAACGACTTCGCCGTACGGGCGGCGAGGTGGGCGGCCTGAACACCATCGACGAGTGGTTCTACCGGCAGGAATTTTTCGGCGCCCCGCGAAGGATCAGCCTGGGACTCAACTACCGATTCTAACGACGCTTGCCACGCCCACTGGAGCTTTGCGCCATCATGTATACCTCCCGCTTCCTGTTTCCGATGCGCCTTGCGCGGCTGCTTGTCGCGGCGCTTGCCGTGGCCGGGCTTGCCGGCGCAGGGGCGGCGCAGGCGCAGAACGCCGAGGCCATTCCCGACGATTTGCGCGGCAACGAAACCCACATCGCGCGGGGCATTCTGGACGGGAACCTGATCGAAACCAATTTCCGCAACCACGGCGAGCTTGCCCGGTGGAACGACCTGCCGTGGGGGGTTTGGCCAAGAGGCATTGGAGGCCGGCACATCGACGGCATTGGCGCCATCGTGGCCGGACAGGTGCCCGGCGAACGGCGCAAATGGCAAAACCGCGGCTTTTATGCGGACGCGCAGGGCGACACTACCCTGAATCCGTTCATTCTCACCTACCGGGACTTCGGCAAACGGACCGGGCCTTCCGGCGAAATCTGGGGTTGGCTGCCACTTGAGGGATTCAACAACCCCAACCGCCTCGACCCCATCACGATGAGCCGGACCCCGACGCCGGCGATCAGCTCCGATCCCGCGTCGTGGCCGGTGTTCTGGCCCGACCGCCTCGATAGTCCCGACGATCCCGGCTGGCGCAACGACGAAATCGACGAGGATCCCTTCCTGGCGGCGTGGAACGGCTTTTTCGGCAAGGGCGTGTTCAACGCCGATCTGGAAAGTTACTACGTGATGGACGATCACTCCGACATGGAATACGCCATCGATCCCGTCACGAACAATCCCAACAGCGAGTTTGGCGTGTATTACCCAAATCCGTCCGATTCTACGATGGGCGGTCTCGGCATGCTCAACCAGGTGCGCATCTTCCAGTGGGCGAACATTCTGGCGGAAGACATCATGTTCATTCTGTACCGGTTCTTCAATCGGGGAGAGACGGAGCACGACAACCTGTATTTCGCGCAGATCATGGACTTTGGCCTCGGCAACGAGGAAGGGGACGAAGTCGGCGCCTACGATCCGATTCAGGACGTGGCGTACGGTTGGGATCAGGATGGCGTCGGGACGCGGGCGTCGGGCGGAACGTATGATCTGGGGTATACGGGATTCGCCTTCCTGGAAAGCCCGTCGCGCGCCTTCGACGGCCTGGACAACGACGAGGACGGCATGACCGACGAGTCGCGTTTCGGCGGGCCCGGCACGCTCATCGAAGGATCGGCTGAAATCCTTGGCGCGGCCATGGCTGCGCTTGACGTGGCCAATTTCGTTCGAGCCAATGGCCCCATCGAAATGCGTCCGGCGTACCTGGCGGGCCGCTGGTGGACGGGCGACGAGAATCTGGACTGGGTCGGATACGAGGATAAGAACGAAAACGGGCAATGGGACGCCGGCGAGCGCCTCAACAACGACATAGGCCGCGACGGGCTCGGACCGTTCGACCTCGGCTATCCCGGCCCCGACGACGGCGAAGCGGATGGCGTCCCGACCCTCGGCGAGCCGAACTTCGACGAACTGGATGTGGACGAATCCGACCAGGTGGGTCTGACCGGCTTTGATTTGCAGACGCGCCCCTTCTACGAATCCGGCGACAACCTGCGCGACGACACATGGATGTGGGATCGGCTCTTCAATGTGGCGCAGTTCCCCCTCGGAACCACGCCGGACGTGATCGAAGCGGACATCGAGCCGTTTCTCTTGTTTTCCTCCGGGCCGGTCAACCTCCCGCCCAACCGCACCGACTTTTTCTCGACCGCGTGGATATTCGGCTCCGACGAGCGCGATTTTTTCAAGAACCGCCGCACGGTGCAGAGTATTTTCAACGCCGACTACACGTTCGCGCAGCCGCCGTTTACCCCGACCCTCACGGCGATTCCGGGCGATGGCCGCGTGGTGCTCAGCTGGGACACGCTCGCCATAGCCAGTTTCGACCGGTTTTCCCAGGAGTTCGATTTCGAGGGCTTCAAACTCTACAAGGGGACGGACATTCTGCTTAGCGACGCCCGGAACATCACCGACGTTACGGGCGAGGGCACCTTCTTCGAAGCCATCGCCCAGTTCGACTTGAAGAACGGTATCTCCGGTCCGAGGACCGTGCTGGAAGGCACTGCGGTGTACGACATGGGCGACGACACCGGCCTGCAATTCTTCTATGTGGACGAAGAGGTGACGAACGGGCTCACGTATTATTATGCGCTGGTGGCGTACGACCGGGGGGTGGGCAGTATCGATCCGCAGGAAAACACCTTCCGGATCAGCGCTACCCAGGCCGGGAATATCACGGGAGTCACGAAAAACGCCGCCGTGGCGACGCCGCGCAGCCTTCCGGCGGGCTATGTCGGGGGCGGAGCCAACGAAACGCTGGAGCAGGTGAACGGCGGGATTGGCACCGGCTCCATTTCGGTCAGTCTTTTCCAGGAAGAAGTGATCGATTTCGATACGTTTTACCGCCTCGAATTCTTCGACAGCCCCGATCCCCTCAACCCGGACCTGTATGAGACGAGCCGATACCAGGTCATGCGTCTTTCGGATGGGGAGGTCGTTTTCGGCCCTTCCCGCTATACCGATGTATCGCCGCCCATCGAAGGGTTCACGGTGTCGTTCGCCAACGACACGCTTGTGACGATGGACGAAGAACGCACGGGGTACGTGTCGAATGCCGGGTCGCCGAACGAATTGATCAGCCCGGACCCCACCACGCTGGATGGCTTCTCGACCGACTGGGTGGCGGACATCCGCGAAGACTCGACGACGGCGCATGTGTCCTCGGCATGGACCTACGAACTGCACTGGGTAGACCCGGCGGATTCGCTGTACCGCCCTCAGCGCGTGTTCGGCTTCCTCCGCAATCCTATTCCGATCTTTGCCGTCAATGCGACCAAAAAGACGCCTGCCGACCTGTTGATCGAGGATCGGAACGGAAGCGGGGAATTCGATCCCGGCGACGATCTCATCATCTTCGAACGGCGTAACGCCCAGAGCCCGCGGCTTTACCGCTATCGGGTCACCTTTTCCGCAGGGGCCAATTCCACGCCGCCCGGCCCCGGGGATGTGTTGCGCATTTCCGTCACCCGCCCGTTCGCCACCGGCGACTTTTTCCAGTTCTCGCTTAAGCCCTCTTCCATTGACGAGGAAGCGGCGCGGAACGAGTTGGAGCAGATTGCCGTGGTGCCAAATCCGTATGTGGGCACCTCGGCCTACGAGCCGCGCTCGCAGATCGAAGGCCGCGGCGAACGTCGGGTGCAGTTCATCAATTTGCCCCGGCAATGCACCATCCGGATATTCAACATCCGGGGCGAACTCATAAAAACCCTGACACACGACGGATTCCTGTCCAACGGGGCCATATTCTGGGACCTTCGCACGGAAGATCAGCAGGACGTAGCCTTTGGCGTCTACGTATTTCATGTGGAAGCGCCCGGCATAGGGGAGCATGTCGGCAAGTTTGCGCTCATTAAATAGGGGATGCACCGCCCCACCCATGCTTATGCGACGAATCTTGCCTTTCTTTCTGGCGCTGTTGCTGGCTGCGCCGAGCGTTTCCGCGCAAAGCCGCTCCGGAACCACGGCGGCACCCTTCCTGACGCTTGGCGCGGGCGCCCGCGGACAGGCCCTGGGCCATGCCTACACCACGATGGCCTCGGGCGGGGACGCCTTGTTCTGGAATCCGGCCGGCGCGGCGCGTCCGTACGCGGGCAGCCACCGGGGCAACGTGTTCCTGACGCACTATGAATGGTTCGCAGACATCCGGTACAACGCGGCGGGCGTCGTCGTCCCGGTGCTCGGAACCGGCGCCATCGGACTGGGCATGGCTATGGTCAACTACGGGGATATGAAGGTGCGAACCGTGGCTTTTCCGGAGGGGACCGGGGAAACGTTTTCGTCGAACGATATGAGCCTGGGCCTGACGTATGCGCAGCCGCTTACGCAGGCGTTCTATTTCGGGGGTACGGTGAAGTACGTCCGGCAGCAGATCCGCGACATGAATGCCACTGCCCTGGCGTTCGATTTCGGCTTCATTCTGGAAACGCGCTACCTGAACGGCATGAACATCGCCGCGTCGATCCGGAATTTCGGCGGCAAGATGCAGATGCAGGGGATCAACGGGCAGGTGTTCGTGGATATCGATCCGACCACGGCGGGCAACAATCCCGATATTCCGGCGCGCATAGATATGGATCGATGGGACTTGCCGCTGGCGTTCAAATTCGGCGTCATGGTGCCCATCCCCCTCGCGTTCAATACGGAACTTCAGCTTCTCGCCGACGCCAATCAGGGTAACGACAACAGCCTCAACGGCGATCTGGGCGCGCAACTCCACTACGGCTCCCATACGTTCAATCTGGACCTGCGCGCGGGATACAAGGATGCGTTCATCGACAATGTGGACAGCCATTTGACTTTTGGCCTGGGGCTGGACGTGCGCGTGAGCGCAGTGCGGCTTGGCTTCGATTTCGCCTATATTCCGTTCGATATGCTTGGCGACACGCAGATGATCGACCTGCGGATATATTATTAAGGATGCTCTGATTAACTCCGCTTCGCTCAGCGCTTCACGTTCACGCGTACAAAAGGACATGCTTGCATCGTTGAAATCAGCGAAAAACACGGCGGATTCGGGGCGTTGCATCCTTGATCAGAGTATCTTCTAAGCCCTGCCGAGCGAGGAGTGTCGCCATGCGTTCGCGGGAGTTCGATACGAAGGCGCAAGGCTTCGGCCGTCCTCGGCGTTTGTGGGGATGGAGCCTCCTGCTGGCCTTTCTGGCGTTGCGGATGACGGCCTGCGCGGGCGAAGCCCCGCCGGACGAACGCGACCGCACGGTGACGAGCGTGGACGGAATGGAGATCACCGTGGAGGATTTCGAGACCTCCTATGTGGCTTTTCTCATGGCCACGGGGCAAAACGATACGCCTGCGAACCGCTACCTGCACCTTTCCCGGCTCGTAGACGCATCGCTTCTGGCCGACGAAGCGGCGCGACGCGGCTACGGAGCCGACAGCGTATTTCAGTCCCTGGTCGAGCGCGCGCGGCGGCAAGCGATCGGCGGACGCTTCTTCGAAACGGCGTTTCTCGAAACCCTGCCCCCCATCGACGACGCCGACGCGCGGCGGGCGTTCGTCCTGTCGAAGCAGCAGGTGGTGGCGCGGCATCTCTTTTATCGCGACTCCGCCGAGGCGGAAGCGGCCCACGCGCGCCTGGCGGCCGGAAGCGATTTCCTGGAAGAAGCCGTTCTGTGCTACGACCTCCCCGCCGTCGATTCGTCGGCGGGCATGCTGGGCCCCATCCGGTATTTTCAGGTGGACGACGCGTTCGCCGAAGCAGCGTTTGCGCTGGACGTCGGGGAAATATCGGAGCCGGTTCGGTCGCGCTACGGTTACCATATCATTCGCGCGGAAGAAAAAACAGGCACGCCCATCGTTACGGAATCCGAATACCAGTACCGCAAGGAGGGTGTAACGACGCAAGTAGCGCTGCGGACAAGGCGGCTCGAAGGCGATCGCTTCGTCCGGGAGTTCATGGAAGGGCTGGACCTCCAGGTGGATGCGCCGGCTGTCCGTAGTCTTGCGCAGGCGATACAACGTCTTGAAAACCGCGTAGCCTCGGCTCCCGTGGAACTGGAGATGGACCCGGAAACGGCTCGGCCCGATCTGGGGGCGCTGCACAGGGAACTCACGCCGGACACGCCGTTGGCCACGTACCTTTTTGAGGGCGAAACGGTGGTTTTTACGGCGGGCGACTATTACTTCTGGCTGCCCGTTTTGCCGTTTTCCGAAGCGCGCGCCCGGACCGCCGCCTCTGTGGGGCGGGCGTTGCGCAACGACGCCCTGTTTCGCGCCGGTTTGCAACGTGGCCTGGACAGCGATCCCGCCGTGGCCGCCGAGGCGCAGCGCGCGGAGCGGCTTGAGCTTGCCCGCCGCCTCCGGGATACCTTGCGCGCCCATCCGCCCGCCGCTATCCCCGAAACGGAGATCCGCGCCGCCTTCGATCGCAGTCCCGCCGCCCGGCGGCAGCGCTGGATTGCGGATTTCTGGATCATCCCCTTTTCCTCGCAGCCGGAAGCGGAAACGGCGCAAACCCTGTTGACGTCCGATCCGTCGCGGGCGGCGAACTACGCGGGGTACGTTCGCCATGCGGAAACGAATCCGGACGCCTTGCCGGAATGGGCCGCGACGGTTCGGCAGGCGCCCCTGCGGCAGATACTGCTGGCCCGGCAGGCTTCCGGCGCCTGGGCCCTGGTCCGCGTAGCCAAGCGGCGTACGGAACCGGCTACTACGTATGCGGCCGTGCGGGATTCGCTTTTCCGGGCCGCGGCGCCGCGCTACAACGAGTATCGACTTCTCCGGCGCCTTTACGACCGGGCCGTGGTGCGCACGGACAGCCTGTTGTTCGAGCAAATGATGGAACTGGGCGGGCCCTGACCGGGCCCGGCGGGGGGCGTTGCCCCGGGGATGCCGGCGTGAAGAAATTTTTCGAAGGGCTTGACTTGGGTCGCGAAAAGCGTTATGCTCAAACGTGCGTTCGGCTTCGGCCGGGTTTTTTACGAATTCCACGGGAGGATCTCTGAAATGATACAGCGTATTTTCGTGGCGTTACTTTTAATAGCCTGTATGGGTGTTACCTATACTGCTGATGCAAAGCGTCCCGACTGCTATTTTTCTTACCCCGGCGGCTGTAGAGTCTATGGGTGGCTTAACCGAGATGGAACTGCTGATTTCATAACTTTTTGCGATGGTGCAGGTATCGTTGCAATTAATTTGTTTCAACCAGCAGGCGCCTGCGGCTCGTAAATCTCATAACTTAAACACGAGGAAACCCATGTACAAGCGCACGTTAACGATTCTCACGGTATTGACCTTTGTTGCAGTTATTGGCTGTCAACAAAATCCTGTAGGCGAATCCAGGCAAACGTTTGCGGGTAGCAATGAATCCGGTTTTGTAACGTATATGGCGAAGACTGGAGAAAATGTGCCCGTCGATTTGGGAGGAGAACGGGCAATCCGTTTGTACGAAAATGTCGTTGAACCTTTTCGTGATCTGGAAAAGAATTACGAAGCCGGTTCGATGTCTTTACAGGAGTTTGATGAGGGTGCGCGTGGTATACTTAAGACCATTGCAGAAGACGAAGGGATTGTGCTTAAATCTGAACAGCTCGTTGCTCATCGCATGCTACATTTACTTCTGGATGATCCAAGCGCTTCCCAAGGACCTATTGCACACTATACCAATCTTCTGGTTCAAAGGGAGTCTCCTCATGCAGAGGTAATCTATGAGGCTTTAGGCATTCTTGAAGGGTACTGGACCGAGGAGCAGATCAAGACGGTTGCTGACGAAGCCATTATTAATGCCGATGTATGGCTTGGCGAGACTGAAGAGGATATGCATATTTCAGTAGATCGCCGCAGCGCCATTAGTACAGCGGTGAAAGATATGTCGCAACTTGTTGAATAGTTCATTCCTTGCCAGCGTACCCCTCGCACTCTTCTGAACTTCGCGGACTTAATCAGAGTATCCTGAGGGGGTTTCTTGTTACAGGACCCTCCGCGGCGCTCTATGCGCTTCAGCGACGCTGCCGGAGCCGTTCCCGAACCCCTTCTACCGCAGGGTTCCCCTCGCCGTACCGAAAGGCGCGTTGCAACGCTGCGTTCGCCTTGTCCGCTTGCCCCGCACCGAGGTACAGCAAGCCGAGGTTCGCCCATGCCTCGGCATGGGTCGAATCCATGCGCAGCGCCTCAAGAAAAAGCGCTTCGGCTTCGGCAGGCTGGCCCGTTTGCGCATAGAGCGTGGCGATGTTGGTTTGCAGCGCGAGGTTGTGCGGGCGCAGGTTGAGGGCGATATGATAAGCGTTCAGCGCTTCCGCGAGCCGTCCCGAACGCCGCAATGCATTGGCCCAGGTCAATTGCGCCTGGAAATTTTCCGGCAGGAGCCGCGCCTCGCGTCCGTAGCGCTCCACATCCTGCTGCTCGGCGCGCAACCGGTTGGCCCGGTCGAGTATGCGGGTTGCTTCGTCCAGTTGTCCCATATCCCTCAGAGACTGCCCCAGCGAGAAGGCCGCCTGGTAATTATAGGGTTGCGCGTCCAGCGCGGCGCGCAAGTGCGGCAGGGCTGCCTCGGGTTCTCCGGCCCGCCGCAGCAGGGAGCCTACCCTGTAGCGATAGTCGAGATGGGCGGCGTCGAGGGCCAGGGCCCGTTCGGCGTGCGCCAGCGCCGCCGGAAAATCTCCCTCGCGTTCGTGCCAGTCGGCCAGCGCGGCATGGGCCGGGGCGTAGTCCGGATCGACGGCAAGGGCCTGCTCGTAGGCTTTCCGCGCTTCCGCCGGGTTGCCCAGTGTTTCGTGGGTAGCGCCGAGTCCGTGCCACGGGTTGGGATCGCGGCTGTGTTGTGTCTCCCGCGCGTAGAAGGCCAACGCTTCGCGGTAACGCTTTTGCTGGAACGCCACATTGCCGAGGTTGTGGGCCAGTCCGGGATAATCGGCCTGCATGCGTTGCGCCTCGCGATACGACGCTTCCGCTTCGTCCATGCGCCCCAACGCGAATAAGATCAACCCCTGCACGAAGTGTCCGTCGGGGGCAAACGGCGCATGGACTATCGCGCTGTCGGCCCAGACAAGCCCCTGCGCATAATCCCGCTGGCCCAGCGCCTGCCGCGCCTGTTGCACGAAGCGCTCGGCGGCGGGGGATAACGGAGCGACGTTTACAATAGATGCGGACGCTTCAGCCTCCTTGTCGCCGCGCTCCGCAGAGCGACACCCTCCCGCGATGACAAGCAGGAGCGCAAGGCAAGCAACGCGATGAAGCAATCGGGCCGGGCGCATGCCGGGTTTTCGGGGGAAGATTCTCGATTATGCAAAAAATGCATAATACATTTTTTCAAGGGGTTCCGAGCGCCGAGTCGGCCTCTTTCCGCTATTTCGGGATGTGCGGACGCATGGAGATCGGCGCGACCTTCCGCAAGGTAAAACATGCGGAGGTTTCATGCCGAATTTCGTCGTTTCGCGCCTTGTCAGGAAGCGTGCGTCGGGCGAGGCCTCGCCCGACGCCGGATGGTTGCGTCCTTACGAACTGAACCACCAGTTCATTTTCAGCACGAACACGTTATGCATGTGCGCGGCGACCAATTGATCGAACGACGAGCCGAAAGCGAAGTATGGGTCGTCCGTGTCGCCGGAGCGTTGTTGCGTCCAGACCAGATACAGCGTGGAGCCGGGCCGGTATTCCCAGCGCGCCACCGCGGTTCCCCGCAGCGAGGCGAAGTTGAAATCCCGGTTGGGCAATTCGAGGGTTTTGGCAGGTCCGTCGGGTCCGTCCGGATCCGCCGCAAGCGTTTCCTCGTCGAACGTCGAACCTTCTTCGCCGTAGCGTATGAAGTCGTAGGACCGGGCCCGCGCCAGTTCCTTGTATTCCGAATAGTCGCCCACGGATACGAGCGGCTGCGCATACAGCTGAAAACTCAGTTCCGGGGTGAATGTCCAGTTGAGTCGCACGGCGGACGACAGCGTGATCTGGTCGAGTCTGGCGAATACGTAGCGTTTTCCGAACGTCCGGTCGGCCAGCGGATCGTCGAAGGCGCCGACCCACTGGGCCGTGCTGGTTGTCCATTCGACAGACGGATTCAGGGAAAGGGAGATATTCGAGGCGGCTTGCCATTCGACGTCTACGCCCAGTTCCGTTTCTTTTCCAGACCCGCTGCGCTCCAGATCCACCTCAAGTCCTAGCACGAACGTCTTGCGGCGATCGGAATACACGTCCAGGCCCATGCCCATGCCCCCCGGCGTGAGCGTCAGCGGGCCGCCCCGCGTACGCCGCGCGCTTACGGTTTCCGGGGTGACGAAGAGGCGCGCGAACGCAGCGTAATAATTCAGAAACTGCGCGCGGGCGAACGCGAAAGCCCCCGACGAAAACACATTGCCGTCGTAGTCGATTCCGCGGAAAAGGGCGGCCAGCACGAACGCATCCCGCGTAAAGCGGGTGGGATCGTTCCAACTGTACCCCACGCTGACGTGCCCGTTCACGGCGTCTGAACCGTACTGAAACCCGGCGTCGTTTACGTCGAAGGAAGGCGACACGGCTTCGAGCGCCGTACTGAAGGACACGCGCCCCCGTTCCTTGCTCAGGCCCACGCGCCCGGTCCATCCGCTGAGCGACGTGGCGCTGCTGTCGAGGCGGACATGCTCCCGGTCCGGGCGCTGGAAGTAATGCACCGAACCGCGCTGAATATCGAGCAGTCGTTCTTCGGTCCCTTTCAGATGCGACCATCCCGCCCAACCGTTCAGCACCCAGGTATTTTCCCTGTCCAGGAAAGTCCACCCGTCCATGCCGAAGCTCAACGACCGCTTGTTCATCTCGTCCATGAGGCGCTCGTCCGAAAAGAACCGCTGGTTGACGGTGGACAGAAAGCCCAGCCCATGACGCCCCTCCGCGAATTCTTTCTGGGCGCGGTAGACGCCGCGCCAGGTGGTTGGCTCTACTTCCGCTTCGGATTGTATGCCGGTTGCGTCTTGCAGCCGGGCATGTTCCCGGGCCGTCAGCGCCTGCATGACGCCTACGTTCCAGTCGCCCGCCAATTTGCCCACGATCTTGGTGGCGCCGAGTATGCGCGTGCCGTCGGGGACATCCGCAAATGCGTGGTCGGGTAAACTTCCTGTCGGCGCCCGCCCGATGCGGCGGCTGTAGAAAAACGATGGACTGTTGTGAAAATTCACGTTGAAACTGGGTCCTCCCCTCCCGAAATCGCCGAATACGGAGGCTCCTTCCACGAAGAACGGGCGTTTTTCCGAAAAATACGTCTCGTAATCGCTCAGGTTGACGACGGCGGGGTCTACTTCCACCTGCCCGAAATCCGGGTTTACCGTGGCGTTCATCGTGAGGTTGGAGGTCAGGGCGTACCGTATATCGACGCCTGCATCCAGGCCGTACGAGGATCTGTCGTCGAACGGGTTGTCCTCGTCGGCCGTTTGATCGTATTCGCCGCGCGACGTGACGTACGGGATTATCTCCAGCTGGCGAGTCGGACTGATATTCCGAATGCCCACCAGTTCGGGGAAACGGCTTACGAAGCCGCTTTCGTCGCTGGGCGTGTACGCGAGGTAGGCGCGTTCCTGCTTGCGAGAGACGCCGCGTATAAAGTTGATTCCCCACACATACTGATCCTGTCGGTAAAATCGCAATTGCGAATACGGGATGCGCATCTCGACCGTCCATCCGTACGGCGTGCGCTGCACGCGCCCCTGCCACACGCCATCCCAGTCGGAATCGTCGTGGTTGTCGTTCATGAACACCCCGTCGTGCAGCGTGCCCGCGGCGTTCAGGCCGAAGTAGTACCCGCTTCGACGATCCCGATACGGGTCCAGGCAGACTGCGAAAAAGTCGGATTCCAGGTTTGCGTCGCGGCGGCCCAGGCGAGCGACGATCGAGTCGGGCGCGCTATCGAACAGGCGGGCGCCGACGTAGAGCGCTTCGCTATCGTACAGCACGATGGCTTCGGTGCGTTCGGTCGCCGGCGCGCCTTCGACGGGGTCCAATTGAAAAAACCGGTCGGCGGGCGTACCACGTTCCCACGCCGATTCGTCCAGCCGCCCGTCTATTTGTATGATCTCCGCCGCGGCCGTTGCCGTGACGGTTTGCAAGAGGCCTTGTGTTTCGCCGGGGTCTTCTGCGGCGCCGTCCTGCGGGTGGGCGTATGTCTGGCCCCGGATTGCGGGCGCCGAAAAGATGAGTATGAAAAAGAACAGAATACGCGCTGTCGCAAGCATGAAAGGGGTGAAGACGGGTTGCTATAAAACCTTGCGAACGGTCCAAATGGCGAGACGCGACGCCGACTACTCGACTACAGGCGCATTTGAACCACTATCCTTTCGAGGCAATACGTAATAAAAAGGATATAGTTACGGAAGCTCTGATTAAAGTGGACTTAATCAGAGCATCTTCACGCGGGCGCGGAAAGGATTATCGGGGAATGGCTGCGCTGCGGCGTATGTGCGGCGCATGCCCGAAACGCGCCCGTCGCCGCGCCGCCGGGCAAGGCGGCGCGGGCTCGATTCGACGCATCCCCGGATCGTTCGTTCGCGGGATGCGTGCGGGCGCCGTCTACGGGATCGTCGTGACGGACGTCGTCAGGAGGTGCGTGCGTTCTCCGTCATTCAGAAAGAGGCGCGAAAAATACATGCCGGGAGGCAGGTCGGGGCGGATGGACATCGCGTGCTCTCCCGCGCCGAACGCTTCCGGGGGTCGGGAATATACCGTGCGTCCCAGCACGTCCACGACTTCAAGGCGGGCGCGTACGGGCCGGTCGGTTCGGAACGCCAGCTGGACTTCTCCGGAAAATGGATTGGGCCAGGCTCCCTCCAGATGCATCCCCTCCGGAATCTCGTCAGCTTGTTCGGCGGACGTGGCCTGCTTTAGCGTAAAGCGCATCCGGTTCAGATTGAACCCTCCGTTGCGCACGTTCATCCTCAGGACATGCTCGCCGGCGGGCAGCGCCACATCGCGCAGCCATACCGATTGCCATGTCTGCCAGCCGCCGGTGACGGGCACGACAACATTTGGGCCAATCCGTTCGTTGTCCAGCGCCAGGATGAGGATGCCGCCATTGCCGGATGCATCCGCGGCGACGCGAAATTCGATGTCGTAGATTCCTTCCGTGGCGATCTGCACCGTCCAGGTCAGCCATTCGGACGTTTCGATCCATCCCACATTATATTCGAAGCCTTCCGGATCTTCCGACTTCTGGATATCTACTCCGTCGTTGCGGTATTCATACCCCTGGTTGCCGACTCCGTCTCGTCCATCGACGCGCATGAGGTCCGTGTCGTGGTAGGTAGCGCCCGCGTGTCCGATGTCGTAATCCACGGCATTGACGACGCCGGGGATGGGGTGTTCCTTGAAGGGTTTGCGCAGCGTGGCGTAATTCGGATCCAAAAGCGCCGCAAGGACGCCGGGCCGCGTGATGCAGGAGTCGAGGTCCAGCCCCTCGGCCATGGCGAAGAGCGCTTCGCTGGTTGCCCGAGGGGAAGGGCGGGTGTTGTTTGCAGGGTTGTTGATGTAATCAATCACGTTTTTGTATCCTCGCGCAAACGGCGCGGAAAGCGGGCTGGTGATCGTCGCTATTTTCTTGTGCGTCCACCAGTTCCACCCGATGCCGCGCGCTTCCACGAGCCGGGTCACCTCGAAGAACCACGGATTCGAGTTTTCTCCCGATTCCCCCAGCCAGAGCGGCGCGTTGGTTTTTTCGCTAAACTCCAGAAGATAGTTGATGGTGCCGACGTCGGTGGCGTTCCAGTACTTGTGGAAGGCGTAGACGATATTGTCGTCGGGGAGATTTTCCAATTCCGGGGGAAATGTGGTGGCGTAGTAATTTCCCTCTATAAAAATGATATGGTTCGCATCGATCCGGCGGATGGCTTCGATGAGCCGTACGTACAGCGCGCGCAAGGCTTCCGATTGTTCCTCCCCGGTCCACTCGTTGGGGGTGCCCTTGCAGCTATCGTCCGCCGCGCCGTCGCGACAGCCGGGCGTGACGGGTTCGTTGATCAGGTCGTATCCGATGATGTATGGCTCGTCTACGTAGCGCCGGGCGATTTCTTCCCATACGGTCACCAGTTGGTCCTGATACGGGTCGGGCTCCGTCCAGAGACGGGCCACGCCGTCGCTGTCGCTGATCTCGCCATGGTTTTGCCCTCCCGGGGCGGCGTGCATGTCCAGAATAAGATCGATCTTGTACTTGCGGCACCAGTCGAGAAGATCGTCGATCGTTTTAAACCCGCTCTCGATGAACGTTTCCGTATCGGGGTCGAAGAGCAGGTTATAATGCATGGGCAGACGAATATGATCGAATCCCCACTCGGCAATGGCTGCAATGTCTTTTTCCGCGACGTATTTGGTCCGGTATAGATCGAAGAAGCGATCCGCTGCCTCCTCGCCGATCAGTTTCGCTATTTCTGCCCGGATGGAGCGCGGAGAGCCGCCATCGGGGGGGAAAATATGAACCATGTATCCTTCCGGCACGAGCCAGCCGCCCAGTCCAAGACCCCGTATGACGACGGGATCGCCGTCCCGATTGAGAATCTTCGTGCCCTCCGTTCGGAAGAAACCTTGCGTTTGCGCCTGCGCCTGCGTTGGGAGCAGCAGGGCAAGCGTCGCAATGACTGCCGCAATGCGCCAGACGGCCGACTGAAATAGTTTGCGTACGCAGGGGGCGTGGCGGTTTTTCATGGTTGGAGCAAGGAATGGCGCCGCGGACGCCCCGGCGCAAAGATTTTTGTTTTCGTAAATTTGCACTTGCATATTATGAAAAATTTGCGTAATTATAATTCTGCCGTGTAAATTTTATACTCATGTTACCATCCTAACGAGGTCCTTATGCCTTTTGCAATCCGCTACGATGCCAGCCGCGCCGTCCGCGTTTTCCTCCATGCCGCGCATCGCTCCATAACCCAATGCGCCGCCGTCGCGGCCGCAACCCTGCTTTTCGCGGGGATCGTTGCGCACACCGCCGAGGCGCAGGCCCCGGCGCTGGGCGATAGTTACGTCTTTTTCGTGGATGGGGTGAATCTGGATGTCGAAGAGGTCGGTGGCGGCGAGGTAGTCGACGATCCGGCAGGCGGCAACAACAAGGTGCTGAAACTCAACAATGGAGAATTTGCGTATCACGGGTTTCGTTTCGCCACTGGAGACACTATGCAAAGCGGCACAGGCACCCCTCGCGATCTGACGGCCAACCGAGCGGCCGGGAACGTCCTCTCTTTTCGCATAATGGTGGATGCGGCCAACGCTGAGTCCGGCGGAAACGAGAACGCCCTCGGGATTCAGCTCGAGGATTATGGGGAAAATATCGGAGAAGCCGGAAATAACCCCTTTCGCTTGCGCTGGGTCATACCGACCGACATACGCAATGGGGAATGGCATGCGGTGTCGGCGGTGCTCCCGCCCCCAACCTACGCGGAACTCGAAGCAGGCAAGACCGACGGCTCCATCTCGGGAAATGAAGCGCAGTGGGTATACGCCGGTTCCTGGGCAGGATTCGAGATCGGTCTCGATCTGATGGGGCCGAATACCGCGCAGCGGCCCGATCTGTGGACAGAATTCGAATGGGACAATGTCCAGTCCCTGGGCATTCACTGGGACTGGCAAAGCGCCGGAGCCGACGGCGGCCCGATTTACCTGGACGACGTGTTTATCGGCCCGGCCGATCTGGACCTGTCGGATTTTGGGGGACTGCCTGCGGCCATGTCCGGCGTGATGGTGGCCGCCGATGGCGCCGCCAACGTTATTTCCTGGACCCACAATCCCGATTTCGGGGGGTACAATGTGTATTTCAGCGGATCCCCGATCACGGATGTGACCGCCGAGGACGTAATGTTTGTCCAGAAGGTGTCCGCGGCTCCCTGGGAGGTGCGGCACGCGCTGGAGTTGCCTCATTCGTTTTCGTCTACCGGTTCGACGCTTTATTATGCGGTCACCAGTTTGAGCACAGCCGGCGTGGAGAACCCGGACGTGTCGAACAGCGCGGTGAAAATAGACAACCCGGATTTCGCCGTTTCGCCGGCGATCTTGTCGTTGACGGACGAGCAGTCCGGGGCATTGTTTGACGCGGTCAATGCGTTGACGGTGTCGAAAGAACATTTCCCTGAGGGGTCCATGCCGTTTGTGGTCGACGACATGCATTCGCAGATTGCCGACGCTCCGTTGTTGCCCACAGACAATAACGACCTTTCCGCATCCGTATGGGTAGCATACTACGGGGGGAACGCGGCCTCGTCGCTCGATCCGGAAATATGGATCTATGCGGAAGTCATCGACGATGTGGCGGAATATGCTCCCGCCGCCGATGGACCGGAAGGCGCCTGGCAGTACGATTCCATTGAATTAGGATGGGGGAATTACGATGTGCGCGCCGCTGGGGGGTCTGTGTTGGGCGGTTCGCCTCATGGCAATATGATGCGCGGGGAATTTCCCGATTACCAGTTCCGTCTGTCTCCGCATGGGACCAAGGCCGATGCGACGGCCAAAACGAATGTGGCTGCCGAGGGCGCCCCCGGCGACAAGCCAAATATCGGCGCAGCTGCGTACGAGTCCACTACGAATGGTTACAAGATACTGGCGTCTTTTCAGACCCCGTCGATTCAGTACCCCGGCGACGCTCCCGCCAATTTCCCCGGCATGGGCGAAGTTCGCTTCATGCCCTTTACCGTTACGTTGAATGACGCCGACGGGTCAGGCCGCGAACACCAGATCACCTGGAGCCTGAATCCCACGGTGACCAGTCAGTGGTATAATACGCCGAGCCAGTGGCAAGTCGTGGCGATGGTCGGTCCCGGGGGGGACGTCACTTCGGCAGACGCTGCGGAATTGCCGGAGACGCATGCTCTGGAGCAGAACTATCCGAACCCGTTCAACCCGGCTACGACCATTCGTTTTCAGCTGCCGCAGGCCGAGCAGGTGACGCTGCGCGTCTTTGATGTGCTGGGCCGGGAGGTGGCTGCGCTACTTGACGATACGTCCATGGCCGCTGGCGAGCATACCGTACGGTTCGACGCTTCCGGGCTTACGTCCGGGGTGTATTTGTACCGCCTCGAAGCGGGCGCCTCCTTTGTGCAGACCCGCCGCATGATGCTGGTGAAGTAGCGAAAAGGCGTTGAAAAACAGGAGGCGCGGGCGCGTTACTGCGCCTCCTGCAACGCCTCGACGAATCCGTAGTAGGCGGGTTTGGGGAGCAATCTGGCGTCGAACAGGAGCGGCCATTCCGGCTGGTCGTAGAAGTCGATGAGCCAAGTGTCCGGGTCGCGTAGCCCCCACAGGGTAATAGCGAAACGCTGTTCTTCGGGGATCTGGTTGAAAGCGGCTACGACTTCCTTGACGCGCTGTTTCTGGATGTTTCCGCGTTCCTCGTCCCAGGCTTGCAGGCTCCCGTCCGTGTTGATCCGCACGTCCAGTTCGGAGAGGTGCACCTTCAGGCCGCGCTTCACCACTTCGTCGATAGTGGCCGTAATTGCTTCGAGCGACGGGCTGTCCCAGGCCATGTGCATTTGCAGTCCCACGCCGTCGATGGGAATCTCGCGTTCCTGAAAATCGTCGAGCATGTTCATCACGGCGCGCCGCTTGGGCAGGCTCCAGGTGAGTCCGTAATCGTTGTAGAAAAGGAGCAGGTCCGGGTCGGCCTCCCGGGCATACTGAAACAGCCGGGCAATGTAATCGGGGCCCATCCGCCGCCGGAACACGCTGTTGCGCAGCGCGCCCCGCGCATCGTCGAACGCTTCGTTGATCACGTCCCAGCTTACGACGCGTCCCTTGTAGCGCTGTATGACCGTCGTGACGTATTCCTTGACGGCTTGTTCGAAAGCCTCGTTGTCTCCCGGGAAGCTTTCCAGCCAGGAGGGGGTCGTCTGATGCCACACGAGCGTATGCCCATGGACTTGCATGCCGTTTTCCTCGGCGAAATCCACCAGTGCGTCGGCGCCGGTCCAGTTGTATGATCCCGGCCCGGTGGATATGGGATTCATTTTCATTTCCCACTCCGCCGTGATGCTGTTGAAAACATTTTTGATCACGGCGGTGCGTTCCGGTTCGGACAAGTGCCTTGCCTGGATCGCTACGCCGACCGGGTGTGCGGCGAGGGTCTTGAGCGCCGGGTAATCGCGGTTCGGATCTGGTTCGGTTTCGTTCATGCCGGAATCGGCGCTGCATCCGGCTGTCCAGAATGCAAACAGGCACAACAGTGCGCCGGATGGGGAGAGTAAGGAGTGCATGGGGCGGTGCGGAGACGAAGGGATATGGTCGGGCATGTTTTATCCTATCGTTTGCGCGTCGTTTTCGTTCCTGCGGGTTCGCGGGGAGACCATATGGCATTGCCGTGCTTTTCGCTGATTTCAACGATGGAAGCATGACCCGCCGAGCAAAGCGGTTTTGATCAGCGTGTCCTATATTCACAGGAGAAGCCCATGCGCTATTCCGACGAATCCGATAAAAGCACGATTTTTCCATGACTGTTTCCACGCTGGAACGCGATGATCTGGAGGTTCTGCTGCCGACCACCAAGGTGCCCTCCGGGTTGCTCAGGAAGGTCGAAGAGGCGGGCAAGGGGGATATTATCAGCGCCTCGTATCCCTACGAGACGAAACTCGGGCGCGCCGAGTACGAGCGCCAGAAGGCGAACTTGCAGGTCGAGTTGTTGCGGATGCAGCGGTGGGTGAACGAGACGGGTCAGCGGGTGGCGCTGCTTTTCGAGGGTCGGGACGCCGCCGGGAAGGGCGGGACGATCAAGCGATTCATGGAGCATCTGAACCCGCGCAGCGCGCTGGTGGCGGCGCTGCCTGCCCCGTCCGAAAGGGAGCGCGGACAATGGTATTTTCAGCGCTACGTGCGGTGCTTGCCATCGAGGGGAGAGATTGTATTCTTTGATCGTTCCTGGTACAACCGGGCCGTGGTCGAGCCGGTCATGGGGTTTTGCACGCCCGCCGAGCGGCTTCGTTTTTTGCGGGATGCGGCGACGTTCGAAGAGTTGCTGGTCAATGACGGATTCCACCTGTTCAAATTCTGGTTTTCGGTAAGCCGCGAGGAGCAGTTGCGGCGGTTCCTGTCGCGGGCCCGGAATCCGCTCAAGCAATGGAAAATCAGCGACGTGGATATTCGGTCGCTGGCTCTCTGGGACGAGTACACCGAGGCGAAGAAAATCATGTTCGCCGCCACCGACACGAAAACCGCTCCCTGGGTCGTGATCAAGTCGGACGACAAGAAGCGGGCGCGCCTCAACTGCATGCGCTATGTGCTGGAGCAACTTCCTTACCGGGAGGGCGGCAACAAGCGGGTGACGAAGCCCAACAAGAAACTGATCGGACGAGCAAAGGATTTGTACGCGCCGGGAGAGGTGTGGTAGGGAACCTCGCGGCGTTTGCGCGCTTGACAGGCGTAGCGTGGCGGCGTATTCTGGGCGGGGGTGGTCCGGACAAGGCGCGTACCCACGCATATCTTGCAACGCGCCTGGAACCCAATGTATCTGTCGGCGTCGCAGCAAGGAAAGGGTATTGGAATCTTGACCATGAAGCCTTTCGCCCGATCCGAAGTTTCATGCAGGATCTTTGCGAGACATAATCCCTTGTTCAATGTCAGTCAATCTCATGGAACGCAGACCCGAACCCAACGAGTACGGTGATTTCTATCGGCCCTACATAGCCGCCGTCCCGGATGGCCCCATCGTAGATACGCTTCTGGATCAGCGGTATGAATTTGTCCGGATGGCGACGGATGCGCCTTCCGGGATGGAGCAGTATCGTTACGCGCCAGACAAGTGGTCCGTGCGCGAGCTTGTTGGACATCTGACGGACAGCGAGCGGATGTTTGCGATGCGGGCTATGGCTTTTGCGCGCGGCGACTATGCCCATTATCCGGGGTTCGACGAGAACGAATACGCTGCTGCATCGGGCGCGGGCATGAGGTCCCTTGCGGCGCTGGCAGAGGAATGGGATGCGGTGCGCTACGCCACCATATTGCTATTCAAGGGGCTCTCGGACGACGCATGGAATCGTCGCGGCCACGCCAGCGGTTTCGAATTCACCGTGCGGAGCATGGCGTGGATTATCGCTGGCCATACGCAGCATCACATTCGGGTGTTGCGGCGGCGGTATTGGGAACAAGAGGAGTACGAGGAGACCAGTCCTGCAACGTCAATGAATCATTCTTTCTTTCGTTATCCGTCGCCACGCGAGGGGTAGGCGGGCGACGGGCGGCGACCCTGTCGACATTGGAAGGAGGCGCAAGGACGAGTGATTCGCCGGAGGCCTTCCCGGTTCTACCGAACAAGGATCATTTTCCGTACGCGCGTTTCCGTTCCCGCCTGCATGCGGTACGCGTACAGGCCGGAAGGAAGGCCGCTGGCGTCGAAGCGGACGCTGTGTCGCCCCGCCGGGCGCATTCCATTCACAAGCACGCCCGTGCTACGCCCGGCCGCATCGAACACTTCCAGGCGCACGCGCTCCGGCGCGGATAGTTCGTATTCGATCTCCGTCGCTGGATTGAACGGATTCGGGTAGTTCTGCAAAAGCGCGACCGCGCCGGGCAGTTCGCCGGATTCAGCGAAAACGGGCGATCCGCATCCCATGAGCACGCCCTGCAGCGCTGCGTACTCGCGCTCGTCCACTGTCAGGCTATACGCTCGCTTGACCGCAACGACCCGCGCTGCGTACCAGCAACGGTTCAGGTCGGGAAGCCATTCGCCCGCATCCTTTGCTCTTTTTACGTACCGGTTCAGGTCAGGGGAGGCGAGCGTCAGGTTGTCCAGGTCCTGCGCGAAACGGGCCTTCTCCGCAGATGGGCGGGTGCACATGCCGCTGTCGTGCGCCTCCGATGTGGCGACTATATGCTCAATATCCGATTCCCGCAGCGACGAAAACACCGTTCCGTCATACGGGGAAGTCATTCCGAAACCGTGATACTCTGCTATGCGCTGCTCCAGGGATTGCGAGTAAGGGTAGTCCCCCCGATCATACGGCGCGCAACGGGATTCAGGACTTTGCCATAGCGCGGCGAGGTCGTCCAGGACTTGCTGCGCCTGCGAAGGCAGGGCCAGCGCGAACGCCAGAGCAAGGAAAAGGGATCGAATCATGTTCCGGTCCCTTTTTTCGCTGGAATATCAACCTTCAGGTCCCGCTCGAGCTTTAGTTCCATCACATGGCAGGCTTCCCTGATGCGGCCTATCTTATTCGCATTGCTGAGATTGACGCCAAGCCACCACCCGCCTCGGCTGATCTCCGCCTCGCTCTGGAAGCTGCCGGCGGGGATGTCTTTCGCAATATTCCGGATTGCCGAAGCGAGTTTGTCGGACATGGGCTGTCTTCTTGCTGGGAAATGAGGCTTGATTCAGAGGCTACAGGTCGTAATTCTGGCGTTGATCCGGCGAGGGGCGCAATTGGTCTGGCGATTTTTTGAGGCAAATCATAGAGAAATGTTACAATTTTGTAACGATAGAGTCAATGCCGCGAGGGCCTGCGGGGGGATAAATTCGCAGGCCGGGCCGGCCGTCGCAGGGCCATTCTTGTATTGCCCGCCGTACCGCGTATCAGAGGAGCGCCAAGGATTTTGCCGCTATCCGCGACGCGCAAGCGGATTTCCCAGACACTTTTCCGAGGCCGTTTCGTCCAAAATCGTTTATGCGTCACATGTGGCGAAACGCTGTTGTGCGCCCGAAGCACGGATTTGCGTCGCAGCGCTCCTTTTTATTGGCCGCTTTTACATCTTTCTGTCCGCTAAATTCATTTGCCGGACACCTCTGACCGTCAAACGATTTTAGCGGTCATTTTAGGAAACATCTGTCCGAAAAGTTGATTTAATGGGTGCCTCTGGTCAGCAAATTATCGCCAGAATCATCTCGCAATTCTTCCGCCCACCCTGTTTTCCGGATGAGAATGAACATTTGATAATACGGAAGAAGCCCGATGGCGCCTGTGCATTACCATATAGATCGATTTCCCCCGGAAGATCGTTTGGATTGGCCGGAGTTAATACCCTTGTTGGGTCCTGCCGTGGCTGCCGTCGCGCGCTATGACGGGATGCTGGCGGCGGTTCCTAATCCCGGCGTTCTATTGGCTCAACTAACCACACAGGAAGCCGAGCTTTCGTCGCGAATTGAGGGCACGCAGGCTACTATCGGCGAAGTGCTGGAATTTGAGGCTGGACGAAAAGTGGAATCGCAAGAGCGACAGCACGACATTCACGAGGTGTTGAATTATCGGTCTGCCATGCGATTGGCTGAAAACATGCTTCGAGAAATGCCCTTATCTCTGCGGGTAATTCGGGCAGCGCATAAGGAATTGCTTGATAGCGTGCGCGGCCAAAACAAGGCGCCCGGCGAATTCAGACGCATACCCAACTGGATAGGCCCGCCGGGATCTACGATAGAGCACGCTACCTACGTTCCGATTGGCGCGAACAAACTGCCCGACGCTATGTCCAGATGGGAGCGCTACATGCACGAAGATGCGCCTGATCGCCTGGTTCAACTTGGCATTCTCCATGCCGAGTTTGAAGCGCTTCATCCATTCCTGGACGGCAACGGGCGATTGGGGCGCATGCTGATTCCTCTCTTCCTGTGGCAACGCGAACTTATCAGGGAGCCTATGTTCTACATCAGCGCTTACTTCGAAGCGCGGCGCAATATCTATTACGAGCGGTTGCTCGCGGTTACCCGCGACGATGACTGGACCGGCTGGTGTCGTTTCTTTTTGGAAGCGGTACAGGCGCAGGCTGAAGAGAATACGCGGAAAGTGCAAGGTATCCTTGATCTCTATGAGGATATGAAGCGTCGGGTAGCAACGATGACGCGATCTCCTTATGCTATCCACGCACTGGATTCAATTTTTCAGAGACCCATTTTTAGCAGTACGAGCTTTTCGCAAACCGGCGGGATTCCGGGGCGTACGGCAAGACGAATTCTGGATGCGCTGTGTGAGGGAGGAGTGCTGGAACTGCTTGATGCAGGTGGCGGGCGCCGGCAACGTTTTTTCCTTTTTCGCCCGCTGCTCCATCTTATTGAAGGTATTGACGCCTTCCGATAAGAATTTTCAGCATTATCCGGCCATCGCCCCTTTTGTTGGTCGCTTTTGTTATGATCTGACCGTCAAATCCATTTGTTGGCCACAAGTGACCGCTAAATGCGTTTGTTGGCCATTTTTACTCTCATCTGTCCGCCAAGTCTCCTTTGTCGCCATGAAACTCCAGCCCGTTTCCTATTCCCCGGACGAAGCGCTCAACGCTGCATTGCGCGTTGCAGCTTCGGCGCCGAGCGGCGCGAATCGTCAGCCGTGGCGTTTCGTGGTGGTGCGCGACGCCGGGATCAAGGCTCGCATCCGCGTAGCCTCGGAAGCCGAGGAACGCGCATTCTACAACCGCCGGGCCACCCGCGAATGGCTGGAAGCGCTGGCCCCGTTGGGCACGGACGAAAACAAACCGTTTCTGGAAGAGGCCCCGGCGCTCATCGCCATTTTTCTCGAACGCTACGGACTGGGCCCGGACGGAGAACGCATCAAGAACTACTATGCGTCGGAATCGGTGGGCATTGCCACAGGCTTTTTGATTGCGGCGCTGCACCATGCGGGCGTCGCCACCCTTACGCACACGCCCAGTCCGATGCGCTTCCTGAACGAAATTCTGGACCGGCCGAATAACGAGACCCCGTTTTTGTTGCTCGTAGCAGGTTATCCGAGTCAGGACGCCGAAGTACCCGACATCGAAAGACTGCCGCTTGAGGCGGTGGTGCGCTATGTGGGGTGACAGGCCTTCCGTCCCGCAGGGTCCCGGGTCTACGGCTCAGAACCGGTACGAGACGCTCACAATGGGCCGGGTGTCATAGTATCCTCGAACCAATGGGCAAACCACGCCTCGACTCCTGCTGTGCTGGACAAGAACCGTGCGCCTGCAATGAGGATCGAAGAGCCTTCCTCCTCGATAGCGATGCGACGGAATTCACCGAACACCTTGAGTTGGCCTTTGGCGAACATGAATACCGAGACATCCTGGCCCACAGCCACCACCCCTCCAGAAGTATACTCGTTTGCTATTTCCGTCCCGACGAATCCGATGGAAAGGTGTCCAGCGGCCCGTTTCGTCATGTTCGTAGAGAGCTCCAAAGAAGCCCCGTAAAGCCAAAGGTCCCAATCTTTCTCCGTTGGCAGGACAATAATGCCTCTTATGCCGGCGGTCAGTAGTTTCCCATTGTACACGCGCAACTTGGGCGCCAAATACGGAAAGAAATCGATTTCCGATATAGGGAAGTCATCAGCCTCGAACCTCCAGGCGCCAGAGCCAAGTCCCAGCGTGAAGTAGTTCGTGACGCCGTAGGCGGCGTGCACGATAAACGGCAGCGAGGTGTCTCCCTCGCCAGACCATTGCGCCAACGCGTCGGTACCGGCATACCCTGCGGCCAGGTAACCGTTTTTGGCCGGGAGCGTGTATGCGTTAGAACCTGTGAACCCGGGCGTGAAAAACACCCGCGGCGGAACAGGATCCGGAACGGAAGCGGTCTGGGCCCCGCTCACGGACGCGCTAAAATAAAAGACCGTTATTGCGAAGGCGACGACGATGGCTCGGGGCTTCAAGAGGTCCTCTCTGGTTAGAAAGCAGATGGGCCTGTCAATGCATGAACTCGGGTAATTCCGCAAGCCCCAATGTTTTTGAATTGAATAACAAATAAAATGTTGCAGAAAAATCCGAGGGGCGGGAAGGCCAACGAGGGTTCCCGGGATTTTTCAAGCGAAAAACCCTATTTTCCAACGAAACAGTTATAAAGGCGCGACAATTGGGTATATTTCCGGATATGGTGCTATGGAAGTGGGGCGCGCAACGACCAGGCCGCATCGTGTTGGTTGACGATAAGGCTCGTTTCAAAATCTCCGGGAGCCGCTGACCCCGGAATCCCTTAATATGGAGCATCGCTTGTTCCGGTTTAACAGTACCGTCCGAACTTCATGCGCTCCTTCCAACCCCACCTTTTCGTCATCCTCGGCGCCAGCGGCGATCTGACGTCGCGCAAGCTGGTGCCTGCTTTGTTTCATCTTATGGAGCGTCCCACGAGCGGATCGCGCACGATAAAGAGCAAGCTCCAGGCAAAAGGCGTTTGCATCGCCAGAAGCCGAATCGTTCGTTTGATGCGCCTTATGGGCCTTAGGGCCATCTACGCTAAGCGCCGCATGTCGTCTCCCGGGACAGGGCACAAGATATATCCCTACCTGCTCAAGACAATGAAGATCGACAAACTCGGCCAGGTCTATGCGGCGGACATTACGTACATCCCTATGGCGAAAGGCTTTCTTTATCTCGTGGTCGTGATCGACTGGTACAGCCGCAAGGTGCTTGCCCGCCGGCTCTCGAACACGCTCGACGCAGGCTTTTGCGTCGAAGCGGCAGAAGAAGCCATTGTCCGCTATGGAGCGCCCGATGTGTTCAACACGGACCAGGGGGCGCAGTTCACGTCGGAGGCGTTCACGGGCGCGCTCAAGGCGCACGGGGTACGTATCTCCATGGACGGCAAGGGCCGCTGGCTGGACAACGTGTACGTGGAGCGCCTCTGGCGCAGCCTCAAACAGGAAGAAGTCTACCGGCGCGCCTACGACACGGTGGCCGAGGCCAGGAAGGGAATCGCCGATTACCTGCGCTACTTCAACGAAGAGCGCCCCCACCAGGGACTTGACAATAGAACCCCCGACGACGTATATTACAGACGAAAGCCGCTGACCAAGGCGGCGTAACCCACCGCAGCCCTGCACCTGAAACGACCCGGACTAACTGTCCGAATTTCCCGAACCATTTCTTAGTAAACGACTTGAGATCGCCCACATCCTTGTAAAGCCGTGTGAATTACAAGGCTCACTTCTTTTTAGGCGGGGGTGGAGGTGGCGGAGGTGGTTTTGTCGCAATAGTGGATTCGGGAGGCGGGGGACTGGCTGCATAATCCAAACTACTTGCACGATCAGAAGGTTGTGTCTTCGGGGAAGTAGTTTTTTCTTTTGCCATTGGTTTAGTCGGCAGATTGATTTACGGGCTCTTCAGGAAGAAATTCTACCATCTCGACTTCCGACACGGAGACAAGAATAGCCGTGACTCCCGTTATAGGTGTTCTCTTATTCTTCTCTGATAGCCACTCACCTTCTTCAATAAAAAAATGTCCTTCACCGGGACTGCTGGGCCACTCCGTAGGCCATCCATAGAGACGTCGTCCACCACTCATATGTAGGACAACGTAGCAATTTGAAAGTCTGGAGAAAGCAGAATACCATTCTGATGGATAGGAAGTTTCTTTGGTAAAGCCCCGATTTCGAAGACAACGATGAATTGTATCATTATTCATAAGATAGACAATTGATAAGCCAAGTATTACTGCAAAAATAAATGATATAGAAAATATCAAAGTTTTATTCCATGAATCCATCTCAATTATAGTACCAATAATCCAGTCAATTATAGTACCAGCAATCCAAAATAGAGTTGATATAATTATAGTAAAAATAGAGGCTTGGATAATCTGTTCAAATGCTGCAGGTCGTGGATGTGAAGTAAATAAATAAAAAACACTAACAGTCACAAATCCTGGTAGAATAAACAACAGAAAATTTACAGATTCCTCGGAAAATAACCAATCCATATTTTTGTCCAATATTTTATAATGCTAACTAATCTGAAATCGGCATCGGTGGCCAAAGTAGCATGCTGTCTTCTCTATCACTGCATAGATGACTCATCTTTATTTCTTCGCTGGGGGTGGAGGTGGAGGTGGAGGCTTTGCCGTATTAGCATTGTTATGCGATAAGCCTCTAGTCGAAGAGCCTTCCGTGATAGGTTGACGGCCGGGAGGAGGGTTTTGTTCTTTGGCCATGGTGTCTAACTTTTTTAGGATTTTGAGGGCGTGTATGTGCTGCCTTAGCCATGTTGCCATTGCAGGCCGCGACTGGGCATGAAGATTATAGGGGTGTGGCCTTGAGTTGGTTCCCGTACTGAGAAAAATTTCGCGTACGCTGGTTTGGGACCAGCTTTTTTCGCTTTTTACTCCGCTCCAAGCCTTAACCTTTTACTGTCCATGCCATCCCGCCTGCGTGAAGGAAAAGATATCGGGGGTTGCCGAGAGATCGTATCGCAATGCCGGAAAGGTGTCTTGTACCGCTGTTTCTAAGGCAGCATGGCCTTATTCGCCACATTGTGGCCCAGAACCCATTCGCCGGACACTTCTGACCGCCGAACCCGTTTGTTGGCCACTTTTGCCTCGATCTGACTATTCAGCCTCCTTCGTTACCATGAAATTGCAGCCCGTTGCCTATCCCCCGGACGAAGCGATCCGTCGCGCGCAGCGTTTCGCGGACGAAATGGCATGCCGCCGCACCGTGCGCCATTTTGATACCCGGCTTATCCCGGACGAGGTGATCGAAGCCGCATTGCGGGTTGCCGCTTCGGCGCCGAGCGGCGCGAATCGTCAGCCGTGGCGTTTCGTGGTGGTGCGCGACGCCGGGGTCAAGGCCCGCATCCGCGTAGCGGCGGAAGCCGAGGAACGCGCATTCTACAACCGCCGGGCCACCCGCGAATGGCTGGAAGTGCTGGCTCCGTTGGGCACGGACGAAAACAAACCGTTTCTGGAAGAGGCCCCGGCGCTTATCGCCATTTTCCTTGAACGATACGGACTGGGGAAGGACGGCAAACGCATCAAGAACTACTATGCGTCGGAATCCGTGGGCATTGCCACAGGCTTTTTGATCGCGGCGCTGCACCATGCAGGCGTCGCCACCCTTACGCACACGCCCAGTCCGATGCGCTTTCTGAACGAAATTCTGGACCGGCCGCGCAACGAGACGCCGTTTTTGCTGCTCGTAGCGGGATACCCGAGTAAGGACGCCGAAGTGCCGGATATCGAAAAACTGCCGTTCGATACGGTGGTTCGTTATGTGGGGTAACAGGCATAAAGCCCATTTTCATGCTTTGTCACTCCTCTACTCCTTCATCACACCATTCCAATCGGACTTTAAGCCCATTCAGGTGAGTCCACGGCAAGTGCTTCTCATGTTGGAGCATTCCGACAAGGATGCCGGGCGCGATGCCCTGTCGGGCGGCGAATTCGAGAACCGATCTTTTGCTGCGTGGGCGAGTTGCAACAAATTTTTCCCATTCATGCCGGGACACAAGAGCATTCGACGCCCATGCATTCGCCTCTGCTTCAATATCCGCCCCGCCGCCCCGAATTTTTTGACCATCGACAAACATGTTCTTTTTGCTATGGAGAAAGATATGCGCTGCTTCGTGAAAGAAGGTGAACCACAGGTGATCGTCCGTTTTATGGCGTATGCTTAGTTGAATGATCGCCTTCCGGGGAGAAAGCCATCTTGCTGCTCCGCTAGGGGCCATCTTTGACAGGGGCTGGACAAGGATTAGAGCCACCCCAGCCTGATTGCAACGTTGTTGTGCTTCGGCCAGCGCTTTTTCAAACGGCTCCGAGGTCAGGTTGCGAATCTCGCGCAACGCCCGCCTGAAACGTCCGTCGTTATATTCTGCGCAAACCTGTTGTTGCGCCTCGATTTCTCCAAGACGCAACCATGTAGCCAGCACGACCTCGTCACTCCTGAAACTCGGCGAATGGCGATACGCCACATTCGCCAGGCTATACCTTGTATTCCAGGCTTCGACAGACGCCACGCCAAAAAAAGAGAGAATACCGGACATGGCGTCTGCATCCGAGTCGGGTTTCCGAATAGCGCCGCGTTTCGCGAGTTCTGCAATGGGAAATCGTTGCAACCATGCAGCGCATCTGGTCGCTTCGGCAGATTCGGCTTTTCGGGCAAGATGTAATTGATATTTCTTTTCGATACCGAGCCAGATGCCCGCATTAAGACCCAGCACCTTTTCGAATTGCAGCGCTGTTTCCGGTTCAACAGGCGCTTTGCCTGCAATGATTTCGCTGATCAGTTTCGCAGAGCGCCCGCATCGACGAGCGAATTCGGCCTGCGAGAGACCTCGCGCTTCAAGGTGCTCACCCAGAATCCAGCCTGGAGGAACCGCATAGTCCGGTCGATATTGGTTGATGGTGGCGGCCATCTTGTTTTGTTCTATCGATGATAGTCGATTACGTCAAGGATTGTAATGGCCGTGACACAGGTTGTGTCGATGCCTCCATCCGGCTTTCGGGGAACCGGATCGTGGCAGGGCGTAAAGACTAACCGGTAAGGGTGAACAAGGTCTACGGCATACTGTCCGGCTCGGTCGCCGTGAAGCTGGTGTCTTCGATCCGGCGGCGTCACAGGCACTTGGTCCAGCGATTCGGCTTCACGGAGGACAGCCAAACGGCGCATAATTGTTCTGGTTCTGCGTTGACCATACGTTTTCTCAAGCTTCTGGGCCGAGTTGAACGTTCGTTCGAGTTTTCGAGTCTGGAAGGCGATATCCACTGCACGTTCCCGTTTTATTACTACATTCCTTCTTTTCTCGAAAAGATTACGTAAAAGGTAACAAATTTATAATTCCCTGTCAATAGAGACGAAAAAATTTCAGCGGGCAACCCCGTAATCCGTATTATAGAGCAAGCCCCTGCGCCCGGACCGCTTCTCCCGAAGAACGGGATCGAATTCCTTCCGACCTTTCCTTTTGCCCCGATGCCGTTGGCGCCCCGTTCGCTTCTTGCCTGTATCCTTCTAATCTTCCTGTTGTCTGCTTGCAGCAAGTCGATGCAGGAAGAAATTCTGCCCGAACCCGTCACGCAGCAAACGGAGTATACCATAGGCGGCGACCGTCCCGCCACCCTGAAACTCCCGATGGGGTACGATGTCATGGGTCCCCTTCCTGTCGTGATCAGCCTGCACGGTTACTCGGGCAATCCCACGGACCATGATGCGTATTGGGGCCTTTCCGAACGGGTCGATGCCGACAACTTTGCACTGATCCTGCCCGCCGGCACGCGCGATTCTGCGAGCTTTCGCTTCTGGGACGCCACAGACTTCTGCTGCAACTTTTTCGAGTCCGACGTGGATGACGTGGGCTATCTCTCCAGCCTCATCGAAGAGGCAGGCGAGTATATCCAGGTGGACCGCATTTTTTCGGTCGGACATTCCAACGGCGGATTCATGTCCTACCGCCTTGCCTGCGAAGGTCTTCCGGGCCTGACCGCGATCGCGCCGCTTGCAGGCGCCTCGTTTCTGGATCCAACCCGTTGCGAGTCGGCGCCGCCGGTTTCCGTATTACATATCCACGGCACCGCCGACGAAATCATTCTCTATGCAGGAATTCCCCTTGGCGTCGGGTACGCCGGCGCGGAGGGTGTGGTGGAGCGCTGGGCCGAACGCGCGCGGTGCGATCTTTCCAGGGCCGAAGAACTTTCCTCCATCGATATCGACCGTGCCCACGCCGGTGCGGAAACCGATCGCATTCGCTATCGTGAGGGCTGCCAGGACGGCATTACGGTCGAACTCTGGAAGATCAACGAGGGGTCGCACATTCCCTGGCTTACCTCGAACTATGCGGAGCGTCTGATCGACTGGCTGCTGAACGAATCCCGCACGGAGGCCTCGTAAGGGGCGTACCTGTTTGCCTTACCTTATAGTCCAGCACATACAGCGCCCCATTAACCTGCGAATTCCGTAACATGTGGGGGGATATATTGGCCTTGCCTGTGCAAGAGGCCGGGGACATCCATTCATGTCGTTCTGCCCATGTCGCGCTCCTTCCAACCCCACCTTTTCGTCATTCTCGGCGCCAGCGGCGATCTGACGTCGCGCAAGCTGGTGCCTGCCTTGTTTCATCTCATGGAGCGGCATGACGAACTGCGCTGTTGCCACATTCTCGGCGCGGCCCGGTCTGCTCTGTCCGACACAGCCTTCCGGGACAGCGTCCGCGAAGCGTTGCGCGACCGGCGTCCGGAGGGCTCCGATCTTTCCGCCTGGTGCGATGATCATGTGTTTTACCAATCGTTGGGCGGCGGCAGCGGCTACGATGGACTTGCGCGCCGGATCGACTCCATTGAAAAGGAATGCGGCCTGCCCGGCAACCGGGTTTTTTACCTTGCCCTGCCCCCAAAGACGTTCCCCGGAACCATCGAAGCCCTCGGGCAGGCCAATCTCCACAAGACGCCAGGTTGGGCGCGGCTCGTCATCGAAAAGCCGTTCGGGCACGATCTGACGTCGGCCCATGCGCTGAACGACCTCGTGCACCGGTATTTCGACGAGTCCCGGATATTTCGCATCGACCACTATCTCGGGAAGGAAACCGTACAGAACCTGCTGGTTTTCCGGTTCGGCAACGCGCTTTTCGAGAGCGTATGGCACCGGGGGCAGATCGAACGGGTCGATATTCAGGTGCACGAAACCCTGGGCGTAGAAACGCGCGCGGGGTATTACGATCAGTCGGGGGCGCTAAGGGACATGGTGCAGAACCATATTACGCAGTTGCTCTCGCTGGTTGCGATGGAGGCGCCCGCCCGGTTCGACGCCGACTCCATCCGACAGGAAAAAATCAAGGCGCTGGAATCCATCGTTCCGCTCCGTCCCGAGGATGTGCTGCTGGGCCAGTACGCCGCGGGCGAAGTGGACGGCAAGCCCGTAAGAGCATACCACGAGGAAAAAGGGGTGCCGGATGGGTCCACCACCGAAACGTTCGTTCGCCTGCGCATAGAGCTCGCCAACTGGCGATGGCGAGGCGTTCCGTTCATCCTGGAGACCGGCAAGCGCATGCCCAAAAAGCGCACCCGCATCGCGATCCGGTTTCAGCCGGCCCCGGTTTCGCTTTTCCGGCCCTACGAGGATACCTGCAACGTCCGCCCCAACATCCTCGAAATCACGTTGCAGCCGGACGAAGGGTTCAACCTGCACTTTGAGGTGAAGCAGCCGCGCATGCCGCTCAGGCTGACCCCCAGAAGGCTCCGCTTCCGCTACGACGAGGTGTTCGGCGATCTCCCGGAAGCCTACGAAACGCTGCTCGGCGATGTGATCCAGGGAGACCAGACCCTGTTCGTGCATGCCGACGAAGTGATCAATTCGTGGCGGCTCTACACGCCGGTTCTCGAAGCCGGTTTGCCGGTGCATCCGTACGCGCCCGGATCGGCGGGTCCGAATTCCGCTTCGTGAGGCGCGGCCTTTCATGAAACAACGGCTGGAAACGTACGAACGCCTCGATGCGCTGAGTCATGCAGCCTTGCAGATGATTCGCGCGAAGGCGCGCACGGGCGCGCCGTGCAATATTTGCCTTTCCGGCGGATCGACGCCGGAGCGCCTTTTTTCGCTGCTCGGCGGCGCGGAAGGGCGCTCGTTGCCATGGTCCGACATCCGGTTCTTCTGGGCCGACGAGCGGTTTGTACCGGAAGATCATCCCGGCAATAATTTCCGGGCGGCCCGCCGCCTGTTCGTTGACCGCGTACCGATTTCGAAGGCAAACCTGCATCCGGTAAACACCTCGCTCGACACGCCCGAAGCGGCTGCGGACGACTACGAAACCATCCTGCGGGAATGTTTCGGCCCTGCGCAGGACAAAACCTTCGACCTTGCCCTGCTTGGCATAGGGGAGGATGGACACACGGCCTCGCTGTTTCCGGGATACGAGCCGGCGCAGGACCGGTGGGTCGCGGCGGTAAAGGGGCCTGCCTACAGGCCGCCGAGGGAGCGGATCACACTCACCCCCGCCGTGCTCAACCGGGCGGAAACAGTGGCGTTTATGGTTGCAGGAGCGGCCAAGCGGGAAACGCTGCGGCGCGTCCTCGACAACGACCTGGAACTGCCCGCCTCGCATATCTGCGGGCTTCGGGAAACAGTGATTCTTGCGGACGCCGCGGCGACTCCGCGTTCGCCGACGTGACCCGATCCTTCCCATGCGAGGGGAGCTTCCTTCTTATGGCCCCCGGAACAGGCGCCTCAACCGGCGACCACCGGGGCGGACACGGCGCAATCTGCACGATTCCGGCTGCAACCGGCCTGCGGCGTTACCTGCTTTGCTGTAGCGAAAGGTCGGATTATGCATCGGGCCGATTACGTGTCGGGCACGTCCCGGCGGAGCGCCTCGATCCATACCTCGGCTTCCGAATCGCTCGGCGCCCGCCAGTCGCCCCGAGGCGAAAGCGAACCGCCGGATCCCACCTTCGGCCCGTTGGGCATGGCCGAGCGCTTGAACTGGCTGATTTTGAAGAACCGGTACAGGAATACGCCCAGCCAGTGTTTGATCTCAGCAAGCGTGTACGTATGCGCCGGCACACCGTTTGCTTCCGCATCCCCATGCTTTTCTGGCGTGCTGCCCCAGGCATGGCGGCTCAGGAACGCGACCTTTGCGGGTCGGAAACCGTACCGTGTGACGTAATACAAATTGAAATCCTGCAAATCGAACGGCCCCACGACCTCCTCCGTTCGCTGGTGCGGTTCGTCGGCGTTTCCGTCTTCTTGCGGAACGAGTTCCGGGGAAATTTCCGTATCCAGCACGGATTGCAGCACACCGGCGACAGGCTCATCGAATGCGCCGGATGCTATCGTCCACCGGATGAGATGCCGGATCAGGGTTTTCGGAACGGACGCATTGACATTGTAATGCGACATGTGATCGCCGACGCCGTATGTGGTCCATCCCAGCGCCAGTTCGCTCAGGTCCCCGGTGCCCAGTACGAGGCCTTTGTGCAGGTTGGCAAGCCGGAAAAGATGCGATGTGCGGGTCCCTGCCTGCACGTTCTCGAACGTTACGTCGTACACCGGTTCGTCGTCCGCAAACGGATGGCCGATGTCGCGAAAGGTCTGCATGGCGGCGGGCCGGATGTCGATCTCTCCGGCAGTAACCCCCAGCGCCTGCATGAGCGCCCGCGCATTCGCCAGCGTCCGGTCGCTGGTGGCGAACCCGGGCATCGTATAGGCCAGAATGTGCTCCCTGGGCCGGTCCAGTTTGTCCATGGCCCGGGCCGCCACAAGCAGCGCCTGCGTCGAATCGAGCCCTCCCGATACCCCGATTACAATGCGGTCGATGCCGGCGCTCTGCAACCGCTGCATCAGGCCATGCACCTGAATGTTGCAGGCTTCCTGACAGCGGGCGTCCAGCGTGGCCGGATCGCTCGGTACGTACGGAAACCGTTCCACCGTGCGCCGCAGCGGGATATCTCCTTTCGGAATCTCGAAATCGAAGGGTATGCGCCGCAATGCCCGCATCCGATCCCGGTGATCGCCTGCCGCATCGTGAAAACTGGTCAGGCGCATCCGGTTTTGCGCCAGCAATTCGAGGTCCACGTCCGCCGCCGTCACCTGCCCTTCCGGCGAAAATCGCTCCGTTTCTGCGAGAAGCCGCCCGTTTTCCCAGATCATGCCGTGCCCGTCCCAGGCCAGATCCGTCGTGGATTCGCCCGCACCCGCGCCTGCATAGAGATACGCCGCCACGCACTTGCCCGATTGCATCGCGCACAATCCCCGCCGGTATTCCGCCTTGCCGATGGTGCTGTTGCTTGCGGACAGATTCACCAGCACGCAAGCCCCGCCCAGCGCTGCGTACGTACTTGGAGGAATGGGCACCCACAGGTCCTCGCACAACTCCACATGGAGCGCAAAATGCTTTAGGGAAGGCGTCTCGAAAATCAGGTCGCTTCCGAACGGAACGTCATCGTCCCGGAAGCGAACCTTATTCCGCAGCGCAGAAGCAGCCCGCGTAAACTGCCGCTTCTCGTAGAACTCGGCGTAGTTCGGCAGGTAACTCTTCGGGACGATACCCAGCGCTTCTCCCCGGTAGATCACAACCGCACAGTTGAATAGCGCGGCGTCGAAGCGAAGGGGCGCACCGACCACGAGCACCGGCGTCAGGTCGCGCGAAGCATCCGCCACACGGGATACGGCTTCCGCCGCGCTGTCGAGGAGCGCATCCTGGTGGAACAGGTCATCGTTGGCGTACGCCGACAATCCGAGTTCGGGGAACACGGTTACTGCTGCCGACATCCTGGAAGCCTGCTCGGCAAGCCGGATCGTTTGCTTGGCATTATAGCCCGGATCGGCCACGCGCAAGCGCGGAACGCAAACTGCGGTCCGAATGAAGCCGTGCGAATAAATCGAGTGAAAGGGATGTCCCATGGGCCTGCATTATCGAGGCATACTCGACCAGAGTATCCTGAATATAAAGATACGCGATACGCACTTCCCGCGGCGCGCTTCTCGTCGGAGGGCGCCTGCGTCAAATTGCTTTTCGTTCCGTAGCGTCCCACAGGCCAGTCAGGTAGGCGGCGCCCAGCGCGCGATCGTACAAACCGTATCCCGCCAGCCCTTCTTCTCCCCAGATCATACGCCCGTGATCCGGCCGGACCGGGCCATCGAAGCCGATCTCCAGCAGGGCCTCCATCACAGCCGCCATATCGACATTGCCATCGGGATGTACGCTTTCCTGGAAAGATCGGTCTCCCAGATGGGTCACGTTGCGCGCATGCACAAAATGAATGCGTCCCGCCAGCGAACGAATCGTCTCCGGCAGCCGGGCGGCTTCGGCGGGGTTCGCGCCCAGCGAACCGGTGCACAGCGTTACGCCGTTCGCTTCGCTATCCGCCAGTTGCGTAACCCGTTTCAGCGCCGCGCCGCTCGTGATAATGCGCGGGAATCCCGCCACGGACCAAGGCGGATCGTCGGGATGAATGGCAAGGCGCACGCCGGCCCGCTCGGCTACCGGCGCGATGCGCTCCAGAAAATACGCCAGATTATCCCACAGGTCTTCTTCCGAACATTCGGCGTACGCGGCGCGCAATGCGGTGATTTCTTCGCCCGTATAGGCGGCATGCCATCCCGGGAGGTCCTGGGTTCCTGCGGAAAAATCGATGGCTTCCATGTCTTTCTGGTCGAACCGCAGCGCAGTCGATCCATCCGGTTGCGGCATCGCCAGATCCGTGCGCAACCAGTCGAAAACCGGCATGAAATTGTAGCAGATGACCGGCACGCCTTCCGCAGCCACCGCTTCCATGCTTTGCGCGTACCGGGCGATCAATGCATCCCGGTCCGGCCAGCCCAGTTTGATGTGTTCGTGTATGTTGATCGATTCTACTACCGAGAAACGCAGCCCTGCCGCCTCGATCGTCTCGCGCAGCGCGCGCACGCTTTCCCGCGGCCATACCTCGCCCGGCGCGCAATTCCGGAGCGAGCTTACAATACCCGTCATGCGGGGAATTTGCCGGATGTACGCCGGAGATACCGGATCGCCGGGGCCATACCATCTGAACGTCAGTTTCATAGTGTTTTGCGGAAGAAATACAAAAAGCGCTTGTCGAAGCGGACTTGATCAGCGCATCCTTTACTCCTTTTCAGCATCTTTTTTACACCCTTCGGCGCTATTTCAGAGCATCATCACCTGCTCCACTTTCGCCGCCGCCTGGTACAAGGCAATGATTTCATCGCTGGAATGCATTTCCATTTTCGCCGTCACGCTGAGGTACCGCCCTTTGGACGACGCCCGCACCGTAACCGGATGTCGTCCGAATATCTTTTTGAGCGCGGTCAGACCGTCGGCAGGCACAATGAACTTGAACACATACTCGTCTGGAAAATCAATCTGATCGTCCAGAAGTTCCTGAAAATGACGCCACCAGGCATCTGTTTCCGCCGGTACGTTTTTCATGGCTTGTTCGCTCCCGGGCTGCTTGAAATCGATCAGGAAAGTTTGTCGTTCGGGTCTGGCGCGCCGGTCGCCGCGATGTTGCCCCCGAAACGTTTTGGCGATGCCTATCACCGGTTCGTGATTTCTGCCATCTGGTACGAGGCGCTGTATTCGGGCGTTCCTCGTGGAACGGGCGCGCGGCGTCATGTTGGCCGGAGGATCTTCTGAATCCTCTCGGTCCGCATCTGTCCGCAAGGTGTGTCCGTTTTGTCCAATCTTTCAAAAAAGCCCTCTGGCTTCCTTTGCAATTTTATACAGGGTCTCCCTGTTTTCTTCGCTGGCAAAATGGAAGATCAGTATAAGCCCCCCATTTCTTTTTTCATTCTTGCAGGTTCTTTGCTTCCACGCAGTCTTCCCAACGCTACGATCATCCACCATGCCGATACGAATCGCCCTTGCCGCCCTCGCTGTCGCACTCCTTGCTGTGACGCCTGTCCGGGCACAGTACGAATGGACATCTTCCCGCCCCGACGGGCACGCACCCATCGGGGTCATGGGTGATCACATCCACGAGCGCGGTGAATACATGTTGTCCTATCGCTTCATGCACATGAATATGGATGGCAATCGCACAGGTGTGTCAGAAGTGTCGACAAGCGATGTACACCGGGACTTCATGGTGGCTCCGCTGGATATGACGATGACGATGCATATGGTTGGCGTCATGTATGCGCCCTCGGATGCGATAACCGTCATGGGTGGGGCGAAATGGATCGGCAAGAACATGAACCATGTTACCCGCATGAACGCCGCTTTCGAGGCCATGTCCTCCGGCCTGGGCGATGTGGGTCTGTCCGCCCTGATCGGGCTGAAGCGCGCCGGCGCTACGCGCGTTCACCTCATGGCCGGCGTGTCGATTCCTGTCGGATCCATTGAAGAGACAGGTGTGAATCCGATGAGCGGGGGCGTTGCGGTCCAGATGCCGTATCCGATGCAGTTGGGTTCAGGCACATGGGACCTGCTTCCAGGCGTTACGGTCCTTGGCATGCGTGAGCGGTTTTCATGGGGTTTGCAGGTCCGCGGCACGATCCGCGCTACAGACAGGGAAACGCCACGGAAGGCACTGCATGGCTTGCCCTGAAAACCACGGAGCATCTCAGCGTATAGGCCCGTTTGCTGCTCCGGAAGTGGGGGGACTATAGCGGCCACGATGCAGCCTATAGAAATCCGATGATGGTTCCGACGGTCCGCGAGGATCTTCGCGGTGGAGTGCGTATGGCTATTCCGCTCGGCATGAACATCTATTTCAGAGATGGCGTGCTTAAAGGCCACAGAATCGCTGCCGAATGGAGTATGCCGGCCTAACAGGACCTGCACGGACCGCAGCTCGATACGGACTGGATGTTCACGATAGGTTGGCAGAAGTCGCTTACCTTTTCCGGGGACTGACCCATTCTCCAATAAAGATTTCTGCAACCTGACAAGGTAAGATGTCAGGGAGCGCCTGCAAGATCGCTCAAGTGCACCGGGTTGGTTCTGGATCCGCTTCCGGTACGCGCCATTCCGGCGCTCGGGTGTCCCGGACTCCATTGCCTCTGCGGGCTGAACCCTTCGCATTCTGCCAAACTGTCATGCTGTGGGTTTCCGGTACGCTTTTCGTAGGTACTGACTGCACAACGATGCGCGGGCGCCCCCATATTTTAAGGGGTATCCTTTCCGGATACAGGGTCCCGCGCGCATCGAAACCCGCATTTTTCGACGGAAAACACGTATTCGAATGAATCCCCAACAGGAAAGCAATGGACATCGGGCGCTTGAGCGCTTTGCCCGTGATCTCATCGAGCTGGCAAGGCAGGGCGGCATCGACCCCGTGATCGGGCGCGACGAGGAAATTCGGCGCGTCCTGCAGATTCTTTCCCGTCGGACCAAAAACAATCCTGTGCTGGTCGGAGAGCCCGGGGTCGGAAAAACAGCGATTGCGGAAGGACTGGCCATTCGCATCGTACAGGGCGATGTGCCGGAAGGGCTCAAGGACAAGCGGCTGGTCGCGCTCGATATGGGTACGCTGATCGCGGGGGCCAAGTACCGCGGCGAATTCGAAGACCGGCTGAAAGCCGTGGTCAAGGAAGTCACCGAATCGGATGGTCAGGTCGTTCTTTTTATCGACGAAATCCATACCCTCGTGGGCGCGGGCGGCGGCGAAGGCGCCATGGATGCGGCGAACATTCTGAAGCCCGCCCTTGCCCGCGGCGAATTGCGCGCTATCGGAGCAACCACGCTGGACGAGTACCGCAAGCATTTCGAAAAGGACAAGGCGCTGGAGCGTCGCTTCCAGATGGTGCTGGTCGCGGAGCCCTCCGTAGTCGATACCATTTCCATCCTGCGGGGAATCAAGGATCGCTACGAGGTGCATCACGGCGTCAGGATCCAGGATGGCGCCATCGTAGCGGCGGCCGAACTCAGTCACCGGTACATTTCTGATCGTTTTCTGCCCGACAAGGCCATTGATCTGATCGATGAATCGGCGGCCCGGCTTCGGATCGAGATCGATTCCATGCCGGAGGACCTGGATCAGATGGAACGGCAAATCCGGCAACTGGAAATCGAACGGGAAGCCGTCAAGCGGGACGGCGCGCAAGGCAAGCCCGAGCGGATCGACGAACAGATCGCCAGGCTCGAAGAAGACCGCAACGAACTCCGGGCGCGTTGGGAACAGGAAAAGAACGTCATCCGGACGATTCGGGATACCCGGGAGGATATGGACCAGCTCCGCATCCGGGCGGAAAATCTGGAGCGCGCGGGCGAGTATGGCCGCGTGGCGGAAATTCGCTACGGACAGATTCCGCAGGCTGAACAGAAAATCCGCGATGCGCAGGCTGAGCTCGACGAAATCCAGGAGCGGGGCGCGCTGCTGAAAGAAGAAATCGGCCCGGAAGATATCGCAGAGATCGTATCCCGATGGACGGGGATTCCGGTGGCGAAAATGCTTGCCGGGGAGCGCGAGAAACTGTTGCGGCTCGAAGAAATGCTGGAACGCCGCGTGATTGGACAGCCCGAAGCGCTTCAGGTCGTTTCCAATGCGGTGCGTCGGGGACGAACCGGACTTCAGGAAGCGTCCCGTCCGATCGGGAGTTTTATTTTTCTTGGCTCCACCGGCACGGGCAAGACCGAGTTGGCGAAAGCCCTTGCCGAGTTCCTGTTCAACGACGAGCACGCCATGGTCCGCATCGACATGAGCGAATATCAGGAACGACACGCGGTCAGCCGTCTTGTGGGCGCTCCTCCGGGATACATCGGGTATGAAGAGGGGGGGCAGCTTACCGAAGCGGTGCGACGCCGGCCGTATTCCGTAATTCTTCTCGACGAAATAGAGAAGGCGCATCCCGAAGTGTTCAATGTGTTGCTGCAAGTGCTCGACGACGGGCGTCTGACCGATAACAAGGGCCGCGTAGCCGACTTCCGGAATACGATCGTCATCATGACGAGTAACATGGGCTCCGAGATCATACAGGAACGCATCGCAGCTACCGAGACGTTCGATGACAAGGCGCTCGCGGCCATGAAGGAGGACATGAGAAACCTTCTCAGGCAACGGCTACGACCGGAATTCCTGAACCGGATCGACGAAATCGTTCTGTTTCGACCGCTTGGGCCAGAACAGATACGCCGCATCGTGGATATACAATATGCCCGAATCGAGGCGCTTGCCCGGCAAAACCAGAATCTTACCCTGACGCTGTCCGACGCTGCGCGGGATCGGCTGGCCGAACAGGGCTATGATCCGACGTTCGGGGCGCGTCCGCTGAAGCGCGTGCTGCAACAGGAAATTTCCAATAAACTTGCCGAAGAAATTCTGGCCGGTCGCATTGCGGACGGAGATCATGTGCGCATTGACATGGCCTCCGACACGGAGGGATTGACGTTCGAAACCGTTGGCCGCGCGGCGGCTGAAGAGGTTGTTTAAATTGTCGTCCGCGTTGCGGCCGAACGGGTGTGTCGGCATAGCCTTATACTACCATGCATGAAACTACTCCCCGGACGCCCCTTCCGGGTTTTACCATCCGGCCCGCCGGTCAGGACGATGTTCCGCTCATTCATGCTTTCATACGCGGTCTGGCCCGGTTTGAACGGCTCGAACATGAATGCGTGGCGACGGAAGAAGCCCTGGAAAACACGCTGTTCGGCGCCCGCGCCTATGCAGAAGTGCTTATCGGCGAATTCGAGGGCGCTCCGGTGGGGTTTGCACTTTTCTTTCATAACTACTCCACCTTTCTGGCGAAGCCCGGTATTTATCTGGAAGATATCTACGTGGATCCTGCCTGGCGCGGACGGGGTTTCGGCACGGCATTTCTCACGCAGGTGGCCGATCTGGCGGTCGCCCGGGGATGCGGACGTCTTGAATGGTCCGTCCTGGACTGGAACGAAAACGCTATCCGGCTTTACGAACGGCTCGGCGCCGAACCGATGGACGAATGGACGACCATGCGCGTCGCCGGGGAAGCGCTCGCCGCACTGGCCAGCGGTTCGGACGCCTGAGTTGGACGTTGCATGTATGCCCCCGTGCGCCTTTCAGCCTCCCGAAGGGCGCTTCGCGAACGCGACCCCGAATCCGCCGTGTTTTTCGCTGATTTCAACGACGCCGTCATGTCGTGCTTTACGCGTGAAAGCGAAGCGCTGATCAAAGTGGACTTAATCAGAGCATCCTGAAATAAATTCACAAAGATGCACTGATCGCAGTGGACTTGATCAAAGCATCCGTAAGTATTACCTTTCCGGGTAGCGCAGTCCTGTCCACAGATTCCGAAGAAACCATGATATCCAGAAATAGACGCGAATTTTTGAAGACCAGCGCGCTCCTCGCCGGAGGGCTTGCTCTGCCGACCATTGTTCCGGCGTCCGCGCTTGGACGCGGCGGCCGCACGGCGCCCAGTGATCGCATTACGCTCGGATTCATTGGTACGGGCAATATGGGGACGGGCCATTTGCGGCAATTTCTTGAGAAAGAGCAAGTGCATATCGCCGCAGTCTGCGACGTAAACCGGGCGAGTTACGGCTATTGGAACGGCGCCTACGCGGGGCGGGAGCCCGCCCGGCAACTGGTGGATTTCCGCCGCGGCCAGGAGATGCGCTCCGGGAATGCCTATCCCTGCGAAGGATATGAAGACTTTCGGGAGCTGCTGGCCCGCGACGATATCGACGCCGTAGTGATTTCCACGCCGGATCACTGGCACGCCATTCCGGTGATTGCCGCTGCCCGCGCCGGGAAACATATTTACGGCGAGAAACCGCTTTCGCTTACTGTCCGGGAAGGGCGGGCCATGAGCGATGCGGTGAAGGAGGCGGGGGTGGTGTTCCAGACTGGCAGTCAGCAGCGCTCCGGCGAAGGTTTTCGCCATGCCTGCGAACTGGTGTTGAACGGGCGGATCGGTGCGCTCCGCACCGTGCGATGCGGCCTGCCGCCGGGACAGCCGGACTTTGGCCAAACCGGCGATCGGAAAGAGCCCGAGCCCGTGCCCGAAGGCTTCAACTACGATTTCTGGTTGGGTCCCGCGCCCGAAGCAGAATACAGCCCTGCCCGGTGTCACGTAAACTTCCGCTGGATTATGGATTACTCTGGCGGGCAGGTGACGGATTGGGGCGGGCACCATCCCGATATTGCGCAGTGGGGCATGGGAACGGCCCGGACCGGCCCGATAGCCATTCGCAATGCCCGGGGCGCCTTCCCGGAGAACGATTTGTGGAATACGGCCACGGAGTTTTATTTCGAGGCGGAATACGCCAACGGCGTCGTCATGATCGTTTCCAGCGACGAGCCGAGGGGCGTTCGCTTTGAAGGCGACGACGGATGGATATTCATCTCTCGCGGCGGCCATGAGGTATCCGATCCGGCTATCTGGAGCACGATCCTGAGCGATCAGGACGCCCGCCTCTATCGCAGCGACGACCATCGCCAGGATTTCCTTGATAGCGTCATTGCCGGCACCGAACCGATAGCGCCGATCGAGGAGGCGCACCGTTCTATCACCATTGCCCACCTTGGCAATATCGCTATGCAGTTGGGTCGCGACCTGAGGTGGGATCCGGACCGGGAAATGGTGCTTGACGACGCCTCGGCCAACGAGATGCTCGGGCGGCCCATGCGGGCGCCCTGGTCACTCTGACGCGCCGTAGCAGTCAATAAAAAAGCAGCCAAAAAAAGAGGAGGGCCAGGCATGCCGGGGCTCCAGTCCGTACGCAAGGCCCTCCTCAGCGGCACACACCGTCGGCGGAGGTAGACCGAAGGGTGTGGTTTCCATGCGTTTCCGCTGCATTGCGCAGGGGACGCACGTCTCATTTCATGCAAATTCCCTGCCGCATACGCATTGGCTTACGGGAATTCCTTGCGCAGGTTACGCGCGGCGCATATTCTGTCCCGGAAATTTTCGAGGGCCCGCTCCATGTTTTTTTGAGAATGGACGGGCGCGCAATGAGGTACACAGGTCTGCAATAACGGATTATGAAGGCGCTTTCCGTGAGATTTTTCCATTTTTTCGGGAAGATATACATAATTTTTCCACAATCCGTCAGAAAGAGCAAATAGGGCTTGCATAACGGTTTTAGATCGTTTTTATTATCTATTCCCTTGATAGGCCTGCGCAGGCGTCAGGCGGGCGAAACAATACGCCGACAGGATATTGCTTCGTTCGCTCGTGCTTGCCCGCGCCTTTTTTCGATTCGTCCTTGCAGATGGCCTTGCCGCTATGTATCTGAGCAAACTCGAATTGCATGGTTTCAAAAGTTTTGCGGATCGCACCGTACTGCGATTCGATGCGGGCATTACGGCCATCGTAGGTCCTAACGGATGCGGGAAGTCGAATATTGTGGACGCCGTGCGCTGGGCGATCGGCGAGCAACGCACCCGCGTTCTCCGTTCCGAGAAGATGGAGAACGTCATTTTCAGCGGCTCCGCGAACCGCAAGCCGTTGGGCATGTCCGAAGTGCTCCTGACGATTGAGAACAACCGGGATATTCTGCCTTCCCGATACGACGAAGTGCAATTGGGGCGCTGCCTCTATCGATCTGGCGATTCCGAGTACGCCATGAATGGCGTAACGTGTCGCCTGCGCGACATTATGGACCTGTTCATGGACACCGGGATGGGCGCCGGGGCGTATTCGGTCATCGAACTCAAGATGATCGATGAGATTCTGTCCGAAAACACCGACGACCGGCGGCGTTTGTTCGAGGAGGCGGCGGGCGTCACGAAATACAAGATGCGGCGGCGGCAAACGCTTGGAAGGCTGAAGGCGACCCGGAGCGATCTGGAGCGTATTCGGGACCTTACGGACGAGATCGCCAAACAGGTTCGCAGCCTGAAGCGCCAGGCCGGGCAGGCCGAACGCTACAAGCAGGCCCGGGATCGTCTGCGTACGCTTGAACTGGCGATCGCCGCCGCCGAATATGCCCGCCTGGCGGAAAAGCAGGACCGGCTTGCCAACGAAACATCCGGCCTGAGCGCGGAAACGACGCAGGCGACGGAACAGGAAACCGGGCAGGCCGAGGCGCTGACTGTGCTTCGGGAGAACTTGCTTGCTTGCGAGAAGCGCCTGGAAGCCGAACGCGCCGACCTGTACGCGCACATCGACAAACGGCGCGAAATGGAAACGGAACAACGGCTTGCGGAAGGGCAGCTGGAATCCGCGCGGGGCGAACGGCAACGCATGCAGGAGGAGCAGGAAACCGCTGCGCTGCGTCGCATCGACATGACACAGGAGATTTCCGAGGTGGAAAAGGCCCTGAAGGAGGCCGAACCCGCTATGTACGAGGCGGAAAAGCGGCTGGCCTCGGCCGAGCGCGATCAGGATGCGCGCCGCGCCGCCAGCGAGGAAAAGCAACAGGCGTTGCTGCATCTTCGCGCAGAGGAGCGCGCATGTGAAGAGAAGCATGCCGTGCAGCGCCGGCAACTCGACAAGATGGTTGGCCAGCGCGATCTTGTGCAGAAGAATATGGCGGATATGGAAACGGAACGTCGCGAGGTCGAGGCATTGCTGGCCGACTTGCGTACGCTTGCGGCGGATACGGAAACCCTGAAATCCGCCGCTACGGTTGCCGTAGAAGAGGCCCGCGTCGCTTCCGAACGGGCTTCGCAGGAAGAAGCCCGTATTCGGGAATGTCTCGACGAGGCGACCAACCGGTTGCACCAGCTCGAATGGGAGCAGGAAGCCCTTGCCGCCTCGGCGCGATTGCTGGAGAGCATGCTTACGTCCTGTGAGGATTGCGCCGGGGCCGTGCAGTACCTGGCTGCTTCGGAATGGTCCAGCGAGCGCCTGATCACAGTGACCGATCTGTTTGCCTGCGAGGATGCGGATCGAGTGGCTCTTGCCGCTGCGCTGGGGTCTTTCGCGGAATGCATTGTGGTGCATTCCGACCGCGAGGCCCGGGCGGCTATCGAACAATTGCGCCAGAGTGGCCAGGGCCGCGCCACGTTCATTGTGCTGGACCGGATACCGGATGCGATGACGTCTGAAAGCGCCTGTTCCGAACAGGTTGCGTCGCTGGCGGAAGCCGTGCGTATTGCGGACCGGACTATGGATGCGGACCAATGCGCTCGTCTGGTTCGGTTGCTGCTACGCAATGCGTACGTGGTCGATACGCTTGACGAAGCGGAGCGACATGCCGCGCAAGCTTCCCATGGCGAACGATTTTTTACGCGCGCCGGCGAATGGGTCGATGCGCAAGGCGTTTTGCACGCTGGAAGCGAGGAGGAAGGAGATACGGCGGTCCTGGGGCGGCTTGAGCGGCGGAATCAGCTGGAAACCGCGCGCCGTCGGTTACAGGCTATCCGAAGCGATATCGAGGCCGCGGAAGCGACCATCGGCGCGCATCGCGCCGAAATGGCCGCTGTTTGCGCAGAATCTTTGCGCGAACAGTTTGGCGAAGCCGAACGGAAACTGGTCGGGATAGCACAGGAAGCCGCTCAGGTTGCGTTCAATCTGGAAGCGGCCGAACGCCGCCAGGAAGCGCTTTCCCAAAAACTCGAAGAGGCACAGGTATTTCTCGAAGGAACGGATTTCGAGAGCAAGCGCCTCGATCAGACGCTTGCCGAGTTCGACGAGGTTGCGCGCGGCGTCCGATCCCGACTTGCTGAAGCAGAAACGGCGTTTCAGTCCGCCGAAGCCGAAAGTCGCGTGGCGGCGGGGACATGCAGCGAGGCGGGGCTTGAATCGCTCAAGGCGCGCAACCGGTACGAGAATTTGCAGCGGGATCTGGATCGCGCACGCGGGCGTCTTCAGGATTTGCATGACCGCACGGAAGCGCGCGCGCGCCGCATCTCCGAGCTCGACCGGAAAATGCAAGGCGCCCGGGATCGGCTGGACGCCCTGACAGCCGATTGGCCCGCCATGCAGGAAAGGCAAGCGGCGTTGCAGCAGGCGGCGGACCGATCGGAAGAGGCGTTGCGTTCCCTCCGGGAGGAGGTGGCGGCCCTGGAGGGCGCATTGCAGGAATTGCGGGGGCGCCGCGAGCAATTGGTGCAGCAGGAGCATACGCGTGCGCTGCGGCTCACCGAAATCCGAACCCGTTTGGCCGCGCTGGTCGAGCAAGTCGCCGAAGATTTTTTCGTGTCGCTTCCGGAAGCCGCGGCGGAAGCGTCTATTCTGACGCCGGAAGACTTTGAGGAGGAAGCGGCCCGCGAGGAAGCAAGTACGCTCCGTCAGCGTCTGCGCGCCATGGGGAGCGTCAACGAACTGGCGCTTGAGCATTGGGAGGAGGAGACGGAGCGGCTCGACTTCCTGACGCAGCAACAGCAAGACCTCGAAGCCGCCGAAAAGACGCTGCTCGAAACGATCGACGAAATCAATACGACGGCTTCGGCGAGATTCATGGAAACGTTCAAGGACATTCGGCGCCATTTCCGGCAAACGTTCCAGGATTTGTTCGGGGAAGAAGCGGTGGCCGATCTGGTGCTGGAGGACCCCGCGCAACCGCTCGAAACGGCTATCCGCATCAAAGCCCGTCCCGTCGGCAAGACCTCGTCGAAAACGTCGCTGCTTTCCGGAGGCGAGAAAGCGCTTACGGCCATTGCGTTGCTGTTTGGCATCTATCTGGTGAAGCCGAGTCCCTTCTGTATTCTCGACGAGGTGGACGCCCCGCTCGACGACAAGAATGTGCGTCGCTTCATGCGCATGATCCGGCGATTTGCAGAACACACGCAATTCCTTCTCGTTACACACAACAAGTTAACGATGGAGGCGGCGGATCGGTTGTACGGCGTCACCATGCAAGAACCCGGCGTTTCGCGTATCGTAGGGGTACAATTCGACGAAGCGGTTCAAATCGTCGAACGCGCGTCCCGGGCTGCATAGCTTTTCCCGACGATGCGGCGCCCGGTCGGATCGCTTTCTATGTCCGGGCCGTCGCCTGATTTGGCGAAGCGACTTGTGAAGCAGCATTTCTCCATGAATCCGGATGCACACAGGCAACCTGACCTCGACGGAAGCGAGGAGGCCGCGTGGCCGCACCACATTCTGCTGCTGATTTTCGTGGCGCTGTGGGGTGGAAATTTCGTGCTTGCCGAAGTAGCCTTGCGCGAAATGTCTCCCATCGGATTTTCAGTTTCCCGGTTTCTGCTCGGGGGCATGGCCATGATCGCCATGCTGTACTGTCAGCTCTTTTTGGGGAGCGGCAGGGCGGCGGGCGGGCGCCTCTTTCCCCGGATTGAGAAAAAAGATTGGCCGCGTTTGCTTGTTGTGGCCGTGCTTGGCGCCACGCTTGCGCCCTGGTTTGGCATCGAGGGGCTTGGGCTGACCCATGGAGCAAGGGCTTCCTTGTGGCTGGCGCTGGGGCCAGTGCTCAGCTGGGCGCTGGGGTATGTGCTGGGCACGGAACGCATCGGTCGCTACGGATACATTGGCGTCGTATTGGCGGCGCTGGGCACGTTTACCCTGGCCTTCGACGGTTTTCGTCCAGACAAGAGCTATTGGCTTGGCGATCTGCTGCTGGCGCTGGCGTTGCTTATGGCCGTTGCCGAATTGCATTTCATCAAACCGCTTGCAGCCCGGTACGGCGCCACGGCCATGGTGGCGGCCCGCACCGCTATCGGGGGTATGATCTACCTGCTTATCGCCTTGCCTGCGCTTCTGCGCGAATCCTGGCTGGACCTGGATGTCTGGACCTGGATAGCCATTGTTTTCGGCGGGGCGGTTGGCGTGGGAATCGGCCAATGGGCCAAGGTGCGCGCCCTGAGGACGCTGGGGCCGACCCGGGTCGTGCTCTACGGCAACCTTGTTCCGTTGGCCGCCCTGTGGCTTGCCTGGGCAACCATCCAGACACAACCGTCCGCGCTGGAGATTCTGTCCGGGTTATTCATTGTGCTCGGCGCAATCTGCATTCAGGTGCTGGATGTGCGCTCCCGGAACGGGAATGACAAGAAAGGCGGGGGCCGGGCCGTGAATTTCCTCAACAGCGTAGCAATGCGGTCCGGGGATACTTGAGCCGCGCCTTTTCGCGGAGGTCAGGAGGCGTCCGGCGTTCTCACAACCAGTTTGTCCGGCAAATCGTTGCGTTGCGTTTCCGGGTTGACCAGGGGGCCGGTTAGCGGCATATGAAACCCTGTCAGGAACGGCGCCATCGTCGAAAAGAAGAATTCCTGCTGGAACTCGTAAAAATCGGCGTCGAATCCGGCGTATTCTCCCGTGTGCCCTTCCAAATCAAGGTAGAGCACGCGCGGCCAGTCGGGAAAATCTTCCTGGGCTTTTTTCAGGTATCCGAAAACGGCGCCCGCCGCTTGCTCGAATCCATCCTCCATGCGCACGGTATGGCGGATAGCAACGGTATTGTCGAACTGCATCCAGACGCCTTCGGCGTCCGGTTTGTTGTAGGCGGGGATAAAAGGAAGCTCCGGCATGGGTGCGAACAAACGCGTATCCCTTAGGCAGGGGAAGAAACGGAGAGGGTCAATGTTTCCTTGCGCTCCGATTCGGAAGCAAGGGCGTCCGCGTCAAGTTCCGGGCTTTCTTCTTCGGAGACGCCGTCAAAGCGTTCCAGCTCTTTCCGCAGGAAGGCGGCGGTATGGGTGTTCGTGCGCACAAGGTCTTCCGGGGCGCCCGAAAACAGAATACGCCCGCCTTGCGCGCCGCCCGCGGGGCCCATGTCCACGATCCAGTCCGCCATCTTGACCACATCCATATTGTGTTCGATAACCAGCACGGTGTTGCCTTTTTGCACCAGGGCCTCAAGGACCGCCATCAGATGCCGAATATCCTCGAAATGAAGTCCCGTGGTGGGCTCGTCGAGAATGTACAGGGTACGTCCGGTTCCCGGCCTCGAAAGCTCCTTCGCCAGTTTGACTCGTTGCGCCTCGCCGCCGGATAATGTGGTAGAGGGTTGCCCCAGCCGGATATAGCCCAGCCCAACCGAATCCAGCGTACGCAGTTTCCGTTCGATGCGCGGGACATGTTCGAAGAACGCCAGCGCTTCGGATACCGTCAGGTCCAGCGCGTCCGCAATGGTTTTTCCTTTGTAGAGTACTTCCAGCGTTTCCGGGTTGTAGCGGCGGCTCTTGCAGGTGTCGCATACCACATACACGTCGGGCAGGAAATTCATTTCCAGTTTGACGATACCGGCTCCTTTGCAGGTTTCGCATCGTCCGCCCTTCGTATTGAAAGAAAACCTGCCCTTTTTGTACCCCCGGATCTTTGATTCGGGAAGCTGGGCGTACAAATCCCGGATCAAGGTAAACAAATTGGCGTACGTGGCGGGGTTTGACCGGGGCGTTCTGCCGATCGGGTTCTGGTCGATATCGATGACCTTGTCGATGTGCTCTGTCCCCTCAATTGATGCGTACGGCAATGGCCGCGCCCGGACGCCGTGCAATCGTTGCGACAGGATCGGAAACAGCGTCTGGTTGATCAAGGTGGATTTCCCGGACCCCGAAACGCCTGTAACGCATACGAGGGCGCCCAGCGGGAGGGCAAAGGCGTCGCCTTTCAGGTTGTGGCCCGTAGCGCCCTGGAGCACAATGCGTTTTTCTGTGTTATTCCGACGGCGCTTCGGTATATGGATGCGTCGTTTGCCCTGGAGATACGCTGCCGTAAGGCTGACATGGCCATTCGCGGCTATCGGCAATGCATCGGGGGCTGTGGCTCCCAATACTTGTCCGCCGTGCTCTCCCGCGCCCGGCCCAAGGTCTACCACGAAGTCGGCTGTTTCGATCATCTCCCGGTCGTGTTCGACGACCAGCACCGAATTGCCGAGGTCGCGCAACTGTTGCAGGGAATCAATCAGTTTGGAATGATCGCTTGGATGCAGGCCGATGGAGGGCTCGTCCAGTACGTACAGCACCCCTGTCAGGCGCGTACCGATCTGGGTGGCCAGGCGAATCCGCTGGCTTTCTCCGCCGGACAGCGTACGCGCGGTGCGATTCAGGTTGAGATAGCCCACCCCCACGTCAATCAGAAAGTCGAGTCGTTCTCTGATTTCCTTGACGATCGGGCGCGCGATGATTCGCTGCCTTTCGGAAAACGCCGCCTCGTCGAAAAATGCGCGAAGCCCGATCAGGTCCATTTGCACCAGATCGGCGATGGCGCAGGGACCGATCTTGTACGCCAGACTCTCCTTCTTCAATCGTCCGCCCTTGCATTCCGAGCACGACATTTGCCGCATGAACGATTCGGCCCATTTGCGTTGCCCGTTCGAGGAAGTATTGTCGTACGTGTGCCGGATATATCCGTAGACGCCGTTGAAACGGTGCTGATAGCATACCTCCCGCTCTTTCCAGGTATACACGACGTCGAACGTTTCTTCGTCGCCGCCGAAGAGCAGGGTTTCCCGCTGCGTTTCCGTCAGGTCGTCCAGCGGCGTATCGAACCCGAAGCCGCGCGCAGCGGCCACGGCCCGCACTTGATTGAATATCCAGATATCGCGCGGTTTGCCGAGCGGCGCCAGTCCGCCTTCTGCAATGGTCAGGGACGGATCCGGAATAATCAGTTCCGGATCGATTTCCCGCCGATATCCGAGGCCGTTGCATTCGGGACAGGCTCCATAAGGCGTATTGAAGGAGAACATGCTGGGCGAGGCGTCTTCGTAGTAGAGTCCGTCTTCCGGACTGAACAGGCGCCGGCTCATCAGGTGATCGCCTTGTTTCGGCCCGTTCATCGCCTGCACGATCAGCGTGCCGCCCCCCAGGCCGAGCGCGGTTTCCGCCGATCGGGCGATGCGGGAACGAATGCCTTCCTTGATCACGATACGGTCCACCACCACCTCGATGTCGTGCGTTTTGTACCGATCCGCTCGCATGCCCGGTTCAATTTCCTGTGTTTCTCCGTCAATGCGTACGCGCTGAAAGCCCTGTTTGCGCATCTGTTCGAACAGTTCCCGGTAGTGTCCCTTGCGGGCGCGCACGACAGGGGCAAGCAGCATCAACCGGGCGCCTTCGGGGAAAGACGCAATCTCGTCGATAATCTCATCGTCGGATTGCTTGCGCATGGGCGCGCCGGAGATGTACGAATACGGCGTTCCAGCCCGCGCAAAAAGCAGCCGGAGGAAGTCGTAGATTTCCGTGACCGTACCTACCGTAGACCGGGGATTGCGGCTCACCGTTTTCTGGTCGATAGCGATCACGGGAGAAAGGCCATCGATGAAATCCACGTCGGGCCGCTCCATCATGCCCAGGAATTGTCGGGCGTAGGCGCTCAGGCTTTCCATGTAGCGGCGACGGCCTTCGGCGTAAATCGTGTCGAAGGCCAAACTTGATTTGCCCGAACCGGACAGCCCCGTGATGACCACCAATTGCTCTCTCGGAATATCTATGTCGATATTCCGGAGATTGTGGGCGCGCGCCCCCCGAATCGTGATCCGATCGTCCATACAGGTGACGAGATCGATAAATCGTTCTTGTGCTACGCTGTGCTATCCGGACGCCGCAAGCTGTGCGCACCGCGGCGTCCACAGAAAAGTAAGGAAGCTCTGATTAAGTCCGCAAAGATTCAGATGCTGACAGGCGTGCGCTGGCAAGGAATGACGAAGCAGCGTGGCAGGCCCCACGTAATGAGGAATGACACAGCCAGCGTGCGCCTGTCAGCCTCCCGAAGGGCGCTTCACGACCGAAACGCACCAAATCCGCCGTGTTTTTCGCTGATTTCAATAACGCCATCATGTCGTTCTTTACGCGTGAAAGCGAAGCGCTGATCAAAGTGGAGTTAATCAGAGCTTCCGTAAATATAAAGCGAATCCTGACGACCTTTGCCGAAAAAACGTGCGCCAAAAGATTCCTTGCGCAAAAAGGCAGACGGCGTTCCAGGAAGGTTTGTCTTTGGCTATATTGCTTATTCCGTCCTTCGCCATGCTTTCCGTAACCAGCACGTTGTCATGAGAATACCCCCCGCCTTTGCACGCTTTTGCTTGTTGTCTTTGTTTGTTGCGTGCGCCGCCGCGCCTGCCGTTGCGCAGGATCGGCCCAATATCGTATGGATTTCCGCTGAAGACGTCAGCCTGCGGTTCGGCGCCTACGGCGACGCCGCGGCGAACACGCCCCACATTGACCGCCTGGCCTCCGAGGGAACCCGTTATCTGCATGCGTTTACGACCGCCGGAGTGTGCGCGCCGAGCCGGGCAGCCATCATCACGGGCATGCACCAGAACGGTTGGGGAGGCCACCATATGCGCACCACGCACGATGCGCCGGGCATTCCCACGCCGTATCATGCTACGCCTCCTCCGTATGTGAAGGCCTTCACGGAATATCTCCGGGCAGCCGGTTACTTCACGACGAACGATGTCAAAACCGACTACCAGATCGGCGCGCCCATCACGATCTGGGACGAGCACAAGCGGGGGGCGCACTGGCGCAGCCCGCTTCGCGAAGAAGGCCAGCCGTTCTTTTCCGTTTTCAACTTCGGGGTCACGCACGAGAGTCAAAGCTGGGTGACGCCGGACGAAGAAACGACCACGGACCCGAATATGCTGGTATTGCCTCCCTACTATCCGGATACTCCGGAAGTGCGGCGGCAGCTGGCCAAACATTACGACAACATTGCCCGCCTTGACGAGCAGGCCGGGGAAATTCTGCGCCAACTGGAAGAGGATGGTCTTGCCGACAATACCGTGGTCTTTTTCTGGGGCGATCACGGCGACGGTCTCCCCCGCGCCAAGCGCTGGCTCTACGATTCCGGCATACTTGTCCCCCTCATCGTGCGGACGCCCGGGCAACAAGAGCCCGGTTCGGCCAGCGAACGGCTTGTGAGCCTGGTCGATCTGGGACCCACCGTGTTGTCGCTTGCCGGCGTTCCCATTCCCGCACACATGGATGGCATGCCTTTTCTCGGGGACGCGGAGGCCCCGTCGCGCGAATATATCTACGCCGCGCGGGACCGCATCGACATGGTCTACGACATGGTGCGGGCCGTTCGGGACAAGCGGTACAAGTACATTCGCAATTTTCACCCGGAAAAGCCGTACGTGCAATTCGTTCCGTACCGCAACCGCTCGTCCATCATTCAGGAGATATTCCGCCTGAATATCGCCGGCGAACTCGACGACATGCAGCAACTGTGGCTACGAGACAGCCGTCCCCCGGAGGAACTCTACGATGTGCAGGCCGACCCGCACGAGGTGAACAATCTGGCGGACGATCCCGCGCTTCGCGATGTGTTGCACCGGATGCGCGGCGAGTTGGATGCCTGGATGCGCGACATCGACGAGAAAGGGCATATGTCCGAAGACCAGATGGTCCGGCAGATGTGGATGGGCCAGGAGCAGCCCGTGACGGCCGCTCCGCTTATTTTGAGGCGCAACGATACCGACAGGGAGGTGGAAGCCGAGCAAGACGGGCTCGTCGAGATCATTCTTGAGGCAGGCACGGACGGCGCGTCTATTGCCTGGACCACCGACGAGGGGGATGCGCCGTACTGGAAACTCTACGCGCATCCGATTCGCCTCGACCCGGGAACCACGACCACGATTCGGGCCAGGGCCATTCGCTACGGCTATGCCGAAAGCCCCGAAACCATGGCCACCATTACCGTCCGGCCATAGGGCCCGCAACCGGGGTTTCGTTTGCTGGGCGCCCGGGGATCGGCCCTGGGCCGAAAGGCGGCGTTTTTTCGCGTTCCGGACTCAAACCACGGGCTCCCAGCCGGGTTCGTATGCTCGCGACCAGCGTTGCATGGCTTCGGGGTGGCCGTTTATGCGCCCGTTTTCCGGATTGCAGCGCAGCGTTTGGCCAACTTCCTGCGCGATGTTCGCGAGGTGGCACAAGAGCACGCTTTTGTGTCCCTCGTCAATGGGCGCGCGCAGCGGACGCTCCTGTCGAATCGCATCCAGGAAATTGGCCATGTGCCGATCCGTCTGATCTCCGCCGCCAGTCGTATCCATGGTGGCCTCCACATCCTTTTCCTTGACTTCCTCCACGACGACATTTTCTTCGTCATAGAGCACGTACCCGTTCCTGTCCATCAATATCGTTCCTTCGGTGCCGTGCACCAACGTGCCCCGCCCCCGGTCGTGGACAGGAAATCCGTTGCAACTTCTGCCTTCCCAGGTGATCGTTTTCCCCTCCTCGAAGTCGAAAGATACGTCTTGCGTATCGTAAAACTCCCAGTCGTCGTCGAAATGGTACCGACCGCCGCTTGAATTCACGCGGATGGGAAAATCCACGCCCAGCGCCCATCGGGCCACATCTATTTCATGCGTACCGTTGTTGCATACCTCGCCGGTGCCCCATCGCCAGAACCAGTGCCAGTTGTAATGCACCACATTGTCTCGGTACGGCGTCCGCGGCGCCGGGCCTTGCCATAATTCGTAATCCAGCCAGCGCGGAATTTTAGCCGTTTTGCCCCGCCCGATGGACCCGCGCGTATTGGCGTACCAGGCGCGCGCAAAGTACGGCCGCCCTATCACGCCATCGTGGATCCTGAGGATTGCCTCTATGGTTGCGGGGCCGGATCGTTGTTGCGTCCCCAACTGAACGACGCCGCCGTATCGCTCCTGCGCAGCCACGAGCAATTCCCCTTCTCGCGGATTGTGTCCGCAGGGCTTCTCGACATATACATGCTTGCCGGCCTGCAAAGCAAGGATCGCAGCGGGCGCATGCCAATGATCCGGGGCGGCGATGATCAGCGCATCGACGTCCGGATCCTCAAGAGCGCGGCGGAAATCAGGCATTCCCTCCACCATTTCGTTCTGTATCCTGCCTACATCTCTCGACGCCTTTCTGATCGCGCGGGAATCGACGTCGCAAATGTATCGTACGCTTGCATTGTCTTGCCGGACGAAGGAATTTGCAAGGCCGCCGCCCCGGCTGTTCACGCCCATGACGGCGGCCCGGATCGTATTGCTGGGCGGGCTGGAGGCCAATGCGCGAATCGTCGCCGGGGCAAAGCCAAGGCCTGCGCTTCCCAGCGCCGACGTTTTGATGAATTTCCGCCTGTTCATTGAACCATTCATGCGGGGAGCCCGATTATGTTTTGCAAAAAAATGGGGGCGAAGGGGTTTTGATCGGCGTACCCGTAAGTTAAAACATTACAACCATACCCGCCGCAAAGGATTTTCTGCCGAAATGCGCATACAAGGCGGATAACGTATCTTTTCGGCGCGAAGTACGTATACGATGCGGGTGTTTTTTGCGCATTCTTCGTTCGCCGCCTTTCCATGCTTGCTCCTGCGCCGTTCCCGTGGTCAAGAAACTGAATTTTCTGCTATACGAATTGTTCGAGGCAATCCGGACCGGGTTGCGCGCGATCGCTTCGCACAAAATGCGGTCGTCCCTGACGATGGTCGGCATTGTGATCGGCATCACCTCGGTTACCTCCATGGTCACCGTGATCAACGGCATCGAGCAATTTTTCGAGAGTACGCTTTCCGAACTGGGGACGGATGTCGCGTACGTCGAAAAATGGCCATGGACAGGCGGTCCCAACACCAAATGGTGGGAATACATCAACCGTCCGGAGATCAAGCCGGAACTTGCGGAGGTCATTTCGGATCGCGCCCGGCTCGTGGTCGCCGCCGCTCCGGTTGTCGCCACATCCAGACCGGTTACGCATGAGTCCTATTCCATAGCCCCCGTGACGATCGAGGCGTCCACCAGCGCGTACGAGCGCGTTCATGTGGTGGAACTGGCTTCGGGCAGGTTCTATTCGGAGTTGGACAACCGGACGGCTCGCCGCGTTGCGGTGATTGGCGCCAATGTGGCGGAGACCCTTTTTCCTTCTGAAAATCCACTGGGCAAATCGATTCGTATCGCCGGGCACCGGTTTCAGGTGATCGGCGTGATGGCGAAAAAGGGGCAGGGCGCCGAAGGACCGGGCTCCATAGATCAGCGCGCGCGCATTCCCCTGCAAACGTTCGGCAATATTTTCGGTTTGCGCCACCGGGGCGTTTCCGTGCAGGCAAGGATTGCGCCGGGCGTCGACCCGGATGCGGCCAAGGACGAATTGACGGGCATTGTGCGCGTTGCGCGCGCGGTTCCCGCCGGCGAGAACGACAATTTCGAGATCAACGACCAGGAAGAACTGCGGGCCCAGTTAGCGCCGATCAAGCGCATGATCTACGGCGTCGGCATTTTCCTGACGGCGCTGGCGCTTCTCGTGGGCGGCATCGGGGTAATGAACATCATGTTCGTTTCGGTCAAGGAGCGTACGCGGGAAATCGGCATCCGCAAGGCCGTCGGCGCAAGGCGGCGCACGATTCTCATCCAGTTCCTGATTGAGGCCGTGGCCATATGCCTTGCCGGCGGGTTGATCGGCGTCGGATTCGCTACCCTTTGCGCCCAGATTCTCAGCATGGCGTTGAATCTGCCGACCTTGCTGCCGATAGGAACGGTTTTCCTTGCATTCGCGATTTGCACGCTCGTAGGGCTCATTTTTGGACTGGCTCCGGCTTGGGCGGGCGCTAAATCGGACCCCATCGAATCGCTTCGCTACGAATAACCCAAACGCTGCACGGCCATTCATGGAACTGCGGGATATTATAGGCTCTGCCTGGACCTCTTTGCGCGCCAACAAAATGCGCACCATGCTGACTTTGCTCGGCATGGTCATCGGCGTATTCGCCATTATCGTATCGATTACGGCCGTGAAGGTGATCGATGTGTATTTCGAGGACAAGATGTCTTTCCTTGGAACCTCTACGTTCACCATTAGCCGCTACGAAAGTTTTAGCGTCGGGGATCGGGATTTCAAGTATCGCCCAAACATTACGATGGATCAGGTCGATCGCCTCAAGGGAGTGCTGGACGAGCGGTTCCGGGTCAGCGCCATAGAGGATTTCGACATGACCTCCATCCGGTACGCCAGTCAGGAAACGGATCCCAATGTATCGATCCTGGGCACGGACGAGAATTTTACGGGCAATTTCAGCTACGTGATCGAACACGGCCGTTCCTTTACGCCCGAGGACATGCAGTACGCGAGAAAAGTGGCGATTCTGGGCTCGGTAGTCTCTGAAGAATTGTTCGCAACCGAAAATCCCATAGGCAAAGTGGTGGAATTCGCCGGCGCGCGCTACCAGGTGATCGGCGTGCTGGAGCGCAAGGGCAGTTTCCTCGGTTTCAATATGGACGACCGGGTGTTCGTCCCGATGCGCACGCTTTTTCTTCGATATGGCCGCGCCCATCGAAATATCGCCTCAACCAGCATACGCGCGCCGAGTCCGCAGCTCGTCACTGCCGGGATGGAAGAAGCGATTGGGCGCCTGCGGACCATTCGCAAGGTCCCTCCCGGCGAAGAGAACGACTTCATTGTGGAGACGAACGATTCCATGCGGGCTATTTTCGATCAGTTTACCGTCGTACTCACCCAGGCTGGCGCCGCCATCGGTTTTATTTCTCTTTTTGCGGCGGGCGTCGGCATCATGAACATCATGCTTGTTTCGGTTACGGAACGCACCCGCGAAATCGGCATTCGGAAGGCGCTGGGCGCCCGCAGGAAAGATATTATGCGGCAATTCGTTCTGGAGGCCATTTTTCTGTGCCAGATCGGAGGCGGCGTCGGATTTCTTCTTGGCGTGCTGGCCGGGAACGGTACGGCGGTGTATTTTAATATTTCCGGCACCATTCCCTGGGTTTGGGCTGTCGTGACCGTAGCTATTGTGACGGCCGTGGCGCTTGTATTCGGCGGATACCCGGCGCTCAAGGCTGCTCGTCTGAATCCCATCGACTCGCTTCGCTACGAATAATGACGCTGTCCTGCGCCGTGCGCCGCATCCGTATTGCTGCGATTCCGTTGTCGCTGATGGCGGGGCTTTTGTTCGGCGGTTGCAACGGCGAACCCGAGGCAGTCGAAGAGCCGCTCCCGGAGCCCGTCCTTTTTTCGGCCATTGGCTATGGCCAGTACGGTGCGCTCAAAGACACCCTGGAGATTGTTATTCGGGACCAGGAAACCTGGGCGGTCTGGCAAGATTCGCTGCGCCCGGTGGCGCCCTTCCGGTCCGTGGATTTTTCCCAAGCGATCGTTCTGCTTGCCGCGCTGCCGCAAATCACCAGCGGCCACGCCGTTTCGTTTCTGTCTCTCGATCGGATGGATACGGTTCTTGTCGCCGAATATCTTGTAGAAATTCCTTCGGACGATTGTCTGACGTCGGCTGCCGAGTCCGTGCCGTTTCAGGCGGTGCTTACGCCCGCGACGGATTTGCCGATCCGCTTCAAGCGCCTGGAGGAGGAATATCGCTGTACGTTTGGACCCCGCCGCCGCGGCAGTTCGTAGAGGATACGCTGATTAGAGACCGGGAGAAGGTTTCTCTCGCCGCGCGTCAGGCGGCGACGGGAGCAAGCACGGGATTTTCCACGGGCACGTCGCTATCTACGTAGCCGTCTACCAGACGGATGATCCGGCGCGCATGTTGCGCCACCTCGTGTTCGTGCGTAACGACGAGCAAGGTATTTCCCTGTCGATAGAGTTGCTCGAACAGGTGCATGATTTCCTTGCCTGTTTTCGTGTCCAGGTTGCCCGTGGGTTCGTCGGCCAGAATAATCGAGGGCTTGTTGACCAGCGCCCTGGCCACGGCGACGCGCTGCCGCTGTCCCCCGGACAGTTCGTTCGGTTTGTGCGATACCCGATCAGCCAGTCCGACGCGCCCCAGGGCGTCTTCCGCCATCTGTCGCCTTTCCTTGCGCCGTATGCCGCTGTACACCAGCGGCAATTCCACGTTGTGCAGGCAATCGGCCCGGGCCAGGAGATTGAATGTCTGGAATACGAACCCTATTTCGCGATTGCGTACGTTGGCCAGTTCGTTATCGGTCATTTCGCTGACCCGCTGCCCATTGAGGTAGTAGGCGCCGCCCGTCGGCGAATCCAGACAGCCCACGATATTCATCAACGTGGATTTTCCGGAGCCGGAAGCCCCCATGATCGCTACGTATTCGTTTTCGAATACGTTCAGCGATATCCCGGCAAGGGCATGTACTTCATGTTCGCCCATGTAATAAACCCGGGTGATGTCGCGCAATGCTATAAGCGCTTGTCGTTCTTCCATGGGATGGATTTTCGCTGTAGGTGAAGCGGGCGGGCCGAAATGGCGGGGTTACGAACCGGCCCGGGATACATTGGGCGCATCGTTTTCCTGGATGCGTATTGAACCGTTATGATTCAGCGAGCGGCTGACGGCGCTGTACGGTCCTGTAATAACCTGATCGCCGACGGCCAGTCCCGCCTTTACCTCAATGTGCGTGTCGTCGGATATGCCCGTTTCCACTTTGACGATCAGGGCTTTGCCGTCCGTCGCGACGAACACCACCTTGCTCAACATTTCTTGCGCCTGGGCGGCCCGGGACGAATCCGAAGCGATTCCCTCCGCGTTGTTCTCTTCCGTTTCCGCAGATTCGTCCGTCTCCTCGTCGCTTATGCGGGATACGTCGCGCACGGTAACCGCCTGAATCGGGATGGCTACCGCACCGACGACCGTTTCCGTATAGACATCCACGGTTGCGCTCATGCCGGGCCGGAAAAGCGGCGTGTCGTCAAGAGGGGCGGACACTTCGTTCCGGGTGATCACGCTCTGTCCTTCCGAATACCCTTCCTGGATGTTGTGGGAGTCCAGAATGCGCACCTTGACGGGGAATTCGGTGACTTGCTCCTGCGTTCCGGCAGCGGTTGTGCGGGCGGAGTTGGCGATCTCGGTTACGACGCCCCGGAAATTGCGTTCGGGATACGCATCGACTTCAATGGATGCGGTATCGCCCAGCGCCACATTGACGATTTCATTTTCGTTCACCTCGATTTCTACCTCCATATGATCGAGGCGGGCCACGCGCATCATTTCCGTCCCGGCCATCTGGCTGGTTCCCACGACGCGTTCTCCCAGTTCCACGCGCAAGACACTGATCGTGCCCGACATGGGACTGTAGATGGCTGTTTTACGCACCTGTTCTTCCGCTTCGCGCAGGCGCGCTTCCGCACTTTCGACCGCATATTGGGCTCCCTCCAGTCCGGCCTTCGCTACTTCGTACCGCGTTTCCGCCTGTTCCAGTACGCTTCGGGCAATGGCCTCGCGTTCGAACAAATCCCGCTGGCGCGTACGTTCCGATTCGGCTTCCAGCAAGTCGGCTTCGCGTTGCGCCATGGAAGCCTTTGCTTGCAACACGCCTGCCCGCGACTGTTCGACCTGCGTGGCGTAGAAGTCGGGTCTGATCCGGGCCAGGAGCATGCCGCGCCGCACCGTGTCGCCTTCCTTGATGGGCAGTTCGATGATCTCGCCGGACACGTCTGGACTGATGATGACTTCTACTTCGGGTTGCACTCTCCCCGAAGCCGTGACGATCTGCGTAATGTCGCGGGCTTCAGCTTCGGCCGTTTCGACCATCGTTCCGTTATTTCCGTCCCCGAATACCCCCGTGACGCGCCCTATGACGGCGATGACCGCAAGGAAAAGGAGCAATCCGCCCAATATCCACAGCAGGCGTTTCGTAGCGCTGGATTTTTTCGACATGTCTCTGAATAGCGGAAGGTTTTGAAAAGTGCTTGTTTCTGGCGCCTTGTTGCGAGATCAGTCGAACAGCGGCGACGAAAGGTCCAGACGGCCCACAAAGAAGTCGACCAGTTTGCTCTGGAACAGGAAATTGTACTGGGCTTGCACCCGGTTGCTTATGGCGGCGACGTACCGGGCCTGCGCCTGCGAGAGTTCCACAAGCGTACCGGCTCCTGCGTTGTACCGGTTCTGCGAGGCTTCAAGCGCCCGTTCGGCGGCAAGCACCTGGGTTTCGGACACTTCAAGGCTCTTTCGGGCCGCTTCGTACTCAAGATACCCCTGCCTTACCTGCAAGGCTGCGTTTTGCCTCAGGCTTTCCATTTCCAGCATCGCGTTCCGGTATTGCACCTCGGCCTGCTGGACTTGCCCGTCTCGGGAGAAGCCGTCGAAGATTGGATAACTGATGCTGAAACCCAGCGAATTGCCCCGGTTGGCGTCGAGCTGGTCGCGGAAAGACCGGTCTACGTCCGGCGAATAATTCGAGCGGTAGCTTCCCCCGAAGTCCACGCGCGGCCAGTACGTCGATTTCGCCAGGCGTACGCCTTGTTGCGCTGCCTGGATGCGCGCTTCCTGCGCCGCCAGGTCGTCGCGCGATGCGAAGGCGATCTCGAAAAGCTCCTGCAGGTCGTAATCCTGGGGAACGACAGGTATGTCTTCGTACCGCGGCGCAATGAATTCATACTCGTCCCTCGGGTCGAGTTGCAGGACCTGAATAAGCCGGGCCTTGCTGAGTTCCGCATCCCGCTCGGAGGTAAGTACGTTTAATTCGGCTTGCGCCGTTTCCGCCTGTTGCTGGTACAGATCCGAGATGGGCCGCGACCCGACGTTGACGAATTCCTCGATCTGCGCCAGGAGTTGACGCTGGGATTCCAGATTCTCCCGCTGGATGATCACCAGTTGTCCCCCATTTACATACAGGAGAAAATTGTTCGCCACGTCGAACGCCACGGTTTGCCGGGTCTGGTCGTGGGCCAACTCGGTGGCTTGCAGGGTATGTTGCGATTGCCGGAGCGACGCTATGTTCGCAAACCCGTCGAACAAGTTGATTTGCCCCGAAAGCGATCCGCTGAGGTTCTGGCTTGTGAACGGGATCGTGCGTCCCGCCTGGTCCTGCGCAAAGCCGGAACCCCGCGACCCGTTGGTGGACATGGAAAACGAGGGCAGAAAATTCATCCGCCGTTGAAACACCTGTCGCGCGCTCAGTTCGATGTTGTTGCCGGACTGTCGCACCTGGGTATTCCGGTCGAGCGCAATGCGGAGCGCCTCGTCGAAGGTGATGACGCGAGGTTGTTGCGCATGCGCGATATGTATTCCGCCTGCTGCAAACAGCAACATGCCTGTCGCAAGCAGAAGCGTCAAAAGCGGCGTCCGGCGGAAACGACCGACAGGATTCATTATATGCATGATCAGTAGCTGGACTGAATTTCGGGATGCTCCGTACGGGGATGTCTCTATGCTCCCGGGGCGGAAATGCAGAGCAAAACGCCGGGCATAACGTGCCGTTACGAAAATAAAGCGCTGGTGTTGCGCTTTTCGCCGCAGAAAATGTGTATTCTTTGAAAATCGGCGGAGGAGCGTGCGGAGGGGGAGGGATTCGAACCCCCGGTACCCGCGAGGGCACGCCGGTTTTCAAGACCGGTGCATTCGTCCGCTCTGCCACCCCTCCGTGGAGCCGTTCAATCGTTATCCGGCAATTTGGCACTGTACAAGTTGCCGCTCCCGCTGGTTCCTCAGCAGGTGCGGCGGCGGGCAGACAGCGCCGGGGAGCATGATGTCGCGCGGGACTATGCGCCCAGTACGCCGTAGGCCAGTGCGGCGAGCGCGCCCCCGGCGAACGGACCTAGCACCGGAATCCAGGCATATCCCCAGTCGCTGTCCCGCTTGCCTTTTCCGAGGGGGAGGAGGGCGTGCATGATGCGCGGGCTCAGGTCGCGGGCCGGATTGATGGCGTATCCCGTTGTTCCGCCAAGGGACAGTCCGATAGCCAGCACGAGCAGGCCCACCGGCAAGGCGTCCAGTGCGCCCAGGCCGTTTTCGGGCGCCGCCATATATAGTACGCCGAAAACGAGCACGAATGTGCCGATGGCTTCGGAAATGAAATTCGCAGGGCTGTTTCGTATTTCCGGGGCAGTGCAGAAAACGCCCAGTTTCAGGTCTCCGTTTTCAGTATGCAGAAAATGCGGGCGATAATGCAGCCAGGTCAGGAAGGCGCCCAGCGCGGCCCCGAGAAACTGCGCGATCAGGTAGGCGGGTACTTGCGCCCAGGCGAACTTGCCGGCGATGGCCAAGCCGATGGTCACGGCGGGATTGATGTGTGCGCCAGAGAAGGAGGCGACGCAGAATACGGCCGCAAACACGGCCATGCCCCACCCGAACGTAATGACGATCCAGCCGGCGTTCTCGCCTTTGGTGCCTTTGAGCAGGACATTCGCTACGACGCCGTCGCCCAGCAAAATCAGCAAGGCGGTTCCAATGAATTCAGCAAAAAAGGGAGTCATGGCGCAAGGGATGGATGAGGGAAGGGGCAGCGTACGGAAGGGGGTAAGGCGTTCGCGGGATCAGGAAGGAATTTCCCAGCCTCCGGCTCGTTTGAGCGCGCGACGCCATTGCCGGAGCATATTTTCGGCAAGATCGCGGTCCATGGCGGGTTCGAAGCGCTGATCTACCTGCCATTGCGCGGCGATTTCTTCCTGGTCCGCCCAGAAGCCCACCGCAAGGCCGGCAAGATAGGCGGCGCCCAGCGCGGTCGTTTCGGCGATGCGGGGGCGCACTGCGGGAACGCCCAGCAAGTCGGACTGAAACTGCATCAGCAAATTGTTGGCCGTAGCCCCGCCATCTACGCGCAATTCGGTGAGGCGCAGCGACGCATCCGCTTCCATGGCCTGGATCAGGTCCGCCGTCTGGAAGGCGATGCTTTCCAGCGCGGCGCGGGCAAGGTGTCCGGCGGTTGCGCCGCGCGTCAGCCCCACGATGGCGCCGCGGGCATACGGGTCCCAATGGGGGGCGCCCAGTCCGGTGAAGGCCGGCGCGAAATACACGCCCCCGTTGTCGGGTACGGAACGCGCCAGCGCTTCCACGTCCGAGGAAGTCCGGATGACGCCAAGACCGTCTCGCAGCCACTGCACGACGGCGCCCGCGATGAACACGCTTCCTTCCAGCGCATACTCGGTCCGGTCGCCGATCCGCCAGGCAATGGTTGTAAGGAGATTGTTGTCCGATTGCACGGCCTCTTCGCCTGTCTGCATCAACAGGAAGCACCCGGTGCCGTACGTATTCTTGACCATGCCCGGCGTCGTGCATACCTGCCCGAAAAGGGCCGCCTGCTGATCCCCGGCGATGCCCGCGATGGGGACGTTCGGCATGAAGGTATGCTCCGAGGTTCGCGCATACTCCTCGCTCGACGAGCGGACCTCCGGCAACAGGCTGCGGGGCACGCCGAAGATGTCCAGCAGTTCGTGGTCCCACTCGTTCGTATGGATGTTATAGAGCAGGGTCCGCGAGGCGTTCGTGGCGTCGGTGACGTGTACGCGGCCCGCCGTCATGTTCCAGATCAACCAGGAATCCACGGTGCCGAAGGCCAGTTCGCCCCGTTCCGCTTTTTCCCGCGCTCCGTCCACATTATCGAGCATCCAGCGGACCTTGGTGCCGGAGAAGTAGGCGTCGAGGACCAGGCCTGTTCGGGAGCGGATAAAGTCGGCGTGTCCGGCTTCCCGCAGCCGGTCGCACATGCCTGCGGTGCGGCGGTCCTGCCATACGATGGCGTTATAGATGGGCTTGCCGGTGCGGCGGTCCCAGACGACCGTCGTTTCCCGTTGGTTCGTGATGCCGATGGCGGCTATGTCCGAGGCTGCGAGGTTTGCGCCCGCCAGCGCTTCGGCGGCCACGCCTGCCTGGGAAGACCATATTTCTTCCGGGTCGTGCTCGACCCATCCGGGTTGCGGGAAGATCTGCCGGAACTCGCGCTGCGCGACGCCCCGGATGGTTCCGCTATGGTCGAAAAGGATGGCTCGGGAACTGGTTGTTCCCTGATCGAGGGCGAGAATATATCCTGGATCGGGCATGGGACAGGGCGGGATCGGTCACATGGGGAATTGTGGTGGGGGCGGGGCCAATATACGGTGTGGGGAGGTTTGGCGGATTTTCGGGAATGAGGGGATTTAATGGGGCGGTTTGCAGGCGTTTTCGTCGTTGGGGCCTTGCAATATACGCGGCGGATGGATTCGATGGGCAACGCAGCCCGCCTCAAACCGTTTTCGTTTGGCCCTTTTTTGTCGTCGCTCCGCTTGCGGCGCGCGGCGCCATGCGTCCAGGTTGTCGCGCAGGACTTGCATACGCTGCTCCTGCCCGCAAGATTATCGCCGGTCAATAGCTTTCGATGCGGTCTCCGACCTGGATGTTCGGATAACTCCAGACGCCGATCCCGCATTCGTGGCCCTGGCGAATTTCTTGTACGTTTTCCTTGAAATGCTTGAGGATACTCTGATTTAATCCCCCGTTTGTATTTTACGGTATATCCCATTACCAATCGAGGAAATCCGATGCTCCAGTTTTCATTCGAGGACGTAGCCTACCAAAGCCGCACGAAAAAGACGCGTAACCAGCGATTTCTCGAGCAGATGGACTCGGTGCTTCCATGGGAGGCTTTTCTTTCGGAGTTGGAGCCTTTCTATCCGCAGGGAGCAAGGGGTCGTCCTCCGGTCGGTTTTGAAACGATGCTTCGTATCTACTTCATGCAGCAGTGGTTCGGTCATTCGGATCCGGGCATGGAAGACGCTCTTCACGACAATATCGCGATGCGTCGTTTCGCTCGTCTTGACGCGGGCTACGCGCCGGACGAGACGACGATATGCAAGTTTCGCCACTGGCTCGAGGAGCGCGGGCTGACGAAGAGGCTTCTGTCGATTAGCAACAAGCATCTTCGTGCTCACGGCGTCATGGTTCGCGAGGGCAGCATAGTGGACGCGACGATCATTTCTGCTCCTGCGTCTACGAAGAACCGCACCGGCGCGCGCGATCCTGAGATGAAGTCCACGCGCAAGGCGAACAAGTGGCGTTTCGGGATGAAAGCGCATATCGGCACGGACACGCAGGGCTATGTGCACAGCGTAGAGGTGACGGCTGCGAACGTGCACGACGTGACGATGATGGAGCAGTGTCTTCACGGCGAGGAGAAGGAGATTTACGGCGACAAGGGCTACGCGTGCCGAAAGCGCAAGGAGCAGGCCGAGTCGCAAGGCGTCGCCTGGCGGGTGTTGCGCAAGGCGGCCAGAGGCAGGAAACTGACCTGCGCGGACGCTTCGTTCAATCGCAAGAGCAACCGCATTCGCGCGCGCGTAGAACATCCCTTCGGGGTGGTCAAGCATCTTTGGGGTTACCGCAAGACGCGCTACCGGGGGTTGCGCAAGAACGCGGCGCAGGTCTATACGCTGTTTGCGCTGGCGAATTTCTACATGGCGCGCAAGAAATTGATAGCTGTCGCCCGATAGGTATGCCCGAGCGCCCCGTTTTGAGGCGCCCGGGGCGCAAAAACACGACAATATCGACGATTTAACGTTGGATTCGACCAAAAATCGCTCCCTGTACGCATCGAAACCTTCAATGCCTTCAATCTGACCCCCAAACACCGGATTGATCAGAGTATCCTTGAGCGAATCGACCTTGCCTTTATGGATCGCCGCGCCGCCGCGGATAATGCGTATCTGGTCGTCGCAGGCGATTTTACCTTCAAGCACATAGCACCCGGCTACCGTACGGACATTGGATTTCGGGAACAATTTCCGTACTTCCGCCGCGCCCTTCGATGGGCCCCGGTTTTCGGTCGCATGCTGTTCGTCGAGCGTGTTTTCTATGGCGTCGTGAAGACGGGCGATGGGGTTCAAACAGGCGCGGATTACGCTTTCTGCGAACGAAAGCAGCCGGAGCCGAATCGTTTTCTTGCGTTGCGTCGCAGCAACATCCGGGGCCGTTTCCTGGGCGGGTTGCATGGCCTCCGTTTCTTCCACCGGGTTGTTTTCGGCGTGGATTTCCGTTTTACGCCGTTCAGCCCATTCATAGGCTGTGTCGTGGTGGCCCACATAGCGCAGCGTCAGATCGTTCTCGCGCTTGTTCCAGTCCGCAATGATGCGAATTTCTTTCGTGACGCGGGCGGACCAGCTTCCGCCGCGCAGCTTTTCCAGGCGAAGCCCTGGCCCATGGGAGTTGCTGACCAGATCGAAAAAGGTCGTCTTTACGGCTTTTTGTTCGTGATTCTGGAGTCGGGTGAGGCTGTCCAGGAAGGTGTCGTCGATGCGGAAATGCATGGCGTCTGCATGTGAAACCACGTTATTAACCGTAGCCAATATACGGCAGCGCAGGTTGACGAGGGCGGGAAAGAAGGGGTTACGGCGCCTGCGCCGAAGAGGGTTGTTGGCCCACGCGCTGACCTCAGCCATTGCAGGGAAGTCCAGGGTCGCCCAACAGTAATTATTCACCCTGTGCGGCCAGCGGGTTTCCGTTTCGGGCCGGAAACGTCGCCATCAAAGCCGTTTCCTTAAAAATTCAGCTTTCGATTTTTCGCGCCTGAAAAATTTAACTCGCCTTGTTTTACAACGCAGGCAAGGCCGTGCCGGGGCGTTTTGCAGGGCGGGAGGGCGGCGACGGAATATCCAGTGAACCATAATCCCTTGATCAGAGTATCCTGTACATCCTTGGCTTACAAGATATCTCCCTTATTTTCGGCGATTGAAAGGCCGAAGCCACTATCGTCGCGCATGGGTTGACGAATGACCAAAGGACCGGCAACAGGAACCGAGCCCCACGACTTCGCCAATTTCGAGATTGCGCCTGATTCGCTTCCCGCGGTCGAAGGCGTGGAGTGGCAATCGCTTCACCCGCGTTATGTTAGGCGGTTGCAGGCGGGCGCGTTGATTTGGACGCTTGTCGTCGGAGCAATCGGCGCGGCGGCCTGCATTGCGGTCGCGAGCGGAGTCATTCCGGCGCTGCTGCGGGTCGCGCCCTGGCTGTTTGCCGCTGCCTGGACGATCTACGCGATTCTCTCGCTGCGGGCGCTGCTCTGGCCGATCGTTGCGACGCCGCGCCGGGGGTACGCCCTTCGCGAGAAGGACATCTTGCACCGGTCGGGGGTTTTCTGGCGTTCGTCGTGGGCCGTACCCTTCAACCGGGTGCAGCATATGCAGATCGACAGTACCCCGCTGGACCGCCGCTTCGGGTTGGCCAGTCTTTCGGTCTTTCCGGCGGGCGGCGGCGCGCAGAAGATTTCAGGGTTGGGGGAAGCGATGGCCGCGCGGCTGCGGGCCTACATTTCGGCGCGCATCAAGGAGGAAGAGGGACTGAATATGAAAATCCAGGCGACAGACCGAACCAGTGACGACCCTTCCTGAGCTCGGCGACTGGAGGCGGATATCCCCCTTCGCCATCGTTTTCTTCTTCGTCTCCATAATCCGGACGATTATCGGGAACGTCACCAACCTGGCGGCTGCGTTCGGGGTGGTCGCCGTCCTCTTCTCCAGTCTCGATTTTCTTTCGAGCGGCCCGTCGCGGGCGCTGGCGATCCTGTTGGCGCTGGCGGGAATCGGAATCGGGGCGCTGGTTCGCTACTGGTTCTTCCGCTTTCGACTCGAAGAGGACCGGATACTGATACGGCAGGGATTCTTCAAGCGAACCGCGCTTGACCTTCCCTTCGACCGCGTACAGGCGATCCATGTCGAGCGCTCGCTGATGCACCGGTTGCTTGGGCTCGTTACGGTGCGGATCGACACTTCCGGCAGCTCCGCCGCCGAGGGATTGTTGCCTACGATCAGCAGCGAACTGGCGGATTGGTTGCGGGATCGCGTCGAGAGAGACCGCCGCATCAACCCGGCCAACGCCACCCCCGCTTCCCCCGTCTCCGCCGATCCCGAGGTCCCCGCCCCGCGCACGCTGCTTCGGCTCAAAAATGCCGACATGGCGCGCATTGGATTGGCCGATTACCGGATATTTTTGTTCGCTGCCGCGCTCGGCGGAGTAATCAGCGAATCATGGCTGGAAAGCGTTGCGGGCAGCGTCGCATCCATGCTCGCCGGCCACAGCCTCCAGGTTCTTGTTGCCGCCGCCATGGGATTTGTCTTCCTCGTAGCGATCGTTTTCACCTTGGTGTCTCTCGCCAGCGCCTTCCTCCGCCATCACGACTTCACCCTCTGGCGCAAGGGGACGGCATTGCACTCGCGCGGCGGCCTTCTCACGCAAAAGGAAATCGTGGTCGAAGTTGCGCGGGTTCAGCATCTTGTCCTCTCGCAGAACCTGGTCATGCGCTGGTTCCGCCGTTTCAAGCTCTCGGCGCTCACGGCCGGAGCCGATCCTGCGACCGAGAGCAATGCCCGCTCGCAGTTGGCGTTGGGCGCCAACCTGCAAGTCCCGCTCCTGAACGGCGCTATGGCGGAATCGTTGCGGCGCGAGGTTTTCGGCGACGAGGCGCAGGAGTTGTCTCTGCGGCCGACGAATCCAGGATTCGCGCGCGTTTCGCCGTGGTACATTCGGGCGGTTGCCCTGAGGCTTGCGCTGATTCCGCTTGCGCTTGCCGCGATTGTTCTTGTTATTGCTGCACTCGTTCATGGCTTCCTCGGCGGAGAACTTTCTTTCAGTCTCATTGCGTCGGTCCTGCTTGCGTGGCGTCAGGCGCTGGCTCCCTGGTATCTCGCCTGGCTTTTCGCCTCGGTTCTTATAGCCTGGCAGCGCTGGCGCCGCCGCGCCGTTTTCTGCGTGGACGAGGGCTTGGCCGCGCGCCGCGGACTGCTTGGATATCGGGTTGACGCCTTCCTTGTCCGCAAGGTGCAGAGCGTGAAGGCGAAACAATCCCCTCTTCAGCGGCGCAAGCGACTGGCCACCCTCGAAATCCAGCTTGCACCGGACAAGGTGACGATTCCCTACGTCGACCATGAGACTGCCTGTCGCCTGCGCGATTACATGCTCTGGACGGTGGAATCAGGCCGTCAGCGGTGGTATTGACTGGTTCGCTGATTGGATCGGCGCGCCTGCCCTCCTTAAATTTTTAGGCTTCGCATTTTCGCGCCTAAGAAAATAAGGTTGGCTTCCATGCCGCCACCGCGACACATGCACCCCCATTTTGCGGAGAGGGAGGGATTCGAACCCTCGATACGGGGTTGCCGTATACTCCCTTAGCAGGGGAGCGCCTTCAGCCGCTCGGCCACCTCTCCCGTTGCGCCTGCGGGAACGCATCCCGGCGCATGGTTCATGGGTATTTCAACGACCCCTGCTAACGCCGAAAAGCGCGCCGGGTTCGATGTCCCGCTGCGGATCTATCCGGTTTCCAGCGCATTGGCTCCCGAAACGATCTCAATGATCTCCGTGGTGATGGCGGATTGCCGCGCCCGGTTGTACTTCAGTTTCAGGTTGCGCAGGAAATCCTCTGCGTTGGAGGTGGCGTTATCCATGGCCACCATGCGCGCGCCCTGTTCCGCCGCGTTCGATTCAAGCAGCACGCGCCATACCTGGTAGCGCAGGTATCTCGGCAGCAATTCGTGCAGGACGGATTGCGCTTCCGGCTCGAAGATGGAGTCGGGGATTTCACGTTGGTTTTTCGCCTCGCCCTCGCCTTTCGCCTCCATGATGGGCGTCAGGAACTGTTTTTCGGGAATGGGCAGAAACGGTTCGACGATCCGGTTCTGGGCTATGGTGTTCCGGAATTCGTTGTAAACGATCTTGACCTCGTTCCAGGAACCGTTCAGATACCCGTCCAGGGCCTGCTCGACGATCTTCCGGGCCGTTTCCACCTCGATCCGGTCAAATATCCCGCGAAAATCGCCGACCATCTGATATCCCCTGCGGGTAAAATGGTCATGCCCTTTCCGGCCCGCGGCAAGCACATGCAGGTTGCCGGCCTTGCGCACGGCTTCGTATGCCGCCATCGCCTGTTCCGCTTCCTTGACGATATTGGCGTTGAACGCCCCCGCCAGACCGCGGTCGGCCGTCACGACGATAAACAAAATACTCTGGTCCGCCTCGCGCGCCTGCAGCAACGGATGTTCCACAGCGTCGAGTTGGTCCTTGAGCCGACTGATCACGGCGCCCAGCCGGTACGCATACGGCCGCGTACTGAATATGCGTTCCTGCGCCCGCCGCAACTTGGCCGCCGCCACCATTTTCATGGCGCGCGTCACTTGCTGCGTATTTCGGATCGAATCGATCCGGTTTCGTATGTCCCGGAGATTGGCCATGCATCCAGCGCGTTACGCCCGGAAAAGGTCTGCCAGATCGCTTGCTGCCGCGGAGAGCGTCTGCTGGTTTTCGTCCGAGAGGACGCCCGTTTCCCGAATCTCGTCAAGAAGGTCCTGGCGCTGCATCTGTAACTTGCCGATGAATTCGGTTTCCAGTTCGCGCAGGCGCGCCACCGGTACGGTATCCAGCAATCCCTTCGTCGCCACGAAAATTACGGCGACCTGTTCTTCCACCGGAACGGGCGCATATTGGCCCTGCTTCAGAATCTCGACGAGGCGTTCCCCGCGCGTGAGCTGGCGGCGGGTCGCCGGATCCAGATCGGACCCGAATTTGGCGAAGGCCTGCAACTCGCGGTACTGCGCCAGGTCGATGCGCAGCGTGCCCGCCACTTTTTTCATTGCCTTGATCTGCGCGTTTCCGCCGACGCGCGATACGGAAATGCCTACGTCGATAGCCGGACGCACCCCTGCGTTGAAGAGATTCGTTTCCAGATATATCTGTCCGTCCGTGATGGAAATCACATTCGTGGGGATATAGGCGGAAACGTCTCCGGCCTGCGTTTCGATGACGGGCAAGGCGGTCAGGGAGCCGCCGCCTTCCACTTTCCCTTGCAGCGATTCGGGGACATCGTTCATCTGGACCGCAACCGCCTTCGTTTCGTTGATCTTGGCGGCCCGCTCCAGGAGGCGGCTGTGCAGGTAAAACACGTCGCCCGGATAGGCCTCGCGGCCCGGCGGGCGGCGCAGCAGCAAGGACAGTTCTCGATAGGCGACGGCCTGCTTGGAAAGGTCGTCGTAGACCACGAGGGAATGCCGTCCCGTATCCCGGAAATATTCCCCGATGCAGGCCCCGGCGTACGGAGCGATGAATTGCAACGGAGCGGGGGAGGAAGCCGATGCATTCACAATGACCGTATAGTCCATCGCGTCGTGCTCTTCGAGCGCCCGCATCACTTGGGCCACGGTGGACGCTTTTTGTCCGATGGCTACGTAGACGCAAAAAACCGGCTTGTCGGTTGCGTGGGTCGCTTTCTGATTGATGATCGTGTCGATCAGGACGGCGGTTTTGCCGGTCTGCCGGTCTCCGATTACGAGCTCCCGCTGTCCGCGGCCGATCGGGATCATCGAATCGATGGCCTTGACGCCGGTCTGGAGCGGTTCGCTCACCGGTTGCCTGTATATGACGCCGGGAGCCTTCCGCTCCAGCGGCATTTCAAAAGATTCGCCCGCAATGGGGCCTCGTCCGTCTATCGGCTCGCCCAGCGGATCGATCACGCGCCCCAACATGCCTTCGGACACATTAATTGATGCGATACGCCGGGTTCGCCGCGCTTCATGGCCTTCCTTGACCGCATCGACATCGCTGAACAGCACGACGCCGATGTTGTCCTCCTCAAGATTGAGGACCATGCCCGTCGCGCCGCTTTCCGGAAACGCGATCAACTCGCCGGCCTGCACATTGGAAAGTCCGTAAAGTCGCGCGATGCCGTCTCCTGTTTGCAGGACGGTTCCGACTTCGTAGACATCGGTTCCCGTTTCCAGATCGCCGAAAGCGTTCTTCAGGACCGAGGTAACTTCATCTGGTCGAATTGACGTGGTCATAATTTTTCTGTCGTCGGTTGCGCATGCGCCTGCTCGCAAGCAATAGATGGCCGGTTCGTTAAGGCGCGTACGCCGCAATGCATGGGCTAACGGGTGGAAAGGGACTGGCGCGCGACCCGGTTGCGGAGGGCTTCAAGGCGGTGACGCACGCTTCGGTCGTATACGGTATCCCCGATACGCACGACCGCCCCGCCAATCAATTCGGCGTCGCGCCGGACATTCAGGCGAATTTGCTTGCCGGTCAATTGTTCGAGCGCCTCTGTCAGGCTGCGGCGTTTCTCGTCGCTTAATTCCGAAGCGAGGCGGGCTTCCGCCTCTACGACGCCGAGGCGCTCGTCATGCAGGCGTCGCCATGCCTGGGCAATGCGCCCAAACAGGTTTTCGCGTTGCCTGCCGACCAGCATATGGAGGAACCGCAGCGTCAGATCGTCCAGCCGCGATGCGAACAACGCGCGGACGACCTCCTGTTTTTTCTCGCGGGCCACGACCGGATTCCGAAAAAGCTGCGCCAGCGCTTCCGATTCCTCCAGCGTCGCCTGCACGAACGCGATATCCGCGTCGACGCGTTCGACGTTCGAGGCGCGCTCGGCTTCCTCGTACAGCGCGCGGGCGTATCTGCGAGCTACTGCCATGATTCGTTCGCGTCGTGGGCGGGAAAGCGGGGAATGCGATTGTTGGAGCGGGTCGAGCGCCGGCGCCGAAGGAGGGTTGCGGCGGTCAGTTGCGGGGAAGCTGCTCGATAAATCGATCAACCAGTTTGCGATGCCGATCCGCATTCAGCGTCTCTTCGAGAATCTGTTCAGCGGTTCCGATGGCAAGTCCGGCCACTTCATCCCGCAATTCCTCCAGCGCGCGTCCTTTTTCCCGCTCGATTTCGGCTTGCGCCTGCTCTTGCATCTGTCGGATTCGGACCCGCGTCTTCTCCATTTCCTCGGTGCGCATCCGTTCGGCGGCGGCGCGGGCGTCGTGCATGACGCGCCGCGCGTTTTCTTCCGCCGCGCGGCGGGCTTCCTCGTTTTTTTCTCCGGTTTGCCGGGCTTCCTCAAGGGCTTGCTCGGCTTTGCGAAGCGAGGCGTCGATGGTTTCTTCGCGTTCGCTCAATGCGCTCACGATGGGTTTCCATGCGTATTTGCCAAGCACGAACAGCAAGAGCGCAAACACGATGACCTTGTAGAAGATCAGTCCTGCGTTTGGTTCGAGAAGACTCTGGGCTACGATGATATCCATGGCCAAATCAAGGGTGAATTATTCCCCGATATCCGGGGAAGTCGGGCGGCGTCGCCAGGCCGGTGCAACCCGTTCGGCGGGCGCAACGACTCGTTATACTTTCAGGGCAAGCAGCAGGCAGATGATCATGCCGAACAGCGCAACGCCTTCGAGGAGCGACGCGGCGATGATCATGCTAAGGCGTATGTGCCCGGCGGCTTCCGGCTGGCGGGCCGAGGCTTCCATTGCAGGCCCGGCAAGATTCCCTATGCCGATGCCGGCCCCGATGGCGACAAGTCCGGCTCCGATGCCTGCGGCCAGAAAAGATAATCCGATAGCGTCCATGGTGATGTTCCGTGTGTTGGATCAGGTGATGCGAAAATTAAGGTATGACGGCGAAATTGCCCGGCGAATCCGTTGTCGTTACGCGGCGAGGACCGGTTGCTCTTCGGCATGCGTTTCTTCCTCGTGATGCTCCTCTACGGCCATGCCGAAAAAGATCGCCGACAGCAGCGTGAACACAAAAGCGTGTATGAACGCCACGGCGATCTTGATGAACGAGATGAACAACGTAAATACGACGCCGACAGGCGCCACAAGGGTTGCCACAAGACCGCCGAACAGTACGTTGATCGTGAAAATGATGCCGATCAGGCTCAGTATGAGCAGGGATCCGGACATCATGTTGGCGAAGAGCCGAAGCGCCAGCGCAAAATGCTTGGCGATCAGGCTGACCACTTCGATAGGCGCAAGCAGGCACTTTGCAGGCCAGGGCATTCCCGGAGGCCAGAATATGTGCATCCAGTATTCCTTGGTCCCTTTTCGTTGCCCCACGACGAATGCAAACGCGGCCAGCGTGAAGGTAACGGCGATATTGGATGTCGCTGCGCCCGCATAGGGTACGAGGCCCATCAGATTGGCGCACAGGATGAACATGAACGCCGTAAGCAGAAACGGCATGAATTCCCGGTACCGGGGACCTATGCACGGCTTGGCGATTTCGTCGCGCACGAAGACCACAAGGGTTTCGAACATGTTCTGGAAGATTCCTCTTGGCGCGGCGACGCGGTCTTCGGGGCGCCGGTAACGTCGCGCAAGTCCGAGAAAAATCGCCGCGACGATCAGGGCGGCCAGGACGCCGAACGCGAGATGGCGCGTGATGGACAGGTCCAGCGCAATGGCTCCCTGGATCGGTTTCGGTTTGGCGTACAGATGTTCATGATGCTCAATGGCGTCGCGGAGCGCTTCGCCATGCAGGATTTCCGTGTGACCGTCTTCTTCATGCTCGATCACGTATCGCTCCGACAGTAGCGCGGATCGGGTGGACGAAAACACATCCAGCCCCCAAGGGTCTTTTCGCAGGAAAATGCGCGGCAGTTCGACGGCGCCGAATGGAGCGAAATCCAGATATACGCCGTCTGCCGTGTGGGCGACCGCATCCAGCTCCCCTCCTTCGTCGGCGGCATGCGCCGGACGAGGCCCAAAGAATGCGCATCCGGCTACGAGAAGCAGGACGATCCGGCGGTAGCGTATGTTTGCGTTCAACGCCATGACGAGTGTGTGCGGGTCGCGGCGAGAGACCCCTGGGCCTTCAATGCGGCGCTACGATACGGGCGGTCGCTTCTTGTGGAAAAGCCCGATTTCGATTACGAGTCCTGTTAGAAACGTCACGAAAAAACTGGCCAGCAAAGCGATGGGCGACACGGGCAGCCATTGCAACGCCATAACGAGCAGGCCGAGCACGACTACAATGCGAATCGCCATGGCGCCTGCAATGATCGCCAAGGGGTTTCGGGCGCTTTGCAATGCAATTCGATTCGATAAAAAGCTGGTCAGCGCGTACGATGCGCCCAGCAAACATCCAAGTCCGATTCCGAGTCCCAATCCTTCCGTTTCCATGGGCTTTTCGTTTCCATGGGCGCCGGAACGGTTTTCCCGATAGCGTGGGGAAAGCCCGGTCAGGAAATCCGCCATCGTTTGCTGAAGCGCCTAATCTACGGCAAAAGGGTTCGGGAAAAAGCCAATATGCAATGAATTCAAAATCGTTTTTCAGGCCTGCGGCGGACGCCTCTTCGCGCGGGCTTCGCTTTTCTTTACTCCGCGCGCCAGCAGCACGAACATAGAGATCATGCCGATACAGAGTCCGCCCAACAGAAACCATGGCGTCGTATCGAGCCATCGGTCCAGCAGGACGCCGGCGACAATCCATATCGCCATGGAGATCGCCGGTTCCATCGCCAGAGAGAGATGCGATCCGGCCTCCCTGAAATCGGTGCGAGGATCGCTGTTCGGAGCAGGCATGGCGGCTTGCGGGCCGGTTATTTACGGGTGGATGCAGGCTGTGCGGGTTTCGCAGGCTGTGCGGGTTTCGCCTGCGCGGGTTTCGCCTGCGCGGGTTTCGCCTGCGCGGCGGGAATTTCACTGGCGTCGATGACGCGTTTCCCCGTGCGGCATTCTCCATTGAATACGGCGCCTTCCTCTACCATAAGACGTTCCACCTGTACGTTGGCTTCCACCACCGACGTTTTCTGCAACAGAAGGTTGCCAGATACGGTAATGTCGCCTTTGACGTGTCCGGCGATGGAGAGCGCCCCCCCTTTTATAGCACCTTCGATGCGCCCGCTTTCCGGAACCACCACTTTGCCCGCGGTTTCCACGAGCCCCTTGGCGCATCCGCTGACGCGTATGTCGCTGGACGATATGAGTGTGCCTTCGAAGGTCGCGCCCTCGCTGATGATGCTCACTTTCCGGGAGATATCGTCGTTTGTATGCTTGGCCATAGCGTGATGTTTTTTCAAGGTGCGCCCTCGCGGACTTGATCAGGATATCCTATATACCCACAAGATACGTGCTGGGATCTTGCGCCAGCCCATTACGCCACAGTTCGAAATGCAAATGCGGTCCTGTGGTGAATTCGCCGGAGTTGCCGCTTACCGCGATGTTGTCCCGGGTCTGAACGCGGTCCCCCGCGCGCTTGTACAGTTGCCGGTTGTGCTTGTAGACCGAAAGATAGCCGTCCGAGTGCTGGATTGCTATGGTGTAACCGCCTTCCTGGGTCCAGTCCGCCATGACCACATAGCCATCCCCGATCGCGCGTACGCCCGTTCCTTCTTCCGCGGCGATGTCTATTCCGTAATGCCCCGTTCTTGCGTCGAAGCCACGCGTTACGAAGCCGTTCACGGGCGCCAGGGCCGGCAAGACAATGCTTGGGAAGTGGACCGGGGGCGCATCGATCCTGCGGGGGCCGGGACGATTTCTTCCCGGAAGCAGATCTATCGTGATGGCGGGATACTGGTGATCGCCCCAGTCTTGCGATGTTTCTCCAGGAGCGGGGACACTATAATCTGACCTTGACAAGGAGGTTTCCGCGGCTACGAGATCTGCTGCTCCCGGATCGATTTCACCCAGAAAAATCTGTCGGAGCTGCGCCATATATTGTTGCTGCATGGCAAGGGAGTCTTGCAATGTCTGGATGCGCAGGGCGTTTAGCATGGCGTTTTGGCGTATTTCCGTCGATACGTGCCCCGGAAGCGCCGTTTGGAGCGGGGGTAACAAGAACAATAATGCGAGCGCCAGCGCAACGACGACGAGCACGCCGCCGGATAGCGTCAGCAAGGCATGGCGAGGAACGAACCGATAGTGCCGGGCCTGTTGGCCGGTGCCTTCGCGGATCACCACAAAGGTTGATAACCCTTTGCCGCGCCTGAAAAATTCTTTCAAAAACGAGAACATTATCGGAGCGTTTCTTCTGGCGATGTATGGTCGAAATTATGGAACCCGTCGGGCTGTTCGGAATTATAAGGTCTTTTCCGTTCGGCGGACGCCTGGTCGGCCAATCCGTTAACGCAATACAAAACGAAAAATACAAAACGGCGCAGAACAAACATGCCCCAACACAAGTCAGCAATCAAGCGGGTCCGTCAGAATAGCGAACGCCGCGAACGCAATCGGGTTCACCGCGGCGCCATGCGGACCGTGATGCGCAAATTGCGCGGAGCCACCGACAGGGAGGAAGGGCAAGCCCTGCTTTCCCAAGCGAAACATACGCTGGATCGTCTTGCTGCGAAAGGAATTATTCACAGGAACAAGGCGGCTAATTACAAGAGGAAACTGGAGAAGCGCGTAAACGGCCTCGAATAGGCGTACAGGCGCTTGGCGCGCTGCTTCTTGTCTGGAAACGGCTTGTTCTCGGACATGGCGCATTTCCATACAAAAGTTGCGTATTTTCACAGTTCGTTTCGTACATTACCCCGAACGGTCCCGACCTTATTCGCATCATCCATTCAAGCACTGCTATGCCTGTTTCACGGCAAATCCTTTTTTCCGCCTTGCTGGCCGGATCGCTTTCGTTCCTTATCGTATCGGAAACGTACGCGCAGAACTTTCGGGCGGACGAGACCTTTTTTGTCAAGCCTCGCGTCGGTCTGTCCTGGCATCTTGGCGATACCGAAAGGTCGCCCTTTAATTTTAATCTGGACAGCTGGGATTCCGAATGCTGCGGTACGCCGTACGCAGGCGGGATCGAATTCGGTTATCAGTTTGACCAGAATGGTAGCCTGAGCATCGGACTCCAGCGCACCAATCATCCGCTTTCGCTGGTGTACAGCCCGGAGGCTCCCCCGAGCGGTGGTGACACCGGGGGCGGATACACCAGTTTCCAGGCGCTGTATCGCTATGGGGCCTCTTCGCGCATAGCGCCGTTCCTGACGGCCGGAGCGCATGTTACGCATGGCAGCGCGGCAAGCACCACGTACGGGCCGACGCTGGGCTTCGGCGTCGATATCGTGGTCAGCGATCATGCGTCGATCGTTTTCGAAAATGTGTCCAACCTTGCTTTCCCGGATGACGGGTTCGACAATACGGACGGGGGAGACGACGGTTTTCTTTCCTTTGAACTGGTGAGCGCCTTGACCGCAGGCGTCCGGATCAGCCTCAAGAGCGCTTTCACGCCTGTTGAGATCCTTGGATCGTCCTGTCCGAGCGTGCTGGGCGCCAACGAATCCGGCTCTTTTTCCGTGGATACCAATCCCGACGCTACGCAGCCCGTAGAGATCCAGTGGGATTTCGGCGACGGCGGCGCGGCTGCCGGCATGGCGGCCACGCACAGTTTCGTGTCTGGCGGCATGTACGAGGTGACGGCTACCGTGGGCAATGGTCGCGAAACAGTGTCGGCCATGTGTTCCGTTCAGGTCATAGACGCTCCGACTATCGTAGCGATCGACGTCAGCGATACGCGGTTTGAAGTATGCCAGCCCCAGGAGGTTGCATTCAGCGTGCGTGCGGAGAGCGAAGGCTCCACCACGTATAGCTGGGACTTCGGCGATGGCGGCATGGGAACGGGTGCGGAAGTATCGCACGAGTATTCGGAAGGCGGTACCTATACTGTGACCGTGACGGTAGAGAATGAAGGGGGCGCCGACGCCGAGTCGATTACCGTGACGGCAATGCCCTGCCTGGCTTCGATCTGCTACGACATCACCGAAATGAATGCGGCCTACTTCGACCGGAATTCAAGCGTTTTGACTGAGGAGGCCGGGGCGTCGCTTTCGGAGAATGCAGATATTCTGCAGCAGTGCCCCAATCTTTGTGGCGATGTCGTGGGGTATGCCGCGCCGGGCGAACGCAACGCACAGCAGCTTTCCGAGGAGCGTGCTCGCATCGTCGAGCAGTTCTACGCCGAAAACGGGTTGGCTGCAAGCCGTTTCCAGACAGAAGGCCGCGGCCTGTTGCCGGGCACGACCAAGAAGGAAGGCGCACAGCAGGCCCGCCGCGTAGACACCATACCGGGTACGTGCTCCGGGTACTACGACGATTAACCGGTACGCCGGAAGCGAACTTCGCAAGACGCTGCCGGAAAAGCGGGTCCGCCGAGCAGGCGGACCCGCTTTTTTTATGCCCCTTTTTCATGTCATCGCCTGCCCCGGTCGCCTTTGCCCGCCGCATGACGTCTTCCGCCCGCCATACCCGTTCCGAAGCGTTGAGTCGCGCACTCAAGCAGCGCGCTCGCGACCTGGGGTTTGATGCCTGCGGCGTCGCCAAGGCCGTTCGTCTGGACGAGGAAGCGGAGCGGCTGGAGCAATGGCTTGTCGAGGGCCGCCATGCAGGCATGGAATGGATGACGAATTATTTCGAAAAGCGCATCGACCCGCGAAAGCTGGTGGAGGGCGCCCGCAGCGTGGTGTGCGTTCTGCACAATTATTACTACCCGGCGGACCCGCCCGCCCGGGAGACTGTAGGCAAAATAAGTCGGTATGCCTGGGGGGAAGATTATCATCGCGTTATGAAGGAGAAGTTGTACGAATTGTTCGAATGGCTGGGCAAAGAAGCGGGCGGCGTCGAAGGCCGCGCCTTTGTCGACTCCGCGCCGGTGCTTGAAAAAGCCTGGGCGGCGCGGAGCGGACTGGGATGGATAGGCAAGCACGCGAACCTTATCAACCGATCGCTCGGGTCGTATTTTTTCATCGGAGAACTGATCATAGATACTCCATTGGCCTACGATAGCCCGGCGGAAGACTTTTGCGGTTCCTGTACGCGCTGCATAGACGCTTGTCCTACGGACGCCATCTATCGTCCCTATTCGGTGGACGCCGATAGGTGTATCTCTTACTGGACCATCGAGCATCGGGGAGACGATGTGCCGACAGCGCTCCGGTCCGATTTCGGAAACTGGATATTCGGATGCGATATATGCCAGGAAGTGTGTCCCTGGAACAAGTTCAAAAAACCTTCCGGCGAGGAGCGCTACGCGCCTCGCTCCGGGATAGTTGATACAGAACTGGCGACATGGGAGGAAATCGACCTTGAAGAATTTCGAAGGCGTTTCAGAAGGAGTCCCGTCCGCCGCGCCAAATTTGACGGATTCAGGAGAAATGTGCGCATTGCCCGTCGGAATGCGCAAGATCGCACTGGATGACGGGCCCTGATCAGCGTATCCCTTGTTATGCGCCCGCCGCTTCGTCCTCCTTGTTCGGCGCTTCGTTTCCATCCTGCCCCGATTCCGGTCGGAGTAACGGAAACAGGATGACGTCCCGGATCGATTCTTGCCCGGTCATCAGCATGGCGAGGCGGTCAATGCCCACGCCCAGTCCGGCTGCGGGAGGCATCCCGTACTCCATGGCGCGGAGATAATCCTCGTCTATTTGCATGGCCTCCTCGTCGCCCCCGGCGCGCAAGCGAGCCTGATCCTCAAATCGGCTACGCTGGTCGATCGGGTCGTTGAGCTCGCTGAACGCATTGCACATCTCTTTTGCATTGCAAATAAGTTCAAACCGCTCGACCAGTCCGTCTTCGTTGCGATGTCGTTTCGCCAGCGGGCTCAGCGCAATCGGGTAATCGGTGATGAAGGTGGGCTGGATCAGGCGCGGCTCCACCTTTTCGCCAAAAATATGGTCGATGAGCTTACCTGTTCCCATACTGTCATCCACCTCCAGGCCAAGTTCTCGCGCGCTATCCGCTATTTCCCGGGCGCTTTTATCGCGCAATTGCCGCCCGGTATATTCTTCAATGGCTTCGAAGAACGGCAAGCGTTTCCAGGGACGGCGGAAGGAGATGGCGTGCTTGCCGGCCTGTACGTACGGCGCGCCATGCAATGCGATCGCAATATGTTCGATCATTTCTTCCACGAGGTCCATCATCCACCGGTAATCCTTGCAGGAGACATACAACTCCATCATGGTGAATTCCGGATTGTGAAACCGGCTCAGTCCCTCGTTGCGAAAATCCTTGGAAATCTCGTATACGCCCGTGAATCCGCCTACCAGAAGCCGCTTCAGATACAACTCGTCCGCGATGCGGAGATAGAGCGTCATGTCAAGCGCATTATGATGCGTCGTGAATGGCCTTGCGCTGGCCCCTCCGTATATGGGTTGCAGCACAGGCGTTTCCACCTCGATATATCCCCGGTCGTCCAGAAAACGCCGCATGATGGAGATAAGCCGCGCACGTTGCCGAAAAACGTTTCGCACCTCTGGATTGACCACCAGATCCACGTACCGTTGCCGGTAACGGAATTCCTTGTTGGTTACTTCGTTGTGCGTGCCTTCGTCGGTTTCCTTGACTACCGGAAGGGGACGAAGCGATTTCGAGAGGAGCTGGAACGCCTCCGCGCGTACGCTGATTTCGCCCATGCGCGTTCGGAAGGCAAATCCCCGAATTCCGACAATATCTCCTATATCGAGCAGGCGTCGGATGACGTCCCGATAATATCCGTCGGGAAGATCGTCGCGGCGTACGTAAACCTGAATGGAGCCGATAGCGTCTTGTACGTCCAGAAAAGCCGCCTTGCCCATGACGCGGAGCGACATGATGCGGCCGGCGATGGACACATCGTATCGATCCCGAGGGGGGCGGTCTTCGCCGGGTTGATGCAGGTTATCGTCGAACGTATCGAGAATGTGCGTCGTCTCGTGGGTAACGTCCCACGCATACGGGTACGGATCAATACCTGCTTCGCGAAGCGCATGCAACTCTTCGCGGCGGCGCCTTTGCTGATCGTTCAGCGTTTCCGACATGCGTTCGTCAGTATACTGGTCGCCATGTCGGCGTTGACGACATGATTTGTCCAAAGAGGATGGCGTGGGCCCTACTGGATTTGAACCAGTGACCTCTCGCGTGTGAGGCGAGCGCTCTGAACCCCTGAGCTAAGGGCCCTGTTCAAAACATTGCGAACTGCCGTATTGCGTTGCACGCAAGCAAGGACGTCCCGTTCCAAAACGATCATCGGGGATATACGACTTCTGCAACCATGGAGCGGTTGCGCGTTGCCTGCGGCCGCAGTTCTCGTTTAATGCTGGCGGTTACGAGCGATCGCGCGTGGCGCCGCGGATAGGCGTCATTGTGCGAAAAACGAACCAGCGGATGCAGTACGGACGAATATGACAGTTGCCGCGTCATGTTGCCTGTGTAGCCAAGGGACGAGGCAGGCGGCGCCCCGGATACGGCGGGAGAGGAGGGTTTGGAGCCGTATTCGGCTTGTATGCCCGAGGCTCCCAGCGCCAGTCCCAGCATCAGGACCACCGTTATGGCGTAGGACGACATGGCAGCTCCCTTCGCGGCGTTTTGGGCAACGGCCGGGGAAGGCAAGGCGGGTTGGGCGGCGTCGCAGGGGATGCGATTGCGCAGCCGGTGGTGCAGGTCGCTTGGGGCCTGGCAACGACAAGCGTAACGACACAGGAGCCTGCGCGTGTTCCGGAGCTGCTCGATATGCTCCTCCATGCCCGGATTGACGCGCACATATTCCTCGAATACATGGCGAACGAGGGGATCCATCGTTCCGTCCACGTATTCGCAGAGAAACTCGTCCTCAAGGTTTGAGGCGTCGTACGATTTTGAATCGCTGTACCCGTAAGACATAGGCAAGCTAATGGGACGTATAGACTAAGACGATAAAGATTCCAGCGGCGCGCGGAAACCTTGCGGGGGCAGGGTACTTTCGACCGCTACAGGTATGCATGGACGCGCAAAACCGTGAACGGATCCGCAAAAAAACGTTTCGTGCAGCTCCGCCCCTTTTGGCCCTTTGGGAAAGCGCGGCGCGACGAAGCGTTATCCCTCCTGCACGAAGTAAATATCCTTCAGGAGTATCTGAAGTTTCGTCCTGCCGCGATTAATTCGGCTTTTCACGGTGCCCATAGGCAATCCCGTAATTTCCGCAATTTCCTCGTACGACAGTTGCTGCACGTCCCGCAGCACGACGACCTCGCGAAACTCCTCTGGAATTTCCGCCAGCGCCTCCTGGATGTAGAAATCCTGGATCGTGCTTTCCGTGTCTTTGTCCGGAGAGAACGTTTCGTCCGGCACTTCCATCTCGTACTCTTCGTCGTTTTTGTTGATCGACTGGAGCGAAGAGATCCGCCGCCGTTTGCGTTTTCGATATTCCGACCGGGCCAGATTTCCGGCGATCGTGTAGAGCCAGGTCGAGAATCGGGCAATCCGGCGGTACGAGTGCCGGTTGCGATAGACCCGCAGGAAGGTCTCCTGCAGCAGGTCTTCGCACTCTTTCATGTCTCCGACGAACCGGTAGATATAATTGGTAAGCGGGTCTTTGTACCGGCTCACCAGAATATCGAATGCCTCTACGGCGCCTGCCTGAAACTGCGACATCAAGTCCTCGTCGCTCATTGGACTGAGCGCGTCCAGGTATTGCGTATTGGGGTTTGTGTTCTTTCGGGCCGCGTGGCGGCGTTTTATGACTTGCGTGTTGCGCATGGGCGTATACCCTCTAACGTAGGCTTGCGTTTATCGCACACAGTCAGAACGTACGGCTTCCTGTCCTTATTGTGCGGCGGTGCGGCAATGGGTCATAATGCGGGCGACAGTATTTTGCGAAGCATCAAGGTCATGACCAGGCGCTCGCTTCTGGCCGACCCTCCCTTTAGTTCGTAATCCGTCGCCAGCAATACGGCGAACGCATTCCGGATCGCTGGCGTCCCGTACCGGCGGAGACTCGCCTGGTAATCCTTGACGAAAAAGGGCGACACGCCAATATGGCGCGCTATTTCCTGTCTGGACATGGCAGTGCGGCAGGCGCTGAGTTTCCACAGTTTCATAAACCAGGCGTTCAGGACGGAAACAATCATGATGGCTTCTCCGCGTTCATTGGATGCACGCTGCAACATTCGTTCCATAATGCGAAATGCATCCTCGCTGCGCCGTTCGCCTATGGCTTTCTGCAGTTCGAAGACATTGAATCCCCGACTATGTCCACTGGCGCGTACGATATCGTCTGCAGAGACCGTTTTCCGTTCGCCGATATACGTTCCGAGTTTTTCCATCTCGCGGACCACGCCGCCCAGATCGGTTCCCGTATAATCGACCAGCATTTGCGCGGCCTCCTGCGTGATTTCGTATCCCTGCTTTTTTGCGCGCCGCTTGATCCAGGCGGGCGCTTGATTGCTATAGAGCGGCTTGCTTTCCATGGCCACGGCGCGCGCCCGCAATGCCCGGTAGGGGTGCCTTGAGCGATCCGGCTTCGATCCGCATGCGAGCACGACAACCGCCGCCGGATTCGGGCGTTCCGCATATTCCTTGAACAGGCGATTGTCCTTTAACTTGTCGAAGTCCCGCACGATGACCACGCGCCGCTCGCTCATGACGGGGTATGACGCGCACAACGCAAGTACGTGCTGCGCATCGGCGTCGGGGCCGTACACGATATCCAGATTGAAATCCCGTTCATGCGGGGCCAAGGCGTGCTCCAGCAGGATATCCTGTAGCTCCTGGATCAGAAACGGCTCATTTCCATAGAAAAAATAGAGCGGTTTGAAATGTCCTTGCCGGAATGCAGAGGCAATGTCTTCGTATGTCTTTTCGCGCGCGGCCATGCCCACGTGAGCAATGCAGGAAGTTTTTCGAAAAAATGCCGGGGAATGCGGATTCCCGCCGTTGTCCCGGATAATGTAGTATCTGTCAGACGAAAAAAAATTGCAATCGTTACAGGCCCTGTCTGTTTTTTTGAGGCCGCCTTGCCTCTCGTCCATTCGGAATCATTTGGGAATATCTTCCTTGCGCGAGGTGAGCCTGCTTTCGTGCAGTCGGGTTGCCGCGGCGCGCAGCAGTTCGACGTCGTGCCGGATGACGTGGCGGGCCAGGCCAAACAGGTCCGTTGCGGATCCCTGAATGACGACGAGACCGGTCCACGCCTTTAGGTCAAGGCGGGCAAACAATGCGCCCAGCTCGGAGCGGGCGGACCGGATGCGATCCAGCGCGACGTCCATGTCCGCGCGCTCCGGCGCAAACTGGTCCAGCAGATTCCTTGCATCGGGCACGTCGAGAGAAACGGTTTTTGCTTTCGCCAGCCGCGTCGCAGCGGGGCTGTAAATCTTCTCGTCGAAAAGATACAGCGCGACATACATTTCCCGGAAGGAGAGATCGCTTGCCGTCGGCTTGCCTTCCAGAACGCTTTCCGGAATTCGCCCGAGGTGTTTGCGCAGCACATCGGCTTCGTCGATCAGATACGCCAGTTGATCCAGCAATGCCTGGCGGACCCCGGCCGTGCGGGGCGCGTCGGAGACATCGGTCATTCGACGCGGGGGGTGGATTCGGCTGTCGCCTCGGCGTCGTTGCGCATCTCCTCGGCCAGCGACGCAAGAAAAGGACGATCCCTGAGGCTATGCACGTTGTTTTCCTGCTGGAAATCCCATTGTTGGCCAAACTGCCGATCCTTGTAGGCTTCGAGCCAGTCGAACCTGTCCTTGAGGCGCTCGGCGGGCATAAGCAGTCGCTCCAGGCCGAATATGGCTTCCTCGCGGCGCTGGAAGGTCAGGTCGTATTCTTTCGACATCACGATGGCTTCTTCCGGGCAAACCTCTTCGCAATACCCGCAGTAGATGCATCGCAGCATGTTGATTTCGAACCATTCCGGTTCGCGTTCCTTGGGTCCCTCCATCTCGTGCGATTGCATGGAAATAGCCATGGGGGGACAAGCCCGCGCGCACAGGTTGCAGGAAACGCAACGAGGCCGTCCTTCTTCCTCGACGAGCACTGGACGACCGCGATAACTGTCCGGGGGATACCACTGTTCTTCGGGGTACTGGACCGCGTAGTGCGGCTGTTGCATCTTGCGGAAGCTGTACCCAAGCCCCTTGAATACTTCCGGGAGATACAGGCGCTCCCAGAAATTGAGCGTGCGCTCGTTCTTCTTTTTCGGGGATGCAGGATTTCCTGGCATGGCGGACTCGAAGGATGCAGGATGCGAAAAACTCCAGAACCAAGATACGTTTTGGCGATGGATATCGCGAGAGGTTGTCGAGAATATTGCGAAAATATCGCTGGTCGCTTGCAGAAAAGGCGCCTTGTGCGGCGCGTACGGCGGGCGGACGTTGTTACGCCTGTTCGCGCGACTTGGCGCGAAACACGATGGTAAGCGGAATACCCTCGAAATCGAAGGCCTTTCGGAGTTCGTTTTCGAGATAGCGCCGGTACGACTCGCGTACGCCGTGCGGATAGTTGCAGAAGAAAGCGAACACAGGGGGATTCGTCGCTACCTGAGCGACATATTTTATCCGCACGAACTGGTTGCGCCATGTCGGGGGGTTATGCCTGCGGATTGCCTTTAGCATGACTTCGTTCACTTCGTGGGTCGGAATGCGCAGGCGCCGCCGTTCGTTCACAGCCATGGCTTCGCGAAGCACCGTATGGACCCGCTGTTTCGTCAACGCAGAGAGGAACAATACCGGTACGTAGTCCAGCATGGGGAGACGGTTGTATATTTTGCGTCGCCAGTCCCGGGCCGTGTTGGTTTCCTTTTCGACCAGATCCCATTTGTTGACAGCCATAACGAGCCCTTTTTTGAGTTCCTCGGCCTGTTTCAGGATGCGGATGTCTTGCATTTCCAGTCCATGGGAGGCGTCGACGAGCAGCACGGCCACGTCGCATGTCGTCAGGGCTCGACGGGTTCGCAGCGTTGCGTAGAACTCTATGTTGCTTGAAACCCGCGCTCGCTTGCGCAGTCCGGCCGTATCGACCAGTAGAAATTCCTGTTCTTCGAACGAGACGATAGAATGGATGGCGTCCCGAGTGGCGCCCGGAGTTTCGGTGACAATGGAGCGGGGGAATCCAAGAATAGCGTTCGCCAGCGACGATTTGCCGGCATTGGGCTTCCCGACCAGGGCCACGCGTATACGGGCGTCTTCTGTGGGCGAGTCCGGAACATTCGGCAGCGCCGCCGTCAGCGCGTCCAGCATTTCCCCGCTTCCCGTTCCGTTGATTGCGCTTACGGGATACACCTCGCCCAGGCCGAGTCTATAGAACGCGCCCACTTCCCAACGCCGTTGGTCGTTGTCTGACTTGTTGGCCGCCACCAGCACCGGTTTTTTCGACCGTCGAAGCACGGCCGCCAGTTCCTCGTCCAGGTCTGTAATGCCGGTCATGACGTCTACAACGAAAAGAATAGCGTCGGCCTCGTCGATAGCAATATGCACCTGCTCGCGAATGGCTTCTGCAAATACTTCGGCGTTCGCCGTCGTAAATCCTCCCGTATCTACGGCGTCGAACGTATGTCCCGCCCATTCGACCTCGCCGTACACCCGATCCCGCGTTACCCCGGGCTCGTCGTGCACGATGGTTTGTTGCGCCTCCACGAGGCGATTGAAGAGCGTGGACTTGCCCACGTTTGGGCGGCCCACGATAGCGACCAGTCTCATGGATTACTTCTCCTCTGACGATTTGTCCATGGCGACCCTTATAACCACCACCACAGCCCCAGGCCTCCCGCAAGGAAGCAATACCAGGCGAACCAGACCAGATTGCCCTGCTGCACAAAATGGATTACTGTTTTGATGGCCCATATGCCGGATACGTACGCGACGAACGCGCCCACCAGGATCGGAAGCAAATTCGCGAAGCTTCCGGATTGCGCAAGGCCTATAGCCTCAATGCCTGTGGCCCCCGCAATGACCGGTATGGACATCAGAAAGGAAAAAGCGACGGCCTGCGCGGGTCGTACGTTCTGGTAGAGTGCGGCGCAGATCGTTGCTCCCGAGCGAGAAACGCCGGGAATCATCGCAAGTCCTTGCGCGGCTCCCGTCACAATTGCTTTCCAGGCGGACATATTTGCTTCGGGATTCGGCCGCATTCTGGTGAGGAGCAACAAGCCGCCCGTAACGAGAAGCATGCCTGCGGTTATATGCGGGGCCGAAAAAACAGCTTCCAGCGGCTCTCGGAATAATACGTACAGTATCCCGGTGGGGATCATGGAGAGGAGGATGAATATCGCCAGCCGAAAATGTTCGTTGTTGCGGTATTGCGCGCCGACGCCGCCGGGCCGCCGGACGCCTTCCCACGCGCTTCGCGCAATGTCGAGGATGCGGACCCGATATACTGTGACGATGCTCAGGACCGTGCCGAAATGCACGAACACTTCAAAGGTAATGTGATCGGTTTCCAGGCCCAGTCCGTGCCGGACAAGGACAAGATGTCCAGAGGAAGACACGGGAAGAAATTCCGTGATTCCCTGAATAAGGCCAAGAAAAGCTGCTTCCCACCAAGTCATGATTTATACCGCGCGTACAATCGGAAATAAGGGTGCTCCTCTCAGTTTCCCGAAGGGCGCGTCCCGTTCGAGATGCCCGAAGTCGCAGTGTTTTTCGCTGATTTCAACGATGGAGTCATGATGTCCCGTACGCGCGAACGGGACGTGCTGAGCGAAGTGGTTTCGATCAGCGTACCCATAAATACGCGCGCCGGAGCATGCAAGGTCCGCATTGCAGCGTGGCCCGGGAATCCTCGGCGGTTTGCGTGCAAGGATTGTAGCCCGAGGCGCGCCGGAAGATAACGCTGCCGTCGCTTTTTCGCATGCCGGATGCAAGACAGGGGATGCGTCGAACCGGATCACGAAGCATGATCCGGCAATCCGGGTTCCACGAGCAACACCGTTTCGCGTTCCGCTATTACGGCGCCGGGCGGTCCGCCCTTCGCTTTGCGCACGTATTTGCGTTCGGCGATCGTCACGGGCGCCAGGCTGCTGCCCCGGGCTTTGCTGAACCAGGCGGCAATGGACGCCGCTTGCCGGACGATAGCGGCGTCGGGCGCAGCATTGCGATGGGGCAGTCGGAGCACCGCGTGTACGCCCGGTACGCCGCGGGCGTGCATCCAGAGGTCGTGTTTTTTCGCATGCCGAAACGTCAATTCGTCGTTTTGGCGGGCATTGCGGCCTGCCCAGACCTCGTATCCCGCCCGCAGGCGAAACCGTCGAAAGGGGACATGCATTGTTTGCTGTTTCGAATCGTTCAGGAAGCGATCCAGCAGATCCGCCCGGTCCGTACGGAAATAGCGCAAGGCCCGCAGGGTTCTTATTGCGCGCAGCGCATCCAGCAATTCCTGTACTTGACGTACGTTTTGTTCGGTTTCCGTCCTGCGGCGTTCGGCGGTTTTTCGTGCTTCTCGCGCGCGGCGGGCCCGATCGTAAAAACGTTGGGCGTTTTCTATAGCCGAGAGAGCGGGATCAAGGGGTATGGTTATGTTTTCTCCTTCCGAAAACAGGTTTTGCAGGGTAGTTTCCCCGGCGCCTCGGGGAATATCCTGCGCTTGCGCCGTCAGCAGGTGTCCCCAGGTTTCATACTGATCGGCCCGGCTTTTCCGGGATTCTGCTTCCTGCATATGTTGCAGGCGGCGGGCGCAGTGTCTCGCGGTGCGTTCCAGCGCCTTTTCGAGGGGATCGAATGCTTCCCGAAAGCGGTGGCGCGCCAGAGATCGTCGGACGCCTTCCCGGACTGCCTGCTCGACCGTGTCGAAGGATTCTTCTTCCGGATCGCGGGCATGCTTTAGGGCAATGAGCGAAAAAAGCGGGGCGCCTTGTTCGTCCCGGTATATGCGGGGCGCCGGTGCGAGGAGGTCCCGTCGCACGGTTTCCATGGCGCGGAACAGCGCCTTCCGATCTTGTGGAGACGCGTCGGCCGGCGCGTTCGGATTCAACCCGGCGCGTACGGCTATTTCGGCGGCGAGCGTATGATCGAGCAAGGGACATGCGCGGCGCAGGGCCTGTGCGATCGAGCGGGCCCGGGGGTCGTAGCGGGCGGCGAATGCCGCTTCGTCGTTGGGGTCGGGCGCCGGACGCGGCGCGGGAGGAGCCGTACCCGCAAGCGCGCGATGGTTCCGAAACGCAGACAGTATCCGGTTGTCCGCCACGAGAAACACATTGGCGCGCGGACCGAACAATGCGACTTGAAAGGTTATGCCTCCAGAGAGGTCCAGAAAGAGCATGCGATCCCGTTCGGCGATCCGCAGGGTTTCCAGCCGGCGACCGATCGCTTGCTCGAACAGCGTTGCGGCGTTGCGGCGGGCCCGGGCATACCCGTCTGTGGAAAAAATAAAATGAAGCGGCGGACAGACGCCCACGCGGATCGTTCGGGTGCGGTCCCGGCCCGCAAAGGTCAGGGAAAGTTCGTCCCGCTCCTGCGACCAGACGTCTTCAAGGGTATATCCGACGAGCGATGGCTTCCATTCCAGGACCAGGGCGCGCAGCGTATGGTAGTTCGCAATCATCGCGGTTCCGCTGCGTCGAGCGCCCGGACGATGGCGCGGCATGCGTCGTCGAGTACGTCAAAGGGGATGGTCAGGGGCGGGGCAATGCGCGCCAGGCAGTCCGAATGCAGGGTCCATCCAAGCAATACGCCTTCCTCGAGGCATCGCTGCACCGTACGCGCAGTCAGCCCGGCGTCGCGAAGTTGCATGCCCAGCATGGCGCCTCGTCCCCGTAGCTCGATGATCGCCGGATGTTGCAAACGCTCCCGGATACGTTTTTCTATGGCGCGGGCTCGCGCGGGGAGCGCTTCGTCGAGTAGTACGCGGAAGGCGGCCAGCGCGGCGGCGCAAGATACCGGATGCCCGCCGAAAGTGGTTACATGACTCAGGGGAGGGTCCCTTCGCAAGGCCTGAAATCGTTCTGCGCTGGAAATGAATGCGCCCAGCGGCATGCCGCCGCCGAAGGCTTTCGCAACGGTCAGGATATCGGGAACGACGCCGAATTGCTCGAATGCGAACAGCGATCCGGTGCGACCAAACCCTGTTTGCGCTTCGTCGAAGATCAGGAGGGCGCCGGTTTCGTCGCAACGCGCCCGCAAGGCTTGCATCCAGCGCTCCGAGGGGACGTTCATGCCGCCTTCTCCCTGAATGGGCTCTGTGATAACGCAGGCGGTGCGGCGGTCGATGGCTTGCAGGGCGCGTTCGTCGTCGAAGGGAAGTATATCCACGTTGGGCAACAGCGGGCGAAAGGGTTCCTGATACGCGGATCGCCCGGTCACGGACAAAGATCCGTGCGTATCGCCGTGAAACGATCCTTCGAAAGCCGCTATGTTCGAGCGCCCCGTTGCCTTTTTCGCCAGTTTGAGGGCGCCTTCGTTGGCCTCGGTTCCGGAATTGGCGAAGTAGGTTACCTGCAGGGAAGGCGGCAAATGCCGGGCCAGGCATTCTGCAAGGTCTACTTGCGGGCGTTGCACGAATTCTCCGTAGACCATCACATGCATATGGCGTTTCGCTTGCTTGCGGACCGCTTCCACCACCGCCGGATGCCCGTGCCCCAGCGACGAAACGGCAATGCCGCTGATCATATCCACGATGCGGCGCTGGTCCGAAAGGTATAGCCAGGGCCCTTCGGCCCGGTCTATGACGAGTCCAAGCGGCGTATCGCTTGTCCACGCCATGAATTGTTCGAATCGTTCGCGAAGCGATGACATAGCCAGGTTTAAACCGGTTTTCTTGCCCGCATGACGGCCTTTACGCGCGAAAGCGACGCGCTGAGCGAAGTGGTTTTGGCCAGGGTATCCTTAAATACGCGGTGGCGCGTTCGAATGCAATGTTTTGGAAGCCGGGAACCTGCGCGCAGGCTTTTTGTGAAAACGGTACAGGGTTTTTCTGTCCGAACCGATTTGATAACGATCCGGTTATACGCATTCGGGCTTGAAAAGTCATAAAAAATCCGGCCCTGTCCGGCGTCGGGCGCCCACCGGTTCCCGGACCAGGATACCCGGACATAGCGCGCGGCCCTTTTTCTGCCCTTCCACCCCTTGCGCCGCCGCTTGCCGCGTCGTTATTTCATTCGTTGCAACGACATGCCATGATTAGCACGATCGCCCAGGCCCTCTTTGATCGCCTGATTGCCGTATTTCCTCCGGATCGCACCTACAGACGTTCGGACATCCGGCGCGAACCTATGCCCAGAGCGCTTGCCGATTATCTCGAACAAGTGTTGCATATGAAACTGCGGGATGCGCTCAGAGAACGCCATCTCCGGGAAGCCTGGATAGATGTGCAGGCCACAGAAGTGAACGAAGCGCGCGCTCATTTTTTCAACCTCGCAGCCCGTCATCAGGGTTTTCCGGCTTCTGCGTGGGCCGACTTTCTGAAAAATGCGTGTCACCAGACGCTGTACCTGGTCATTCAGCCGACGGCGTCCCTGATCGATTCGCTGTTCGATCCGTCGGGCAACCCGGTGCATGCAGACACGATACGGGATCGCATGGGGTTCTATCCCGCGCGCATTCCCTATCGGGATAAACTCGAAACCTGGCTCCGGAAACAGGGGGACGAACCGGTTGATCGGGATTCGTTCGAAACGTTCGCGCGCGAGGCGGATCGACAATTGGCTTCGGACAGTTCGCCGGAGGCGTGGCTTCGTTTACTGGACCCGCTGGTCAAGGCGCTCGCCACCGCCGGGCGTCGCGAAATCCCCGTAGAGTTCGTAGAAGCGTTTTTGCGCGAAAAGGCCGCCGAAGCTCTGTTAGCGCATCTCGGCAAGTTGTACGGTTCGAAGGAAAGCATTCCCGTCGATAAGCTGGGAGCGTTTTTTACATCCGGTCTGGCGCAAACCAGCGAATCCGTTGAAGAGACGCCCCGGGAGCAGGAAAAACCGGTGGAGCAGCCTCATGCTCCGCAGCCTTTGTGGAAACGGTTTGCGAAACGTTCGGACGACGATGCGCCTGTCGTTGCGCCTTCACAACCCGCTTCGCCTGCGCAGAACGGGAGCGAATCGGCGGAACCGCTCTGGAAACAATTTCGCCCGGCTTCTGCGCCAGCGTCTGCCGAAGAAATTTTCGAAAAGGCCGACGCCACGGAACGAATTCCTGTGAAAAATGGCGCTCCCGCTACGCTGGAACGCGTTTCGCCGCCGGATACTTCTGCCCGGATTTTTGCGTTCGAATCAAGTCCTGCCGCGTCGCTGCCGGAAGAACCCGCTGCTTTTGCTTCCGATGCGTTGTCAGGCGGCAGCAAGGCGTCCGGAGGCCTGACCGGCCTTGAAGACGCTGTCTTTGGGGAGCGCGGCGCGCGAAATCGAGGCCTTTTCGTGCAATGTCTTTTCCAGGGAGAGGAGGATGCCTATGAAGCGGTTTTGCAGCGCCTGCATGGGGCCAGAGACTGGTCGGAGGCGTCGCAAATCATTGCAAACGATGTGTTTATGAAATACCAGGTGAATATCTACAGTCCGCCTGCCGTGACCTTTACCGAGGCCGTAGAGGCCCGGTGCGGCGCTTGAACCGCGTCTATGGATGATCGCAAAAATAAAAGAGCCGATCTGGAAAACCGCCGCGAAGAGGCGCGTCTTGGCGGGGGAGCGGCGCGTATTGCGCAGCAGCGCGAACGGGGGAAACTGACCGCCCGCGAGCGGATAGATGTGCTTCTGGACGCCGGGTCCTTTCAGGAAACCGGGATGTTTGTGCGACATCAGGTGCGGGATTTCGGCCTTGCCGAGCGGCGGCCCTACGGAGACGGGGTGGTTACGGGATTCGGGACGATCGATGGGCGCCTTGTCTATGTCTACAGTCAGGATTTTACCGTATTCGGCGGATCGCTGGGGCTTGCGCATGCCCGCAAGATCACCCGCCTCATGGAGCGCGCCCTGGAGAACGGAGCGCCTGTCATCGGGCTGAACGATTCCGGGGGCGCTCGCATACAGGAAGGCGTCGATTCGCTTGGGGGCTATGCGGAGATTTTTCTTCTGAATACCATGGCGTCGGGCGTGGTGCCGCAATTATCGGCGGTTTTGGGTCCCTGCGCGGGCGGCGCCGTCTACAGCCCGGCGCTCACCGACTTTGTTTTTATGGCGAAGAACACGAGCTACATGTTCGTGACGGGTCCGAATGTGGTGAAAACCGTAACCCGGGAAGAAGTGACCGCCGAGGAACTGGGCGGTGCGCGGACCCACGCCGAAAAAAGCGGCGTTGCGCACATGGCCTGCGAGAACGAGGTGGAGTGCTTGCGCCGGATACGCGATCTCTTGCAATTTCTTCCGCAGAATTGCGAGGAGGCTCCTCCGTTCGTACAGACCGACGACCCGCCGGATCGCATGGACGATGCGCTTAACGACCTTGTGCCGGAGCATCCGAACAAGCCCTACGACATGCTGGAAGCGATCCGGACGCTTGCAGACGACCGCAAATTTTTTGAATTGCAAGCCGACTTTGCGCCGAATCTGCTGATCGGGTTTGCCCGGATCGGGGGGCGGTCTATCGGCGTGGTTGCGAATAATCCGGCGGCGCTGGCGGGCGTTCTGGATATGGACGCTTCGGTCAAGGGCGCGCGTTTCGTGCGGTTTTGCGACGCCTTCAATATTCCGTTGCTGGTGCTGGTGGACGTACCCGGTTTCATGCCGGGCGCCGATCAGGAATGGGGGGGCATTATCCGGCATGGCGCCAAACTGCTCTATGCATTCTGCGAGGCGACCGTGCCCAAAATCACCGTCATCACGCGCAAGGCGTACGGAGGCGCCTACGATGTGATGAATTCGAAGCATATTCGGGGAGACCTCAATTTTGCATGGCCCACGGCGGAAATTGCCGTCATGGGCCCCAAGGGCGCCGTCGAAATCATTTACAAACGTTCTTTGGCCGCCGCCGCCGATCCCGCAAAGGCGGAGGAAGATTTCGTTCGGGAGTACCGGGATACGTTTGCAAATCCTTACGTCGCCGCCGAACAAGGCTACGTCGACGACATTATTCTGCCTGCCGAAACCCGGTACAGACTTGTCCGGGGGTTCGATATGCTACGGAACAAGGTGGCCCGCAACCCCCGGAAAAAGCACGGCAATATCCCCCTGTAGGGTTTCTGTCACCCGAAGAGGGCCCGCAGGTATTCCCGCCGCATCTTCGCAATAGCGGCAATGGAAATTTGCTTCGGACAAACGGCTTCGCACTCTCCGTGGTTCGAGCAGTCGCCGAAGCCTTCGGCCTTCATTTGATCCACCATGCGCACGACCCGTTCCTTGCGTTCGGCCTGACCTTGCGGGAGGTGCGCAAGATGGGCTATTTTCGCGCCGGTAAACAAGGAAGCGGATGCATTCGGACAGGAGGCGACGCAGGCCCCGCATCCGATACAGGTGGCGAAATCGAATGCCTCGTCCACGTCTTTCTTCGGAATGGGCAGGCTGTTCGCATCCGGCGCGCCGCCCGTGTCTACGGACACATACCCGCCCGCCGCAATAATGCGGTCGAATGCGCTGCGATCCACCACCAGATCCTTGATAATGGGGAATGCTTCGGCCCGGAACGGCTCGACGACAATGGTGTCCCCGTCCTTGTAGCTCCGCATATGCAACTGACACACGGCTGTGGCTTTCATGGGGCCGTGCGCAATGCCTCCCACGACGAGGCCGCAGGAGCCGCAAATGCCCTCGCGGCAATCATTGTCGAACTCGATCGGGTCTTCTCCCTTGTGGATGAGTTCCTCGTTCAACACGTCCAGCGCTTCAAGGAAGGACATGTCCTCGTTCAGGTTCTCAAGCGTGTAATCGACCAGCCTTCCCTTTGCGTCCGGCCCGGATTGCCGCCAGACTTTCAAGTGTATGGTCATCTTTTGCGCCATAGGGCTGCGGAATGGTTCAGGGCTTCGACAAACGTTCTGCGTTACTTGTAACTTCTCGTGGACAAATCGACCGCTTCGAACGAGAGATTCTCCTTATGCAGGACGGGAGATGCTGCATCCTCCGTGGATTCCCATGCGGCTACGTAGGCATACTCTTCGTCTCGTCGCAGCGCTTCGCCTTCGGCCGTTTGGTGCTCCTCGCGGAAATGGGCGCCGCACGATTCTTCCCGGTACAGGGCGTCCCGGGCCATCAGTTCGCCCAGTTCCAGGAAATCCGCTACGCGGCCTGCAAATTCGAGGTTCTTGTTCAGGGCGTCTTTTCGCCCGGGGACGGATACGTTTTCCCAGTATTCGGTCCGCAGGTCGGCAATGGCGTCGATGGCGTGCAGGAGTCCCGTCCGGGTGCGGGACATGCCCACGTAGTCCCACATGATTTGTCCAAGTTCCCGGTGAAATTCCGTAACCGTTTTGGTTCCATCGATATGGAGCATGCGCTGGATGCGGTCTTCCGCCGTTTTTGCCGCCTCGTCGAACGCCGGCTCGGATATGTCCAGGCGCCCGCTACCGCCGCCGGAAGCAATGTAGTCGCCCAGCGTGGACGAAATAATAAAATATCCGTCGGCAAGGCCCTGCATGAGCGCGCTGGCGCCCAGGCGGTTGGCTCCGTGGTCGGAAAAATTGGCTTCGCCCAGCACAAATAATCCCGGTATTGTGCTCATGAGGCGATAATCTACCCACAGTCCGCCCATCGTGTAGTGGACGGCGGGATAGATACGCATCGGAACCTGGTACGGATCTTCGCCCGTAATGCGCTCATACATTTCGAAAAGATTTCCGTAGCGCTCCTTCACGAGGGATGCGCCGAGACGCTGGATGGCGTCCGCAAAATCCAGATAGACCGCCTGCCTCGTAGCGCCCACGCCAAAACCGTCGTCGCATATCACTTTGGCTGCCCGCGACGCCACATCCCGGGGCACGAGGTTTCCGAAACCCGGATATCGCCGCTCCAGATAATAGTCGCGCTCCTCTTGCGGAATGCTTCCCGGAGAGCGCGTATCGCCTGCCTCCCGGGGTACCCAGACCCTGCCGTCGTTGCGCAAGCTTTCGCTCATGAGCGTCAGTTTGGACTGGTATTTCCCCGATACCGGAATGCAGGTCGGATGAATCTGGGTGTAACAGGGATTGGCGAAAAAGGCCCCTTTCCGGTGACACCGCCAGGCGGCGGTCACATTAGAATTTTTGGCGTTTGTGGACAGGAAATACACATTGCCGTACCCTCCCGTGCATAGCAACACGGCGTCGCCGGCATGGCGCTCCAACTCGCCGGTTACGAGGTTGCGCACCACGACGCCCCGCGCCTGCCCGTCCACAACCACGAGTTCCAGCATTTCCCTGCGGGGAAACATTTCGACGCCGCCAGCCTGGATCTGTCGCTCGAGCGCCTGGTATGCGCCCAGCAGCAATTGCTGGCCGGTTTGGCCTCGGGCATAGAAGGTCCGGGACACCTGGGCGCCGCCAAAAGAACGATTGTCGAGCAAGCCCCCGTATTCCCGGGCGAACGGAACGCCTTGCGCAACGCACTGGTCAATGATCTGATTGCTTATCGCGGCGAGACGATGCACATTGGCCTCGCGGGCGCGGTAGTCGCCGCCTTTGACCGTGTCGTAAAACAGGCGCCAGACGGTGTCGCCGTCGTTCGGGTAATTTTTGGCGGCGTTGACGCCGCCTTGCGCCGCGATCGAATGCGCGCGCCGGGGCGAATCCTGGATACAAAACACCTTGACGCGGTATCCGAGTTCGGCCAGCGAGGCGGCCGCAGAGCCTCCGGCCAGCCCCGTGCCTACGACGAGGATGTCGTGTTTTCGTTTGTTCGCCGGGTTGACGAGCCTGGCTTTGTCGAGATAGCGTTGCCACTTCTCGGCAAGCGGGCCGGACGGGACGTGGGTTTCCAGCGTCATGGCGGTGGCGTTACAGGGCGGAAAAATAAATGTACAGGGGGAGCGCAATAAAACCGGCGGCAATTCCGACGGCGAGCAGGGCTGCGATTCCATAGATCAGCGGCGTCAGGCGCCGGTTCATGGCGCCGAGGGACTGAAGCGCGCTCCATACGCCATGCCGCAAATGAAATCCGAGCAAAAGCATGACGCCGGTATATCCGAATGCATAGAGCGGGTGCTGGAATTTCTCGGTAACCAGTCGTTTCAGGTCCCGGATCTGTTCGCCGTCCGCCAGCAGGCTGTATCCCTCTGCGATGCCCGGGCCGAACTTGAAGGACTTGATGTGGATTACGAGGAAAACGAGCAGCGCCGCGCCGGTCAGGATCATGGTGCGCGAACTCGGCGATTGCAAGCCGGGCCGTCCGGCGCTTCGGTAGACGTCGTACCCGCGCTTTCTGGCGCGCCGTTTGCCGAGATAGATATTGACGCCGAGGATCGCATGTACGATCAGGCAAACGAGGAGTAGAATCTCGAAGGCGTAGAGGAGCGGCCCCAGGCTCAGTAGCTTGTGCGCGTATTCGTTGTAGGCCTCGCCTGCGCCGAAGTAACTCAGGTTTCCCGCCATGTGGAGGATAACGAATCCTGTCCAGGCGAGGCCTGTAATTCCGGTCAGCGCCTTCTTGCCGATGGGAGAGGCAAGGGCCGACCGGATATCCGGTTTGTCGCGCGTGGTCCGGGGCGTCATGATGCAGTGCGAGCGTTGAGGCGCAGGGCTTTCAGGGGCCTGACCGGGGTGCGCCAGGCGTGTCGGGGACGAAAAAAATGTACGAAAAATAATAAATAGCAAGTTTCATTGGATTATTACAAACTTTGTGAATATACTATACTGTTGTCCAAAATGAGACCATGTGCCCTGGAACAGGGCGTTGCGGGATGTCCCGCATGCGCGCTTCCGGGGGCCTGCACCTGAAAATAACTCGCCATACGGAGGCCAGATATGACGAAATTGCGTACTCTTTCCATAATGACTCTTGCCATCGCCCTGATGGCGCTCGTTGGCTGCGGGGGACAGCAAGCCGACGGCGAAGATGCTATGATGGACGACCATGACATGGAGATGGAGGGCCATGACATGGACATGGAAGACGATGGGATGGAGATGGAAATGGGGGAAATGGGGATGGAGAGTCATGGCGACCATGATCATGCCGCCCATGACCATGCCGAGCATGGCCATGAAGGCCATGACCATGCCGACCATGACCATGAAGGCGATGATCATTCCGGCCATGCCGGCCATGACCATGACGCCCATGACCATGAAGGCCATGACCATGACATGGATATGGACATGGAGGACGATGGGATGGAGATGGAGGAAGGGGAATAACCCCTGCTCCCGAACCGGTACCGTACGGCCTGCGACCGGCGTATTCCCCGGTCGCAGGCCGTAGCATGTCTTTGGTCTCGCTTGCTTGCGCATGAACGGGCAAGGCATGTTAAGCGCGTTCTTCGATCGCAAGGATGTGCTTTTCCCGTGGGCCTGCGTACGCAGCCTTCGGGCGAATCAGTTTATTGTTGCTCCATTGCTCCTGCAAGTGCGCGCTCCAGCCCGCCGTACGGCTTAGGGCGAAGATGGGCGTGTACAGGTCGATAGCAATGCCGAGCATGTAGTAGATGGAGGCGCTAAAAAAGTCTACGTTGGGATACAGCCCTTTTTCCGCCTCCATTACGTCCATCATTTCCAGGCTCATGGCGTGCCATTTCAGAGAGCCTGCTTCTTCGCCGAATCCTTTGGCCATGTCCCTGAGGATGCCTGCGCGCGGATCCAGTGTTTTGTAGACTCGGTGCCCGAAGCCCATGATGCGTTCCCTGCGCGCCAGTTTGTTCAGAATATAGTCCGCGGGCCGCTGGCCGGACCGGTCGATTTCGATGAGCATGCGCATGACTTCCTGGTTGGCGCCGCCGTGCAGCGGGCCTTTCAGCGCCGCGATGCCGCCCGTAATCCCCGAGTAGATATCCGATAGCGTAGCCCCGATAACGCGGCTTGCAAAGGTCGAAGCGTTGAGCCCGTGTTCGGCATGAATCACAAGGCAGGCGTCGAACGTGCGTTCGGCCATTTCTCCAGGCCGTTCCCCGGTAAGCATGTAGAGAAAATTGTGTGCATGCGAGCAATCCATGCGGGGCGACACCGGCTCTTTTCCGTTGCGCAACCGGTCGATTGCTGCAATAATTGCAGGAACGCGCGCCACAATCCGGATGGATTTTCTGTAATTCGCTTCCGGGGAGCGGTCGTCGGCTTCTTCGTCGAAGAGGCCCAGGGCAGAAACCGCCGTTCGGAGCATGGCCATCGGATTGCCGTCTTCGGGCATGCGTTCCAGAACGCCCCACAGGCCCTCCGGCAAGGCGAGGGCGGCGCGCAATTGTTCTTTTACCTGGTCCAGCCGAGCCTGATTGGGCAAGTCGCCGTCCAGAAGGAGACAAAGCACTTCCTCGTAGGAAGCATTGCGGGCGAGATCGCGGATATCGTAGCCGCGATACAGTAGTTGTCCGATGTTTCCGTTGACGAGGGCAATGTGCGAATCCAGTGCAACGACATCCGCCAGGCCCTGTACCTTCGTTGTCGTATTTCCTGATTTTTCGGGGTCTTTCGAGGCGTTTTTCGGGGTGGAGGGCATGATGGGGCGATAATGGTCTTTGTTCAGGCCGTCCCGCGTCGGTGCGGCGCTGCTATTCAATGCGGTGATTTATGCGTCTGGCGCCAGCAAGCTGCCTGTCAGAACGGGTAAGCCAATAAAGTACGCGCAAACCGGGACAAAGTGCCACTGCGCGGGTGGGATCATTTCGGGCCGGGCGGCATGTAATGTAACGGGAAATGTGAATTTTCTTTAGCCGCCCCGGTTGGGGCGACGATCTTCACATACGACATTCTTACAAGTTTTCAAGGAGCGTAGCACGTTGTCCTTGAGTCGGTTTTGCGATATCGTTATCGTTTTTCGTAAGCAGTGCGCCCTGTGCGTTGCATATGCGCGGAGCAGAGCGCCCATTCCGAGTATTCTGCTCGCGCGGCCTGCGCTCGGGGTTTGGCGGCGCTTCGAATCCGATGGCGCACTTTCTGAACAGTGTTCCCGGGGCGGTTTTACGCCTGCCGTACGGAATATTTGCCTGTCTCCAACCGGAAATGCCGTTGGGGTCCTATCGATGCATCGTTCAGGAGCAACGCCCGGCCTGACAGGGCCGAGCGCGCGGTGCATCGACCGACTCGCCGAAGGCGTGCGCTCACGTCTTATATGGGTAAAGAAATTATCATCAATGCAGCAAAGGCGCAAACGCGGATAGCCATCCTGGAGAATGGAAATCTTGCAGAACTCTACATAGAGAATCCCGATAACTCCCGAACGATCGGCGACATTTATCTGGGCAGGGTATGCAAGGTTATGCCCAGCATCCATGCCGCGTTCGTGGATATTGGGCGGAAACAGGACGCCTTTCTGCATTTTTCCGATCTGTCGGACGACCTCGGGCAGTTGCTTGCGTTCGTTGCATCGAAGCGGCCGGACGTGTCGCGCACGGTGAATCAAAACCGGAAACCGCCGAGAAAACGGGGCGCCCGCCGTAAACCGCGCCGCAATCACAGCGCATCCGGGCGCGGCGAGGACAAGGGGTCCTTTGAGCGGGTTGTGAAGATTCGCGTCCGCCGCCGCCTCGCGCAACGCTTGTCCAGAAAAACGGATAAGGGTCGGCGCTCCGGCGAGCCGCCCGAGAAATATCTGAAAGCCAATCAGCGCATTCTGGTCAAGGTTGTCAAGGAGCCGATATCGACCAAGGGCAGCCGTGTTTCCACGGATATATCGATGGCTGGGCGTTTTCTGGTCCTGGTGCCGTTCGGAAACTATGTGGCGGTGTCGAAGCAGATTCATTCCTACAAGGAGCGCCGTCGACTCAAGGCGCTGGCCAAAAGCCTGGTTCCACCGGGCATAGGCCTCATTGTGCGCACCGTGGCCCAGGGAAAAAATGCAAAAACGCTTGACACGGATTTAAGGCTGTTGCTTGACAAATGGCGCAAGATGGAGCAGAAACTTGCGGGCAACCCCAAGCCGCCTATGTTGGCGCACCGCGACGTGAACATGCTGTCGTCGGTTATCCGCGACCGATTTTCCGAAGATTACGACCGGGTGCTGATCGATAACGAGCGGCTTTATCGCAACGTCAGGAATTATATTCAGGCGGTCGCTCCGCAAATGGCCGACGCTGTTCGGCTTCACAGCGGGAAGCAGCATGTGTTCGAGGCGGCGGGCGTCCAGAGTGAAATACAGGAAGCGTTCGAGGAGCGCGTGAATTTGCCGGGCGGCGGGTATCTCTTCATCGAACATACGGAGGCCATGCATGTAGTGGACGTGAACTCCGGCAGGGCGGGGCGCGGGCTTTCGCAGGAGGAAAGTTCGGTGAAGGTGAATCTGGAAGCCGCTCGGGTTATCGCAAGGCAAATTCGTCTGCGGGACCTTGGCGGGATCATCGTGGTGGACTTCATTGATCTCAGGGACGAAAGGAATCGCCGGAAAATTTTTGACGAGATCAGGAAGGAATTCAGGAAGGACCGCGCCGTGACGAAGGTGTTGCCCATGAGCGACTTCGGGCTTATTCAGATTACCCGGCAACGTTTGCGTCCCAGCGTTACGGTAGGCGGAAGTTCCCCGGAGTTTCCAAAGCAGAATGGTTCGACCGAGACGCCCTCCGGGCCGCGCGAAACGCTCCCTCCGGAAGACAAGCCTGCGAAAACGCCCCCTTCGGAAGACAAGCCTGAGAAAACGCCCCCTTCGGCTTCAGGGCCTCCGGGAAACACGGAGAAAAAAGAATCGAAACGGCCAACCGGAAGGGGCCGGGGGAGCGCCCGGGGAAGGCGTCCGGAGCCGACCGTAGTGCTGGAGGAAATAGAGCAATGGATGGTGGCCTGGAAGGCGACGGATGGTCCGCGGAACCTGACGTTATGGACGCATCCGTTTACGGCGGCCTGGCTGAAGCGCAAAATCACCGGCATTCGTGTTGGATTTTTTCTGAAACATTCTTTGTCCGTGCGTCTCAAAACAGACGGAAAGATCTCGCCATACGCATTCCGCATCACGGATACCCGTTCCGGCGAGGACCTGACCCGAAAAATTCCGTTGCCGAGAACGAGGCGGTCCGGATAGACCGGGTCGCATGGTTTCGCAACTTCCCGAAGAGCGCGCCCTGGGCGCGGCGTCCCGAAGCCTCCGTGTTTTTCGTTGACGTCAACGATGCAATCATGATGACCTTTACCAGGAAAGCGACGTGCTGAGCGCAGTGGTTTTGACGAGAGTGCCCTTAGGTCCGGTTGCGGTCATGGCGTTGCTCGCATGTGCTTCGCCTGTGGCGGTTCCAGAGGTCCGGGCGCAGCTTTTTTCCTACGGAAGGGTCGCGCAGCCACGCGCCGGCGCGATTGCGCTTGTGTGGCAGACCGTCGATTTCCAGCCGGAGGGGAGCGTGCCGGACGAGGGGGTTCCGGCCTTTACGGGCCCGGCGTATGGCATACTGTATCTGCGAGGCAATCTTTCCGCATCCATCGCATATGGTCCGGAAAACATGGATGCGGACGGCAACGCGCGGTTACTGGACTTCACCATAGAAACCTGGAATCGTCTTTTTACGATCGGGTCGTCGGAGACCGCCCGATTATACATTCCCCTGACGCTCCAGTCCAATTATCGCCGCGTGGCTCCGGCGGGGGGGGCGGACGCCCCGTTTTCGTCGTTTCAGGTGACGACGCTCGGTTTGGGCGCAGGTCTTGGCGGCAGTGCGGAACGCGGCCAAAAAGTTCTCTTTGAGGCGCGGGCGGCCCCTGCCCTGGGCGTCGCGCTACGGTCCTTTGGGGGCAGCGCCGGCATAGCCTGGCTGGTGGATGCAGGAGCGCGTCTCCATGTTCGCGAGGTGTTCGGGCGCATGGGTTTATCGGCGGGGTACGGGTTCCGCGTACAGACCTGGCGGGCGGGCAATGCGAACTTGTTGCTGGAGCCCGACGGGGTTCGACTGGATCATCGCGGTTCGCGGCATATGGTCGCCCTGGGCCTGAGCTGGTGACCGCGCGCCCCCGAAACCCCGCTGCGCCCTGTATTTTTTGTCCCTGAATCTGGCGTCCGATGAAGACGAAACACATTCTTCAGGAACTCAAGGAAGCGGCGGCCGGATTCGGTCTGGAGGTGCGCATGGAAAAAGGCCATTTTCGAGGCGGACGGTGCAAGGTTGGCGACGAGCACATGATCGTGCTGAACAAGCAGCATCTCCCCGAAACGCAATTGATCGTGCTGGCCAACAGCTTGCGGGATTTGCCTGTCGACGATATTTTTTTGAAACCCGCCGTGCGCGCCGCAATCGAGGAAGTATGGCGGCAGCACGAACCGGAAGCGTTATACGAAGCGGATGATACGGAGTGAGGACCGCATTCGAGTGACCCTGCTTGGCACGGGCACGTCTACCGGCGTACCTGTTATTGGATGTGCGTGCGAGGTATGCGCTTCGGGCGATCCGCGCGACAAGCGTACCCGCAGCGCATGCGTTCTGGAGACGAAGGGGCTCCGGATTCTCATCGACATCGGACCGGATTTTCGCGGGCAGGCGCTTCGCGAAGGTATCCGGCATATTGATGCGGTGTTGTTCACGCATCACCATTTCGACCATGTGGGCGGCGTGGACGACCTGCGTCCGTTCCTGTTTGAAAACCGGAGCCCCATTGCCTGCTATGCTCGCCGCAATACGGTGCATGTTTTGCGCAAGATGTTCACGTATATTTTCGAGGACGGTTCGTACCCCGGCGTTCCCGACCTGAAGTTGCAAACGGTTGAGGGGCCTTTTTCCGTAACCGGACGCCGCGATACGTCACAGTCCATATCCGTGACGCCCATTGATGCGTATCATGGGGACCTTCCCCTGTTCGGATACCGGATAGGGAATTTCGCCTACCTGACGGACACCAACCGTATTCCGGAAAAAAGCTTCGACTTGCTGCATGGTCTGGATGTGCTGGTGCTCGACGCCTTGCGCGAGGAAGGGCACCCGACGCATTTTTCCTTTCAGGAGGCGATTCGGGCCGCGCAGCGCATTGGGGCGCGGCAAACCTATTTCACCCATATGACGCATAGCACATTGCACGCCGACGCCGAGGCCCGCTTGCCGGAAGGCATCGGGCTTGGTTACGACGGATTGGTTTTCGAAACAGGCGCCTGACGGCGCGATTCGCCCGCGTTGCCGTTTATCGTATATTTCCGGATACTCTGATCAAAACCACTTCGCTGTCGTTTTCCTTGCATGCCTGGTCCAGAGGACGCCTTATGAAGAAACTGTTCGTACTCAACGGTCCTAACCTGAACCTGCTCGGTACGCGCGAACCGGAAACCTATGGGACGGCCACGCTGGCCGACATGCAGGACGCCCTGTGCGCCTTGTTTCCCGAGGTGGACTTCCGATTCATCCAGAGCAATCACGAAGGGCGTCTGATCGATGCGTTGCATGAGGCGGCTCGGGACGGTGCGGCGGGCGTGGCGTTCAATCCCGGCGCCTTTACGCATACGTCTGTTGCATTGCGGGACGCCGTGGCGGCGATAGGCGTACCGGTTGTCGAAGTGCATTTGTCGAATGTGCACGCCCGCGAATCTTTTCGGCATCGGTCCATGATCGCCGCCGTATCGGCCGGGCAGATCGTGGGCCTGGGCATGAAGGGTTACGAGCTGGCTGTGCGCTACTTTCTGGACGGCGCTGGAGCGTAACGCGCATGAGCGATGTTCCCCGCGGACCGGTGACAACGCCCGATTCGGGAGGCCGGGAGGGCCAGGCCGGGTCAGGCGGCGCGTCGGGGTCGCCGCGCAAGAACGCCGCCGGGGTGGTGGCGGGCGGTATTCTTGCAAGCCGCCTCGTTGGGTTCGCGCGGGAACGGGTAGTCGCTCATTTTTTCGGGCTGGGGGCGTACGCCGATGTGTTTCAGGTAGCGTTCCGGGGGCCGAACCTGTTGCAGAACCTACTGGGAGAGGGCACGATTTCGGCGGCTTTTATCCCCATCTACTCGAAAATGATCGAGCAGGGCCGCGAACGGGAGGCGGGGCGGTTCGCCGGGGCGGTTTTCGGGTTGTTGCTGGCGCTTACCGCTGTGTTAAGCCTGGCGGGCATCTTGTTTGCGGAGCCCGTCGTAACGGTTTTTGCGGTCGGTTTTCGGGCCGACGCCGCCGCCGTGGTTGCGGGCGAACTGCCGATCGACCGGTTTGAACTGGCGGTACGGGCGGTGCGCATCATCTTTCCCATGACCGGCTTGCTGGTGCTGTCGGCATGGTGTTTGGGCGTACTCAATAGCCATCGTCGGTTTTTTCTGCCCTACTTCGCTCCAACGCTATGGAATGCGGTGATCATTGCTGCGCTGATCGTTGGGGCAAGAATGACGCTGGGTTTGTCGGCGGACGCCCGAACCGATCTGCTGTTCGCTGCTTTCTATGGGGCTTTTCTGGGCGGTTTCCTGCAATTCGCGGTGCAGGCGCCTTCGGTGTTTCGGCTGCTTCGCGGGTTCCGGTTTTCCTTGTCCGCGAAGGTGGCGGGCGTCCGGGAGGCTCTGCGCGCTTTTGGGCCGGCCGTCGCCGGGCGCGGCGTCTACCAATTGTCGTCCTACCTCGATCTTTTGTTGGCTTCCATCCTTGCGGCTGGCGCTGTCTCGGCGTTGCGGCCCGCGCAGATGCTGTATATCCTGCCGATAAGTCTTTTCGGGATGTCCGTGGCCGCGTCCGAATTGCCTGAGCTTTCGCGTTTCGGCGCGAAAAAAACCGAAGCTTTCGCGCAGCGGCTGGTCCGGGCTCTTCGCCAGATGCTGTTTCTGACGATTCCCACTTGTATCGGGTATCTTGCGTTCGGCCTGCTTATCGTGGGAGCGCTTTTTCGCACCGGGGAATTCGGTTCCGAAGACGCCTGGCTGGTTTATCTCGTGCTGGCCGGATATTCTCTGGGGCTGCTGGCCACGGCCATGTCCCGGTTGTTGCAGAATGCGTTCTATGCCCGTAAGAATACGCGCACCCCGGCTCGCATCGCTGCCTTGCGCGTCGTCGTGTCTACGGTCGTGGCCGTTCCCGTCATGCTTTTGCTGGATGGCGTCGCCGTGGGCGCAGTGGCGGGTCTGGAGACAGAAGCGCGGACGCTGTATCTGGGTAGTCTGGGGCTGGCCGCGGGCGCGACGGTTGGGGCGTGGATCGAATTATGGCGTCTTCAGCGGTCTCTCGGATCCCTGCTTCCCGCGTTTCGTTTGCCTTGGGCAAGCGTGCGTCGCATGACGGCGACGGCGCTGGTTGCGGCGGCGCCAGCGGGGATCGCATGGTTTTTTCTGCCCCGGCTGCCCATTGCGGTCGAAGCGTTGATTGTTGTATCGGTATACGCGACAGGGTATCTCGGCGCTGCATTCATGCAACGAGCGCCCGAACTGGACCGCTTGCCGGGGCGTTTCGTTCGGCGCGGGAAGCAGGACAGTTGATTATCTTGTCCGATCCATCCGGCGAGGCTATCACGGCGCTTTTTTTTGCGTCAGGGAAGCGCTGATCGAAGCGGACTTGATCAGAGCATCCTTAAGGATACTCTGATCAATCCGGTGTTTGGGGGTCAGATTGAAGGCATTGAAGGTTTCGATGCGTACAGGGAGCGATTTTTGGTCGAATCCAACGTTAAATCGTCGATATTGTCGTGTTTTTGCGCCCCGGGCGCCTCAAAACGGGGCGCTCGGGCATACCTATCGGGCGACAGCTATCAATTTCTTGCGCGCCATGTAGAAATTCGCCAGCGCAAACAGCGTATAGACCTGCGCCGCGTTCTTGCGCAACCCCCGGTAGCGCGTCTTGCGGTAACCCCAAAGATGCTTGACCACCCCGAAGGGATGTTCTACGCGCGCGCGAATGCGGTTGCTCTTGCGATTGAACGAAGCGTCCGCGCAGGTCAGTTTCCTGCCTCTGGCCGCCTTGCGCAACACCCGCCAGGCGACGCCTTGCGACTCGGCCTGCTCCTTGCGCTTTCGGCACGCGTAGCCCTTGTCGCCGTAAATCTCCTTCTCCTCGCCGTGCAGACACTGCTCCATCATCGTCACGTCGTGCACGTTCGCAGCCGTCACCTCTACGCTGTGCACATAGCCCTGCGTGTCCGTGCCGATATGCGCTTTCATCCCGAAACGCCACTTGTTCGCCTTGCGAGTGGACTTCATCTCAGGATCGCGCGCGCCGGTGCGGTTCTTCGTAGACGCAGGAGCAGAAATGATCGTCGCGTCCACTATGCTGCCCTCGCGAACCATGACGCCGTGAGCACGAAGATGCTTGTTGCTAATCGACAGAAGCCTCTTCGTCAGCCCGCGCTCCTCGAGCCAGTGGCGAAACTTGCATATCGTCGTCTCGTCCGGCGCGTAGCCCGCGTCAAGACGAGCGAAACGACGCATCGCGATATTGTCGTGAAGAGCGTCTTCCATGCCCGGATCCGAATGACCGAACCACTGCTGCATGAAGTAGATACGAAGCATCGTTTCAAAACCGACCGGAGGACGACCCCTTGCTCCCTGCGGATAGAAAGGCTCCAACTCCGAAAGAAAAGCCTCCCATGGAAGCACCGAGTCCATCTGCTCGAGAAATCGCTGGTTACGCGTCTTTTTCGTGCGGCTTTGGTAGGCTACGTCCTCGAATGAAAACTGGAGCATCGGATTTCCTCGATTGGTAATGGGATATACCGTAAAATACAAACGGGGGATTAAATCAGAGTATCCTTAAGTATGAGTATGGTAATTGCGTTCGGTCCGGCGACATGCGTTTTTGCGGCCGAACGGGGCTTAATCGAACAGTTCCTCGTACGCATGGACTTCGATATGCGCATGAGATCGTCCCATCCATTCTTCCAGATACAGGCGACCTGTCACGCGCAGGCGGGCCGGGGTTTCCACGGCTTCCCGGAAAACGAGGAGGTACGCATTGCGATCCGACGTTTCCAGTACGTACCGGGCAAAAGGCTCGTTGCCCCGCGCGACGACCATGCCCTCCACCGTGACGACGTCGGCGACGGATTCGCGGTCCGCGGCGCAGGAAGCAGGGCCCATGCACAACAGGCAGATCATGCTCGCTGTGATCGCGTAGGGTGGATATGGGCGTGCGCGGGACGGTTTCGCGCGTCGCATTCGTTTCATTCGCGGCGGGCTTTTTTACCGGTGCGCCGGTTGTCTTTTTGTAACGGAAACGACAGCCGGCGCGGTTTGCGGATCGCTTTCTGTTTGCATCACAAGGTACGCATTATCGTTTTATTGCAAAATTTTAGTGGCGTATCCCGTCATAATTTCGTAATATTATTTGTCGTTATTAACACCTTTTCCGTATTGCCATGACCAGACGCTTCGTTTCTTGTCTTTTCCCGCTTTTCTGTTGTACCCTGCTGGCGATTGCAGATCCGGCGTTTGCGCAATCCCTGGGCGCGCTCGAAACCATGCAACCGCCCGTTGCCGGACAAGACGCCCGATGGTCGGCGGACGACGACATGCAGGTCATTCATGTGACGGATCGGCTGGCTCGCATGCCGGAGGCGATCGCTGCCTTGCAAGCGTATCATGAAGCGAAAGCGTTGGGTTTGTTGCCCGCCCCGAAGGCGGCGATAGCGCACGACATCGGCGACGAAAAAGAATTCAATGTGATTACGGATATTGTGATGAATCCCCATTGGGAAGCGCGCACCTTCACTCTGGTGGCCGAAAACGATCTCGCCAATATGTGGATTGCGAACGATCAGTTGGGCGTCGCCACGGACGAGCAACTTGCGGCGATAGAGACCTATGTGCTTTCCGAAACCCCCGAGGGGTCCTGGCGTCCGGAACAGGGCATCATAGCGAACAGCAACGAAATATTCGGCGATCCGCCGGTTGAGACCGCTTCCGACGCCGACGGCAAGGTCGATGTACTGTTCTTCGATATTGAGGAAGGCGACGATGAGGGGTGCTGCGTACTGGGTTTCGTTACGGCGCAGGACCTTGACCCCGATCCGTCTGCCGGCGAGGCGAATATGGCCAATATTCTTTATATCGATCTGCCCCAGGGAATACGGATGGGCGACGCCCTTCAGATGGCAGGCACCCTTGCGCACGAGTACCAGCACCTCATTCATAATGCCTATCAGCATGTTGACTTCAATGGCCCCTGTTCCACGTGCGAACTGACCTTCGTCAACGAGGGCTTGTCGGAATGGTCGGAATTGCTGCACGGATTTCCTCCACGCACCATTCGGTATCTGATCGATCCGGAAGAACATGGCGTCCGGTTGCTTGCCTGGCGGAGAACGGCGTTTGACAAAACTATAAATGATTACCAGCGATCCGGGCTTTTTACGACCTACATTGCTGACCGCATCGGGGCGAAAGCCACCGGATCCATCGTACAAGCAAAATGCCCCGCGGGCGCCAGTTTTTGCGCGATCGGATCGTGGCTCAACGGCGCCTCCGCATACGATCTGGTGCTGGGCGAGCACGGTTTTAAGACGGCGGATATCGTGGCGAATTTTCACGCAGCGAATTTTATCAATGACGCCGGCGCAGGCGCGCAGTATGCCTACCAGTCCCCCTTTCGCGAAGAGCTGAATGTGATCCCCACCTTGTTCGTGGATACCCAGGCGGACCCTGCTCCCTCCGAAGCGACGTTGAACGTGTCGGGCGGCGCCGTCCAGTATTTGACTTGGGGGGATGTGGTGGACCTTTCGCTGGCGATCAAGGATATTGGGGGTACAGGCGACGGAGGGCCGGGCGACGGAGGGCCAGGCGAAGGAGGACCGGGCGAAGGAGGGCCGGGCGAAGCGCGGATCGCCTCCGTTGCGGGCGCAAGCAACCGGGCCAATCTGTCGTTGCGATTGTTTACCGAAACGGAAGCGGGCGCAACGCAGCTTGTGGACCTGCCCGCCGATACGGAAGCCCACGCCGTGCCGGGAGAATATGAACGCGTTACGCTGATTGTCGTGAATACGCTGCTGTCTGAGAGCGACAATGCCCCGCCTGTCAAACTGGATATTACCGGGAGCTGGGGGGGCGAGATATTCGACGTGACTACCGTGGCGTACGAAACCGCCAAAAACGAAGACAGAATATATCTTGGCGGGTCTGAAGAGGATATCATGGCCCAGGCGTACCCGGTGCCTGGCGGGGCGCAGTTGACGACGGTTTTTGTGGCGCCGGTGTACGATAATCAGTATAGCAATGGAACGGCGCCTGCCGGGGCGCCCCGGGATTTCACGCTGAAGGTATGGGATGTGCAATGGCGCGATGTACCCTACGAATTCGACGATTCGACGGATCCGCCCACCCCTTTGCTCAGTTGGCGACTTCCCTTTCCGGGGGACGAACTCTATAGCCAGGATGTGGACGAGTCGCCCGCCGCGTCGCATATATCCTTCGCCTCCGATACGTATTCGTTCCTGAAGGTCAATCTTCCGGTGGACGAGCCGGCGCTCGCCACGCTTCCGGATTCGGTTTTCATTGGCTTGGTCAACAAGGGGACGGATAATAATTATCTTTCCCCGACGACGGCCCGAAGCATTTTGGGGGCTCGGGATACGCTGGCCTACTGGTATGGCACCATCGGAGATAATACGGGCTGGCGCCCCATGGCGACCCTGCGGTTGTGTCGGAAGCAGGGCGGCGATTGCGATCCGGCCGATGACGAGGACGGATGGTTGTCGCTGGCAGGCCAGGTGTTCCCCATTCGCGCCCGGTTTCGCGCTTCGCTGGGCGTTACGTCCGCGGAAGACCCGCTGGAACTTCCCTCTCGCGTGACGTTGGCGCAGAACTATCCGAATCCGTTCAATCCGACCACCTCGATTTCCTGGACGCAACCGACTTCCGCCTCGGTGCGACTATCCGTGTACAACCTGTTGGGGCAGAGGGTGGCCATGCCGGTGGACGGCCTGCGCCCGGCAGGCGAACATGAAGTACGCCTGGACGCTTCCGGGTGGGCCAGCGGCGTGTATGTCTATGTGCTTGAAACGGGGGCGCATATAGCCACCCGACGCATGGCGCTCATAAAATAGGGAAAGCGCAGCGGATACGCGCGTCGCTCGGCAAGCAAGGCGGGGCCTTGATTCAGGCGGGTAGCGCGCAGTGCGTTGCCGGCGCGGCGGTTACGGGTATGGCGCCGCTTGCCGGGGCGTCCGCCTCGGCCCCCCCCCCTTATTCGTTTTCGTCCCGGTTGTTGTACTTGTGGCGTTCGTTGGATCGGGTTTCGTCGATAACTCGCTCGAACAGCCTCCGTACGGCGTCGTCGGACAGGGGGCCCTCGTTTCCGGCGATCACATTGCGAATGACCTCGGTTTCCCGTTCCGGGATATAGACCGGCCACCCCATTTGTTTCTTTATTGCGCCGATGACATTGGCGCATTCCACCCGCTCGTTCATCAAAAGCAGCATGATGCGGTCGAGAATATCTATGCGTCGCCGCCAGGGCGTCATGTCGCTTTCGGACGGATGCGCCGGAGTGGCGGGAGCTTCCTCGGCAAGATGATCCATCAGGTCCTGCATGGCTTGCAGCAGGTTTTCCGGCGGCTTCGATCCAGAGGGCATGGAACGTACTTCGGTTGGGAGAAATGCTGGGAGGGGTTGGGCTTGCGCGATCCTGCGTTACGGAAACGTTGCAAGGGGAAGGTTCGGTTCCATGACCGGGTTGTCCGAGATATCCGTTCGCCCGGAGGCAAGCCGGATATGTGCGGCAAAGGCGATCATGGCGGCATTGTCTATGCAATATGCAGGCGGGGGCATGCGCATGCGTACGTCGCATGTTTCGCCCAGCGTTTCTGCGCGTTGCCTCAGGCGGGCGTTGGCGGAAACACCCCCGACAATATGTACCTCGCGTACGCCGGTTTCCTCGATAGCCCGGCGAAGGGCGTCGATCAGCATATCCACGGCGGCTTCCTGGAACGCGGCGCATACGTCGGGCAACCGGCGCTGCATGAGCGCCGCCCGCTTTTTTTCGCCCAATCCGTTCAGATAGTAGAGCACGGAGGTTTTGAGTCCGCTGAACGAAAAATCGTATCCGGCGAGGCGGGCGCGGGGAAATCGATGAAAATTCGGATCTCCCTGCGCCGCAAGGCGGTCGATGGCGGGACCGCCCGGGTAACCGAGATCGAGGAGCCGGGCGACCTTGTCGAAGGCTTCTCCCGCGGCGTCGTCGCGGGTTGCTCCGAGGGTGCGAAGCGCGAATCCCTTTTCCACGAGCGTCAGTTGCGTGTGCCCGCCGGATACGATCAGGCATAGCCAGGGGCATTTCGGCAATTCCCGGCCGATGGATGCAGAGAAGATGTGTCCTTCGAGATGATTGACTCCCACGACGGGTATGCCCAGCCCGAACGCGTACGCCCGGGCAAAGCCGAGTCCGACGAGCAACGATCCGGCCAGGCCCGGTCCGCGGGTTACCGCCGCGGCGGTGAGATCGGAAGGCGCCACATCGGCCTTGCGGAGGGCTGCGCGCACCACCGGAACGATGCGGCGCTGGTGGGCGCGCGAGGCAAGTTCAGGGACGACCCCTCCGAATCGGGCATGCACCTGCTGCGAGGCCGTCTCGCTGGATAGCGCCTTGCCGTTGGCTATCACGGCGGCGGCGGTATCGTCGCAGGAACTCTCGATACCCAGTATGATGGAATCGTTTGACAAAGGGGGCAATAGTTGCGTGGGCGCGGCGTTAAGGATGCGTATATTCCGTGTGCGGGAATGTCGATTCGGCTTGACAAACAGTTCCGCAAAGTCTATTATAGGAATATAATGGGGGTTTCCGTATTATGCCTTCCCGGTATTTCCCTCGTATTTGCCAAGCGGCGCCCGATTCCGCGCCCCAAACCGTATTCCTTATGATGCGAAACAGGCTGTTCCTTCTCTGGCTGGTCGTGTTTTTTGGCGTAGCTGCGCCTGCGCAGGCCCAGCACCGGCAAGATGTGCGCAATCAGCAAGTGCAGTCCCGCCTCTACGATGCTTCGTCCGGCGCGACGTTTTCGTTGAACCGGCTTTTTAGCCCGCAGCATTTTCAGATGGGGCATTCGTATGAAATGTCCTTCGGTTCGTTTGGCGGGACGAGCGCTTCGCTCGGCATGTACACGAACACCATGCGCTTCCAGTTCAATAGCAAGCTGGCGGGTCGGGTGGATCTGGCGTATGCCTTTTCGCCCTTTGGAGGCGCGAATACACTGGGCGCTTCGGAGGGGATGCAAGGCCGGTTCCTGCTGCGCAATGCGGAGATTGCATATCGTCCTTCCGAAAAGGTGCAGTTGCATTTTTCCGTACGGCAAAGCCCGTATGGAGGGTACATGAATCCGTACGGGTACGGCGGGTACGGCGGGTACGTCCCTGCCTTCGGGTACCGGCCGTATTACGGCGGAAGCATGATGCATATGCGCATGAGGCCTGCCGACGATCTTTTCTGGAACGATACGCTTCGGTAGGCAAGGCTTTGCGTCCTCGAATCCTCCTTGCCGATTATGGCTCGCTGGAAGCATCGTTTCATGGGGGCGGCCATCGCAGCGCTGGGTTTCTTTGCTTTTGTGCTTGTCTACGGTTTCGTGACGCGCGTGGCCACGCTGCCTGATCGGCAAGACGAAATCCCCCGGGACGTCATACAGGTCGAGGTCCGCAACGGATGCGGCGTCGACGGTCTGGCGGGCGCCATGGCGGTATTTCTGCGCGAACGGGGCTATGACGTAGTGGAGACGGGGGATTACGAATCGTTTGGCGTGGCCCGGTCCATCGTGATCGACCGGGTCGGGGATATGGAAACGGCGCGCAAGGTGGCCGAGGCATTGGGCGTCCAACAGATTGAACAGGATATTCGCCCGGAGTATTTTCTGGATGCTTCGGTGGTGATTGGCCTGGATTACGAAACGTTGCATCCTTTCGGGAAATGAAAAAAGAGTTGGACGCTTCGCCTGCGCTGGTGGCGCATGTCGTCGAGGCTATGCTGGACAAGAAGGCCCGGGACGTCACCGTAATGGATATGCGGGAAGTCGCCGGTTTCGTCGATTATTTTGTGATAGGCACCGGCGATTCAGAACTGCAAATCAAAGCGGTCGCCGAGGAAATCAGGGAGCGCGTGCGTACGCAATGCGACGAGAAACCGTGGCATATGGAAGGCGCCGATGCGTGGCAATGGCTGCTGCTGGATTATGTAGATGTGGTGGCGCATGTATTCAGTCCGGACAAGCGTGCGTTTTACGGCCTGGAAAGGCTGTGGGGCGACGCCCCGACCCAACGGGTGGACTCGGCCGGATTGTTGCAAGAAAACGACCCGCGCATGTCGGGAGCCGCAGGATAAGTCGGCCGAAGAGATTTTCCCGAAAGCGAACCCGGGCTTGCGGCCTCAGGCGATTTCGTCCTCTTCGAAGAGGATCGTGAGACTGGGCAGGAGGTTGTGCCGCTTCGCCAGTTTGAGCAGGGCGCCTGCAATTTCCTCTGGCGACTGGAAGGAAGCATTCTCCTTGCTGTCCGCCGCCAGTTCGTAGCCAATAGCCTCGTCGCCTTCTCCGTCTCGCTCCCAGGCGGTGGCCTCCTCGATCGCAAATGCGCCGTCCTCGGGCATGAACGAAGCGATGAAGCGCTCCCGTTTTTTGCGGGGATCGATCAGGCTGAGGCAACCGATGGCGCCGTATTCGTCGTCGTAGAAAAGGGTTTCCGCAATCAGTATGCGGGTGAATTGTTCAAGATCGAGGGATTTGCTTGCAGCCATCGTTTCGGGAGTATGCGCGTGGTGGTTTTTTCAAAACGTAGCGCGGGGTACCCGGATCGCGTAAAGAGGATCCCATGGCGCGCTGCGGAAGGTTACTCATCAAGAAAATCGGCGAGAAATTCGTTGGCGGCGATACCACTGACATGGCGGGCCGGCGCTTCGAACAGGTTCGTAAAGTGATGGACGATTTTTTCCTTTGCGTCCTGCAGGGCGATCGGGCCTCCCGTTTCTTTTTCAAGGGATGTTACGTTGGCGTCTGCAATGCCGCAGGGGACGATGTGCGAAAACCAGTTCAGGTCGGGGTTGACATTGAGCGCAAACCCGTGCATGGTTACCCACCGACTGCACCGTATGCCCATGGCGCATATCTTGCGGGCTGCTTCGCGCCCGGGGATTGTGGAGGAATCTGCGTCGATCCAGACGCCGGTGCGCCCTGCAATGCGTTCGCTTTGTACGCCGTACGATGCGCAAACGTTCATGATCGTTTGTTCGATCAGGCGCAAGTACCGGTGTATGTCGGCCGTGAACCGGTCCAGGTCCAGAATCGGGTAGCCTACGATTTGTCCCGGCCCATGCCAGGTAATGTCTCCGCCGCGGTCGATTTCAATGAATTCGGCGCCGCGCTGTCGGAGCAGGTCCTCGGAGACAAGCAGGTTTTGCCGATTCCCGCTTTTCCCGATCGTGTAGACGGGCGGGTGTTCGACGAACAGAAATACGTGCGGGAGGATTTCCGGGGGCGTACGCCGCTTCGCCGCAATGAGTCGTTGCTGGATACGCTGCTGCAACGCCCAAGCTGGTCGGTAATCCAGCTGCCCGACGTCGCAGACCATAACGAATCTGGATGCGCTCACGTTATAGGGCCCTCCATGCTTTCCACTGGGTTGCATTCGGGTCAGTTGGCGATGCTCAGCCGGAAATTGAATCCGCCGTTGATGCTCGTAGAGGAAGGCGTCCGGCTGTCTTCGCTGATGAAATTTTCGTACCGAAGCGTGAAATCCGTGCTGACGCGATTGCTTATCTGATAGGAAATACGGGGTGCAACCGTATAGCGTTTCGAAGCGGAGATGACGGATACGTTGTCCCCCTCGATCGCCTCCCCGACCACGAATGTATCGCGCCGGTCGATGTAATCCGTAAGCGCTCGCCGCAGTAAAAGGCGCCGGTCGCTCAGGTTGGCCACCGACATGCTTAGACTGAAGCTGATCCGGTTGTTGATTTTTTTCAGGAAGGGTAATTTCATGCCGGACCTGGAATAGTTGGCCGTCACGGTGATTTGGCTGTTGTTGTTTTCCGACACTTCAAAGTTCGTGGTGCTCAGCATGTACGAGGTGCTCTTTTCCCAGGTAACGGTTGTTCGCAGGTTGCCCTTGAAGGACAGATCAAGTCCGATCAGGGGTTGGAATCGCTCGTTGACACGAATGCTTCCGACTTCGTCGGTGGGGATGGTAAATACAATTTGCTGTCCGCTCAGGTCAAAAGCACGGGTCGAGTCGTTTGAGATCACATTGCGGCGGTAATCGGTGGAATAGTCCGAGCTGTAGCCATGCCGGAGGCTGGCGTTCGTAACCAGACTGCGGATGATGGGCCATTGCCCGATTCCCGACCAGGTGATTTGCCATCCGGGCATGGGGAAGGGCAGAAATCCGCGGGAATCTATGGCGCCCGGTCCAGACAGGAAGGCGTCTTGAAAATCGGTTACGATGGATTCGTTGGTGAGCACAATGCGCCCATCGCCGTTTTCGTCTCCGATACGCCTGGGGTCTTCCGCTTGGGCGTCGTCCTGTTGATACGTTTCGAGCTGCCTGGCGAACAGGTCAAGATAACCCGACCCGAAAACCCACACGGAAGCCCGGTTCGATCCGGTGAGCGTTTCGGTGATCGTGATGGGGTCCGGTCGGTACGTCCGGTTGGCGTTGTGGGTCCAGTTGGCGCTCCAGGTCAGATTGATCTGGAGAGACTGGGTCGGGTTGAGCGTGGTGCGGCCTTGTATTTGCTTCCGGTCCGTCAAGGCGTCCTGCACCTGGAGTCGGTCGTTGACGATGCGTTGTTCGAGGGGCAGGTCCCTTTCGAATCCGAACCGGTATCCGAGCGGCGGCCCTGCATTATGGAAGAGGGCGTCTATCAGGCTGTAGGGCGCGTCTACATCCAGGATGTCGCCGTTATCGTCCAGGATGAGTTGTCCCACATTGCTGGAATTGCTGCTCTGGCTGGAACTGTATGTTATCGTAAGCTCCCGGATGCCTGTGGCGGCCAGCAGGGTGCGGCGGGCCAGCGACACTGGATTGGGCAGCAGGGCGGCCAGGAAACCCGGGCCGCGTTCTTCTTCTATTTCTGTTTCTCCATCTTCTGAAGGGGCGCCTGTCGTTTCGATTTCATCTCCCGGAATGTCCGGTATGGCGTCCGCCTGCATGTCCAGCGTATCTTCTTCTTGCACAGGGGGAATCTCCGGCTCCGGGATTGCTTCGAGATCGTCTGTCGTCTCGATTTCGTCCCCCGGAATGTCCGGTATGGCGTCCGGTTGAATGTCCGGCGCGTCTTCTTCTTGCGCGGGGGGAATCTCCGGCTCCGGGATTGCTTCGAGATCGTCTGTCGTCTCGATTTCGTCCCCCGGAATGTCCGGTATGGCGTCCGCCTGCATGTCCAGCGTATCTTCTTCTTGCGCGGGGGGAATCTCCGGCTCCGGGATTGCTTCGAGATCGTCTGTCGTTTCGATTTCGCCCTCTGGAATGTCCGGTATGGCATCCGCCTGCATGTCCAGCGTGTCTTCTTCTTGCACAGGGGGAATCTCCGGCTCCGGGATTGCTTCGAGATCGTCTGTCGTTTCGATTTCGCCCTCCGGAATGTCCGGTATGGCGTCCGCCTGCATGTCCAGCGTGTCTTCTTCTTGCGCGGGGGAAATCTCTGGCTCCGGGATTGTTTCGAGATCGTCTGTCGTTTCGATTTCGCCCTCCGGAATGTCCGGTATGGCGTCCGCCTGCATGTCCGGCGCGTCTTCTTCTTGCACAGGGGGCGTTTCCGGATCGGGCAATGCCTCCTCGTTTGCGCCGTCCTCGTTTTCTGCTTCCTCTGCGGCCTTCCGGGCGGCTTTTTCCATTGCCTTGCGCGCTCTTTCTTCCTGTTTCAGGCGCGCTCGTTCTTCGCGGGCCGCTTCCCGCTGCTCCCTGCGCTCCTCTTTTGCGGCGGCGCGCTGTTCCTGACGCTGCGTTCGCACGTTGGCTTGTTCCTGTCGGTACCGTTTTTCTGCCTCCTCCATCGCTTCGTAAAACGGTATTTTTCGGAACAGGTCTTGTATGCGGAGCGTGTTGCCGCCGCGTATTTCGGCCTGGTTGCTTGTCGAAGCCCCGGTATTTCGCCCAACCGAACCGTTCCGCCAGTTGAATTGCGAGTTCCAGGTGATATCCTGGAGATCGAACCATGCCAGCGCGTCGGGCATTCGCGGATTGAAGGTGGCCGTAAATCTTTCGCTGTGCTGATCGGTTCGAACCCCTTCGTGCCCGGAGAAAATGCGGTTGATAACCTGCCCTGCTCCAACCACGCGAAGCTCGCTTATTTCGAATCGCGTGTCGTCTTCGCTGATCAGGCCGGCCGCCAGGGCAGCTGCTTCCGTTGTGTTGGCGAGAACGCTTTCGTTGCCGAGGCTATCGACGCGGATGACGGTAAATACGGTGTCTACCCCTGCCGCATTCAGGCTTTGGCTGGTGTTGGCCGTGTACGACAGGTTGAGAAACTGGAATGGATCGTACTGAAAGTTGCCGTTGCGCCGATGCGAAAGCGCATGCGATTGGCGTATCGGAAATTCGACCAGTTCCGGCAGGGGTTTCGCGGGGGCGTTGGGGAGGTCCCGCCGCCGGTCTTGCGACTCGGAGAAGTTGCGCGATGCGGTGGCTCCGGTCGAGATGGTTCGGGGGGCGTAATTGAAATTCAGCCTGCCCAAGGGGCCCAGTACGGGAATATCCTCAAGGAACCAGAACGGACGCACCGTGCGTGGTCTCCGAACGTTCAGCCGGTAGGTGAGGGAGGAATTCCATCGCTGGCTGTCCCGTTGCCGCTGGGACGGGTTGCTGGCGCTCGCATTCGATGAGGAAAAACTCAAGGCAATGCCGTCCACCGTATTGCGCAGCGCTCGCGAATCCGATCCTGATTTGCCGATCCGGATGTTATAGGAGCGCGTGACGGATCGGGTTTGGGCCGATTCGATGATCTCTTCTTTTTTCTGCTCGCGTTCCGCCTCGCTCAAGTCTTCGTTCCGGTCGGTTTGCGTAAGGAGTTCTTCCAGCCGGATATCTCCCCGATTGGGCGAGAAACGAGGGGTAGAGGTCTGGTTGGACACCTGGGCCGAGGCGGGAAGCGTCCAGCCGTACCGTTCCGGGATGAATTTGTCGAGATTCACATCGGTCGTAACGCTCCAGTTAGAGATGTTGACCTGCTCGCGATCGCCCAAGGTGCTTTCCAGCCCGCCGAAGCCGTCGGTCTGGCGTTGCCATGTGGCCTTGATCGTGGCGAAGTCGGCCAGCTTGACGTCTGCGTTGCCCACGGCGGCCCAGCCATTCGTTTCGTCGTAGCCAGACACCCGGAGTTCATTCACCCAGACGGTTACGTCCTTGAGGATGTCCTCGGGACGGATATTCCGGACGCCGGCCATGGTCGAGTCGGCTCCGTTGCGAATACCGATCACAATGGTGTTTACGCCGCCCAGCGAAGGCGTTCCCTTGACGCCAAGGCGCGCGCCGGGCGGGGCGAATTCGGAAATATCGGGGCTGAGCGGCGCTTCGTGAATGTCCGACCAGTAGACGCTGTCTGTGGGGAAAGTCCGGTTGTCGCGCGATACCTTGAGCTGGTTCAGCGCGCCCAGTTTGATATTTACCGAGTTCAGATCGATGAGCTCGCCGCCGACCATGCGATTGGTTTGCCAGATTTCGTCGGCGTCCCCCGTCGTGATCGAGCTGGGGGACAGCGGCATCTCGTACTCGTAGTAGTCATTCGTTTCGTTGGCGCCGAGGCGCATGAAGAAACGCACATTATCGCGTTCTTCAATAGGCGCGCCGTCTCCCCGCTCGCCGTGCATGTGCAGAAACATGCGCAGGTTCGAGTATTTCAGCAAATCGACTTCCTGCTGCCAGGTCTTGAAGATCGCCTGCTGCTTGCCGGGCACAAGATTCTCCACCCGCAGCGCCATGGCCTGTTCGCGCGCATTCTGAGTCGTTGCGGTGTTGGTGCGAATCTGGCTGATGATGGTGCCGTTGGGCGGGGCGTACGTATTGCTGTTTTCTTCATTGTTGATGCTTGAAACGGAGAGACGGGTCTGGTCTCGCATCATGTCGCCCGGAAGGTCTCGTTCGCGCGAGACCGCCTCGGACTTTTGCCATTGCGCCCCTACCAGTTCGAACGTTGGAAAGCGGAGCGTGATCGGGTTGTCGTGCCCCGTCGTCCATACCCGGATCGATTCGATGAGGCTGAAGTCCTGTATATTGCCCACCTGCCGCGAGAAATCCCGGATGGGGATGCGGATCTGATACCACCCGTTGGCTGTCTCCGTGACGACATAGTCGTTTACGCGCTCGGGTCGGGCAAGCGAGTCGAGCGCTGTGGGCGAGAGGGGCAGTTCGTACTGGAAGTAGCTATTGTCGATGTCGGCCGCCGAATTGATGTTCAGGTCCTCGGTGTCGGGAAGGCGCGAATTGCCCCGGTTGCCGTATAGCGAGGGCGCCAAGTCTTTCTGCGCCTCGAACGAGTTGATTTCCGTGCCTGGAAAGTACCGGGAGAATCGCTCCTGTATGCTGGCGCCGTTCGGGTAGTACGTCGGATTTTCGAAGTATCCGTTCGCTCCGAAGTAGAAAAAGTCGTCGCCGGATGGGTCGAGCCGGGCTTTCGCTGCCTCGGCGCGGTAGCGCGGATCGGATATCCCGTCGTCGAGCGCATCGAGAAAATCGCGGAAATGCGCCTGTTCGGTGACCAGGGGGTCGTAATCGTCGGGCGAATAGGAAGCCAGCCCGTCCAGGCCAAGGTCTTCCGTGCGTTGTCCCTCTACGTCAATCGTAACATTCTGCGTACCGCTGGCCGTACGGCCCCACGGATCCAGATCGCGCACGCTGGCGCTGGCGAGGGTAAGTCCGTCTTCCGTGTTCAGCAAGCCATTGGGAAGAATGTCTTCCGAAATAGAGCCCAGATCCACGAACAATTTCGCATCCCGGTGAACACGCCCCCCGGCCTCGGGAAACACCTTCACAATAAATTCAATAAACTCAATATTTTTGGTGGAAAAATCGGTGTAGCCTTCCGGCAGGCGTTGCACCATGCCTCCCCATGTATCCCGTGGGTTGTCAAGAAAGCCCCGGAGGTCTCTCGTGTAGTTGTACGGTCCGCGCTGATGGGGCGTGAAGTAGACGTCCAGAGGCTGAAAAATCGGATTGTTGTCCCCTGAGATATCCTTGCTTGGCAATACATCTCTAATGTTGACCGCGCAGATCGCTTCGTCTATCGAAGCGCATTTCACGTTTTTCCCGATAAGGTCGTTCAGCGTGTTCTGGTGCAGCGAGTACCAGCCCAGCACGGCCCGCCAGTTCGTGCGCAAGGAATCCGATGCGCCGCCCGAGAAATCGGCGGGAAGCACGCCGATCGAATCGGGAGCGGAAGCAATGCGCCACCCGCCGGCTTGTCGCAACGAGTACGTATTTTCGAACCCCTCGAAGTCGTCGAGGTAGGAAATGCCTCGCAGCTCGTCCCCTTCGAAATCCTGTCCCAGATCCTGGAGGGCCTCCCGCGATTTTTCGAACGCCGTAGTGGGGTTCGCGCCGGGTCGGAGTTGTGCGAATTCGCCGGATATCCGGATATGGCTGGGCGCCCGCGTCTGGATGAGCGGAAGGGCGTCTACGGCCCGCGTCAGCCACAAGGGTTCGATGTTCAGTTGGCCATCCAGGCCCCAGATGGTGTTGGAGATCGGTTCTTCCCCGATGCGGTATTTGTCTATTGGCGATTTCTGGTTCAGGCTGAACAGCGTACTGCCGAGAGCAAGTTCGTCGCTGGCGAGATAGTCGAGCCGCGCGCCGAGCAACGTTTTGGTTTGAATATTGAAGTACGAATTCTGCTCCCAACTGAGTTGTATGTCGCGCCCCCCGATCAGGTAGGCGTCATTGATGATCGTGACCGTGCCGCCCTGGTAGTCCACCACGAAATCGGTGTCTTCCGTTAGTCGGCTTCCGCCGGACGTGACGGTAACGGACCCTTCGATGAGCCCTGAAAAAGCGCGCAGGTCGTAGAAGTCCTGAACAGCGCCCTTGTAGGATCCCCGGATGCGGTACACGTCGAATTGCGACTGGCGCGCGGCCAGTTCTTTCTTTTGCGTATAGAGGCCGGCGTACGCATACTTGTTTTTGCGCGCCTGTTTTTGCGGTTCGGGAATGTTCAGATCGTCGATAATATTTTCTATATGGCTGCCGAACGGTTCGAGCCAGGGGAAAATAAGTTCGCCCTTCGCCGGTTTGATCGTGAAGTTGGCGAGGTAATCGAACAGGTCGTCGGGGCGTTCTGCGCCGTCCGCGTTGAGCCGGTCGAGTCCGAGAAGTTGGAGAAGCGTTTGTCGTCTGTTGTCGTTCAGTTCGGGCACGACGGTCGCCGCCGGGCTGCCCGGGGGCTGGTATTCCACTTGCAACTCGAATTCGTTCGGATTCAATCCCCGTCCGGGAATCCGGTAAATGTTGCGCAACTCAAGATACCATGCCGCCGGGTTGAAATTTCCTTCGGGGTTGGGCTGGCGAAGCTGGACGGGCTTGAGCAACTTCAGCACAAGCCGATCCGAATTCTGTCCGCCGGAGGCGCCCCCGGTTTCCGAAGAGAAATCCCCCACCTGATACGTTTGCCCATTCGCCCGGAAACGGAACGACACGGCCAGCGCTTCGTTCTCCTGCATGCGTTGCCGCAAGGAAATATACCCGAGCACATTGTCGAAATCGAAGTCGATCCCCCGGCGGAGTTTTTTGAATTTGCCCACCTGAAAGTCGTCGTCGCTCAAGCCCAGCGAGGCGAGGTAATCCTGGGGTTTGGCGTCGCCGTTCCGGACCTCTGCATCCAGCGTGGCCTGGGGATATCGCCCCTCGGCGATTCCCGGAAGGACCTGCGACGTATAGCCGTTGGCCAAACGCACGACGTCCTGGGATTCTCCAAGATCGACCAGCGCCACGGCCTGTCGCACATTTTCCTCTTCGGCCGTGGTGCGCTCCAGTTTCCAGATTTCGATATCGGTGATGCTTTCGAAACCGTTCGCAACGAACACTTGCGGCGGATTCTGCAAGGCGTCTTCCCAGCGGTTGCGGAAGTAATAGGCCAGGAAATAGTGCGTATTATCGCTGTATTCCGTCGGTTTTATATCGAATTCCGTCGTTTGGGCGCCGCCTTCGATCGACAGGCTGTTCGACTGGCCTTTTTGCTGGCTCGCCACCGTGGTGAGGTGCATGCCGCCCAGCTGGAATTCAGTTTTGATGCCAAACAGGCTCTGGCCGCCGCGAATCAGGCGCGAGGGGGTTGACAAATTGACGTTCCCGGCTTCGATATTCTGGATAATTTCGTCTTCGTACCCCGTGTATTGCAGGCGGAGCTGGTTCTGGAATTCAAATTGATTCTGCGTATCCCAGTCAATGTCGATATCGAGTTTGTCTCCGATCGAACCCGTGACGCCAAGGCGGATATCTTGCGTGAATTCCGGAGAAAGCCGCCCGGATCGGCCTGTAACGGCTACCTGCTGATCGCTTTTGCGGTATTCGAAACCGGCCTGAATGCTGGCTTGGCCGTTTACGGTCAGGCTCACGGTGGAAGCGCCGAATATCGTACTGAAGGCGCTTCGCCTTCCGCCGGGTATGGCGATGTTGAATCCCAGGCCGCCCCGGGACCTCTGGCGGCGTTGTTGGGCGTGCTGATTGCTGATGATGCGCCAGTTGTCGGTGAGCCAGGCGTTCAGGCGGCGTTCCCGGTACGCGTCGAAGTCGATGACAAGCGGGTATCGGACCTCGCTTTCTCCCACAAATTCCCGGACGATGAATTCTTGTCGGGTGGAATCCAGCTCGACTTCGTGTCGCCAGTAGTTGCCCAGCGCGGGAAAGAAGGGGCGGCGGATCCGCTGCACCGGGGCAGCCGTCCGGCGATCGGGTTTTGCGGGCGGAAGGTAGAAATTGGCCCGCCGGAAAATGGTGGTGTCGGCGTCGTCGGCTCCGGTATTATCGCCGAAGATTTTTGCGAAGGTGACGTCGCCCCAGGGTTTGTCGCCGAAGATCGTATCGAAGGTGACCGGGCTCCAGGGTTCTCCGCCGAAGATCGTTTGGAAGGTGACGGAATCCGCGTCGGATACGGCGTCGTCGTCGGCGGGGGCGGCGTCTTCCCCGGGCGGAGGAGTAACCTGCGCGTTGCCGTACTGCGCCGTCAGGCCGTGCAGCAAAAATGCAATGACTATGGCGCCTGCCGCGTGCAAACAGGGCGTCTTCATGCGGCAGGGGCGGTTTTGCCCCGTTATGCGTACGGCGTACGAACTCACCCGACTTCTTTGCGATGGTCCTGAATAACTGCGATGTATAGACAACTCAATCCCGCGGCGGCTTTTTCTCCGCAGGGATTCAGGGTCCTGACGGAGTGCGCCGACGGTCCGCCGCAGGGCGTTTTATCGTCCGGCGGGGCGCCCCTCTCAGCCCCGGGGTTGAGAGGACTTAATCAGAGCATCCTTGGGAAACGGTAGCAGAAGCGCGCAGGAAGCAGGGGATTGGATCGCAGGTTGGGCGAGGCCCCGAATCGAAAGGAACGCTTGTTCGAAAAAGCAATGTGCAGAACGGGCAGCGTCGCCGGTTCGGTGGGCGTTCTTTCCTACGAATCAGGAAAAAATAGTTCCCTGCGCGCGTTTTGGGACATTTGTGTTCGACGGGGGCTTCGCCGGCGCGCTTTTCGGGGCGAAGACGTTATTATGACGTCAGGGATGGCCCTGATTTGCCGATAGCCACGGTGGCCAGCCCGATCAGCAGCATCAGGAATACGCTATAGGCGGCCGCCGCTCCGAAATCGTAGAGGCGCAACTGGGCCAGTATTTCCACGCTGATGGGGCGATTGTCGAACACGTAGAGCATAATCGACGAAACGAATTCGCCCACCGATGCGACAAAGGTAAGCAGGGCGCCTGCCCGGACGCCAGGCGCGATGGCGGGGAGCACGATGCGGCGAAAGGTTGTAGCGAATCGGGCGCCGAGATCGGCGGACGCTTCCGCGAGGCGGTCGTCGAATTGTTCAAGCGCCGCCGTGGTCGAGCGCACGACGAAGGGAATATGGCGAATGAAATACGCCAGCGGCAGAATCCAGAATCCGCCGACGAGTATCGTGTTCATCGCCGGCAGGGTGGGTTCGTTGAAGGTGACGATCAGGTTGACGGCGATGACGGTGCCCGGAATGGCGAACGGCAGGGCCGTAAGCAGGCGCGCCAGTCCACGCCCCGGAATCTTGCCCTTGGCGATGTACAGGGCCGCGGCGATGCCGAATACGATGTTGCCGGCGGTAGCGACAAGCGCCATCCGGATGCTGTTCCAGACGGGATCGAATACGTCCGGGTCCCGGAAAAGCGCGGCATAGTTGTCGAATGTGTACGCCGTGGGAAAAATTTGCCAGGTCCAGCTTCCTTCCTGGGCAAACGAGATCAGAAGGACGGTCGCTATGGGCAAAAGCAGGAACGCCAGCAGGGGAAGGGCTGCCGCGGCGGCGGCTATTCGGCCTGCTCCGCTGCGGATGGGGGCGGGCGGGGCGGCCACGCCTTTTGCTGCGCCTCGCGTACTTTGCCTTCGCCGGCTTTCCAGCGCCAGCAAAAACACCACGCAGATCGCCGTCAAGAGGACGGAAACGGCCGCCGACAAGGAGAGATTGCCGTTCGTTTTGTAATTGTAGATTTGCAGCGTCAGGAAACTTTCTGTGCCTGCAAACAGGAGCGGCGCCGTAAAAGACGCCATCGAAATCATGAACACGAGCAAGGCGGCTCCGACCAGCGCGGGCCGGAGTTGCGGCAGCATGACGCGTCGGAATGTCGTGAATCCCGATGCCCCAAGGTCGGCGGAGGCTTCCGGCAGGCTTTTGTCCACATTGCCGAGGGCCGACAGCGTGAACAGGTAAAAGTAAACGTACATGGCGTAGACATGCACGAGCCAGACGGCGGCGAGGCCCTCAAAGGCGAAAGGCGTGTCGGCGAGACGAAACAGTTCCTGAAGCACTCGGGGGAGGATGCCGCTTTCGCCGTACAGGAACAGGAAGGCCAGTACGCCTACGAGGGGAGGCAGGGCAAGGGGAAAGACGGCGACCGCCATCAGTGTTCCGCGCAACGGGAACCGGAAGCGATGAAAACACCAGGCTAACGAGCCGCCCAGTATGCCGCTGCCGAGCACGGTCGCTATGGAAATGAATACGGAATTGAACAGGGCCCGTACGTTTGCGGACGACCAGGAAGAGAACAGCCTGGCGTAGTTTTCGACCGTCAGGCCCGACTCGAACGTACGCAGGCTTGGATAGAGTACGTACGCGGCCAGCACGAGCAGGACGGGAACCGCAAGGAGCGCAGACCCTCGGCGCGTCAGCATGGCGATCAGAGTGCGTCGCGGCCTTCAAGGGCGCGCGCCAGCGTGGCTTCGTCGGCGTATTCCAAGTCCCCTCCGATGGGTAATCCGCGGGCAATGCGCGTCAGGCGTATGCCGGAAGATTTGAGCAATTGGGAGAGATAATACACCGTGGTGTCCCCTTCTACCGTGGGGTTCAGCGCAAAAATGATTTCCCGGGGAGGTTTCGCTACCTCGGCCGCCTCGTCGTTGGCGGGCGTCTGACCGTTTTGCGTCGGGGCGCACGCGGCCTGCGCGGGATCGATGCGTTGCAGCAACTCGCGGATGCGGAGATCTTCCGGGCCTACCCCGTCCAGGGGAGAGATGGCCCCGCCCAATACGTGGTAGACGCCCTGGTATTCGTTGAGCCGCTCAATGGCCAGCACGTCGTTGGCGTCTTCCACCAGGCAAATGACGGCATGGTCGCGCTTCGAATCAGGGTGGCAAACGGCGCATGGATCTGCATCGGTTATGTTGCAACACACGGAGCATTGCCGGACCGTATCCTTGACCTTGATCAGCGTGTGCGCCAGGTCTGCGATCTCGGCGCGGGGCATTTTGAGTACATGGGACGTCAGCCGCTGCGCCGTTTTTCGTCCTACGCCGGGCAATTTCGCAAATTGTTCGACCAGCGCCTCGACCGATTCGGAGGTAAATCCCATGCGCTTGCAGTGGTTTGGAGGGCGGATTGCGCCCGGCTATCGCCGCCGAGGCGCCTTCCGCAGTATCCTATAGTCCGGGAAGGCCGGGCAAGCCCATGCCTGGGGGAAGCATACTGCCCGCCACGCTTCCCATTTCCTTTTTCGCCATCTCCGCGGCGTCTTCAAGGGCCTTGTTGACGCCGGCGACAACAAGGTCTTCCAGCAATTCCAGATCGTTGGGATCGACTGCGTCCGGTTCAATATGGATATTCGTAATGCGCTGGGCGCCGTTGGCCGTCACCTTGACCATGCCGCCGCCGGATTCGGCGTTGACGGTTTTGGCGGCAAGGTTTTCCTGCGCCTCCTTCATCTTCTTCTGCATTTCCATGACCATCCCGAACATGTCGGCCATATTTACGTCGTCAGCCATGTTTTGTACCGTTTTGCGGGCGTTGCGCGCGTCTTGCGTCAGGGGGACGGCGCCTTGCGGATATTACCAGGTGGGCTCCGCCTTGAACTGTTCGAAAATTTCGCGCACTACCGGGTTCTTTTCGCGCTTTTGTTCTATGTACAACGTGAGATCGTCGTCGGTTTCGCTTCTGTCGTCTGTATTGGCGGCGTTCAGGTTTTCGCGCACCGTACATTGTATCCCGCGGACCGGCCTGTTCTCCAGCGACGCCAGTTGCTGGACTTGCTGCACGATGTAATCGCTGTTTTCGGTCACTACGCGCCGGTGAAAATCTTCCGGGACGGCGAGGCGGATCATGTCCTCCTCATAGCCTTCCGGGCGCGCAAGGTTCAGCGTGGCCCATAGTTGTTTTTTATTGTCTTCTTTGACGCGCTCCATCAGATCGCTCCAGGCGGCGGCAACAGGGTTTCCGTCCGGCCTGTCCGCATTGCCTGTTTCGGCGGGTTCCGCAGGAGCGGCGCCTCCCTCGGCGGCCTCCCGCTCGGCGATCGGGACCTGCAGGCGGGTTTCCCCGGAGGAGGCGTCGTCGCGTTGCAGCGCCGGTTTGCCCAAAACGCTATGCATCACATTGGGGGATGCATCGAATGATTGCGCAGGCGGCGCAGTTTCGGGTTTGGGCGGCGCAGGCGGCGCAGTCGAGGCGGTTTCCGAAGGAACTTCGTCTTTTGGTTTCGGGGCGGCCTTGCGTTCGGGATTTTTCGAGGGCGCATGCGGGGTTGCCGCGTCGGGATTCTTGCGGGACGATGCGGCGGGAGCGCTGCTGGCGCGCGGCGACGTTTTCCGGGGCGCGCGCGGCCGGGACGGAGGGTTGCGCTCCGCGTGGTCGGGGGAAGGGTTGCGCTCCAGTCGATCTATTTTGTCGATCGCCTCGCGCAGGTCTGCGCCCAGGGCGATCATGGCCATATTCAGCAGGATCGTTTCTACCTTCAGGCGCGGTTGGACGCTGTCCCTGAGCGTGCTTTCCGCATGGGAGGCAAGCGTCAGGAGGCGCAAGACATCCATTTCCGAAAAAGGCGCTACGGCTTCGGCATAGCGTTGCCGGGTGGCTTCCGTTGCCTCAATTAGTCGAGTATGCTCCATCGTACGCGCAACCAGCAGATTGCGCAAGTGCTCCGTCAGTCCGGCCATGAACTCCTGCAAGTCATGTCCGGCCCGGATTGCATTTTCGACCAGTTGCAGCATGCCCCCCATGTCGCGCGCAGCAATGCGGTCCGTGACCTCGAAATACCGATCGATATCTACTACGCCCAGCGCTTGCACGAGGTCGCTGTACGCAATCTCCGAGCCGCACAAGGAGACTGCCTGGTCGAAGACCGACAGCGCGTCCCGCAAGGCGCCGTCTCCCTTCCGGGCAATGAGCAGCAAGGACGCCTCGTCCGCACGAATGTTTTCTTCCTCGCAGATGGCGCTTAGCCGGGTAACGATTTCGGGGACGGCGATGCGACGAAAATCGAACCGCTGACACCGGGACAAGATGGTTGCGAGAACCTTGTGGGGCTCGGTCGTCGCAAAAATGAAAAGCACATGGGGCGGCGGCTCTTCAAGGGTTTTCAGCAGCGCATTGAAAGCCGCCGTGGAGAGCATATGCACCTCGTCTACGATGTACACTTTGCGGCGGGCGCCTTGCGGAGGGATGCGCACCGTTTCGCGCAAGTCGCGAATATCGTCTACGCGATTGTTCGAGGCTGCGTCGATTTCAATTACGTTCAGACTGCGCCCTTCCTCGAACGTGCGGCAGTGCTCGCAGGCGCGACACGGTTCGGCTTGTCCGTCGCGCTCGTCCGCCGCGCTGGCGCAGTTGATGGCTTTCGCCAGAATGCGCGCCGCTGTGGTTTTTCCGACGCCGCGCGGTCCGCTGAAAAGATAGGCGTGGGCCAGTCGGTTCAGGCGGATTGCGTTGCGGAGCGTTTCCGTGATGTGTTCCTGCGCCACCAGTTCGTCGAACCGTTGCGGGCGGTACTTGCGCGCAGTAACGAGATATCTCTTGTCAGACATGGCGGAGCAACGGTTCTGTGCGCGGCGAACAAGCCCATGGAAGTCGATAGGGCGAGTACAGGATAATACTTTGTACGAAGGCGGTTGTCAACGTTTCGTCGTATGTTTCGCGCGGGTCGTTCGCCAGCGAGCGCCTTTCAGCCTCTGAATCTTTGCGGACTTAATCAGAGCATTTTCAAATTTCTCCGTAGGCGGCGGTCGGAACCCAGCCCTGAACCCCATTAGGCAGGCGGATTTCGCTCCAGTCCGCCCGGATCTTTACGATCTCCACGACGGCGCCTTCGTGCGCGGTCAGTTCCATCGACAAGCCATCCGGGCGGTCCGTCAGATTCGTGGCGTCCGCCAGCATGACGGCGCGCATCGCGTGCGCTTCTTCCCAGGACGCCACGAACCCGGACGTAACGAAAAGGACAGCCAGCACGCCGCCAGCCAGCGTCATGCGGCGCAGCCAGGGCGATCGGGCGCGCCGGATACGAAGCGCAAGGGCGCCTGCGACCAGGCCATAGCCCAATAGCCCGATCAGGAAGAGGCCAGTCGGAGACAGCATGCGCACGAGGCGGTTCCATGCCGGGCGCCAGAAGGGGGCAGGAAGCTGCGAAAAGCGATCAACGGTTTGGTTGCGGGCAAGGGCGAGGTTGTGCGCCAGCGCCTTGTTTTCTGGCATGTGCAGGCGAGCCTTTTCGTAGAACCGGACTGCTTGCCCGATTTCATCCAGGCGGTACCAGGCGTTGCCCATATTGTAGTAGAGGGCGCCGCTTGCGTATCCGGCGTCAAGGGCATTCTGGTAGCTGGTCAGGGCCTCTCTGTAGGCGCCTTCCCGGAAGCGTTGGTTGCCTTCGTCGAAATAGCGCACGGCCTCTGGCGCGCCCTGTGCTTGCGCAGGTCCCGCGCAGGTCCATAGCAGCAGGGCAAGCATGCCCGGGATGGCCGCTTTGCTGATCCTCGGCGTTTTTCTGTTTCGGTTCGATGCGGCGGCTTCGTCCACCGCGACGATCAGCGAGGCGGCGCGTTCCTGCGCGCTTTCCATGGCGGCGCGGTCGGGCAGTACGGGTGCAAACCGGGCCTGGTCGCATTCGTCGAGAATCTCCCGTAGCCGATACCGGATCTCGCTTTGTACGCCCGCGTCGCGCAGACAAGCATCCAGTTGGTCGCGCGTCCATCCTGTTTCGGGCACGTTCAGCCGGTTGCCGATGAAACCGCTCAGCGCCCGTTCGATTTCTTCGTAAAAGGCGATGGGCTGGGCGCGCTCCAGTAATTTCCCGGCTTCGCGCAGGTGTTTGCGGGCCAGCGGGTGCGCGATTCGCCCGCGGGCATAGTTCGCATCGCGGGATAACCGGTCTGCATGGCGCCGCCGAACATACAAGAAAAGCAAAAAGCCCGCTGGCAATAGCAGTGCGCCATACGGCCAGGCGCGTTGATGCAGGGGCGCCTCCTCGACCGGTCGCCAGCCGTCGGGCGTTGTCAGGACATCCGCGATATCGTCTATGGGGAATCCTTCGATGGTGGCGCCCGCCGCCAACGCTTCCGCTGAACCGGTCACGCGAATCACGGGGAGCGTGGCTTCTTGCGTTACATAGCGTTCGTCGTCGGGGTCATACCAGGCGAAAGGAATCGGCGGCGTCTCGAACGATCCATTGGCGCGAGGAATAACGACATACTCGAAGGTTTTGCGGCCTCGTATGCGTCGTCCGCTCCGGTCGATGGCGGTTTCGATATTCGGTTCGTATTGCTCGAAGGCGCCCGGCGGCGTAAACGCCGGATCGCTCAAGGTAGCGACATTTCCTGTTCCCTCGATCGCAACGAGGATATGCAAGGGTTCGCCCACCTCTACGTCTGTTTTGCTGACGGAGGCCGTTACGTTCCAGTCGCCTACTGCGCCCGAAAAGGCGGGCGGGGCGCCTTCGGGGAGCGGCGTAATGCGTAGCGCAAGCGGCTCGGAGGCAATGGCGACCGGCTGGAACTGCCCGCGCAACGAAAAAAGCCGGTCGAACGGGCTGGTTCGCGCGCCGGAAGCCCGGTGCACTTCGGACTCGACTTCAAGCGCATCGACCGTGAGCGCGCCGGGCCGGGTCGGGAAGATGGCCACCCGCTTCAGGGGAATGGTGCGGTAAAGCAAGCCGTTTTCCACGACATTGTCGGGTACGGGGCGCGTGTCGACGTCGAATTCCTCGCGCCAGAATCCCTCAGCGTCCCAGGAACCCGAGAGGCGGCTATGGCGCAATTGCACGCCGTCCCGGAAATACAGCAAGTACTCGACGACAATTTGTTCATTCTGGCGCGCCGTGGTTTTGTTTGGCGCAACGCGGATAAACAGGTCGTTCGGTTCGAGCGTTGCGGGCGTTTCGTTGGCGCCGGGGTCCTGGGGCCAGGAAGAAGCGTTGCCGAAGGGCCAGTTTGAAGATTGCGGGGGTTGTTGCGGTTGCGGGCGCTGGGCCTGATCCACCACCACGATATCGAGTGGTTCGGTTTCCCAGGTTTGTCCGTCCACGGTTACGCGGGCGGACAGGATTCGCGCAGGGCCTTCTTGCAGCGGGCGATAGGCCCACCGAAAGGTTACGCTTTGTTCCAGCGCGCCGTTCGCGAACGTCATGTTTCGGTGTACGCTGGGCGTACTTTGCAGGAGCGCCAGCCCTTCGGCTTGCGGCGGGGCGGGGGTTTCTACGCTGGAGAGTCCGGCGCCCGAAATTTCCACGCTGAACACGAGTTGCTCCTGTGCGCCGATGGTCGTTTCGTTCACCGTGGCGCGGATTTCGATATCCTGTCCATACGCCGCCGGTATCCCGAACAAGAGCAGTACGCCAATATGTCCCAACCACTTTTTCATGACGTTTCTGGCCTTCAGGTATAATTATTACGCGTTATTTATACCATTATTGACCCTTTTCTATACCTTTTTTCTACCAATCTTTTTCTACGCGATGCGGGCGGGCCGGGGTGCGCTGGAGTTCCCGCAGCAGATTGCCTTCTTCCTGTTCGAGGGCTTGCAGGATGCGCTCGGCCTGCGCCTCGCTCAGCGGTTGTTCTCCAGGCGACGGATTTTGCGGTTCCTGTGTTTGTTCCTGCGGGGATTCGTCGGGTTGCGATTCGTTTTCGCCGGACTGCTCTTGTTGTTGATTTTGTTCATTCTGCCCGTTCTGTTCGTTTTGCGGCGCATTCTCCTCGTTTTCGTCCTGTTGGGGTTCGTTTTGGCCGTTTTCGTTGTTTTCGTCGTCGGATTCCCGCTGATCCTGATCCTGATCCTGCTGTTGTTGCTGCTGTTCTTGTTGTTCCTGTTCCTCAAGCTGGCGTTTTACGAATTCATAGTTGAACCGGGCGTCCTCGTTGTCTGGATTCCGGAGGAGGCTATGGCGATAATGCGCAAGGGCGCTTTCCAGGTCCTGGGCGGCGAAGGCGGCGTTGCCGGCATTGTACGCCGATCGGGCAAGGTCCATTGCCTCGCCGGTTTCCCGGGCTTCCATCATGGCCTGCTCGAACGTTTCCCGAGCGGATTCGGCGTTGCCCGACTTGAGAAGCGCTGCCCCGAGGTTGTTGCGCAGGCCATAACGCAAGCGCGGCGCCGCGTCGTCGGAAAGGATAGCAATGCCGCCTGCATAGGCCGCCGCGGCGTCGGCGTACGCTTCCTGGCGGAACAGGTCGTTGCCTCGCCGTCCGTCCTGTTTGCCGCTGGGTCCCCGCCATAGTCCGCGGGGTTCCTGCACAGGCGCCGCGATTTCGGCGGTTCCGTCTTGCGCGTCTTGCGCCGCTGGCGGGGTCGCCGCGGACTGGAACAGGAGCAACAGGGCGAAAAAAGACATGGCTCAGGGAATTTTCAAGCGGGTCCGAGACGATCCGCGGGTCGGTTTGTACGTCGGTCGGGAATAGATCGTTCGATGAGCAACAGCAACAAGGCAAGCGCCAGCGGCCATTGGAATTTTTCGTCGTATGCCTCGAATTCTTCCTGGGCGAACTCGTTTCTTTCCAAACGTTCGAGCGCCTCTGTTATTTTGGACAGGGAGCTGGATGTGCGGGCAATGCGAAAATAAGCGCCGCCTTCGGACAATTGCCGCAGGCCATTTTCCTCAAGACGGGTCCGTACGATGTCTCCCTCTGCATTTTCCCGGAATCCGATGCGTCGTCCGTTTTGGTAGATGGGGATTGGGCTTCCGTCCGTTTCGCCCACGCCCGCGGCGAACATGACGATATTTTCATCGCGGGCCAGCCCGGCCAGTTCGTCAATCTCCGCTACGTGGTTTTCTCCATCCGATACGAAAAGCAGCGCCCGACTGCGCGCCTCGTCCGCCGAAGTTGCGGACAGGTCGAAAGCCTGCGCGGCCATGTCCAGCGCGGCGCCAAAGTCCGTGCCCGGCACAGCGATGGCGTTCGGATCGGCTATGTCGAGGAAGAGCCGCACCGCCGAATAATCTGTCGTGAGGGGGCATTGCAGGAAGGCGTCTCCGGCGAAAATGACCAGCCCTATCCGGTCGCCGCGCAGTTCGTTCAGCAGTTTGCGGACCTCGTTTTTGGCGCGCTCCAGGCGATTGGGCGCCACATCTTCGGCCAGCATGGAAGCAGATACGTCGAGGGCGACGACCAGATCGACGCCTTCGCGCTTTACGTCGCGGAGTTGCGCGCCGAAGCGCGGCCCGGCCAGCGCAAGGGCAAGCAGGGCCATCGCGCAGGTCACGGCGGCGGCTTTCCATCGTCGTCGCCGCGCACTGATTCCGGGCGCGAGGCGGGCCACGGTGTCTCGCAGGCCGAACCGCCGCATGGCCTCGCGCCGTTTGTGCGCCGCCCACAGGTAGAGCAGTACGGCCAGTGCGGGGCCGGCCGCCACGGTCCAGAGATATGCGGGATGCAGCCAGTCCATGCGGGTCAGGGGGCGCGACGAAGGCGCGTAGCGGAGAGCAAGAGTTCGACCAGCAGCAGGCCAAGGGCGGGCCACAAGAACAGGGCGTAATGCTCCGTGTAATCTGTGTAGAATCGCTCCGCTATTTCTGTTTTTTCGAGTTCGCCGATTTCTTCGTAGATACTTTGGAGCGTTTGCCGGTTCGTGGCGCGAAAATAGCGCCCGCCTGTGTTTTCCGCTACGGACGAGAGCATATCCTCATCTATTTCGACCTCGATCATTTGCCGTCGTTGCCCCCCGAAGGGATCGGCGAAGGGGAAAGGGGCTTCGCCATACGTACCCACCCCGATCGAATAGATGCGCACATCCATGGCCTGCGCAACTTCCGAGGCGGTTACGGGATCGATTTCTCCCCGGTTGTTTTGTCCGTCTGTAAGGAGAATCAGCACCTTGCTTTCGGCGGCGCTGTCCTTGAGGCGGTTTACGCCCATGGCGATGGCCGTACCGATAGCCGTGCCGTCTTCAATGACGCCTACCTCCACCTCGTCGAGCATCCGAAGCAGGAAATCGTAATCGAGCGTAAGCGGCGTTTGCGTATAGGCTTTTGCGGCGAACACGACCAGACCGACGCGGTCCGACGTGCGCGATGCGATGAATTCTGCGGCTACGTCGCGGGCGGCTTCGAACCGGTTCGGGGAAAAATCTTCGGCCCGCATGGAGGTGGACGTATCAAGCACCAGCACAATATCCACGCCCTCGGCGTATCGTTCGCGGATCGTGTCCCGTTCCTGCGGACGGGCAAGGGCCAATATGCCAAGCGTTACCACGCCGGTCCGCAGCACGGCGGGCAGTTCCCGCATTCGCACCCACAACGACCGGGGCGCCTGCTGCGCCGGAGCGATGCTGCTGAAGCGCATGCCTTTGCGCACGCGAAATGCACGCCATCGCGTCCATCCCGCTGCAAGGGGGACGAGCACAAGGAGCCATAGCCACTCAGGTTGCGCGAACTGCATATCGTCCTGTAAAGGATACGCTGATTAAGTCCTCAAAGCTCAGAGGTTGAGCGGGATGCGCGGGCAAGGAATGACGAAGCAGTGTTGCAGGTCGATTCTGTACCTTGTTTTCGCCAAATTGTTGCCATGCGCGGCCCTGTCGCCGGGTCAATGTGGGGATCGCGACGCGGACTGTATGCGTCAAGGCGCGTTCGGGCTTGCGATCTCCGGTTCCGCAGGCGTCGCCGGCAGGTCCTCGGGTGCGTCGTCTGTTTTTTCTGTTTCGGTCGTTGCTGCGGCTTCCTCGGCGGCTTGCGCCTGCATTTCGATGGTTTCGATAATGCTTCGGGACGCGCCGATCAGGTCAGCGCCTTGTCTCGCAGGGGGACGAGCGTCGGCGAATTTTACATAATCGCAGGTCACGAGTACATTCCGAAACCGGCTGACCGCAGGGTCGTCGGGGACATCCTGCTCCTCAAGCAGGGCTACCGTTTCGCCGGTGGTCATTTCCAGGGCCGGGACATGCAGGCGGCGGGCCGCGTAGGTTCTCAGTATCCCGGACAATTCATCGTAGAAAAACGGCGTGTTTCGAGGATCCGACAAGTCGATTCCTTCGAGGGCGTCCAGCCTGTCGAAGGCTTCCTGGTCGGGCGGAATGGGAGGGATGCTTTCCGTTTCGATCTCGTTATTGCGGCCTCGTCGCCAGCGCATCCACCAGAAAACGCCTGCCGCGGCAAGGAGCGCCAGCGCTATTCCTCCCGCAATCCACCATGCGGACCGCGGAAACGTCGCCAGGGGCGCAAGGTCCCGGATTCCCTCGGCCTCTGCCGGGACCAGGGAACGAACGGGAATCCATGTGGAATCCGTATGCAAGGCCACCGTTGTTTCGCCGGACGTGAACAGGACGGGGATGGGCGCCACATACGCCGTATCAAGCGCAAACGCGACGGTCAGGTAGACCAGGCTGTCTACCTGTATGCCTCCAGGGAGCAAGCGTTCGCGCCGCACTGCGTCCAGCGCCTCCACATCGCCGAAAACGAGCGCTTCTTCCTCGTCGTTCGGGAGGCGGAACGAGACGGTTTCGGACGTATCGCGCCGCGCAGTGACCGCCAGAAAGAATTGTTCGCCAATCGCTACGCTGTCGGCGAGCACATGCAGGCGGACCGCTCTCGCCGGATATGCGGTCGATGCGTCTTGCCCGGCGGCAGGCGGCGCCGTTGCGATGCAAACCGTCAGGAGCAATCCGGCGACCGCCCTTTGCATGCCGGTCGCGTCTTTTCGAAAGAGCGAAAACGCTTTCCGCGCCGGGGAAGCGTTACCCGATATGCGCCGCATCATGCTCTGCTCCTGTTTCGATGGCGGAAGAAGCGGATCAGGGGCTCCACATACCCTGCATCCATACGGATCGTCACATGATCCATGCCGATGCGTCGGAACAGATCGTCGAGTTCCGTCCGCCGCGTCTCCGCAGAGGCTGCGAACGCTTCCCGTACCCTCCGGTCGTTCGTATCCACAATCGTCGTTTCGCCGGTTTCTGCATCGGTCAGTTCGACCAGTCCCATGCGGGGCAATGTGTGTTCGCGCGGATCCTCCAGCCGCACCCCAATGGCGTCGTGCCGCCGAGCCACCACGCGCAACGCTTTTTCGAACCCCTCGTCCATGAAATCGCTGATGACCAGTACGATGGAGCGGCGATCGAGCATGCGGGGCAGATAATTCAGCGCCGTCGCCAGATCGGTTCTTCGGGATTCCGGCTCGTGGGCGAACAGGTCCCGAAGCAAGCGCAGGACATGCCGTCGTCCTTTTTTCGGCGGCACGAAAAGTTCGACCTGATCCGAAATCAACAGGAGGCCCACCTTGTCGTTGTTGGAAATGGCGCTGAATCCGACGATGGCGCAAATTTCCGCGGCCCCTTCTCGCTTGAATTGCGTCTGCGATCCAAAATCCCCCGACCCGGATACGTCCACCACCAACATGAGCGTTTGTTCGCGCTCTTCTTCGAACACCTTCACATAGGTTTCTCCGGTGCGCGCAGAGACATTCCAGTCGATCGAACGAATATCGTCCCCTACCTGGTACGGCCGCACTTCCGAAAATTCAATGCCGAGTCCCTTGAAGGCCGAGTGGTATTCGCCTCCGAAGAAATTGTTGACGAGTCCTTTCGTGCGGATTTCGATCCGCCGAATTTTTTTGAACAGTTCCCGCGGAATCATGCGGCGTACAGCGTATCCTTAATGAGACCATTCCGTGGGTTCCCGATCCCAGCGATGCGCTCGCAGCGCCTCGAGCAGATCGGCGTCCAGCCCGCCCTTGTCGCTGGCGGCGACATTGGCCTCGACGTGACGGAGTTTGCGCATGCCGGGAATAATGGTGGATACGGCGTCGCGCGAGAGAATGAACCGCAACGCCATTTCCGGCAGGCTCATGCCTTCGGGCGCTGTTTTTTTCAGCGCGTCGGCGCGGCGGACCGTTTCCGCCAGGTTGGCCGGCCCGAAGTAGATGTTTCGCCAGTCGCCTTCCGGCCATGCGGCGTCAAGGGTCAGGTTGCCCGTCAGCCCGCCTTCGTCGAACGGAACCCGGGCAATGACGGCGACGTCCATTTCCATGCAGGCCGGAAACAATTCGTCTTCGGGCGCCTGGTCGAAAATGTTGTAGATCACTTGCACGGCGTCCACCAGTCCGCTCCGGACCGCCTTGATTCCATTCCAGGGTTCCCATCGATTCAGGCTGATCCCGATGCCCCGGATCAGGCCCTGCCGCCGAAAATCCTCCAGCGCGGCGATCCATCGGTCGTCGTCGAGCCAGTCGTCTTCCCATACGTGCAGTTGCATGAGGTCGATATGGGGAAGGCCCGTGTTTTCGAGGCTTTTTTCGATGGATTCCTTCACGTAGTCAGGCGGAAACACATCGTCCAGCACGTATCCGCGTCGGCTGGGCCATTGACGGTTTTTCGGCGGAACCTTGGAAGCCGTATACAGGGACGCATCCGGGTGCGCCGCCGCCAGTTTGCCCAGCAGCTGCTCGCTGTGTCCGTTTCCGTAGGCCAGCGCCGTATCGAAGAACGTACATCCGAGGGCAATGGCCCGACTCATGGAATGCATGGACTCGGCGTCATCGGAATCCAGCCAGTCCGCCATGCCCCACATCCCGTATCCGATTTCGCTGACTTCCCGGTCGAGGCGTCCAAAACGACGATAATTCATATGCGGTTCTTGCTTGTTTTCGCGACAGGCGCTTCGCATGGCGCGCAGACTTTAGTATATTGCACGCTGTGCGAAGCGAATGTTCGCCGCGCTTTTGTTTCGGCAGGTATTCGAACGCTTTGGCGCATATTCGTTCCCCGAAACGATGCGTTGCGGCGTTTGCGCCGCGCCCATGATTCGTTTTTCGGAATTTCTTTATCTGCGCGTTCCATGGCCGTTCGATTCGGCATTATCGTTTTTCCGGGGTCTAATTGCGATCACGACGCCTACCATGCCGCGAAGCATGTGTTTGGACAAGAGGCGCGTTTCATTTGGCACAAGGAAAGCAGCGTCGGCGATGCGGATGTGATCGTTTTGCCCGGCGGCTTTTCGTATGGAGATTACCTGCGCTCCGGAGCCATTGCCCGATTTTCGCCGGTTATGCAGGACGTGGCGCGCTTTGCCTCGCGGGGCGGCCTGGTATTCGGTATTTGCAATGGGTTCCAGATGCTCTGCGAGATGGGTTTGTTGCCGGGCGTCCTGATGCGGAATGCTTCCCTGCGTTTCGTGTGCAAGCAGGTGGATTTACGGGTCGAAAACGCGCGTACGCCCTACACGACGCGCCTGAAGGAAGGGCAGGTCGTTCGGATTCCGGTTTCGCATGGCGAGGGGAATTATTTCGCCTCGGACGATGTGCTGGACCGTCTTGAGGGAGAAGGCCGCGTCGCGTTTCGGTATTGCGACGAGGCGGGGGAATTTGCGCCGGAGGCGAACCCGAATGGCTCGGCCCGACACATTGCGGGCGTCGTGAACGAGGGGCGGAACGTGTTGGGCATGATGCCGCATCCCGATCGCTGCGCAGAAGGCGTTCTGGGAAGCGCCGACGGAACGTATTTGTTCGAATCCATCATAGATCACATCGCGCAGGCGTAGCCCGCATGATTTCCTTTTCCTCGTCCCCGGTCACGTTTTCTCTGCTGCTCGCCATCCTGCTGACGAGCGGCTATGCGCTGCTGTTCGATCGTTCGCTTCTGGACCGTCTGGCGTTCAGGCCGCATATGGCGCTGCGCCATGGGCAATATAGCCGGTTTATCACAGCGGGGTTCGTGCATGTGGGCGCAGGGCATCTGTTGTTCAATATGATTACGCTGTACTTCTTCGGCCCGCCGATGGAGGACGTATTGGGTTCCGGTTCTTTTCTGGCGTTGTATTTCGGCTCCGAACTGGCGGCGCACGGGTTTTCCTTCGCTTTGCACAGAAATTCCGTTGCGTATGCGGCGGTAGGAGCCTCCGGGGCCATCAGCGGGGTTTTGTTCGGGTATTGTCTTTTTGCTCCGCTTCAGCCTATCTACATCGCCTTTGCGCCGATAGGCATTCCGGCGGCGCTTTTTGCCGTGGGGTATGTGGCGGTCTCCATGTATGCGATGCAGCGCGCTCGCAGCGGGGCGGGGGGCGGCATTGCGCACGAGGCGCATCTGGGCGGCGCGCTGGGCGGGCTGATGCTCACGATGTTGCTGGAGCCGGAATCGGTGGAGATATTCCTGCGGGAGCTGGGCCGACTCGGGGTATAGGATACGCTCCGGATGCCTCAAAATTTCCGTTATTTCTTGTATCTTCAGGGAAATTATTTTTCCTGTGCTCCTGAAAATTTCCGTTATTGTTTGCTTTATTCCCGGTTATTTGGTATTATATTGTCACCTCATGCGCTGGAGACCTCGTTCGCATCCGTCTTTTTTCCGGTTTTCAGGGATTGCGGCGCGTCAGTCGCGTTATTATTGGGCGTCGAAGGCCCGGCCTGTACGTCAGGCCGGGCCTTTCGGTTTATGGGGGGAAGATGGGCGATTTTCTGGAACAGGTAGCCAAGACGCCTGAACGGACCCGTAATGCGCGGCTCAGGCGCATACAAAGAGTTCTGCGACTGGCGGTCCCGCAACTTGAGGAGATTGGCCTCCAGCGCGATGTTCGCGGCGCGCCGCATCTTCGGGGAAAGTATCAGCACTGGCGCGCACAAGCGGCCTGGCAGACGGAAGAACAGTTCTCGGATGGGACATTGCGACTCATGGGGCTTCTGTGGGCTTGCATGGAAACCGGAGGCGCATTGCTTCTGGAAGAGCCGGAGCTTTCGCTTCATACCGAGATCGTACGCATGCTGCCTCAAATGCTGGCCAGGGTCCAGCGAAAAAATCACAGGCAGATAGTACTGAGTACGCATTCGGCGGAGTTGCTGCAGGATGACGGGATCGGGCTTGACGAAACGTTGCTCATTGACCTCCAACCGGGTGGCGCTACGGTTGCTTCGGCCGCATCGCGTTTCGAGATTCGCCAGTTGATAGAGGCGGGCCTTTCGCTTGCGGATGCGGTTATCCCTCAAACACGCCCTGCGCTGACCGACCAGTTGGCCCTGTTTGGAGATTCGTGAACGTGTCCGGGCGCATTCCCATATCCGCCGCGGTCGAAGGCATTGTTGACGAGGTGGTTGCGCGCAAGCTTGTTGCGCACGCAGGAGGTCGGATCGAGGCCATATACGGCAAGAATGGCAAGTCCGCTTTGCGAAGCAAGATCAATGGCTATAACAATGCGGCTCGTTATGCAGCTTGGCTGGCGCTCGTTGTGCGCGCCGTTATCCATCGCGGGGAACCCGGACGAGTATCTATGCAAAATTTGCATAGATACCCCCTTTATTATGCATAAATCGCATAGGCATTTTTTGAATTATGCAAAAAATGCATAGACATGCGCCTTTCTATGCAATAATTGCATAATGCCTTTCTGCGCCGCAAGCCGTTGCCCCTCTTTGCAACGCGGAACCCGCGATAGCCTTTATCCACATATCTTTTGTACGCGGTGCACACTTTGTTAATAAATTGTGAAATAAATTTTCGCCAAGGTCTTGACGAGGCGAGTACGGGGGCTTATTATGATGCAAGCGTCTTCGGATGCTGTTCCTTGAAGCGACTGAATACTCTGGCTGCATGAGGCGCCTGCCCGTCCGTCCCCCGCTTTGGCGAGGGGTGTGCGCAGGCTCGACGAAGCGGCTGGCGAATCCGGTTTTCGCCGCGCAAGCAACTCGCTGAAGCGACGGCGCATCGCCTGCAGGCAATGTCCACGGACAATGTCTATGGCAATGCCCGCGTGGAGAGGGGCAAGCGCAGCAAGGGAACCGGAAGGCTTGCCGCGGAGAGTTTGTGGATACAGGAAGCGCAGGCAATCAAAAGGTCTGTGGCGTTGGGAACCGTTTGCCCATGCGGTTCTCGAGAGCCCGGCGATCAGGCGACTGCTCGTCAGGCATGCGCTGCTGCGTCGGCGTTGTCGTCGGCCTTGGTCGATCTGCGACGCCGCCGGGAGTAGGGCCTTCCGAACCCTGGTTTCGGCATATCGCTGCGGCGATGCGCAGGAATCACGGGAGGCCCGTCGCTGAGAGGAATTCAATATGCGCGCAAGCGTAATGGTGGGGCTATTTCTGCATGTCCAGTCAGGAAACGCCGGTTGCTTTTGCAATCGGCGTTTTTTGTGTTAAGGATGCTCTGATCAAGTCCACTTTGATCAGCGCTTCGCTTTCACGCGCAAAGCACGACATGACGGCGTCGTTGAAATCAGCGGAAAACACGGTGGTTTCGGGTCATCGCGGACGTGACGCGCCCCTCGGGAGGCTGCGAGGCGCGCGCTGGCTGGCGTCATTCCTCATTACGCAGGGCCTGGCGTGCCCATAGAAAAGCGTAGACTCGCCACGCGCTGGCCGGTCCGGACCGGCTGTATTCCCCTCTTTCTCCGCGCCGTTTCGCCTTTCCCCGCGCTTCCGCGCACGTCGTCTGTCAGCTTCCGAGCGTTTTTATTCGCTGGGCCAGGGCGCTTTCGATAAGTTTCTGAACGGCTGGCTGCCGAGCCGCTTCCGGCGAGCGCATCTTCACATGGCGCATGTTGGCGCCGGTTCCTTCCAGCAAGGCTTCCGGGTCCGCCAAGTCGGCCCCCTGATAAAACCCGAGGTTGACCCACCGCTTGTACGGAAGGATGTAGACATAGGCGTCTTTCATCTTTCCCGAACCCACGCCGTAGCTTGCAGAACGATAGCCCAGGCGAACAATCTCGCAGGCGTCCGGGTCGATTTCGAAAACCAGTTCCCGCAACGCTTTCGCAACGGGACGCAGGGGATCGGCTGTGATCCGGAGCAAATCGTCGAACGTTCCTGTTTTGGCCTTGCCGGACATGTTCTGCTGCGTTCTTTTCGGGAGGCGATGCGCCAGCGTCGGGGTATTCCGGCCTGTCTACGCCAGCGCTTTCTCCAGCATGGCGTATTCCTTGTCCACCACGCCGCCGATCGCGATGAGCGCGTTGCGCTGGCGCACATTGGAGTCCAGCACCCAGCTCAGTTCGCTCGCGTCGTACCCGTACTGCGGGCCGTTCCGGATGGCCGCAAGGTTCAGGATGGCGTCCAGGCCGCGCCCATGGTATTTCTTCCGGACGCCGAGGATAGGCGTGCGAATTTCCGTGACGCCGCCGAATTTTTCCCGAATCAGTATCTGAAACACGCCGAAGGGAAACAAGCGTCCGTCGGGCACATGCCGAAGCAACTGGTTGATGTTCGGAAGCGATACGGAGAAGCCCACGGGGACTCCGTTATCCTCTATGAAATAAACAATGTTCGGATCGACGATTTGCTTCATTTGCCCGGCAAGCTGGGCGAATTCGTTGCTGGTCATCGGAACGTGCCCCCAGTTGTCCTCCCAGGCATCGTTGTAAATGTCCAGGATGGTTTGCACTTCTTCGTCGAAGCGCTTCATATCCAGCGTACGCAACGTAACGCCCGGATTGCGTTTCTTTACGATTTCAACGCCGCGTTCGAGCCTTGAGGCTTTGACGTATTTCTTGTGCACGTAATACCCCCACATGGTCATCGCGCGCCGAAAACCGTACCGCTCCAGAAAAGACAGGTAATACGGCGGGTTGTACGGCATGAGAATGCCCGGCTCCTTGTCGAATCCGTCCACCAGCAGGCCGCAGGTATCGTTGATGGTGGGGTTTGCGGGTCCGCGTACGCCCGTCAGGCCTTCTTCCCGGAGGCGGGCGGAAGCCGCATCGAGGAGGGTTTCCGCTATATCGTAGTCCTCGACGGTTTCGAAGAATCCGAAATAGCCCAGGTCGTCCCCGTATGTTTTGAGATGCATGCCGTTTACAATAGCGGCGATGCGTCCTGCGACCGCGCCGGAAGCGTCAAAGGCAAGAAACGGATAAATGGCGCCGTGCTCAAAGAAGGCGTTTTTCTTCGGGTTCAGCGCATGCCGGGTATCCTGCCGGAGGGGCGACACCCATGCGGGATACGCTCGATACAGGCGATACGGAAAATCAATGAATGTCCTGAGGTCGCTCCGGGAGCGGACGGGGCGAACGGTTACGGAGCGCGTGGCCATGCAGTCAGGGTATGAAAAGCACAGATCCGTCGAGCGGCATGTTATGGCTGAGCATTGGCCTGCGCCGGCTCCGCGGTTTCCGCCAGATATTCTTCGTTTTCTTGCGAGACGGCCGCTCCGTTTCGGTTGACGATCCCGTGCTTTACGCCCACGCGGGTGAATTTATCAAGAATAAAATCCAGTTCGTTGTTTGAGTGCGTGGCCATGAAGGAAGTGCGCATGAGGGATTGGCCCGGCGGGACGGCAGGGGGAGCGACCGCATTGGCGAAGACGCCTTCTTCAAGCAGGTCGCGCCAGAATCTGAAGCAGGTCAGCATGTCGCCGATGACGACCGGAATGACGGCGGACTGGCTTGTCCAGATATTGAATCCGGAGTTCCGGAAGCCGTTGCGCATGTACTCCGAGATTTCCCAGAGACGCTCAAGGCGTTCGGGTTCTTCCTCAAGGACGTCCAGGCATTTAAGCACCGTGGCCACGCTGGGCGGCGGCATGGATGCGCTGAACATGTGCGTGGCGCTGCGGTGGCGAATAAATTCGACGATATCCCGAGTCGCTACGCAGAACCCTCCCAGCGAAGCGAAACTCTTCGAGAAGGTTCCCGTGGTCAGCGGCACGCGATCGCTGAGGCCGAAATGCGCAGCCGAACCGCGTCCGCCCGGTCCGATGACGCCGCAGGCGTGCGCATCGTCCAGGAGCAGTGCGGCTCCGAATTCTTCGGCGAGTTCGATCAGTTCCGGCACCTTCGCGATGACGCCGCTCATGGAGAACACCCCGTCCGTCACGATCAGTTTGCCTGCTTGCGGATGCATTCGGCAGGTTTTGGCCAGGGATTTCCGCAAATGATCCATGTCGTTGTGCCGAAAACGGATCGTTTCTCCCATGCTGGCGCGCGTGCCCGCCGTGATGGAGGCATGGTTGTCCTTGTCGGAAAAGATAAAATCTCCCTTGCCTGCAAGCGCCTGGATGACCCCCTCGTTCGCCATATAGCCTGTAGAGAACACCACGCACGCAGGCGCTTGCATGAATCGCGCGAGCCGTTCTTCCAGCTGAATATGCAGATCAAGCGTACCATTCAGAAACCGGCTTCCGGTGCAGCCGGTGCCATACTTCTTGATGGCCTGGGCGGCGGCTTCCTGTACCCGGGGATCAGAGGTGAGTCCGAGGTAATTGTTGGATCCCGCCATAATGACTTCTCGCCCGTTTAGGATGGCGCGGGTGCCCTCGTTCCGCTCAATCATGCGGAAGTATGGGTACAGGCCGGCCTTTTGGGCTTGTCCGTAATCCGTGGATTCGTCAAAAAACCGGTGGCATTTTTCGAACAGCGACGGCTCCGCTACGGCGCAGGCGTCCGTAGCCGCACCGTCATGGCGCTCTGATCGGGAATCAAGGGGCGTCATCATATGGTCGTTATTCGTCTCAGGCGGTATGGCCAGGGAACGGGCCCCTGTCTATGCAAGCGGACGGCATGCGTACAATTGATGCAGGATGTTTCTGCGGAACTAAATGCGTTAACGAAGCAAAATAAGGAATTTTCAACATTAATATCCGCACGGCTTATTTTCTGTCCCGCATCGCTCGATTTGCGCCCCGGCGCCGGGGGCGTTTCGGCCTCCGAATCGCCATGTCGCCGAAATTCCCGCGGGCTGCAGGGACAAGGCCAGGTTCTCGCCTACGTCGAAGTCCAGCAGGTGCGCATGCACGTAGGCGTCAAGAATCGATAGCCCGTAGAACACGCCGGCGCCGATGTACAGCACGTCGCGGTTTCTTCGCAGGGCGTCTCGTTGCTGTCGGAAAAGCCCGGCCAGCCTGTTCCGGAACGCATCCGACGTCGCTTCTTCGGGGGTGATTCCCAGTTCGGCGAGCAGGCTCAGGTAATCCTGTTCGTACCCTGCGGGGACATTGATGGCGGTCGCGTCCCGGATTGTCCACAGATACCCATGGCCATATGTCCGGTATCGCCGATTCGCACGGAGGATGGCGCCGGTAAAACCCGCCAGGCCGCCCCACACGATCGCGGCCTTGTAATACTGCCGATTGCGAATCTGCCCCCAGCCCGGTATGGTCGCCCGCCAGAGCGCCGCGCGGGGGTTGAAGCGTCGCGTTGCAACGGTGGTGTCCGGCTGCGCCGCTATGGGCTGCGCCGCCGCAAAGCTGGCCATGCAGGCTATCAGCGCCATCCCGCCGTACCCGATTCGGCTATCCACGATCATTCTTATCTGCCTGCGATCAATTCGAGAAGCCGCTCCAGGTCTTCGCCGGAGTAATACTCGATTTCGATGCGTCCGCCGTCTCCCTGACGCCGAATCCCGACCCGTGTGCCGAGGCGAGCGCGAAGTTGCGCCGCGTACCGCTCCAGTTGCAATGCGTCTCGCCGTGAGCGTTTTGCTGCGCCTTGTTTCGGTTTTTTGGCTTTTTTCGCCTGCGTCCGGCGATGTTCCTGCGCCCGCCGTTCGACTTCCCGTACGGACAATCCGTTGGCCTTGATGACTTCGAAGAGGGCGATTTGCGTTTTTTCGTCGGCTATGTTGATCAGTACGCGAGCATGTCCAGCGGATACCTCGCCGTCGCGGAGACCCGCCTGCACGATCGGGGGCAACCGGAGCAAGCGCAGCATGTTCGTTACGGCAGACCGGCTTTTAGCGATGCTGCGCGCAACCTCTTCGTGGGTCATATCGCATTCTTCCATCAGGCGCCGACAGGCCAGCGCTTCCTCGATCGGATTGAGGTTCTCTCGCTGAACGTTTTCGACGATAGCCATTTGCAACATGCTATCTGCATCGACCTGCCGAACGTAGGCGGGAATGCGTTCGAGTCCCGCAAGCCGCGCTGCGCGCAGCCGTCGTTCTCCGGAAATGAGTTCATACCCGCGCTCCCCCGCGCGCACCGTGACAGGCTGAATCACCCCGAGCTGACTGATCGAATGCGCCAGTTCCATGAGCGTTTCTTCGTCGAAATCCCTTCGGGGTTGAAAGGGGTTGGGTTGCACGAGCGCAATGTCGATTTCGCTGAGCTGGCGAGCCCGTTCGGACGGAGGGACGCCCGCCAGAGATTCTTCGTTCGATTCGAGGATTGCGCTTAGTCCGCGTCCCAGCGCTTCTTTCCGCGGCGCCATGGCAGTAGGGGGTACGTGAAAATTCAGGGGGCGTATTCGACGGACGATGCATTCGCCTGGGGCGCGTTGGCGTCGTTTGCCGTCGCAGCGGCGCCTGCATTATTCTCGACGATTTCTTTAGCGAGGGCGATATAGTTGCGTGCGCCCGTGGAAACCGCATCGTAGAGCAACACGGGTTTTCCGAAACCGGGCGCTTCCGAAAGTCGAACGTTCCGCCGGATGATGGTTTTGAACACTTTGTCGCCGAAATATCGCCGCACTTCGTTTACGACCGAGTTCGCAAGGCGGAGCCGCGCGTCGAACATGGTCAGCAGGACGCCCTCTATTTCCAGGTTCCGGTTGAGGCGCTGCTGAACGATTCTTACCGTATTCAGCAATTGTCCCAATCCTTCAAGGGCAAAGTACTCGGTTTGCAAGGGGATGACGACGGAGTCCGAGGCGGTGAGCGCATTGACCGTGAGCAAGCCGAGCGACGGCGGGCAATCGATCACGATGAACGCATAGTCCCGCCGGATGGCGTCGAAGGCTTGTTTGAGGAGGTATTCCCGTCCGGGCAGGTCCACTATTTCGATTTCGGCGCCCACAAGGTTGATGTGGCTGGGCGCCACGCGGAGCGAGGCGATCTCTGTTTCCTGGGCGATGGAGCGTATTTCGTCGTTGCCGATCAGCGCTTCGTAGATGGAATGCCCCCGCGTTCCGTCGTGTACGCCGGTTCCCAGGCTGGCGTTCGCCTGGGGATCCATGTCCACGAGCAGTACGGGATATTCCATGGCCGCCAGCGACGCCGCCAGATTGATGGCCGTGGTTGTCTTCCCCACGCCGCCTTTCTGGTTCGCGATCGAAATAATTTTTCCCATAGATGCGGTCAGGGGCATATCGCCCGGATAGAGATTCGTATTTTTCGATATTCGCTGGATGGCGTCGTGTTCCGGGTCAACGAATGGATAAGCAATTGGTTTTATATTTTCCGTTGAGCGCAAAGACTTTTCGGAAAAACAGGGGAAACGACATGAAGAAGCAGGATCGCGCCAAACGCGCCGCGGGAGAACAGGCGGCGTCCTGGGTGCAAAACGGCATGCGCATCGGCTTGGGCACAGGTTCCACCGTGGCGTACGCACTGGAGGCGCTGGGGCGGCGCGTCCGCGAAGAAGGGCTGTCGTTCTCGGGCGTTCCAACCTCGCTCGCCACGGAGCAGATCGCGCGTCGACTTGACTTGCCCCTTGTTGCGCTTGCCGAGACGGGTCGATTGGACATGGCTATCGACGGCGCGGACGAGATCGATCCGCATTGGCGTCTGATCAAGGGCGGCGGCGGCGCGCATACGCGCGAAAAAATCATTGCGGGGCAGGCAGATCGTTTTGCAGTGCTTGTGGACGGATCCAAGGTCGTACGTCGGTTAGGCGCTGCGTTTCCGGTGCCCGTGGAGGTGGTTCCGCTTGCCGCGCGCTCCGTCATGGAGGCATTGCGAGATCTTGGCGCCTCCCCCGCATTGCGTACGGACAAAAGCGGAGGGCCTGTCTGCACGGACCAGGCGTTTCACATCCTTGACGCATTGTTCGAGGGGGGCATAGAGGATCCCGAAGCGCTGGGGTCTGCCATCAAGAATATACCGGGCGTGCTCGACCACGGCATTTTTGTGGGTTATACCACCGACGTGCTCATTGGCGGCGAGGACGGGAGCGTACGTACGCTGGGCAAAGGCGCGTAGCAGCGCAAGGCGCGCATATAAGCAAACCGCCCGGACAGACCGATGGATCCATCCGGGCGGCTTGCGTTATTTTGTCGCTGCGCTTATTTCAGCTTGAAGGTGATGGGCAACGACATGCGCACCTTGACGGCCTTGCCGCGTTGCTTGCCGGGCGTAAACTTGGCCTCGCTCACGACGCGGGCGGCCTCTTCGTCGCAACCGGCTCCAATGCCTCGCGTAACTTGCACATTTTCCACGTTGCCCTGTTCGTTGACGACGAATTGCAGGAATACGCGCCCTTCTACGCCCGCCTTACGGGCAATCTCGGGGTATTTCACCTTGCTCTGGACCGCGGCGATTCCTCCGATCAGTTCAGGCTGTTGCTCCACGATGAAAAAGATTTCGGGCTCTTCTTCCTCCTCTTCAGCCGGGGGCGGCGGGGGAGGAAGCGCAGCCGGTGCGTCATTCAGGTCGAGCGAAGCATCCAGGTCGAGGATATCGTCCTCCAGGATTTCGTCGTTGGGCACCTCTACGGGCACGGGCGGCCTGGGCGGAGGAGGCGGTTGCTCGATTTGCTCCGTTTGCTGGATTTCCTCCATGGTGATCTGCTCCTGTTCCGGAAGCACGATCTCGAAATCGCCCTGGTTGGACCAGTTGGCGCGGAAGGCGACAATCAAAATGGCCAGCGTGATGATGAGGCCCGCCTCCATGTAGAGCGCATACTTGTTTTTCAGGTTATGCTTGTCTTCCTTTTGCAAAGCCATGTCGCTGTTTCCGGATAGGTTTGGAAGGTGATCGGGTTCGCCTGAAAAATAAAACGGCTTGACTTCTTAACATACGGAAAAACGCCTGGTTCCGTGAATTCGCATGGCGAAAGTTGAAAATTTTTCCTCCGCGCGGGCTGTTTTCGTTCGCCGCGTCGTCATGCCAGCCCGTCATTCCAGGTCGAGGCGTTCTCGCAGCGCAAACGGCAATTCGTCCAGCAGGTCGGTGGCGCGCAGGGAGCGTCCGGATCGTTTCGACGAGTAGCGATCCGCAGCGGCGCCTCCAAGGAGCAGGCCCGCTACCGCAGCCTGCTCCGCAGACAAGCCCTGCGCCAGCAAGCCGCCGCACAGTCCGGCCAGCACATCGCCCGTGCCCGCCGTCGCCAACGCCGGGCCTCCCGTGGCGTTGATCCAGATTCTGCCTCCGGGCGCCGTCGCAAGCGCAGGATAGCCCTTGCGCACCAGGACGCAATCGAAGGCGTCGGCTACGTATCGGGAGGAGGCCATGCGGTCCCCGGAGGGGATGCCCGCCTTGTCGAGCGCGCTACCGAACAACCGAAGAAATTCGCCTTCGTGGGGCGTCAGTATCCAGCGTCCGCGCGCATGGTTTTTCAGGAAATCTGTCCGTCCGATCAGGGCATGGAGCGCATCGGCGTCCACCACGACCGGGATTTTCGCGGTTTCCAGCAACCGGAGAACAAAGGCCTGGGTGTCCGCCGCGCGGCCCAGGCCGCACCCCGCCGTCAGGGCGCGGCATTGGGCCAGACGCTCCGAAAGCGCTTTAAGGGCGCCCTCGACTGCTATGCCGTCGGATCCGGCCGGAAGCGGAATCGTGGCGACGTCCGGGAGTTGTATTTCCAGCGAATCCCGGATGCGATGGTCGCATCCGCACGCCACATAGCCGGCTCCGGCCCGCGCCGCCCCCTCCGCAGCCATGGCTGCCGCGCCGGTCATTTTTTCCGACCCTGCTACGATCAGCGCCAGCCCCGCGGAGTACTTGTGCGCCGCGGCGTTGCGCGTGGGCATCCATGCGCGGACGAGGCTGTCGGAGGCGCGAAAGCCGGACCCGACGGGGTCTGCGTCCGCCGCGTCCCGGAGCGCGGCGTACGGGACGCCGATATCGATGACGGCGCATAGGCCTGCGTACGCCGGTCCTTCGCGCAGGCAGAGGCCGGTTTTGCGCGCGGCCATGGCGCAGGTCAGGTCGGCCCGGAATGCCGCGCCCAGCGGTTTGCCGAGGTCGGCATGGAGGCCGGTGGGAATGTCTATGGCCATTTTGAATCCGGGCGCGGCGTTGAGACGCTCTACCAGCGTACGGACCGGCTGGCGCAGCATACGCTCCAGGCCCGTGCCCAGCAAGGCGTCTACATGCACGGCGGCATGGGGCCAGGGATCGGCGGGTTCGTACGGAAATACGCGGAGTCGGTCGTCGAGATCTGTTTCCGCCAGTTTGCAGAGCGTGGCGAAGTGTGCGGCGACATCCCCGGACAGGTCGTCGTCGCTGCGATGCAGGTGGAGCGCTTCCACGTTGGCCCCGGCTTCGTAGAGGTATCTCGCCAGCACGAATCCATCTCCCCCGTTATGCCCCTTGCCGCAGTATACGCGCCATGCGCCGTTGGCGCGTTCCGGGCGGATGTCCTGCAAAAGGCGTTGGGCGGCGCCCTTGCCGGCCGATTCCATGAGGGTGTGGGCCGGTATGCCGAAATCGCGGATGGCGCGTTCGTCGGCGCGGCGCATGGCCGCGGCGCTCAGGACGGGTTCGGGGCGCATGGCGAGCAGGGTCAGGGATCGGAAACGACCATGGGAATGCGAAGCGTATCCGGCAAGGTTGTTTCCCATCGGGCGCGGACACGCACCGGTTCGGAAAGGAAAGAGATTGGTTCCGGCGAGCGATACGGGGTCAGCAGGCCCGGATCCCAGCGGTTGTTTGCGTTCCGGTCAAGCCAGGCGCGGAGCTGGTAGGACCCGGCGGGGAGCCGGGCAAGCAGGAAGTTCCCGGCGTCGACGGCGAACGTTCGGTACGGGGGCTCGGCGGATTCCATGTCGAGCGTGTCCGGCCAGGCTTCGACGACGACAGGGTGCGGCTCGCCGGATACGACGACGCCCCGGATTTCCCCGGTTTCTTCGGGGAGAACGGGTTCGGCGTCGTCTTCCGTTTCCGGATCGGCGGGGGGCGCGCGCAGGGAATCGGAGCGCGCGGCGTCGATCCGGGACAGTATCCAGGGAATTTCCAGGACGGCCCGCGCGGTGTCCGCAAGCAGCGCGGGGACTGGCGGCGGGGCAAAGGATTCCCCCGGATCGGGGCGCGCATTGTAGTTCATATCGGCCAGCGCCGCCACGAACCAGTGTCGCTCCGTCATATATTCGAACCGGAATACCCCGTCGGGACCGGTTTGGGTCCGGTACGCCGGGCGGGCGGGAAGCGAGTCGGGCGGAGCGTTGTTCCGGGTTGCATACGCCAGTACGTCGACGCCGGGCGCGGGCGCGCCGTCGCGGCTTTGCACGACCCGCCCGGCCAGAACGCCGGCGTTCAGTGCAGGTCCCGTCGAGAAAGCAAGGATGATCGGGGCGGTCAGCGCCACGCCGCGAAGGTCTCGCAAGGCGGCGTCTATGGTAAAGACATAGGTGGCGTCGTCGCGTAGCGGGTCGATCAGGCGAATGTCTACGCGGGCGCCTCGCCAGTCCAGTTCCGGGGGCGTTTCCGGTTCCGGGACGATGGACAAGGCTTGCCGAAAGGAACGCTGGTCGATGTGTTCCGAAAAGACGATGCGCAGGGACGCCTCGGATACGTTTGCGGCGCCGTTATCGGGGATGGTCTCGACAATATTCGGCGGGGTATTGTCTCTGGGACCTCCCGTGGGCGGCAGGGGGGTCGCACAGGCCGCCCACAGCGTAGCGCACCATAGCGCGGCGGCGAGCCATGCGGTTTCGCCCATGGGCTGTCGGCCTGGCGAACGCGGCCGCGCCTTGAGGGGACCTGCGCTCATGAGGAATCCTCTCCAGACGAACGGAGCGAGAAAAACAACCAGGCCGTGATGGCCATGGCCGCAGTCAGAACGGCGGGTTCCAGCATGCGGCGCACCTTGCTTCTGCGGGGCGGCGCCCCCTGCGTTTCGGGCCAGGCCTCGCTTTCCATGGCGGTGCGTTGCGTACGCGCAATGACGTCTGATCGCGTCAGGGCGCACCGCTCGTCGGCCAGTACGCGACCGTCCGCATCCGCAATATCGTAGCGCAGTGCGAGGCGCGCCTCGCGGGCAAGTTGTTTGCGTCGGCTTTTTTCGTAGCGTATGCCTGCTTCCTCGACGGCATAGGCAACCCGGACGCCGGTTCTCGCCGAGTCCGGGAGAAATATCGTATGGCCATCGGCCTGCCAGGCAGCCACAAGTGCGGCGCGGACATACGGCATTTCCTCGGGAGCCTGCAAAATCAGGCTGCGCGTTTCCGTTTCGGGAAGCGTTCCCAGGCAATCGATGGCCATTTCCTCGAAAAGCGCCCGATTTACGGGCTGCGCCATGCCGGACCAGGCGGAGGCGCATGCGCCCAATGCGACGAGCGCGGCCAGCAGCAGGGGGGCTGCGGCGTTGCGTCGCATTGCAAGGAGTGGTTGCTGGAAGGGATCGGGCATCGTACTGCGCAGCGGTTCGCGCGGGCGGGTCGCCTGAAAAATACGCAATGAAGCCTCGAAACGTTCGGTTTGCCGGCTTTCGACGCGCATCTCTCTGTTTTTCGCTCTGTCAGGCCCGCCAGGCAGGTTGTTCGTCCAACAGGCGCAAACACAACCACAACGCGCGCGGGACATGGAAACATCCCTTGTACGGCCCGCCCTTGAAGCGATGCGTGACGGCGCCCCGCCGGTCAAGATAGCCGAACCATTCTCCGTATTCGGGATCCGCGAACCGCTCGAAAGCATAGCGATCCACTGCCTCGAAGGCAGCAAGGTCGGCAGCGTCTCCGGTCAGAAAATAATCCAGCAAATGGGCGTAGAGCGCCTCGCAGTGCGGCCACCATAACTTCATGGACCATTCGAGCGGGACAGGATCATACCCTTCCGCATCCACAAAATAGAATAATCCTTCGCGCTCCCGATCCCAACCGTTTTTGAAAGACCACCGCACCATGTCGAGGGCCTGTCGCTGCACGTCCGGGCGGTCCAGGCGCTGCGCCCAGTGCTGCAAAAACCACCCCGCCTCAATGGCGTGCCCCGGCGTCATTAAACGGCCTTCCGGGCCGTCGAGGCAATGGCCATCCGGGTCCACGATCTCGTACACGCGCTGCGTATCGGCGTGTACGTGCAGGGCCGTTCGGCGGATACAGTCATCCACCTCGACGCGGTACTTTCCAAAATCGTCGCCGGCTACCTCCTCGATCAGGTTAAGCATCAGCATCGGCACGGCCAGCGCTTGCGAAGGAGTTTGCCCCTCGCAGGCCGGGCGTCCCACCTTTGTCCAGTCCCAGGCCCATTCCCACATGCGCTCAAGCGCTTCGTACGCTTCGCGAAGCAGATTCGGCTCCTCGGCGGCCCGGGCGTATTCCGCCAACGCCATGATGTGAAAACACTCCGTAAATATCTTGCGCTGGAGGTATACGGGCCGCCCATCCGCCGTCGTCGAAAAATATACCCTTCCGTCGGGGCGCGCGGCATGCTTGCGCAGGAAATCCATCCCGTCGCGGGCTATCGCAAGCCAGGAAGGCCTCGCCTCGACGGCGCGGTACAATTTGCTGAACATCCATACCAGGCGCCCCTGCATCCACATATGCTTGGTCGTGTCGTAGACGGACCCGTCCCGGTCAAGATTATTGAAATGGCCGCCGTGCAGGGGATCTGGAGCATGGCGCTCCCAGAACGGAATCACTTTTTCGAACAGTTCGTGCTCGTATCGGCCGCGGTAGCGGGTACGCAGGGCGGCGAAATCGGCGACGGCTCTTGACGCCATGGCGCTTGCAGAGGATTTGCGGATTTAATCAGATCATCCTTAAACAGAGGATCCCAAAGATAAGAAATACGGGCCTTAAGGAAGCTCTGATTAAGTCCGCAAAGATTCAGAGGCTGACAGGCGCGCGCTGGCAAGGAATGACGAAGCAGCGTGGCAGGCCCCACGTAATGAGGAATGACACAGCCAGCGCGCGCCTGTCAGCCTCCCGAAGGGCGCTTCACGACCGCGACAACCCGAATCCGCCATGTTTTTCGCTGATTTCAATAACGCCATCATGTCGTTTTTTACGCGTGAAAGCGAAGCGCTGATCAAAGTGGAGTTAATCAGAGATTCCTTAACAGGCCCTGAATCAGCGTATCCGTATGTTTTCGCGGCGACAGATTCAACCGGAATCGTCTGATTCTGAACGGGACGATGTTGCCGTTACGCGATGCCCCGTCGTCATTTACCTCCTCCGATCCGGCTGTAATTTCAAGCGAGTCTTGCCTTTCCTGCGGAAAGAGCGTATCGTGGAAGCGCCTCCCGTTTCGCAGGGATTTTCCCCGGTTTTTCATGAACGTGCTTTTTACCTGGCTCGATTGGCTCTGGGTGGCGGCGTTTCTGCTGCTGATGATCGGCAGCGGCGCGCTTTTCTACCGTCTCGGCAAGCGTTCGCAGTCCGATTTCTTCCTGGCGGGGCGCGGGTTGCCCTGGTGGTTGCCGGCTTCTTCGGTTTACGCCACCCATACGGCCACCGACACGCCCATGTGGATCACGGGCATCATCTACCGGCACGGCCTGGCGGGCCTCTGGTATACCTTCTTTTCGGCCTGGGCGGCCATCAGCGCCTTCGTTTCGACGCGCATTTTCCGTCGTTCGCTGGCGTACACGCAGGCCGAATGGAATGTGGTGCGGTTTACGGGACTCGGCGCGGAAATGTTGCGCGGCTGGATGGCCGGATGGCAGGTATTCATGAATATGTTCGTGCTGGGTTGGGTAGGCATTGCGATGGGGAAAGTGTGCGCGTTTCTTTTCGGTTGGCCGTTGTGGGTGGGCCTTGTGTCGTTTTCGTCCGTGTGCGCCATCTATGTGCTGGCGTCGGGATACTGGGGCGTCGTCATGGCCGATTTTCAGCAGGGCGTGATCGCCTTTCTGGTCATCATGATTGTTTCGATATGGGGAATCATGACGGCGGGCGGTCCGACGGGCATCGTCGAAAAACTTGCGATTCTGGGCGAGTCGGATCGCCTGAATCCGTTTGCGTTCACGGGTTGGTGGACCGGAGATTTTCCCGCCGCCTGGTTCGTCACGATGATTGTGATCGCCATCCTCGGAGGGTTCGGCATGGGGACGAGCATCGACTGGTATCCCGAGGCGCAGCGCATCCAGTCCGCCCGAACCGTGCGCGACGCCAGTTACAGCATCTGGTGGGGCACGCTGATCGGGCTTGTGCGCAACTCGGTCTGGGCCGTGGCCATTCTCGGCTTTTTCGTGCTGTTCCCGGGCATGACGGAAACGTCCGAGTACGAGATGGGCTGGTTCCGGTTGGGCTTCGATTACCTGCCGGCGGGCATGGTGGGGTTCTTTTTCGCCGCCATCCTCGCCATTCATCTCTCGACCATTTCGTCCCACCTGAATCTGGGGGCGTTGTACGCTACCCGCGACTTGTACCAGCACTACTGGAACCCCGAAGCCTCCGAGCGGACTCTTGTGTGGGTGGGACGCTGGTCCACACTGATTCTGTTGCTCGGTTCGTTCGTATACGGGTTAATGATGGAGAACATTACGGAGTGGCTCATTTTCGCGCTCTGGATTATGACTGCGGGCGTCTGGCTGCCGAATATTCTTCAGGTAATATGGTGGCGCTTCAATGCATGGGGGTATTTGTCGGCCTGGATCGCCAACCTTGGTTTCAGCTGGCTGGTGGTGTGGATCTTGCCCGAATTCGGCGTGATTCCGGAATTGCTTGATTACCAGCAGTTCTGGCTACTTATGCTCCTCGGCGTCTGCGTGTTCATCCCGGTCACGTTATTTACAAAACCGGAGCCCATGGACCATCTTGTAAAGTACTATGTGCAAGCGCGGCCTCTCGGGTGGTGGGGGCCGGTTCGCCGCGAAGCCGAGCGGCGCGGGCTGATCCAGACCGACGCCGCGTCGCCTCCCCCTGCATATTCACAATCCGGCCATTGATTTTTCGCTATATCATGCCTCTTGTTCGACGCACATGGACGGCTGCGGAAGCCGACAAATGGACCCGGGAAGACTGGTTCGTCATCGCGCTCTCGCCAATTTGTTATTTTGGCCTGACGCTGGGGGTGGCGTTGTGTTTTCTGTTGCGATGGGAAGGGTTTGCGATTACCGCCGTCAGCATTGCGCTTGTCGTATGGATGCACTGGATCATTGATCCGAAGATGAAGGCCATTTCAGAGGAATACGAGAAGAATCAGCAGGGCTACCTGCTTGATCTGGAAGATTCCGTCCGCTGGAAACAACACGAAGAGGATGCGCCATGACGGAAAGCCTGACTACGGTTATCGGAATGACCATTGCGTACGCTGCCTCGCTCCTCGGGCTCGCGCTGGCGTGGCGTTCGTACCGCAAGCATCACAAGAAACGAAGGCCATGACCTTGTCCCTGCTCATGCAAGCCGCCTCGCCGCAGATTACCTGGGTGGGCGTTGTGATCCCCGGCGCGATTTTTATCGTAGCCTTCGCCGTTACGTGGCTGCTCTACAAGCACTTTACGAAGCAGCTGGAAGATTGATGACCGGCCTTGCGTCCGGGCGGGCGTTCCGGCTGGCGCCCATCCGGTTTTCGACGCGCATTTCCATAAGAGGCAGATTTTTCTAAAAAATTTTCGCCGCCTCATTGATTTTGAAATTTCTGTGAAGCATATTGAATGCAGGTGCACGACGCGCATCAAACGCAAGAGGCGTCGCCTCGTGCACGGTATCGCGTCTTATGTCATAAGTTACGGAGCGGGGGTCTATGCCGACGCATTCGGGTCATACGGTTCGTTTGGTTTGCGCGCTGGTCGTCGCGGGGCTGGCCTGGGTTGTTCCTGCGGAGGGCCAGACCGCCCGGGACGAAGGCTTTCCGACGAAGGGCGTTTTCCCGGAGGAGTATCCCGAGGTTCCCGGCGTCGAAGAGGCGTGCGGTCCCTTCGAGGTTCCCGGCGCGTTCGGCGAAGGATGCGTGGAGGACAGCGGGCCGGATGCGTTCGGAGCTGTTGCGGGAGCGGGAGGCTTCCCGAACGCTTCGCCTGATCCTGTTTTGCGAACGGCCCCGCAGCTGGCGTGTCCCGCCGCCGTGTTCGTCGAAGAGATGGAGACGGGCGTGATCGATTGCCATGCCTATGACGAGGCGGGCGAAGAACACCTCGATTATTACTGGGAGCCTGTGGAAGGCGCGCCGCGGGGCTATCTGGACGCTCCGCGCTTGACAGGCGAGGACAGGGTGAATCCTTCGATAGTGGCTCCTTCGTCTCCGTTCTACGATACGCTGGAGTCTTTTCTGTCGGAGGATGCGACGCTTCGCTACCGGTACCGCCTGACGGCTACGTCTCGCGTTACGGGCCCTTCTTCCTGGGCGGAGGTGGAGGTGTTCGTGTTGCTACGCCGTCCGATCGTGTATTGTCCCCTCGAGTACGAGGTATCGGCGGGTTCGGAGATCGTGTTGTCGTGCGAGGGGGCGGATCCGTTGTCTTTCCGGATGGACTACGAGGCGGGTTCGGAGGTATCGTGGGAGTGGGAGGGCCTTTGGGGATCGAATGCGTCGTTGTTGAGCGCTTCGGACACGCCGTCGCCGTTGTTCCGGGCTCCTTTGGGCGGGGCGGGCGAGACGCATCACTATATTGCGAGCATGACGACGACCTCGTCGGGGGTTCCCCGTACGGCGCGGCGCAGGGTGAGCGTGCGGGTGGTCGAGGGAGAGGCAGCGGACGCAGAGGCGCCCGGCGCCTTGGCGACCCCGTCGATCACATGCAAGGATTTCGAAGTGTATCCGACCGGGGAGGATTTCAGGCTGAACTGTTCCGTGACGAACGCGCCGCCGGACGTCAAGTATAGATGGAGGGAGCGCGAATGGAACTGGGAGACTCAAAAATATGAGTATAATTTTTTTGCAGAAAGGTTGAACCCCCGTACTATTCCCTCGCCGCATTTCGACATGCTTTTTGAGGACCATATCAATGTGGATCCCGATCAAAGCGTAACTGGAAGGATCGACCATAAATTCATGATAAGGATGTATGACGGTAATAATTCTTACGATCCCGATATGTGGACTAAACTTGATTCCGCCTATGCTACGGTGACGATTATACATCCGAATTTGCTAACCTGCGAGGAAGAATATGAGGTCTATACGGACGAGCCCGATTTTTCACTCCAGTGCAAGGCCAACGACGTCAGCTTTAAATTTCATAGTTTTCGCTGGATTTGGACTCCTCAACTGGATAGGACGTTCGATGATCGGCACTGGGAACTTTTGTCCTTGAGAGACAGCGCTACTCCTCTCTTTCATGTTCCTGATACCTTGTCCAAAGGCAAGGAGGTAGAATATTTCTATTACCAGGGCTGCATCAATTATTATAGCGTACCATCCGGATACCCTGAAATAGGCACGTACCCTATTCTTATAGAGTCCGACAATGTTACGGTGAAGGTGAGGAAAAGGCCCAAGATTGCCGTTGCATGCACGGACCCCGTTCCGGTGTACGAGAACACGGCGGACATTGTTTTCGATTGCGAGGCTACGGGGGCTCCCGCCGATTTTTCGTATTCGTACTCCTGGTCGGCTGCGGGTTCTACGTTGGACACGTCTCTTTTGAGTGCGACGGACGTATCGTCGCCGACGTTCGACGTGCCGAATGACGTAGACAAGGACGAGACGTATGAGTACATGCTTACGGCCTCTATACCGCATGAGCTTGCGGAGGACGTGACAGCTAAAGTAACGGTGACGGTGCTGGACTATAATTCCCTGTCCGCGAGGTGCAAGGAGAGTTACAGCGGCTGGGCGGGTTCGGCGGACATTGTTTTCAATTGCTGGGCCATCGGCGCTCCCGAGGGTTCGGACTACAAGTACGTTTGGGATATTCGTCGCCGCCACGAAACGCCGGCGACGGGCCTTAGCCTTTTGAGCGCGACGGACGTTTTGTCTCCGACGTTTTCTTTTCCGGATAGCGTGGGGGCGAGCGTAACGTACTATTACGCGCTTACGGTTTCTGCGAAGTACGCGAGGTCTGCGACGGCGAGGGTGCGCGTGACGGTTTGGCCCACGACCTATGCTATATCCGTCGCGTGCGATCGTCCGGATCCGGTCTACGAGGGTTCGGGTTCTCTTGCTCTGAAGTGCTCGCCGTCGGGTCCTCCCGACTGGTTTTCGTTCTCCTGGTCCTGGCAGGCGAGGGGTTCGACGCCGGACGCGTCTCTCTTGAGCGCGACGAACGTATCGTCTCCGACGTTCAACGTGCCGGATGACGTAGACAAGGACGAGACGTACGAGTACGTCGTCAGGTCTTCTGCGCTTTACTCGAAAGACGGCGTGGCGGAGGTCACGGTGACGGTGCTCGACAAGCCGGTCATCGTCGTGTCGTGCGCGTCTCCCGATCCGGTTTACGAGGGCTCGCCGGACTTTGCGCTGTCTTGCGAGGCTACGGGCGTTACCGAGGGGGCTTCTTATGCGTGGCGGGCGAGGGGTTCGACGCCGGACGCGAGCCTTTTGAACGCCACGGACGTATTGTCTCCGGTGTTCGCGGTGCCGGAGGCCGTGGCTGCGGACGCGACGTACGAGTACCTTCTTACGGTTACGTCGGAGCATGGGGCCGCCGCGACGGCGGAGGTCGCGGCGACGGTGCTCGACAAGCCCGCCATCGTTGCGTCGTGCGCGTCTCCCGCTCCGGTCTACGAGGGCTCGCCGGACGTCGCGCTGTCTTGCGAGGCTACGGGCGTTTCGGACGGGATTTCCTACGCGTGGACGGCGAGGGGTTCGACGCCGGACGCGTCTCGCTTGAGCGCTGCGGACGTATTGTCTCCGGCGTTCGCGGTGCCGGAGAACGTGGCTGCGGACGAGACGTACGAGTACCTTCTTACGGTTTCTGCGGAGAACGCGCGGGACGGCGTAGCGGAGGTCACGGTGACGGTGCTGGACCGTCCCGACGTCATCGTGTCGTGCGCGACGCCCGATCCTGTTTACGAGGGCTCGCCGGACATTGCGTTGTCCTGCGCGGCTACGGGGGCTCCGGAGGGTTCTGGCTACGCCTTCGCCTGGGCGGCCATGGGGGCTACGCCTGCGGGGATGCTGAGCGCGACGGACGTATCGTCGCCGACGTTTTACGTGCCGGACGAGGCGGAGGAGACGACGCGGTACGAGTACAGGATTACGGCGACGGCTCCGGGCGCGGAGGACGGTTCGGCGGGCGTAATGGTGACGATCATGAACGCGGGCGAGGTTTTTCTTGCGTGCGCGAACCCCGCTCCTGTTTACGAAGGCTCGGCGAACGTCGCGCTGGATTGCGAAGCGTCGGGGGCTCCCGAAGGTTCGGACTACGCCTTCGTCTGGGAGGCTTTGAGCGGCACGCCTGCGGGTATGCTGAGCGCGACGGACGGCCCGACGCCGACGTTTTACGTGCCGGAGGAGGTGGCCGCGGACGAGACGTACGAATACAGGGTTACGGCGACGGCGGAGAACGCGGAGCCTGCTGAGGCGGAGGTTGCGATTACGATATTGAACAAGGGCGCGCTGGTTTTGACGTGCGCGAACCCCGATCCTGTTTACGAGGGCTCGGCGGACATTACGCTGTCCTGCGAGGCAACGGGGGCTCCGGCTGGTTCAGACTACGAATACGCCTGGGCGGCCCTAAGCGCCACGCCTGCGGGGATGCTGAGCGCGGCGGACGGCCCGACGCCGACGTTTTTCGTGCCGGACGAGGTGGACGAGACGACGCAGTACGAATACAGGGTTACGGCTACGGCGGAGAACGCGGAGCCTGCTGAGGCGGAGGTTGCGGTTACGGTCGTGAACGCGGGCGAGCTTTTTCTTGCTTGCGCGTCTCCCGATCCTGTTTACGAAGGCTCGGAAGACATTACGCTGTCCTGCGAGGCAACGGGGGCTCCGGCTGGTTCGGACTACGAATACGCCTGGGCGGCTTTGGGGGCTACGCCTGCGGGTATGCTGAGCGCGGCGGACGGCCCGGCGCCGACGTTCTACGTGCCGGAGGAGGTGGCCGCAGACGAAACGTACGAATACAGGGTTACGGCGACGGCGGAGAACGCGGAGGCGGCGACGGCGGAAGTCGCGGTGACGATTTTGAACAGGGGCGCGCTGGCGCTGACGTGCGCGAACCCCGCTCCGGTCTACGAAGGCTCGCCGGACGTTGCGCTGGATTGTTCGGCTTCGGGCGCCCCCGACGGTTCCGACTACGCGTACGCCTGGGAGGCTTTGGGGACTACGCCTGCGGGCATGCTGAGCGCGCTGGACGTATCGTCGCCGACGTTCGACGTGCCGGAGGAGGTGGCCGCAAACGAGACGTACCAATACAGCGTTACGGTCACGGCGGAGAACGCGGAGGCGGCGACGGCGGAAGTCACGGTGACGATTTTGAACAGGGGCGCGCTGGCGCTGACGTGCGCGAATCCCGCTCCGGTCTACGAAGGCTCGGAAGACATTGCGCTGAATTGCTCGGCGACGGGCGCCCCGGACGGTTCCGCCTACGAATACGCCTGGGCGACCCTAAGCGCTACGCCTGCGGGGATGCTGAGCGCGCTGGACGCATCGTCGCCGACGTTCTACGTGCCGGACGAGGTGGAACGGGACGAGACGTACGCGTACCGCGTTACGGTCACGGCGGAGAACGCGGAGGCCGCCGCGGCGGAAGTCACGGTGACGATTTTGAACAGGGACGATCCGCCTCTGCCGCCGCCTGCGCTTGCTGCGCTGGCGCTGACGTGCGCGAACCCCGCTCCGGTCTACGAAGGCTCGGAGGACATTGCGCTGAATTGCTCGGCGACGGGCGCCCCGGACGGCTCCGCCTACGCGTACGCCTGGGCGGCCCTCGGCGCCACGCCTGCGGGCATGCTGAGCGCGCTGGACGTGGCTTCGCCGACGTTCTACGTGCCCGACGCGGTGGAAGAGACGACGCGGTACGAATACGGCGTTGCGGTCTCGGCGGAGAACGCAGAGGCGGCTACGGCCAACGTAACCGTTACGGTGCTTGACAGGCCAGAGGCCCGGCCGCCCGCCGTCGCGTTCTCCGGCGATCCGACGTCTCTGGGGGTTGCGGTAAGCGCTTCGTCCCTGCGCTTCGGCGCGCAGCCGTCGGGCGCGCAGGCGTCGCTGGACCCGCTGACGGACCGGCTCTCGACGAGCGCGTCGGGCCCATACCATGCGGGCCGCATGACGCTTGCGCCGGACGGCTCCCTCGCGTTCGACGCGAACGGGGAGCTGGCCTTGTCCATCGAGCTGGCCACTCCCGTAACGCTGCGCCGCATTACAGACGAAACGGCGGACGAGACAGCAGACGAAACGGCGGACGAAACGGGCGCGGCGACGCTTGCGCTGATTCCTCGCTGGTCGTACGCCGCCTCGTGCGAGCAGCTTGCTTCCGAGGCGATAGGCGGTCTGCGTACGCAGACGACGCTTGCGGAGTCGGACTGCCGTCTGCTGCTCTTTGGAGGCGCGCTCGACCTGTCCGGGGCCGCTCCGGGCCGCTACGCGGGGAACATAGACGTGATTCTTCGTACGGGCGCAGGCGAGGAGACGCACTCGGTGGAAGCCGAGGTGACGGTCGTGGCCGCGCCGCGCGTGATCACGATAGGGCCGGGCGGCGTGCGCTTCGACGCGTCGCGTGAGATTCCCGCAGCCTTGACGGAAGGGCAGAACCTGAGCGTCTACCCGGACATGGCGTTCATGACGCGGGACGAACCGTCGGGCGCGTTCGAGCTGTCGAATCCGTCGCTCATGCCGCTGGAAGTATCGGTGTCGGCCCGGTTCGGGTATGCGGAGGCGACGGAGGACGGTCGAGAGACAGTGGTGGAGGATGTGTCCGCCTCCCGTTTTGGGGATTTGTCGGAAATAGTGAATATCTATCCTGCGGCCTTGACGCTCATGCCGGGCGAGCGGGGCGTCGTGCGCTACGGCGTGCGGGAGGAGGCGCTTTCGTCGCTGGAAGAGGCGGGCTACGCGGCCTTTTTCGAGGTGACGTCTTCTCCTCGCTGGTACGCTCGTGCGGATCGGCTGCCGGAGGAGGACACGGGCGGCGAGACGGCGCGCGTGACGCTGCGCATACCGGGGGCGTACGCGCCGGGCGAGATCGCTCCGCGCCTGAAGGCGACGTTGCTGTCCTTGTCGGGAGGCGCTTCGCCTGCGGCGACGTTTTTGCTGGAGACGGACGGCGTTCCTTTCGCGGGCGAGGCGGCGGCCTACGACGGGGAGGGCCGCGCGCTGGGCCGCAGCGAGACGCTCGCGTATACGCGCAGCCGGGTTCGGATGTCTCTGGACCGGTTGCCGGAGGGCGAGACGGTGTTCTTGCGCTTTACGCCGCACGGGTCGGGCGCCGCGCCGGAGCCCGTGGCCGTGCCGTGGCGCGCGCCGAGGCGAGACCAGCGAGACATAGGTGCCGCGCAGGGCAGCGGAAGGACGCCGCCGGGCGCCGTCTTCGCTGAAAAGCCATAAACAATTGTCCATATGTTCCGTATTTCTTTAACTTGGCCTGATTCAGACGAAAATTGTTTTTAACGACTTGCTGTAACACTAATGCGTAGTAACATAGATCGGAAGTTTCTGATCGCTGTTTGGCGTTCAAATCGTACGATTCGTTTGGTTTGCGCGCTGGTCGTCGCGGGGCTGGCGTGGGCTGTTCCAGCGGAGGGCCAGACCGCCCGGGACGAAGGCTTTCCGGCGAAGGACGTTTTCCCGGAGGAGTATCCGGACGTTCCCGGCGTCGAAGAGGCGTGCGGTCCCTTCGAGGTTCCCGGCGCGTTCGGCGAAGGATGCGTGGAGCACAGCGGGCCGGATGCGTTCGGACCTGTTGCGGGAGCGGGAGGCTTTCCGAACGCTTTGCCCGATCCTGTTTTGCGTACGGCCCCGCGCCTCGAGTGTCCCGCCGCCGTGTTCGTCGAAGAGATGGAGACGGGCTCCATCGATTGCCATGCCTATGACGAGGCGGGCGAAGAACACCTCGATTATTACTGGGAGCCTGTGGAAGGCGCGCCGCGGGGCTATCTGGACGCTCCGCGCTTGACAGGCGAGGACAGGGTGAATCCTTCGATAGTGGCTCCTTCGTCTCCGTTCTACGCTACGCTGGAGTCTTTTCTGTCGGAGGATGCGACGCTTCGCTACCGGTACCGCCTGACGGCTACGTCTCGCGTTACGGGTCTGTCGTCGCGGGCGGAGGTGGAGGTGTTCGTGTTGCTGCGCCGTCCGAGCGTGTATTGTCCCCTCGAGTACGAGGTATCGGCGGGTTCGGAGGTCGTTCTGTCGTGCGAGGGTGCGGACCCGTTGTCTTTCCGGATGGACTACGAGGCGGGTTCGGAGGTATCGTGGGAGTGGGAGGGCCTTTGGGGATCGAATGCGTCGTTGTTGAGCGCTTCGGACACGCCGTCGCCGTTGTTCCGGGCTCCTTCGGACGGCGCGGGGGAGACGCACCACTATATTGCGAGCATGACGACAACCTCGTTGGGGGTTCCCCGCACGGCGCGGCGCAGGGTGAGCGTGCGGGTGGTCAAGGGAGAGGCGGCGGGCGCAGCTGCGTCTGTCTCCTTGTCGGCGGAGGCTTCGGCGCCGAGGATCGAGTGCGAGGATCGCGAACATTTGTTTGATGTGAATAGCCTCCCTATGATTTGTGACGTATTCGACGAGCCTGCAGGCGCTACGTATAGATGGACGGCGCGCGGCGGCACGCCGAATACGGATGCGTTAAGCAATCCAAATATTCTCGAACCAACGTTCGAAAGGCAGCATCACCGTGACGACGTCCTTGATGTGCTGGTGGAAAAAAGGCCCACTGTCTTCGAATACAAGGTGAGCATGCTTGACAGTATGGGGGATGAAGTTGCCTTCGACGACGTTACGGTGACGCTATTTTTTCCTGATTGGGTAACCTGCACGCCGTTAGAACATGAAGTATATGAAGGCGATCCGGAAGTTCGAGAAGTTCGATTCGACTGCGAACATCAGCATCCCCAAGGAAGAGGAAGACAATCTTTTGTGTGGACTTCCGGGAAGAGCGTGCCAGACACGCCAGAGTTTGCGGCGCTCTGGATGGAAGAAGGAGCCCCCCGTAGCCTTGAGCGAAGTCTCATGTTTAACGTTCCGGGTTCTTTGCCCTCAGGCAAAAAGATGCAATCTTATCAGTATGGCGTATGTGTTCGTTCTATTTTAGGGGTTGGACGGGGGGGCTTTCACGATACCGCCGGGTGTCAACTGGTTACCGTGACGATGAAAAGGCCTGAGGTCGCCGTTGCGTGCGCGGACCCCGATCCGGTCTACGAAGGCTCGGACGACATTTCGCTATCCTGCGAGGCTACGGGCGATCCCCCTGATTCGGAATACGCCTTTGCCTGGGCGGCTCGGGGCGCGACGGCGAACACGGACCTGTTGAGCGCTCTGGACAGGGCTTCTCCGATGTTTTACGTGCCGGACGATGTGGACGCGGACGAGACGTACGAGTACCTTCTTACGGTCTCCGTTGCGAAGTATGGGATTGTCTCGACGGCGGAGGTAACGGCGACGGTGCTGAACAAGGTCCCGCTGACCCTGACATGCGCGGATCCCGATTCTGTCTACGAAGGGGAGGACGACATTGCGCTATCCTGCGACGTCAAGGGCGCTCCCCCTGGTTCGGACTACGCCTTTGCCTGGGCGGCTCGGGGCGCGACGGCGAACACGGACCTGTTGAGCGCTCTGGACAGGGCTTCTCCGACGTTTTACGTGCCGGACGATGTGGACGAGGACGAGACGTACGAATACAGGGTTACGGTCACGGCGGAGAACGCGGAGGCCGCCGAGGCGGACGTAACGGTGACGGTATTGAACAAGGTCCCGCTGACCCTGACATGCGCGGATCCCGATCCTGTCTACGAAGGATCGGACGACATTGCGCTATCCTGCGAGGCCAAGGGTGTTTCCGATGGGGCGTCCTATGTTTGGGCGGCTCGGGGCGCGACGGCGAACACCGACCTTTTGAGCGCTCTGGACAGGGCTTCTCCGACGTTTTACGTGCCGGACGAAGTGGACGCAGACGAGACGTACGAATACAGGGTTACGGTCACGGCGGAGAACGCGGAGGCCGCTGCGGCGGACGTAACGGTGACGGTATTGAACAAGGGCGCGCTGGTTCTGACGTGCGCGGACCCCGATCCGGTCTACGAAGGCTCGGACGACATTGCGCTATCCTGCGAGGCTATGGACGCTCCCGACGGCTCCGACTACGCCTTTGCCTGGGAGGCCATGGGCGACACGCCTTCGGGCCTTTTGAGCGCGGCGGACGTACCTTCGCCGATGTTCGACGTGCCGGACGAAGTGGACGCAGACGAGACGTACGAATACAGGGTTACGGTCACGGCGGAGAACGCGGAGGCCGCTGCGGCGGACGTAACGGTGACGGTATTGAACAAGGGCGCGCTGGTTCTGACGTGCGCGGACCCCGACCCCGTCTACGAAGGATCGGACGACATTGCGCTATCCTGCGAGGCTATGGACGCTCCCGACGGCTCCGACTACGCCTTTGCCTGGGAGGCCATGGGCGACACGCCCGCGGGCCTTTTGAGCTCGGCGGACGTACCTTCGCCGACGTTCGACGTGCCCGAAGAGGTGGACGCAGACCGGACGTACGAATACAGGGTTACGGTCACGGCGGAGAACGCGGAGGTCGCTGCGGCGGACGTAACGGTGACGGTATTGAACAAGGGCGCGCTGGTTCTGACGTGCGCGGACCCCGATCCGGTCTACGAAGGCTCGGACGACATTGCGCTATCCTGTGAGGCTATGGGCGCTCCCGACGGTTCCGACTACGCCTTTGCCTGGGAGGCCATGGGCGACACGCCTTCGGGCCTTTTGAGCGCGGCGGACGTACCTTCGCCGATGTTCGACGTGCCGGACGAAGTGGACGCAGACGAGACGTACGAATACAGGGTTACGGTCACGGCGGAGAACGCGGAGGCCGCTACGGCGGACGTAACGGTGACGGTATTGAACAAGGGCGCGCTGGTTCTGACGTGCGCGGACCCCGATCCGGTCTACGAAGGATCGGACGACATTGCGCTATCCTGCGAGGCTATGGACGCTCCCGACGGCTCCGACTACGTCTTTGTCTGGGAGGCCATGGGCGACACGCCTTCGGGCCTTTTGAGCGCGGCGGACGTACCTTCGCCGACGTTCTACGTGCCGGACGAAGTGGACGAGACGACCCGCTACGAATACGAGGTTACGGTCTCGGCGGAGAACGCGGAGGACGCCATGGCGGAAGTAACCGTTACGGTGCTTGACAGGCCAGAGGCCCCCGCCCCGCCGCCCACCGTCGCATTCTCCGCCGACCAGACGTCGCTTGGGGTAACGATAGGTGCTTCGTCCTTGCGTTTCGGCGCGCAGTCGTCGGATACGGAAGTATCTCTGGACCCGCTGACAGACCGGGTATCGACGAGCGTCTCAGGTCCGCATCATGCGGGCCGCATGACGCTTGCGCCGGCGGACGACCTCTCGCTCGGCGAGAACGGGGAGATGACCTTGTCCATCGAGCTGGTTGCGCCGGTTGCGCTTCGCCATGAATCGGGCGCGGCGTCGCTCGCGCTGGTTCCTCGCTGGTCTATTGCCCGGTCGTGCGATCAGCTTGCTTCCGAGTCGATAGGCGGTTTGCATGCGCAGACGACGCTGTCGGAGTCGGACTGCCGCCTGCTTCGCTTCGGGGGCGAACTGGACTTGGCCGGAGCCGCTCCGGGCCGCTACGTGGGGAACATAGACGTGATTCTGCGTACGGGCGCGGGCGAGGAGACGCACTCGGTGGAGGCGGAGGTGACGGTCGTTGCGCCGCCGCGCGTGATCACGATAGGGCCGGGCGGCGTGCGCTTCGACGCCTCGCGGGAGATTCCCGCAGCCTTGACGGAAGAGCAGAAGCTGAGCGTCTACCCGGACATGGCGTTCATGACGCGGGACGCACCTTCGGGCGCGTTCGAGCTGTCGAATCCGTCGCTCGTGCCGCTGGAGGTATCGGTGTCGGCTCGGTTCGGGTATGCGGAGGCGACGGAGGACGGTCGAGAGATTGTAGTGGAGGATGTATCCGCATCCCGTTTTGGGGATTTGTCGGAAATAGTGAATATCTACCCGAGGATTTTGACGCTGACGCCGGGCGAGCGCGGCGTCGTGCGCTACGGCGTGCGGGAGGAGGCGCTTTCGTCGCTGGAAGAGGCGGGCTACGCGGCCTTTTTCGAGGTGACGTCTTCTCCTCGCCGGTACGCGCGGGCGGACCGGCTGCCAGAGGGCGTTGTTGTGTCTGACGGGACGGGTCGGGCGTCGATGAGCATACCGGGGGCGTACGCGCCGGACGCGTCCGCTCCGCGCCTGACGGCGACATTGCTGTCCTTGTCGGAAGGCGCTTCGCTAGCGGCGACGTTTTTGCTGGAGACGGACAGGGTTCCTTTCGCGGGCGAGGCCGTGGCGTACGACGGGGAGGGCCGGGAGCTGGGCCGCAGCGAGACGCTCGTGTATACGCGTAGCCGGGTGCGGATGCCCCTGGACCGGTTGCCGGAGGGCGAGACGGTGTTGTTGCGCTTTACGCCGCGCGGGTCGGGCCGCGCTCCGGAGTCCGTGGCCGTGCCGTGGCATGCGCCGAGGCGGGAGGGGCGAGACATAGGCGCCGCCCGGATGCGCGTTCGATAGACGTCCAGCGCACGCTGTCGGGCCTCGGCATGATCAACGATGCGCCGGTTTCCCGGACCAGTGCGGCGATCACCGCCCCGGCAGGCCCCCGCCGAAGGATGAGGCGGCTGCCAGGATTTTCCAGAGAAGCGTTCAGGGCATTGCAATGCTCTCCGACACATTCTCGTTGCGATTGCGCGCAATCCGCGCGTATCATGCCATCGCGTCCCTGAATTCACCTTGCAGCCATGAAGAACATGACGAATATGTTTCTGTATAGAACGACGACGATAGTCCGGGTTTTCGGACTGCTGATCCTGTTTGCGGGCCTTTCGGGATGCGGTTCGGCGGAAGAGGCCGCCGAATCCTCCGTCGATTCGCCGAATATTCTGTGGCTTACGGCGGAGGACATGAGCGCCGATCTGGGCGCATACGGGGACGCTTACGCGGAAACGCCGCATCTCGACCGGTTGGCCCGGCAAGGCGTGACGTATACGAATGCGTTCGCCACCGCGCCCGTCTGCTCCCCGGCCCGGTTTACCCTTCTTACGGGCGTCTACGCTACGACGGCGGGCACGCAGGGCTTGCGTTCGCAGACGCCCATTCCGGATGACATTACGGGATTTCCGTCGTATCTGCGGGCTTTGGGTTATTACGCGACGAACAACGTCAAAACCGACTACAATACGTCCGCCGAGCAGCGCCTCATCGCCGAATCCTGGGACGAGAGCAGCGCCGAAGCGCACTGGCGGGGACGCGAGGACGGACAACCCTTCTTTGCGGTGTTCAATCACATGCACACCCACCAGAGCCGCATCTCCTTTCTGGATACGGAGTTTCCTGAGTTGACCGAGGCGCTGGGCGCGCACGATCCCGCCAATGCGCCGCTGCCCCCGTATTACCCGGACGATCCGGCTGTGCGCAAGACTGTGGCCCGCTACTACGACGCCGTGACCGCCATGGACGCCAATGTGGGGCGCTTGCTGGCCGAACTGGAGGAGGATGGCGTGGCGGACAACACCATTGTGTTTTTCTACGGGGATCACGGGACGGGTTTGCCTCGCGGGAAACGGGTGCTCTACGATTCCGGCCTGCACGTCCCGCTGATTATTTATTTCCCCCCGAAATGGCGACATCTGGCCCCGGCCCCGCCAGGATCGTCCACGGATCGCCTGGTAAGTTTCGTGGATTTCGCGCCTACGATGCTGCGCCTTGTCGGGCAGGAAGTCCCGGCGCATATGCAGGGCGCGCCGTTTCTGAACGCGAACTCGCTGGCGGAGCGGGAATTCGTGTTCGGTGCCCGCGATCGGGTGGACGAGGCGTACGACCTTGCGCGTTCCGCGCGCGACGAACGGTTCCTCTACATTCGCCATTATCATCCGCACTTGTCCTGGAACCAGCCGGAATTTTTTTCGGACCAGGCGCCGATTCGCCAGGCTATTACGCGGCTTGCCGGGGCAGGGGCATTGAACGCTGCGCAGATGACCTACGCCGGACCTTCGAAACCCGCCGAAGAACTGTTCGACACGGTGACCGATCCGTATCAGATCCGCAATCTGGCCGATTCGCCGGCGTATGTAGACGTGCTGGACCGGATGCGAGCCCGGTTGACCCAATGGGAAGTGGAGACGCGGGACCTCGGCTTTATGGATGAAGCCGAAGCGTTGCGGCTGGCCGAACAGACGGGGCGGACGCCTCTTGAATTTGCAGCGGATCCGTCCGTGTATCCGCTCACGCGCGTGCTGGATACGGCGAACCTCGCGGGGCGGTCGCGCGCAGCGGGGAGGCAAGCGGCGCTTCTGAGGGATCCGGACGATGGGGTGCGGTACTGGGCTGTGCTGGGGCTGCATGCGGCGGGGGCGCAGGATCCCCTGAGTCAGGATGCGCTGCGGAACGCCTTGGGCGATGCGGTTCCCGCCGTGCGTACGGAGGCGGCGGCAGCGCTTGTAGCGATGAATGGTTCTTCGGAAGCGCTTGCCGTGCTTGAGGAGACGCTGGAGACCGGCGATCCGCTGGATGTGCTCCGGGCGGCCCGGGCGTTGCAATTGCTGGGGGAGAAGGCGGCTCCCGCCGAGGAAGCGATGCGGCGCGTAATGGAGCGGGCGCAGGACGAGGCGGCGTACGGTCCCGACGCCTTGTACATCCGCTTTGCGCTGGAACCGGCTCTTGCCGAGGAACAGGGCGTGACGGAGGTGTATTAGGGGGAATGCCTTATTTTGGCAAGCCCCTATAGTTAAACAGGTTAAAAAGAAACGAAAACCAATCGAATGAAGCAATTAAAAAATTTATGAAAAAATACTTGACAACTTGTTTTTTTTAGATTACACTGAATGTACCGCACACTAATTGTTAATCGAACAAACCCGAGGCAAGACCATGACCCGTGTATCTTCCTCCCTGCTTTTTGTTCTGAAACTGACTGCATTTTTTCTAATAGTCATTGGTCTTGCAGCCTGCGAAACTCGTGGTGATGCGGACGTTTTAGGATATGGCCCCGATGATAATATCATTGAAGGAGAAGTCATTGACCAATCTGTTCACCCCATTCTTGATTCCGAAAACAATAGATTGGTATTCAAGAATCAGGAACAATTCGACGATTTTATGCAGGGAATGAGCAAGGTGTACACTAATGATGTAGGGCTTGACATATTGGAAAACGAATTGGGCTTTCGTTCTTTTCGGCGTCATATCAATGATTTAAGAACGAAGCTTGATGAATACCCGCATAATGACAATGATTCATTGATGTATTTTGAAGAGTATCATAAAATCGAGGCGCTTGATACAGTCTCGGATCCTGCAATCGCCACGATATTGAATCCGGAAGGCGAAGTACAAATTGGAGGAACCATACATAAGGTCGGCAAAATTTTTGTTCATAGTGTAGATAATGAGCATAAGGAGTTGCTTGAACATATAGATAATTTTAGTAACATATCCTATAAAAATGAACATGTAGATGTGTTTCGAATTGAAAGACAATCCAACACCTTTTCATTGAATAAAATTGAAGGTGAAGTGACATCAAGGTGTGAAAAAAAATATGATTCCAACAAATATAGAATCAATGGTAAATCATGGATAGAATCTCTTTCTTTTGTTGCATCTGCTGGGACCGAAACACGTCATTACAAAAGGAAAAATATATTTGGAAAATATTCAAGAAGGAACGTTAACGAGATCAAAGTTACCACTACGGTAAACTTATATCATAGCAATGCGAATGGATCTGAATATCATCAACATACTAATTTGGTTCTTGATGGAACAAACCTAAGCAAGGTTTATAAATATTTTATTAGCGGAGCGTATACTAATTATGGAATTACGGGCTCTATATACTCTACTCATTATGTTAAACGAGGCGATAATGGGGCGACGGCAAGTTGTACCACGGGAGTTTATCATCAATAATTTCACAAACTTGGTATGATGAAATATTTTGATAGAGCGACCATTATTTTTTGTGTTCTATTGTTACCTTTCCACGTAGCCGCTGGTCAGTCCCGGACGATCGGCGGCTACGTGGAGGACGCTTCGAGCGGCGAGCGGCTTCAAAGCGTGGCCGTCGGCGTTCCGGCGCTTTCCGTCGGGACCGTAAGCAACCGGTACGGTTTCTACAGCCTTACCGTCCAGGCAGATTCCCTCACGCTTCTGTTCTCGCATGTTGGATACGAATCGGCGTCGTATCCGCTCGTTCTCCCCGCCGACACGACGATAGACGCGGCCCTGGCGCCGCGCACGATCGAATTGGCCGGGGTGGAAGTAACGGCCCGGCAGGAGGGGCCTGTGCAGCCGGGATGGCACGAGGTGTCGCTGGAGCAGGTCAAGACGCTGCCGGTCCTGCTTGGCGAGGTGGATATCCAGAAAACGCTCCAGTTGTTGCCTGGGGTGCAGGGAGGCGTGGATGGAAGTAGCGGGATGCACGTACGGGGCGGCGGGTTGGGTCAGAACCTGATCCTTCTGGATGGACTTCCCCTGTACAACCCCAATCACCTGTTCGGTTTTCTGAGCGCTTTCAATGCGAGCGCCATGAAGCATGTGGAGTTGATCAAGGGCGGGTTTCCTGCGCGGTACGGGGGGCGGATATCGTCGGTGCTGAATCTCACGATGAAGGAAGGCAATCTGAAGGAATTCGCCGGGGAGGCGTCGATAGGCATTCTGTCTTCTCAGGTCGTGCTGGAAGGCCCCCTGAAGAAGGATCGCGCCTCGTTCCTGCTCGCCGCGCGCAGGACCTATCTTGAGCCGATACTCGCTCTGACGCGCGTGTTTCGGGACGAGCCTCCCGCGGATCGTACGAGATACTTTTTTCATGACGCCAACCTGAAGCTCAATTATATCCTGTCGAGGCGGGATCGACTCTACGTGAGCGCGCATACCGCACAGGACGGGTGGCGCAGCCGGGAAGATTTTCCGAATGACCAGGCCGAGAAAGATCGCCTCGACTGGTTCGGCCACCTCGCGTCTTTTCGCTGGAACAGAATTCTGGGAAGCCGCACGTTTGCGAATACGCTGGTCGGGATTACGAATTATCGTTTCGAACAGCGTTTCAACGAGGTGGCAGAGATCACGTCCGGGGAAGGAGATTACGAGGAGGTGTACGAAGGGGCGTACTTTTCGACCATTCGCGATCTGACGGTCAAAACGGATATCGAATACCTGCCCAATCCCCGGCATTACATTCGTTTCGGTCTTGAGGGCACCCTGCATCTTTTCACTCCCGGCGCCGTGGAAACGATGTTCGACGCGCCAGGGCAACCGCCCGTTAGAGTAGACAGGAAACCCGCCGGGACCATCCGGTCGCAGGAAGTTGCGCTGTACGTCGAGGACGATCTGAATATTCCCGGATTTCTCCAACTGAATCCCGGCGTACGCCTTTCAGCCTATTTTGTCGAAGGGCAGACGCACCGCTTCTTCGAGCCGCGCCTCGGCATACGCCGAAGCGTATCGAGGCAAACGATGCTTCATGCCTCGTACACGGCCATGCAGCAATATGTGCACCTTTTGCAGGGCAATGGATTCGACGGCCTGACCGTGGATTTGTGGCTTCCGCTTGCGGCAGGCGCCCGGCCGCAGCGCGCGCGTCAGGTAGCGGCGGGCGCGACGCACGCATTGCCCAATGCCGGATATGACGTATCCCTTGAAGGATATTACAAAAGGATGACCGGACTTATCCAGTACAAGGGGGGCGTACCCGCTATAGAATCGGCGTATTCGGAGTGGCCCGACCTGGTCGAAAGCGGAGACGGATCGTCGTATGGGTTTGAAGTGCTTGTGCGGAAAACGCAGGGGCGCCTGACCGGGTGGGTGGCGTACACCTGGGCGCGGACGACCCGGCAATTCGAGAACCTGAATGGGGGGGAATCTTTTCCGGACCGCTATGACCGGCGCCACGACATTGCCGTGGTTGCGCAGCATCGCCTGACCCGATCAATAGATATCTCCGCCAACTGGGTCTTCGGGAGCGGGTACGCCATCTGGTTGCCGAGCGCCCAGTATTATAGCCTGTATGTGCAGAATACGTTTAATACATCGGTGGAGCCCGACGTGCTTCATTACGGCCCGCGGAATGCGTCGCGTCTTCCCGCTTATCATCGACTCGATGTGTCGGTTCGTTTTCGCAAACAGCGAACATGGGGCGAACAGGCGCTTGTGGTCGGCGCCTGGAATGCCTACAACAAAAAGAATCCTTTTCAGTTAGTGAGCGATCCCTATTTCGGACGCGGGAAGTTCCGTCAATATACGCTGTTCCCACTGCTGCCTTCTCTGGCTTACCAGGTAAAATTCTGAGGCCTCATGCGAACGCTTTGCATTGCTGTCATGTTATGTGCGCTCAGTGCTTGCGAAAGCATCATTAAGTTGGAAACTCCTTTCGAAGAACATAAGATTCTTGCCCATAGTTTTTTTACGCCAGACAGCGTCTGGGTCGTTAATCTAAATATCAGTACGCATACAAGCGGCTCCTCCCCTGTTACATTATTGTCGGGGGATACACGCCAGACGGTCGTGGTTATTACAGACGATCAGGGAGACGCGGATACGCTCCGGGAATCCCCCGAAAAAAGAACCGTGGGAATCAATTATCGATCCGTGCGGGGTATGCGTCCACGCCCCGGGGTAACCTATACGCTGCGGGTGGAAATGCCCGGTTTCATAGACAGCCAGACGTTATCGCCGCCCCCGCCTGTCGAAGCTTCGGCGCAACTCCCGAAACGGGTATCTATGCAAAACATTGCTTATTCGAACGATAACGGAACCTCTTCGCTACGCTTCTCGATAGAGGACCCCCCGGGGGCGAATTATTACCGCCTCGAGCTTTTTCAGGTCGACCCCGAGGATGGTGAGGATGTTTTTAATTATAGAGAAGTTGATTTCCGTAGCACCGACCCTTCTTTTCGTTTTCATTATGGCGAGGTGGGCGATTTGGAACAACGCGAAGAAATAGATTTCGATTTTTATGGGCACGCCGTTTTTTCGGATGCGCTTTTCGACGGAGCGTCGCACGATATCGAAATCGCCTTCGAACCGTATACTTATCCGGAATTCGAACCACAATTTCTGGTGGTTCTTTCGACCCTGTCCTATGATTTTTTCATGTATCATCATACGTTGGATCGACACAGGAATGCAGACATCGGTTCTGACTATGCCCCTGAAGTCTTTCCTGTTCCCGTATACGCCAACATAAAGAACGGATACGGGATATTCGCCGGGTACGTGAGCGATACGTACCGGTTCGATCAGGACGGGAACGACTGGGGAGAGTAGCGGCGGCGGGGGAGTATTTTTCAAATTTTCCGCATTGTCATTCGGGCGGTACGGACGGCAGTTCGTCATTCGGATCGGGTGGCGTATCCGGCGCATTGTCGAGGTAGCGCGCCAGGTCTCCCTCAACCGCTTGCGCAGCCCGCTTTTGCATCGTCATTCGCGACGCCTCGTCCACCCGCACCATGCAGGGGCTTCCGTCGGCGGTTTCGGCAGGCATTTCCGCGAACCAGCCTTCGCCGTCGGACGTCAGGCGGATGTTTTCCGACAGCGAATCCGGCAGGTCCTCCAGGGATTTCGCCCAGCGTCCGCGCGTCTTGAAGAAGGCCCGCTGCGCATAGTATACGGCCATGAGCGCTTCGCGGGCTGCAAAGGTCGGGTCCGGTCGGAAGGAAGCTTCTCCGGGCCGCGCCCGCGTGAATTGCACGAAGCCCCACCGCTCGGGGCGGTGCATGTCCACCACGCCTTGCGGGGACCAGACCCAGTTGTCTTCTGGCGTATCGGGTTTTTTGCGGTAGACGCCGTCGCGGATTTCATGCCGCCACTGCACCCGGGAGAAGTTCATGCGCCACTGCGCGCCTTCTTCGGGCGGCGCGCAGCCGGGCGGGGCGTAGGGCGCCAGGCCGCGCCACGGGATGGCTATTTCCACGGACCAGTACGCATCCGTATCGTGCGGCGCATTGAGGGTGCCTTCCACGTATACCGCCGAGCGCAGCCCCGCAATGGGCGCCGGGGAAATGGCGGGCCCGCCGTCGCGGTACGGTTTCTCCAGCGCCAGTTCCCAGCGTGCGTTCAACGCGTTGACCTCCATTTCCCAGTATTGGTGGTGGTCCCCGTCCGGGTCGATGAACACCTCGAAATCGTTGTCTTGAAAAATGACGCTGTTCGGTTCGGTGAGCGATCCCCACACGTGTGTTTCATCGAGGCGGGCGGCAATGTACAGGCATGTTTCGTCCCAGCGCATGGCCATGCGCGTTTCCTGCCGCGGTACAGGGCGCCGATCTCCTTCTATGTCCGCGAAGGGCTCGCTCCAGGGGGCCTCGCGCCAGAGCGGCTTGTCCAGCTTGCCGTCTATCTTCGGGGCCTCTTCAACAAAGTGGCACACATAGCTCCGGGGGACGATATCGGCCATATGCTCCCACGAGGCTGCGTCGAGGTCTCTGGGCAGGTCCCATGCAGGTTCGGTCATGACAAGTGCGGGCGGCGCGTAAAAAAGGGGCGAGCGCGTTACACGTTCCCCGGGTCCGGATGCGTCCACGGGGCGCGGTAGGGTCGGGCGAGCAGCGCGTTCGCTTCCTCGTCCCCTGCGACCCGTCCCGCCTCGGCGTTCCATTCGAGGGTTCGTCCCAGCGCCATGGAAATGTTCGCCAGGATGCACGAGGCTGCCGATATATGGCCTTCTTCGATGTCCGCCACTGGCCGGGATCGTTGTTCGATCGCGTCCAGAAAATCGACCATGTGCCCCCGGATCGCAGACGCCACATGCCGTTCGAGGTCCTGTTCGACGCGGTCTTCCGGGTAGCGGTCGTATTCGTACAGGGCTTCGCCCCGTTCCGGCTCGCCGTCTCCGCGCAGGATGAAGTCGTAGGAATGGACGCTCAGTTTGAGCGTGCCGCGGTCGCCGTACAGGGTAGCGCCCCAGGGATAAGCCGGGTCGGCGGCGCGCCCCCAGGTTCTGTGTTGCCACAGGACGGGAAATTCGTCGTATTCGAAGGTGGCCGTTTGCGTGTCCGGCGTGTTGGCGATGCTGTCGGTATCTACAAGAATTCCTCCGGTGGACGAGATGCGTTTGGGCCATCCGAGATCAAGCATCCATCGCACTGTATCCAGCATATGTACGCACATGTCGCCCATGACGCCGTTGCCGTACTCCATGAAATTCCGCCATCCGCGCGGGTGGACGATTTCGTTGAAGGGGATTTTCGGCGCGGGCCCGGCCCACATTTCGTAATCCAGTTCGTCCGGAGGCGAAATCGCCGGGGGATTCCGGCGCGTTCGCATATGGTAGTAACAGTACGTTTCCGCCAGCCGAATCTTGCCGAGCCGTCCCGACCGCACATAGCGATCGCGGGCCTCGATGAGGTGGGGCGTGCTGCGGCGCTGCATGCCCACCTGCGCCACGCGCCCGTATTTGCGGGCGGCGGCCACCATGGCCTGGCCTTCCGCCACATCCACGCCAATGGGTTTCTGGACCCACACGTCCAATCCGGCGCGGCAAGCGTCGATCATGGGCAGTGCATGCCAGTGATCCGGCGTGTCGATCAGTACGAGGTCCAGGTCGCCCGCCTCAAGCATTTCGCGGTAGTCTGCGAAAGTCCGCGGGCGGTTGCCTGAATCTTGCCGTTCGGCGACGATCTCCACGGCTCCGCGCAGCATGTTCCGGTCCACGTCGCACAGGGAAGTCACCTCCACGGGAGCTACCTGGATCAGCCGGAGCAAGTCTGTTTTGCCGTACCAGCCGCATCCGATGAGGCCTGCGCGGAGGGGATTTTGTCGCCAGGGCGTCGCAGCCATGCCGGGCAGCGCGGAGGCCGCGGCGATCATGGCGCCGGTTTTCAGGAATTGCCTGCGTTGCATGATGATGTTCCGTACGCGCGAATGCGACGCGTTGAGCGAAGCAGTTTTGATCAGAGTATCCTGTAATGTAAGGCGCGCCGGGTTGGCGGCGCGGTTCATGGTTCATGGGAAAAGATAGGCCATCGGGGCGGACTTGCGCCAGTTTCTTTTGCGCGAAGCCGCTGCGGATCGCGTCCGGAACCGTTTCCCTGCGCCGCGGATTTTATGTCCGGTTTCCAATAATCTTTTTCGCAAATACGCACGCTATGCATACGAAGGCGACGGATTCGGCGGCGACAGGCCGCCTCGCTGCTATCTACGTCTATCCGGTCAAATCGACCCGCCGGACGGCCCTGGAAACGTCGGCGGTGGAGCCGCAGGGGCTTCGCATGGATCGCCGCTGGATGCTGGTCGATTCGAACGGGAAATTCATGTCGCAGCGCATTGCGCCGAAGCTGGCGGTGGCGCGGGCGACGGCGCAGGAAGACGGGCTGCGCGTACAGGCGCCCGGACAGGAAGAGTTGTTCGTTCGGACGCCGGACGGGACAGCGCGCGCATCTGTGGAAGTATGGGGCGATATCATTCCCGCCGCTGTGGCGGACGAGCGGGCGCACGCCTGGTTTAGCAGGTTTCTCGACATGGAATGCCGCCTCGTTTTTTTGGACGACCCTGCCGGCAGACCGGTTGAGGCCGGGTACGGAAGGCCCGGGGACGCAGTGAGTTTTGCGGATTCGTTTCCGGCGTTGCTTCTTTCTGAAGCGTCGCTCGCCGCGCTCAACGAACGGCTGGAAGAGCCGGTCCCCATGCATCGTTTCCGGCCGAATCTTGTCGTGTCGGGGGTTGAGGCGTTTGCCGAGGACGCCTGGGAGCGCGTACGCATAGGGGAAGTGGATTTTCTGGTGGTCAAACCGTGCGCTCGCTGCGTTGTAACCACCATCGATCAGGAGTCGGGGACGTCGTCCGGCAAGGAACCGGTGCAGACCCTGAATACGTTTCGCCGCGCCGCGGACGGAAAAGTGCATTTCGGCCAGAATCTTGTGCCGCTGCACCCCGGCGTCGTGCGCCGGGGCGATATCGTTGCGCCGACGTTGCGGCGGTAGCGTGTGTTTCGTCCGGCTCGAAATCCGTACGCTGCGTTGCTTTGCGTCGTACCTTACGGCGGCATGCCGCTATTTCGCCTGCGAATTCATCCGTCATTCATCATATCTGTCGCCATGTTTGTTCATTGCGTGTTTTTCCGCCTTCGGGACGATTTGACCGCCGAGGACCGCCAGACATTCGACGAAGGGGTTCGCTCCCTGCTCGACATCGAAACGGTTCGCCGCGGATTCGTCGGGGCTCCCGCCGATACGCACCGTCCGGTCGTGCTCCGGGACTATTCCTGCGGCCTTGTGGTTGTTTTCGACGACAAGGCGGGACATGATTTTTATCAGGACGATCCCGTCCACGATCATTTTCGGAACGAGTACAGCCACCTTTGGGAAGATGTGAAAATCTACGACGTGCAGGGGTAGTCGGATCAGAGCGCGGGGATATGCTCCTGCATGGTTCGGCCTCGTCGCCGGGGGCGAGAAGTGGTCGCAGGGTTTCCGCGTGCCCGCATTGCACGGAATCGCGCGGATATCGCCAGGCAGACAGGGCGCATTGCCCCGAACGGCCCGTCAGCCTTGCCCCTGCATCGCGTGATCAAGCAGCAGGATGAGCTGTTCGCGCAGGTTTCGCCGGTCCACCACGAAGTCGACGAACCCGTGCTCCTGAAGAAATTCGGCGCTCTGGAAACCATCCGGCAAGTCGGCTCCGATCGTTTCCCGGATCACCCGCGGTCCCGCAAAACCGATCAGGGCGCCGGGCTCGGCGAGATTGAAATCCCCCAGCATGGCGAACGAAGCAGTGACCCCGCCCGTCGTAGGGTTGGTCATAAGGGAGATGAAGGGCAGGCCCGCCGCGTCCAGTCTGCCGAGCAGGGCGCTGGTTTTCGCCATTTGCATGAGGCTGAGCGCGCCTTCCATCATGCGCGCGCCGCCGCTTTGCGAAATAATAAGCAGGGCGGCCTTGTTTTCTTCGGCCCGCTTGATGGCGCGCGCCACGACTTCGCCTACCACGGACCCCATTGACCCGCCGATGAACGCAAAATCCATGGCCGCCGTAGAGAGAAGGCGTCCTCCGACCGTACCCAGCGCTGCGCGCGCCGCATCGTTCAGGCCGGTTTTTTGTTTGGCGGCTTCCAGACGGTCTGCGTACCGCTTTCGGTCGGCGAAGCCGAGCGGGTCGGTCGAGCGCAGATCTTCGTCGAACAGCTCGAATTGCCCGTCGTCGTAGATGGTGCGGAAATATTCGAGGCTATTCATGAAGAAATGATAGCCGGAGGCGGGCACCACCATGGCGTTGTCCTCGATCTCTCGACGGTTCACGATTTCGCCGGTTTTCGGGCATTTCGCCCATTGCCCGTCGGGAATCTCGTTTTTTTCCGCCAGTTCGGTCAGGATGCCGGCTTGTTTTCGCTTGAACCACGTCATAATCAGATAGCCAATTTCTGGAACGCTGTTTTTTGCGGCGTTGCGGCGGCAAAGTCTTTCAGATAATGGGGTTCGAAGGAAGCAATGTCTTCTACGTCGCCTTGTTCCAGTTTTGCGGCGGCAAGCTGCGCCACGGCGACGGCGGGCGGGGCAAGGCGTTCGTGGTCCGGAACCGCGACGTGCGTTGCGCGCCCATTCGATCCGGCTCCCCGTATCCATTGCGCGAGCGCTTGTGCATCTCCCACAATGTACAGACGGCCTTGCGCAGCGGCGCCCAGCCAGTCGGCGGCTTCCTCGACCCGGATCGCCGCCGTATCGCGCAGCGTTTCAAGCGCGTTGCCGGAAGCAACCCGGAACGCTGCGGCGTACGCCTCGTTCCGCCGGGCGTCGAACGCCGCTACAATGCAGTCGCCCGGCGCAGCCAGCGGAAGCGCAAGGTGCGCCCAGGCCAGCGGACCCGGTACGGAGACGAGTTTTGCGCCGACCGCTTCCGCCAGTCCCTTTGCCGTGGCCGCGCCAATGCGCAAGCCGGTGTACGATCCGGGACCGCTCGACACGGCGACCGCAGTCAAGTCCGAAGCCGCGACGTCGGCGAACCGCAGCGCGTCGGCGATCATCGGAACCAGCTGCGCGTCGTGCGCCCGTGGGCGACGCAGGGTCAGTTGGGCCGCGATGCGCCCGTTGCGCCACGCGGCGACGCTGCACGCATGGGTGGCTGTTTCGAGGGCAAGGATATTCAACGAATTACCGCATGGATCATAACGCAGGGGAACGTATTTTAGACGAATGTGCGCCGTATGGGTTCTGAATCGGACGCGGCGGGTCCCGTGCGTCCTTTCGCCCTTGCCCTTGCGTTGCCTTCGAGGCGCGCGGGGGATGCGGCGGTTTGTTATTTTCCGGAGACGTTTATCGAAGCTCTTATGAACGTATACGACGCCGATCATATCCGCAATGTGGCGCTGGTTGGACACCAGGGCAGCGGCAAAACGATGTTGGCCGAGGCCATGCTGCTTGCAAGCGGCGGCCTGCGCCGCATGGGCGGGATAGAAGCCCACAGCACGGTTTCCGATTTTCATCCCAGCGAGCACGAGCGACAGATGTCGATCTTCGCCTCGCTGCTTCACGCCGAATGGAAAGGGCACAAGATCAATGTGCTCGATACGCCGGGTTACCCCGATTTCGTGGGCGAGGTGATTTCTTCGCTGAAGGTGGCCGATACCGCTATCTTCGTGATGAATGCCGTCGAGGGCGTGCAGGTGGGAACGGAACTGGCGTGGAATTATGCGGAGGAGATCGGCAAGCCGTCCATGTTCGCAATCAATCACCTGGACAAGGGAGATGCGGATTTTCGGGCGCTCGTGACGCAAATGAAGGAGCGTTTTGGAAGCGGGGCAACCATGGTGCAACTTCCTGTCGGGGGCGGTGCGCGGGCGATCATCGACGTATTGCTCATGAAGCAGCTCGCGTTTCCGGAAGGCCAGACGGATCCAGTGGTTGGCGATATCGACGAAGCGTTCCGGGAGGAAGCCGAGGAACTGCATACGACGCTCATTGAGGATATTGCGGAGAACGACGAGGGGCTCATGGATCTGTATTTCGAGAAAGGCGAACTCAGCGAGGAAGAAATGCGGGCCGGTTTGCGCCAGGCTATGCTGCAACGCCAACTCTTTCCCATTTTCGTAACGTCTGCGACCGAGGCGATAGGCGTTTCCCGCCTGATGAGTTTTATCGCCAATGTGTTGCCTTCTCCGGTGCAGAGCGATTCCGGCGAATCCGTGCAAGCCGATCCGTCCGGGCCGCCCGCCGCGCTTATCTACAAGACGATGGCCGAGCAGCACGTGGGCGACTATTCGTTCCTGCGCGTGTATTCGGGCACGCTTTCCCAGGGGATGGATCTGGAAAATGCGCAGACCGGGACCACCGAACGGCTTGGGCAACTCTTCGCCATCAACGGGCGCGAACGGGACCCGGCGGCCAAAATGGTTGCCGGGGACCTTGGCGCCGTGGTGAAACTCAAGAATTCGCACACGAACGACACGTTGCGGTCAAGGGGGTCAAACGTGGCGATCGAACCGATCGCGTTCCCCGAACCCCGTTACCGGGCGGCGATCAGTCCGGAAAACGAGGGCGAGGAAGACCGTCTTGCCCAGGGCATTCATCAGTTGCGCGAAGAAGATCCGTCGCTGATTGTGGTGCACGACCCCCACTTGCGGCAGATAACGCTGGGAGGGCAGGGCGAAATGCATTTGCAGGTCGCAAAATACCGCTTGGCGAACCGGTTCAATGTGGGCATCCTGTTTTCCAGGCCCCGCGTGGCGTACCGGGAAACGATCACCCGGCAGGCCCGGTCCAGTTACCGACACAAGAAACAGACGGGCGGCGCCGGGCAGTTCGCGGATATTTCCATCCTGGTCGAGCCGTTCGACGGGGATTTTCAGCCGCCTCCGGATATTTCCGTCCGGGGCCAGGCCGAGGTCACGACAGACTGGGGGTCGAAGATTCACTTTATCGACGCCATCGTCGGCGGGGTTATCGATATGCGGCGCTTCTTCGGCGCGATCCAGAAGGGGGTGCTCGAAGCCACGCAGGACGGTCCTATCGCCCGGTATCCGGTGGGACACTGCCGGGTCGTCGTATACGATGGGGGGATGCATCCGGTCGATTCCAACGATGCGGCTTTCAAGACGGCGGGGCGGATGTGTTTCCGCGATGCGTTCCGGTCTGCTTCGCCAGTCATTCTCGAGCCGATCTACAATGTGACGATTACCGTGCCCGAAAGCTTCGTGGGCGAGGTGATGGGGGACATGAACACCCGCCGGGGCCGCATACAGGGCATTGAGGCGGAAGGCGTGTTCCAGAAGATTCTCGTGCAGGTTCCCGAGGCGGAATTGTACCGCTATTCCACTTCGCTCCGGTCCATGACGCAGGGACGCGGGATTCACCATGCCGCGTTCAGCCACTACGAGGCAATGCCCCGTCACGTGCAGGACGAGGTGACGAAGGCGGCGGAGGGGTAGGGCGATGCTCTCGAAAGAAAAATTTGAAGGCGCCTTGCGCGAATTGGCGGATGTACTCACGTGTTATGTGAGCACGGAGGATGGTCAGTGGACGATCAAGGGATTTATAGATGTGTTCAGGAATGTGTATACCATTTCTAATGTAAACACCGAAATCGCCATTCATACCATTGACGCTCTTCATTCAATCACGTCAGTTATTTCAAGTATTCAATTTTTTGTGGCTGAAAAGTGGAGGATAGCAGGAGATAGAGGGGGTTCAGGAAACACCGCAAATATTGGTAGCATCCAACGCATCGAAGATATCCTGTCGGGGAATGGTATGTTTGCTAAACTTGGCGAGGAATGGTTCGATGATTATTGGATGAACTATGATAAAATTAGCTTCAAAACGGAATCTGGAAAAACAAAAACCATAAAATCTCTTGAGGATTTCGTCAAGTTTCGAGGTGGAGATACATCACTAATCATTCGAAGGAATAATAAGAGATGAGTACTTTCTCCCGAACCATAGTGCCCCCCATCAAATGCCAAGGAATAAAAACCAAGCTGGTATCGTGGATTCGGGCAGTTATCCCCCCTGATTTTGCGGGGAGATGGGTGGAACCATTCATGGGTTCGGGAGTCGTTGCATTCAATATTCGCCCCAAGAAGGCGCTTCTGGCCGATTCCAATCCTCATCTAATCAATTTTTATAAGGCTATTGCCACTGAGAAAATTACACCGATCTCTGCCCGATCATTTCTGGCCAAAGAAGGCGATGAGCTTTTACGTTCCGGGGGAGATCATTATTATTTAATCCGTGAAAGATTTAATCGATATGCTGATCCGCTTGACTTTCTCTTTCTGAACAGATCATGTTTCAATGGATTGATGCGTTTCAATAAAAGCGGCGGCTTCAATGTTCCGTTTTGTCGTAAACCACATCGATTTGCTCCTGCGTACATCACTAAGATTTGTAATCAAATAAAGAATATATCGAACATCATAAATCTTGGAAATTATGAATTTTATTGTCAGGACTTTTCTACCACGATCAGTAATGCGAATGAAGAAGATGTGATTTATTGCGACCCCCCTTATATTGGTCGCCATGCCGATTATTTTAATAATTGGGATGAAAATAATGAACATGCATTGGCGAAGCTGCTTTCGCTCACGTCATACAGATTTATTTTATCTACATGGCATAGTAATGCTTATCGAGAGAACCCCTTTATAGATATTTTGTGGTCTAAATTTTACATGCTCACGCGGGATCATTTCTATCATGTTGGCGCGAGCGAAGCGAATAGAAACCCAATGACGGAGGCATTGATTACCAATTTTGAACCGTTGCTGTATGAGATTCCTTCGGACGTTGCTGAACAAATAATTCTTCTTGAACCAAGGGTGGCTTATACCCGGAATCCTGGTGCTTGACCTGCGGTTCTTTGTCTGGCTTGTCGAAGGTTCCGGACAATAGCATTGAGGTGGAAGGCGTGTTCCAGAAGATTCTCGTGCAGGTTCCCGAGGCGGAATTGTACCGCTATTCCACTTCGCTCCGGTCCATGACGCAGGGACGCGGGATTCACCATGCCGCGTTCAGCCACTACGAGGCAATGCCCCGTCACGTGCAGGACGAGGTGACGAAGGCGGCGGAGGGGTAGGGATTTCAGGGCAGAACGCTTGCGCTTTTGCGCAGGCCTTGATTTTTCGCCTGACCGGGTTGGACGAGGCCGTATTCAAGCGGACGGAAAACAGGACATTATTCGGGACATTCTGCGGGACACTCTTCCAGACATAAAAAAGGACATTTCAGGTATAATAAATCTTGCATCCCGGTTGATCCGGGTTTATATTGCGCCCTGCAGGCGCGAACGCGACGTGCTGAGCGAAGGGGTTTCGATCAGATTGCCCTTCAGTCCGCGCCGCATTCTTTCCTGCCCGCCGCTGAGGCGATTGGCCTCTTTCGGATTTCCTGCCCGGCGGGACCGTCATAGCGCATATACAGGACCACATCCCATGACCACCTGCCGCAAATACGAACGGACGCATCCCTGGATCGCGTTCCAGCTGGATTTGGGCAAAGCGCCGCCCCGTTTATGGACATTGCTTGGACAGGCTGTGACCTTTTGCAGACAGGCGTCTCAAGCGGCTCTGCCCCCTGATATCGCCAAAACGTTCAAGACGCTGTATCTCAGCAAGGGAGTCCGGGCCACGACAGCTATCGAGGGGAACACGCTGACCGAAGAACAGGTGCAGGCCCAGATCGAAGGGAAGCTGGACCTTCCTCCATCGCAGGAATATCTGCAACAGGAAGTGGCGAATATCTTGCGCGCCTGCGAGATTATCGAGTCGGCCATGGACGCGGATAATCCACCCCGACTGAGTGTGGATCTGATTCGGGAATACAATGGGTGGATTCTTGAAGGGCTTGGGGAGCACCTTGCCGAAGGCGTGGTTCCTGGCGAGATTCGCACCCATTCGGTGGGCGTAGGCAGTTACAGGGCCGCGCCTCCGGAAGATTGCGATTATTTGCTGGAGCGTCTTTGCGAGTGGCTGGAAGAGAAAACCGAGATTCCGTTTTTTGCAGAAGAAGACGATCGCCGGGTCGCGGTCGGGATTCTGCATGCCATTCTTGTCCACTTGTACATCGCCTGGATTCATCCCTTTGGCGATGGCAACGGGCGCACGGCGCGGCTTCTGGAGTTTATGGCGCAGGCGCGCGCGGGCGTTCCGTTTCCTTCGGCGCACCTGCTCAGCGACCATTACAATATGACGCGGACCCAATACTATCGGGAACTGGACCGGTCAAGTCAGATCCATGACGGCAAGGGGGACGCTTTCGGATTCCTGCAATATGCCTTGCAGGGGTTTGTAGACGGATTACAGGAGCAGTGCGAAAAAATTCAGGGGCGTCAACTTGCAATAGTATGGGAGCGCTTCATCCATAGCGTATTTGCGAAGAAGAAGCGTTCCAGCGCCATGCAACGTCGCCGGGAACTGGCGCTGGAACTTGGTCGCGCCGCCGACTCCGTCGCCAAGACGGGAATACCTTTCTTAACGCCCTCTTTGGCGCGCGGCTACGCCAACAAGACGTCCAAGACCCTGACGCGGGACTTGAACTGGCTGGCGCAGAAGCGCCTGATCGTGCGAGAAGGTCGAACATATCGAGCGAACATGGGGCTCATGTGGGCATTTGTACCGCATTTGAAAGCGGATCGCTTTGTTTCGTTGCTGTTCTCTGCACGCGAAAGCAGGGACGAATGCGAATAAAATCCGCGCCTTATGTATTTAGGAAGCTCTGATTAACTCCACTTTGATCAGCGCTTCACTTTCACGCGTAAAAAACGACATGATGGCGTTTTTTGAAATCAGCGAAACACACGGCGGATTCGGGTTGTCGCGGTCGTGAAACGCCCTTCGGGAGGCTGACAGGCGTGCGCTGGCTGTGTCATTCCTCATTACGCGGAGCCGCCACACTACCTGCTTCGTCATTCCTTGCCAGCGCACGCCTGTCAGCCTCTGAATCTTTGCGGACTTAATCAGAGCTTCCTTTATTGCATAAGAACCATTTTTCGGACAAACGACGTATGAGCAGGCGGCGCAAATACGGCGATCGCCCGACAACGCGGAGGGAATCCCGTCTTGATTCGGAGGCGCAGCGGACGATGGACACGGAGGGCTTGGGCCAGGAGAAACTCCGGCGGCGGGAAGAGGAACACGCGGCGCGACGGTAGCGGAAACAGGAAATGTCGTTTCTCTGGTACGATTACGAAACATCCGGCGACAGGCCGAGGAAGCATCGTCCGGTGCAATTTGCGGGCGTGCGGACCGATGAGGATCTGCAGGTTACGGGCGATCCGGTCATGTGTTATTGCCGCCCCGCCCCGGACCAATTGCCGCAGCCCGAGGCGTCTCTGGTGCATGGCCTCGCGCCGTCGTATCTAGAAGAGCATGGCCTTTCCGAAGCGGAGTTCGCCCACCGGATTCACCGGGAGCTTGCGCGGCCCGGCACCTGTTCGGTGGGGTACAATGCGATCCGGTTCGATCACGAGCATACCCGCTTCCTGTTCTACCGGAATCTGCTCGATCCGTATGCATGGCACTGGCGCGACGGCAATACGCGCTGGGATCTCATTGACCTGTTCCGCGCCGCGTATGCGCTGCGTCCGGAAGGGATTGCGTGGCCGATGCGAGAGGACGGGAAGCCGTCGTTTCGTCTTCAGCATCTCGCCAGGGAGAACGGGGTCGGCGGGCACGGAGCGGCCCACGAGGCGCTCGCCGACGTGATGACCACCATCGATATGGCCCGCCTCGTTCGCGCCCGACAGCCGAAATTGTTCGAATGGTCCCTGCGCATGCGGCGCAAAAACGAGGCAGCCGCCGTCATGCAGGACCGGTTCGTATGGGTGGCGTCGCTGTTTCAGCGCAGGGGATGCGCCGCGCCGGTCGTTCGCCTTGCGAATCAGTCGGAGAATCCGAACGCTGCGATCGCGTTCGATATGTCGCAGGATCCGTCCGAATTCATCGGTCTTTCCGTCGATGCGTTGCACGAGCGGATATTCAGCCCCGGCAGTCGTTCGCCGATCTTTGTCGTGAAGACGAACCAGTGCCCGTTCGTGGCCCCGTTCAGCGTGCTGACAGAGGAGGTCATGGACCGATTGGGCCTCGATGCGGACGCCCTGAAGAAACATGAGCGTTTGCTCCGGGACGATGCGTTGCTGGGGCAAAGGGTGCGGGCGGCGTATGCGCGGCCTCCGGGAGAGGCTCCCGAGCGCGCCCGGGAGGCGCCGGATGCGGACGAAGCCCTGTACGCGGGATTCATACCGGATCAGGACCGGGATACCCTAAGGCGTTTGCTGGACAAGGACCGCACCCTTGCCGCCGCCGGCGACGTCGAATTTGAGGATTGGCGTCTCAAAGAACTCGTATTCCGGTACCGCGCCCGAAATTTCTTTGACGACCTCGGGGCTGCGGAACAGGATCGCTGGCGCGCCCATTGCCGGGCCCGCCATCTGACGCCCGGCGAAGACGGCCGCTCGGCGCTGGACGCCTATTATGCATGCATTGACGACCTGCGCAGAAAGCATGCCGACGCCCGCGACAAGGTGGCGTTGCTCGACGATCTGGAAGGCTACGGGCGCCGACTGGCGGACTGGCTGGACAACCAGGGAATATTCTGATCAAAACCGCTTCGCTCGGCCCATTGCGTTCATGCATACAGAACACCCTATGCTTCGATCGTTGAAATCAGCGAAAAACACTGCGTATTCGAGGCGTTGCGGACATGTCCGGCAGCAGTTCCGGCATGCATCTCGCCTTTCCCGCCAAAATTTCTTTTCTTGTACGGTTTGCGTTGCGTACGGCGCGCTATGGTGAAGTCCGCTGCGCAGCCTGTATGTTTTTTTGTATCTTGCTCCCTATTTCCCGGACATGGCGCAGTTTCTCGACATTACGGCTCGTTTGCTTATCCATTGTCCGGATTGCCCGGGCGTCATTGCGGCGGTTACGGGTTTTCTCTATCGTCACGGCGCGAATTGCACGGCGCTGGACCAGCACGCCACGGCGAGGGAGAACGGGAGGCTGTTCATGCGGGTGGAATTTCAGATATCGCATCTTGTTGTGTCGCGCGATGCGCTGGAAGCCGAGTTTGAGGAGGAGGTTGCTTCGAAGTTCGATATGGCGTGGCGATTGAGTTACTCCACCGATGTGATGCGCATGGCCATTTTCGTGTCGAAGCACGATCATGTCCTGATGGATCTGCTCTGGCGGCTGGACCGGGGGGATTTGTACGCCGATGTGGCGATGGTGATCAGCAATCATCCGGACCTGGAGCCGGAGGTGGCCCGTTTCGGCATCCCCTATCATCATGTCCCGATGGCGAAGGGCGAAAAACACAAGGGAGAGGCGCGCATGCTGGAGTTGATGGGCGACGGGATCGATGTGATCGTGCTGGCCCGGTACATGCAGATATTGTCCGCCTCGTTCGTGGATCGGTATGTCAACCGGATCATCAATATCCATCACTCTTTTTTGCCTGCTTTCGCCGGGGCGGATCCGTATCGGCAAGCGTCGGACCGCGGCGTAAAGCTCATTGGGGCGACGGCGCACTATGTCACGGCGGAACTGGACAGGGGGGCCATTATCGATCAGGATGTGGTGCGCGTAAACCACCGGCAAAGCCCGGAGGATTTGAAGCGCCTGGGCCGGGACGTGGAACGCGGCGTGCTTGTGCGCGCCGTTCGCTGGCACCTTGAGGACCGCTTGATCGTACACGAAAACAAAACCGTCGTATTCGTTTGATATTTTCTCGCGTTTTTCGTCCTTCCATGCGTGCTGGCGTTTCCTGGTCTTGCGCGTTGTGCCTGTTGGCTTTGGCCTGCGGCGGATGCCGTCTGGTTTCGGTCGAGGAGGAGAACGTGCCGTTTTTCGAGGCTACGGTCGGGGGCGTGGAGGTGGAAGGCGTGGGCGCGGGCCGCATGGAGGCGGAGCAGATATTCCAGCTCTGGGGGCAGTTCGTCTATCCGGACAGTTCATTCCGGTTCATCCAGTTTTCCGTAGCGAATTTCGGCAAGACGGGCACGTTTGCGCTGAGGCAGTTCGATGGGACCTATGGCTTGATCGACGAGCGGGAGCGGACGGTGCGGTTTGCGGCTTCCTCCGGAAGCAGGGAGGACAACGTTCAGCTCGACCGGTTCAACTTTTCCGGCGTGGCGCAGGGGACGTTTTCGTTCGACGCGGCGGTGCTTGCGGATTTCGACAATATCTCGCCCGGAGACGATTTTGCAATACAGGGATCGTTTCTGGTTGAATTGCCGTGAGCGCCTCCTATGCGTCTGGTCAAACTTTCCATCGGCCTGGTTTTGCTGTTGCTGCTGCCCTTCTTGCTATGGGGACGCGGCGCGGAGGAGATGTTTACGATCGACGGCGCGATGGCCTGGTTGCGCGGTTTCGGGGGGTGGGCCGTACTGGCCGCCATCCTGTTGCTGGCCTCCGACGTCCTGCTGCCCATTCCCGCCACGCTGGTCATGACCGCGCTGGGCATGTTGTACGGGCCGGCGGCGGGCGGCCTGATCGGCGCGGCGGGGTCTTTCCTCGGAGGCATGATCGCTTTTCTGGCCTGCGCGAAGCTGGGCCGCCCGGCGGCGCGGCGTTTCGTGCGCGACGACGAACTGGCTCGGGGGGAGGCGCTGTTCGAGCGATGGGGCGCATGGATCATTGTGCTTTCGCGCTGGCTCCCGATCATTCCCGAGGCGGTTTCGTGCATGGCGGGGATCGTATCCATGCCGCGCCGGTTGTTTATCGGGGCGCTCGCTTGCGGAGTTGTCCCGCCTGCCTTTACTTTCGCCATTGTCGGTCATCTGGGCGCGGATCGCCCCGTCCTGACCTTTCTGCTGAGCGCCCTTTTGCCCGCGGCGTTCTGGCTGATCGTACACCGGAGAATACGCCGGGCAACATCCATGAACTCGATCTGACGGCTCCATGAATGTATTTCGCACCCTTCGCCTCGCCCTGATGATGTTTGTGCAGTTCTTCATTTGGGGATCGTGGGCTACTACGCTCAGCAATTTCATGACCACCCAGGAGATGGGGGGCGCTATCCCGCTGGCGTTTTCGTTCGGTCCCCTTGCCTGCATCGTGGCGCCTTTCTTCGTGGGCATGGTGGCGGACCGGTTCTTCAACACGGAGAAGGTGCTGGCCGCGTTGTTCCTGCTGGCCGGGTTCGCCATGATCGCTATGCCGGCTTTTGCGGGCACGCCGCTCTTTTTGACCCTGCTCGCCGTACACACGCTGTGCTATTTTCCAACGCTTGGCCTTACCTCTTCGCTGGCGTTCCACCACATCGAAAATCAGGAAAAGGAATTTCCGGTCATTCGCGTTTTCGGAACCATCGGGTGGATCGTGACCGGCCTTGTCATCAGCTGGGTGCTTGCGGCGGATTCCTCCGCCACGCCCATGTATCTGGGAGGCGGCGCATCGCTTCTGCTGGGTCTCTATTGCTTTACTCTGCCGAAGACCCCTCCGCCTTCAAGGGGCGAGCGTACGTCCTGGAGGCAGATTTCCGGGCTGGACGCCCTGAAGCAGGTTCGTTCGAAGCCGCTCATCGTGCTGCTTGTTTCCGCCACGCTGGCGTACATCGGGTTCGGGACGTATTTCCCTTACGCCCCCGTGTTTCTGGCGGACGCGGGTATCGAGAAGGTGGCGGGCACGATGACGTACGGCCAGATGTCCGAAATCTTCTTCATGCTGATGATTCCGTTCTTCTTCCGGCGGTTGGGCGTGAAGTGGATGCTGTTTATCGGCATTGCGGCCTGGTTCGTGCGTTTCGGGCTATTTGCCGGAGCGGCGGTCGACGGCGTCTACTGGATGATTCTGTTCGGCATCCTGATTCACGGCCTGTGCTACGACTTCTTCTTCGTCACCGCGCAGATCTACGTGGACAAGAAGACGCCTCCCGCCATACGCGGCCAGATACAGGGCTTGCTCGTGCTGCTGACCTTCGGCCTTGGCATGTTCCTTGGGGCGCAGGTTTCGGGGTTCGTCGTGCAATCGATTTCCGGAGCCGACGTACTCGCCTCCGCAGAACATTGGCGCTCGTTCTGGGGCGTCTTCTCCGCCGCGATGCTCGTGTTCTCCGCCTTCTTTTTCCTGATGTTCAACGACAAGGTGGAAGCGGAGGATGTGCAGGCTACGTAGAATCCCGCGCTTCGAAGGCCGCCGGGCCCGCGTTTCGATGCGGATCGGGCCGCGCCGCCCCGCCCCGCGCGTCGCTGCATAGCGTGGGCGGTCGCCGGATGCGCCTGGTCACGTCGTCCTCGATATCCTGAGCTGAAATCATGTCCTCTTCCTCCCGCAGACATTTTCTGAAAGCCGCGGCGTCGGTGGTCGGCGCAGTTTCGCTGGGCGGAGCCGTTCCAGCGGCGGCCTCGCTCCGGACCGCTCCGCAGATCATGCTTCGCCCGCGTTTGTCCGACGATGTGCTGGGACACGGGGATTTCCAGTACCGGGTCGAGGCGGACTGGAGCGATCTGGACCCCTCGCGCACGCCCGTCAAAAATTGCCACGAGATGGCGATGTCCCGAGACGGACGGCTTTTCATGGTCACCGACGAAACCCGCAACAACGTGATTGTTTTCGACAAGTCCGGGAAGCTGCTCGAAACGTGGGGCGCGAGCTATCCCGGCGGCCATGGCCTTACGCTGTGGGACGCCGGCGGCGAAGAATTCTTGTTCCTCTGCGATTTTGATCGGGGGATCGTGGACAAGACGACGCTGGATGGCCGCGTGCTGCTTACCCTTGGGCATCCGTCGTCGGCGGGCGCCTACGAGGCGGAGGCGCCGTTCAAGCCGACCGAAACGGCGATCGGGCCGAACGGGGATATCTACGTGGCCGACGGGTACGGCTCGCAATATATTCTTCAATATTCCCCGACGGGCGAATTCATCCGGAAATTCGGCGGGGCGGGCGACGAAGACGATCAGTTCTCCACGGCCCACGGCGTGGCGGTCGATGCGCGTTCCGCCGCGCCGACGCTGCTGTGCACGTCTCGCGGCCACAACAGCTTCAAGCGGTTCACCCTTGAAGGCGAATACCTTGAAACCATTTTCCTGCCGGGGGCCTACGTGTGCCGCGCCGTGCTGGACGGAGAGAATGTGTATGCGGGCGTATGCTGGTCCCGCCTCCGGTATTTGAACCAGACGCCGGATTCGGGTTTCGTAACGATTCTGGATCGCGACGATCGCGTTGCGTCCAATCCCGGCGGCGCGGCGCCGGCGTACGAAGACGGCGTTTTGCAATTGATGGTGCAGGCGGAGCCGGTGTTCCGGCATTGCCACGACGTGTGCGTGGACGACGACAAGAACCTCTACGTATGCCAGTGGAATGCTTCCGGGACGTACCCCGTCAAACTGCATCGCGTTTGAATATCCATGTCAATCATGAGCAAGAAAGGCTGGATATGGGGCGTCGCGCTGCTGCTTGCAGGCGCGCTTCTCGTTTTGATTCTGGGTCTGGACCGCGGCGAAGCGCCGGGATTCGTCCTCTTTCTGGGCAGATTTCATCCTGTCGTCGTGCATTTCCCGATCGCGTTATTGCTTCTGGGGGCCGTGGTCGAATTGATTGGCGCGCGTTCCCGAAGTTTGTCGCGGGTACGGCCGATCGTTCCTTTTCTGCTCCTCCTCGGGGCCTTGTCTTCGCTGGCGGCGGTTGCGTTGGGGTACATGCTTTCGCTCGCCGGAGGGTATGAAGAAGGACTGCTGACGCTGCACCTGCGCCTCGGCCTGGCGGTTACGGCGCTGGCCTTTGTGCTTGCGTTCGTTGCGGCCTGGTTGCCGGAGCCGGGCAAGGTATACCGGACGGTGTTGGGCGCGCTGATCGCGCTGGTCGTGCTTGCCGGACATTTCGGGGGTAGCCTGGCGCGGGGAAGCGGGTACCTTACCTATTATCTTCCATCCCCGGTCAAGTTGCTTTTCGGGTTTTCCGGCGGCGTTCCCGACGGGCTGATCGCCAATGTGGATTCGGCGTACGTGTATGCGGAACTGGTGCAGCCCGTGCTCGACAGGCGGTGCATTTCGTGCCATGGTTCCGGCAAGTCCAGCGGTTCCTTGCGGCTCGATACCCCCGAAGGCATTGAACAAGGAGGCCGCGACGGTCCGGCTTTTGTCCCCGGATATCCGTCGCAAAGCGAAATCGTCCGCCGCATTACGCTCCCGCCCTACGACGAGGACGCCATGCCCCCCGATGGGGCCGCGCCGCTCGACGTGGGCGAGACCGAGGTCATTCGGTGGTGGATCGAAAACGGCGCCTCGTTCGATATGCGCGTGGCGGAGATCGAGGAAACCCCCACGGCGGTCAGCACCTTTCTTGCGCGCGTGTCGCTGCCGCAAGCAGAGCGTCTTTCCGGCATTTTCGCGCTGGATGCGCCAGAGGCGGACACGAACGCGGTGGCGGCCTTGTCCGAGGCGGGCCTGACGGTTTCGCTCCTTGCGCCGGACGCGCCGTTTTTGCAGTTGGTTGCGGCCAGCGTACGCGAAAATTTCGGGGACGCCGAACTGGAAGCCCTGCAGTCCGTCGCGCCGCAGATTGCTGTGCTGGATATAGGCCATACCCAAGTGACCGACGCCGGGGCCGCCGTGCTTGCGGGCTTGCCTCATCTGGTGCGGCTGCATCTCGAAGGCACGGAGGTAGGCGATGCGGCGCTTGAGCAGATCGGCGGGCTGGAATATCTCGAATACCTGAACCTGTACGGGACGAAGGTGACTGACGCGGGTCTCGAACATGTACGCGATCTGCCTGCGCTGCAAAGCATATACCTTTGGCAAAGCGGCGTGACCGAGGCGGGCGCGGACGCCTTGCGCGCCGCCCGAAGCGATATAGTGGTGAATATCGGGAGCGGCTTGCTTGCCGCACCCGATTCCACGGCGGCGGAATAGGCCGTCGCGCGCCTTCCAGCCTCTGCGCTTCGCGGACTTAATTCAGAGCGTCCTTAAGGCGTCGCATTCCTGTTTCAAGTTTCCGGGCAGGGTTTCCACAGGGCGATTGCGTGAAAAGATGGATTCGGAGGGGCGCTCGCTTGCGGATTATATCCTTGCTGCGAATGCCGCGCTGAAATATTCGTTTGCGCCAGTCGTTACATTATCCTACATTGCAAGAGGTCCTTGCGGCCTCTTCACGGTTTCTTTTTACCCCAATCTTTTGGAAATGTCATGACCCAAAGCCTGCGTTTTGTTTCTTTCTGGAGCCTTGCGGCTACCGTACTGATTCTGAGCGGTTGCGCCGGTTCGGGCCGGACGGCCCACCCCCTGGCTGGCAGCTGGGACTACGCTGTCGAAACGCCCGAAGCCACGTACGAAGGCACGATTACGTTTACGGACGGCGAGGAAGGACTCATGGGTTCGATTATCGGGGACGGTTTTACGGAAGCGCTTCCGCTGGGAGGCGTTACGTTCGAGGAATCCATGCTTGATTTCGATTTTAATACGCCCGATTTCGGTAGAATGCAGGTGAGCGTTCAGGTAGAGGACGACTCGTTTTCCGGAATGCTGAATGTCGCGGCCTATGGCATGGAAGCGCCTATCACAGGCATGAAGGCCGCCCCGGAAGAGGAAGAGGAAGAGGAGGAAGAGGACGACGCCTAACGTTCCGTCGCCGCGGCGCGGATTTCATGCTTGTTCCTGCGCGGGAGCGATCCGTTCGCGCGCTTTGTCGTTCCTGCGCGTATATCGAGGCATGCCATGGAGCGCCTGATTAGCCTGCTGGGCCTTTTCGTTTTTATGGGATTGGCTTGGCTTATTGGCGAGCGCAAGAGGTCGATAGACTGGCGCATTGTAGCGGGCGGCTTGTTGCTGCAATTCGCGCTGGCGCTTTTCATTTTCAAAACGCCGATCGGCGCCGCCGTATTTCAGACGACGGGTTATTTTTTCGAATCCCTGCTGGGTTTTGTGGACGCCGGGACCAGTCTCGTATTCGGCGAGGAATACGCACACCACTTTTTTGCCTTCAAGGTCCTGCCCACCATCATTTTCTTTTCGTCGCTTATGTTTGTTTTGTATCACTTGGGCTTGTTTCAGAAAGTGGTTGGAGCATTTGCCTGGGTCATGCAACGCGCGTTGGGCGCGTCGGGGGCGGAAACGGTGTCCGCAGCGGCGAATATTTTTGTGGGACAGACGGAGGCGCCGTTGATCGTGGGGCCGTATGTGGAAAGCATGACCAAATCCGAATTGATGGTGCTCATGGTGGGCGGGTTCGCGACCATTGCCGGGGGCGTGCTTGCGGCGTACGTGAGCCTTGGCGTCGACGCCGTGCATTTGCTGGCTGCTTCGGTGATTTCTGCGCCCGCCGCCCTGCTGGTTTCCCGGTTGATGATCCCTGAAACGGAACAGTCTCGCACGATGGGCGCGGTTTCCGTGCATGTCGAGCAAAAGCACGCCAATGTGGTGCATGCGGCGTCGGAAGGCGCGCTCGAAGGGCTGAAACTGACCCTGAACGTGGCGGCCCTGCTTATCGCTGTCCTGGCGCTGGTGGCGATGCTCAATGCGATCTTGTCGGCCACGGGCGGATGGGTCGGCGGGCTTTTCGGATACGACCATTGGGACTGGTCGATGGACAATATTTTCGGGTACGTTTTCGCCCCGTTTGCCTGGTTGATGGGAATTCCCTGGGCCGATGCGCTCTACGCCGGCGAATTGATGGGCGTCAAGATGGTGTTCAACGAGTTCATTGCTTATACCCAGATGGTCGAGTGGCGGCAGCCGGATTCGGGCGTGGCGCTCAGCGAGCGCAGTACGCTTATTCTGACCTATGCCTTGTGCGGCTTCGCGAATTTCGGGAGCATAGGGATCCAGATCGGGGGGATCGGAGGGATTGCGCCCAAGCGCCGCGCAGACCTGGCGCGGCTTGGCGTCAAGGCCATGCTCGGCGGCACGCTCGCCATGATGATGACGGCGTGCGTGGCGGGTATCCTGCTTTAAGGATATTCTGATAAAAACTACTTCGCTCAGCGCGTCGCGTTCGGGCGCGCAGGACGTCATGACTGCATCGTTGAAACCATCGGAACACGGTGGCTTCGGGTCATGGCGGACGGGACGCGCCCTTCGAGAGGCTGCGAGGCGCACGGGCTGCGGGCGGGCGGCTTATTCTTGTTGTTCCGCCCGCCGCTGCGCAAGAAGGGCGTTACCAGGCGCCGAGGATACCGCCCATCACGATGAAGTTGACGGCATGGTACCCTGCATTGACGAAATACAGTGTCAGGGACTTTCGCTCGAACAGATACATGGTGCCGATCGACGCAGCCACCCACCCGATTCCGGCGAGCGCTCCGGCGCCCATGCCCCAGGCAAACGTAGCGTTCGGGCCAAGAAACAGGTCCAGATTCGTGGCGATGATCAGGCCCAGGACGAAGGCCGCGCCGTAGGTGCGCAGCATGTTGCCGCCCTGCATGTCTTCGTCGGTGAAGCCGTTTTCGGCCATCCATACTTTGCCGAAAAGAACGGGGGAATACCAGAGCATGCCTACGACGAAGCTGGACAGGGCCGCCACGATGACGGACAGGTAGTTTATCGAGGAGAAATCCATGACGCACGGGAATGTCGGGTGGATGGGGCAGGGGCAGTATCGCAAGTTAACAAAATTTTCATGATCAAAACAAGGATTTTGCAGGGCGGCAGGATCAGGTTTTGTGCATATCGCATCCGCCTGATCGCCCATGCGATCCCGGGAAATCCGATGCGGGACAGGACTATGGCGGCGTTCGCGCGGTGAATCCGTTTGCGGAGCCGGATAAAGGAATATCGTCGAAATAACCCCGCCCTGTTTTTTCCATGCGAATCCCGCGTCGTCTTCGCACAAATCGGGATTTTTTGCCTGGCCGCGGCGCTTTCAGGTTGCGGCGGCCGGGGACAGTCTTGCAAGGCGGGTTCACAGTTCTTGTTGGCGTAAGGCATTGGGAGGCAATGAATTGCTAATGTGAAGAGGGCTGTTTTGGGCAATGGTCCCGATACGGAATTCGTCTGGGCCGGGTGCCGGGCCTCATTTTTCGTTGTGCAATCGGACGAATTTGGCTATCTTCATGACCATGGCCCGTTGAAGAAAAACGCTTCCGTACTCCCTGTGCGCTCTCCGCTTGCACCATGTGGTGCGGCAAGCCGAGTGGCTGAACAGGGATTCAACAGGGTGTAATGTGGTGGGCTGGAGGAGTTTGTATCGAGTTGCAAGTGCATTTGGAAGGCTACTTTCTTAATTCCTCAAGGTATAGAGATGGCGCGTGGCGATCTCCTGATTTCGCTTGTGCAGGCCAGCACGGAAGGCGATCTCAAGAAAGTGCGTTCTACTGCGGAGGCTATTATTGCCGATGAGCGCGTCAAGAACCATCACATTCTTGCGGATCGGCTGACCCGGGCGATGGCTAACGGAACCCATCCCCGGAAAATGGAATTTGCGGAGGGATCACGGCGGCGCTGGCGAGATTATGCGATTGAGTTTGTTCCCCGAAAGAAGTTGGAGGATCTCGTTCTGACGGATATTACGCGCCGGGCTTGCCGCGAACTTGTTGAAGAGCAACATCGCGCTTCCGTATTGCGCGCCCATTCGCTGGAGCCGCGTCATCGAGTGCTCCTGATTGGCCCTCCGGGAAATGGCAAGACTTCGCTTGCCGAGGCTCTTGCCGAGGCGTTGGCTGTTCCATTCATCATGGTTCGTTACGAGGCCGTGATCGGGAGCTACCTGGGTGAGACGGCATCGCGTCTGAAACACGTCTTCGATTATGCGCGCACTACGCCGTGCGTCCTTTTTTTCGACGAGTTCGACGCTATTGCGAAAGAGCGCGGGGACACCCATGAAACCGGGGAGATCAAACGTGTGGTTACATCGCTCCTTATGCAGGTAGACGCTTTGCCGAGTTACACGGTTACTGTCGCGGCAACGAATCATGCCGAATTGCTGGATCGCGCCGTATGGCGCCGGTTCCAGGTGCGCCTAGAACTCAAGGCTCCCAGTGAGCGCGAATTGACAAAGTATTTCGACACGTTTGTGAAAACGTTTGATCGGCCGCTGGGATATTCAGCGGCTACGCTGGCTTCTCATTTAGGCGACGTGAGCTACGCTGAAGCCGAAGAATTTTGTTTGGATGTTCGCCGCCGCATCGTACTCGGGATGGGGCGTAATAATCTGAAGAAAGAGGTAGGGGATGCATTGAAATTATGGAAAGAACGAGGGAAAGCCTCAGAATAATAAGTAACCCAACTGATGGCTGATTTTCCTCTTCTTCCCCTTCCGGTTCCACGTGTGGGGTCTCGTCCTAAAGGGCAGGGCTATCCCATATTTGGACCCAAACACCCGTCACCTCAGCGCCAGGGCGAGCGTTTTGGGCCTGTTTTTCAGCGATTGGCGAATGTGCTGGATTCCGGCCAGGATCCGCTAACGCTTCGTAACGATCCAATAGGACTGGCCCCGGAACGAGCGCTCGTTTTTGAAATTGTGGGATTGCTGGATAATTTTTCCGCTGCGATACAACGAATTCCCGGTCTTGAATACCTTGGGGAAGATGAGACTGAGTTCGATCCAGACGATGATTTTTGGATTCCTGATACCCGCACCGGCCGAGAAGGGCAGCGACGTATGGACAAGCAAATTGGAGGGCGTCTGTATCTGGTAATGCCCGATGTGCAAGCGCTAAAAGAGATATTGTCTCTTTGGCGGCGCTATCAGGCTGGCGAGAGCCTTGGCCATGGCTATACGCCTTGGAATGATCTGTTTAATCAACTCAAGGATGTTCGAGCATGGGGCCCTGGAGACCGTCTTACTCAGCAAGACATTCAGTTCTTTCAGGAGATCGTGGACAGTAGTCCCAGTGAACTGGTTCGAGCGGAGATAGAACTCTGGAGTTATCGGAATCGTGATCGGGGTCGCGGAGCGCTTAGTCGTTTGAATACGGTGGTAAACGAGGCGGGTGGCTCTGTAATTACCACTGCATCCATTCCTGAGATAGCCTATGACGCCGCCCTTGTCGAAATACCCATCCATGAAATGGAACGGCTCATTCGCCGGGAAGAAGTGGCGCTTGCCCTATGCGACGATATTATGTTCGTTCGACCTCAATCTTTCGCATCCCCTTTTCCCGCAAGCGAAGAATCGGAGACTGGTGAAGATACTGATGAATTATCCCCGCTACCGCCCGACACTGCTCCGATAGCGGCGCTTTTTGATGGCGTTCCTGTCCAACGCCATCGTTTACTCGACGGTCGGCTTATGATTGACGATCCGGATACTCTTGGTCAAAACAGTGTGGTTGCGCGTCGCAGTCATGGTACCGGGATGGCTTCGCTGATTATACATGGGGATCGCAATCTTGACGAATTGCCTATTACGCGCACTCTTTATCTCCGACCAGTACTCTACGCACCACCTGACGAACAACAAGAGTGTTTCCAGCCCGACCGGTTGCTTATCGACACCATTTATCGTGCCGTATTGCGCCTCAAGGAGGGCGAAAGCAACGAACCGCCCGTGGCTGCTGAGGTGTTTCTCATTAACTTGTCTCTGGGCGATACTCGAAGACCGTTCGCGGGGCCAGTGAGCCCATGGGCGAGGCTGCTGGACCACTTGGCCAACAAGTACAACATTCTTTTTTTGGTGAGTGCAGGCAATATAACCGCCCCGCTTGATATTCCCGGATTCAGCCATTGGAGTGATTTTGAAGATGCATTGCCGTCAGATCGTGCACATGCAGTGATTGAGGGTTTGGCTGAAGAGCGTCCCCACAGGACTTTATTGTCGCCCGGCGAAGCCATGAATGTGATAACGGTCGGGGCGTGCCATGACGATGCAATTTGCACAGACGATATGCAGGGCGTGTCCATACAGCCTTATGAAGGCTCGTCGTTACCCAATGTCAGTTCCGCGATGGGTCTTGGGCATCGCAAGGTGGTCAAGCCTGATATCCTGATGCCGGGCGGCCGGGAGCGTGTGAGTTTTGTCAAAAGTGGAGATCAACTCACAATCAAACCTGCGGTACCGGGTCGATATTTTGGGGTCCGGGCCGCTGCCCCCGATGCGGCCGGAAGTATTGATCAGGAACATAACATGAGTGGTACGAGTGTGGCGACGGCTCTTGCTACGCGAGCTGCCCACCAACTCTTCGATGCGCTTATGCGGACGGACAACGGGGCTATTCTCGACAATGCCGATCCGAAGTATTACGCCTCCGTCGTACGAGCGTTACTTGTGCATCGGACCAGTTGGCACGATGCTGTCTCCGAATTGGAAGATATTTTTGGCCCCTCTGACCCCCGTCAACATATTGCCAGAAAGGACAATGTCACTCGCCTGATGGGCTATGGGGTACCTCGAGTAACAGAGGCCATGGAGTGTACCGCGAATCGGGCCACACTCATAGGGCATGGAGATATCTCTGGAGATCAAATGGCCTCCTATCGCGTACCTCTTCCGCGGAGTCTTGAGGGGGTGAAAGAACCGCGTGCGGTGACCGCCACCCTGGCGTGGTTTTCACCCGTGAACGTCAGTCACAGGGCGTATCGAATGGCTAAACTTGAAGTAACCGGAAATTTTCAAGACGGCATTGCTACTGAGCGAAAAAAGCAACAGCCATCCCATGCATCAATCCCGCGCGGATCACTCTTTCACCAGAGGTGGGTTGGCGAGAAGGCGAAAGCGTTTGCAGGTGATGGTTATCTGAAGTTTGATGTAATTTGCAAGGAACCGGCAGGGAAGATCGACAGCCCTATTCCATATGGACTAATCGTTACGATCGAGGCTGGCGAACACATTCCTGTTTATCAAGAGATTCGTGCGCAATTAACCATTCGCGCAAGGACGTAATTACCATGGATCGCCACTGGTTTCGCTCCATGGATTCCCTGCAACCCTCATCGCCATGAATGCCCTGAACATCAGCAACTTCATTTGGGGCATTGCCGACGATGTACTGCGGGATGTCTATGTGCGTGGCAAGTATCGCGACGTGATTCTGCCCATGACGGTGATTCGTCGACTGGACGCAGTGCTGGAACCGACTAAGGAGAAGGTTCTTGCGATGAAGGAGCAACTGGATGATGCGGGCATTACGAATCAGGACGCGGCCTTGCGCCAGGCGGCGGGCGAAGCCTTCTACAACACATCTCCCTTCCGGCTTCGGGATCTGGTTCATAGGGGCAGGCAGCAGCAACTGAAGGACGATTTTCAGGACTATCTCGAAGGCTTTTCGCCGAACGTGCAGGAAGTGCTGAGCAAGTTCAAGTTCTACAATCAACTTTCTACGCTTGTCGAGGCCGACGCCCTCGGTTTTCTGATTCAGAAATTTCTTGATCCGGCGGTTAACCTGAGCCCGCGGCCCGTTTTGAATGCGGACGGTAGCATCCGCCTGCCGGGACTCGACAACCATATGATGGGGACGATATTCGAGGAGTTGATCCGTCGCTTCAACGAGGAAAACAACGAGGAAGCCGGCGAGCACTTCACGCCCCGGGATGTGGTGGAACTCATGGCGCATCTCATTTTTCTTCCCGTCGCCGATAAAATTCAGGGTACGTATCTGGTTTACGATGGCGCCTGCGGCACGGGAGGCATGCTTACGGTGGCCGAAGATACGCTGCAAAAACTCGCCAAAGAGCACGACAAAGATGTTTCTATTCATCTGTACGGGCAGGAGATCAACGCCGAGACCTATGCGATTACAAAGGCCGATCTGATTTTGAAAGGCGAGGGGTCGGAAGCGGACAACATGAAATTCGGCTCGACGTTGTCCAGCGATGCTTTTCCGAACATGGAGTTCGATTTCATGCTCTCCAATCCGCCGTACGGCAAGTCCTGGAAGAACGATCTGGAGCGGATGGGCGGCAAGAAGGGCATGTGCGACCCACGTTTCGTAATTGAGCACGACGATAATCCGGAGTATTCGCTCATTACCCGTTCGAGCGACGGCCAAATGTTGTTTCTGGCCAACATGCTCAGCAAAATGAAGCATGGAACGAAGTTGGGCAGCCGCATTGCGGAGGTGCACAACGGCAGCTCGCTGTTCACCGGGGACGCTGGGCAAGGCGAAAGCAACATTCGCCGCTGGATTATCGAAAACGACTGGCTGGAGGCTATTGTAGCCCTGCCGCTCAACATGTTTTACAACACGGGCATTGCGACGTACATCTGGGTGCTTAGCAACCGGAAGCCCGCGCATCGCAGGGGCAAGGCGCAACTCATAGACGCCACGCAATGGTATGAGCCGTTGCGCAAGAACCTTGGCAAGAAGAACTGCGAATTTTCGGCGGAAGACATTGAACGCATCAGCCGGACGTTTCTCGATTTCCAGGAAACCGCCGTATCGAAAATTTTTCCGAACGAAGCTTTCGGTTACTGGAAAGTAATCGTCGAACGGCCTTTGCGGATTGCAGGCGCGGAGGCGGGTCGCAAGTACAAGCCTGCGGAAATCAAGGCGCTAAAGGAACGTGGCGAGCGCAGCGAGGAGGCTCCGCCCATTATCAGGAAGATACATCGCAAGGGCATTGAACCGGACCCTCTCCGAGGTCTTTTTGAGGAGACTGTAAACGGAAAGCCTGTCGTCGTGGAATACGAGCCGGATTCGGATTTGCGCGACACGGAGCAGATTCCATTACTGGCGGAAGGAGGCATTGAAGCGTTTTTGCGCCGAGAGGTCTTGCCCTATGCCGCGGACGCCTGGTACAATCCGGCGAAAGTCAAGGTTGGTTACGAAATAAGCTTCAACCGCTATTTCTACAAGCCGCAGCCTATGCGGGCGCTGGAGGAGATTCGGGCGGATATTCTGGCGATGGAGACAGAATCCGCGGGTCTGCTTCCCGGGTTCATCCTGCGCGAACCGGAGGCGCCTTATGTGACGAAGCCCAGAATTTATGTGGACACATCGGTGATAGGCGGATGCCATGACGACGAGTTCCGCGAAGCTTCCATAGCGTTATTCGAGGCCTTTCGGCGCGGCGACGCCACGCTTGTCATTTCCCAACTCACGCTCAGGGAATTATCGCAGGCTCCGCAGGCCGTACGGGAGACGATTGAAACGATTCCCGATGAGAACAAAGAGGTTGTGTTCATGACGGATGGGGCAGACCGTCTTGCAGACGCCTATGTCAAGTCGGGCGCCTTGGGAAGCGCTAACCGTGCGGATGCGGAGCATATCGCCCTGGCGACTTTGGCGAAAGTTGACGTTCTGGCAAGCTGGAATTTCAAACACATGGTGAACCGTCAGCGACTCAAGGCATATAACGAGGTAAATCGCCGCATGCGCTTCGCCAAATTGGACATCTCGTCTCCAGAGGTTATACGCAATGATTGAGAAAACCGAGAAAAAATTCGATTGCATCCGCTTTGTGCGCGAGGTTCGGGCGGAAATAGCGGCGGAGACGGCAGGCATGACTTCAGCCGAGCGGATTCAGTATTACCGCACCTATCCGTACAACGACCCCATGCTGGAGCGCCTGGCGGCTCGGGCTCGGGAGAAGGATGGGCATCCTGATGACGCGCAGAGGGCCTGATGTTGATGAAACCCCTGAAAAAATTTAACTTCGTTCGGTTCACTCGCGAAGCCCGCAGGAGGATTTACGAGGAAACGAAGCGCAGATTGAAAACATCACGCTGCTGACCACCGACAGCAAAATGGCCTGCTACCCCGGTCCCATCCGAGCGGTCTGATGGAGAACATTAAACCCTATCCTGCCTGCAAGGACTCTGGGGTGGAGTGGCTGGGGCAGGCGCCGGCGCATTGGGATGTTCTGCGAATGAAATCGGTAGCAGTGAATGTCATTGTCCAGACGAATAAACGCGATGACAATGATATATATCTTGCCCTTGAACATGTCGAGAGTTGGACCGGCAGATATAGGGACCCTGGACCAGATGTGGATTTTGATAGTCAGGTAAAGCGCTTCCAGTTCGGCGATGTCCTTTTTGGTAAATTGCGACCTTATTTAGCCAAGGTCGCCCATGTGAGGCATCCTGGTGTTTGTGTCGGCGAATTTCTTGTGTTGCGGAGCCATAATTCACTTCTGTCTTCGGCTTATTTGGCGAAATTACTCCGTTCAGAATCTGTCATAGATGCGGTGAACGCATCGACCTTTGGCGCTAAAATGCCACGTGCAGATTGGCATTTTATGGGTAGTATGAGGCTTCCCATTCCACCCCTCCCCGAACAAATCGCCATCGTCCGATTCCTCAATCACGTCGAGCGGCGGATTCAGCGCCATATCCACACGAAAGAGAAACTTATCGCGTTGCTGGAGGAGCAGAAAAAAGCCATTATTCAGGAGGCGGTAACGGGCCGTATCGACGTTCGCACAGGCAAACCTTACCCGGCTTACAAGGATTCCGGGGTGGAGTGGCTGGGGGAGGTTCCGGCGCATTGGAATATTCTGCGAATGAAATCGGTAGCGGCGAATGTTACTGTCCAGACGAATAAACGCGACGACAATGATATATATCTTGCCCTTGAACATGTCGAGAGTTGGACCGGCAGATATAGGGACCCTGGACCATATGTGGATTTTGATAGTCAGGTAAAGCGCTTCCAGTTCGGTGATGTCCTTTTTGGTAAATTACGACCTTATTTAGCCAAGGTTGCCCATGTGAGGCATCCTGGTGTTTGTGTCGGTGAATTTCTTGTGCTGCGGAGCCATAATTCACTTCTGTCTTCGGCTTATTTGGCGAAATTACTCCGTTCAGAATCTGTCATAGATGCGGTGAACGCCTCGACCTTTGGCGCTAAAATGCCACGTGCAGATTGGCATTTTATGGGTAGTATGAGGCTTCCCATTCCACCCCTTCCCGAACAAATCGCCATCGCCGCTTTCCTCGACCAGCAAACCGCAGACATAGATGCGGCCATTGCCAGACCACGGCGCCAGATCGAACTCATACAGGAATACCGCACCCGCCTGATTTCCGATGTAGTTACCGGAAAGATTGACGTGCGCGAGGCGGCGGCGCAACTACCTGAGCAACCCGAGGAAGCGAAAGACAACCAATAATGATGGTGCTGGCGGATACTCTGCCCGTGGGTGGTCGGCTAACAGCAATTCCGCTGGGCATTCCATAAATTTGGGCACCGCAACCCATGACCTACGCCTGACAGGCAGCAATCCCCCATGCCCACCGACACCTCCGAACGCGGCCTTGAGCGCCTGATCTGTACGGCGCTGACGGGGGAGCCGTGCGACCCGGCGCCGGAAGGCATGGTGCGGGAGCGTCCGGCAACCTACGGCGCCGCCTGGGTTTGCAGCGATCCCCGCGACTACGACCGCGAGTTCTGCGTGGACTTGGCGCAGCTATCCGCCTTCCTGCAGGAAACGCAGCCCGAAACAGCCTCTTCGCTGAATCTCTATAACGACAATCCGGCCCGGCGCAAATTTCTGGCCCGTCTTGAGGGTTACATCGCCAAGCAAGGAACGATTCATGCGCTGCGCAATGGCGTAAAGCACGGCCCAAACCGGATCGATCTTTTCTACGGCGCGCCCTCGCCGGAAAATGTTGCTGCGCAGGAGCGCTATCGCAAAAACCGTTTCAGCGTAACCCGCCAGCTTCGATACAGCCTCGACAACACGCAACTGGCGCTGGACTTGTGCCTGTTCGTCAACGGGCTGCCGATCGCCACCTTCGAGCTGAAAAACAGCTTGACCAAGCAGACCGTGGAGGATGCGGTCGAACAGTACAAACGGGACCGCAACCCGCGCGAAAAACTTTTCGCGTTCGGGCGCTGCATGGCGCATTTCGCAGTGGACGACCACCAGGTGCAATTTTGTACGCACCTCAAGGGCAAATCCTCGTGGTTTCTTCCCTTCAACCGAGGGTGGAACGACGGCGCGGGCAATCCGCCCAACCCCAATGGGCTGAAGACAGACTATTTGTGGAAGGAGATATTCACTCGCGACAGCCTCACCAACATCATAGAGAACTACGCGCAGATCATCGAAACAGGAAACCGGAAAACCGGGCGCAAGAAGGCCATGCAGATATGGCCCCGCTTCCACCAGCTCGACGTGGTGCGCAGATTGCTGAAGGACGTAGCGCAAAACGGCGCGGGGCGGCGCTATCTCATTCAGCACTCCGCCGGAAGCGGCAAGTCGAACTCCATAGCATGGCTGGCGCACCAGCTCACCGAACTTCACAACAATGACGCCCCGATCTTCCATTCGATCATCGTCGTAACAGATCGGCGCATTCTGGACCGGCAGATTCGGGATACCATCAAGCAGTTTGCCCAGGTCGGCGCCATCGTAGGCCATGCCGAGCGATCCGGCAACCTCCGGGAATTCATCGAATCGGGAAAGAAAATCATTATTTCCACGGTGCAGAAATTTCCCTTCATTCTGGACGAGATCGGCGATGAACACCGGGATCGCCGTTTCGCCATCGTCATTGACGAAGCGCATTCCAGTCAGGGAGGGCGGACCGCTGCGGCCATGTCGCAGTCGCTTTCCGAACGCGCCGCCGGCGAGGACGAGACGACCGAGGACAAGATCAACCGGATTATGGAGGCCAAAAAAACTCCTTGCCAACGCCAGTTATTTCGCTTTTACCGCCACGCCCAAGAACAAAACCCTCGAGGTATTCGGAGAGCGGTCTTCTCAGCCTGACGGAACGGTGAAACACCTGCCTTTCCACAGTTACACGATGAAACAAGCCATCCAGGAGGGTTTTATCGTGGATGTGCTTGGGCGCTACACCCCGGTCAACAGTTATTACCGCCTTGTCAAAACGATAGAGGACGACCCGAAATTCGACACGCGGCGCGCCCGGAAGAAACTGCGCCGGTACGTCGAGAACCATGACCACGCCATTCGCCTCAAGGCCGAGATCATGGTGGATCACTTCCACGAACAGGTAATTGATCGCAGAAGGATAGGCGGAGAGGCCCGCGCTATGGTCGTGACGGGCAGCATCAAGCGGGCCATCCGGTATTATCGCGCGATCGAAGCGTATTTGCAGGAACGCAAAAGCCCGCACCGCGCCATCGTCGCATTTTCCGGCGAACACGAGTACGACGGCGAGAACGTCACCGAAGCTTCTCTGAACGGTTTCTCGTCGAACCATATTGCGGACAAGATCAAGGAAGATCCGTACCGTTTCCTGGTCTGCGCGGACAAGTTCCAGACCGGCTACGACGAACCGCTGCTGCACGCCATGTACGTGGACAAGGTGCTGTCCGGCGTCAAGGCGGTGCAGACGCTTTCCAGACTGAACCGGGCGCACCCGAAGAAATACGACGCCTTCGTACTGGATTTCGTCAACGACGCCGATACGATAGAACGGGCCTTTTCGGACTATTATCGCACGACCATTCTCGCCGACGAAACGGATCCGAACAAACTCCACGACCTGCAAGCCGCGCTGGATGGGTATCAGGTGTACGGACAGGAGGATATCGACGATCTGGTCGAACGTTATCTCGACGGAGCGGAACGCGACAGGCTCGATCCGATTCTCGACCGCTGCGTGGCGACCTACCGGGAAGAACTGGACGAGGACGGGCAGGTCGATTTCAAGGGCAAGGCGAAAGGGTTTCTTCGAACCTATGAATTTCTTGCCTCCATTCTCCCATACACGCAAGCAGAATGGGAGAAAAGATCGATTTTCCTGCATTTCCTTGTTCCCAAATTGCCGGCGCCGATCGAGGAAGACTTATCTAAAGGCATTCTGGCTTCCATAGATATGGATAGCTACCGTGCGGAGAAACAGGCGACGCAAGCTATACGACTTCCGGACGACGACGCAGAAATCGAGCCGGTCCCCGCATCGGGCGGTGGTTTCAAATCCGAACCGGAGCTGGATCCGTTATCGATCATCATTCAGGAATTCAACGATCTGTTCGGGGGGATAGCTTGGAAGGATACGGATCGGATACAAAAAATGATTACGGAGGACATTCCAGACAGCGTTGCAGAAGATGCGGCGTATCGGAACGCCACGGAAAATTCAGACAAGCAGAATGCCCGCATCGAACTGGATCAGGCTTTGGCGCGCGTCATGACCTCTATGCTGCAAGACGACACCCAATTGTTCAAGGAATTTCAGGACAACGATTCTTTCCGGAAATGGCTGTCCGAGAAAGTTTTTGCGCTGACGTACGATCCGGGTGCGTAGATTTTTCTGCAGGAGTTCCTCCGCTGCAACGTGAAGCAGGATACTGAACCCCCATGAAAATCTATACGCTCGGGAGCGCGGAGATTCTGCCCGTTACGTTGGAAGAAGCCTGGGAATTCTTCTCCAGTCCGCATAATCTTCCGGGGCCGCGTGTGTAAGACTGGATGTTTTGCCACTGCGGTGGCTGGCTACCTGCTTTCCATGTCACGCTATCATGTGGATGCTTAACAACCGTGAATTAGCCGCTGTGATCTGGCTCGGTGTGGCTACTCTGTGGGTTCTCTCGACGAAAGGCGGACGCAGAGGTTTTGTCAGGATCGCCACCGCGTTTCTCAAGATACAGATACTGATCCCCCTCGTAGCGATGTTGATTTGGGTCGGCTTGGAGCTTTGGGTTGGCGCACGGCTTGCGCTGTGGAACCCCACCCTTGCCAAGAGCACGATCCTGTGGACACTTGGCTCTGCCGGTGTTCTGTTCTTCAACTGCACGGAAATCGCCTCCGACCCGCCCTTCTTTCGGCAAACGATTGTAGCGACGGTCCGCGTTGCCGTCTTCGTTGAGTTCTTTGTGAATCTGTATGTCATGAGCCTGCCATTAGAGCTTATAGTGCAGATTATAGTACTTGCACTAAGCCTGATGGTGGCAGTGGGCGGCCAGAAGCCGGAATACAAGCCTGCAAAGGTATTCCTCGAGTGGGTGCTGGTTGTGATTGGGCTCGCGCTGATCATTTTTTCGGCAAGGCAGGTCTACTTGGACTGGCATCAGCTCGACACACGGCGGCTGCTGCTTGAGTTTGCGCTGCCAATCTGGATGACAGTCGGTTTGCTGCCGTTCCTTTACGTCTTCAGTATCTATCTCGTCTATGATTCGGCGTTTCGTCGCATCAACCGGGAGGCGAAAGATAGACGGTCCCGCTGGCGATCCTGGCTAGCGCTACTGTCTGTCCTGCACTTCCGCACAGGCGTTGTGCGAAAGTTCCCGGCTTACTTGTATCTGGCTCGTCAACTCAGCGAAGCCCAGACATTCTCCGCTGCAAGAGGCGTGGTCGGGAAATTGCTCGATAGGCTGAAACGTGCGGAACAGGAAAAGATCGATGATTAAGGAACGACTAAGGCGCTACACTGGCTCCCAAGAGTTAGACGACGATGGCCGATGGCTGGGACCGCCGGGAGTTCGCGGCAACGATTGATGCTCTACACTGGTTGGCGACCTGTCAGATGGGATGGTATCGAAGAGACGACCGCTACCGCAATGATATGCTCAATATCCTCAGCGATAAATTTATGCGCCAGGGGTTGCCCCAGAAATCTGGGATCACGCTACATGTCGCCAAAGACGACCAGTCATGGTATGCGTGGCGGCGGACTGTGACAGGCTGGTGCTTTGTGATCGGAGCCGCCGGACCACCGCCCGATGAGTGGAAACATGGTGGCCCGGAGCCCCCGCAAGGCTTTCCAGGCAAAGATCCTGCATGGGGCAACGGACCGTTCTCCGATCAGGTCAATCGCAATTGGAGGTAACCGATGCCATCAACTCGTGATTGTCCCCGCTTGCAGCGACAAATCCCCGATCCTCCCCACCCGGATCAAAAGAAACAGTGGCGCGGGAGAGACTCGAACTCTCGACCTTACGATTATGAGTCGTACGCTCTAACCTGCTGAGCTACCGCGCCGGACTTGCCGGGGCGCATTATACGACAGACGCCCGCGAGGGTTCGGGCAGATTGCAAGGGCGTATGCCGCATATCGGTTCGCTTCGTACATTGGGTTGTGTTCGTCGCCCGCCTCGCGGCGTCGCCGCAAGCGGTCGTCCGCCTCGCGGCAGCGTCGCAGGCTGTCGCCCGGGCGCCGGACGCCGCCGTTTTCGCGCCCTGTCGTTTTTGCACTCCATCCGATCCTTCCCGGCCATGTCCTGGACTTCCGTCATTGGTCAGCCGCGCGCCCTGAACGCCTTGCGCCGCACCATATCCACCGACCGGATCGCCCATGCCTGGTTGTTTTACGGCCCGTCGGGCGCCGGCAAGCGGGCCGCGGCCATAGAATACGGGAAGGCGCTGCTTTGCGACGAGGGGGGCGAGGAGGCCTGCGGCGTTTGTTCGCCGTGCGTCAAGGTGGGCCGGATGGTGCATCCCGATCTGCATTTCCTGATGCCGCACCCGTCGGACGCCGACCCTGCGGACGTGGCCGAGCGCCGCAGGCTCGTTGGTCAGAATCCGTATGTGGCGGTGGATTTCGTGCGGCGGCCCTTCCTGGACGATCCGTCTCGTTCTTCCAACAAACAGGCGATCTACACCGTTGCGCGCGTTCAGGAGGAGATGTGCCGGGCCATGAGTTTTCAGGCCGTGGAGGGAGGCTACAAAGTGGCTATCGTCAGCGATGCGGATGCTTTGCGCATGGACGCCGCCAACATGTTTCTGAAGATGCTGGAGGAGCCGCCGCCGAAGACCGTGTTCATACTCGCCACCAGCCGTCCCGACCGCATTCTGCCCACCATTCTTTCCCGTTGCCGTCGCCTGCGGTTCGATCCGCTGCTCCCGGAGGCTATCGAACAGGCGCTTGTGGAGCGGGAAGGCGTAGCCCCGGAACTTGCCGCCACGCTGGCCCGGATGGCGGACGGATCGTACGCCGCCGGGCTTGATCTGGCGCAAAACGAGGATTTGCGCGCCTTGCGGGAACTGGCGCTGGATTTTGCGCGGGCGGCGTACAGCCGGAATGTCGGGAGAATAACCGATATAACGGAGCAGATCGGACGATTCGGGCGCGACCGGGTGGGGCATGTGCTGGAATTGCTCCTCCAATGGATTCGCGACCTTATGCTCTACCGGACGATGGGCGAAGCGGCTTCGCTGGTCAATGTGGACCAGACGAAAGCCATTGCGGATTTCGTCGCGGGTCTTCCCCGGGCCGACGTCGAAGCCATGGCGTCGATCATTGAGGAAGCGATCACGCTGGTCCGAAGCAACGTGCATGTCCCCCTGACCTTGACCGTGCTGGCCGGGGCGCTGGGCGAGGCCATGCGCGGATCGCATTCCGGCTCGTTGTATGTGCCGCTGAGCGATGCGTACGGCAGCCCGGAAGCATCCCTGCAGAGGAGGACGGGATAGATAGCCATTTCCACCGTGCGCTTTATGGATTCCGTACGCAACGAAACCCTGTATCTGACGGCGAGCGGAGACTTGCGGCTTGCCGCCAACCGGATGTGCTGGCCCGCGCAACAGGCCCTTGAAACGGCGCTCGTCCGGGCGGTGGAATCCATGGGATACGGGGTGGACAGAAGGCCCGCCTTCGATGCGGGCAAGGGGCATGGTTTTCTGGACAGTCAGCGCATGGGGCTGGAGACCTTTGCGGAAATGGACCCGGAGCGCCCGCTCATGGTGGCCTGCGCCGCCTGGCAGTATTCGCACCACGTATTGCCGGGGTTGACTACGCACAGGGGACCCATTCTGACGGTGGCCAACTGGAGCGGACAATGGCCCGGCCTGGTGGGCATGCTAAACCTCAACGGCAGCCTGACCAAGGCGGGCGTCCCGTATTCGACGCTTTGGGGAGAAGAAGTGACCGATTCCGCGTTCATGGAGCGGCTGCGAACCTGGCTTGCGGACGGCGCCCTCGCGCACGATGCGAGCCATGTCCGCCCGGCGCCCGATCTTCCCGACCCTGTCGCCGTGTCCGCCGGGCGGGGCGTCGCTCGCGGCCTTGCGCGCCGCAAAGCCATTCTGGGCGTGTTCGACGAGGGGTGCATGGGGATGTACAATGCGATCATTCCGGACCATTTGCTCCATCCGACGGGCATTTTCAAGGAACGCCTGAGCCAGAGCGCCCTGTACTACGAAACGTTGCGCGTATCCGACGACGAGGCGGACCGGTGCCGGGCATGGCTCGCCGGGCGGGGCATGACGTTCCGGACCGGGCCCGACCCCGCCGCGGACCTGACAGACGAGCAGATTCGCTTGCAACTCAAGATGTATATCGCTGCGTTGCGCGTCGCGGACGATTTCGGGTGCGACGCGATCGGCATTCAGTATCAGCAGGGTCTGAAGGATTTGCTTCCGGCTTCGGACCTGGCCGAAGGGCTTCTGAACAATACGGAACGCCCTCCGGCGTACGCCCGCGACGGCCGCCGCGAACTTTTTCCGGGCCGCGCCCTGCCGCATTTCAATGAAGTGGACGAGTGCGCTGGCGTGGATGCGCTGGTGACCCACCGCGTATGGCGCGCCCTCGGCTACGACCCCGAAACGACGCTCCACGACGTTCGCTGGGGCGCTCCGTACGGCGATCAATATGTGTGGGCGTTCGAAATTTCCGGCGCGGCGCCCCCGAAGCATTTTATTGGGGGATATGCGGGGGCGTCGAGCGAGCGGCAGCCGCTTATGTATTTCCGGCTGGGCGGGGGTTCGGTGAAGGGGGTCTGCAAGCCCGGCGATATAGTATGGAGCCGTATTTTCGTGGAAGAGGATCGGCTCAAGGCGGACCTGGGGCGGGCGTCTGTGGCGGCTTTGCCCAGAGAGGAAACGGAGCGCCGATGGCAGGCTACGACTTCGCAATGGCCCATTATGCACGCCGTGCTGCATGGCGTGACGCGGGATCAGATGATGGCCCGCCACAAATCGAACCATATCCAGGTGGCGTACGCGCCGTCGGCGGAGGCTGCGGACCGGGCGCTTGCCGCCAAGACGGCGGCGTTCGCGGAAATGGGAATCGAGACGTACTGGTGCGGAGTGTGAGGGAGGCGGGCCTTGCCGCTCGCTCTCGCCGCAGCCCCTACCGGATCAGGTCTTCGATATCCATCCGTTCGATATCCCCGGCAAGGTCCTCGGGTTGCGGTCGCGAAAGAGCGAGGATGGCCGAGTGGGGAATGATGAGGTAATCCCGCCCGTTGAATTTGATCTCGACCGCCTCTTTTTTGAGAAAGAAGGCGTGATCGCCCGGCTGCGCCTGCAAGGGCAGGTAGCGCACCGAATCGCGGTTGGCGCTCCAGGGTTCGCCGGTATAGTCAGGGTTCGGCATCACATAGCCCGGCCCCACCTTTTCGACCCGGCCTATCCGGACGTCCTGGCGTTCGGCTACGGACGCCGGAAGCACCAGCCCGGCTTCCGTGTGCGTTTCGCCCTCTTCGGGAGCGATGAGGACGCGGTCTCCTGCAACAATCAGTTCACTCATAACGGAAAAGTATGCACAGGAACGAATATCGTTCCGGCTGTCGTTTCATGCGATGTAATGGAGGCGACTGCAACAGGGAGATTCAGCGTTTGCGCAGGCGCCGGAGTTCTTCCGCGTACCGATCCAGAATCCGATCGCGGTTGTAGAACGCCGCTCGCTTCGCGGCGTTCGCTTGCCATGCGGCGTATTCCCGCTTGTCTACGGATGCAAGCAGGGCGGGCAGGTTTTTCGCCTCCGGCCATGCGTATAGCCGTCCCGGGCGGTGCGCCGTCATTTCTGCGCCCAGCGGGCTGTCCGCGTCGCACACGGCGAGGACGGGCGTGCCGGCCGCAAGCGCCGGAATCAGTTTGGAAGGGAGAAAAGACCCGCCCGCGCCCACGCGTTCCGGAATGACCGCGAAATCCGTTTCGTGGAGCGCCCGGGCCAGTTCTTGCTCGTCCGACAGGCCCCGTACGTCGAATCGCTTGTCGCCCGTCTCGCGCACCCATTGCCTGAGTGCGCCCGCTCCGCTGCCCTCGGCCTGGATCCGAAATGCGAACGGGGCGTCGCTTCGGTGCAGGATGCGGCATAGTTCGAGCAGATTTTGTTTCGCGCCCAGATTCCCGGAATACAGGAGACGCACGGGGGAGGCGGGGCCTTGCGCGTTCGGCGCGGGGCGCAGGTGGCGGGCCAGCGATGCGTGCAGCCAGTTTGGCATGTAGCGGATTGGTTGATTGCGCCGCCTTCGGGATTCCAGCTGTTCGACCATGGCGGGCGAAATGGCGCTCCACGCATCGGCCTCGTTGAAGAGCGCATCTTGCACCCGAACCATCCAGTTTCCTTGTCCGATGCCCCCGACCTGCGCGGCTTCGGCAGGCAAATCCTGTACGTTCAGCCACAAGGGGAGGCCGGTTTTTCGGCGGCAGGCGGCGGCGTAGGCCACCGCGCCCAGCAAGGGGCAAAAGACCATCAGGGCGTCGTAGTCGCGGCGGCGGGGCAGGCGGCGCATCAGGGATGCAAAGAAGGAGCCTTCGTAGAGCAGCCGTTCGCGGAGCGCCTGCGGGTTTCGGGGAATGTACAGCCCGAATCGCTCGATGCGTACGCCCCGCCGCGTTTCGGACCGGATGCGCAAGCCGTTTTCGCCCGATTTGTCGCGCCATTCGGGGTAGTAGGACGTTGCGCATCGCACCGTCACCTCGAAACCGCGCTCGGCCAGCCCGTAGCACAGGTCGCTGAAGAGTACGCCGCCCCCGAGGTCCGGTTCGAAAACATTGACGATGACAAGCAGGCGCATGGTCAGGCGGCGGCAAACGATCAGGCGTCCCGCTCGGGCGAGGCGGGCGCGTTCAGGCGCTTGAGGCTTGTCCACAGGAAGGCGCCGGATGCGGCGATCCCGCACAAGCAAAGCAATAGCCATCCGGTTCTGCCCATCAGCAGGTGCCCGACGCCGAACAGGGCGGAATAGACCAGAACGATCCCCGCCGCGCAATCGCCTGCGAGCCGCAGCATGCCCGCGTCCTGGAGCACATCCGGATTGCGGGCGGCCATGGGTTTCCATCCGGGGCCTCCGGGATGCACGCGCCGGTAGAACCGGTCCAGCGTTTCGTCATGCGTAGGCCGGGTGAGCAGCGTAGCCGCGACCCATACCGCCGTGGTGAATCCGGCGACGGCGAACAGATCGTTCGGGAACCCGGCTTGCAGGCCGGGAAGTTCGATTCCGAAAAGATTCAGGACGAACGAAAGTCCGAGCAGGAAAAGAGGGGACAGCGTCGCAGCCAGTTCGCTCCATGCGTTGACGCGCCACCAGTACCAGCGCAGAATCAGGACGAGTCCGAGGCCGCTGGACGCCGTAATGAGCAGCGCCCAGGCTTCGCTCACGGAATTCAGGTTCGCGGCGATGAAAACGGACGCGACGGCCAGGGCGAACGTCAGTATGCGGGATACGCGGACGTATTGCTTCTCGCTGCCGTTCGGTTGCACGAACCGCCTCCAGAAATCGTTTACGAGATAGGACGTTCCCCAGTTCAGTTGCGTGGAGATCGTGCTCATGAAGGCGGCCAGAAAAGCGGCCAGCATCAGACCGAGGAAACCGGACGGGAGTACGTCGCGCATGGCCAGTACGAATCCTTCCCGCGGATCGTCCAGGCCCGGGTACAACACGAGCGCGGCAAGGGCCACGATAATCCAGGGCCAGGGACGCAGGCAGTAATGCGCGACGGTGAACCAGAGCGTGGCGAGGAGGGAATGCTTCTCGTCCTTTGCGCTCATCATGCGCTGGGCCACATAGCCTCCGCCGCCGGGTTCGGCCCCCGGATACCAGCTGGACCACCATTGCACCCCGACATACGCGAAGAAACTTGCGGCGCTCAGCGCCAGCACGGCCCCGCCCTCCGCTGCGTTTCCGAAGGTGGGCAACATGCGGAAGGTCGATTCCGGCAGGGCGCTCATCAGGCCCGCCATGCCGCCGACTTCAGGCGTATCCAGCACGAACGCGGCAAGAATAATGCTGCCCCCGATCGCTATAACGAACTGGAAGGCGTCGGTGACGACGACGCCCCACAGGCCGGAAAGCAGCGCATAGATTCCTGTGAGAAGCATCAGCAGGGCCACTACGACAAGCGGCGCCCCGATGTCGGCGCCGAGAACCTGGAAAGATGTTCGCCCGAAAACGGTCAGGCCCGGGAACAGGATGTCGATGACGGTTTCCATGGCCAGCGCCACCCACCCGATAATGACGCCGTTGAGCACGAGCCCGAAATAGAGGGCCTTGACGCCGCGCAGCGCGGCGGCGGCCTTGCCTTCGTACCGCATTTCTACGAATTCCACGTCCGTAAGCACTCCGCTGCGCCGCCACAGGCGGGCGAAGAAGAAAACCGTCAGGACGGCCCCAAAGGCCATATTCCACCAGAGCCAGTTGCCCGCAATGCCGTTGTTGGCGACGAGTTCGGTGACGGCGAGGGGGGTGTCCGCAGCGAAGGTGGTGGCCACCATAGACGTGCCGGCCAGCCACCAGGGCATATTTCGGCCCGACAGGAAGAACTCGGAGGTATTCCGCCCGGCCCGCCGGAAATAATACACAGCGATCCCGAACGAGAGGGCGAAATACCCTGCGATGAGGATCCAGTCGATGGGGGCAAGGAGCATGGGCTACATGGGTTGCGTTCCAGTGATTGATAAATCTGCCGTACGCGCTGTCGGGCAGTGCGCCGCGGGCGTTTCAAGGCGCGCAGGCAGGGTCGGCGACGCAACGCAGTCTGCATCCAAAGGGAAAAAGCGGATTTTCGGAGTCGCAACCTGTCTGGTTACGCACCGCATAAATATGCCGCTGTTCCGCGGTAAATACAAATCTGTTTTTCGTTTCTGCGTCCGGATATGGCAACCGACCGCCGCGCTGCGTATTTTATGCGCGCAAATCGTTGCGCAAGGCCGTCCACAGCGCATGCAACAGGCCGCGCGCAACATGGTTCGGTCTATATATAAACCCTTTTCTCCCGCAAACATCCCGGTTTTCACGTAATGCGTAAAAGCAGTAAAACAACAAGCATACTGGCGTTGGCGTGGATCGTTTTGCTTGCGGGATGCGCCGGGCCGGGCAATCGCACGGATTCGTCCGTCGCGCCGCGCCCCGAACGGTTTGCGAAAGTGATTCTCGACCAGGGGCTCTACGAACCGATGGAACTGGACCTGCTCGACGACGGGCGCATACTTTTCGTCGAGCGGCGCGGCGCCGTCAAGATTTACGATCCGCAGACGGCCCAAACCGAGACAATCGCCGAACTGGATGTGGCCATAAATTTTGAAGAAGGATTGCTCGGCGTGGCCCTCGATCCCGATTATGCAGACAATCATTGGGTCTATTTTACGTATTCCGCGTCGGACGCCGCCGTGATACGGGTGGCCCGCTTCGCGCTTGAAGATTCCCGACTCGACATGGAATCCGAGCGGGTTTTATTGGAAATTCCCGTGCAGCGCGAGGAATGTTGCCACGTAGGCGGGTCGCTGGAATTCGGTCCCGAAGGCCATCTGTTCGTGTCGATAGGGGACAACACCAATCCGTTCGCCTCGGACGGCTTCAATCCCATCGACGAACGCGAGGGGCGCAAGGCATGGGACGCGCAGGGGTCTTCCGCCAACACCATGGACTTGCGCGGGAAGATATTGCGGATTCTGCCGAACGACGACGGAACGTACGACATTCCGGAAGGCAATCTTTTCGCGGACGATCCAGCGCAGGGGCGGCCCGAAATCTATGTGATGGGGAATAGAAACCCGTTCCGCATCGCTATCGACGAGCGGACAGGGTATTTGTACTGGGGAGAGGTTGGCCCCGATGCGGGCGAGCCGTCTTCCGAACGAGGCCCGATGGGGCACGACGAAGTGAATCAGGCGCGCGCGGCGGGTAATTTCGGCTGGCCGCATTTCGTGGGCGACAACAAGGCCTACCGCGATTATGATTTCGAGGCGGAAGCGGCTGGTTCGCCCTTCGACCCGGCCGCTCCCGTAAACGATTCCCCGAACAACGCGGGATCGGAGATCCTTCCGCCCGCGCAACCTGCCTTCGTCTGGTATCCGTACGGCCCCTCCGAAGAATTTCCGCTTACGGGAGAAGGGGGGCGCAACGCGATGGCGGGTCCGGTCTATTATTACGACGATTATCCCGAATCCGACCGGAAATTCCCGCGCTATTACGACGGAAAATTGTTCATCTATGACTGGGTGCGGAACTGGATCAATGTCGTCGCGATGAATGAGGACGGAGACTATGCGGACATGGAGCGGTTTATGCCGACGACCGAGTTCAGCCGCCCGATGGATATGCTTTTCGGTCCCGATGGGGCGCTCTATATGCTTGAATACGGCCAGGCCTGGTACGGGCATAATCCGGACGCCCGGCTTTTCCGCATCGAGTATGCGGTCCACAACCGCGGCCCCATTGCGCACATTTCGGCGGACCATCCTGTGGGCGCCGCGCCGCTCACCGTCGCGCTGTCCGCCGCCGATTCGTTTGACCCGGACGGCGACGCCGTCACGTACGCCTGGCGCCGCGAAGGGGATGCGGAACAGCTATCCGGCAAGGAGGCGACCTATTCGTTTACGGAGCCGGGGACCTACGCGGTGACGCTCTCCGTAACCGATAGCGAGGGGTTGACGAGCGCGGAGACCATCGACATTCTCGTGGGCAACGCCATACCGGAAGTGCGCATCGAATTTCCCGGTAACCGCACGTTCTTCTGGGATGACCGGGTCATTGAGTATAACGTGGTCGTTAACGACCCGGAAGACGGGGACATCGCTGCCGAGGAGGTCGCCTTTACCGTTGATTACCTCGCCCGCGGCGCCGATCTGACCGTGCAGGCGCAGGGGCGCCAGGCGGCGCTGGAGCGCGCAGCGGGGTTCCTCGGGCAAACGCTGATCGAGCGGTACAATTGCGTCGCGTGCCATCTCCGGACAGAAGAATCCATCGGACCGGCTTTTGCGGCGGTCGCCCGGAAATATCCGCGCAACGAGGCTTCGCGCGCGTATCTTTCGGAAAGAATCGTGCAGGGCGGCATGGGCGTCTGGGGAGAACGGGCGATGGTCCCGCATCCGCATGTTTCCGTCGAGGAAGCGGCCCGGATGGCGGATTTCATCCTGGGCCTGGACGACGACGCTGCGCGGGAGGCGGGCCTGCCGTTGCAGGGCGCGTACGCGACCGACCGGCACGAGGCGGACGAGGACGAAGGACGCTATTTCCTGACGGCGGCGTATACGGATCGCGGGGCGGCGGGCATGCCTCGCCTTACGGGTCGGCGTGTCGTAACCCTGCGGCATGCGAAGTTGCAGGCGGAAGACTATGACGAGGGAGAGGAAGTGGAGGCGTCTCCTGCGCCGGAACCGTTATATGGAGAGGACGCTACGGACGAAGTCGTATTCGGGAACGACGGGGGGTACCTCGTTTTCCGGGACATCGATCTTACAGGCGTCCGGTCCTTGACCGCACAGATTGGAACCCTGGCCGGCGTAACCGCGGGAGGGCGGCTGGACTTGCGCGCGGGCGGCGTGGATGGAGAGATGCTCGGCGCGTTCGAAGCGCCGCAGAGCGAAAGCGGCATGCAGGCCTATGAGGTGACGCTTGACGCAGTCAGCGGCATGACCGACCTGTATTTTGTGTTTGCGGCGGACGAACCGGGCGGTTCGTCGCCCGTGTTGTTCGTGGACTGGATTATGGCGCAGCAGTAGGGCGCTTCAGAACGAGATGCGGGCGCCGAGGGCCAGGCGGCCGGTTGGATGGACGCCGAAGGTGGGCGTAACGGAAAGGCCGTTTCCTTGCCCGGGAATGTCGAGGCGCTCCCATTTTTCGGTTCGCATCAATGCGCCGAAAATCAAGCCCAGCGCCGCGCCGCCGGCAGTTGCAATCATAGTTGCATATACGTATGCCAGGCCGCCCCACCCCTCAAGAGCTCCTTCTTCCGCGGAGGCCAATAAGGCAACGCTTGCAAGTACGCCAACGCCAAGGCCTGCCCAGGCGCCATGCACAGGATATCGCCAGACTCCCTGGCTTCTTTCCAAAGAAAGCATATCGGCATACGCGACGATTTGCTCTGCGGAATCGGCAAGGAGCGTCAGGGTCTGGTCGTCGTACCCCTGCATTCGCCCGATGATTCTTTCGCCGTTTTCGGTTTTTATCCGCATGCGGTCCCCGACAGGCAATGCATACGCAGATATATTCAAGCGTTCCCATTGTTCTCCCTTGAACAGGCCGCCGATGGGCAAGCCGATCATGCTGCCCGACAAACTCGTTAAGGCAGCAAAAGCGAGGTATTCGCCGCCGCTATCCAGGCCGTCACTGAGTAGCGGGAGCAGGCCGATAATTACGCCAACCGCCAAGCCTTTCCGGGCGCCTTTTTTGGAATACGAACGGATTCCCAGACTCCGGTGCAGTCGCGCCATATCGGCATACGCGACGATTTGCTCTGCGGAATCGGCAAGGAGCGTCAGGGCCTGGTCGTCGTACCCCTGCATTTGCCCAATGATTTTCTCTCCGTTTTCGGTTTTTATCCGCATGCGGTCCCCGAGGAATTGCGCCTGCGCGGGAAGCGCCAGGCAGAGGAGCGCTCCGAGGATCGGGAGCGCCGCGCCTGCATCAAGCCGGGGAAAGCGAAAGGAGGATTTGCGCATCGTGGCAATGGACCCGGAGATGCATGGAGGCCGAATGATCTTTTAGCGCGGCGCTGGGCGGGCGCCGATGCTTGCATGGACAGCATACGTTGCGGGGAGGGGATTGTCAAGGGCATGGGCGCAGGACCCGAAGAGGGCGGCGCGCGCCAGTAAAAACGAGGCAGATTCGCGTCGGCGATAGTGTACCGTTTGGAGCCGTGCGCACCATTTTATTAACGTCAAAATAAATATCTGATATTGAAATTGACATGATTTAATGTATGCAGTATATTAAGGAAGCTCTGATTAACTCCACTTTGATCAGCGCTTCGCTTTCACGCGTAAAGAACGACATGATGGCGTTATTGAAATCAGCGAAAAACACGGCGGATTTGGTGCGTTTCGGTCGTGAAGCGCCCTTCGGGATGCTGACAGGCGCACGCTGGCTGTGTCATTCCTCATTACGTGGGGCCTGCCACGCTGCTTCGTCATTCCTTGCCAGCGCGCGCCTGTCAGCATCTGAATCTTTGCGGACTTAATCAGAGCTTCCTTAAGGATGCGCTGATTAAGTCCGCAAAGATTCAGTCTCCTTAACCCCTATGATCGCCAGACACCTTACCCCCGCACTCAGGCAGGCTGCCGAAAGGTGGCCCGTCGTAACCGTTACCGGACCCCGGCAGTCGGGCAAGACGACGCTGGTCCGGGCTGTTTTTCCAGAGCATCGCTATGTATCGCTGGAAGCGCCCGACCTGCGCGAACGGGCGTTATCGGACCCGAGAGGCTTTCTGGCGCAGGCGGATTATATGATTCTTGACGAAATACAGCGGGCGCCCGATCTGCTGTCCTATATCCAGGTTCTCATTGACGACGACGATTGGCCGGGTCGTTTTATCGTTGCCGGATCGCAGAATATCCTGCTCATGGAATCCGTGTCGCAAACGCTGGCGGGTCGGACCGCCTTGTTGCGTTTGTACCCTTTTTCGCTTGCAGAGATACGGGAGCTGCCCCCTGTGGAGCCATTCACGCTGGACCGGGATGCGCCGCCCGGACGCGCCACAAACGCTTCTCCTCCCGGCAGCCTCTGGGAAACGCTTGTCGCCGGTTTTTATCCGCCTGTGCATGACCGGGGCATCCCTTCCGGCGATTGGTTTGCGGATTATTTCCGCACCTATGTCGAACGCGACTTGCGCGAGGTTCTGCGCGTTGCGGACCTGCGTGCTTTCGAAACGTTCACGAGACTCGCAGCGGCCCGGACCGCCTCCGAACTCAATCTGAACAGCCTGGCCGGCGATGCGGGCGTTACCCAAACCACTGCCCGGCGTTGGCTTACGGCCCTTGAGACAGGGTATCTGGCCACCACGCTTCCGCCGCACCATAGCAACTATCGCAAGCGTTTGCGAAAGCGCCCCCGGCTGCATTTTCTGGACACGGGCCTCATTTGTTACCTGCTTGGCATTCGCGACGGCGCCACGCTGGAGCGGCATCCGTTGCGCGGGGCCGTTTTCGAATCGTTCGCGGCGTCGGAACTGATCAAGGCGTTCGCCGCCATGCGCCGGGACGCTCCGCTTTTCTTCTGGCGAGACGCCGCGGGCCGCGAGATCGATATATTGATTGACGCCGGGGACCGCCTGATCCCGATGGAGATCAAATCCGGGCAAACGGTGGCTCCCGATGCAATGCGCACGCTGGACTGGTGGACATCCATTCCCGCCAACCCTAACCGGGGCGGCGTGCTGGTGCACGGCGGAAACGAACGTTTTTCGCTCGGGGAATATCAGGTATTGCCCTGGTTTTTGCAGTAGGGGATTTGCCGCGGCGCCCGGCTGAACGCCCAGGACGCAGGCCACGCCATCGAGACGCTTTGGGAGCGCGGCGTGGTGGATTTCGACGAGTAGGGAGCCGCTCTCGCGCTCCGGAGCGGGGTAGGGTGCGGATTTTCGGAATCCGGAGCGCGAGAGAAAAGACTTACTTTAAAAAACGATAAAAGGAAGTGACAATTGAAGATATATTTTATTAGTAGATAAATCTTTATCAAAAGACTTATTATAACCAATTGATAAATCATAAGATAAACGTTTAGTACGAAACATTTTCAAACCAGCATTTCCACCTAAAACAAGACTTTTATTTATTGGTAATATATGATCTTCAACACCTTCTAAGTTATAATCAATAGTATTTAACCCAGCCATCACATAAATAAAGAAAGGATGATCAGGATTTTTTACTTTAAATCCCATCATGTAATTACGAATCGAAACGTTAGAATAAATATCATTCGAAATATTCCATATAGAATACCCTTCAGCTCGAAAAGATCCATAAAAAGCTTCAGAAAGTTTAACATTTAATCCAAAAACAGGAACAACCCAATTATTTCCTATACTGTTTTCATCACCATAAGATGAAAAAATAGGGGAATATGTAGTTCTGGAAAAATCACTTGCAATATACACAGTAACAAGAGATTCCTCTTCTATATTCTGAGAATACGAATAAGGAACGCATGAAATGCCTAAAATAAAAAGAACGAAGAAGAAGAGAATCTTTTTCATAACAGCACCTCCATAGGTTAAAATGGTGGAAACATTAATATTACGCATGGCCGAGAGAAAGGTTCCTACTCCTGTAAATCCCGCTCGTAAGGGACATGCCTGTAAGGTTCGCGAGTGCCCAACACAGCTTCAGATACAGTTTCTCGAAGATATTCTATGCCCCATTCATCAGTATGTGGACGCTTGCGAAGCTCGTCTTCATCATTAACTATATTCTCCGCCATTTGTATAAGTTCAATATCTTCAATTGCAGAAGCAAGTCCAACTGCAGGTATAAATAAAAACCACGGATCAAAAAGATCATTAGGCGCAATATATCGAAAAGCTATCTCTCTAAGCTGTTTCTGCTCGAAAATACTAAAGGCATCCAGACCCCAATGATCAACCATTTTTTGAAGAACAGATACTCCTCCAAACATGGCATTTTCATATTCAGGTTCATTATCATAAACAAATTGCAAGACTGGTTGAATAGCATCCCGACCTAATTCAATCCAGGCAGGCGAATTACCACAACAAAGCCAAGGAAGAAGAATATTAACGTACGCAGGATCGCGCATACGCATTACTTCGCGAAACAGACCAAGACCTATATTATCATCAGGACCAAGCGCCCAATGAGGACCTTGCCCAAGATAATATTTTCTTCTGCGCTCATTCTCTATCGCAAGCGCATCAACAAGAGCAATCTTAATACGAGATGTCCGCTGATCAACAGGAATATTAAAATACTCCGCGTAAGCCGAAGCCATAACGGCGCGATCACTACTCACAAAGTCCATTGATATATCCTCCTGAGAACGACTAATATCACTCTGCTTTTGTTGAGCAAATACCAAAGAAGACGCTACCCAGACAACCAGTAGCATAAGAAGCGAGGTAGAGCGGAAGAAGAAGGTCATGGCGTCCAGAGAGGGTTTAGGTTAGCGAAAAGCGAACGAGGCAGGTTACCATGGAAGTTCAAGGTGCAAATAGAAATGGTTCGGGAAATTCGGACAGTTAGTCCGGGTCGTTTCAGGTGCAGGGCTGCGGTGGGTTACGCCGCCTTGGTCAGCGGCTTTCGCCTGTAGTATACGTCGTCGGGCGTTCTATCGTCAAGTCCCTGGTGGGGTCGCTCTTCGTTGAAGTAGCGCAGGTAGTCGGCGACGCCCTTTCTGGCCTCGCTTACGGCGTCGCAGGCGCGCCGGTAGACTTCTTCCTGCTTCAGGCTGCGCCAGAAGCGCTCCACGTACGCGTTGTCCAGCCAGCGGCCCTTGCCGTCCATGGAGATGCGCACGCCGTGCGCCTTGAGCGCGCTGGTGAACGCCTCGGAGGTGAACTGCGCCCCCTGATCCGTGTTGAAAACCTCTGGAGCGCCATAGCGCGCAATCGCTTCCTCGAGAGCTTCCACGCAAAAACGAGCGTCCATCGTGTTCGATATGCGGTGGGCGAGCGCCTTGCGGCTATGCCAGTCGATTACGGCTGCGAGATACTGTATCTGGTTCGGGTGCACCTCGAAGCGTTCGGCGAGTTCGGCCAGCGTGCTGTCGCCGCGCATGGCGGCGAGGGCTACCTTCGCCTTGAACGAAGGACTGTGGGTTCTGCGGGTGCGTCTCGACATGGGTCTTGTCTGGTTGATTGCGTCGGAACAAGGTCGCAACAGTACACCTTAAATTCCCGCGAAACCTGTCCAATCAACCCGAACCACCTCTCTGCCGCCGGCCAGAAATCGACTCCGGCTCGTCTCTGTCAAACAGGTTACAAATGTGGGATAGTTGTTCGATCCGTGTTCGGCGTAACGGCTTTGCGAGTCTACGCGTACGGCCCGAAGGAAAGGTTGTCATTTCGGGTCGATCCCGGCGCGGATCGCATGCGCAAGCCCAGCGCCCTTTTAGTATGCTTTTCGTCGTCCGGCGATTGATTCTCTCGCCGCCGATATGGCCGCGCTCCTTCGTCGCGCTCCTTCCTGTGCGCGTCGTTTTTGTGCGCACAATGATATTGGTGCATACGCTCCAGGCGTGAAAGGCGTGCGCGTCCCGCATTTGCCGGACGATGGAGTAACATCAGGTTGGTTGCTGAAAAAGCTTCAATTCAAAAAGTTAAATGTCAAAATGAATATCTTATATTGAAATTGACATTCATTTTGATCAATACCCTGCGGCGGCGTCCTGTCCTCGCGGGTCCGCCCCGCCCTGGTACAACACGCCTTTCGCATCCCGGCGCACTACGACGCCGTCTGCGCGACCCCAGGCGCCGTTTTCGTTCAGCGTCCAGCCTCGGCGCTCCAGTCCGCGCCGCGCCGTTTTGGAAAGGGCCTGCGCCTCGTAGTACAACACATCCGGCAGCCACTGGTGGTGAATCCGGGGGGCAGCTACCGCCTCCTGTATGTTCATTCCGTGGTCGATCACGTTCAGCATGACCTCGAACACGGTCGTGATAATGCGTCCTCCGCCTGGCGATCCGATGATCATGAACAGCTCTCCGGACGGGTCCTCTACGATGGCGGGCGTCATGGACGACAGCATGCGCTTGCCCGGTTCGATGGCGTTGGCCTCCGAGCCGAGCAGCCCGAACATGTTGGGCGCGCCCGGCTTGGCCGAGAAATCGTCCATTTCGTTGTTCATGAAGAAGCCTGCGCCGTCCACCACTACTTTCGAGCCGTAACTTCCGTTGATGGTGGTGGTTACGCTGACGGCCTGCCCGTCCGCGTCCACTACGGAATAGTGCGTGGTTTCGGAAGATTCGAAGGCGAGCGGGTCCCCGTACGCCACGGCGATGCTGGAATCCGCCCGGTCGGGGTCGAATCCCGCCATGCGCCGCCGCATGTATTCTTTTTCGACGAGCGCGGCTGCCGGCACGTCGAAATAATCGGGATCGCCCAGCCATTGCGCCCGGTCGGCGTAGACGCGCCGCATGGCCTCGCCCATCAGGTGGGCCGTAGCCGCCGTATGATGGCCCATTTCTCCCAGATCGTACGGCTCTACGGCATTGAGCAATTGCGCCAGAGCTACGCCTCCGGAAGACGGGGGCGCCATAGCGAAGAACCGGTAGCCCCGATACGCGCCCGAAACCGGCGCGCGTTCCACGGCTTCGTAGGCGGCCAGGTCTTCCATGGTGATCCATCCGCCGCCGCGCGCCATCTCTGCCGCGATCAGTTCGGCGGTTTCTCCTTCGTAAAATCCGGCCCGCCCCCGGTCCCGAATTCGGCGGAGCACATCGGCAAGGTCCCGTTGCGCAAAACGCTCTCCGGCTGCATAGCGCTCATCCGGGTCGGATTTCGTGAAATATTTCGCAGTGCTTTCGAACTGCGCAAAAGCGTCGCGCTGCGCGTTCAGTCCGGCGGCGTCCCGCGCGCTCAGCAGAAACCCTTCCTCCGCAAGGCGAATGGCGGGCGCCATCACGTCGGACAAGGGCAGGCGCCCATATTTTTCGTGCGCCAGAACGAGTCCCGCCGGGGAGCCGGGCACGCCTGAGGCAAGGTATCCCAACCGGCTCAACGCGGGGATCGCCTCTCCTGCTTCGTCGAGATACATATCCCGATGGGCGGCGGCGGGCGCTTTTTCGCGGTAGTCGATGGTGGTTACGGCCGGGGCGGGAGATTGTCCCGTTTCATTCCCTGTTTGTCTCGCTCCGCTTCCTGTATGGCTCGTTTCATTCCCTGATTCCTCGTTCTTATGGCCGTCCGGGAAACGGATCGCCATGAAGCCGCCGCCGCCGAGGTTGCCCGCCGGAGGGTAGGTAACCGCCAGCGCAAATCCCGTGGCCACCGCGGCGTCTACCGCATTGCCGCCTTGCCGGAGAATTTCAATGCCTGCTTCGGACGCCTCGATCTTCGCGGAAACGACCATGCCGCGTCGCGCCTCGACTGGCGTGGACGCTGCGTTTTCGTCGGAGGCCATGGGTACGGGCGGGCGGGCGCATCCGGCGAGCCACAGGAGGCTCGCAGTCAGTGCGGTTGCAAGGTAGTTCGCGGTCCGGACGAGATTCGCCCGACGAAGCGCGGGCGCGGGTCGGTTTCTGTTGGGACGTATACTCATTACGTGCCTGTGTTTGGAATTATCTACCCCTGAATATAGGCGCGAGAGACGGAATGGGGTAGGGGGAGGGCGGATTACGGGCGTTTTATATCATAAAATCCATTTTTTGACATTTTAAGATTTATTTCATATCATTCGCGTACGAGGCTTGGGCGCGGTGTCCGGGCCATAAGACCGAGTGCGGGATGGGACGAGAGAATTCGCCATGCCGAACTCGCCAACTCAAACCCGCTACCCGTGGCTATCACGCAGGGCGAGCTCGCCCGTCGACTTCGTGCGGCGCGTGAAGCATGTCAGATGACCCAGGAAGAGGTGGCCGACCACCTCGAACTTTCGCGTGCGACCATTTCCCAAATGGAACAAGGTCGTCGCGGGGTGTCTAGCCTGGAGCTGCATCGGCTCGCGCATCTCTATGGACGAGATATTCAGGACTTTCTCGAAGAGGACTTGTCCGAAGGAGAAACGGTTATGGCGCTTTTTCGGCGGCAGCCCGGTGTTTCGATGGATACAGGCGTTCTGGATTCGCTGCGCCAATGCATCACCTTGGGGCGCGAAATCACCAATTTGGAGCGTCGTCTCGGCCTGGATCGCGGGTTGGCTACGATTCCGATCTATCCAGTCCCTTCGCCAGATTCCAAATGGGAGGCGGTTCAGCAGGGAGGGCTCGTCGCGGCCAAGGAACGTCACCGGCTCAACCTGGGAGATGCGCCGCTGCCGGATATAGTCGATCTTCTTGAGGGCCAGGGCATTCGCACGGCGCAAGTGAATTTACCCCATGATATATCCGGACTGACCTTGATCGACGCCCGCCATGGCATATTGGTTGCAGTCAATCGGCAGCACCATGTCTTGCGTAGGCGCTTTTCGTGTGCGCACGAGTATGCTCACGTACTTTTCGATCGTGAAATCCGCGGTATGCTGAGTCGTTCGAGCGAGCGATCCAATCTCAATGAAGTGCGAGCCAATGCATTCGCTGCTTCTTTTCTGATGCCTCAGAACGCTGTCCGATCCTTCGTGCACGGCCTTGCCAAGGGTCGCCCCAGCCGGGGCCAGATGGATGTATATGATGGGGAGTCTGCTCTGCATGTGGAGGGGCGCATGGAACCGGGGAGCCAGGATATTCAAATGTATGATCTTGTTCGACTGGCCCACCATTTTAACGTGAGCCGCACCGCGATGCTGTATCGCCTGAAAGGCCTTCGCATAATTGATGAAAGCGAGCGAACGAGATTGGCTGCCGAGGATAAGGTTGGTCGTGGCCGCGCCATACGTGAGATTCTTGGTCTTTCCGAACCGGATCATGAAATCGCAAGGAATCAATTTCACTCCCGGTTTCTCTCTCTGGGAATCGAGGCGCTGCGACGCGAGGAAATCACCCGCAGCAAACTCCGGGAACTTATCCGCTTGGCAGACCCCGAACGCGATGCGGATGTGTTGCTGGAGAAAGCCGGTTTGGACGAGACCGAACCTGTCGATGTGATGCGCGGGGAATGCTGAAATTTACGGCAGAGGGGGAGATGTATACCGTTGTAGTCGACGCCAGCGTTCTTATCAATTTCCTTATTCTGAACCGGGTAGACATACCGGGCGCCCTTTCCGGGTACCGTTTTATTGTACCGGATGCAGTGCATAAAGAAATCACTCGTCCAGATCAGCAAATATTGCTCTCCGATGCGTTTGACGCTAACCTGTTTCAAAAGCAGAAAGGCGCCGATCCGAACGAGTTACGCATCTTCGCCGATTTGACGGAAGTGATGGGTGTTGGCGAAGCTGCCTGTCTTGCAGCGGCCGAACATAAGGGCTGGTTATTGGCTTCAGATGAGCGCGGCCTGTTTCTTCGCATTGCCCGCGAACGTATCGGCGAGCACCGGATTTTGACCACGCCAGAGATATTATTGCGGACAATCAAGGCCGGGATTATTACTGTCGAGCAGGCCGACGAAGCCAAGGCTTACCTTGAGAAGCATCGATTCAGGATGAAATTCGATTCGTTTGCTGGTTTGTGAATCTTGAGGCGGGCATTGATGCGCAAGACGGAGCGATTATAGAACATTGCAACCCTTTTACTTCCAACGCCAAATCCTTGCTAATAGCAAGCGTTTCACAGACAAGGAGCGATGCGACCAATTTCTCGAAACCGTTTCAATATCTTGGCTGCTTAGTTGGACTTTTTTGCTCCACTCGGGCCATCCAGGCAATACAGCGAAGATTTTATAAAGCTATCCAAACGGGAGGAATTTTCGCCAGCCCGCGGCGTCATTGAGTCTATGCTGCATATTCCTTTGAGAAAACGCCAATTTGCCCTACGCCATAATTTGCCGCACTACCTGGCCGCGGACGTCCGTGAGGCGAAAATCCCGTCCCTGATGCTCGTAGATCAACCGTTCGTGATCCATGCCCAGCAGGTGCAGGATGGTGGCTTGCAAATCGTGGATATGTACGCGGTCCCTGACGGCCGAATATCCGATTTCATCCGTTTCGCCGAAGGTGAACCCGCGCTTGACGCCGCCGCCCGCCGCCCACATGGTGTATACGTCCGTGTGGTGGTCGCGCCCCACGAAGGGATTGTCGTCTCCCGTGCGGTTCTCCAGCATGGGCGTACGCCCGAATTCCCCGCCCCATACCACGAGCGTATCTTCGAGGAGACCTCGCTGCTTGAGGTCCAGCAGGAGGGCTGTCGTGGGCCGGTCCGTTTCGTCGCAGCGCTCCTTGAAACCGATGTTGAGCGCTTCATCTGCACTGGCGCCGTGCGCATCCCATCCCCAGTGGAACAATTGCACGAACCGCACGCCCCGCTCCATCAGCCGCCGCGCCAGCAGGCAATTGTTCGCATAGGAGACCGCGCCGGGTTTCGTACCGTACATGTCGTGGACCCACTGCGGTTCGTCCTCGATGTCCATGGCTTCCGGCACGGACATTTGCATCCGGAAAGCCATTTCGTACTGGGCCATGCGCGACAGCGTTTCGGGGTCGCCTGCTTCTTCGTAATCCCGCTGGTTGATGGCGTTGATCGTTTCGATGGACTTTTGGCGCAGTTCGCGGCTCATGCCTTGCGGATTGCCCACATAGAGCACCGGGTCGCCGTGCGAACGGCACTGCACGCCCTCGTACACGGTGGGCAGAAAGCCGCTGCCGAATACGCTGCGTCCGCCGTCGGGCTGTTTGCCTCCGGACAATAGCACGATGAAGCCCGGCAGGTTCTGGTTTTCCGAACCGAGTCCGTAGATGGCCCAGGACCCCATGCTGGGACGCCCCGGGCGGGCATGGCCCGTATGGAGCAGGAGTTGCGCAGGCGCATGGTTGAATTCGTCCGTATGCATCGCCTTGAGAAAGGTGACCTCGTCGGCGGCCTTGGCGAAATAGGGGAGCATGTCCGAGACCCAGGCGCCGCTTTCCCCATGTTGCGCGAACGTCGCCTGGGGCCCCAGCATTTTTGGCGTGCCCTTGATGAAGGGGAAAAATTTGCCCTCCAGCAGGGATTCCGGGCACAATTGGCCATGCAGGCGATGCAGTTCGGGTTTGTAGTCGAACAATTCGAGCTGGGACGGCGCGCCCGCCATGTGCAGGAAAATGACCCGTTTTGCGCTCGGGGCGAAGTGCAGGCCCCGGATGTCGTCCGCAGCGCCCCGGATCGCGGAATCGGCGGCGGCGCACCCGGCAAGGGTCGGCAGGGCCAGGCCGCCAAAGCCCGCCGCGGCGGTTTTCAGAAAATGACGCCGTGTGATTCGGTGGAGCGCGTCAAGACGCCGCTCCCGGTACGCTGCATCGGTCATAGCTATTCTTTGGTCAGAAAGGCGTCGAGGTTGAGGATGGCGTTCGCCGCGACGGCCAGGGCGCCTGCTTCGGGCGAAGCCGTCCCTGTCGCTGCCGGAGCGGTCGGTTCGGAGGGAGCGTACGCGGGTTCGGAGCCGTAGTCCGTTTGGCGCGTCTCCTCGTATTCGGCGAAGGCATTGTCCTTGATATGCAACAGCGCGGCGGCGTCTTCCGGGGATTCCCGATAATCGGCCAGCGCCGTTTCGTAGAGGGTTACGAGCGCCTCCAGCGACGTCTGGTCCGGATCCCGTTGCAGCGCAAGCCGGTAGCCTTCCCGGAGCTGCTCTTCGGGCGTGTCGCGCCCGGTCTGTTGCATGCGGCGGGCCAGCGCTACGGCTGCTTCGACGTACACGGGGTCGTTCAGCGTGATCAGCGATTGCAACGGCGAATTGGTGCGGATGCGACGGGAGGCGCACAACTCCCGGGTCATGGCGTCGAAGGCGAGCAGCGACGGGTACGGGGCGGTGCGGCGCCAGTAGGTGTACAGGGCGCGGCGGTAGCGGCTTTCGCCTTCGCTGGTTACCCACGTCAGATCACTGTACGGGTTGGTCCAGAGTCCCGGCGGTTGTGGCGGGAAGACGCTGGGCCCAAGCATTTTGTCGCTGAGCAGTCCGCTGACGGCGAGCGCCTGATCCCTGATTTGCTCGGCGGATAGCCGGAAACGGGGCCCGCGGGCGAGCAACTTGTTGTCCGGATCGACCGCGAGCAGTTCGGGCGAGACATGCGACGACTGGCGATAGGCCGCGCTGGTCACGATTTCCTTGAGCAGCCGCTTTACGCTCCATCCGAATTCCTGTGAAAATTGCAGGGCAAGGGCGTCCAGCAGGTCCGGGTGGGTAGGCGGTTCGCCCTGCGTCCCGAAATCCTCGACTGTTTCCACGACGCCCGCGCCGAAAAGCTGTTCCCAGAATCGGTTTGCGGCCACCCGCGCCGTGAGCGGGTTGGCGGGGTCGAAAAGCCACTCGGCCAGCCCCAGACGACTCTTCGGGGCGTCCTCCGAAAGGGGCGGGAGTGCGTCGGGCACATCGGGATGGACTTCGTCCCCGTGCGCGAGCCAGTTGCCTCGCTCGAATATATGCGTTGCGCGGGCCGCGTTCGCCGGAAGCTCCCGGATGATGGGCGTCGTAATCGGGTTCAGGTCGGCGATGGCCCGGCGCAGGCGGGATCGCTCGGCGCGCCGGGCCTCAAAAGCCGGATTCATGTCGATGAACAGGCTGCGCAGCAGGAAAACATCGTTTGGGCTACGCCGGTCGGCTTCTTTTTGCGCGATTCGGATGACCGGCGGAAACAGGGCGCGTCCTTCGAAAAAAGGGGGCCGATCCGTATCCCGGGCATAGTCCTCGAAACGTTGCGTCCAGGCGGCGAACTCGTCGGGAGGCGCGGATTCGTGCATTTCCTGTTCCAGGGCTTCCAGCGCGGCAAGGAGGCGTTGTCCCTCTTCGGGTCGTTCGTCGAATTCGTAGAGTTTCGGCTCGTTGTTCTCCTGGTCCATATCGGCCGTGTTGTTGAAGAACGCGAGCAATTCGTAGAATTCTTCCTCCCGGAAGGGGTCGTACGGATGGCCGTGGCATTGTACGCACCCGATCGTTGCGCCTTGCCACACCTCGAAGGTCGTGTTCAGGCGATCCATCACGGCGGCAACGCGGAATTCCTCGTCGTCCGTGCCGCCCTCCGTATTGGTCATCGTGTTCCGGTGGAACGCCGTGGCGATGCGTTGTTGCGCGTCGGGGTTCGGAAGCAGGTCGCCCGCCAGTTGTTCTATCGAGAACTGGTCGAACGGCATGTCTGCGTTGAAAGCCTCGATGACCCAGTCGCGGTACTTCCAGATGGTGCGAGGGAGGTCTTTTTCGTACCCGTTCGAGTCGGCGTAGCGAGCCAGATCAAGCCAGTACCCCGCCCATCGCTCTCCGAACCGCGGCGAGGCGAGTAGCCGGTCCACCGCGGCCTCGTATTGCGCGTCGGACGGGTCCCGGCAGAACGCGTCTGCATCTTCCGGAGAGGGCGGCAGCCCCGTCAGGTCGAGGCTTACGCGCCGCAACAACACCCGGCAATCCGCCTCGGGGGACGGGCGCAGGTTTTCCTGATCGAGGCGCGCCAGCACGAAGCGGTCGATGTCGTTTTTCGGCCATGCGGGATCGGACGCGGCGGGCAGATCCGGCATTTCCGGAGCCACGTACGCCCAGTGCGTTTCCCATTCGGCCCCATGGTCGATCCAGCGTTTCAGCAGATCGATTTCCTGGTTGCTCAGCGGCGGGGCTTCGGCGGGCATGCGCTCGTCGGGATCGGCGTGCGAGACGCGTCGGATGAGTTCGCTTCGACCGGACTGCCCCGGCGCGATCGCATATTTTCCCGATTCGGCGGGTTGGAGCGCGTCGTCGCGGAACAGGAGACTCAGTTCTGCTTGCCGCCGAACGCCTCCGTGGCACGTTACGCAATTTTCGTTGAGGATCGGACGGATATCCTCGTTGAAATCAACATCGCTTTCCGCGGCGTTGCCTATCCACAACACGGCGGCGCCTGCTGTCAGGACGGCGGCAAGCGTCAGGATTCGGCGACGGGTCAGGAACGGGAGCATCGACGAGCGCTTTTATGGGGCGCGGCGCGTCAGGCGCGGCAGCGACGCGCGGCAAGGCATGCAATGGCTTACCACTCGTTTTCTTCCTTGGCGATCGGGGCGTGCACCGGCACCGGATATTTTCCCGTAAAACAGGCGTCGCAATAACCCGCCTCGCCCTTGTTGGCGTTGCGCACGGCTTTCATCAACCCTTCTACGGACAGATACGCCAGCGAATCCGCGCCAAGCCATTTTGCGCGTTCCTCGTTGGAACCGAACTCGTGCGCAAACAATTCGCTATGGCTGGGAAAGTCCATGCCGTAGTAACACGGACTGATCACAGGAGGCGCCGCCACCCGGAAATGCACTTCCCGGGCGCCCGCCTCGCGGATCATGTGGACAATGTACCGGGCCGTGGTGCCGCGCACGATGGAGTCGTCCACGATCACCACGATGCGATCCCTGATTACGCCTTCCACGGTGTTGAATTTGCAGCGCACCCGCATTTCCCGGCGATTCTGCCCGGGCGCGATGAATGTGCGCCCTACATAGTGGTTGCGGATGAGGCCGATCTCGAATTTGCCCGAATAGCCCTGTTTGCGGGATTGGCTTACATACCCCAGCGCACTTGTGTTGGACGAGTCGGGCACAGAAATGACGATGGGTTGCCTTTCGCCTTTTTCGGCGACCGGGACCGGGGCTTCGCGCGCCAGTTGCTTCCCGATTTGTCGCCGCACCTTGTCCACCATTTCCCCGTAGATACGCGAATCGGGACGCGAAAAATACACGTATTCGAACACGCACTGGCTGACGCTATGCGACCGGGGGAGTTGGAAACGCTGGAACGAACCCGTTTCGGCGCCTTTCCGGTCGATCACCAGGATTTCTCCGGGTTCTATGTCGCGTACGTATTCGGCGCCGATCAGGTCGAAGGCGCAAGTTTCGCTGGCTACGCACCACGAAGCGTCGTGCAGGCGTCCCAGCGACAACGGACGAAATCCGTTCGGGTCGCGAATGGCGACGAGGCTTTCGTCCGTAAGGATTACGAGCGAAAAGGCGCCTTCCAGTTGGGCGAGCGCATCCCTGATCTGGTTTATTTGCTTGCTTCGCCGACTTTGCGCAATGAGATGCAGGATCAGTTCCGTATCGCTGGTGGTCTGGAACAGCGTACCCTGATCGCTGAAGGACTGCCGCAATTCGCGGGCATTCGACAGGTTGCCGTTGTGCGCAATGGCCAGGTTGCCGTTTTTGTAATGCACCACGAACGGCTGGATGTTCGCCTTGTTGTCCGAGGCGCCCATCGTGGAATACCGGTTGTGTCCGATGGCGGCGTTCCCAAGCAGCTTGCTTTCGAAGATGGACTGGTCGGCGAACACATCCAGCACCAACCCGCGGCCCCGGTGGGCCTGCATGACGCGCCGTTGCCTGGCTTCGTCGTAGGTGGAGCTGACGATGCCCGACGATTCCTGGCCGCGGTGCTGCAGGGCGTGCAGGCCGTAGTACGTATGTCGCGCCGCGTCCCCGGCATTGAAAATGCCGAAAATGCCGCAATACTCTCGTATCTGATGCATTCGGTTCCGTTTTAATGGATGACAAACCTGTGCATGACGATCAAGGTAGGTAATTCCTGTGCGCCATACAACGGACTTAACGAGCGTTTCCTTGACCCGGTTCGCCAGGTTTCGTTTCGTTGTTTTCCTGCTTGCCGGCAGGCAGGGCGCGGCGTACGTGCACCCGGCCTATCCGATTGTTTTCGACCGTCGCGACCCGAATGATCAGGTCTTCGATTTCCAGGCTGTTCCCTTCTTCCGGGATCGTTCCGGTTTCGTGGAAGATCAATCCGCCCAGCGTTTCGAAATCGTATCCCTCGGTGTCGAGCGAGGCGTTCAGCAGTTCGTTCACGTCGTCCAGGTCGATGCGGGCGTCGAACAGGTACGTCGCGTCGTCGAGCCGCTCGTAGAGTCGCTTTTCGATTTCGTCGTGTTCGTCGCGAATTTCTCCGACGATTTCCTCCAGGATGTCCTCCAGCGTGACCAGGCCCGCCGTGCCGCCGTATTCGTCTACGACCACGGCCATATGGGTTTTTTTCGCTTGCAGGTCCTTCAGCAGATCGTCCAGCTTCTTGCCTGGCGGCACGAAAATGGCGGGGCGGGCCACCTTCCTCCAGTCGAGCGATGAATTTCCGTTCGCGCCCAGCAGGTAGGGGAGCAAATCCTTGGCGTACACGACGCCCAGGATGTTGTCCAGGTGGTCGGCGTACAATGGAATGCGGGAATGTCCCGTTTCGCGGATCAGCGTCAGTGCGTCCCCGACGCCGGCGTTTACCGGAAGCGCTACGACGTCCAGCCGGCTCACCATGATTTCCCGGACGGACGTTTCCCCGAATTCCACAATGGAGTAAATCATCTCCTTTTCTTCCTCTTCAATAGTGCCGTGCGCCTCGCCGACGTCGGCAAGCGTTTTGAGGTCTTCCGGCGAGATGCGCGCGCCGTCCGTTTCGAGTCGCTCGCGCATGAATCTTGTCGAACGGGCCAGAAACCCGGACAGGGGGTACAGGATGCGGTGCAGGGTCGCCAGCAGTCCGGAAACCATTCGGCTGAATGTTTCGGCATGACGTACGGCCAGCAACTTCGGCGTGATTTCGCTCATGACCAGGATGACGAAGGTCAGCGCTACGACCTCTAGAACGACCGTGACGGCCCAACTCCACGCCATGGCTTCGGCAACCCTCGCAGTCAGCAGGGCGGCCACGATGGCGGCAGCCACATTCGTCGCCGTGTTCAGGATCAGGATGGTGATGAGCAGGCGCCGGGGCTGTTCGAGCAGCTTCAGCACCCGCCTTGCCGCGCGGTCGCCGGTTTCCGAAAGAGACGCCTTCGCCGAACCGGTGAGCGAAAAAAGCGCTACCTCCGAGCCGGAGAAGATCGCTGACGCCAGCAGAAGCAGAACGAGCGCAAGTACGCAGGCGGCTACGAAGGCCCCGCTCAGCGAGGCGAACGCAGTCTGCGCAAGCAGGAATAACGAAGCAGGGTCAGGGTCCAATGGAGGGGCGGCCAGTTCCGGGGGATCGATAGAAAGAAGTAAAAGTAGGGATTTGCGCATACATTCGCGCAGGTCTGTCCGCCGCCGCAGCATGGGGCGAGGCGCCCTTGCGCTATTCGTACAGGTCGTCGAGGTCGGCGTCCGCCAGCTCCTTCAGGAAGGCGGCGATTTTCGTCGTCAGGTCGTTGAAGAACCGGACGCCCTTGTCCGGCGTGGCGCGAGACGGATCTCCCACCCCGGTGCTCTCGCTGATCTGCGACCACTGCCGTTCGGCCCAGACCCATTTCTCCCGCAGTCCCTCAATGTTGAATCGGCGCTCGGCGCCATCGCCCGCCTCGTCAAGCGGCAGCACGAGGTCGGGGGCAAGGCACATCATCAGGCTCGTTTCCATTTCGCCGGCGTGGTCTACCGGCATTTCGAAATAATCCGGGGGGTTCAGCGCCTTGAACCAGTGCATTTCGCACAGAAACATGTTCGGGTGGGCGACGCCGAGTTCCCGGATCATTTGCCGAAAATCGTTGCCCCCATGGCCGTTCAGGATCAGCAGTTTCCGGATTTCGGTGCGCGAGACGGTATCGACGATATCCCCGAGCATCGCAGCCTGCGTACTCGGGAAGAGATTCATGTTCAGCTTGACGTCGAGTTGCCCGGTGTTGACGCCGAAAGGAATGGTGGGCAGAACAATGACGTTGGCGCCAGCTTCCCATGCTTTGCGCGCTGCTTCGGCGGCGATATGGTCGCACTGGGTCACATCGGTGGAGTACGGCAGATGGTAGTTGTGCGCTTCCGTGGCGCCCCAGGGCAGCACCGCCACATCGTATCGGGTCTGCCGGAGGGCTTTCCAGTTTGTATCCGCAAGAATGTACGGGCGAATGGGCATGGCGGAAGCAGGGCGGTTCGTCTCGGAAGAAGCGTGCGTTCAGGCTATGCGGTTACGATTCGCGGCGGCGCCTGGCGGGATCGTACACGGGCTTTCCCATGGGGCGGGTACGGAGCGTACCGTTGCGAAGCGCCCGAACCCGGTCGCGGGCAATCGCCGCGTAGTCGGGCGAAATATCGCAACCATACGCCGTTCTGCCGTGCATCAGCGCTGCGACGATCGAAGATCCAACGCCCATATGCGGATCGAAGACCGCATCGCCCGGATCGGTCATGGACAGCACGAGCCGCTCCGCCAGTTCGACTGGAAACTGGCAAGGATGGATCGTTTTCTCCACGTGATTATTCTTCACGCTGGGAAATCGCCACACGTCACTGGGGTTTTTGCCTTTCGGATTGCCCGACAACTGCCCGATGTTCGGTCCTTTGAAATGCCGTTTGTTCGGATATTTCGCCGGAACCCGGACCGGATCCAGATGAAACGTGTAATCGTCGCTCCGGGTCCACCAGTTGATCGTTTCGTAGCGTCCGGAGAAGCGTTTCGAGCAATGGAGGCCATGCCCGTAATGCCACACGATCCGGTTGCGCATCTTCAGGCCATGCTTGCGGAAAAGCGGATACAGCACTGCGTCAAGCGGGACGATGGCCCCGTTCTGCACATAATTGCCGACCTGCCAGCACAGGGAGCCGGCGGGGTGCAGCAGCCGCACGCATTCGGAAATGACGCGATCCTGCCGTTTCAGGTACTCTTCCAGCGGCGCTCGCTTTTCGTAGGCTTTGCCCAGATTATACGGAGGCGACGTGACGATCAGTTTCAGGCGACCGTCGCCGAGCTCCTGCATGAACGCAAGGTTGTCCGTGCATTCGATAATGCATTTCGCCGTCTTCGCGTTCTGCCCGTTTGTCCGCATTCGGCGCGTTCTGCGTCAGGTGGAATATCTCCGCAGGGTCGGACCGGAAACCCCCTCAAGCAAGCGAGAGAACCTGTGTTTCCGGCCCGGGACCGGAAACACGGCGAAGAGCGTCAGGTTGCGCGGTTCGCACAGCGCCCCGCGGACATATTCCGACATGGATCAGAACGGGAGATCGTCGTCCGGATCGTACCCTGCGTCCGCATCGGCGCCGGCCGGGGACGCCGCTTTCCGGGGCGCCTGCGGTTTGCTTCCGGAAAAGCCGCCCGTCGATCCGTTCCCTGATTCGTTTCCGCCCCGCGAGTCCAGCATCATCATCTCGCGGGCGCGGATTTCCGTGGTGTAGCGCGTGTTGCCGTCACGGTCTTCCCAGGAGCGCGTTTGCAGCGGCCCTTCGAAATATACCTTGGACCCTTTCCGCAGGTATTCGCTGCAAACCTCCGCAAGGCGGGCCCAGGCTACGACATTGTGCCATTCGGTCCGCTCGACCATCTCTCCGCTTGCGTCTTTGTATCGGTCGGTGGTGGCGAGCCGCATGTTGCATACGGCTGTTCCGTTTCCGGTGTAGCGCATTTCCGGATCCTGTCCCAGATTGCCGATCAGGATGGCTTTGTTGATGGCGTATGCCATGAGAATACCTCTCTGTTTTTACGTGTATGGATGGCGAATGCGATGTCGGCCCGCAACGCCATGGCTGCGGGTTTTCGTACTATAGACCCGCAACATGCTCAAACATAACCTCCGGGATAAAAAATTTTTATGATCCCGGGCGGGAAATTGCAAAATTGCACGTTCCTAACGTTACGCACCAGGCCGGAAATCATGGCGATTACTTTCCCACATTTTTTGGACACGGCTTTCCCCCGGCTGTGGACAAGCGCGTCATATCCACAGCGGAAAGTGCGCATTTTGTGGAAAAACGGGCCCAGCGGCTCCTCGGGCGCGTTGCGGCGCGTCGTCTGTCTTCGCGCCGTACGCCCTGCGCGTTTTTCATCGCGGATGAACGCGCCGCGGCGGCGAAAGGACTGGGCAAGGCTTGCGCCTTTCTTCGATTATCCTCCGGCGATCCGCAAGGTGGTCTACACGACGAACGCGGTCGAGTCGCTGAACTACAGCCTTCGCAGGATCGTCAAGGACAAGGGCGCTTTCCCGAACGACGAGGCGATCTTCAAACTGCTATGGCTCGGCCTGCGGGAAGCCTCGAAGAAATGGAAGCGACCCATACGCGACTGGAAGGCCGCACTCAACCAGTTTGTCATACTCTATGGGGACCGTGTCCCTATGGAACAATAATCCCGCTTACACAGTTTAGCGGACACGCCCTTGCGTGCCGCATGCGGCAACCGCCTGAATGTGGGTGCGAAGGCGTCGCTGCCTGCCGGCAGGTCAGCTGCGGCGCCGCGTACGCTGGACGTGTTGTTCAACAGAGAGACCGGGAACCTTACCTTGCGGGCCGTGTGGCCGCTCGCCGACCGTTGAGCGGAGGGCCGCCCTTGCGGGCCGGACGATCCTGATCGGACAGGGCAAGGCCTCTGATCCTCGTTCGCCGGCCTCATCGCATACGCGTATGACATATTCTCCGATGCTTCGTTCGTATACGCGCAGGCCCCTGCGCCGGGCGCTTTGGGGCTTTGCGGGTGCGCTTCTGGCTGCGCTTCCGGCCTTTTGGGCATACCCTGCCCTAACACAGTCGGCAGAGAAGGTGGAGACTGTTCCCGGCCGGCTCTATGTGCGGTTCGCCGCCGAGTCGCAGGCGCCCGCGCCGGGCAAGACGGCAAGCGCCGCCTTCAGCGCCGCGGCGGCGACGCATGGCATGACGCGCCTTGAGAAGGCTTTTCCTTTTCTGGACACTCTGGCCGAGCGCCGCGCACTCTCGCCGAGCGCCGAGGCGCTGCGCCATGTCTACGCGCTGACCTATACGAGCGGCGCGGAGCCCGCCGATGCGGCGCAGGCCTTCGCCCGCGACGCGGGCGTCGTCTACGCCGAGCCGCAGCCTGTCCACCGTATCGGCGGCGTGCGCTTGCCCGCAAGGGTAGTATCCGGCGGTGCGCTCGCCGCTCCGAACGACTCGCTCTACGGCGAGCAGACGCACCTGCCGCGCTTGCAGCTGCCCGAGGCGTGGGACGAGGTCAAGGGCGAGGAGGGCGAGGTTCTGATCGCCATCGTGGATGCGGGCGTGGACATTGCGCACCCGGACCTTCGGGACAATCTGTGGACGAACCTGAACGAGACGCCGGGCAACGGGCTGGACGACGACGGCAACGGCTTCACAGACGACGCGCACGGCTGGAGTTTCACGGAGGATTCGCCCGATCCGGATGGGGACGGAACGGGCAGCGATCACGGCACGGCGGTGGCGGGCGTAGCGGCTGCGGCGACGGACAACGCGCGGGGCATAGCCGGGGCGAGCTGGAACGCCTCCTTTATGCCGGTGCGCACCGCGTGCGAGGGCTCCGCCAGGACGGTCTGCCACACGAACAAGGGCGTATTGTATGCGGCGCTGAACGGAGCGGACATTATCACGGCGAGCTTTAGCAGTTCCGTGTATTCGGAGACGTCCTGGCTGGTGATGCAGGCGGCGCTGGAAGCGGGGGCGCTGGTGGTGGCGGCGGCGGGCAATGCGGACAAGGACAACGACGCGGCGCCCCACTATCCTGCGAGCTATCCGTCCGTGCTGAGCGTGGGGGGCACGCAGAAGGATTCGCGGGAGAACGTCTTCAACTACGGCAGGAGCGTGAACGTATACGCTCCTTCCGAGGCGATAGAGGCGACGGCGCCGGGGGGCGGCTACGCCAGATGGCGCGGCACGTCTTTGGCAGTTCCGCTCGTAGCGGGCGTTGCGGCGCTGGCGAAGACGGCGAACCCGCAGTTTGGTCCCGAGGCGCTGCGCGAGCAGGTGCGCCTGACGGCGGACAAGACCTCGGACAGACATGCCCACGCCTTCGTCAACGCCTGGCGCGCGGTGACCGAGGCGCCTCGTCCCGCCATTCGGATCGCGGCGGTGAACGGGCGGGCGCACCGGGGCGAGTATGTGAACCTTCCCGGCGCCGATCGTGCGGCGACCGAGGGGCCTCGTCCTGCGGTTCGGATCGCGGCGGGGAACGGGCGGGCGCACCGGGGCGAGCATGTGAACCTTCCCGAAGCCGATACGTCCTCGGTGCGCATAACGTTCGCGAATGCGCATGGCGACGCCCGGGATGTGGCGGTGCGTTTCAGGGCCCAGGCGGCGTACGCGCGCATCGAGCCTGCTTCGGTGCGATTGGGCCCCCTCGCGCGCGGAGACACGGCGTCGGTGGACGTTAGCCTTCATTTAGGCGCCAACCGCCCGGCGGTCGGCGAGTTTCTCGTCGCGGCGCAGGTAACGGCGGACGGCTTTGTCGACGAGCCGGACCTCGTGCGCCTTCGCGCGGGGCGTTTTGCGAATGCGCAGGATTCGCTGGCTCTGGTGGCGTTCTATCATGCGGCGGGCGGCGAGGACTGGAGAGACCGCACGGGCTGGCTCGAAGAGCCGGTCATGGGTTGGCATGGCGTGACGCTGAACGAGGAGGGAAGAGTTGTGCACCTTGAGGTGCTCCATAATAACCTTACGGGCCATCTTTCTTCGCAGCTGGGTCGTTTGACGGAACTCGAATACCTCGCCCTGACAGGCAACCGCCTTGGCGGTTCGATCCCCGCCTCGCTGGGACGCCTCTCCCGGTTGCAGGAGCTCTACTTGCATTTCAACGACTTTACCGGTTCGATCCCTCCTGAATTGGGTGGCCTCGCCGAGCTGGAAGACCTGGTGCTTCAGATTAACGACTTGACGGGCTCGATCCCCGCCTCGCTGGGGCGCCTTGCGAAGTTGAAGAGTCTCGTGCTTAGTTTCAATGGGCTGACAGGGCCTGTACCTCCTGAATTAGGCAACCTCGCCGAACTCGAAGTCCTGAATCTTCAGTTTAACGGCTTAACGGGGCCTGTCCCCGCCTCGCTGGGGCGCCTTGCGAAGTTGAAGAGTCTCTATCTTAGTTACAATGGGCTGACAGGGCCTGTGCCCCCGGCGTTAGGCAACCTCGCCGAGCTCGAATATCTGGTGCTTCAGGTTAACGGCTTAACGGGGCCCATCCCGGCCCGGCTGGGAGAACTCTCCCGCTTGAAAAGACTCTACTTGTCTGACAATGCCTTAACGGGTTCCATGCCGCCGGCGCTCGGTAACCTCGCGAATCTGGAAGATCTGATATTATCTGACAATCCGTTTGCGCCCTACGATTTTCCCGAGTGGGTCACGGACCTCGGCAATCTGCGGAGACTCTCTTTGGGCATCACGCGGCTGCGAGGCGCGATCCCCCCCGGACTGGGTGATCTGCCAAGACTTGGCGTTCTGAATATTAGGGGCAACGATCTGGAAGGCGCGCTGCCGGGCAATATCGCAAACGCAAAGGCTCTACGCAGCCTTTATCTTTCTCATAACAACCTCGATGCGCTGGCCGACCTCTCCGGCCTGCCCGAACTTGACGTCGTTAACGTTGCGTTTAACCGGCTCACGTTCGAGGATTTCGAGGGGGTGCGCCTTCCCGCGAGCGTAGCCGAGCCGCTCGGGGCGCCGGACCGGGAGCGGCTCGCTGCGCTTTTCGAGCGCACAGGGTTCGTTATGCGAGCGCAAGGCCCGCTCGCGCCGGTTACGCTCGCTGCAAGCCGCCCCCCCGATCCGGAAGCACTCAGGCGGTACATAGACGCCCTGAACGCCTTGCAAGCACAGGGCAAGGGCGATATCGTCCCGGCAGGCCATCTGCGCGCGCTGCCCCGCGTCTACCGGCGCCTTGCGGAACGCGCGGAGCGATTCCCCGGGGGCGAAGAAGCGCAGGCCTCCGCGAGCGTAAGCGACTTTACCTATGCGCCCCAGCGCCCTGTGCCCACACGCGTAGTGCGCGAGGCGGACCATGTCACGTTCTCGGTCGAGGTGGGCGGCGAGGAGAACGCCTACCAATGGTACGGGGACGGTTACGGCAACTTCGTGGACGACGACATGGCCATCGAGGGAGCGACAAGCAATACGCTGCGGGTGGCGCTGTCCGAGGCGCGGGCTGTGTATTACTGCGTAATCACGAACCCGCGCGTATCGGATTTGACGCTCTACAGCAAGCGGGTATCGTCCGTCGCGCCGGAGCATATGGTGGCGGCGCATGAGGCGGACTCCCTAATTCTGGCGAACTTCTACCGTGCGACGGGCGGTTCGGGCTGGACGAACGCCCGCGGCTGGCTCGAGGAGCCTTTGGGAAGCTGGTTTGGCGTCGTCTTAAACGAAGCCGGGCGCGTGACAGGGCTGCATCTTAGATTCAACAACCTCACGGGGCATCTGCCCGAGGAGATGGGAGCGCTCGCTGCGCTCGAGAGGTTGGACCTTACGGGAAACGAGATGCGCGGTCGCCTCCCGGAGTCTTTGGGCAGGCTGACCTCGCTTACGTACCTGACTCTGGGGGATAACGGATTCAGGGGGCCTATCCCCGCCTCGTTGGGAAACCTGACCCGGTTGAGGTATATCAGCTTAGGGAACAATGGTTTGCGGGGTCCGATCCCGGAGGCGCTGGGCAACCTGACCTCGCTTGTATCGCTTGATCTCAGCACTAACATCCTGACAGGTCCTGTCCCTGCCTGGTTGGAAAACCTGACCCGGCTGGAGTATATCCAATTATATTCCAATAGTTTGCAGGGTCCGATCCCGGAGGAACTGGGCAAGTTGGCCTCGCTCGAGAGACTGCATCTGAAGGGTAACAATCTGACCGGCAGGATCCCCGCCTCGCTGGGGCGCCTTACCCGGTTGAACGACCTTTTTTTGTATGAGAATGCTCTGGAGGGGGCCGTGCCGGACAGCATCCTCGCCCTGAACGCTCTCGAGCGGCTTTATCTTAACGATAACCGGTTAACGTCCCTGCCGGATCTTACGGGCATGCCCAGGCTATATGAGGTCCACGCCAGCTCGAACCGGTTTTCTTTCGAGGACGTCGAGCAGCATGCGCGCTTCGGCGGAACCTTCACGTATGCCCCGCAGGAGGCGGTTCCCGTGCGCGTTGCGCGCTCGGCGTCCCATGTCACGTTCTCGGTCGAGGTGGGCGGCACGGCGAACGAGTATCAATGGTACCGCGAAGGCTTCCTCGACGACGAGGCGATCCCGGGAGCTACTGCGGACACGCTCGCCGTGCCCTTGTCCGATCCGCCGACGCGCTACCGTTGCAGGATCACGAATGCGAAAGCGCCCGACTTGACGCTCTACAGTGAGCGCGCCTCCTCCGCGGAGGTGTATACGTCGATAACGAAAGAGGACGTCTTGACGTTTGCGGTGCACGCGAACTATCCGAATCCGTTCAGCGAGGCGACGGAGATCGCCTTTGAGGCGCCGGAAGCCGCGCACGTACGCATTACGGTCTATGACATGCTGGGGCGGAGGGTGGAGACGGCGTATGACCAGACGGTGGCGCCGGGGCGCTATCGCGTAGCGTACGCGGCGCGCGATCTTGCGCCGGGTACGTACTTCTACCATATAGAAATGGACCGCTTCAGCGAAACGCGCGCGATGGTCCTGGTGCGATAGGGGAACAAGGGCCGGATCGCTCGCCTTCGAGGCGTCGCAGGCGAGACGCGCCCTTCGGTAGGCTGAGATTCGCGGACGTAATCGGAGTATACTTATAATAGCATCTGCATCCTTTGCACGCGCCAATCCGTATGATCCGTATGAAGGATACTTTCGTCCCGACAATAATATATGTACATTGAACATATGTCATCGGTTTCCGCGAAAAAAGATTCCACGAAGAAAAATACGTACGACCATGTCGTTGACCCCGCGTTTGCGCCGGGCGAAGAAGAGCGGGCGGCGTATGCTGCATTTTCCGCGATCGTCCGGCAACTACGGCGGGATTGCCCCTGGGATCGGGAGCAGACCCACGAATCCGTAAAGCACTTGCTGATCGAGGAGGCCTACGAGACCGTTTCGGCCATCGACGAAGGAGACCTGGACGGATTGTGCGAAGAACTGGGCGATTTGCTGCTGCATGTGGCGTTTCATGCGGCGATCGCCGAGGGGGACGGACAGTTCTCGCTCGCGGACATTATCCGCCGGGAAACAGACAAACTGGTGCGCCGGCATCCGCATGTATTCGAGGATGCGCAGGCGAACGATGCGGACGAGGTGGTGCGCAACTGGGAGCAGATCAAGTTGGCGGAGGGCGCCAGGAAATCGGCGCTGGAGGGGGTGCCCCGGCGTCTTCCGGCGCTGTTGCGGGCGCATCGCATCCAGCAAAAAGCCGCGGGCGTGGGATTCGATTTTCCGGAGCGGTCCGATGCCTGGGGGAAGGTCGTCGAAGAGATTCGGGAATTTGCGGAGGTGGACGCTCCGGGCGTTTCACCGGAAGAAAGGGAGCGCGAGTTTGGCGACGTACTCTTTGCCCTGGTGAATTATGCGCGAATGAGCGGCCTCAATGCGGAAAATGCGCTCTCCCGTACGAACGATATGTTCGTGCGGCGCTTCAGGCATATCGAGGAACGCCTGGCGGCGTCGGGTCGGACCCCTGCCGAAGCCGACCTGGCGGAAATGGATGCCTTCTGGGAAGAGGCGAAGAAACTGGATGCGAAAGGCGGCAGCGGCTCGGTTTGACCGCCCTTTTAGTCGATCCGGGCATTGGCGGCGGAAATCCGACCCAGCTGCTATTCCACGAGGCGCTTCAATTCCTGCACGCGCCGGATGATGGATGCCCGTTCCATCGTTCGATATTTTTCGGGCAGCAGGGCTCTGCTCGTGCATTCCAGTACCGCCACCAGCGTTTGCAATTCCACTTCTTCGGGATAGGCGGGCGGGATGAAATCGCGCACGGCTTCTTCGAGAATCTTTTTTGTAATGGGCTGTACGCCGTTCGCCATGCCCGCAGGCACGGCGCCGTCTTCGGTCCGCTGCACGCCCGCCCGGAACTTTGCGCGCGTAAACAACGCCTCCATGTCCGCCCCGCTGAACGGACGGTCGCCGTCCAGCAAGACGTCCGGTATGTCGGACAGGTCCAGTCGGGCGCCGGTCCGCTGCATGACCACGTGCAGCAATTCCTCCCGCTCGTCTTTTTCTTCCGGATAGAACAGGGCGATGTGCTCTTCGGCCCGGCCTTGCCGCTTCAGGTCGATGGGCATCAGGTCGGGGCGCGCCGTGACGAGGAAAAAGAGAATGCGTCCCCGGTGCGACGGGTTGCTCATGAAGGTGGCGATCTGCCCGAATACGCGGCTGGAAACGCCCGAGTCGCCCTGGGCGCCGCGGTTGCCGAGGGCCGTGTCCGCCTCGTCGATCATGACCGCCACCGGCGTCATGGCCTCGAGCAAATGGAGAATTTTTTCGAGATTGCCTTCCGTGACGCCCTGCCACTGCGAACGGAAGTTTTTCAGGGTGACCATCGGGATGCCTATCTCGCCTGCAAAGCAGGTGATCAGGAATGTTTTTCCCGTTCCTACGGGCCCGCTGACCAGATACCCCATAGGCAATACATCCGGACGGGCGGCCCGCAACGCGTCGGCGGCTTGTCGAAGATGCGTCTTGGCCTGCCGGTGCCCGGCCACCATGTCGAGATCGAGTTCGGTTTCCACGAATTCCAGCATGCCGTATGCTTCCGCTTCGATGAACTCCTTTTTCATGTTGGATAACGCCTCGAAGGTCAGCAGGGCGCGGTTTTCGAGCACGTCGGCAAGAATCGTGCGGAGCTGGATATAGCCCAGTCCGGCGGTATGGTGGGCCACGGCTTCCGGAGAAACCTCTGAATGCTCCGCAAAAAGGGTTTCCCGGTCGAGCAGGGCGCTGCGCGCGAAAGCGAGGCGGGCTTCCTCGTCCGGCATGGGAATCCGTATTTCCGCGGTGTACGGACTCTGCACGAGCTGCCGGTTCAGGTCCGTAAGATTTTCCGCAATGAGACAGAGGGTGAAGTCGCCCGCAAGCAAGACGGGATCGTGCGCCCATTTCTGGAGAAATACGAGCGCATTCCGGTCCTCGGCGGAATACATGGACGCTTCGGCCATCGGCACGATGGTTTCCGCATAATCCACCACGCAGGCAATGCGCGCCCCGTCGGCGAGGCGGGTCCGAAAATAGTTTTCCAGCACGGAAAACACCCGCACGGGGTCCCTCGGGAGCGCCCGCGCATACTTGGTGCCGAAAATGGCGTCGTACCCCGAAACGGCCTGGTGAAAATCTTTTCTCGACGCCGCGTCGGCAAAGTGAATGCCCGCGGAACGGTCGTAAAAAATCACCATGTCCCGCGCTGCAAACAGGTCGTCCGCGAGAAATTCGCGAAGCGGGGCGTATCCGGGCTCTCCGTCTTTGGTTTCTCCAGGGACGAGATCGCGGACATTGCCGTAGAGAATGAATTGCGTGAGCGTTTTCGTGAGGTATTTGCGCGCCAGATCGCGGGCCCAGGGCGGGTAGCGATCCCAGGCGTCGCTTGCGGGGGCCTCCTCTGCGGCGGCGGGCGGATCCATGGCGTGGGCGTCGCTCGTCGTCTCCGCTTCGGGGACAGGCGTTGCCGCCTCTGCGGACTGTTCCGGCGCAGGGGATTGCTCCGGCGCCGCCGTGTGGAGGGAATCGGTCAAGGGTTTCCTGGGGATACTCTGATTAAGGAAGCTCTGATTAAGTCCGCTTCGATCAGCGCCTCGCTTACGCGAGTACGGGTCGTCATGGCTCCATCGTTGAAATCAGCGGAGCGCGCTGCGGATTCGCGGCGTCGCGGGCGTGACGCCGCCCGTCCGGCTTCATCGCATCCGCGCGAGCGAATGCGCTTTGTCGTACGCCGTGCCGGAGAAGCCTTCCACCCGTAGACGGTAAAAATACGTTCCCGACGGGAGTCCGGTTGCATCGAAAAGGACATGGCGCCACTGCCCGCCCTCGGCGGGGCCTTCGACAAGGTTCGCCACGCTGCGTCCGAGCAGGTCGAACACGGTCAGATGGACAATGCCGTCTTGCGGAAGATAATACCGGATCGTGGTCGCGTTAAAAAACGGATCCGGGAAATTTTCTGTAAGCACATGGCCTTCCGGGCGTTCGAGGGCAGCGGCGGCGGTGGCGAGCAACTGTTCCCGTCCGCCCGACGAACGGCCGTATAGTCTATACGATATGGGCCCCGTCCAGGTTGCGCTCCCATCCGTGAAATCGCCGGCCAGCGGCTGGTCGCTCTCGAAAATCACCACGGGATCGCGGCCTTCCACGCGCTCTATGCGGTATTCGGCGATGTTTCCCGGATCGAGGAATTCCCAGGCAAGATGCACTACGCCGTCCTCGTCGGTTCGGGCGGCCAGCGCGGCGCGGCCAAGCGGGGTGTTGCCCGTCACGAGCAGCGTGCGGATGCGCTCGACCAGATCGTCGAAGATCGCCAGGTTGTTGTCTCCCGGGCAACTTGTGGAAGCGCCGGCGAATTGTCCGTGTCCGCGCAGGTTGTTCGGGGATACGCCGTAATTTTCGGACAGGAACGAAAACGTGACGGCCAGCGAGTCGAGGGCGGGCGGCGACAGCGTATCCATGCACCGGGGCGGAAGATAGGGGGGATGGTAGCACCCCAGCATGCACACGCCGATATTGCCGGTATTGTGGCCGCCTACATGCGCGCCCATGGCCAGCGCGGGCGCAGAATCCAGCGAGGCGGGTCCGCGCAAAAAGGGCCGACCCTGGTAGAGTCGCCCGCTTTGATCCAGCACGAAATGGTATCCGATGTCGCTCCATCCCCGGATATTCTGGTGCAGGTCCTGGATGGCTTTCACTTGCGCAAGCCCTTCTTTGTGCGTGCTCGCCCAGAACCCGGCGGCGTGATGGAACGCCATGTGCTGGTAGCGGGGCTGGGCCAGCGCGACGGGGTTGCCCCGGAAGGGTTCGGCGTCCCATGCCGCTCTGTCATACATCAGGAGCGGGAGGATGATGCCCGTTGGCCCCGGCCTCGCTTTGCCGAGGTCGTCGGGCGCGGGCTCGTTCCGGGGGGCGTCCTGTTTCGCGTCGCGGGGCGGGGCGTCGTCGTTGGCGTCTTCCGCGTCCTTCCGGTTGTCGAAGGCGCCCGCGGCGGAGAGCGTCACGGAGGCCTGCGTCTTGAAGCGTATCTCGAATCGGCCCGCCGCAAATGTCTCGTCTCCATGAAACCCGGCGAAGAACGTATTGTCGGTTGCCGAAAACACGATGCGCACCGGACGCCAAGGGCCGTTTTCGAAGCGGGCCCATCCAGTCAGTTGCCGGTCCGCAGAGGTTCCCTGCACGACGAATCCGGTGGCTTCTGCCGGAATCGGGGCGGTAATCCATGCAGGCTCGCCCGTTTTGGAAAGCGGGGAGGGGTCGAATGGCACTGCGTCGGTTCCAAGATCGGCGAACAGGGAGGAGGCTGGTTGCGCAGGTTGCGCGGAGGCGGGCGCGACGCTTCCTCCCATAAATCCGAGCGCGGCGGCGAACAGCCACAGGGTTACAACGCGCCGCAGCCCCTGCGCAGGGGGCCATTTTCTTATGAACGCGCGGGCGGCGTACCGCATGACAAGTGGGTTCATGCGCGAAGCGGTCAGGCGCGCCTTGCGCCTCGTTCCGGAAAAACGCAAGCCGAAGGCGGCGTGCGGCATTCGATCCTAAAATCCAAAATCGACCGTAAACCAGTGCGTCTGCTCAAGTCGCCCGAAATCCGCCCAGGCGTAATCCACGCGGACCCGAAGCGAACCGTCGAGGCGCAGATTCAGGCCCCCGCCCATGGTCAGGCCCTGTTCGCTATCCGCTTCGAACAGATTGCGGTAGCCTGCCCGCAACGCGATCAGGTTTCGGAAATCGTACTCTGCGCCGAAGTTCAGGTATTCATAGTTGTCGTTCGGGTGCGTCGCATCGGTGGATAGCGCAAAGGTATGGTCCGCCGTCCGCAACGCATCCCACGACAGGCCGATCCGAAACAGGAGCGGCAACGGGTGCCGGTCCATAAGATATTCCGAATTCACGATTTCCACCACGCCGCCCTGGTCCGGCGTCGGATCGGCGCTGAACACGATGTCGCGCCCGCTCATTTGCAGCTTCGGGCCGAAGTTCGAGAAACTGGCGCCGAGGCGCAGCCGCTCGTAAGGCGTCGTGAAGAGCGTGCCTACGTCGAGCGCAATGGACGAGGCCGTACTGTGCCAGATGCGTTCCTGAATGAACTTGATGCTCCCGCCGATGGAGAACCGGTCCGTCAGCGAGCGCCCGTACGACGCCTGAATCGCGTAATTCTGCACCTTGAAGCGTTCGCCGGTGCCTTCCGGTTGCGCAATCGTGCGCACGAGCATATCCCCGGAGTCGAGGAAGATCAACGAAGCGGCCAGCGTACCCATGTTGCCCAGAGACACGCCGAAGGCGGCGAAGTTGTAGTTGACGTCGGCAAGATATCGCGTGTGCGCCAGCTGCGCGGAGGCGCCGCGCAGCAGCGCAAGGCCCGCCGGGTTCCAGTACATGGCGGACAGATCGTTGGCCTGGGCGACGAATGCGCCTCCAAGGGCGATGGGGCGGGCGCCCACGCCGATTTTCAGGAATTGCCCCGCCGTGGCGCCCGTCTTCGTAATGGTTTCGTCCCGGGGCGCGGCGGCGTTTTCCTGCCCCCGGGCGTCGAGGGGCAGGATCAGCAGAAGGGCTATCGCGGCAAGATATCTCATGTCACTTGATGACGGCGAATTTTCCGATAGCCGTTCCTTCCGGCGCATCCACATGGAAGATGTAGAGGCCGTAGGCGATGTTCATGTTGTCGCGGGTGCGCAGGTCCCAGAAGGCCTTGCCGTCGTCCACCGTACTGCTGTGTTCGATCGTATCGACCAGTTCCCCGGCCAGGGTATAAATGCGGATCGTGCATTCCCGGGGCACATTGGCGAAATACAGTCGCCGGTCGCCTCGTTCGGTGTTCGAAATCGGGTTTCTCGGCTCGATTTCGTTCGTGGCGACGTAGGGGTTGGGCACGACATAGATGTTGTCCAATCCTTCTTTGGCGAGTTCGGGGTCCAAGGCGGCGGCTTCCGTGCGGAAGGCATACGTATCCTCGTCCGCGAACGGCTTGTGCGTCCGGATAAAGAACACGTCTCCTGCGCCGGGCGGTTCGGCCTCGGCTTCCACAGGGAATCGGGCCTGCCAGGTGGCCACGTCCTGTCCGTCAATGTTTTCCACGAAGATGACGGCCTCGTTCAGGTCCCATTCCCCGTTTCGGTTGGCGTCCGGCGCGAACGCCCGCACCGGTTCGTTCGCCCTGGTCAGATTGACGATCTCGAAGGGAAGGTCCAGGTTGGTCACGAACGCCTGCATGACCGTCTCGTTGGAGAACCGGATCTCGTAGTCGTTGGGTTGCCCCCGTCGTCCCGGCCCTGCGGAGGCCACGCGCACTTCGAAGGGCAACGTAGCGTCGCCTTCGACCCACCCCGTCTGCTCTTCGTCGATTTCCAGGACGCGATCCTGAACGAACACATGCAACCCCTCAAAGACGGGGTTCCCTTCCTCTTTTTGCAGGAGGCTGCTTTGGTAGACCGGTGCGTACAGGAACGAAGCGACCAGCCTCTGGAACGGCTCGATGCTTGCGTCCGGCAGTATTTCGACGGAACCTGCTTCGGGGTACAGCACATAGTCCGATCCGGCTTCCAGCGCGCGTCCATCCTCCGTACGCATCGTAAAGGTATCCGCAACGATATGTTTGTGGCCGAGTCCGGAAAACTGTCCCGGCCGCGCAGTCACGGTCACCGTGCGCGCCAGTTCGTTGGTTACCGTGTAGACCGTTTTGCCGTCCGCCTTGTCGAAGTCGATCCGGTACGGATTGTCTTTCGCTATGGCCGGCGCGTCCACGATCACGATCTCCAGGTCGCCGGTCGCTACGCCCTGCGTATGATCAAGCCGGATGGAAGGGGCCACATAGCCCGCCGCCGGCGGACGCGGTATGACGGACATCGTGTTCACATCGAAGATGTATTCGTCCGTCGTGGGGTTGTACGTGATGGTCTTGCTGGTTTCCGTGGGGGGAATGCCGCCGGAGAATCCCTGCACGTCGCTGCCCCCGTAGCCCCGGTCGTAGGCGGTCACCGCGTAGTAGTACGTTTGGCCGTTGCGCACGTCGTTCGAATCCACGTAGGTGTGAAACAGGCCCGTATCGTCCCCGAGGTCGTAGGCGACGCCCCGGTCCGCAAACGGAATGGACGACGGGCCGGAAATGCCGTTCTCAAGGTCGAACTTCGCCTCGACGCCCCGTTCGTCGGTGAGCGGACGGAAAAGGAACCGGGTGCCGTTCACGTCCGTAACGGTCTGCTGGTCGGCGAATTCGTGATCGGTCGAGCGGTAGATCACGTAGCCCTCGAAATCCGCTTCGCGCGTGAGCGGGTCGATGGTGTCTTCGGAGCGGGTTCCCCAGTACAGCGTGACCTTTTTGTCCCCGGGCACGGCCTGCGCGATCGGTTTTTCCGGGGGTTTGGCGAACCGGTAGCCCACATCGTAAATCTGCTGCACCGTCTTGGCGTTCAGGCGCAAGTCTTCGAGATTTTCGCCTACGAGGAGGGCAATGGAGAACCGCTTCGTTTCTCCGGCGCGCAACGGGAAGTCTCCGGCCCCGTAGATGAATACGTAGTCGCCCGGCTCCGTGGGAATGTCGTCGAAGCGGCCCGGCTCCACGAAATTCCACACCCGCGCGTCGTTGGAGATATTGTTTCCGCCGAACGGGGGAGACGCAAACGACGTCAACCCGATCATGTCGCTTTCGTCGATGTCCGTGAATTCGAAGTTTGGTTCGCCCGGTTTGGTGATGTCGAACTGGGAGCCTGCCGTGGGCATGCCGTCTCCTTCGCCCTGGTCTCCCGTGCCGGGCACGCCGTCGAGTCCTACGTCGTCCGTTTCCGGGTCCCAATCCTCGTCGTTGTCGAGCCCGTCGGTCCATGATTCGTCCAGCATCCCGTCCCCGTCGTTGTCCACGCCGTCGCCGGGGAAGAATGCGCCGCCGGACGCCTCGCACGTGGCGGCGTCCGCCCCGCTTCCGTCAATGCATTCGCGGCCTCGCCCGGGACTTTCGAGGAACTTGTACCCGAAGTAGCCCGGCGGCCTCCCGGCCACGTCGGACCGTCCGTCGTCATCCCACGCGAACACCATGTTCAGGTCCGTATCGAAGTTGGCCAGGTCGTCGTGCCAGTCGCTCGGTCCGCCGACATGCGGGTCGCCCCACATCCCGAAGCGGACCCGCTCCAGGTTCTTTTCGCTTTTGTTCGTGATCTTGTAGACCAGGAAGATGGCGTCTTCCGCCAACGGATTCGACCACTGGTACAGCCGCGTTTCGACCTCCAGCCCGAGGCCCTTGCGGGTGGAATCGCCGGGGAACGGGAAGTACGCGAATTCCCTGTTCGCGTAGTCGTTCATGAAATACAGGGCTTCCTTGTCCGCGTTGGAGGCGCCTTGCTGGAGCGCGCCGGGCCACACATATTCCCCGATGTTCAGGTTGTACCAGTCTTCCGGCCACGGGTCCGGCTTGCCGTCCAGGTCCTTGTCCCGGTCATCGCTCGTGGGGATCAATCTGGATTCGGCGTTGACTACCTGAATGCCCTCGAAACTGCCCACCGGCTGGGCGCAGGGAATAGGCTGCCAGCCCCAGCGCTCCCGGCTGTCCGGGGATGTTTCGCCGCCGTTGGACGCCAGCCCGTCGGACACGACATGCATTACGTAGACTGTGTCGCCCGCCGCATCCAGAACGATCTGACCGTGCTCGTCGCGTTTCGGGACGCTTTGGGGGTCTTCCCGGTTCGGATCGACGATCTCGGCGCCCACGAACGGCCCGAATTCGTATCCGTAGCCCAGCCCGTTCCATACGATGTCGGTAATGGTGTTGCCTGGCGAAGAGATCGACCCGAAATTGGTGATCTGGGTCGTGATCTTGTTGCCGTTCATGATGGCGTCGCGCCGGTTCGTGAAATCCGGGCATTCGGCGCTGGTCGCCGCCGGAGAGCCGGACGACGCCATGCGTTCCATCCAGCGGCCCACTTGCCGGTACGACCAGTCCCGATCCCGGCTTTCGACCTGCTGCGCCCCCGCGTCGCGCACGGCGGGAACGAGGAGCAGACAGGCGACGAGGCCTTGAAAAAAGACAGTGCGAAAAGGCATGGCGTCAGAAGTCGATCGTTACGCCGACGCGAATCTCGCGCGGAGCCGAGAAATACTGGGGCCTGTTTTCCCAGTCCTCAAGGGTGGGTATGCCGGGCAAGCCGTAGCCGGGCCGCCAGGTGGCGTGCCGGTTCAGTTCCTCGCTCAGCGAATAGGAAGCGCGTCCCGTATCGTTGAACACGAACACCTCGTTTCGTACGTCCAGCACATTGAACGCCTTCGCGAAGGCGCGCAGGTCGAGCGATCCAAGGGCGAACGTCTTGAAAATCCGGGCATCCAGTTTTAACTGCGTCGGTTTGCGTCCGCTGCGGGGCAGGTCGTCGATGTTCTGGTCGATGAGCAGCGGCGTGTACGGATAGCCCGTGGCGAACCGTCCGATGAGCGAGACGCCCCAACTGGCGGGCTTGGAGATCGTTACCACCGATGAAATAATGTGGCGCTGGTCGAAATCCGTGGGAATGATTTCCAGTTCCGTTTCCCGTCCGGACAGAAAGTTGAAGAAGGCTGCGTTCGGGTTATCGTTGTCCCCCTCGGCGATCTGGTAGGTATAGTCGAGGTTCGCCGACAACAGACCGTTGCGCGCGCGCCGTTTCGTGAGGGCGAACGTCACGCCCTTGACGTTCACGTAATTCTGGTTCGTGTAGACGCCGTATACGTCCTCGCCCGGGATGGTGCTGTATCGGATGGTGCGGCGCGTCAGATAATCGCGGATATCCTTGAAATAGCCCGTCAGATCGAACGCCAGCGTTTCGGCGAGCTGCTGTTGCAGGCCGATTTCATACTGCACAGTGCGTTCCGGACGCAGGTTCGCATTCCCGAAGGTCGGTACGCTGCCCACCGGAAATTCGAATTCCGGATTGACGTACATGTTGCGCAGCCTCGGCATTTGCGCAAAGTGTCCGTAGGAGAAATGGATGACGCCGCGGGCCGTAATGGGGAACGATACGCCGATGCGGGGCAGCGTCATCGTTTTGGGGCTGGCGTCTTCGGGTTCGTTCTGCGGATCGAGCAGGTCGGGGATGTATCGCCCGTTAGGGATAAAATGCTCGACGCGGATCCCTGCGTTTACGATAAAGTCCGTGAATTCCAGTTTGTCCTGCACGTAGGCGGCAAGATGCGCGGCGTTCTGCTCCGCGCAATCGTAGCCGTCGTAGGCCCCCTCAAAGCTCAGGAATTCCGTGCAGCCGTACTTGTCCCGCGAAGGATTGTCGATGTCCACCACCGTGGGTCGGCGGTAGCGGTTGCCGTCGTACAGGACCACGAAATTCTCCCGGTCCAGCGTGTGCAATTCCACGTCGACGCCCGCCATGGCTTCGTGCACGAGTCCGAATTGCCGGGTAAAGTCGAGCTTGGCGCGCAGCGAGGCGGCGTCCTCGTAGATATGGGATTTTTCGTTGCCGGCGAACAGGAAGTTGGTTCCGGGAAAGCCGATCATATTGCCCTCGCCGACGCCGTCGCGGTCTACGACATAGCGCGTATCCTGCGGATTTTCGTAGAGATGCTGCCGGAACCGGTTTTTGGCGTACGAAAAGCGGGCGGTGTAGAAGGACCGGTCGTTGAGCGTATGCGTCCAGTGCAGGGCGTGGTTCCAGCTATGATCCCGGTAGGGCGCGTTGCCGTCCGGATTGTAGCGGTAGCTGAAATCGAAGGGCGTGGCGCGTACGCCGTCGCGCAGGTGGCTGTATTCGATCTTGGCGCCCCGGAAGGGCCGGAAGGTGATTTTCCCGAGGATGTTGAAGCTTTCCCGGGGGTTCAGGGCGACCAGTTCGTTCGGCAGGGCCTGCGTCGAATCTGCCGCGTATTCCCACCATGGCCGCCCATGCATTTCGTAGTACCAGTTGGGGCCGTCGTAGTCGGGGAGATATTCCTGGATTGCAGCCAGACGGTCCAGGTCCACATTGAAATTCGCCGAGTCGGAGGGGAGGAAGCGCCGCCATCCGTAGATGTGGCCCCGGTCCACGTCCCGTCGCCCGGAAACGAAGAAGCGCAGTTTGTCCGAAAGCAGCGGCCCGCTCAGCGAGCCTTCCAGCACGTATACGTTCAGGTCCTGCCCAGCGGGCGTGCCGTAGGCGGTCTTGTCGTTTGTGAAGTTATCGCCGCCGTACGCGCTGACGGAGCCTTCAAAGGAACTGCCGCCCTCCTTGGTGACGAGGTTTACGATCCCCGACATGGCCTTGCCGTACTCGGCGTTGAAGGCCCCCGAAATCACCGTCATTTCCTGGATGGCGTCGGCGGCCACTTCGGTGGCGAGGCCGTTCGTATTGAAGGGATTCCCCACGGACATGCCGTCCACGAGGTAGGCTATTTCGTTGGAGCGGCCTCCCCGGATGTGGAAGGCGCCCCCGGGTCCTTGCGTAACGCCTGCCTGCGTAGCCAGCACGCCGAAGAAACCCTCCACGGGCAACAGTTCGATTTCCTCGGCGACGGTCGTTTTTCGGGAGGAGGTCAGATCCTTGCGGATGAGGGGACGGTCCGCCACGACGACGATTTCTTCCCCCTCGATCGTTTCTTCCGTCATCTCCACGTCGATGCGCGTGGTGTAGTCCGAGGAAACCTGCACTTCCTGGATTACTTGCCGCGCAAACCCGATGTAGGTGAAGGCCAGCGCATATTCGCCGGGCCGCACGTTCAGGATGACGTACTCGCCGTCGGCGTTCGTGGTGGCGCCCTGTGTCGTTCCCTCAATGACGGCGTTCACGCCGATGAGCGGCTCGCCGCCGGCGCCATCGGTTACGCGCCCGGCGATCTTCCCCTGTCCGAACGCGGGGACTGCTGCGCCGAGTCCCGCGAGGAGTACTACTGCACAGAGAAGGGGGAAGCCGGTCGTCCTGCGCATGGCTTCTGGGTGGAAAAGAAAGGGCGTGGACGCCTGCCGGCAGGTTGCCCGGCCGACAGGCGCCCACGCTGAAGGAGTTACCTGCCCTACTTGAGGAGGATCATGGCTTTAACGGCGCGGCGACCGAGGTATTCCAGACTGTAGAAGTACGTACCGCTGGCCAAAGCGTGGCCTCCGTCGCCGGTCCCGTCCCAGATAACTTCATAAACTCCTGGGGCGTGCGATTGTCCGTGGACAAGTGTTCGCACGACGCGTCCGGTGATGTCGTACACGCGCACGGTTACGTTCGTCTCGGACGGGATCGTGTAACCGATCGCAGTGCTCGGGTTGAACGGATTCGGATAATTCTCGTGCAGTTCGAAGCCGGCGGGGAGGGTAGACGGATCCTCTTCCGCGGAGACGATGGAGGCGTCATCAGCGAATTCGTAGATGCGTACGAAGGCGCGGACAGGGGCTGGGGTGGTTTCCCGCACGGTGCGATCATATCGCATACTGTCGGCGTCGGCATTCCACACCTCATCAATTACCTGCAGGCTATCATCCACGCCCTGGAAGGAAAGGGCAACCTCGTTGAAGCCGTCCTCGTCCGGATCTCCGAGGAAGACCACGCCAGACGGAAAAACAGGGTCGCCGGCGAAGGATGACGTGCTCCCCGCTTTCGATTGCGCTACCTCGTAGTACATGCTCATCTCTCCCAGCGAATCGCGGTAGACGCGGTTGAATCCTGTGGAGTCGATGTCGTTGCTTGTGTCGATCGATGTCAAAACATAGCTGCTTGAGCTGGTTGGGTTACCGCCCGTGTACTCCGCAACGTTCAGGAAATTGGACGGCTTGTTCGCCATGAAATCGGCTGCGCCGTAGCCGCGGCCGCCTACCAGCACATCCATCTTTCCATCCTGATCCAGGTCGCCGACCGCTGCGCCTCCAGCACCGACGTCCTTGATCACGTCGATTACAAAATCATCCGCTGTAATGGAAAGCACGCTTTGGTTATCGTCGTAATCCATCACGGCGACATGGCCAGTGTAGAAATTCGGATAGAAAGCTTCGTCGTTTCCATCGCCGTCAATATCGCCCATGGCTCCCCCAAAAAGGGCTACATGGTCGCCGATTCCGGCGGTTGCTTGCAGGAAGCGATTCATGCCCGCCGCGGTGTCCGGCAGAGCTACCGTATTGGGGCCTGTGGCCGTTCCGTTAAAGAAATTGAAGCTGTTCCAGGCGTGATACGAGATGTCCATCATGCCGTCGCCGTTCATGTCGCCGGCAAGAATGGCGTTGGGACTCCCCCCGCCCAACTTGTTGCCGCCGTCTCGGGCGTTCACTCTCGATTCGATATTCCAGGTGGCAAACGTGTTGGCAGCCTGTCCCGTTTCGATATCCCCCGTCAGGGACAGCACATAAAACACGTCGTGGCCGTTAGAGCCGGTTCCTCCTGCGTTTGCCGGGATAAGCAGTTCCTGTTGGCCGTCGTTGTCGATGTCGAGGGCTGTCATGTTCTCGGCGCGAGACGACCACGCCGGGTCAAAGTCAGCGACAAGGTCATCCATATCATAGAAATTGCCTACGGCTGCGGGAAAGTCGCCATAGTTATTGGAGCCTTGCCCGTCGTATTCCCACACATACGCTCCTACAGTCAGGACGGCGTTTTCGGTTTTATATCCGTTTCCGGCCACATAGACGATTTCTCCCCTGCCATCTCCATCCAGGTCTGTGCCCACGGCGTATCGCGCGTTCGTGCTGGAACCCGAGGAGTCGATGAGCGCAGTCGAGTAGACGTGCTCCCAGGAATCCACACCCTGATTTTCGATGACATGCACCCGGCCTCCGGCCGTGTGTTGGGCCACCAGAATTTCCATTTTGCCGTCGCCGTCCAGGTCGTACGGCCCGGAAATCCCGCGGGCGCCATTCTGAACGCCCACGGCGAAGGGGTCCGAAAATTCAGTGCCTTCGGGCGAGAAATAGTATTCCAGACTTTGCGCCGAAGCCGTCCCGGCGCCCATCGTCAGCAGGACGAGGGCGGAAAGCAAGGAGAGAGAACGAGAAGCAGTAACGAATTTCATGGCGTTAAGTGGGGTTTTAGGTCGTTGAGGGGCCGCTTGCGTTGTTGCGGGCCTAATACTGTAGCAAACCCGAAGGTAAGATACAAGCGATATAGCAACGCAAGACCCATGTTTTTGATCCCGCGCGAACCGGCAGGGCCATTTTACGCCGTTTGTTCTGGCGCGACACTGGCTACGTTCCCGCCCCCGCCCTCCCCGAATCATTCCCTTCGCGGCGAAGGCGATCTGTTCCGGCGCGCGGACTGGCCGGACTCCGCGTCGCCGGTTTTGCCGAGCGGCGAAGGGAGCGTTTTCTATCCGGGCCTCTTCACGCTATTCGGCTTGCTCGTTCGCCGGGGACGATGCGCCCGCGCTGCATATGGCGCCGCGAAGGACGGAGGCGCCGCCTCCCTGCCTGATCCGGATCAATACGCGCTGCAAAGAAGCCCGACGGTTTTCTCGCCCTCGCAAAAAAGAAGAAGATGCGACTTTGCGCTGTTTTAAAGCGCAGTGCATTATATTCAAGCCTTGCCGGCAGTACCTTAACATCCGTACCTTGTTGGCCCTGGCGCGCAGCCAGCGCGTTTCCGTGCGCTTACGCTTGAGAGCGTACTTCCTCAGTCTTGCGAACCCAATCCATTCGAAAACATGAAACGATTTCTACTGCCTCTTCTTGCGCTGTTGACATGGGCCGTCGCCCCGCACTTTGTTTTAGCCCAAGTCAACATCAACACCACGCCTGACGTGCGGGTAGCCTGGACGCTGGATCCTCGCGCTCATCCGGACATATTCGATCATTATCCTGACCAGGACGACGCCGAGCAGGGCTTCGGCGCGCGCAGCGTACTGACCGGAATGGACTTCGACGGGGACGGCAACAAGGAAATTCTGTTCACGACCGACGAAACGCTCGCGCCCCAGGGGCCGGATCCGGGTATGCTGGACGTGGTTCTGTATGAAAACGCAGGCGACGATATGTACGAGCATGTGTGGAGCTTTACGCACGAACCGTCCAATTCCTTGCCCGCCCTTGCGTACGGCGACATCGACGAGGACGGTCTGTACGAGATTTACTTCGGGGTGCCCACCATCAACGACGCCGCGGACGACCTGCTCATCTTCGAGCAGAACGCCGACAAGACGTTTCCCGCCGAGCCAACCGTGAAATACGGATACGGAAAAGACGGGGCGCTGGACTTCCGGCCTTCAGGTTTCGTCATCGGCGATTTCGACGGCGACGGAGCGCAGGAACTGGCCACGACGTCTCGTACGAACGGCGCTCGCGAACTCGTCATCATTTCGCCGGCAGCGGGGATTGACGCCTTCGCCACGTTTACGGTCGAGTTCGAACTCGGCGAACAGGTTCTGGGAGGCGGAGGCGTCTATGACGTAGACGCCATCGACTTCGACAACGACGGCGCCATGGAAATCTGGGTCAACACCTGGGATAATTTCTCATGGGCCATCGTGGAGGCGACGGGCGCGGACGCGTATCGGCTCGAAGCGGAAATCAACGGGACGGACGACCGGGACGATCCGGGTTCGTTCAATTCCCACAGGTTGCCGTTCCATGATGCGGACGGCGACGGACGGATGGAACTGCTTGCGCCCATGACCAACGGCCGGCTATACTATCTAGACCAGGTGGACGACGTATCCACGATCACGGGGGCCAGCTTTGAGGAAGTGGGGGTATACGACGCTACAGGCCGAGCGAGAGGGGGCGATATAGGCGACATCGACGGCGACGGCAATTTCGACGTCGTGGCCACGAGCGGTACGTCCGAGACGGTCGTGCGTATCGAGTACAATGGCTCCGGAAGTCCCGCCGACTCGACCAGTTACACATGGACAGTGATGGTCGACTCGGCCGATGAAGGGGGCGTTGTCGAACGGTATTATCCGCTGCGCATCACGGACGACCTGGACGGCGACGGCAAGAACGAGATCGTTTTGACGAACCTTTTCGCCAGCAATCCGGGCCAACCGATCATCGTCGTGCTGGAATCCACGGGGATGGAGCAGGTAACAGGCGCGGAAGACGAGCCGTTCGAATTGCCTGAACAGTTCGTATTGCATCAGAACTATCCGAACCCGTTCAATCCCTCCACGACCATCGAGTACGAGATCATGGAGGCTGCGCCCGTTACGGTCCGCGTATACGACACGTTGGGTCGCGTCGTTTCGACCCTCGTTAACGGGTCGGTGCAACAACCCGGAACGCACCAGGCGCAGTGGGATGGCCGCGCGGACTCCGGTTCGCCATTGGCGAGCGGCGCGTATTTCTACTCGCTCGAAACGCCGGGCTTTCGCCAGATGCGACAGATGATGCTTGTCAAGTAGCCGCCTGTCTTCGCAAGCGGCGCGCAATGCGTTCCGCGAAAACAAGGGAAGGCCCTTCCTCGCAAGAGGGAGGGCCTTTGCTTTGGCGTAGATCCGCTGCCGAAAAGACCGATGGCGGCTAAAGATATTTTCTCACTTTTCTTCATACCCTGTCTGGTCCATAGAGCAATCGACGAATTTTCTGAAATCCCCTTTGATAACTTACATTGCTTCGCCATTTGACCAACGAGGCCCTCAGAGGCGGTTCGGGTTAATTGGACAGCGTTTTCGGGGTCTTGAGGCGCAGGATTGTCAAGCCTCTTAATGAGCCTGACGTTTGCCTCTACCGCCCCCGAATCATTCCCTTCGCGGCGCGGCGGTTTTCAGCGTCCAGCACATAGTAGTAGGCCCCGGGGGCGACGGCGCGGCCTCCGGCGTCCCGTCCGTCCCAGCGCATGGCGTGGCGGCCTTCCGGCTTCCATCCGCCCCCGGCCAGCCTTGCGACTTCCCGCCCCAACACATCATATATATAAAGCGCGACAGGGGCAGGTCGTTGCAGCGCAAACCGTATTTCCACCGTTTCCCGGAACGGATTAGGGTAGCTCTGTTCCAGTTCGAACATTTCCGGGCGCTCGGTTTCGGCGCCGGTTGGCTCCATATCGAGGGATACTACATTGCTGGCCTCGCTTTCTATGGAATTCGCGCTGACGGCCGTCACGAAATAATGCAGAGGGTCGGCTCCGGCAACCATTCCGCGTCCGTCGACGAACGACGTTTCTCCGGTCACGGCGATCAGGTTGTTCGGATCGTCCATGGCGAAGGCGGGAGGCGGCGGCGCAGGGGATTGCATCCGATACACCGCATACCGCCGCGCTTCGGGCGCGGAAGAGGCCGGCGCCGTCCAGGAAAGCCGTACGCCGTCCGCGCCGGTCAGCGAAAGGGTCAGTTCGCCGGGGGCGTCTGGCGCAGACATGTCTTTCCATTCCATGGGGGGCGTCAGCGCCGGCGCGCGGTGCAAAGTCGTTCGCAGCGTGTCCGCAAAGCCTTGCGACGAAAAGGCGGTGATGTTTTTCGCCCGAAAGAACACGCTGCCCTGAATGTCGTCGCGGGCGCGGTTGAAGCGGACTTGCCGGGGCGCTTCGCGCGCCGAAAACAGGTTGCCGCTGAATGTGGCCCGGTCTGCCTTGTACAAACCATGCCCGACATACAGGTGCCGCCCCGCTTCGGCGGCGCGTTCGGCCCACCAGGGAGCCAGTTTGGCGTAATCCTGTCCGCCGCCGAAAGCCCAGTAGAGTTGCGGCGCGAGGTAGTCGATCGTTCCGTCGTCCAGCCACGCCGTGGCGTCTCCGTAGATTACGTTATAAGCGTCCAGTCCCGTAATGCCCGAAGGCACCCCGTTTTTCCAGATTCCGAAGGGGCTTACGCCGAATTTTATGGATGGGCGAATGGCCTGTGCGCTGTCCGCCACCTGCGCCACGAAAAGATTTACGTTGTCGCGCCGCCAGTCTCCTATGCTGCGAAACCCCCTCGGATCGTTGTTGAAGGTTTCCCGATCCTCGGAGGCGATCCGGGGCGAGTATGGATAAAAATAATCGTCGAAATGCACTCCGTCGATGTCGTAGCGCCGGACCACGTCCGCAATGACGGTCGCAATGTAGTCGCGGACTTCCTGCAATCCCGGGTTCAGCACGGTCAGATTGCCGATGGACAGCGTCCATTCGGGATGTTGCTTCGAGATATGGGAGGCGTGGTTGGCGTACCCCGATCCGCGCACGGCCCGATAGGGATTGAACCAGGCGTGCAACTCCATGCCTCGTTTGTGCGCCTCTTCCACGGCGAACGCCAGGGGATCGTAGAAAGGACTGGGAGGGACGCCTTGCGCGCCCGTAAGCCAGTAGGACCAGGGTTCGTAGGGGGAATCGTACATGGCGTCCGCCTCGGACCGAACCTGAAAAAACACCGCGTTAATACCCGCCGCCTGCAACTCGTCCAGCATGACGGCGAGCTGCGCCTTTTGCTGCTCGCTTATGAGCGTTCCCCGCGCGTTGGGCCAGTCCAGATTGATGACCGTGGCGATCCAGGCCCCCCGGAATTCGTGCTTGAGCGCGAGCTGTGCGGATGCGGAAGGGGAAAGCGCTGCCGCGAGGGCAAGAATCGCTGCCGCCGCGCCGCAGCGAATATGTTTATGGAAAGGCATAACGCGCCGCGTTCGGATGGATGATTCTGGTTGCGCAGGCGATTCCCGCTATTCTTCCTTCGCTACCCTGCGCGCAATACCCGCCGTTAACGAAAAACGGCGTTCATTCGTCCATTGCGGGCGCGGGTTCGGAGGCCGAAACCAATGCGCCCCCTGTTTTGCGTCCCGGGATCGCCCGTCAAGGCGTTCGGGGCTACCTTGTTTTCAGAGACGCTACACGAAATACCCGCCTATGATGGCGGCTATGATCAAGACGGCGCCGACGGAGAGCCGGTTTAGCAAGCGATTCTCGACGGCTTTGATCTCCGTTCTGACCTCCGCGGTTTCTGCTTTGATCTCCGTTCTGACCTCCGCGATTTCTGCCCGCACAAAATCCTTTGTGGCGATCCCGTGGGCCAGAAGTTCCTTGTAATCAATGGCGTTTTCCATGGGTCGTTCTCCATTGGCTGGTTTCAGATACGTTACGCGAATAAAGCGGCCTTGTTCAGGCTTCCGGGCCGAAAAATGCGGTTTTCGCCTCGGTTTTTCGCATCGCCCGGCTCGTTTTGCGGTCGCAACCGCTCGCCGCCCATGCCCTTTGCGCGCCGCTTCATTCACTCCTTGACCAGCGGGTCGGGGCCGTTTTCATCTCGTTCGTCCCGCCGTCGCCCCCATAGACACATTGCTTTGTGGAATATAACCTTTTCGGGGAAATTTATTCCGCCAACCCCAGAGGCAAGGCTTCGTTGCCCCCTAAAAAAGTAAGGGACGACTGCGGCGCCTTAAAAGCGCCTTTTCTACTCCTTTTCTATACCTTTTTTATACCTTTTCTACTCATTTGTCGCTCTTTTACCATTCCTTGACCACAGACGCCTCTGCGCTTCCGGGCGGGGCAAGCAGTTTCACGCGCAGAGCGCCTTCTGCGTGTTGCGTCTTCTGCTGGTTATTTATAGAGACGCCGCGCGAACCCGGCCAATCGAGATTGATGACCGTGGCGATCCAGACTCCCCGGAATTCGTGTTTGGACGCGGGCTGCGCGAATGCGGGAGGGGAAAACGCTATCGCGGCGGCAAGGAGCGCGGCCGCCGCAAATATGTTTATGGAAAGACATGGCGTACCGCGGACGGCCGGCAGGGCTCTGGTTGCTGTCATGCGCGGCGAGCACGCTGGTTGGCCTGTTCTTCAGAAAAACAAACCGTATACAGCGGCGCAAGCAGCGATGATAGCCGCAAGGACACCGATAATAGCCAGAGCATCCTTGAATCGTTGTTGACGAGCCGCAATAACGAGATCGTCTCGGCTACCATCAAGAAGATCAACAAGATTGCGCAAGTCTCTGAAAATTTTCATGTACCGAGCTGTCTCTTCCGAGGCTGGCAAGTCGTCGGAACGAGGCGCTGAAATCATGCGTTGCGCTTCGCGAATTAGTCGAGAAGCATTGCGAATTTCCGGAACAACTTTCCTGATCGCAATACGCTGGTGATCCTTTCTGAAATCTTCTATATAGTTGATCGCTGCATCAATGCCTGCTTCCGCTGCCTCATACATTGCGCGCTCGCAATGCGATATAGCCTCACGGAGTTTCTCAATGTCCGTGATCGTTCCATCAGGCCCAAGCGATTTTAAGAGGTGGTGTCCGGCATACCGCAGTTGATTGTGGGCCGGAAGCGCCACGGCGCCGCGAAATTGCCAAACCTCACGGGCAAAAGAATCTGCCCTATCGTAGAGGTCGCGATATTGGTGAAGTGTGGAATCAACGTTTTTAGGCATCGTCCCAACGAAAAGCCAAGGCGCGTTCACGCTCTGCGTCCAGTTCCTTCCGGGTGGTGTATTTCCCTTGCTGCAAGAGAACGTTACCCGAAGAATGCTTGGCAACGATTCGCCTGTTGGATTCCCGCCGGGCTTTTTCGCGCTTTGCCGGATCCGGAGGCAAGGGCGTTACGGTGAAGACGTTTTTCAGAATGGCGAGGGGAGAACGCATGACGGTGTCTGATTGCATTGCAGGGGTAGTCCCTGAGGCATGACGTCGGGACATGTTTGAGGTGGAAGCACCCAACGCTTACGCCATAGTACGCAAATTCGATGAAAAAATTCCAGAAATGTGCTTTTTGTCCCTGTCAACATCCTGATTCGGGATAATGCTGTCCAGGCAATCCGGGCCACCTCTCAGCGCGTCTTTTATGCCTTCGTTGCCGGCTGCCAGACCTCTAAAGGGACGACTGCGGCGCCTTAAAAGCGCCTTTTCTACTCCTTTTCTATACCTTTTCTACTCATTTACCACTTTTTCACCACTCCTTGACCACGGACGCCTCTGCGCTTCCGGGCGGGGCAAGCAGTTTCACGCGCAGAGCGCCTTCTGCGTGTTGCGCGCGGTCCACGGCCAGCGTAATCCGTCGCCGCCCCGCCTTGCCAAAGAATTCGATCCGTCCTTCGGCGAGGGCCGCCGGTTGCCCGTCTACCCAGGCCATGATCTCTTCTGCAACGTCTTCCGCCTTGCCGTCGGGCGATTCCACGGTCAGGACGACCGGGCCGGGCGTTTCGACGTCCACCTCAAAATACGCCATGCTGTATCCGGCGGCTTCGGGCAGTTCCGCCAGCGGCAAATGCCCCGCCACCGTACTGTGCAGGGGCGCCCAGGCCACGTCTTCCCCCGTTACGGCGAACGCGGGACCCGCCTGCCCGATTCCCTCCGCGACGGATTCGGAAGGGCGCCATACGCGCCATCTCCGCACGGTCTCGCTCCCGTCCGCCGAGGCGGGCGCGCGATACGGCCCTTCTTCGCCCAGCGCAGACAGAAAGGCCACCAGGTCCACGAACTCTTCCCGGTCGAGCGATGCGGTGAGGCCCGCCGGCATGAGCGATCCCGGAATGATTTCCCGCGTCCGGATGCGGCTCTTTGGAATGCGCTCCACGCGGCCCGCCGCGTCCCGCACGAGCACTTCCGCCTCCGTTTCGCCCATGAGATTGCCCGTGGCGACGCCGCCGTCCGTATGCACGATGCGAATCAGGGCGTACCCGTCCTTGACGGCCTGTTCGGGCTTGAGCAGGGATTCCGTGAGATAATCTATGGGAGCCGTGACCCCGATCGCCGACAAGTCCGGCCCCGCGAGTCCGCCCGCTCCGCCGATCACATGGCAACTGGCGCATTGCAGGCGCCCGTACAGCGCTTCGCCCCGGGCAGGGTCTCCCGTTCCTTTCACTTCGTAATGCAGGCGCTGCAACGCCCAGCCATCCATGTCCGGATCGACGCGGGGCGCCGCGGAGACCGCGCCCGAGGCCCGAAAAGCGTCCCGGAGCGGTTCGTAACTGCGGTTGCGTCCGCGAATGCGGTCCAGGCCTTTTTGCGCGAACGCCGCCGGGACGCCGTGCTCGCGCAAAGCGTTCGTCAGCGCGTCCCGCCCGCCTTCCTGCACGAGGAAAGCATTGAAGAGCGACCAGGGGTCTATATCGTCCGTCGCGTCCTGTGCATCCTGCAGAAAAGCAAGGGCGACGGGCGCGGCGTTTTCCATATCGACGGCGGGCAGCAACCGGGCTGCCTCCATTCGCAACGAGGGCGGACGATCCGGGTCTTCCGCAATCGCCTGCAATGCGGCGAAACTGCTGCTGTCCCGCAGTGCGGCAAGCCCTTCCAGCCCCGCTTTCTGCAAGGCTTCTTCCGCTTCTTCCACAAGGCCCGCCAAGGCGGTTCGCAGGGTCGTTTCGCCCCAGGCGCCGGCGAGGCGGGCCGCTCGCGCCCGGATTTCCGGGTCTTCGCGTTCGAGCAGCCTCCGCAGCCGGTCGGCGGACTCGGCAGGGCGGCGCTCCTCGTCCTCCGCAGCGGCCAGCAAGGCGTCGAGATGTTCGATAACGCCGTTTTCGCCCCGCATTTCGTCCTGCGCCGCAAGATCGAGGAGGGCGTCCATGGCCTCGGCGTTTCCGCGCTCCGAAAGGGATTCCAGCACGCTGGCCGTCTGGTCTTCGGGAATCTCCCCGCGGGCGTAAAGCTCGGCGAGACGCGCCGCCGCTTCAGGCGCTTCCGCCGCCTGCAAGGCAAAGATCGTGCGCCGGATATCGTCGCCGAAAAACGCGCTGTCCTGCTCGAAGCGCGGCGTCCAGTGCGGCTCCAGCTGCCGTATGGCGAGCCACAAGGCGTAATCCAGAAAATCGTCCATGGGATGGTCGAGCGCCCGCAACGCTACGGACGCAGCTTCGGCGCCCTCCGTCCCCGCCGCATCCTCCATGCTCCCCGCGTCGCCCCGATCGCCCAGCACATGCACGGCTTCCCTGCGCACGCGCGGGCGTTCGTCTTCGACCAATGCGGCCAGCAACGCATCCGTGTCGGGGAGCAGGTCCGGAAAATGCCCCAGCGCGCGCACGGCGGCGGCGCGCGCCCGATGGTCTTCCAGTCCGAGCGCTTCGCGGAGCACATCCGGGTTCATCCGCCCGATGGCCTGATAGGTCCAGAGCATCTCCGTCAGTTCGTGGGCGGCGTCCGGCGCATTCCTGTCGATTCCAGCCACCTGCGCGTCCAGCGCGGGCTCGACGGCCTCCGCGCCGCGCTCCCGGAGAAGGCGTTTGGCTTGCCGCCGCGTCCAGTCCTCCGGCAAGCGAAGGGCCGCGAGCAGGTCTTCCACCGAGGCGTCGCGCAGGTCCGGCGGCTCCACGAGGGGCCGCCCCGTCGCCGTAATGCGCCAGATGCGTCCATGCCGGTGGTCCCGCCGCGGGTCCCTGAAATCCACCTCTCCGTGCTGGATGATCGGGTTATACCAGTCGGCCAGATACAGCGCGCCGTCCGGCCCCACATTCAGGTCCACAGGCCGGAAAGCCACATGATCCGTCCAGATCAAATCCTCCTGCTCTTCGGATGAAAAGCCGCTGCCCTCCTCGGTCAGCGCAAACCGTTTTACCCGGTTCGCCCGAAAGTCGCTGGTGATGAGTTGCCCGGCTAGCGAGTCGGGAAAATGCCTGCCGGAAAGGAGCGCCAGCCCCGCATATTTGGGATGCTGCGGATTCAGTCCCGTAAGCGTTCGGGCGGCTCCGTAGGCGGGCGCATAGGCCGCATGGGGAAAAATGAAATACACGCCTTCGCCGCCTGCGCCGTCCGTGGCGAACGATTGTCCCCAGCGGTCGAAATCGAATCCCCACGAATTCCACATGCCGCGCGCCAGCACGTTCAGACGGAGCGTGGCGGGGTCGAATCGCCATATGCCGCCTTGCTTGAGCCGTTCCACTCCCCAGGGCGTTTCGATATGGCTGTAGATATAAACGGACTGATTCAGATAAAAAAGGCCGTCGGGACCCCACAAAAAGCGGTGAATGATATGGTGCGTGTCGTCTGCGCCGAACCCCGAAAGCGCCACGCGCCGCCGGTCGGCCCGCCCGTCGCCGTCCGTGTCTTGCAGGTGCAGGATTTCCGTGGAATTGGCTACGTATACGCCGCCGTCGCCGGGCAGCACGCCCGTGGGCGTCAAGAGGCTGTCCGCAAACAGGACGGAGCGGTCCGCTTCCCCGTCCCCATCCGTATCCTCCAGCATGAAAATCTTGTCGTTCGCCGCTTGTCCCGCGACGGGTTGCGGATAGGATGCGCTCGTCGCCACGAACAATCTCCCCTGTTCGTCCCACGCCATCTGGATGGGCGGATCGATCATGGGATCGGCGGCGAAAAGGTTGATTTCGAACCCCTCCGCTACGTGCAACGCCGCCATCTGGGCCGCCGGGTCGGGGTCCGGGATGTTGGTCAGGTTGTCCTGCGCGACCAGCGCGGACGCGATCGCCAGGCTGGCTATGGCCAGAAAAAATCGTCGCATGCTACTCGCGGGTCAGCGTGAAAACGAGCGGGCTGCCCATGCGCAGCCTGCCGATCTCGTTTTCCTTTTCGTGAATGATCGGGTCCAGTTCGACGAGTTCCGGCGCGTTTTGTCCTTGTTCGTATTGGCGAAACCCCACGAGATAGGTTTCGTTCTGCGGGCGGTACTGGCGAAAATACAGCCGGTTCTTTTCTACGATGGCGCGGCGCAGGGCGGTCAGTTGTTGCATTTCTGCGGGATGGCGTACGGGAAGGCCTTTCCGCCATGCGCGCGCCGAACCCTCGGCCAGCGTCTCGTCCCCTGCAGCGAGGCGGTAGGTTCCCCTCGGCAATCCGGAAATCGCGATGCGCCTCGCCTCGCCGGACCACGGCAAACGGTTCGGAATCATTCTGTAGACGCCGGGTTCCTGCTCGCTGCCGTTGCGGCGGGCGCCGCCGGAAATTTCCCCGGAATCCGCATCCACGGATACATCGACGGACAGGTTGGGCGGAAGCGGCTCCATCGCCTCGACGAGGCGGCGGGCCAGCGACCGATACCCGGCTTCGTTCAGGCGTACGCCGCGTTCTGTAAGGGTTTCGCCTTCCCGGGCGGCCCGTTCGTATTCTTCCGCCATGGCGTCGAATACATCCGCCCAGCCGCATCCGCGCCGGGCGGCCACGTCCCGAAAAGCGTTCCGCGCGGCGGCAAGCTGTTCGTTCAGCGCCGCTGCGTTCGGGTTGGGCGAGGCGTGCTCTTCGTGCGGGACAGGAGAGACGATCACGCAGCGGATGTCCCGCGCCGCCAGCGTATCAAGCAAGGCGCGATAGCCTTCCGCGGCTTCGGACAGGGCCTCGTCGTCCTGGAACGCCAGCCCGCCTCCGTACGCGAGCACGGCCACTGTGGGTTTCGGGGAGGTCAGTTGCTCCACAAGGTGCTCGAATCCTGTGGGAGGGCGGGTGTAGTGCTCTCGCGCTTCTCCGAACAGGGTGTCGCCGCTCCAGCCGATGTTGCGGAAGGTCAGGCCGGGGCGCCGGACAGTGAGCGCCGTCTCGACGTATCCGAAATGCTGGGCGTTTTCGACGAGGCCGTCTCCCGCCAGTACGACCATGTCGCCGTCCTCAAGGAAAAAGCGCGGCGGATCCTGCGCTTGCGCGGATCCGTGCCGTATCGGGACAAGCAATGCCCCGAGCAGAAGTGTTGCGGCAAACGAGCGTAGCGGTTTCATGGCGTTATTCCGCCCGCATGGCGGCATGAAAACGCTCCGGCGCGACGTAGCGCGTGTGGTAGCGCGCCCAGTCGTCCGGGAAGCGACGGTAGACGGGATCGTCTTCGAGCCGTCCCGGAGGCGTAGCATAGTCCGGATCGCCGTGCGAGGGGAGCGGCAACACCGTTTTGGAGAAGCCCGTGTTGTAGTCGCCGTCCTTTACCCAGCCGTCTCCGATCAGCGCGAAATCGCGGGTCCATCCGTCGGGCGGGGGCGGCGGCGCCTCGAACCGGAACGCCATTTCGTCGCCCGCATTCATAATCACGTACCGGTCGTCCACGGTTTCGAGGAGTTCGCGTACGTCGCCGAACCGCGTGTGATAGCCCACGAGGTCCCGCCAGACCTGGCCGGTTGCGGCCAATTCGTCGTAGACCGGCAGTTCCGGCGAGAAGGCGTCCGCTTCGTACGTTTCCGAAAAGCCCCGGTACCGCAGGTCCGCTGCGTCGGGCGACAGGCGCCAGGTTCTCGTTTCCGCCTCGGGTTGCCCCGCGGCCCACGCAAAGGCGTCCCAGTAGATTTCGAGGTTCGTATGCAGGCGCAGCCGAAGGGAACCCGGCCCGTCCGAATGCTCCGGCAAGGCGTCCGTGAGGTCTATGAGGACCGTTTTCGTCTTGCCGGCGGGGAAGCCCAGGTTGGGATGGACGGTGCGCCAGCCGCCCTGCCCGTCGGAGACGTCGAGGCGCAGGCCCTGCGGCGGGGCATGCGATCCCTGTCCGAGCGCCACATTGATCGAACTGTCCGTGGGATAAATCCAGCCGGAGGCTACGAGCCAGAGCGGGCCGTTCCGGGCCGCGTCGTCCGGAATGTTTTCCAGCGCCAGCTCCACGTAGTGATCCCGCGCGACGCCCTGATATTGCCCGTGCCCGAACGTGGCGAGATACCGTCCGTCCTCTTCCGTCAGGATATCGGTGACGTCGTCGCCCAGATCGTCCCATGCCTGCGTTACGGGATGGGGCGATGCGGTTACGCGCACCTTCATTTCCGGAGGCGGAAAGGCGAACCGCTCGTCCACGTAGATTTCGGTATGGTCGGGATGATCCACGACAAGCAGCGAAACATGGTCGAAGAAGTGCGTTTCCCAGAGTTCCGCCGTGATGCGCACGTCGTACCAGGGAGGCGCGCCGTTTTCGCCCGGACGCGGCTGCAACTGTTCCCCGCGTACCCGGACCCAGTCCTCGGTGGTCATCACGCCCGCCGTTTCCTGCGCGTTGATCTTGAGGCCCAGCGGCGAGCGCCAGATGAAATCGGTGACGAAGTCTATGCGCTCCCCGTTCCATGCGAAGAGCCATGGACACGATCCCTTGAGGCGTTGTTGCGCCAGCACGACTTCCCCGGAAAGCAGATCGAATTCGGCCTGTACGCTGCCGTTGGGCCACACGATGCGGGCCACGTCTGCGACGGCGTGCGTACCCAGCCCGAAATGCACGACGGGCCCTTCGATGACCTGTTTCTGGAAGGACAATCCGGCACGGATTTCCACTTCCCCCCCTACGCCGAACGAATTGATGCGCTGATCTCCCACTGCTTCGGCGGCGCGCAGATGCATCTGCTTCCAGTGGTAGGGCTTGCTTCCTTCGTTTTCCAGCCGGATCGGCGCGCCCGTTTCGGAAAATCCGATCAGGTCCAGGCGTCCGTTGGCGGTCAGGTCCGCGACAGCGAAGACGCGCGCGCCGATGACGTGGTCCGTCGGGTGGAGGACGCCGCCCGGATGCGCGCCGTTCGATGCGTCCGCGTCTCGCAGCCAGACGCGGGCGCCGGCAGGCGCGGCCGCCACCAGGTCCAGTCCGCCGTTGTTATCCAGGTCTGCGACGAAAAGCCGGGCTTCGCCGGGCGCTGCGTCCGCAGGAAAACCTTCCCAGCGGGCGATTTCCTCCGAAGACCATGTTGCGCCGGCGTCTTCGCCGTCGGTTGAGAGCCGCAGTATCGCTCCGTCCGCTTGCAGCGCCGCCAGATCGACCGTGGCGTCGCCGTTCAGGTCCGCCGCCCGGAGCGCGAGGATGCGTTCCGTTTCTGCGGATTGCCGTTCGAAAAGCCCGCTACGCCGGTTCGCCAGCAGATGCACCGATCCGTTTGCGCTTAGGAGCGCGGCGTCCGGGTCTCCGTCTCCGTCGAAATCTCCCCAGGCAAAGTCCCGCAACGCTTCGACGTCCCCGAAAAGGTCCACCGGCTCGAACGTTCCGTCGCCGTTGTTTCGCAGGGCGAGCGGGGCGCCTTCGGGGCGGGCCGCCACCAGGTCTACGTCGCCTTCAAGATCAAGGTCCGCAGCCCAGACATCCGCCAGCGAAGCGTTCAGAATATCTCCGGGCAGCCCGAGTTGCGAGGTGGTTTCCGCAAATGTCCCCGTACTGTCCTGCCGGAACATGCGCAAGCCGCCCGCGCCAACCAGCGCAAGGTCCATCGCGAAGTCGTAGTCGTAATCGACGCCGGCCACGCCATGCGGTCCATGCGGATCGCCGCCGCCGGGCCATTCGAGCATTTGTCCGTTCGGGAGATGCACGCCGTCATCGTCGGCGAGGGCCAGCGCAACGCCGGGGGCGTTCGTCGCCTCGCCGCCGACGTCCCCCACGCTTGTCGCGTCGCTGTTCGCCGGGAAAAACACCGCCGCGCTACGCCATAGGTTGTCCTCGGCGTGCAATGGTTGCGGGGTGAATGTCAACTGCTTGTCGCGGGGCGCGATGGCGGGGGGCGGTTCGGGCAAGCGCAGGAAGCCCGTTATCAGATCGCCTACCTGCTCGACGGGCGTCTGGATGGTTCGCAGGTCCTGCCGGTACGCAGAAACCCGCAGCAGCACGTTCCGCAAAAAAGCGATGTGGGTCGCGGCCGTCGCAAAGTCGGGGGCGTCCGGGTCGGATGCGGCGCCGACAGCGGCGGTCAGTTGCTCAAGGGCCTCCTCTGGCCAGGACGCGGACAAGGTTTCGATATGCGCGAGCGTATTCCGCAACGCTTCGCCGTCGCCGGAACTTGCCGCCGCCCCGGCGCGCCGGACGAGGGCGGCTCCATTGTTCGGATGTACCTGCAACAGTGCGTCAAGCAGCGTCGCAGCCTCGTCGTTGCGTCCGGTTTCCGTAAGGTGTTCGGCCAGTGCGTACAGCGCCTTCGCATTCGTTGAATCCAGCGCCACGGCTTCCTGCAAGCGGCGGGTCGTTTCCGCCACGTTGCCCTGGCTTTGTTCGAACAGGCCGAGCAGCAGGCGGATCGTGCTGTTTTCCGGCGCAAGGGTTTCCGCCTCCTTCAGGTAGTCCGAGGCAAGCGCATGGTCGTTCCTCCGCATGGCGAGCAGCCCCAGGTTGATCCAGGCAGCCGGTTCGCCCGGCGCCAGTTCCGTTACCCGGAGCAGATTTCCCTCGCCTTGCCGGTCCACTCCCGACTCGATAGCCGCCAGGCCCGTATAGAACGCCGAAACCGTCTCGCGATACGTTTCGGAATCCGGTTCCGGGAGGTCCCGGCCGCCGCACGCCCCAATGCATACGGCCAGCAAAACGATCGAAAAAACGACAGAGGCCGCTTGCCATCGGGACCGAATCGAAGCGTTGGGGCGCTGTGTCATGGATCGCAACGGGAATAGGTGGTCGGACGAGCCGCGATTTCGGGAGACCTATGCGATGGTCACGTCGTCGTCGAGGTATACGTCCTGGATGGCGTTCAGAATTTCGACGCCTTCGCGCAACGGTTTCTGGAAAGCCTTGCGCCCGGAAATCAACCCAGTGCCTCCGGCGCGCTTGTTGATCACCGCCGTCCGCACCGCTTGCTGCAAGTCGTTTTTGCCCGATCCGCCGCCGGAATTGATCAGGCCGCACCGCCCCATATAGCAATTGGCCACCTGATAGCGCGTCAGGTCAATGGGGTGATCGGTCGCCAGTTCGGTAAACATGCGCTCGTCCAGCTTGCCGTAACTCGATGCGCCCATATTCATCGCCTTCAGCCCGCCATTCTGCTCCGGCTGCTTCTGCTTGATGATATCGGCCTCGATAGTTACCCCAAGGTGATTCGCCTGTCCCGTCAGGTCGGCGCTGGATTCGTGGTTTACGCCGTTCTGCTTGAAAGCGGAATTGCGGACGTAACACCACAGAATGGTTGTCATCCCGAGCTCATGCGCTGCAGAAAAGGCCTCCGAGACTTCCTGAAGCTGCCGGTTGGAATCCGCCGAGCCGAAGTACACGGTGGCGCCCACGCCCACGCAACCCATTTCGTACGCATCCTCGACTTGCGCAAACAGAATCTGATCGTAGGTGTTCGGGTAGGTGAGCAGTTCGTTGTGGTTGAATTTCAGGATGAACGGAATCTTGTGCGCGTATTTGCGCGCCACGGCGCCCAGGACGCCATACGTCGAAGCCACCGCGTTGCATCCGCCCTCAATGGCGAGTTCGACGATTTTTTCGGGATCGAAACAGGCCGGATTTTTGGCGAACGACGCGCCGGCGCCATGCTCGATGCCCTGATCTACCGGAAGGATCGACAGGTACCCCGTGCCGCCGAGTCGGCCCGCGTTGAAAAGTTGCTGCATGGAACCCAGCACGCGGGGCTTGCGGTCCGACCCGATCCATACGCGATCCACGAAGTCAGGCCCCGGCAGATACAGATTTTCTTTGGGGATGGTGGCGCATTCATGGTCGAGCAGATACGCGGCTTCGTCGCCGAGCGCATCGGCGGTGCGGGAGGTCAGGACGTCACTCATGACAAGGTCGAAGAACGAAAGTTTAACGGATGATTCAAGTCGTTAAAGATCAGGCAAAGCCAAAATCCCGTACAAGGTACGCAAATTTCGGATGCGCTGTCTGTGAATTGCCGGCGTAATCAAGGAAGCGCTGACCAAAACCACTTCGCTCAGCGCGTCGCTTTCGCGAGGTCAGGTCGTTATGATTCCATCGTTGAAATCAGCTGAAAACATTGTGGATGGAGGGCGCGCGCACCGGAGGGCCGCGCCAGAGCGCAACCAGTGCAACCAGTGCAACCGGATGCGTTGCAATGCGTTTGTGTCTGCGCCGCCTCCGCTACGACCCGCCATTCGCCCTCCCTGTCGCCGCATGAAGCGCATTGCCCTTTCTTCCTTGTTTCTTGCGCCGGTCTGGTGCCTGCTGAGCGCGTGCGGCGGCGGCCCGGCGGGCGAAGAAGCCGCCCCGCCGCTTTTTACGCGCTTGTCCTCAGTCGAGACGGGCGTCGATTTTGTAAACCGGATACAGGAACGGGACGGGTTCAATGTGCTGGAGTACGATAGCTTCTATAACGGGGCCGGCGTGGCCGCCGGCGACGTGAATGGCGACGGCCTGCCCGACCTGTATTTCTCGGCCAACATCGATCAGGATCGCCTGTATCTCAACCGGGGCGGGCTGGCGTTCGAAGACGTCACGGAGCAGGCGGGCCTTGTCAGCGAATTCGGCTGGACGACCGGCGTGACGATGGGAGACGTCAACGGGGATGGTCATCTGGATATCTATGTGTGCAAATCGGGCCGGGTAAGCACGGATTCCCGCCGGAACGCCTTGTACGTCAACAACGGGGACGGGACGTTTACCGAACGGGCGGCGGAATACGGTCTCGACGATCCCGCCTACTCGACCCACGCGGCGCTCTTCGATTACGACCGGGACGGAGACCTGGACTTGTATCTGCTGAATCATTCGATCCGGCGTTTGACCCGTTTCTATGTGGAGTATATGCGGAGCGCTCGCGACTCTCTGGTCGGCGACAAGCTGTACCGGAACGACGGCGGATCGTTTACGGACGTGAGCGAAGCGGCGGGCGTCATCGGCAATCCGCTGGGTTTCGGGCTCAGCGTGATCGTTAGCGATTTGAACCGGGACGGCTGGCCCGATCTCTACGTTTCCAACGATTTTATCGAGGACGATTATCTGTACGCGAACAACGGCGACGGGACCTTTGCCGAATCCGTGCGCGATATGCTGACGCATACGTCCTATTCGTCCATGGGGGCCGACGTCGCCGATATAAACAACGACGCCTGGCCCGACGTCGCGACCCTCGATATGATAGCCGAAGATCATTTCCGGCAGAAAGCGCTACAGGGGCCGAAAGACCACGTGTTTTACGAAGACTTTCGGGATATGGGGTTTCACGAGCAGTATATGCGCAATATGCTGCACCTGAACCGGGGGGATGGGACTTTTGCGGAAATCGGACAACTCGCGGGCGTTTCGAATACCGACTGGAGCTGGGCGGCGCTGCTGGCCGACTTCGACCTCGACGGCCGCAACGACCTTTTCGTTACGAATGGCTTCGTGCGCGACTACACGAATCTCGACTTTCTCCGGCGTACGCTGGTGAACGCGCACAAGGAAGCGAGCGCCCGGGGAGAAGCCTTGTCCTCACTGGAGATGGTTCGACAGATGCCTTCCACGCCCATTCCCAATTATATCTATCGAAACGAATCGGGAATCGCCTTTGCGGACAAGACGGAGGCCTGGGGCCTGGGGGAGGCTTCCTTGTCGAACGGCGCGGCGTACGCCGATCTGGACGACGACGGCGACCTTGATCTGGTGGTCAACAACATCAATGCGGAAGCGTTCGTCTACCGCAACGATGCGGACCGCCTTGCCGCGGGGCATTACCTGAAGGTTCGCCTCGAAGGCCCGGAAGGCAACCGGTTCGGGATTGGCGCCGTGGTGGAGGCCACGGGGGAAGGGCGACGCTTTTACCGGGAAATGAACCCGGTGCGGGGGTATTTGTCGTCCGTGGAGCCGATGCTTTTTTTCGGCCTGGGGGAATTGGAGCAGGTCGATCTCGAAGCGCTCTGGCCGGATGGCGCGCGCCAGCGGATGCAGGGCGTGCCGACGAACCAGACGGTGACGCTGCATCGCCGGGACGCTGGTTTCGGAGAGCCGGACGAACAGGAAGGCGCGGCGGTTCGGGCGGCTCCGTTTTTTACGGAGCAAGCGGACGCTAGAGGGCTGCGGTTCGTTCATGAAGAGAATCCGTTCGTGGATTTCGAGCGCGAGCGCCTGCTTCCGCATATGTTGTCGCGGCAGGGGCCCGCGCTGGCGGCCGGCGACGCGAACGGGGACGGGCTGGAGGATGTGTTCGTCGGCGGGGCGCGGGGCCAGGCGGGCGCGCTCTTTTTGCAGCGCCCCGACGGATCGTTTCGCCTGGGTCCCGGCGCGGCTTTCGAATCGCATAGCGGCTACGAGGATACGGACGCGCTGTTTCTGGATGCGGACGGCGACGGCGACCAGGACCTGTACGTGGTCAGCGGCGGCTCGTTCGAAGCGGAGGACATGTCGGTTTATCAGGACCGCCTGTACGTCAATGGCGGCGCGGGCGCGTACGCCCATGCCGCGCAAGCCCTGCCCGCCTTGCACAGCAGCGGAGGCGCCGTGGCGGCGCGCGATTTCGACGGGGATGGGGATATGGACCTTTTCGTGGGCGGGCGGGCGCTTCCGGGCCGCTATCCGCTGGCTCCGCGCAGTTATGCGCTGGAGAATACGGGAGGAACGTTCGCCGACGTCACGCCGGAAGCGTTGCGGGCGCCGGGCATGGTTGCCGATGCTCTATGGGCGGATATGGATGGAGACGGGCGCGCCGAGCTGGTTATCGCGGGAGAATGGACGCCGATTCGGATGTTCCGCTACGCTGGGGGATGGTCCGAGATACCCGCTTCCGAAACGGGTTTCGCCGGTACGGCGGGCTGGTGGAATGCGCTGGCCGCCCGGGACCTCGACGGCGACGGCGACCTCGACCTGATTGCAGGCAACCGGGGGTTGAACGCGCAGATGCAGGCCAGCCGGGACAAGCCCGCCGCAGTGTATTCCGCGGATTTCGGAGGCGACGGGCGTACTGAATTCGTTATGGGATACTACCTCGGCGACCGAAGATACCCCGTGCCCTGGCGAGACGAATTGCTGGAGGCGATACCGTCGCTTGCCCGGCAGTTTCCGGATTACGCTTCGTACGCCCGCGCCACGCTGGACGATGTTTTTTCCGAGGCGGAACCTGTGGTCAGGCTGGAGGCCTTCCGGTTTTCAAGCAGCGTCTTCGAAAATATTGGAGCGGGCCGGTTTGAGGTTAGGGAACTGCCCGTCGAGGCGCAGTTTGCTCCGGCGCGCGCCATCGTTTTCGAGGATGCGGACGGCGACGGGCAGACGGATATGCTTTTGGCGGGCAATGCTTTCGAGGCGCGGGCGCAGTGGGGCCGGTACAACGGGGGGCGCGGGTTGCTGTTGCTGAATCGGGGCGAGATGACCTGGGAAAGCGTTCCTGCCTCCCGGAGCGGTTTTTCGGTTCCCGGGGTAGTGCGCGGCATGGTGCGCGTCGAAACCGCAACGGGCCCGCTGACGGTCGTTGCGCAGAACGACGCCGCGCTGAAGGCGTTCGCGTCTGGCGCCGCCAGCTCCTTATAGCAGGCGGAATCGGAATCCGGTTCCGGGAGGTCCTGGCCGCCGCGCGCTCCGATAAAGACGGTCGGGAGGATGGCGGACGCCGACGTAAGTCGGGAAACGGACAAGGCGTTTGGCCGCCTGGTCATGAGATCGGAAGGATATCGGGAATGTGCAACCGGATCCGCTTCGATTCGTTATGTGTTCCGATCTTCGTTACGATCCGGCTCCACGGCTACTTCCCGCATGAAGCGCGTTGCTCCGCTTTCATTTCTTTTGTGTTTGTGCGCTGCATGCGGCGGCCCGGCGGACCAGGGCGAGGATACTGCTGCTCCGCTCTTTACGCGCTTGTCCGCCAGCGAGACAGGCATCGCCTTCGCGAACAGGATCGAAGAACGGGACGGGTTCAATGTGCTGGAGTACGAATACTTCTATAACGGGGCCGGCGTGGCCGCCGGGGACGTGAATGGCGACGGTCTGCCCGATCTGTATTTTTCGGCCAACATCGATCAGGACCGCCTGTATCTCAACCGGGGCGGGCTGGCGTTCGAAGACGTCACGGAGCAGGCGGGCCTTGCGAGCGAATCCGGCTGGACGACCGGCGTAACGATGGGAGACGTCAACGGGGATGGCCATCTGGATATCTATGTGTGCAAATCCGGTCGGGTAAGCACGGATCGTCGCCGGAACGCCTTGTACGTCAACAACGGGGACGGGACCTTTACCGAACGGGCGGCGGAATACGGTCTCGACGATCCTGCGTATTCAAACCACGCGGCGCTGTTCGATTACGACCGGGACGGAGATCTGGACTTGTATCTGCTGAATCATTCGATCCGGCGCTTGAGCCGTTTCGACGTGGAGTATATGCGGAGCGCCCGCGACTCCCTTGCAGGCGACAAGCTGTACCGGAACGACGGTGGATCGTTTACGGACGTGAGCGAAGCGGCGGGCGTCATCGGCAATCCGCTGGGTTTCGGGCTCAGCGTGATCGTTAGCGACGTGAACCGGGACGGCTGGCCCGATCTTTACGTTTCCAACGACTATATCGAGGACGATTACCTGTACGCGAACAACGGGGACGGGACCTTTACCGAATCCGTACGCTCGTTTATGACGCATACGTCCTACTCGTCCATGGGGGCCGACGTCGCCGATATAAACAACGACGCCTGGCCCGACGTCGCGACGCTGGATATGCTGGCCGAAGATCATTTTCGGCAGAAAGCGCTACAGGGGCCGGAAGACCACATGTTTTACGAAGATTTCCGGCGTAAGGGATTTCACGAGCAGTATATGCGCAATATGCTGCACCTGAACCGGGGGGATGGGACTTTTGCGGAAATCGGACAACTCGCGGGCGTTTCGAATACCGACTGGAGCTGGGCGGCGCTGCTGGCCGACTTCGACCTTGACGGCCGCAACGATCTTTTCGTTACGAATGGCTATATGCGCGACTACACGAATCTCGACTTTCTCCGGCGTACGCTGGTGAACGCGCACAAGGAAGCGAGCGCCCGGGGGGAAGCGCTGTCCTCCCTGGAGATGGTTCGACAGATGCCTTCCACGCCCATTCCCAATTATATCTATCGAAACGAGTCGGGAATCGTCTTTGCGGACAAGACGGAGGCCTGGGGCCTGGGGGAGGCTTCCTTGTCGAACGGCGCGGCGTACGCCGATCTGGATGACGACGGCGACCTCGACCTGGTGGTCAACAACATCAATGCGGAAGCGTTCGTTTACCGCAACGATGCGGACCGTCTTGCCGCGGGGCATTACCTGAAGGTTTGCCTCGAAGGCCCGGCAGGCAACCGGTTCGGAATCGGCGCCGTGGTGGAGGCCACGGGAGGCGGACGGCGCTTTTACCGGGAAATGAACCCGGTGCGGGGGTATTTGTCGTCCGTGGAGCCGGCGCTTTTTTTCGGCCTGGGGGATCTGGAGCAGGTCGATCTCGAAGCGCTCTGGCCGGATGGCGCGCGCCAGCGGATGCAGGGCGTGTCGGCGAACCAGACGGTGACGCTGCATCGCCGGGACGCCGATTTCGGGGAGGCGGACGAGCGGGAAGCCCCGCAAGCCCCTCAGTTTTTCGTGGAGCAAGCGGACGCCAGAGGGCTGCGGTTCGTTCATGAAGAGAATCCGTTCGTGGATTTCGAGCGCGAGCGCCTGCTTCCGCATATGTTGTCGCGGCAGGGGCCCGCGCTGGCGGCCGGCGACGCGAACGGGGACGGGCTGGAGGATGTGTTCGTCGGCGGGGCGCGGGGCCAGGCGGGCGCGCTCTTTTTGCAGCGCCCCGACGGATCGTTTCGCCTGGGTCCCGGCGCGGCTTTCGAATCGCATAGCGGCTACGAGGATACGGACGCGCTGTTTCTGGATGCGGACGGCGACGGCGACCAGGACCTGTACGTGGTCAGCGGCGGCTCGTTCGAAGCGGAGGACATGTCGGTTTATCAGGACCGCCTGTACGTCAATGGCGGCGCGGGCGCGTACGCCCATGCCGCGCAAGCCCTGCCCGCCTTGCACAGCAGCGGAGGCGCCGTGGCGGCGCGCGATTTCGACGGGGATGGGGATATGGACCTTTTCGTGGGCGGGCGGGCGCTTCCGGGCCGCTATCCGCTGGCTCCGCGCAGTTATGCGCTGGAGAATACGGGAGGAACGTTCGCCGACGTCACGCCGGAAGCGTTGCGGGCGCCGGGCATGGTTGCCGATGCTCTATGGGCGGATATGGATGGAGACGGGCGCGCCGAGCTGGTTATCGCGGGAGAATGGACGCCGATTCGGATGTTCCGCTACGCTGGGGGATGGTCCGAGATACCCGCTTCCGAAACGGGTTTCGCCGGTACGGCGGGCTGGTGGAATGCGCTGGCCGCCCGGGACCTCGACGGCGACGGCGACCTCGACCTGATTGCAGGCAACCGGGGGTTGAACGCGCAGATGCAGGCCAGCCGGGACAAGCCCGCCGCAGTGTATTCCGCGGATTTCGGAGGCGACGGGCGTCCTGAATTCGTTATGGGATACTACCTCGGCGACCGAAGATACCCCGTGCCCTGGCGAGACGAATTGCTGGAGGCGATACCGTCGCTTGCCCGGCAGTTTCCGGATTACGCTTCGTACGCCCGCGCCACGCTGGACGATGTTTTTTCCGAGGCGGCGCCCGAAATCAGGCTTGCCGCCGTCCGATTCGAAACCAGCGTTTTCGAAAATATTGGAGGGGGGCGGTTTGAGGTTAGGGAACTGCCCGTCGAGGCGCAATTCGCTCCGGCGCGCGCCATCGTTTTCGAGGATGCGGACGGCGACGGGCGGACGGACATGCTGCTTGCCGGCAATGCTTTCGAGGCGCGGGCGCAGTGGGGCCGGTACAACGGGGGACGCGGGTTGCTGTTGCTGAATCGGGGCGAGATGGCCTGGGAAAGCGTTCCCGCCTCCCGAAGCGGCTTTTCGGTTCCCGGGGTAGTGCGCGGCATGGTCCGCGTCGAAACCGCCGCCGGCCCGCTGATGGTCGTTGCGCAGAACGATGCGGCGCTGAAGGCGTTCGCGCCCGGCGCCCCCTGAACGCGCGTTGGGCTTCGCCGCCGCCGCGCCGCCGCGAGGAAAACCCAAAAAACGATAAACAATTTATTAGGCAAAACAAGACTTTTTTTACTGTGAATATTTAACGCCTTGCACAGGATTCGGGTAATTATAATGGGAAAAAATATTTCCGGGGAACATTCATCCTTGACTTTGCATATGTTCTTTCGTATCATCGCAACATATAATACGGCAGCAGCAACAGCCCCTTCCCCTCTTTTGCGCGCTGTATTCTTCATTCCTTATTTGTTCACACCTTCCTGATTGCCATGAAAACGGTAACTGGCGCTTTCCGAACCTGCTCCGCACTCGGCGTTTTGCTATCCGCCGGGCTTTTGCTTTTAGGCCCTCGCGCGGCGCATGCGCAGGTCTTCACCGTGAACGGCGCCGTGCTTGCCGCCGAGAACGACGCGCCGCTCCCCGGTGTGAACATTCTGGAAGAGGGCACCCTGAACGGAGCCGTCAGCGACATAGACGGCACCTTTGAAGTAACCGTCTCCAATGCGGACGCCTCGCTGGTTTTCTCCTTCGTGGGGTATGTTACCCAGACAATCCCTGTGAACGGGCAAGCCGATTTGACGGTGCGGCTCGACGAGGACGTCGAATTGCTTGAAGAGGTGGTGGTTACCGCCTTCGGCATCGAACGGCAGGAACGCGCGCTCGGGTACGCCGTGAGCCAAATTTCCGGCGAGGCCCTGCGCGAAGTGCGGGAAAACAATGTGGCGAACGCGCTGGCCGGGAAAGTGGCCGGTGTGCTGGTTTCCAAGCCCGCCACTGGTCCCGCCGGATCAAGTCGGGTGATTATCCGGGGCGTGTCGTCGCTGGGCGAAGACAGCCAGCCCCTGTATGTGGTGGACGGCGTCCCGATCGACAACTCCACGCTGGGGACCGCCGGGATGTGGGGCGGCTCGGACGGCGGCGACGGCATCGGCTCCATCAACCCGGACGACATCGAGAACATATCGGTGCTCAAGGGTCCTTCCGCCGCCGCTTTGTACGGCACGCGCGCCAAGAACGGGGTCGTGCTGATCACGACCAAGCGCGCGACGCCCGGTCTGGGTCTCGGCGTAGAATTTTCCAGCAACACCACTTTCGAGTCGGTGCTGGTGAACACGGACTGGCAGAACGAGTATGGTCAGGGCACCAGAGGCGAAAAGCCGACTTCCGCGGACGACGCGTTGAGCTCGGCGGACCAGGCATGGGGCCCCCGACTGGACGGTTCCAGCGTGGTCAGCTGGGACGGCACCAATCAGCCGTACAGCCTGGCGTCCAACGCCATCGACAATTTCTACAACACGGGCCTCACGACCACGAACAGCCTTGCGCTTACGACGGCGACCGAGACGAGTTCGTTGCGCCTGGGCTTCTCGCATTTGCAGAACGAAGGCGTCAGCCCCAATTCCGGACTGTCCCGCACCTCGTTTTCCATGCGCGGCGGGTCGCAATTCGGCTCTCGCCTGAGCGCGGACGCGAAACTCAACTTCGTGCGCGAATACGTCAAAAACCGGCCGCGGCTGAGCGACTCGCCGGGCAACGCGAATTATTCCGTGTACCAACTGGCGCCGAACGTGGACGTCACCACGATGGAATGTCCGCCCGAAGACGAAGCGTGCACGGACCCCGGAACGGACGTGGACGGCTCGGAGCTGCATCGCGGGCTGTTCGGCAACACGTTCCAGCAAAACCCCTATTGGGCGGCTCACCAGTTCACCTCGTCGGACGAAGATCGCCGGGTCATTGGCTTCGCCTCCTTGAACTACAAGTTTGCGGACTGGATTTCTTTGACGGGTCGCTTTGGCGGCGATACCTACGCGACGCGCCGCACGGGCGTCACCCCATGGGGCACGGCTTACAGCCCGTTGGGCGGTCAAAACGAGCAGGAATTCCGCATCACAGAGATCAACACCGATTTTCTGTTCAATATCGACCGTTCCCTTCCCGGGAATCTTGGCCTGGTGGCGACGGCGGGCGGCAATATTCTGTACCGGACCCGGGAGAACCTGACGCTGAGCGGAGGAGGTGGGTTCAACGTGCCGGGCCTTGAAGTGGTGACCAACCAGAATACGCGCTCCCACGGGTACAGCTTCAGCGAGAAGCAGATCAATTCGCTCTATGGATCGGCAGAGTTGTCCTACAGCGATTACCTGTTCATAACGGGTACGGCCCGTAACGACTGGTCCAGCACGTTGCCCATCGAAAACAACTCGTACTTCTACCCGTCCATAAGCGGCAGCTTCGTTTTTTCGGACGCGCTGAATTTGCCGACATGGATCAGCTTCGGCAAGCTGAGGGCCTCCTGGGCGGAAGTCGGCGGCGACACCAACCCGTATCAGTTGGCGTTGACCTACGGCTTGTCGGGGAGCCACCTTGGTCAGCCGCGCGGCGGGGTCGCCCAGGGCCAGATTCCGCTGGCTACGCTCAAGCCCTCCTCCACCGTCGGCATTGAGGGCGGTTTCGACATTCGCTTCGTCGACAACCGTTTCGGACTGGACTTTACATACTACACCCAGACTGCGACCGACCAGATTCTCTCGACGACCATATCGAGCGCCTCCGGTTTCGGAAGCCAGGTCATCAACGCCGGCGAAATCAAGAATAGCGGTCTGGAGTTGCTGGTCACCACGACGCCGTATCGCACGGGAGACTGGCGCTGGGATATGGACGTGAACCTTTCCCGCAACATCAACGAGGTGGTGGAACTGGTCGAAGGGCAAACATCGCTGGTGCTTGGAGAGAGTCGCCATCGCGGCAACTTCGTAACGGCGGACGTGGGCGAACCGTATGGCTCCATAAAGGGTCGCAAGTACCTGCGCCAGAATGTGCCGTCTGGCCCCGGCGCATCCGATTGCGACGCCACGGGCGCCATCGTGCACGACGCCGATGGGTTGCCCATGCGTACGTCCGACCTGTGCGTGCTCGGAAATGGCACGCCCAACCTGCTCGGAGGCGTCAGCAATACGTTGCGCTGGAGAGGGTTCCGGCTTGGCATGCTGATCGATATGCGTTTTGGAGGCGACCTGTTCTCGGTCACCAATAGCGCCGCATACTCAAACGGCCTGCACAAGAACACGCTCCAGGGCCGCGAGGGAGGCTCCATCGTGGGCGAAGGCGTGGACGCCGACGGCAATTCGAACGCCGTGGAGACAGAACCCCAAACCTACTGGGCCCACATCGGGGGGGGCACCATTGGCGAGGAATTCGTATACGACGCCAGTTTCGTCAAATTGCGCGAGCTGAGCCTGAGCTATCGCTTGCCTGCGCGGCTGCTTGTCAATACGCCGGTCAAGTTCGCTTCGATCTCGCTGGTGGCCCGCAACCTTTGGCTGCTTTACAGCAACGTGGACAACCTTGATCCGGAGTCCATTTTCAACAACACGCAGCAGGGCATCGGGTTAGAACACTCCGGCGTCCCGCAGACGCGCAGCATTGGCTTTAATGTCAATGTCAGGCTGTAATCTACTTGATCACGCTAAACCGGAATAGATTCATGACCAACCTTAATAAGTTCCTTTCGGGCGCCTTGCTGATTTCGTGCCTGCTGGTTTTGGCCTCGTGCGATAGCGGGTTCGAGGAGATGAACGTGAACCCGACGCAAGCCGATCAGATCGATCCGAATTTCAAACTGACGAACATCCAGCTCCAGATCAGCGGTCAACGCTACGAAAACTGGCGGACGAACCTGATCTACAGCTCGGTGATGATTCAGCACTTCGCCGCTTTGGCTGGCTACTGGACGGGGGACAAGTACACCTACAACCCCTCCTACTCCGCAGCGATGTGGGACCGGTATTATCCCAACATCGCCAGGAACATCGAGGATTTGCTGCTGCAGACCAGCGAAGACCCCGAACAGGCCAATATGCATCACATCACCCAGATTATGCGGGTGATCATGTACCACCGGCTGACGGATCTGTACGGCGACGTTCCGTACTCCGAAGCGGGCAAGGGTTTTATCGAAGACATTACGCAGCCGAAGTACGACCCCCAGAGCGAAATATACGCCGACATGCTGGCGAAGCTGGAGGCCGCCGCCGCGGGGCTGAATCCGGCCAGTCCCACGTACGGAAACGGCGACCTCATGTACCAGGGGGATACGGAACAGTGGCGCAAGTTGGCCAATTCGCTTATGCTTCGACTGGGGATGCGGTTGGTCAAGGCTGATCCCGCCGCCGCGCAGAGTTGGGCGAGCAAGGCCATTTCGGGCGGCACGATGGAAAGCAACGAAGATATAGCCTATGTGCCGCATAATGACGCCAGCGGGTGGCAGAATGGAAACGGACAGGTTTTCGCTGCAGACGGCAACTCGCGCATGAGCAAATTCTTCGTAGACTGGATGGTTGCGCATGGGGATCCGCGCCTTGAAGTGTACGGAACGATTCCCGTCGACGGCGCCGATCCGGTGGGTTTGCCCAACGGCAAGACCTCGGGCGGATCGGATCCTGATAACGGCATCGAGAATGATCCCAGCTGGATTCCCTGCCCCGACGGCGCCGCTGACGACGCTCTGTGCGGCATGAGTGTGTACATGCAACAGAATCCGATGATTACGGGTCGGGACGACCCCATGTTCTTCATGACCTACGCCGAGGTGGAGTTGCTCAAGGCCGAGGCGGCGGTTCGGGGCTGGCACGGGGGAGACCCGGCGACCCATTACGCGAACGGCGTACGGGCGGCCATGGAATACCTGGTCATGTACGACCCGAATGCGGTCATAGCCAGTGCGGACGTCGACGCCTATATGGCAGCCAATCCGTACGATGCGGCCACGGGCATGCAGCAGATCAACGAACAGATCTGGGCCGCTGTGTTGCTCAACGAATACGAGGCGTACGCAAACTGGCGCCGCACGGGCTATCCCGAGCTGACGCCCGTAAATTATCCCGGGAATGTGACCGGAGGCACGATACCCCGGCGTTTGCGTTACCGCGAAGCGGAAGCCGTGGCCAATCCAGAGAATTATTCAGCGGCGGTGGCCCGCCAGGGGCCGGACGAATTCACTACGCGGATCTGGTGGGACAAGTAACGCGCGCTACCGCGTTACGTCGAATCCGCATTGCGGACAGGTAAATACAGCCGGGGGCGTTCACGGAGCGCCCCCGGCTTTTTTATATCGCTTTTTTTATTATCACCGCAGCACGTTCAACAAGCGCGAATATTTGATGATGAAGGTCTGGTTCGTGATTTCGGGATCGAACGCTCCGAATCCCCGGAGCCGATCATAATTGGACGTATGGTTGAAAACGACGAACAGGCCCGTTCCCGCCGATTGCAGCCACCCGAAGCGCAGGTTCACCGACCAGAGTTCGGCTGAACTGTTGTACTGAAGCAATGTTTGCAGGTACATGCGCGGCGTGAAGGAATAGGAGAGCCGCGTCCGCACCAGATTCGCCGTGAAATCGCCGCCCGGCAGGTCCACCCAGTTTTGGATCAGGCCTATTTCTGCGTTGAACGCCTCGCCGGCTCGTCCCCGGATGGTGGAGAGGATCGTAACCCGATCTCCTCCGAAGAATCCGCCTGCGATAACCCGGGTGCTCAGTCTGAGCGGAAGGCTCTCGTCCGTGATCCCCACGATCATGGCTTCCCGGTGGCGGTACGACGCCTTGGGCACCCATACGCCCTCGCTGATTTGAAACGATTCCCGGACGCCCTCGGTAGTCAGGTTGACGCCCGTATGAATCTCCCAGCCGTTTTCCCATTCCCAGTGGTTGTCGATGTGGAGAAAGCCCGTTTCGTACAATCCGTCCTCCAGCCCCCAGTATCCGTTGTAGCTAACATGCGGGCGCAGTTCGTGAAACCGAAGGAAATCAGGGCGGTAGCGGTAAAAAACGAGGCCGTTAACATGCTGGTAGGCTGATGTCCGTTGCATAAAACCGAGTTCCGGGTTGAAGTGGTCGCCGACCTCGGTATAGCCTGCATTCAGCATCCAGGCCTGGGAATTCCAGGTCGCCACCGCCCGGTACGCATAGTTTTCTCCTGACATGTCCGGCGTCGCCGACAGGGCCCCGAAACCCGACACGAGGCCGTATTGCCCGACGCCCACCTGACCGTCCAGAGCGAATACGCGGTTGTAATCGTTTCCCTCCGCCAGAGCGCCGACGCCCTCCCGGTTCGTGAATAGCACGCCCGCAAAGGTTCGGTTGGGGAACTCGCGCTTGAGCCGGGCCACGCTGAAATTATTGCCGGGGATATTCTCTGCGCCCAGTTGTCGGGTTTGCATGTTGAGCGCCCCGATCCGGTAATCGCCCGTCGAACCCGAGACGCGCGCACCCCCCAGAATAGGCACGGCTACGCCGTCTGCGCCAATCCCGATGCGGCGGCTGAAGAACAGGTCGATTTGCCCCGGCGCGCCCACCGAAAACACGCCGGCGTTTTCGAGGAAGAAGGGGCGTTTTTCGGGAAAGAAGAGATTGAAGCGGTCCAGATTGATTTGCTGTTCGTCCACTTCGACTTGCGCGAAATCGGTGTTGTACGTGACGTCGAGCGTCATGCTGGGGGTCAGGCTATACTTCAGGTCGACGCCGAAATCTCCCTCGGGGTTGGTGGCTTCCGAGGTGGTTTGCGTCGCTGTGGACATGGTTTCGCGCGCGCCTTGCCCCAGCGCGTACGGCGTGATCTGCAGGTTGCGCGGCGCCTGCATATCCAGTCCCGCCAGCGTTCCGGCCAGCGAAACCCTTGCCAGCGTGTATTGCCGGGGCAGCGGGGCCCAGTAGGCGGTTTCGTTTCGTCGCCGGATGCGACGCTCGAAGTTGACGCCCCACGCCTGGTTTTCGCCGGTCGCAAAGCGCAAGGTGCGCAGCGGAATGGCGAATTCGGCGCTCCATCCGTGCGCGCCCGTTTCCGTGTGGACGGTCCAGGCGCCGTCCCAGTTGACGTTCAGCCCGCCGCCCGAACCGCTCTGGTTGCGAGGTCCTTGCGAAAATTGTCCGCTGTTTTGTCCCTCGTTCGTTACCTGTGCGTCGTATTCCACCCCGGCGGAATTCGTCCCGAATATGAATCCGTTTTGCCGATCCCGGTACGTATCCAGAATGAGCGTGAAACTGTCGGCCTCTTGGGGGTCCGCATCCCGGCGGCTGTCCGATACGATGATTTGCGCCGGTTCGCGGTCGTAGCATACGACCCCTACGTACAGGGTTTGCGCGGTGTACTGGATGCGTACTTCGGTTTTTTCGGAAGCAGGTTCGCCCTCGTTCGGGGTGATCTGGATGAATCCGGTGGCCGGTTCGATGGCGGTCCAGGCCGGATCGTCGAGTATGTCGCCGTCAAGGGCGGGCAGGGCGTCGCTGTTGCTTTTTACCGCTTGCAGGGCGGGGGCCGCGCCCGGATCGGTATCGTCGGGGGTATTATTCGCGGCGTAGGCGCCCGTTTGCTGCGCCGCGGCGGAAGGCGCAAAGAACAGGGTCGGACACAAGAAAAGAGGCGCAAGGAGGGCAAGCCTTCTGGCGAGGCGTGTCTTCTGGTGCATGGGATAGTCGGAAAGAATACGGAGATGGCGAGGCGGGTGAGTATAATATAATGCGCCGCCGTATTTTTCTGCGCCTTAATGCGGCGGCCCTTTTCTTGTGTTTGCAGTTCCGGACCCGGGATGCGCTCATCGGGGCCTGTCGCCCGGCCTGCTTTTTATGCGCATCGTTTCGTCCTCGCGACTATATTTCGGCCTGTTTCTTGTCAGGCAGCTTGCAGCATGCGCCTCAAACTGTTCATGCCGCGATCGAAACGAAGCGCGGCGCGGAATGTTGGAATGTACGGCGGGCATTCGGGGTCTAACCAGGGATGCTCTGATCAAAGTGGACTTGATCAGAGCATCCCTAAAAATCATGTTCGGAGCCGTGCAGACACGCCCCTGATCGTTCGTCGAGGTTCCGCCAAAGATATTCAGTTTCCCAAACGACGCCTTTTCGTGAAAGCATATCTCCCTCTGCGCGCCGCTTTGCTCGCCGTCGGCCTGTTCGCCGCATGTTGCGCGCTGTCCGCCTTCGAGGCTTCGGCCCAGACGAACGCCCCATCGCCCGCGGAGCAGGGAAACGAGGGCGTCATGCAGGCCCTGTTCGTCGAGGAGGAAATCGCACTTGACGGGTTGCTGGACGAAGCCGCCTGGCGACGGGCGGCGGCGATCTCCGGTTTCAGGCAATACGAACCAGTTGACGGCGCTCCTGCGTCCCAGGATACGGAAGTGCGCGTCTTGTACGGCGCGAATCATCTCTATGTCGGGGCGCTGCTCCATGACGAGGAGCCGGGCGCGATCGAAAAGGCGCTTGGGCGGCGCGACGATTTCAACCGGGCCGACTGGTTTCTGGTGGCCGTGGACGCCTGGTTCGACCGTCGCACCGCCTATGTGTTTGGGGTGAACGCCGCCGGGGTGCAGTTCGACGCCCTCCAGACGGGGACCAGCAGGAGCGGACCGGGCGGCGGGGGGCCGGGCGGAGGCGGCGGCAACAGCAATGCTCCCCGGGGCATGGATCCGTCCTGGGACGCCGTATGGTATTCGGACGTACGGGCCACGCAAGCTGGGTGGTCCGCAGAGCTGCGCATTCCGTACAGCATGCTGCGTTTCTCGGAGGCTCCCGTGCAGACATGGGGCATTCACTTCACGCGCAGGATTCCCCGGCTCGGCGAACAATCCGAGTGGCCCCATGTGCCCCGTACGCAGCGCGCGAACCTGGTGGCCCAGTTCGGGCGCCTAAAAGGCATTCGGGACGTGAAGCCCCGCCGCAATGTGCAAATCATACCGTATACCGTCACCGGCGTGCATACTTCCGAGAGCGAGGAGGCCGCTGGAGAGCGCGCAAGCGACGGCGCCTTCGACGTGGGCGGAGACCTGAAGATTGGCCTGGGCACGAACGTTACGCTGGACGCCGCGATCAATCCGGATTTCGGGCAGGTAGAGGCGGACCCGGCGGTATTGAATCTGACTGCGTTCGAAACCTTTTTCCAGGAACGCCGCCCCTTCTTCGTGGAGGGGATCAATATCTACGATTTTTCCGTGGGCCCCGGGCGGCTCCTGTACACGCGCCGAATCGGGGCGGACGCACCCATTATCGGCGCCGGGAAACTTTCCGGACGCACCGGATCGGGTCTTTCGTTCGGCGTCCTCGGGGCGGCGACGGGATCCGATTTCAGTCCTTCGCGAGGATATGGGGTGGCGCGGGCGAGCCAGCAAATCGGGTCCTGGTCGTCTGCGGGCGGCGTCGTAACCCTGTTTGAGGGATCCGACGCAGGGGAGGAGGAGGGTGGTTTGCGCAGCCTGGCGGCGGGCATGGACTGGGACCTCCGGTTTCTGCAGAACCGATACGGCGTCGAAGGATTCTTTTCGGTGACGAACAGGAACCAGGTTGATGCGGATATCGCTGGGGAGACCGGGTTCGCCAGCAAATTATGGCTTCGCAAACGGCAAGGCGCCCTGAACGGATTCGCCGGACTGGACGTGTTCAGCGACGCCTTTAATCCGAACGATACGGGCCAGCTTCGCGAAAATAATTTTATTGCGCTGATTTCTTCGGGGACGTACACGGTGCGGGGCGGCAGGCCTTTTGGTCCCTTCCTGCGCGGCGGCGCGCGGATATTCTTCGTGCAGGAATTTTCCTACCGGGAAGGACTGGACCTCGGGCAGCGATTCGACCTTGGGTCCCGGTGGACGTTTCAGAATTTCCAGGCGATGATTCTGGGTTTCGAATATGAAAATCCGTTCGGGGGGTACGATTTGTACGAGACGCGCGGCTTGTTGCCCTGGTCCCAACCGGGCAGTTTTGCGGTGCAGGGGCAATTCGAAACCGACGAAAGGCGCAATTGGCAAGTCGAGCCGGGCGTGGATTTGACGTTTTACGGCAACGGGGGCGCGGAATCCGAGGTAAGTCTCGAAGGGCAGTGGAATGTCAGCAATCGGTTGTCGTTGTCAGGCGAAATAGCGGGCGAGTGGGGGCGCGACGTACTGGCCTGGTCCGCCAACGAAACGTTTTGGCGCGCCGGCTCTGGCTGGTTCATTGGGGAGGAAGCAGCTCATCCGGACGATTTGGCCGCAGAGGATTTCCAGGCGTTCGACGACGGGGAAACCCTGAACGCCCTCCTTGCCGGAGTCGATCCGACGGCCACAGATCAGTATTACGTGTCGATATTCGGCGCGCGGGATACGCGCTCGGCGGACATTACGCTGCGCGGCGCGTTTACCCTGACGCCCAGGCTGTCTTTGCAACTCTACAGCCAGATTTTCGCTGCGCGGGGTCGCTACGACCGTTTCCGGATTCAGCAGGATCGCGACGCGCTGGTTGATTTCGAAGCCTATCCGAAGCGGGATGAATTTACATTCAGCAGTCTGCACTCCAATCTTGTATTGCGTTGGGAATACCGTCCCGGCTCGGCGCTGTTCGTCGTCTGGACGCATGGGCGGAACGCGGAAGATATCCTGAATCCGCTTTCGCCTGGAGCGGCCTCTCCGTACGATCGCTCTACAGGCGATCAATTCGGCGATACCTTCGAGGCGTTTCCGGAGAATGCGTTTCTGATCAAACTGAATTACAATTTCCTGAATTGAGATGAGAAGGCATTCGCATTCGGGGTCGGGTCTCGCTATTCCGGCGCAGCGCTCCGTCTTCTCCGGCCCAACGCCCCGCCTTAATTTTTTAAGTCGAAAATTTTCAACCTTATTTTTTAAGGTCGCCCTGATCAGGTTCGCAAAAATCCAGAGGCTGCGAGGGGCGCGCTGGCAAGGAATAACGAAGCAGGATTGCGATTTGAGATTCCGCGTGTACAGGTTCACGGCTGCGAGGGGCGCGCTGGCAAGGCGTAACGGAGCAGCGTGGGCGCGGCGGCGTTTGCCATGTTCGAAATTTCCTGAATCATGGGAAAGTCTGGAGCCAATCGCTTATTTTGTGAAGATTTTGTGAAAATAAAAAATTACCGCACTATTTATTTGTATTAAGTCTAAATTGACGGCGTTCTTCAGGTGTTTCGTATCTCCACGAAAGGCAATTATGGCGCCCCTCACCAGTTTTGGCCACGGCATTGACGTCAAGTTGGCCTTTTTGGGCCTTGAGCCCGCCATGGCGCAGCGCATGCGCGAACTTGGCCTGCGCGAAGGCACACAGGTGGCTATCCTGCAAAACTCCGATAAGCTGATTGTCCGCGTTTCCGATAGCCGCATCGGTCTTCGGCGCGAACTGGCCATGTGCATTTTCGGCAGTCCGGCTATCGGGTTATGACCCTGAAAGAACTTGAACCCGGGGAGTGCGGGATCGTGACCGGCTTTACAGGGCCTGTTCCGCCCGGTCGCTTGTTAGAGATGGGCCTGTTGTCCGGCACGCCTGTCGAGGTAGTGCGATATGCTCCGCTGGGCGACCCCATTGATTTGAAAGTGCGCGGATATCATCTCTCGATCCGCAAGCACGAAGCCGCGATGATCCGTGTCAAGCGCGCATGAGTCTGTTGTCCCGTTGACGGAAACGTCGCCTGCCTTGCGCCGGGTTGCCCTGATGGGCAATCCCAACGTAGGGAAGACGACCGTATTCAACCTGCTGACGGGGCGGCGGCAAAAAGTCGCCAATTACCCCGGGGTTACCGTCGAGCGCAAGAGCGGACGGCTGCTTGGGGCAGACCATATCGAAGTCGTGGATTTGCCGGGCGCCTACAGCCTCAATCCCCGGTCGCTGGACGAGCAGATCGCCTACGACATGCTCACCGGGCGCATTGAGGGCGAAGCGCCGCCCGACCTTGCTGTTTGCGTGGTGGACGCTACGAACCTGGAGCGCAACCTGTATCTGGTTTCGCAGGTGATAGACCTGGGGCTGCCGGTGGTCGTGGCGTTGAATATGATGGATTCGGCGCGGGAGAGCAATCTGGAAATCGATGCGGAAGCGCTTGCTGCTGCGTTGGGCCTGCCGGTCGCGCCGATGGCGGCGATTCGGAAGGAGGGTCTTGACGCCTTGCGTCGCGCTATGTTCGATGCGCCTTCGCCTGCTCCGGCGCGGCGCTGGTCGCTGGCGCCCGTTGTGGCGGCGCAGGTGGAGCCGTTATGCGAAGCGCTTGCCGAGCATGCTCCCGACCTGCCGGAAGCGCATCGTTTCAGCGAGGCGTTGCATGTCCTTGCCGATGAGAAGGCCCTGGCGTCCTGGGCGAGGCGGGCCCCGGCGTTTCACGCGGCGGCGGCGGCGGCCCGGGAGGCTATGGAAGCGCGCAAGGCGCCGTATATGCAGGCGGAAATGACGGGCCGATACGACTGGCTCGGCCCCATCGTCGCGCAGGCAACGTCCCGCCGCAAGGTTTCCGCAAGCCGGACCTGGTCGGACCGCATCGACGCCGTGCTGACCCACCGCATCTTCGGACTTCCGATTTTTCTTGCTGTTCTGGTGGTTGTGTTCCAGGCGGTCTTTTTCTGGGCTATTCCGGCCATGGATTTGATTGAGGCCGCCGTGGCGGGCCTGGGCGCGCTGGCGCGCAATACGCTGCCCGCCGGCGTACTGACAGACCTGCTGGTCGAAGGCGCGATTACGGGCGTGGGCAACGTACTGGTCTTTTTGCCGCAGATTCTGTTGCTGTTTTTCTTCATCGGGTTGATGGAGGATACCGGCTACATGGCCCGCACCGCATTCATCATGGACCGGCTGATGAACAGGGTGGGACTCAGCGGCGGTTCGGTGGTGCCGCTTTTGAGCAGTTTCGCTTGCGCCATCCCCGGGATCATGGCGGCCCGGACGCTCGACAACGAACGCGACCGGATCATCACGATCATGGTGGCGCCGCTGATGAGTTGCTCGGCGCGTCTGCCGGTGTACGCCCTGTTCATCGCCGCATTTATTCCGGCGGACAAACTGTTCGGGGTTTTCGGCTACCAGGGCTTGACGATGTTCGCCATGTATCTGCTCGGGACCTTGACGGCGTTCGCGGCGGCCTGGATACTGAAACGATACGTGTTCAAGGGGTCGGCTTCTTTTTTCGCCATGGAATTGCCCCCGTATCGGAGGCCAAAGGCGCGCTATCTGTTCTGGCGAATGATCGGGCGCTCCAAAGTGTTCGTGTATCGCGCCGGGAAGATCATCTTTGCGCTTAGCATCGCGCTCTGGTTTTTGGCCAGTTACCCCGCTACGCCGCTCAGTCCGGACTTGCTGGAGCAACGAACGGCCATCGAAACGCAGCGTCAGGACGCATATGATCGCGTTGCTGCGCAGGAAGGCGACGATGTCGCCGCCGTGCTGGCCCGGCCTTTCGTAGCAGAGGCGATGCGTTTGCTCACAGCCGATTCCGGGGACGGAACAGCCCTGAGCGCTTTGCGCAATCAACATCCCGATACGGTAGTCATTGCCGAAACGCTATACCGGGCCGAGCAGAGGCACGAAGCCGGTTCGGCGTTGCTGGCGGATGCCGAAGCCAGTTACCGGATCCGGCACAGTTTCATCGGGCGGTTCGGGCGGGCGCTGGAGCCTGTCATGCAACCGCTTGGCTTCGACTGGAAGATTACCGCGGGCATTATCGCGGCGTTTGCGGCGCGGGAAGTGATCGTGAGTACGCTGGCTACGCTCTACAGCGTGGGCGACGCCGACGAGACCAGCCCCGTTTTGCGCGATCAACTCAAGGCGGACCGGTATCCCGACGGGCGGCCCGTTTTTACGCCGCTGGTGGCGGTGAGCCTGTTGGTGTTCTTTGTGTTTGCGCTGCAATGCATGAGCACGCTGGCCATTGCCCGCCGCGAAACGAACACATGGCGCTGGCCGGTCGTCATGTGGCTGTATATGACCGGGCTCGGGTATCTGTGCTCGCTCCTTGTGTATCAGGGCGGGTTGATGCTGGGGCTGCAATGAAGGATACGCTGATCGAAACCGCTTCGTCATCCCTTGTTTGCAGATTCTCCCACCGGGATGTTGCCCCAGCGCATAAACAGGGCCGGCACGACCACCATATTGAGCAGAGTAGACGTTAGCAAGCCCCCGAGGACCACCACGGCGAGCGGCGCCTGTATCTCCTTTCCGGGCTCGCCGATGCCGAGCGCCAAGGGAATCAGGGCGAGTCCGGCGGTCAAAGCTGTCATCAGGATCGGGCTCAGACGCTCTACCGAGCCGCGCAGGATGGCGTCCGGAAGCGACGTTCCCTCCGCGCACAGATCCTGATACCGGCTCACAAGAAGCATCCCGTTTCGGACCGCGATGCCGAAAAGCGTAATGAACCCGACCAGCGTCGCGACATTCACCGTTCCGCCGATGAGCAGCACGGCGAGCGCCCCGCCAGTCAGGGCCAGCGGCAGATTCACCATGAGGAAGGCGGCCGTACTGAAGCTTCCGAAGGCGCGGAACATGATCATGAAGATGGCGGCGATCGAGAAGAGCGACAGGATAGTGATCCGGCGAGTCGCCCGCTGCCCGCTTTCGAACTGCCCGCCGTACTCGATGTGGTATTCCGGGGAAAGATCCAGATTGCCGGCGATTTGCTCCTGGAGTTCGGTCACGGCGCCGATTACGTCGCGTCCGGCCACATTGGCGCTGATTACGATCTTCCTTGACACGTTCTCTCTTGTAATCATGTTCGGTCCGCGCGCCTGCACGATGGAGCCGAGTTGCGACAGCGGCACCGTTGGGCCGGCGGGAGTCGCCACCAGCGCGTCGCCAATGGTCTCCGGGTTGGCTCGGTGCTTGTCCGCATAGCGCACGACGAGATCGAAGGTTCGCTCTCCCTCGCGCACCATAGACACTGTTTCTCCCTGCATCGCAATGTGCACCGCGTTGGCCAGCGTCCCGGGGCTCACGCCGTAGCGCGCCATGGCCCGGCGATTCGCGCGAACCTGTAACTGGGGCACCTCTGCCTGTTGCTCGACCGAGACATCCACCAGGCCTTCGACCCCAAGCGCGATTTCCTCGATTTGTCCGGCGGTTCCCCGCAACGCACGGAGATCGGGTCCGAAAAGGCTGATTGCGATGGCGGCGCGCGTACCAGACAGCATATGGTCGATCCGGTGGCCGATCGGTTGTCCTACCGTGATGCTGGTTCCCGCAATTCCCGATAGCTCCGCGCGGACTTCGGCCATGACCTCGGCGAGTTCGCGACCGCTTAGGTCCAGCTGGGCTTCGACGTGCGAAACGTTGACGCCTTGCGCCTCTTCGTCCAGCTCGGCGCGTCCCGTGCGCCTGGCCGTGGTTATGACTCCCGGCACCTGCAACAGCCGGCGCTCCACCCGATTTCCGATCTCGTTGGATTCATCCAGCGAAGTGCCCGGCACGCTGATGATGGCGATCGTCAGCGATCCTTCCTGAAATTCGGGCAGAAATTCCCGCCCCAGCGTCGGGATCATCGCCAGCACGCCGACAAGCAGGAGCGTTGCCCCGATCAGAACGGCTCCCGAACGGCGCAGCGCCTGTTTCAGGATGCGATCATAGACGAATTCCAGTCCCCGCACCAACCAGGGCTCGCGTCGTCGCTGGATCGAACGGTCGCTCGGCAACAGCAGATAGGAGAGCGCCGGGGTTATCGTCACCGCGACGACAAGCGACGAGAGGATACTGACGATGTAGGCGTATCCCAGCGGTTTGAGCATGCGGCCCTCGATCCCTGTCAGGAAGAAGAGGGGAACGAATACGATGGTGATAATCAGCGTTGCATTCAGGATCGGATCTCTTATTTCGCTCGCGGCCTCCCGAATGAGCGGCAGGGTCGCAAGGCGTTCGCCGGGCGGCCGACGCAGGTTGTCGCGAAGTCGTCGGTAAACGTTCTCGACAAATATGATTGCGTCGTCGACGAGGGCGCCGATCGCGATCGCCATGCCGCCCAGCGTCATGGTGTTCACCGTGCCTCCAAGGACGCGCATCGCGATGATCGCTAACGCCAGCGAAAGGGGGATAGCCACCACGGAAATCAGCGTGGTGCGTACGTTCCACAGGAACAGCAGCAGGATGGCGATCACAAAGAAGGCGCCGTCGCGCAAGGCGTGGATTACATTCTCCACGGCCAGTGAAATAAAATCGGCCTGCCGGAAGATATTCCGCTCCAGCGTGATCCCTTCGGGCAGCTCTCCTGCGATCTCATCCAGTTCCGCATCGATCCTGCGCGTGAGCTCCAGTGTGTTGGCGCCCGCTTGTTTCTGGATCGACAGGATGACCCCCGGCTCCCCGTTCACCGATCCGGTCCCGTAGGTGATTCTGGGGCCGATGCGCACCTCGGCTACGTCGTTGATCAGAACCGGAATGCCGTTCCGGGTCGCTACTACGGTTATCCCGATGTCCTCCACGCTTGCGGGACGCACCATGCCTCGAATCAGGATTTCGCGACCGCTCGACCAGTAGACGCCGCCTGCTACGTTCTCGCTGGACCCTTCGATGGCGTCGAGTACGTCGTCAAGACCCACCTGGTAGGCCAGCAGTCGCTGCGGATCGACCAGAACCTGGTACTCGCGCACTTCGCCGCCCTGCACTATTACCTGCGACACCCCTGGCACGGCCAGCAACCGCCGCCGTACGATCCAGTCCGCCGTAGTGCGCGCCTCCATGAGCTGCGATTCGGGAGCGACGAGACCGACAAGCATGATCTCGCCCATGATCGAGGTGATGGGGGCGAGCACCGGCGGACTCACTCCTTCGGGCAGAGCAAGCGCCTGGGCCTGGAGCCTGGCGCCCACGATTTGCCTCGCGAGATAGATGTCGGTTCCCCATTCGAAATCGGCCCAGACGACGCTGATTCCCTGGGCGGATTTCGAGCGCACCCGGCGGACTCCGAGCGCGCCGTTAAGGGCCGTTTCGACCGGGAAGGTGATCGATGCCTCAACGTCTTCCGGAGCCATCCCGTGGGCGTCGGTCACTACTGCGACAGTGGGGGCGGTCAGATCGGGAAATACATCGACCGGGAAGGTGGCAGCCACCCAGCACCCGACCACAAATAGGCCCATCGCGAAGATGAGCGCCAGGAAGGGGTTTTTGAGGGATGCGTCCACCACATGGTCGAGGACGCCCCGTCGCTGGGGCTTGTTGATATCGGTTCCGTCGTTCACGGGCTTTTAGTGGGCATGATCATGCGCCGGCTCAATAGTTCCCAGTGCGGCGAGGCTCACCTGATAGGCGCCTTCGGTCACGACCCGCTCGCCCGCGCTAACGCCCGACGCGAGCGTCCAGGATCCGTCAGACGGACCTGTTTCAACGACGCGGCGCTCGAAGGCGTCCCCGGCGAGCATGACGTAGATAACCGGCAGATTGTTTTCGTTCTGGATTGCCGAAGCCGGAACTGCGACTCCGCGCACCGGATCGCCGAGGAGGATGCGCCCCTCGGCCAGCATGCCCACCTTGAGCGTCCCGCCGGGGTTTCGGACTCCGAATCGAACCGGGAGCGTGCGACTCTCTGGATCGATCATGCTCCCTACGGAAAGGAACCTGTCTGAAGCGTAGTTATTCGCACTGCCTTCGACGGTGAACCACGCGCCCCGGATACTGTTTGTTTCGGCGGCGTAGCGCGCGGGAATCTGGGCAACGAACCAGAGCGTGGATGCGTTCACGATCGTGAATGCGCGTTCTCCGATTTCGACCTGCGCGCCCAGCGCCGCGTCGCGCGCGGCGACCACTCCGTCAATGGGGCTGCGAAGATAATACACGCTGGAGTCGGGATTGTCTTCGCCGGCATTGTTCAGCGTCCCGCCGATCGCCTCGAACGCCGCCGCGGCCACTTCAAGGTTTCGTTGCGCCTCCAGCAACCGGCGTTTCGGGACGGCGCCGGCGGCGAAGAGGCGTTCCGCCCGGGCCGCCTCGAGTTGAGCCGCTACGATGTCCGCCCGCGTGCGGACGTACGAATTGTCCAGACTGACGGGCGCTATCTGCGCCAGGGTCTGTCCGGCGCGGACATAGTCGCCCGGTCCGACCGCGGGGTTCTGCACTTTAACGAGCCCGGCTACGGGCGACGAGACGTGAACGAGACCGCTGGGAGGAGCCGCCAACTTCCCCGCGGCCGGAATCGAGGCCGGTATCGCGCGCTCTTCCGCCGCGGCGACGGCGAAGGGCAGCGTCCATTGCTCCCGTTTGGACAGCGTGATTAATTCGGTGGGCTCCGCCGCTATATCGCCTTCGGCGTGGTCGTGCCCGGCGTGGGCGTCGGCTTCGTCCTCGGCGTGGTCGTGCCCGGCGTGGGCGTGGACCTCCTCTTCGCTTGCGAAGACCTCGAATTCGCCCGCCTCAATCAAGTAATCGCGTCCGTCGACCGACAGGGCAAGCCCGGCGTGCCAGTGTCCCGGCGACGGCAACATGGGCGACGCAAGGTATATGCCCCCCCCCCCCGCGGCCTCGGCCTTGATCTCCCGGCGGGACCCGGGCGGTCCATGCACTGCCAGCGTTACGCTGGCGTCCGCAATTGGTCGCCAATCCTCCAGCCGGGTAAGGTAAATCGCCCAAGGTTCTTCGCTTTCGACGCCCGTGATCTGATGCGGATATTCGACGAATACCTCAATATCGTTCGCCGTTTGCGTGAACGACCCTCCGCCCATGTGGCTATCGTGCGTCTCGGCATGGGCCGTGTCCTCTTCGGGCGCGTTTCCGCACCCCAAAAAGCCCACACAGCCCCACAGGAGCGCCGCGCCCCCGACAACAGCATTGCGAATCTTGTTCATCGTTCGTTCTCCGGAGTGCTTCCCATGGCGCGAAGCAGGTTGTAGTACGATATCCATGCCTCGGACGTCAGGGAGAGGACGCTCAGCTGGGCGCTCTGAAACGCATTGGTTGCATCAAGGATGTCCAGCAGCGTCATTTCGTTTTCGGCGTAGGCCGTGGTTGCGGATGCAAGCAGCGCCTCGCCATCGGCCTGGAGGTTCGGTCCTGTAGATTCAAGGCGCGCTCGCGCGGAGCCATAGCGGTCCGAAGCGGTCAGCAGGTCATATTCGGCCAGTTGCCTCGTCAAATCCAGGCGATACGCGGCGGCAGAATGTTGTGCGGTCGCCTCTTCCCGCGCGCCGGCGCCCCGGTCGAAAAGCGGCAACGGGAAATCCAGCGCAATGCTGACGCCGCCGAATCCATCGTCGTGGCGCCGGTATCCCACGCCAAGGGTCGGATCGGGCGCCCAGTAGGTTTGGGCGACCTGAACTCCTGCGGCTGTTGCGTCCAACTCCCGCGCGGCCGCCTCGACGTCCGGCCGTTGCGAGAGCGCATGCATCGCAGCCTCCGGGGCTATCATGGGAGGGACGCCGTTCAGGGCTTCGGATGGTCCGACTTCATCCACTCCTGTCCCTGGAGCGATCAGGGCGGCAAGCATTCTGCGAGCATCGCGGGCGCGAAGTTCCGCTTCCTCCGCTTCCAGTTTGGCGGCCACTCGCTCAATGCGCAGACGCCGGGCGTCGTAGGCCGAAATGTCACCCGACTGCAGGCGGTTCTCCGCGTCTTCGGCCACCGCCTGTATGATGGAGGCTGTTTGTCCCATGATCGATTCTGTCTCTTCGGCGAGCCAGGTCTGCGCGTAGGCCTGGCGAACCTCGAAAGCCAGCGCGAGCGAGTCGACGCGGAAACGAGCGGCGCCGGCCTCAATGGCGTGCGCGGCGACTCGACCCCGAGCGGCGGTCCGTCCTGGCCATTCCAGTTGCTGGGAAATGAGGACGGTTTCTTCCCATACCTCTTCGTTCTCGTGACTGAGGTCGTCGCGTCCGAACGAAATATCGGGATTGAAATAGGCGCGCGATTGTCTGGCCGCCCCCGTGAGTTCGGCGGTTTCGGATCTGGCGATCCTTAATGCGAGGCTGTTCCTGGCGAATTCTTCCAGCGCTTCGGCAAGCGAAACCCGCCGGATCGTTTCCTGTCCGAACGCACTCGCGGGAACAAGGAGGAGGCCGCAAAGGACCAGCGCCGGCACAGGTTGCGCTCCCGTCTTTCGCATGAATCTTCCGTGGCGAGGCATTCTGGCGTGAATATAGAGGCGGTTCGCTCTATGCGTGCGAACGCTGACGCGCTGAACGAAGTGGTTTTAATCAAAGTATTCCTTGATATAACGGCTAATACAATACAGCGGAAATCCGGGAATGTCAAGAAGGAACGGCTGATGTTGCGTCAGTGTATTCCGGGAGACAGAGGTGGTTCGGGTTGATTGGACAGATTTCGTGGGAATTTAAGGTGTACTGTTGCGATCTTGTTCCGACGCAATCAACCGAGGTATACCCATGTCCAGACGCACACGCAGAACCCATAGCCCTTCGTTCAAGGCGAAGGTAGCCCTCGCCGCCATCCGCGGCGACAGCACGCTGGCCGAACTCGCCGAACGCTTCGAGGTGCACCCGAACCAGATACAGTCGTGGAAGAAGCAACTTGCGGAGAGCGCCGAGGAGGCGTTCGTCCGAAGCCGCAACGTTCCCGACGAACGCGACAGGAAGATCGAGGCGCTCCACGCGAAGATCGGGGAGCTATCCATGGAGAAGGATTTTTTATCGAAGGCGCTCGGTCGCGGCCTGTAGCCGAGCGCAAGGCGCGGATCAATCGTTCGCACTGCTTGCCTGTCGTTCGGCAATGCGCGCTTCTGGCGCTGAGCCGCTCCACGGCGTACTACCGCCCCCGGGGCAAGAGCAAGGAGAACCTGTTTCTTATGAAGGAGATAGACCGCATCTATATGGATCGTCCCACGAGCGGCTCGCGCACCATAAAGAGCCTGCTCGAGGCGAAGGGGCATACGGCGGCGCGCAGCCGCGTCGCACGCCTCATGCGCCTTATGGGCCTTATGGCCATCTACCCGAAGCGGCGCACGTCCTCTCCCGGGACAGGACACAAGATATACCCCTACCTGCTCAAGACCATGACGATCGACAAACCCGGCCAGGTCTATGCGGCGGACATTACGTTCATCCCTATGGCGAAAGGCTTTCTGTATCTCGCAGCCGTAATCGACTGGCATAGCCGCAAGGCGCTCGCCCACCGCATCTCGAACACGATGGACGCAGGTTTCTGCGTCGAAGCGGCAGAGGAAGCCATTGTCCGCTACGGCGCCCCGGATATCTTCAACACGGACCAGGGGGCGCAGTTCACCTCCGAGGCGTTCACCGGCGCGCTGAAGGCGCACGGGGTGCGTATCTCCATGGACGGCAAGGGCCGCTGGCTGGACAACGTGTACGTGGAGCGCTTCTGGCGCAGCCTGAAGCAGGAAGAAGTCTACCGGCGCGCCTGCGACTCCGTAAGCGAGGCCAGAAAGAGCGTCGCCGACTACATCCGCTACATCAACGAAGAACACCCGCATCAGGGCCTTGACAATATGACGACGACGTACGTATACTACAGACGAAAGCCGCTGACCAAGGCGGCGTAACCCACCGCAGCCCTGCACCTGAAACGACCCGGACTAACTGTCCGAATTTCCCGAACCACTTCTGACGCCCTCTAAGTATTTTTCATTGTGCAAGAGAGTGCGTATTCTTAAAGGATACTCTGATTAAGTCGGATGGCGGGCAGTCCGCGCGGATTCGCAAACCATTCGGTCGTTGCAAAAACCGGGGAGCGTTGGTCAGGGCGCTCCCGCCCACGATACTTCTACCGTCTGCGAAGATGACGTCAACGAATACCAGCGACTCTCCCGATTCCCGTTCGGCCGGCCGGTCCGGCGTCGTAGCGGCCCTGATTCTGATCGGCGGTTACATGTTCGTCGAAGCGATCGCCGGCTTTCTCGCAGGCAGTCTGGCCTTGTTAGCCCACGCCGGTCATATGCTCACGGATGTGGCGTTCCTCGCGCTTGCCTTGATCGCCATGCGTTTTTCGGGTCGGTCCACAGCGGAACACACGTACGGTTTCCACCGCATCGAGGTCATTGCCGCGCTTGTCAATGCGCTGGCGCTTTGGGGCGTCTCCGTCTGGGTGTTCATCGAGGCGTACCGCCGCTTTTCGGCAGCGCTGGAAGTGGACAGTCAGCTCTTCCTGATCGTGGCTTCGATCGGAATGGTCGTAAACATTGCGGCTGTGGCGACGCTGCACGGTTCGGCCCGGCAGAACGCCAGGCTGGAAAGCATCTTTCAGCATATGATCACCGACCTGCTGGGGTCTGTGGTCGTGGTCGTCGCAGCGGTGCTGATTTGGGCGTTTGGCTGGCATGCGGCCGATCCGGTCGTGGCCATGTTGATCGGCGTTTTAATCCTGATGAGCACTTGGCGCCTGTTGTCCAATGTGGTCGACGCGCTGCTCGAAGGTACGCCGGAGCATATCGACCTCTACGCCCTCTGCTACAGTCTTGAGGAACTCGAAGGGGTGACCGTGATCCACGACGTCCACTGCTGGTCGCTGGCGCCCGGGTACGTGGCCCTGACGGCGCACATACTGGTGGAGCCGGGCTACGAAAACGACGGCGGTCACGAATCCCTGCTGGACAAGATCCGCGATATTGCATACGACGAGTTCGACGTCCAGCACATTACGGTGCAGCTGGAAACCAACGCGAGCCGCTGCCGCGAAGCGCATCACGTCGATCACTTGATTGCCACGGCGCGGGAGTCGAGGTAGCGTTAGCGGGGTCCAAAAGCACATTTTCGACAACCACATTCGCGCCGCGTCGGAGATTTCCGACATGGAATCGCAGAATCCGGCGAATCGGTTGGTTTCGGAGCGCCGCAGTCTTGCAGGTTATGGCGTCATATATCCTGCAAGGGTCTTACGCAGGCCTTACGCACGAACCTTCGCGTCTATGTCCGGATATTCCTCTGTTTCGAGGAAGCGGGAAGTAAAATCCGCCGAAGGCGCCGGACACGCAGCGCTTGCTCCAAACCAGCGATAGCGGTTGCGGGCGAAAAAACGGTAGACGGGATCCCGCAGGAACCGCGGGATAGCCAACGCAACGACAAAGACCGGCCAGGGAAAGCGCAGATATCGGGTGACGCGAAGGGCCGCGGAGGAAGCGGTGTGCACGCCGTCTTCGTCCACAAACACCATGCTGTCGGGAAGCGCCTCAAAATCGATTCCGGGGTCGGCCAAAGCGATGATGCGGCGGGCCGCGGGGGACTGGAGGCGCGCGAAGCGAAGATGCTTTCGCTTGTCCCGCTCTGCGGTCCGACGAACGGCCGCGTTGCAGAAGTTGCAATCGCCGTCAAACAGGATAACGGGGCGGGGCGGCATGAGTGGGTCTATCAGGTTTTCTGAACGCGCGCTGCCGGGGGCCTCACGCGGTCTGTGTCCCCGGCGACGCTATGGTTCCTGCGCAGTGCGTTCCGGCGAACAGGCCCAGTTCCGAAACGCGTCCGGGGCCTCGCGCCGCGGAGCGCAAAATACCGTTGCCTTGCGGGCGTTCGGGTCAAAACGACCGCTTGACTATGTACTGCGCTTTCCGCAGTATGTTCTGTAAGGATACGCTGATAAAAACCACTTCGCTCAGCGTTTCGTTTTCGCGCGTAATAAGCCGGAGTGCTTCGAGGCCGTGAAAGCCGCGGCGAAGGCGCGGAAAGGCTTTTCGCGCTTGGTTGCCGGGTGCGGTTCCCGGCCAGCGCGTGGCGTGTGTTCGCCCTTTTGCGCATGGAAGCGGCGCGGGGAGATTGCGGGGGGCTTGTCTCAAGACGTCATGATGGCGTCGTTGAAATCAGCGGAAAGCACTGCGGATTCGCGGCGCCGCGAGCGCGACGCGCCCCTCGCAGCCTCTGATATTCGCGTATCTGATCAGGGCTTTTTCAGATAATTTCTTGACAAATAATATTTTTTTTCATATCTACCACGCTATGGGCGCATTCGAAACAAGCAAGTCAAATTCAAGGGGGGGGGTCATGCCATACGATGAATCCACGCTAAAATCGCAGTCCGTGCGTACGTCATCCGTAGTTTCTGAGTCGACCGATTTGTCGCTGTTCAGGAAAGGTTTGACAGGCTTCGCCCGTTCCGCAATTGTCCGTGTCTTCCAGGCTGCGGGGTTTTTATTGGCCGTGTCCGCGTTGGCAGCTGTGCTGGCGTACGCACAGACATCGAAAGAGGCGTCCTCCTGGCCAGCCGCGAATATGGAAGGCGTTGCGGCGTCCGATTCTCCTTCGGGGCCGGAATTCATTGCGATGGCGGGCATTGCGGCGCCCTATGACGATGACGACGACGGGGACGATGACGACGATGGGGATTATGACGACGACGGGGACGATGACGACGACGGGGACGATGACGACGACGGGGACGATGACGACGATGGGGATTATGACGACGACGGGGACGATGACGACGACGGGGACGATGACGACGACGGGGATTATGACGACGACGGGGATTATGACGACGGGGACGATGACGACGACGGTTCGTCTACGATCTTGGGTGCGCCGCAATCTTTACAGTCTACTATCGGCAATGCCCAAGCCACTTTGTTCTGGCAGGCTCCGCATGGCAGCGGATCAGAGATTACCGGCTATGCCTACCGGAAGAAGGAGCGAGGCGGCGCTTTCGGCAGCTATGCGGACATTCCGCAGAGCGGGCCCGGCGAGCGGAATGCCGACAGTTACATGGTGATGGGCCTGGTCAACGGCATGGAGTATGTCTTCCAGGTTGCCGCGCAAGATGCGCTCGGCAGAGGACAGCCCGCTGAATTGCGTGTCTTTTTGCCCTTGGGGGTGAGTGCGGAGAATGGGGAAGTACCGAACGAGGCGGCGCTTTCGGGCAACTATCCGAATCCGTTCAATCCGGAGACGACGATCCGCTATTCGTTGCCCCAGGCGGGGGAAGTGCGTCTGGGGGTGTACGACATGCTTGGTCAGGAGGTGGCGTTGCTCGTCGACAGCGCGCAGCCTGCGGGTTGGCATGCGGTGCGCTTTGATGCAGGCGATTTGCCGAGCGGCTCCTACGTCTATCGCTTGCAGGCGGCGGAGAAGGTTGTCGTACGGACCATGACGCTCGTCAGGTAGGCTTGGCCCCGGGGCGATCCGTTCCTTGCAGACGAGGTTCTGCGAATGAATGTCCGGCAGCATCTTTCGCAACCGGTCGACGCAGCGCCGTTGGCTCTGTTCAGGATGCTCTTCGGCATACTGATGATGTGGGAGGTGGTACGCTATTGGCGGCGCGAACGCATTGAGCGATATTATGTAGAACCTGAATTTTTTTTCAGTTTCATTGACGGTCTGCCCACGTTTGGCGGCGGAATCTACGTCATATTTTTCGCCATGTTCGTGGCGGCGTTTTTTCTATCTACAGGTTTTCGCTACAGGCTGGCGGCTATCGCGTTTTTTATACTCTATACGTATGTTTTTCTCATTGACAAGACGCATTACAACAATCATTATTATCTGATTTGCTTGCTGGCGTTATTGTTTTCGGTCACCGATGCGAATCGACGTTTCTCGCTGGATGCGCGCCGGAAGGCGACGCCATCGCAAGTGCCTCGCTGGCAAATTTTCATCTTCCAGTTTCAAATAGTCGTTGTTTTTCTGTACGCCGGGATCGCGAAAATCAATGAGGACTGGTTGGCTGGCGAACCCGTACGGGCATGGCTCAGAAACCGGACAGACTACGTCCTTCTGGGGCCGCTTTTTACTCATGAGTGGTTCGTTTATTTCTATGCTTATATGGGATTGGCGCTGGACATATCCATCGCATTCCTGCTATGCTGGAAGCGAACCCGACTCATGGCGTTTCCATTGCTCCTGGGTTTCAATTTCATGAACTGGTGGTTCTATGACATCGGGATATTTCCATACCTTGCTGTTGCGGTCTACGCGCTTTTTCTTGACCCCGATGCGCTTAGGCGTTGGCTGCGCTGGGAATTGACGCTCGCGCGGGCGGACGCCGCAGACGACCGCACTGCAAATCCGGCGTCCCTGCAACGCTGGATATTCAGGTTTGCGCCTCGCGAGCGGCCGCTTGGAAATTACCGGCTTCAATCTGTCGCTGGCGCATTTCTGTGCGGCTTCGTCTGCCTGCAAGTTTTCTACCCGTTACTCCATTTCGCTATTCCGGGAAACGTAAGCTGGACGGAGGAGAAGCATTATTTCGCGTGGCATATGAAACTCAGGGATAAGGACGTGGAGGAGATCCGCTTCTTCACCATCGCCGAGCGGGGCGTCGAGCGAGAATTGTCGACAAGCGCTCTGACCAGGCGGCAACGACAAAAGATGGCCAGTCGGCCGCACATGATCATCCAGTACGCTCGCTACCTTGGAGACAGGCTCGAAATGGAAGGAGAAGATCGTAACGTGCATGTGCGCGCAATCGTGACGCTCAATGACCGGCACAGGGGGCGTCTGATTGACGAACGGATCGACCTTTCGCGAGAGAAATACCGGCGGTTCGCTCACAACGACTGGATCGTTTTGGAACCCGAAGAACGCCTGGCGCCAGGGGGGCGACGGAATTAACAGGAAAGCGGCGCATATGCAAAAGCGCCGGCAGGGACGAAGCGGGCATGCAACGATAGCGCGGGGGCGCTGATACAAGGCGGTAATCAAGGCTCGGATACGACGATTTCCGTCGAGGCGAGAGGTATGCCGGATATGTCCGACATGGAATCGTAGAATGCGACGAATCGGTCGGTTTCAGGGGCGGCGTAGTCTGCAAGGTTCCGGGCCCACCGGTAGCCGATCGGCTGATACCAAAGCGAGGCCTGGACCGTAAAGGGTCCCTGCTGTCCGCTCACATCGACGATATAGCGCACGGCGTCGGTTCCTCCCGTAAAATCGGCGTCCTCCCTTGCCCGTCCATGCACCGCTATATCCTCGGATGCGGACGCTTTGTCGAATCCCCGAGGCAGCAGTCGGTTGTCCTTGACGTACCGCACCGCCTGCAAAAGTCCCGTCGTCACCTGACCCTGCGTATCGACCATCACGGACTCGTAGATCTGCACCTGATCGCTTTGCGTGATTTCCCGGTAATGGGGTTCGTACCGAGCCGGATCCGTGTCGTTGTCGTTTTCCGGGATTTCGCCCGTGGGCCGGATAGCGCCGGATTCGAAAACAGGCGCTCCGTTCCGGTCGCGCACCGTAAAATGAATCCAGCTCCTGCGCGAAGGATATCCTGTCGGAAGTTTATGCCCGGCCAGGTTTTCAATGCGCACCTCGACATGTAACGCGTCCTGCGCCCGTTCGGCGCTTTCTATCGAGATGCGCGCGGTGTTTGTCTGTAAATGATGCTCGGTTTGCCGGGCCGTGGCCTCCAGTTCGTTCGGGAGGGCTTCCACGCCCAGGTCGGCCCGGTACCGGTTGAGCATCCGAAGCATAAAGAAGTTGCCTCCCTGAAATACATGCCGGGAAACGCCGGTTCGCTCCTCGCCCAATACCGAGGAGATGATTGTGGTGTCCTGCACGACGGGCATGTGGCAGGACTGACAGCTTTGTTCTTCGCGGTACGCGCTATGGCGCCATTCCAGATACGGAACCTGTTCGGGCAGTTCGCCCACGACCTCCCCCGAGGGGCCAAGGGCTTCCGTAAACAGGGTATGACAGGTTGCGCATATTTCAGACTGTTGAATATGGCGCGATTCCACTTGCCGAAATCCCGATGCGGAATGCATGACGGCGCTGAGCCCGGCGTCCACGTCGTAGGGGCCGAAAAGGATTCGTTGCTCCATGGGCGTTTCCGTATCGATGGCGAATCCGCCATTGAAGCTTTCCGGATCGCCCAGATTGTCGTCGGCGATCTGGTGGCATACGGTGCAGGAAACGCCGTCGGCGGCCAGACGGTCGGTACGGTGCGTCGTTTCGCCGATCGGCAGGTGCGCAAAAACCTGGCCGAGCTGGTTTGCCGCCTGGGCCTCAAAGCGGGACATAGGCATATGGCAGGCGGCGCATTCGTCTTCAATGTGGGCTGCCGCCTCCGGGTGATCCATGGTTTCTCGCCGCACGGCGGCTTGCCAGTACGGGTCGCGGGCCGAATTGGCCATCATGGAAGCGCGCCAGTCCGTACCGATCGAGATGTCCTCGCCGGAAGGCGCGATCAGATTGCTATGACAACTTATGCAGGCGGCGCCGGCGCTGAACAAGTGCGGGTCGTCGGGTCGGGAGGAAGCCTTGCCTGTCGTCTGCGGGGACGCAGGGAAGAAGAGCGGATGCGCGAACGCCAATCCTGCCGCAGCAGCAAGGATAACCCAAAAAAGTTTTCTGCTCATGGCCGCATTTTCCAGTGAGATACGGGACGACGGTTACCAGCCCTCGAAAAAGCCTCCATCGAACCATTCCCACAACAGATAGATCATCAATTGCATGCGATCATTGCGGTTTACAGGCATGCGAAGCCCGGCATTGAGCATCACATGCTGTCGCTGGTTCAGACTGATTTGCGCCTGGGGCACGATATCCCAATGTAAAACGCCCTCCGGTCCCAGAGAACGCGTTCCGAGTACTTCCAGCATGGGCGACCAGGTGCGTCCCCAGTCTCCCTGCGTGAAGCTTTTTCCGGCCACGCCGCGAAAAAAGGCCTCGTCCTTGGAGGCCTCCCGGTTCAGGGGGATGTCGAAACCACCCTGAAACTGCACAAAAGCATCCGCAGGCAGGATCTGCCCGAACGAAACAAAGGGTTCGATGCGCGTCAGGCCTTTTCCTATGCCCTTGTTTTTGTGCCCCGTGGGCAGAATCACTTCGCCCCCGAGGCTAAGTATGCTGCCATGCGACAAGCTCTGAAGCATGACGCGCTTCAAGCCGAGCGCTACGTCCCCGAGTTGCCCGCCTTGCCTGTGCTCCTGGAAACCGAACGGTACGACCACCTCGAATTGATTCCGCGCCCCGAATCGTTTTTCATAGAGCATCTCATGGACAACGGCGCTCTCGGCGTCGATATCTATCGCGGTGGTCCATACCGCTTCGTCTTCCGGAAAAGCCTTTTCGGTCACAAGGGCGCGCGGCGTATTCAATTCGCCTCTGGGCCAGTCCTGGTCCGGGCACAGGGTGCGAATGTAACCAAGTATCTTCTGCAGTTGGCCCGTCGTCAGCGCATCGCCGAAGGCCGGCATTTCCCGCGCAAAGCCGCGTACGGGGCCTCCCTGATGCGCTACCGCAAGCCAGTCCGCGTCGGGTTCGCGGGTGGCGAAGTTGCAGTCCGTGAAATCGGGGAGCGGAATGCTGAATCCCAGCAAGGCTGCGGGAGCCCCCCGACCATCGGCGCCGTGGCATGTTGCGCAGGCGTTTCTGTAGAGTTCCTTGCCGGTTTCGTCCGGGGGCGCAATCTCGGGATCGATTCGTTCTGCGCTGCCCGGTCGCCGCGTTGCGCTTGCCCACGCGGGTTCGGGTTTTCCTTGTGCTATGCCTTTGCGCCGCAACGCCTTGTCTGGATTTGCGAGGCGGAGCGCCTTCTGCGTCCGGCAGGTTTCGTCGGGTGCGGCGGTTTTGCGCGCAAGACCCGGCGCCTCCGTATCGTCTGCGCTGTCCGGCCCGATCCGGACGATGGCCGCCCTGTGGATTTCCGGCTCATGGAGATTTCCCGCCTCGTCGGCTCCGAACGCATTTGCCCATCCCGCGCCGCACCCAAGGGCCAGCAGGGCTGCTACGCGGACGAATCGAGACAGGAACGAGGGGAACATGCGGCTACGGATGGTTTTTTTCTCCTGTCTATATGTTTTCTGTACGTTCAAGGTCGTCTCGACGGCAAAGCCGCACAGTCCGGGCCAGAAATATGCCTGTCCGGATTTGTGCGTTCCCCTTCCGGAAATTAGACCTCCGCCGGACAGGATTCATTCGCCCGCCTGCGAAAATTATCCTTTACAGGGCGCCGTCGAGGATATCGCTGAGCAAATCTCGCCACGCAAATCTGCTGGCCGGCCGGGCGTATTCGTCGAGTTGTTCGCCTACTTCGGCGACAAATTCAAGCCTGCCTTTTTCTCCTGCCAGACTCATCGCGACAGAGACAAGTTCTTCGATCGAAAGCAAATACAGGTTGACGCCGCGACTCCACATCAGGCGGATTCTGTTTTCAATCGATTCGCCCTCTGACGCCTTGGTTGTCGGCGCATTGATGAGCGCTTCGGTTACCCTGGCCTTGCTGAGTTTGTTTTCGAATGATCGTACATCGGCAAGCGTGACTTTCTGCTCCTTCACTTCGACGGCGTAGACGATTTGCCCGTTATTGCGACACTCGAGATCGCCGACCATGCCTGTTGCACGGTCTGACGTGGTCGAAGTTTGCCGGAGAACATCGTTCCACAGCCCGAAACGACGACCAATCACCCGGAGCAACGCCGCCGTTAGCGACATGGCATGTTCTCCTTCACGAGAGATCGCAAGGAGTTCGCGAACGAGATAGCGCATTTGCTCCATGCTGATTCGAGGCAAGATGGGATACTCGAACTGCTGGCTTTTCAACTCATCGTGGATGGCGAAAAGCACCTCGCGAAACACGGCGAGCGTGTAGGCCGGGTCGTTGCGTTCTTCCACACTGCTCAGGACGGCGTGAAGAGCGCGCCAGTAGGGCAGCGTGTTCGATCTTACATTCGGGGGATCCGGACGTATGCGGGGCTGTCGCAGCGGATTGCTGACATAAGGGTCTGGACTCGTGCCCAGGACATTTTCGTGGTCTCTCACCCATGGGACGACGACATGGGTGGCGAAACTTCGAGGATCCCACTGCGACGGTGCGCTGTCGCCGCGTTGCAGACAAAGCGCATCCAGTCCCGGGTCGGTCAGTTTGCCAAGTAACTGCGTTGGCAAGCAGTACAGGAACGACACGGTCTCGGAAGACATGAGATCGCGAACCTGCGAGCGAATGTGCTCATCCACCTCAGGAGCCGGATCAATGTCTTCTTGATCCTTGGTGATGACATCATCCCAGCATTTCGCCAGCAACCGTTTCGCTTTTTCTCTATCGGGCGTCGCCATTACCGCCCCCCGTCAGCGGTTTGAAATTCATCCACAACGACTCTCGCCTTTTTCCTTTGGACGAATTACATAGTTTTTCCGGCGCATCGACACAATGCCAGTCATCGAACAACTCGTCGTAGAGCGCTGACCGGTATCCGGACAATACTGCTCGACCCTGAATCCGATGCAGCAAGTCGGCGAGTTCGCGATGGTCGTCGTCGCTCATTTCGTGGCCGTACGCGGCGGTATCGCCACGACTGTCGTGGACATACGGCGGGTCAAGATAGAACAGGGTACGGGGCGTATCGTACCGCGCAATGACGTCCAGCGCCGGGGCATTTTCGATCTGCACGCGCTGCAACCGCTGCGTAATTTCGGGCAGCCCTTCCACGGCGCCCAGCCAGCGCGACACGGCGCCGGCCATGCCCGCTCGGGATGTCAACACGCAGTGCGCCCACCGGCCTTCGCTGCTTGTTTGCGCCAGACCGGTGCGCGTCTGTCGTGCGCGGACGTAGAACCGCCGCGCTCGTTCCAGCGGCGGCAAACCGGGTTCGCAACGACAGGCATTGACGAGTTCTTCCCGGGAAAACGGGGTCAGGCCAATGGCGCGGATGAGTTCCTCGTGCTGGTCACGAAGCACGGAGAAGAAATTGACGAGCTCCGAATCCAGGTCGTTATAGGTTTCCACGGGCGCCGGAGCGCGGTTGATGAGCACGGCAGCCGAGCCCCCGTAGACATCGCAGAAATGCTCCGCATCGACCGGAAGGTGGGGGAGAATGAAATCCAGATGCACGTACTTGCCGCCGTACCATCCGAAAGCAATCATTTTCCGCCGCGCCCGCGCCGCATTCCCGACCAAGCGGCGAGATATTCGCCTTGTTTTGGGAGGGGGGTCCTGGAGCGCTTCTTCAAAGAGTCCTTTGGCAGTTACTGTCATCGTGCATCTCCATTGACTTCGTGCAAAAAGCTGCCGAGCGTGGCGCGGATCGGCGCCGATCCATCCAAACGCGAAGGATGTCGCGCCGCGGCGAACCGGGAAGCACCCTGTATGCAGGATACCGCTTTCGCCTATCAGAAAATACCGTAGATATATGCCGGAATCAACTGTGGAAACGGAGTTGGAGGTCCGTTTTTTGAGGCAGGTCGATCAGGTGGATCCGTTGTATCGGAAGCCCCTCCGGGAAACGTTACCCGGACATGTGCGGAAGATGTGCTTGCACATGCTCCCCCAGCGCCGCACATATGTATTCAAGCCGTAAAATGGGCGTTTTACGGCGCCTGCGCTTTCGCTAACGCCTGCGCCGAACGAAGCACCTTTTCGGCCTCCTGCAGGTTGGCGACGGTGCCTTCCATGTCCAGAAAGCCATTCTCTCCGAAAGCCATCCAATCTTCTTTCCAGACAGCCGCGGCCATATGCTCGCCTACCCCGAAGCGTTGGGGCTTAATCACTCGTTCTTCGTTACGATTGCCCGCTTTCATAAACAGGTTGTAATATTTGTTTCTGGTATCTGTCCTTTTCTCTTTTTCACCCTCGTACACCTTGAAACGGAGTTCTTGCTTGTGACTCTCGATTTGAAGCCAGCCAGGCGCTTCGCCGGGTGCTTCCCATGAGAAGCACAAGAATCGGTTTCCTCCTCCGGGATTGAGCTCGCCCCACTTACTATTATGTATATCATCAGGTATATCGCCTTCGAGACGGCGAAAAAAGCCTTCCCAGGCCTCCCAACTTCCCAAAGCCGACCAAGATTTATCGCTATCCTTGCGCCATTCCTTATAACTGTTGGCCCTATTCTCCAAATCTTGGAGGTAGCATCGGTAATCCGACAGAATCGCGTTCTCGCCTTCGTAGCTATCGAGCACGCAAAGAAAATCTTCGCGAAGGAACACCCGGTAGCCGGTTTCCTTTTCGATGCGGTTATCCTCCGCACGGGATTGATTGCCCGTTTTGAAGTAGATGCGGTAAATGTCTTCCGGCTTTACCGCGCCTAACTTCGTACGCCCTCCCTCTACGTGGTCGTAGTATCTTTCCAACTGGTCGCCGTGCGTGCCCGTTGTTGTCTTGTCTTCGATCAGCAGCACATGCTTATTGTCTATTAGGGCAAGAACGTCAATGTTCTTGTCCTGCTTGTGGATCTCGATTCCGAACTCTTCCGGTAGTTCGACGGGTTTTCTATCCTTATCGCGGTTCAGCAATTCAAAGGCGAATTCGCGGCCGCATCGGCGCAGTTTTTCCCGCTCCGGATCGTCGCTTTTATAACCTGCATAAGCCAGCAGCCAGCAGATAAACGCATCCTGCGATAGTTCAGACGTAGCGTAATCTCGGAACAGGTTTGGAATCGTTGTTTTCATGGTATCGCTCTTATTTCATGGTTACTGGTTACCAGAAATGGTCCGACAAACCCGAACCGCCTCTCTGCTAATCGAAACGAACATAGCCGGATTGAAGTTGCTTTATATACTAAAAATTGACAAAGCCGATTTAGCTTCTCCATCCGCCATGCTCGGCCGGAAGCCGTCGCCGAACAGGGCGGCTTGTTTGGGAAGGGTTGAAACGGTAGGAAAATAACGGAAATACCCCCTGCGGCGCGATAGTCCGTATGTTTTTTTCCTTCCCGCCTATTGCCAGATATCTGCTATACGATGATTGCTTATCTGGTGCTCTATTACCCGGGAAGAGACGCCGAATGCTGCGGCCAATTCGTTGATGTCTTCGTCATCCACTACGGACCCGATAATCCTATCGCGCAAACCGGATGAGGGCGCAAGAAATTCAGCAGCAAACGCCCGGTTGCGCTTCTGTCGTTCGGAGTGCGCTTTGGTGAGCAGCGTGTCCGATTCCGGAAATTCCAGCGTTTCCGCCAAAGCGCGGCAAAAGCCGAACCGCTTGCTGGCCTCATAACGTTGCCGCAACGCGAATGCCGGCTTGCCATCGTCATCTCGCGTAACTGCCCCCTCAACAAGCCTGGCAGAGCCGAAGTCGACCGGTTTCATCACCGTATCGAACGATTCGGAGGATGTGCCGAAAGCACTTGCGAGGTCTTCGGTGGTTGCCAGAGGTTCGCCGTTCAATCCCAGCGTCTTTCGCAATTGCCGGGCCAGACTGTAGCCGAGACGCCAAGGCTGGACATCCGGTAAATATACTGCATGCCGGTTAATACGATGACGCAGGGACTCCATGTCAATGTCAAGGCCATTGCGTTTGGCGTTGTCGAGAGCATCCATGATAGCCGACCATTCCTGACGCAGATTTCGCGGGTCAAGCACGGCCATCGCTTCTTCCAGCACGGCCCCAGTGGACTGTTCGGCCATTTCAAGCATCAGATTACGCTGGGCATCGTTCAGGGCATACGGATCCCGGCCCAGCGCTGCCGCCGCCCTGCAGAATTCAGCTTCGTCGTCATCCGCCATCCGGATAGATTCCCATTCTTCCTGCAGGAATGTTTCGGAAACATCCAGTGCTTCCAGTCGCCGAATAACCCGATCTATAAAATGTGCGCAGACCTCGGAAAATTCGTTTCTGTCCACCCACGTTTGTCCCTCATTAAGGAAGTCGACCCGGGCCCGCTGAGACGGCTTACGATCCCATGAAATATGTATCTGGCTACCCGACGGGATGATTTTCAGCCGGGGAAAGGGGTACCCATCCAGGTTCGTTCTTAACCTATGGCGCCGGAGAAAATCGGGATCGTTCGCCTTGATGGGATTTTCGACTTCATGCGTCAGGAACCACCAGTGCGCCGCTAACCATTCTGCCAGTGGGTAGACAGAAACGTACACCTCGTCCCGCGTTGTTCTTGCCCCGGCGTCCAGAACGCGCGTAATGACAGCGTCGCCGGCCATGATTCGCAGACAAGCCTGAGTCGACGACAGTTCCGGCCCCTTGACAGCGTCTCCATCCATCCAGTCGATCTGGAAATCAAGTCCCGCCATAAAAGTTCTCAATGTTTTCCGGCCACTCGTCTTCTTCGAGTTCATACCCCTTGTATGAACCGAGACTGCGATTTACGAGGCGCCCTTCATAAACAACGTTGCCGCGCTTATACCATACGTAACGAGGAAAGTCCCCTTCCCGGCGCTCGCCCGCAGCGCCGCGCCGAATCGCAGCGCGCAGCCATTCGCAAATCACTTCCGGATCCTTGATTTCGGGCGGGCAAGGCGTTGCGTCGCTGCGCAAGTGGGGTGAACCTGCAAAGCTAGGGTAACCCTTGTGCTCCGCGCTTCCTTCGTACCGGACCCGCTCAGCCAATTTGTCGAGATCGACGCCGGAGCCTGCATGGATAGTACGGATACGTCGGCGTTTGCGCGCTTCCCGTTTGCATACCGTCTCGCTCCCTCCTAATTTTCCAGAGATCGTCCCGAATTTTTTGCAGCCGACCGGGCTTTGCGCCCGCCTTGCTTCATGCCTCGCGCCATATCCCGTACAGTCGAATCCCGCGTCGAAAGGCCCGTGCTCGTCGTGGGCGGCGGCGTGGCGGGGCTTGCGCTGGGCTGGCGGTTGCTATGCGCCGGGCGGGCCGTGCGTCTTTTCGAGCGGGATCGCGCAGGACGCGGCGCCTCCTGGGCCGCGGCGGGCATGCTGGCGCCGGATGCGGAAATCGGGTTCGAGGACCCGGAACTCTACCGGCTCAACCGGGAAAGTTTGCGCAGATGGCCGTCTTTTGCGGCGGCGCTGGAAGAGACCAGCGGAATCAAGACCGGATTTCGGGCGGACGGGGCCGTGCACGTAGCTCCCGACCGGGATGCGGCGGAAGCGCTTCGCCGCCGCTACGATTTCATGAAAGCGCAAGGGCTGGACAGCCAATGGCTTTCCCCGGCGGAGGCGCTGGACATAGAACCTTTCATTACGTCCCGCCCCGCGGCGGTCATGTATTCCCCTTCGGATAGCCAGGTGGACGCCCGGGCGCTTGTCGAAGCGTTGCGGGCTGCTTTTCTGAAGGCGGGCGGCGCGCTGCACGAAGGGGTTGCCGCGTGCGCCGTCGAACCCGACGCCGAAGCGCCTGCCGTCGTTACGGAAGGCGGCGAGCGCGTCGAGGGGTCGCGCGTGGCGCTGGCCATGGGCGCCTGGTCGCACGGCATGGAGGGGCTGAAGCCGGATCAGCGGCCCCCGGTGCGCCCGGTGCGGGGACAAATGATCGAGTTGGAGGTCGAACCCCCGTTCGATTTGCAACATGTCGCGCGGAGCGCGCATACGTACGTGGCGCCCAAGCCCGGCGGTCGCGCGCTGATCGGCGCCACGACGGAAGAAATGGGATTCGACGCCCGCGTTACGGCGGGCGGATTGTACGCCCTCCTTGAGGAGGCGCGAAGGATCGTGCCGGGAATCGACGATCTGCCCGTGCGCGATATATGGGCGGGCCTTCGCCCGGCGAGTCGGGATCATTTGCCTATTCTGGGGCCTTCCTCTGCGCCCGGCGTGGTGATGACCACGGGTTTCTATCGACACGGTATGCTGCTTGCCCCGGTCGCTTCCGAAGAAGTGGCGCAGTACATTCTTACCGGAGAAACCTCTGCATGGATCGCTCCGTTTTTACCGGGACGTTTCGAGACGGTATCCGCGTGACGACCGGGTCCGCTGTGCGGACCGGTCAAGCCGGATCCGGCGCACGGTATGCGCCGCCCTATACGAAGCGCCCTATACAAAGACAGCGCACGGCATGCGCCGCCATGCAAATAGGCCGCACACACAAGCGGATGGACCATGTCTTCCGAATCTTTCATCGACGTGTGGATCAACGGAAAAACGCATTCCGTGCCGGCGCAGGCCACCGTATCCGTATTGATGCGGGAGATGGGATTCGATCCGACCCGTACGAAGGGCGTCGCGGTGGCGGTGAACGATACGGTGGCGCCGAAAGGGACATGGGACAGTCATGCGATTCGTTTTGGCGACCGGATCGAAGTGATCGCTGCGCAACAGGGGGGATAGCATGACGGCGAACGGACGAACGGACGTACTGCATATCGGCGACATGGTCCTGTCGTCCCGGTTGATCATGGGCACGAGCCGCTATCCGAATCCCCGGGTCATGCTGGACGCGCTGGAAGCGTCCGGCGCAGAACTCGTTACCGTAGCGATCCGGCGCGTGAATTTGCAGGACGCCTCGGGGGAGCGTTTTCTGGAATTGCTCAAGCCGTATCGTTGCCTGCCGAACACGGCCGGATGCTATACGGCGAAAGAGGCGGTGCTGGTGGCGCAGTTGGCCCGCGAGGCGCTGGAGACTCATCTGATCAAACTGGAAGTGATCGGGGACGACGAAACCCTGCTGCCGGATGTGGAGCAGTTGCTCCGGGCGGCGAAAGAACTCGTGGACGACGGGTTTTCCGTGATGGTCTACGCCAACGACGATCCGATCACATGCCGCAAACTGGCCGATCTCGGCTGTGCGGCGATCATGCCGCTGGCGGCCCCGATAGGCAGCGGGCAAGGCTTGGTGAATCCCTACAATCTGGCGCTCATACGGGATATGATCCGGGATACGCCGCTTATCGTGGACGCCGGGATCGGCACGGCCAGCGATGCGGCGCGGGTCATGGAACTGGGTTACGACGGGGTGCTCCTGAACACCGCTGTTTCCGACGCGCAGCATCCGGTCGCGATGGCTACCGCCATGCGCCGGGCCGTAGAAGCGGGACGGCTGGCGTTTTTGTCCGGGCGCATGCCGCGCCGTACCTATGCGCAGGCGTCGTCGCCGATGGAGGGCCGCATTGGCGGATAAACGCACGGGGGGCTTCAAAGCGAGGGCGGCGCGCTGCTTCGCCATTCCTTCCCGGCGCGCGCCGGTCAGCCCCTGGCCTTTGCGGACTTGATCAGCGTTTCTTTTACTGAGAAACCTCTGCATGAATCGCCCCGTTTTTACCGGGTCGTTTCGAGGCGCCGCCTGCGCAACGACCGGCTCCGCCATGCAAAGCCGCGCAAACCGGCGGATGGACCATGCCTTCCAACCTTCTTATCGACATGTTGATCAACAGAAGAATGTATTCCGCGATGCGCCGCCTGCTCGCAGCATGGTTCCTCGCGCTGAGCATTCCAACCGTACTCGCCGCGCAGGATAGGCCGCCGAACATCGTTTTCTTCCTCGTCGACGATCTGGGCTGGAGCGATATCGGCGTCTTCGGCAGTTCGTTCTACGAAACCCCGAACATTGACGGATTAGCGGAACAAGGCGTGCGCTTCACGAACGCCTACGCGGCGGCGCACGTCTGCTCGCCCACCCGGGCGGCGCTCATGACCGGCAAGTACCCGGCGCGCTTGCGCTTGACGGACTGGTTGCCCGGCCGCAGAGAACATGCCTTCGAGCAGATGCTGAGCGCCGAGAAGCTGGCCGCTCTCCCGCTTGAAGAGGTTACGCTGGCGGAGGCCTTCAGGGAGCACGGCTACCGCACGGCCATCTTCGGCAAGTGGCATCTCGGCGGCGGCGAGGCCGGGCCACTGAACCAGGGCTTCGACGTGCAAGCGCCTGACTTCCCAGGTTCGACCCCGCGCGGCGGCTACTTTCCGCCCTACCTGATGAAGGGCCTGACGGTCGAGGGAGAGGACGACGAGTACCTGACCGACCGCCTCGCCGACTTCGCGGTCGAGTTCATCGAGCAAAGCGGCGAAGAGCCGTTCTTCCTCTACCTCTCGCACTTCGCGGTGCACGACCCGATCGAAGGCCGCCCGGACCTGGTCACGAGATATCGGAGCAAGCTGGCGCGAGCAGCGTCTCCCGCGGGGCCGGCCTTCCTTCTCGAGGGCAATCCGGACGATCCGGAGCCGCTCTCGCGCGCCCAGCTGGATGCTCTGCAGCAAGAACCCTCGCATCAGGAGCACCGGGTGCTGCCGCAGCGCACGGTCCAGATCAAGCAACGCCAGGACAACGTCGAGTTCGCAGCGATGGTCACCGCCATCGACGAGAGCATGGGACGTGTGCTCCAGACCCTTGAGGAACTGGGACTGACCGAGCACACGATCATCGTTTTCTACTCGGACAACGGCGGCATGGCGGCAGCCAACTTCGGCTATCCCGAGCGAGTTGTCGACCCGGACTGGCTGGATGTTGCCTACTCTACTTCGAATCTGCCCCTGCGGGGGGCCAAGGGCTGGCTGTACGAAGGCGGTATCCGGGTGCCCCTCATCGTGCGCTGGCCGGGCGGGGGCCAGACCGGCGCGATTCGCGACGAGCCGGTGATCAGCACGGACTTCTATCCGACCCTGCTCGAGATGGCCGGACTGCCCGTTAGGCCCGACCAGCATGTCGACGGCGTGAGTTTTGCCGCCGCGTTGACGGGGGGCGCTTTCGAGCGCGACGCGATCTACTGGCACTTCCCGCACTACAGCAATCACGGCATGCAGAGTCCCGGCGGCGCCGTTCGAGAAGGCGCGTACAAACTGCTGGAGTACTTCGAGAACGACACGGTGCAACTCTTTGACCTGGAGAACGACCCGGGCGAGCAGCGTGACCTGGCCGCCGAGCAGCCGACGAAAGCCGCCGAACTGCGCGCCCGACTTCACGTCTGGCGCGCGTCCGTGTCGGCTGCGATGCCGACGGCTCGGTGAACGCATGCGGCGCCGCTTGCATGTCCAGGCGTCGTCGCCGGTGGAGGGCCGCATTGGCGGATAACGCACGGGGGGCTTCGAAGCGAGGGCGGCGCGCGCCGACAAGAAATGACGAAGCAGCCCAGATTCCGCGTAATGAAATATGACGCGCCAGCGCGCTCTTCGCAGCCTCCCGAAGGGCGCGTCGCGTCCGCCATTCCTCGAATCCGCAGTGTTTTTCGCTGATTTCAACCATGAAATCATGACGCCCCGCACGCGCCAAAGCAATAGCGCTGAGCGAAACGGTTTTGATCAAAGCATCCCCTACATGGCGTTTGCCCCGACTCATCCTGATCGGAGACGGGTTTACCGATCCCGAATGCGCCGACCGGATTGCGGACGCTGTGGCGAATTCGTCCGCTGGCGGGCGGGGCCTGCGGGGTCCCCGGGACGGACAAGTCTTGTGGGTGCATTTGCGGGATCGCGCGGCGGCGGACGAGGCGTTTCGGGAATGCGCCGCCCGCCTGGCGGAGCGTTTGCGCCGCGCGGCCCCGTCGGTATGGCTTTCTGTCAATGGACGCCCGGAGGCGGCCGACGCCTTGCGGTGCGGATACCATGCCGGCGCGCGCGATCCGGCGCCGACGTTTGCGGGCGGTCCCCGACAACCCTGCGGCAGGTCGGTGCACAACCTTGACGAAGCCCGAATCGCGATAGAGGGAGATCGTCCGAATCATTATCCGGACAGCGCAGCAGGGACCAATCCCCGCGCAATCGGGACCAATCCCCGCACAGCAGGCAACAACCTCCGGGAGGGGAGAGGGCCTTGCCCGCAATACCTTTTCTTCAGTCCTGTTTTCAGCCCGCAGGGCAAGCCCGGATATGCCGGCGCAGGCATTGATGCGCTGCGCGATTTCGTGCAATATGTCCAGGGCCGCGTTCCCGTCTATGCGCTGGGAGGCGTGACTCCCGAACGAGTAGGACCGTGTCTGGACGCAGGGAGTTACGGCGTTGCAGTCCTGTCCGGAATTATGATGGCCGACCGCCCCGGAGAAGCGATCCGCGCCTATCTTGGCGCTTTGCGCACGCATTTGGAGGATGCTTCATGAAAGTGGCCCTTACGATAGCAGGCAGCGATTCTGGCGGCGGCGCCGGCATTCAGGCCGATATGAAAACCATGCAGGCCCACGGCGTGTTCGCTGCGAGCGTCGTTACGGCGGTTACGGCGCAAAACACGCAAGCCGTGCTGGACGCCTTCGAACTGCCCCCGGACCTGATTGCCCGGCAAATGGATGCGGTATATGACGATTTCGACGTGGACGCTACGAAAACGGGCATGCTTTCTTCCTCCGGGATCATCGCAATCGTTGCGGAAAAACTGCGGCGGCGCAAGGCGTCTCCCCTAATCGTCGATCCGGTGATGATTTCCAAAGGCGGATTTTCCTTGTTGCGCGACGATGCGGTTGCAACGCTCTGCGAACGGCTGTTGCCGCTGGCCTCGCTGGTTACGCCGAATGCCCATGAAGCCCGCCGCCTCGCCGGGTTCGAGGTGGATTCGGAGGAGGGGCAGCGGGAAGCCGCCTCCGCCATCTATGCCCTTGGGCCGGGGGCCGTGCTCGTCAAGGGGGGGCATGTGGACGAAACGGGCGGCGACGCCGTGGACGTGCTATACGACGGCAAGCGGATGCATGCGTTTCGGGCGCCCCGCATCGCAACGAAGCATACGCACGGAACAGGCTGTACGTATGCATCCGCGATTGCGGCGAATCTGGCGCGCGGGCTTTCCCTCGTGGAATCCGTGGACCGGGCCAAGCGGTATATAACGGCGGCGATCCGCCGCGCCCCGGCGATCGGAAAGGGCCGCGGCCCCGTGCGTCATTTTTATTTTCTGGATCGAGGGGATGCTGCGCCGCCGCCCGAATGAAGGGAGAAGATGGTTCCAGCGCGGCGCGGCGGACCCTGATTCTGTTATTGATGCAGTTGCGGTTCAGGTCGGCGACGCGCCTGAAGATGCTTTTCGTTGTGCGTCGGCCCCTGCTTCGTTTTCGCGCGGCGGGCGTTTTTTCGCAGGGAATGCGCGAATCTGGCGCGAACAAACCGAACGGCATGGGCGTTGTACCGCACAATACGTGCCCGTAGCTCAGCTGGATAGAGCGTCTGACTACGGATCAGAAGGCCGGGGGTTCGAATCCTCCCGGGCACGCTATGGAAAACGCCCCGATGTCGCCCAACGCGACGATGTCGGGGCGTTTTTCGTATCGTATGGATACGCTGATCAAAACCGCTTCGCTCAGTTTTTGGGCTTTGCGGGCTTAATCAGAACGTTTCTATGCAAAAATTGCATAGAAACCTCTATTTTTACCGGGGTGTTTTTTCACCTATGCATAAATTGCATAGAAACCCCTGTATCTATGCAATTTATGCATGGAGTAACCCGGAAAATATTTCGTCTATGCAAAAATCGCATAATAAACCCTGTTTCTATGCATTTTATGCATAGTTCGTTTTTTGGCCGCCTTGTCGATCAGGGATATTCGCCGCCATGCTTTCTTTTGTCGCCGCCATAGAAAAAAACGATCATCCGCCGAGACGAACGCTTGCGCGTCCGCTGGACTCGATGGTCAGGAAGATATGAGCCAGGCGTCCCGCCACGATCCGGTTTCGGCGATATCAGAGGCCGAGGCGACGGGCGAAACCGCCGTCCTTTTCGCAGACATCCGTCGGACCATGCAGATTCCGCTGGTCACGTCGATCTGGCGTGCGCTCGCCGGCGTGGAGGGAGGCTTGCGCGCCGTCTGGGCGGCGGCGAAGCCGCTCTATGCGTCAGGCCAGCCTGATGCGGCGCTATGCAGGGTGCTTGAGCGCGCCGTGCTGCCGGTACCCGAACCACTCGTTCCCGGTCAACTGGATCGCGCGGGCGTCCCGGCGGATGACCTGCCGGCGATCCGGGCGCTCCTCGACGCCTATAACCGCTCGAACGGGCTGAACCTGATGGCGCTCGCCAGCCTCGTCGCGACGCCCGCCGGGCGGCCCGCGAACCATCCGGTTCCCCCTCCGCCATCGCGGTGGCCGACCTTGCCTCCGCTGCTTGCGCAGGCCGACATGGCGGCGGATACATGGACCCTCCTTCACCATCTGAACCGCTTCGGCGCCACGCCCGACGAACCCGGCCTCGCCACGCTCTGGCGACACCTTGCCCACTGGCCCGGCTTGCTTGCCGTCATCCATGCGGGCCTCGCGCCGCTCCAGAAAGACGGAACGATCCAGCGTTCGATCCGGCAGTTGCTGGCGGGAGCGCAAGCAGAGGGAGCCTCCCTTGCGCGTCTTCGCCCGGAGCGCATCGACATGCCGGAGGCGGCGCGGGCGATGGTCGCGCATTACGTGCGCCATCCGGGGCTGGTCGTCCGCATGGCGGCCCTTGGCCATGGCCTCGCGCACTGGCTACGGCAGGCGGAAACGCAGGTTTGATTTATAGGATACTCTGACCAAAACCGTTTCGCTCAGCACTTCACTTTCGTCCGTAAATGACGTTATGATTCCATCGTTGAAATCTGCGAAAAACGCTGCTAATTCGGGGCAGTGCGGGCGTGAAGCGCCCTTCGGGAGGCTGCGAGAAGTGCGCTGGCCGCGTCATTCCTCATTGTGTGGGGCCTACCACACTGCTTCGTCATTCCTTGCCAGCTCACTTCTCGCAGCCTCTGAGCTTCGCGGACTTAATCAGAGTATCCTATAGCCCATGCGTCCCATGAATCTTTCCTCGATAAAAGCGCTGACCTTCGATGTTTTCGGCACGGTCGTCGATTGGCGAAGCGCCATCGTTCGCGAGGGGCGGGCGCTGGGCAAGCAGAAAGCGCTGGAGGCGGACTGGGTGGAATTCGCCCATGCGTGGCGGGCCGGATACGAGCCGTTCATGCACCGCGTCCGCACGGGCGAGCTGCCCTGGTCGAACATCGACGCGCTCCATCGGATGATCCTGGACGAATTGCTGGTTCGGTTTCGCATTGCGGGGCTTAGCGAGGCCGAGAAAGATCATCTGAACCGCGTATGGCGCCGGCTCGATCCCTGGCCGGACGCTCGCGCAGGGCTGGCGCGGTTGCGCCGCCGCTTCCTCGTAGCCCCCCTCTCCAATGGAAATATGGCGCTCCTGACCAACATGGCGAAGCGAGCCGACCTGCGCTGGGATTGCATCCTCTCCTCAGAACTGGCGCATCGTTACAAGCCCGATCCGGAGGTCTACCTGACGGCGGCCCGGTTGCTCGGTCTCCGCCCGCAGCAGGTGATGATGGTCGCCGCCCACAATGCCGATCTGCTGGCGGCGCAGGCGGTCGGGTTCTGCGCCGCCTTCGTCTATCGAACCCGGGAATACGGCCCAACCCAAACGACGGACCTCGCCCCGGATCCCTCGGTCGATGTCATCGCCAGGGATTTCGAGGATCTCGCAGATCAGATTGCTTGAAAAGGAATTATGCTACGAAAGCGCCGGGGCGTCGAGGGAGGCCATGTGGGACGAAGCGGGGCAGTGCGGGATGCGGGACAGGAAACCCTTAAAGCGGCGTCCTCGGCGCCCCCCTGATTTTTCTGCAGGGACCGTGGGCAAGCTATCAGTCAATCGAAGAGCGCCGTAGCGCGAATTCGTAGACCCCGTCGCCGAACCACTTGCGAATGAACATCAGGGGACGTAGCATCGCGCCCTTCACGTACCGCCGTCGCGGCCGGGCGGCGGTCGCCGCCTTGACGAACACTCGGGCGAGGATCTTGGGGTCGGTCCCGCGATTCAAGGTCTTGGGATCAGACATCATTGCCAGGAACCGGTCCAGATCGGCTTTGTAGGCGCTGTCGGCATAGTACTTCTGAAGGTTCTCTCCCAAGACATGGGCAAACCGGGTCCGGATGAGGCCGGGCTGTATGACGACGACCTGGATATTGAAAGGGGCGGTTTCAATGCGGAGGCAGTCCGACCAACCTTCGAGCGCGTGCTTGGTCGCGTAATACCAGGCTCCGAAGGGCGTAAAGATTCGGCCGCCCATCGAGGAGATGTTGACGATTCGACCCCCGCCCTGCGCTCTCATATGCGGCAGGACGAGTTGGGTGAGGTGGGCGAGGCCGAACAGGTTTACCTCGAACTGGTATTTCGCGTCTTCGAGCGGGATGTCCTCGATGGGCCCGAAGAGGCCGAAGCCAGCGTTGTTGATCAGCACGTCGATGCGCCCCTCGCTGTCTACGATCCGGGTCACAGCCCGTTCGTTGTGTTCGGGTTTGGTGACGTCCATCTCGACCGGCGTTATTCCCTGTTCGGCGAGGTCCTGCATGCGGTCCAACCGACGGGCGCCTGCGTAGACGCGGTGGCCTTCACGGGCCAGGAGGATCGCGGCTTCGCGGCCCATGCCAGACGAAGCCCCTGTGATCAGAATGGTCTTGCTCATGGCGCTATTTTCCCAATTTGGTATTCACATTACCCTTCAATGTCTTTGAGGGCGTCTTGGTAAATTGTGTAAGCGCAGATAAGTTTCACCAGGAATTCTGGCTCCGTAGAGTATGACGAAATGGTTGCGTGCGCGGAAGGAACCCCTTGTTTCTACCCGCGCGCTCTTCAAATTCCCCATATGCAAGTCCTCGATTTCCTCTATAGAAAAATCGCATGGAAGTCCCTATCTTTATGCAATTCTTGCATAGTTCGTTTTTTCAGCCGTCTCGCCGGTCGTGGATACCCAGCACGTTCTTTCGTTTCTTGTCGCCGCCGAAGAAAAAAACTTCAGTCGGGCCGCTCAGCGCCTTGCCCTGGCCCAGCCTACGTTGAGTCGGCATATCCAGCGCCTTGAGGAGGAGCTGGACGTGCAGTTGTTCGACCGGAGCGGGCACGCCGTGGAGTTGACTGGAGGGGGGGCGGCGTTTATAGAGAAAGCCCGCCGCATGCTGGATCAGGTGGAGATCGTTCGCCAGGAAGTGCAGCGAGCCGCCCTCGGAGAGGAGGGCCGCCTTGCCATTGGATTTACGGGGTACGCCATGTACGGCGTGCTGCCGCGTTGTCTGCGCCAGTTCCGGGAGCGAAATCCCCGCATTGCGATCGCTCTGCGCGAAATGCGGGCGCACGAACAACCGGATGCGCTCCGGCGGCGAACCATTTCCGCCGCGTTCGGCAGCGCCTTCCCCGAAGAGTTTTCGTCCGAGACGGTGGCTCGCGAAGAGATAATGCTGGCGTTTCCCGCGCACCATCCGCTTGCTGCCGCGCCGGAAGTCGCGTTGGCCGACCTGGCGGACGAATCGTTTATTCTCGTGGATCGGGCGTTCGAACCGGCCTTGTTCGATGGCCTTGTCGAGGTGTGTCGAAATGCGGGATTCGGGCCGCGCATAGCGCATCGGGCAAACCGGATCGGCGTAGCGCTGGGCATGGCGGCGGCGGGTTTTGGCGTGGCGTTTGCGCCGGCCTCCCTGCGGAACTGCCCGGGTACGCAAGATGTGCAATTCGTGCCGCTTGCGGGTCCCTCGCCCCGTCTCCTGCTCAGGATGGCCTGGCTGGAGGACAATCCGGATCCGGTGCTTTGTCGTTTTATGGAAGCGGCGCGTTCCGTATCGTCCGCTGAGGCGTCTCCATCGTTGTAACCGCCGTTATGTCGCGTTCCTCCGGCTATTTGTGGCGCCTCGCTCTCATCGCATCGCTCGGCGGGTTCCTTTTCGGCTACGATACGGCGGTGATTTCCGGCACCATCGGGTTCGTCAAGGACAAATTCGGCCTGGGGCCGGTCATGGAAGGGTGGTACGTCAGTTCGGCGTTGATCGGGTGCATTCTGGGCGTTTCGGCGGCGGGTTTCCTCAGTGACCGGTTCGGACGCAAGCGCGTCCTGATGCTGTCCGCCGCGCTGTTTCTGCTTTCCGCGATCGGTTGCGCGTATTCCGGCGGGCATTTCATGCTCATCGCCTACCGACTCGTGGGCGGAGTGGGCGTTGGGATGGCTTCCATGCTATCCCCCTTGTACATTTCCGAGGTGTCGCCTTCGAGCGTACGAGGCCGCATGGTGGCCATGTATCAGTTGGCCATCACGGTCGGCATTCTGACTTCGTATTTCGTGAACGCCTGGCTGCTGCGCCGGGCGCCCGCCGTGTCCGAAGGCATTTTCGCCGGGGACGAGGTGTGGCGCGGCATGCTCGGCAGCGAAGCCGTGCCTGCGTTGTGTTTCCTTGCGCTGCTTTTGATGGTGCCGGAAAGCCCGCGCTGGCTGGTGGCGCGTCGTCGTCCCGACGAAGCCCGAAATATTCTGGCGCAGGTGGCGGATGCGGAAACCGCCGTCGGTCAGGTCGAGGAAATCGAAACGGCGCTGGCCCAGGAGCCGGAATCCTGGAAGCGCATTCTGGGACATCGGGGTATCCGGTTTTCGATCGTGCTCGGGGTGGCCCTTGGCTTTTTGACGCAGGTGAGCGGCGTCAACGCCATCATTTACTATGGACCGAGGATTCTGGAAGAGGCCGGGTTTACGTTGGGCGATGCGCTGGGCGGACAGGTGGTGATCGGGGTGGTGAACGTGTTGTTCACCTTGGTCGCCATCTGGAAAATAGACGACCTTGGCAGAAGGCCGCTTCTCATCGGGGGCGTCTCGGGGCTGGTCGTTTCGCTCGTGGTCATCGGCGGGCTGTTCTGGTTCGGCGTGACGGAGGGGCCCTGGCTGCTGATCTTCATTCTGATATACATCGCCTGTTTTGCGGCGTCGTTCGGTCCGGTCATCTGGGTGTTGCTTGCGGAGATGTACCCGACGCGCGTTCGGGGGCGGGCCATGTCCGTCGCCACCTTTGCGCTGTGGGGCGGCACGGCGCTGGTGGGGCAGACGGTGCCGTGGCTGCTGGAGACGTTGCAGCCGAGCGGCACGTTCTGGCTGTTCGCCGTGCTGTGCGCTCCGGCCATCTGGATTGGCTGGAAGGCGATGCCGGAAACGAAGGGCAAGAGTCTGGAAGAAATCGAGGCGTACTGGATGGGGAGGGGGTAGAGTGGGAAGGGATCGACCTTACTGTACAGGTGTGTGTGAACTGGTTCACTTATTGGCTTCGGCTCAATTTCGTTTAATGCTATCTACGGAGACAACAACATGATCACCCACTATGGTTTGTTCTGGTCCGAGCGGGATATCTTTTGGGGAAAACCAAAGAAGGAGGGTAAAATGTTAGGACAAGAGTTATCGGGAAATCATTACGTTAAGAGAATGGATCCTGTCAAAGATGAAAGTGACAAGATTAAAAATTTCCGAGATTACGTCGGCCTCTACTGCCTATATGGCGATGGGAATCTCATATACATTGGGGAAGCAGGTCTAGGCAACCAAGGAACTTTGTTCTTGCGTATCAGACAACACAAGAAGGGTCCAATGGCTGGAAGGTGGGATAGCTTTTCATGGTTCGGCAGGGAAAATTGTGATGGGAAAACTGAGACAGAGAAGGCTCTCAAACAATTAGAGGCTATTGCGATTGCTATAATCAATCCTGGCTTCAACAAACAGAAAGGTGCGTTTAAAGAAGCCAAAGAAGTATCCCAAGTGTCCCATACAGAGGCTGAGGGCGACATGGAAACCAAGTTGGAAAATTTGGAAAAAATGATCAAAGAACTTGCGAACAAGATGAAAAAGTGATAGGACCTGTGGACGAAATTTCCATCAATTTTTTATTATAGTAAGTGGTTCAATCTTGGCAGAGTTCATTGATAGGGCGTGTCCTGAAAACTGTGTAAGTGTTCAATCGTACACATAGTTTCACAGGGAGGTGAGACCAATGACCGAACTTACAGACAAACAGCAGGCTCTTCTGGACGAGTTGCTGAAGGATTTCAAGGGAGACGCCCGGGACCTATTCGGGGAGGGTGGCTTGCTCAAGACGATAGGCAAGCGGGCCATCGAGGCGGCTCTGGAGGGCGAGATGACGCACCATCTCGGTTATCCTCCGCACGATCCGTCGGGCCGCAAGAGCGGCAATTCCCGCAACGGACGCACTGCGAAGCGCCTTCAGAGCGAGTCGGGTTCGCTCGACCTTGAGGTTCCCCGGGATCGCAACGGCAGTTTCGAGCCGAAGATCGTCGAGAAGCGCCAGCGGCGCGTAGCGGGTCTCGACGAGACGATCATATACCTGTATGCGCAGGGCCAGAGCACGCGCGCGATCCGGGACACGCTGAAGCGTCTCTACGGGGCGGAGGTGTCCTCGACGCTTATATCGGAGGTGACGGCGAGCGTTCTGGAGGAGGTTACCGCCTGGCAGGCTCGTCCTCTCGATAGCGTTTATCCGATCGTGTACTTCGACGCGCTCTTCGTGAAGTCGCGCGAGGAGGGCGCTGCGAAGACGCGCGCGGTCTACGTGGCTTTGGCGATAGACATGCAGGGGGAGAAACAGGTGCTGGGCCTGTGGATCGCTCCGACGGAGGGAGCCGTTTCGTGGCTGAACATTTTCTCGGAGTTGCAGGCTCGCGGCATGCAGGACTGCTTCATTGCGTGCGTAGACGGCTTGAAGGGCCTTCCAGAGGCTATAGAGACGATCTATCCCCATGCTCGGGTGCAGTTGTGCATCGTGCACCAGGTTCGCAAGAGCCTTCGGTACGTGCCCTGGAAGGAGCGCAAGCAGGTGGCGGCGTCTCTGCGAGCGATCTACGCGGCGCCGAGCGAGGAGGCGGCCCTTTCGGCGCTCGACACGTTCGAGGCTACCTGGAGCGAGAAGTATGCGGCTATCGCACCGCTGTGGAGGAAGGACTGGACAAGGCTTGCGCCTTTCTTCGATTACCCTCCGGCGATCCGCAAGGTGGTCTACACGACGAACGCGGTCGAGTCGCTGAACTACAGCCTTCGCCGGATCGTTAAGGACAAGGGCGCTTTCCCGAACGACGAGGCGATCTTCAAACTGCTGTGGCTCGGCCTGCGGGAGGCGTCGAAGAAGTGGAAGCGACCCATACGCGACTGGAAGGCCGCGCTCAACCAGTTCGTCATACTCTATGGGGACCGTGTCCCTATGGAACAATAATCCCGCTTACACAGTTTAGCGGACACGCCCCATTGATAATGTGAATCGTTACTTTTCAGTCCTTTTTTAGCAATAATTTCTCTAAGCATATTTTTAGTTTTTTTATCCAGTTTAATTTGATGCAATTTATCTATAATATTCTCTGCCGAATGCCATATATAAAGAGGAGATTCTGACATGCTTATATGATGCAATAATTTGACGACTTCCTTCGGATATTTTGCAGGTAATTCAGAATCAGCCAAATTGATCATTATGGTTCCTGATCGAAGAGAAACATTGGGCATATGTATCGCTAAATCTACTGCTTCTTGGAAAACAGCAGGTAACAAAACTATCCATTCTGTCATAGTTTCTATTTCAGTATCATCTAGTGGCGCAGGGAATCCTTGCAGACGATTTTTCCAATAGTCTCTAAGCCAGCGCTGCCAACATTCGCGTTGTTGTATTTCGTTCATATTACGCAAATTGCGGGATATTACATCTGCAAAAAAATGTTTGACTTCTATATCGTTATCGCTATGGCTGAAAAGTTTAGTAATCCATTTGTCCTCAGCATGCTTAGCGAATCTACCGAGCATTGCAGTATAATATTCTATGAATCTTTCTTGTTTATCTCCGGCCAGTTCGTGGTTGATTCGTTGAAGTGCTTGGATAAATGTTTCTTGTAGACATTCTGCAACCTGTGGTGTGAGATGTCCCCATGTCAAAAAGCCATCCCAAGCAGATTTAAAATCTTCATGATCAATTTTTAAAAGCGGCAATAAATTTTCCAAGGTCCAGCTTTCATCTACTACCAACATGACATGAATTTGACTGACAAGAATGGTTCGTCCGAGTTTTCCGCGAATGGTTCGGTCTTGCAGAATATTTGTGAATTCAATTCGATATTTTTTGTTAGGTGAATCAGGAATTCTTTGATACCGTTTACGCCATAATATAATGCTTTGTATCCAAAACAGAGTCAGATTTCCGGATGGATGGTTTACTGCTCGCATTAGCGAATCATAATTTGACATGTTGTCATTAGTCGAGATGTGATCCCAAAGCTGTCGTGCTAAGTTGTTCGCTTCTATTAACGTGCTCCTGCTTGGTTCCGTTTTGTTTTTTGTAATTATTTCGTGAAGAGCATTAGCTATTTCCTCGTCATATTCCTCAAGGAGTTCTGCACACGATAAAAATTTGATTGCTTGCCCAAGTTCATCCTGATCCATTTCTGCCGTTCGCCATCCGCGTATGATTCCTTTCCAGATGAGTGTATTCCATTCCTCCTGCTTAACCATATGACGAACCAGTTCCAAACTCCATGCAGAATTTTTTCTTGTTGCTTCTTCTACGTTGTCGATCAGTTCGTCTCGTGGGTGGTCTGGATATTCTCTTGGTTGTTGATTCAGTGCTTGGGGTAGCCATTCCGAAGGGGATTGGTCAAGAATTTCTTGGACGCTCCATGGGCTTGGCTTGCCTCTAATGATTCCAGAAGTCACCTTCACGACTTCTGTATGTTCGGGCTGCTCAGGTATAGAAAAGCCTGGATATTTCGCCTGAAGCGCAGCTATTGCTTGGTTAGCTAATGAACAACTAGGATCGGCCTTGATTAGCCGTACCAACCACTGAAAATGCTTATAGGCTGTACGGTTTTTCTTATCGATATCCTCTGTATCCGGCCAGCGATAATCCAAAATGATCTGGATTAATTTCTCTCTTTGTTCTTGAGTGCCCGCAGGGTATATATCATAAACTACTTGGGCTATTTCATGGCGTGCAGCCACCTGATGCAGGTTGACATGTTCCAGCAGCCAGTCAAACTTTTCTTGTTGGGACAGATCGGTTTGCACGGATAGGGTATGAACCGCCAGTCGTCTCAATAATGGCACTTCCGAATCGGCATAGCGTTCGGACCATAGCCTCACGGTGTCCATTCGTTCCAATGCGAGCCATTCAAGACATTCTCGAGCGATAGTGATCAAGGTATCTATGCCGCGATGGCGATCATTGCTTTCCTCCGATTCGATGGTTGGTCTGTTCAAGCTGTCCGGATCAAATTCATAGCTGACCTTCTTCCAGGATTGAAATATGTAATAACGTTCTTTCAGCCGTCTCGTTGTTATATCTAGGAGTGAGTGGGCTATATGCTTTATATTGGGCTCAAGATATTTTTTCCATAATTCTCTTAAGACGTGTCCTTCTGCGACGAAGTTCAACCGAATATCTGCCGATTGTTCTTTTGAAAATCCCGGCAATGGAAAGCGAGACTGTATGAAATGACAGCTTATCGTCAATGCATAGTATATTTGTAACAGACTGTTCAATGCTTCACGATTGGCACAATGTTGTGCTATGAATAGAAGGGTATATCCTTTTTCATTTTCAGGAACAGAACTTGTCAGAAAGAAAACCCACCGTGCAAGAGTTTCTTTATCTGGCGATGATTGGGAATTTTCATGCATTTGTCTAGCAAGATAATGCCAGAAGTCCGCATTCAATTTTGAATTATGATGTCCAATCATCAGAAAAAGTTTATCAGCGTGTTCATCGGTAAAATGGCACGCGAGCCATGCAGCCAACAAATCGTCTCGTTTGGTTAAATCCTCGTCGGCAAATAATTTTTCGAAATATTTACGTTCATCAAGCCAAGAGATCCAGTTGGGCGATCTTGCTGCTTCAGTGAAAAAGCGAGTTGTCTCCCGCTCCCTGAGGGCATATGTGATGACTCCAGAAGATTCTTCATCCATAGGTGGTGGTTTATTAGCGATCTCTGTGATTTCTCGTTGCCAATCAAGGATACCCCGCTGTATATGGTCTGCAAGAATTTTTATTGTTTTATCTAATTCGCTATAATCATTCTCATCTGATTGTGAGAATGTAATCGGTTCAATTCCCAAGGCGCGCCAGCGTTTGGCATCATTTTCCTTACTTCCTGTCAGAACGTAACGTTGATTATTATCATCTCTGGGCAAAGATGGCGTGAGGTATGTCATAATAGTATCACTGTGGCTATATCCTACGAATAGCACCGCGGATTCAGTCAACAAGTCAACAAGGAATCGGCGCGCCCAGCCGTCGGCTTCGGTCAGATAGGCGCGTCCAAAGTCCCGGTGAGTGAGCACCATTTCTTGAGGATTCTTAATTGATCCGTGAATATGTACAATGCCTTGAAATCGATTGCCCAAAGGCAGGACAGGGGCTTCAAATTCTTGTGGAACAGGGTTGAGTAATGCGCTAGCTGCCTGTTCGAATAGCAGGTCGAAATTGGTGGTGACAATTCGTACATTCTCGGCCTTATTATAAAACCGCAGGAGATTCCGATGTAGCTCTGTGAGTTTGGGATTGTTTTGTTGCAGCAATTCTGCTACGCAGAAGTGAACATCCGCTCCGGTATCTTTGAGTCTTCCAAGGAATTGATCCTCCGTTTCTGATTTTTCTTTATCTTTACCAATTTTTTTGGCTACCTGACAGGCGAGCCCTGTGAAGCTGGGAAGGCAAGCAGGCGGACCCATAGAAACACCTGCACCGGCAAAAATTACCAATTGCCCATCGCGCAAGGCAGTTATTAGCGATTCTGGAAAGTTGACTTCGGCGATTTTCATCGATTGACTACCTTATATGGTTTTGATGATAAGTCTTTTAAGCAAGTTTTTTTAGATTGATGAATCTCTACACTTCCAGAAACGCCCGAACCCTTCCCGGCAACGAGCGGTCCATCTCGCATTCCCATATCACCAGCGCCTCCCAGCCCATTTCCCGAAGACATTCTATCGTGGTTTTGTCTCGCTCGCGGGTTTTCGCAATCTTGGGAATCCAGTAGTCCCGATTCGTTTTCGGCTCTCGCGAGCCGCGCGGACAGTCGTGGCCGTGCCAGAAACATCCATGGACGAAGATAGCCTTTCGTCGGGAAATGAAGGCGAGATCGGGTTTTCCGGGCAAGTCCTTGCGATGCAGCCGGTAACGATATCCCATGGAATGGACGAGCCGGCGCACAGTCATCTCCGGCTGGGTGTCGCGGCTTTTGACGGCTCGCATAATGCGGCTGCGCAGCTCATCCATCCGGGTTCCGTTGCAACAACGCTTTGCATGTATAGAACACGGTTGCGTCGAACCTGCGCTCGGGGCTCAATCTGTTTTCGCCGCCATTCAGGATCAACGCTGGAAGTATATTGGAAGAAAAATGTGGCTTCCTTAAACGAGGGTGGTTCATGTATTTGATCGTGTGCGTTCCGTTTAGCGCAAAAGATTTGTCCGTCTGGGCGCCAAGCGCTATGCCGCGATAGATTTCGTTGTAGTTGATCTTGCCGACCGTAAGCAGTTGACGGAAGCACCATAGGTGTCGAACGGCCTCCCTGAGAGATCGAGTCACTTTGTTTTTCTTTCCTTTCCAGGAATCCACAGGAATTTTCAGAATGGCCAGATTCGACCAGGCAAACACATCGAAGCACGGATTCGCTAATTCTGCTGTTTTACCGACCGTTTTCCAGATCGGCTGCACCAGATACGGCTGCTGAAAGTCGATGCAGGCAGCGATCATTTCGTTCATCGCCTGGACGATCCGATCGGCGTTCAGGAGAATTTCGGCGATGTTGTCCGGATCCTGTATGGCGAACGCTACGGGTCCGATGATGTCCCGAATCTTTGCGCGGCAGGCATCGGAGAGATTGGCGAATAACTGGATGGCCGCATACGCAGACGTAATGGGCCGGATAACCAACTCCGAACACCATTTTTCTTCGGCTTGCTTAGCTGTGGTATTATCGGGAACCACGGTAAGCTTCACCTCAAGCGGCCTGCAAAATTCGCCGTCGGCAGTCCGCGTCGCCACGTCCACGCCGGATAATGCGTCGTGGAGCAAGCCGCTCAGCGGCTCGAATACGGTCTCGAACTCGAAGCGAATGTCCGCGCCGACCCTCGGAGTCCCGAATACGTCTTCGATGGAAACGCCACCGTCGTCGCAGGCCCTGATCTTACTGTCTGCATTTACAGCGACATACACGGGCGGGACGCCATGATCCCGCATGTAGCAGCAAAGCGAAATTGGAAAAGTCGAATTGAATTGGTTCTTGCCCCACAGGTCGTCTCCCTCGCGATTCGAATTCTCGATGCCGTAAAGGCCTGGGACGCTCATAATATCGCTTCGCGGATGCAGGTTGCGACGAACGAGCCGAGTTCCACGGGAACCGCGTTGCCGATCAATTGCTCTGCGGTTGTTTTCGCAGGGGGCCACGTCCAATTTTTCGGAAACGTCTGAATGCGGCTCCGTTCATACGTCGTCAGAGGCCTTGCTTCGGAAATCGGCGCGGAATCAAGAGGGTGTCCGGGATAATTGGGCGGGATCGGGCGGTTCACGCCCCGAATGGTTGCGCTCGGCTCGTTGGTGGAGTATATCCCTCGCCTGGAGTAATTGCGCGGATGACGATAGTAATGCTCCGTATCGAGTTCGTCTCCCATGTATTCCGCCACCGTAAGCTGTTCGGCGGACCCGCCGTACAGGAGATCCTCCAGCAATCCGTTGGGAGGGTCCAGCGTGGCGATGGAAAAGAACCGCTTCCTTAATTGCGGGCATCCGCACAGGCTTGCGTCCAGCACGGCCTCCGTCACATGGTATCCGCGATTTTTCAGGATGTCTTTTGCGCGAGCATAGGCAGCGCTTCCCCTTGCTCGCGCTACGTTTTCCATGACAATGACCTGCGGCTTGCAGCGGGTGGCGATGATCGCGAAGTTTTCCGTCAGGCTGGCCCGGTTGCCCTCGGTTCGCTTCCCGGCGCTCGAAAAATCCTGACACGGCGGACCGCCGATCACGGCTTCGGGGGAATATTGAGACACATGGTCAACGGATGCCTCTATGTCGGAGAGATCGACGGCGAAAATCGGGTGGTCGAAATTATCCTCGTAGCATGTCAGGGCGGGTCCCCAGTTGTCGTAAGCCGCCACGACATCGAAGCCTGTTCGCTGGAATCCCAGGCTAAGCCCCCCGGCTCCTGCAAACAAATCGACGGTCCGCATTTTTCCGGCAGCGCCGTTGGCGGGGGCTCTGTCTCGGGAGATAGTCCTTGAAAGCAAGTTGGGGGTACGCATGTAAGGACATTTCCGTTATTGGGTGATAAACTGTAAATGATACGCGATCTTCTCTATGACTTCAGGCGGGAACTGGTTCAGCGGATATGGTTCGGGATTCCGGTATCCCGAACGAAGTCGCGTTGGCGGCATGAATTACTGATTTAATGACAGCTTTGACCATAGGGACAGGGACGGCGTTGCCCACCTGCTTTCTGATCTGCGAATCGGTTCCCGTCACCTCGAACGATTCCGGGAAGCCCTGCAAGCGCAGCAATTCTCGCGGAGTCAATCGCCTTACGCCATCAACGAGCAAGTAGTTGTAGGATGCGCCTGCCCGGAGGGCGCAAGAAAACGGATGACTGCTGATATTCCCTCCCTTGTTCTCGTGCCAAATGGACGGAGTAACGGCGGGCGTGTGCGCCGCTTTGCGTTTGGCCCGGATTCGCTCGCTTGCAAAGTGCCGGGCGTTCGGGTCTGTTTCCAGAATATCCGAAAGGGGTTTATACGCCTTGCATTCTCTCGGCCATTGATAGGTTTTAAGAGCTTCGCGATCCCGAAAGCCTGCAATGATCAGGCGCTCGCGCTTTTGCGGCAATCCAAAGTGGAGCGCATTCAGGATCTTATGAGAGCAGGCGTAGCCTATTTCTTCAAGCGCGTCCAGAATCAAGCGAAGCGTTTTGCCCTTGTTGATTGTGGCAAGCTGCCGCACGTTCTCCAGAACGAACGCTTTCGGGAATTTGACCGACAGGATACGCGCCACATCGTAAATCAGTGTTCCCCGGCTGTCCGACATAGCCTCCATTTTCCCGATAATGGAGAATGGCTGGCATGGAAACCCGGCAAACAGAATGTCATGGCTCGGAATGTTTTCGATATGGATTTTGGTGATGTCCCCGTCAGGGCGCAGGCCGAAGTTATGCTCGTATTGATCTTGAGCAGCCTTGTCGATGTCGGAGGCAAAGACGCAACGCAAGCCCAACGCTTCGGCAGCGTAGTGGAAGCCGCCGATCCCGCAAAACAGATCGGCAAAGGTGGACAGGAGGGGTTCTTTGCGGCCACAGGAGAGCATGGCGGACGGATTCGGGTTGCGTGCCGGGAATGCTCTGCAGAATACGGGAATCCCGGAAAAAGGTCAAGCCTCTCACGATATTTTTATCGGATATTTCCGTTATTGCATAAGTCAGTCCACTTGCCGGGTCGAAGGACTGCGGGTTCTTCGGGCGCGCCTGGACATAGCATGTCTCCCTGGGGCGATTCGGGTCGGAACAAGGTTTCGGCATTATCCTATAACCCCTGTTTCGATTTTCCCCAACCACCCCTGTTATCTCAAAATGCGCACGTTACGTACCGTCTCTGCCGTCTTGCTTGCAATGATGGCGCTGTTTGGCTGTGACAGCAACGACGAATCCGGAATACCCCAGGTAGGGGGCGAATACGAGGGAGAACTAAGAATCACAGAGGCAGATACGCCAAACATATCTTTCAATTTCCAGATGACGGCGAACGTAATCCAGCGGGACGAGGATGTTACGATCACCGCCACGATCGTCGTGGATGGCAGGAGCGAGACGGAGCCGGCGATTACGGGAGAGATAAGCAAAACGGGATTCTTCACCCCCGCGGCGGGCGGGACAGTTCGCTACCGCCCTCCCTCCGACGACGAGAACTGCGGAGCCGCAGAGTCATCCGCCGGATCGATTACCTTTGAGGACAACGTTATGATATATAATGCGGAGCTTACATACGAAACGTGCGAATTTAATGCGATAGCCCGCCTTACGCGAGAGGAATAATGTCCTGTGCGGGACGAACGCGGCGGTCGCGCGTCCTTCTCCGTCCGGCTTGCAAGCCCGTTTGCATGTTTCCTGGCCCGGTCGCTATGACGTCCTGTGCGGCTGGAGCGGGCGCATCGCTCCGCAACGGCTCCGCAACAACGAAAAAACGCCAGATCATTTGTCCCGGATCGATCCATCTGTTCAATCAATCCGAACCATTTCTCCTTATTCGTTCGTCAAACCGATTGCCGACGAGACCAAATCCCTCACGCAAGCGCATTGCGCTGGCTGGCTGGAGCCATACCGGGGCAACTGGAGCGCTCCGGGGTTGCCGGAAGCGCAGAGCGCATAATATGCCTCGTTGCAATTGAGCATCGCATCTGTCTTTCCGATACCCGCCCGCGATCTTCAACTTTTTCATTCCCCCGAACAACCCATGGCGTCCGCGCAAACCTACTACGACAGAACCATCGAACTGCTGGAGCGTCTGCGGGATACGCAGATTCCCCATATCGAGCAGGCCGCCGAGTTGTGCGCCGAGCGCATCGCCCGGGGCGGGCTCGTGTTTTTGTTCGGCGCCGGGCATTCCCGCATGATGTGCGAGGAAATGACGCCGCGGCAGGGCTGTTTCGTAGGCTTCGTGGCCCTCGTGGAGCATGCGGTGTCGAATCATGCCTCCATCGTGGGGACCAATGGCCTGCGCGGCCCGCTTTTCCTCGAAAAATACGAGGGCTACGCCGAGGAGATACTGAAAGGATTCCGGTTTGGCCCGCATGATGCGTTCATTGTGATTTCCACGTCCGGGATTCGCCCGCTCATCGTGGAGATGGCGCTGGGCGCCCGTCGGCGAGGCATGCCGGTGATCGGCGTCGTGTCCCGCAAGCATTGCGAAGAATCGCCGGCGGCCCATTCCTCCGGCAAGAAACTCGTGGACGTGGCCGACGTGGTGCTGGACAACCAGTGTCCGCCGGGGGATTGCGTACTGGAACTGGACGGGATGGAGTGGCGCACGGGACCCGTGTCCACGGTCACCGGCGGCATGCTGATCAATATGTTGCGCGTGGAGGTGGCGGAGCGGCTTCTGGCCAGGGGCGTGCGCCCGGAGGTGCTTCCAAGCCATCAGTTTGTCGGGAACGCGAGCGCTGAGGAGCAGCTGGACCGTTTCTACGAAGCGTATCGCAAGAGCCTTGCCCATATGTATGCCGAAAGCAACTCGGAGCATGCCTGAGGAATACGTCATAGGATTCGACGTCGGCGGGACGCGCATCAAGAGCGGGGCCGTGTCGGCTTCCGGGGACCTGCTGGAGCCGGGCGTCCAGCCTTCGGGGTTTTCGTTGCCGCCGGAAGAAATTCTTGCGGCCATGACGGAAGAGACGGATCGGATTGCGGCGGCCCTTGGGCGGCGGCCCGCCGCGATCGGACTGGGGTTCCCCGGCGCCGTCGATCCGGAATTCGGGAGCGTGCTTCTGCCAGGCAAGCTGAAGGTGGAAGGATTTCCCATCGTGCCGCGCCTGACGGAGGCCACTGGCGCGCCGGTTATTGCGGACAACGACGGGCGCCTGTGCATTCTTGCGGAAGCCCGCTACGGGTTGGCCAGGGGCCGCAAATGGGTTGTCGCGATTACGCTGGGAACCGGCGTGGGGTCGGGCGTGATGCTTGACGGCAAGGTGCTCCGCGATCCGCATCTGATGTTCGGCACCCAGGCAAGCCATATCATTCAGGATGCGCATAGCGATCGGCGCTGCATTACGCGAGGAATGGGGACGGCCAATATCCTGTGCGCGGCGGCGAGTCTGGCCATGATGGCGCGCGACGGGCTTCAGCGCGGTTTGCCGTCTGTGCTGAACGACGTATATTTCGACAATCCTCACGCCGTCGATTTCGAGGCGGTCATTCGGGGGGTGGAGCAGCAAGACGCCCTGTGTCTGGACGTGCTGGATCGGTGGACGACGGCCCTTGGGTGGTTTCTGGTCAGCGTGGCGCACATGTACGCCCCGGAAATCATTATCCTTGGGGGAGGGGGCGCGAACGCCGCCGAACATTTTCTGGATCGCGTGCAGGCGCATATCGACGAACATGTTTTTCGGTATCCGCGCGGGAGTTCGGCTCCGGTCGTCCTTTCGGAACTGGGGAATCATGCGGGGGTTCTGGGCGCGGCGGCGCTTGCCTGGGAACGGGCGCAGGACAGCGCGGCATCGGGCGAGCAGGGAAATGCAGAGTGATCGGAAGGTGCAGGGCGGCAAAACGCAGGGGCAGCAGGGGCTGGGCGCTTCCCGGCCCAGGTGCGGTGCGGGTGCAACCCGGCAATGGGCGAATGGCGGCTCGGGTGCGGCGCGGGATTAGAAAAAGAGGGCGAAATTACAAAGAAACAATGAAGTCGCATTTCGTAACCTTGTTGTGTCTGACAGCCTGTTTGTTCCTGTGCATGCCGGGAGACGTTGCCGGGCAGGACAGGACGGCGCCGCAGAGTAGTGGCGGCGCTATATCCCGCCCCGCTCCTGTGATATCCCGCGTTGCTGCCTTAACGTCCCGCAACGCTCCCTTTTTGTCTCACGATACGCCCTTTATGTATCAGAACATCTCTCCGATGTCCCAGGACGCCCCCTTGACGCCTCATGACGTCCCCTTGACCTTCAGCGATGCTTCCTTGACATACCCCGATACCCTTGACCTGCTCATTGCGGGCGGGCATGTAATCGACCCGAAAAACGGCGTGGACGGCGTCCGCGACGTGGGCGTGGTCGACGGGCGCATCGCCGAGGTGGCCGAGCGCATTGACCCGGCCCGCGCCGCGCAGGTGGTTGACGCCTCCGGGCTGTACGTGGCCCCGGGCTTCATCGACCTGCATGGCCATGTGTTTCACGGGACGGTCCCGGATCAGTATCTGGCGAACAGTTACGGCAGCCTGCCTCCCGATGCTTTCACGTTCCGGTCCGGCGTAACGACGATCGTGGATACGGGCGGAGCCGGTTGGCGCACCATCCGCGCGTTCATCGAACAAACGGTGGATCATGCGGAAACCCGCGTGCTCGCGTTCCTGAATATCGTCGGGCAGGGGATGAAGGGAGAACCCATCGAACAGGACGTATCCGACATGGACCCCAAGTTGACGGCCATGTCGGCCGGGCTGCATGCAGATGTGGTCGTGGGGGTCAAACTGGCGCATTATCTGGGTCGGGACTGGACCCCCGTAGAGCGGGCCGTGGAGGCGGGGCGGCAAGCCGATATTCCCGTGATGATTGATTTCGGGCGGGCCGAGCCGCCATTGCCCTTGCGAGATCTTTTACTGGAGTACCTTCGCCCCGGCGACATTTTCACCCATGCTTACGCTGCCGTATCGCGCCGCGAAGCCATCGTGGAGGACGGGGTCTTGCGCCCCTTTGCGCTGGAGGCCGCCGAGCGCGGCGTCGTGTTTGATGTGGGGCATGGCGGCGGCAGTTTCATGTATTCCGTAGCCGTTCCCGCCACGGAAGCGGGCTTGTGGCCGCATACGATCAGTACGGACTTGCATACGGGCAGCATGAATCACGGGATGAAGGACATGACGAACGTGATGTCGAAGTTTCTAAACCTTGGCATGCCGCTTGAAGCGGTCGTGCGCGCGTCCACCTGGTTTCCGGCGCAAGCAATCCGGCGAGACGAACTGGGGAATCTGGATGTGGGCGCGGAGGCGGACATGGCGGTGTTTCGGGTCCGCGAAGGGGATTTCGGGTTTTGGGACGTGGAAGGATACCGCATGGAGGGCGACCGCAAAATCGAGGTGGAACTTACCCTGCGGGCAGGTCGCGTCGCATGGGATTTGAACGGTATTTCCAAGGAATCATGGACCACGAAGTGACTTTTTACATCGGGACGTATTCGGAGCGGGGCAGCAAGGGAATCTATATCGGACGATTCGATCCGGATACGGGCGCCCTGCGGATTGCGGGCCATGCAGGCGGCATTCGCAACCCTTCGTTTCTGACGGTGGACGCCGCCGGAAAATTTCTGTACGCCGTCAGCGAGACGCTCGAGTTCGAGGGCGCGTTCGGCGGCGGCCTGCATGCGTTCCGCATCGACGGAAACGATCTGCATCCGGTGAATGCGGTCCCCACGCAAGGGTCGGATCCGTGCTATGCGGCGCTGTCGCCGGACGGACGATTCGTTTTCGTATCCAATTACACAAGCGGGAGCGTTGCTTCGTTTGCCGTGCGCGAGGACGGCGGAGTGAGCGAGGCGGTTTCCTTCGTGCAACACGAGGGGGCCTCGGGCGCGAACCCCGCCCGGCAGGAAGGCCCGCATGCGCATTGCATCGTGCCCGATGCGACGGGCCGCTATGCGATCGCGGCGGATCTGGGGCAGGATCAGGTGCGGATATACCGGCTGGACGAGCGCGGCGGCTTGCGCCCTGGGGACCAACCCGCCGTCGATCTGGCGCCGGGCGCCGGCCCCCGGCATTTCGTTTTTCATCCAGATGGCGCGCGGGCCTTCGTCATCAATGAGTTGGGGTCCACGGTGACTGTGTTCGATTGGGACCCCGCCCGGGGCCGGCTCACGGAAACGCAGACGATCTCCACCTTGCCGGAAGGCTTTGCCAGGCATAACGATTCGGCGGACCTGCATGTGCATCCGAACGGGCGGTTTTTGTACGGCTCGAACCGGGGGCTCGACAGCATCGTTGCGTTCGAGATTGCTCCCGAAGGGCTGCGGGCCGTGCAGCATGTCCATACAGGCGGGCGCTGGCCGCGCAATTTTTGTCTGTATGACCGGTTCCTGCTGGCGGCCAACCGGCGCACGGATCGCCTAATCGTTTTCGAGATCGACGAAGCCTCCGGGCGATTGTCCGCTGCGGAGCAGGGGCTCGATATTCCTTCGCCCGCGTGTATTTGTTTTTCGTGAAGGGGTTATGTTTAGGGACGCAATGGGTCTATGTATTTCCTGTATCGCGTTCTCATTCACCTGAATCCCTCTTGTCATGCGTATGCTTTCCGTATTTTCCGCGGCGTCCGTCGAACGCGGCGCCGTTTTCGCGGCGCTTGCCGCTTCGCTCTTTTTCCTTGCCGGATGCGTCTCCCGGGCGGATTCGGACGCAACGGATAGCCCGCCCCCCGAAGCCGAGTCCGATCCCGTGCTGTACAGTTCGCTGGAAACGATCGACATTGAAACCGGAGAACGCGAGGTCGCGCTCACGCTTCCCGCGCATTTCGAGGCGCCCAACTGGTCGCCCGACGGCGCGTATTTTCTGTTCAATTCCGGCGGCAGGATATTCCGCCTGCCTGTGGACGGAGGCGATCCCGAATTGATCGACGCCGGATTCGCCATACTGGCCAACAACGATCACGGCATTTCGCCGGACGGCAAGACGCTCATTATCAGCGACCAGACAGAAGAGGGCGTGTCCCTCATTTACACGTTGCCCATTGAGGGCGGCGCGCCGCATCGCGTGACGGAACTCGGTCCTTCCTACTGGCATGGCGTGTCCCCGGACGGCAAAACGCTTGCCTATGTGGGGCTACGCAACGACGACTACGACATTTACGCCATTCCCGCGGAAGGAGGCGAGGAAATCCGGCTGACCACGGCTCCGGGACTGGACGACGGGCCGGATTATTCGCCAGACGGGCGATACATCTATTTCAATTCGGTGCGTACCGGGACCATGCAGATTTATCGCATGGACGCTACGGGCGGCAATGTGAAGCAACTCACGTTCGACGAATGGAACGATTGGTTTCCCCACCCGTCGCCGGATGGGAAATGGATTGCGTTTCTGTCCTACGAACCGGATGTGGAAGGGCATCCGGCCAACAAGGACGTGATGTTGCGGATCATGCCGGCGGAAGGCGGAGAGCCGCGCGTGTTGACGGAGCTTTTCGGGGGACAGGGCACGATCAACGTGCCCTCCTGGGCGCCCGACAGCAAGCGGTTCGCCTTTGTGAGCTACAGACTGGAGGAATAGTAGATATTCAGGGCCCAGTCGTAGTCGGTGAACCGGATGCGGGCCTTGCCAGACGCGAGGAGCGTACGTTCGGGGCCGGGCGGAAAAAAGCGGGCCAGGTACCGCGTGATTTCGGCGTCGTTTCTCCCGAAATCCCGGGCATACCAGTCGAATACCTTCGTCAGGTACACCGTTTCTTCGTCAAGGTCCACGCGGTTTTTTTCCGGAAATTCCAGCAAGAACCGTTTTGACTGGTCATTCAGTTGGTCGTTGAGGCGCCTTCCGATGTATGCCTCGCGACGCAGGGGCGGGCACGAGACGGCGGCGCAAACCAGCGCGAAATGAATGCGCGGATCGTTGAATTCCTTGCGGATGATCCCGTGCTCAATGTCGTCGAGCGTGTATGTAACCCCGCCTACCTCGGCAAGAGGCTGCGTCCAGGGGCCTTTGATGGCCAGACCCAGCGTTTTGTTGATATTGCGGATGCTTTCGCGCTCGTCGTGCAGGTTGATGAGTTCGATGGTCCAGGCGTTGTAGGCGTTAAGCCAAAGGGCGAGTTGGCTGTTGCGGGATAGCGACGCCGGGTCGGTCTGGTTCAGCAGCTCGAGATATTCGTCGAAGGCTTCGGAAGCGGCGAAGGCGTCGTAATCGACCATGCCTTCGTCGGTGACGTGGGCCTGCAGGAGGGCGGCGAAGAGCGAATGGTCGATGTCCTGCGCCGTTGCCGGGCGCGGCGCGGCCTGCGCGACAAGGAGGGCGAGGATGGCGAAAGAAAAAATGCGCGATGCGGTCTGCGGCATGGGTACAGGGCAGCGAGGCGGTTTTCGGGTGGAGGGACGTTCAGGCATGCGGATCAATGGTTGCGTTGGGATATAAGCCTCCTCAGAATCCAAGTGCGTTTCCGTCTTTGCGCATGTCGGCGCCGCCATGATAGACGCCGTGTTCGGCGTTCCGGAGGATGGCCTGATATCCCCCGAAATAATCGGTGGGGGCCAGAATGTGTCCCCGCCGGGCCAGTTCCTCGCGGACGTCCGGGCCTATGCCGCTTTCGAGCGCGAGGCGCCCGCCGTCCGTCATGGTTCCGCCCGTAGGCTGGAGCGCGCTGGAATGACTGAACCGGGCGGCGTCCCCGGCTTCCTGCACGTTCATGCCGAACTCAAGCATGTTCAGCAGCGCCTGAACCTGGCCCTGCGGCTGGAAGGGGCCTCCCATGACCCCGAAGGCCATGAGCGGTTGCCCGTCTCGCAGGACGAAGCCGGGAATGATGGTGTGGAAGGGGCGCTTGCCCGGCGCGTACGCATTCGGATGATCCGGGTCGAGCGAAAATTGGGAGCCTCGGCTTTGCAACGCAAACCCGAGGCCGTCCGGGGTCATGCCGCTCCCGAACTCGAGGAAGTTGCTCTGGATGAGCGATACCATGTTTCCGTTTGCGTCCGCCACGGTCAGGTAAACGGTGTCTCCGTGTTCGAGGTTGCCGGTGGCGATGCGCTGCATGGCCTGCGCCATGTCGATGCGGCTGCGTTGCTCGGCGGCGTAGTCTTCCGAAAGCAGGCGCTCCAGCGGAATGTCCGCAAAATCCGGATCCGCGTAATGCCGGGCCCGGTCCGCAAAGGCCAGTTTTTTCGCTTCCACGAGGACATGCAGATAATCGGCGCTGTTGTGCCCCATCACCTGCAGGTCGAAACCCTCAAGGATGCGGAGTATTTGCAGGACCGCGGCGCCCTGCCCGTTGGGCGGCAGTTCATACACTTCGACGTCCCGATAGGGGACGGATATCGGGTCTACCCAAGTGCTTTCGTGGGCTTCGAGATCGGCCTTGCGAATGGGCGTGTTCGCGCGGCGGGCCCAGGCGTCGATGGCGTCTGCAATGGCGCCCTGGTAAAAAACGTCGCGCCCCCCTGCGGCAATCCGTTCGTACGTGGCGGCGAGATCGGGGTTGCGGAAGATCGCGCCTTCGGGCGGCATGCGCCCATCCACGAAATAGGTGTTTTCGAAGCTGCCGAGGTCGCCGATTTCATGGATATGATCCTTTAGCCGCTGGTAGGCCTGCGCCCACGAGAATCCGACGACTTGCGTGACGGGCGATCCTTCGCGGGCATGCCGGATTGCGGGCGCCAGAATGTCCTCCATGGGAAGCGCGCCGAACCGTTCGTGCAGGGTGAACCATCCGTCTACGGCGCCCGGCGCGGAAACGGCCAGCGGTCCGTGCAGCGGAATCCGGTCGGCTCCGTCCAGACGCGCCATGAGATCGTCCAGCGATTGCCCGAGAGGCGCTCGTCCGCTTGCATTCAGCCCGTGCAGGCGGCCCGACGCTTCGTCCCACACGATCGCAAACAGGTCTCCGCCAATGCCGCAATTGTTCGCTTCGACGAAACCCAGCACGGCATTGGCTGCGATGGCGGCGTCCACCGCCGATCCGCCCTGTTTCAGGATGTCGATGGCGGTTTGCGTGGCCAGGGGATGGCTGGTCGAAGCCATGCCGTGCTGGCCCACTGCGGGGCTGCGCGTGGCGAAGGGCGCTCCGGTCAGGCGGTCGCCCCGCCCCGTGGGCGGCGCGCTTTGGTCGGAAACCGGTTGGCAAGCCGCTGGCCAGAGGAGCGCAGGAAGGAGAAAGAGCATGAGGCGAAAAGTCGAGCGCATGGCTTCATCCCTTGTAACGAAACACGATACGCCCTTTGGAAAGATCGTACGGAGAAATTTCGATGTCTACGCGGTCTCCGGGAATGATGCGGATATAGTGTTTGCGCATCTTGCCGGAGAGTAGCCCGAGGATTTCGTGTCCGTTGTTGAGCCGGACGCGGAACTGCGCGTTCGGGAGCGCCTCCGTCACGACGCCTTCCTGTTTGATTGCTTCCTGTTTGGCCATATAACGATGAAGAAGCCTTTCGTAATGGTTAAGGGGTGATTTGCGGTTTGCCGTACTCGAAATGATACGGCATGGCGGTTCGAAAAGTGCCTTGCGGTTACAATTCTTTACATTTCGAGTGCTTGCCGCCGGGCATTGCAGCATGTTCTCGTCAGTGCGCCGCCTGATTTTTCTGGAAAATTATGAACCAGATAATGTATTTTGATTAAATTGGCGCTCAGCAGCTGTCTGGTTGTGTTCCATTTTCTCTTTATGGTTTGGTCTTGTCGAAAAACCTGATTTAAGGGAGACCCCGGCATCCGTCCTCTTTTGGGACGAACTATCAAGTAAATGCTAAAATAGAACGCCCCATGCTCCCTTCGCAACGGTTTTTCCAGAAGCATTCAGACCATTTCCCGATTTCTTGCCGCGTCGGCGTTTTTGCGAAGCCGGTTCGCCGCGCGGTCCGTTTCGCGGGATGCGCGATGCTCGGTCTGGCGTTCTTGCTCGGCGTTTCTGCGGCAGAGGCGTCTTCGGGCGGATTTTTTCAGCAGCAGGTCGGGGACGGCAAAGCGGTGGCGGCGAGCGGAAAAACCGCAACAGACATGCAAGGCGGGGTTGTTTCGACGAAGCGCGCGGCGGGACGCGTACCTTGTGAGGACGGCATGGCCGCCGAGTATCCTTGCAAGGATATTGATTTGCTGGCGGTCGTGCCTCGCGAGGAAATGACTGGATTTCCATGTCCCTCGTCGGGGTTATGCTTCAATGATATCTGGGGCTGGACCGATCCCGAGACCGGGGTCGAATATGCGCTGCTTGCTCGCTTTGACGGCGTCGCATTTTTTGATCTTCGCGATCCCGAAAATCCCTTGTTCGTCGGAATGTTGCCGATGACGCCTGGCAGCGAAGCACGTTTGTGGCGCGACATAAAGGTCGTGAACGATCATGCGGTGGTCGTGGCCGATTTCGTCGGAGACCACGGCATGCAGGTGTTCGATCTTTCGCAACTCAGGGATGTGACGGACGCTCCGGCGACCTTCGAACCCACGGCCCTGTACGACGCTTTCGGTTCGGCGCATAACGTGGTGGTCAACGACGAAAAGGATCACGTATATATTGTGGGCATACAGGGCCCCCAGCAGACGCCGTCCGGATTCGCTTGCGGCGGCGGGCCGCATATCGTGGATATGAGCGATCCGGCGAATCCCGCGTTTGCAGGATGTTACAATCCGCCCTTGTCCCGGGGGTACACGCACGATGCGCAATGCGTTCGGTACCGCGGGCCGGACGCGAGATACGCCGGGAACGATATATGCTTCAGCCTCGACGAAGCAGGCGGGGCGGTTACGGACGTGACGAATCCGGAATCTCCCGTAGAAATCAGCGTGTTCGACTATCCGAATATGCATTATACGCACCAGGGATGGCTGACGGAGGATCATCGCTACCTTTTCGTGAACGATGAACTGGACGAAACGAGTGGGACCACTCCCTGGACCCGTACTCTGATCTACGACGTACAGGAACTGGACGACCCCGTTTTTGCGGGCCATTGGTATGGTTCCACCAGCGCGACAGACCATAATCTGTATATTCATGAGGGCAGGTTGTACGAAGCGAACTATACGGCCGGGCTGCGCGTCATGGAGTTTTCTTCCGGCGGCGAGGTGTCTTCCGCCGTCGTCCAGGAAGTGGCGTATTTCGACACGTATCCTTCGGCGACCGAACCGGGATTTCTCGGGGCCTGGAGCAGTTATCCTTTTTTCGAAAGCGGCGTCGTTATCGTATCTGATATGTTCGGTGGATTGTATGTGCTTGCGCCTTCCTGGTCCAATATCGTCACCGGCGCCGAGGGCGAAGAACTGCCTGTCGAAGTAATGCTGCTGGGTAATTATCCCAATCCGTTCAATCCGGAAACGACCATACGCTATGCGTTGCCAGAGAGCGATCATGTGCGCCTTGCGGTGTACGACCTTGCGGGCCGCGAAGTAGCGGTGCTCGTAGACGGCGCGCAGCCTGCGGGAGAGCATGTGGCGCGTTTCGACGGACGCGATTTGCCGAGCGGGTCGTACGCGTACCGCTTGCGCGTCGGCGAAGAAGTCGAGACGCGCACCATGACGCTGGTCAAGTAGGGCGTTTCGCCGGTCGCTTGATTGCGCTGAAAATACGATTCGCAAGATGTATCTTGACCAGGTTGCGTTCGCCGATTTATTGCATCCCGCCATGAAGATATTTCGCTTCCCGGCGCATTTTCTTGCGTTTCTCGCATTGTGCGCGCTGGCCGTCGGCTTGGCGGCGTGCGATGGCGACCCTGCGCCGCCTCCGCCGAACATCGTGGTCATTCTTGCGGACGACATGGGCTACGGCGATCCGGGTTCGTGGAATGCGGATTCGAAGATTCCGACGCCGCACATCGACCGGCTGGCGGCGGAGGGCGTGCGTTTCACGGACGCCCATTCGCCGTCCTCCGTATGCACGCCCACGCGCTACGGGTTGCTCACCGGACGGTACGCCTGGCGAACCCGTCTGAAGCATGGCGTGTTGCAGGGCTACGGTCCGAATCTGATCGACACGACGCGCCTTACGCTGCCGGGAATGTTGCGGCAAGCCGGGTATGCTACGGCGGGCATAGGCAAATGGCATCTGGGGCTGGGGAGCGCCGAGCGGACGGACTACGCCCGACCGTTGCGTCCGGGACCGGTTTCCCTCGGATTCGATGCGTACTTCGGCATTCCGTCCTCGCTGGATTTCGAGCCGTACGTCTGGTTCGAAAATGATCGGGTGGAGCAGTTGCCCACGGATTCCATCGAGGCTTCCCGGCCTTGCTGCAAGGAAGACTTTTTCCGGGGAGGCGCCATCGCCCCGGATTTCCGGCATATTGATGTGTTGCCTCGCACCATTGAAAAGTCCGTGGAATATGTGATGCAGGCCGGGGAGCAGCCGTTTTTCCTGTATGTGCCCTTGTCTGCGCCGCATACGCCCTGGTTGCCTACCGAACCTTTCCAGGGAAGCAGCGGCGCCGGGACGTACGGCGATTTCACGGCGCAAGTGGACGCCGGCGTGGGCGATATCCTCGATGCGCTGGACGAGGCGGGCGTTGCGGAGAACACGCTGGTCGTGTTTACCAGCGACAACGGCGCCTACTGGGACCCGGAGGATATCGAAACGTTCGATCACCGGGCGAACGCGGACTGGCGGGGGATGAAGGCGGACATTTACGAAGGCGGTCATCGCGTGCCTTTCGTGGTTCGCTGGCCGGGCAAGGCGGAAGCCGGTTCGACGAACGACGAACTGATCTCGCTTGTCGATCTGATGGCCACGTTCGCCTCCGTTACGGGGCAAGCGTTGCCCGACGACGCGGGCGAAGATAGTTACGACCTGACTCCTGCGTTCCGGGGCGAATTCCTCGAAGGCCCCCTCCGCGAGGCCGTCGTGCATCATTCCGTCAACGGGGTTTTCGCCATTCGGCAAGGTCTCTGGAAGCTGATTGAGGGGCTGGGGTCGGGCGGATTCACGCATCCCGTATCCGTGGAGCCAGGTCCCGGAGAGCCGCCGGGACAATTATACCACCTTGGCGACGATCCGGGCGAAACGACCAATTTATACGCCATGCATCCGGAAGTGGTCGAGCGGTTGTCCGCCTTGCTGGACCGGTACCGGGAACAGGGGCATAGCCGTCCGATGGCCGCGACCGCCGGGCAAAACTGATATTTATCGCAACAAGTATAACCATGAATCCGTACGCTGCTGCAGCCCCCCTCCGTCCTCGTCCGATTCGACATGATTTCGTCGGTAATGCGATGCGGGCGAATCCCGCGCCCCGCCTTTGCGCCACGTTGCTATGGCTTGCGGCGTTGTTGGCCTGCGGGGTTGCGGCGCCGCAGTCTTTCTCTCAGTCTTTCTCGCCGGTCAGCCCGGAGGAAGTCGGTGTTTCTTCCGAACGGCTTGCCCGCATTGACGCTGTATTGGAAAAATATATTGAAGAAGACCGGCTGCCGGGGGCGGCGCTCGTAATCGGCCGGCGCGGACATGTCGTCTACGCCAGGGCGTTCGGATATCGGGACCGCGAAGCCGAGGCGCCTCTGGAGGTCACGGACCTTTTTCGGATCGCTTCTCAGACCAAGGCGGTCGTTTCCGTGGGCGTCATGATTCTGCAGGAGCAGGGACATTTGCTGATCGATCAGAACCTGAGCGACTTTATTCCCGAATTCGATAGCACCACCGTCGCTGTGGAGAAAGAGGAAGGGGGCTACGAGATAGTTTCCGCCAATCGCAACATCACTGTGCGCGATCTGCTCACCCACACCGCCGGCATTGGGTATGGCTGGGGCGTGGCTGCCGAACGCTGGGTAGAGGCCGGAATCCAGGGTTGGTATTTTGCGGATCGAGAGGAGCCGATTCTTGAAACCGTCCGGCGCATGGGAAGCTTGCCCATGGATGCGCAGCCGGGCGAACGCTTCGTATACGGCTACGCCACGGATATTCTGGGCGCGGTGATCGAGGTGGCGTCCGGCATGCCGCTGGACGAATTTCTCCGGGTTGAAATTTTCGAACCGCTTGGCATGGCGGATACGCATTTCTACGTGCCGCCGGAAAAAGCGGACCGGCTTGCCGCGGTGTACTCGGTGACGGAGGAGAACGGGATGGAGCGCGCGCCCGACCCGGGCCATATGGTCGGTCAGGGCATGTATCTCGAAGGTCCCCGGACCAGTTTTTCCGGCGGCGCGGGGCTCGTTTCCACGCCGGGGGACTACGCCCGCTTTCTGGAAGCGTTGCGGCGGGGGGGCGCGCTGGACGGCGCCCGCATCCTGTCTCCCAAGACCGTGGAACTAATGACGGTCGATCATGTCCACGAGGCATGGGATGGAGACGGCGGCGGTTTTGGTCTCGGATTCGGCGTAACGGAGGAAATCGGCTGGAGCGGCTTGCCGGGTTCGCCGGGAGCATACACCTGGGGAGGCGCCTATCATTCCACGTATTGGGTCGATCCAGAGGAAGAACTGGTCGTTTCGTACATGACGCAGGTGCTTCCCGCGCAGGGTCTCGACGACCACCAGCGTATCCGGGCGCTTGTCTACCAGGCGCTGGTAGACTGATATCCGCGGATCTGGGCCCGCGGCGAAGTTACTCCATCGTTTTGTCGTATCGGATGTCGGGGGCGCGGAGGCCGCCAGCCCGCCGATCGACGGCGCCGGATCATTCGTTCCAGAGCCGGGCGCGCTGCATGAACACGGAGGGATTGTCCCGCCACTGGGCAAAACCGATGTTCATGTCATCGGTCAACCAGTCGATGCGTTCGTCGATGCACGCGCGCAAGGCGTTGTCGTCCACGCTCAGTGTGAATCCGCCGAGTTCGATCGCGTCGTCGAGCGCCGTCACGACAAATGCGCCGTCCGAAACGCTCCTTGCGTTGAGGTTGCCGATTTCGCCGCGGGCTATGGCGTCGATATCGCCGTTGCGCAGCGCCTGAAGGAGTTCGGCCTCCCCGGCCAATGCTCCCAGATAAACGACTTGCGGCATGGAAGACGCGGGCGGATAGAGGCGGCTTCGCATGCGCAGCGCGGGCGAGACGTACCCGGCTGCAATGACGTAGTCCGGCGTTCCGTCGGCTGTCAGAACGCCCTCGGGCGTTTCGATCCGCGTTCCTTCAGCCAGCACGCCGTCGGCGTCCGCTATGCCGACGATTTGCAGCAGCCTGATTTCGCCGGTGGTCGAGGGGAGTGCGCCGACCTGGATTTCGTCCGTCAAATCCTCGTAGGAGGCGATGCGTTCGGCGTCTTCCGCGCGCACGAGCAAGGATTGCCGGAACGTGATGTGCCCGCTGGTGAATTCGACCGCCTGGTCGCCGTCCTCATTCTTCGTGCGCGAGTCGAGGATCGTGATGCCGCCGCCCGCCATATCGTATCCCATGCCGGCGGGTTTCAGCCAGATTCCGTCCCATTCGGCAATGGGGCGGCGCTCGAACGAAAGATTGGTTTCGTCCATGGCTTCGAGCGCGGTGATCAGGTCGGCTTCGTAGCCGCGGTGTTCGCTAAAACCGGGCGACGCCGGGTCCTCGTCGGCGCTGTAGCTGACGGGCGCGAAGAAGGCGTAGAAGGCGAGGTTCAGCGTGCGGTCTTCCTTGACGCAGCCTTCCTCGGACATTGATTCCGAAGAGGAACATCCCGATGCGAACCAGCCCATAGCTGCTGTCGCCAGGAACCATGCAACGCCAGCGAACCTGGTGCGAAGCGGTCGCTCGACAGGCGGTCTGGTAGCGGATTCGGAAGGCGCTGGAAACCTGACGGGACGGGTGTTCATGGTCATATCTATCGCGGGACGCATCATGGCCTGCGCCCGCTAAAGCGGCGTGTTGAGCGAAGCGGTTTTGATCAGAGCCCCGGGCGCATATTGCGCGTTGTCTCGTTTACGCGTTGACTGGCGCGTCGGACCGCTGCCGGCGTCGACCGGAATCAATGCCTGTCTGCAAGGGAAAGATACGATAACTCCGGGGAAACCTGGCATGTATCTGACGACAGAATGCGTTTAGGCGGGCCGAATCGGGAAAACGATGGATGGGGTTGACAGGATATATTTGCAGGCTGCGATGCATGGGGCTTGACAGTATGCGAAAAATTCGTACATTTTCACGAATGACCTGATCAGGCCCACTGCGATCAGCGCTTCGCTTACGCGAATACGGGACGTCATGATTCCATCGTTGAAATCAGCGGGAAGCACAGCGGATTCGCGGCGGGGCGGATGTGAAGCGCCCGCCCATAATTTTCGTGAAGTACGACCGGTTTACAGGCGCGGGCCTGATCGCGGCGCCATTTAACACAGACGAAACAGGCTACATGAGCACATTGCAAAACGGTGTTTCGCGCAGAAAATTTATCGGAGGGATGGCGGCGGCTTCGGCGCTTTCCGTAGTTCCTCGTCATGTACTGGGCGGTGCGGGTTTCGTAGCCCCCAGCGACAAGATCAATATCGCGCAGATCGGCGCCGGCACGCAGGCGCTTCGCCAGTTGAACGGCGGTACGATGCAGCGCGACGACGTCCGGGTTACGAGTGTGACCGATCCCAACCGCGATACGCAGGATTATGTCGATTGGGGCCGGTTCGGCGTGCGGCGCAGTATCCGCCGGTTGCTGGGAGACGATTCCTGGGGCGAGGGCGACACGGGTACGCGCGGGGGACGCGATTACGCCAAGCGCGTGATTGATGCGTACTACGCCAAAACGGGCGGCTCCGACGGCGTGCGGACGTACGCGGATTACCGGGAGATGCTGGCCTCCGAAGACGATGCGGACGCCGTGGTCGTTATTGTGCCGGATCACCTCCATGCGCATATTTCCATTGCGGCCATGAAGGCGGGCAAGGCCGTCATCATGCACAAGCCGGTCGGGCTTTCGCCGCACGAGGTGCGTCGCGTGCTGGAGACGGAAAAGGAAACCGGCGCCGTGACGCACCTGCTGGCCTACAGCGCGCCGGAGAACCACGGGCGTCTGAAGGCCTGGCTGGAAATGGGCGCCATAGGACAGGTTCTTGAAGTGCACAACTGGACGAACCGTCCCGTGTGGCCCCAGGCATGGCCTGATTATCCCCAGGAGCAGGCAGCGATTCCGGACGGTTTCAACTGGGATCTGTGGCAGGGACCCGTCCCGCATCAGCAGTACCATCCGCTCCTGACGCACACGCTGTATCGGGGCTGGTACAACTACGGGGCAGGGTGCCTCGGCGACATGGGCAATTACAGCTTGTGGCAGCCGCATCGTTTCCTGAAGTTAGGGGCGCCGGACATGGTGGAAGCGTACACGAGCAAGAGCGTTATTCTGAACGACGACCTGGTATGCAGGACGCGCCATTATTCGCCGGTCGCTTTTCCGAGCGCCAGCCAGATTCATTTCCGGCATCCCGCCACGGAAGATCGCCCCGGAGTGGACGTGTACTGGTATAGCGGCTCCATGAAACCGCAGACGCCGGAGGAATTATTCGAAGAAGATGGGCAATTGCCGGGCGAGGGCATGCTGTTCGTCGGCACGGAGGGCAAGATACTTTGCAGCTTCCGGGGGGAGAACCCGCGATTGCTTCCGGAGCATCGGATGGCGTCCATGAATACCGAGGAAGAGGAAGTCCGCGAGATGGATCAGGATGACGAGTGGACCGAGGCCGTGCGCGCGAAGGGGCGCTCGCGCGGATCGTTCAGCGAGGCGGCCAGCCTTGCAGAGACGACGGCGCTGGGCATCGCCGCCGTGCGCAATCCGGCGATGCGCCTGATGTGGGATTCCGCGAACCTGACGTTTACGAACGCCGATGTGTCGCCGCGCCGCGCGTATCGGGAAGGCTGGGAATTGTAGGATGCGCTGATCAAAATCACTTCGCTCAGCACGTCGCGTTCGCGCGATCCGGTCCGGGATTTACCTGTCGCGGGCGCTTGCGCGGAACGTAACGGTTCCTGTCCGCATCTACCTTAAACATATTGTGTCCATGCGTTACGTTCTTGTTTGTTTGTCCATGCTGTTTTTCGCCGCGGGCGCGGCCCGTGCGCAATCCGGGGACGATCCCTTGCGCGTCATCGCTTTCGGAGCGCATCCCGACGACGCCGAACTGAAAGCCGGCGGCGTGTCGTATCTCTGGGCGCAGGAAGGCGCCGCGGTGAAGTTTGTGTCCACGACCAACGGCGATATCGGCCATTTCGAACAATCGGGCGGCCCGCTTGCGCAGCGGCGCGAAGCCGAGGTATCCGTCTGCGCGGATATTTTCGGGATCACGACGGAAGTCTACGATATCCACGACGGAGAACTCATGCCGACGCTGGAGAACCGGAGGAAGGTTGTGCGATCCATTCGCGAATGGGATGCGGATATTGTGATGGCGCACCGGCGGTACGATTATCATCCGGATCATCGCTACACAGGCGAGCTCGTGGAGGACGCCGCCGTGACCGTGGTGGCGCCGTTTTTCGAGGCCCTGACGCCCGGCGTGGACCGTAATCCGGTGTTTCTGCATCTGTACGACGGTTTCGAGAAGCCCTATCCGTTCCAACCGGATCTGGTGGTAGGCATCGACGAGGCGGCGGAGGCGAAATGGGATTGTATCCGCGCCATGCCTTCCCAGTTTTCCGACGCGGATTCCTGGCAGGGACGGTATCTGCCGAACGTCCCGGAGGACGCCGAGGAGCGCACGGAATACATTCTCGACTACATGAAAACCCGTAGCGCCGCCGTTGCGGACAAATACCGCGACCGGCTTATCGAATTGTACGGCGAGGAGAAGGGGCGCGCGATCGTCCACGCCGAAGCGTTCGAGATTTGCCAGTACGGACGCCAACCCAGCGAGGAAGAACTCCGGGCGCTGTTTCCCACTTTCGACGAGTAGATCGTACTCCGTTCGGTTTGCCTGAAGAAGTGCGCTTGCCCCTGGTCCGACTTGTCCGGTTGAACGCGGGTTCTATCTGATCGTTGCGGGGCGTGGGGGAATCGGCTTTTTACCTGGGGGGTCACTCGACTGCATTCTCCGGATTCTCCAGGGCGTTTTCCTTTCCGGGCGGCATGCGCCCGAACGTGCGATTCGGAAGGGCGTCGCCGGTTTCCCGGTCGTATTCGTCCGGAGTGCGTTCCGCTGGTGCGGCGTCGCCCGTTGTTTCCAGCCATGCTTCCAGCACGCCGCGCAGGCGCTCGAGGGCTTCGGCGTGCGCGGGGTCCTGCGACACGTCGTACAGTTCCTGCGGGTCGTCTGCCACCAGGTACAACTCTTCTTCCGGGCGGGGCGCGTCGAACACAATGTGCTGCTGCGGGGTCAGGGTTCCTTCATCCCGGAGCGCCCGCATTTTCTGGAACGTGCCCCCCCGGATCGCGTCCGCAGGCGGTCCGTTGGGAATGTCCGTGTAGAAATTCCGGATATATTTGTAGCGGCTGTCGCGTACGGCGCGTACGCGGTCGTCGAAGTCGTGCCAGTTTCTCTCGGCAAAGATGTGATCGCGTACGACAGCGGACGGGTCGTTGAGGATGGGCGCGATGCTTTCCCCCTCGAACGAGGAGGGGCTTTCTACGCCGGCAAGGTCCAGAAGCGTGGGGGCGAGGTCCACGGCGCTCACCAGACTCGCCGTCGTGGAACCGGCCTCCGCCCCGGCCGGAAAACGCACGATCCACGGGGTGCGTACGCCGCTGTCGTACACTGTGGTCTTGGCGCGGGGAAACGGCGCTCCGTTGTCGCTTATGAACAGCACGAACGTGTTTTCCGCGACCTGTTGCCGCTCCAGTTCATCCAGTACGCTGCCGACATAGTGATCCAGTCGGGCAATCTCGTCATAGTACAATGCGAGGTCCTTTCGCACTTCCGGCGTGTCGGGCAGATAGGCAGGGACGACCACATCCTCAGGAGTATGCGGAGTATCGAGGATGCCTTCCAGGTAGGGACGATGGGGATCAAACGAGGAAAGCCATGCAAGGAAGGGCTGTCCTTCGGGTCGCTGCTTCAGGGTTTCCACCCATGCACCGGCGCCGCTGGCGTATCCTCCGCCCGGCATAAGTTCGTTTTCGTTCGCTGTGTCGGTGGTGCGTTCGCCGCCCCCCTGGATAACCAGATCGAACCGTGCTACGGCGGCGTCGCCCAGATGCCATTTGCCTGCCGATGCGGTCCAGTATCCGGCCTCCCGGAGCAGGTCTACGAACGTGATCTGATCCTCAGGCAAGGGCCAGTGCAATTGTTCGGCGCCGGTCTGATGCGGGTATTTCCCGGTCAGGATGGAAGCCCGGCTGGGGCTGCATGAGCTGGTGGTGACGAAGGCATGGTCGAAGCGCATGCCGTGGTCGGCCAGCCGCTGGAGGTTCGGCGTCCGGATAAAAGGATGGCCGTAAGGCGAAGCGTCCTCCCATCCCATATCGTCCGCCACGAGAATGACGAAGTTGGGCGGGTCGGCGGGGGCGGGCGCTTCGCCGCAGGCAGCGACGCCCATACTTGCCGCAAGCAACAGGATGGCGGGAAGGAAATTTCGGGACATGGGCCGGGATGCAAAAAATTAAGGGGAGCCTGTTTGTGTCTCGCGTATGCCGTACTTTCGGGAAGCCGCTTGCAGGGTGCGTCGGGCGGTACGACTCCAAAAGATACTGCATCACTCGTTTACGATTCGAATCCGTGCGATTTCGCAAAACATGTTGGTTGATTGCGGCGCTGTGCCTGTCGGCATGCCGTTCCGGGCCTGACGCGATCGCCATTAAAATGGGGCATTCCCTCGATGCGTCGCATTCCGTCCATCAGGCCATGGAGTATCTCGGCGAACGGCTTGCCGAGAAATCCGACTCGACGATGCGAGTGGACATTTACCCCAGTCAGCAGCTCGGCACCGAACGAGAATTGCTGGAGTTGCTGCAAATCGGGAGCGTGGGCATGACCAAGGTGTCGTCGTCGGCGCTGGAAGGGTTCGTGTCGGAATATCAGGCGCTGGGATTGCCGTATCTTTTTCGGGACGAGCGGCACCGTTTCGAGGTGTTCTGGAACAGCGAGGTGGGTCGGGATATTCTGGCCAGCGGGCAGGAATTCGGCTTGCGCGGGTTGACGTATTACGACGCCGGCACGCGCAGTTTCTACACGAAGACGCGACCGGTTCAAACGCCCGCCGACTTGCAAGGGCTGAAAATCCGGGTGCAGGAAAGCCCGGTGGCCATGCGCATGGTGCAGGCGCTGGGCGGTTCCCCGACGCCGATCGCCTGGGGCGAACTGTATACGGCGCTTCAGCAGGGCGTGGTGGACGGCGCGGAGAACAATCCGCCGTCATTCTACCTGTCCGGGCATTACGAAGTGTGCAAGTATTACACGCTGGATGCGCACACGGCGGTGCCCGATGTGGTGCTGGTCAGCATGACGCTCTGGAACAGCCTGACGGAGCAGCAGCGGGCGTGGCTCCAGGAAGCCGCATTGGAATCCGCCGCGCGCCAGCGCGAGCTTTGGGCCGAATCCGTGAACGAGTCGCTGGCGGCGGTGCGCGAGGCGGGCGTGGAAATCATCGAACCCGACATTGCTCCGTTTGCGGATGGGGTTACCTCCATGTACGAGGCGTATCGGGACGATCCGGTCATCCATTCTCTGATTGAACGCATCCGGGAGGTCAGGTAGTGGATACGCTGCGCCGCATCGTGGACAAAAGCCTTGCGTGGTTTCTGGTTGGGCTGATGGCGTTGGCGCTCGTCAATGTGCTGTGGCAGGTGTTTACGCGCTGGGCGCTCAACGATCCCAGCGCATGGACGGAAGAACTGGCGCGCTATCTTCTCATCTGGATCGGGCTGATCGGCGCGGGATACGCCGCGGGCAGGAAACTGCACCTTGCTATCGACCTGCTGCCGAGTGCATTGTCCGGGCGCAGGCGCCGCGCCCTCGAATTTCTCATCGACGCCATCGTGCTCCTGTTCGCCGTGTTCGCCATGATGATCGGCGGCATTCGGCTCATGAGCCTGACGTTGCTCATGGATCAGACGTCTGCTGCGCTGGGCGTCCGGTTGGGCTATGTGTATCTGGCTATCCCGTTGAGCGGCGCGGTCATTGCGTTTTACGCCGTGGTTTCGATCATGGACCGCGTACGCGGCAGGATACCTCCCGAAGCGGGTGAGGCGGACGCCTCCTATGCAGAGCATCCTATCGACTGAAGCATGGAACTGGCGGGCGTGTTCATACTTGTGGTTGTGTTTCTGGCGCTGCTCCTTATCGGCGTGCCCGTAGCGTTCAGCATCGGGGTGGCGACCGTGTGTACGCTGCTCCTGAGCATCCATCCCGGACCGGCCCTGACGACAGCCGCCCAGCGGATGGCCACGGGGCTCGACAGCTTTGCGCTGCTCGCTATACCCTTCTTTATTCTTGCAGGACAGATCATGAACCGGGGCGGCATCGCGCGCCGGCTGATCGATTTCGCCAAGAGTCTGGTGGGTATGCTGCCCGGAGCGCTCGCCCATGTGAATATCGTGGCGTCCATGTTTTTCGGGGCCATCTCCGGCTCGTCGGTGGCGGCGGCGTCTGCCGTGGGCGGCGTCATGGCGCCGCGCATGAAAGAGGAGGGGTACGACACGGGCTACGGCGCCGCCGTGAACATTACGGCGGCGACCACAGGGCTGATTATCCCGCCCAGCAACATTCTCATCGTGTATTCGCTGGCGAGCGGCGGCGCGTCCATCGCTGCGCTTTTTCTTGCAGGCTATCTTCCGGGTATTCTCGTGGGGATCACGCTCATGGTTGTGGCCGGCGTCATCGCCTGGCGCAGGAAGTATGCCCGTTCGGACCGGGTGCGCGCAGGGATCGCCGTCCGCAGATTTTTCGATGCGCTCCCGAGTCTTTTTCTTCTCTTCGTGGTGATTGGCGGCATCGTGGCAGGCGTCTTCACAGCGACCGAAGCGTCCGCCGTGGCCGTGGTCTACGCGCTCGCGCTGGCCCTTCTGTACCGGGAAGTGTCCCTGAAGGATTTGCCGTCCATTTTGCTCCAGTCCGCTTCCACGACCGCCATCGTGATGCTGCTGGTAGGCACGTCGATGGGGTTATCCTGGGCGATGTCCTACGAAAACATCCCCCAGAACGTGGCCACAACCCTCGTGGCGCTCAGCGACAGCCCGATCATGATTCTCCTGATCATAAATCTTGTGCTGCTTTGCGTGGGCACCTTCATGGACATCACGCCGGCGGTGCTCATCTTCACGCCCATTTTTCTGCCCGTGGTGACGGCGCTCGGAATGGACCCCGTGCATTTTGGCGTCGTCATTGTCCTGAATCTTTGCGTGGGTATATGTACGCCGCCTGTGGGGACGGTGCTGTTTGTGGGATGCAGCGTGGCGGGCGTACCCATTACCCGGGTGATCCGGCCGCTCATGCCGCTCTATATTGCCATGATCGTGTCGCTTATGATCGTTACGTACGTACCGGAACTCAGCCTGTGGCTGCCGCGGATATTCGGGTTTTAGGGTATGGGGAGGCGGCCCGGATGCGGACCCTTTGGGCCGCGTTTCTTCTCCGCGAAAGCGGCCATGCCGCCCACCTGAAAGGCGCGGCGCGCAAGAGCACGACGCATACCTCCTCCTTGCGCTTCCTTCCCGGAAAAAGTAAATTCCACCATCCGCGCCTCGCTTCGCCGCGACCACATAATCATTCGATTTCCGTTATGCAATACACGTTTTCGATTCTCGCCGCCTCCTCCCGAAGCCTCGCTTCGCCGCAACGCTTTGCGCCGTTGGCCCTGTTGCCGATGCTCGTTTTCTCCGCCTGCTCCGGCGCGGAAGCAGAAGCCCCCGCCGCCGGAGCCCAGACGGACGCCGCCTTTTCCTCCCCTGCTTCCCCAGACGATTGGCGACCGCTTTTCGACGGAGAAACGTTCGACGGATGGATCGGGCTTGGTCAGGATGCGGTTCCCGAAGGCCATTGGAAAGTGGAGGACGGGACCATCCGGAAGGTGGCTTCCGGGACCGTTCCGGTCGCTGCGGACGGTCAGCCGCTCGTGGGCGGCGACTTGATGACTGTCGAGACGTTCGGGGATTTCGAATTCGCCTTCGAATGGAAAGTGGCCGAAGGAGCGAACAGCGGGATCAAGTACAATGTCTCCGAGGAATTGTCCACATCGCATGTGCCGAGGTATGCGGCCCTTGGTTTCGAATATCAGGTGCTGGACGATGATCGGCATCCCGACGCCGAATTGCCTTCTCACCGGGCCGGGGGGCTGTACGACATGATTCCTGCGAGCGACGCCAAGGCCCTCAAACCAGTGGGAACATGGAACGAGGGCCGCATCGTATTCCGGGGAATGCATGGGGAACATTGGCTGAACGGCGCCCTGGTGGTCGAGTACGACATGGATAGTCCGCGCTTCGATTCGCTTCTTGCCGCCAGCAAATACGCCGATATCGAAGGATTCGCCGATCGCCGCGACGGGCATATCGTGCTGCAGGATCATGGCGACGACGTATGGTTCCGGAACCTCCGGATCCGGGAAACCGGGCAGCAATAGATTCCTTTGTCGTCCCGCCGGATTCTCGCCCGGAGTCGCTGCGTCCGCCTCGCGTTGGCCGAATCAGTTCGGCTTTTGTTTTGCGTCGGGCGCTTGCGAGGCGTGGCGCAATGGCGTATTCTATACCGCATTCCGTTTGTTTCCCTCTTTGCCGCACAAGCCCTGACCAACACACATGGAAATGCAGAAACGCGACGCCTGGAGTTCCAATTTCGGCCTGGTGCTGGCCGCCACCGGCAGCGCCATTGGACTGGGCAATCTGTGGAAATTCCCCTTTATCACTTGGGAAAACGACGGCGGCGCCTTCGTCATCGTGTACCTCTTGTGCATTCTGGCCGTCGGGCTTCCCATCATGATGGCCGAGCTGCTCATAGGCCGCCGGAGTCAAAAAGGCGTGGTCGGGGCGTTCCGGGACATGGCGGGGCCTGCCTGGAAATGGGTGGGCGCATGGGGCGTCTTGTGCGGGTTCATTCTGCTGAGTTATTACACGGTGATCGCCGGCTGGTCGCTCTTTTATTTCTGGAAATCCCTCGGCTGGACCTTTGGCGGTTTTCCAGCGAGTTTGTCTGTCGGAGACCTTTTTGGCGAACAGGTCGGCAATGCGGGCCTGCAGCTTGCGCTGTCGCTGCTCTTTAGCGCGGCTACGATCAGCGTGGTGTATTTCGGGGTGCAGAAGGGGATCGAGCGGATGGCGAAGGTTCTTTTGCCCGTCCTTTTCGCCATTCTGGTTCTGCTCCTTGTCAGCGCGCTGGGCATGAGCGGCGCGGGCGAAGCATTGACATTCATTTTCGAACCCCGCTTCGGCGAACTGGAATGGAAAGGCGTGCTCGAGGCGCTGGGCCATTCTTTCTTCACGCTTTCGCTGGGCATGGGGACCATGATCACCTATGGGTCCTATATTTCGCGCAAGCAATCCATCGTAAAATCTGCGGGCGCCATCGTTGCGTTCGACACGCTGATTGCCCTGGTCGCCACGATTATCATGTTCTCGGTCATTTTCTCGGTGGCCGGGTTGAGCGAGGAGGTGGGCGCGTCCACGGTGGGCATGCTTTTTATCTCGCTCCCCGAATTATTCTATACGGAAATGCCCTTCGGGACCGTGCTGGGGCCGCTGTTCTATGTGCTGGTGGCGCTGGCGGCGCTGACCTCCACCATTTCGTTGCTTGAAGTGGTGACCAGTTATCTGATCGACGAGCGGGGCATGAAGCGCCACAAGGCCGTGGTCGCATCGGGCGGCGCCATTTTCGTATTCACGATTTTTGCGGCCTTGTCGTTTGGCTCCACGCCTGTTCTCTCGACGATGGTCGCCTTTGGCAAGACGGGCTGGTTCAGCATTGCAGACCACTTTGTTTCGAACTGGATGCTGCCTACCGGCGGGTTGGCCGTAGCGATCGCCGCCGGATGGTTCATGACGCGCCGGGCGACGGAGGAAGAACTGGTGGATGGCAACCAGCCGGGCTGGTTCCGGTACGGCGCGTGGCGATTTTTCATTCGCTACGTGGCGCCGGTCGCCGTGCTGGCGATAATTCTTGCGGTTGTGCTGGGCAGGGACTTCAGTTAAGAATGCTCTGATTAATTCCACTTTGATCAGCGCTTCGCCTTTACGCGTACGGGACATCCTGATTCCATCGTTGCAATCAGGGGAAAGCATTGCAGGTTCGGGTTGTCGCGGCCGTGAAGCGCCCCTCGCAGCCTCTGCGCTTCGCGGATGCAATCAGCCCATCTTTGGCCTTTTTGAGTAGAAATTACTCCAAAAAGGAGTAGAAATTACTCCGAAAAGGTATAGAAAAGGATCATTAAGGCCCCGGAGCGCTCTCCCGGCGCGCTCCCCCGACGCGCGGTTACTGCGCACGGCCTTTACGCGGGAATTGGCGGGCCGGTGTTTGTTTCAGCCGCACACCGTGTTCAGGAAAAGGTCCAGGAACGGTTCGACCGAAATCTCCATGGCCACCTGTGCGACGGACGCGTTCGATACCTGTTCCAGGACGCCGTCCGCCGCCTGCGCGGTCATCATGCCGCGCGTCGCGCCCGGCTCGTCCGCTACGTCGCAAAGCATGGGCTGCGTTCGGACCAGGTCCGGTTGTATCGCGGCGGCCACGGCAAGCGGATCGTGCAGCGGACAGGCGTCCCGCCCGCGTCGCTGTCTGGCGAAATCGAAATACGGCCCGGTAGCGTCGAACAGCAGTCGGCGGAGATTCCCTTCCTGCATGGCAGCGAGGCGTCGATGGAAGCGCTCGCGGGAAAGCAGCGCCTGTTCCGTCACGTTCAGCCCCACCAGCGTTACGGGCAGGCCGGATCGGATCACGGCGCGGGCCGCCTGCGGATCGGCGTAAAAGTTGAATTCGGCGCGTGGCGTTACGTTGCCCCGCCCGTCTCCGGAGCCGCCCATAACGATGATTTCCCGGAGGTTCGCCATGCCGTCCGAATCGCGTTGCAACGCCGTGGCTACGTTTGTCAGCGGTCCGAGCGCAATGAGCGTGAGCGTTCCCGCATGGCGGCGGGCCATCTCTGGAATCGCGTCGGCGGCATGGGCGCTTTCTACTTGTAAGCACTGCACCGGCCAAGCGCGCGACGCCCCGCCGAGGCCGTCCTCGCCGTGTACATGTCCGGCTCGCGTTACCGGCGGGCTGAGCGATTCGACGCATCCCCGAAAGACCGGCGGCGGGTCGCTGTCCATTGCTTCGAGTATGCGCAGGGCGTTCGCCGTACAGGCGTCCACGGAAACATTTCCGGCCACGACCGTGACGGCCCGCACGTCCAGCGCGGGCGAGCGCAGCGCGAGCGCAAGCGCCAGCAAATCGTCCAGGCCGGGGTCGGTATCTATAAGGACCGGTTTGGGAGCAGGCATTTCGCGGAAAATGTTGTATGAAGTCAATAAAGATCGTACATTTCACATCCTTATGTCGTACTTGCTTAAACCAGCGTTTCGAACCGATTGTACGGTGCCATGAAAAGAACACAAACTGCTGTCCTTCTTGCTTGCGTCTTCGGCGCTTTCCTGTGGATGGCTCCCGGATGCTCCAGCGACCCGAACGTGGAGGGCGCCAAACTGGACCTGCGCAACCAGGATTACGACCGGGCGCTTGAGAATATCGCCGAAGCGCTTGCACGCGATCCCGCCAATGCGGAAGCCCATGAATTGAAGGGTCAGGTGCTTCAGGCGCAGTCCGCGGAGGTAACCGATCCAGAGGCGTACGTGAGCATGATTCATGAAATGATCGAGGCGTACGACCAGGCGGTGGCCGCCGATCCAGGTCTCGAAAGTTCGGTTTCCCGCTCGCTGACCATGGCGTACGCCGACGTATTCCGCAAGGGCATCCAGGCATTCAATCGCGGCTCGGACAATTCCGACGAATTCGGCCCGGCGGCGGAATATTTTGGCCTGGCCGTCGAAATCCGGCCCGATTCGTCCGGTCCCTATGTGAACCAGGCGTTCGCCTTCCTGAACGCCGGCATGGAGGAAGAGGCGATCGCTCCGCTTGAAATGGCCATCGAAAAAGGCGATACGCAGAAGAACACGCTCCTTTTCCTTGGAGATATCTACAACCGCCGGGGAAATCAGGAGAAGGCCATGGAAGTGTTCGGGCAGGCGGCGGAACTGTACCCCGAGGACGCCGATATTCAATCCCAGCTTCTGAACCTGTACGTACAGACCGGGCAGGCCGAACAGGCTATGGCGGAATACGAGGCGGCGCTGGAGCAGGACCCGAATAACGAGACGCTCTTGTACAATTACGGCTCGTTGTTGCTTGAGGCGGAACAGTTCGACGATGCTATTCATTATCTCGGCCGCGCCGCAGAGGCCGGCCCCGATTATGCGAACGCGCATTTCAACCTTGGGGCGGCCTATATCAACAAGGCCGTCGCGCTGAACGAACAGATCAGCGCCATGGACGACGCCTTGCGCGAGGAACGGGCCGATCTGGAAGCCGACGAGATTTCCGCGCGCGAGGCGGAAATGGACGTGCTGGTCGAGGAGCGGCGCGGTCTGTTCGAGGAAGCGCTTGCTCCGCTCACGCAAGCCCACGAGATTATTGGGGCCAACGGCGAAGACCCGACGTCTATTTGCCAGGCGCTGTACACCGCCTATGTGCAAACGAACCAGATGGATATGGTAGAGACGGTCACCGAGTGTGCGGGATACGGCGACTGACCTTCCCGCATTTTTCCGAAACGCGCGGAGCCCGGACCTGAATTTCAGGTTCGGGTTCTTGCTTTTTTGCAATATCATTATGGAGAAATCCACCCGACCTTCCCTGGGTTTCGGCACCTTGGCCGTGCATGCGGGGCAAAAGCCGGACCCCGTCACGGGCGCGATCATGACGCCCGTGTACCAGACGTCGACCTTCGTACAGGACGCTCCGGCAACGCACCGGGGATACGAATATGCGCGCGTGTCCAATCCGACGCGGACAGCGCTGGAAGAAAACCTGGCTGCGCTGGAGGGCGCGGCGCACGGCATTTGCTTCGCTTCGGGCATGGCCGCCCTGGACGCCATATTGCGGCGCTTGCGCCCCGGCGACCACGTGCTGGGCATGGAAGACATCTATGCAGGCACGATTCGTCTTTTCAGGGAAGTGTTCGAGCACTACGGCCTGGTTTTCAGTTTTGCGGACATGACCGACCTGGAGGCCGTAGCGACCGCCGCGCGTCCGGAAACGAAACTGCTATGGATCGAGACGCCCACGAATCCATTGTTGCGCGTCGTGGATATCGCCGCCGTATCCGAAATAGCCCATGCTTCGGGGATTGCCGTGGCTGTGGACAATACCTTCGCTTCGCCGTTTCTTCAGCAACCGTTGGCGCTGGGCGCGGATATGTCCCTGCATTCCACGACCAAGTACCTCGGCGGCCACTCCGACGTGGTGGGCGGTGCGGTGTTGACCAACGACGACGCCTGGGCCGAAAGCCTCCGGTTTCAGGTGAAGGCCGCGGGCGCCGTTCCCGCTCCGCTGGATTGTTTTCTGACGCTGCGGAGCGCCAAGACGTTGCATCTGCGCATGGAGCGACATTGCCGCAACGCTCGCGCGATCGCCGCGTTTCTGGGAGAGCACCCGAAAGTGGAGCGCGTGCATTATCCGGGACTGCCAGACGACCCCGGCTACGAGACGGCCCGCAAACAGATGCGGGATTTCGGGGGAATGCTGTCCTTTTCGCTCCGGAACGATCGCATGGAGGACGCTGCGCGCGCGATGACGAATTTGCAGATCGTGTCGCTGGCGGAAAGCCTCGGCGGCGTGGAAAGCCTTATCGAACACCCGGCCACCATGACGCATGCGTTTCTTTCCAGAGAAGAGCGGGAGAGATTCGGGATTACCGATTCGCTGATGCGGCTTTCGGTGGGCGTGGAGGACGAGGCCGATCTGATCGCCGATTTGGCCGCTGCCTTGGCCGTCGTATAGCGCGGCGCCTGCAAGGAACGACGTACGTCTCGCGGAACGCGCAGGGCTTGCATTCCGCGCAATTTTTGGGGTTGGGCCTTGATTTTGCAATCATTATCAAGGATATTTGGAGCAATGAGAAGGTATTAAGGAGAAGTGGTCGTGTCTTTCGTAGCGATTTCCAGAAGAGAGGAAGACAATGTCTACGTATTCGGTTCATGCGGTTCGGCGGGTATTCGCGCTGCTTTCGTGTGCGTGCGCGGGCGTTTCGTTATGGGTTGTTCCCGCCGCGGGCCAAGCGGTCCCGGAGGAGGGTTCTCCGGCGAAGCGCGTTTTTCAGGACGAGCCTCCCGCCTTCCCGGAGGCATGCGGCGCCTTGTTTATTTCCGACGAGTTCGGGGAAGGGTGCGCAGAGGACAAGGGCCCCGATGCGGTCGGGGGCGTTGCGGGGGCAGGAGGATTCCCGAACGCTTCGCCCGCTCCCGTTTTGCGGACGGCTCCTCGCCTGGAGTGTCCCGCCGCCGTGTTCGTCGAAGAGCTGGAGACGGGCGTGATCGACTGCCGCGCCTATGACGAGGCGGGCGAAGAAACCCTTGATTATTACTGGGAGCCTGCGGCAGGCGCGCCGGGGGGCTATCTGGACGCTCCGCGCTTGATAGGCGAGGATACGCCTTCTCCGCTGGTCGTGGCGCCGTCGGCGCCTGCGTACGCCGCGCTGGAGTCGTTTGCCTCGGAGGATGCGACGCTTCGCTACCGTTACCGCCTGACGGCTACGTCGCGGGTTACGGGTCTGTCGTCGCGGGCGGAGGTGGAGGTGTTCGTGTTGCTGCTCCGTCCGAGCGTGTATTGTCCCCTCGAGTACGAGGTATCGGCGGGTTCGGAGGTCGTTCTGTCGTGCGAGGGAGCGGACCCGTTGTCTTTCCGGATGGACTACGAGGCGGGTTCGGAGGCGTCGTGGGAGTGGGAGGGGCTTTGGGGATCGAGCGCGTCGTTGTTGAGCGCTTCGGACACGCCGTCGCCGTTGTTCCGGGCTCCTTCGGACGACGCGGGCGAGACGCACCACTATATTGCGAGCATGACGACGACCTCGTCGGGCGCTCCTCTTACGGCGCGGCGGCGTGTGAGCGTTCGGGTGGTCGAAGGGGAGGAACGAGAGGCTATGGAGTCTTTTTCGGCGCCGTCAATCACCTGTCCGGATAGTCCTTACAAGGCGTACGAAGGTTCGGCGGACATTACGCTGGACTGCGATGCGACGGACGCGCCTGCGGGAGCAACCTACGAATGGACGAACTTCGACGCCCACGCCAATGTCGCCAATCGATTAACGAACGCGGACAGCCTGGACGCTACGTTCCTGATCCCGCCGGCTATAGACAGCCAGGAGGGTGGCAAACCCGACGTACTCAATGGCCAATACGTCCGGGTGTACAATTACACGGTTACGATGCACGATGGAGGCGCGCCCGTACCTGGCGCTAATGCGAACGTCTCCGTAACGGTGCTGGCGAAGCCGAATATCGGCTATTGCCTGGTCTCTGCAGGTTATTCATTCGACGAAGGGGAGAGCGGCGAGCCTCTGCGGCACTGCGAGAGCGATCCGACCGGGGCGCCGGGGGATTCTCCTGTTTACGCATACGCGTGGAGCATCGCCGAAGGCACCCCTACGCCGAGCGACGCGCTGAGCCTCTTGAGCAGCGCCGCGGCGCGTAATCCCGTATTCACGCCTCCGGCCGATGTGGCGAAGGATGTATTGTACCAATACGACATGACCATATCCGCGGATAACGCCAATGATTACGTAATGCGCGCGAACGTGCAGGTTATAGACCTGGACGCGGGCGCGTTGAACCTTGCATGCGCCAGGGTGGAATGGAATGTCTATGCAGGTAAGCCGAATATCACGCTGGAGTGCGACGCTCCCGGCGCGCCGTCCGACGCTACCTGGACGTGGACGGCTCGCGCCCCTACGCCGAATGCGGATAAATTGACCAATCCGAATATACGCAACCCCGAGTTCATCGTGCCTTCCGCGGACAAATTTTACGTCACGCAGGATTTCTATTACACCGTATCTGTCAGCGCGGGCGGGAAAAGCGAAGCAAAGGATGTGGTTGTCGAGGTAATCCCGGCAGGCACCATCGTCATTACCTGCAACTCGGAGAAATATTTTTTCGATGGAGGCGATGACGAAGAGATAGGCCGTTGTTCTTTTGCGCATGGCCGGAGAACCGTCGATCCCGGCGAGTTCGAATATCAGTGGGTGGCTCACAGTACGACCGACCCGCGTTTTACGAACGGCACAAACCCGAACGGTACAAATACGAACGGCGCAAACACGAACAGCCACCTCTCTCTGCTCAGCGCCGCCAACGTAAACGGTCCGGATTTTCTTGTGCCGGATAATGTCCATAAGCATGAATTGTATTCATACTTAAGGCGAGTAATATTCAGTCCGACACGCATCACCGAAAGACAGGTTGACGCGTATGTGCTGGACCGCGATCAGTTCGACGCAACCCTTTCCCTTTCCTGCGCGAGTCCCGTCGTTGCGTACGAGGGCGGCGGCGAGATTGCGTTGTCGTGCACGGCTTCGGGCGTTCCCGATTCCAGGCCCTATTCGTACCAATGGAGCGGCGATCCGCTGGCCGCGGCGCGACTAAGCGTCAACAAGAACGAGACGGGTCCAACGACGACGGCGACGTTTCTGTCGCCTGCGACGGTGGACGAGGACAAGAAGTACGAATACGTGGTTGCGGTCACGGCGTACAACACCATTCCCGCCACGGCCAACGTCATGGTGACGGTCAAGAACAAGGTTCCGGTCGCGGTTATGTGCTCGGGCCATCCGTATTCGGCGTACGAGGGGTCGGCGAACGTTACGCTGGATTGCACGGCGCGGGACGCTCCTTCGGGTTCTTCGTACGTCTGGACGGCGAGGGGTTCGACGGCGGACACGGCCCTTTTGAGCGCGACGGACATCGCTGCGCCCGCGTTCGACGTGCCGGACGCGGTGGACGCAGACAAGACCTACGAATACACGCTTACGGTTTCTGCGGCGAACGCGGAAGACGGTACGGCCAACGTAACCGTGACGGTCAAGAACAAGCCTGAGATAATGATTGCGTGCGCGGGCGATCCGTATTCGGCGTACGAGGGGTCGGCGAACGTTACGCTGGATTGCACGGCTTCGGAGGCTCCCGGCGCGAATCCCGCGTATACGTACGTCTGGACGGCGAGGGGTTCGACGGCGGACACGGGCCTCTTGAGCGCGGCGGACATCGCTTCGCCCGCGTTCGACGTGCCGGACGAGGTGGACGCAGACAAGACGTACGAGTACACGCTTACGGCCTCTGCGGCGAACGCGGAAGACGGGACGGCCAACGTAACGGTGACGGTCAAGGACAAGCCTGAAATAACGGTTGCGTGCTCGGGCGATCCGTATTCGGCGTACGAGGGGTCGGCGGACGTTACGCTGGACTGTACGGCGATGGGTCTTCCCTCCGGCTCCGGCTCTAACTACGACTATGCGTGGACGTCTCTGGGCGCGACGGCGGACACGGGTCTCTTGAGCGCGACGGACGTCGCTTCGCCCGCGTTCGCCGTGCCGGACGAGGTGGGCGCAGACAAGACGTACGAATACAGGCTTACGGCCTCGGCGGCGAACGCGAAAGACGGGACGGCCGACGTAACCGTAACGGTCAGGAACAAGCCTGAGATAACGGTTGCTTGCGAGCGCCCTGCTCCGACGTACGAGGGGTCGGAGAATTTCGCTTTGTCCTGTACGGCTTCGGAGGCTCCCCCTGGCTCTACGTACGACTACGTCTGGACGGCCCGGAGTCCTACGCTGGACACGGCGCGGCTCGTCGCAGGCGCGGACGGCCCGACGCCGACGTTCGCCGTGCCGGAGGACGTGCCGCAAACGACGAAGTACGAGTACGCGCTTGCGGTCTCGGCGGCGAACGCGAAAGACGGCATGGCCAACGTAACGGTGACAGTGCTCAACACGGGCGCGCTGGCGCTCGTATGCGCGGACAATCCGTATTCGGCGCTCGAGGGGGAGGCGGACATTACGCTGGCTTGCCAGGCGACGGGCGCTCCGGAGGAGGGTTCCGACGTCGCATACGCGTGGACGGCGCGCGGCGCGACGGCGGACACGGAGCGTTTGAGCGCGACGGACGCGGCTTCGCCCATGTTCGCCGTGCCGGAGGAGGTTCCGCAAACGACGCGGTACGAATACAGGGTTACGGCCTCTGCGGCGAACGCGGAAGACGGGACGGAGGACGTCACGGTGACGGTGCTGAACAGGCCTGAAATAATGATTGCGTGCGCGGGCAATCCGTATTCGGCGTACGAGGGCGCGGCGGACATTACGCTGGATTGCTCGGCGGGCGACCCCGGCGGCGCCGACGTCGCATACTCCTGGACGGCGCGCGGATCGACGCCGGACGCGAACCTGTTGAGCGCGACGGATATTTCGTCGCCCGTGTTCGACGTGCCGGAGGAGGCGCCGCGCACGACGACATACGAATATCTTTTGACGGTCACGGCGGAGCACGCGGCGCCTGCAACGGAAGAGGTAACGGTGACGGTGCTGAACAGGCCCGATATCGTCGTCTCCTGCGCACGCCCCGCCCCGGTCTACGAAGGGTCGCCGGACATTGCGCTGTCTTGCTCGGCGGCGGGGGCTCCTCCTGGTTCCGGCTACGCATACGCCTGGACGGCTCGCGGCTCTGCGGCGGACACGGGCCTGTTGAACGCAACGGATATTCTGTCGCCGACGTTCGACGTGCCGGAGGACGTGCCGCAAACGACGACGTACGAGTACGCGCTTGCGGTCTCGGCGGAGAATGCGGAGGACGGCATGGCCAACGTAACGGTGACGGTCCTCAACACGGGCGCGCTGGCGTTCGTATGCCCGGGCCATCCGTATTCGGCCTACGAGGGCGCGGCGGACATTGCGCTGGATTGCTCTGTTTTGGGCGCTCCCGCTGGTTCCAACGTCGCATACGCCTGGACGCCGCTCGGTTCTACGCCGACAGGCCTTTTGAACGCGACGAATATTCCGTCGCCCATGTTCGCCGTGCCGGAGGACGTGCCGCAAACGACGACGTACGAGTACATGGTTACGGCCTCTGCGCCGGACGCGGAAGACGCCGCGGCCAACGTAACGGTGACGGTATTGGACAGGCCTGAAATAATGATTGCGTGCGCGGGCCATCCGTATTCGGCCTACGAGGGCGCGGCGGACATTACGCTGGATTGCTCGGCGACGGGGGCTCCGGAGGGTTCTAACGTCGCATACGCCTGGACGCCGCTCGGTTCTACGCCGACAGGCCTTTTGAACGCAACGGATATTCCGTCGCCGACGTTCGCCGTGCCGGAGGACGTGCCGCAAACGACGACGTACGAGTACAGGCTTACGGCCTCGGCGCCGAACGCGGAAGACGCCGCGGCCAACGTAACCGTGACGGTATTGAACAGGCCCAACATAGCCGTCGCCTGTGCGGGCCATCCGTATTCGGCGTACGAGGGCGCGGCGGACATTGCGCTGGATTGCTCGGCTACGGGCGCGCCCGACGGCGCCGACTACGAATACGCCTGGGAGGCGCGCGGTTCTGCGCCGACAGGCCTCTTGAGCGCGACGGATATTTCGTCGCCGACGTTCGACGTGCCGGACGAGGTGGACGAAACGACCAGGTACGAATACAGGCTTACGGCCACGGCGGCGAACGCGGAAGACGGAACGGCCAACGTAACCGTAACGGTATTGAACAGGCCCCACATCGTCGTCGCCTGCGCGAACCCCGATCCGGTCTACGAAGGCTCGGAGGACATTGCGCTGGATTGCGAGGCTTCGGGCGCGCCCGATCCCGGCGCCGATTACGAATACGCCTGGACGGCGCGCGGCGCTACGGCGGACACGGACCGTTTGAGCGCGGCGGATATTTCGTCGCCGACGTTCGACGTGCCGGACGAGGTGGACGAGACGACCAGGTACGAATACAGGCTTACGGCCTCGGCGCCGAATGCGGAAGACGGAACGGCGGACGTTACGGTAACCGTGTTAAACACGGGCGCGCTGGCGCTTGCATGCCCGGGCAATCCCTGGTCGACGCACGAGGGTTCGCCGGACATTACGCTGGATTGCGAGGCTTCGGGCGCGCCCGACGGCTCCGGCTACGCATACGCCTGGACGGCGCGCGGCGCTACGGCGGATACGGACCTCTTGAGCGCGACGGATATTTCGTCGCCGACGTTCTACGTGCCCGACGAGGTGGACGAGACGACCCGCTACGAATACCGCGTTACGGCCACGGCGGAGAACGCGGAGGGCGCTGCGGCGGACGTAACCGTTACGGTCCTCGACAGGCCAGCGGCCCCCGCTCCGCCCGCCGTCGCGTTCTCCGGCGATCCGACGTCGCTGGGGGTCGCGGTAAGCGCTTCGTCCCTGCGCTTCGGCGCGCAAGCGGCGGGCGCGCAGGCGGCGCTGGACCCGTTGACGGACCGGGTATCGACGAGCGCCTCGGGCCCATACCATGCGGGCCGCATGACGCTTGCGCCGGACGGCTCCCTCGCGTTCGACGCGAACGGGGAGCTGGCGCTGTCCATCGAGCTGGTTGCGCCGGTTGCGCTATGCCGCATTGCAGACGAAACAGCGGGCGAAACAGCGGGCGCGGCGACGCTCGCGCTGGTTCCTCGCTGGTCTATCGCCGCCTCGTGCGAGCAGCTTGCTTCCGAGGCGATAGGCGGTCTGCGTACGCAGACGACGCTGTCGGAGTCGGACTGCCGCCTCTTGCTCTTCGGAGGCGAGCTCGACCTGTCCGGGGCCGCTCCGGGCCGCTACGCGGGGAACATAGACGTGATTCTGCGTACGGGCGCGGGCGTGGAGACGCACTCGGTCGAGGCCGAGGTGACGGTCGTGGCCGCGCCGCGCGTGATCACGATAGGACCGGGCGGCGTGCGCTTCGACGCGTCGCGGGAGATTCCCGCAGCCTTGACGGAAGAGCAGAACCTGAGCGTCTACCCGGACATGGCGTTCATGACGCGGGACGAACCGTCGGGCGCGTTCGAGCTGTCCAATCCGTCGCTCGCGCCGCTGGAGGTATCGGTGTCGGCGCGGTTCGGGTATGCGGAGGCGACCGAAGACGGCCGCGAGATCGTGGTGGAGGATGTGTCCGCTTCCCGTTTGGGGGACTTGTCGGAAATAACGAATATCTATCCGACGACCTTGACCCTCATGCCGGGCGAGCGCGGCGTCGTGCGCTACGGCGTGCGCGAGGAGGCGCTTTCGTCGCTTTCCGAGGCGGGCTACGCGGCCTTTTTCGAGGTGACGTCTTCTCCTCGCCGGTACGCTCGGGCGGACCGGCTGCCAGAGGGCGTTGTTGCGTCTGACGGGACGGCGCGCGTGACGCTGCGCGTACCCGGAGCGTACGTTCCGGGCGAGATCGCGCCGCGCCTGAAGGCGACGTTGCTGTCCTTGTCGGGAGGCGCTTCGCCGACGGCGACGTTTCTGCTGGAGACGGACGGCATTCCCTTCGCGGGGGAGGCGGCGGCGTACGACGGAGAAGGCCGCGCGCTGGGCCGCAGCGAGACGCTGACGTACGCGCGCAGCCGGGTGCGGATGTCTCTGGACCGGTTGCCGGAGGGCGAGGTCGTGTTCTTGCGCTTTACGCCGCGCGGGTCGGGCGCCGCGCCGGAGCCCGTGGCCGTGCCGTGGCGTGCGCCGCAGCGAGATCAGCGAGACATAGGCGCCGCGCAGGACAGCGGCGTATCGCCGCCGCCGGGCGCCGTCCTCGCCGAGAAGCCTTAAGGATACGCTGATCAAAACCACTTCGCCCGGCGCGTGGCGGAAAGGCGCTAAGGCGCGTTCAGAAATGCCCGGACAAATCTGTCCGTCTCGCGGCGAACGGCCTCGCCGCAACGCCTTTCCCGCCTGCAAAACGCCCGGCGTATGCTTTTGTCCTTTCCATGCGCATCACCATTTTAATTAAATAATTAAAGGAAAAGAACCGAATGATTAAATAATTAAGGATGCGCTGATTAGGTTTGCAAAGATTCAGAGGCCGAAGGGCGCTTCACCGTCGCGGCGCCCCGAATCCGCCGTGTTTTTCGCTGATTTCAACGATGCAATCATGTCGTTCTTTATGCGCGAAAGCGAAGCGCTGATCGAAGAGGACTTGATCAAAGCATCCTCAAGCACATCCTGAACTTGCGCAGCCCGACTAATACTCCAGCAAACCCATGGCGGCGGCGTAAATATCCTCGTCCTGGGGCAGGACGGCTTTTTCGAGAGGGCCCGCAAAAGGAATATAAGCGAACGCGCCCGCCACGCGTCGCACGGGCGCGTCCAGCGCCGCAAAGGCTTCGTCTGCAATCCGGGCCGCGATTTCCGCGCCGAAGCCCATGAATTCATGATCTTCGTAGGCGATCAGGACGCGGTTTGTTTTCTCGACCGAAGCGAGGATCGTTTCCATGTCCAGCGGGAGCATCGTGCGAATATCGATGATTTCCGCAGAAACACCGTCTTCCCGCTCCAGCCGATTTGCGGCATGCGCGGCTTTGTGAACGATCATTCCCCAGGTAACAATGGTCAGATCGCTGCCTTCGCGCGCCACGCGCGCCTTTCCGAAAGGCAGGTAGCCGTTTTCGTCCGCTACGGGGGTGCGCGCGGCAGCGAGGCGGTACAGCGCCTTGTGTTCGAGGAACAGAATGGGGTCCTCGCTTCGGATTGCGGTTTTCAGCAGGCTTTTGGCGTCGGAAGCAATAGCGGGCATGACCACCTTGAGGCCTGGGCAGTGCGCAAAAATGGCCTCTATGTTTTGGGAATGGCACAGGCCGCCGTGGATATATCCGCCGCACGGCACGCGGATCACCATGGGGCAGCTCCATTTGTCGTTCGAGCGGTAGCGCAACGGAGCGACCTGGTTGCGCAGGTGTTGCATCGCGGGCCAGATATAGTCGGCGAATTGTATTTCCACCACAGGCTTGTAGCCGGCGGCGGCCAACCCCACCGCAGTGCCCACCACGGAGGCTTCGGCCAGCGGCGAATTGAAACAACGATCTTCCCCGAACAAACCGGTCAGGTCGCGGGTAGCCTTGAATACGCCGCCCTTCTCTCCGGCGACATCTTCGCCGTAGACGATGACCCGCTCGTTGCGCGCCATTTCTTCCTTCAGCGCCTTGTTCACGGCGTCCACCATCACCACGGGGTCGCCCGCCGGCTCCGAGGCTTCGTATTGCAGGCCAAGGTCTCCTTCGAACCACACATGGCGGGTTGCGCTTTCCGGCGCCGGATCGCGTTGCTCCAGCGCCCACGCGGCGGCTTCCTCTATTTCCGCGCGAATTTCTCGCTCTGCTTCCTCCACCGAATGCGCGTCCATGACGCCCTCTTCGATCAGGGTCATCTCCATTAACAGGAGCGGATCGATTTCCTGGGCCGACGACAACTCTTCGGAAGAACGGTATTTCGCGTGATTATCCGAGGAGGAATGCGGAAAAAGGCGCACCACATCCGCCACGAGGCATACGGGCCCCTCTCCGGCCCGAATGCATTCGATAGCTTGTTTGGCCGCCGCCGCCGTATTGAAGAAATCCGTGCCGTCTACCCGGATGCGCTTGAGTCCTTCGTATCCCGCCGCCAGTTTGTACGGGGTGCCCCCGGCTATCTGGTCCTCGACCGGCACCGAAATAGCGAATTTGTTGTCCTGAATAAAAAAGAGGATGGGGGCCTTGATGCGCGTAGCCCAGTTCAGCGCTTCGTGAAACGTACCCTGGGACGTGGCGCCTTCTCCGGCGGATACATACACGAACGCATCTTCTCCCCGCCGCTGCACGGCCATGGCGACGCCGAGGGCGGGCAGGAACTGAGACCCCACGGAAGACGATCCCGCAAAAATATTGCGTTCCCGCATGCCATAGTGCTGGGACATTTGTCGTCCGCCGGAACTTGGATCGTCGGCTTTGGCGAGATGGGCAAGCAGCGTGTCTTGCGCCGTCATGCCCGCCGCAAGCGAAATGCACAAGTCCCGGTAATACATGCAGAACCAGTCGTGTCCGGGCCGAACGTACATGCCGATGGCCGCCTGCGCGGCTTCATGTCCGGCGCATCCCGTGTGAAAAAAACCCTTGCCCTGCTTGAGCAGGGTCAGCATTTTTTCGTCGAGCCGCCTGGCCAGCAGCATCGTCCGGTAGGCGTCGCGGAGCTGTTGTCCGTCGAAATCGCCGGCGGTCAACGCGTCCGCATACAAATCCTCGGAATAGACTATGCCGTGCATGGCCGCCTCGGAAGCATGTCCATTGCCCTGGTTAGCCCCGGTGCGGAGCGCCGCCTTGCGGTCCGAAGATGTTTTTTTCAGAGATTGATCCTTCATGTTCGCCATAAGAACGCACAATGCCCCATTCTCTTGAAAATACAAAGAAGCGATCAAGATTGCCATACCGCCGATCTATGCAGGATCGGCAAGGGGCAATTCGAACCAGAAGCGGGAGCCGCGCCCGAAGGTGCTTTCTACATGGATGGTTTCGTTGTGCGCGCGCAGAATCTGATGGGCAATGCTGAGTCCCAGCCCCGATCCGCCGCTTTTCCGCGCGCGATCCGGGTCCACGCGGTAAAACCGCTCGAACACCCTGTCCAGATGGCGCTCCTCAATGCCGCGTCCCGTGTCGATTACTTCAATGCGCACCTTGTCGAGCCGTTGCCGGAAACGACACCGGACTGCGCCCTCGTCGGTATAGGCAATGGCGTTCTCGATCAGATTCGTAAGGACCTGCCGGATGCGATTCGGGTCGGCGTAGACGTACCGGGGCGGATTCTCCAGTTCGAGATGCAGGCCCTTTTTCTCCACCGTCGGCTCCAGCGTATCGCCGATTTCCCGGAGCAGCTCAGACAATTCGAAGGGGGCCTGTTTGACGAGGTCTTCCCGGTATTCGAGGCGGGCGATTTCGATAAGGTCGTTGAACAGCATCTGTAGCCGGTGCAGATTCGCCAGGCCTTTTTCGGCGTAACGACGGCGTTTCCCGGGCGTCAGGGAATCGCTGCCCAGCGCTTCAAGGTATCCGCTTACGGCGAACGTCGGGTTGCGTACTTCATGGCCTACATTGCCTATGAATTCGTTTTGCAATTGCGCGAGGCGCTGCAACTTGTTGATTTGCCGCTGAAAGCCCGCCGACATGCGGCTCAGATTCAGGGCCAGCATGCGAAATTCGACGGCGCGGGAATTCACTTCGATGTTCTCGCTCAGGTCGCCTTCTGCGATGCGTCGGGCCGAATGGTTCAGGCTTTCGAGCGGCGTGATGATTTTTCTGGTGGCGACCCAGCTTCCCGCCAGCGTCAGGAGCAGCACGAGGCCGAGACCCGCGATGAGCGTTATGCGCGTGCCGCGGACCATGGATGCAAGCGGCGATTCCGGTTGTCCCACGGAGACGATCATGCCGGAGGGTTCGTGAAAAAGCAGCGCGTACAGCATAACCTGCCCGCCGGGGTTGGCGCGCTCCACGAAGCGGACCGGATCGTTGCGGGAGGGACGTTCTTCCGGAAGGCGTCGGGCGGGTCCGGAAGCGTTGGCGAAATCCGCCGGAAAAACCTCAATGCGCAGGTTCGTCACGGCGGCGATTTCAGCAGCAAGCGCAGGGAGTTCGTCTGTTTCGTCGGATTCCCCGATCCGGACGGCGATCCGTTCGGCATGGTCTCGCAACGTGTCGCGCGCCAGTTCCCGGGTTTGCTTCTGCATCGCGTGCGCCACATAGTACCCCACGACGATGACGGGAGAGCCTGCAAACAGGATGAAGGTGAGGAACATCCACGTTTGCGTCGAGGCGCGACGGGGGATGAGGCGATCGGCAAGTTGCTTCAGCCAACGCATGGGTATAAGGATTCTCTGATCAAAACCGCTTTGCTCAGCACGTCACGTCCGCCATGACCTGAATCCGTATGTCCCGCCCGCGCCTTGTTCGGCCTTCCGGCGTATTTCCGGAAAGCCGCGCTCGTCCGCTTATTCGTTGTCTTCCGGGCCCGGGGAGAAACGGTATCCGACGCCGCGCACCGTCTGAATATGCTGGGCGAAGCCGCCCAGTTTTTCGCGCAGGTTCTTGATGTGCGCATCCACCGTGCGTTCCGTAACCATCATGGCGTCTTCCCAGATGGTTTCGAGCAATTGCTTGCGGCTGAACGCCTTGAGGGGATGGCGAACCAGGTAGAGCAACAGGCTGAATTCGGTCTCGGTGAGGCCGATGTCCTGATTGTCGATCATGGCCCGGTGCTCGTCCTCGTAGATTTTGAGATCGCCGATCTCCATGAATTTTCGCTCCAGGATACCCGACACCCGGAGCGCCGTTTGCACATACGCGAGAATCACCTCGGAGGAAACCGGCTTCATGAGATAATTATCTCCGCCGGCCATGAGTCCCTTGATCTGATCCTCTTCTTCCGTCTTGGCCGTCAGGAAAACGATGGGAATCGTTTCCGTGGCGATACGCGAACGCAATTGCTTGCAGACCTCAATGCCGTCGATTTTCGGCAGCATGATGTCCAGCAAAATGAGGTTCGTGCCGGGCGTAGCCTTGGCGAGCGCTTCCTCGCCATCGTACGCTTTCTTTACTTTGTATTTTGCTTCTTCGAGAAAATGGGATACCATTTCCACGACATCTTCCTCGTCGTCTACAACGAGAATAGTGATATCCGAAGGATCTGCAGGCGTGTTCATATCGGTTTATTTTCCCTGGATCGTGTGACGAGGCAGTCGGCGCAGCGCTGAAATACCCTATTCTGACAATATACGGCAAATTCGGCAATCAAACGTACAGCCATGCGGAAGATGTTTCAGGGCAGGTATATGCGCGGCGCGCAAGCAGGCACGCCCGTCAGTATTTCGTGCGGAATGGTTTCGTTCCATGCGGCCAGGTCTGCTGCGTCGGGTCCGTCCCCGGCCACATTTTCCTCTGCCCCGAAGAGCAGTACGTCGTCGCCCGCGGCGATGCGGAGCGTCGGCCCCGCATCGACCATGAACATGTTCATGCACACCGCGCCGACCACCGGATATCTTTCTCCCCGAATGGCTGCGAAGGCCCGGTTTCCCAGCCTTCTCGGGTAACCGTCCGCATAGCCCGCCCCGACGGTTGCGATGAAGGTAGCGCGGTCCGAAGTCCATGTACGCCCATAGGATATGCTTGTGCCCGCCGCGACTTTTTTCAAGTGCGTAACCTTCGACCAGAGCGACATCGCGGGCTCCAGGCCGTAGTCTTCGTCGAATCCGGCGTATCCGTAGATCCCGATTCCCGTGCGCGCCAGGGACCGGTCCCAGGACATGGCTTCGGGAAACCGGAGGACGCTGCCCGTGGCCGTGGCGTGTATGGTTTCGGCGGCGTCTCCAACTTCCGCCACGATGCGGTCGAAGCGCTCCAGTTGCCGGTATGCGAATGCGGCGTCGCTGTACGCAGTGGCCAGGTGCGTCCACAGGCCGGCAATGCGTACGCGCGAGGCCCGATCAAGACGGGTTACGATGCGTTCGACGCGCTCGGGGGTTATTCCGATGCGGCCCATTCCGGTATCTGCCTTGACATGTACGCGAAACGGGCGGTCGGCGCAGGCCAGGATAGCGTCGGCGCTTTCCGCAGAGGAAACCGTAACGTCGATCGCATGGTCGGATGCGGCGCGCAGACATTCGGGCGTCGCCGCCGTAAGGACGAGTATGCGCGCTTCGACGCCGCCCTTGCGCAACCACAGCGCCTCGTCCATAGCGGCTACGCCAAACCAGCGCACGCCCTCTTCTTCCAGCGCATGCGCGGCCTTCAGGGCGCCATGGCCGTAGGCGTCGGATTTGACGATGGCCATCAGCGGGGCGTTTCCGGCGTATTTGCGCAGGGTCGCTGCGTTGCGGCCCAGCCTGTCCAGGCGGACGCAGGCTCGGGTTTGCCCAGGGAGTTGGGTAGCGGAAGATGGATTCCGGGACATCCGCGGCTACGGCAGTGCAGGGTAGCGAGTCGAAATTTGGGGACGCGCAAGCACAATATACGACGCCATCGCGCGTCGGGCGCATATTCGGGGTCGCATTTTGGCGTTCTTGTCGATAATTTACGGGCTGCGGCGCCAAGGCGTCGCTTCTGCATGGCGAAAGGGACATATGCATGGTCCGGAGCGCCGAACGCCGTCGCGCGATTTCATCCGAACTTCGACAATCATGTACAGATTCATTGCAATCGGCTTGCTGGCGGCGTTGTCGTCGCCGGCCGCCATGGCGCAGGAGGCCGACGAATCCCGCCTCACGCTGGAAGCCATTCATGCTTCCGGCATGTTTGTTTCCGCTTCGTTCGAAGGAGGGAAATGGGCCGAAGAAGGGCCGGTCGCGACCTTTGTCGAACAGGACGGGGACATGGCGCACCTTGTCCGCTACGACCTGGAAACGGAGCAGCGCGAACGCCTTGTGGATGGGGCGACCTTGTATGCGCCGGACGTGGAGCGGACGGTCGGGATTGACGGCTACGCCTGGAGCCCGGATGGCTCCTCCATGCTCATCTACACCGATTCGGAACGGGTGTGGAGATACGATACGAAGGGGTATTATTATCTCTATGACTTGGAGACGCAACGCCTTGCGCCGATTGCGCGCCGCGAAGACGGGTTTCAGATGTTCGCCAAGTTCAGCCCGGACGGCCAGCGCGTGGCGTTCGTGCGGAACCGGGATTTGTTCGTGGTCGATCTGGCGGACGGGTCGGAGCGCAGGCTTACCGACGACGGAGCGCCGGGCGGGATTATCAACGGTACGTCCGATTGGGTGTACGAGGAGGAATTCGGATTGCGGGACGGATGGGCCTGGTCGCCCGACGGCGCCTGGATCGCCTACGTGCAACTCGACGAATCGAATACGCGGGAGTTCGCCATGGCGGACTTGCGCGGACAATATCCGGAACTCGAACGGTTCAGGTACCCCAAAGCGGGCGAGGCCAACAGTGAGATCCGGGTTGGCTTAGTGGATGTTGCATCCGGGACGCGGCGGTTTTTCGATGCGGGAACGTGGCGCGCCGGGGGCGACGACGCGGAATATATCCCCAGCCTCGGCTGGACTCCCGAGGAAGACGGCGCATCGTACGTATGGTTTTTCCGCCTTAATCGGGCGCAGGATCGGGTGGACGTGCTCTACGGCTCCCCGGAGGATATGTCGGTTCGCCTCGCGTTGCGCGAGGAAAACGATACATGGATCGACGTGGAGACCAGTTTCGGCGATCTCGCCGGAGGAACGATTACCTACCTGAGCGACAACCGGCATTTCGTATGGATGAGCGAACGAGACGGATATCGCCATCTGTATCTTTATGAAAATGACGGGACGCTGGTCCGGCAGTTGACGAAAGGGGACTGGAACGTGACGGATTTTCACGGCGTCGATCTCGACCGGGACGCGATATACGTTACGGCCACGGAAGCATCCCCGATGGAGCGCCACCTGTACAGGCTTTCGTTCGAGGATTCCGATGTGCCTCCGGTCCGAATCACGGAGCGGGCGGGTAGCCACGACATCGATATGTCCCCGGATCTGCGATACTACATCGACCGGTTCACCGATGCGCAAACGCCCCTCGTCGCCACGCTTTGCAAGGCCGACGGCGCGCAGGTCAAGGCGCTTGAGGACAATGCCGCCTTGCGGGAGCGGCTGGCTGCGTACGATTTGCCGACGCCCGAATTCGTCGAGGCGCCGGGGGCGGACGGAACCCTGCTGAACGCCTGGATGCTCAAGCCCTCGGATTTCGATCCGTCGCGGCGATATCCTCTCCTGTTGTACGCATACGGCGGCCCCGGCTCGCAGACGGTGCGCAATGCCTGGGGGGGCAACCGGTATTTATGGCATGCGTATCTTGTCGAGGAACATGATATAATCGTCGCCAGCGTCGATAACCGTGGTACGGGCGGGCGCAGCAAGGACTTCAAAAGCGCCACCTATGAAAAACTGGGCATTCTCGAAGCAGAGGATCAAATAGCCGCTGCGCGGCATTTCAGCGCCTTGCCGTACATCGACGCCGAACGCACTGGCATGTGGGGATGGAGTTACGGCGGCTTCATGACGCTCATGTCCCTGCTTTATAGCGATGGACCGGATACGTTCGAATTGGGCGTCTCCGTGGCGCCGGTGACGAGCTGGCGGCAGTACGACACGATTTATACCGAGCGGTATATGTCCACGCCGCAGCGCAACGAGGAAGGCTATCGGAACAGCGCGCCGATAACCTGGGCTGATCGCTTGCAGGAAACGCAACGCTTGTTGCTGATACATGGCGATCTGGACGACAATGTGCATTTTCAGAACACGGTGCAGATGGCGGACGCATTGCAACAGGCAGGCAAGCAATTCGATCTCATGATATACCCCGGCCGGAATCATGGCATTTACGGCGGCGGCGCGCGCTTGCACCTGTACGCGCTCATTACGAACTACATCGCGGACAACCTGTAACACGCCCCGCATGACGACGCCCGATATTCTTTTCAAGGGAGGCGCTTTGCTCGATCCGGCGTCCGGGTCGCAGGAAGCGGCCGACGTATTGGTCAGGGATGGCCGCATCGCATCCATCGGCGCGGACATTGCCGCGGACGGCGTTCCCGTCTATGACTGTTCCGGCAAATTCCTCTCGCCGGGCTGGATGGACATGCACGTCCATTTTCGCGAGCCCGGCTACGAGCACAAAGAGACGATCGAAACGGGATGCCGGGCCGCGGCGGCGGGCGGCTTTACTGCGGTGGCCTGCATGCCCAATACCTCGCCTCCCATCCACACCCGCGACGTCGTGGAGTTCGTTATCGAGCGGGCGGCGGCGACGCCGGTGGACGTGCATCCCATCGCCTGCGTGTCGAAAGGGCGCAAGGGAGAGACGCTGACCGAAATGGGCGACCTGGTCGATGGCGGGGCCGTGGCGTTCAGCGACGACGGGTCGCCGGTGCAGCACGCCGGATTGATGCGTCGCGCCCTTGAATACAGCGCGGCGTTCGGGAAGCCGATCATCAATCATATGGAAGACCTGACGCTGAATGCGGACGGGCATATGCACGAGGGCGTCGTGGCGACCCGGCTTGGCGTGCCCGGCATTCCGGGCCTGGCCGAAGAGGTGATGATTGCCCGCGACATTCTGCTGGCCGGGTTTACCGGCGGCCATGTCCATGTGGCGCATATTTCCACGGCGCAGGCTGTCGATCTCGTGCGACAGGCCAAGGCGCAGGGCGTCAGGATTACCGCAGAAGTGTGTGCGCACCACCTCGCCCTCACCGACGAAGCGGTCGAGTCCACCGGTTTCAGCGCGGACGTGAAGATGCATCCCCCGCTGCGTCCGGCGGCGGATGTGGCCGCGCTCAAGGAAGGGCTGCGGGATGGCGCGATCGATGCGTTGTGCACGGACCATGCGCCGCATGCCCCTTTCGAGAAGGAAGTGGAATTTCTCGCCGCCCCGTTCGGCATTATCGGCCTCGAAACGGCTTGGGGCCTGATCGGACGGGAACTCATTGCGCCGGGCGTATTGAGCGTGGCCGAAGCCGTGCGGAAGATCACGGAGGTTCCCCGGCGCATCCTGGGACTTCCCGTTCCCGTCGTCGCCGAAGGGGAGGCCGCCAACCTGACCGTGTTCGACGCCGCGACCCGATGGGTCTTCGAGTCGAAGCATATCCGGTCGAAAAGCCGCAACACCCCGTTTACGGGCGCCGAAATGGTGGGCCGCCCCTGGGCCATCTACCATAAAAAGCAGTTCGCGCCCACGGACGCTGCTGCGTAACCGGCATGGATCCGATGTCTCAAAAGATCCGGGTGGGGGTGCTTTTCGGCGGCGTTGCCCCCGAGCACGAAGTGTCCGTCATTACGGCGCAGCAGGCGATTCATGCGCTGGATCGGACGCGGTACGAACCTGTGCCGGCGTACATCGCCAAGGACGGCGCCTGGTTCGTGGGGGATATGCTGGAGGATGTCGAGGCGTTTCGGGACCTCGACCGCATCCGCCGCGAGGCGATTCGGGTTCATCCCGTTCCGGGCGATGCGCATACGTTGTCGCTGGTCGAGCAAAAGCGAGGCGGGTTGTTCGCCCGGCGCCCAGGCGTCTGGCGGATCGACGTAGCGTTGCTGGCCTTGCACGGCGGGTCCGGAGAGGATGGGGGCGTACAGGGATTTCTGGAAATGTGCAACGTACCCTACACCGGCAGCGGGGTCGCCGGGTCGGCCATTGGCATGGACAAGGCGCTGTCCAAATATTTGTGCCGGGACCGGGGCATTCCCGTGGTGGATTTTCTGGTTGCGCGCGAATCGGACTGGGCGGACCGGGAGGAGGCCTGGCTGGATTCCTGCGAGCGGGAACTGGGGTATCCCGTCGTGGTCAAGCCGGCCCGCCTCGGGTCTTCCATCGGGATTGCGAAGGCGGCGGATCGGGAGGCGCTGGACCGGGCCATCGAAGATGCTTTTCGATACGACGGAAAACTCGTAGTGGAGCGCGCCGTGCAGCCCTTGAAGGAAATCAATTGCGCGGTGCTTGGCGGGGAGGAACAGGCGATTGCAAGCGTACTGGAGCAACCCGTGCAGATGGACCGGGAGGCGTTGCTCACATTCCGGGACAAGTATATGCGCGGGGGGAGCGGGCAGGGCGCGCCAAAGCAGGGGTTGCGAGGCGCCAAACAACCGGAAGCGGAGCGCGGCATGGCGTCCCTGAGCCGCCTCGTCCCGGCGCCGCTCGACGAAAAAACCGCCGAACGCATTCGCGCGCTGGCGCTCAAAGCGTTTCGTACGTTCGAGTGCGCAGGCGTCGCCCGCCTCGATTTTATGATCGACGAAAGCAGCGGCGCGGTGTATTTCAACGAAATCAACACAATTCCCGGATCGTTTTCCTTTTATCTTTGGGAGGCCACGGGCATTTCCTTCGGCGAACTGGCGCATCGGATGATCGAGGCGGCGTTCGAGCGGCGCCGCGCCCGCAGCCGACGCATTCGCACATACGACGTAAATCTGCTTTCCGAAACCGGCTTGCGCGGAATCAAGGGGAGCAAGGCCGAATCCTGACGAAATTGCAATCCATTGTACGTACATCGCATAGACATTGTCCTCGCATTGTAACGACATGCTAACGCAAGGCGCGCCCGCCGACATCCTCGCTCTTGTCGCAAAACACGACCGTTTGTTTTTGACGAGCCACGTTCGTCCGGACGGCGATGCGCTTGGGTCGGAAGTGGCTTTTGCGGCGTTTCTCGAAAAACTGGGCAAGCAGGTCACCGTGCTTAATAGCGATCCGCCTCCGGCCAACCTGGAATGGTTGCCCGGCATACGGGACGCGCGCGTTTTCGACGGGTCCCTGGCGCAGCGGCAATGCATCGACGAGGCGGGGGCGGCGTTCGTGCTGGATACGAACGCGGAGCATCGGCTGGGCGAACTGGCTGGCCCGGTTCGCGGAGCGCGCGGCGCAAAGGCGTTGATCGACCATCATACCCACCCGGAAGGCTGGTTCGACGCGCGGTACGTATCCGTGCCTGCTTCGTCCACCGGCGAACTCATCTATGAAATCATCGCCGCGCACGACCCCGACCTGATCGACGCTCGCATCGCTACGGCGCTCTACGTGGCGATCATGACGGATACCGGGTCGTTCCGTTATCAGGGCGTCACCCCGAGGTTGCACCGCATCGTGGCGGATATTCTGGAGCGCGGGGCGATCGTCCCCGGAGAAGTGCACGCAGCCATTTTCGACCATCGTCCCATGGAGGGGCTGCGTTTGCTTGGGCAGGCGCTTGAAACCGTGCGGTTGCATTGCGGCGGGCGGGTCGCCTCCGTCACCGTAACCCCCCGCATGCTGGAGGATACCGGGGCAAGCAGCGAGGAAACGGACGGCTTCGTCAATTACGCCTTGTCCATGGATGGCGTGGCGGCTGCCTTGCTGTTTCTGGAAACCGCCAAGGGTACGAAGGTAAGTTTTCGCTCCCGGGGAGATATTCCGGTCGACGCCTGGGCGCGCGCCTTCGGGGGCGGCGGACACAAGAATGCATCCGGGGCGTTTCTGTTCGAGCCGCTGGAGAACGTTTTCGGCAAGGTTCTGCGCGCCGCGCCGCGGTATGTGGGCGTTTCCGGGTCCGGCGAGGAGGACAGCCTGCCGGGCGAGGAAAACGATCCGGGTTTCGCCGCGTTTTCCGGAACGAGATTCGCCAAACGGTAATCGGGGTTTTTTGCCGGCGGTTCGGGCGTGGACGCCTTGCGCAGCCTGCGGCGCGTTTCCGACCGCATCCGGCTTGTCCTGCGGAGGGTGGCGTTCGGCGCGGCGGGCTTGCCCATAGTATTCCGGCTGCGATCCTTCGCCTGGCGCTTGCCTCAAGGTACGGCTGCCCGTGCGATTCCTCGTTGTTTGGCGTATTAACGACCCCGAAAAGGAACCTTGTTGCCCGATGGGGTTTCTCTCTGGAGAATCCTTCCAGAGGGGATTTACTCACTCGACGACAATAAGGCTTATGTTTTCTGTAGATGTTTCCGCCGCGACCGCTTCGCTTGCGGAGATGGACGTGGATTTGCTGATCGCGCCGGTCCGCGAGGATCGCGTCGCTGCCCGCCTCGACGAGCTGGCTTCGATATGGGGCGATTCGGTGCGCGTCGCAGCGCCGGATTTCGATGGGTCGGCAGACGCCGCCGTGCTCCTGTACCCGTCCTCCGGCAAGGCCGAACGGCTGGCCCTGGTTGGCCTGGGGCCGTCCGCGAAGGCGGGGCTGGAGTCGCTGCGCCGGGCCGCCGCCGCCGGGGAGCGCCTCGCCGCGAAGTACGGCGTCGCCTCGGTGGGCCTCGCGCTCCCGCCGGACGGCAAGGAGGATGCGCGCTCCGCCGCGCAGGCGCTCGTGGAGGGATATATGCTGTCCGCCTATCGTTTTGCCCGGTACAAGACCGCTCCCGCGAAAAAGGAAGCCCCCGCGCTGGAGCGCATCGTGGCGCATGCGAACGGCGGGGATGCGGAAGAGGCGCTCAGGGGCGCGGAGCGCGGCCGCATCTTGGCGGCGTCCGTGGCGGCGGCCCGCGATTTAGTGAATATCTCGCCGGACGAAAAGCCTGCCCCGATTTTTGGCCGCATGATTGCGGACCTGGGGCGGAAACACGGCTTTTCCGTGGAAGTCTGGGACAAGGCCCGCATCGAGCAGGAAGGCATGGGGGGCTTGCTGGCGGTGAACCGGGGCAGTCAGGAGCCGCCGACCTTCGCCGTCATGACCTGGAATCCGGATCATGCGCCGGACGAGCCGCCCATCGTGCTCGTGGGCAAGGGCGTCATGTTCGATACGGGCGGGCTTTCGCTCAAGCCCACGGAAAACTCCATGGACCATATGAAGGCCGACATGGCGGGCGCGGCGGCGGTCGTGGGCGCCATGACGGCCTTGGCCCGCCTCGATTTTCCCCGGCGCGTGGCGGCGCTGGTCCCCGCCACCGACAACCGCCCCGGCGAGGATGCGTACGTGCCCGGGGACGTCGTCCGGATGCATTCCGGCAAGACGGTCGAGGTGTTGAACACCGATGCCGAGGGCCGCATGATTCTCGCCGATGCGCTTTCCTGGGCGTCCACGTACGACCCCTCGCTGGTGATCGAGTTATCTACCCTGACGGGCGCCCAGGTGGTCGCGCTCGGCTCCGAGGTGGCCGCCGTCATGACGAACGACGGCCCCGGCTCGGAAACCCGGCTCCAGGCCATGGAAGAGGCGGGCCGGCGGACCGGGGACCTGGTGCATCGCATGCCCATGTATCCGCATTACGGAGAGTTGATGCGGAGCGAGGTGGCGGACATACAAAACATCAGCAGCCGCCGGGAAGCCGGGTCCATCACCGCCGCCAAGTTTCTGGAGCATTTCGTGAATTACCCCTGGATTCATATCGATCTGGCCGGTCCGTCGTTTCTGAAGCATGCGCTGCCCTGGCGTCCGAAGGGAGGCACCGGATTCGGCGTACGCCTGCTGGTCGATTTTCTGCACGCCTACCCTTCCGCATGACATGGCCGTCGCCGCCGTTGGGCCGGACCCGGCCCCCCTGGACGTTTCGGACGACGCCGCGCAGGCGGGGGATCGTTCGCCGCCGCTTCGCATAGCGATTACGCTGGGCGATCCCAACGGCGTCGGCCCGGAGATTGCGCTCAAAAGCGTACGGCGACTATCCGGGCTGCGGATCGCGCAGCCGGTGCTCGTGGGGTCTCCGCGGGCGCTCCGGGCGCATGCCGCCCGCATGGGAAACGCATTCCCGAATATGCGCGCGGCGACGTCCCTGCCCGACCGGATACCGTCCGGGGAATGCCTCGTGCTGCATGGACCGGAGGACGAGGCGTTCGAGCCTGCGTTCGGCAAAGTGGCCCCGGAAGCGGGCGCCCTGGCGATGCGGGCCGTCGAGCGCGCCGTGAAGTTGTGCCTGGCCGGGGAAGTGGACGCGATGGTCACCGCGCCGGTGCACAAGGAGGCCATTGCGCGGGCCGGGTATGCGCATCCGGGGCATACGGAATTTATCGCCGGGCTTGCGGGTTGCGACCGCCACGCGATGATGATGATCGCCGACGGGCTGCGCGTGGGCCTCGCGACGGCGCACAGGCCATTGCGGGACGTGGCGGCGGCCATTACGCAGGAAGCCGTGCGGACGACCATCCGGGTGGTCCATGCCGCGCTTCGCAGGGATTTCGGCGTAGCCCGCCCGAAAATCGCGGTGCTGGGCCTGAATCCGCATGCCGGAGAAGGAGGCGTCCTCGGGCGCGAAGAAACAAGGGCGATCAGCCCCGCTATCCGCGAGGCGCAGGCGGACGGGATCGCGGCGTCCGGGCCGTATCCTGCGGACGGGTTCTTCGGAACAGGCGCCTGGCGTCGCTGCGACGCCGTGCTCGCCATGTACCACGATCAGGGGCTTGCGCCGTTCAAAACCCTTGCTTTCGGGCGGGGGGTCAACTATACCGCGGGTCTGCCCATCGTGCGCACTTCCCCGGATCATGGAACCGCATTCGATATTGCGGGTCAAGGAAGGGCGCAATCGGAGAGCATGTCGAACGCCATCCGTCTTGCCGTCGATATTGCGCGTCGCCGGAGCAGGTCATGATTCGCCTTTCCAACATATCGCTTTCGCACGTATTGCCCGACGGCCATCGCCGCGCGGTGGTCGAGCGCCTGGACCTGACGATCGAGCAGGGGGAGATGGCGTATCTCGTGGGGCCTACGGGGAGCGGGAAAACGACCTTGCTGCGGATGTTGTACATGGACGTGTCGCCGGACCGCGGCGTGGCGGAAATAGGCAAGTACCGGACGGATCGGATGCGCGCGTCGCAAATTCCGTACCTGCGCCGCTCCCTTGGCGTGGTGTTTCAGGATTTTCAATTGCTGCCGGACCGCACGGTGCACGAAAATGTCGCGTTCGCCATGTACGTAACCGGCAAGCGGGGCAAAGCGGTCAAGGAGCGCGTTATGAACGTGCTTTCGCAGGTGGGGTTGAGTCATAAGAAGAAGCAATTTCCCCACGAGTTATCCGGGGGAGAACAGCAGCGCGTTTCGATCGCCCGGGCTATCGTCAACGAGCCGATGATGTTGCTGGCGGACGAACCCACCGGCAATCTGGACCCGAAGGTCGCCGACGAAATCCTCAAGTTGATCGTTGCGCTGCACCGGCAGGGCATGACGGTGCTCATGGCTACGCACGATTATCGTCTGGTCAAGCAATTCCCCGCCCGCACGCTGGGCTTCATGGGGAAACATATCGTGGACGTAGCCCCCGAAACATTGTAGGGATGCGCCGAACCCATCTATGCGTAAATTGCATAGAAACCGCCTTTACTATGCATAAATTGCATAGAAACCGCCTTTATTATGCATAAATTGCATAGATTCTTCCCCTTGAACTATTTCATTATGCAAAAAATGCATAGATATGGGGCCTTCTATGCAAAAAATGCATAGTTCCTTTCTGCGTCGCTTGTCGTTTTTTCCCTCGTCGCTTGCCGCTTTTTCCCTCGTCGCCGCGAAGAACGTCCGCGCAGGGCCTTGACAACCTGACGCCCGGCGGCGTATACTATGGGATGCGCTGATCAAAACCGCTTCGCTCAGCGCGTCGCGATTCGTGCGTACAGGCGATCATGCTTGCATCGTTGATAGCACGGAAAACACGGCGGCTTCGGGGCGTCGCGGGCGCGACGCACAGCAACGCCGCGCGTAATCAGCGTAATTCCTGACGGGCTATCTGCATTCCCCGGACCATTTCTTTCGCGTACCTAATCCTTGATGCACGTTCGATTATGAATCTTTTTGAACGGATCGTCTCCGCCCTGGAGAGCGCCGTATGGTCGTTCGGCCCCTCTGTCGGCGGCGAACCGATTCCCCTCGTTATTATTCTGCTATTGGGCACCGGCGTATTTCTGACGCTCCGGCTGCAATTCATTCAGATTCGCCGCCTTCGGCACGGGTTCGCCGTTACGTCGGGCAGGTACGACGACCCCGACGAACCCGGCGACGTATCCCATTTTCAGGCGCTGACCACGGCCCTTTCGGCGACGGTGGGCATCGGCAATATCGCGGGCGTAGCCATTGCCATTCACTGGGGCGGTCCCGGCGCGATTTTCTGGATGTGGGTTACCGCGTTTCTGGGCATGGCGACCAAGTATACGGAAGTCACGCTGGCGCAGCATCACAGGGATATGGTGCCCGCGGACGACGCCTCTCGCAAGCAGGGCACGGTGGCGGGCGGCCCGATGTATTATATCGAGCGCGGCATGGGCAGCCGGTGGAAACCCCTTGCCGTATTTTTCGCCGTGTTGCTCGGGATTACCGCCTTTTTTACCGGCAACGCCGTGCAGGCCAATACGGTGGCCGACGTGATGTCCTCCGAATTCGGCGTGGCGGCCTGGATTACGGGGATCGTGACTTCGGCCGTTATAGGCATGGTCATTCTGGGGGGCATTGGCCGCATCGGGCGTGTGACCGGAATTCTCGCCCCGGCGATGGCCGCCGTGTACGTACTGGGCGCCCTTCTCATCATTGCGATGAACGCAGGCCAGCTTCCCGACGCGCTGGGACTCATTTTCCGGGAAGCGTTCAATCCGACGGCCGGGGTGGCCGGGACCGGTACGGGAGCATTTTTGCTTACGCTCATGTGGGGCGTCCGGCGCGGGTTGTTTTCGAACGAAGCCGGGCAGGGATCGGCGCCCATCGCGCACTCCGCCGCGAAGACGGACGAGCCGGTTTCGGAGGGCGTCGTGGCGTTGCTCGAACCGTTCATCGACACCATCGTCATTTGCACGATGACGGCGCTGGTCATCCTGACCACCGGCGTATGGAACGATCAGGTGCCCACGGAGCTGGACCTGGCGGGGGGCGACGTCGGCTATGTGCAGCAGGACGAGGCGGGCGCGTTTTCCGCCGCCGATCCCCCGGAAGAAATTCCGGTCGTGGACGGGTTTCTCCAAACGGGTCCGGGCATGGCGCAACTCGCCTGGCACGACGTGGCCGTCGAGCGTTTGTTCGTGGATGCGGAGCATACGGAGCCGTTCACCGGGGTTCTTGCGCCGGCGAGGCAACGCGCCGTCGCCGCGAGGGGGCAAGAATACGCCGTGTTGTATGGCGACGCCGTGGAGAATGGCGCCCCGATGACGCAACTCGGATTTCAGCGGGGGCTGGCTCCGCTGGGCGATTGGGGCGGGTACATCGTGATACTCAGCGTGCTGCTTTTTGCGGTTTCGACCGCCATCGCCTGGAGTTATTACGGGGACCGGTGCGCCTATTATCTTTTTGGAGAAAAGGGCGTGATTCCGTACAAGGCGGTTTTCGTGGCCATGCATTTCGTGGGGGCTACGCTGGCCCTGACGACGGTATGGACGCTTGGCGACGTGTTTCTGGGGATTGTGATTTTGCCGAACCTGCTGGCCATGCTGTTCCTGTCGGGCAAGGTTCGGGAAATGACGATCGGGTATTTCAAGCGCCGGCCCTGGGTGGAGAATTACGAGGCGCACAAGCGCAGCCTTGAAGAGAAACGGAGCAAGAAACGACAGCCCCGTGGATAATAAACGACGCAAGGATGTGCGTTTTTCCGGTTTGCGGCGGTGCGTTGTCTCTGCAGGGGGATGGGTATGCGCGGCGGCGCTGTGCTGGGCCGGTGCGGCGCAGGCGCAAACCTGGTCGCTGGACGCGCCCTCCGTGGCGCTTCGGGGGAAAGCCTTCGAGGTGCGCGCGGAAGGCGTCAAGGCCGATTCGATAGCAGCGTTCCGGGTGCGGGTCGGCGACGCGGCGCCGCGCCCGCTGGAACGTTCGCCGGACGGGCAAGGGTATCTCGCGGGCGCGACCGTTTCCTCGTCGGGTTCCGTATCCATCGCCTTGCTGCGCAACGAGCAGGTGGTCGCCGAGACCGGGACGTATGTCATTCCCGGCTGGGTTTCCATCGTTCCTCCGCTCATAGCCATTGCCGCCGCGCTGATTCTCAGGCAGGTTATTCCCGCCTTGTTCCTCGGGTTGCTCGTGGGCGCCTGGGTGGCCCGGGGCATGGGGTTCGGGGGGCTGTGGCTGGGGCTGCTCGATACGTTTCAGGTATATGTGCTCGCCGCGCTCATCGATTCCGGGCATGGCGCCATCATCCTGTTTTCGCTCATGATCGGGGGGATGGTGGGGATCATTTCGCGCAATGGCGGGATGCAGGACATCGTCGAGCGCCTGGTCCGCCGGATTCGTTCGGCCCGCAAGGCGCAGGTAGCCACGGGCGTTATGGGCCTCCTCGTCTTTTTCGACGATTACGCCAATACGCTTGTGGTGGGCAACACGATGCGTTCGGTGACGGACCGCTTCAACGTTTCCCGGGAGAAACTGGCGTACATCGTGGATTCCACCGCGGCCCCCGTCGCCTGTCTCGCGCTGGTCACTACATGGATCGGATACGAAATTGGCCTGATCGGCGTGGCCATAGAGAACCTCGACGGCTTCAGCGAGTCGGCCTATTCGATCTTCTTGCAATCGATCCCGTACAGTTTTTATCCGATTCTCGCCATTTTCTTCGTGTTTTGCGTGGCGTCCTCGTCGCGGGATTTCGGTCCGATGCTTCGCGCGGAAAGGCGGGCGCGCCTCACCGGGCAAGTGCTTTCTCCGGACGCCGACATTGGACAGCATGAGGAGGGGGCCGACGCCGCGGCGCCCAAGCCCGGCGTGAAGTACCATGCCATGGACGCCGTGCTGCCGGTGGTCGTGCTGGTCGTATCGGTGCTGGGCGGGTTGTACGCCACCGGGGAAGGCGACACGTTGCGGGACATTATCGGCACGGCGGATTCGTACAGCGCATTGATGTGGGGATCGTTGCTGGGCGCGGTTACGGCGGTGACGCTGTCGCTCGTTCGCCGCACCCTGACGCTGACCGAAACGGTCAACGCCTGGTTTTCGGGCGTCAAGTCCATGTTGCTGGCGTGCGTTATTCTGGTGCTGGCCTGGGCGCTTTCGGAGATCACTACGGTCATCCATACGGCGGATTATCTTATTTCCGCGCTGGGCGAATCCCTTCCTCCGGGCATCGTGCCCACGCTGATCTTTGCGCTGGCCGCCGTGACAGCCTTCTCTACGGGGTCGAGCTGGGGGACTATGGGCATTCTCATGCCGCTCGTGATTCCGCTGGTGTGGGCCATTCTCGCCATAAACGGCCTGACGGACGGATCGCATCACCACATTATGTATTCTTCCGTGGCGTGCGTGCTCACGGGGGCCGTTTGCGGAGATCATTGTTCTCCCATATCAGACACCACCATTCTGTCTTCCATGGCGTCCGGGTGCGATCACATAGATCACGTCCGCACCCAGCTTCCCTACGCCTCGTTCGCGGGAGGCGCCGCCATCGCGCTGGGCACTCTGCCGACCGGATTCGGGCTGCCCTGGTGGATTGGCATGTTGGCGGGCGGCGGGGCGCTGTTTTTCGGCTTGCGGATGTTCGGCAAGCGCATTCCCGAAGCGCAGGACGCATGACGGACTCCGACGACAGGCCCTGGGGCCGCTGGGAAGAATATCTGAACGAACCGGGATACCGCGTCAAGCGCATTGTCGTGCGTCCCGGGAAGCGGCTTTCCCTTCAGAAACATGCGCATCGGCGGGAGCGCTGGGTGATCGCGTCCGGGAGGGGCCTGTTTACCCTGAACGATGCGCAGCGCCGCGTGGCGACGGGGGATGCGGTTCGTATCGAGGCGGGGGATGCGCACCGCGTCGAAAACGACGGCCCGGACCCGCTGATTATTATTGAAACCCAGCTGGGCTTGTGCCTCGAAGACGACATCGTTCGACTGGAGGACGATTTCGGGCGGGCCTGAGTGGGATGTATGGGTTTTTTTGGGATTTGAGCCTGGTTTGGGCGGATTTTTGGGGCGCCGACGGGTCGGTTTATTGCGTCGGAACAAGGTCGCAACGCTACACCTTAAATTCCCGCGAAATCTGTCCAATCAAACCGAACCACCTCTGATGCCATGCCATCCCAATCCTTGAAACTGGAATTTACCAAGCACGCAATTCAGGTAATGGCGGAGCGAGGTATTCCCGTGGAGTGGGTCGCACGGGCGATAGCCGAACCAGCCCTGCGCATTTCCGATACGCATGACCCCAGGTAGAGCGCTTTTTTATCGAATCCCGGAACAGGATAACCGTGTTCTGCGTGTAGTCGTGAACACCCATGTCACGCCCTGGAGAGTTGTGAGCGCATTCTTTGACCGAAGCATGAGAGAAAATCTATGAAACTGCATGTCGATAAAGAGGCTGACGCACTCTATCTACGCCTTGACGCCTCGGTAATCACCGAATCCGAGGAAATTTCGCCGGGCGTGGTGCTTGATTACAATGAATCGAACGAAGTGGTGGGCGTGGAAATACTTCATCTCTCGCAACGTTCCAAAGAACTCAATCTTTCGTCCCTCGAGTTCGAGACGGTTTAGCCAGGGAGCCCAAAAGGCCGGAACGTGAACGATTGGAAACCAGACGCTACAAGCCGGGGGTATCGGATGCCCCGGCGCCATTGCGGCGTTGTTCCGACAAAGGGATTCTTCTCCCGGTCACTGCTAAAGGTAACCTTGAAGTACTTGACAAGCCTCTCGTTGGCTTCTTCTGTTCCGTCCGCTGCCCAGACGCACCCGCAGAACCCACAGTCCTTCGTTCAAGGCGAAGGTAGCCCTCGCCGCCGTGCGCGGCGAGAGCACGCTGGCCGAACGCTTCGAGGTGCACCCGAACCAGATACAGTCCTGAAAGAAGCAGCTCACAGAGAGCGCCGAGGAGGCGTTCACGGGCGCGCTCAAGGCGCACGGCGTGCGCATCTGCATGGACGGCAAGGACCGGTGGCTGGACAACATGTACGTGGAGCGCTTCTGGCGCAGCCTGAAGCAGGAAGAAGTCTACCGGCGCGCCTACGACGCCGTAAGCGAGGCCAGAAAGGGCGTCGCCGACTACCTGCGCTACTTCAACGAAGAGCGACCCCGCCAGGGACTTGACAATAGAACCCCCGACGGACGTATACTACAGACGAAAGCCGCTGACCAAGGCGGCGTAACCCACCGCAGCCCTGCACCTGAAACGACCCGGACTAACTGTCCGAATTTCCCGAACCATTTTTCTGGCCACATGCTTCTGCTCAAATAAACCAGAGGAAACGATGGGAATTATATCTGATAGCGCGCCCGCCGCGCTTCATATCACGCGATCCGTACCCCCGTCAATAGGTACCTGGGCGCCCGTAGTGGCCCGAAACGCGTCGCCCGCCATGACGGAAATGAGGCGCCCCACGTCCGCCGCCCGTATTTCCGTATTCAGAAGATTTTTGGTTTTGTATTCCCCCACCGTCATGCCGTAGCGCTTCGCCGAGCGTTCGAGGGCTTCGTCGGTCCATAACCCGGTGTCGAAGACAGCGTCCGGGTGCACGACATTGACGCGCACGCCGTCCGGGGCCAGTTCCAGCGCCGCCACGCGAGCCAACTGGGTTACGCCCGCCTTGCTGACCGAATAGGCCCCCGCTCCGGGGCCGGGCGCGGCGTAATTCCGCGATCCGACCACGACAATGGAGGGACTAATCCCCAGTTTCAGGTAAGGGATGGCTATGCGCATGAACCGCTGGGTGGCCGTCAGGTTGATGGCCAGCATCCGGTCCCATGCGGCGGCGTCCTGCTCCTCGATGCGTTCCCCCGACCGGAAAATCCCCGCATTGCACACGATAATGTCCAGCCCCCCGAACGTAGCGATCACGCGCTCCACCGCCGCCCTCACCGCGCTTTCGTCGGTTACGTCGCACGCAATGCCGGTCACGCCCTCCAGCGCATCGACCACGCCGGGATGGACGTCTATCCCCGCCACGGCGGCCCCGTCCCGGGCCAGCGTTTCGCAGGTCGCCTTGCCGATGCCGCCGTATGCGCCCGTAACGAGGGCGATCTTTCCCTGATGCTCCTTCGGCGCGCCCCGTTTGCCCAGTTTCGCCTGTTCGAGGGACCAGTATTCCACATCGAAAATCTCCTGTTCGGACAAGGCGCGCCATCCGCCGAGGGATTCGCCCGTCTGAATGGCTTGCCGGGTGTGCCGCGCAATGTCGCTCGCGATCCCGCATTCCCGGACGCTGCTTCCGAAAGCAATGCATCCGCTTTCCTTCCATACGGCCATGCGCGGCGCGGGGTCGAGCATCCGGAGGCCCTCTGTTTTATGGGCTTCGTAATACGCCGCGTAGTCCTTTGCGAACGCAGTTACTTCGGGCACGTCTTCCTCCGGTCGTTTGGATATGACGACGGGGATGCGTTTGCCCCGGAGCACATGATCCGGCGTAAGCGGCCCCCGCGTAGCGATGTCGTCCACATCCTTGCGGCTTGCGAAGCCCTGCGCGCTGCCGGACCGGTCCAGCATGGCCAGCTGCGCTGCGCCGCGCGCACGGGATACCGCCCGCCGTATCCGCGCCAGATCGAGCAGGTCCACGTCGCGTCGCGCTTCGGGATGCTCCGTCTGCCCATGTTCGGCGAGGTACGCTTCGGCGCGGCTCGCCAGTTCGATCATGTTCTCGTAGGATGTTCGGGCGTCGTCGCCCCACGTGAATATGCCGTGATGCATGAGGATGACGCCCTTGTACCGGCCGAGGTCTACGCCCCGGATCGCTTCGTATACTTGCCTGGCGAGGATGAAGCCGGGCATCACGTACGGCAGGACCAGGCAGTCGGGGCAAACCTCCTGCATGATGGCTTTCCCCCGCGGATTGTTCGTGAGGGTGACCATGGCGTCGGCATGGGTATGGTCTACGAACCTGGCCGGAAGAATGGCGTGCAGGATGGCCTCCACCGAGGGGGACGGGCTGGACGAATCCAGCATGAACGAACGCAATTGCCGCGTCATTTCCTCGTCGGACAAGGTTTCGAGATCGGCCAGCCACTTCGTTTCCGCAAGGCGCAGCGCAGGGAAGCCGGGTTTTTCGATGGTTTGCAGATTCCATCCGCTGCCCTTGACGTACAGCACGTCTATGTCGTTTCCGAACAAATCCTGCGCGACGGCCTTGACCGACGTGTTGCCGCCGCCGTGCATGACAAGGTATTCTTCCGATCCGAGGAGGCGCGAGGTATAGACCCGCATCCCCAGATCGTCCCCGGCGAAGGCTTCCGCCTCCCGGTCGTTCCACAAACTGCGCATAATGCTTTTGTTGCTTGCTTAGGGTTCTATTGTTCGATCAGCTGGACAAGCGTTCGCACGGCTTCCTCGACGAAGGCCGGGTCTTCTGCGCCATAGTCCAGCTCCCTGAGTTCGACGGAGGCGGGCATGGCGCTGCGGAGGGCATCGAAGAACGCGGCGTCGCTTTCCTTGTTTTCAAGTGGTCCTCCGGGGACGGAATACCGGCTCACGCCTTTCAGGGGCAGCATAAAGACGGTCTTTTGCTTGCTGTGGGCCAGGCGGCGGGTGATTTCCTCCGCCACCTTGCGAATTTCGTCCGGCCCGAGGCGGGGAGCGAACACGACCGGACTGTGGAAAACGTAGGCGTGGCGCTTCCAGGCTTCCGGCGCCTCGTTGGGCGTGTGCAGGAGCAGCCCGATGTGTTCCGCGCCGCCGGGACATATCACTTGCGGCAAACCCAGTTTGCCGGCTACGGTCAGGCGTTCGGGGTCGTGCGAAGCGCGCAAGCCGTCGTATGCGTCGTCGGCGATTTCGCCCAGGCCGTAGTCGAAAACCGCCGTAATGATGCCTTCCCGCATCATCTGTTCCATGGCGCGTCCGCCCGCCCCGATCGCATGAAACGTAATGACTTCGTAGCCCACCTCGTGAAACAGGTCGATGGCGTGCATGGCGCCTTGGGTCAGCACGCCGAGGTTCGTCATCCCGATGGTGCCCTTGCTGTCCGCGTCGGCGGTCAGGGAGCGGTCGCTTTTCCGGGCCATGCCCACGGCGGCGCCCGCCGCATTCGCCAGTATTTTTCGAGAAAACGGATTCAGGCCGAGGATATCGCTGACCGAGAACATCATGGCGATGTCCTTGATGTCCACGAACGGTTCGGTGTCCCCGGACGCCGCCGTGGAAAGCATGATCTTCCCGAATCCGTAGGGCAGCGCCTGCATGACCTGCGAACAGGTCGAGGTGCCCTGGGTGCCGCCCATGGCGAGCAGGGCGTGGATTTTATTCTCCAGGACCAGGTCGAGGAGTATTTTTTGCGCCCCCCGGACGATGTACGGCCCGACGCTTTCCCGCGTGGGGTTCTTCAGCACGGCGTCCGGTTCGCCGCCTCCGGCGCGGATCACTGTGTTGGCGTCGACGTCCGCAGGCGCGGCGGCAGGTCCCACCACCCCGATATGGATCAGCAGGGCTTTCGCTCCGAGGGCTTCGATTTCCTGGCGTACGAAATTCGCTTCTGCGCCCTTCGTATCCATCGTGGCCAGTACGGCGATGGTTTTCGACATGATGCGTTGGTTACTGTCGTGAATGGAGCCGCTATCCGGCCTGCGTACGGAAGCGCAGGGCGGCGAATTCCCGGGCCGCCGCCGATACGGCGCGTTCTATGGGGAGGCGTTCCGTGGAAGAGCCGGTCCAGAAACCGTGCCCGGAGGTGTGGTCCAGCATGTATTGCGCATCGACCGGGTTCTCCATGGCGGCGCCGTGCGCCACGAGGATGACCTCCGGGTGGACCTTGCGCACCGCCTGATAGGCTTCTTCGGTTTGTTCGGCGGTTTGCTCGATGGTCAATCCGCTGTCGTATCCCTTGAGGCCCCCTTTCGTGGTGCCTGCGTGATAACAGAAGATATGCGGCCGGGCCTGCTCGCACATGGCCAGCGCGTCTTCGAGGGTGAACGCCAGTCCGATGGTCGCCATGTCCATCTCTTCTTTCGCGAGCTTCAGCATCTCGATTTCGTTCTGGTACGTGACGCCTGCGCTCGTTAGCACCCGGTATATCTCGCTGTCGTGGTCTACGTAGCTGATGGAGGGGCCGATATTCGAAACCGACTGTACGCCCATGGCCTTGCATTCGTCGAGCGCCATGCGCATATCCTTGAGCGGATCGTTCGCGTTCAGGCAGGCGCAGACGAATGCGTTGCCCTCCAGCGCAGGCATGACGTCTTCGCGGGTGTAGTCCAGCGTTTGCCTGTTCGAGTCGAGGATGGGCCACATCATGGACATGGTCCCCATCCCGTTGGCGCGCAATCGCGCTCCGGAAAACGTATTGATGCAATCGACGCCTGCGGCTTCCAGCAGCCTGGCGACCAGGCCGCTGCCCGCGCTGGCGATCATGATGGGCAGGCGCTGCGCCACTTTGGCCTGCAGGTTCGCGAGAATGCGTTCTGTGGAGATGCGGCTTGTAATCATGGCGACGAAGTTGGAGCGATGCGAAACAGGTGCGCTTCTGGAAATTATCGAATTCTCATAACCGAAATATTGAAAGCGATGCGAAAACAGGGCGTTCGCCGGAACAGGCCAAATGCCGGGACGCGCTTGTTTCCAAGGCCAACGAAGACGCCTTAAAAAATAAGAAATTCAATCTTACAGGTTAAATTATTTAAGTTGAAATTTTCGCGCCTTAATTATTTAGGATCCGAATGCTGGGGCATTCTTTCGAGGGGAAACAGGCAGGGGGAGCGCTTGCGCCCATAGCCCCGTGCTGTTTGTTGCCGGAAGCAGACAAGCAGGGCAACGAACGAAAGGCGCGCTGATTCGTTTTTCGGGCCCGCGCCGCGTTCGCGTCGCCCGCGTCTTCGCAAGCGCCCGGAATGCATTCCGCCTGACGCCGCGCCCCGGACTTACTTGAGCAGGGACATGGTTTTGACGGCGACCTGGCTCTCCGCTCGCAGGACGTAGAGGTACGTGCCGCTGGCGAGGTCCGCGGCGTCGAACGCGACGTCGTAGCGCGCCGCCGGCCGTACGCCGTCGACGAGTACGCGCACCTCTTGTCCGAGCAGGTCGTAGACCGTCAGGCGTACGCGCTGCGCCTTGTCGAGCGCGAAGCGGATCGTGGTCGACGGATTGAACGGGTTCGGATAGTTTTGCTCCAGCGCAAAGGCTTCGGGTATCTCCTCTTCGCCTTCGACGGAGGTGACGCTTTGCGCGTCCGCGATGGTCAGTTCGACGGAGGCGGGCGCGCCGGGCTGCACGCCGCCGGGCAAGTCGCCGAGGGCTACGGTGAATGTTTCGTCGTCCGCGTCGTCGTCTACGTTCGTGGCGATGTCGCCTGTTCCGCTTGTCTCGTTCGCCGCGATCGCGATGGAGGCGAGCGGTCCGTAGTCGCCTGCTTCGGCCGTGCCCGCCGTCAGCGCGAGGGGTATGGTCACGTCTGTCGCGAGCGCCTCCGAGAGCGTCGCCGTGACGGTGATCGTTTCGCCTTCGGTCACCGGGTTCGGCGAAGCCGAGAGCGTCACTTCGGGCGTCGAGGGCGGCGGTCCTGTCGGAGGGACAACCGGCGGAGAGTCGTCGTTGTCCTGGATCGTCAGCGTATGTACGTTCGTCGCGCCCACCGCGTAGCCCGATCCCGCCGCCAGCGTCAGCGTCACCGTCTCGGCGCCCTCCGCGGCGGCGTCGTCCGTGATCGACACAGGAATGTTCACGGTCGTCGCGTTCGCCGCTACCGCGACCTCGCCCGTCAGCGCCGCGTAGTCCGTAGCCGACGTCGCCGAGCCGCCCACCGTGTAGTTGAGCGTGAGGTTCGCCGTCGGCGCCGGGTTCAGCGTCACGCCTACGTTGATCGCGCCCGCGTTCTCCGCCGCGCTCGACGAGACCGCCGCGAAGTTCGCCTCAGGCGTCGCCGGCGGAGAGTCGTCGTTGTCCTGAATCGTCAGCGTATGCACGTTCGTCGCGCCCACCGCGTAGCCCGATCCCGTCGCCAGCGTCAGCGTCACCGTCTCGGCCTCCTCGACGGCGTCGTCGTCCGTGATCGACACAGGAATGTTCACGCTCGTCGCGTTCGCCGCTACCGCGACCGTGCCCGCCAGCGCCGCGTAGTCAGAAGCCGACGTCGCCGTGCCGCCCACCGTGTAGTTGAGAGTGAGGTTCGCCGTCGGCGCCACGCTCAGCGTTACGCCCACGTTATGCGTGCCTGCGTTCTCCGCCGCGCTCGACGAGGCCGCTGCGAAGTTCGCCTCAGGAGGCGCCGGGTCCGCGATGGTGAAGTCCGCGAGGTTGTCCACGCCCTTCGCGGCGCCGCCCAGGCCCGTCGACGTCAGCGCGCCGAGGCCGATTTCAACCGTCTCCGCCGTGGCCTCCGCCGCGTTGTCCGCCGTCGCCGTCAGCTCGATGGTCACGGACGTCGCCGTCGTCCCCGTCGCCGGGCCAGTGAACGCGACGGAGGCCGAGCCGCTGTTCAGGTTGCTGCACGTCACCCCCGCAGGCAAGGGCGACGGGCAGGCGAGCGCGTAGTCGCTGTTGCGCGTCGCCGCGCCGGCGAACGTCAGCGGCGCCGTCAGCGTCTCGCCCTGCCTGAGGCCGCGGCCCAGCGTCAGGAGGATGTTTTTCTCGTCCCCCTCGATGAGGTTACCGGCCGCGCCGGAGAGCGTCACCGTCGTCGTGTCGTTGTCCGTCACCGTCACCGACGCGGAACCGGGGTCCCCCACCGTGTAGCCCGTCCCCGTCTCCACCGTGACCGTCACCGGGCCGTTCGGCTCGTCGGCGCTGTTGTTCGCGGTCGCCACGCTGTAGGTTACGGAGCCGGTGGTCGGGACCGTAACCGTCTTGCCGGTTCCCTCGTTCGCCGCGGCCACGAAGTCCGAGTGCGGGGCGTCCGCCACCGACAGGTTCACGGGCAGGTTCGCGGTCGGCGCCGGGCTCGCCGTCACTGTGAAGTCCGCCGCCGTTCCCTCCGTGACCGCGTTGCCGCCTGAGATTGTAATCGCCGGGGCGCTAGTGGCGTCCACCTCGAAGACCGGGGACAGGCCGTAGAATCTGCGGGATTGGTCAACAGCTGTAAGTGCCCCGCCTTTGCGGAGTCCTTGCGACGGTGTGCGCGGGTCACTTATACGGACAAAGCCAGCTGTGCCTCCAAGTGTGAAATCGTTAGCGGCCTTTGTGCCGTCGTCCTCGGAGCCCACAAAAACGACTGTAACGGAAGAAGCGCTTCCTCCGGATTCATTCCTTCCATCGTCCGCCGCGCTGTCCCAATTCCCGTCGTAGAAGTCGGCGTAGTCGTCGGCGATCTTGGCGCCGCCCAGCCAGTAGATCGGCACGCCCGTACCGGTGGTCGAGGTGTTGTCGTGCGCGTCCACCGTAGCGGTCGAGCCCAACGCGCGGAACTGCGCGCTGTAGGACTGGATCGACGCGTGCCCGGCCGCGGCGCGGCCCTGCACGAAGCTGTTGTAGTCCGCGATGGCCGTCGAGGTCGCATTGCGCGTCGTCGACGTGAGGAACATCAGCCGGAACTGGTCGCCCGCGTTCAGGCCCGAGGGCTTGAGCGCCCAGTCGTCCGGCACCATGGTCTGCGCCTGCGCCCCGGCGGCAAGGCCGAGCAGCAGCGGCAGGAACGCTGCGGCCAGAAAGACTCGAGCCGTTTCCCGGAGCAGGCGACGGTAGTTGACCGTTGCATAGCTGAAACCGGAGAAAAGCAAGGTTCTGCATAAAGAACCAGCGCGTTGCCGGCCGAAGCTACGAAGGGTATGTGTGTGCGTGTGTGGGGGGGGGGGGGGGGGCATGGCGCAAGGGCAGGCTGGCGAAGCCATAAATGGTTCGGGGAATTCGGCCAGTTAGTTGTGTAAACCCACCAGGTTGTTCATTGGGATATTCAGGGATTGGATAGGCGTTTGGTATTTCAAGCTGGCGTGTGGTCGATGCCAATTGCATCGTTAAAATCAGCGGAAAACACTGTGATTCAGGATATGGCGTTCGCTACGCGTCTCTCGCAGCTCTGATCTTTGCGGACTTGATCAGAGCGCCCTCAACGCGCCAGGCGTAATAATACGTACGTCGTGCGAGTTAGTCAAGCCCCTTTCGGAACATTGTAGCGGGCATTCGGGCAACGAACGAAAGGCGAGCTGATTCGTTCTTCCGGCCTGCGCCCGCGCCGCGCCCGCCTGCGTTCGCGTCTTCGGAAGCGCACAGGCCAAACGGTTCCGGGCGCTTCCGAAGCGCATTCCGCCTGACGCCGCGCCCCGGACTTACTTGAGCAGGGACATGGTTTTGACGGCGACCTGGCTCTCCGCTCGCAGGACGTAGAGGTATGTGCCGCTGGCGAGGTCTGCGGCGTCGAACGCGACGTCGTAGCGCGCCGCCGGCCGTACGCCGTCGACGAGTACGCGCACCTCTTGTCCGAGCAGGTCGTAAACCGCAAGGCGTACGCGCTGCGCCTTGTCGAGCGCGAAGCGGATCGTGGTCGACGGATTGAACGGATTCGGATAGTTTTGCTCCAGCGCGAAGGCTTCGGGTATCTCCTCTTCGCCTTCGACGGAGGTGACGCTTTGCGCGTCCGCGATGGTCAGTTCGACGGAGGAGGGCGTGCCGGGCTGCACGCCGCCGGGCAGGTCGCCGAGGGCTACGGTGAATGTTTCGTCGTCCGCGTCGTCGTCTACGTTCGTGGCGATGGCGCCTGTTCCGCTTGTCTCGTTCGCCGCGATAGCGATGGAGGCGAGCGGTCCGTAGTCGCCTGCTTCGGCGGTGCCCGCCGTCAGCGCGAGGGGTATGGCCACGTCTGTCGCGAGCGCCTCCGAGAGCGTCGCGGCGACGGTGATCGTTTCGCCTTCGGTCACCGGGTTCGGCGAAGCCGAGAGCGTCACTTCGGGCGTCGAGGGCGGCTGGTCGTTGTCGTTGACCGTGACGGACAGCGCGTCCGCCGTGACGTTCTGGTATTCGCCCGTGCCCGTCACCGCATGGTTGATTACGGTCGCGTCGTTCGTCGCGTTGGCGTCCTCGAGCGGCGTCATGGTCACCGCCTGCGCCTGATTCCAGTCCGTCGGCGCGAAGGTCAGCGTGACGCTCGACCCCGGCGCGCCGGAATCCTTGTGGACGCCAAGGACCAACGGATCGCGCACGGTTCCCGTCACCGTCACGTTCGCCGCCGGCGCCTTGTTGAGCACGACCGTGTAGGTCTCGGCGGAGCCGCCCTCGGTCAGCACGATGGAGTCCGTAAGCCTCGAGACGGCCACGCCGGCCACGTCGTTGTCCTGAATCGTCAGCGTATGCACGTTCGTCGAGCCCACCGCGTAGCCCGATCCCTCCGCCAGCGTCAGCGTCACCGTCTCGGCGCCCTCCGCGGCCTCGTCGTCCGTGATCGACACAGGAATGTTCACGGTCGTCGCGTTCGCCGCTACCGCGACCGTGCCCGTCAGCGCCGCGTAGTCCGTAGCCGACGTCGCCGTGCCGCCCACCGTATAGTTGAGCGTGACGTTCGCCGTCGGCGCCACGCTCAGCGTTACGCCCACATTATGCGTGCCTGCGTCCTCCGTCGCGCTCGACGAGGCCGCCGCGAAATTCGCCTCAGGAGGCGCCACGTCGTTGTCCTGGATCGTCAGCGTATGCACGTTCGTCGCGCCCACCGCGTAGCCCGAGCCCGTCGCCAGCGTCAGCGTCACCGTCTCGGCCTCCTCGACGGCCTCGTCGTCCGTGATCGACACAGGAATGTTCACGGTCGTCGCGCCCGACGCGATCGCGACCGTGCCCGTCAGCGCCGCGTAGTCAGAAGCCGACGTCGCCGTGCCGCCCACCGTATAGTTGAGCGTGAGGTTCGCCGTCGGCGCGAAGCTCAGCGTTACGCCTACGTTGATCGCGCCCGCGTTCTCCGCCGCGCTCGACGAGGCCGCCGCGAAGTTCGCCTCAGGAGGCGCCGGGTCCGCGATGGTGAAGTCCGCGAGGTTGTCCACGCCCTTCGCGGCGCCGCCCAGGCCCGTCGACGTCAGCGCGCCGAGGCCGATTTCAACCGTCTCCGCCGTCGCCTCCGCAGCGTTGTCCGCCGTCGCCGTCAGCTCGATGGTCACGGACGTCGCCGTCGTCCCCGTCGCCGGGCCAGTGAACGCGACGGAGGCCGAGCCGCTGTTCAGGTTGCTGCACGTCACCCCCGCAGGCAAGGGCGACGGGCAGGCGAGCGCGTAGTCGCTGTTGCGCGTCGCCGCGCCGGCGAACGTCAGCGGCGCCGTCAGCGTCTCGCCCTGCCTGAGGCCGCGGCCCAGCGTCAGGAGGATGTTTTTCTCGTCCCCCTCGATGAGGTTACCGGCCGCGCCGGAGAGCGTCACCGTCGTCGTGTCGTTGTCGCTGACGGTCACCGACGCGGTGCCGGGGTTCCCCGCCACGTAGCCGGTCCCCGTCTCCACCGTGACCGTCACCGGGCCGTTCGGCTCGTCGGCGCTGTTGTTCGCGGTCGCCACGCTGTAGGTTACGGAGCCGGTGGTCGGGACCGTCACCGTCTTGCCGGTTCCCTCGTTCGCCGCGGCCACGAAGTCCGAGTGCGGGGCGTCCGCCACCGACAGGTTCACGGGCAGGTTCGCCGCAGGAGCAGGCGTCGCCGTCACCGTGAACGTCGCCGACGCACCCTCCGTCACAGGCGACGTACCCGCCGCGATCGTCACAGACGGATCGTCGTTGTCCCCGATCTCCACATCAAAGTGATGAATGACCGTCCGTGAGGACCGCGCGGCGCCGCCCCGGACGTTGGTGTTGGTCTGAGCGGCCAGTTGCATGTCCGTGCCCAGCGTAATCGTTAGCGTTTCGGGCCCTTCGCTTACGGCGTCGTCCGTCGGCGTCAACTCAAGCGTGGCGCGGAGCGCCCCGGCGCCGCTGAACACGACGGTCGGGGTCAGGGCGTCGGCGTTCAGTATCTGCACGCCCGTGTTGAGGCCCGTCCCGCTCTTGAGCCCCAGCGCGTAGTCAGAGGCGGTCACTCCCGTGCCGGTAATCGACAGCGGCACGTCGACCCGATCGCCCGCAATCAGCGGCCTATTCGCTCTATTGTCGAATAGAAGGACGAACTCCGCTTTGTCGGAACCGCCTTCGGCGAGCGCGCCCGAGCCCGTGCGCCTGATCCTGACCCGCGTGGGGTCATCGTCGAGGAGGAGGAGGTCGTAGCTGTTGTCGGTGCTCGAGATTGTGACGGATGCGGGCAGCGGGTTGTCGGCGTCTTCCTGGATGGAGACTGTAATGGTCTCGTCGGGATTGTCCTGATTAGTGAGCGGGCTTGTGCCATTGTCAGGGAAAGAATATTCGTTGCCAGCTGTCACGAACGTTTCGCCGGCGGCGATTTCGCCCGTGGTGCAGCCGTTACTATCTAATGTTTCGTCAAGACCCCCGCCTGTGGTGAGCCCCACCAGTAGCTGGTCCACTATCACCCCGAGGCTACTGGTGAGGCATATTTCGTAGGGCACCGCGGTCGTTTGCGCCACCGATAAACGGACCTCAACGGTGCCGACGTTCCCGACACCGAGCTCCGTGTAGGACGCAGGGATGTCGTGGCCTGTCAGACTCAACGTCGCTGTTTGCCCTGCAGCGGCGTTGGGGAATCCCGCCACGAACGCTGCGGCCAGAAAGATCCGGGCCATTTCCCGGAGCAGGCGACGGAAGTTGACCGTTGCATAGCTGAACCCGGAGAAGAGCAAGGTTCTGTATAAAGAACCAGCGCGTCGCTGGTCGAAGCTACGAAAGGGTATGTGTGCGCATGTGTGTGTGTGTGGGGGGGGGGGGGGGGGGGGGGGTAGCGAACGTTGTCATGGCGCAAGGCAGGCTGGCGAAGGCCAGAAATGGTTCGGGGAATTCGGCCGGTTAGTCCGGGGCGTTTCAGGGAAGGTATGATCAATCCTGTTTCGCTTGGCGTGTCGCTTTTCTGCGCAAAGGACGTCATGATTGCATCGTTAAAATCAGGGGGAAGCGCTGCGGATTCCGAGTATGGCGGACGCGACGCGTCTTTCGCAGCCTCTGACCTTTGCGGGCGTAATCAGAGCGCCCTCAACGCGCCAGGCGTAATAATACGTACGTCGCGCGAGTTAGTCAAGCCCCTTTCGGAACATTATAGCGGACATTCGGGTAAAACAAAACGCGCCGCAGGGTCGTTTTTACGTCCACTCGTTGTATTTTTTACAGGCGTCGGTGCGAATGCGCGTACGCCATCATTTCTGCGCCTTCTGAACCGGGGCGGGGTTGAAACCGCGTCCGACGTTTTCTTTTTTGAAAAAATCGTGCTCGACATAGTCACAGGTTCGCAGGACGCCGGAGCCGCCCGTTTCGGCGTGGTGGTCAGCCGATTCAACGAGTCGGTTACGGAACGCTTGCTCGCGGGAGCGCTCGAGGCGCTGGCCTCCAGCGGCGCGGACATGGATCGGGTTACGGTGGCGCGGTGCCCTGGCGCGGTGGAGATTCCTCTCGTTGCCCGGAGGTTGGCCGAAACCGGATCGTACGATGCGATCATTTGTCTTGGCGCCGTGATTCGCGGCGAAACGCCCCATTTCGAGGCCGTATGCCATGCCGCCTCGTACGGCGCGGCGCGCACCTCGCTGGACCTTGGTTTGCCCATTGCGTTCGGCGTGCTTACGACGGATACGGGCGAGCAGGCGCTGGCGCGATCCGGCGGGGCGAAGGGCAACAAGGGCGCCGATGCGGCAGTAGCGGCCATCGAGATGGTCAATCTGTTGCGCGACATTGGCGGGCGGCCAGGGCGGTCATGACCTTGCGTCGCATTCGTATCGCGTCCCCTGTTTCGGCGGTCCGGCTTTTCGCGCGGCGGCGCGCTTTTTTTCGTTTTCAGCTTTCTGTTCGATTGCTTCCCATGCGTTGTTTTTTGTCCTTTTGCCTGGGCGCCTTGCTGGTTGGCGCGGGTTTTCCGGGAGATGCGGCGGCGCAGGATTCCCGCTGGCGGACGCACACCTCGTTTCGGGAGATTACGGACGTCGCCGCGCTGGGCGATGCGATCTGGGCGGCCACGACCGGAGGCGTATTCCGGTATGAAGTCGGGTCGGGCGCGTTTTCGACGTATGGTCCCGGGGAAGGGCTGCATGGCGTGGCGGTCCAGGCCATTGCGGCAGATACTCGAAACGGGATTGTATGGATCGGATACCCGGACGGGGCGCTGGAGCGCCTGAATCCGGCGACCGGCGTCGTAAGAACGTATTTCGACATTGCCCGCGCCGAACAATACCCGTCTCGCCAGATCAACGGGGTCGTGGCGCACGGGGATTCCGTATTCGTCGCCACGTCGTTCGGCGTGGTCGTGTTCGATCCAGTGCGCAACGAGGTGCGCGATACGTTCAGCAAGCTGGGATCGCTCGAGGCGGGCACGGAGGTGTTCGACATTGCCTTTGCGCCGGGGCAGGATGGCGAACTCGCTATCTGGCTGGCTACGAACGCCGGTCTGGCGTATGCTTCCCTGCAATCGTTCAACCTGAGCGATCCCGCCGAATGGACGGTGGAGGCGGCGGCGCTTCCGGTCCGGGAGTTGCGCGCGATCGCCTGGTTTGAGGATGAACTCTACGCAGGGACTACCCGGGACCTCGTGCGGCGAACGGCGAACGGCGAATATGTCCCGGTTGGGGTGAGTCTCCAGGGCATTCGGGATATGGAGGTCCTTGGAGATCGCCTGGTGGGGGTCGGGCGGTTTGGTCCGTTCGTCGTATCCGGGACGCAGGGCCGCAAACTCTCCATGGAAACCTACGAGGATCCGGTGGCCCTCGCGGCCGGGCCGGACGGCAACATATGGATCGGCGATGCGCAGGGCGGCTTGATCGCCATGGCGCTTCCGGATGTTTCCGACCAGAGCGCCGAGGTGCTCGCCGCCGAAATCTTCCCGGACGGTCCTCGGGACAACCTGTTTGCGGATGTGCGGACGGACGGCGACGGGAATCTCTGGACGGTCGGTTTCCGGGGCGGCGAAAGCGGTTTTTATCGTTTCGACGCCGAGGGAAACTGGACGAATTACGTTCGGCGGGTATTTCCCGAAGTGTTCGCCACGTACAATCGCCTGCATGTGGACGCGCGCGGGCATGCCTGGATAGGTTCTGCCGGCAACGGGTTGACGGAGGCGGCGGACGGGACGGTGCGCCACTGGAACGCGGACAATTCGACGTTGCTTCCGGCGACCGGTACGAACAATTATGTTATCGTGGGGGGCGTCGCCGACGACAAGGACGGCAGAATATGGGTCACGAATCCGCTGTCTTCTACGCCCATGCATGTCTACGAACCGGACGAAAACGCCTGGACGGCCATTCCCCGGATACGATGCGGAACCTTCTCTATGGTTGGCCTGACGTTCGACCGCATCTATATAGATACGTTCGATCAGCAATGGATCATTGTGAACGATCAGGCGAATTTGCGGCGCGTGGCCGGGCTGCTCGTGCTGGACATGAATGGAACGCCTGCTTCGATAGAGGACGACGCTTGCCGGTTTTTCGACAGAGAGGGGGAGCTCAGAGAGGGGCAGCACTTGCCCGGCGCGACGGTCACGTCGGTTGCGGAGGATCGGGACGGCATGGTGTGGATAGGCACGGACAAGGGAGTCGCCTTTGTGATCAACAATGGTGCGGTGGCGGAAGACCCGAACGCCGTGCCGGTATGGCCGCGTCTGCAGGGGGCGGGGAGTTATCTTCTTCGCGGCGTTTTCGTGAACGATCTGGCGGTAGATCCTGCGGGACGCATCTGGGTGGCGACGAACGAAGGAGTTGCCGTCGTACAGCAGGCCGAAGGCGGCTACGATATCGTGGAGCGGTTCACCACGGACAACTCGCCGCTTTTCTCGGACACGGTGGTCGCCCTGGCCATCGACCCGATATCGGGCCGGGCGTACCTGGCGACGGATCAAGGTTTGATGAGTTATGCGGGGGACGCCATCGCTCCCGTGGAACAGGTTGGCGAGATCAAAGTTTATCCGAACCCCGTTTTCATGGAGTCGGACGCCGCCGTATCGATTTTCATGGAGGGGCTTGTGGAGGCTACGACATTGCGGGTCGTTACGCTTGACGGCAACGTGGTGGCGCGTTTGGAAACGCGCGGGGGCCGGGCCAGATGGGATGGCCGGGATGTGGAAGGGCGCATGGTTCCGTCGGGCATGTACCTCGTCATTGCCGTAGGGGAGGGGGGCGAAGGGACGGCCTATGGAAAATTGGCTGTGATTCGCTGAGACATGGTGACCGTAGCTCAGTCGGTTAGAGCGCCAGGTTGTGGCCCTGGAGGTCGTGGGTTCAATTCCCATCGGTCACCCGCACGGCGTCCTTAATTTTTAAGGAATGCAAAATGTGCGCCTGAAAATATTAGCCGCGTTCGTCTAGGGGTCCAGGACGCCGGCCTTTCACGCCGGTAACACGGGTTCAAATCCCGTACGCGGTACCAGAAGATATCTATCGTCGTCATGTCATTGAACGATCTGTCCCGCCTGCATGAGGCTGTAAGCGACCTGTTTTCCGGCGTGGATCCGGAAGCGCATCGCCTGACAGGCGACCAGGTCGCCTTTTTCCGGGAGCAGGGCTATGTGTCCGGGATGCGGCTTCTGAACGACGAACAGGTCGAGGCGTTGCAGACGGAATTGCAGGAATTTTTCGACCCGGCTCACGAAGGGCGTGCACTGTGGCACGAATACCATACGAACGAATCCGGCGACCCGGACAACGTATTGTTTCACGCCCTCGGCGCCTGGCGGATTCGTCCGGGGTTTCACGACGCGCTCTGGAATCCGGCATTCGCAATTCCGGCGGCCCAGCTTCTTGCAGGCCCGGTTCGGTTCTGGCACGATCAGCTTTTCTGCAAACCGGCGCGGCACGGCGGGGTGGTGGCGTGGCATCAGGATTATTCGTACTGGACCCGCACGCATCCTTTGTCGCATCTCACATGCTGGATCGGGCTGGACGACGCTACGGTCGATAACGGATGCATCCGGTACATTCCAGGGAGCCACGAATGGGAGCTGCTTCCGATCACGGGGCTGGCGAACGACATGGACGCCATTTTTCAGGTCCTGACCGACGAGCAAAAGGAAGCGTTCCGGCCCGTTTCCGTTGAACTCAAGGCGGGCGAAGCCACGTTTCATCATCCGCTCATGGTGCATGGTTCCTATGCGAACCGGACGGATCGTCCCCGGCGCGCCATGGTCATCAATGTAGTGCGGGACGGGGTGCGCTCCGCCACCGACGAGCCGCTTCTCGATGGGGTTCCGGCCATTGGCAAGGGCAAAGCGCTGGACGGCCAATTCTTTCCGCTCCTGTACGACCCGTCCAACCCATGAAGCACGTCGCATCGTTGTTTTTCGTTGCGTTTGCGGCGTTTCTTTTGCCTGCATCCGCGTATGGTCAGGAGCCCGCCCCGCTCCGGCTTGCCGTTGCCCGCCTTACGCACGGTCATGTGAACTGGATATTCAACCGTCCCGGCAAGACGGATATCGAGATTGTCGGCGTGTACGAGCCGAATGTCGCGTTGCGGGAGCGATTCGTCGAGCGATACGATCTGAACCAGGCCCTGTTCTTCTCGGATCTGGACGATATGCTCGACGAGGCGGAACCCGAGGCGGTGGCCGCCTTCGGTTCGATCGCCGAGCATGTGGAAGTAGTGGAGGCGGCGGCTCCGCGCGGCGTCCATGTCATGGTGGAGAAGCCGCTGGCGTTCGCCGCGGAAGACGCGCTCCGGATGCGCGCCCTGGCCGAGGAGCACGCCATCCATGTCGTCACCAACTACGAGACGACCTGGTACCCTTCCATGCATGCGGCGCGGGAAGCCATTGCGGACAGCGCACTGGGCGCCATTCGAAAGATGGTCATCCGCGACGGGCATCCGGGCCCCGCAGAGATCGGGGTCAGCGAGGAATTTCTGGAATGGCTCACCGATCCGGCGTATAACGGCGGCGGCGCGCTCACAGATTTCGGTTGCTACGGGGCCAACCTTGCGACCTGGTTGATGGGGGGCGAACCGCCCCGGACGGTGACCGCCGTAACGCAGCAGATCAAGCCGGATATTTATCCCGACGTGGACGACGAAGCGACGATCGTGTTGACCTGGCCGCATGCGCAGGCGATCATTCAGGCGTCCTGGAACTGGCCTTTCAACCGCAAGGATATGCATGTCTATGGCCGAACAGGGTATCTTTTCGCCCCGCACGGCGCGGAGCTTCGTATCCGGCAGGCGGGCGATTCGGAGGAACAAGTGCGTCTCTTCGAACAGAGGCCCGCCCCGCTCGACGACCCGTTCAGCTATCTGGCCGCCGTGGTGCGCGGGAATGTGCAGATTGCAGATACGGACCTTTCGTCGCTGCGGAACAACGTAACCGTCGCGCGCATTCTGGACGCTGCCCGGGAGTCCGCGCGCACGGGCCGAACGGTGGCCATAAAACAGACTCCATAGATTTTACCGGGGAGCGGGGCGGCGGCTGACCCTGTAGATGGCAGACGTTCGCATCATAGGCAACAAGAGGCGCGCATGATCGTCCCGATAGCCCATACATAGAACCATGAAAATAGAACGGATTCGTATAAAAAATTTTCGGGCTTTCCGGGACGTCGATATCAGAGATATACCCTCCCTTGCTATTTTCGTCGGGGCAAACGGCACGGGAAAATCCACGCTATTTTCGGTTTTCGGGTTTCTGAGGGACGCTATGAGCACAAACGTACGGACTGCCTTGGCGAAACTCGGAGGCAGCCGTGGTTTTGGCGAAGTACGCAGTCGAAATACAGAAGGTCTGATCGAAATTGAAATCAAATATCGCGTCAAATCTGGAAGTCCACTGGTTACGTATAAAGTGGAGATCGGAGAAGAAGGGAACAGGCCCGTAATCGAACGCGAAATACTAATGTATCGCAGGTTTAGTCATGGCAAGCCTTGGCATTTTCTGGATTTCCGCAGAGGCAAAGGGTATGCTATTACGAATGAGGCGGACGATGTGGAAGACGAAACGCAGCTCGTTCGCGACGAACAATCGCTTACATCGCCTGATTTGCTGGCCATCAAGGGATTGGCGCAATTTGAACGGTTTCCCGCCGTCGTGGCTTTGGGGGAGTTGATCGAACGATGGCACGTTTCGGATTTTCACATCAGCCGCGCTCGGCCAGAACAGGAAGCGGGCTATGCCGAGCATCTTTCCCGGGAAGGCGAAAACCTCGCCCTGGTCATTGAGTATCTTCACAACAATCACCCAAAGGTGTTTTCAACCATTATCGAAAAATTAAAGAATCGGGTTCCCGGAATGTCCCGGGTAGCGTCCAAACAGACTGAGGAAGGACGTATTCTGCTCAAGTTTCAGGATGGCGCCTTCGAGGATCCCTTTCTGGCTCGTTATGTCTCGGACGGGACCATAAAGATGCTGGCCTATTTGACGCTCCTGTACGATCCCGAACCCCATCCGCTACTATGCGTAGAGGAGCCGGAAAATCAACTATACCCCACTTTGCTTCCGGAATTGGCCGAAGAATTTCGGGCGTATGCGCATCGAGGCGGACAGGTTTTCGTTTCGACGCATTCGCCGGATTTTCTTAACGCGGCCAGGCTGAAAGAGGTGTTCTGGTTGCAAAAAGAGCATGGCTACACCATAATACGCAGAGCTAGCGAGGATAAGCAGGTTGCCGCCTACATGGCGGCGGGCGACCAGATGGGTTACCTATGGAAGCAGGGATTTTTCACTGGAGCGGCGCCGGAATAATGACGTTCGTATTCTTTCTTGAGGAACCATCGATGCAGGAGATGTTGAGAGGATTGCTCCCTCGCATCCTGTCGCCCATGCCTGCCGTCAGATATGTGGTTTTTGAAGGAAAACAGCATCTTGATAAGAACATTGTCCACCGCATACGTCATTGGCGAGCCCCGAACACCTTCTTCATTGTTTTACGAGATCAGGATAGTTCGGATTGCAGGAATGTCAAGAACGCGCTTGTTGAGCAATGTCGTCGCGCCAAAAGGCCGGATACCCTGGTCAGGATAGTCTGTCGCGAATTGGAAAGTTGGTATTTTGGCGATCTCAGCGCGGTTGAGCGTGGATTGGAAGTGTCCAATCTCGTGAGGTATGCAAATAAAAGAAAATATCGCGTACCTGACAAGATCCATGCGCCCGGGAATGAATTAACGAAAATTACCCGTGGCGTTTATCAAAAAATATCTGGATCGAGAAACATTGGACGCGAATTGTCGCCATCTTGCAATACATCTCGTAGTTTTAAAGTGTTTATCGATGGCGTTCAAAAAATTATTAGCGATACGGATTTACAGTGAATAATTTTTCCGTATTCGATCAGGATACATGTTGAACTGTTTGCAGATTCCCGGCGATATGACGTCGCCGCGGATGGCCGCGAAGCGTCGTCTTTGCCCTGAACAGAATCTATGGGGTTTGCGAACGTATCCTGACGAGAGGATGCTCCATAGGCAGGCCGGATCGGAACAAGGCCGCAACCTTACGCCTTAAATTCCAACCGCTTTCGGATACCGTCGCCAAGCTTCCTGACTTGCTCCGCCAATGCCTCCATGCCGCTCTCTTCGCTTTTTCGCGCCGGTCGCCGGGCTGTCCGCCTGTGTCCTTGTTTTTCTGCTGCTTTTCGCCATGCCGGCGTGCGGACAGCAAAAGATGACCGACGCGTCGATACCGGACGGCGCGTTGCGGCTCGATGAGTCGTTTCCGAATCTCCGTTTCAACCGACCCGTGGATTTTCAATCGCCGGGAGACGGGTCGGGCAGGCTTTTCGTGGTCGAGCAGGCGGGCGTCATAAAGGTTTTCGATAACCGCTCCGATATTGGTTCCGCAAACGTCTTTCTTGATATAAGGGGCCGGGTCCGCGACCAGGGCAACGAAGAGGGGCTTCTGGGCCTTGCGTTTCACCCGAACTTTGCGTCGAACGGCTATTTCTACGTGGATTACACGGCCTCGAATCCCCGCCGGACCGTGGTGACCCGGTACCGCGCCGATCCGAACAATCCCGATCGCGTGCTGACGGATAGCGCAACCGTTATTCTGGAGGTAAACCAGCCGTACAGCAATCATAACGGGGGACAGATCGTCTTTGGCCCCGACGGATATCTGTACGTGGCGCTGGGCGACGGCGGCAGCGGCGGCGATCCGCACGACCATGGCGAGAATCCCGCCACCTTGCTGGGGTCCATCTTGCGCATAGACGTAGACGGGGGCTCGCCGTACGCTATTCCCTCGGACAATCCTTTCGTCGGCAACAATCAGGGGTATCGAGAGGAAATCTATGCGTACGGATTGCGCAATCCGTGGCGGATCAGCTTTGATTCGTCGACGGGTCGCTTGTGGGCCGCCGACGTGGGGCAGAACCTGTATGAAGAAGTGAATATTATCGAAAAAGGGGCAAATTACGGGTGGGACGTCATGGAGGGGCTGCATTGTTACGAACCGACTATGGGCTGCAATCAAACGGGCCTGACGCTCCCCGTGTGGGAATATTCTCACGATCTCGGCATTTCGATCACGGGCGGATACGCATACCGCGGCAGTTCGGCTTCTTCGCTGGCGGGTCGATATGTGTTCGCCGACTACGGAACGGGGCGCATCTGGGCGCTCACCTATGACGGCGCCCAGGCGCAGGTCCAGGAGATCATGAACACCGGTCTGAGTATTTCGTCCTTTGGGGTCGACGCGCAGCAGGAACTGTACGCATTGGCTTTCAACGGCAGGATATACCGGTTTACGGAAGCGTCTCTGCCTCCTGTGACGATCACGGCGGCGGCTACGGCTACGGAGGGGGCGGCGGCGAACTTCACGGTGACGTCGAGCCCGGCGCCGTCGGCGAACCTGACGGTGAACCTGAGCGTGGCGGACGCGCCGCACTCGGACTTCGTGGCCGCGGCGAACGAGGGCGCCGGCAAGACGGTGACGGTCACGGTGGAGACGGGTAACGGCTACATGGTGGGGAACCCTGGCTCCGCGTCGGTGACCGTCAGCGACAACGATCCGACGATGGTGACGCTCTCCGGCGCGGCCGGTAACCTCATTGAGGGGGACGCGAAAGACATCCTCCTGACGCTGGGCCGCGGCCTTAGGCAGGGCGAGACGCTGACGGCGCCGCTGACGTTCGCCGGCGCGGCGACGCGCAACAGCGACTACGCGCTCGCCTGCCCGTCGCCCTTGCCTGCGGGGGTGACGTGCAGCAACCTGAACAGCGGCTCGGCGCAGGTCGCGTTCACCGGCCCGGCGACGGGGACGACGGCGACGTCCGTGACCATCGCGCTGACGGCGATGGCGGACAACGTCGCGGAGGCCGCGGCGGAGACGATTCAGATCGGCCTCGGCGCGCTGACGGCGACGGGCCTGGGCGGCGGCGCCAGTGGCGTGGACAACCTCGCGGACTTCACCATCGCGGACCCGCCGCCGGTTATCCCTCCGACAGGACCGCCGCGCTCGACGCCCGAAGTGACGCTCTCGGCTTCGCCGAACCCGGTGACCGAAGGCGAAACGATCACCGTCACGGCTACGCTCTCGGAGGCGCTCGCGACAGACGTGGCCATACCCCTCGCGATCACAGCGGGCGCCGCCGAAGCGGGCGACTACGGACCGCTCGCCTCCATCGCGATCGCGGCGAACCAGACAAGCGGAACAGGCGCCATCGCCACGAACGTAGACGACGACGCGGACGACGAAACATTCACCGTAGCCCTCGGCGACCTGCCCGGCGGCGTACAGCCCGGCTCGCCCTCCTCCGTCGAACTGACCATCGCGGACGCGCAAAGCGTCACCTCCGTCGAAGGCGAAGAGGAGATACCCGAAGCCTTCGCGCTGGAGCAAAACTATCCGAACCCGTTCAATCCGGAGACCACGATCCGATATGCCTTGCCGCAGCCGGGCAAGGTGCGTCTCGCCGTGTACGATTTGATGGGCCATGAATTGGCGGTGCTTGTCGATGAACTGAAATCCGCGGGCTGGCATGAAATACGCTTTCCCGCCGCCGCATTGCCCAGCGGATCGTACGTATACCGTTTGCAGGCGCAAGACAAGGTCATGACGGACATGATGACGCTCGTCAAGTAATCGCCGCTAATGTATCTTGTCATTGCCCGCTGCGCTTTCCCTGCGTATTATGTGCATATCCTGACATTCTTTCGGAACCCGTATTCCCCGAGGCCCCTATCGCAATGCTCCATCGTTCTTTTTCCGTATCGCGCGCGTTTCGCCGTCTGGTCCTTTTTGCGCTGATCCCTTTCGCGTGGGGATGCGGATCGTCTTCTTCCGACGAATCGGGGGAGGCCGGGACCGAACCGCTCGAAATCGCCGTCGTGCCCAAGGGGACTACCCATGAATTCTGGAAAGCGATTCACGCCGGCGCAGAAAAAGCCGCCGCCGAATTCGACGTAGAGGTGATCTGGCAGGGGCCGCAAAAGGAGGACGACCGCCAGCTGCAAATCCAGGTGCTGCAGAACCTGATCAGCCGCGGGGTGGACGCCATCGTGCTGGCGCCCCTCGATTCCCGCAGCATGGCGCGCCCGGTCGAGGCCGCCGTGGCCCGGGGCATTCCGGTGGTGGTCATCGATTCCGGGCTGGAATCGGATGCGCAATCCAGTTTCATTGCGTCGAACAACTACGACGGGGGGAGGATCGGCGGGCAATACCTGGCCGAGCAACTTGGCGGGCAAGGGAAGGTGGTGTTGTTGCGGTACCAGGAAGGCTCCGCCAGCACTACGAACCGGGAGCGGGGTTTTCTCGACGCGCTGAACGAATATGCCCCGGACGCCGAATTGCTGGTCGATAATATGTATGCGGGCGCCACGATGGCGCTTGCGCTCCAGGTCTCCCAGAATATTCTGAACCGGTTTCCAGAGATCGACGCCATTTTCACGCCCAACGAATCCGCTACGCAAGGCATGTTGCGCGCGCTGGAAACGGCGGGGCGCGCAGGAGACGTGACGCTGGTGGGGTTCGACGTCAATTCGATTCTGCTGGACGCCATGCGGGATGGAACCTTGCACGGACTGGTGGTGCAGGACCCCGTCGGGATGGGGTACGAGGGCGTAAAGGCCGCCGTATCCATCGTACAGGGGGAAGCCGTGCCAGAGCGGATGGACACGCGCACCATTCTCGTGACCCCCGACAATATCGACGACGCCGAGATTCAGGAGTTGCTGCATCCGGACTTCGACCGCTGGCTCGACAACTAACCGGCTTTGCGGCGCGACCCATGGCGTCTCCCGTACTTTGTCTTGAGGGCATTCGCAAATCGTTCGGTCCCGTGCGTGCGCTCCAGGGCGTGGATCTGAACGCGCAAGCGGGCGAAGTGCATGCCCTCGTAGGAGAGAACGGGGCAGGGAAAAGCACCCTCATGAAGATCCTGAGCGGCGCGTACCGCCCCGACGCGGGGAGCATGACCCTGTACGGCGCCCCGTATGCGCCTGCGAATCCGCTGGACGGGCGCGCGGCGGGCGTCAGCATGATATACCAGGAACTGGTGCTGGCCCCGCATCTGACCGTCGAGGAGAATGTGACCCTTGGCGACGAACATGCCCGTTACGGGTGGATTCGTCCCCGGACTCGCGAAGTGGAGCGGGCTTTGGCGGACCTGGGACAGCAGGGCATTGCCCCCGACGCCCGGGTAAGCGATCTGAGCATCGGCAAGCAGCAACTCGTCGAAATTGCCCGCGCGCTCCTTTTCGACGCCCGGATCGTGGTTATGGACGAACCCACGAGTTCGTTGGCCGCCGCCGACACGCAGGCGCTGTTCGAGGCCATTGGGCGCATGAAAGAGCAGGGGCTCGCGGTTATTTACATCAGCCATTTTCTGGAGGAAGTGCAGGAAGCGTGCGATCGCTACACCGTGCTGCGCGACGGCAAGATGATTTCGACGGGGCGGGTAGCCGACACGCCCATAAGCCGCATCATAGAGGACATGGTGGGACGTTCGGTGGATGAACTTTTTCCTTCCGGCGACCACGAAATGGGCGATCCGCTGCTGGACGTGTCCGGTTTGCAGGGGCGACAGGGGCTTCCCGCCGACGTTCGTTTTACGTTGCGCCGGGGGGAAATCATGGGCATTGCCGGGCTGGTGGGAGCCGGTCGCTCCGAAACGGTGCGGACGCTGTTCGGGCTGGAGCAGGCCCGTTCCGGCGCCCTGGCCATCCGGGGCCGCGAAGCGGTGCGCGTCGCCTGGATGTCGCCGCGGACGGCGCTCAATCAGGGACTGGACCTTTTGAGCGAGAACCGGAAGGAGGAAGGGCTGGCGCTTAACTTGCCTCTCGTTTTCAATTTGACGCTGTCCGACTTGCGGCGGTACAGTCGGGCCGGGTTTTTGCAGCTGGGCAAGGAGCGTCGCGACGGAGCGCGCTGGATCGATGTATTGCGCATTCGGACCGGGTCTGTCGAGCAGCGGGCCGACGAACTTTCGGGCGGAAATCAGCAGAAAGTGTGCCTGGCGCGCCTCTTGCAGCAGGACAACGACATTCTTTTCCTCGACGAGCCCACCAGAGGGATCGATATCGGCAGCAAGGCTGAGATATACAAACTCGTCCACCGCCTTGCGGAACAGGGCAAGGCCATTGTCATGATCAGTTCGTACCTGCCCGAACTGCTCGGCGTGTGCGATACGCTGGGCGTGATGCACAAGGGACGCCTTTCGTCCGTGCGCCCTGTTCCGGAATGGACGGAACATCGTATCATGCAGTTCGCCACATCCGGATACGACGCATGAAGAAGCAACGGAATTACAAGGCTATGTTGTCGGAGATTGGTCCCTTGCTGGGGCTGGTCTTCGTGTTCGCGCTGTTCGCCGCGCTGACGCCGTCCGCCTTCACGTCGTTCTACAACATCAAGACGATCTTGACCCAGAGCGTCATCATCGGGATTGCTGCGTTCGGCACTACGTTCATTATCGTTTCCGAGGGCATCGACCTGAGCGTGGGGTCTCAGATCGCGTTGACCACGGTCGTCGTGGCGGCTATGCTGAATCTGCCTGGCGGCGATCCAGGGTTTTTCTGGCCGTTCCTGGCGCTTGCGGCGGGGGTGTTGGCCTGTACGGGCGTAGGCGCCTTCAACGGGTTCGTCATCACGAAATTCCGCATCGTGCCCTTTATCGTTACGCTGGGTTCGATGCAGATCGTGCGCGGCATAGCCAAATGGATCGGGAAGGAACAGACCGTGCCTACCCCGGACAACTGGCTCACGAACCTCATGCTGATCGACCCCTCGCCCTCGTGGCTCCTCTTTGGGCCGGGAGTATGGCTTGCGCTGGCGCTGCTGGTCGTGTCCGCCGTGCTGTTGAAGTATACCGTGCTGGGGCGGTATACCTTCGCCATCGGGTCCAACGAACAGACCGCCCGGCTTTGCGGCGTCAAGGTGGACCGCATCAAGATCGTGATCTATGCGCTGGGCGGCCTCCTGACCGGCATTGCCGGGGTCATGCAGTACAGTTATCTCACGGTAGGCGACCCTACGACCGCCGTGGGGCTGGAACTGGACATCATCGCCGCCGTGGTGATCGGGGGCGGCTCCCTGAGCGGCGGGGAGGGCAGCGTGGTGGGATCCATCGTCGGGGCGCTGATTATGGCGGTGTTGCGCAACGGGAGCAACATGCTGGGCTTGCCGAATTACGTACAGGAGATCATTATCGGCTCCATCATCGTCGGCGCCGTGCTGATCGACCAGCAGAAGCATCGGTTGCGGACGGCGGGGTAGGATCGCCGGGGCGTCGGGGCGTTGTGGCGTTCGGGGCGTTGTGGAGTTCGGGATGCGTGTCGGGCAAGCCGGGTATGTCTGGCCCGGATTTGCTGGATTGGCCACGCCGATGAGATGGAGAAGCCTCCCAGGCCGCCGCAGGTTTCCTCCAAATCCGGGTGTATCTCCATCGTAGTATAGGCCGCCGATGAGATGGAGAAGCCTCCCCAAGGGGATTATCCTTTTCCCGGAGAGCGTGTGACTGCGTGCTATGCGCCCGGCTTTTCTATTCGGGCATGTCGAGTGGAAACGTGCGAAACGCCACATTGCCGGGCCGCCGCAGGAGTGAGAGCGCTCGCGGGCCGCTCGAAAAAAATTCTCGCAACATTTGACAACAAATTTGTTGACAACTATATTGTTGGCAACAGGTTCGTTGTTAATTATTTTCGCCGGGCGACATGGACAAACTGAAGAAAGCAGGAGGTAATTGGGTTGAGGGAGAGAAATTCTTCAACCGGGAAACCGAGCTGAGAGCGCTCATGGAGCGTGTCAGGGAAGGCCGGCACACGCTTCTTACCGCACAGCGGAGGATGGGCAAGACGAGTTTGATCCGCGAAGCGTTGCGGCGCCTGGAAGACACAGGCGAGTTCGAGACGCTGTTTGCCGACCTTGAAGACGCTTGGGATCCGATGGACGCTATCGCGGAAATTGCAATCCGGACAAGAGGGGCGCAGGGGCTATGGCCTCGAGTCAAGAACAGATTTTCCAATTTCCTGCGACAGGGTCCGATTAGCGAACTGGAGATTCGCCAACTCAAGGTCAGGTTGCGAGCCGGAGTCGACAAGGGAAACTGGAAGCAGAAAGGGGACGCCATCTTTGCTGCAATAGATAAACATGAAAAACCCGTGGTGCTGGCCCTTGACGAATTGCCGATCCTGATCAATCGACTACTCAAAGGATCGGATTATCGCACGACGCCAGAAAGAAAGCAGGGCGCCGACGATTTCATGAGCTGGCTCCGAAAAGTGGGGCAATCCCATCGGAATGTCCGCATGATCGTATTCGGCGGCATCGGCCTCGAACCGACCTTGAAGACCGCCGGGCTCAGCGCCCAGGCGAATATCTTTGCTCCTTTTGAATTGGGGCCATGGGACGAAGATACCGCCAGTCAATGCCTCAAGGCCCTGGCGAACCATTACGGGATCACGCTTTCTCCGGCCCTTCGCCAAGCAATGTGCCGCAAGTTGCAGTGCTGTATTCCACATCACATTCAGCAGTTTTTCGATTACCTTCATGAAGATCTGCGCCGGATAGGCAAAAGCGAAGTTACCCCGGACGACATAGAACGCGTGTATTCTAACGATATGCTTGGTATCCGTGGCAGGATCGATCTTGAGCATTACGAAGGGCGATTGAAGATGGCGTTGGGAGATAGCGATTACAGGATTGCCATGGAATTGTTGACCGAAGCTGCAATCAACAAGGGGGTTCTGGATGACAAATCCATCGAAGAATACATGAGCCATTACCATACCTCGGAAAGAGAGGGGCAAGCCTTGATTCGTGATATGCTCCGCATGCTTGAACATGACGGGTACTTGTCTAAATCTACTGGCCGCTATCGGTTTGTATCCAGACTGATCGAAGATTGGTGGCGAGAGCAAAATGGTAGACACTTCATATCCATTGCTGCTCGATTATCTCGAAGAAAAAATACTTGACGCCATGGCTTTGAACTTAAAGAAATACAATCCCGGATTTCTATCTGACGATGAATTGTTTCAATCATTCTGTGTACGAACAAACGAATTCGAATCCATTGTTGAGACCCTGCAAGAAAATACGGGAAATTCGAATCAGCATATCCTTGTAATCGGACCCCGGGGCAGCGGCAAAACAACCCTCTTGCTGCGCGTTGCAATCGAAATACGTCGGGATAATGTGTTGTCGTCCAGGCTTTTTCCCATTGTTTTTTCGGAAGAAAGTTACGAAGTCAGTACATGCGGAGAATTTTGGCTGGAGTGCCTGGACCGATTGGCCACGCAAGTTTCCACAGAGAAAGAACGAGAAGATATGCGCCGTACTTGGGAGGAACTGCAAACCGTTCAGGATGATCAAGTGCTTGCAGAGCGTTGCCTTGGAGTACTGCTAGATTTTGCGGACAGGGAAGGCAAGCGCTTAGCGCTTGTCGTTGAAAATATGAATATGATTTTTCGAGACGCTGCTGATGCAGATACAGGGTGGCGTTTACGAAAGACACTGCAAACCGAACCTCGTATTATGTTGCTGGCGAGCGCCACCAGCCGGTTCGAAGAAATCGATAATACGGAACAGGCCCTCTACGATTTTTTTCGGATCCTCGCGCTACGTCCTCTTTCTTCTCAAGAGTGCGCCACGCTTTGGGAAACCGTCTCTGGACACGCTCCGGTAATGGGAAAAATACGGTCGCTCGAAATTTTGACGGGAAGCAATCCGCGCCTGCTTGCGATTATCGCTGGATTTGGGGGGACCCTCTCCTTCCGTGAATTGATGAAAGACCTGTTCCATCTGATCGATGAGCATACGGAATATTTCAGGAGCCATATTGAATCCCTTTCTGCAGCCCAAGAGCGACGAGTATATCTTGCCCTAGCTAGGCTATGGAAGCCGGCGACCACTCGAGAGATAGCCAATCTGGCGCGTATGGAAACAAGTCAATGCAGCGCACAGCTCCGTCGTCTCATCGAACGGGGCGTAGTAGAAGAAAAGGGCGGAACGCCTCGACGTAAAAGGTATTATCTTACAGAGCGATTGTACAACATATATTATCTGCTTCGTAATGGAGGATCAAGAAAAATAGTACAAGAATTGATGCAATTCATGGTAGCATATTATTCCGATGATGAATTGAAAGAGATTATACAGAAGGTGAAAATAGAAATGCAAAAAACAAATATAGATTCCTTAATTCAAATTAATGACATTTACGGAAAATTTATTCAATCGTTGGATAAATACACTAATATCCATATTAACGAAAAAGAGCAATACATTTTCAATTTGATGGATAAGGCGAGGCAGATGTCAGATATTGAAAATTATGATTCGGTCGTCGATATTTGCAATGAAATCGAAAAAATATATGATGAAATTATTAATGATACAGAGATAAATAATAGCATTAATTTAAATAAAATTATTGCTACGATACTTATGAATAAGAGTATCGCATTGACATATTTAAATCGAGAAACAGAAGCCATTATTGTTTGCGATGAAATATTAGAACGATTTAGCGAGGATGATACATCCGAAATTATTGAAATAATTGCGCAGGCATTATTACATAAAGCCAACCTGTTGACTACTATGGATAATTTTATTGAAGCAATTGATTTATGCAATAATTTAATAGATAAATTCATGAATAGCAATGTATCTCAAATTATCCATATTACAGGGATGGCTGCGGCAAACAAGGGGCTTATTCTTTGGCAATCAATTCAACCTTCTGAAAATGTGAACGATCTCGAAAATGTGACGCATTATCTTGACGATAAAGATGCCTGTAAGCGAGATGTCCAGGTGATTCTGGTGTTTCTTTCAGAAATTGACGACGTTTCGGCTGCGGCTATACGTGCTCTGTTAGCATTTAGTATTTCTCTTGGGTATGAGTCTTTGCTGGCTTTGATTCAGGAATATTCATTGGAGGATTTATTGTTACCGTTAGTTACAGTTTTTCGGCAAGAAATCGGTCAGGAGACCGAGGTATCCGAGGAAGTATTCGAAATTGCTCAGGATATACGGAAGGGTTTGGCCGGAATCGTCAAATAAATACTAAACTACTTCATACTAAACCGCGGGCGTGTCCGCCCTCGTTTTTGGGCGAACTGCCGGATAAATACTAAACTACTTCATCTGGATCATTTCTATTCGCTCGAAAAAAAATTCTCGCAACACTTGACAACAAATTTGTTGGCAACGAATCTGTTGCCAAGCCTTCTTGCGCCAGCGCCCATCTACGCCAGCGTCCATCTACGCCAGCGTCCATCTACGCCAGCGTCTCTCCCGTCATTTCCTCCGGGATCGGCTCGTCCAGCAGGGCCAGGATGGTGGGGGCTACGTCGCCGAGTTTGCCGTCGCGGATGGGGCCGTCGAACCCTTGCCGGACGATAAGGTGCGGCGCTAACGCCGTCGTATGCGCCGTGTGCGGGCTGCCGTCCGGGTTCCGCATCCGGTCGGCGTTCCCGTGATCGGCGATGACGCTCGCCGAATAGCCATGCGCGATGGCCGCCTCGACGACGACCCGCGCCGCGGCGTCTACGGCTTCGACCGCCCGGACCGCCGCCTCGAAATCCCCCGTATGGCCCACCATGTCCGGGTTGGCGAAATTCAGGCATACGAAGTTGTACTTCTCTTCGGCAAGCGCGTTGGCGGTGCGTCGGGCTATTTCCGCGGCGCTCATTTCCGGTTGCAAATCGTAGGTAGCCACTTTCGGGGAAGGGACCAGGATGCGATCTTCCCCCTCGAACGCTTCTTCCCGCCCGCCGCTGAAAAAGTAGGTGACGTGCGCATACTTTTCCGTTTCCGCAATGCGGAGCTGGGTCCCGCCTCGCGCCGCGATCGCCTCGCCCAGCGTCTGTCGAAGATGCACTTTCGGGAAGGCGACCGGCAAGTCGAAGGTTTCGTCGTAGGGCGAAAACAGGGTGAAGCAAAGGTCTGAAACAGGCTCTCGCTCGAATCCGTCGAACCGGGAGTCGGTGAACGCGCGCGTCATTTGCCGGGCCCGATCCCCCCGGAAATTGTAGAAAATGACCGCGTCGCCATGCTGCACGCGAGACGGCGGCCCGTCGCCCCGAATCGCCGAAGGCGCTGCGAATTCGTCTGTGACCCCCTTCCGGTAGCTGGCTTCGAGCGCCGCCGCCGGGTCGGGAAACGCCTCGCCCTCGCCCCGCGCGAGCAAGTCGTACGCCTGTTTGATCCGTTCCCATCGCTGGTCCCGGTCCATGGCGTAGTAGCGCCCTGTGATCGATGCAATCCGCCCCGCCCCGATTTCCTGCGCCTTTTTCTCGAAATCGCGCACATACCCGAGGCCGCCGTGCGGATCGGTGTCCCGCCCGTCCGTAAAAGCATGGACGCACACCCGGTCGCCGGTCAATCCCTGCCCTGCGGCCAGGCGCAACAAGGCGTACAAATGATGCAGGGAAGAATGCACGCCCCCGTCCGAAAACAGCCCCATGAGATGCAGTCGGGACCCCCTTTCGACAGCATGGCGCGCTGCAGCCAGCAAGGCCTTGTTCTTGAAAAAATCGCCGTCCTCGATGGCCTTGTCGATGCGCGTAATTTCCTGGTAGACTACGCGTCCCGCCCCAAGATTCATATGGCCCACTTCGGAGTTTCCCATTTGGCCGTCAGGTAGACCGACCGGTCTACCTGACGCCTCGAGGCGTGCGTGCGGCCATGTGGCGAAAAGCCGGTCGAGGAAGGGTTTCCGGGCCTGGTCGATGGCGCTCGCCGAAGGGTCCTCGGCCAAGCCGTATCCATCCAGAATAATCAATATGTGGCGTTTTTCGGGATTCACTGCGAGGTATGTTTTGCTTCGTGGTTTGCGTACGAAGGCAGGACGGATGTGCTTATGCGCAGGCCGCCTGCTCGGCGCGGCGGCGTATCCTATATCCTGTAATCCCGGACTTTCCGGGTTGTGGCGCCTGTCTTGCTGTAAAATACGTTCATGGAGCCGCAAAGCGGACAACAAATCTGCTCGGCTCCATGGCGGTCCGTATGCCGATCCGGCGCATCGAAGTAATGGCGGCGCGTCTTGCAATAATACTTCCCGCGAGCGGGGTCGAGGCCTTCCAGCGGTTCGGGAAGCCGACTCGCTTCCGCAAAATATCGGCATGCCTCCGCCGCCGCGCATGCATCGCAGGACGGCGCGCGGGCCGTGCAGGCGTAACGACCATGCAGAATGAGCAGGTGATGGGCTTCGCCCCACGCCGTTTCGGGAATGATCCGCTTCAGGCCCTGCTCGACCTTCAGCGGCGTATCCGCGTTTTCCACCAGTCCGATCCGGTTGGCCACGCGAAAGACATGGGTGTCGACCGGAAGCGCCGCCCGATCGAACGCCACGGACGCCACCACCTGCGCCGTTTTGCGCCCTACGCCTTGCAGCGTCATCAAATCCCGCACCGTATTCGGAATGCGTCCGTCGTAGGTTTCCACGACGCGGCGGGCCATCGCTACGAGATGCTTCGCCTTGTTGTTCGGAAACGAAATAGATCGGATCCAGGGAAACACCTCTTCGGGCTCGGCTTCGGCCAGGCTGCGTGCGTTCGGGAAAGTTTCGAACAGGGCGGGCGTTACCATGTTAACGCGCGCGTCCGTACACTGAGCCGACAGGATGACCGCTACGATGAGTTCGTAAGGGTTCTTGTGAGACAGTTCCGTTTCCGGGCGCGCAATGACCTTGCGCAGCGCGGAAAGGACGCGTTCGGCGCGTTCGGCGCGGTTCATGGCTTCGATATAAAAACGTCAAAAAACATTCGACGGGAACCCGACATGTTGGCAAAGTCGTATCGGCGATGCTATTTCCATGCCCGGAAACATACTTCTCCTGTGCCCCAGACGCCACTCTTCGCCGTAATTTTATGGCTTGCGGTCGTTTTTGCGACGGCGTTTCCGGGGTATGCATCCGCTTCCGCCGCGCGCCAGGCTCCGTCCGCTCCCGTCGCGCGCCAGGCCCCGTCCGCTTCCGTCGCGCGCCAGGCCCCGTCCGCCTTCGCCGCGCGCCAGGCCCCGTCCGCTTCCGCCGCGCGCCAGGTCCCGTCCGCCTCCGCCGCGCGCCAGGCTCCGTCCGCTCCCGTCGCGCGCCAGGCCCCGCCCGCCCCCGTCGCGCGCCAGGCCCCGTCCGCTTCCGCCGCGCGCCAGGCCCCGTCCGCTTTGCAAGAAGCGCCTGCTCCGCCGCGCCTGCGCGTATCGCTGCTGACCATTCTGCCCGGCTCCGAAATATATTCGCTTTGGGGGCATAGCGCCCTGCGGATTACGGACCCGCGACATGGCCTCGATATAACCTACAACTATGGCACGTTCGATTTTGAGGCTGGTCATTTCGCGCTCAAATTCCTGCACGGCAATCTCGATTATACCCTTTCCACGTACTGGTTCGAGGCCAGTCTTCGGGCGTATCAGGCCCAGGGCCGCCCTGTCATCGAACAGACGCTGGACCTTACGCCCGCGCAGCAGCAACGCCTGACGGAACTGCTCGCCGTCAATCTGCGCCCGGAAAACCGGCGGTACCGTTACCATTTCCTGTTCGACAATTGCAGTACGCGCATTCGGGACATTCTGGAGGCGGCGCTTGGCGAGGAAACCCTGCATGCGCAGGCGCTTCCGGACGACGCCCCAACCTTCCGTGCGCTCATCGACCCGTACCAGCGTGCGGTTCCTTTTCTGGACGCCGGGATCGATGTGTTGCTTGGCGCCCCCGCGGATCGATCTGCGGACGGTCGCGACATCATGTTCTTGCCCGAGTACCTTATGGAAGCCTTCGGCAAGGCGCAGATAGGGATGGGAGAGACTGCGCGTCCGCTTGTCGCCCGCACCGATACGCTGTTCTGGATAGCAGGATATGGGGCGTCGGGCAAGCGTTTTCCCTGGGAGTTCGTCGCGGCATGGCTGCTTTTCGCCGGAGGCCTGGCGCTGACGCTTCGACGCCCCGGCGTGATACGGGCGCTTGACGCGCCGTTTTTTCTGGCGATAGGGGCGACAGGCCTGCTGATTGCCTATCTCTGGTTCGTTTCGCACCACGACGTCACCAACGCGAACCGCCATCTCTTCTGGGCCTGGCCTACGCATGCGCTGGCGGCGGGAGTGCTTCTCGCGCGCCGCGCGCCGTCGCGCCTGCTGGCCATCTACATGGCGGCGGCCTCGGCGGCCCTGATCGTTTCTGTCCTGATTTCTCCGTTCGTCGCGCAGCCGTTTCCTGCGGCATGGCTGCCGGTGGCGTTGCTTGCGGCGGTACGGGCAGGCGCCGTAGCGCTGCCGGGCCTGCTCAAGGGTATCCGGAACAGTGGGAAAATGTAGCGCTGCAACGGATCTGTTGGCAACAAATCCGTTGCGAGAACAATTCTCCGAAGTCATTCCTTGCCGTCGCGCGCCTTTCAGCCTCTGGATCTTTGCGGACTTGATCAGAGCATCTTTAAGGCTCGAAAACTGGGTATTGCCCCTGAATTTTCGTATATTCGCATTCGAAAATTGGCAGGTCGGCGGCCCATGAGGTTTTGTCTCTCTTTGAGGAGAGGATAACGCGTGGAATGTTGTTTTTACCTGGAAAACAAGCAAACCAAACGTGGTGGTATCGTGAAGCAGTCTGCCTTGAGTCTTTTTTCTGGCGCGGGTGGGATGGACATCGGCGTGGGTCAAGCCGGTTTCGAGACGGTTTGCGCAATCGACTTTGATCCTCATTGTGCGAACACGCTCCGTCGCAACGCGCGCAAGAAGGTTATCTGGAATGTGGACGTTCGACTTGTGGACGCAGAGCGATTGCGGGATACGCTCGGGATCCGCCAAGGCGAACTGGGTTTGCTTCATGGCGGTCCGCCATGCCAGCCATTTAGTCAAATCGGGAAGCGCGGCGGAATAGACGACCCGCGCGGGATGCTGGTTTTCGAGATGATCCGGTTCGCAAAGGTTTTCCAGCCCAAGGCCGTTATGATCGAACAGGTTCCGTATTTTCTGAGAGCGAAAATGCCGGGCGGACAGCCGGCCATACATGCGCTTGCGTCGGGTTTTAAAGAGATTGGCTACAAAATGCATGTTCGCCCCCTGAACGCACTGCACTATGGGTTGCCTCAGCGCCGCGAGCGCGCCATTCTCGTATGTCTTCCGAGCGAACAGGAGAGATTTGACTTTCCGTTAGGCAATGGCGTCCGGCGAACCGTTGGCGATTCTTTGAATGACATGCCCCCCCCGGTTGAGCGGAATGAAAATCCCTTTCTGGAGAACCATATCGACATAACGCCGCCGAGGGACAGAGAACGCATTTCCTATGTGCCCGAGGGGCTCTGGCTCTCGAAATCCCCTGATGTTCCGCCGCATATCATGAAGAAGCTCACGAGAAAGGACACGACCAAGTTTCGCCGCCTGGATCGCTCGTCGTTTGCTCCTACGCTGCGTTGCGGAGAAGCTCCATACCATCCGACAGAAGACAGGTACATTACGCCGCGCGAAGCGGCTCGTTTGCAGGGGTTTCCCGATACGCATGTTTTTACGGGCCCTATTCGAGGCAGGACGGGCAGCGTACGCGATCTCGACCAACATCGGCAGGTGGCTAATGCCGTTCCCCCGCCCATGGCCAAGGCGGTGGCTACAAGTATCGCCGAGGCGCTATGCCTGTAGTCGCGGAGTTATACGGTCAGTCGCTTGAAGAGTCCGGCATGGATCTGGATATCTGCAGGCGGGCATGGTGCCCATTCACGGAATCGGTTTGCGATGGCGGCGGTAATCGGGACATGGCGCGGGTAGAGGCCCGCGATCCCACGCTGGGGCATCTTTTCGCACAATCGCTTGGTCGCCAAACGGGTGGTTGGCTCCCCTGCGGCGTATGCTCGGTTCGCGCTGCGCATGGAAACGCATGGGCCATTTGTCCGCATCGCCTTTTTTCCTTTGGACCAGAGGGAGTAACGGATAGGCACAATGCTATTGCCCGCAAGATTTTCAGACTTGCAGGTTTTCGACCAGGAGAGCAAGTCTCCATATGGTCCGAGATTACGCTACGCGAGAAGGGCGAGGCAGGAAGATATTTCAGTTATCGGCTGGATTATGTTCTGCGCGGCGCAGAGCCGGGCGCCCCGCCTGTCATTGTGGAAGTCATGACTTGCTCCACGTCTGGCGGGAACCGCGCGGCGGGAACGGATATCAAATCAGCATTCAAACGAGCTGTGCTGTTTGCGCATACGCCTGCAAAGGACGCGGTGAGGTGTCCTGGCGTGAATACGCGCCAGGTATGGGCTCGCATGGCGTCTCAGCTTGTCGCCAAATCCGAGGCTGCAAATGGCTGGGGTGGGCGTGCGATATGGATAGTGCAGGACTTGTTGGCAGATTATATCCGAACGCAAACGGCGTTGCCGCTTGACGATCTGATTTCGCAGAACTGGACGCCAGATGAGGTGAACATGGTTGTGGCGAACCTGGATGGCCCGCTTGCATTGTATGCTGGTCCGATTCGTTCGAGAAACGATGATCGGAAATGCTGGCTGGAGATACTGGGTACGCCCCATCTCCCGTCGCTCGAAGCCATGACAAGGAAACTGAACGAAAAATCGCCTTTCGCCACAATGCTTGCATTGTAGAATGGGGTATGGCTCCTTTCGATACGCTAATCAAGGATGCTCTCTCTACCTCTCCCCTTACCGCACCGCTATTTCCACAGGCATTCTCGCCTGCACCGTACCGGCGTCGCGGGCATGCGTCGCCAGGGCGCGGGCCTGATCCAGCAGTTGCCGCTCCGCAGGGGATTGGGTCCATTGCAGCCAGGTTGCCCGGCTCTTCGTCATCAGCAGGTCGCTGAAGGTCTCAAAGGGGGTTTTCGGGCGCGGCAGAATGCGCAACCGCCAGGGGCCTTCGCCCAGGTCGGCCTTGTCGGCGGCCAGCGCAATGGCGTCTTTCAACGTTCCCAGCGAATCCACCAGTCCGATATCGAGCGCATCCTCGCCGGACCACACGCGGCCTTCCGCAATGTTTCGCACCGTCGCCTCGTCCAACCCGCGATGCGTGGCTACAAGGTCGATGAACGTATCGTACATCTCGTCTACCCAGCCCTGCAACATCTGCCGTTCGTAGGGATCCAGCGGACGAACCCCGGACAGCATGTCCGCGAAGGGGCTTGTTTGCACGCCGTCCGTCGTAATGCCCAGTTTGTTTTCGAACGTTTTCCCGACGTCGAAAAACATGGCGAACACGCCGATGGAGCCGGTCACGCTAATCGGATCGGCGAGAATGGTTTCGCCCGCCGTCGCAATCCAGTAGCCCCCCGAAGCCGCCACGTTCCCCATGGAAATGATCACGGGTTTTTCTTCCGCGGTCCGATGAATGGCCTGCCACATGGCGCCGGACGCCGCCGCCGATCCGCCAGGGGAATTGATGCGCACGACTACGGCTTTCACATAGTCGCTTTCCCGCGCTTCTTCCATGTCCCGCGCAAAGCTTTCCGATCCGAGCACGGTTCCGGCGATGAAATTTCCCGGGGCGCTTTTTCCGTTGAGAATGGCGCCCTCGGCGTACACCACGGCGATCTCGCCGTCCATGTTCGTCGAACGTCCCGCCTCGGAGTTCGGCGTAAAGCCATACGACTCCAGCGACATCGTTTGCAGATCCGCCTCCGGGTCGTGGCCGAGGCGTTTTTTAATGTGCTCCAGCACGTCGTCGCGGTAGAGCAGGTCGTCGATCAGCCCGGCTTCATGGGCTTCCTTCGCCGAGAAGATGGCTTTCCGGTTCACGAGTTCGTTCAGCGCCTCGAAAGTCGTTCCCCGGCTTTCTGCAACTGCACGCAGAAACGTCCGGTTGTACGAATCCAGCAGCGCGGCGAGTTGTTCTTCGTTTTCCGGGGAGAGGTCCCGGCGCAGGTACGGCTCCACGGCGGATTTGAACGATCCCGCCCGGATGATTTGCGGCTCGACGTCGAGTTTTTCGACCAGTCCGGCGTAGAAGAATGTCTTCATCGAAAAGCCGTTGAATTCGAACATGGCTTCCGGGGAAGCGAAGACGCTGTCGGCAGCCGACGCCAGGTAGTAGGTGGATTCCGTCATCACATAATCGTCGCTTGAGGCGAACACCGGCTTGCCGCTTTCCCGAAACCGCAACAGGGCCTTGCGGACTTCGCGGGCGCTGGCGCTCAATCCCGAAAATCCCTTGACCCGGATCCACAAGGCGTCGATCCGTTCGTCGCCCGCCGCCTTGTCCAGCGCGTCCGTGAGGCCCATCACACTGTAGTTCGACCGCCTGCCGGCAAGCTGATCAAAGGGGTCCATCGAGGCCGTTTCAGGAATGGGGCTCGCGAGATCGAATGTGAGCACCGTACCGCTGCCAACGCTTGGCGCGGCGTTGCCGGACAAGGAGAGCGCCGAAACGACGAACGCCAGAAACATGCCGATAAGAAAGAGGACGCCGAGAGCGACCAGCGTGCCCAGCGCGGCGGCGACCATATTGGAAAGAAAGCGCATGACGAATCGTAAAGACCGTGCGAGGAAAGAGCGGGGAATGTATTTCTTGAAAATACGACAGCGCAGGTTCTTGTTTTCCGGCGGCTCGTTCGCCTTGCCGGGCTGCGGGTCGCCAGGGCGCGTCGTATTCTAAACATCCTTGCGTCTTGGGCGTTTTTATACGCCTTGCGTGCGAAAAAAACAGCAAAAATTTCCAAAACGGTTGTCATACGCCTTGAACGAGCACGATACCCATACTGTGGCGGAACCGACGGAAGACGAAGTAGCGTCGTCTGAAGCGGATCGCGCCGCCGAACTCGAAGCCGAACCCGAAACAGCAACGGCTGAAGAAACCCTTGTCGCCGAAATCGAAGCGTTGCGCGAAAAACTTCAGGCGGCGGAAGACCGCCTTTTGCGCAAGGAAGCCGAATTCAGGAATTACCGGCGCCGGACCGAGGAGGAAAAGGTCGCCCTGACGGGATTGGGCAAGCGTCTCGCGATACAGCGGTTTCTGGTCGTACTGGACGATTTCGGGCGTTCCCTTGAAGCCGCCGAACAAGTCGAGGCGCAGCAAACGGAAAAGCCTGGTCCGGTATACTATGCATTGAAGGAGGGATTCGAACTGGTGCACCGGAAAATCATGGACGAGTTGGCGAAAGAACAGGTCGAACCCATTGAGGCGGTTGGACAGCTGTTCGACGAGCAGGTGCACGAGGCGGTCATGCAGCAGAAAGTGGAAGGGACGGCGCCCGGCGTCGTGGTGGGCGAGGCGCAGAAGGGGTATCGCATGGGCGAACATATCCTGCGCCACAGCAAGGTGATCGTGTCCGCCTGACGACGGCCTGCCGCCTCCGGCAGATTTCTCCGGGCGGGATCGTTATCTTGCGGGTGTGCGTTTTTCATGCCACCTTGGCGCGTTTTTCCGTTTTCGGCGGGTGCGGCAGGATTTTTGCGGTCCCTTCCAGGCGGACATTTCGATTCTGATCTTTTCCCATGGCTACCGACTATTACGACATACTCGGCGTCGATCGCAACGCGGATGCGGATACTCTGAAGCGCGCCTTTCGGGACCAGGCGCTCAAGCACCACCCCGACCGGAACCCCGACAATCCCGAGGCCGAGCAGAAATTCAAGGAAGCGGCCCAGGCCTACGAGGTCTTGTCCGATCCCAAAAAACGCGGGCAATACGATCGGTTCGGCCATGCCGGCGTGCATGGCAATGGCGGGGCGGGGCCCGCTGGCTTCCATGACGTCAACGACATATTCAGTGCGTTCAGCGACATTTTCGGCGGATCGGGGACAATTTTCGACGAAATGTTCGCCGGACAGCGCCGCGAGCGCAGGCGGCCCGGCGGGCGTGCAGGCAGCGATCTTCGCATAACGCTTCCGCTTACCCTTGAAGAAATCAGCGAGGGGGTCGAGAAGAAAATAAAAGTGCGCAAGTTTCTGGTTTGCGAACCGTGCAGCGGGACGGGCGCCGAGGCCCGCGAAGCGGGGTACGCCACATGCTCCGCCTGCAACGGCGCGGGGGAAATTCGTCAGGTTTCGCGCTCCGTGTTCGGACAATTCATCAATGTGCAGCCCTGTTCGGTATGCCGGGGCGAAGGCCGGGTGGTGCGCGCGCCCTGCGCGTCGTGCGGCGGCGAAGGGCGCGTCAAGGGGGAGGAAACCATCTCCATCCATGTGCCGCAAGGGGTACGGGAAGGAAATTATCTGACGGTGCGCGGGGCGGGAAATGCAGGGATTCGAGGCGGGCCGGGCGGCGCGTTGCGCGTCGAGATCAAGGAAAGGCCCCACGAGCATTTCACGCGAGACGGTCTCGACATATTTCACGATTTGTACATTTCGTTTCCCGAGGCGGCGCTTGGCGGCGCTGCGGATGTTCCCACGCTGACGGGCCGCGCGCGCCTTCAGATCGACCCGGGCGTCCAGTCCGGCAAGATTTTGCGCATGCGCGGGAAAGGACTGCCCGAATTACAGGGCGCGCGGCGCGGCGACGAAATGGTGCGGGTGCATGTATGGACGCCCGAACGCCTCACCGACGAGGAACGGACCTTGCTGTCCGGGCTGCGCGATTCGCCGTCGTTTCGCCCCCGGCCGGACCGGTCGGATCGGCACAAATCCTTCTTTAGCAAGGTCAAGGATGTGTTTACGTGATGGCGGACCAGGTTGATCGATGTCTTTGGGGAGATCGGAGCGGTCCGGAAACCACGCGGGACAGGGCGGAAGCCGCACCGGAAGCATCCGGCGAAACGGGCGCGGCGCTGCGCCAGGTCATGCGTCGGGCGCCGTCGCCGGTGTCCGTAGTGACGGCCTCCGACGGCCGCGAGGAGATACGCGGCGTCACCATCGGTTCGTTTACGAGCGCCTCGCTGCGCCCGCCGCTTCTTTCGTTTCATATCAGCCGAGAGGCCGGGATATACGATCTTTTGACCTGCGCCGATCAGTTTGCGTTGCACGTCTTGCACGAAGGGCAGGCCCATCTCTCGGATCGTTTCGCCGCCCCGGACATGCCGGGCGTCGAGCAATTTCGCGCCCTTGATTACCGGATTGACGCGCATGGCCTCCCCGTGCTCGCCGACGTTCTGGCGGCGCTCCTGTGTTTGCGTCATGCGGTGTACGACGCCGGGGACCATTCCATCGTGCTGGGGCGCGTTACGGATATTCGCGAGGCTGCTTCGGACAAGCGTCCCCTCGTGTATTTCGATCGTTCGTATCGCCGGGTCGGGAAAGCGGCGCAGCCCGCCTCGTTCGATCCGGTTCAATCCTGATCTTCCTGCGGCCGTTTCCGCCGCGTTCCGTCGCGCAACGCCGTCAAGCGTTGCGCCGCCGCGTCAATATCCGGATACGTAACGAGGCGCGCCGACGCGGGACGAGCGCGCGAACAGGGCGAGCGCGGCAGAATGGCTCCCGTTGCGACGCTCGTCCCCGGACGTTTCCCGGCTCAGGCTTCGCTGGGCTCTTCTGCGGGTTTTTCCGGGCTTGCCTCGGCGTCGTCCTTTGGCCGCCGCTCAATGATAACCTGGATGTCGCTGGCGAGCGATGCGAAAGCGCCAATGGCTGCGAGGGTTGGCGCAAGCATGATGGCGGCCGCGGCGCCTCCGACGCCAATGACCAGCGGAAATTCCATCACGGTCCGGTTGTCCTTTTGCACCAGAATGCGCCGGGCGGTTCCTTCCTCAATGGCGTCGCGGACCCGGTCGATCAGCTGATTGCCCCTGATTTTGATTTTTTCGAGCGTTTCCCGGGAGAAATCGTTCAAGTCCTGTTGTACGTCGTTCAAGTTGTTTTGCATGTCGTTCGGTTGTTTTTGGAGGTATGGCGATGGCGCCCTGCGAATAATGCGAAAAAACGCCCCGGATACGTAATTCCCTACGTATGGGCGCACGATAAGTTACGCGAACAGGGAATGAAAGCGGGAATTTTCCGTGACGCGCCATACAGCCTCTGAACTTTGCGGACTTAACCAGAGTATCCTTTTATTAGAGATATTTTGCGTACGGTCGCAACAAGCATCGCTCCGAAATCTCATGCATCGGCAACATTCCGGCGGATTCGCTCCCGACGGTACATTTGCGACGTGGATCGCCCGGTTGCATTTCCTGTGGTTTCTTGCGGCGGCGGCGCTCTGGACCATCGTTATGGCCGTGGTGCAACTGACTACGCATCAGGTCTGGCCCACCGCGCATAATTTCAAGCGGAACGGGCGGGCGTGGGGCGGCGTCATCCTGGGTTTGAGCGGCATTCGGGTGCAGGTCACGGACCGGGCCGGGATCGACAGGGACGGTCCGGCCGTATTCATATGCAATCACCAGAATTTGCTGGACATTCTCGCCTTGAGCGCCGCGCTTCCATATTCCTTCGGGTTTCTCGCCAAAACGGAATTGGCCAAAGTGCCTTTTTTGGGGTTCGCCATACGCAATTCGGCGTCGGTTTTCATAGACCGGAGCCATCCGCGGAGCGCCGTGGAGAGCCTGCGCAAAGCGGGAGAACGTATTCGCGGCGGCAATTCGGTCCTCGTGTTCGCCGAGGGAACCCGCTCGCACGGGCCCCATCTTCAGCCGTTTCGGAAGGGAGCGTTTTCCCTCGCGGTGGAGGCGGGCGTTCCGATAGCGCCCGTAACGATTGTGGACGGGTATCGGCTGCTGCACGAAAAAAAACGGTTGTTGCGGGGGGGCGCGTTGCGCATGGTCGTTGGATCGACTATTTCCCTCGAAGGGAAGACGCGCCGGGACATTCCCGCGCTGATGGAGTTTGTGCGCGAGCGCCTTGCCGAGCCGCTGGCCGCCGTTTCCGACTGATTTTTCGCCGTTCCATACGAGATTTTCATACATGGCCGTTACCACAGAACAAGTGCGATACATTGCTTCGCTGGCCCGGCTTCGCTTTACCGAAGAGGAAGAAGCGCGGCTGGCCCGGGAAATGAGCGAGGTGCTCGATTACGTAGCGAAGCTGGGGGAACTCGACGTCGAAGGCGTTCCGACGATGTCGCACGTGCTGGATATGCGTAACGTGTTCCGGGAAGACCAGGCCCATGCGCGCATTTCGCACGAAGAAGCACTCCGGGGCGCGCCCGAAGCGGACGCTTCGTATTTCCGCGTTCCCAAAGTAATCGAATAGCGTATTCCAAAGGGATTTTTCAGCCGGGTACGAACGCTCATTTACATTTATCGAGGAACACATTTTCGACTATGGCGCGAACGCGAGGCAGAAAAAAAAGGGCGGCGGCGCAAAGGGATTCCCCGGTTCCTCCGCGGGATGCGAGCGGGAGCGGGCTCTGGGAGCGTCTCGACGGACGCACCCGGCACATCGTGTGTATCGGCGCACTGTTCGTCGTCGCCTTCGGGTTTTTCGCCCCCGCCGTGTTCTCCGACAAGTCCCTGATCGGGGACGATACGGTGCAGTGGCGGGCCATGGCGGAGTACATGCTCGATTACGAGGAGGAGACAGGCCGGCAGGCGCTGTGGGCCCCGAACGCCTTCGGGGGCATGCCCGGATACATGATCGCCTATGCCGAACAGGTGCCCCAACTCGACGATATTCCGGCGTGGCTCCGAAAAGCGATCTGGCCGGTTTCTCATTTTCTGGCGTTGCTGCTCGGCGCCTATTTTCTTGCCTTCTTTTTGACGAAGGATCGCTTTGCCGGGGTGCTGGCCGCCGTTGCCTATGGCCTGACCACCTACATGGCCTTCATTCTGATCGCAGGGCACAATTCCCGGTTCATTACGCTGTGCTTTGCGCCGTGGCTGGCGCTGGCGTTTGTCTCGGCGCTCCGGCGACCGGGCTTGTTGGCCGCCCTCCTTTTTGCGATAGCGCTGGGCGTGAATTTGCGGGGCGGGCATGTGCAGATGACGTACTACGTAGCGTTTCTGCTGGGCGTCTGGTGGGTGGTCGAGGCCGTGTATGCCGGCATGCGAAAAGACTGGAAGCCGTTTGGCGTGGCCACGGCATGGCTGGCGCTGGGCGGCGTACTGGGTTTGTTGCTGGTGGCGCAGCCTTATCTGCTCCATTTCGAATACAAGACCTTTACCATCCGGGGGGCTGTGGGCGCGGCGCTTTCCGGCCTGGACTGGGCCTATGCCATGGGATGGAGCCAGGGCAGGGGCGAGCTGGTTACGCTGCTTGCGGCGGACGCGTACGGGGGCGCCAGTCCCACGTATTGGGGGCCGAAGCCGTTCACGGCCGGGCCGCACTATATCGGCCCGATCGTGTTGTTGCTGGCGGCGTTTGCGGTGAGGCAATGGAGAAACCGGGGCGTGCTTGTGCTTTCCCTCATGGCGTTGTTCGCCACGCTGTTTTCGCTGGGGTCGCATTTTGCGCTGCTGAATCGTTTCATGTACGAACATTTCCCCCTGTTCAACGCCTTTCGCGTGCCCGAGAGCTGGTTGGCGCTTACCGCGTTTGCCCTGGCGCTTCTCGCCGCGTTCGGACTGCGCGGACTCGGAAGGGATACAGGTCCCGATGGCGATCCCGCTGCCCGTCGTACGTTCCGGTGGATATTCGGGGGTATTTCCGGGCTGCTGCTCGTATTCATGCTCTTGCCCGGCGCCTTCTACGATTTCGAACGGTCCGGCGAGGAAGCGCAGGTCACGCAGGCGCTGCTGGCGCAGCAGCCGGACATCGCTCCGAACGATCCGCGCGTAGCCCCCGCCGTACGCAGCTACCTTGACGAGCAGCACGCCCTCCGGGCAGACACCTTCCGGTCCGAGATGCGGCGATCGCTGTTCTTTCTGCTGCTTGCGGGCGGGATGATTCTTCTTTTTCAGAGGGGGAAGGCGCCCCGATGGGCATTGCAGGCCGCCCTTGTTTTGCTTGTGGCGGTGGATTTGTGGGGCGTCGGCAGGCGCTATTTCAACGAGGACGATCTGGTCCGGGCGAATGCCGTCGAGGAGCAGATTCCCACCTACGATGTGGACCGCTACATTCTCGAACGGCAGGAGGCGGCGGGCGGTCCGGGACATTTCCGCGTACTGTCTCTCGAAGCAGGAAGCCCGTTTCAGCATGCCCGCCCATCCTACCATTACGAATCCATCGGGGGATACCACGGCGCGAAACTTCGTCTGGCGCAGGATTATATCGACGAGTTGTACGCGGATCCGGCCACCCGTTTGCCGAACGCGAACGCGCTGGACCTGCTCGGGGTGCGCTACGTGATTTCCCCGTCCCCGCTTCCCGGCCTGGACGTGGCGTACCGGGGCGAACAGACGGGTCTGCTCGTGCTTGAAAACAGGGATGTTCCGCCCCGGGCCTGGCTTGTGGGCGAGACGGAGGCGGCGCCCGATCCGCCCGCCGCTTGGGCGCGTCTGCGCGATCCGGCGTTCGACCTGCGCCGCGCGGCGCTGCTGTACGATCCGCTTCCGTTCGATCCGGTCCCGATCGATTCGGCGAGCACGGCGAGGGTGGAGATGCAATCCTGGTCGCTGCACGAGATCGTACTGCATGTGGAGACGGACGCGCCCCGGCTCCTGGTGCTTTCCGAAGTGTTTTATCCCGCCGGGTGGGAGGCTACGGTCGGGGGCGAGGAGGCCCCCATTTTACAGGTCGATCATATGTTGCGCGGCGTGCCGGTTCAGGCGGGCGCGCATGAGGTGGTCTTGCGCTTCGATCCGCCCCGGCACCGCATCGGCGTTGCGGTGGGCGCAGCCTCCACTGCGCTGGTCTACGGGGGCGCGCTCGTCCTGCTGGCGATGGGCTGGCGGCGTACGCGACGCAAGACGCCCGGCGCGGCTTCGGAGGCATGAAGCGGCTTCTCTTCGTTACATACTACTTTCCGCCGTCGGGCGGGTCGGGCGTGCAGCGCAGTCTCAAATTCGCGAAATATCTTCCCGAATTCGGATGGCGGCCCACCGTGCTGACCGTGCGCCCGGAGTGCGCCTCCTGGCCCGATCCCGATCCGGATTCCGTGGCGGACATTCCAGACGGGACGCCGGTGGAGCGGACGGGCGCCTGGGATCCGTATGCCTGGTACGCCCGGCTACTCCGACGGAGAAAGCAGGAAGTCGTGACGGTCGGGTTCACGGGGGAGGCGGGCGCGGCTTCCCGCCGGCGGTTTGCGCGGTGGATTCGGGCCAATTTGTTCTTGCCCGACGCGCGGATTGGCTGGGTTCCCTTTGCCGCGGCGCGGGCGCGGACGTTGCTGAGGCAGTCCTTTGATGCGATCCTGACGACGGGACCGCCGCATTCCGCCCATCTGGTGGGCCTGGCGGCGCGACGCGGTACGCCCTGGCTTGTCGATTTCCGGGATCCCTGGACGGAAATAGATTTTCGCGACGAATTGCCCATGACTGCTCCTGCCCGGGCGCTGGATGCGTTGCTCGAACGGCGGGTGTTGCGGAAGGCGGACGGCGTTTCCGTGGTGAGTCCCGGCATGCAGCGGCGGTTCGTCGAGCGGGGGTATGCGTCGCCGGCGTTGATCGAAAACGGGTTCGATCCGGCGGATTTCGCCGAATCCGCAGACCTTGAGGCGGCGCCGGACGATGCGTTCGTGGTGGCGCATGTGGGCTATATGAACCGCGCCCGGAATCCAGAGGCGCTCTGGAAGGCGCTGTCCGGTCCGGCTCCGGACTGGTCCGCCCTGCGACTCCGCTTCACGGGGCAGGTGGATGCTTCTGTGCTTGCTTCGGCGGCAGCTTCCTGTCCCGGCGTTCGTTTGGATATCTTGCCGTACGTTCCGCATCGGGAAGCCATTGCGCGGATGCGCGAAGCGGCGTTGCTGCTGCTTTCCGTTAATCGGGCGCCGGGGGCGGAGGGCATTCCGACGGGCAAGTTGTACGAATACCTTGCGTCGGGCCGTCCGGTGCTTGGGCTGGGGCCTGTGCATGGAGACGCCGCCCGCATTCTGGAGGAAACCGGCGCCGGGCGCATGTTCGATTTCGAGGATGCAGAGGGCGTGCGCGCCTTCCTTCGCTCTCACTACGAAGCGTGGCGCGCGGGTTCTCCCCCGCGCGGAGCGCTTCCGGACCGGATCACCCGGTACAGTCGCCGGGAGCAGGCCCGGCGGCTTGCGGCGTTGCTTTCCGGCCTTGCGGATCAATCATAGAGACAAGTTGCATTTTTATATGCGCCCCGCGCGCATAGCGCATCCTCCATGCATATCGTAACCGTTGTCGGCGCTCGCCCCCAGTTCGTCAAGGCTGCTCCCTTGCGTCGCGCGCTCATGGACGCGGGCATTCGGGAAACGCTGGTGCACACCGGGCAGCACTACGATCCAGAGATGAGCGCCGTCTTTTTCGAGGAACTGGGGCTGCCCGATCCCGATGCGAACCTTGGCGTGGGGTCTGGAACCCATGCCGCGCAGACTGGCGAGACGATGATGCGCCTGGAGTCCCTGCTGCTGCAAACGCCCCTTCCCGACGGGTTGCTGGCGTACGGCGATACGAACAGTACGCTGGCCGGCGCGCTGGTGGCCGCCAAACTGGGCGTCCCGCTCATTCATGTGGAAGCCGGATTGCGTTCCTTCGACCGGCGCATGCCGGAGGAAATAAACCGGGTCGTAATCGACCGATTGTCCTCGGTGCTTTGTTGTCCGACAGAAAGCGCGGTGCGTAACCTGGCCGCCGAAGGCGTCGTGGAGGGCGTGCACCTGACGGGCGACGTGATGCTGGACGCCACGCGCTTTTTTGCGGAGGCCGCCGAACGGAGGGCGCCGCTGTCGTCCGTGACGCCGCATGCTCCGGGCGCGTATTACGTAGCCACGGTGCATCGGGCGGGAAATACCGACGATCCCGAGCGGCTGGCGGGGATTTTCGATGGGTTGGGGCGGCTGGACGCTCCGGTCGTGGTCCCGCTGCATCCGAGGACGCGCGCTCGCCTGGAGGGGATATGCGCGCCGGAGCATGTGGAAACGCGCGCGCCCCTGAGTTATCTGCGCATGCTTACGCTGGTCCGACACGCCCGCGCCGTCCTGACCGATTCGGGCGGATTGCAAAAAGAATCCCTCTGGCTCGGCGTGCCGTGCATCACCCTGCGCGAGGAAACCGAGTGGATGGAAACGCTGGAGGGGGGCTGGAACCGGCTGGCCGGCGCCGATCCGGCCCGCATCGCGGAAGCCGCTCTGATGCGCCCGGAGACGCCTGTCCCCGAGGCGGGGGAACCGGGCGCCGCCGCCCGGATCGCCGCGCTGCTTGCGAACCGGTAATTTTCTTTGCGATGCGCGCCATGCCGCCGAAACTGCTCTTTGTCTATCTCCATCCCTCCTCGTTCGTTCGAGAAGATATGCGCTTGCTCGCGGAAACATACGACGTGGCGGCGTTCGAATTCGGGAGAGGGGGGGGGGCGCACAAGCCGGGGCTGCTTGCGTTTGCGTGGTTGTTTTGCAAACAACTCCTCTGGCTGCTCCGGGAGTTGCCCGGGGCGGTAGCCGTCTATGGCTGGTTCGTGGATTATCATATGGCGCTGCCCGTTATGGCGGCCCGTTTTTTTCGCAAGCCTGTGCTGGCGGTGGTGGGCGGGTTCGATGCGGTTTCCCTGCCTTCGTTGGGGCACGGGGTGGCGCTGAGCGGCTGGCGCCGCCGGATTGCCCGCATGGTGTTTCGCCGGGCGGACGCGCTGCTTCCCGTGTCGTCGTCGCTGGTCCGGTCGAAGAACCGCTTTTCGGAGGGGCCGGAAGAACGGGAATACGGCTTGCGAATGCTTGCGCCGGATACGCCCGCCGCGATTCGCGTCGTTCCCACGGGCTACGATCCGGGGGCGTGGCCTTTGGGTCCCGGCGAGCGCGCGCCGGTGGTGGGAACGGTCGGGTTGATCGACGAGGGACGCACCTTCCGGCGCAAAGGGATCGATTTGTTCTTCGACGCGGCCCGCCTGATGCCGGACGTCCGTTTTCGGGTCGTAGGCGTACGGGACCGGGAAACGATCGCGGCGCGGTATGATCCGCCGCCGAACGTCGAGATGATTCCGCCCGTGCCGCGCGAGCAGTTGCCGGCGCAGTACCACGCAATGTCTGTGTATGCGCAGTTGTCGAGAGCGGAGGGCTTGCCGAACGTGTTGTGCGAGGCGATGCTGTGCGGATGCGTGCCGGTGGGAAGCCGGGCGTTCGGCGTCCCGGATGGTATCGGCGAGGCCGGGTTTCTGGTGGACGAGCCGCGTGTTTCCGTTGTCTGCGAGGCGATTCGGGCGGCGCTGGACGCGGCGGGTCCGGCTTCGCGCGCGACGGCGCGGGCGCGTATCGAGCGCCTTTTCCACCGGGATCGCCGCCGGGAGAGCCTCCTGAATATTTTAGCCGAATTCACAGAAGGAGGGCCTCATGACCGCTGAGCGAATGGGCGCATATCGCATGACGGGACGGAATGTGGAGGTTCGCTGCGACGCTTCGAAGGGCGCGGCCATCCTGCAGGAAGAACTGGCGGCGTATCCTCCTTCGGCTGCGCCGGGCGCCCCGGACCTGGTTGTCCGGTATGCGCCGGCCCGGGTTCTTGTATGAATGCACTGATCCAGGCGATTAAACCCGGAGTCGGAGATTCAGGACTTCCTTCAGCCGCGCTGTTAATCTGTCGGACAATTCGAGATGTTTTTCCAGTGGCCTGATTTCTGTCAGGTCGAGCGCATCGAGATCCCGGGTTGTGCAACTCGGAAAATACTTGTCGAGCCCTTCGATGCGGCTTCTGTGATTGATATGGTTCAGTCCATCGGTAAGAAAAAGCACGGGCGTTTGCAGAGCGGTTGCCGGCATCGCCGTGTGAATGCGCGAGGTGACGACCAGCTCGGCAGATGCAATTTGCCGGATCAGTTCCAGCGCCAACTTTCTTGTGTCGCCATTCCTGACGTCCGTCATTTCGGCAATCTGGGATATTCTTCGCACCGGCGCGCCCAATTCGCCGAGCTTGCGCTCAAGTCTTCGGTTGGCCGCTTTGTATTTCAGGTATCGTAGCGGGTACTTCACAAGCTGGATCAGTCTTGCAAGCAGGGGCGTACCGGGGTGGAGAGCAGGTTTTAGCCTGTCCAATGCCCCTGCGACCAGCACGCCATGGCGCCGGTCGGGCAAGTCTGGAAACATTTTTCTTCGGTAACACAGCGTCAGGCAACCCGAAAAATAGCACTGCACCCCGTGACCCTCGAGCAATCTTTGGGTGTAAATATCCCTGCATCCGATGGGTTCGTGTTTTTTGAGGTAGGCAATGCTTCGGGCGCCTGCAAGTTTTTTTTGCGCCTGAGGATTGATGTGGAAGGAAATGAAAAGAGGCGCGATATCGTCGGATGGGGGCCAATTATCCGGGTTTTCCATAAACCATCCGTTGCAAACGAGGCGCAGACGTTCTCCGCGGTAGTTGTGCAGGCTTTCCCTGTCCACTTCCGCGAACGAGCCCTCAAAAAGCATGGGGATCACCAGCGACTGGATCCAATCGCCCAGATTGTTCGAATGGGGGTAGGCGATAATAGCGTGTTTCATTTTCTATGGTTTTTTTGCGATTCGCAAGGCGTCTTCGGCCCTTGAGGCTGGCGTTTGAGCAGGGCGGATCGGGCGGTTTGGCGGCTGCAAAAATCTGCAAGAACGCTTGCTCCGGGCTTATGCGCGGCTTCAGAACCGGAGTTTCCGGGGCGGCTCCGGGGATGTCTCTGTTCCCATCCCGCCAACTCGCCCGGATTCCCCGCTCCATGGAACACGGCGCATTCCGGCGCCGGATGGTCGGGTTGCTGGCGTACGTCGATCAGGCGGGATTCTTTTCGGGAGCGTAGCGGGATGTATCCGGGAGCGTTAGCGGGGTTCCGAAGGCGTTGAACAAACCTGCCGGCGCGTGCGTCTAAAGCCGGACCACCCAAGTTGCTGTTCGCCGTGTCTCGAATCGATCCGGAATCGGGCAGGGAATCCCTGCAAACCCTTCTCCGGCAGCGTCTGCACCAGGCGTTTGCCCATCGCCCCCTGTTTACGCGTCCTTCCGGCCGGGACGCCGAAGCGGATTCGAACCGCCGCACCGTGGAGATTGCCCTGGCGATTCTCGTATCGACATTGCTCTGGTTTACGTTCTCCATGCGCGAGACGCAAACGAGGACCCTCGAACTTCCTGTCGAGGTAATCAATGTCCCCGAAAACCAGGCGCTTTCGCAGCATCCTCCGGACAAGGTGCGGGTGCAGGCCGTCGGCGAAGGGTGGACGCTGCTCCGGCTTGGGTTGCGTTCGCCGGTCATTCCCATGGATGCGTCGCAGTCGCAAGTGCAGGTGCTGGACGTCGTTTCGGAGTTCTTGTCGGAGGTGCAGGTGCAGTCCGTCGTCCCTGCGGTCGCCACGTTGTTCAAGGAGCGGCGCATCGAGCGCGCGGTTCCCGTCCGGGCGCAGGCGACGTTCGAAACGCCCGCCACGTACGATTTGCTTGCGCCGCCTGCCGTATCGCCCGATTCCGTGGTGGTGGCGGGGGCCGTTTCCGTTGTGAACGCCCTGGACGAGTGGCTCACGGTTTCGCAAACGTTTAGGGGGGTGCGAGACACGCTTGACGTGCGCCTGGTTCTGGTGGATACGCTGGCGGGTCTGGTGCAGAAAAATGTGGAGGAGGTGGCGTTGCGGGCGATATCGTCGGAATTTACGGAAGACATCCGCGAACTCGTCGTCACGGTGCAGGGGCAGCCGTCCACGCGCCAACTCGTGTCGCTCGACCCGTCGTCGGTGATTGTGCGATACCGGGTTCCGTTGTCGCAATATCAGGAGGCGCAACAGGCCATGGATTTTTTTGCGACGGTTTCCTGGGACGACATCCGCAGAGACACGACCGGTCATGTGGAGCCGCATCTGGAGACGCCGGACGGAATTGTGCTTCGGGGCGTGGAAATGACGCCCCGTCGTCTTGCGTATTACCAGCGCATTGATTAGGAGATACTCTGATCGAAACATCCTTAATCAGAGTATCCCAAGGGCTACGGCGTGCGCATGCTTGACGAACAAGACATTCTTGTTTCCGACGACATTCTCCACGATCCGGGCCATGCGCAGCGCATGCTTGCCTGCGGGGTGGAGGAAGTCCTGAGCGAGGCGGGACAGCGCGACGGGGAACGCCGCATTGTCCGCCTGATCGTTCCGGTGGCGCCGCTTGATCCGTTTACGTGGATTGGCGCGCAGGCGTTGCTTCCGAAAATATACTGGCGCGGGCGCGGGGACAGCGTGGTTACGGCGGCGGTTGGCGAGGCGGACCGGTGCGTGGGCGGCCCGGATGCGGGATACGCCGCGCTCCGCGCGCAACTTGATGCGGTATTGCCGAAAAGCGACGCCCGGGCGCGCTATTTCGGAGGCTTTCGATTCGATCCGGGTGCGTCCGCCGACGAAGTATGGCGGGGTTTCCCGACCTTCCTGTTTACGCTGCCCCGGTTCGTCTATATGCGCAATGAAGACCGGGGCGCGCTGGCGTGCAACCTTGCATTGCCCCGCGACCGCTCTCGCAGGGAAGCGATTTTGTCCGGGATCGAACAGCTTCGGTTTCCGGACGGCTTCGCCGATTCGGGTTTCGAAGAGCGCATGCCGCGGCTGCTTTCGCGGACGGATGCGCCGGACCAGGCGGGTTGGGCGCGAAACGTCGGCTGGTCGCTGAATGCTTTTGCGCAACGCGGATCGCTCGAAAAGGTGGTGCTTTCTCGCCGGACCCACCTGACTTTTTCCGATTCGCTGGATGCGTTCGCCTTGCTGAAGCAGCTGCAGGAGGTTACGCCGAATTGTTTTCACTACGGATTTCAGTTCGAACCCGGCGCGGTCTTTGTCGGGGCTTCGCCGGAGCGTCTTTTTCACCGCAGCGGGCGGTATATGCGCACAGAGGCCGTGGCCGGAACCTGCATTCGGGGCGATACGGAGGCCGAAGACGCTCGGGCGTTGGCGGCGCTTTTGGCCAGCGCGAAGGATCAGCGCGAGCATGCGTACGTGCGGGAAAGCATTCGCCATGCGCTCCGCCCGCTGTGCGAGGAATTCCGAATAGACGAAGAGGCGTCCGGGTTGCAGCAAGCCTTGCGGTGGCATCTTGTTTCGCGCAGCAGCGGCTTGTTGCGGCGCGGCGTGCACGGAAGCGACGTCATGGCGGCGCTCCATCCTACGCCCGCCGTGGGCGGATATCCGGTCGAGCCTGCCCTGTCAGCCATCCGCGACCTCGAAGGGTTTGATCGGGGCTGGTACGCTGGACCGGTAGGCTGGATCGGTCCCCAGAGCGCGGAATTCGCTGTGGCGCTGCGCTGCGGGCTGGCGCGCGGGCGCTCCTTGTTTCTGTTTGCGGGCGCCGGGATCGTGGAAGGCTCCGATCCTGCCGCCGAGTGGGCGGAAATAGAACAGAAGATCGGGGATATGCTGGGGGTGTTGGGGTAGGGGCATGCGGGTGTATCGCCTTGTCCTGTGCGCTATATTTATTAAGGGTACGCTGATCAAAACCACTTCGCCCGGCGCGTCGCTTTCGCGCGTACAAGACATTATGGTTCAATCGTTAAAATCATCGAAAAACACTGCGGATTCGCGGCATGGCGGCCGCGACGTAATCAGAGTATCCTTGAGTCATTAGAAAAATCTGTGACAGGTAGCCCCGACATGACCACCCCCGAACCGTCCGGCATCAACCAGATATGGGCTGATCTGCTTGTGGAAGAGTTGATCCGGGCCGGGGTTGGCCTGTTTTGCCTTGCGCCCGGCTCCCGGAGCGCTCCGCTGGCGCTTGCCGTGGCGGCCCATCCCCGGGCGGAGCGCGCGATGCACTACGACGAGCGCGGCGCGGCGTTCTGCGCGCTGGGCTACGGACGCGCTACCCGACGTCCCGCCGCATGGATTACGACCTCGGGGACGGCGGTGGCGAACGGCATGCCCGCCGTAGTGGAGGCGTCGATGGACTGCGTACCCATGCTGCTCGTTACCGCGGATCGCCCGCCGGAACTGCGGGCCGCGGGCGCCAATCAGACCATTGACCAGGTAAAGATTTTCGGGGAGTATGTGCGGTGGCAATTCGACCTGCCCGCGCCGGATCGGGCGATCGACCCGGCGTTCGTGCTGACTACGGCGGATCAGGCGGCATACCGGACAAGGCGCATGCCCGCCGGTCCGGTGCATCTCAACGCGATGTACCGCGAGCCGCTGGTCTCCAATCCCGACAGAAGCCGCTACGCAGCCTATCTCGCTGGACTGCAGGCGTGGCGGGACTCGGAGGCGCCGTATACCCGGTACAGCTCGGCGGCGGACATTGCAGAAACTCCCATAACTGACCTCGATTTGGTTGCGGGCCTTTCAAAAACTTCTGTTTCCGGGGCGGGGACAGTCGGAAATATTTCAAAAACTCCCGCCTCCGCACGCGAATCGGCCGCAGACATTCCTGAAACCCCTGTTTCCGGGTCTGGCGCAGCCAATAATATTTCAGAAGTTCTTATAAATTATTCCTTCGATGCGCCCCGATTCGAGTCCCTGATGGATGATTTGCGCCGGGCGAAGCGCGGCTTGATCGTGGCCGGCCGGCTTGCGGACCGGACCCGGGCCGACGCGGTTCGCCGCCTGGCGCAGCGCCTCGGTTGGCCGCTCTTGCCCGACGTATGTTCGCAACTCCGGTTTGCGAGCAGCGATGCGGCGGGCGCGGCGGTGGCCCCGCGGTACGATTTGTTGTTGGCGAGCGAAGCGTTCAGGGCGGCCCATGCGCCGGACGCCGTAGTGCATTTCGGCGGGGCCGTCGTATCGAAGCGGTTGAATGCCTGGCTGGCCGATGTGCGCCCCGCCTTGTTTGCGGTGGTGCGCGAATCTCCCGACCGACTGGACCCCGGCCATTGCGTAACGGACTATATCGAATCCGGCGTTGCGTCCTTTTGCCGGTCCATGCTGTCGCTTCCGGATATGTCGGGCGAGGCGGGCGAATCCGCTGCCGAAGCGGATTGGACGGCGAGTTGGGTCGCCGCTTCCCAGGCCGTGGCTCGCCTGCTGGACGAGCATATGCCGGGCGATCTTTCCGAGCCCGCCGTGGCCCGGTTTCTGTCCCGGCATACGCCCGACCATGCGTCGCTCATGCTTGGAAGCAGCATGCCGATTCGGGACATGGATATGTTTGGGGACGCTACGGGCCGCGCCCCGTTCGCGGCGGCGAATCGCGGCGCGGCCGGCATCGACGGCGCAGTGGCCACGGCGGCGGGGCTGGCGCATGGCCGGCGGGCGCCCGTCGTCCTTCTGGCGGGCGATCTCGGCTTGCTGCACGACCTGAATAGCCTGGCCTTGGCGGCGTCCGCCCCGGCGCCGGTCGTTATCGTGGCGATCAACAACCGCGGCGGCGGTATTTTTTCGTTTCTGCCCGTCGCCCGTTGCGGCGAGGCGTTCGAACCCATGTTCGGAACGCCGCATCGCTGGCGCTTCGAGCACGCGGCGCGCATGTTCGGTCTCGGCTACGCCGCCGCGCGCGATATGCGCGCCTTGGCGGAAGCGTATGGCGGCGCGCTTTCTTCCGGCAAAAGCCATATTATTGAAGTCGAGACCGACCGCGCTGAAAACGCGCAATTGCACCGACGGCTTGAGGCGCTCGTCTGCGAGCATGTTGCGGACGCCGTTCGGTCTCGTTCGACACGCACCAACCCTTCTGATTCATGACGCTTGCAATAGACTGGCGACCCGCAAAATCCTATACGGACATCAAATACCACAAGGCCGAAGGCATTGCCAAAATCACCATTAATCGGCCCGAAGTGCGCAATGCGTTTCGCCCCCTGACGGTTACGGAAATGCGCGACGCGCTCCAGGATGCGCGCGACGATCACGAAATCGGCGTGATCATTCTTACCGGAGAGGGGCCGGATGCTTTTTGTTCTGGCGGGGACCAGAAGATCCGCGGGGACGCGGGATATACGGAAGCAGGCACGGGCGTCATGCGGCTGAACGTACTGGATTTTCAGCGGGAGATGCGGAGTTGCCCGAAACCGGTCGTCGCCATGGTGGCGGGCTGGGCCGTGGGCGGCGGCCATGTGCTGCATGTGCTGTGCGATCTCACCATCGCCGCCGAGAACGCCCGGTTCATGCAGACGGGACCCAAGGTAGGGTCGTTCGACGGCGGGTACGGGGCTTCGTATCTGGCCCGCATCGTGGGTCAGAAAAAGGCCCGCGAGATATGGTTCCTGTGCCGTCCGTACGACGCCCGTCAGGCGCTGGACATGGGACTGGCGAACACCGTGGTTCCTCTGGAGCGGCTGGAGGAAGAAACCGTGCAATGGTGCCGGGATATTCTGAAAAATTCGCAAATGGCCATTCGTTGCCTGAAAGCCGCCCTGAACGCCGATTGCGACGGACAGGCGGGTTTGCAGGAACTGGCGGGGAACGCCACGCTCCTTTTCTATATGACCGAGGAAGGGCAGGAAGGGCGCAACGCCTTCAACGAGAAGCGCAAGCCGGATTTCTCGCAGTTTCCGTATCGTCCCTGAAACATTCGCGCCGGCTCTTTTTCCGTTAGGCAGATTCTTAATACATGCATTCGAAACAGGCGCGTCCGAAATGGACGATCTGGATATGGGCGGCGCGCCCGAAGACCTTGTGGGCCGCGGCGTCTCCGGTGTTCCTCGGAGCGGCCATTGCCTATGGGGAAGGCGCTTTTCACGCCCTTTCCGCAGGCTGTGCGCTGCTCGTCGCCGTGTTCATTCAGGTGGGTACGAATTATGCGAACGATTATCAGGATTTTGCGCAGGGCGCAGACACGGCGGAGCGCAAGGGACCCCTGCGGATCACCCAGGCGGGTCTGGCCGCTCCCGGGGCTGTCCGGGCCGCTGCGGGGCTGGCTTTTCTGATCGCCTTCCTGGCCGGGCTGTACCTGGTCGCGCGCGGCGGATGGTTTTTGCTGTTCGTCGGCCTGATATCCATTTTGTGCGGGGCCGTTTACTCGGCGGGGCGTTATTCGCTGGCCTACCTGGGCGTGGCGGATCTTTTTGTGCTGGCGTTTTTCGGGCCGGTCGCCGTGGCCGGGACGCATTATGCGCAGGCGCTGACATTTTCATGGCCGGCGGCGCTGGCCGGACTGGGCCCGGGATTTCTGGCCACGGCTATTTTGCTCGTCAACAACACGCGCGACGTCGAGGAGGACCGGGCTGCCGGGAAGAAAACGCTGGTGGTGCGCTGGGGGCGCGGCGCGGGCGTAGCCCTCTACGGCGTATGCGTGGCCGGAGCGGCCCTGACGGCGGCAGCGTCCGCGCTGGTTTCCGGAAACGCATGGCTGCTCGTCGCCCTGCTTGCAATGCCTTGGGGGTTGGCCAACCTGCGGACGTTGCACGCCGCGAGCGATCCCGCCGCGCTGAACCCGCTTTTGGGTTCCACGTCCCGGCTTCTGCTTGCCTATAGCCTGCTTTTTGGTTTCGGATGGATCATGTAGCGATCGCCCCTCCCATGGAGATTCCTTGCCTGCTTGCGGCGGCGGCGCTCCGGGCGCCTCTTGAAACGGCGCTATCGTCTCCCGGCGTCGAGGTATCGTACGGCGAACTGGACGCCCTGGCGTCGGGGACGGCCCGCCGCCTGGCGGAAAAAGGCGTGGAACCGGGTGATCGCGTCGCCCTCGTCATGGACCGGAGCCCTGAAGCGGTTATTGCGTTGCTTGCGGTCCTGCGGGCCGGGGCCGTGGCCTGTCCTGTTTCGACGCGGCTCCCGCAGGCCTCGCTGGACGAGCGACGCCGTCGCCTGAACGTATCGCTTACGGTCGCCGACCATCCGCTCGCAGCGGCGGCAGCGCCGAAAGCCCTGATCGAACGGGCCCCGCGCGAAAACCCTGAAGCCGCGTCGCCTTTTTCCGAGGATGCGCCCGCCACCATCGTGTTTACCTCCGGGTCTTCGGGTGCGGCCCGCCCGGCGCTTCATACGTACGGGAATCATTATTTCAGCGCGCTGGGGGCGCAGGACAACATGCCGCTGGGTTGCGGCGACCGCTGGCTCCTGTCGTTGCCGCTCTGGCATGTGGGGGGGCTTGCGATTCTTTTTCGCTGTCTGCTGGGCGCCGCTACGGTGGTTCTTCCCGATCCCGCGGATTCCCTTTCCGAATCCGTCCGCAAGGCGACCCATGCGTCTATGGTGTCCACCCAGCTCCGGCGGCTATTGCGCAAAGCGGAATCCGGGGCGTCGCACCCGGAGAAGGCGCTGTTGCTCGGAGGCGGTCCTGTGCCGCCCGCCCTGATCGACGAGGCCGTACGGCGCGGCATGCCCATACATACCAGCTACGGCCTTACGGAGATGGCTTCGCAAGTTACGGCCACGCCTTCCGGCGCGGGGCGCGAGGACTTGCGCACGGCGGGGCGGACGCTTGCCTGGCGGGAACTCTGCTGCGACGACGAGGGACAGATCATGGTGCGAGGGCGCACGCGCTTTGCCGGGTATGTCGAAGGAGCGGGGCTTGCGCGTCCTTTCGACGAGGAGGGATGGTTTGCGACCGGAGATATGGGCCGGCTGGATGCTTCCGGAAGGCTGATTGTCCGGGGACGCATGGATCACCTGCTCGTGTCAGGCGGCGAGAATATTCTGCCCGAAGAGATTGAGGCGGCGCTGGCGGGCGCGGAAGGCGTCGAACGGGTCGCGGTGGTGGGCGCGTCAGACGAGGAATATGGGCAGCGTCCGGTCGCTTTTGTCGAAACAGTGGATGGAAATATCGATATACCCCGATTGCGCGACGCGGTGGAATCCGCGCTGCCCCGGTTCATGACGCCCGACGCCTTTTACCCGTGGCCGTCCGATCTTGCCGGAGGGGGTCTCAAGCCGGACCGTAGCCAACTCCGGCGGCGGGCCGAGGCGATGCGGGGAGACGGATAGGTTGCAACAGCGCCGTTTGGTTTCTGCGGCTATCCGCCTGCTCAAACCGAACCGCGCTGGACGGACTCGGAACAAGGCTGCAACCCTGTATCTTAAAGTCCAGAAATTTCCGCCCGATCAACCAAATTCTTTTCTGAATGTAATGCGCCAGAGACGTTTTGTAATCGATGCGGAAAGTCTGCCTGATTTACCAGGAATGATGCTGGTTACGCTCGAAGCGCTCAGGGCATTGGGCGGCTCGGCCACCATCGACGAAGCCACCCGCGACGGCGCCATTGCGATCGACCTGATCGATGGGGATCGTCTCTGCGACCTGCTCAAGGAAAATAATCTTGGGGTGAAAATCGAGATCGAGACGGTCGAGCGAGTGCACATCCAGTCGGAATGGTTCCAGCGTATCTGATGCAACCCATGTGCCTCATGTTCTGGAAACCGAAGCCGGCGCTGTTGCTGTGCGCGGGCATGTTGTTGGCGGCGTGCGGGCGTCCCGCTGCCCCTCCCGCCGCCATGCAGGACATTCGTTCCGAGGCGGACCCCGTGCAGGAAAGTTGGGGCGCCGCGTATTACATAACGGAAACGACGCCCGGCGACGCCGCTTCCCGCCCGCGTCTGACGATGCGCGCAGGTCATATGGCGACCTTTGAGGCGGGGGACAGCGCCTGGACGGTTTTGCGGAGCGCTTCGTCCGGAGGCCGCGTGACGGCGCTATTGTACGACGAAGCCGGGGATTCCTCCGCTACGATCTTGGCCGACCGGATTACCCTGCTCGACAACAAAAGGCGGTTCGAGGCCACGGGCAACGTAGAGGTTCGGGCGCGGGGCGACAAGGCGCTGTGGAGCGAGCATCTGGTCTGGTCCGAGCGCGAGCAGATCCTCCGAACGCCTGGATTCGTCCGTATTGCTACGCCGGACGAACAGGTTCAGGGCTATGCGCTGGAAGCGGACGAACGCCTCGACGAATACGCGCTGCGCAGCATGACAGGCCGAGTGACCGTGCGCGAAGAATGAGATACGTCCTCCGATGCATGGCATATCGTCTGGCGATGGGCCTGTGCCTTGGCGCAGGCGTGGTCTTCCCGCTCTATGCGCAGGAAGCCGACTCCGCCGGGGCGCAGGAAGTGGATGTCCGCGCCGACCTGCTGGAAGGCGGAGAAGAGCAGGGCGAACGCATCCGTCGCCTCATCGGAAACGTACGCTTGCAGCAGGAGGGTACGCGTTTGCGGGCGCGGCGGGCCGTGCAGTTTCCGGAACGGCGGGAAATCCTGTTTACGGGGGATGTATTGGTGATTGAACGCGGGGATACGCTGCGCGCCGATACGGTGCTGTACAATAGCCGCGACAAAACGGGGCATGCGCGCGGGGGCCTCCGCCTTTCGGACGGAGACGTGTTGCTTGAGGCGCCTTCCGGCCTGTATTTCACCCGCGCGAAACGCGCCCGATTTTCGGAAGGCGTCACCCTGACCGACCGCGCCGCGGTGCTGACCAGTCTGGCCGGGGAATACTTTTCGGACGAAAAGCGGGCCGATTTCTATGGGGATGTGGTTCTGGTGGAGGACAACGCATCGCTGCGGGCGGACACCGTGACCTACCATCGGGAAACGGACATATCGCTCGCTCGCGGCAACGTGTTCGTCGAACGCGTCGATACGACCGGGCAGACCGATAAGAAACGGCAGCTTGTCCGGTCGCTTCTTTTCGGGGACCGGGCGTACAACGAGGACAGCACGGGCTACAGCCGCATGGAAGGCGCTCCCCTGCTGCTGCGGATTCGGGAGGATTCGACCGCCGCGCCAGATACGTTGATGGTGCGCGCCCGCGTCATCGAGTCGTCCCGACGGGATTCGCTGGAGCGGCTGGTGGCTATCGATGCGGTGCGCATGCTGCATGGGGACCTTGCGGCGGCGGCGGACTCCGTGGTGTACGACAGGGTGACCATGGCCGGAGGCGACGGAGAGAACGTTCAGCACACCGTAGCCTGGTTGTTTGACCGTCCCTTCGCCTGGTTCGAGGACAATCAGGCGAGCGGAGATACGTTGCAGATCGTTGGGCGCGGCGAAACAATAGACAGCCTTCGCGTACTGGGCAATGCCTTTGCCGCTCGCGAGGATTCGGCGACGGGACGGGTGCATCAGTTGCGCGGCAAACATATCGCGGCGTCGTTCGAGCGCGATTCCCTGCGGACGCTTGCGGCGAGTCCGCAAGCCGAGGCCATTCATTTCAGAACCAGCGAGGAGGGTTTGTCCGAGGGCGCGGTCCATATGTCCGCAGACCGTATTGCGATTTCGTTCCGGGCGGGAGATATAGACCGGCTTGAGGCGATTCGCGATCCGGAAGGCGTTTATTATTCAGAAGATATTTTGCCTGACTCGCTTGCGCTGGACGGATTTTCATGGCGCCCCGAACAACGTCCGTTGAAACGGGAATTTCTCCAGCGCGTCGAAAGATTCGGGCGCGAGGACATTTTTCCTCCCGCCGCCCCCGCTTTGCTTCCGGAATCAGTGGATTGATCTGTATGGCGTTTGTCGACGACCCTGCGGCCCCCGTGACGCTCCGCGCCGAGCGCCTTACGAAGCGATACAAGAAGCGCAGCGTAGTGGATGACGTGAGCATCCATGTTTCGCAGGGCGAAATCGTAGGTCTGCTCGGCCCCAACGGCGCCGGCAAAACCACCACGTTTCATATGATCGTGGGGATGACGCGACCCAATGCAGGCCGGATTTATATGGGCGAACAGGACATTACGGTCATGCCCATGTACAAAAGGGCCCGCCTTGGTCTCGGTTACCTTGCCCAGGAAGCGTCCATTTTTTCCAAACTTTCCGTAGAGGATAATCTGCATGCGGTGCTGGAATTTCAGGGCGTCGGGCGGGATGAACGCTATGCCCGGGTCGATGCATTGATCGCCGAGTTTGGCCTGGAGCGCGTCCGCCGCTCCAGGGGATATGCCTTGTCGGGAGGAGAGCGCCGTCGCACCGAGATCGTTCGGGCGATGGCCATTGAGCCGAAATTCTTTTTGCTGGACGAACCGTTTGCGGGCGTGGATCCTATCGCCGTCGAGGATATTCAGGGCGTGGTGGCCAGCCTGAAGGAGCGGGGCATCGGCGTGCTCATCACGGACCACAACGTGCACGAAACCCTTGCCATTACGGATCGCGCCTGCCTGCTGTACGAGGGACGCATTCTGAAACAGGGCACGGCCGAGGCGCTTGCGCGCGATCCCGAAGTCCGCGAACGGTATCTCGGAGAAAAATTCACGCTCGAACGTTATCGGTAACGCCGCCTCGCTCCGCGCCGCCGCCTGCTTATTCATGGCATATTCGCAAACAAGTCGCATGAAACCGGAGATACGCCATGCGGCGTTTATACCGTACGGCGGACCGTCCGTCTGCATTCACGTTAGGATACTCGTTCCATGATCGTAGTTTTTCGGCCAGGCTCGGAAGAAAGCCAGATTCAGGACGTGATCAAGCGCCTGAACCAATACGGGTTCGACGTACATCGCTCCAGCGGGGTAAACCAGACGGTGCTGGGGGCCATTGGCGTGAAGCCCGAATTCGACCCCCGGAATATCCGGGTGATGGAGGGCGTCGTGGAGGTGTACCGGGTCACCGAGCCGTACAAATTCGCCAGCAGGTCCTGGAAAAAGCAAAACACAGTCATTGATGTGGGAGGCGTGGCCATCGGCGGCGAAGAAGTGGTCGTCATGGCCGGTCCCTGTTCGGTTGAAGATGAACGACAGATTCATGATACGGCGGCGCATGTGGCTGCTTGTGGGGCGACGTTTTTGCGCGCCGGGGCGTTCAAGCCGCGCACATCTCCCTATTCTTTTCAGGGGTTGGGAGAACAGGGGTTGAAATGGCTGCGGGCCGCCGCCGACGGGCATGGCCTTAAGACCATTACCGAGGTGATGGAGATCGGACAAATCGATCTGGTTTCCCGGTATGCAGATATTTTACAGATCGGCGCGCGCAATATGCAGAATTTCCCGCTGCTTAAGGAGGTCGGGAAACTCCGGAAGCCGGTGTTTCTGAAGCGCGGGCCCTCGGCCATGGTCGACGAGTGGCTCATGAGCGCCGAATATGTGCTTTCCGAGGGCAATGCGCAAGTCATGCTGTGCGAGCGCGGTATCCGAACGTTTGAAACCTATACGCGCAATACGCTGGATTTGTCGGCGGTGCCTATCATCAAAAAGCGCAGCCACCTCCCGATCCTTGTCGATCCAAGCCACGGCACGGGCATCCGCGGCAAGGTGATTCCAATGGCGCGCGCGGCGGTGGCGGCCGGAGCCGACGGAGTCATGGTGGAGGTGCATCCGAATCCCGATCAGGCGAAGAGCGATGGCCCGCAATCGCTTTATTTCGAGCAGTTCATCGATTTGATGACGCAAGTCCGACTCATTGCGCAGGCGATCGGACGGGTGATTCGCGATGCGCCGGCTTTGGCCTGAGGCGCCGCAGGGACTATGATTCGTCTGGATGCGCTTCAGGAAATCAAGGATCGGTTCGAGGAGATCGACCGGTTAATGGCCCAGGAGGACGTGGCTACCGACCCGCAACGCCTTCGGGAACTGGGGCGGGAACGCACGACCCTCGCAGGAGTGGTCCAGGCGATCGACGCGTATGAGCGAACGACCTCGGAGCGGGACGATTTACACGCCGTCCTGGCGGAGGAGCCGGTGGGCGAACTGGCGGACATGGCGCGCGCCGAACTGGAAACCATAGAAGCGGCTTTGCCCGCCATTGAGGCCGAATTGCGTCTTAAAATGATTCCGAAAGCCCCCGAAGACGCCCGGGATGCGATCTTTGAGATTCGGGCGGGAACCGGAGGGGACGAAGCCGGGCTTTTTGCCGGGGACCTGTACCGGATGTATCAGAAATTCGCTGAGGGACGAGGCTGGAAGGTGGAGGTTATGCATGTGTCGCCGGGCGCCAAGGGTGGTTTCAAGGAGATTGTGTTGTCGATTCGGGGGGAAGATGTGTTTGGATTCATGAAATTCGAGAGCGGCGTGCATCGCGTGCAGCGCGTGCCGGTTACGGAATCTTCCGGGCGGCTGCATACGTCCGCCGCCACGGTTGCGGTTCTGCCCGAAGCAGAAGAGATCGATGTGCGCCTCGATCCGAACGACGTCAAGGTGGATGTGTACCGCTCCAGCGGTCCCGGCGGGCAGTCGGTCAATACGACGGATTCGGCTGTCCGGCTCACGCATATCCCCACCGGCCTCGTGGTGACGTGCCAGGACGAAAAAAGTCAGCACAAGAACAAGGACAAGGCGCTTCGGGTGTTGCGTTCCCGTCTCTACGAGCAGGAAATGGAAAAGCGCCGGGCGGAACGCAGCGAAGTGCGTCGGTCCATGGTGGGTTCCGGCGATCGTTCGGCCAAGATTCGAACCTATAATTTTCCGCAGGATCGCGTTACGGATCATCGCCTGGAGGGGAATGATAAGAATCACCCCCTCCATAAAGTGATGGATGGCGTGCTCGAAGAGGTTATTACGGCCTTGCAAACGGCGGACAATATGGCGCAGCTCGCCGGATCGTAGCGCGGCGGACCGGCGCAGGATCTATCACAGATATCTTTCGTTTAATTTGGCTATGTCCGTTGCGAAAACGTTATTCAGGCGTACGCCACTGCCCATGTTGCCGGAACCCGCGCCGATACAAACAATCGATGTGCTGGAGGAAATCCTTGTCCTTGCGGCCCGGGACGAACATGTCCGTTATGCGCCTGCGATCAGTCGTCTTATTGAAGAGGCTGCGGCGGCAAGGGGCACCGGCATCGCCAAGCGCAGCACAGAATACGTGCGGGCGAAAATACAAGAAGGCAAGGCGGTGATTGCGCTCGCCGACGACCGTTTGGCCGGATTTTGCTACATCGAGAGTTGGGAACACGGAAAGTACGTGGCCAATTCCGGGCTTATCGTGGCCCCCGGTTTTCGCAAGATGGGGTTGGCGAAAAGGATAAAGCGGCGCATTTTCGAATTGTCGCGCGAAAAATATCCGGACGCCCGGATTTTCGGCATTACCACGAGTTTGCCCGTGATGAAGATCAACTCCGAGCTCGGGTATAAACCGGTTACGTTTTCGGAATTGACGGACGACGATGTGTTCTGGGAGGGATGCCAGAGTTGTCCCAATTACGACGTGCTTACGCGCACCCAGCGCAAGATGTGTCTTTGCACCGGCATGCTGTACGATCCGAAGCAGAACAAGGGCGACGATTAGCCTCGCGCGCTTGGGAACGTTGTTGCGTTACGGCGATATAACGTCCCATATTTTTATGCCGATTTTTCCCGCCGTAGCCTTTCTTCGAAGGACGCGGAGGCGCGGAAGGCGGCGTAATCCCTGCTCGTCGCAAGCGCGGCGGGCCTGATTCAGTCCATAGGGAGAACATGCCTGAAAACACCTACGAAATCACGTATATCGTCAACAGCGTACTGAGCGAAGACCAGATTCGGAATCTGGTCAACCGGGTTACGAAGTACATTGAGAAGGAGGGGGGCGACGTCATTGAAGTAGACGAATGGGGGGCGCAGCGCCTTTCTTATTCTATCGCCAAAAAGCGCACCGGGTATTACGTGAATGCCTATTTCAAGGCCGGGGGCGATCTGATCGCTCGTCTCGAACGCGCGCTTACCCTTGAGGACGATATCCTTCGTTACCTCACGCTGAAAATGGATGCGCCCATGCTTCGGCATTACGCGAAGCAGAAAGAGGAAAAGGCGCGCGAGGAAGCAGAAGCGGCAAGCGAATCTGCTGCGGACCAGCAGGAGGAACAGATTTCCGCGGACGAGCCAGCGAACGTTTCGCCTGTTCCAGAGGCCGCTGAGGCCGAGCCGCCCGCCAGGGAAGCCCAGGCCGAGCCGTCCGCCAAGGCAACCCAGGCTGAACCGCCTGCCGAGGCAGCTAAGGCCGAGCCGCCCGCCGAGGCAGCCCAGGTCGAGCCGCCCGCCGAGGCCGCTCAGGCCGAGCCGCCCGCCAAGGCAGCTCAGGCCGAGCCGCCCGCCGAGGCAGCCCAGGCCGAGCCGCCCGCCGAGGCCGCTGAGGCCGAGCCGCCCGCCGAGGCCGCTGAGGCCGAGCCGCCCGCCGAGGCAGCCCAGGTCGAGCCGCCCGCCGAGGCCGCTCAGGCCGAGCCGCCCGCCGAGGCCGCTCAGGCCGAGCCGCCCGCCAAGGCCATTCAGGCTGAGCCGCCCGCCAAGGCAGCTCAGGCCGAGCCGCCCGCCAAGGAGGCTCAGGCCGAGCCGCCCGCCGAGGAGGCCCGCCCGGCCGAACCGGCGTAACCATTCCAGACACGGATTTCAGCACATTGACAGGATAGGTCATGACCGAACCCCAATTGGACCTTGGAAAGATCGAGTATGTCGATTACAAGGATATCGAGTTCCTGAAGATTTATCTCAACGAGCAGGGCAAGATCATGCCCCGCCGCCTTACGGGAACGCCCCAAAAATTCCAGCGCAAGCTTACGCGGGCGGTCAAACGCGCCCGTCACCTTGCCTTGCTGCCCTTTGTGGCAGATAATGTTCGATAGGAGCGAACCACCGCGATGAAGATTTTACTATTGCAAGACGTAGACAACCTCGGTCACAAGGGGGACGTCGTAACGGTCCGGGACGGCTATGGCCGCAACTACCTGATTCCGGGCCGCATGGCGGTGCTCGCTTCGGATTCCGTGGTGCGTCATCAAAAGGAACTCGTTCGCCAGCGCGCGCGAAAAATTGCCCGGGAAATCGGGGATGCAGAGCGCGTCAAGGAGCAACTGGAGGCCGCCAAAGTAATTATCGCCGCGAAAGTCGGTCAGGAAAACCGGATTTTCGGGACCGTTACCCCGACACAGATCGCGGAAGCGCTTGGTCAGCAGGGGTTTCGGATCGATCGCAAGCATATCGCGCCCGACGAAGACATTCGCATGCTTGGCGTGTATACCGTTACCGTCAAGGTGCACAAGAACGTTTCGGCCAGCCTGAAAGTCGAGGTGGTTGCCGAGGAGAGTGCGTAGGCGCGGTGAAATAGGCCGGGCCTCCGGCATCGTTGAGCCCAGTATGGTTTTGCGCCGCTACGGTTTTGGATTTGCGCAGTGTCTCGCCCGCGTTGCCGGACTGGTTGCGCTTGCGTTGTGCGCAGGGTTTGCGCGTCCATCCGCGGTTGCGCAAGATGTTCGCCCTGCTACGGAGTATGTCGCATGGACCGTTGCGGACATCCTTGGGGAAGTTGCTCCCGGAGAGGCGTTCGAAGCCGTGATCGAAGCCGACATAGAGGCGGGCTGGAAGATGTATGCACTCGACTCGCCGCGTCCGAGTTTTGCGGCGGCGTTCGAGTGGGAAGAAGGGCCGTTTGCGCTTGCAGGCCCGATGCGGCAGCGCCCGCCCGTTGAGGCGCATGACCCCTGGTTCAAGGCCACTGTACGCTATTTCACCGGAGCGGCCCGGTTTGTTGCGCCGTTCCAGGCGGGGGAGAATATCCCTGCGGGCGATCATGCGCTCCGCGGCGTGGTGCAGTTCATGATTTGCACGGAAAAGGTGTGTTTGCCTCCCACGCCCGCCTCGCTTGAGGCCGTCGTGCAGGTTGTCGGGAGCGGGGACAGCGTAGCGGGCGGTGCGTTTGCTCCCGGAACATCTCCCGACGACACGGGAAACGATTCGCTTCGCGCCGTGCCTGACCTGACTGGCGGCGCACCCTCCATTGCGTCTCCCGATGCGGCGTTTCCCGAGAGCGACGCTGTGCGCGCCGGAGGATTGTGGGGCTTTATTCTGCTGGCGATCGGGGCGGGCCTGGCGTCGCTCCTCACGCCCTGCGTGTTTCCCATGATTCCGATCACCGTTTCCTGGTTTTCGAAGCATGCATCCAGGCGTTCCGAATCGATCCGCCTGGCGCTGGCTTTCGGAGCGGCGATCGTGCTTACCTTCACGGCGCTGGGCATGCTGGCGGCTTCCCTGCTCGGGGCTTCCGGAGCGCACGCCATTGCGGCCAATCCATGGGTCAATCTTTTTATCGGGAGCATTTTCGTAGTGTTCGCGCTTTCGTTGCTGGGCATGTTCGAACTTGCGCTCCCGGGTCGGTTCGTCAACTATTTCGATCGGCGGGGAAATGCGCAGTCGGGCTATGCGGGCGCCTTTTTCATGGGATTGACCTTGACGCTGGTGTATTTTTCCTGCACGGTTCCGTTCGTCGGGGCGCTGCTTGCCGTGGCCGCTACGACCGGCGAATGGACCTGGCCCCTGATCGGCATGGCTGTTTTCGCCGCGACGTTCGCCGTGCCGTTTGCAATGTTCGCCTTTTTTCCGAGGGCGGTGCAGTCGCTGCCCGGCGCGGGGGCCTGGATGCGTCGGATTCAGGTCACGCTGGGTTTCGTGGAACTCGTCGCTGCGCTCAAGTTCCTGTCCAATGCGGACCTGGTGATGGGATGGGGGCTGATTTCGCGGTCGGCGGCCATTGCGCTCGCCATGGTGATTTTCGGCCTTGCGGGATGTTATTTGCTGGGTATGATTCGCATGCCCCATGACTCGTCGCCTCAGGCCGTGGGGGCAGGCCGGTTGCTTTTCGCCGCGGCGTTTCTGGGCGTTTCCCTGTATATGCTGCCGGGTCTTTTCGGCGCGCCGCTCTCTGCGGTCGATGCGTGGCTTCCTCCGGCGGAAACGACTGCAACCCGCGCTGGTCTGTTTGCAGAGGGCGAACAGGGCGAATCCGTCTGGCATGACGACATCGATGCGGCGTTCGAACAGGCGCAAGACGCGCGCAAGCCAGTATTTATCGATTTTACCGGGTATACGTGCGCAAATTGCCGTCAGATGGAAGCCACCGTGTTTCGTCAGGAGCCGGTGGCGGCGCTGTTTCGGGATCGTTTCGTATTGCTGCGTCTCTATACCGACGCCCGCGATAGAGGTCCCGCCTTGCAGCAGTATCAGCTTTCCCTGACGGGCACGGTAGCCCTCCCGACCTACGCCATTGCAGACCCGTATTCCGGCGCGTTGCTGCATCGGCGCACGGGCACGGCGTCGGTTGTGGAATTCACCGAATTTCTTGAGCGAGGAGCGGTTGCCTATGAGACAGAAACGCCCCCCTCCTCCGTGTCCGGTTCTTAGGATGCTCTGATCAAGGCGGACTTGATCAGAGCATCGTTCATAAAAGGTACTTGTCGTGTTGCAGCGCGATCTCATCATGCGGGAAATCGAGCAGGCCATTCGGGTACTGCTCCATGTGCTGGCGCAGACGCTTCGGCTGAAGTCCGAGGAGCGGTACGAGGAAGCGCTTGCATACATCCGCAAGGCATTCGGCGAAGCCGACTTGTCCCCTCGCCCCGTGGCCGAATTGTCCCCCGCGGAACTGGTTGCATTGTGTCGATACCCGCGCGGTTTCGAATGCGGCCTTGCGCTGGCCATTGCCGATTTGTTGTGCGAAGAGGCCGATGTGCTCGCCCGGATGGGCGCGACGCCGGAATCCCGCGCCCGCGCCGCCGGAGCCAAAGCGTTGTACGAAGCGGCGGCGGCTACGGAAGGGGCTGCGCTCCCGATAGACATTGCACAGAAGCTGCAACGCGCCGAACAGTTTGCGGCGGGGTAATCAGATTATTCTTATGTTTTCGTCCGACGTTCCGGTCCTGACGGTCGAATGCCCTCCTGCGTTTCGTTTTCGGGCGACGCTGATGAGCCATGGCTGGATCGAGTTGGCGCCTTTCCGCCACGACGAAGACTATGCGCGGCTGTACCGGGCGGAATCGTTGCCCGGCGGGCGCGTGGTCCGGCTGGCCTTTGCCGCGGAGCGCGCCGCCGCCCTGGACAGCGGAGAGAAGATACATGTATATATCGAAGAGACGCCCGGCGGCGCGGATGCGGCGCCGACCGCTCCATTGTCTTCTCCGGCGCGCGCATATCTGCGGCAGATGGTTCGCCGCATGTTCAATCTGGATCTGGACCTGAGTCCTTTTTATGCGCTGATTGCGGACGAACCGCGCTATCGCTGGGTGTTTGCGCATCGGGCGGGCCGGTTGTTGCGCGCGCCCACGGTGTGGGAAGATTTGGCGAAAACGCTGCTTACGACCAACACCACCTGGGCCATGACCCGGAAGATGGCGCAGCGCCTGAACGAATTAGGCTCGTCTGGCGCTTTTCCTGCCCCGGAAACCATTGCGAATCTGTCGCCCGCTACGCTGGCCGATCATCTGCGGGCCGGATATCGGAATGCATATCTTCACGAACTGGCTTCTCGTATTGCCGAGGGGCGCATCGACGTGGAGGAATGGGCTTGCGCGGAGCGGCCGTCCGCCGACCTTTTCGCCGAGATACGTTCGCTCAGGGGATTCGGTCCGTACGCCGCGGGTTCGGCGATGAAATTGCTGGGCCGGTTCGACTATCTTGCGCTGGATTCCGCCGCCCGGTCGATGTTCGCCCGCGTGTTTGGCGGAAATACGGACGCCGCCATCCGTCGCCGCTATGCGCCATATGGCGCGTGGCAGGGGCTGGTCGTGTGGATGGACGTCATGCAAGACTGGTTTTTGCAGCGCAGCGCGTCCGGGGACGATACAGGCGTTTCGCCATGAGAACCCATTATCTTGTTTCTCAGGAACCCCCTGTGCCGTAGCGGGGTACATAGGCCATCGTTTTACTTTGCCGCGATACTGCGTTTGCGCCCGACACATGGGTGTACGCAGATTGCGGCGCCATCAGAACACGGAAAAAAACATGCCTCGGGGAAGAGTCAAGTGGTTTAGCGCTGATAAAGGTTTTGGCTTTATTGCGCCGGACGACGGAAGTAAAGACGTATTTGTTCATCGCAATAATGTATCTGGACTCGGATACGACGAAGGGCTTAGAGACGGCGAAGAAGTGGAGTATGATGTGGAGCAGACGCCAAAAGGCCTCAGCGCCATGAGCGTGAAGCGTACAGACGACTGATCTGCTTTCGGGCATTTCGGCAGCGGTTGACAGCGCTTGGTCTGCCGGTTGGTTTTTCTCTGTTTCTTTTGGGCATGCGGCGCATGTCGTCTGTTTTCGGGAAAAATCCGGGATACCTGTATCTGTGCGGGTCGAATCCGATTCCGCCTGCGTACGCTCTCCTGCATTCCATAATGCGCGTTATATCGTTCGTTCGCTGCGGGTTGGCGGCGCTTTGCTTGCTGTTTCCGGGCCGGGTCGCCGCCCAGGATACGTTATCGGTTTTTCCGGGACGATCCTTGCCGGAATGGACGGTGGAAGCCGTGCGGGGCGCGGCAAACGCGGCGACGGCGCCCTATGCCCTCGCCGTGGAAACGCATGCTCCCGACGTCTTGCCGCGCGCTGCGCTTTCTATGGAGCGCGCGTTGCGTTCGTTGCCGGGCGCCTGGGTTAACGACCAGGGGCATTTTGCGCTTGGAGAGCGTATTTCCGTGCGTGGCATGGGGGCTCGCGCCCAGTTCGGGGTGCGGGGCATGCAGGTCGTGCTCGACGGCGTTCCGCTTACCATGCCGGATGGCCAAACCGTGCTGGACGTAGTGGAGTCCGCGGTTTTGCGGCGTACGGAATTGTTGCGTAGCCCGGCGGCCCTGTTTTGGGGAAACGGGTCGGGCGCCGTGCTTTTTCTCGCCAGCGACGACGAGTCCGAAGCGCCCCGATTTCGCGCACAGGCGCTTGCCGGTTCGTTTGGGCAGCGGCGGGTACTGGTCGAAGGCCAAGTTCCGTTCGGGGCGCATTCCATGCAATTTTACGCCTCGAATCATAGTCAGAAGGGGTATCGCGCCTGGTCTTCCGGCGTTCGTCGCCGCGCCGGGGCTTCCGTCCGGTTGCGCACAGGCTCTGCCTCGCACTTGCGCCTGTTGGGCGCGTTCGTCTTGCAGGACGCCGAACACCCCGGTTCCCTTACGCGCGAACAGTTCGAGGCGGATCCTACCTTGGCTCGTCCGGCCTTTGTGGACGCGCGCGCCGGCAAGGAGAGTCTTCATGCTCAGGCGGGCATTGCTTTCGAGCGAGCGGCCGGATTCGGAACGCTGCGCATAACCGGCTACGGCGTACGTCGCGCGCTCGACAATCCGTTGTCCTTTGCGTATATCGATTTGGGGCGGGCGGCAGGCGGCGCGCGCGTTGCGCTGCGGCAAGATCGCGGGCGGATTCGGTGGGGAATCGGGGGCGATGGGGCGCTCCAGCACGATATTCGCAAAAATTTCAATAATGCGGATGGCGCGCCCGGCGACAACGCCCTGCTGAATCAGGTGGAAGACGTGACGTCCGCAGGCGCTTTTGCGTATGGAGGTTTCCAACTTGTCCGGCAGCTGCAGATCATGGGCGGGTTGCGCTATGGAACGGTGCGGTTCGCCATGGACGATCGCTTGCTTGCCAATGGCGACCAGTCCGGCAGCCGCCTTTTTAACGCCTGGAGTCCCATGCTGGGCGTATCCTGGCGAGGCGACGGATGGTTGCTGTTTGCGAACTATGGCACGGCGTTCGAAACGCCCACGACCACGGAACTGGTCAATCGTCCAGACCTGACCGGCGGATTTAATCCCGCCCTTGATCCGCAAGTTACGCGAGGAGTGGAGGCGGGTTTGCGCGGGGCGCTGGGGTCGCGCCTGTTCGTAGACGCGGCCCTTTTTTCCATGCATGTGGACGGGCGCCTGATTTCCTTTGAGAGCGAACTCGGGCGAGACTTTTTCCGCAATGCGGGGAAGAATACGCACCGGGGACTGGAAGTCGCCTTGCAATGGATTCCGTCTTCTGGTTGGGAGGCGGCTGTGGCGGCTACCGCAAGCCGTCTGGTTTTCCGGGAAACAGGGTTGAAGGGCAACCTGTTGCCGGGCGTTCCCGAACGGCGTTTGTTCGCGCGCATGCAGACCCGTCAGCAGGATTTTCGAATTACAGTGGAAGCAGAAGCCGTAAGCGAGTATTTTACGAACGACGCCAATACGGCTGTGAACGACGGATACGTTGTTTTCGACGCATCGCTTGGACACGAGGGGTTTACCGCCGGTTCGGTGCGCATCATGCCGTTCGTCGAGGTGCGCAATGTGCTGGACGCCCGATACAGCGGTTCGGTTTCGATCAATGCATTTGGAGGCCGTTACTACGAACCTGCGCCCGGCCGGGCCTTGCTGGCCGGATTACAACTTCACATACTTCCTTGATCATGAAACGCATTATGCCTTTTATTGCTGCCGTCCTTTTCGCTGCCTCGCCAGCGCTTGCCCAGGATTCCGGGGGACAAGGGAGCCGTACTCCGGCGGATTGGGACGTCCACGACCGGGAGCGCCCCCGCCCCATGGTCGTTTCTCCGGCGACGCCAAGCATGGACAACATGGTCGGACAGCCCCCGTCCGACGCGATCGTTCTTTTTGGGGACGCTTCGGACGGATTGTCCGGTTGGGAGAGTTTCAATGGCGACCCGGCCCCCTGGAAGGTGACCGACGGCTATTTTGAAGTCACGCCCCGAACCGGAGGGATTCGGACCAAACAGGGATTCGGCGACGTGCAACTGCATGTCGAATGGTCTGCGCCGTCGCCGCCCGATGGGGAGGATCAGGATCGCGGCAACAGCGGCGTTTTCCTGATGGACATATATGAAGTGCAGGTGCTGGATTCCTACGAGAACGACACGTACCCCGATGGGCAAGCTGCTGCATTGTACGGGCAGTATCCGCCGCTGGTCAACGCGATGAGCGCGCCGGGCGAATGGAATACGTACGACATCGTGTTTCGGCGTCCTCGTTTCGACGAAGACGGCGCGCTGGTTTCTCCGGCGTACGTAACCGTTTTCCATAACGGCGTACTCGTGCAAAATCACGAGAAAATGACAGGGCCTTCGGGGCATCGCTCGCGTCCGCCGTACGAGGCGCACGCTGATCGGTTGCCGATCTCCTTGCAGGACCACGACCATCCAGTGCGTTTCCGGAATATCTGGGTCAGGGAACTGGAGTAGGCGCAAGACGCGCTCGTTCGGATGGCTATCCGGTCTGGTTATGAAAACAGTTACGTTCGGCGAAGTCATGCTCCGGTTATCGCCGCCGGGGCACAGGCGCCTGGCGCAAACGCCTTCCCTTGACGTATCCTTCGGGGGCGGGGAGGCCAATGTGGCCGTTTCGCTGGCGTACTTTGGGCTGGACAGTTTTTTCTTGTCCAAGATACCCCGGCACGAGGTTGGGCAAGCCTGTGTCAACGCACTGCGCCGGTATGGCGTATCCGACCGGTTCATCGTGCGCGGCGGCGATCGCCTCGGCGTTTATTTTCTGGAAACCGGAGCAAGCCAGCGAGGCTCCAAGGTGCTTTACGACCGGGCCGAAAGCGCGGTCACGACGCTGACGCCCGCTGAAGTCGATTTGGAGGCGGTATTCGAGGGCGCCGCGTGGTTCCACTGGACAGGCATTACCCCGGCGCTTGGCGAAACCCCGCGCCGCATGCTTGAAGAAGCCTGTCGCGTCGCCCGCCGCGCGGGGGTCTCCATCAGTTGCGATCTGAACTTTCGCGCCAAGTTGTGGACGGAAAAGGAAGCGCAGGCCGTCATGCGTCCGCTCATGAAGCATGTAGACGTGTGCATTGCGAACGAAGAAGACGCCGAACGCAGCCTCGGTTTCCGGGCAGGGGCGTCCGACGTGGAGGCGGCCGAACTGGACGAAGAGGCGTATTTCGGTCTTGCCCGTCAACTCAAGAAGGAATACGGCTTTCGGGCGGTGGCCATTACGTTGCGCGAAAGTTTTTCGGCGTCGTTGAACGGATGGAGCGCGTTGCTGCACGATGACCGCGCCTGTCGCGTCCCGCAACGCTCCACCCGCTACGAAATTCAGCTGGTGGATCGCGTGGGCGGCGGAGATGCGTTTGCGGCGGGCCTGATCGCCGGCCTGTTGACTCGAGAGGATTCTCGGGAGGCTCTGGAATTTGCGGTGGCGGCTTCCTGTCTAAAACAAACGATTCCGGGCGATTTCAACCTCGTATCGGCGCAAGAAGTCGATAATCTGGTTAGAGGATCTGGTTCCGGGCGCGTGCAGCGGTAAGGGAAGCAGCGCGCGTCGAAACAGGGTCCGCCGCCCCGCTTGCGAACGTTGCGGCGGCCTGGTTTTGATTAGCGTACCCCAGCGTTTTGCCGTCAGGGCGGCGCGTATGCTACAGGTCGCCTGCGTCTATAGGCTTCGGCGATCTCTGCGAGCGCGTCGAATCGCGGGCCTTGTTCCGGGATGGAAATGCCGAACACTTCGGCGACGATGCTGGTCCATCCATACAGAAAATACGTCCAGCCATCCACCGTTTGGACGTTCCGGCGGCATGCTTCCGCCTGCTTCAGGAAGGTGAAATCGCCCCGGTAATTGTAATCCCAGGCGTAGCCGTTTTCCGGAAAGACGGCCTGGTCGGATACGGGCGAGCCGGGCCGATCCTTGCCCATGCCCGTACCGTTTATAACCACCGAGCGGTTGGGGAGGTCGCGCATGGCTGCGTCGTTGTCGGCGGTGCGGCGGACCTGGAGATAGCGTGCGGCGGCGCGACGCTCCGCCTGCTCGTGTACGGCCTGGATGCTGCGAAGGCGGTTCTCGTCAATGTCCGTCACGGTGATGCGCACCGGTTGTTCGTCGCGCGGCGCGGCCAGCAATAAACTGGTGGTGGCGACTGTTGCGCCGCCCGCCCCGAGAAAGAGCGCCTCGGCCCCGGTTTCTTTCCAGTATCCATCCGGGAGAAACGCCTGGAGCGCCCGCTGGCCCGTTACGGCGTCTTTTGCATGGCCGAGGAGTCTATCGCCGTGCTTGGAAATACAGGAAATTTCCCCGAGCAAGCAAGCATGCGAGTCCAGTTCGTCGAACAGGTCCCGGCTTGCCGCGAGCAGGTCGATTTTATGTGTGGTGATCAGGGCGCCCATTGAGAGCGGGTCGTGCTTTATGAAGCGCACGATATTCCGGTAGATATCTGGACTGGCGCCGATCGGAACGTCTACGCCCGCAAGGCGCGCCGGACCCAGTCCGAGGAATTCGGCCCATTTCGGAAAGATGGGCGCGATGGAAGATTGCCCGGTGGTTACCCCGATGAAATACAGGGTCGGAGCCGTGGCGGGTTGCAAGTGCGTTGGGGACATAGCGATCATGGCCGAAAGAAGGAAAGCCGCGCGGAGCGTCAATATACCAAAGGATACCCTCTACTCTGATCAAAACCACCCCGCGCAGCCTCTGGATTTTGTGGACTTAACCAGAGCATACCGAAGCCTTCGCGCGCGTTCTAACGCAGATTGCAATCCGTCGCAGGAATTTATGGCACGGTGTTTGCTTTTGTTATGGATAGCATTCCACGCAACCAAATCCTTTGGAGGATCGTCATGTTATCTCGCTATGGAGTATTCGCTTGTTCGCTTGTTCTGCTTTTGGCGCTGCCCGCCTGCGACAGCACGGACGCCGGAGGCGCCGACGATATGCTGACCCAGCAGGAGGCCGATGCGCTCCTGCAGGTTATCGCCACCGGTTTTCGGGACGCCATCTCGGAGAGTTCGCTGGGAGGCCTCGAGGAAGAAGACCCGATCGACATACCCGATCCGGCCGTCATGCCAGAATCAGGGGATTTTTCCTTGCCGATCGATTCAACCGCTACATGCTCTGGGGGAGGCACGAAGAGCATCGTAGGGAAGGCGATCCCCGATCTTGAGGCTGCGGAAGACGTTTTCGCCTTGCAGTACGATGTTTCGCAGTTCTCCACGGATTGCGTGACGACGGCCGATAACACGACCTTCCACCTCGATATTTATCATGGTTTGCGTCAACAGGGGCAGATCTCGCTCGGAATTATGGAGAGCGAGACGGCTTTGACGGTCGTCTTTTCCCATAGCAGCTCGGCGACGGGCACGGTGGTTTGGGAAATAGGCGATCGGCGCGGCGTGTGCGAGGTTAATCTGTCTACCGACGAAGACATCACGATTGCGCTGCTGGAGGTTACCGAATCGGATTCTCCGATCGTCGTGAACGGCGGTACGTCCGGCAGGATATGCGATATCCCGGTGCAGCATACCCCGGAAGAGGGAGAGTTAGTCAATCTGGAGGATGATCTGGAAAGCGCCACTGGCGGGCTTGCCCCGGCCAAGCGTTGACAAGGATTGCCGTCGTCGACGGACTTTTGGGAGACGTTGGACAAGGGCGGGGCGCGCAGGGACGCGCCCCGCCTGTTTTTTTATGCGACGCGTTCTTTATGCGACCGGCGTCGCGTCGCGCAATATGTACGGGCAACAAGCGCCCCTTTGGATCGTTTACGTAATGCTGGGCGCGCATGGGATGCGCTATGGAATGAAATGTCCGCTCCGCAGGTCTTATACATGTGTTTCGGGAGCAAGGCCTTTGCTTGCTCTCTTCCTCGTCTCCGAAAGTATATCGCCATTATGTTACGATCCACGCTATTCGTTGTCGCTGCCCTGTTGTTCGGCGTCGCGCCCCTCCACTCGGCGTTTGCCCGGCAAGGCGGAAGGCCTGCAGGCCAGACGCTCCCTACTAAAATTTCCGGAAGCGTGCAGGACGCGGATACGGGCGAAAGCATTCCGTCCGCGTCCGTGGCTGTGTGGAGCGTACGGGATTCTTCGCTTGCCACCGGCACGATCACCGACGCCGACGGCGCGTTTTCGATCGATGGGATGCGACCGGGAAGGTATTATGTGCAGGTCCATTTCGTAGGGTACCTTATGGAGGAGATTTCGGATATCGCGCTTCGTCCGGGCGCCTGGACTGCTGATCTGGGCGTTATCGAACTGCAAACGGATGTGCAGATGCTGGACGAAGTGGTGGTTGAGGAGCGCCGGGAATTCATGGAAGTCGGCATTGATCGGACGGTGTACAACACGCGGGATCAACTGGTGTCCGCCGGGGGCGACGCCAGTCAGGTGCTGGAAGAAATTCCGTCGGTGGAGGTGGATATCGACGGCAATATCAGCCTGCGGGGCAACCAGAATGTGGCGATTCTTCTCAATGGCCGTCCTACGTCCATGACCGGGGAGGCGCTCATCACGTTCTTGCAGGGATTGCCGGCGAGCACGGTGGATCGGGTGGAAGTCATACCGAATCCGTCCGCCAAGTACGAACCCGACGGCATGTCCGGTATCCTGAACATCGTATTGCGCAAGGATCAGGATCTTGGCCTTGGCGGAAGCCTTACGGCCGGAGGCGGTACGCAGGAGAGTTACAATGTCGGGGGTTCGCTCAATTTTATAAAGGGTAAATTTTCATCGTTCGCGAACTACGGATTCCGTCACCGTATGCGCAACTCGACGGGTGATCGTTGGCAGGAGAATCGCACGGCCGATCCGCTTTTTGTGATTGACGAGGATGATCGGGGCGAACGCGGAGGCGATTCGCATAACCTCAGCGCCAATGTCGATTACAGCATGACGGACAAGAACGTACTGTCGCTGGCTACGAGGCTGAGTGTGCGCGGCGGGGATCAGGACGGGCTGAATGCGTATCGCCTTCTTGACGCGAACCAGGCATTGATGAGTAGCTACGACCGGACGCGCCTTGGAGACCGGACGGATCTGAACCAGGATTACCGCCTGTCGTTTTCCCGGGTTATTGCGCCAGGAACCCACGAACTGCAGATCGAGGCGCGGTACGAAAAAGAGGATGAGGACGACAATAACAGTTATGTAGAGGATGGGCTTCGCTTCGGGGAGTTTGACGCCGGGACAGATCCTTTCATGCAGCGTTCGACGCAGGAGGAGGACAACGGCGAGGGGTCATTGCAACTGGACTACGCCCGCCCGCTGGGGAACGGCAAACTGGAGGCGGGATACAGGGGGTCGATTGACTTGCTGGAGAGCCAGTTCGGGGTCGAAACGTTCGATTACGACGTGAACGCGTACCTGACGGACGCTCGCAAGACGAACATATTCGACTACCGGCAGAATATCCAGGCTGCCTACGGCATCGTGCAGCAGGCGTTCGGGCCTATCGCCACGCAGGTCGGTTTGCGGTACGAGCAGGCGCGGACGACCTTCGACCTGACCACGGTAAACGAGCAGTACGAGAACGATTACTACAGTTTTTTCCCGAGCGCTTTCCTGACCTGGGAATTGTCCCGGTCCGAAACGAGCTGGAAGCAGATCAAGTTAAGCTACAGCAAGCGCATCAATCGTCCGCGCACCTGGTCGCTGAATCCCTTCAACGACGATCTGGATCCGTATTCCCGGCGCGAGGGAAATCCGTACCTCGAACCGGAATACACGCATGCGATGGAGGGCAGCTACGTTCATTTTTCCGGTCCCGTTTCCATCACGCTCACCCCGTATTATCGCAAGACGATCAACCGGATACAGTGGTACGAATTCATTAACGATCAGGGGGTATCGATTACGACGTTCCGCAACTTCGATACAAGCAGTTCGTCGGGCTTCGAATCCGTTGGTACGCTGCGGCTTACGGACCGGCTGAATGCGTTCGGCAGCTTCAATGCCTTTCGGATGCAGACGGACGGGTCCAACGTGGAGAGCGGCCTCGGCAACGACGCCTGGGGCTGGTCTACCCGCGCCAACGCCACAATCAGTATTCGAAAGGGATTGTCCGCCCAGCTTTCCTGGTTTTACCGGGCGCCTATGGATATCGAAAACGGCCGCATCGGCGCGTTCTCGCGGGTGAGCGTCGGGGCGCGGCAGCAGTTGCTGAACGAGCGGGCCAGCCTCAGCCTGCAAATCCGCGATCCCTTCGACATGATGGAGTTTAATATCACGCGCGAGACATCCCGGTTCTATCAGGAGTCGGTCCGCAGTTTCAACGCCCGCCAGGTGAATCTTTCCCTGACGTATAATTTCGGGCGGCAGCAGCAGCGGAGACAGCGCGGCGAGTACGACGGGGGCGACCTGGATCAGGACATGCAGGAAGTGCAAATGTAGGGCTTCGGTTTTTCGTCGTCCGAAGGGGCGCCTTGCGCATCGTCCGGCGCGTGGCCGTTCATATCCCGCTGAACGCGCCGAATCCCCCGTCTACGGGCACGACCACGCCGGTCACGAACCGCGCCGCGTCGCTGCATAGCCAGACGAGCGTTCCTGCGAGTTCGTCCACCACGCCGAAGCGGCCCATCGGCGTATGGTCAATGATTTGCTGCCCCCGACTGGTCAGGGAGCCGTCTTCGTTCAGGAGCAGATTCCGGTTCTGTTCTCCAATGAAGAATCCTGGCGCAATGGCGTTCACGCGGAGTTCGGCCCCGAAAATCCTGGCCAGTTCCACCGCCATCCAGCGGGTGAAATTCTCTACGGAGGCCTTCGCGGCGGAATATCCCACGACCCGGGTGAGCGCGCGGGCGGCGGCCATGGAAGAAATATTGACGATGGAGCCGGCGCATAGCGTTGTTGCGCCGTCTTTCCCGGCGTTCTTTCGTATTGCGCCCATGACTTCTCCAAAAACCTGCGTGGGCAGCACGGTGCCGATCAGGTTCAGGTCGAGTACCTGCCGAAACGCGGTTTCCGGAAGGTCGAAAATGCTGTCCCCGGGCTTGAGCGTGGCGGACTTGATGTTGCCCCCGGCGGCGTTGACCAGAATATCCACGCGTCCGAAGCGTTTCATGACCAGGTCGCGGGCCGCTGCGAGCTGATCTTTTTTGAGTACGTCCGCCGGGATGCCTGCTGCGGCTGCGGCGCCGGCCTCTTCAAGGGTTCGGGCCGCGTCTTCCACCCGTTGCTTGTTGCGGGCCAGGATCACCACCGAAGCGCCTGCCTCGACCAATCCGCGGCAGCAGGCGGAACCCAGCGCGCCCGATCCCCCGGTGACAACCGCCACGCGTCCCGTAAGGTCATATAAGGGATGTTGCATAATCATTACGAAAGATTGCCGTACATGTCGTTTATTCCATGCAAACGCATGTAGCGGCATGGCGGAAACGATTCTTGCCTGGACCCGCGCAGGGGGCGCCTGCATGGGTTAACGTATCGAAAATACAAAGAAGGAATACATATGACGAACGATAATCCGGTGACCCTCGGCGTCATCGTGGGCAATCGGGGCTTTTTCCCCGATCATTTGTGTGCTGTCGGGCGGCGACAGATCGTCGCCTTGCTGGAGCGAGAAGGCGTCCGCGCGGCGATTACGCCCGAAGAGGCCACGAACAATGGCGCCGTGGAAACCCTTGCGGAAGCACGCCTGTGCGCCGATCTGTTTCGCGCGCGTCGCGACGACATCGACGGGGTGCTCGTTACGCTGCCCAATTTCGGGGACGAACGAGCGGTGGCGAACGCCTTGCGCTGGGCCGATCTTGGCGTACCCGTGCTTGTGCACGCCTTTGCGGATTCCCCATCCGACATGTCGTTGGCGAGCCGTCGGGACAGTTTTTGCGGCAAGATATCGGTTTGCAACAACCTTCGGCAGTACGGCATTCCCTTTTCGCTAACCCGCCGGCATGTGATGGACCCCGGGAGCGAGGCGTTTGCAGAGGATCTGCGCTGTTTTACGGCCACCTGCCGCGTCGTGCGTTCGCTCAGGAATTTGCGTCTCGGCCAGATTGGCGCCCGCCCTGCGGCGTTCAATACGGTGCGCTACAGCGAAAAATTGCTGGAGCGGTCCGGTATTTCTGTGGAAACGCTGGACTTGTCCGAATTGCTTGGACGGATTCGGCGCCTTGCCGACGATGAGGCGCCCGTCGTCGACAAGATCGAAGCGATGCGGGCCTATACGCGGGTGGACGGCATTCCCCGGGATCGGTTGCTGAAGATGGCCAAACTGGGCGTGTGCATCGACCGGTTCATGGACGAGCAGGGGCTGGCTGCGACGGCGATTCAGTGCTGGACCGCGCTGGAGGAATTCTATGGCGTAGCGCCCTGCACGGCCATGAGCATGATGAGCGATCGGCTTATGGCGAGCGCTTGCGAGGCGGATATCGTCGGCGCGCTGAGTATGTACGTGTTGCAGGAGGCGGCGCGTACGCCTGCCGCGCTCCTCGACTGGAACAACGATTACGGAGACAATCCCGACAAGGGGGTCGTGTTTCATTGTTCGAATCTCCCTAAGGATACTCTGATTTAATCCCCCGTTTGTATTTTACGGTATATCCCATTACCAATCGAGGAAATCCGATGCTCCAGTTTTCATTCGAGGACGTAGCCTACCAAAGCCGCACGAAAAAGACGCGTAACCAGCGATTTCTCGAGCAGATGGACTCGGTGCTTCCATGGGAGGCTTTTCTTTCGGAGTTGGAGCCTTTCTATCCGCAGGGAGCAAGGGGTCGTCCTCCGGTCGGTTTTGAAACGATGCTTCGTATCTACTTCATGCAGCAGTGGTTCGGTCATTCGGATCCGGGCATGGAAGACGCTCTTCACGACAATATCGCGATGCGTCGTTTCGCTCGTCTTGACGCGGGCTACGCGCCGGACGAGACGACGATATGCAAGTTTCGCCACTGGCTCGAGGAGCGCGGGCTGACGAAGAGGCTTCTGTCGATTAGCAACAAGCATCTTCGTGCTCACGGCGTCATGGTTCGCGAGGGCAGCATAGTGGACGCGACGATCATTTCTGCTCCTGCGTCTACGAAGAACCGCACCGGCGCGCGCGATCCTGAGATGAAGTCCACTCGCAAGGCGAACAAGTGGCGTTTCGGGATGAAAGCGCATATCGGCACGGACACGCAGGGCTATGTGCACAGCGTAGAGGTGACGGCTGCGAACGTGCACGACGTGACGATGATGGAGCAGTGTCTGCACGGCGAGGAGAAGGAGATTTACGGCGACAAGGGCTACGCGTGCCGAAAGCGCAAGGAGCAGGCCGAGTCGCAAGGCGTCGCCTGGCGGGTGTTGCGCAAGGCGGCCAGAGGCAGGAAACTGACCTGCGCGGACGCTTCGTTCAATCGCAAGAGCAACCGCATTCGCGCGCGCGTAGAACATCCCTTCGGGGTGGTCAAGCATCTTTGGGGTTACCGCAAGACGCGCTACCGGGGGTTGCGCAAGAACGCGGCGCAGGTCTATACGCTGTTTGCGCTGGCGAATTTCTACATGGCGCGCAAGAAATTGATAGCTGTCGCCCGATAGGTATGCCCGAGCGCCCCGTTTTGAGGCGCCCGGGGCGCAAAAACACGACAATATCGACGATTTAACGTTGGATTCGACCAAAAATCGCTCCCTGTACGCATCGAAACCTTCAATGCCTTCAATCTGACCCCCAAACACCGGATTGATCAGAGTATCCCCAAATCCTTCTTCGTGGACGAGGGCGCGGACGCGCATCGCATGGATTTTCAGGAAATCATCGCCGGGGCGGTCGGCAAGGAGAATACGTACGGAACCATTACGGGACGCATTGCTTCCGGGCCGTTCACGTTTGCCCGGATTAGTACGGACGATCTGGAGGGGCGTATGCGGGCCTATGCGGGAGAGGGCGTCTTTACCGCGGACACGCTTCGAACCTTCGGAGGGTACGGGGTGTTCGAGGTGGCGAACATGCAGCGTTTGCTCCGGTATGTATGCGAGTCCGGGTTTGAGCATCATGTGGCCGCTACGCGCGCGCTCGTAGCCGAGGCCGTTTGCGAAGCGCTCGGCAAGTACATGGGTTGGGACGTGTATCGGCACGCCTGAGGACCATGCCGAAGCCTTGCCGCTTTGTCTATCGCAGGCGCCCGCCGCCTTGTTGCGGATGTGGCGCGAGGCCTTGCATGTTCCCGTAAATTTTCTGGTCGTACGCGCAACAGTATCCTGTATGTCACGAAACGATTTGCCCCCTCCGGTGCGGACCGATGCGAGCAATGCGTTTGCGCATCGTTCCATGGGCGTGCGGGTCCCCTTGATTATCGACGATACGATTGCCCGGAATGCATACCCGGACGCTGCGGCGGATGCGTTGAAGCGGCTTCGGGACGAGGTGGCGGGCAATGCGCCGCTGCGTCTTTTCGAGGCGCCTGCGCCGGATCATGCGTTGTGGCTGCCGAGGTACGCGCGGCGAGAAGGGGAGACCTGGCTGGGCACGGAGTGGTTTTTCGCGGAAATGCTCGCGTATCGCCTGATGGTCGAGGCGTGCGGCTTTCTTGAGTCGGGCAGGGACCCTTTCGCGCCCTTCAAACAAGACGAAATGGCTTCCGAGGCGTTGTGGACGACGCTGGAGGAGACGCTGGCTTTCGAGGACCCGCTGCCGGAGCGTCTTGCGCGGACGCTGAAAGCGATGCTGTGGGGCAACCGGATTGACCTGAGCATCGCCGCGGTGGCGGCGCAGGGCGTACATGCAACCGAAGAACATCTGTTGACGGACCGTTCGGAGGCGGTCGCGGCGGGCTTGCTGGGGCAGGCTCCGGGCGCCGTGCATATTGTGATGGACAATGCGGGAACCGAGCAGGCGATGGACTTGGCCTGCAGCGATATGCTGCTTACGGAGGGGGTGGCTACGGACATCGTGCTGCACGTGAAGATGTTGCCCGTTCTGGTGAGCGACGTGATTCCTGCGGATATGCATGATATGCTGCGGGCCATGCGGGTTCGGGGAGGGGGCGCCGCTCGCCTCGCGGAGCGCCTTGCCGGGCACATGCAGGCCGGTCGCCTTCGCATGAAAGCGGATTATTTCTGGAACACGGACGGGCGGTATTGGGAATTGCCGCCGCATATCGAGCGGGCCTTGAGCGAGGCGCCCCTGACGATCAGCAAGGGGGACGCCAATTATCGGCGGGCGACGAACGATGCGCTCTGGCCGCTTGATACGAGCATGCGGGAAGCGCTGGGGCCGTTTCCTGCGCCGCTGGCGTTGCTTCGTACGCTCAAAAGCGATACGCTGGTGGACGTTTCGCCGGAACGCGCCGCCGAACTGGACGTCAAGCATCCGGCGTGGCGGTCGGGCGGAACCTACGGCGTCCTGCAATACGCCTCCGGACAAGAACACCCTGTTTTCGATGAAAAATATTCTGCCTGTGCGTAACCGTCGTTTGTCGTTTCTTGCATCCTTGATGCTGTTGCCGGGCCTGTTCGCCTGTGCGCAACAAGCTGAAGACACGCCTGTCCCTGCCGAGGAGCCAGTTATCCGTCGCGGATTTACGATTCCGCTGATCGATTTGGCCGACGAGACGCACCGTCAGGTGGTGGTGGACAAGGAAGAAGATCAATACCTCGGCCATCCGACCACGGTTCTTCTTGAAGATGGCCAGACCATGATTGCGGTCTACCCGAAAGGGCATGGCGGCGGCGCCATTGTAATGAAACGGAGTTCTGACGGCGGACTTACCTGGAGCGGCCGCCTGCCGACGCCGAAGAGTTGGGCCACTTCCCGCGAGGTTCCTACGATCCATCGCGTCGTTGATTCGACTGGCGTCAAGCGGCTGATCATGTTTTCGGGGCTCCATCCCATTCGTATGGCTGTTTCCGAAGACGACGGCTTTACCTGGAGCGAGATCGAACCCATAGGCGACTTTGGCGGCATTGTGGCGATGGGATCGGTCGAGCGGCTGAAAAACGGGAATTACATGGCGCTTTTCCATGACGACGGGCGTTTTATTGGCCCGGAGGACGCGGGGCAGGATCCGCCTGTTTTTCATGTCTACAAAACGCTTTCTCGCGACGGCGGCCTGACGTGGTCTGCGCCGGAAGTCATCGCTACGCACCCCTCGGCGCATTTGTGCGAGCCTGGCCTCATTCGTTCGCCGGACGGGAATCAGATGGCTGTGTTGCTGCGCGAGAACAGCCGCACCTTGAATTCCTTTGTCATTTTTTCCGACGACGAAGGAGAGACCTGGAGCGCGCCGCGCGAAGTCCCCGGCGCGCTCACGGGAGATCGGCACACAGCGAGGTATGCCCCTGATGGACGCCTTTTCATATCCTTCCGGGACACGGCGCGCGAGACGCCGACGCAGGGCGACTGGGTTGGCTGGGTCGGCGCCTACGAGGATATTGTCGAGGGGCGCGAAGGCCAGTACCGCGTGCGCCTGATGGACAACAAGCACCAATGGGATACCGCCTACCCTGGCGTCGAAGTTCTTCCCGACGGCGTTTTCGTCGTAACGACCTACGGCCACTGGGAAGAAGGCGAGGAACCCTATATCGTCAGCGTCCGCTTTACGCTGGACGAGCTGGACGACAAGGCGGAGGCGATGCAGTGAACGCCGCCCCGGATTTCGAGGAGCATCCTGCGGTCATTAGAAGAGATTCCAGGCATACAGCCTTGACCGATTTTTTCCTTGACGGTCCGGAACCTTGATTCCCTGTCCGGGCGTTCCCTGTCTTGTCAGCGGGCAGCAAAAAAGTCGAGGCGCAAAATGAGTGACTGGACCTGGAAGGACATAACCGCCGCCGGCGTTCTCGTTGTAACGTTCGCCGGGTTGCTCTTCGGATTTTACAACGGAATCCGGGCGGATATACGAGCAATGCGGACGGAATTAAGAGCAGAAATGCGGGAAATGCGCACGGAAATGCGGGAGGAGTTGCAAGCCGTTCATGGAACGCTGTCCGACATGCGGGAGCGGTTGGCTGTAATTGAAACCGAAATAGGCATCCCCCCGCGCCCGGTTGAGCAAGGTCCGGTTGAGACAGGGGTAATCAAGAGGGGCGTAACGGAAAGGGCTGCCAGGGCCTTGGTTCCCGCCTCGCTGGCCTGGTTCGTGGATGTATATTCTGCCCGCCCGGTCAGGAAGGCGTCGCCCGGTTCCCCCCATCCGCGCAAATAACGTTTTTCGGGCGCGGCGTCCTGATCGTTAATTCCACTGCCCCCTAAAACAATTCCCTCGCCTCGACAGTGAATCCCGGCAACACGTCCGGGTCTTCAAGGCGGTCTCCCTCGCGGAATCGTTTCTGAGCCGTTCGTCCTGTGGATGGTTACTGCGCGGGTCTTCGGGTCCACGATCCAGACGCGGTATCCGTTCTCCGGTTCGTCCAGCTACGCATATTCTTCTACCGTCATCGGACGGCGCGGCGCGGGGTACCGCTCGGTTCGTAAACGAGATTGGACTGGCGGTGCGCCTTTCAGGGGATACCCCTCCTTAAAAATTAAGGCGCCGAATTTTGTCTCTTAAAAAATTAAAGAACCCAATTTGTTCCGGTTCCATGCCGCCCATCGTTTCCAACCGCGAAAACGAACCCCTGATCGAAACGGACTTAATCAGGGCATTCTGAATACTCAACCTGTGCAGTTGGCGGCGATAACGGGTGGCGTGGGCGATACTCCACCAGCGCCGAGCGGCCCGTGATATCGACGATACGCACCAGCATGTCCGTGCCATTGGCGTCGGTCAGTTGCATTTCTTCTCCTGGCAGGAAGGAAACGGGTTGCTGTTTGCCGCCGTTGATGGCAATGTTGTCCGCATAAAGACAGGTCCGGTCGAAATTGTCCCGTATGGGGTTCAGGCGCCCTGCCAGGCCCGGGATGTATCCGGTTGCTTTCTCAAAAATGACTGCGCCGCCATCGGACAATGCCGTCATGTCAATATGCAGCGCCTGTTCGGCGGGTATCCAGGCCTCTACCAATTGCGCTGCGAATCCCTTGGCTGCTACGAATACGGTCATTGGCAGGACATGGGTGTACAGATCGAAATGCGTCTCGCCGTGCTCGCCAGTTTTTGCGCGTTTCCATGTTTTGTTGGGAAACAGCGCGAGGACATCGGCGTCAACGAGCGGCTCGCCATCGGCAAAGACATGCACCGAAGGCTTGGCGTCCGGTAAGGCCACGGTGCGCAGCATTCGCCACGGAATCAATCGTCCGTCGGTACGCTGTTGAAATATTTCCCCGCCATAGGCGACCGCCACGTCGCAGGGAGGCAATGAATCCTTGAAATGCCGCCGAACACGCAGCGCGCCGTCGAGCAGGCTTTTCGAGGGCGTTTCCGCGGATTTGGCTTCCAGCAGGATCAAGCGATCCGGCTGCTCCATCAGCAGATCGACTTCGGCGCTGTTTTTGTCCCGGTAGAACGAGAGACCGTGCATGGTGCTTGTACCGATACCTCGATGGATGCGATGTTTCAAAATTTCCGAAATCACCCATGTTTCGAAGATGGCCCCGCGCAAGGGATGCGAGCGAAGTTGCTCCGGTTGCCGGATACCCAGCAGCCAGCAGGCCAGGCCTGTGTCGTAGAAGTACAGTTTGGGCATTTTGATCAGGCGCTTGCGCAGGTTGGCGCTAAACGCAGGCAGGCGAAATGTGATGTAACTCGCCTCCAGAATGCCGAGCCAGGCTCTGGCGGTTGGCTGGGAGACGCCGCAATCATTGGCCAGAGACGAATAGTTGAGCAGTTGCCCCGTGCGCCCGGCGCACAATTCTACGAATCGTTGAAAGGCGATGAGGTCGCCGATATTGCTGAGCGTTCGGACATCTCTTTCCAGATAGGTGGCCACGTAAGAACGGAGCCAGGCCGCCGGCTCGAGTTTTTGGTCGAAGATGCGAGGATAACCGCCACTGAAAAGAACCTCTTCAAGGTTTGCGGGGCGTTCGGGAAAGCGCCCGACCTCGTCCCAGGTCAAAGGAAGTAACTGATGCACCTCCGTCCGTCCGGCCAAAGATTGGCTGACCGATTCCAGCAGGGAGAAATTTTGCGATCCGCTGAGTATCCAGCGACCGGGTACCGGGTCGTTGTCGATAATTCCTTGCAGATAGGAAAGCAGGTCGGGGACACGCTGTACCTCGTCGAGAATGGCCCCCTCCGGGAATTGCGCCAGGAAGGCTCGGGGGTCGTCCATTGCGAATACCCGTTTGTCCGGGAATTCGAGGCTTACATACGGATGTTCAGGAAAGATCGACTGGCACAGGGTCGTCTTTCCGCTCTGCCGGGGCCCGGTGAGCGTGATCGCCGGCGCCCGGGTTGCCGCGCGGGCAAGTTCGTTAGCAAGATTTCGGTAGATCATGGGGCTGGATCATGGATGAACGGAGGCATGATCCAATATATAAAATTTGTATTATCCTGTCATAATAAAATTATTTACAGAATAAATAAAGATTTAATTTTGATATATACTTTATTTTATTCGTTAATATCAGGCTGATACATGATCTCCTGCGTCAAGCCAATATTCACGGGCCTCCGTGGAAATCAGACCGCGCTCGGCGGCATGGCGGAAAGCGTCCCTGAAGGTCAGGCGCCCGCCTGCCCCGCCACATTGACGATAGCGTCCAGTTTCTCGCCGATTTCGGGGTCGATCTCGTTGTCGGGAACATAAGCCGCGAGTTCGTAGAATTGCTTCTTGGCCATGATGTTGGGCAAATCCAGCTTCCTGAAATACGCCTCGAAGAGCGGCGTCAGAAAATCGTCGCTTACCTTGGCGTCGGGCGTCCAGGGCGAGCCTTTGCCCAGCGTCGTCAGGGCCTTTTCTATTTCGTTGATCGCTTCGCGCATGGCCGCAACGCGCCGATCTGCTTTCTCGGCGGTAAAGAGATCGGTTTCCGAGTCGCTTGCCCGGGCGTATGCTTCAAGCGTTTCCCGGGTGCACAAGTAGTTCTCGATTTCCCGTTTTTTCCAGAAGAGGCAGCGAAGCGGGCCGCGTTCCTTTGGCTCGGGGTCCAGGCGGTCAAAGAGGGCCAGACCCTGGAGAGCGGGAAGCGCTTCTTTCAGGGCGTAATAGTGATGGGCGGCTTGTCCAGGTTGATCCGCAACGTACCGGACAAAGGGCCGCTCCAGCGCATGCATGGCTTGCTCGTTGCCGAAGCGCTTGGCGAATGCCTGCAATATGGCTAAATCGGTCGAGCCTTCGAGATACAGAACCCAGCCTTCCTGTTCGGCCTGGTAATATTGCTCGAATCCAATTTCCTTCAGCGCTTTTTGCACTTGGCTTCGACCGCTTTCAAGGACATGGGGCTCGCCGACGAAGGCAATGACCTTATCCTTGCCCGCCGCCTCGTTCAGAAGCACTTCCGAGTGGCTGGCTGCGATGATTTGATTTCCTTGTTCCGCCGCCACATCGGTAATCAATTTGTATATCTGGCGCTGGCGGAGAATCTCCAGATGCGCGTCGGGTTCGTCCAGCAGGACGACGGCGCCCGGATTGGCGCGCATGTACGCCAGGATAAGCAGCGTTTGCTGTAGCCCCCGCCCGCTACAGGACAGGTCGAGGCGAGCGCCATACTCTCGATATCCCATGACGATTTCCCCTCTTTCCTGCACATAGTCGGGGGCTTCGAGCAGGGAGCCGAAGAGTTTGTTTATATCCTCGACTGTTTTTTCCCACAGATCGGGTTTTTCGCTATGAACCCGCCAGCACAGGTTGCGCAAAACCTCTGCCGTGCGACCCTCGCCCACGCGCACGTTCACCGCGCCCTGGTCCAGCCGCGTTTCCGTGGCTGCAAGTCCTGACATAGGGGGGAGAAAGGCGATTTGCGTAGTTCCCGCCTCGTTTGGAACCACCATGCGCTCCCCCTTGCCGAGGCGCAGCGGGCGGCAGTAAAAAGATTCCTCGTTCGCATAATCGAATTCGAGGCCGCATCGCCAGGCCTTGTCCTGACGGATTCCCTCGATGACCAGTTCGATCCGGATATTGTCTGTACGCTGACGTCCATTGACGTTCTGCACGTTACGCACATGCAACTCCCGCCACAGCAACTTCGCGTCGGGAACGGGAAGGGCCAAGAGGTCTTTTCTGTTGACCGTCACGCCCGGGCGTTTTTCGGGGGCGCTCTTTCCAGAACGCTTTTCGTTCCATTTTTTCAGGCCGATGTTCCAGAGCGCAAGGGCCTGCATGGCGGACGTTTTCCCGGAGTTGTTCGGCCCGATGAACACCACGGGGTTACCCAGCGCGATATCGACCTCGCCGAAGCGTTTGAAGTTGCGAATGGTCAATTTGGTGAGCATAAGAATATCTTCGCAGCTCGTTTCCGAATCGCTCAAATTACTCCGACTCCCCTCGCTAAGCAAACCAGTGCGGCGTCTTTCGCTCTTTTGCGGTGGCGGCGTCTTTCCGCAGTCGCTCGCGCGCTTCCAGTACTTTCTCCACGATGATTTCCACGCTTTCCTCGTCCACGAACGGGGACACGATGTAGGATTTCATGGCCACGACGGGTTCTCCATAGGTGGTATGCCGGTAGCAGTCCGTCAGGGAAAGCAACACGCCCCGCCCCGCCATGGCTTCCTTGTGCACATACGCGGAGACCTTCCGGTTGTAGTCGTTGTAGGCAAGCAGGGCGTCCCGGCAGGCAGGGTCCGTGAATTCTTTTCGCCGGTTCGTGAACGTTGTGAGGACTTCCTTGCCGGGAGGATACACCCGGAACAGCGTGACCGGCCCGAAATTATCCCGATTCAGCACGATAGCGCCTTCGTGCCCCTCAAGATGCTCCCGCAGCAGCTGCGCCATTTCCACGAGATGCCCGATCAGGGCGCGTATGCCCTGTACGCCCAGCAACTGGTAATTGGCGAGCGCCGCCATGGGTCCCGTCCCGGACCGGGATGTCTCCAGCGTGTACATGCCCGGCCTGTATTCTCCGAATTGATAGAGGTAGGGCATCAGTTCCCGGTCGCGTTTCAGAAGCCGGAGGTCTTTGTAGTCCTTGACCAGAATGAGGCTGGATATATACGGCGTAAAGCCGGTCTTGTGGAAATCCACGCCCACGGAATCGGCGAGCGGGAGGTGGCGTATCTGCCGACAGGCGCCTGCAAGCGCCCGCAGCGTCCTGGGCCGGAAGCCCAGGTCATTTTTCTCGAAATCGTAGTCGTTGAAGACGGACCAGGCCCATCCGATGACCGCGTCGGCATGCACATGCGGGCGGTAGGGAAGATCGAATTCCTCGACCAGCGTATCCCGAAGCGCCACGATGGCCCGCAGGTCGTCCACGCCGAACGCATCGGTGCTTCCCATGGTCGCAATGAAGGCCGCGATCTTTTTGCCGTCTTTCAACGCCTTGCGCGCTGCTTCTTCCAGCAGATGCAGGTCTATTTCGTTTTCGGGCGTGGTGGGAATGGAAACCACCTGGTCCGATCCCATCCCGATCCATCCCGCAATGCTGTATGCGCAGTAATGTCCTGTGTCCGCCACGAACAGCACGGCTTCTTCGGACAACCCTTGCCGCAAACTCCCCGGACAGGCTTTTTCCAGGCCGATCCGGATTCCGTACAGCGAGGTGCCCGTGCCGCCGAACGTGAATACGCCCGCCGCCTGTTCCTGATCGTAGCCGATGAGGCCTGCCGTGAGGCCGGCGGCTTCGACCTCAGCCAGCGCAAAAAGGCGACTGTGCTCGTCCCATCCCAGATTCGGATTGTGCAGGGCGGCGAGCAGTACCCCGATCACGCTGGGAATGGTGGGCGGGCAAATGACGTTTTGCTGCGTGCGCGGATGTCCGACGACGGTCATGCCCCGCAGGTAGCGTACGAGTTCGGACGTTACCTCCTCTACCGAGGACATGTCCTTGGGCAATCCGGCGCGTCGCGCTTGCTCGTAGTCGGGCTCCACCACGGGGCCGAGCATGGGCAAGTGCATTTTCAGGGCGTCCACCTGGTTCAGCGCATTCATGAACGAATGCACCAGATACGAATCGTGAATCCGGTCGGAAGTCGGCTGGGGAAATGCGAGTCGTATATTCCGGATGAGTTCTTTGTACGGCGCAGCCATATCCCGCCTCTCTTGTGCATAGTGCAATATTTCGCCGGGAAGAATTCAACCGGCGCGCGCTCATGGGCTACTCTGATTAAGTTCGCGCCGCCACGAATCCGCCGTGTTTTCCGCTGATTTCGACCATGCAGGCATGTTGTTCCGTACGCGCGAACGCGACGCGCTGAGCGAAGCGGTTTTGATCAGAATCCCCCATGTATTTTATACGAAAGCGGGTTCCCGCCGGAGCGGTGCGAGAGGGGGTATGCATTACCCGCGGCCATACCCGACTTCCGCCAGGCGCAAAACAGCCCTATCGTCCAAATAATCCGCCCCGCGGATTACGCCCGCCTTCCGCCAGGCATAGCTGCATGCGTCGGGCGCGGTTACTCCACCGTTACAGTGATTTTCTCCGACAGGACCGGCGCTTCGTGGGGGATGTGGTTTTTGTCTCCGAGCAACAGTTGCAGAGTATAGACGCCCGGCTCCAGTTCCAGCGTGGTTTGCGTCTGGCCCATCCCGAAATGGATATGGTTTTCGTCGGTGGGTATCGGCATGTTCATGGGGGGCAATTCCTCCGCATTGACCAGCAGGTGATGATGCCCGGTGTTGGGATAGTCGATGCCCGCGGGGGCTACGCCCATCCCTTTCAGGCCAAACACGACATGCACTTTCCCGCCCTCGATGGCGGCGCCGTCTTCTGGACTGACGATGTATACCGAAGCGCCTTCGGGCGCGGCGGTGCGGGGTATCTCCTGCGCAAAGGTCGTTTGCGCAAGGAATCCGCCCGCGGCAAGCAGGGTCAGGGCGAGGCGGGCGATAGGGCGAAAGAACGTCATGGCAGGCAGGGAAAAGGCGTATATGAACAATGCGGCGGCGCAAAGCAGGAAGCGACGGCGCCGGGTCCGGGATAAAATAGGCTTTTGCGGCCTCTTTATTCAAGAGAATTTTTCGGTTTCCTGCATGACGAGGGGCTGCGAAGGGATGTTTGCGCGCAATGGCCCGTCCCGCTACGCCTCGCCCGCCTCGCTGCGCCGCTTGCCCTTGCCGCCCGCGCCGTGCGCGATGGTCAGGCCGCTCCCCATTACGCCTCGCTGCGCCGCATTACGCCACGATCCCCACGCCGCTGCGCGCGGTTTCCTGGCGGTACAGATCGGCGAGGCGCTGCGTTATCGGTCCGATGTGTCCGTCCCCGATCGTCCGCCCGTCGAGCCGGGTGACGCCCGCGAGTTCGCCCATCGTACCAGTGCAGAACATTTCGTTTGCGGCGTACGCTTCCGTGAGCGACAGATTTCGAACCTCCGAAGCGACGCCGTGCGCTGCGCACAGGTCCAGCACGACCTGGCGCGTAATGCCTTCCGGGCACGCATGGGTATGCCCCGTCAGCACCTTGTCGTTTTTCACCAGAAAGAGGTGCGTAGCATTCGTTTCGGCAATGAAGCCGCTGCGGTCCAGCATCAGCGCATCGTCTGCGCCCGCCGCATTCGCCTCCGCCTTGGCGAGGATGGACTGGAGCAGGTTTCCATGATGAATTTTCGGGTCCAGGCAATCGGGCGGAAACCGCCGGACGGAACTGGTGACGAGCGCCAACCCGTCGGTTGGATACACCGGAGCCTTGTATTCGGCCAGCACGATCAGGGTTGGGCCGTTCTGGTTCAGTCGCGGGTCCATGCCCGACGTGATTTTCACTCCCCGCGTTAGCGACAAGCGGATGTGCACCCCGTCCCGCATCCCGTTGGCCTCCAGCGTCCGCCGTATTTCCTCGATTATTTCTTCGTGCGAGGGAATGACGGCAAAGGCCAGGGCTTGCGCCGACGCTTTCAGCCGGTCCAGGTGTTCGACGAGGCGAAAAATGCGTCCCTCATACAGCCGAAGTCCTTCCCATACCAGATCGCCGCCCTGCACCGCGCTGTCGAACGGACTTATGCCCGCCCTGTCCCGTGGAATCAGGGCGCCGTTTATATTGATCAGGATATTCCGGTTGCGCTCGTCGAAAGTCTGGAGCATATCAGGCCGTAATTCGGTTGCGGTATAATGTTTCGTATAAAGGGCGGCAGGTTTCGACCAGTGTGCGCAGCGCCCGGGGAACGTCCCGCTTTACCGGCGCAGGAGGTCGAAAACCCGTTGAAGCGGCGACTTGATCGTACCAGTGGGGAGCCCAGACGCCGTCTTCGGCCCGCAAGCCGGGCTCCCAGGAGAGCATGGCCGAGGTCCAGGGTACGTCGAGCGCCGCGCAGAGTTTTGCCAGCACGCCCGCCGGATTTTCCAGCACGTCCCGTGCGTCGATCACCGGCGCCGGGCGTCCCGTTTTTTGCGTGATGCGACGGTACAGAGCGCATTGGTTCGGCAGGCCGGTATCGTCGGGTCCGGGATTCTCCGTGATGCGCGCCAGCGACATCGCCATTTCCGCCGGATCGCGAATCAGAAAGGCGTGCCGCAGCCGATCCAGCCAGGGCCCCTCCATTTCCGGAAGCAGATGGTGCGCCATATGTTTCTGGTAATGGATGTATTTCCGCGCAGGCGCATCCCGATTCCCTGTCCCGCCGCGCTGTCCGGAGTCGCGCGTATCGGCAGCCCCGCCGCGCATATTGCGTTCCCGGGCCCCGCTGCGATTCGCCCCCTCGGCGAGAGTTTCTTCGCCATCCGTTTCGCCGGCCAACGTCGCCGCCACCTTGCGCCAGTCCGTTTCGCCCTGCGCAATGATTTCTTCGCGTCCGGGGTGCGGGGCGCCGGTTTTCAGCAAATAATGCGCATACAACGGCTCGTCCGTGACGAGCGTATCGCCGCGGGCTTGCCATGCGCGCATCAGGGCCGTGGAAATGTTGCGCGGCCCCGACCACATGGCGATGCGGACGACGGAATGTTCGGGCGAACCGTTCAAGGCGTTAGTCTATGGATGCGCTGATCAAGTCCGCTTCAATCAGCGCTTCGCTTTCACGCGTAAAGCACGACATGAAGGCGTCGTTGAAATCAGTGAAAAACACGGCGAATTCGGGGCGTTGCGGTCGTGAAGCACCCTTCGGACTCTGAATTTTTGCGGATTTAATCAGGGCGTCCCGAGCATGACCTGGGTAACTTGCCCCGTTTGCTTGTTTTTCAGGATGCGGCGCTTCGAGCCGTCGGGCAACACTTCCTCCTTGATGATGACCTGTCCGTCTGCCTCGCGCGCGATGGGCGCCACCCTCGGATGCGGTTTTTCCGCCCGCCAGTCACCCAGTTCGATGGGTTCCCATCGCCTGGATTTCGCCGCTTTGTAGCAGGCGTCGAGCACCGCGTTGACGACATACCCGTCATAAAATGTCTCCATCGGTTCCCGACCTGTTTCCACCGCCTCGAACATATCCTGAAACATGTCTGTGTAGCCGAGCGCCTTCGGCTCGTCGCCCACCGGGAACAGCCACCCGCTGGGCGTTTCCACTTTCTCGGCCACATAGCTGCCCGTTTCGCCCGAGGTAAACATCTCGAATCCGGTGCGCAGCCAGTGGTTGAGCCAGATCGTGCCCTCCGTTCCGGCTATCTCGTCGCGCAGATCCATGCCGCCCCGGAACGCCCAGCTCACCTCGATTTGTCCGACCGCGCCGCTTTCGAAACGGATGAGCGCTACGCCGTGATCTTCCGCGTCGATGGGATGGACGAGCGTGTCGGCCCAGCACATGGCTTCTACCGGGCGATTGTTCTTGCCCACGAAATTCCGGACGATTTCGATCGTGTGGCACCCCATGTCGATCAGCGCGCCGCCCCCGGCCTGTTCGATATCCCAGAACCAGGCGCTGTGCGGCCCTGGATGCGTTTCGCGAGAGCGCACCCACAAAATATCGCCCAGCGCGCCTTCCCGTACGCTTCGGATGGCCTTGAGCGTCTTGGGGGTGTATACGAGGTCTTCGAGATACCCGTGAAAAACTCCGGCTTCTTCCACCATGTCCAGCATGCGTTTGGCTTCGGCGGCGGTCCGGCCCAGCGGCTTGGTGCACAGGACGCCTTTGCCTGCTTCCGCCGCGAGGCGTACGCATTCCTCGTGGAGATGGTTTGGCAATCCGATGATCGCCATGTCCGTTTCGGGATGCCGGATGGCGGTTTCCAGGTCGTCGGTATGGTGGGCGACGTCCCATTCCCCGGCGAAGGTTTTCGCCCGTTCCGCGCTGCGAGAAAACACGCTGCGGATGCGGTCGCGTCCCCGGGAACCGTTGACGGCCAGCGCATAGAACATGCCGATCAGGCCGGTTCCGAGCAAAGTAATGGAGGAGCCTTTTTGCGTAGCGTCAGTCATGGCGGGTACAAGGATTGAAGGATATATTCGCTATTTCCCTTTTTCGAAAGGCGTCGCGCCGCTTCCGTTGTTTTGCAGGCGTTCGTACAAGGCTTGATGGTATGCAAGCAGTTGATTCCCGATTCTGATTTGTTCGTCCAGCCGCTTCTTGATACCGAAGATAGCAAACGGAAGCAGGCCCCATAATATGGCCAGCAAAGGAAGAAGAAAAAGGATGATATTGAGTGCGGCGAAATCGGGAAACAGGTCAGGCATGGCGGACGGCGCTTTGTTGGCGATACGGCGGATTGCCCCAATCTACCAATGCCGCCGCTTGCGCGCAACGCGCCCGTACATGACTTGCGGCGTTCGTTCCTTCCGAAAAAATTTCATATCCTGCCCATATCGCCCTGTTTATAGCCCATTATTCCCATGAAATTGCCCGTATTCAAGCCTTTCCGCGTCTTGCTTTCGTATGCGCGCGTTCGGATACCGTCCAGGATGCCTTTTCTATTTCCAGATAAACCAACGAGTCTGCCGACAAGTAGACTGATCGGTCTACCTGCGGCCATGCTGGTTGGCGCTTTGGCTATTGCGGGGTCCGTTTCCGCCCAGCCCGTCGAGCGTCCCAATATCGTGTTTATCTTTTCGGACGACCATGCGACGCAGGCGCTCGGCGCGTACGGAGGGCCGCTCGCGGCGCTCGACCCCACGCCCAATCTGGACCGGCTTGCGGACGAAGGGATGCTGTTTCGGAACGCCTTCGTCACGAATTCCATTTGCGCGCCCAGCCGGGCGGTTATCCTGTCCGGCCTGCATAGCCATTTGAACGGCGTGGAAACGAATGCGTGGCGCGACAGCCTCGAAGCGTCCATTCCCGTTTTTCCGGAAATGCTTCGGCGGGGCGGCTACCGGACCGCCATCGTCGGAAAATGGCATCTGAAGAGCGAGCCGAGGGGATTCGACTACTGGGAAGTGCTTCCGGGCCAGGGAGATTATTACAACCCGGCGTTTCGGACGCAGGAAGGGGAGACGCGCTACGAAGGCTACGTCAGCGATATCGTAACGGACCGGGCCATCGAATGGCTCGAAAACGAACGCGACGAGGATGCGCCTTTCATGCTGATGTACCAGCACAAGGCCCCGCATCGCAACTGGCTCCCTGGCCCGACGCACCTGAACCGCTACGACGACGTGGAAATTCCCGCGCCGCGCTCCCTGTTCTACGATTATTCCGGCCTCTCGACGCCCGCCGTGCTCCAGGAGATGGAAATTTCCACGGACCTGCGTTGGGGATGGGACCTGAAATTGCCCCTGAATCCCGAACATCTCGACGAGGTCGCCGAGGGATACCACTGGATCGACCGATTTACTCCGGCCCAGCGGACCGCCTGGGAAGCAGCCTACGGCCCGAAGAACGATACGTTCTACGAGCGGTACCGCGTGGGCGGATTGCAGGAACGCGACCTCGTTCGATGGAAATTCCAGCGGTACCTGAAGGATTACCTGCGCACCGTCTATTCGATGGACGAAAACATCGGGCGCCTGCTGGACTACCTTGAAGAAGCCGGGCTGGCCGAAAACACCATCGTCGTCTACAACTCGGATCAGGGGTTCTTCCTCGGCGAAAAAGGGTGGTACGACAAGCGGTGGATGTACGAGGAATCGTTCAAAACGCCGCTCATCGTGCGGTGGCCCGGCGTGGCGCCGCCCGGCTCCGAAAGCAAGGCCCTCGTGCAGAATCTCGATCTTGCGCAGACCCTGCTGGACATGGCGGGCGTGGAGCCGTCCTCGCCGATGCAGGGCCGCAGCCTCGCGCCGCTGCTGAAAGGCGAAACGCCTGAGGACTGGCGCGAATCCGTGTATTACCACTACTACGAGTTCCCGCAGCCCCATCATGTTCATCCGCACGAAGGAGTGCGTACGGCCCGCCACAAGTTGATTCATTACTATGCGCTGGACCAGTGGGAGCTGTTCGACCTGGAGACGGATCCGGAAGAATTGCATAATGTATACGGAGATCCCGCCTATGCCGACGAGGCTGCGCAGCTGCGCGCCGAGCTGGTCCGCTTGAAGGAACGCTACGATGTGCCGGCTCCTTAAGGAAAACGTTTCCCGGATGCGGAATCTGACTATCGAATAGACATGACGCTACACGGCAAACATCTTATTGCAGGTCGGACGACCGGCGAGGCTACGGAAGACTTCCGGGCTTGGGATCCGGCGCAGGGCGCCGCGCTCGATCCGGCGTTTTGCGAGGCGAGCGCCGCCGACATTGACGCAGCCGCCAAGGCGGCCGAAGCCGTTTTCGAGGTCTATGCGGCTACGGAACCGGCCCGTCGGGCGGATTTTATAGAGCGCATTGCCTCGGAGATCGAGGATCTTGGCGAGACGCTGGTCGAACGGGCTTGCCGGGAATCGGGCCTTCCGCCCGGCCGGATTCGGGGCGAACGGGGCCGGACCGTATATCAGCTCAGGCTTTTCGCAGCAGCAGTCCGGGAAGGATCGTGGGTGGACGCCCGCATCGAACGGGCCATCCCGGATCGTACGCCCGCCCCGAAACCCGATTTGCGCCGCATGCATGTGCCCCTTGGGCCCGTGGCCGTGTTCGGGGCCAGCAATTTTCCGCTGGCGTATTCCGTGGCGGGCGGGGATACGGCTTCGGCGCTGGCCGCCGGTTGTCCGGTGATCTGCAAGGCGCATCCCGCGCATCCCGGCACGTCCGAGATGGTGGCCCGCGCTATTCTTCGCGCCGCCGAGGCGGAAAAGGCGCCCGACGGCGTGTTTTCGTTGGTGCATGGCCAAGGGCGCGAGGTCGGACTGGGACTGGTGCGGCATCCGCTGGTGCAGGCGGTGGGCTTCACCGGATCGCTTCAGGGAGGACGCGCCCTGTTCGACGCCGCCGCGGCCCGCCCCGTCCCGATTCCGGTGTACGCCGAGATGGGAAGCGTCAATCCAGTGTTCATTCTGCCGTCCGCGCTGGAGAAAGGGTCGGAGGCGCTGGCCGAAAAACTGGCCGGGTCGATTTTGCTGGGCGTCGGGCAGTTCTGCACGAATCCGGGGCTGGCGTTCGGGGTGGCGGGCGAGGCCATGGAGACCTTCGTGCAGGCGTTGGGCGAGCATATTCGCCGGGGCGAACCCGCCACGATGCTTCACCGGGGCATACGCGACCGATTTTGCGCCGGAACGGACCGGCTGGCGGCGGCGCAAGGCGTTCGTCGCGTGGCGGTTGCGGAACGGGAGGCGGACCCGGCGCGCACGGAAGCCGGGGGCGCGTTGTTCAGGACAGACGTACGCACGTTTCTGGCGAACGATATGCTCTCCGAAGAGGTTTTCGGGCCGTCCAGCCTGGTCGTGGTTGCGCAGGACTTTGCGGAACTCGAACAGGTTGCACGCCGCCTGAAAGGACAACTCACCGCCTCGATTCACGGCGATGCGGAAGAGATTGCCCGCCATGACAGCCTTGTTCGCGCATTGCGGCGCGCGGCGGGCCGGTTCATTTTCAATGGATTTCCGACAGGAGTCGAGGTGTGCTCGGCCATGCACCACGGCGGCCCTTACCCCGCCGCGACCGACGTGCGCACGGGCGCCGTGGGGGACGCCGCGATGCTGCGATTCGTCCGGCCCGCGGCCTGGCAGGATTTTCCGTCTTCCCTGTTGCCTGCGGAATTGCGGGACCGCAACGAGCGCGGCGTCCGGCGCCTGGCGGACGGAAAATATTCGAGGGAGGATGTGTAGCGAGGCGCACCGCGCCGCGATCCGTTTTTCCCGGATCGCGCAAGGCGCCCGGCGCGCTGAAGTGGAGATGGCGGGAGTCGAACCCGCGTCCGAATGGCCGTACCGACAAGCGTCTACGTGTGTAGTCGGTCTTTTCGTGCTCGCCTGCATCGAGAGCCGCCCGACAAAAGCCTGACGCAAGCAAAGGCTGATTATTCTGACTGCGACTTGTTCAGCCGGTACGAGTCGCAGCGGGTTCATCTGAGTCGATGCCCGAATGCGCGCCGATGAACGAGCAGCGCATCGGACAGATGGGGCTTACGCCGCCATCGCGTACGAGTAATCGTTCGCAGTTACCAGTTCCCAGTCATATTAACGAGCTGGACTGAGGAGCTCGACACGCAACTTGCAGCGCGAATACCACCCGTCGAAACCATGTCATCCCCATAATGTGCAAAGAACAAAGCAACCTGGCGTGGTTGCCGGGGCTTCGGCTCGCCTTCGCCGTCCGTAGCGCCCGTCGCCCTGCGTTCAGGTAAATCAGGCAAAACGGCGCCGTACGAATCGGACGAGACGAAAAACCCCGCTTACTTGTTTTACAACGGGAAAGCAAGCGAGTTTCCTGAAATTTCCTTTCCTGCCGAAGCAGGGGGAGATCTTCACAATTGGCCTGAGATGAATAGAGCAGTGGGGTTTCAATCCGCTCCCCCTACCGAAGCAGGGGGAGATCTCGCCTCGTCCGATACGTCGTCGCCCGCGTCAGCGTTTCAATCCGCTCCCCCTACCGAAGCAGGGGGAGATATCTATGCGCACGTCCGTCTGCGGCGGCGCCTCGTTGTTTCAATCCGCTCCCCCTACCGAAGCAGGGGGAGATATTCAGCGGGCCGTATTTACGGTTGATAATATCTATGTTTCAATCCGCTCCCCCTACCGAAGCAGGGGGAGATCGTCTCTTGGATTCTTCGGCGTCGAAGGGCATAAGTTTCAATCCGCTCCCCCTACCGAAGCAGGGGGAGATCGCCGCCGCGCTGCCGGCGGCGTAGCCGTCGTCGTGTTTCAATCCGCTCCCCCTACCGAAGCAGGGGGAGATGTGCGCCGCATCTGATGGATAGTATACGGCATTGTTGTTTCAATCCGCTCCCCCTACCGAAGCAGGGGGAGATGCGTCGGGCGGCCCCTTCATCAGCGCGTCCGATCCGGTTTCAATCCGCTCCCCCTACCGAAGCAGGGGGAGATTGGCGCGGCACATTGCCCATCAGGCCATATTCGTAGTTTCAATCCGCTCCCCCTACCGAAGCAGGGGGAGATGACATAGCCATCCTCAAGCGCCGTGATCTGCTCACGTTTCAATCCGCTCCCCCTACCGAAGCAGGGGGAGATGCTGGCGCGTTAACTTGTTGATTGCCAAGAAGGTTTCGGATACAAATGCGCGAACCTGTATAAGTACAGGGCAGGTGTATCTGCTTCAGGCCTGATTCGTTGCAGTAATTTATTGGGTCGCATACGTTTACGGGTTGCGCGAATCCTCCGTCGAGAACTCCGTTGCTATACTTTCGCGGAAATCACAAGATCAGCGGATCGGTAAGATCTACAGGTTCCCCGACGCCATGATGCTCCACGTTTTGATGCGTGTCTTTTTTTAGGTGATAAAACCGCAGAGAATCTTCTTTCTGATCTATTTCTTCCAGCAATCGGTTCTTGAGGACAGCCCATTCAGTTCTTCCGACGTGGCATTCAAAAAGGGATTTTTGAACTCGAACGCCGTAATCTTCACAAACCCTGGCTACGCGCCGCAATCGTCGTTGTCCCCGTTTGTCGATTGTGGAAACATCATACGCTATCAGGATAAACATGGCTTCATTTGGGAATAAAAGGGATGTATTCCGGTATATCTCCGCGGAGATTCCGGGCTAACAATTTGGCCTGAATACCGAATATCTGCCCCCAGAGGATGGGTTTTTTGAATAGCGGGTGCTTTATCTCTATTTTCTTGCGTTCCTGATAGGCGCGGATGACCTCTTTTCTGCCTTGGTCAGTGAACTCCACGGCGCCGCCTTCCCGTTCGCGAAAGTGTTTGGGCGCGATCTGTCTGCGATTGATAAGGGTTAATACCAATCTTTCCGCCAGACACGGGCGAAATTCTTCCATTAAATCCAAGGCGCAGGCAGGTCGCCCTGCGCGTGTCGAATGCAGCCATCCAACGTATGGATCCAACCCGGCGGTCGTCAACGCGGCTAAACAATCGTGGCGGACCAAGGCGTAAATAAAGGAAAGCAGACAGTTGGTTCGATCCCGGGGAGGTCGCTGGGTGCGGACTGCAAAACGAAAATCGTTTCGTTGTTGTTTAAGCATATACTGAAATACAGAGAAATACGATCTGGCTCCCAATCCTTCCAGGCCCCTGATCGGGTCGAGCGTTTCCCGAAGCCCAAATTTAGGAGAGCGGGGCGAGATATTGCCGAGTCGGCGGATTAGTTTCGCCAACTCGATTGCCGCGTCTGATAATATAGCCCCGTCTGCATCGTCGGCTTCGCGAGAAGCTCGTAGTACGTTGGTGCGAGCATTTTGCATTTTTCCGGCTACGAACTGACGTGCAAGGCGCGATGCTTCGTCAGGGTTGTCTGCGGCTGCGTATTGAGCCCGGCGCAACAAATAGCGAGTGTCTCCGCTTCCAAGGACTTGTGCGAGCAGGTAGCCATTTTCGGTGTGGTAATGCACAGCCACCTGATGATCCCAGCACAAGGCCATGGCGGGAGGCGTAACCACAACCTGCCCAAATGCGCAAATGCTTTCCAAATGGTGAATGGGCACAGTCAGACGGGTTTGCTTTGCGATCTCGATTCGTAGCGTCAAGTGATCCCTGTGCACTACGGTGCCGGGCGTAGTCAGGTAAAGGGTGTTCTGAATAATAGCCATGGCAATCGTGTCTTGTACTGAACATAATGGTTGGGGATCACTCAACGATTTCAAAAATTTCCCGATGGATACGTTCCAGTTGGGGTGGGATACTGGTTATTTCTGGCAGGCAATGGTCAAAAAGCGAGCACTCGGAACATTGGGGCTTGTGGATGGCTTTGGGAACTATTTCCTCTTCGATAAGCCGGTGCAAGGCTTCAATGGCCTGTTCGGTGAGACGGCGCAGTTCTTCAGTAAATGTTACTTCCCGCCGGCGCTTGCTTTTAGCGTGGAAGATCGCCCCCTTTGGGATATCCAGTCCGAACATTTCTTCGAGACACAGGGCTTGGGCGCAAATCTGGGCATCGTCATTGTCGAATTTGCGACGTTTGCCCTTTTTAAACTCGACCGGGACCAACGAGCCGTCGGGATGGCGCTCGACGATGTCGCACTTACCGTTGATCCCAAGCCGGGTCGACCAGACGGGCAGGGCGCGCAGCAAGGTCACGCCTCGGACGGTTTCATAGCCAGGAAGGTCGATTTGCTGGTGAAGTTGCCTCCCGATCATCGTGTGTTCGTTATCGCTAAAAACGCCTTCGACGTGAATCAGGGCCGCTCGTCGTGGGCAATATAGGTACTGGTTGATAGCAGAGAGTGGAATGATTCGCTCTCTGCTATCGAACGGTCGAATCGGATGGATAATCGATTCATTCATGACGCTTGTGCAGGCGAACGCCTCCGGGTAGATCGGCATTGTCCCACTCACAGCGAACCTTGTAATCGGCGAAGGATTCGGGAAATTTCACGCCGTCCTTCAGTTTCACTTCGATTCTCTCAAAGAGCTTGTGGGCATGGGCGCAGCCGAGACGAGCCTCACGTTTGTTTTGCTCGGCGTTGTTTTCATGTTGGGTACCGACGTGTTCAAAGTCGTAGATACCTCTCACCACCATTTCGCCGCGGGCAGCAGAGCGATCATGCTCGAACATGTGATTGAGCGCATCGAACAGGACTTCGAGGTCGGCATTGGTGAAACCAGTGCGCTCGGCGAAAGCAGGAGAGACGTATACCTTGGCTGCGTACAGGGCATAGGGCACGATGTGTTTGTTACCCATCGTGCGTTCCTTCTCGGCATCCTCTTTTTTGGTGACAGCCAAGCGAGTGATGGATATCTCTAGTGGAGTAATGGGATGGTACGACTGGCCGAAAGTGAATTGCACCGGGCCGCGCACTTGTCCCCAAGCAGAGCCCTTCATGATATCCTTGCCCGTAGAGAGTACGCCACCGAATGTCCTCACGTCAAAAAACTCGCGACAGAGCCATTTCATGGTCGCTTCTTGCTTTTGGTCTTTTGAAGCACCCGATGCCAACCTGTCGCCGCTTTTTTCTATGCCGTTATTGATCTCGTTGTTGAGTACGGCACCCTGCCTGATGAGCAGGTTGTAGCCATTACCATTGTCGCTGGTGCGCTCGGGCGGAAATGTTTCCACAAAATTGCGCACCTTGCGCTTGAGGCATACATCGGATACGATACCCCGATTGGTGTTGTGGTCTTGACGTGGCATGTTGCCTGCATCGGGATCGCCATTGGGATTTCCGTTGGTGACCTCGAAGAGCAGCAAAACGTCGTGTCGATTGGTGAGAATATCGTTCTTCAGGTTCATCGCTGAGTGTCTTTATGTGAAAGGTTTATTGGTTACTTTCCCTTCTTGCCTTAGCTGTTTCGCGAGCGAGGCGATCAGCAGCTTTTTGCTGGTAAAATCCGAGAGCGAAACGCCCTTGCTCGTGTAAATTCAGCGTTCGGGGGAATGGATAGATTTTAGTTGACACTTCTTGAATAGCTTCATCCAAGAAACGGTCATGTCCTTTGTACTTATCGGACTTGCGGATATTGTTGAGATGGTGGCGGTTGAGCTTGAGGAGGAGAGGGAACACCGAGGCTGGCGAGGCCATAGCAGTGCCAAAATAACGCTCGGTGACTCCAGCCCCTTCGAGCTGATAACCATGTGCCTTCGCTTGGGCCTCGGCGAGTACAGCGAGTAACCGTCCGCATTGATAGGCGGCATCTTCCGCCTTTGCGTCCTGTTGTTCAGTAACTTCCATAGTGTTTTCCTTTCGGTTCCGATTGAGAATGAGCTTCGCCAAGGCGAACCGTGAATGGTTCAACAATGCCGTGCTTCCATCGCGTGCCATATCAACGCGGAGGCGGTTCAACATGGGATGCAAAAGAGCAAGTGAAGGCGCAGTTCCTTCCAGTGCGGCGCGAAATAACTGAGCGGTCACTTCCGTCTGCAAATCTTTTGCGTCGCGTACTGTAGTGCAAGCCAGTCGGAACAGGGCTAATGGCGGCATCTTTTCTTTGCCGGTAGGCAGACGCACCGGCTCCAGATCAAGATCGCGGAACCAGCGTCGCAGGTTTTCCGTAGCGATTTCCAGCGTCGTCTGCATATAGTGGCGCACGACAATCCGCCCACTGTTTCCTGCGAGAGTGACGGCATGGAATTGCTCCTGCCGCAGTGTCTCGCGTTCCCGGCCAGCCCACGGGGACTTCAAAAAACTCGCCACTGCCATGGGATCGGCTTGGTTGAGTAAGGCACCCCAAGCACTAGTCGCATCCGTTTCATTCCGAGTCCAAAAACAGCATGATGCCTGTGATAGGCGAATAGAATGATCTTCTCGGCCAAGCATCGCGTTGAGCGCGGTACAATAGGCGGTGGCCACCCGGGTGGAGGTGGAAGCATTGAGACTTTGATCAAAGCCGTAGGAGGAGAAGGCATCCTTATCAAACGAGACAATTGCCGCACCAAAGGCTTGAGTGTTGGGCACTCTTTGGACTTTAGGGTTGTGGGTCAGCGCAATAGGCTGATCGCTCTTCCCGGTGACCAAGCAGAGTCCGTGAGGCGCATCTGCTTCGTGGTTTTGATTTTCCTTCTCGAATTGACTTCGCCAGAAGGGTCGGATGTGAATTTCGTCCTCCAGCAGCAATTGTTCTTCCACGCGGAATGAGAAGTTGTCCGGTCCTAGATTAACTTCTTCGCCATCGGCTTTAGTGATCCACCAAGCAGGTTTCCCATTGGGTTTGGTGTCGGAACTGATACCCCATCTCAAAAAGGATGGAACCCGTCCCTGCTCGGGTTTGAAGGCTAATAGGGGCTTGAGCGACGGGCTGAGTGTCTTCCGGTGGGCCTGTTCAATCTGCGCCCAAAAGTCATCGTATTTACGGAAGTTATTCTCATTACGATCCTTCTGCTTCTTTTCGGATATAGGTTTCGGGCTAGTGTCCAATCCGAACACGGCTGTAATGCCGTCCGCCATGAACTCGGCCACTCCGCCAGCCACCTTGGGGCGAGTTGTCCGTGGGCAATCGAACTCTTTGCCTCGGTTCCTTTCCCCTTCGGTTTCCACTGGCCCCTGTCCCACGAGATTGCCCATCTTGTCCAAAGTAATGATCCATCGGACTGCCTTGGGTTTGAACGCTAGGTTATCGAGGAGTTTTCGAGAGATTGCGAAATCGTTCAAATGTTGCAGCAGCATTATCCGATCCCTTTGGGTTTGAGAATTTCAACTTCGTCTGGGTGGCAAGATAAGGTGGAATCCTCAATCTTGGCGCGGAAGAAACATGCTCTAGGTTGAACCTTTTCGCCGACAAAACGCGGGGTATTCTTCTTGGGATTGGGTCCCAATTCATCGGGGCGTTTCCAGCGAAAACCTTGGGCACGGGCCGAGGGCGAAAAAACATCGTAAAGCATCAAACCCAAGTCCTCTGTGGGCTGTCGCCAACTAATACCCAACTCTGTAGTTCGCTGTTCCAAGGTAGTCTGTGGATCATCCACCCATTCGAAATCCGCCGCGAATTCACGCATACCCAAAGCGGGTCGGTGGAAGCACTTGCCTTGCTGAGCGCGGCGCTTGAATTCAGCGAAGTGCTTCATCGGCGTATCGGTCGGGCGATCCGCCAACGGCGTGGTACGGAGTTCGGCACTGATGATGTATTCCACCTCTTGCAGTGCCAGCATATTACGCTGAGTACCGTCAGGTGCGCCGCCCCCGGACTCAATAGGCGATACCTTATCCGGCTGCGCCATCCATTGGCCGACGTTGCGCAGACTGATGACTGACTGTACCTCATTGCGCCGAATCGAGGCCCAGCGGCCTCGCCGAACCACCCGGATGGCAGAGACACGGTAGCAGACTTGCGGCTCCCAGAAAACGGCTTCCAAGATCCCCCGTGCGGCAGAGGGTGTCATTACCGGATAGCTGACGCGCTCCACTTTCATTTCGGGGCGAGTGAAACAGGCCCAATCTCCCCATACTCTCAGGTGTACGTGGTTGTTTTTCATTTCGATCTCCGAATCATAACAAGAAATCCTCGGTCGGACGTTGGTCGATAACTACGCCGAGATGTTCGTGATAGGCTGCTTCGTCCAATACCCTCAGTTCCATACCGTGCAACAGCCGGCAAAGCAGTCCCATTTTATCAGCCTTCTGAAAGTCGCGCAAATGAAGATTGACCATAAAGCGTTGGAGATCGCGCAAATCGTTGCGATTGAAGCGCGAACCATCGATTTGGGCGCGCTTCCGGATAGCAGCTACCTTTTCCATGGCTTGTCCCCATGGTACGATTACAGTCTGGGTTTCATCGGAAATCACTTTCGCTTTGCGGGCTACCTCACGGAAACGCAATGCCTCCCGATCCTCCTGAATGGAACTCTCTCGTCGTCGCTGATGATCTGTGGGTACGTATTCAAAAAGTTCGTCAAAATAGCGACGGAATATATCCGGCTTACCAGACAAGTCATCCGCAGATAATTGATCCAGCAAACGCGCCGCGATGTCCGTAGCTACGCGATACACTCCTCCGGGTAGCTTGGCGTCCGTTGGTCGGAATACTACTACACGCCCCTTGTCTGGCAGGAGTCCTTCCCGATTACAACGGCCCGCTGCCTGCACGATCGAATCCAGAGGCCCCAAGGCGCGATAAACCAACGGAAAATCAATATCCACTCCGGCCTCTATTACCTGCGTTGCCACCAACCAGCAAGGATTGTCGTTTTCCAAACGCCGTTGCGCTTCCGCCAGCACCTTAGACCGATGCTCGGCGCACATGGCTGAAGAAAGATGCAGTACGCCTTCTAATTTTTGCCTACGCAGCAGTTCCCACCATTCAGCCGCTTGTTTGCGCGTATTTACCACGCCCAACACTTGAGGTTCGTTCGCCCATTCCTCAGCCAATTCAACCCAATTGCTCTCTGTCGATCGCACTTCGTAAACTACCCGACCCAACTTCTGAAACAACTCGCTAGGCTGCGAAGCGATTTCTGTCACTTCATTTGCATCGAAACCATTCGGCAACGATGTGCAGCGACTAAAGGCCGGTTGGGTCGCGGTGGAAAAGACGAAACTCGTGTGGTAGTGTTCCTCGACATCTCGCAGGATATGCAGCAGCGGATTGAGCAGATGAGAAGGCAGCGTCTGTACTTCATCCAACAGTACCACAGAATTTGCGATATTGTGCAATTTCCGGCACTTGGATGTGCGATTGGCAAAGAGGGACTCGATGAACTGAACCGAGGTGGTGACGATTACTGGTGCGTCCCAATTCTCTGCTGCCAGTTCTTCTAGGGATCGGCCTTGCTCCTCATCGTCGTCTCTTGCGGCTACTGTCGAATGGTGTTCAATCACGATGCCTTCGTTTTGCGGGTCGAGCACTTTGCGGTATTCGGCGGCGTTTTGCTCAATAATTGACAAATAAGGTATTATCACGATTACCCGCTGCATTCCATGCCGCCGCGCATGTTCCAGGGCAAAGGCCATGCTCGATAGCGTTTTGCCACCACCCGTCGGTACGGTCAGAGAAAAGAAGCCTGCTGGTTCCGCCGCCTTTGCCCAGCAGTCTTCAAATACCCTGTTGCGCAACTGATTGAGTTCGCCGGACGAATCAAACTTATCCCGATGCGCTTGCAGTCGTTTCAGCAGCAACGAAGCATCCAGTTTCACTTGATAACGTTCACGTCCTGTTTTGAATTGTTCTGTATCCAGAAAATCCGCGTCCACCAAGCAGGAAAACAACATCCGCACGTAGAATTCGATAACGGCTTTATCCTTTGCACACTTGGCAAATTCTGGTTCGGCAAGCTCTGTAGGAATTTTTCCCAATTCTGCTTCAAACCACTTTACCAGAGGATTGAGCCGGTTCATAGCATCGTATTTTTCTCCACAGACCAATTCCTGCAAATCATTCACGTTATGTAGGCCCGCATGATGTCCGGCAATGGCAAACGTCGGTCCCAGCCATCCCCTGTTAAAGGCCAGAGCAGCACCATACACCGCATGATGGGTTTCAACCGATCCGGAGCGCTCGCCTGCCAGATATTCCTGGAAAGCCCCGCTATATTTTCCCAAATCGTGGAGCAGACCGGCCAGTTTGGCGACGTTGGCGAAACCGAGCGGTTCGGCGAAATCCCGAGCCCTGTCCGCTACGTTTCGCAAATGCTCGGATAGTGGTTGCCAATACTTCGGGTGCAGAAGCCCTTTGCCAACCCCCTCAGCCGCATGCGCGTAGTACTTCATTGTTTCCCCCTTCACTCCACCAGCACCGGCGTGCCTACATGCACCATCTCCCATAGCCGGTCAATGGCCCGGTCGGTTACGGCGATGCATCCCTCTGTCCAGTTCACGCTGGCTCCGGTGCCGTTCCCGTGAATTTCGATATATCCGCCCAGCAGCGTACCCATCGGGGGCATTCTGAGGGCCTTTTCCGCCCGGAGGATGGCGCGGTATTCCTGTTCATTGATAAGCCCCGCCCGAAGCCCGCGCTCGGCGTCCTCCGCCGAAGGATAATTCAGAACCAGCGCCTTGTAGAATTTGCTGTTCGGATTTTTCGCGACGATGCGGAAATTGCCTTCGGGCGTGCGCCAGTGATCCGGCTCCAGCGTGCCGCCTCGTCGTTCCTTGTCCATGATCGCATTGAGTCCCAGATCGATAGGAATCCGCGTTTCCAGATGCGCCCCCCGATACGCGAAAAGCATTTGTCGCTTCTTCGATACGCGGAGCCATACGTTCGATACGGATTTTTCGGGCACGAAGCCGGTCGCGTCATCCATCGTTCGGACATGCAGCCACCCGTCGAGGGCCTCCAGCAGAAAAAGCGGTTCCTGCAAGGTAAGCGAACGAAAACCGGGCAGCGGCGCGGCCCGGTCCGGGCGTGCGTACAGCCTGCCGTTTCGTTCGATAACGTAGTAGAGCGCGGGCGAATCGTCCTCGTCCGGAGGGGCGGGCGCGCCTCCGAATCCCCAGAAAACCAATGCAAACAATCCCGAAACGAGCGTAGGCGTCATGCGCGTTACCCCGGCGGAAACGCCTTTGCAAGCCCCTCGACGACTTCGTCCGAAATGCCCATGGCGCTGAAGCCGCCGTCATGGTACAGCGTCTGCATGGTTACCATGCGGGCATAGTCGCTCAGGAGCATGACCGTGTAATCCGCGCAACTGGCCGCGTCCGCATTGCCCAGCGGCGCAATCCGCTCTGCGAACTCGAACATGGCGTCGAATCCGTCGATTCCCGACCCCGCCACAGTCCGGGTCGGACTTTGCGAAATGGTGTTGATGCGAATGCCCCGTTTGCCCAGCCGATAGCCGAACGAACGCGTAATGCTTTCCAGAAGGGCCTTGGCGTCGCCCATTTCGGAATATTTCGAGAACGCGCGCTGTGCGCCGATGTACGTAAGCGAGACGATGGACGCGCCGTCCGCAACCATGTCGGCTTCGAGCGCATGGCGTATGATCCGGTGCAGGCTGACGGCGGAAATATCCAGCGTTTTCTGGTACCACGCGTAGTTCAGGTCCGGATACGGCACGTTTTTCCGCAGGTTGACCCCCATCCCGATGGAATGCACGATGAAATCGAGTGGGCCGTCTTCTTTTATGGCGGCATACAGCGCCTTCAGGTCGTCGTCGTTCGTGGCGTCCGCCCACAGGATGCGGCTCCCCGTGCGTTCGGCCAGGTTTTTCAGCGTGCCGAGGCGTCGCGCCACGGGCGCGTTCGAAAGCGCAAGCGCGGCGCCTTCCCTGTGTGCGGCTTCCGCAATGGCCCATCCGATGCTCTGATCGTTCAGCGCGCCAAAGACAACGCCTTTTTTTCCTTGCAGCAATCCGTTTCCGGTCATCTTCCCGTAGATTATGCGTACTATAATAGCGAGGAAATTTTTGTTTGCTTCCGGCTTGCGCGCCGCATACGGCCTCTGTAGCCCGCGCGGCGCAACGCGGAATGCACGCCTGCAATTCAGGATACTCTGATCAAAACCACATCGCTCGGCACGTCGCGTTCGTACGTACGGGACATGGTGATTGCATCGTTGAAACCAACGGAAAACACTGTGGTTTCGTGTTATGGCGTTCGCGACGCGCCCTTCGGGAGGCCGCGAGGGGCGCGTTGGCTACGTCATTCCTCAATTACGCGGGGCTTTCACTGCTTCGTCATTTCTTGCCAGCGCGCGCTTCTCAGCCTCTGAGCTTTGTGGACTTAATCAGCGTATCCCCAGGAATCCGACGCCTTATTCGCTATGCTGTTATTCTCATTGGTTCGGCTTTTCCGCCGGGCTGCGACGTTGCGGACGTTCTTTGCGTTGCATTTTGCGCGGAGGACGTTCCGGCGGCGTCGCGTTTTGCGCCGGGGGGCGCTTGCATGCGGCGTGGGTCTGGGGTTGCTTGCGGCAGGCTGCGTGGACTCGTCGTCTTCGGTTCCGCCGACGCCGGAAGAAGAGGCTGCGGCCGATTCGGTCCTTGCCCTGCTGGAACGCATTGACGAGACGGCGATTCGTTCTGCCTTCGAGGGTCTTGCGAATCATGCGCACACGCAACGCACCCGCACCGCGCAGTTCGACGACAACGGCGCGCTGTTGGCTTCCCGCGAACGGGAGGTGCGGTACGACGCCGAGGGCGTCCGTGAAATTCGTTCGGAATCTTCCGGCGCCTTCGATTTCGGGTATATGCGGCGTTTCGCGTCGCCGGACGAAGACATACGGGAAAGCTCCCTGGCCGCTCCCGATTTTCCAGACCACATTATCCTGGACGATCCTCCGTATGCTTCCGCCCGCAACCGGGAAGCCTGGCGGTATGCATTCGCCCCGGACTCCATCCTGTTTGCGGGGCCCGTACGGGTCGTTCGGATTACTGCGCGACCGGGTTTCGCTGCTTCCCGGTCCATCCGGCGGGTGCAATTGTATCTGGACAGGAACTCGGATCGCCTTGCAGGCTTGTACATGGAGCGTACGCATGCGGCGCTGTGGTTTCGGGAAGAAAGCGCGTTTTTCCTGAGCGCGGCCCCGCTTGCTTCCGGAGCCTGGGTTCCGCATCGGACCCGTTTCGAAACGCGCCTCAAACTGCTGTTGCGGCCCGTACAGCGGTTTGCGAGCGAGGCGGAGTACTACGATTTTCGAGAAATGGGCCGGTCCGCGCAGATCGACCCGTCGAACGAGCCGACCGGGCAGCGGCCCCGTCCATAAACCTTCTGCGCGGCCAGCGCGCCCCTTGCCGCCTCCCGAAGGGCGCGTCACGCCCACAACGCCCCGAAACCGCAATGTTGTCCGCTGGTTTCAACCATGCAGCCATGATGTCCCGCGCGCCCGAACGCGACGCGCTGAGCGAAGCGGTTTTGACAAAGCATCCTTAATGTTACAGCCTTCCGATATGCACGCTGCGGCTACGTCCCCACGCGAGGCGCCGGACGGGCTTGCCCATGAGGCCTGTAGCCTGCTCGATGCACAGAGCGGCGGGCGGCGGAACGGCGTCGGCGGGGCGCTTCGCGCGTACGATGTGGCGACCTCCACGAACGACCTGGCGCTGGCGTGGGCGGCGGCAGGCGCGCCCCATGGCGCCGTCGTTTATGCCGAGCAGCAGACGAAAGGGAGGGGACGCATGGGGCGCGCGTGGACGGCGCGCAGCGGACGCAACCTGACCTTTTCCGTGATTTTGCGTCCGACGTTGCCGCCTGACCGCTGGAACCTTATTACGATTGCAGCCTGCGTGGCGGCGGCGGAAGCGATCGATGGCGCAGCGGCGCCCATGCGCACGCAGATAAAATGGCCCAACGACATATTGATCGACGACAGGAAATGTTGCGGAATGCTACTGGAATCTGCCGGCGCGGGTCAGTCGTCCGCGGCTGCGCGCGCCGTCATCCTTGGCGTCGGCGTCAACGTCAACGAGGATACGTTGCCCCCCGCGATCGAACGTCAGGCCACGTCGCTGCTTTTGGCCACCGGGCGCCCGGTCCGTCGCGCCCACCTGCTCGCCGCCCTGCTCGATCAGCTTCAGCAAACGCTTGACGCCCTTGAAGAAGACGCTGTCGCCGTGTCGAAGCAATATATGCGCCGCATGCATAACTTGAATGCGCAGGCGGAACTTCGTTTTGCGCGCGGGCAGGGAGCCGCGCGGGGGATTGTCGCAGGGCTGGGAGAGACGGGCGGCCTGTTGCTCGCTACGGACGAGGGCGTACAAACGTTTCATGTCGGCGAGGTCACCACAGTTCAGTAATACGCTTCATCCCGTGTGGCTTGCATTCGACATAGGCAACAGCGCCATCAAGGGAGGCGTGTTCGAGGAGGATCGGCTCTGCGATGCGTTTTCACTGCCGCACGACCCGTCGGACATGGAATCCGGGCTGGATGGGGCGCTACGCAGAATGCCCGCCGCCGCGCATCCCGCGCATCGGGTTGGCGTCGCGTCCGTCGTGCCGGACTCGGAGACCTGCCTGGTCCGCTTGCTGGAGGACCGGGGTCTTGTCCCCGTTCATATTGATGCTGCGATGCGGCTTCCGTTTCGCCTCAATATGGCCCATCCGGAAACCCTCGGCGCCGATCGCCTCGCCGCCGCCGCGGCGGCCTGGTCCGAGTACGGCGTATCGGGCCGGCGCCATGTGATCGTCGTCGATGCAGGGAGCGCCGTCACGTGTGAGGTCATCCGCCGGGACGGCGTCTATGTCGGGGGCGCGATCGGACCCGGCCCGGAACTTGCCTTGCAGGCCTTGCGCCAGGGGACGGCGCAGCTTCCCGCTGTTGCTCCCGCCTGGCCGCCCGCGCTTGTCGGGCGATCGACGGCCGAGGCCATGCAATCCGGCGTTATGTACGGGTTCGTCGAGGGCGTGCGCGGTCTTCTGCGTCGAGTCCGGGACGCGTTGCCGGGGAAGGCGTTCGTTGTCGTTACCGGGGGATGGAGGCGCCTGCTGGCGCAGGAAGTTCCCGAAATAGATCGGGCAGACGACGATCTGGCGCTGAAAGGCGTGCGACAGCTTATGGCGCTGAACGAAGCGGACGCCGCATCGTAGCGCCGGGCGTCCGGCCGCGCTGCTTCGTCATTCCTTGCCGGCGCGCCCCACGCAGCCTCGGGGCTTTGCGGACGTAATTCAGCGTTTCCTTGCGAAGGCGATTTCGAATTCCTTCGTGGCCTCATTTTCCGTGGAGCCCTCCGGATCGTATGCATATCCGTCCGGGTGTTTCCATTGCAGCAAGGACTCCAGATCGTCTACGGCCTCGCGCACAATGAAATTGACCAGTTTTCCTGTGAGCGGCGCCACATTGCCCGTCGGCGTTTGCAGCGCTCCGTTCTTTTTGTCGTAGAACTTGACGCGCACGCATTGCTCGTAACTGTGGTCGTCTTCCCAGGCGGCCAGGTGCGAATCGGGGAGCATATTCCATACGAATGCGTCCTTGAGCGTCCGGTTGAGCACGGGACTCACGATGGGTCGCCAGAAATCGGTCAGCGCGCCGATGTTCGGCACATTCGATTCGATGGGTATCCGATGGTCAGGCACCAAGTCGTCCGGACGCAACAACCCGAAAAATCCAGAGAGGATGACGCCGTTTTCCAGCAGGCGTCGCTGGGCGCCCGTGGGCAGCCCCGGAAAATCCATGGCCTCGTACATAACGCCCGGACCGAAACGGTCCAGGGCGGCCATGAGCGGCGCATCGTAGATTTCCTGATTTATACGGATGACTTCTTCGAGTTCTTCTTCCCGAGCTGCAAACAGTTCTTCGAGGCGGTCTCCGGCCTTGATGGCTTCCTGCGCCGCGCCGATGACTTTCCGCCGCTCAATGTTCAATTCGTTGAAATAGTTGAACGTGTTCGGCGTGCGGTAGTCGAACATGTCCGGAACGAAAGGATTTCCGCCCTGTTGCGATTTTTCGGCAGGCGGAAGAAGAATCGAAAAATTTGGCATGGGACAAGCGGTGCGCCAGCGGAGCGCCTGCGGCCGGCGCCCCTGAATAGTACGGTTTTACGTTGTTTTTTCGGCAGGCGGCGAGGCGGCGCCCCGGGCGTCTCCAAGCAGCATGTCTATTTCGTCCCGTATCCGGCGAGATTCTTCCCGGGCGTCCTCGACGAGTCGGTTTCCCGTCCGCCGCGCTTCGCTATCGCGCTCTGCGCCAGAGAAATCCTCCACCACCGATCCGATCCGATTCGCCATCGTTTCCAGTTGATAAACAAGGCGACGGCGCAGTTTTCGCCCTTCTCCCGGCGCCAGCAGAATCCCCGCGGCAAAGCCCGCGGCGACGCCGACGATCAGGCCCCATGCTGCTGTTCGAACGATATTGCCCAGCGAATAGTGCTTCATTCGATCATACGCCCGTTCCAGTCAGGTCAAGCCCGACGTTTATTTCCCTTTCTTCTTGTGGCGGTTCTTCCGAAGACGCTTTTTCCGTTTGTGGGTAGCGATCTTGTGTCTTTTGCGTTTACGTCCGCATGGCATAGCGACAAGCTCCTCTCTGAATAAAGTAGGCCGCGTGGGGCTGGTGAATGTGTTTGCGCGCGTTTACCCGGTACTTTTCCGGGTCAAAAAATTTATACCCGGAGGCGCGCGAAAAGTTTCGGATCGGGCAAAGAACCCCAACGCGTACTACGCGATATGCCCGGCATGTCCGGGTCGGTCCCCTGCATTGTCGGCTCCGGGATGGATTCCGACATCGAATGGCCCGCCCTGCGCGGCCCTGTTTCGGGTCCGAAATACGGCGCCCGATCAGGTAGCGCGCCTGCGCCATTTTTATTACAGCATAATACGCCGTATCTTGTCAAACTGTTGCGAACCATCGAAGTGCAGGCTGCATGTACACGATCATAGAGAAATCCATTTACGAAATCAAAGAGCGAGGAGGCTTTCGGTATGTTGACGAGGGCCCCCGCACAGACTGCCCACCGGTTGTGTTCCTGCATGGCATGCTGGGAAACTTGACGAACTGGACGGATGTCGTCCGGTCCGTGGCGGCAAGCGGATACCGCGCCATCGTTCCCATGCTGCCGGTGTACGCCCTTCCGATGGACCAGACCAATATGGGGGGACTGGTGCAGTACCTGCACGAATTTCTCGACGAAATGGCGCTTGATTTCGTGACGCTCGCGGGAAATTCGCTCGGCGGCCAGCTGGCCAGCATATACATTCTCACGTATCCTGATCGCGCATGCGCCCTGGTGCTCACCGGTTCCTCGGGTTTGTACGAAGTGGAGTTGGGGACGGGCAATCCCCGACGGCACGACCGGAATTTCATTCGGGAACGCGCGGCGGTCACCTTTTACGACAAGAAACATGTGACGGACGACCTGGTCAACGAGATGGCGGACGTGGTTACGGACAGGCCTTCCGTGAGGAGGTTGATCAGGATGGCGAGGGCCTCGAAAACCGAGACCGTTCGTACGCGCCTTCATGCGGTTCGGGCGCCGACGTTGCTTATTTGGGGGGAGGAAGACGTGATTACGCCCCCGGACGTGGCCAGGCAGTTCGAGGAATTGATTCCGGATTCCGAACTGCATTTCATTGCGCAATGCGGCCATGCGCCGATGCTGGAGCGCCCGGATACGTTCAATCGGATCATGCTGCGTTTCCTGCAAAAGCGCGTGGGCGCCGCGGCCCTTGCGGTGTAAATCGCGCGCGGCAAGGATATTTGCACGCCCGCGCGCAGCCCTGTTCGCTGTCTCTGTTCTGCCCGCGCAACGCCGTCCACCACAGTGATCGTCCCATGATCATAAAACGCTTGCACGCGCCGACAGCGCTTCTCGTCGCTTTGCTTTTGCTTGCGGCGTGCGCCCCCTCCCTTACTCCGCTGTACCGGGATTACGACATTGTTTCTCTCGATACGTCTCGCGCAGTTTCTCTCGCCGACCCCGCGGAACGTCCGGAAACCTTGTCCGCTTCGCCTTCGGACGAGGAAGTCGCCCCCGCCGCGGTGCGCCAACGGATCGTGGCCGCGTTGCATGAAGCAGGATGGGATACGACGTCCACCAGCCTGCCGCACGCCGTCGCCACCCGGGAGCGCATTTTGCAGCGGTGGGGCCTGTACCGCATTGTCGCGTACCTTGAAGTCGCGCCGCTGGGCCGCGGCCATGTGCGCATATACGCCCATCCGTTCCGAAAATATATATTCGGCAAGACAAGCAAGATTCAGTACCTGACGCGTCCGATTCGATCCCGATTCCTTCCGGAAATCGACGAGACCTTTGCGAAACATGGTCTGCAACCCGTCGGGACGCCGTTCGAACGGGACGATACGGTCTTGCGGTAAGCCATTCCTCTGTGAATCTTATTTTAAGGGATCTCCGTAAAACGACTCAGACACTTTTCCCCATTTTTTCGCGCCGCCATGAGCAGCCTTGCAGGGCGCTTCGCTTCGTTTCTTGTTCCGGCAGGTTTGCTGTTCGGGCTGGCGTTGCCTGCGCCCGGCCAGTCGCAGCAAGAAGCCTTGTCGTCTCCGGGCGATTTGTTCGAAGTCCCGCTGCCGGACGGGGCCGCATACATTGTTCCCATTCAGGGGCCTATCGACAATGTCCTGGCCCGTTACGTGAGCCGGGCCGCGCGCGATGCAGAAGCCGCAGGCGCGTCGCTGATCGTTTTCGACGTGGATACGTTCGGCGGCCTCGTGGACGCTGCGGACAAGATTCGCAAGACGATTCTGGATATTGAGCCGGTTACGGTAGCCTTTATCGACAAGAACGCTGCTTCCGCCGGGGCGCTCATCTCCTACGCCAGCGACCGCATCGTGATGGTTCCGGGCGCTTCCATCGGGGCGGCTACGGTCGTGGAAGGCGGTTCGGGGGAGGCGGCCCCGGACAAATACCAAAGCTATATGCGAGGCCTGATGCGGGCCACGGCCGAAGCCAACGGGCGCGATCCGCGCATTGCGGAAGCCATGGTGGACGAATCGCTGGCGGTTGAGGGCGTATCCGAAGCGGGCAGCGTGTTGACGCTTTCGTCCGAGGAAGCGCTTCGATTGGGCGTGTCGGACGCCATTCTTTCCGCTATGGACGATGTGGTGGCGCAGGCCGGGCTGGCCCCGACGGCTTCCGTGGCGCACCGCACCTCGACCATTGAGCGCGCGTTGCGGTTTCTCAGCTCGCCGGTTTTGCAATCCTTGCTCATGCTGATGATGATGGGCGGGCTGTACTTCGAATTGCAAACGCCCGGCGTCGGGTTTCCCGGAGCGATCGCCGCCGTGGGCGCCGCCATGTTTTTTGCGCCGCACTACATGATCGGCCTGGTTCAGAGTTGGGAAATCGTGCTTTTCGGCATTGGGGTGTTGCTTCTGCTTGCCGAGATTTTCGTCATTCCGGGTTTTGGCGTGGCGGGCATAGGCGGACTGGCGCTGGTGGCCGGGTCGCTTTTCGCCGCGCTGATTGGCAACGTCGGGCTTGCGTTTCCGCCTTTCGCCGCGCTGGCGCCTGCGGTCGGCACGATGGCGGTCACCCTGATTCTCCTGATCGTCCTGATGTTTTCCCTCAGCAAATATCTTCCAAAATCGGGTCGGTTCGGCCAATTGGTGCTTGCCCCGGAACTGGCCAGCGCCTCCGGGTATATTTCGTCCGAAACCATGGAAGAGCTGGTTGGCCAGACGGGTGTTTCCGTGACTCCGCTGCGTCCTGCGGGCACGGCGGAGATTGGCGGCGAACGCATCGATGTGGTGACGCGCGGGGAGTTCGTGCCGCCCGGCGTCCCGGTGGAAATAATCCAGGTGCGGGGCAGCCGCGTGGTGGCGCGCCCGTCCTTTCAGGCCGAATAACTTGCACTAACCTTTTCGATTCCGGGAACGCCCCTTGAGGAATTCATGGGATTTTTTCTTCCGATAGCGCTCATTCTGGTGGGTCTCGGCTTGATTGTCGTGGAAGTCTATCTTGTGCCGGGATTCAATGTGGTCGGCATTTTCGGTTTTATCGTTATCCTGTTCGCTATTGGCTATACGTTCACGGAATCCGGATTGCTGGGCGGAATCTATGTCATTCTGGGTACGGCGGTGGCGGGAGGCGGACTTTTTTACTGGATGTGGACATCGGGCGCCTGGGATCGCTTTGTATTGGGCACGACCATCGCAGGAGACGAATCCGGAGCGGATCGGGATAGCGAACGGCGGGCAAGGTACCTCGGCAAGACAGGCGTTGCTGTAACGCCCTTGCGTCCGACCGGCGTCGCTCGCATTGACGACGAACGCATTGAAGTCGCCACGGAAGGCGATTTTATCGCCTCTGGAAGCCATGTGCGGGTCGTAGCCATGGATCGCCGCCGGTTCTTCGTGCGGCTGGCGGATTCGGAAGAAACTGATTCGTAGGCAGGTTTCGGGATTTCTTCCCGCAGATTGTCCGTATTGGGGTCGAATCCGCGCGCGCCGTGTGGTATCTTGTATGCTTCTGGACGCCGTACGCTGTTTTTCGAGACGGCCTTGCGTTCTCCGCCGTCGTTTTTTTCTGTCATCGTCGCATGTCTATCGCCAAGTCCCCCGAGCTGCTTCCGGCTTCCGAAGAAAAAACAGCCGAATCCATTCTGACCGGTCTGAACCCGTCCCAGCAGGAAGCGGCGCGAACGCTTGAGGGACCGGTGCTCGTCGTGGCGGGTCCGGGTTCCGGCAAGACCCGGATGCTCATGCACCGGATTGCGTATCTGCTTGCGACGAAACGCGCCCGGCCCTGGGAGATTCTTGCGCTCACCTTCACGAACAAGGCGGCCCGCGAAATGCGCAGCCGCATCGATGGGCTGGCGGGGCCTGCCGCCCGCGATTTGTGGATGGGTACGTTTCATTCGATTTTCGCTCGCGTCATGCGCATGGAAGGGGAGCGGATCGGGTATGGGCGGGATTTCAGCATTTACGACACGGACGATTCGGAGCGGGTGCTGCGTCAGTTGATGCAGCGCTCCAATATTGATGCGAAGCAGTACGCGCCCCGCCGCGTGCGGCATATCTTGTCCGGCGCAAAGAACCGGATGGCGGACCCTGAGGAGTACGCCCGATCCGCCTACGGGCCGTTTCAGCAGGTTGCGGCAGAGCTCTACGCGGCGTACGAAGAGGCGCTTCGCGCCGCGAACGCCATGGATTTCGACGATTTGCTCCTGAAACCCATTGCGTTGTTCGACAAATGTCCGGACTTGCTCGAAAAATACCAGACGCGCTGGAAATACTTGCACATCGACGAATATCAGGACACCAACCATGCGCAGTACAGGCTGGTGAATCTGCTCGCAGGCGGGCACGAGAACGTTTGCGTCGTAGGGGACGACGCCCAGAGCATTTATGCTTTTCGCGGCGCCGATATCGCCAACATTCTTTCTTTCCGCCGCGATTATCCGAAAGCTGTGACCGTTCGGCTGGAGCAAAATTACCGCTCCACCGGGAATATCCTTCGGTTGGCTGCGTCCATCATTGGACACAACCGGGATCGCATCGAAAAAAATCTGTGGACGGACAAGGGAGACGGGGATCCCGTGGCGCTTATAGAGGCGGAGTCGGAGCGGGACGAGGCGCAAAAAGTCGAGCGAGCGATTCGGAGCGCTCGCGCCGCGTTTGGCTACGGCTACGAGCATTTTGCGGTGTTCTACCGAACCAATGCGCAAAGCCGGTCAATTGAGGATGCGCTGCGGCAGGGGGGCGTTCCGTACCGCGTCGTAGGCGGGCTTTCGTTCTACCAGCGCAAGGAAGTAAAAGATGTGCTTGCGTACCTGCGCCTGTTGATCAACCCCGGCGACCTGGCCAGCCTGCGTCGCGTTATCAATTATCCTGCGCGCGGCGTCGGGGCGAAGACATTCGAGTGTATCGTAGCCTTTGCCGAGTTGCGGCGGTGCACGCTTTGGGAGGCCATCGAACAAGTCTCATTGGCGGGGCTTCCGCCGCAAAGCGAGCGCGCCGTCGTCCTGTTCCGGGAAATGATGCGGCGACACATGCAGGAGGTCGAACAAGGGACGCCCGCCGAGGACATAGCGCGTTCCCTGGTGGAGGAGACGGGCCTCGCCCGCCAGATGAAAGAGGCCGGCGCGCCTGAAGAAAACCTTGCCCGCTGGCAGAATGTGCAGGAATTGATCGGGGCCATTGCAGAGTACGTTGCGGACAATCCCGAAGAGCGCACGCTCAGTACGTTCCTGCAGGAAATGGCGCTGCGGACTGACATCGACGATATGGACGACGAGGCGCGCGTAACGCTTATGACGCTGCATGCGTCCAAGGGGCTTGAATTCCCCGTGGCGTTCGTGACAGGACTCGAAGAGGGCCTTTTTCCGATCGCCATGGCCATCCAGGACAAGGACGCCGTGGAGGAGGAGCGTCGCCTCTTTTACGTAGGGGCCACCCGCGCGGCGAAGCAACTCTACCTGTCCTGGGCCCGGAGTCGTTTTCGTTTCGGCAGTTCGTCGCCGACGATCCGCAGCCGCTTTCTGGACGAGATCGACGATCGCGTCGTTCGCACCGCCAGCGGCGGGCAAGTTGCGCAGAAGAAGGGGCGTTTTCAGGCAGGCCCGGACGAAACGTTCGACATTTCCGGGAATTCTTCGTACGATGGGATGGCGCCGCATTATTATCGCCGGAATCTGACCAGGCCTGCCTCCAGGGGAAACGGGCGTACGGTGGTCTACGAACAGGGCGAAGGCGCTATTGCGCCGGGCAGTTGCGTGGATCACCCCGCGTTCGGGGAAGGCCAAGTGCTTTCCGTGGAAGGCCATGGCGAACGGGCGCGGGCGGTGGTCGTCTTTCGGGAAGCGGGCCGGAAAACCCTTGTGCTGAAATTCGCGAAACTGCGGCTTGTCGAACATTGATCCACTGGAGGTTTATCCCTGTCTTTATGAAAATTCTTACGGAGACATTTCGCGGTTTCTGGCGCGCGCTGCTCCTCGCGGCGGCGTTTGCATGGTTCGCCGGGGGTCTGACCGGGTGTGCTTCCGACGACAAGCGCGTCCGCGTGCTGGTTTATTCCCCGCACGGCAAGGAAATGCTGGGGGCCTATGAGGACTTGTTCGAGGCCCGCCATCCCGATGTAGACATCGCCTGGATAGACATGGGCGGACAGGACGCGTACGACCGGATCCGGACCGAACGGCAGAATCCGCAGGCAAGCGTCTGGTGGGGCGGGGACGGCATGACGTTCGACCGGGCGGCGCGGGAAGGGCTGCTCGATGCGTACGAACCGTCCTGGGCGGGAGAAGCTCCTGCCTACGCGGTGGGCGCCGGAAACGCCTGGTACGGCACATTTCTGACCCCGGAAGTAATCATGTACAATACCCGCTCCCTTGCGTTGACGGGCGAGGCGCCCCCGCAAGACTGGGACGATATGCTTGAGGAAGCGTGGCGCGACCGCATAATCGTTCGCTATCCTCTCGCCTCCAGTACGATGCGGACGATTTTCGGGGCGATGATTCTTCGGCAACCTGACGTGGAGGCGGGCTACGCATGGTTGGCCCGCCTGGACCGCAATGTGGAGACCTATGCCGCCGATCCGACGCAATTGTACCTCAAGCTGGCGCGCGAGGAAGGCGACGTAACGCTGTGGAATATGCCGGACACGTACATTCAGTCACAGGATAACGGGTATCCTTTCGGGTATGTCATTCCTGCTTCCGGAACGCCGGTTCTGACGGATGGCGTTGCACTGGTTGCAGGAGGCCCGCAGCCGGCGCTGGCGCGGGCATTCTATGAGTTTGTTACGTCCGATAGCGCGCTTGCGGATCAGGCGCACCGGTTTTACCGCATTCCGGTTCGGAATACCTTGCTGGACGCGGAACTTCCAGAATGGATGACCGGGGTGGATATCGAACCCATGGAGATGGATTGGGAACGGCTTTCCCGCGAAGGTCCCGAATGGATGCAGTACTGGGACGAAAACATCAAGGGACGCGGGGCGGCCTGGCTTGCCGATCGCGGGCTGGAATAGCGGAGTCAACGGGCGGCGCCCGAACGTGACGCGCTGAGCGAAGTGGTTTTGATCAGAGCATCCCCAGGTAATCCGCCAACTCCCGGAATGTGTCTACCGTAAAGTGTGCGCCCGCTTCGCTGAGCGCCTCGGCGGGGAACGAGGTCGTCATGCCTGTCACGCGACACCCGGCCTGGCGCGCCGACTGGACGCCGTTTATGGAATCCTCAATAACGAGGCAGGTCTCCGGCGCCAGCTCAAGGCGCCTCGTTGTTTCCAGATACGGTTCGGGATGGGGTTTATGGCGGCGTATGTCCTCCGCCGTGACCACCACTTCGAAAAAGGGGTCCAGATCGAACCGGTCGAAGGCGAACCGCTGGTATCTCCTTGTTGCGGATGTGGTCAACGCAAGGCGCCGCTGCGCTTGCGCCCGCCGTATGAAATCCCGCGCGCCCGGGATGAGGCGCATTTCCGGCATGAGGCTCAGGAAGGTTTCTTCCTTCGAAACGGTGAGCGTATCGACGTCGTGTTCGTCCGATCCGAACTCGGATACGACCCGCTCGAAGAGCTTGCGTTCGGGGATTCCCTTGAACGAAGGGTACGCTTCGGCGGGAACGGCCAGGTCGTGCCGCCCGAAAACGATGCGATGGGATCGGTCGTGTATGGGTTCGGAGTCGATAATGACGCCGTCCATATCGAAGATGATCGCAGCGAAGGGCGGCGTTGCAGGCGAAGGGGTCGGATTCATCAGGTTTTGATCAGGGCATTCCGAAGTCTTCGGGGGGTGGCGCGGACGCCTATGACCGCCCGAAGAAATAATACGACACGCAGCCCAGCACGGGGAAGAAAATAATCACGAGCGCCCAGCCGACCTTGGCGCCGAAGGATTTGCCGCCGCCAAGCAATTCGATCAGGGCAATAACGTCGAGCACGATCACGACGCCGCCGCACAAGGTCTGCGATCCGAAACCCCCGATGCGATCGAAGAGGCTGGGACCGCATCCGGCAAGCAGGAAGCTGGCGGCGCCCGCAAGCAGTGCGGCGGCGGAGAACGGGGTCGGACGGCGCGTGGAATTATGCATGGCGTCGGGGAGTCGGGATGTCAAGGGATCGTTGCGGTTTTGATCAGCGTATCCATATTCTGGTTCGCGCGAAAAACCGGCCTTACGCTTGTGCTACGGGAACGCATGCGCTTCGGTTACGTTTTTGCGAGAAAATCTTTGGCGGGCGTCCAGGTTCGCGTAATTGGGTCGCACGCGGGGTTTCACAGTTTTTCGCCGCCGAAATTCGCTCTGTTCGTTCAGATTGCTCAGATGGTCCGTTATGCGCATCGGTTCCCTCGAATTTGGCCGGTATCCCCTGTTTCTTGCGCCCATGGAGGACGTGAGCGATCCGCCGTTTCGGATATTGTGCAAGCGGTACGGGGCCGATTTGCTCTACACGGAGTTTATTTCCAGCGGAGGCCTGGTCTACGATGCGGAGGATTCCTGGCGAAAACTGGACATCTACGAAGAGGAGCGCCCGATCGGCATTCAGTTGTTCGGGGGCGACGTCGAACAGGTGAGGGAAGCCGCGGCGGTGGTGGATCGCGCCAACCCGGACATTATCGACATTAATTTCGGATGTCCGGTGCGGAAGGTGGTATGCAAGGATGGCGGGGCCGGAATATTGCGTAATCTCCCGAAAATGCTGAAGATTACCGAGGCGGTGATCGAAAGCGCCGCGCGGCCCGTTACCGTCAAGACGCGCCTGGGCTGGAACGACGAATCCATTCGGATTATAGAAGTAGCGCGCATGCTGGAGGAAGCAGGCGTCGCCGCGCTGGCCGTGCATGCCCGGACGCGCAGTCAGATGTATAGAGGCGCGGCCCGGTGGGAATGGCTGCGCCGCATTCGGGAGGAAGGCGTGCGGAATATGCCGCTTATAGGCAACGGAGACGCTACCGATCCGACCAGGATACGGGATATGTTTGCCGAGACGGGCGTGGACGCCGTGATGATCGGGCGGGGCGCGATCGGCAATCCATGGATTTTCCGAGAAACGAAGGCGTGGCTGGAAACGGGCGAGACGATGGATCCGCCTGCATGGGAAGAACGCCTTTCCGTGGTGGCCGAACACCTTGCGCTGAAATGCGAATGGTTGGGCGAAAGGAAAGGCGTGCTCGAAATGCGCCGCCATTACGGAGGGTATTTCAAGGGGTTTCGGAATGCCGGGACCTTGCGCGCGGCGCTTATGGAGCAGGGCGACATGGCGGGCGCGCTCGAAACGTTGCTGAATTTCGAGGAACGCGCTCCGTACGCTCGGGTCCCCGTTCGATCCCTTGCGTCACGCAGGAAGGTTGCTGCTCGTCCCGTCTTGCCCCGCCGGGTTCGGGGCGCTGTCTGCGCGCCGATGGCCCCGGGACCGCATCAATAGCAGGCTGTCCAGGGCGTACAGGGCCCCGCCTCCGGTTACGAACAAGATCAGGCTCGTAAACGGCTCCCAGATGACCAGGCCGCCGAAGGTGCCGAGGACGCCCCCGAGATACTTGATGTAGCGGAGTTGCTCGTTGGAAGCGTTCCTGATCACGGCTTCCAGTTTGTCTTCGCTGTACTTTTGCATGTTCGACACGACGATGCCGTAAATGTCGAGCCGTTCGACAAAGCCGAGCACGATGCGCGCGGACCAGTTTTCTATGTCGCCGGCCCGGGCTTCTATCTTGTCGGGAAGCTGGTCGAATACGTTGTCGAGTTCGTCCAGGATCGTATCCATTGAGGCGGGGATTTCCTGGACTGCTTCGTCCAGTCGCCGCCGGAAATCGTCTTCGTTCCAGAAACGCCAGCCTCGCAGCGCAAAGCCCGCTACGCCGCGTCCGGCAAGGAGATGTAGCTTGTCCTCCATGAACGTAACGATCTGGTCGCGTACTTCCGGAGAGGAAAGCGCCTCGTTGACGTAGCGGGCCAGGAATGTTTTCAGTTCGTTCCGAAATTCGGGGTCCTCAAGGAGGTTGCGCGTTGCGGAGAAAACCATATCCCGGTATTTCCGGAGGAGTCCCGACTCCTCGATCTTGTCCTTGATGATGTCTTCGTTGATGAGCTCTTCGGAGACGGTTTTCGCCAGGCGCAATATCACGCGTTCCCGTTGCGCCGGGATAAGGCCCTGCCCCAGCAAGGGGCGCCGTCGCCGGGGATGGAACAGCATCGTAATGGCCAGCCAGTTCGTAAGGTATCCGATCAATCCGCTTACGGCAATGATGCGGAGCAGGTGTTCGAAGCGGTACGTGACGCCGAAGTACGTACGGTCGCCGATGGGCACATCCCACCAGAAACTGAAAACGAACATGGCGACGAGGATCGGCGGCACGCTGCGCAGGAGCGTCAGGATAAGAGACAACAGGCGACCCTGCTCTGCGCGGGGAAGTTCGATTTTTGTGCGCCGGGGTATGGGAAGGGGCGGGAGGTGGCGGCGGATATAATCGATCAGCATCGGATAAACAGAAAAAGTCTGCGATGACGTTTCCGTTGGCGTTCAAGTCTGTGGACGAGAATAGTATGCTTCCTGCTGCGACTTCCGTTAGAAAACATCCACAATATCCATGTGGCGCAGGTATTTGCGGGGATTCTCCTGCAAGTCCCGCATCAGGGATTCGAGGGTTTCGAGCGTGGATCCCATGCGTATGTACAGGGTCGGATCGTTCAGCATCCGGGCTATGGTGCCGTCGCCGTGGTTGATCTTGTGCAGAATTTCGTCCAGATTGTGCGTGGCGCCTTCCAGCGTTCCGAGGGAGCCTTCAAGGTGCGTTGCGATCTGGTCGAGGCGGCGTAGCGTCTGCGCCAGGGTGTCCGCGCTACCGCCGGATATGCCGGCAAGATCCTCCGAGAAGGTTTCGACGTTGTGAATGATCTGCCGTACGGACGCCTGTTCCTGGCGTAGCGTCTGGGCCAGGGCGTCTGTTACTTCGCGCAAGGTCCGGAGCGTCGGGCGGATGTCCGCGCCGGCTTCTCCGATCAGGCTGTCGGTATCTTCGATCAGGACATTGGCGTTCGCCAGCGCTTCCTCGACGTTTTCCGTAAGGCGGACGCTGCGTTCCGTGACGGCTTCGAAGGCGTCCTGCGTGCTAATGCCTTCAATGTATCCCTGGTCGGCTATCGGCGGATTGTCCGCAGGCCCGGGAAAAATAACCACATAATTGCTGCCGAGCGCGGAGATGCCGCCGATTTCGGCGCGGGAGCCTTCCGGGATATGGACATTGTTGTCGAGGTGCAGGCGGACGCTCACCCGATTGTCCGTATCCAGCTGGACATGTTCCACCGCGCCTACGTCGACGCCTCGGATTCGTATGGGACTGCCGCCGGAAAGTCCTCCGGACGATTCGAAATGAGTGTAGAGGACATACGTGCTTCGGAAAAGCGGCACATCTTGCAGAAAACGGATGCCCAGTACGAAAACGACCGCCGCCGCAGCGAGGCTCAGGCCGACAATCAGTTCTTTGGAATGCTTCACAGTGGTGGATGGTCGTTAGGAGTATGGGGATATTTCCGGCGCGGCGGTCGGTTCTCCGATCACATATTCGCTGGCCCGGACGAAATCGAGCAGGGATTCGTGATCGGTTCGGTGGAGATCATGCACGGTTCCGGTCCAGGAGATGCGGGTTTGATGGATAAAGGCGACCTGGTCTGCAATGGCGAGCACCGAATGCATGTCGTGCGTGATCACGATACTGGTTACGCGCAACTGTTCGTTGAGCGACTGGATGAGTTCGTTGATATGGCTGGACGTGGCCGGGTCGAGGCCGCTGGTCGGTTCGTCGTATATAATATACTTGGGTTGCAATGCAACGGCGCGGGCCAGCGCGACGCGCTTTCGCATGCCGCCGGACAGTTCGGACGGCATTTTTTTCCCGATGTTGGATAACTGCACCATTTCGAGGCATTCTTCCACCCGGCTCCGGATGGCCTCGTCGGAGTCTGCCGTGAAGGTGCGTAGCGGAAACGCAATGTTTTCGAAGGAGGACATCGAATCAAACAGGGCGCCGCCCTGAAACAGGACGCCGAACTTGCGGCGTATCCGGCGCAGTTCCCTGTATGGCACTTCGTTGATGTTGGCTTCGTCCACGAACACGCGTCCTTCGTCGGGCGTGAGCAGGCCAACCGCATGTTTCATGAGTACGCTTTTGCCGGACCCCGACCGTCCGATGATCGCCAGCGTTTCTCCCTCGGGAATATCCAGAGAGACATCGCGCAGCACGACGGCGTTATTGAACTGCTTGCTGATATGTTCGAGCCGGATCATGGGGGAGAGGAAGCGTATCCTTTACAGTAATGCGACGGCGAGGACCAGGTCTGCGATAAGAATGAATACGCAACTCATCACGGCGGCTTGCGTCGTGCTTTTGCCGACGCCCTCTGCGCCGCCGGCCGTAAAATATCCCATGTAACAGGACACCGAAGTAATGATGAATCCGAACGCGAACGCCTTGCTCAGGCCAAAGTAGGGATCGAACGGGCGAAAGAAATTCTGGGCGCCCTGCACGAATTCCTGCGTAGTCAGGTAGCCGCCGAGGTTGGCTACGACGACGCCGCCGCCAATCCCAATGGCGCAGGCCGCTACGTAAAGCATGGGAAACATCACGACGCCGGCCATGATCCGGGGGGCGATCAGGTAGCTTATCGAGTTGAGGCCCATCGTTTCGAGGGCGTCGATCTGTTCCGTGACGCGCATGGTTCCCAGTTCGGCGGCAATGCGTGCTCCGACGCGCCCCGCCAGAATAAATCCTGTGACGACCGGGCCGAGTTCCAGAATTATGGAGGGGGCCACGACCGATCCGATCACGGTGGCGGGAAGAAAGACGGAAACCAGTTGGTAGGATACCTGCACGGTGGTCACGGCCCCGGAAAAGGCGGCGGCCAGCGCAACGATCGGGAGCGACTCCACGCCGATGCGGATCATCTGGCTGATGGTGTTCTTGCGGTACGTACGAAAATCGTCCGGCGAAACGAACGCATGGGCAATCAGCAGCGAGTATTTGCCCAGGATCGTAAAAGGGCGGAGGAGCCAGGTAAGCGAATACGTCATCGCGCGCGGCGGGAATCGAACGGAGAAACGAGACCGGAAATACGGAGGAGCATAACGCCGCTGCGCGCGGCATGGTTGTGTTTTCGTCCGGAATAGCGCCTGGGGCGATTATGCGGGGCCTGACGCGCTGCTTCGTCATTCCTTGCCGGCGCGCCCCGCTCGGCGCCTGATCTTTGCGGACTTAATCAGCGTATCCCGTATTCTATGAAATGGCGTCCGAATGGTTTCTTGCGTCCGGTCGGATCGATCTTTCCCCGCGTCGCGCGGCGCCGCCTGCATCCATAAAACAATAATTCCGGCCCTGCTCCGTTCTTGCAATGGAATCGGTTCTCTATCAAGGATTGCGAATCGGGCGCAGGATTCTTTTTCTGTATCCGGTCCGATCCGTCATTCCGAATGCATCGTACGGATGAGGCCCTTGCGGTCGCATACATTGAACAAGACGATCAGCAGGCGTTTCGCCAACTGGTCGAGCGCCATCAGGAACGCATATTCGGGTATGTGATGGGCATGGTGCGGGATCGGGACGTAGCGAACGACCTTTTTCAGGAAACTTTTTTTCGAGTCATTCGGGCCATGAAGAAGGAACGCGGATCGTATGCGTCGCAGGGGAAATGGCTGGCCTGGGTCATGCGAATCGCCCGCAATGCGGTGTTTGACCATATGCGCGAGCGTAAAAAATGGACCGACGTCGAAAATCAGGACGCCGAAGGGAACTCGTTCTGGGACCGGTTGCCGGATGCGTTGCCGGCGGTTGACGAGCAGGTGGACCTGCGGCGGCGCATCGACCTTATGGAGCAATGCATTGAGAAACTCCCGGACGAACAACGCGAAGTATTGCTGCTTCGCCACGAAATCGGCATGACGTTTCGGGAGATTGCGGAACTTACCAATGTATCCATCAACACGGCGCTGGGGCGGATGCGCTATGCGCTTCTCAACCTGCAAAAGATGATGCGGATAGAACTCGGCGAGGAGGCCGAAGGAATACGAACCACTTGATACGACGAACCGGCATGGACAAGAAAGACATTTGGCTTCTCGATCTTTACGAAGGTTCGGGGACGTCCCCGAACGCCGAGCATGGCAGTGCGGAAGAGGCTGCTTCCCTGCGCGAATTGAAGCATTGGCTGGACGCTCGTTCGGAGATTCGGTCTGCGCGGCCCGCTCCGGAGGCCGTAGAGGCGGTATTGGCGGCGGCGCGGCAGGCTTCGTCTTCCGACGCCCGGAAAGACCGGTCGGCCCGGCGGCGGTCGCCTGCGAGGCGCCGCGCGTTGCGGCGTATGGCGGGCGGGGCCCTTGTTGCGATGCTGGCGATGATCGCGCTGGTTGGATTGTTTCGGTTGGATGCGCTGGCTCCTGCTTCGACCGATACCGCTGTGCTTGACGCGTCTGCGGAGGGCGTTGTTTCGGAAACCCTTTCCGAAGCGCCTCTCCCGACCGGGGAAGGCGCCGCGCGCCCCGCCGACATACGGCGCGGCGAGGCGGCCGCTGTCGCTTCGCCCCCGGAAACGGCGCCTTCTCCGGCGGCCCTTGCCGATGCGGCGCCTGGCGCCGACGAAGCGCTGCAATCGGCGTCGGCGGCGAATGAACAGGCGGGCGGCGGGGCGCCTTCGGTCCCGGCGGACATACCGGCCTGGGACGATCCAGGCGACGTGATGTATTTGCAACAGCGCATACAGCGAATCGGGGAAGGAGTCGCCGACGGATGGGAAGCCCCGGTGGCGCCGCTCGAAATGCTTCCTGCCGGGTCGGCGGGGGGCGGCCTGGTTCCCGCCTCGGAGCGCCGCTGACGGAATGCGTCGCGCGTATGCGGCAAATCCTTTGGAGCGCTGCGCCAACCTGAACCAATACCTTAGCGCCATGATTTCGTTTTTTCCATATCCCAAAGGCTGGTTGTTTGTCCTCTCGATATTGACGCTCGTCGCCGGAACGGCGTGGGCGCAACAGCCTCGCGTTCATTCGTTTCAGGACAAGGCCCCGGGACGTCGTTCCCTGGAAATCAGGAATGGCGCGGTATTCATAGATGGACGACAACTGGATCCCGACAATCTTCCCGAAGGATTTCCCCCGGAAGGCGCTGCGGTAGAGTATGTGTTTTTCCCCGGTTCGGACGAGGACCTGAAAATTCAGGTCAGGGGGGGATTGCAGTATATTCTCAAGGGCGACACCCTGAGATTGTCGTTGAATAATTCGCTCTGGCCCGGTTTTTTCGACGCCCCGGTTCTTTTCATTCCCGCTGATTCGCTGGATGCGGTCGGGGATCTTTTTGAGCAGAAGGCCGAGGTCTTGTTTGAGCAGGCCAAACGCATGCAGGATCTGCAACATCGTTTCGCGGAAGGCAATACGAACGAATTGCAGCAAATGATGGAGGAGATGACGCTGTATGCGTCGGAAGCGGCCCGCACGGCGAGTGAATTCCCGCATATCCAGATGCAGCGCTATCTCCAGGATATCCAGGATGCGGACCAGGCTCTTTTCGATCGGTTGATTCGCGAGCAACGGATGGAGCGCGAGGCATTGACAATGGCCCGCAAATTTGCCGTGATGGAAGAAGGAGAAGCGCGTCGGGACAGCATCGCCGCGTTACGGGAGAGGCTGACCGAGATTTTCGAACTCAAGCAGGGTAATCGCCGGCGCGAGGTGGAGCAGCTCGAAGGAAAATTGCAGGAATTGCGCCAGGCGATCATCGAACGCGAGCGTTTTCGGGACGAGATTGTGGATCGTCGTTTGAAAGAATTGCTCGGCGACGGTACGCTGGATTGGTGACGCGGTTTGGGGCGGAGCGAGGGTGTGCTCGCACGCCTTGCAGCTTTTGAGATTCGCGGATTTAATCAGCGTATCCTTGATTTTTTCCAAACAAATTCGTATATTCGTTGATTGTGTGGGGCATTGCGCGGCGATTTGCTTTTCTGCCCATCCGCCACCCACTCTTTCGCCGGCGCAAGATGCAGAGGAAGCGATCCCATTGACCGTTTCCCTAATTATGTCATGATGCATTATTTGCGTTTGGGCTTTTTTATGCGCGCCGGATTTTCCTTGAGGGGAATGTTTCGGGTTTGCGCCGTTGCGCTTGTCCTTTTGGCGGCGGGCGCGTTTGGATACGCCGCTCAGGCCGCCGCGTTGCCTGTCGCTTCAGACGTTGTTCCGCATGTGGAGCGGATTTCCCTGACCGAGCGCTCGGACGGTAAAGGGTATGTCGTTCGGTTTCATACCGACGGTCCGGTGGCGGCCTACAGTGCGCCGCGCCTGCTTGCCAATGGACAACTGGAGGTGGTCCTTTTCAATACGAGGCTGGCCTCCGATCATGTCCGGGACGATGTGGCGGGGCCTGTGATCCGGTATGCAGGGGAAGAAGAGGCGGGACATTTGTTTTTCCGGTTTACCCTGGTCGCCGGGGAATCCATGCGGGCTTCGGCGTATCGAGACGAGGCCTCCGACGATATACTCGTAAGCCTTTCGTATGCGGACGGGCAGAATATTTGGCGTTGGGAGGCGCTCCGGGAGCCTCGGGCGGTTCCTGCCCGGGAGATATCTCTTCTTGCTACGCCGGCCACTGAGATGTTGCCCGCCATCGGAGGAGGCTCCACCGGTCGGATGCGGCAGGCCGAGGAGTTGTTGCCCACCGAAGAGGCCCCGACGGGCGGACATTGGCTTCTGGACACCGTGGTGATCGACGCGGGGCATGGCGGCAAGGATTCGGGCGCGAGCGCGCACGGCGTCCTCGAAAAGGACATTGCCCTGTCTGTTGCGCTGAAAGTCGGCGCGTACCTTGAAGAGCGGCTCGGCATGCAGGTCGAATATACGCGCCGGGACGACCGGTTTATCGAACTCGCCGACCGGGGGCGCATCGCCAACGAATACGGCGGCAAACTGTTTATTTCGATTCATGCGAATGCGGCGACTTCGAGGGCGGCGAGCGGCACGGAGACCTATTTCCTTGGTTTGCACAAGACCGATGCGGCCCGCAACACCATGGAGCGAGAAAACGAGGTGGTGAAACTGGAGAGTTCCCAGCGGGAGTACGAGGAGATGAACGAAGAATCGCTTATTCGCATGGCGTTGACGCAAAGTGCGTATATGCAGCAGAGCCAGCAACTCGCCATGTTTATCCAGAATCAGTTCGAAGAACGGGTGCAACGCAAGAATCGGGGCGTCAAGCAGGCCGGTTTTTATGTGCTTTGGGGCGCTTCCATGCCCGCCGTGCTCGTTGAACTGGGGTTCGTAACCAATAAATCCGAGGCGGCGTTTCTGGCCAGCGAATCCGGGCAGGATTATCTGGCCAGCGCTATCTTCCGCGCGGTTCGCTCGTACAAGGCGCAATACGACAAGGGACTCGTTCCATAGTGCATCTCATTCGGCGCCGCGTCGCCATGGGGCGCCGGTTTTTATTCTTGCCGGATTCCTTTTCACGTTGTTTTCATTCCTCGCGCATGTCCTTTTCTTCCGAAGCATCCATCCAGATCCTGCACGACGCCGTGCGCACCGTGCCCGATTTTCCACAACCCGGCATTTCTTTCAAGGATGTTACGCCGATCTTGCTGGATCCCGTTTTGTTTCGGCAGGCTATCGAGGCGCTTGCAGGGCCTTTTCGAGAGGCGGGCGTTACGAAGGTGGCGGGTATCGAGTCGCGCGGGTTCCTGTTCGGATTATCTCTGGCCGAGCAACTTGGCGCGGGGTTCGCGCTCATCCGCAAACAGGGCAAGCTGCCCTGGCGGACTCACCGCATGGAATATGACCTCGAGTACGGTACGGATTGTATCGAAATGCACGCGGATGCTGTCGTGGAAGGGGATCGCGTACTGATCCATGACGATGTGATCGCCACGGGCGGGACGGCGGCGGCGGCGGCGAAGATGATCCGGGCGGCTGGCGGAGCGTCCGTCGGCTTTTCGTTTCTGGCGGAGCTGAATTTCCTGTCGGGCCGGGATCGTCTCGGAACCGACGCAATGATCGAATCCGTTCTTCGGTTCGACGGATAGGAAACGGCCTGGCGGTTACTGCTACCGGACCGCGATACAGGAAATTTCCACCCGCGCACCCCGGGGAAGCGCAGCCGCTTCGATGGCCTCCCGCGCGGGGGGAAGCTCCGAAAAATAGCGGGCGTATACATCGTTTACGGCGCCGTAATCGTTGATGTCCGCCAGGAACACGCTGCATCGAACGACATTTCTGTAGTCCATTTGGGCGGCTTTGAGGACTGCGCCGAGGTTGTTCAGTGCGTGTTCCGTTTCGGCTTCGACGCCGCCGCGCGCCATGCTGCCTGTTTCGGGGTCAATGCCGAGTTGCCCGGAGCAGTAGAGCGTATCGCCGGCAAGAATAGCCTGGCTGTAGGGGCCTATGGCTGCCGGAGCGAGGGGCGTTGCGACAGCGCGGCGGGAGGTCGCCGGATTCGCAAGGGGGCTGTTCATAAAACCGGGGGTGTTAAAAAGGGAAAGTATGCCTAACTTTGTAATTGTATCAGGTTTTCACAAGCGAATATTTATCAAAGATCATGGACCTGGGCATCAAGGGACGCGCCGCATTCGTAGCCGGCGCAAGCAGCGGGCTGGGCTATGCTGTCGCGCGCGCATTGGCCCGGGAGGGCTGTCGCGTAGCAATCTGTTCCCGGAGCGAAGAACGTATTGTCGCCGCCGCCGGTCGTTTGGCGCAGGAGGCTGGCGTCGATCAGGGAAGCGTGCTGCCGCTGTCGTGCGACGTAACGAGCGAGCATGGCGTCCAGGAGGGCATCGACCGCGCCGCCGCGCATTTCCGCGGGTTGCATATCCTGGTGACGAACGCGGGCGGTCCGCCGCCGGGCTATATCGACGATTTGTCCCTCGAAACGTGGCGCGCCGGCATTGAATTGAACCTGGTCAGCGCCATCCAGTTGTGTCGAGCGGCGTTGCCCCATTTGCGCGCCGCGGCGGCCAGCGACGATCCGCACGGCAGCATTTTGATGATCACATCGATTTCGGCCAAGCGCCCGATCCCCAGCCTGTACCTTTCCAATGCGACGCGTGCGGGCGTGCAGGGCTTCGCCAAGACGCTGTCGGAGGAATTGGGCCCCGACGGCATTACGGTCAATACTATTTTGCCGGGGTACACGCGCACGGAGCGCTTGAAGGAACTCTCGGAGCATCTTGCTTTGACGTCGGGGCGCTCGGCGGAAGAGGTCGAGGCGGGATGGGCCGAAGGCAATGCGTTGCGGCGCATTGCGGACCCGGAGGAATTTGCGGCCGCCGCGGCTTTTCTCGTTAGCAAGCGCGCGACGTACGTAACCGGCGTGGGATTTCCCGTGGACGGCGGGTGGTCGAAGCATGTCTTGTAACGCAACGGGTTGCACGGTGGACGGAATCATGCGTAGCAGCGGACGAGTACTGGCGGCAATGAGCGGCGGGGTAGATTCCTCGGTTGCTGCGGTCATGCTGTGCGAGCAGGGATATGAGGTGGTCGGCGTCACGATGAAGACGTGGGATTATGCCCGCAGCGGCGGGCGAGGCGGCAAAGAAGTCGGGTGCTGTACGCTCGAATCCATGAACGACGCGCGCGCCGTGGCTGTGCAGTATGGTTTTACGCATTTTATCGTGGACATACGCGAGGAATTCGGGGATTGGGTCATTGAGCGCTTTACCGACGAATATCTTGCCGGACGCACCCCGAACCCGTGCGTATTGTGCAACACGCATATAAAGTGGGCGGCGTTGATGCGGCGGGCCGACCAGCTGGATTGCGACTACATCGCCACCGGGCATTACGCCCGGCTCCGGCGCGAGGAAGCCACGGGGCGCTTCGTGCTGATGAAGGGGTGCGACGCGCGCAAGGATCAGAGCTATGCCTTGTGGGGGGTGTCCCAGGAGCATTTGGCCCGCACCTTGTTGCCGCTAGGCGGATTCGAGAAGCCGGCGATCCGGGAGATGGCTGCGGCGTACGGGCTGGACCGCGTGACGGACAAGCCGGATTCGTACGAGATATGTTTCATACCGGACAACGATTACCGGCGCTTTCTGAAAGACCGCGTGGGGGGGTTGGAGGAGAAGGTGTCGGGAGGATTGTTCGTAACGTCCGACGGGGCCGTAGTGGGACGGCACGAAGGGTATCCGTTTTATACGATCGGGCAGCGCCGGGGGCTTGGCGCGGCGCTTGGGTATCCGGCCTATGTGGTCGATATCGACGCCGAAACGAACACGATCGTTCTGGGGCCGCGCGACGAATTATTCCGCGGCGCCCTGACGGCTCGGCAGATCAATCTTGTGAAGTACGAAGCGCTGGACGACGCCTTGCCGGTGGACGTGAAAATTCGTTACAACGATCCGGGCGCTCCTGGCGTGGCGCGACAGGAAGGGCCGGACGAACTCCGCATAGCCTTTGCGGCGCCGAGGCAGGCTGTTGCGCCGGGGCAGTCCGTGGTGTTGTACGAAGGGGACGATGTGGTGGGCGGGGGCTGGATCGCCGAAGCGGGGGAGCGTTCCGGGGCGGTTGCCCGGCGGTTTTGGTCAGAGTATTCTTAAGGATACTCTGATTAAGTCCTCAAAGCTCAGAGGCGGCGAGAGGTGCGTTGGCAAGGAATGACGAAGCAATATGGCAGGCCCCATATAATGAGGAATGACACAGCCAGCGTGCCTCTCGCCGCCTCCCGAAGGGCGCGTCACGCCCGGGACGGCGCGAATCCGAAGTATTTTCCGCTGATTTAAACGATGTAAGTATCATGTCTTGTACGCACGAACGCGACGTGCTGAGCGAAGTGGTTTTGATCAGAGTATCCTTAAAAATAAAGGCTCCAGACATCGTCGGTTACGTCGTCGAGGCACGGGACGGGGGGCTGGGTGCAGGCCGGATTGCCGGCGCTGGGAACGAGGCTGCAACCCATTTCCGAACTGAACCCAAGGAAATCCCGCAGGCCTTTGGGAGGAGTCCAGCGTTCGGCGACCACCATGCCCGCGCCGAGGAAGCCGTAACCGTTTTCGATATTGGAGAGGGCGCCGGGTTCGACGAGCACTTCGGGATCGAATACGCCGCCCGGCGGGCTCCAGGCTTCGTTCGCCGCTACGAAATGAAACTCGACGCGGCGCAGCGCAATGTCGGGGTTGCCTTCCGTCACCAGGCATTTGCTTTTGTATGTCTCCTCCACGATTGCAAAGTCGTTCGACATGTTGATGTCGTACCGCACGCCGTCTCTCGTTTTTTCTTCCGTGCCCTGATAGGATATTTCCACAGGGTAGTCCACGATCGGATGGAGTTTCAGGTCGGTGGGCCAGACTTGGGCGGGGGGTACGTTGGTGGCTTCGTACCGCATCTCTACGCCCAGCAAGTTGAATCCCTCGCCGTGCACGTAGACAGATATTTTCGGGCTGGTGTCCGTGCGTTCGATGGTGAAATCCACTTTGTTCGGTACGGTCACCGCGGCGCTGGATACGGCCCCGTCCGACCGGGCGACGTCCAGGCGATACCGGCGTCCGTGCACGGGTTGAAAGGCGGCTTCGAAAAGATGTCCCGTCACGCCGCTCTCGTACGTTACCTGGTAGGGCCGCCATGCGAGCGTTTCGCCGGTTTCGAGGTCTGTGCTGGTGACGACGGCGTCCAGATCGCCGGGTCGGTCTACGCCGGATTCCCCTTCGATAGAAAAAATGCGGACGCGCTGAGTGTCCGCCGCAGCGTCCAGCAGTCCCCAGATCGTGAATGGCCGGGGGTCGCCGATCAGTGGATTGACGCTGCTTTCGCAGGACGTCAGCAAGGCGGCGGCGACCAGTATGCCGAGGGTCGTATTTCGCAGCGAGACAAGGCGCATAATCAGAATTCGATCTCAATGCCCACGGTGGGAACGAAGGGGAGTTGGTCGGTTCGTTGCAGGGTAAAGATGTCGAGGGCAAAAAGGTTGGCCCGGTTGTAGACGTTGATGGCGCCGACCTGTATGGCGAGGTCCGCCGCGCCGAGGGACATCTGCCGCTTGATCGTCACGTCCAGCCGGTGGTACATGGGGAGCAAGCCTTCGTAGGGCCGGTCGTAGATCACGCGCGGAAAGCCCTCAATGCCTTCCACGTCCACCACCCCGTCCATCAGAATGAATCCGTCGAACCCGCGCACCTGGGTGTAGGGCAGGCCCGATCCGATATTCCAGCGGGCGCTCACGTCGAAGCCGGATACGGAGCCGCTCAGGATCAGGTTGAGCTGATGGCGTCGATCATGCGGCGGGCGGAAGGAGAGCTGGTCTGTGCCGAACCATACAGGCAATGATTCCTGCATGGCGTCGTAGCGGGTCGAAGAGTAGCCGTAATTGAGAAACGCATAGAAATTCGGGCGGCGAAATTCCATGCGGAGGTCCATCCCCAGGACTTCGCCGTCCGCCGGCTGAAGGCGCGTGGTGAAACGGGGAAACGAAGTCCATTCCGCAATAAACAGGTTCTGGAGGTTCTTGTAGAATGCCTCCACCGAGAGCTCGAGGGATGCAGAGGGCGTGATCCGGTACCCGGCAATGCCGTGCAGGGCGACCGGAACTTCTCCGGTCGGCGCTTCTGCGTAAGCCGTAAAGATGCTGGCGGCGTCGCGCCGGTCGCTTAATCCGAGGATGTTTTGCCGGTACATGCCGCCCGCCATGCTCCATTGATGCCTGCCCCGTTCGAGCACGGCCCGGAGGCGCGGTTCTACGAAGAAACCGGAATTGCCGAAGAACTGTCCGACGGCGCCGACGCGCACCCGCAGTCCATTGCCGAAGTCGAATTCCGGTTCCGCCCAGCCGCCTGCATTCGTCGAGCGAACGAAGTTTTCTACGATGTTCTGGTAAGTTCCGCCGAGGTCTGCCGTGAGTTCGACGTTACGCACGAAGAATCCCCAGCGGGTTTCGACGCGTTGCCCGAAGTTGCTGAAATTGACTTCAAGATTATAATTGTCCACATTGGTGGTGCGGGACGGCTCCTCGCGCGGGCCGTATTCCGTCTCGAGGCGGGACCAGGAAAACAAGGCTTCGCCGAGGATGGGCAGGGCCCTGGGGAGCACGAGATGGCGTACGCCGACCGCAGTGTTTTTCCAGCGAATCTCGTTGTTGCCTCCGAAGAGCGTGGGTTCCGCGAGGGCGCCCCGGTCGAACGTATGTACGGACGATATGGAGGTCTGGTGATTGCGCGCGATCGGGATGTGGATCTTGCCGAACGCGTCGCCGAACCGGTAGGGCAGGTCGTCCGCTACATACAGCGAAGCGACTTCCTCAAGGGTTGAAATCCGGGCGGATCCGAGGAACGAAATGGATCCCGCCAGCGGCCCTTCGAGGCGGACCGAGTTTACGAAAGGCGTCAGCGCCAGGCCGACTTCGTGGCGGCGCTTGTTTCCATTGCGCGTTTGCACGTCGATTACGGAAGATAGCCGTCCCGAAAATTTCGCCCCGAACCCGCCCGCGTAAATGTCTGCGTTGTTGATGACGTCCGAGGGGAACGCCGAATAGAATCCCAGCAGATGGAACGGCTGGAGGATGTACATTCCGTCCAGCAGGGTCAGGTTCTGGGCGGGTTCTCCGCCCCGGACGAAGACCTGCCCCCCGCGATCTCCCATGGACACCACCCCGGGCTGCGCGGCAAGATAGTTGACGAGGTCGCCGGATACGCTGGGCGAGGGGATCAATTCGATGTCTTGCGGAAGCACCCGCTGCTGGCCCGCCGTAACGCGCGCGGCGCCGGTTTCGCGTTCGGCCTCGACCACGACTTCGTCCATAGCGGCTTGTTGCGTGGCCAGCGCGATATCGAGGTGCCGGGAATCCCCTGCGGTAAGGTCGAGCGTGTCCGAAAAGGTTTCGAATCCGATAAAAGAGGCCTGGAGGATGTACTGCCCTGCCGGTACGCGGCTGATCAGGTATATCCCGTCGGGATCGGTTACGCCGCCCAGAACCGTATCGTCATCGCCCTGCGCGAGGACGACATGCACGCCCTGGAGCGGTTGTCCGTCGTCCTGCGCCGTGACGAATCCGCGCACGGCGGCGGACTGCTGTGCATGGGCAAACGTCGGCGCAAGCGATAGCAAGACCGCGACCATCCCGACAAGGAAACAAATGCTTCGTGGCAGGCGCGGAGTCACAGAGTCGATTCGTTTTCCATGCGTTTTTTCTTGCGCACAATGAGAAAGGCCATTTCCAGCGCTTGTTCGTAATTCAGCCGCGGATCGACTTGCGACTTGTACGCGCGCGCCAGATCGGTATCGTCCAGGCCGCCTGCGCCGCCCGTGCATTCGGTAACGTCTTCGCCGGCCAGTTCGAAATGCACGCCGCCGAGATGCGATCCTTCCGCGGCATGGATGTCGAATGCTTGTTCGAGTTCGTCAAGGATGTTTTCGAAACGCCTTGTTTTGATTCCTGTTTCCGTCAATTCCGTGTTCCCGTGCATGGGATCGCTCATCCACGCAACAGGGACGCCTGAATCCTGCACGGCCCGGATCAGCGGGGGCAACAGTTCGGCGATGGAGCCCGCGCCGAGGCGATGAATGAGCACGAGCCGCCCGGGGTCTTTCCCGGGGTTCAGGATATGGATGATGCGCACCAGGTCTTCCGGCGACATGTGGGGGGCTATTTTCAGGCCGACCGGATTCTCTACGCCCCGCGCGTATTCAATGTGGGCGCCTTCGGGGTCCGACGTTCTGGCGCCGATCCACGGGAAATGGGTCCCCAGATTGAATATGCCTGCATTGTGCGGCACATTGCGCGTGAAGGCTTCTTCGTAGGGAAGATGCAGGGCTTCGTGGCTGGTGAAGAACTGGGTGCGTTCGAGGTTGCGAAGCGGATTGCCCGAGACCGTTTCGATGAAAGCGATCGTTTCCTGAATGGATTCGACGATCTGGCGGTATTCTTTTCCCAGCGGGGTCCGGTGGATGAAGTCGAGGTTCCAGTATTCCGTATGATGCAGGTCCGCGAAGCCCGTATTGGTGAGGGCGCGCACGAGGTTTAGCGTCATGGCGGAATGGGCGTGGGCCTGCAGCATGCGCTTCGGATCCGCTTTGCGCGCTTCGGGCGTGAATGCGGCGTCGTTGACCAGGTCCCCGCGGTAGCTCGGGAGGGTAAGTCCGTTGCGCGATTCGCTATTGGAAGAGCGGGGCTTGGCGTGCTGACCGGCAAAGCGGCCTATGCGCACGACGGGCGTTCGGACGCCGAAAATCAGTACGAGGCTCATCTGAAGAAGCACCTTCAGGCGATTGGCGATAATCCCCGCGCTGCGTTCGTTGAAGTGTTCCGCGCATTCGCCGCCCTGCAGTATAAAGCGCTGCCCTCTCGTCGCGTCGGCGATTTGTTGCCTGAGCGCCTGAATTTCCCACGACGTGACGAGCGGGGGCAGTTCGCGCAACTCCGCCAGCGTTTCGGACAAGGCGGCCTGGTCGGGATATTCCGGTTGCTGCGCGGCGGGCCGTTCCCGCCAGGATGTGGGACTCCATGCCGCGCTGGCATCGGCTATGACGGGAGAGGGGGGCATGCCCAATAAAGCGCAGGGGATACGGATGAGGTATTCGGGCGGAGTTTTGCGCGAATCATGCGCAAAGTCTAACAAAACGCAAGGAAGCACATTGTGTTTCGGGCGAATCGATGCGTTTGCCGCAAGAGTCCGGACGGATTCGCAAGAAAGGTCCGTTTCTGTCTGATCCGCCGGGATCAAGCAGGCCTGTTGCGCGTTTCGTGGACGCGGCGGGCGTATCTCGCGCGAAGCGACGTTATCGATCAGCCAACGTAGCTCAGTTGGTAGAGCAGCTCACTCGTAATGAGCAGGTCACCGGTTCAAGTCCGGTCGTTGGCTCCGAAGGAAAGGTCTCTGCCGGGTGAAAAAGAGGCGAATTTAGATCATTGTCTGTTTATATCGGACAGGACAGGTTCAAGGTGAATCACAACCGTATAGCCATAGCACTGAAACAAATCGGGCGTTCGCGGATACTGGACACTTCTACTCATGATCTGATAAGCGACTTCTTTGTGCCTATGCTTGGGGTTTCCACGCGCTATGATCGCGGGGTGGGGTACTTCAGTTCCGGATGGTTTCGAGCGGCTGCGGCAGGTATGGTCGAATTTGCCGCCAACGCTGGTCGTGCTCGTTGGATTACGAGCCCAATCTTGAGCGAGAAGGATTGGAAAGCACTTCAGGAAGGTGAGGCTGCTCGAAACGATGCGATACTGAGAGATACATTGCGGCAAAACGTTGCAGATTTGGCCGAGGCTCTGGAGCAACAGACGCTTTCCGCGTTAGCTTGGATGGTGGCCGATGGGATTCTCGACTTCAAGTTGGCTCTCCCTTACAACAAGCTTGCCTATGGGGATTTTCATACGAAATTTGGGGTCTTTTCGGATTGCCTTGAGGACAGCGTCAGCTTCAGCGGGTCGTACAATGACAGCATTAAGGGCCTGCTCAATTATGAGGATATCAGCGTTTTCTGCTCTTGGGAATCGCCATTTGATCAGTGGGTGCCGAAACACCGGGAACGATTCGAGCGGCTTTGGAAAAATGAAGACTCTAATGTTCGTGTCTTCGATCTTCCAGCGGCTGCACGGGCCCAGATTATCGAGTTAAGGACGTTGGAACGTCCCTATCCCAAACCTCCCTGGATGCCGCAGTATGAGGTAGACTTTGCAGGTGGTCGGGTTCGTGAACAGAAAGCATACAAGCTGTGGGAGCATCAGGAGAAGGCGATTGAACAGTGGGAGGATAATGACTGTGTTGGTATTCTCAATATGGCTACCGGCAGCGGGAAAACGCTGACGGCGCTTGCAGCGGCGAGCCGTCGCGTGGACCTCAATCTGCTTCTAATCGCCGCTCCACGAAAAAACCTTGTCGATCAGTGGAAAGAAGAAGTCGAGCGGTTCACAAATTTTCCTGAGCCGCTCCTTATTTATCAAAATGCCTCATCGTGGCAAGATCGGCTTTTCAGTAAACTCCGTGCTGGTTACCGCAGTGGATGGCTCCAGCCTCTCGTGCTAATTGGCAGTTTGCAGTCGCTTGGTAGTTCCCGGTTCCAGTCGGTCCTGAAGGATGCCGGTATACCGGAACAATCTCTCATCATCGTGGACGAGGTTCATAATGTGGGCGCACCGACCTATCAAAAAATCCTGAACCCGAAGTATGCTTGGCGCCTGGGGCTCTCTGCGACTCCCGAACGACATTATGATGAAGAGGGTACAGGGGTCATTATGGAGTATTTCGAGAAGGTCGTTTTTACCTATACCATGGAGCAGGCATTAAAGGACGGCCATCTTACCCCTTATGCCTATCACGTTTATGCCGCTCGACTTTCTGAGGAAGAATACGAACACTATTTGAAGTTGACCCGCCAGATTCTCGCCGCTCGAGGCCAATCTGAAGACGCGACGGTGACTATGCAAACAAACAACCGTCTCGATAGGGATCAGCCTGGGGTCGAACAGCTTTTGTTCAGGCGTGCCGGTATCCTTAAAAAAGCAGCATCCAAAACCGATGTCATCCAACAGGTATTGCAAGACCACCCGCCGGAGCGAAGTCTCATCTACTGCGCGGACAGAGAACAACTCGAAGATGTAAGGGCAGTGCTGAGCGAGGCTATGATACCGCACTTGAAGTATGTTGGAGAAACTCCCGCGATGCAGCGCCATGCCGCACTGGATGGCCTTGCAAGCGGACTCGTTCCTGTGCTTGTAGCCATTGATTGCCTGGATGAAGGCGTGGACGTACCCGCGGTCGATGCTGCGATCATTCTGGCCAGTTCGACAAACGATCGGCAGTTCATTCAGCGTCGCGGACGCGTATTGAGAAGATCTTCAAACAAGACACGGGCCAAGCTTGTCGATGTCATCTCACTGCCGCCAACGTCAGTAGGACAGGGTGGCAGATGGATGCTTCAAGGCGAGTTGGAGCGAGCAAAGAAGATGGCCGAGCTGGCTGATAACAGGCACGAAGCGCTACTTCAGATAAAATCGTATACTGACCCCTTTGGGGTACTATTAACCGAACTCCTGAAAGATGATGGAAGCACAAGGAAGTCCGTTTGATCAGATGGTGTCTCGTCACGACGAGTTGTTGAGCGAGGTGTCTGCTGAATACAACGTGGATCCAGGACTTCTCCGACAACTCGTCGACCTCGAGAATACGAAGGTGCACTTGGAGCGCCGCAGAGGGGCCAAGAATCAAATTCGGCAGATGATCGAGAACCACCTGGACCAGCGAGGGCAATGAGCTTTCATTTTCAGAAGTTGCAAGTCAAAGACTGGCTGGTTTACGGGGGAAACACCACAGTCGAGTTTGCACCCTTTCAGCCGGGAAAGAACATCGTCGTCGTTCACGGCAAGAACGGGTTTGGGAAGACCTCGCTTCTTCGTGCGCTGGAATTCCTGTTTCACAACAGCTATGACCGTGAAGGCTTGCTGGAGCAGTGGCACGATAATGCACGTGAAGCAGGCGAAGGCAGTATGGAAATAGCTCTGGAGTTCGTCTATCAGGGCAAGCTGATGAAGCTGATCCGGAAGGTAGACTTCAAGTTGAGGAATGGCACAACGGCTGTTATACCATCAGTCGAGTTGATCAATGCTGACAGTGGCAACCTGGAGGACCAGGTTGAAGACAAGATTGAACTCATTATTCCGAAGAAATCTCAGCAATTCGTCTTCTTCGACGGCGCTGAGATTACCCGCTATGCACAGAGGCAGCATGATAGAGGCATTCGTGAGGCTATCGAGCAAGTGCTTGGCATCCCGGCCATCCGCAATCTCAAGGATGACTTGGGTAAACTAGTCAATGAGTTGCAGGATGAACAAGCAGAGATGGTTGCTCAGGAAGGACATAGCCAGAATCTACTTGACGAAATAGAGCGCTTCAAGAATGAGGATGCCTCGTATAAAAAACGGCGCGCAGACCTTTTAGAAAAGCTCAACAGCGTGCAGCGGGCTGCTGAGGAATTGGAGAAGGAGGCAGCACAGATTGTTGCCATCTCGGCCGAGCATAACCAGTTAGCCGCCAAGAAAGGGCGCCGCGCTGACTATGAGGAGCAGCGGAATGAGGCAAATGATGCAATCAAACGCTTTCTTAGTGATGCTCCGCTCCACATGCTCACCGGACCACTGACGCGGATTGTCGAGGAAGGATTTGCCAGGCAGGACAGTGGTTCGTCTCGCCGTGATTATTACCTGCACGTCAAACGATATCTAGATCGGCTCCTGGAAAACGGTCAGTGGGACTTTGGTGCTCCGATTCCGGAATCGACAGGCCAAGACATCGAACACGAGATACTGCGTTTCAATGAACTCGCAGCCGGCATGGGAACTGTGAAGAGGAAAGACATTAGCTTGGCGGAGATCAGCGAACTACAAGCACTTTTACGCAGGCTTCGAGATAGCGGAGACAGCCAGGAGGTGATGGACAAGCGAGCTGTTTGCGACGAGAAGCTCGAAGAGATCGATAAAGATATCCGTGAACTCAAGGCCAAACTGGAGGACCATCCCCTCCTTGAAGTGCAGGAACTGTTTGAGCAACAAAAGGCACTGGCGGAGACGGAAATGACGCTGAAGCAGGGTATTGAAGCACTCGATGAAAACCTCGCTCGCGTCACCAAAGAGATCGACGACAAGAATCGCGAACTGGATGATGCTACTACAGACACAGATCGCGGACGCACGTTGACCGAAACTCTGCATACTGCGCGCCAGCTTTACGAAGCAGTACATGCATTCGTGAATCGGCTCGTTGCTCAGAAGCGTGAGGACATCGAACGAGAGGCTACGGCCATCTTCACCGGCATCACAAATAAGCCGCTGGAGTACGCTGGCATTCGCGTGAAGGATGACTATACATTGGAGGTCTATAGGCACGACGACACGGTCGTCGAGAACAAGAAACTGAGTGCGGGGGAAAAGGAAGTCCTTGCATACAGCTTCATTACGTCGTTGAATTTGTCGAGTCCAAGCCCGGCGCCGTTTGTGATGGATACCCCATTTGGACACTTGGATTTCAGCCACCGTGATGGATTACTCCAATCGCTTCCAAACCTGCCCGTGCAGGTCTTTTTGCTGGCTACTGACCGTGATCTGCCTCAGCAAGAACGCGATCAAGTGCAAGTTTTCATCGTACAGGAGTTCGACATTGAGCGGAATCAGCAAGAAGCACGTTCCACTATCGTAGAGGACTGACTATGAATCACTTGCAGAGCCATCAGCGTCTCTTCATCAGCGAAGACCTCATCGGCTTCGCTGACCGCCTCTCGAATGAGGGTACCGTGCCTCGTCGTGTAGACCTATTGCTGCTGGGATTCAGTTATGCGATAAACAACGAACTGCCGCCCGCTGAAGACGCAAAGCGACATGAACTGACCCGAGTTGCCAGTCTGGGTGAAGCTCAACTTGCCATCGAAGCAGTTGCACAATGGTATGCCCGTGCCTTAAGTTTACCAGAGTTCACAGATGAGGGCGAACTGCTCGACTTTATCATTCGGGTGGGTGTCGCTGGCGTACGCGCCCTCAAGGAACGCTGGGAAGGCAAGAGTAAGTCGCAGATCCAGTGGGATGTGATGCGGCTTGCTGATCCCTTTGAAGACGCTTCTGCTATCAATAACGCATAGCTGATATTTGTTTAAACCCAATCAGTATGAGTCATGTCGTATGATCTTATAGAAACTAGAGATAAACTAAAAAAATATGAAGTGATGAAAGTTATTTTGTCCGTTGATCAATGGTCAAAATATAACAATACAGTTCACTTAATTTGGAATACCGTAAAATTTAATAGATCTGAGACTAAGAACGTGCCCGATGATCAACAAGGTATTTATAGTTTTGTAGTGAAACCAGGTATCGCAAACCATCCAGAATGTGCTTTTTTATTATATGTAGGCCAGACAGAAAAGCAAACATTTCGCAAACGTTTTGGACAATATTTACGTGAACCTAAAAAGAAAAAACCGAGACCTAAAATAAAGAGAATGATGGATTTGTGGGGAGAGAATAATCTTTGGTTTTGCTACGCGAAAATGGACGATCCACAATTCATAAAGAAGACGGAAGATCAACTAATTATGGCTTATATTCCTCCAATGAACGACGAATTTCCTGCCGAACTCAAACCCGCACTCAAAGCCTGGTGAACGAAAATGAATGAGAAAAAAAATACGTTTCCGGCCCTTCGCTGCGCGATGGGTGACTGGATATACTATGTGACGTACATGAAATTTTCTGATGTCGCTCACTGGATCAGGGAAACCGATGAAATACATGCCAGTGAACAGCTTCGAGATATGATTCAACGTGCGATTACTGATCGGACCGAAGGCATCGTTGAGTATCTTACTACGCAGGAGGAGCGGTTTTTCAACGCTATCGTTGTAGGCCTATACGAAGGTTCACCAGAGTGGTACTCTATCGAAATCGGAGAAAGTCGTATTCATGGTGCTCCTGATATCGACGAAGATGCAAGAGATTCAATTGGATTTCTCATGCTATCCGGCGATGAAAAGATTTTTGCTATTGATGGCCAACATAGAGTCATTGCTATAAAAGAGGCTATCATAAAATGTGCTGAGTTGAAGAATGAGGATATTGCAATCATCTTCGTTGCGCATGGGACTACTAAGGAGAATAGACAACGAACCAGACGATTATTTTCGACCCTCAATAAATACGCAAAAAAAGTTTCGCCAAGAGATATTATTGCACTCGACGAAGATGATTTATTCGCTATAGTCACGCGCCAGCTCGTGGAGGAATTTGATCTCTTAAAGTCGGGATTTAAAAACAAATCGGGATTTGTTTACTTTGGAGAGCAGCATTCATTGCCGCGGTCTGAACAAGAAAAACTGACCACGATTCTTACATTGTACACTATCAGCGAGAGTCTTTTTGTTCCTTTTCAGAAAGATATATTACGTACCCATTTCAAAGATAGTAGACGAAGGAAGGTTCTCGATGGGTTGAAGGTCAACCGTCCCGGTAACGATATGATTGACAAAGCCTATAGACAACAAATCGATTTTTGGACACTACTTCGGGATCACATCCCTGCTTACAATGAGCTTTTTAACTCGAAGCCAGAAGAAAATATAGCTGATAAATATCGTGGGGAGAGAGGCCATCTGATGTTCCGTCCCGCTGGGCAGATAGCCTTGGCTCGAGCCACCCGGGTGATGATGGACCGAGGTGAGTCTATGGAAAGCGCCATAAATACACTGACACAAGTTTCGATGAACATAGAAGACAAACCGTGGCGGAATGTATTATGGAACCCTGGCACTAAAACAATCAACAACCGAGCTAGTAATGCTTTGATAGAGAGTCTTCTACTCCATATGGTTAATCACCTCCCACGCACGTTATCACATGAAAAACTCAGAGAAAGGTATCGGGCGTTCTTGGATAATCCAGGGGTGGAGTTACCGGCGCCGATCATCTAATTTGTAGTGGCCACTATTTAGCTCTTCAGACAGTGCAGGTTGTACAAGTTTAGTAATTACCCGATACATGGGGTCTCCGTCGTGCGATCAGGCGGTTTGTTTTGTGGTCTGTTTTTCCGGCATTGGAACGACGGGCGGCAGCTTCTTTTTTCCGAGGGCTTCGCGTAGCGCCTGAGCCGGTGTGCGGCCCTTCAGGCGGTAGCCCTGATGGCTGCGCTCGAGGTTGTAGTACGCAAGATACTCGTCAAGGTCCCGTTGAATCTCCTCGGGCGCCTCGTACCACTTCTTCCGGCCCTGGACGCGGAAGCATTCGTCGAGCAGAGTGCGGTTCATGCGCTCGACGAAGCCGTTCGTCCTCGGGCTGCGCACCTTCGTCGTGCGGTGCGCTATGTCGTGTAGCGCAAGCATCAGTTCGTAGGAATGGCTCTCGGGTTTTCCGCAGAACGCTCGACCGTTATCGGTCAGGATAGCCTTGACCTCTACCCCGAGGGCTTCGTAGAAGGGCAGCACGCGGTCGTAGAGCAACTCTGCGCCGGTTACCGGTATCTTCGAGGTGTAGACCTTGGCGAAGGCCAGCGAGCAGAAAGCGTCTACGACGACCTGTACGTAGACCTTGCCTACTCCCTTGAGGGTTCCCCAGTAGAACGTGTCCTGATTGAGGAGCTCTCCAGGGGCGTTGACCTCTATATGGGGGCCTGTCCTGAAAACTGTGTAAGTGGTTATTATACCTGATATGCGAAGCCGATTTTCTTTGCAACTGATTTGATTCGATCAACAGCGGTGTTGATTTGCTCTTCGCTGTTTGTACGTCCAACGCTGATGCGAATGGCGTTGTGAGCCCGCTGATCACCAAAACCAAGGGCTTTAATCACATGGGACGGTTCTACCTTATCTGATGTGCATGCTGAACCAGTGGCAATGGCTACATCCTTCAGTTTGACGATGAGGGCCCGGCTCTCGACGCCGGGAATGCTGATGTTCAGATTGTGTTCCAGGCGTTCCGTAGGGTGACCGTTGAGATACACCTCACCCAGTGCTTCCTGGAAGTGTTCGAACGTTTGCTGTGTCCAGCGTCGATAGCGTGCATTCTCCTGTTTTATCTCCCGCATCACAAGCCGTACAGCCTCGCCGAAGCCGACGATAGCCGGCACGTTAAGCGTTCCGGAGCGTAGCCCCCGCTCATGACCACCACCATAGATAACGGGCATCACTTGGGCTCGTGGATTACTACGACGACAGTAGAGAACGCCTATTCCCTTCGGCCCATACACCTTATGCGCCGAGAGTGACATGAGGTGTATATTCATGGCCTTCACGTCGAGTGGTATATGGCCCAATGCCTGTGCAGCATCGGTGTGAAATAGCACGCCATGCTCTGTGGCGATTTGTCCGATCTCGGTCAGTGGGGCAAGGGTGCCGATCTCATTATTCGCCGCCATGATCGATATCAAGATCGTTTTGGGCGTAATAGCCCTGCGTACATCGTCAGGATCGACTCGGCCGTACTGGTCAACAGGCAGATAGGTTACTTGTTTTCCACGTTTTTCCAGTTGTTCACAGCAGTCGAGCACTGCCTTATGCTCAGTGACACAAGTAATGAGGTGATCGCCCTTACGGGCCAATTTCTCGGCTACGCCAAAGATGGCAATATTGTCCGATTCCGTCGCGCCACTGGTAAAAATGATTTCATCCGGGCGTGCGTTGATTGCTGAGGCGATCCGCTCACGTGCTTTGTCGACGGCCCGCTTTGCTTCCAGGCCGAATACATGATCCTTGCTGGCTGCATTGCCGAAGATCTCCGTGAAGTACGGCAACATCACTTCCAGCACTCTCGGATCGACCGGGGTGGTGGCCTGATGATCGAGATAAATAGGTTGTTCGCTCATAAACGCACTTGCGTCGTCAGGCACAGGCATATGCTTTTTTTGTTGCAAGACATCATTCCACGCTCTCTGACTGCGATACCGCCATGGTATTTCACTGGTTTAGCATGCGCGGCTTCCGGTCTGGCCTGAAGGCTGTCAAGTCGATGCGAGCGCGTCATCTCGCATCTCGCGAGGCATCAGGTGAATTAAGTCACCGAACTTTTTGACGCGCTTGTGGAGTAGATACACGCCACGATGAACATGCGCTCGAAATTGTATCGTGAGAAATTCCGGATCCGACGTTTCCAATCCATCCTGCTTGCAGCGCTCTTTGATGAGGGCCACAAAAAGCGGATCCCAGTTTCCTAGCAGGACATGCCGGTCAATCTCCCGATCACTATTCGAGTCAAATTCGTCGGGATCGGGCCTGCCGGGTTGTTCCGCAGACATGCAAAAAGCAATTCGACACAAGATGTTCGGCGTTAGTCCGGTCCGACCTTTCAGATCACTCAACTTTGCCGAGACCTCATTGCTGAATCTCACTCGTTTTAGATTCATCGCAACATAACCTCCATCTCGGAATTCTTCAGGCCTATTTCCAACGGGGTTATGATCGTCCGGGCAAGCTCTCTGTCGAATTCCATCTGGTATCCATGCGAGACTGCAGGCGCGAGCAAGTCCATCATGTCTTCGTCTACTTCAGTATCGGTAGCCAGCAGGATGATCTGGTGGCTGGCTCGCGGAAAATACCGTTGAATCATGTTTATACGATGGTCGCTGTCGAGACGGCCAAGGGGCGTGTCAACGACGATAGGGAACGGCAATCCCGAAATATCGCGCAATGCCCAGACGACAGCAGTGGCCAGTAACTGCTTTTCGCCTTCTGAAAGTTCATCGCGCTCAAAAGGCTTGCCTCCACGCATGAGTTCAATATGGAAGGTATCCGGATTAATGGCCACCCCGTTGATAAGTTCATCCTTTCGTGTCAGTTCGTTGAAGCGCTGCACAACGGCCTGCTCAAGCAAGGCAATTTTCTCGCATGTGAGCACGTCTGCATATTCGGCCAAGGTCTCTTGGGCCTTTGATGCCAACTCGAGACGCCCCTCGCCCAGTTGCTGGTTTTGCAGCTCCACTCTCAAATTGCGAAGGCGATATTCTTGTTTTTCGGCCTTGTACGAGATCGTGCCTAATTCCTTTGCCAGTTTATCATGCTCTTTCTGGAGTTTCTCCTGCTCTTTTTCCAGATTCTTGAGTGTTGCAACGAGAGGTTGAAGGATCAATTCATCTGGTGTCTTGGATAGTTCTTGTTTGATCCAATTCAGATTCTCCTCAAGTTCCAGATATTTTTGCACGCTTTCTGCGAACGCTTGCGGAATTTCGTGAAGCGCTTGCTCAATCCAGCCTGTCAGTTTTGCCTGATCGGGCTCGGACACTCGCATAATTACCTCATCCTCTTTGACCTTGCTCGCCGGCATGGCATCCTCAATTATAGCACGCAACTTGTGCGTCAACTTCGCCTGCTCATCTGCATCAAATTTTACTTCCATCTTATCCCAGAAACCAGGATCAGACAAGTCAGCTTCAATCTGCTCTACCTGATGTGCAATCAGATCCTGAGAGGCTCTCCACCATTTGTATTCAACTTCAAGCGCCAAGCGCTCGTTCACCTGACGAGACAGATTGGGAGCGACAGAGAATGGAAGTAGCCCGTTGCACATTTCTTGTACATGGCGCCGTTGTATCTCCAAGTCTTGGGTGAGTTTGGCTCGATCATGTTTCAGTTTGTCGACACGAATAGCATAATCGCCTCCTTCGCGTGCGATCAACTCTTCCTGGCGAGTAATTGCTTCCTTGATGCTCTCAATGGAGTCTATGTTTTCAAGTTGCCTCTCAGGAATGACAACATCACGTTGCCGGATCAAGGTATCATGCTCTTGCTCTAACTGCTCGATTCTATCCTGAATATTTTGGGGGGCTTCCTCTTTCAACTTGCGCCCGACGTAGACATCCAGGTCGGTACGCAACTGATCCACCAGATGCAGTCCAAGCAACGTGCGAACAGTATCCGCTAACAACGTGTTACCGTGGTCGTCTTTGGCCAAGGCCTTTAGTTTTTCGCCGTCGAAGAAGAAGAGGTCCAGAGCATTCGGCGAGATCAACTCGCGAAGAAAGTGTTCTTTCTGGTCTTCGAGCAGATCGGCCGGTGGTTCTCCGTTTTCCAAAATGGAAAGATGCTCCGACACGTCACCGCTGGTGGTGCGGTGCCAACGACGCTCCACACGGTACGCCAGCAGCTTACCCACGAAAAAATAGTCGAATTCCACGATAAGGGCTGCCTCATCGGGCTCAGAGACTGAACTAACAGCTCCATTGCCTCCCACTTCATTACCAGCCAGATAAGAGCGATGGATGCGCTTGAGGAGGTGCTCTTTATACCCAGCTCTACTCACACGCCGTCCCAGTGCCAGCGGGCCGTGGATGCAAAGCCGAATGGTCTCTACCAGCGTAGTTTTACCGATGCCGTTCTTACCACGAAACAGCACAATCGGCTTCTCGAATCGCTGCTCCGATACCGGTACCAGGTCAAGCGCGTAACTCCCCCCGTAGATGCCGTAGTTCTCTATTTCTACTCGCTTGAAGATCATGCGTTACGCCTGTTCTGCGGCAGTGTCTTGTGTCTCGACTACAGGCTGCTGACGCTGCTGCACTTCAGATTTTGCCTCTTCTATGGTGCGCCAATCCTCACCTATGATTTTGGCGATCTTGGTGTGGATCGTAGCCCGCCTTCGCAAGCCATGGCTCTGCCATTCTGCGTCGATCAATTTTTGCATCATGTTTTTGGGCGCATTATGCTTGTCAGCAACCCGACGTAGCAGTGCATGCTCGAGGTGTCCGGGTAAGGCGATGTCATATCGCTTCCATGCAAGTTCACGACCGGTTGTCTTCTTATAGATTTTCGGGACCGAATCTTCCCAGTCTTGCCGCTCAGTTAACCAGATGTGCCGGATCTCATGCAACTCGGCCTCGCTAATGAGGCTAAAGTCGGGGGCGTGTTCATAAATATCTTTCTGTGTCTCCAGTAGCCGACGAAGCATTTGCTTGGAGAAGTCGAGCTTGTACGTACGATAGAGCAGTCGACCGCTCTTGGAGAATCGAATGCGGCCGTTACGGCCCTTGTGTTCTCGCTGTTCTTGTTTGACCTCTGGATCCTGTGTTTCAGCCAGATAATCTCTAAAGTCAAGCAGCGGTTGCATCCATTCTTCGCCCGAATCGATCATGGCCTCCATCGACCGGTCACGGCTGACTACGGTACAGGTCCAGCAGCCAAAGCGACTGTTTCCACAACTTGGCGTCGTCGTATCCACGACCAGCGGGCACTCGCCGTCTTGGGCGGACTGGTAGAGAGAGGCAAGCTGCCGGTTGTCATTGCCCCAGGGAGATGTATGCTGAAGCAGGTAGGTCCAAACATCATCCGTGGAGAAATCCTCAATGGGCATGTAGACCCAGGCGTTGCTCAACTGGCTGTGCATGTCCAGCCGAGACCCCGGTATCTGATACTTGTTGAAGACTTGGTCACGGGTCATGCTCTCGCCGCGTCGGCTACCGAGTACCAGGATCACGTCTCCATATTTGGCGACCTGTTCTTTAATGAACTTATTGGATGGTTTGATTTTGAGTCGATCCGTGCACCAGCGAAAGATGCTGCTCGGTGTCGGGTATCCCTTTCCGATTAGCTGAACCCAGAAGGTGTCCTCCATCTCCGGTCGCAGAATCTGCGCGGTGAGGGGCATCTTGTCCTTCTCGACTTGCGCATTGATTCGGTTAATCGTGTGTTGGACATGGTCTACGATGACCGGTGTCTCGACCAAAGTATCCGTCGAGATGACGAAGATCGGCTTGGTGCGTTCTTTTTCCGGCAAGCCAGCGATGGCCATCCATACCAGTTGGAGCGCTGTGGTGGAGTCCTTTCCTCCACTATATCCGATTACCCAAGGATGGTCGTGCTCCCGGTAGACGCTACGGATTTCCTCGTAGACATCCTTGATAGGGCGGTTGCCGGAAACGAGAAACATACGCCGAGTTGAGTTTTCAGTGATTGCCAAGGGGTATATGCCTCAAATCGAAGCAGGTTGCCGCGCTATTCTCCCAAATACCCTCCATCACACGCGGCATAGTTTGCTATTGCATCGGGCACCATCCGGTCGCCCAAACACATGAATTTCACGTTGCATCCGTCAAAGGCGGGCCAGTCAGGCAGGTTTTCGCCGTTCGGATCCCCCTCGGCGGCGAAATGGACCCAGTACGACGAGATCGTATTGGCAAGGCGCTGGAGGATTGGCCGGTCAGCGTCACCCTGCCCGGATCGCCTCCGAAAGCAGCGATATTTTTCTGCACCCAATGGAGCGCCGCAATTTGATCCAGCAGGCCAAAATTATTTGGGATAAAATCACCTCGGGTATGGCGTTCGGATTCGGCGGTGAGTTCCGGATGGGCCAGAAAACCGAACACGCCCAGCCGATAGCTAACGGTTACGACCACCAAGCCCTTTGCTATTTTTCATGATCGGTTTTCCGCAATGCCTTTGCCTTACCGCCACCCGCGGCCAACAATTGATCAGGAAAGCGCCTCCTTGCAGTAGGCCACGCATTTTTTCATCTCCTCCATGACCGTAGAGCCTTCCGGGATGGGATATTCCAGTTCGATCATGGCCGGGATGGGATATTCCTTGTCCCGCAGGAAGCGCAGCGTTTCGGCGATCGGCGTGTCGCCCTCGCCCCATGGGACGTTCTCCGCGCCGTTTTCCGGGCTTTGCCGGTCTTTCAGGTGCAGGTGCGTGATCCGGTCGTGGTACTTTTCGATAATCGGGATCGGAGAGGTTCCCAGGCCCGCCACATAGTGCCCGATGTCGAGGTTGAGCATGTTGAAGGGTGAGTGGGAGAGGGGAATGTCGAAACTGAAGTCCTCGTTGGCCACCTGAGTATGGTTATGCATCCCCGTGACCATCTCGTGCTTCGTGGCGAACGCTCCCATGCGCTCGCCCGCCTCGTTCGATATTTCAAACGAGACGCCGCGCGCGCCTACGGCCCGGGCCGCCCGAAAGGCATAGTCGATTTCTTCGTCGGTCCATCCGGGATTGCCCAGTTTGAGGATGTCGATATGCACGCCGGCGTCGCGGTACATCTTGCCGAGGGCCTCGAACTTGTCCATGGGGGCCTCCAGCCGCCATGCGCGGGCTTCCTTGTCCGCCTCGTCTCGCGCGGCGCGGAAGGCGGCCCGCTCGTCGTCGCTCAGTTCGCGCCAGTTTCGGGGGAATCGCGGGCCTGCCGGCGCGCCGGCGTACTCCTCGGCGGGAGCGCCTATGAGTTCGGTCGTATCAAGGCCGAGCGCCACCATGTATTCGAGGATTTGCTCGGCGCTGGACGGGATTTCGCGGAAACTGTAGGAGATGGCTCCGACTTTTACGCCGGAGGCTCTGGGGCGCAGGAGGCCCATGCTTTTTGCAGGCAAGCCCAGGCTGCTTAGCGTCAGGCCGCCGACGGCGGCTCCTCCCATGCGGTACAGAAAATGGCGGCGATTCATGGTGGGTATCGGGGGTTTAGGGAATGGGGTGGGGAGGGGCAATGTAGGGAAAATTCATTTTCTCTTCCAGGATGTTTCCCGCAGCGCGGAGCGGAGTCGAGGCCGCTTGCGGCGGCTTCTGCGCCATGGGGAGCCGGAAAACAATTCTGGATTCTGGCGGCCCCATCGTTTTTTTGGCGGATGGGGTTATGTTTCGGCAGGTTAAGGAAGCTCTGATTAACTCCACTTTGATCAGCGCTTCACTTTCACGCGTAAAAACGACATGACGGCGTTATTGAAATCAGCGAAAAACACGGCGGATTCGGGTTGTCGCGGTCGTGAAGCGCCCTTCGGGAGGCTGACAGGCGTGCGCTGGCTGTGTCATTCCTCATTACGTGGGGCCTGCCACGCTGCTTCGTCATTCCTTGCCAGCGCGCCTGTCAGCCTCTGAATCTTTGCGGACTTAATCAGAGCTTCCTTAGGCGTCTGAGGGTCTATATGCGCAGAACTGGGCTTGCATGCAACGGCAACAAGGGAGGCCGCCAGAGGAAGATCGCCTAAATGGGGGTTTCCAAGGGGCTTTTTCCATTTTGGCCTTTCCTGGAGACAATGCGGGCGCATTCGAAACAGAACGCCGAGCACGGCATATCAATCTTTAAACCTTCCCGAAAGTCATGATTGACGCCCTCGCCATCACCCGCCAACTTGTGGATGCGGGTCTCGAGCAGCGTCCGTCCGAAGCGATAGCAAGAGCTATCCGTAACGGACAAGGGGACGCAGCCGCGCAAGACTTTGTCCGGGCCGAGATAGGCGAACTCCGGGGCGAACTTCGGAGCGAGATAGGTTCCGTACGAGCCGAGATAGGCGAACTCCGGGCCGATGTGACGAAGCAAATCAATACCCTTCATCGCTGGATTATGGGGCTGGTCTTTGGAGTTATCGCCGGGGTATTGGCGCAGATTGTATTCCAGTTTCTACAGTAAGAGCCTGCTTTGCGACGCCCTGCGAATCCGGCGACGTGCGCTGCGCCTCGTCGGGAGTTTTTTGCGCGCGCGGCGCGGCGTTTAGGATGTTTGCAGGTCGGCTTCGGGCGCCGTGAATCCGCGGCCTGTGCGCGTTCCCGCTGCGGCAGATTGTTTTGACAATATGGATGGAGGGGATGAAATCATATCCAGGGATTGATGATCGTCACGCCTGCAGCCTTGAAATCGTCTATGTCTCGCGTCGCCACGGACATACGGTGCGCGAGCGCGGTTGCTGCAATTTCCGCATCGGCGACATGCAGCTGTTTCCCCCGCTTTTCGGCCTTGGCTACGATGTCTCCATAGATTTTGGCCGCGCGCTCGTCGAATACGAAGGTTCTTCCCCGAAAACGATCTATGGTCGCCTCCCAGAACCGAAGCAGGCTCGCCTTGCGCTTGCCCTCGGGGAGCCTCGCTATCCCATAGCGCAACTCGGCCAGCGTGACGGACGACAGCGCCAGCCTCGGTTCATTGTCGTCGAGCCAGGCGACCACGCACGCCGAAGGCGTTGGCTTGGTCAATTCAGACAAGACGTTTGTGTCCAGCAATATCATGGCAGGTTCAGAGGCGATTGCGGGTGGTCGTGCTCTTTCAGAAACGGCTCGATATCTTCCCCGGGTTCGATCATTGCAACGAGATCGTACGGGAATCTGGAGGACGCCGCCGTATCGTTAGCGGCCTTTCTGGCCGCGGCGTCCAGAATAGACCGAGCCAACGCTTCAAGGCTGCAACCCCGTTGTCGGGCCGAGCGTCGGAGCCGTTCCTTGGACTCTGCGGAGAGATTGCGAATGGTGATGCTGGCCATAAATTCCTTGCTTGTTCGGACAGAGAGTGATTTCATGCAATCACGTAAAGGGCAATGTTTTGTTCCGATTCGCCGTACTCATTACTCATTCGAGGGGCGCGCCATCGGCATGAACACATACACGCCGATCTTGTCGATGGGAAGGGCCGGGACCACGTTGTAGCGCAGTCCTCGCGCGTCGCTGGTTTCCCGAATGCGCCTTCCATGGCGGGTAATGCCTCGATAGCCTGCCGCACCGCTTCGTCATTCCTTGCCGCACGCGCGTCTTTTCAGCCTCTGAACCCTTGCGGACAGAGCATCTTTAACTGGATGAGCGGCGCGGGCCAGAGCTGCCCGCTGGCGTAGGCTTCATCGACCTTAAGTGATATATCTTCGGTCTGGATTTTGGCGAAACCGCGGGAGAATCGCTCGTACTCGGCGACGAGTTCTTCGCGAAAAGCGAATAGGTCCATGTAATTTGCCCATTGATCGTAATGCGCTGGATAATGCTTCTAACCTGAAAAGGTTATAGCCGTCTTTGCGCGAGGGCGCCGTGTTTCGAACGGGTTTTTTCCGCCTCGGACCATTCCGCGTACAGAATACTTGTTCGGCAATTCGTTCTCAAGGGGACGTTTGCTCGCCCGGAGCCGCGCGGCTTCCCTCCAATTATAAGGATACGCTGCGGGTCTCTCCGCCTGCCGAACAGCTTCGCTTTAATTTTTTAATTTCCGGGAAAAACTACTTTAAAAAATAAAGTTGCCTCTGTGGCCATGAAAACAACGCGCCTTGTTGCAAGCACTATCCTCCTTCTGTTTCTTGCGCTCGCGTCGTCCGTCCGCGTGGCTCGCGCCCAAGAGACCGGACAGGCGGCGAAGTCATTCTCCGGAAATATCCATCTTACCAACAAAGGCATTTCCCAAATACCCAACTTTACCCTGGGTAAGCCCGCCGTGCAATTGGACGTAAGAATCGGAAAGAGAAAATTGACGTTCGAGCCGGAACTTCGGTTTGCCACGACAGGGAAACCCTGGGATTTTGTGTTCCGGTGGCAATACCGAATGCTGCAAACCGACAAGTTCAGGCTTCGAGCCGCCCTCAACTCCGTCCTTAACTTCGTCACATCGTCCATCACGGAAGATGGCGATCCGCGGGACGCCATTATAGCGCGACGATTCGTAGGCGCGCAGATCCTGCCTGAATATTCCGTTACGAAAGACCTGAGTATAGGGGGGCTTTATCTGTATGCGCGCGGCATAGAAGAAAATACCTTGCGAAACCTGAATTTTATCGTCTTAAATACCCGATTATCCAATATCGATGTGTTCGACGGGTGGACCGTTGCCTTAAACGCGCAACTCTACCGCCTGATAATAGACGGTGAGGGCGGGACGTATTTCTCTCCGAGCGCCGTGTTGGCGAAAAAGGATTTCCCGATTTCCCTGTCGGGACTTGTCAATATATCTCTGGAAACCGAAATTTCGGGCGACCCGTTCCTCTGGAGCATGAGCGCGATCTATTCCTATTGAAGGACGCTCTGAATGCGTGGAGCATGGCCGGCCTGCTTGCCGGACAGCCTCTCCTTAATTTTTTAATCCCGGAAAATCGCCGCCTGAAAAAGTAAGGCTGCCTCCATGCGCATTCACCCCGGGCGCAACGCCGGAAACCGCTGCTCCGCAAAGGCGAATCCGCCAAAGAGTACCGCCGTAAATAACGCGTCGCCGAGGAGCGTATTGTGATAGTAAGGAATCGCGGCCGCGAAACAGGCCACGAGCCCCTCGAACGTTTGCGGATACATCGACTGCGGGAAGAATGCGCCGCCTGCCCAGACGGCGAAATTCGTTACGACGAAGAAGAGCGTGGACCCGACGACGGAAGCGCCTGCAATCCGCCGCGGCGCGCGGTTTTCCCGCAACAGGAATCCGACGCCGACCACGCCCGCAAAGGCGATATATACGATGGGAACCGGCTGAAACCCGAGCAGAAGGTCGCTGATCAGCATGGCGGTAAAGACCACGGCGACGGCCACGCCCCTTCTTGCGAAAAGCGCGCCTCCGAACAGCGCCATAGCGCCCATGGGCGCCACGTTGGGGGGGTGCGGAAGCCAACGCATCAGCGCCGCCGCCAGCACGAACGCGCACAGTGCGCCGAATCGTAGCGCGAGGAGTCGGGAAGAGCCGGCTTGGTCGGTCATGGGTGCGTTGCGGGTTTGGCGTACGGCAGTTGAGCAGGGCGCGCACAGGCAAGATACGAACGGGGCAAGGAACGGTCAACGGGTCGCGCGACGCATCGGTTTCTGCACTTTTGCCCATAAGGATGCTCTGATTAAGTCCGCAAAGATTCAGAGGCTGAAAGGCGTGCGCTGGCAAGGAATGACGAAGCAATGTGGCAGGTTCCACATAATGAGGAATGACACGGCCAGCGTGCGCATGTCTGCCTCCCGAAGGGCGCTTCACGACCGCGAAGCGCCAAATCCGCCGTGTTTTTCGCTGATTTCAACGACGCCGTCATGTCGTGCTTTACGCGTGAAAGTGAAGCGCTGATCAAAGTGGACTTGATCAGAGTATCCATAAATGCAGGCGAACCCGGCCCCGGCTCCCGTTTCGTTTGCCCGGCATGTCGTTTTTCATTATTTAAGGATACGCTGATTAAGTTCTCGCAGCCTCCCGAAGGGCGCGTCACGTCCGCGATGACCCGAAACCACCGTGTTTTCCGCTGGTTTCAACGATGCCGTCATGATGTCCCGTGCGTATGAACGCGACGCGCTGAGTGAAGTGGTTTTGATCAGCGTATCCTTCAAATTACAGAAAATATCCTTGCTTCGTCCTGTCGCTCCCCTGTCTGCCATGCGCTGTCTCCCCGGGTTTCGCATCCTTGCTCTTTTCGCCGCTGGTTTATTCGCCCTGACGCCGCGTTCCGCCGCGGCCCAGTCGTCCCTGGACCGCGTGCTGGCGTTTCCGCCGCCCATATCGGGCGAGATATTGCCCTCCGACCAGGGCGCGGCGGGAGCCTGGCACCGCATCAACAAACTGGGCACGACGGCTTCCCTGCTCCATGTGCTCGCGCATCCCGACGACGAACATTCGGGCATGCTGGCCGTGTCTTCCCGGAAATGGGGCGCGCGCACGTCCCAGCTCTCGCTGAACCGGGGCGAGGCGGGCGCCAACGCCATTGGCCCGGAACTGTTCGATGCGCTCGGCATGATCCGTACGCGGGAACTGGCGCTGGCGGGGCGATATTACGGCCTGGACGATTTGTACTTTACCCGCGCCGTGGATTACGGCTATTCCAAGACGCTGGACGAAGCGCTGCGGAGTTGGGACCCCGAGGTCGTGCTGGAGGACATGGTTCGGGTTATTCGCCTGAATCGTCCCATCGCGGTGGCGTCCCGCTTCTACGGCGACCGGCGGGACGGCCATGGACATCACCAGGCTTCGGGCGTACTGACTCCCCAGGCGGTTGCCGCCGCAGGCGATCCCGCGCGCTTTCCGGAGCAGATTTCGGAAGAAGGGTTGCGGCCCTGGTCTGCGCCGATGCTGTTTCGAGGCGGGGCCGCCGACGACGAGCCGCACCATGTGATGCTGGACGCCAGGGAATACAGCCCGCTGCTCGGCGTTTCGTACGGAGACTATGCGCGTTACGGGCTGAGCCTCCAGCGCTCCCAGACTTCCGGGCGGATCCGGAGCTGGGGCAGCCGCACCTACCGCTACGAGCGGCTCGGCGAAGTACCCCCCGAGGCGGAAAACCGCGTATCCGATACGTTTTTCGAGGGCGTGGACACGAGTTTGCCCGGCTTGCCTGCGCTGGTGGGCGAAGAAGCATCTCCCGAAATGGCTGCGTCCCTTGCGGAATTGCAGGACCTGATCGACGGGGTGAAGCGGGATTTCGATTTTCTGGCGCCGGAGCAGAGCGTTCCCGAACTCGCGCGCGGATTGCTTCTGGCGCGCGCCGCGGTTGAGACGGCTCGGGAGCATCTCCCCGAAACAGCTTTTCAATTGGCGGTGAAGGAGCGGCAGTTCGAAGAGGCGATTATTGCGGCGGCGGGCGTACGGATACGGGCTGAACTGGCGGATCAGGCGCTGGGCGCGGCGCTCGTGCGCTATCAGGAGGCTGTGGTGCGCGTGGCGGTCGAGAGTGAATGGCCGGATCGCATTTCGGTGCGCGAAGCGCTGGTTCTTGAGCGCAACCGGGAGGGCTTCGCCGTGTTGGCCCAGTCAGACGAAGGGGCCGGGAACGAAATGGACCTCATGATTCGAGTCGGGTCGGACGAAACCATCTTTGATGGCCCGTATTTCGGTCGCAGCAGCCCCACCGAAAACATGTATCGGATTTCGGATGCGGCTTCCGCCATGCATTTGCCCTGGCGCCCCATGGCCTTGTCCGTGCAGGTGCAGCTTGCGGTAGGCGGAGCGGATATTGTGCGGACCATGCCGATCACCGGCTACGTATCCCGTTTGCCGTACGGTTTTCTGGCTCGCCGCGTGGAAATACTGCCCGACGTGTCGGTTTCGGTGAGCCCGCGGGTGCGCGTGGCGCCGGTGGAGGAAGGCGCCGGCGCGGCGGGTGCGATACCGGTGCTCGTGCGCGTAGAGGCCATTGCAGATTCCGTGGATGCGGACATCGCCATCGAATTGCCCGAGGGCTGGACGAGCGATCCGGTCCGCGCACCGTATGCGTTCCGGAATCGGGGCGCGACGGTTGAGGTCCGGTTCATGGCGCGGCCTCCGGAGAACTGGTCTGGCGAGGCCAAAATTCGCGCCGTCGTCGCATCCGGGGAGGGGGGATACGCTCAGTACCGGCATGGCTATCAGGTCATAGAGCATCGGGACTTGCCGCTGGCCCGCCTCCGGATCCCGGCGGAAACCACCATCCTGACTGTGCCGGTAGCCCGGCTGGACGGGATGCGCGTGGGCTACGTGATGGGCGTGGGCGACGAAGTGCCTGCGGCGATCGAAACGCTGGGCGCCTCCGTGCAGTTGCTCGGCGAGGCAGATCTGGCGAGCGGGTCCCTGGACGATTTCGACGCCATTATGATCGGGACGCGGGCATACGCCGTGCGGCAGGACCTGGTGGAGCACAACCGGCGCTTGCTGGACTACGCGTCCGCGGGCGGCAACCTGATCGTGCTGTATCAGACGCAGGAATTCGTTCCGGACGAGATGGCGCCGTATCCCGCCGAATTGCCCCGGGGCGCGCAGGAGGTTTCCGAACAGGATTCTCCCGTGCGCATTCTTGCCCCGGATCATCCCCTCCTGACTACGCCCAACGCCATTTCTGCGGCGGATTTCGATCACTGGATCGAGCAGCGGGGATCCAAATTTTTCACGGAATGGGACGCCGCGTATACGCCGCTGGTGGAAACGCAGGATACGGGACAGGACCCTCAGCAGGGCATATGGCTCGTCGCGCAGGTGGGAGCGGGACATTATAGTTACCTTTCGCTGGCGCTGCATCGTCAGGTTCCCTACGGAGTTCCCGGCGCATTTCGTATATTGTCCAACGCGATTGCGCTTGGCGGCCCATCCGGCCGATGACTGGACTCGCCCTGCTACGAAAAATATGACAAGGACAAGAGGGGTTCCTTTGTGCAAGGACCAAAGATAGAAAAGGTTATTTTCTGGGTTACTTTCGGCGGGGTTCTTTGTCTCATCGTTCCATTGGTTCTGTTCCCGTCCGGCGGCGAAGCGGCGCTGGGGAGCGCCATGAATTGGGTGACCCGAACCATCGGATGGGTTCATCTGTGGTTTTTCGTGGCCGCTTTCGGTTTTTTGCTCTACGTAGCCTTTGGGAAATACGGACGCATCCGATTTGGCGGCGCCGACTGCCCGCCTGAATTTTCACTATTCAGTTGGGGCGCCATGCTGTTTTGCGCGGGTATCGGCGCAAGCGTCATTTATTGGGGCACGATCGAATGGGCGTATTATTATATGTCGCCGCCGTTCGACGTCGAACCCGGCTCCAAAGAAGCGATAGAGTGGGCCGCTGCCTACGGCATGTTTCACTGGGGGCCGTTGGCCTGGGGCATTTATTGCGTGCCGGTGCTTCCGCTCGGCTATCTGTACTGGAACCGGGGCCGGCGCGTCCTGCGCCTTTCGACGGCGTGCGAAGGCGCGATCGGCGCGCGGGCGGCGGCTGGCCTGCCCGGCAAGATCATCGACATCGTGTTCATCCTGGGCATGCTGGGCGGCGTGGGCACGTCCGTAGGGCTCAGTACGCCCCTTATTTCCGCCGGCATTGCGGAGTTGTTCAACCTTGAACGCACCTTTATGCTGGATGCGGCGGTGATCGTCATTTGGAGCGCCCTGTTCGGATTCAGCGTGTATTCCGGGTTGAAAAAGGGCATCAAAATTCTGAGCGACATCAATACCTGGCTGGTTGTCGCGCTCATGGCGTTCGTGTTCATATGCGGCCCGACCCTGTTTATCGTGGATTCTTTCACCGATAGCGTCGGCAAGGTGCTTCAGCATTTCATTACGATGAGTTTCCACATCGATGCAGTGGCCCGGGCGGGCGAGGCCGTTGCGGCTTCCGGCGTGGCTTCTGCCGGGTCGGGGGTCTTTTCCGAAGACTGGACTATTTTCTACTGGGCCTGGTGGGTCGCCTATGCGCCCTTCATGGGGCTGTTCGTCGCTCGCATATCGCGAGGCCGCACCTTCCGCGAAGTGATTTTCGGTGAAATTATCGCCGGATCGCTTGGCTGCTGGATCGTTTTTGGGGTGTTGGGCAACACGGGCCTGTTTTTCGAACTGGAAGGGTCGCAAAACCTGACGGACATGGTGCTTGCCGGTCAGGCGCCCGAAGCGATTGTAGCGACCATTGCCGCCGTAGGGAACCGGGTTTTCCTGTTCGCCGCGCCGCTTGTGGCGCTTTTCGTGGTTCTGTCGTTCATTTTCGGGGCGACCACGCTGGATTCCGCTTCCTATGTGCTGGCGGCGGCGGCTACGAAGGAGCAGGGGCGCGTCGTCGAACCGGCCCGGTGGCATCGTCTTTTCTGGGCCGTCGTGCTTGCGAGCGTATCCCTTGCCTTGATGTTCGTGGGAGGACCGGATAGCGTTGAGGCGCTCAAGGCGTCCTCTATTCTGGTGTCCGTCCCGTTGATGGGGATTCTGTTGTTGCTCGTCGTGTCCTTTATGAAGTGGATCCGGGAGGATGCGCCCTGACGGGATATGGCCCCCCTCGCCAAGGGGAGGGTCTCCGGGGCGCGCTAAAAGCGAAAGGCGAGGAGAAACTGCGGAATGATTTCGTCGGCGTCTTCGAAGCCGAACTTGTTGATCCAGACGTGCATTTCGGTTCCCATGAAGAAGCGTCCCGGGTTTCCGGTAACCGTTTGTCCGACGTCCAGGCGAAGCTGCGGCTGCATGAGGATCCAGTACGGGGCGCGGCCCGCCTCGGTATTGCGGGGGCTTTGCCATTCGGCATGTCCTTCCAGCGAGAACGCCCTGCCGCCGAGCTTGAACGGCAAGGCCCAGTTGAAGTCGATCACATGGCTGTTGTCGCTTTTGGGCGCGCCGTCTTCGGCAAGGCCCGCGCTATGGTCTACGAGATACAGATAGTCGAGGTTGGCGAAGGCAAAGCCCGGCAGGTCCAGTTGCAACCGAAACCCGGGCGTAATTTTCAGCACTTTGTCTTGCGCTCCCCAGTTTACGCCTCCCAGCGGACCCACCCCCCGGACGGGGCCCCATGTAAACTCTCGTCCGGTAAGCGCCTCAAGGCTCAGAAACGGATACCATTCCATATATATGTCCCGGCTGGCGGCGCCTGCGCCGTCGCAGCAGGCCATGTCCACGAAGAAGAAATTCTCGCCGCGGCGCCAGCCGCTGGCGTGCTGGAAGGTAAGCAGATGTTGTATTCCGGTGGGGCTTACGTCGTGTTCTTCCATTGCGGCGCCCACCTGGTATTGCACTTCCGTTGCGCTCCATTCCTGGGCCTGGGCGCGGTCGCATTGGGCAACCAGGCTGCCTGTGGCGAAAAGGGCGAGGGCGACAAGGCGAAAGAATCTGTGCATGGAGCGAAAGGTTGGGTTTTTCGTGGAATATTTTCGGTGGATGCACTCGTAAACAGGTCAGAAAGATAGTGCTTTTGCGCAACATTCCTGTTTGTTGCCCTTCCGTTCTGAATTGGCCCTGTTTCGGCGAAGGCCTGGCGCGTCGGAGATTCGGTGGAAAAATGTCGCGCTGTGTCGTACCATGTATTCCGGAAAAGATTCGCCCAGGCGCGTAACCTCGCCAGCCGCCGCGCGCGGCGCGGATATTCACTGTTGACTCCGCCAGATTTTGTCAAGCCGTTTCAACCAGCATCCATAGCCGCCATGCCCGCTCGCGATGTAACTCGCCGTCGATTCGTACAAACCGCCGCCCTTGCTTCCGCAGGAGCTGGATTGGCCCCCCATGCCGCTTCCGCGTCGAGGCCGAAGCGTTCCGGCGAAAAAACACCGTTTACCCTCGGCGTGGCGACCTTTTCGTTGCGGAATTTCGACCGGACCGAGGCGATTTCCATGATTCAGGCGCTGCGCGTGCGGCATATCAGCGTGAAATCGTTTCATATGCCCTACGAGGATTCGCCGGAAGAACTGGCGGCGGGCGTACAGGCGTTTGCAAGAGCGGGCATTGAGATCGTAAGCGGGGGCAACAACGGAATCACGAAAGACAACGACGATCATGTGCGCATGTTTTTCGACTATGCGAAGGCGGTCGGCATTCCCTTGCTGGTCATCGCCCCGACCGCGAAGAACATGCCCCGGATCGAGCGGTTCGTCAAGGAATACGACATTCAGGTAGCCATTCACAACCATGGCCCGGAGGATCCGCATTTTCCCGGGCCGCGCGACGCCCTTGAAGTGATCCGGGACATGGATCCGCGCGTGGGCTTGTGCATTGATATCGGACATACGGCCCGGACCGGCGTGGATGTGGTGGAAGCCATCGTCGAAGCGGGCGATCGGTTGCTGGACATGCATATGAAGGACCTCCGGGACGTGAACGACCGGTCCAGCCAGTGCGTCGTGGGCGAAGGCGCCATTCCGGTCGTCGATATTTTCCGGCAATTGGCGAAGATGGACTATCGGGGTTATGTAAATCTCGAATACGAGATCGACGGGAACGATCCCCTGCCGGGCATGAAGCAATCCTTTGCGTACATGCGCGGCGCGCTCGACGGCATGGCGGCGTAACGACAGGCATTCACCCAACATTACGGAACACATTATGGCGTACGGAGCCCTTTCGTCTTCTCGCAGAAATTTTCTTAAAACGCTGACCGCCGGGGCGGCGGGAAGCATGTTGGCGGGCGGCATGACCGCGAAAAGTTACGGGCGCATCGCGGGCGCGAACGACCGCGTCCGCGTCGGTATCGCAGGTTTTTCCAATCGGGCGCGCGCTTCGCTCATTCCGGCGTTGCTTGCTTCTGCGAAGGACATGAATTTCGACGTCGTGGCGGTGTCCGATATATGGAACCGCCGCCGCGAAGAGGGCGCGGCGTTCGTGCAGGCGCAGCGGGCGGAAGCCGGCCTGGAGGGCGGGGATGGCGTCCGGGCGATGCGCAACAACGAGGAGCTGTACGACTCCGGCATGGTCGATGCGGTGGTGATCTCTACGGCGGATTTTCAGCATGCGCTGCACGCCATAGAAGCCGTTGAGGCCGGTTGCGACGCGTACGTCGAAAAGCCATTCGCCAACACGATGGAGGACGCCAACCAGGCGCTGGCCCGCATTACCGCATCCGACCGCATTTTGCAAGTGGGCACGCAGCGCCGCAGCGCCTCGAATTACATGGCCGCCAACGAGTATATCCGCTCCGGCAAGTTCGGCGATATCGTGTCGGCGCATATGACCTGGAATGTGAACCAGCCCGGACGGTGGCGGCGCCCGGACCTCGTGGCGTCCATTCGGGAATCGGATACGGACTGGGCGCGCTATCTGATGAACCGGCCGCATGAACCATGGGACCCCCGGAAATATCTCGAATACCGGTTGTTCTGGCCGTATTCTTCCGGCATTCCCGATCAATGGATGGTGCACCAGATCGATACGGTGCACTGGTTTACCGGCTTGCCGTATCCTCGCAGCGTGGTCGCCAACGGGGGCGTCTATCTGTGGAAGGACGGGCGCACGAATTTCGACACGATGACCGCCGTATACGATTACGGTTCGCCGGAAGACGCAGGCAGCGGGTTTCAGGTGGTGTATTCTTCCCGGCAGACGAACTCGGCGGGCGGCGTACGGGAACTTTATTATTCCAATGGAGGCGCCCTGAATCTCGATACGAACACCGTGACGCCGGAGGGCGGGTTGACCGAACGCCATGCGGCGGCCATGGGCATGCAGCCGTTCCAACTGGGCGAAACGAAACTGGACGAGGCGGGGGGCGTCGCCGCGGCGGCGAACACGGGCGGCGACCAGGCTACCATGGCGCACATGCGCAACTGGATGGAATGCGTGCGCTCGCGCGAGACGCCCAATGCGGGTATTCATGCCGCCTGGAATCATTCCGTGGCGCTTTGCATGACGATCGCCGCGCTGCACACGGGCAAACGGGTAACCTTCGATGCGCAGAAAAAAGATGTCGTCGTTGGGTGATTTCATGCGGTTGGATACCATATTGAGGACGAAACCGGGTCTGTGCGCCGGACGATTTGCGGACTTTCGCTTCCTTCGGGCGGAGGTCGTCCGTTTCGCGCTGGCGGCGTGCGTCTGCGCGGCGGGCATGCCGCCCGGCTCCGCATTCGGGCAGGCCGCAGATCCGCACTCAGATCCACTCCAGATTCTTGTCGTTCCGGATTCGGCGGCGCAGCGCGTGGACGTACTGGTCGACGGCGAATTGTTTACCGCGTACGTCTACGCCGATACGCTTTCCGTGCTGAAAAAACCGGTCCTGTATCCGCTGAATACCGCCTCCGGCGTAGCCGTAACGCGGGGCTATCCCCTGGCTCCGGCGGCGGGCGAGCGCGTGGACCATCCGCATCATATCGGTTTGTGGTTCAATTACGGGAATGTGAACGGCCTGGATTTCTGGAATAATTCGGACGCCATACCGGATGAGCGCGCGGCGTCGATGGGCGCGATTCGCCACCGGGCCGTTTCGCAGGCCGAAAGCGGGGCGGGCCGCGGCGCGCTGCAGGTCGCCATGGATTGGCTGGCTCCAGACGGCGCGGCGCTGCTTCAGGAGGATACCCGCTTCGTGTTTCGCGCCGAAGGGGACCTGCGCATGGTCGACCGCGTCACAACGCTGACGGCGCTGGACGAGGCGGTGTCATTCGAGGACAACAAGGAAGGCGTCCTGGGCTTGCGGGTTACGCGCGCCCTCGAAATGCCTTCCGAGCGTCCGGTGGAGGTGCTTGCCGCCGACGGTTCGATCATGCATACGCTGGAGAACGAACATGTGACGGGGCGGTACCGCAACAGCGAAGGGGTTGCGGGCTATCCTGACGTGTGGGGGAAGCGGGCGCGATGGATGATGCTTTCCGGGATCGTCGAGGGGGGTCCGGTGACGGTTGCGATACTTGATCATCCCCAAAATCCGGGGTTTCCCACGTACTGGCATGCGCGCGACTACGGATTGTTCGCCGCCAATCCATTTGGGCAGGCCGTGTTCAGCGAAGGGAAGGAAGCATTGCATTTTGCGTTGGCGCCTGGGGCTTCGACCACATTGCGGCATCGGATCATCCTTTTTTCCGGGCGGCCCGCACCGGACGACGTAGAGGCCGCCTACCGGGATTTCGCCGAATAGCGCCGAAGCGGAGGCCGGGTTACGCGGCGAACAGATTAGAACCCCGTCCCGAGCAGATCGCGGCAGTTTCCATGCCGCGCTGCGAAGCATCGAAGCAGCCTTGCAAGCGGCGATTATGGTTGCCCTGCGGTCGCATATACAGAATCTTCACGAAATTTTCACAATTAAAATTTGTTTGCCACGGCATTGTTTATTGCTCAAAAAGCGCGACTTTCCTTCGTTTATAAGGAAAAGAATGGATTGTCTGTTTCAATGATTGCGAAACAGCCATGCTACTTTATTTAACTCTGAAAAGATAAAAGCATAAATACATTGTTTTTTTCAGTGATTTCGCCTTAAAATAACAATAGTTGTTCCGGTGCGATAGCCAAGGGATTTTGTCGGGCCATTTCCGGGTCGCAGACGATGCTCCTTTCGTACGGGCGCGTCGCATCCAGACCCCGGGTAGAGCGTTACGCCATGAATTCCATAGAAACTACTTTTTGGCGTTGCATGTCGCTGCTGCATGTTTTCCAGGCCGTTCGCGTATGGCGCGGCGGTCCTGTATTGCACGGGCGGCAGCGTTCGTTCGATATACCCCTCCTGGTTACTTCCTCCCGAATCGGTTCTTCGCAGAATGATCGGGTTTGCTTCACACGGGGGAATGGAGCACGGGAAGATAACCGGGCAGGGGTCTTTGCGGGATGCCGGGTCTGTGGCGCGTTGCTGCGATCCGAAACCCCGACGGCGCCTCGTTGGCGCTGCTCAAGCAGGTTCGCCGCCTGATGTTCCTTGACCTGTTCCTGTTCATCCGCCTGTGCGGTTTTCCTCGGGGTTGCGCAGAAATTGCGGGGCATTTGTCGCCTGCGGGTTACGCAAGCCGGGAATGACCAGAAACATTCCGTGCGTTGCGGATTAAAAAGTACGTATGCCACCTGCATTGCGGAGGAACCGGGCGTTTTCAGAGACTGGGACGCCTGCCTTGCTGCCGATAGCAACGCTCCCTCCGAATGTTCAAATCTTGCCGGGCCGGGTATGCTTGAGTCCGACGGTATCCCGGTAGGCTACACCGACTGGACCTCAGATAGCACGCGCTACAGCATGATGGCCATCCCTCGGGTTGGCGTCAATCTCATCGCCATGGGTTACGGTGCGCTCGAAAGAGCGTTGTCCCAAGCGTCAGGGGCAAGGTTTCGTTGTTGCCCTTCAGGCTTTCCGCACAGCCCATGCTTCACCTGCCGCAAGCGTTGCCATCCTGTTTCTATCAGATATGGGAAAGTCTTCAAGTACCCTCACGCCCAATACCCTTAAAACATACACGAGCGCATGGAAGGGATTCGTTCGTTTTTGCGAAAAGCACGAGGTATCCGCGCTTCCCGCCGGCAGAAGTACGGTGGCGAGATACCTTCGGCATCGCGCCTTTGCCGGTAAGTCGGCGAGCGCTATTCGGGTAGACTACTCGGCTATCAAGGCGGCGCACGCAAAGGCGAAGAACAGCCGCCCGCATCAATATTTTGAAGATCCGACGGAGGATGACCTGGTTCAGACGACCATGCGCGATCTGACGTACGCGGCGCGGGAAAGGAGGCGGCCGGTCAACTGGATCAACCTCTTGACTCGGGAGGAATTCGAGGCCATCAAGGCAACGGCGTATATTCCCCGGGTGGGCAAGACCGGGCGCACGGAAACGAAAGAACATGCGCTCAAGCGCGGCAAGGTGGATGTGGCGCTTATAGCCGTTATGCGCGACTGCGCCTTATGTAGATACGAGGCCATTCGCATTACATGGGGCTCTGTCGTATGGCGGGCCGACGGCACCGCGCTGCTGAACGTGTCGCCTCGCAAGGATAACGAGATCGGATACACGGGATACTTGACCAAAGACACGGTCGAGGCGCTGCAAGCCATCCGCTCGTTTCAGGCGCGCAGGGGCTTGATCGACGACGCCAACGAGCGCATTTTCTCCATGACCACGAAGAGCATATCGAACAGAATCACCGCTGCCTGCAGAATGGCCGGGTTGTAGAAACCCGCTGCGCTGCGTTACAGCGTCACGCCTGCCCCCGCAGTGAGCACGGTCCGGTTGTTTCCCCGGCTTCCCTCCACATTCACGAGGACCGGACCGAGTTTGAGCGACAGGCCCAGCAAGCCCCGGATTGTGGTGTCTCCCGTTAGCTCGAAGGAGATATTCCGGCCTTCGACGACAGACAGTTCGTCTCCGAACGTATAATTCACTTCAACAAGGGTTTCTTCGGCCTGAACGCCTCCGTACAGGGTCAGGAAAACGAAGGTTTTGCTGATTGCGCCGCCGGCGACCACGGAAGAGGCTTTGAGAATTTCTTCCTTGTTGGTGTTCGTGATCAGGAGGTTCTGCATCATGAAGTGCCCGGAAATCTGGAACGGCAGACCCGGTATGTACCGATCCACGCTATGTCGAAGTCCAACGCCGACAAACTCGAGATACCCGTAGTTTTCGTGGCGGACGCGAGGAAAATAGCGAAAGATGACGTCCGTGCCCGCCAGCGAGCCGAGGGCGAGGTGCGGTATCGCGACGGGCGCGAGCGGCCCATCGTACAAACCCGGCAGTACGTTGAATGAAATGGTGCTGTCGATTACGACATCGTCTGGCGTGCCGTCCATCCCGTCCAGTCCGGGATGCACCGTTTGCCGCACCCGGCCCGTGACGACGCCCGGCGACGCCTCGCCGAATATCGTGGGGCCGTCGTCGATCTCGAAAATAACGGGCAGGGCGTATTCGTTGCCGTCGGGGGCGGGGAAAGGGTACGACGTTTCGTACGTAATATCGAGCGTCCGGTCGATGTCGGGGACGACGGCTCCCGTAACCTTTACGCCAATGAACAGATCGACGGGGAGCGTTCCGCCGCCCACCTTCGCTGTGTGGATCAGCCCGCTGTTGATATCCGCCCCGAACGCGTTGACCAGGGGCTGAAGATACAATTCGGCGTAATCGGCGCCGACTTCTTCAATAATTTCGCCAAGTTGTTGGGCGCGTGCCGGGCGGTGCGCTGCAAGCGCGATCCCCAGAACGATGCATGACGCGATGCGCAGGAACCTGCGGGACGAAAGAAGCCTGCCTGCAGTCATGTGCGCGCGCAGACGTCCTATTCGGCCAATGTTACGAGCGTCCATTCCTTGAATGTGCTGATGCCCAGGCCGCCCGGAGGGAGTCCCCGATAGCCCCGTTCTTCCGCGCTGGCCATGCGCCCGCCCGGCAATCCCCCGAACCCGGGTTGTTGCGCCACATTGACGACGAACTCTTCCGGGGTCGCAATGCCGACGCCTATTTGCTGGCCGGGTTCTGCTCCAATGGCGTACAATACCCCGCTGGCGGGCGCAAGCGGCACGGCGATTTCGTATGTGAGTACGCCCTGATCCGCTTCAATGGCGGCGGAAATGCCCGGAACAGCATCCTTGTTCCTGCGAATCGTTTGTCCGTCCGCCCCGAGGATTTCCATTTCCTGAGTGGAGCGCTGAATCCGAATGCGGTCGCCTGCCGCGCCTTCGCTGAGACGCCGATTCCCCGTGTCGTCCGTGGATAACCCCAGCGGAAAACGAATGCCGAATGTTTGCTTTTTGCCGCCGGCGGGATCGAACCAGATAACCAGTCCGGCGCGCATAATGCTTCCGATACTTTCGACATTTCTGGTGCTGAGCGAAAGGTACAGGCGTTCGTCGTCGTTCTGCATGCCGATAAGCAGACCGTCGTTGCTGCTTAGCGTGCGCAATTTGCCGCCCCATTCGTTCAGTTGGGCGTCCACGACGACCGGTTCGCCAGGGGCGGAACTCGTGAGCGAGGCAACACCTCCGCATCCCCCTGCAAGCAGGGCGGCGGTCAGCGCGGCCAGCGCAAACCTTGTTTTGGGCGCAGGGAGCATAGACATGGCGCGTGGCAGGTATCCTGTGTGTAAAAAACGCCGGGCAGCGCGAACAGTTGCCGAACCGTTCGTACTGCGCCGGCGCTTCAGGGTTCTGCGAACGGATGGATTATCGCCGTTGGCCTTTTCCGCGTTTGCCGCGCATGCGCTTGCCTCGCTCGCGATCTCCGTCGCGCTTGCCCTTCATGGCCTTTCCGCGCTTGCTTTTGCTTCCGTCCATGTGCCCCTCCATGGTTTCCATTTGCTCTTCGGTGAGCGCTTCGCTCAGGGAATTGATCAGTTCGTCGTGCAGGGCCTGGTGGCGTTCTGCAAGTTCTTCCATAGATTGTTTATGCTCATCGAGTATGGCTTCGATTGAGGCGGCTTGCTCGTCCGTAAGGTCGAGATGCTCGGTCATGCGCTCAAGGCGATGCTCCATCCCCATATGCTCCATATGATCCATGTAATGCATAGGGTGTTTTTTATGCGCCGCGGAGTCTTTGGCGGCGTCCTCCTGGGCCAGCGCAGGGCGGATCAGCGAAAGACAGACGACCATAGCCAGCGCGCCGGCCAGGATGCGAAAGAGACGTTTCATTTCAGAGTACCGTATGTGTGTGGATGGTTTGCGGCCCGCCGCGTCGCGTTCGGTTTTCGGCGGCTTTCGGAAATTGGACTCTTCGGAATCGCCAGTCATTCCGCGGCCTGCGATTTTTTCGTTTTTGAACGTACGGATGCCCTGAGCCTTGCGGGCTTAGTCAGAGCATCCTTAATCGACGTGTCCTTACACTATTTTCGATTTCCAGTGTCCGCGCTGGAACCATGCAATGCCCACGACGGCATAGACGAACTGGGTGGCTGCAATGCTGACGAAAATGCCTTCCGCGCCCATGCCCAGCGTATGGGCCAGGAGCAACGCCGCCGGAATCTGGAAGAGCCATGCGCAGAAAAAATTGATCCAGGTAGGCGTGACGGTGTCCCCGGCGCCGTTGAAGGCCTGCAGCATGGTCAATCCGAGGGCAAGGAAAGGGTAGCTGAGGCCGAGATATTTCAGCAGCAGCGCCCCGACTTCGATCACGTCGGGTTCGTCGGTGAAAAGGCGCATGATGACGCGGTCCGTCAGCATCAACCCGATGCCCGCGAAGGCAAGAATGGATGCACTGGCGATGGCCGTAATCCATACGGATTTCGCCGCCCGGTCAGGTTGTCCGGCGCCAAGGTTTTGTCCGGTCAAGGTGGCCGCCGCATTGGCCATGCCCCATGCAGGCAGGATGGCGAAGATTACGACGCGCACCCCGATGGTATAGCCTGCCACCGCCTCGCTGCCGAAGGCCGCCACCAGGCGTATGATGGCGATCCAGCTCGCCGATCCGACCAGATACTGCACGACGCCCGGCCCGGAAATGCCCAGCATGCGGCGCAAAAGCTTCCTGTTCGTTTGCATGGTCGCGCGCCGTATCGTCAAGCGTCCGCTGCCTCGAAACAGCGCCGTCAGCTGATAGGCGACGCCCACGGCGCGCGAAAGAGCCGTGGCGATCGCCGCGCCGGTAATGCCCATGGCCGGGATCGGGCCGAGGCCAAAAATGAAGAGCGGGTCGAGCGCAATATTCAGCAGATTGGCGATGGCCAGCGCCCGCATCGCCAGGACGGCGTCGCCCGCCCCCCGGAAAATGGCGTTGATGAGAAAAAGCAACAGGATGGTTATGTTGCTGCCGAAGAGGATGGCGACATACGTAGCGCCGTATTCCACGACTTCCTCCGAAGCGCCCATGAGGCGGAGCATATCGGGGGCAAACACGATTCCAACCACGGCGAACGGCACGGAGATCGCAACGCCTGCAAGGATAGCCTGCCAGGCCGTGGCGGACGCCGCCTCGGGATTCTTTTCGCCAATGCGGCGGGCCACCATGGCGGTGACCGCCATACTCAGGCCGATGCCCGTAGCGAATACGAAAATCAGCAACGAGGCGCCGATGCCTACGGCCGCCACGGCGTCCGACCCCAACCGACTGACAAAGAAAATGTCGGCAAATTCGAAAATGGATTGCATCAACATTTCCAGGACCATCGGGATGGACAGGAGTACTACGGCGCGCGCGAGGCTGCCGGACGTGAAGTCCTGTTGCGTTCCGCGGATGGCGTCAAGGATGGCGCGCGCCCAACCGGGTTCCCCGGGGGGCGGGATGCGAGGAGATGACTGGCGCGACAAGGAAATGTCTCTGGATCGAAACGGGAGACGAAGCGTTCGGTTATATGCTCAGGGACGCCCGTTTATTCTTGTTTATCATGTTTATTGATCGCTTCGGACGCAAACACGCCTGTCTTCGCATTTCCATTACGGAGCGGTGCAACCTGCGTTGCCAATACTGCATGCCTGAAGAGGGAGTGACCCTTTCTCCCCGAAGCGATTTGCTTACGTTCGAGGAGATCGAACGCCTTGCGCGCGTTTTCGTTTGCGGCGGCGTCGATAAAATTCGCTTGACGGGCGGGGAGCCGCTGGTCCGCAAGCATGTGGAAGAACTGGTGGAAATGCTGGGGCGATTACCCGGGCTGGACACGCTGGCGCTTACCACGAACGGCATGTTGTTGCCCAAAAAATTGCCCCGGTTTCGGGCTGCCGGACTCAATGCGATCAATATCAGCCTGGATACGCTGGTCCCGGAAAAATTCGAAAGGATCACCCGGCGCGCGGGCCTTGAAGACGTATTGGAGGCGATCGAGACGGCGATTGCGTACGGCTACGATCCCGTGAAAGTGAATTGCGTGGTGATGCGCGGGATAAACGACGACGAACTGCTCGATTTCGTGGAATGGACCCGGGACGCCTCCATTGCCGTCCGGTTCATCGAATACATGCCTTTTCAGGGAAATGGCTGGTCGGAAAACGGCTTTTTCTCGTATGCGGACATGCTGGAGCGCATTCGTCTGTTTTTTCCAGCGCTGGAGCGCCTTGAAGACCACCCGAACGCCACGGCGAGAACCTGGCGCGTTCCGGGCTACCGGGGCACGATAGGGTTTATTGCCTCAATGAGCGAAAAATTTTGCGGGTCGTGCAATCGTCTTCGCCTGACCGCCGACGGATCGTTGAAAGTATGCCTCTTTGGGCAAGCCGAGGTAAGCCTCCGCGACATGCTTCGGGACGGGGCCTCGGACCAGGACCTGAACGAAGCGATCCGGAACGCCGTGCTGCGCAAGCAGGCCGCGCATGCGGGTATGCTCCAACTGGTGGATCAGGAAAATCGTCCGATGATCCTGATTGGCGGATAAGCGCAGGCGTACGGCGCGAATCCGGCTTTCCGGCGGGTGCGGGCCCGTCAAGCGCAGGGCGGCCCGAAGCGCTCGAACGGAACGGACAGGCCCGCCGGCGCTTCGCCCAGCGATTCCTCAAGGTGAATGAGGCCGTCCGCCCGCGCCAGCGAGGATACGATATGGGAGCCTTGCGGTCCCGCAGGCGCCGCGGTCCATACGGAGTCCGTTAGCCATGCGCGTCCCGGCACGAAATAATGCAGGCCCTCTTTTTTGGCGATGGGCTTGTCCAGCGCGGCGGGTTCGAGTCGGGGCAATACCTGTCGCCGTCCCAGCATGCGGGCCAGGGCCGGGCGGACATAGGCTTCGAAACAGACCGCGGAGGAGACCGGATTGCCCGGTAGCCCGAAGACAGGCATATCTTCCAGTAGCCCGAAGGCGAGCGGTTTGCCGGGTCGCTGTCGCACCCGCCAGAACAGCATGTTCAGACCCATCTCTTCCAGCGCTTCCTTGACTACGTCGTACGCTCCCGCGGAAACGCCTCCCGATATGATCATCATGTCGCCTCCGCGAGCGGCTTCGAGCGCGCGCCGCACGTCCGCGCGCGTATCCCGGGCGTGAAAATGTCCATGCACTTGTCCACCTGCCGTTGCGATTTGCGCCGCCAGCATCGGGGCGTTCGCATTGCGAATCGCACCGGGACGCAACGGTTCGGACGGCGCGATCAATTCGTTGCCCGTGGTGACGACCGATACGGCGGGCGCGCGGGCGACCGGGACCTGTGCGCGGCCCAGGGAGGCGAGTACGGCAAGGTCTGCGGGAGCCAGTGCGCGTCCGGCTTCCAGCGCTGTTTGCCCGCGCGTTATGTCTTGTCCGGCAGGGCGCACATGCTTGCCCGGGGTTGCCGCCTGGAGAAAGGCAACGGTGTTTTCCGCAGCGCGCATTTCCGCAACCTCGACAGGCAATACGGCGTCTGCTCCTTTTGGCATCGGAGCGCCCGTCATGATGCGCAGGCAAGCGCCCGGCGCAAGGGTGGGCGTATCGCTGCATCCTGCGGGAATTTCGCCAGCGAGCGGCAAGCAGGCGCCCGCCGCCGGTACGTCCTGCGCGCGTACGGCGAATCCATCCATGGCCGAGTTGTCGAACGGAGGGATATTTTCGTCCGCAACGATGGATTGACGCAGCGTTTTGCCGAGCGCCCCGTCAAGGTTCGTTTGGTCTTCGCACGGACCGGGGAGGTGGTCCAGCACGATGTCTCGCGCTTCCGTAAACGAAATGAACGTTTTCACGGGGGTTGCTTTGTATGCGAAAGCCTGTCTGTGTTCGATAGCGGATCGTTGCGGATATCCGCTTTCCCTTGAAGGTCACGGCCCGTCAAAGTACAGGAGTCCTCCACTGTATCCGCCGACCAGAAGTTCGAGCGCGCCGTCGCCGTCCGGGTCGCCAAAGGCCGGGACCGTTGTTTCGGGCACGTCGTACGGCAACGGTTCGCTTTCGCCGAAGATGGGCGTGGTCCGGTCTCCGAGGTTGCGAAAGAGGAGAAGACCTTCATGCTCGCTTCCGACAATCATGTCCAGGTCCCCGTCGCGGTCTGTATCGATAAACGTCGGCGCGCTGCGGCGTCCGACGTCTATTCCGGCGTACTCGTCCGAAACGAATTCGAAGACCGGCGCGGAAGTCGTCCCTGCATTCCGGTAGAAATTGATGGTCCCGGAGGTTTCGCCCACGAACAGGTCCAGGTCGTTGTCGCCGTCAATGTCTATCAGGGCCGGCGTGGCGTGGCTGCCTCGCGTCAACCGGATGAACGCCCGCTGTTGCAACGCGAATTGCGGCGCATCGGGAGCGCCGTCGTTGCGGTACCATGCAATGCCGTCGTTCCATGTGCCGAGCAGCAGGTCCAGGTCGCTGTCGCCGTCCAGATCGCCGAAGGCCGGGGCGTAATGGTACGCGGGAAAGAATGTGGGTGCTTCGCTCGCATGGTATGCGCCGTCCACGTTCTCAAAGTATGTCATGGCGGCGGTGCGTCCGTCTTCCGACGAAATTTTATTGGAGACAAGCAGGTCCTCGTCGCCGTCCGCATCCAGATCGACCAGCACGGGGTAACTTTCGCTGCCCACATCGATCTGGTCCAGGAACCGGGTGGCGCGCAGCGCAAACTGTTCGTCGGCGCGCTGTTCGTACATGTACAGATTGGATTGCGCGGTCCTGTTCGGGTTGAACGCGCCCCCGAGGACGCCTGCCAGCAGATCCATGTCGCCATCCGCATCGAGGTCGCCGAAGGAGGGGGCATTGTATCCGCTGGACTGGAGCGGATCGTTGGGCGGAAAAGGAACGGGCGTAGTGCGCAGGCGAGGCCGCGCGCAGGCGCCCGTGTTTTCGATGTACAGCAGGCCCGGCTCAAAGAAATCTCCCCAGAACAGGTCCTGGTCGCCGTCGCCGTCGATATCGGCAAAGGTCATCGTGTTGGCTCCATGCAGCGGCTCGGGACGGCTTTGCGCCGTTTCTGCGAAGCGGTCTTGCCCCGGAGACGGCCCCTCGTTCATGAAATCTTCATTATTTCCCGGAATATTCGGAAGCGCCGCCGGGGCAGGCATGCCGGGTTGTCCAAACTGCGCCACAATGCGAATGTCCTCGAAATTTTCCGTGACAACCTCGAATACGGGCGTCGGCTCGGTTTCCACGGCTTCGTAGCGCATGACGGCGCCGTCGATTCGTCCAATGAACAAGTCCGGCAAGCCGTCGCAGTCTATGTCGGTTACGTTGGGGATATTCTGGCGATCGGAAAATACGGGGGCGCCGTCCACGTCCCACAGGGTGTCCGCCGCTTGCGCGAAGCGGGCCTGCCCGGCCGTCCCGACATTTTTGTAGTACCGCATATGGCTGAACGGCTGTTCGGCGAGGAGATCGAAATCGCCATCTCCATCCAGGTCGGCGAAGCGATACCATTCGCCGACGTCAAGCGCTTCGTACTTGTCGGTGCGCCAGGTCCATGCAGGGCCTTCCGCCGCATTGTTGCGCTCGAAAAACATGATGGCGTTCGGATGCTCCTGCACGAACAAGTCATGGTCTCCATCCGCATCGATATCAAGGAGTTGGGGCCTCGGCATGTTGAATCCGCCGAGAAAAGGATATGCGTAGGTTTCGCCGCTGGACTTGTATACCTCGAACGGGGCGATGATGCGCTTGGTGGGCAGGAGAGCGGCAGCCTGTTCGGCTTGCGCGCCGGGCCCGACGCCGGCGCATCCCGGAAGAAGCACGGCGGTAAGCAGTCCGCAAAGCAGAAGCAGGGCGCGGGAACGATGCATTTTCGGGATCATGGGGCGATGACGTCCCGCTGTGCGCCTATGCCTGTGGGATACTGTTCCACCTCAATGACCTTTACGATGTCGAATGTGTCCGCGTCGATGACCGTCACCGATCCGTTGGGCGTCTCGCTGCTTGCCGGGGCTTGCCGGTCGTGCGCCGAATGATCTTGCGAACCGGCATGGCCCCCGTGGGGCGTTTCGTTGCCTTTCGGAATTTTCTGGCGATACCGGGGCGTAAATGCGGCATTCAGATTGTTGCTGGAGACGTAAATGTATCGTCCGTCCGGACGAACGGCGCTGCCATGCGGTTCGGCGACGCCGCGCCCGGCGACGTTTGCGATTTCGGTTCCGTCGGCAGCGTCAAGGATGGCGACGGCGTTGGCCATTTTGGCGGGAAAAACCACGCGATCGCCGTTGGGCAGAAACGATGGATGCCAGGGGCCTCCGCCCAGGGACAAGCTGCGCGTAACCTTCGGCTGCATCGGTTCCGTGATGTCGAGAAACAGGACGTCGCCGCTCATATGCCCCCCGACGATCATGGAGCGCCCATTGGGCGCCACGGCGAATTGCACCAGACTGTGATGCATGCCTGGAACAGGGACGAGTTCGATATCCAGCGATTCGGCGTTCAGGACAGCGATCTGATTCACGCCGAGGCTGGCGCTGAACACATGTTTGCCGTCCGGGGTTACGTTCAGGGCGTGCGGTCGGGGGTGGAATACGTCGATTTCTTCAATAGCCATGCTGTCCGGCTCGATAATCCCGATCCGCTGCGGCGGATTCGCGGCGCTCATGGACCGACCCACGTACAACTGGTTCCGCGCGGAGTCGAAGGCCAGCATGCCCGGCGCCTCGAATGTCGTTCGCCCCACCAGTTCATTGTCCCGGTTGAATTTCAGGACGGCATGTTCGCCGATGAGCGATACGTACCAGAACGCGCCGTCCGGGGTAACCGCCACATGGTGGGGCTTGGCGTTTTCGGAGAACCCGAAGTCGCGCAAATCCACGGTGCGGACCACGACATTCGCCTGCATGTCGATCACAGAAATCACGGCGGATCCCTGGTTGCATACATAGAGGAACGGTCCGCCGTCCGCATACGGGACGTCTCCGTCGTCGTTTTGCGCGCCGCGTTCGATCCATGTCCGCGCGAGCGCCAGGGCGGCGGAATCGATTCCGGCCTCTCTGCCGCGCTCAATCAGCAAGCTTCGGTCCGGGTCGAATGGAATGACGACTTCTCCCTGATCGGAGCCTTGCATCAGGGATTCCCACGAACTGGCGTCGAGGCCCGTATCCTCCGTCAGCAGCGGCAGGAAGGATTCCCGGATAACAGGAAGGACGTCGCGCGTAAACACGATGTCGCTTTGCGTTTGTCCGACGGCCCGGGGCGCGGGCGCCGCAATGAATGCACCGCCCAGCGCCCAGAGGAGGACAAACCTTTTAAGGATATTAAAACGCCACCGCATGGAGCCTGTCGGATAGTAGCGCGGGCAAGCGGGCTGCGCCGCCGCGAAGACGACCGGCCCGCTTGCCGCAGCCTGCCGTTAAAGGCCGATCTCCTGCTTTTTCTTCAGGACGAACAGGCCTTCGCCAATGCTGGAAACCACGATCGTACCGCTCTCGAAGAACGGATAGTTGCTCCAGGAGCCGGCAAAGCCCGGGTCGTTGTCGCCCACCGGCATCGTGTCGAAATATCCCACCTCGCGGGGGTTCATGGGATCGCTCACGTCATGGATGCGAAGCCCGCTGACATAATTCGACTGATACATCAGATTTCCGTGGATGTACAGGTTGTGATCCGACGCCTGGCTTCCCCATGTATACTCCTTGACGAGTTGCGGGTCGTCGATGTCCGTAATGTCCCAGATGAGGGTGCGGGTTTCAGGAACGCTCCCGCTGATCTCGTCCAGCTCGTCGTTGACGAAGAAGTATTGATGGTCTTCGCTGATCCAGCCCTGATGGGTGTAGGACACGCTGGGATAGGCCGCCGTAGCGACATTGACCGGGGCGTCCTTGTCCGTAACGTCCGCGATATTCAGCGCGGTTTCGTTGGAGCCGAAGCAAAGTTCGCGTCCGGCGTAGTCTGAATCCGGGCCGCGGTAAACGATGCACTGCGCGTCGTGGGAGTATCCCGTGCCGGCGCGTCCGGTCCCTGATGCGGAGTAGCACCCGGCGAACACGGGATTGGTCGGATCCTGGATATTGATCATGTGCAGGCCGCCGCCGCAGGTTTCGCCGCCGGCCCGGCCGCCCACGGTGTACGCGAATCCAGTGTCCGTGTTGATGACGATATTGTGCGCGCTGTTTATGCCGTCGTAATGCGCCGTTTCTTCGAAGGTTACGGGCATGTCGCCGACATTGCGGAGTTGCGTCAGGTCGAATATCTGTACGCCGTGTTCCTCGGCGGCGTCGGCCACGATAAAGGCATGGTCTTTATACACCTTGATGTCTCGCCAGACGGCGCCCGGCGTGCCTTCCGTTTTGGGCAGGTTGCCGAGGTAAACCGGATTCGAGGGGTCCGTGACGTCCACGAACGAGGCGCCGTCCATGCGTCCTGCAAGCGCATATTCCCGCCCGCTTTCCGGGTCGGTCCAGCCCCAGATGTCGTTCATCTGCACGCCGCGTTCGCCGCCCAGCTCGCTGATAGGCAGAAACGCAAGCATGTCCACCATATCACAGGAGAAGATGCCTGCTTCGCCTTCCGTGCAGGGCGCCATGTCGCCTGTGACGGCTTCCAGGCCGTCGCCCGACGGGCTGCGCAGCATGGCGCTATGTTCCCATGCCCCGTCCTCGTTGCGTTCGAACACGGCTACGGCGCCTGCGCCGAAATCGGCCCTGCTGAGTCCTGCGACCGCAAGATTTCCGGAAACATCCAGCGCGCTTCCGAACAAATCGCCGCGCTTCAGATCGGGAAGGTCAAGAATGACTGACTTGCCGTAGGCGCCGTCGTCGCCTTTTTTGAACCGGTAGATATTGCCATGCGCATTCGCCGCGTACGGCGCGCCGCTCCATATTTCATCGCCGGCCATCGCGATACCCGTTGCAAAGGCGGGCGGGTTGGAGGCCGCGAAAGGCAGGAACAGCGTGGCCGATTCCCAACCGTTCGATTCCTCGTCTCTCCGATACATGATGGCGGCGCCCGCGCGGTTGGCGAACCGGGGTATGCCGACCAGCAACTTGTCGTCCATGAGGTCAAGCGAAGCGCCGTAGCGGTCGCCTTCTTCCGAAATGCGTCCTTTCAGCAGTTGCGATTCGGTCCATTCCCCGGAGGTCGCGTCCCGTTCGAACAGATAGACGCCGCCCGCCGCATTATTTCCGCCATGAGCGCCGACGAAGGCGCGTCCGTCCGCGGCGGCGATTGCGGTTCCAAAGCGGCCTCCTGCATCCACTTCGCTCCCCTGAAGGCGCGCCGCCTGCATCCACATGCCATCGGCGTCCCGTTCGAATACATAGGCGGCTCCCGCGGACGAATCGGCGGCCGGCGCTCCGACGAATACGGCGCCGTCGCTCAACCCGACGGCCACGCCAAAAGCGTCGTCGGCCCCGACGTCCTCGGCCGTCAGGATAGCCTGATGCGTCCAGTCGTCGTCCATGCGATGGAATACGTGGGCGGAACCGGCTTCTCCGTCCGTACCGGACGACCCGACGACGAGCAGGTCTCCTTCGATCGCCAGACTGCCTCCAAAACCGTCGTTCATTTCGGCGTTCGTCGCCGTGAGCACGGCCTCCTGCATCCATTCGCCGTCTGACTTATGAAAAACGTACGCGGCGCCGGGACGGTACAGGTTATCCGGTTCTCCGACAAGAATATGGTCTCCGGAAATGAGAACGGCGTCGCCGAATCCTTTCTGGGCTTGCGCTGTCCCGACGAGACAGACGGAAGCCATGAAGGCGGCGAGCAGCATGCGGTAGCTTTGGGTTGCCATGGTTTTGAAATTTGAGCAATGTGGCGGATAGCGTTTGCAGGATTTACGCGGCCCGCAAGCGCGACGACAGGCGGGTACGGCATTCCGGTCTGCTGCGTTTTGGCTGGGCCGAAAAACCCCTGAACGGAATACTATGACACAGATGGGTCTTTCGTTCCGCAGGAAATTACGGAAGGATCGGATTTTTAAGGATACTCTGATTAAATCCGCAAAGATTCAGCCTCCCGAAGGGCGCTTCACGACCGCGACAACCCGAATCCGCCGTGTTTTTCGCTGATTTCAATAACGCCATCATGTCGTTTTGTACGCGTGAAAGTGAAGCGCTGATCAAAGTGGAGTTAATCAGCGTATCCCTTAAGGCTTTTCAGCGAGGACGGCGCCCGGCGGCGGCGATACGCCGCTGTCCTGCGCGGCGCCTATGTCTCGCCCCTCTCGCTGCGGCGCACGCCACGGCACGGCCACGGGCTCCGGCGCGGCGCCCGACCCGCGCGGCGTAAAGCGCAAGAACACGACCTCGCCCTCCGGCAACCGGTCCAGAGACATCCGCACCCGGCTGCGCGCGTACGTCAGCGTCTCGCTGCGGCCCAGCGCGCGGCCTTCTCCGTCGTACGCCGCCGCCTCCCCCGCGAAGGGAATGCCGTCCGTCTCCAGCAGAAACGTCGCCGTCGGCGAAGCGCCTCCCGACAAGGACAGCAACTCCGCCCGTAGGCGCGGCGCGATCTCGCCCGGAACGTACGCTCCGGGTATGCGCAGCGTCACGCGCGCCGTCCCGTCAGACGCAACAACCTCCTCCGGCAACCGGTCCGCCCGCGCGTACCGGCGAGGAGAAGACGTCACCTCGAAAAAGGCCGCGTAGCCCGCCTCTTCCAGCGACGAAAGCGATTCCTCCCGCACGCCGTAGCGCACGACGCTCCGCTCGCCCGGCATGAGGGTCAAGGTCGTCGGATAGATAGTCGCTATTTCCGACAAGTCCCCAAAACGGGAGGCGTTTTTATCCTCCACCACTACCTCGCGGCCGTCTTCCGTCGCCTCCGCATACCCGAACCGCGCCGACACCGATACCTCCAGCGGCGCGAGCGACGGATTGGACAGCTCGAACGCGCCCGAAGGTTCGTCCCGCGTCATGAACGCCATGTCCGGGTAGACGCTCAGGTTCTGCTCTTCCGTCAAGGCTGCGGGAACCTCCCGCGATGCGTCGAAGCGCACGCCGCCCGGGCCTATCGTGATCACGCGGGGCGCGGCCACGACCGTCACCTCGGCCTCCACCGAGTGCGTCTCCTCGCCCGCGCCCGTACGCAGAATCACGTCTATGTTTCCCGCGTAGCGGCCCGGAGCGGCGCCGGCCAGGTCGAGCTCGCCTCCGAAGAGCAAGAGGCGGCAGTCCGACTCCGACAGCGTCGTCTGCGTGTGCAGACCGCCTATCGCCTCGGAAGCAAGCTGCTCGCACGAGGCGGCGATAGACCAACGAGGAATCAGCGCGAGCGTCGCCGCGCCCGCTGTTTCGTCCGCTGTTTCGTCTGCAATGCGGCGTAGCGTTACGGGCGCAACCATCTCGATGGACAAGGCCAGCTCCCCGTTCGCGTCGAACGCGAGGGAGCCGTCCGGCGCAAGCGTCATGCGGCCCGCATGATGCGGACCCGACGCGCTCGTCGATACCCGGTCCGTCAACGGGTCCAGCGCCGCCTGCGCGCCCGCCGCCTGCGCCCCGAAGCGCAGGGACGAAGCGCTTACCGCGACCCCCAGCGACGTCGCATCGCCGGAGAACGCGACGGCGGGCGGGTCGGGGGCCGCTGGCCTGTCGAGCACCGTAACGGTTACGTCCGCCGCAGCGCCCTCCGCGTTCTCCGCCGAGGCCGTAAGCCGGTATTCGTAGCGGGTCGTCTCGTCCACCTCGTCGGGCACGTAGAACGTCGGCGACGAAATATCCGTCGCGCTCAAGAGGTCCGTATCCGCCGTAGCGCCGCGCGCCGTCCAGGCGTATGCGTAGGCGGAGCCGGGATCGGGCGCGCCCGAAGCCTCGCAATCCAGCGTAATGTCCGGCGAACCCTCGTGCGTCGACCAGGGATTGCCCGGGCATGCAAGCGCCAGCGCGCCCGTGTTTAACACGGTTACCGTAACGTTCGCTGTTCCGTCCTCCGCGTTCTCCGCCGTGGCCGTAAGCCGGTATTCGTACCTGGTCGTTTCGTCCACCTCGTCGGGCACGTAGAACGTCGGCGAAGCAATGTCCGCCGCGCTCAAACGGTCCGTGTCCGCCGTAGCGCCGCGCGCCGTCCAGGCGTATGCGTAATCGGCGCCGTCGGGCGCGCCCGTCGCTGAGCAATCCAGCGCAATGTCCTCCGAGCCTTCGTAGACCGGATCGGGGTTCGCGCAGGCGACGACGATGCCGGGCCTGTTCAATACCGTCACGGTTACGTTGGCCGTTCCGCCCTCCGCGTTCGGCGCCGTGACCGTAAGCCTGTATTCGTACCTGGTCGTTTCGTCCACCTCGTCCGGCACGTCGAACGTCGGCGACGAAATGTCCGCCGCGCTCAAACGGTCCGTGTCCGCCGTAGCGCCGCGCGCCGTCCAGGCGTATGCGTAATCGGCGCCGTCGGGCGCACCCGTAGCCGAGCAATCCAGCGCAATGTCCGCCGCGCCCTCGTACGCCGAATACGGATGGCCCGCGCAGGCGACGGCTATGTTGGGCCTGTTCAATACCGTCACGGTTACGTTGGCCGCGGCGTCTTCCGCGTTCGGCGCCGAGGCCGTAAGCCTGTACTCGTACGTCGTCGTTTGCGGCACATCCTCCGGCACGGCGAACGTCGGCGACGGAATATCCGTTGCGTTCAAAAGGCCTGTCGGCGTAGAACCGAGCGGCGTCCAGGCGTATGCGTAATCGGCGCCGTCGGGCGCGCCCGACGCCGAGCAATCCAGCGTAATGTCCGCCGCGCCCTCGTAGGCCGAATACGGATGGCCCGCGCACGCAATCATTATTTCAGGCCTGTCCAATACCGTCACCGTTACGTTGGCCGCGGCGTCTTCCGCGTCCGGCGCAGAGGCCGTAACCATGTACTCGTACGTCGTCGTTTGCGGCACGTCCTCCGGCACGGCGAACATGGGCGACGGAATATTCGTCGCGTTCAAAAGGCCTGTCGGCGTAGAACCGAGCGGCGTCCAGGCGTATGCGACGTTGGAACCAGCGGGAGCGCCCAAAACAGAGCAATCCAGCGCAATGTCCGCCGCGCCCTCGTAGGCCGAATACGGATGGCCCGGGCATACGAACGCCAGCGCGCCCGTGTTGAGGACCGTCACCGTTACGTTGGCCATGCCGTCCTCCGCATTCTCCGCCGAGACCGCAAGCGCGTACTCGTACGTCGTCGTTTGCGGCACGTCCTCCGGCACGTCGAACGTCGGCGACAGAATATCCGTTGCGTTCAACAGGCCCGTGTCCGCCGCAGAGCCGCGAGCCGTCCAGGCGTATGCGTAGCCGGAACCAGGAGGAGCCCCCGCCGCCGAGCAAGACAGCGCAATGTCCGGCGACCCTTCGTAGACCGGGGCGGGGCGTGCGCAGGAGACGACGATATCGGGCCTGTTCAGCACCGTCACCGTTACCTCTTCCGTTGCAGGCGCCGCGTGCTCCGCCGTGACCGTCAAAAGATATTCGTATGTCGTCGTGCGCGGCGCCTCCTCCGGCACGTCGAACACGGGCGACGAAATATCCGTCGCGCTCAACAGGTTCGCGTCCGGCGTCGATCCGCGCGCCGTCCAGGAGTATGCGACATCGCCGCCGCCGGGGTCGCCCGCCGAGCAATCCAGCGTAATGTCCGCCGCGCCCTCGTACGCCGAATACGGATTGCCCGCGCACGCAATCATTATTTCAGGCCTGTTCAGCACCGTCACCGTGACGTCCTCCGTCCCGTCTTCCGCGTTCGCCGCAGAGGCCGTAACCCTGTATTCGTACCGCGTCGTTTGCGGAACCTCCTCCGGCACGGCGAACATGGGCGAAGCCGCGTCCGTCGCGCTCAAACGCTCCGTGTCCGCCGTCGCGCCGCGCGCCGTCCAGGCGTATGCGACGTCGTCGGAGCCCTCCGGAGCGCCCGTCGCCAGGCAAGCCAGCGTAATGTCCGCCTCCCCCTCGAGCGCCGAATACGGATTGTCCGCGCATACGAGCGCCAGCGCGCCCGTGTTGAGCACTGTCACCGTTACGTTGGCCATGCCGTCTTTCGCGTTCGCCGCCGAGACCGCAAGCGCGTACTCGTACTTCGTCGTTTGCGGCACGTCCTCCGGCACGGCGAACGCGGGCGAAGCGACGTCCGTCGCGCTCAAGAGACCCGTGTCCGCCGTCGCGCCCAGAGACGTCCACGCATAGTCGTAGTTAGAGCCGGAGCCGGAGGGAAGACCCATCGCCGTACAGTCCAGCGTAACGTCCGCCGACCCCTCGTACGCCGAATACGGATCGCCCGCGCACGCAACCGTTATTTCATGCCTGTTCAAGACCGTTACGGTTACGTCGGCCGTACCGTCTTCCGCATTGGCCGCAGAGGCCGTAAGCGTGTACTCGTACGTCTTGTCCGCGTCCACCTCGTCCGGCACGTCGAACGCGGGCGCAGCGACGTCCGCCGCGCTCAAGAGAGACACGTCCGCCGTCGAACCCCTCGCCGTCCAGACGTACGTATACGCGGGATGCGCGCCGGGAGCCTCCGAAGCCAGGCAATCCAGCGTAACGTCCGCCGACCCCTCGTACGCCGAATACGGATCGCCCGAGCACGCAACCGTTATTTCAGGCCTGTTGAGCACCGTCACCGTGACGTCCTCCGTCCCGTCTTCCGCGTTCGCCGCAGAAACCGTAAGCGTGTACTCGTACGTCTTGTCCGCGTCCACCTCGTCCGGCACGTCGAACGCGGGCGCAGCGACGTCCGTCGCGCTCAAGAGACCCGTGTCCGCCGTCGAACCGCGCACCGTCCAGACGTACGCGTACGAAGAACCCGAAGGAGCGTCCGAAGCCGTGCAATCCAGCGTAACGTTCGCCGACCCCTCGTACGCCGAATACGGATTGCCCGAGCACGCAACCGCGACCGGAACCTTGTTCTTGACCGTCACCGTGACGTTGGCCGTGGCGGGAATGGTGTTGTCCGCCGTGACCGCAACCGCGTATTCGTACGTCTTGTCCTCGTCCACCGTCGCAGGCGACAGAAACGTCGCCGTCGTCGTTGGACCCGTCTCGTTCTTGTTGACGCTTAGTCGCGCCGCAGCCAGCGGATCGCCGCGCCATGTGTACGAATACGGCCTGGAGTCGGGAACGCCCGAAGCCGTGCACGACAACGCAATCTCGCCGCCGCCCTCGTACGCAACGACGGGACTAGAGCAGGAAAGGGAAAGGGTTGCGTCGAACTGATCGCGGTCCAGCACATACGCGTCAACCTGTCTTTCGGTGATGCGTGTCGGACTGAATATTACTCGCCTTAAGTATGAATACAATTCATGCTTATGGACATTATCCGGCACAAGAAAATCCGGACCGTTTACGTTGGCGGCGCTGAGCAGAGAGAGGTGGCTGTTCGTGTTTGCGCCGTTCGTATTTGTACCGTTCGGGTTTGTGCCGTTCGTAAAACGCGGGTCGGTCGTGCTGTGAGCCACCCATTCATATTCGAAATCGGCGGGATCGATGGTTCTCCGGCCATGCGCAAAAGAACAACGGCCTATGTCTTCTTTATTGCCTCCATCGAAAAAATATTTCTCCGCGTTGCAGGTAATGACGATGGTGCTTGCCGGGAACACCTCGACAACCACATCCTTTGCTTCGCTTTTCCCGCCCGCGCTGACAGATACGGTGTAATAGAAATCCTGCGTGACGTAAAATTTGTCCGCGGAAGGCACTATGAACTCGGGGTTGCGTATATTCGGATTGGTCAAATTATCCGTATTCGGCGTAGGGGCGCGAGCCGTCCACGTCCAGGTAGTGTCGGACGGCGCGCCGGGAGCGTCGCACTCCAGCGTGATATTCGGCTTACCCGCATAGACATTCCATTCCACCCTGGCGCATGCAAGGTTCAACGCGCCCGCGTCCAGGTCTATAACGTGTATGTTCGCGCGCATTACGTAATCATTGGCGTTATCCGCGGATATGGTCATGTCGTATTGGTACAATACATCCTTCGCCACATCGGCCGGAGGCGTGAATACGGGATTGCGCGCCGCGGCGTTGCTCAAGAGGCTCAGCGCGTCGCTCGGCGTAGGGGTGCCTGCGGCGATGCTCCACGCGTATGCGTAAACAGGAGAATCCCCCGGCGCCCCGGTCGGATCGCTCTCGCAGTGCCGCAGAGGCTCGCCGCTCTCCCCTTCGTCGAATGAATAACCTGCAGAGACCAGGCAATAGCCGATATTCGGCTTCTCCAGCACCGTTACGGAAATCGGGCCGGTCACGATCACCACGACGCCTGCTGAATCGTACATCGTAACGAAGTAATCGTGCTGGAAGCCGACTTGTTCATCGATTACGACGAGCATGCCACTCCCCTGGCTGGCTATATCCGGCGGGACCAGGAACGTAGCGTCCAGGCTGTCCGCGTTCGTTAATCGCTTGTCGACATTGGCGTGGGCGTCGAAGTTCGTCCATTCGTAGGTTGCTCCCGCAGGCGCGTCCGTCGCATCGCAGTCCAGCGTAATGTCCGCCGAACCTTCGTACGCCTTGTAAGGACTATCCGGACAGGTGATTGACGGCGCCGAAAAAGACTCCATATCCCGTTCCTCCCCTTCGACCACCCGCACGCTCACACGCCGCCGCGCCGTAAGAGGAGCGCCCGACGAGGTCGTCGTCATGCTCGCAATATAGTGGTGCGTCTCGCCCGCGTCGTCCGAAGGAGCCCGGAACAACGGCGACGGCGTGTCCGAAGCGCTCAACAACGACGCGCTCGATCCCCAAAGCCCCTCCCACTCCCACGACGCCTCCGAACCCGCCTCGTAGTCCATCCGGAAAGACAACGGGTCCGCTCCCTCGCACGACAGAACGACCTCCGAACCCGCCGATACCTCGTACTCGAGGGGACAATACACGCTCGGACGGAGCAGCAACACGAACACCTCCACCTCCGCCCGCGACGACAGACCCGTAACCCGCGACGTAGCCGTCAGGCGGTAACGGTAGCGAAGCGTCGCATCCTCCGAGGCAAACGACTCCAGCGCGGCGTACGCAGGCGCCGACGGCGCCACGACCAGCGGAGAAGGCGTATCCTCGCCTATCAAGCGCGGAGCGTCCAGATAGCCCCCCGGCGCGCCTGCCGCAGGCTCCCAGTAATAATCAAGGGCCTCTTCGCCCGCCTCGTCATAGACATGGCAGTCGATCACGCCCGTCTCCAGCTCCTCGACGAACACGGCGGCGGGACACTCCAGGCGAGGAGCCGTCCGCAAAACGGGAGCGGGCGAAGCGTTCGGGAATCCTCCTGCCCCCGCAACGCCCCCGACCGCATCGGGGCCCTTATCCTCTGCGCACCCTTCCCCGAACTCGTCGGAAATAAACAAGGCGCCGCATGCCTCCGGGAAGGCGGGAGGCTCGTCCTGAAAAACGCGCTTCGCCGGAGAACCCTCCTCCGGGACTGCTTGGCCCGCGGCGGGAACAACCCATAACGAAACGCCCGCGCACGCACACGAAAGCAGCGCGAATACCCGCCGAACCGCATGACTCGAATGCATAGACATCGCCTTCCTCTACCCTGGAAATCGCTACGAAAGACACGACCACTTCTCCTTAATACCTTCTCATTGCTCCAAATATCCTTGATAATGATTGCAAAATCAAGGCCCAACCCCAAAAATTGCGCGGAATGCAAGCCCTGCGCGTTCCGCGAGACGTACGTCGTTCCTTGCAGGCGCCGCCCTTTCAGCCTCTGAGCTTCGCAGGCTTAATCAGGGTATCCTTAAAGCGAGGGAGAACGTTTCATGTCCCTCGCCGCGGCGCACATTGACTTCCCGGAACTCTGTACGTTAATGCGCATACCCAACCATTTTATCGCATACCGTCTTTGTCGAGGGTTTGTCATGTCGCGAACCATTCTTCGCGAACTTGTCCTGTTCGTTTTTCCGCTTGTTCTTGTATGCGTCGGGTGCGGCGCCTCCGAAGAAGCGCCGCCGGTCCCCACGCTGCAAATGCAGGCGTCGGGGACAGACCAACTCCTTATCGGGTTGCACGCCGTAACCGATCGCATTGCCTGGGCGGCGGGCGCGGGCGGCGTCTACGCCTGGACGGAGGATGGCGGCGCCGTCTGGCATGCCGGCGCGGCGCCCGGCGCCGACAGCCTGCAATTTCGGGATGTGCATGCCGTGAGCCTTGACGAGGCGTATTTGCTCAGCATCGGGGAGGGATCGGATTCGCGCATATACCGGACCGCGGATCGGGGCGCTTCGTGGGAAATGCTTTTCCGGAACGATATCGAAGAGGCATTTTTCGATTGTTTCGATTTTAGGGAAGACGGATCGGGATTTGCATTCAGCGATGCGGTAGACGGGCGATTTCCGATCCTGTACGCGGAAAACGGGGACGTCTGGCGGATGCTTCCCGACGAAACGCTTCCCCCCGCGCAGCCGGGCGAGGGCGGTTTCGCCGCAAGCGGGACTTGTTTGATCGTGCTGGAAGATCAGACGGTGCTTGTCGGGACGGGCAACGCCGCCGCGCCGCGCGTGCTCAGGCGCGCGCCCGGGACCGGCGCCTGGACAAGCAGCGAGGTTCCGTTGCCCGGCGGCGAGGCGGCGGGCGTGACCACGCTGGCTTTCCGGGACGCCCGACATGGCGCGGCGCTGGGCGGAGACTTGACCGCCCCGGACGCCATGCAGCAGAACGCCGCCGTTACGGAGGATGGCGGCGTCACTTGGCGCGCGGCGTCCTCCCCCGGATTTCCCGGAGCGGTATACGGCGCGGCGTATGTTCCCGGCGGCATTCTTGTAGCGGTGGGGCCGGGCGGGGCCGCTTTTTCGACGGACGACGCGCAAACCTGGTCGCCGCTCGATTCGCTGGCATGGTGGAGCGTGGACGCGGCAAGCCCCGACGCCGTATGGATGACCGGTCCCGAAGGACGCATCGCGCGCGTTGCTTTCCCGCTTGCGCCATGACCGGGGACGAATTGCGCGGCCCGGCCGCCGATATGGCCCGGGATCGTCCCCGGTTCGACGAGGACGCGGCGCGCCAGGCGCTTGAAGAGCGATACGGCGTATCCGCTCGTCTGGAGCCGTTGCCCAGCGACCGGGATCGTAATTTCGCCGTGTACGCGTCCGCGGCGAACGGATCTTTTTCCGACGCCCCCTCTTTTGTATTCAAGATCGCGCATGCGCTTGAAGACCGGAAGGCGCTGGAGGCGCAGCACGCCGCCATGCGCCATCTTGCGGCGCGCGGCCTCACGGTTCCTGCGGTCGTTTCGACGTCCGGCGGCGAGGACGTCGCGCGCTTGTCCGACCGGGAGGGGCGCCGGCATGTAGCCCGGCTGCTTTCCTGGGTGCCCGGGACGCCGCTTGCCTCGGTCCGTCCGCGCACGTTCGATTTGTTGTCCGATCTGGGGCGGTTCGTGGGGCGCCTGTCCGCCGCGCTGGCGGATTTTACCCATCCCGCGCTGGAGCGCCCCCTCGTTTGGGACCTGGCCCGCGCCGCAGAAACGACGACCGAGCGGATGGCCTTGCTGTCGCCGGACGAACGCAGGCTCGTCGAACCGTTCGTACGTCTTTTTCGGGAGGCGCTGGCTCGTTGCGAAAACCGGTTGCGTCGAAGCGCGACGCACCATGACGCCAACGACTGGAATGTACTGGCGAATGGCCCGGAGCATCGAATCCGCCGGATTGTCGGGCTGATCGACTTTGGAGACATGCTTGTTTCGTATGCGGTGGCCGATGTGGCTGTGGCTGCGGCGTACGGGGCGCTTGGCATGGCCGATCCGCTTCGCGCCGTCGTCGCCATGGCGAGAAGTTGCCACCGGGTTTTTCCGCTCGACGAGCGCGACGCGGCTGTATTTTTTCCCTTTCTGGCCATGCGGTTGTGCGTCAGCGCGTGCATGTCCGCGGAGCAGCAGCGCATGGAGCCGGACAACGCCTATATGTCGATCAGCCGGGAGCCGGCGCTTCGGACGCTGGCGCTTCTGCGCGATATTCCGCCGCGTTTTGCGGAATATGCGATTCGGGAGGCTTGCGGGTACGAGCCGTGTCCGAACGGCGCCCGCGCGGTTGCCTGGCGCCGTCGCCGAAAGGGAACGTTTGCCCCGGTCGTGGCCTCGTCTTCTCCCGCGACGGAAACGTTCGATTTCAGTACGAAGAGTTCGGCCTGGATATTCAGGGACCCGTCGGATCCGGATCGGTCGGCGCGCGAAATCGAGCGCAGGATGCAGGAGGCAGGAGCGGAGGTGGGCATTGGCCGGTATGCCGAAGTGCGCCTGGCGTACCGGGGGGCGCAGTACGAGACGGGTTCCCAGCTGCGGACGGTGCATTTGGGCGTCGACTTGTTTCAGCCGCCGGGCAGCCCGGTTTTTGCGCCGCTTGACGGGGTGATTCGCAGCGTGGCGGATTACGACGCCCCCTACGATTATGGTCCCGCCGTATTGCTTGAACACGTTCCCGAAGACGGTCCGGCGTTTTGTACGCTGTACGGCCATTTGTCCCGCGCCTCGATTCGGAGCTTGCAGGTCGGTTCGACCGTGCGGGCCGGAGAAAAAATTGCAGAGATCGGGACGTCGGACGAAAACGGCGGCTGGGCGCCGCATGTGCACGTGCAGATCGTAGCCGACCGGCTGGATATGGAAGGGGCTTTTCCGGGCGTGGCGGCTCCGTGGTGCCAGGAAGTCTGGATGGCTGTTTCGCCCGACCCGTCCGATCTGCTGGGGCTTCCCGCCTGCGCTCGCGCGCCTCGGTCGGCGGACGCTTCGGAATTGCTGTCTCGCCGCCGGGAACGCATCGCTCCGTCGCTGAGCGTTTCGTACCGAACGCCCTTGTGCATACACCGGGGGCATGGGGCCTACCTGTATGATCGGGACGGGCAGCCCTTTCTTGATACGGTGAACAATGTCGCGCATGTGGGGCATGGGCATCCCCGCGTAACGGAGGCCGTAGCGCGGCGGCTGCGCGTATTGAATACGAACACGCGCTTCCTGTACGACGAATTGGGCCGCTATGCGGAACGCCTGACGGCCCGGCTTCCCGATCCGCTATCCGTATGTTTTTTCGTAAACAGCGGGAGCGAGGCAAACGATCTGGCGCTGCGCATCGCCCGGGCCCACACCGGCTTTCGGGGGGTGGCGGCGATCGAACAGGCGTATCATGGCCACTTGTCGTCGCTTATTGCCGTTAGTTCGTACAAATTCGATGGGAAAGGCGGCGAAGGCCGTCCGCCGCATGTGCATATCGTGCCCACGCCCGATCCATACCGGCATTCCGGCGGGGCGGACGAGCATGCGGCGCTGCTTCGCCAGGCGCTCGCGGCGGCCCCCGAGGGCGTGGCGGCGTTTATCGCAGAGTCGGCGATGGGTTGCGCCGGGCAGGTGTTTTTTCCCGACGGATATCTTCGGAAGGCGTTTGAAGCGGCGCGGGAGGCGGGCGCCGTATGCATTGCCGACGAGGTGCAGACCGGGTTCGGGCGCATGGGGGAGGCGTTCTGGGCCTTTGAACTGCAAGGCGCCGCGCCAGACATCGTAACGATGGGGAAACCCATCGGCAACGGTTATCCGTTAGGCGCGGTCGCGACCACCCCGGAGTTGGCGAGGTCCTTCGATACGGGGATGGAATATTTCAACACGTTTGGCGGCAGTCCGGCTTCCTGTGCGGCGGGTTTGGCGGTGCTGGATGCGATCGAAGAAGAGGAGCTCGCGCAGCATGCGTTGGCGCGGGGCAAGCAATTCCATGACGGGTTGACGGCGCTTGCCGGAACGCACGAGATTATAGGCGACGTACGCGGTCGCGGCCTTTTTCTGGGCGTGGAGCTGGTGGCCAGCCGGATGTCGAAAGAGCCGGCGGGCGAGGCGGCTTCCTGGGTGGTGGAGCGGATGCGCGAGGCGGGCATTCTGACCAGCCGGGACGGGCCGCGCGGGAATGTGCTCAAAATCAAGCCGCCGCTGGTCATTGCGGCGTCTGGAGTGGATCGGTATGTGGAAACCCTGGACCGGGTCCTGCGCGAAGATTTCGTGCGGGCTTCGCTTGAAAGACCTGGGTCCGACGCGATCTGATCGGGCGTCCTGACGGCTCCATAAAAAAACCGGCGCCGATCCAGAGAGCGGCGCCGGTCTGAAAAAGCGGCGAAAAGCAGCGTATCCTGAAACGGGGCGGCCTTAAACCGCTGCCGGTTCGTAGAAGGGATACACGTCCTTCAGGAGGGTCTGAAGTTTCGTGCGTCCGCGGTTGATGCGGCTTTTGACGGTGCCCATTGGCAGTCCGGTGATTTCCGCAATCTCGTCGTAGGCCAGTTGCTGCACGTCGCGCAGCACGACCACTTCGCGGAACGACGCGGGAATATCGTCCAGCGCCTGCTGGATGTACTTGTCCTGAATAATGCTTTCCGTATGCTTGTCGGGCGCAAACGATTCGTCCGGCAATTGCATCTCGTATTCCTCGTTATCCCGATTTACGCTCTGGATGGAGTAGAGGCGACGGCGTTTGCGCTTGCGGTACTCCGAGCGCGCCAGGTTGCCCGCGATCGTATAGAGCCAGGTCGAAAACTTGGCGATCCGCCGGTACGAATGCCTGTTGCGATACACGCGCAGAAACGTTTCCTGGAGCAGGTCTTCGCAACGCCGCATATCTCCCAGAAAACCGTAGAGGTAGTGGGTCAGGCGCTCGGAATACCGTTCCACGAGAATATTGAACGCCGCCACGGAACCTGCCTGGAACTGCGACATCAAATCCTCGTCGGTCATTTCAGCGAGGGCCGACTGCTGCTTGTTCAAAGCAGTCCGCGAGGTTTTTTTCGTTATGATCTTTTTCTGCAATACCGCCACGTCCTGTTCTTTCGGTTTTGCGAGGAAGGTTTTGTCCTGCGCCTGATTGGGACAAGATTGTTATTGTTTGGGGCAAGGCGTTTCCGCAAGGCGAAAACAAGCCTATCCTGCTAATATAAGACAATTTTGCCTCAGATTCAAGTGATATCCGCAGAGAAATGCAGCGAGGCGCACGGCCTGCTTTCCCTGCGCCGCCGCCGGTCGTTGTCGTTCGCCCCGGACGCCTGCCTCTATTCAGGCAAGCCCCTACGCGAATCCTTTTCGCCGGAGCGTGTCGAGATTCCGCCGCACATGCTCCGCAGAGGCGTCGAGCAGGGCTTGTTCTTCGCTGGAGAGGCCGACCTCAAGGATATGTTCCACGCCGCCGCGTCCGATCTGCGCCGGCAGGCCGATAAACAAATCGTTCAGGCCGTACTGTCCTGAAGGCTGCACGGCGCAGGGCAGTACGCGGCCCAGATTATTCATCGCGGATTCAACCATTGCGGCGGCCGAGGCGCCTGGCGCATACCATGCCGAAGCCCCCATGAGCCGGGAGATTTCGCCGCCTCCGCCCTTGGTGCGCTCCACGATGGCGTGGATTGTTTCCGGGGCCAGCAATTCGGACACAGGTACGCCGCCCACGGTGGTGCAGCTGGGCAGCGGCACCATCGAATCGCCGTGTCCGCCGAGCAGGAGCGCTTGCACGTCGCGCACCGATACGCCCAGTTCCAGCGCGACGAAGGCGCGGTACCTTGCCGTATCAAGCATGCCCGCCATGCCCATCACCCGCCGGGCGGGAAACCCGCTGGCGGCGTGCGCTACGGAGGTCATGGCGTCCAGGGGATTCGAAACGACCACAATGATGGCGTCTGGACTGCCGGCGGCGAATTGCGCGGTAACGGACTGTACGATTCTGGCGTTCAGTTCCAGCAGGTCGTCGCGGGACATATCGGCGGTGCGAGGCCGTCCCGCCGTGATCACGCATATATCCGACCCGGCCGTGTCTTCGTACGCATTCGTGCCCGTAACGCGCGTGTCGAAACCGTGCACGGGCGCGGATTCCTGCATGTCGAGCGCTTTGCCCTGCGGCAGTCCTTCGACGATGTCGATAAGCACGACTTCGCGCGCGATATCTTTTCGCGCTACGCAATCGGCGACCGTAGCGCCAACATTTCCGGCTCCTATGACAGTCAGTTTGGCCATGATGGTGTTTTGAAAGGTTACTCTGGTAAAATCACTTTGCCCAGCGCGTCGCGTTCGTACGGGACATAAATGATTGCATCGTTGAAACCAGCGGAAAACATGGTGGTTTCGTGGCATGGCGTCCGCGGCGCGGAGACTTTGCGAAAGTTTTGTGCAGATGGCCGATACCGCCCAAATGTAACGAGATGGCGCATTTTTTACCCCGTCGTTTCCGATATTCTTGCTGCCATTAATGTTTCCAGGCGCCAACCTCGCATCGTCATGTCTCGTTCTTGCCTGATCGGATTATCGCTGTTGCTGCTGGTCGGCATGCAGGCGGCTTGTTCGCCGACGGCGCCCCCGGATACGGCGTCCCGCGCGTCTTCGGAAAGCACGCCGAAGAATGTCATTTTGTTCATTGCCGACGGCGCAGGTTCGGCGCATTTTACCATGGCGCGGGAAGTGGCTGTCCATCTTGGCCTGCGCGAGGGGCTTTATCTCGATCCGCATCAGACCGGATCGGTGCGCACCCGTTCGGCCCGCGAGCGGGTCACGGATTCGGCGTCCAGCGCTACGGCGTACGCGACCGGGTTCAAAACAGAAAACGGTGCGATTGCGGTCGATACGCTGCATCGTCCGCTCCAGACCATCCTTGAGGTCGCCGAGGCGCGCGGGATGGCTACGGGCCTGGTGACGACCAGTCGGATTACGCACGCGACGCCCGCGGCGTTTGCGGCGCACGTGTCCAACCGGAATATGGAATCCGAGATCGCTTTGCAGATGCTTGATGCGGGGGTAGATGTGCTCTTCGGCGGCGGGCGCCGCTTTTTTCTGCCCGAGGCCCGCGGCGGGGCGCGCAGCGACGGCAGGGATTTGCTGGAGGAAGCGTCCGTGCTGGGGTACCGGACGATCAAGGATTTGCAAGCGCTGGAAGCCGTACGGGAGGGACCGGCGCTGGGGCTTTTTTCCGAAAGCCATATGCCTTGGGAAATAGACGGGGCGCAAGGGGAGGCGCCGCGCGTTCCGCATATCGCGCGCATGACGCAGAAAGCCCTTGAGATATTGCAGCGCAGCGAGGCGGGTTTCTTTCTGATGGTCGAGGGAAGTCGCATTGACCATGCGTCGCATGCGCACGATGCGGCGGCGGCGCTTCGGGAGACGCTGGCGTACGACGAGGCGTTTGAGGTGGCCCGGGCTTTTGCGGAAGAAAACGGAAAAACGTTGCTCGCGGCGGTTTCCGATCACGAAACCGGCGGACTGAGCCTGGGCCGATCCCTTCTGGATTCCGACAAGGCGGATCGCGTGGGCGAAGCGCCTGCGTATTGGCAGAGCTTGTATTCGCAAGCGTTGTACGACTGGAGCCCGGAGCGACTGGCCAGGGCGTCCGTCTCCGTGGATGCGATGGCGAGCGCCGTGGAGCGCGGCGAAGATCCCGGGGACGTGCTTTCCGCCATGGCGGGCGTCGAGAGCCTGACGTCCATGGAGGCAGCGGCGATCCGGGTCGCCCGCAAGGAGGACCGACTTGGCTATGTGCTGGGCGAGATTATTGCGCGGCGGGCCGGCGTGGCCTGGACGACATTGGGGCATACCGCGACGGACGTGAATATGTATGCATACGGCCCTGGCAGCGGGCGGCTTCGCGGGCATCTCGACAATGCCGAGGTGGGACAACGGCTATTCGAGGCGCTGGCTGGACGATAGCGTACATGGAGCGTTTATGGCGCAGCGTATCGCCCCGGCTCGCGATCAGGGCGTTCCTTAATTCACAGGGATTTACAGGATTTTATGTTGTCCTGTCGCCGCATTTTGGGTACCTTTGCCATACATTAGGGATACTGCGTTCCGGGTTCGCCTGCTGCCGCTTAATATGATTCCCCAGCTTTTCTTTTTCTTTTTCGCCGCGGTGGCGGTCGCTTCGGCGGTCGGGCTTATCGTTTCCCGGAGCCCCGTGTCCGCGGCGCTATGGCTCGTGCTCAACCTGTGTTGCGTGGCGGCCCTGTACGTCACGATGAACGCCCGGTTCATCGGGGTGATACAGATACTCGTGTACGCCGGAGCGATCATGGTGCTTTTCCTGTTCGTCATCATGTTGCTGAATCTGGATGCGCTTCCGAGGCTGCAAGCCATCGACTGGAAACGCGGCGTCGCTTTTTTGCTGGGCATGGTCGTCCTTGCGCAATTGACGTATGTTTTGGCGAGCACCCTGGACCTTTTGCCGGAGCCCGCCATGCCGGATGCTGCTTCCGGGTCTGCTTCGGCGCTTGGCCGGGAATTATTGACGCGCTATGCGCTCCCCATGGAAGTTACGGGCATTTTGCTGCTGGTGGCCACGATCGGCGCGGTGCTGCTTGCCCGGAGAAATTCGAGCAAGTGATTCAGGGATGCTATTATGGAATGGACGCTTGACTGGTATTTGTCGCTGAGCGCCGTGCTGTTTACGATCGGCGCGCTGGGCGTGCTGTTGCGCCGCAATGCGATCGTGGTGTTCATGTCGATCGAATTGATGCTCAACGCCGTGAATATCACGCTGGTGGCCTTTAGCCGCAGCATGGGCGACGCGGCTGGACAAATGCTGGTCTTTTTCGTGATGGCGGTCGCCGCGGCGGAAGCCGCAGTGGGTTTGGCCATCGTCATTGCATTGTTCCGGAAGAAAGAAACAGTGGATCTCTCCCGGTTCAATCTGTTCAGGTTTTAGTTTTAAGGATACTCTGATCAAAATCACTTCGCTCAGCGCGTCGCGTTAGCGCGTACAGGACATGATGATTGCATCGTTGAAATCAGCGGAAAATACGGCGGCTTCGGGTCATGGCGTCCGTGACGCGCCCTTCGGGAGACTGCGAGGAGCACGCTGGCTGCGTCATTCCTCATTATATGGGGCCTGCCATACTGCTTCGTCATTCCTTGCCAGCGCACCCCTCGCAGCCTCTGAGCTTCGTGGACTTAATCAGAGTATCCCTTAACGAGTTGCCCGCCTCCTTCGGGGCGAATCCATGTACATGGACCTTCTGACGGGTCTGATTATTCTGTTGCCGCTGACAGGGGCGGCATGCATTGGCCTGAGCGGTCTCTTCATGCCGGACCTGCGCAGGCACGAGGGGCTGATCGGCGGGGTGGCTACCGCGATGGTGGCCATTCCGTTCGCCATTGCCCTCTACCTGTTCATCGGGTATGGCGGGGAACCTGTCGTCGTCGATTATTACACCTGGATGTCGGCGGGCGATTTTCGCCTTTCGTTCGCCTATCGCATCGATGCGCTGTCCCTGCTCATGACGATGGTGGTCACAGGCGTCGGGGGGATAATCCATTTGTATTCGATCGGGTACATGCACGGCGACAGGGGGTATTGGCGGTTCTTCGCCTACCTGAATCTGTTCATTTTCGCCATGCTGAATCTGGTGCTGGCGGACAACCTGCCCGTGCTCTTTCTGGGTTGGGAAGGCGTGGGCTTGTGCTCCTGGCTGCTGATCGGATTCTGGTATGAAAACCTCCGCAACAGCGCGGCGGCGAACAAGGCGTTCATCATGAATCGGGTGGGCGACTTCGCTTTCCTGATGGCCATCTTTTTGCTGTACCGGCATGTGGGCGCCCTGGATTTCGGGAGCCTGCTTGAGGGGGTCGATGCGCTTCCGCAGCATATCGTCAACTGGGTTGTGCTGCTTCTTTTCATCGGCGCTACGGGCAAAAGCGCGCAGATTCCTCTTTTTACCTGGTTGCCGGACGCCATGGCGGGGCCGACGCCGGTGTCTGCGCTTATTCATGCGGCCACAATGGTTACGAGCGGGCTATACCTGCTTGCCCGGCTTTCGCCCATTGTGCTGGCCGCGCCGGGCGTCATGGCGGCGATCGCCGTGGTGGGCGCGCTGACGGCGATTATGGCGGCTACCGTGGCGCTCGCGCAGAACGACATCAAGAAAGTGTTGGCCTACTCGACGGTTTCACAGCTTGGATATATGTTTGCGGCGGCGGGGGTCGGGGCGTTCTTCGTGTCGATTTTCCATGTGGTTACGCACGCCTTTTTCAAGGGATGTCTTTTTCTGGGAGCCGGAAGCGTCATTCATGCGATGCATGGCGTCGAGCGCGATCTGGAGGCGGAAGGATTGCTGCCGGTTCCGCGCGACGCCGAATCCAATGAAAACGCCGCGCATGCGTTCGATCCGCAGGACATGCGGACTATGGGGGGGCTATCCCGGCATATGCCCACCACGAACCTGACCTATCTGATTGCTACGTTCGCCATTGCGGGCTTGCCGCCGCTTGCCGGTTTCTTTTCCAAGGACGAGATTCTTTTTCGGGTGTTCGAGTATGGGTACGACGGGCATGCGTACGCCTGGTTCGTTTGGGGAATCGGAATCGTTACGGCCTTGTTGACAGCGTTCTATATGATGCGGTCGTATATGCTCACCTTCCAGGGAAGGCCGCGGTGGCCCGCAGCCGACCGGGCGAAGCCTGCAGAATCGCCCTGGACGATGACGTGGCCCCTGAGAATTCTTGCCGCGCTGTCCGTCTTCGCCGGGTTTATCGGGTTGCCCGCCGTGATCGGACATGGCGAATACAACTGGATCCATCATTGGCTGGGCGCGCCCTGGGGCGGACCCGTAGCGGAGCCGCCCGCTGCGGAACATGGGGCCGGGTTCATCTGGATCGAATGGGCGTTGCTTCTTTTCGGGGCGCTCATTGCTTTGGCGGGACTGCGTTTCGCGATACGGGCCTACGGGGCGAACGGCCCGGCGTTCGACGAGCGAATCGCGCGGCGCCTGGGCGGTTTGTACCGGATATGGCAAGGGAAGTACTTCTGGGACGAGTTGTACGACCGCACCGTGGTTCGTCCCGTCTTGCGGTTGGCCAAGCGGGGTTGCGCCGCGTTCGACGCGCGGGTAGTGGATGGCGCGGTAAACGGTTTGGCCGCCCTGATTGCTTCAACAAGCCGCATCGCCCGCCGCATGCAAACCGGCCGCGTGCAACACTACGCCGCCGTGATCGTGCTGGGCGCTGTTTTTGTCTTGGCGCTCATGCTTGCTCTGTGATTTCCTGGAGGCTATGTCGATTCCGCATATCACGTCCCTTGTCATTTTCCTGCCCCTTGCGGGGGCGGCGCTGACCCTGCTGGCGCGCAGCGATCGCGCGGTGCGGTGGGCGGCGCTCGGGACGACTGTGGCCGCGTTTCTGTTGTCGCTCGTGCTTTTCGCCGCCTTCGATGCATCCCCGGAGCTAGGCGGGACGGCTCAGCTGGTCGATAAGGCAGCCTGGTTCCCGGACAGCGTGGACATCAAGTATTTCGTAGGCGTCGACGGGCTCAGCCTGCTGCTCGTGATGCTGACGACGCTCCTCGGCCCCATCGTGGTCCTGTCCTCCTGGCGCTACATAAGCAAGCGGCGCAAGGGATACTACACGCTATTGCTCATTTTGCAGACGGGCGTTACGGGCGTTTTCTGCGCATTCGACGTATTTCTGTTCTACGTCTTTTTCGAACTCACGCTGATCCCGATGTATTTCATCATCGGGATATGGGGCGGGTCCCGGCGCATCTACGCCGCCGTCAAGTTCGTACTTTTTACGTTGACGGGGTCTCTGCTCATGCTGGTCGGGATTCTGTATCTCGGTTATGCGGCGGGCGACGCCGTGAATGGCGGCGTGTTCACGACGGATTGGCACAAGTTGCTGGCGTTCGATGCGCCGGTGAGCCTGCAGGCCTGGCTGTTTCCTGTCTTCGCTCTTGCGTTCGCGGTCAAGGTGCCGATTTTCCCCTTGCACACCTGGCTGCCGGACGCGCATGTGGAGGCCCCCGCGGGGGGGTCGGTGATTCTTGCCGGCGTACTCCTCAAGATGGGAACCTACGGGCTCGTGCGTTTCTGCTTGCCTTTTTTCCCGTACGCGGCGTACGATTACGCGTGGCCTTTCGCGATTCTTGCGGTGATCGGCATTATATACGGCGCGCTGGCGTCCCGGGCGCAGTCCGACGCCAAGAGACTGGTGGCTTATTCGTCCATTAGCCACCTTGGGTTCGTCGTGCTCGGTATTTTTGCGTTTACGCTGGAGGCTATGCAGGGCGCCCTTATTCAGATGGTCAATCATGGATTGTCCACCGGGGCGCTCTTTTTGCTGCTCGGCATGTTGTACGAGCGCCGCCATACCCGGGAAATGGACGATTTCGGGGGGATTGCCCGAACTGTTCCCATCCTCACGTTCTTCATGATCTTCTCGGCGCTCGCGTCCGCCGGGCTACCGGGGCTGAACGGCTTCGTGGGCGAATTCATGATTCTCCTCGGGGCCTTTCAGAGCGACCTGATCGGCCATCCCGTGCTGATCGCCGCCGCGACCTCGGGCGTTATTCTGGCGGCCGTATATCTCCTGTGGATGGTCTACAAGACGTTTTTCGGCAAACTCGATAACGAAGCGAATCGGACCCTGCGCGATATGACGGGCCGCGAAATTGCGCTGATGATTCCGTTGGTTGTGCTTATGTTCGCGTTGGGCTTTGCCCCAAACCGGTTTTTGCAAAAGAGCGAACCGACCGCCCGGTTTCTGCTGGAGTCGATTCGCGCAAAGCGCATGTCTTCGGAGGGCGCCCGCCCTGCGCAGGACGCCGCCCGTTTTTTTGAAAATGCTTCCCCGGTCTCTGAGTCGAAGCCCGCAACAGATTCGTTCGGAGCGCTTCGCCCGGAGCCCGGCAACTAATTGATCGCATACGCCATGTTCTTCGTTTCCCCCTTTCGCTTTGCCGTTCTCCCTGCGCGTTTTCGCTGCCTGACCCTTGTGGCGGCGCTGTTGCTGGCGGGAGGTTTTCTGCTGCCGGGCGCGGCCTGGTCGGCGCCTCCTTCTTCGCTGCAAGAGTCCGGCGCAGAACAAGCCGCCGGCGCCCATGCCGACGCCGCCGCGCACGACGATCTCCGGCATGCGGCGTCCGACGACGCCCATGCGGCGGATGAGGAGCACGGCGAAGGAGATCATCATGGTCCGCTGCCTCCCGTATGGCTCGTCCTGCCGTTTCTTGCGCTGCTCATTATGATTGCCACGGGACCGCTTTTTTACGCCCATCACTGGCACAAGCATTATCCGAAGTATGCTGTGGGGCTCGGGGTCATCGTGGTGTTCTATTATCTGTTCGTGCTGGGATCGTCGACTCCCATGATGGATGCGCTGGCCGAGTATCTGTCCTTTATTGCGCTGGTTGCGTCCCTGTTCATTGCGGCTTCGGGCATTTTTCTCAGCCTGAACGCCCGCGGCGTCCCCTGGACGAATTCCGTCCTGCTGTTTGCGGGGTCTGTCATCGCAAACCTGATCGCCACGACCGGGGCGGCCATGTTGTTCATTCGGCCCTATATGCGTCTCAACCGGGGTCGCCTGAAGCCCTATCATATCGTCTTTTTCATTTTTCTGGTCGCCAATGTGGGCGGCGGCCTGACCCCCATAGGCGATCCGCCGCTCTTCCTGGGCTTTTTGCGCGGGGTGCCTTTTTTCTGGACGTTCACGCATGTCTGGTATATCTGGCTGCCGACCATGCTGCTCCTGCTGGCCATTTTTTATGTCATCGATTCGCGGAATAAGGAGGTTGGGTCTGCCGTGGACGCTTCCCGCGGGTTGATGTCCGTCGTGGGCAGGAAGAATTTCATATGGGTTGCAGTGGTTATTCTTTCCGTGTTCATCGATCCGAACGTTTTCGACTGGGTTCCCCGGTTGCATATAGGCAGCGCTCATTTGCCGTTCGGCATTCGCGAACTCATTATGTTTTCGGTATGCGTTCTGGCGTTCGTGACCGCCGACAAGACGGCGCTGGAGAGAAACGAGTTCACCTTCGAGCCTATCCGGGAAGTGGGTTGGCTTTTTCTGGGCATTTTCGCAACGATGCAGCCGGCGCTCCGGCTTATCAGCGATTTTGCGAGCCAGAACTCCGAATCGCTGTCCGTGGGCATGTTCTACTGGGCTACGGGGGCCTTGTCGGGGATTCTGGACAATGCCCCGACGTACCTCAACTTCCTGGCGGCGTCAATGGGCAAGTTCGAGCTGGACGTGAGTATGGCGACCCAGGTCATGGAATTTGCGTTGCCCGGCGACGGAAGCGACTCGTGGATATTCCTGCAGGCCATTTCCGTGGCGGCGGTGTTCTTCGGCGCCATGACGTATATCGGCAATGCGCCAAACTTCATGGTGAAAGCCATTGCCGAGTCGAGCGGCGTCGACGTGCCCAGCTTCGTGGGGTATTTGGTGAAGTATTCGTTGCCGATCCTGGTTCCCGTGTATTTCGTGGTATGGCTCGTTTTTTACAGCGGGTGGATTATATAGGATACGCTGATCAAAATCACTTTGCTCAACGCGTCGCGTTCGGGCGCGCTCCGATTGCTTATGTCTCGACAACCACTTTCCGAAGAAGAAATCGCCCAGGCGCTGCAAACGCTCGACGGGTGGATTTTCGAAGACGACCGGCTCGTCAAGCAGGTTGCGTTTGGCGATTTCAGGGAGGCCATGGCGTTCATTGTCCGGGTGGCGTTCGAAGCCGAGTCGCTGGATCATCATCCAGACCTGCGCAACGTATACAACCGGGTCACGCTTGCGCTCAACACGCACGATGCGGGCGGCAAGGTGACGGCTTTCGATGTGGCGCTGGCAAAGAGGATAGACCGTTTGTGAACCGTGTTCCATGTACATTTTCGAGGCTTCGGCCCGGAAATGTCGCGATTCCAATCCCATGGAAACAGAACTGATTCGTTTTTACGACGCCCTTCCGGGGGATATGCTGGCGAACTTGCCCTTGATGCTTGTTATGGGGGCGGGGATTTGGCTGGTTGTTCGGGATGCTTTTGGAAGCAGCCTGCGCGAACTGGCCTGGACCTCCGGGGCGGCGCTTGCCGTCGGGATGCTCCTGGAGGCAATGCACCTGGACAAGGAAGCCGGAACGGCTTTTTACGGGATGATTCGTACGGGCGGCTACGCTTCGTTCGTGAATATCGTCATCCTGTCCGGCGGTTTGCTCACCGTGGCGCTTTCGCCCTCGTACTGGAAAAGAACAGGCCAGGAATGCGGCGAAATCTATACGTTGATACTGTTTGCCACGGTCGGGATGATGACGCTTGGCGCGGCGAACCATATGGCGGCGGCGTTCATCGGGCTTGAAACGATGTCCGTCTCGTTGTATGTCATGGCGGGATTGTTGCGGGGCAACGAGGGGAGCGCCGAGAGCGCGCTCAAGTATTTTTTGCTGGGAGCTTTCGCCACGGGCTTTTTTCTGTACGGGATCGCCTTGCTGTACGGCTCGACCGGGACCATGTATATCCCGGAGATGGTCGCCGGCCTTGAAGCGAGCGGTCGGGTCATGCTGTTTCGGTGCGGCGTGGCGTTGCTGTTGATCGGATTCTTTTTCAAGGTGGGGGCGGCGCCGTTTCATATGTGGACGCCCGACGTATACCAGGGTGCGCCGACCACCATGGCGGGCTACATGTCCACTACTTCGAAGGCGGCGGCGTTCGGCGCGTTGATCCTGATTTTGCGCGATATCGCATCCGTGGATGATTGGCGCCCCCTGTTCGCGATCGTTGCGACCGTGACGATGGCGTTGGGCAATCTGCTGGCGGTCGCGCAATCGAATGTGAAGCGCATGTTGGCCTATTCCTCCATTGCGCACGTAGGGTATATTCTGGTTGGCCTGACCGCGGGCGGAGCTGCTGGCTGGTCCGGCGCGCTGTACTATCTCCTTGTGTACGCGCTGATGAATATTGGCGCGTTCGGCGTCATGGCCTTTCTGGAATGGGACGGCAAGGCGGGCCAGGAGCAAACCCTCGATTCGTTGGCGGGCGCGGGGCTTCGCAAGCCGCTTGTAGGCGTCGCCATGGGATGCTTCATGTTCAGCCTTGCGGGATTTCCGCCGTTCGGCGGTTTTCTGGGCAAATACGCGGTATTCGCGCCCGCCGTGGCCGCCGGCTATGCCTGGCTGGTCGTAATCGGAGTGCTCGCCAGTGTCGTATCGGCCTTTTATTATCTGCGCGTGCTGTACGTCTTTTTCATGCGCTCCCCGGAGGATGCGCCGGAATCCGCCCCGCCGGACGCTGCGTTTTCGACGCCGCTTGCGTTGCGGATCGTGCTGGTTGCGTGCATGGCGGCGTTGCTGGTCCTGGGCATTGCGCCGGGGCTTCTGGACGTGACCCTCGGATTCTTTTAGCGCCGTTCCATGCCCTGTGGCTTTACGGGGACATGCCCTGCATCCCGGAACCCGGAATAACCGCATAGCCATGAAACACCTTGTGGAGACGCTTCTTCCGCACGATCCCGGTCTCGGAATCTATGTCGCGCCCCGGATTCCCCGGGAGAAACTGCGCAATGCGCTCCGCGATTATGCGGCGGGCGTTTCCGAGTCCGAAGCGCTGGCGTTGTACGACGCCACGCGCATCGGCAATGCAAAGGATGGGGCCGTGTTTACGGCGGATCGCCTGGTGTTCCAGAACAACGACTTGTCGCCGGTTCGGGATGTGCGCTATGCGGATATGGTCGGGGTGGAGGAGAAGCGCAAACTGATGGGCGGGCGGAGCATGACGATTCAGGTAAACAGGGGTCGCGCCACGTTCGATGTGGTTCTGGACTTTTCCGGCAGGCCCGGGGCGTGCCGGTATGTGGCGGCCTTTTTGCAGGAAGCGATGCTGTGCGCCCTTGAAGAAGGGGAGGACGCAGGCGCTCCTGCGGGCGACGGCGCGACGAATCCAGCCGAAGTGCGTACGGCGCTCGAAGCGTTGCGGGCGCGCGGCGCATTGTCCGCTTCCGACCTCAACGCCATGTTGCGGGCCATAGGCCTTTCCGCATAGTCGTCCCGTAGCGCGTTCGGGAGCCTCGCTGCGGTCAGCGCCTATGGAATGCCCAGCAGTTTGTGCGTCTGGAGCGAAAGCCGCCAGACCGGGTGCGTCAGGCAATAGGCGATGGCTTGCTGCGTGTAGCGCTCCAGGTCGGGGCCGTCTATCGGTTGCAGGAAAAAGTGCTGGAACGCAAAGCCGACGAACCGCTCTGGCGGCGCAAGGGCTTGCGGGTACGCCAGTTTCAGTTCGTCGCCCTGCGTCAGCAGCAGTTCGGCGTCCGCTTTCGGACTGACGCAAATCCAGTCTATGCCTTCCGGGGGCGTTTTTGTGCCGTTCGTTTCGATCGCTATTTCGAAATCTTCCTCATGCAGCGCCGCCACGAGCGTCGAATCCAGTTGCAGAAGGGGTTCGCCGCCTGTGCAGACCACATAGCGGGCTTGCGCCGCCGTAGGCCAGCAGGCGGCCACGGCTTGCGCCAGGTCGCTCGCTTGGGCGAAACGGCCTCCTCCGGGACCATCCGTACCCACGAAATCCGTATCGCAGAATGAACAGGTGGCGGTAGCCCGGTCCGCCTCCCGTCCACTCCATAGATTACACCCGGCAAAGCGCAGGAAAACCGCCGGGCGCCCCGTGCGGGCCCCTTCTCCCTGGATGGTATACTGTATTTCCTTGATGCTGTACGACACGTTTCCCATGCCGCCGCAGGATCGGCGAGGCGCCCGCGCCTTCGTTAGCGTGCGGCGTCGAAGCGGATCGCGACCTGCTCCCAGTCGACCACCTTCCACCAGGCGTTTACATAGCCGCCGCGGTCGTTCTGATAGTTCAGATAATAGGCGTGTTCCCATACGTCAAGGCCCAGAATCGGCGTGTGTCCCTGCATGAGCGGACTGTCCTGGTTCGCCGTGGAATAAGCGGCGAGGGCGCCGTCGTCGCCCACGACCAGCCAGGACCATCCACTTCCGAACCGCCCTGCCGCATTCGCTGCGAAGGTCGCCCGGAAAGCGTCGAGCGAGCCGAACGCGGCGTCGATAGCTGCCGCAAGATCTCCGCCGGGTTCGCCGCCGCCGCTCCCCGACATAATGTTCCAGAACAAGGTATGGTTGGCGTGTCCGCCGCCATTGTTCCGGACCGCTCCCCGGATGGATTCGGGCGCCTCGTTTATGTTGCGAAGAAGATCTTCCACCGACAGGTTCTGCAATGCTTCATGCCCTTCGAGCGCAGCATTCAGTTTGTTGACATATCCCTGATGGTGTTTGCCGTGGTGAATCCGCATGGTCCGCTCGTCGATCACGGGTTCCAGCGCCTCGAAGGCGTAGGGCAAGTCGGGGAGTTGGTGTGCCATGACGTCGTTATTTCGTTGTGCGTGAAAAAGATGAAGAAGGCATTTTGCGCCGGGAATGCTTTTTGCCGCCCTGCCTGCATCGTACGCGATCTGGCCGCAAGATGTTTTCCGCTGATTGCAACGATGGAGCCATGACGTCCCGCGCGCGAAAGCGACGCGCTGAGCGAAGTGGTTTTGATCAGCGCATTCCTACATTTCCTGTTCGAGGATTGCGACGGCAAGCGGCGGCAGCGTAACCACGACGGACTGGTTTCGTCCATGGAACGGTACGGGTTCCGTATCGACATGGCCCAGGTTGCCCACGCCGCTTCCTCCGTACAGTTGGGCGTCGGAGTTAAGCATTTCCCGCCAGCGGCCTTCCGCAGGCATGCCGATGCGGTAATTCGCCCGCGGCACGGGCGTGAAATTGAACGAAAACACAAGCGTTCGGCCCGCCCCGCGCCGGATGTAACTGATGACGCTGTCGTCCGCGTCGCCGAAGTCGATCCATTCGAATCCCTCGGGTCGGTCGTTCCACAACGCCGGATGATTGCGGTACAGCGCGTACAGGTCTTTCACCCAGGCCATCATGCCCTCGTGCAGCGGGTCTTTCAGGGCGTTCCGGTCGATGGCGTGGTCGTGGTCCCATTCGGACGTTTGTCCAAACTCTCCGCCCATGAAGAGCAGTTTTTTGCCCGGATGCCCGATCTGGTGTCCGTAAAGGAGGCGCAGGTTCGCTGCTTTTTGCCAGGCGTCCCCGGGCATTTTGCCCCAGAGCGATCCCTTGCCGTGCACTACTTCGTCGTGCGACAGGGGCAGAATGTAGTGCTCGGAGTATGCATAGAGCAGCGGGAACGTGAGCAGGTTCTGATGATGCTTCCGGTAGACCGGGTCCTTTTCCATATACTCCAGGGTGTCGTGCATCCACCCCATGTTCCATTTGTACAGGAAGCCGAGGCCTCCGTCGTAGGTGGGTTTCGAGACGCCGGGCCATGCGGTGGACTCCTCGGCGATCATCAGGATATTCGGAAAGTGCGCGTAGGCGGCCTCGTTGACCTTTTTGAGCAGGTCGATGGCTTCGAGATTTTCCCGCCCGCCGAACATGTTCGGCGTCCAGTCGTCGCCCCGCGAATAATCCCGGTAGAGCATGGAGGCTACGGCGTCGAAGCGCAATCCGTCTATGTGGTATTCCTCAAGCCAGAAGAGCGCATTCGAAATCAGAAAGTTGCGGACGCCCGGTTTGTTGTAATCGAAAACGTACGTGCCCCAGTCGGGGTGATATCGCATGGCGGGGTCGTCGTACTCGTATAGCGTGCCGCCGTCGAAGAAAACGAGCGCCTGCGGATCGGCGGCGAAGTGCGCCGGCACCCAATCCAGCAGGACGCCGACGCCGCGCTGGTGCAGGCAATCCACGAGATACTTGAAATCCGCGGGCGAGCCGTACCGGAAGGTAGGGGCATAGTAGCCCGCCACCTGATATCCCCACGAGCCATAGAACGGGTGCTCCATGACCGGCAAGAGCTCCACGTGCGTGAAGCCGAGTTGCTCGACATGATCGGCAAGGGGTTCTGCAATCTCCCGATAGCTCAGGGAGTACATTCCCCGTTTGCGCCAGGACCCGAGATGCACTTCGTAGATCGAGACGGGCCGGTCAAGCGAATCCGGGCCGCATCGCTGCCCGACCCATTCCTGGTCGCCCCATGCGTACTCAAGGTCGCAGACCAGCGAAGCGAGCCCCGACGCGGCGTCTCCGCCGGGCGCCGGCGGCTCTATGGCAAAGGCGTAGGGATCTGTCTTGTCCGTCGAATATCCGTTTCGCGCAATGCGGTATTTATATTTTTGTCCGCTCTGGACGCCGCGCACGCGCTTTTCCCAGACGCCTCCCTTGCGCCGCCGCATCGGATGGGCCTCCGGGTTCCAGTCGTTGAAGTCTCCCAGTACGGATACCGCGCTGGCCCCCGGAGCCCACACGGCGAACCAGGCGCCGCCCTCGTCGAGGTGCGCCCCCAGTTTTTTGTAACTGCGGTAAAAGGCGCCCTCTTCGAATTGTTGTATTTCTTCGCTGGTTAACCAGGAGCGTCGAGCGGTTTTTCGAGTCATGCGTTATGGGGACTTCGGGGACAGATGCGCTTGTTCGGCGCGAAAAATTCGCACCGGCGTTTCTTGCGGGTCGAGCCGGATATAATGCGTGTTTCCTTTCCAGGATACGCATTCTTCGGCAAGCAAATCATGCATGGTCCAGCGTTCGTTTTCCGGCAGGCCGAGGTCGCCGGGGGGCAGGGAAAGCCACCCCCGTCGTTCGCGATGCGGGTCGAGGTTGACGAGCAGGACGATCCGGTTTTCGCCGAATCGTTTCGAATACGCGAGCAACTCGGGGTTGTCCGTATCGTGAAACCGCAGGTTCCGCATATGCTGAAGGGCCGGATTTTCCCGGCGGATGCGGTTCAGCCGTTGCATGAACGGTTGCAGCGAATCGGGGTCGCTCCAGTTCCAGGTCCGAATCTCGTATTTTTCGTTGTTCGCATATTCTTCCCGATCCGGATGCTGGACATTGTCCACATGCTCGAACGGAGGGCCGTACACGCCGTACGCCGAAGACAGCGTGGCGGCCAGCGTGAGTCGAACGATATGCGCGGGCCGTCCGCCCCGCGCCAGATATTCGTGCAGGATGTCCGGCGTATTCGGCCAGAAATTGGGACGGAAGAATTCCCCGACTTCCGATTCGTACAATTCCCGGCAATACCCGGTCAGTTCCTCTTTCGCATTGCGCCAGGCGAAGTACGTATACGAATTATTGAAGCCCAGTTTGGCCAGTTCGTACATGATTTTGGGCCGCGTAAACGCTTCGGACAGGAAAATCAGGTCCGGATGTCGCTTGCGCAACGCGCCGAGGCACCATGCCCAGAAGGCAAAAGGTTTCGTATGGGGATTGTCCACGCGAAATACCCGCACGCCCCGGTCGACCCAGAACTCGAACACGCTTTTCAGCTCGTTCCACAGACCTTCCCGGTCTTCCGACAGGAAGTTGATGGGGTACACGTCCTGGTATTTCTTGGGCGGATTTTCCGCATACCGGATGGAGCCGTCGGGCCGATGCAGAAACCAATCGGGATGTTCGCGGACCCAAGGATGGTCCGGGGACGCCTGGAACGCAATGTCGATAGCCACGCGCAGGTCGCATTGCCGTGCTTTGGCTACGAACCGGTCGAAGGCGTCCAGCCCGCCCAGATCGGGATGCACGGCCTTGTGCCCTCCGGCCTCGGCGCCGATGGCCCAGGGGCTGCCCGGGTCGTCCGGCTGCGCATTCGGGGCATTGTCCTTGCCTTTGCGATGCGTATGTCCGATCGGGTGCACGGGAGGCAAGTATACGACGTCGAACCCGAGGTCCCGGATGCGCGGCAGCAGTTTCGCCGCATCGTCGAGCGTGGCGTGGGGGAGGCGCTTGCCGCAGGGCGCGGAGCGGGGAAAGAATTCGTACCATGCGGCGAAACGCGCCAGCACGGGATCTACCTGCACGGCGTACGTTTCGCCCTCGATCATGCCCGGACGGGGATCGTGGGCCCGCGCGAGTGCAACGACCTCTTCTTCCAGCCCGACTTCGGCGTTTCCCGCTTCCATGGCTTCGGCGTAGCGCAGCAGCGCTTTCCGAGCCTTGCCTTTGGCTATCTGCGCGGATCGTTTCAGAAATCCTGCGCCTGCGAGAAGTTCGCTTGCGACCTCCGGGTCTTCGCTCTCCACCCGCCGCGCAAACTGATCCCGCCATGTCGCAAAGGGATCGGCCCAGGCCCGCACCCGGAAAAACCACGTTCCCAGCCGGTCCAGCGCCCACGAGGCCAGGTATTCGTCGTTGTGGCGCAGCGCCATGGGGTGGGCCGTTTCCTCTTCGTCGTCCTCGTGGCGCACGAGGAGTTCCGCCGCGATGCGCTCATGGCCTTCGGCGATCAAGTCCGCCTGCACCGTCATGTCGTCCCCGAGAAACCTGCGTACGGGCCAGCGGCCTCCGTCCGTTTGCGGCGAAAGTCCGGCAAGCGCCGGGCGGGAAGCGTCTTCGGGCAGCTTCAGATCATCCATGTACGATGCGCGTCGGGAAGGTGAGGGGCGGCCTGTTCGCAAGGGCGATGGAACGGGCGGCGGTTTTCGGGGTTTCGGAACGCCTTGCGGACATTTTGTTATTCTACGTCATGCCTGAAGGTACATCGAAATCAGCGGGATCGCATCCTGAAAGCCCGGAAAAACTGAAAAAGCCGGACAACCCGGCCCGGATATGGCCCGGTTCGCCGAATCCGCCCGGCGCGCGCTGGGACGGCGAAGGCGTCCATTTCTCGGTGTTCAGTCGTCATGCGGAGCACATGGAACTCGTGTTGTTCGAGGATAACGAAGCGGTCCTTCCTTCGCAAACGCTTGCCCTTCCCGAACGCACGGGGCCCCTGTGGCACGGTTATGTGCCCGGCCTGACTCCGGGGACGCGTTACGGCTACCGCGCGCATGGGCCGTACGATCCCGAACAGGGCCACCGGTTCAATCCGAACAAGGTGCTTTTCGATCCCTGCGCCAAGGCGGTGGGCAGGCCGCTCGTCTGGCATGACAGTCTGTTCGGTTATGTTCCCGGAACGCCGGAAGAGGACCTTCTTTTCAGCGACCTCGACAGCGCTCCGTACGCGCCGCTCGGAGCGGTCGTGGACGAGCGGTTCGACTGGGGGGACGATTGTCCGCCGGACATTCCCTGGGAAGACACCATTATCTACGAAACGCACGTGAAGGGGATCAGCAAGCAGCATCCGGACGTGCCCCCGGCGTTGCGGGGCACCTATGCGGGCCTGGCGTCGGAGCCTGTGCTGGACCACCTGCGGAGCCTGGGCGTCACGGCCATCGAGTTACTGCCCGTCCATGCCCATGTGCGCGACCGTCGCCTGTTCGAGGCTGGGTTGCATCAATACTGGGGCTACAATACGCTGGGCTGGTTCGCGCCGGAACCGGGGTACGCCGCGTCGGGCTTGACCGGGGCCGTACAGGAGTTCAAGGAGATGGTGCGGAGGCTGCACGCGGCGGGCTTCGAGGTGATTCTGGATGTGGTGTACAACCATTCCGGGGAAGGAAACCGGCTGGGTCCCACGCTTTCCCTGCGGGGCCTGGACAATTTTTCGTATTACAAGAAAAACCCCGGCCAGCTCCGCTACCTGTCGGATTATACGGGCACGGGCAATACGCTGGACGCTGGATGCCCGCAAGTGCTGCGCCTCGTGATGGACAGCTTGCGGTACTGGGCGCGCGACATGCATGTGGACGGGTTTCGGTTTGACCTGGCGACGACCCTGGCGCGGCAGCATTACGACGTGGACATGGAGTCTACGTTCTTTACGCTGGTCGAACAGGACCCCGTGCTTAGTCGCGCGAAGCTGATCGCGGAGCCGTGGGACGTGGGGCCGGGCGGGTACCGCGTCGGCGGATTTCCGTGGCTCTGGTCGGAATGGAACGGGCGTTTTCGGGACGTCGTACGCCGGTTCTGGCGGGGCGACGCGGGGATGCAGGGCGTCTTTGCGACCCGGTACGCAGGGTCGAACGATCTGTACCGGGCGCCGCATCGCCGCGTGTCCGCCTCCGTCAATTTCGTGACGTCCCACGACGGGTTCACGCTGGAGGACCTGGTCAGTTACGAACGCAAGCGCAACCATGCGAACGGAGAAAACAACCGGGACGGGCACGAACCCAATTACAGCGCCAACGGCGGCGAGGAAGGCCCCACGGACCGTCCCGACGTGCTCGCCGCGCGCGAGCGGCGCAAGCGCAGCCTGATGGCGACCCTGCTGCTTGCCCAGGGCGTTCCGATGCTGCTGGGCGGCGATGAATTGTCGAATACGCAGGAAGGCAACAACAATCCGTATTGCCAGGACAACGAATTGACCTGGTACGATTGGGACCTCGACGACCGGAAGCGGGCCTTTCTGGCGTTCACGAAGAAGATGGCGGCGCTTCGGAAGGCGCATCCAAGTTTCCGGCGACGTTTCTTCTTGCGGGGCGAAATGGGCGAAGAGGGCGCGCGCGACGTGTTCTGGTGGCATCCGGACGGGCGCGAAATGGACCATGGAGACTGGGCGAATCATGGATTGCGGGCGTTCGGCGTACTGCTTTGCGGAGGCGGTCTGCACGGCCTGGACGCAGCGGGGCGCAAGCGCGAAGACGATACCATGCTGGTCCTGTTCAATGCCGGGGAACGCGATGCGACTTTTATGCTTCCCGCGCCGGAAACGCTGTTTTGCGCCGGAACGGACTCGCCGCAAGACCCGTGGGAGTTCGTGTCCGGCATGGATATGCCTGCGGCTTCCGGGGATGTCGGCTTTCGGGAGGGGGACCGGATTGAGAACGGACGGATGCTTGTGGAAGCGTTTTCCACGGTGGCGCTGCGGTCGCCTCGGCGAGGGGCTTTGTGAAAATATAGCGCAAAGTAAGGAATTGACTCTGCGTCTGCTGAATTGCTTCTTAAGTTTAAGAATCATAAATTAGGTATGCGAAGCTCAGAGGTTGTGCGAGGGATGCGCTTGCAAGGAATGACGAAGCCGACGCATCCGCAAGGCGTTCGACGATTCCGGCGACGGTCTGTTTGGCGGCCCGTTCGAAGCAGGCGAAACGCTCGGGGCGCGACAGAAAACCTCAATCTCAAGATGCGTCGTCAAGCCCGTCGACTTTCCCTTATAACCCTCCCCGACTATGTACCGATTATCTTTCATTTGCAGCGTACTAATTGGTTTCTCCACAGGTCAGGATGCGTTTGCGCAAAGCCTGAAACACGATCTTCAAACCTCCGAACTGATTGTCGCGGAAAATGCCGTTGCTTCCCCAATGGCGGACTGCTATGCAGGCCAAACGGTAAACCCGGGAGAAAATTGTACGTATCCCGGAACCAGTGGCGTGTTTGAAGTCGCTTCGTCCGGCAGCGCCCGACTTGCTGTCGGGAATTTGACATACCAATCGGGGCCCGGTGGTTCAATAAACGCGAAAAACCTCAACGTAGGCGGGCGCACGTACAATTTCGTGGCCAAGGGCCAATCGGACGGAAGCTGGTTCCTGGAAGAAGTGGGATCCGACGTCGCGACCCCAGGCGCGACCGTGATATACGACAGCGGCTCAAACGACGACAGCATATTCGTTAAGGGTGCATCTGACAATATTATGGCCCAACGATACGATGTGCCTTCCGGCGCGAGTCTGGCCTCCGTCATGGTGGCTCCTGTTTACGATAACCAGTTTATGAACAGTTCCGTACTCGCCGGCGCCCCCCGCGATTTTACGCTCAAGATATGGAATGTGGCCGGGGATGGTTCGCCGGGCGCCGAACTCTACAGCATGGACGTGGATGAAGCGACCAACGCATCGCACGTCAATAACGCGCTCGCGTATTCGTTCCTGCAAGTTGATGTTCCCGCCAACGAACCGTCGCTTGCAACACTTCCGGATCGCATTTTCATCGGTCTCGCCAACAAGGGAACCGACGACAATTATCTTATTTTCGCAACATCCCGGCGGGAAGATAATGCGCCGGCCGATGTTGCGTATTCGCATCAAACTATCGGTTCGGACACGGGATGGTACACCGTGACAAGCCTGCGACTGCTTGGCATGTCTCTGGCCAATCAGGTATTTCCCATTCGGCCCCGTTTTCTTGCCTCTCAGGAGCCTGTATCTGCGGACGATCCGGGGGAGCTCCCGTCCGGCGTAAAATTGGCGCAGAACTATCCGAACCCGTTCAATCCGTCAACGACCGTAACGTACGCGCTGGACCGTGCGGGTTCGGTTGAAATGTCGGTGTACGATATGACTGGACGGATTGTCCAAACCCTTGTAGACGGTATGCGGCCGGCTGGAAACCATGAAGTGCGGTTTGACGCCGGCGGTCTGCCGACCGGAACGTATCTGTACCGCCTCCGCGTCGGAACCGAAACCCTTACCGAAACCATGACCTTTGTGCGATAAAGAGGAAACCCCGCAAGTCAAGGGTCGAACGCGCCTGATTGTTTGACAATCGGCGTCCGTTGGCGTATTATAATCCGCCGAAAGGGCATGACGCCAGGAAGGCGCGGCCCAGTTTTCCATCGCCTATCCCTCGAAAAATGTCAGTTCGTATTTCTCTCCCCCCAGCTGTGTCCATGAGATGGCCCGGCAAGTTCTTTTTCGCCAGCCTTGTCGTCGCCATGGTTTGGGGCGCCGCTGCAAGCGCCGATCTGTTCGCGCAAGCCCGGACCATACACTTTCCGAAGGCAAATATTGAAACGATAGAAGAACAGTCGCTCGCCGGGGAGGACCTTGTTTTATCGCCTCGCGCGGCGTCCGCTCCGGAGGGCCGATCAGACGGAAGCTGGTTTCCGAAAGAGGATTCTGCTGCGGAACCCGCGGGAGGTTCGCCTTCCGGATACAGAGAAGTTACCGTGATCTACGACACGGATCGGAATCGCGACAATATATTTTCTTCCGGGGGGGCGAATACCGCCCTGGCCCAGCGATACGATGTGCCCCCGGAAGCTCGCCTTGCTTCTGTCCTTTTTGCGCCGCTGTATAGCAACGACCTCATAGGCAGCAGCGTCCCTGTTAGCGCTCCTCGCGATTTTACGCTCAAGATATGGGACGTGAGCGCAGGCGGTTCGCCAGGCGACGAGCTCTACAGCATGGACGTGGACGAAGCGCCCGACGCGCGGCACATCGTACGAGGTTTGGCGTACCGCTTTCTGCAAGTCGATCTTCCGGCGGAAGACGAGGCGCTTTCAAACCTTCCGGATAGTATTTTCATAGGCTTTTCGAACAAGGGAACGGACAGGAATTATATCGGTTTGTCCACATCCCCTCGCCGGGATGCGTCGCCGGAATACGATGCGTATGTCAATACGGCTTCGGGATGGCTATCTTTTTCGCGAATAGTGCTTGGGTCTGAAGAGATTCCGTTGAGCGATCAGGTGCTTCCCATCCGCCCCGCGTTCCTTGTCCCGTTGGATAGCGAACTGGAGGAAACGATTTTGTCCTACGATACCGGGTACAACGAGAAGAGCATATACGTCCAGGCTGCCGCCGGGGATATCATGGCCCAGCGCTACGACGTGCCCCCGGAAGCGCGCCTCGCCTCTGTTTCCGTAGCGCCGGCGTATAACAACGAATTCTCAAACAGCGCTGTCTCTATCGGGGCCCCTCGCGATTTTACGCTCAAGATATGGGACGCGTCCGCAGGCGACGGTTTGCCAGGCGACGAACTTTACAGTCAGGATGTGGAGGAAGGTCCCTATGCGTCGCATCGTCTTTCCGGGGATAGATACTGGTTTTTGCATATAGACTTGCCGGAGGAAGAGGAAATTCTTTCGGCGCTGCCGGATCGCATCTTCGTAGGCCTTGCCAACAAGGGAAGCGACAACAATTACCTTATCCAGACAGTTGCTGGCCGCCAAAGCGACGCCCCGGAAAACGTAGCGTATATATACACGCACGCCTCAGGCGCCATTGCCGCCAGATGGTATTCCATCTCGGCGATTACCGTAGAGGGCGAGTCGTTGGGCGACCAGGTATTTCCCATTCGGCCCCGGTTTCTTGCGGCTTCGGAGGTCGTATCCGCGGAAGACGCCGCGGAACTTCCGTCCGGCGTGGAGCTGGCGCAGAACTATCCGAATCCGTTCAACCCGGCTACGTCGATTTCCTGGACGCAGTCGAACGCCGAGCGCGTACGGTTATCCGTGTACAACCTGCTGGGGCAGCAGGTCGCCGTTCCCGCGGACGGTTTGTATGCGGCGGGCGAGCATGAAGTGCGTCTGGACGCCACCGGATGGCCCAGCGGCGTGTATGCCTACGTGCTCCAAACGGAAACGCGCATGCTGACCCGTCATATGGCGCTGGTGAAATAACCCTGCGGCCCCAGGCTGCGCAAACGATTTGCCTGCGCGCATCGCGTTTCCGACGCCCGCGCCGCCGGGCAAGCAGCAATCGAGCGCGTCAGGAATCAGGGCCTGGCGGCGATCAGATTTCGCCTGTCCGATTCGCTCGCTCTGTCAGGCTGTCCGCCCGTACGTCCTCGCGAGCCGTTTCAGGCGGCGACGGATTTCCGGCGCGAGTCGTTCTTGCGCAAAACGCCATTCCCAGTTGCCCCAGGGCGCGCCCGGCGTGTTCATGCGCGCTTCCGCCCCCAGCCCCAGCAGGTCCTGCATCGGGAAGACGACATAGTCCGCAGGCGACGCCAGCACGGCCCGCAACGCGGCCCAATGCACGGCTTCCCCGGTGCGATCGTCCAGGCCGAGGTAGGCGCGGGCGAAGTCGTACTCGCGCTTTTTTTTCGGATCCGCCGCGAGCCGCTCCCACCAGCCCAGGAACGTGTCGTTGTCGTGCGTACCCGTGTACAGCACGAGATTCCGGGGGTGGTTGTGCGGCAGGAACGGGTTGCGGGCGTCGCTGCAAAAGGCGAACTGGAGCACGGCCATGCCGGGGCATCCCAGCGCATCTATCAGGTCGCGCACGTCCTCGGTGATGATTCCAAGATCCTCGGCCACCAGCGGCAGGCGCCCGAGCCGCCGCGCCATGCTTTCGAAAAAAGGGAGGCCCGGCCCGTCTCGCCACGCCCCGTTCACGGCGGTTTTTTCCCCGGCGGGAATCTCCCAGTAGGCTACGAACCCTCGAAAATGATCCAGCCGCACAAGGTCCACCTGATTCAGGATCGCGTCGAACCGGCGGCCCCACCATGCGAAATCGTCTTCCCGCATCGCATCCCAGCGGTACGTCGGATTGTCCCAGTGTTGTCCGGTCTCGCTGAAATAATCGGGCGGAACGCCCCCGGAAAAAGCGCTTCGCCCCTCCTCGTCAAGGCAAAAAAGATGCGGGTGCGTCCATACGTCCGCGCTGTCGCGCGCTGCGTAAATGGGTATATCGCCGAATAACAGGATGTTTCGTTCGTTGCAGTAGCGCCTGAGGCGGTTCCAGTGATCGTACGTCGCGAACTGCGCGAACTGGCGCTGCCGGATGCGCGCGCGGTGTTCGTTGCGAAACGCTTCGAGGGCTTCCGGGTCCCGCAGCGCATATTGCCGGGGCCATGCGGTCCACTCGACGTTTCCATATTCCGCCCGGAGCGTCATGAACAGGGCGAAGTCGTCGAGCCAGTGCGCCTGGGCGGCGCAGAAGGCGTCGAAAGCGGCCGGATCAACGGGCGTTTTCCCGGCCTCGAACCGCTCGAAGGCCCTTTGCAGGAGCAAGGTTTTAATGCGTCGCGCCGTATCGAAATCCGCCCGGAACGCATGGGACGGCGGGACCTCCTGGGCGTAGCATAAGAGCGCTTCGACAGGAATACGGCCTTTTTCGACGGATTCCAGCATGTCTCCCTTGTCCGAAGCGAAGGAATCTGTCCCGTCTTCCAGCTGGAGCAATCCGTCTCTCGCCATCAGATCCGGACTTGCGAAGATCGGGTTCAGAGCGAACGCGGACAGGCTGGAATAGGGCGAATTCCCCAGGCCCGCCGGGCCGAGCGGCAACACTTGCCAGATGCGCTGGCCGGTTTCCGCCAGAAAATCCGCAAAACGATACGCTTCCGGCCCCAGATCGCCCGTTCCGTACGGTCCCGGAAGCGACGTAACGTGCAAGAGGACGCCGCTGGAGCGCGGCAAGGGGAGGGCGCCCCCTCGGCGGTTTGCATGCGCCTCGACGCTTACGGGGAGGGCGTCCCGGCTATGTTCGGGCTTGGGCGACGTCATGGACGGAGGATGCGGGATCGGCGGAATGGCGTATGCACATCCCGTAAAATAACCGTATCCTGTAGCGTGGACAAATCAACAGAGAGATTTGCGTATGTCTATCGCATCGCCGGACGCAGCCCCCGCCGCTGCGCTCGAAAAGCTTGCCGAAACGTATTGTCGCGTACGCCGGACCACGGAGCGTCTGGTCGAACCTCTCGCCGTGGAGGACTGCGTTATTCAGACTATGGAGGACGTAAGCCCCGTCAAGTGGCACCTTGCGCATACGAGCTGGTTTTTCGAAACGTTTGCGCTGCGGGCCTGGGCGCCGTCGTATGCGCTCTGCCACGAGGGCTATCCCTACCTTTTTAATTCGTACTACGTGCAGGCGGGGGAGCGACACTGCCGGGACCGCCGGGGGTACATCTCCCGACCCACGGTAGCTGAGGTAATGGACTACCGGCGGCACGTGGACGAGCATCTCGTCCGGTTTATGGAGCAGGCGGACCCGGACGCCGTCCGGCAGGCCGCCCCGGCGATCGAACTGGGCATTCAGCACGAGCAGCAGCACCAGGAACTGATTCTCACGGACGTCAAGCATGTGCTTTCGGTGAATCCGCTGCGGCCCGTCTACAAACCCTTTGAACAGGAACCGGGGGAGGCGACGCCGCTGGCGTGGGTTCCGTTCGAAGCGGGGGTTTACGAGGTCGGCTATGCGGGCGGCGGGTTCGCCTACGACAACGAGGGGCCGCGGCATCGCTGTTTTCTGGAGGATTTTCTGCTGGCGGACCGGCCCGTCACGAACGCCGAATTCATGGCGTTCATGGAGGATGGCGGATACCGGCGGCCCGAATGGTGGCTGTCGATGGGGTGGGCCGCCGTGCAGGAGCGGGCCTGGACGGAACCCTTCTACTGGGAGCGGCGAGACGGCGTCTGGCAGACATACACCCTTGGCGGCATGAAACCCGTCTCGCCCAACGAACCAGTGGCGCACATCAGTTATTTCGAGGCGGACGCCTATGCTCGCTGGGCGGGCGCCCGGCTGCCCGCGGAACAGGAATGGGAGGTCGCGGCGACGGCGCGCGCGCCATCTGTCCCGTTCGCCGAAGACGGCCATTTTCTGGAAGACGCTCCCATGCATCCCCGGCCCGCCCGTTCGCAGGGCGCCGCCGGAGCGAACGGACGCGTCCGGCCGCCCTCGCTGCGGCAACTTTACGGGGACGTATGGGAATGGACGCGCAGCCAGTATGCTCCTTACCCCGGCTACGCCCCCGCCGAAGGAGCGCTGGGGGAATACAACGGCAAGTTCATGTGTAACCAGTTCGTGTTGCGCGGCGGCTCCTGCGCCACGCCGAGGACGCACATACGCCCCACCTACCGCAACTTTTTTCCGCCGGAAGCAACCTGGCAATTCACGGGATTCCGATTGGCCCAGGATCCGTAATCAGCGTATCTGCAACGGAAAAAATCGCAACCCTGTCCCGAATCCTTCGTAGGCTCTTCGCTACACCCTCGGCGGCGCCTTCAGATAAGTTTTCCGAACGCTATCCGCCACTATCGAAGTTATGACCCGTTTCGTACCCTCTTCCCCCCGGAGCTCCAACGGCGCGCAGGCTCCGTCCGCCTCCGCGGCCTCCACAGAGAAAAATTCCCTTCGCAACGGCCGGGACCTGTCCGCAGGGAACCATCCGGAGAGCCCTCCCGGGAGCGACGCGCTTCCTGCGCCCGCCGACGCCCTGCTTGCCGACGTGCTGGAGGGCATGGGGCGCGCGCCCAAATCCCTTCCCTGCAAGTACCTCTACGACGCGCAAGGTTCGCGTCTTTTCGATCGGATTACGGAACTCGAGGAGTATTATCCGACTGCGACGGAGCGAACCATCATGGAAACGCATCTCGACGAGATGGCGGCCTGCCTCGGACCCCGTTGCCTGCTGCTCGAATACGGCAGCGGAAGCAGCCAGAAAACGCGCTTGCTGCTGGATCGGATGCAGGATCCGGCGGGCTATGTGGCGATCGATATTTCCGAAGAGCATTTGACCGCCTCGATGCGTCGCTTGCAAGAGGCCTATCCGAACATTCCCATGCGCGCCCTCGCCGCGGATTATACGACCTCGTTTTCAGTTCCGTCCGCCGGGTTTGACGCGGCGCGCGCGGTGGCGTATTTCCCCGGTTCCACCATAGGCAATTTCGAGCCGCGGGAAGCCCGCGACTTTCTGGTCCGCATGGCCCGGGCGGCGGGCCCCGGCGGCGGACTGCTGATCGGGGTGGACCTGGAGAAGGATCGACGCACCGTCGAAGCGGCCTACAACGATTCGGAAGGCGTCACGGCGGCGTTCAACAAGAATCTCTTGCGTCGCCTGAACCGGGAACTGGGCGCTACGTTCGATCTGGACGCATTCCGGCACCGGGCAGTCTACAATGCCGACGAAGGGCGGATAGAGATGTCGCTGGTCAGCGCGCGCGATCAGACCGTGCAGGTGAACGGGGGCTGCGTCCGTTTCGCAGAGGGCGAGCCGATCTGCGTCGAATATTCGTACAAGTTCACGCTGGAGCGTTTCCGGCGCCTGGCCGCGCGCGCCGGATTCGCCGTGCAGCGGGTGTGGATGGATGAGAACCGCTTGTTCAGCGTACAGTACTTGACCGTTTCGGCGGTGCGTTGAGTCGTTTTTCGCAAGGTTTCGGTCTGGCTATGCAAATAATGCATAGAAAGGCATGTTATTATGCAAATAATGCATAGGTCGCCTGTTGTCTATGCAATTTTCGCATAGAAAGCCTGTTTTCTATGCAAATTTTGCATAATGCAGGTTCGCTGCGTTGCGCCCTCGTTGCGCGCCGTTCGCCGGTTTCGCTCGCCGAAAACCACCTCCGCGGCGGCCCGAAGCCGCCGCGTTTATCGCTGATTTCAACGATGAAAGCATGGCGCCCGGCGGATCCGGTCCGGCGCAATTTCTTCGCGCCCTTTCATGAAAGGTTCGCATTTCCTATTATTTAGGGAAAATGATCCACGCATAGCGGCATGGAAAACATTCGCGGCCCCGCGCCGCCATTATCTGTGTTTCTTCGTATCCTGCTTCCCGGGGTCGCCCTGCTTGCGGGCTTTTTCTGCCTGGCGGGGTGCGAGCCAGACAGGGCCGCCGGCAAGGACAAATTGCCCGACCGGGTGGACTTCAACGAGCATATCCGGCCTATCCTCTCGGATAATTGTTATTTGTGCCACGGCCCGGACGTCAGCACGCGGGAGGCGGACCTGCGGCTGGACCTCCGCGAACATGCCGTGGCCCGGCGGGAAGGCGGCGCCCGCGCCATTGCGCCGGGGAGTCCCCGCCGGAGTTTGCTGATGCAGCGCGTTACCGAGGCAGACCCCCGGGCGCGCATGCCTGCGCAGGAGACCAACAAGACGCTCGCGGCGCGCGAAATCGCTTTGCTCAAGCGATGGATCAAGCAAGGCGCCGAATATAAGCGACACTGGTCCTTTATTCCGCCCGGGAAAACCGATGCGCCGGAGGTTCCCGACGGCTGGCCCGCTGCGAGCGCCATCGACCGTTTTATCGGCGCCCGGCTTGCGGACGCGGGACTGAAGCCTGCTCCGCTTGCTTCCAGGGAAGGGATCATCCGTCGCCTGTCCTATGTGCTGACGGGGCTTCCTCCGTCGCCGGAGGAAGTGCGGGCGTTCGTCGCAGACGAATCCCCCGGGGCGTACGAAAGGCTGGTGGACCGCTTTCTGGCTTCTCCCCGTTTTGGGGAACGCTGGGCGCGTCACTGGATGGACCTTGTGCGTTACGCCGACGCAAAAGGGCACGAGTTCGACTACACGATCGAGGGGAGCTGGCGCTATCGGGACTATCTTATCCGCGCCTTCAACGCCGACGCGCCGTACGACCGGTTTGTAAAAGAGCATCTTGCAGGCGACCTGCTGGAGACGCCTCGCAGGCGTCCCGAGGGGCAGTTCGACGAATCGGCGCTCGGGACGGCTTTTTACGCGCTGGGCGAAGGTACGCACAGCCCGGTAGATCTGCGTCAGGACGAGGCTGATCGCATCGACAACATCATCGATGTGACGACCAAAACGTTTCAAGCGTTGACGGTTTCCTGCGCCCGCTGTCACGACCACAAGTTCGACCCCATACCAACCACCGATTATTACGCGCTCTACGGCATGTTCGAGAGCATGCGCTTTGCCCCTGTCTCCTTGATTAGCCCCAATCTGACGGCGCAGCTGGACTCGATCCGGCTCCTCAAAACGGAAATGCGCCGGCGTCTCGCCGACGGGTGGCTGGAAGAACTGGCGGAGACGCCGGTGCGCCCGGCGTCCCTGTTTTTTCCGGGGGAGGAAGACGCCGCAGGCCAGTCGTCCGGGTCGTTTTCCCAGGAGAAGGATTCCTCTTCGCTCCATGTTATCGGAGATTTTCGCCATGGCGATTTCGACGGGTGGTTTACGCGCGAGCCGGCCTTTGGGCAGGGTCCGTTGACGGGCGCGCCGGTCTTTGATCGGCGGGCGATGGTTATCGACAGTCTGGTTTTCGGCGTGGCGTCGAGCCGGCGGTGGGCAAGAGGGGTTCCAGGCGCGCTCCGGTCGCCCACATTCACCATCGAACGCGACGCGATCGCCGTGCTGGCGGGGGGATTCAAATCGACCATCCGCATCGTCATCGACAATTTCCAGCTCATCCGGGACCCCATTTACGGGGGACTTGAGCAAAACGTTGAAGATTCGGGCCTGACGCTGCGCCATTTCGACGTGGGCATGTGGCGCGGTCGGAAGGCCTACGTGGAGTTGTTGGCGGGCAACTACGACAAAGGCCAGTACGTCAGCGAGCAGCATCAGCTTGTCAGGGACGCGTCTGCGTATATCGAAGCGGCCTGGGCCGTGGCGTACTCCGGGGCGTTGCCGGACATGGCTCTGGATTATTCCTTGCCCGGCGAGGCGTCTTCTGAGGCGGTCCGTCAGGTTGTCCATGCCTGGGCTTCCGGGCAGGCCGAACCCGCTCAGGTCGCGCTTCTCAATGCTTCCTTGCGGCAGGGCCTCCTGAACGCCTCCCTGCGTCCTGCGGCGCCGCTGATCGCGCAAATCGAGGCGTTGCAGGCCCGCCTCGACGCGCCGGCCCGCTTTGCAGGCGTGACGGAGGGCGACGCCGTGCGCAGCCCGGTTTTTGGCCGGGGAAATTACCAGACGCCGGTTGGCGACCCCGTTCCGCACCGCTTCCTGACGGCGCTGGACCCCGAAGGGACTCCGTTCGCTGCGACGGCGAGCGGGCGGCTGGAACTGGCGGAGGCGATTACGGATACGGAAAACCCCTTGACGGCTCGCGTGATGGCGAATCGTCTGTGGCGCCACGTTTTCGGGCGCGGTCTTGTCGAAACGGTGGACAACTTCGGCGCACAGGGCAAGCCGCCAACGCATCCGGGCTTGCTGGATTACCTCGCGCTTCGCTTCGTCGAGCACGGCTGGTCGGTCAAGTCTATGATTCGGGAGATGGCGCTTTCGCACGCGTTTCGTCAATCGACGCAGGCGGATGCGCAAGCCGCCGAAGTCGATCCGGCTAACCTGCTCTGGAGCCGCTATCCCGTGCGCCGACTCGAAGCGGAGGCTATCCGCGACGCGATGCTGGCGGTTTCGGGGCGCCTCGATACGACGATGTACGGCGAGCCGATTCCCGTGCATTTGACAGAATTCATGGACGGGCGAGGCCGCCCGCAGGCGTCGGGTCCGCTTGACGGCGCGGGCCGCCGCAGCATCTATATCGCCATCCGGCGAAACTTTATCTCGCCCATGATGCTTGCCTTCGATATGCCCATACCTTTTTCTACGTTCGGGAATCGCAATGTCAGCAATGTGCCGGCCCAGTCGTTGATTATGCTCAACGATTCGCTGACGATTCAACAGGCCGCGGTTTGGGCCAACAACCTTGCGGAACTGAAACACCTTGACGCGCGCGAAAAAATAGACCATATTTATCTGACGGCGCTGGCCCGCTTTCCCACCGAAGAAGAGCGTGCGAGCGCGATAGCGTTTATCCGCCGACAGGCCCTCGGCTACGGACTTCCGGAGGAGCAGGTCTTCGAGGATGCAAGGCCGTGGGTTGCTTATTGTCATGTGGTTCTGAACCTCAAGGAATTTATCTATCTGGCGTCATGAGCAAGCCGCACGCCGTTTGTTGCCCAATGACCCGGCGCGAGATGTTGACCCTGTGCCGCAACGGCTTTGGATCGGTTGCGCTTATGGGGTTGATGGGCGCTTCCGCATTCGGCCGGACGCTGGCCAGCGAGCGGCGGGCGCCCGGCGCCAATCCGTTCGCGCCGAAGACCCCGCATTATGTCCCCAGGGCGCGGCGCGTGATTTTCCTTTACATGGACGGCGGCGTTTCCCAGGTGGACAGCTTCGACCCCAAGCCGCGTCTGGCCCGCGAACACGGCCAGAATCCACGCGACAAGTTCAAGGTTGACGCCACGCAGTTCAATGACGTAGGCGCGATCCTGCAAAGCCCCTGGGGATTCAAGCGCTATGGCGAGTGCGGCCTTCCTGTCAGCGATCTCTTTCCGCACATCGGAAGTTGCGCCGACGATCTGGCGGTGATCCGTTCGATGGTGGCTGAGTTTCCGGAGCATACGAACGCCAACTTCTTTCTGCATACCGGCGTCGGCCTTCAGGGTCGCCCGTCCATGGGGGCCTGGGTTACCTATGGACTCGGCAGCGAAAACCGGAACTTGCCCGGTTACGTCGTGCTGGACGGCGGGCTGATTCCGCCGGGCGGCCTGGATAATTTCAACAGCGGTTTTTTGCCGGCCTCGTATCAGGGATCGATTTTCAAGGCCGGCGACGTTCCGCTCGCCAACATCGTTCCTCTCGAAGCCACGTCGGAGTTGCAGCGCCAAAAACTGAAACTGATGAGCGAGACCGACGAGCGGCTCCTTGGGCGCATCGGACACGCCGATGAAGTCGAATCGGCGATCAGCAACTACGAGCTGGCCTTCCGCATGCAGGCTTCGGTGCCCGAACTTACGGACCTTTCCGGCGAGACTCGGGCTACGAAGAGACGCTACGGGATGGAATCCGACGATCCGCATACGCGAAGCTACGGCGCGCAGTGTCTGTTGGCCCGGCGTCTCGTTGAGCGGGGGGTGCGGTTTATCGAATTGACGTGCCCGCGGTGCGAGTCCGACCGATGGGATCAGCATAGCAATTTGAAGGACGGACACGAACGGAATGCGCATGCAGTAGATCAACCCATCGCGGGGCTCCTGAAGGATTTGAAGGCGCGCGGTTTGCTGGAGGAGACGCTTGTGGTCTGGGCGGGCGAATTCGGACGGACCCCGTTTGCGCAGGGCGCGAACGGGCGAGATCACAATCCGTCGGCGTTCAGCATCTGGATGGCGGGAGGCGGCGTCAAGGGGGGCGTGGTCTACGGAAGCACGGACGAGTATGGGTATCGCGTCGTGGACAAGCCGACCACGATTCACGATCTGCATGCGACGATGTTGCGCCTGTTGGGCATGGACCATGAGCGGCTTACGCACCGTTTCAGCGGTCGCGACGTCCGCCTGACCGACGTGCATGGCCATGTGATTGACGCGGCGCTGGCGTGAGGGATTGGAGCGCGCTTTCATGGAAGGTTCGCATTCCTTATTTTTTCGGAAGAATTATCCATGCATGCAAGATGGAAAATACGCGAGGCTCCGCGCCGCCATTATCTGTGTTTCTTCGGGTTCTGCTTCCCGGGGTCGCCCTGCTTGCAGGTTTTTTATGCCTGACGGGGTGCGCGCCCGAAACGCCTGACTCAATAGCCGCCGGCGAGGACAAACTCCCGGAGCGGGTGGACTTCAATTTCCATGTGAAGCCCATCTTGTCCGACCGGTGCTTTCCGTGCCACGGCCCGGACGACAACGCCCGCGCGACGGAGTTCAGGCTCGATACCGAGGAAGGCGCTTTCATGCGCCTCAGCGAAAGCCGCCGCAAGTTCGCGCTCGTGCCCGGCAGCCTGAAAAAGAGCGAGATTTTTCATCGCCTGACCTCTGACGATCCGGACTACAAGATGCCCCCGGCGGAGTCCAACCTGCATGTCGCGCCGGAAGAAGCCGCCATGATTCTGAAATGGATCGAACAAGGCGCAGAATACAAACCGCACTGGGCGTTCATTCCGCCCGCGAAGCCGGAACTTCCCGAAACCGGCGATCCGTCCTGGCCCCGCAACGGCGTGGATCATTTTATTCTCGACCGGCTGGAGCGGGAGGGCTTGCGTCCCTCGGCGGAGGCGGCGAAGGAGACCCTGATTCGCCGGGTTACGTTCGATCTTACGGGGTTGCCCCCGACGCTTGAAGAAATCGATGCGTTCCTGGCCGACACGGGCGAGGACGCCTACGAAAAGGCGGTGGACCGGCTGCTGGCCTCGTCCGCCTACGGCGAACGCATGGCTACGGAGTGGCTGGACGTGGCTCGGTACGCCGACAGCCACGGGTATCAGGACGACGGCTTGCGCAACATGTGGCCCTGGCGGGACTGGGTCATCAAGGCCTTCAACGAGAATCTGCCGTTCGACGAATTCGCGACCTGGCAACTCGCCGGCGATTTGTATCCGGACCCGACGATCGAGCAGCGCCTCGCCACCGGTTTTAACCGGAACCATTTGCAGAGTCAGGAGGGCGGCATTGTGCTGGAAGAGTATCGCGTCGAATATGTGGCCGACCGCGCGAACACCTTCGGAACGGCGTTTCTGGGGCTGACCATGGAATGCGCCCGTTGCCACGATCACAAATTCGATCCGGTGAGCCAGCGGGAGTATTTCCAGCTTTTCGACTTTTTCAACAGCGTCAACGAATCCGGCTCCTCTCCGTACTCCGGCGTGGCGAGCCCTACCGTGATCCTGGAGGACGATGCGGCGCGGGAAGAATTGGCTCCGCTGCGCGCGCAGATTGCGGCCTACGAGAAAAAAACGGCCATCGACCATCCGGATTTCGACGAAGGATTCGAACGCTGGCTGGCCGGGTTCGAGGCCGGTTCGGAAGAGGTTGCGCCGCAGGGCCTTGTCGGACATTACCCTCTTGACGGGTTCGACAAGGGCGAAAACGACAACGGGGACGAGATGCATTATCTCGAAAACCGGGTTGATCCGGACGCGCCGGGCTTTTTCTCCGGGGACATAGACAAACTTCCCGTCGCGGAGCCGGGCCGTTTTGATTCGTCGCTCGCGCTGCAAGGCGACGGCTTTCTCGACATGGGCGCGAACCGCTACTATTTCGAGCGCAACGAGCCGTTCAGCGTCAGTCTGTGGTTCAGAGTGATCGGGGAGGACGCGGCCGGGCCGCTTTTCACCCGGACCGCCGGGCTGTTCACCGGGCGCCAGGGCTATCTATGCGTGCTGGAGGAGGACGGCGCGATTTCCGCCAGCCTTAACCATGTTTACCCGGACAACGCCATCCGGATTCAGTCGCTTGACCCGGTTCCTGCGGGCAAGTGGAGCCATATTGCGATGACGTACGACGGGTCCAGCCGCGCGGAAGGGCTGGCGCTGTACCTCAATGGCGAGCGCATGGCCGCGGAGGTCAAGGTGGACAACCTGAAGCAAAGCATGCAGTTTCCCATCGACCCCACGACAGGCGAGCCGCTGGAGCCGTCCGCATCGGGCAATTTGCGCATCGGGTTTTTCGGGGGCAATGCGCCCCGGCTCGACAGCGTCGCCGTGGATGAATTTCGCATCTACGACCGTCGCCTGACGGCCCTGGAGGCGGCTGCCGCGTACGACTCCGCGACCAGGCCCGACTGGCCTGCAGACGCCCGCCGCGCCGCCTTGCGCGATTATTACGTCACGACCGTCTCGCCGCAGTATGCGCGGGATTTCGCCGCGCTCACCGAGGCGCGGGGGAAGGAGAACGAAATCATGTCGGGCTTGCCTGAAGTGATGGCGATGCGGGATATGCCCGAACCGCGTCCCACGTACATTCTGGATCGCGGGCAGTACGACGCCCCGACGCAGCGCGTGGAGCGCGCCACGCCCGCCGCGGTCCTGCCGTTTCCGGAAGATCTTCCCCGCAACCGCATGGGCCTTGCCCGATGGCTGACCGATCCGGGCCATCCCCTGTTTGCCCGCGTGACAGTGAACCGGTACTGGCAGATGTATTTCGGAAACGGACTGGTCTCCACGCCCGACGATTTCGGCAGTCAGGGCGCGTTGCCTACGCATCCGGAACTGCTCGACTGGCTCGCCGCCGCGTTCGTGGATATGGATTGGGACGTCAAGGCTCTGCAAAAACTGATCGTGACCTCCGCAACGTACCGGCAAAGCTCCGTAGCCGGTCCGGACCTGCTCGAAAAAGACCCGGACAATACCTTGCTGGCGCGCGGACCCAGCTACCGAATGCCCGCCGAGATGATACGGGATCATGCGTTGGCCGCCAGCGGCTTGCTCGTGGCCGAAATCGGCGGGCCTCCCGTCAGACCCTACCAGCCGGCGGGCCTGTGGAAAGAACTGGCTACCCGCAATGCGACGGAATACAAGGAGGACGAGGGAGACAATCTCTATCGCCGGAGCATGTACACGATCTGGAAACGCACCACGCCGCCGCCGTCCATGATAAACTTCGACGCCTCGGAGCGCAACATTTGCACTGTCCGACGGCAAAGCACGAGTACGCCTTTGCAGGCGCTGGTGCTGCTGAACGATCCCCAGTACGTCGAGGCCAGCCGCCTCCTCGCGGAACGTTTGCTGCGGGAAGAGGAGGGGGGCGTCCGCGCGCAAATCGAGATGGGCTATCGCCTGCTCACCAGCCGCCTGCCCGACGACGAAGAGGCGGCGCTGCTTGCCGGGCTGTACGAAGAGGGACTGAACGCTTTTGAAGCCGACCGCAGGAGCGCGCTCGATCTTTTGAGCGTCGGCGAGTATCCCCGCGACGAACGCTTCGATCCGGCGCAATTGGCCGCCCTGACGGTGGTCGCCAACGCCATGATGAATTTCGACGAGGCCGTAATCAAACGCTGACGGTTTATCCCCGCGGCCGCATCCATCTCCTGACGCCATGAATGAACTTTGCGACCTGAAATACAACTGCACGCGACGGCATTTTTTGTCCCGTTCGAGCCTGGGCGTCGGTTCGGCCGCCCTGGCGAGCCTCTTGAATCCCTGGTCCGCCATGGCGCGTCCCGATGGGGATGACTTCATGGGCGGCATTTTGTCCAAACCCCACTTCGCGCCGAAGATCCGGCGGGTTATTTATCTCTTTCAGAGCGGCGGCCCTTCCCATCTGGACCTGTTCGACTACAAGCCGACGCTGGCCCGGATGAATGGCGAGCAGCTTCCGGAGTCGGTGCGCAAGGGGCAGCGCCTTACGGGCATGACGGCCCATCAAAAATCTTTCCCGCTCGCAGGCTCCCGGTTCCGTTTTGCTACCCATGGCCAGAGCGGTCGCATGCTCAGCGAATTGTTGCCGTACACCGCACAGATCGTGGACGAACTCTGTTTCATCAATTCGATGTATACGGAGGCGATCAATCACGATCCCGCCATCACCTTTTTTCAGACGGGATCCCAGCAGACAGGCCGCCCGTCCATCGGTTCCTGGCTGAGCTACGGCCTCGGGTCCGAAAACGAAAACCTGCCTACGTTCTGCGTGCTGCTTTCGCGGAGCAACGATTTCGACCAGCCCTTGTATTCCCGTCTCTGGGGCAATGGTTTTCTGCCCTCGCTGCACCAGGGCGTGCAATTCCGATCAGGCAAGGACCCGGTGTTGTACCTGAACAATCCGCCGGGCGTCAAGCAAACCACCCGGCGGCGCATGCTGGACTATCTGCGCGAATTGCACCAGCGCCAGCACGAACGCGTGATGGACCCGGAAATCAATTCGCGCATCGCCCAATACGAAATGGCCTACCGGATGCAGACGTCGGTGCCCGCCACGATGGACATTTCCGAGGAACCTGACTATGTGTTCGACTTGTACGGCGAAGCGGCCCGCATTCCGGGCACCTTTGCGGCGAATTGCCTGCTGGCGCGCCGCCTGGCCGAGCGCGACGTACGCTTCATCCAGCTTTATCACCAGGGATGGGATCAGCACGCCAACCTTCCCCGGGAAATCAGCGTGCTGGCCAAGGACACGGACCAGCCCTCGGCGGCCCTCGTGATGGACCTCAAGCAACGCGGCATGCTCGACGACACCCTCATCGTCTGGGGCGGCGAGTTCGGGCGCACCAATTATTCCCAGGGCAAACTCACGGAGGACAATTACGGCCGGGATCACCATCCGCGGTGCTTTACCATCTGGATGGCCGGAGGCGGGATCAAAAAGGGGTTTTCATTCGGCCAGACGGACGAGTTCGGGTACAACATCGCGCGCGATCCGGTGCATGTGCACGATTTTCAGGCGACCCTGCTGCATCTCCTCGGCATAGACCACGAACGGTTTACGTTCCGGCATCAGGGGCGGCGGTATCGCCTGACGGATGTGCACGGCCATGTAGTCCGGGCTATCTTGACGTGATTGGGCGGGGGATTGGACGCCTCCCTGCCTAGCGCGCAATTCCGCCGTTTCGCACGGAAATTGCGAGGTTTTCCCCCTGATTATGCAAAAAACGCATAGATGACGCATGCATTATGCATAAAATGCATAGATCATACATGTGTTATGCATAAAATGCATAGATCATACATTTGTTATGCGAAAAATGCATAATTCGTACGCTATCTATGCAAAATATGCATAAACAGGACATGTTCTATGCGAAAAACGCATAGGTCGTATGCAGGCATTCCAAGCGTTTCATGAGGAACCATGCGTGACGTCTATATCGTGGCGGCGGCGCGGACGCCTATCGGGCGTTTCGGGGGCGCGCTGAAGGAATATTCCCCCGCCGATCTGGCGGCGCATGCGATGCGGGCGGCGCTTGCGCAGGCGGATGTCCCTGGAGATGCGCTGGACTTCTATGCGTTCGGCAACGTGCTGCGGGCCGGACACGGACAACTCATTCCCCGTCAGGCGGCGGTACGGGCGGGCATACCGGACTCGGTGGACGGATTTGCGCTCGATATGGTCTGTTCGTCCGGCATGATGAGTTTGATGACGGCGGCGGCGTTCATTCGGGCGGGCGAGGCGGATATCGTATTGTGCGGCGGGGTAGAATCCATGTCCGGCGCGGGATTTTTTCTGTCGTCCCGGGCGCGGTGGGGATATGGTTTGCTGGCGGGCAAGGGCGAACCGCTGGCGGATTTGATGTTGCGAGACGGGTTGACCGACCCCTTGAGCGGGGAGGCCATGGGGGAGCAGGCGGAACGGATGGCGGCGGAGCACGGGATCATGCGGCGGGAACTGGACGAAATGGCCGTGCTTTCGCACCGGCGCGCCGCGGAGGCTCGCGAGCAGGGTTTCTTTGCGGACGAGATCGTTTCCGTGGAGCGCGTTGCGAAGGGGAAGCGCGTCGTTGTGGATGCGGACGAAGGGATTCGTCCGGACGCGTCGGCGGAGAAGTTGGGCGCGCTTCGTCCGGCGTTCCGAAAGGAGGGGGTGTTCACGGCGGGCAATAGCAGTCAGATCAGCGACGGCGCGGCGGCGCTGGTGCTTGCTTCGGACGCGGCGGTGGCTGATCGGGGCCTTGCGCCCCTGGCCCGCTGGCTTGGTTCGGCCTGGTCGGCGGGGGAGGCATGGCGGTTTCCCGAGGCGCCGGTTCCGGCTGCCCGGCGCTCGCTCGAAAAGTCTGGCCTGTCGCTTGCCGAGGTGGATCTGTTCGAAAACAACGAGGCGTTTGCGCTCAATAACCTGCTTTTCAGCCGGATGCTGGACGTTCCCATGTCTCGAATCAACGTGCAGGGAGGGGCCGTGGCGCTGGGCCATCCCATCGGGGCTTCCGGGGCGCGTATCGCGACCACGCTCGTTCATGCCCTGCGGCGGCGCGGCGAACGAATCGGGCTGGCCGCCATCTGCCACGGCATGGGCGGGGGAACGGCGCTGGCGGTGGAGGCGGCGTAGTGGGCTTAATCATCCTCAATGGTTGCATATAAGTCCGGGCGCAGGGGAGGCATTCATGGCTGTTACGTATTTTGAGCATGAGATTGCTTCGTTGCCGGTATGCGCACGCCCGGAAAAGCATACAGAAAGGGTCGCTGTCAATTACCTGTCAATTACCTGTCAATTAAAAAATTCATTGCGAGACAACGGATTACAGAAATAATGAGTCACATGTGGCGTACCCGGTCAATTAAAACTTACGCCCAGTAGGGGACGTATCGCATCGTTTTGCGCGATGCTTTGAGGTCGTACGGCTTGATTAAATCCGCCTCTATCGCTTCCCTGATATAACGAGATACGGCTGACTTATTTCCGTCTTTTACGCCGAAGCGCTTTCGCAGGGAGGCATTGGTGAGGAATTCCCGCATGACATATTTCAGGCAGGCGTGCAGATAGCAAGCCCGCATGCGATCCTCCTTGCCCATCTTGGCCAGAGGCCTATGCGCAAACAGGACTGCGCGCGTGGAGCCGTTTGGGGCTTCGAAAAGCGGCGCTGGAAGTTGAAATAGTTCTATTTCCGCTACCACTCTGTCGATTCCGCTGCCTCGTTCCTCGCACATGCCGAATCGCCGCATGAGCGAAGCAAGGGCCTCGTTACGCGATTTCGGCGGGGTATCCACGAAGCGTTCTGTGGCTACAAGGGGTTCTCCGGGATTGGTGATTTCAATGCGGTCGTCGAAAATTTCGAACATCGGTCCCGCGCCCGTGATCGAAAAATCCTGATGAATGAGCGCATTCGCCACCAATTCTCGTACGGCCGACGCCGGGAACATGGGTAACGTCTTACGGAAAGCCTGGCCGATTATTTCATTGGAGGGCAGCAAGTCGTTGATGTAACCGATCAAACCGTTAAAGCCGGACGCATACCCCTTTGCTTCTTCCCGTTCTTTTATGGCTTCGGTCCGTCCGGCGCCCCGATATTGAATTATGCGGACCGCTTTACGCCCCAAGCGGCGAAAATCAGATAATCGCTTTGCAAGAAGCAAGGCGCCGAGATTCGTAACGTCCCATCCGCTCGCTTTGGATCGGCGGATAATGTTATCGTCGGCCAGGGCAGAAAGAATAGCGTCGCGATTTTCCGGCAACGGCAAATCGAGTAAATCGAAATAGGCCGGATAATCAAGCAATTTCAAGACTTCTTCGTCGCGCTGATGTGCAGCGGCGGCGCTGTCTTCAAAGGGCGTTTGGTCGAAGATGCGCCATAGTGTCCGCTCTTTTTCAGGAAAATCCCTTAGATTCTTTGTATAGCTGCCTACGCGTATGTATTCTGCTCCCGAAAAATTGACAGGCTGATGAATGGGTCTGGCGATTTCAAGCAGAACAACAGGCTTGCCGTCTATTTCGACCGTAAAGAATCGGAAGTCTATTTTTGGTTCGAGAAGCCGCAGTAACCAGTTTTCCAGTTCTTCGTTGCCGCGACGCGTCCGCTGCGGTTCGAAGCTTGTGCCGACCACGGCATGGTCGTCGTCCCGAATCCCCCAAACGATATACGCGGCTGTTTTGCCTGACAGTACGGCTGAGTTAGATAACGCAGAAATATTTTTGCCGATAATTTCCGGATCGGCATTATTTTCTTTGAACTCTACCCACTCGGTCTCGCCGGACACATTGCATAATTCGCGTACCAGGTCAGTCAGATAGGCGCTGGAATGATGAGTGGTCATGATGTGGCAGCCTGGATTGCCTAGACATGCTTTCCCGGCGTTTTACGGCGTAGCGTTGCGATCTTGTTCCAATCCCGGGAATCAGCGCCCGGTCGCATCGCCTTTCCAAGGGCATGAAGCCCAAAGAGATAGTCGACGAAGCGGTCTGTTTGGCATTTGAAGGCAAACGAAGTTTCGCTGAAACAGAGGCGAACGAATCGGGCTGGCCGCCATCTGCCACGGCATGGGCGGGGGAACGGCGCTGGCGGTGGAGGCGGCGTAGGGGGCGTCGCAAGCGCCCCGGAATGCATTCCGCCCGGCGCCGCTGCGTCCCGCGCCGCGTTCGCGTCGCCCGCGTCTTCGGAAGCGTACAGGCCAAACGGTTCCGTGCGCTTCGCAAGCGCCCCGGAACGCATTCCGCCTGACGCCGCGCCCCGGACTTACTTGAGCAGGGACATGGTTTTGACGGCGACCTGGCTCTCCGCTCGCAGGACGTAGAGATACGCGCCGCTGGCGAGGTCTGCGGCGTCGAACGCGACATCGTAGCGCGCCGCCGGCCGTACGCCGTCGACGAGTACGCGCACCTCTTGTCCGAGCAGGTCGTAGACCGTCAGGCGTACGCGCTGCGCCTTGTCGAGCGCGAAGCGGATCGTGGTCGACGGATTGAACGGGTTCGGATAGTTTTGCTCCAGCGCAAAGGCTTCGGGTATCTCCTCTTCGCCTTCGACGGAGGTGACGCTTTGCGCGTCCGTGATGGTCAGTTCGACGGAGGCGGGCGCGCCGGGCTGCACGCCGCCGGGCAAGTCGCCGAGGGCTACGGTGAATGTTTCGTCGTCCGCGTCGTCGTCTACGTTCGTGGCGATGTCGCCTGTTCCGCTTGTCTCGTTCGCCGCGATCGCGATGGAGGCGAGCGGTCCGTAGTCGCCTGCTTCGGCCGTGCCCGCTGTGATCGCGAGGGGTATGGTCACGTCTGTCGCGAGCGCCTCCGAGAGCGTCGCCGTGACGGTGATCGTTTCGCCTTCGGTCACCGGGTTCGGCGAAGCCGAGAGCGTCACTTCGGGCGTCGAGGGCGGCGGTCCTGTCGGAGGGACAACCGGCGGAGAGTCGTCGTTGTCCTGGATCGTCAGCGTATGTACGTTCGTCGCGCCCACCGCGTAGCCCGATCCCGCCGCCAGCGTCAGCGTCACCGTCTCGGCGCCCTCCGCGGCGGCGTCGTCCGTGATCGACACAGGAATGTTCACGGTCGTCGCGTTCGCCGCTACCGCGACCTCGCCCGTCAGCGCCGCGTAGTCCGTAGCCGACGTCGCCGAGCCGCCCACCGTGTAGTTGAGCGTGAGGTTCGCCGTCGGCGCCGGGTTCAGCGTCACGCCTACGTTGATCGCGCCCGCGTTCTCCGCCGCGCTCGACGAGACCGCCGCGAAGTTCGCCTCAGGCGTCGCCGGCGGAGAGTCGTCGTTGTCCTGAATCGTCAGCGTATGCACGTTCGTCGCGCCCACCGCGTAGCCCGATCCCGTCGCCAGCGTCAGCGTCACCGTCTCGGCCTCCTCGACGGCGTCGTCGTCCGTGATCGACACAGGAATGTTCACGCTCGTCGCGTTCGCCGCTACCGCGACCGTGCCCGCCAGCGCCGCGTAGTCAGAAGCCGACGTCGCCGTGCCGCCCACCGTGTAGTTGAGAGTGAGGTTCGCCGTCGGCGCCACGCTCAGCGTTACGCCCACGTTATGCTCGCCCGCGTCCTCCGCCGCGCTCGACGAGGCCGACGAGAAGTTCGCCTCAGGAGGCGCCGGGTCCGAAATACTGAAGTCCGCGAGGTTGTCCACGCCCTTCGCGGCGCCGCCCAGGCCCGTCGACGTCAGCGCGCCGAGGCCGATTTCAACCGTCTCCGCCGTCGCCTCCGCAGCGTTGTCCGCCGTCGCCGTCAGCTCGATGGTCACGGTCTCCGCCGTCGTCCCCGTCGCCGGGCCAGTGAACGCGACGGAGGCCGAGCCGCTGTTCAGGTTGCTGCACGCCACCCCCGCAGGCAAGGGCGACGGGCAGGCGAGCGCGTAGTCGCTGTTGCGCGTCGCCGCGCCGGCGAACGTCAGCGGCGCCGTCAGCGTCTCGCCCTGCCTGAGGCCGCGGCCCAGCGTCAGGAGGATGTTTTTCTCGTCCCCCTCGATGAGGTTACCGGCCGCGCCGGAGAGCGTCACCGTCGTCGTGTCGTTGTCCGTCACCGTCACCGACGCGGAACCGGGGTCCCCCACCGTGTAGCCCGTCCCCGTCTCCACCGTGACCGTCACCGGGCCGTTCGGCTCGTCGGCGCTGTTGTTCGCGGTCGCCACGCTGTAGGTTACGGAGCCGGTGGTCGGGACCGTAACCGTCTTGCCGGTTCCCTCGTTCGTCGCGGTCACGAAGTCCGAGTGCGGGGCGTCCGCCACCGACAGGTTCACGGGCAGGTTCGCGGTCGGCGCCGGGCTCGCCGTCACTGTGAAGTCCGCCGCCGTTCCCTCCGTGACCGCGCTGCCGCCTGAGATTGTAATCGCCGGGGCGCCGGCGCCGACCTCGAATACCTGGGACAGGGCAAGGAAGGCGTTGGAGGTAGTCCCATTGACGCCCCCCGAGGTGCCGGCAAGATTCTGTGTTCCACCAGGTCGCACACCTACAATACTCCCAAGCGCAACGGAAATTGTGCTGCCGGCTAAAAAGGCTTCGGTGCCATCGTTGTTGCTGCCCGTGAAATAGTTTGTAAATTCATTAACAGATGTTCCGGATTCATCCCTTCCCACGGGGTTGGCCCACGTCCCGTCGTGGAAGTCGGCGTTGTTGTCGGCGACCTTGGCGCCGCCCAGCCAGTAGATCGCCACCCCGGTGCCGGTGGTCATGGCGTTGTCGCGCGCGTCCACCGCCGCGGTCGAGCCGACCACGAGGAACTGCGTGCTGTAAGATTGGATCGACGCGTGCCCGGCCGCGGCGCGGCCCTGCACGAAGCTGTTGTAGTCCGCGATGTCCGTCGAGGTCGCATCGCGCGTCGTCGACGTGATGAACATCAGCCGGAACTGGTCGCCCGCGTTCAGGCCGGAGGGCTTGAGCGGCCAGTCGTCCGGCACCATGGTCTGCGCCTGCGCCCCGGCGGCAAGGCCGAGCAGCAGCGGCAGGAACGCTGCGGCCAGAAAGATCCGAGCCGTTTCCCGGAGCAGGCGACGGTAGTTGACCGTTGCATAGCTGAAACCTGAGAAGAGCAAGGTTCTGCATAAAGAACCAGCGCGTTGCCGGCCGACGCTACGAAGAGGGTGCGTGCGTGTGTGTGGGGGGGGGGGGGCATGGCGCAAGGGCAGGCTGGCGAAGCCATAAATGGTTCGGGAAATTCGGCCAGTTAGTCGGGGTTGTTTCAGGGAAGCTCTGATCAATCCCGCTTCGCCTGACGTGTCGCTTTTCTGCGTAAAGGATGTCATGATTGCATCGTTAAAATCAGCGGAAAACACTGTGATTCAGGACATGGCGTTCGCTACGCGTCTCTCGCAGCTCTGATCTTTGCGGACTTGATCAGAGCTTCCTCAACGCGCCGGGCATAATAATACGTACGTCGCGCGAGTTAGTCAAGCCCCTTGCAGAATATTTATAGCGGGCATTCGGGTAACGAACGAAAGGCGCGCTGATTCGTTTTTCGGGCCCGCGCCGCGTTCGCGTCGCCCGCGTCTTCGCAAGCGCACAGGCCAAACGGTTCCGTGCGCTTCGCCAGCGCCCGGAACGCATTCCGCCCGCCGCCCCGGATTTACTTGAGCAGCGACATGGTTTTGACGGCGACCTGGCTCTCCGTTCGCAGGACGTAGAGATACGTGCCGCTGGCGAGGTCCGCGGCGTCGAACGCTACGTCGTAGCGCGCCGCCGGCCGCACGCCGTCGACGAGCACGCGCACCTCTTGTCCGAGCAGGTCGTAGACCGCAAGGCGTACGCGCTGCGCCTTGTCAAGCGCGAAGCGGATCGTGGTCGACGGATTGAACGGATTCGGATAGTTTTGCTCCAGCGCGAAGGCTTCGGGTATCTCTTCTTCGCCTTCCGCGGAGACGATGAGATTCTTCTCCGTAATGGTCAATTCGACGGAGGAAGGCGAGCCGGGCTGCACGCCGCCGGGCAGGTCGCCGAGGGTCACGGTGAGCGTTTCGTCGTCCGCGTCGGCGTCTATCTTCGTGACGATGTCGCCCGTTCCGCTTGTCTGGTTCGCCTTGATAGCGATGGAGGCGAGCGGTTCGTAGTCGCCCTCTTCGGCGGTGCCCGCCGTCAGCGCGAGAGGTATGGTCATGTCTGTCGCGAGCGCCTGCGAGAGCGCCGCGACGACGGTGATCGTCTCGCCCTCGAGCGCAGGGTTCGGCGAAGCCGAGAGCGTCGCTTCGGTCGCCGTCGGAGGAGTAACCGGCGGAGGCGGCGGAACGACAGGCGGCGGCGGAGTAACAGGCGACGAGTCCGTGATGTTGAAGTCCGCCACGTTGTCCACTAACGTGGCGCCGCCGCCAAGGAATTTCAGATCCGGTTCCACCTTTCGGAGAGAAAGCACGACGCTCTCCGCGGGCTCCGCCACATTGTCCGCCTTCGCCGTCACCGTGATGTTCACGGTCGACGCCGTCGGTCCTCCCGTTTGCGAGTGGGCGAGCGTTCCTCTGAACCAGACCACGTCGTCGGCTTGAACAAACGGGTTGTTGCACGTTACCCCAGGGGGCAAGGGGCCGCATCCGGTACGTATACGCGTTTTTCTGCACGTCACCCCCGCAGGCAAAGTCGATGGACAGGAGATCGTGTAGTCCTCGTCGGGCGTCGCCGTGCCGCCTAACGCGATCGGCGCCAACATGGTCTCGCCCACGCCCCTGCCCGTGGACCTTGTTATGCCCGTGCTTAGGATCTCGTCTTGCCTCATGCCGCGGTTCAGCGTCACGGTAATGTTCTTCGTGCTCCCCTCAACGAGGTCCCCGTCCGGGCCGGAGAGCGTCAGCGTCGTCGCGTCGTTGTCCGCCAAGAGCACAAACGCGGAGTTGGCGCTTCCCACCGTGTAGCCGTTGTCCATCTCCACCGTGACCGTCACCGGGCCGTACGGCTCATCCACGCTGTCGTCTTCGGTCGCCACGTCGTAGGTCGCGGAACCGGTGGTCGGGATCGTCACCGTCTTGCCGCCCTCGTGGCCGCCGGCCACGAAGTCCGCGTACGGGGCGTCCGCCACCGTCAGCTTTACCGTCAGGTCCGCGGTCGGCGCCGGGCTCGCGGTCACCGTGAAGCTCGCCGCGGTCCCTTCAGTCACCCGCGGCGTCCATATTACATTGGTGTCTTGGGCGTGTGTTCTCCCCACTCCCACCGTCGGCGTCCCCGCCTTGACCGCGATCGCGATCTCCGGGACAGCGGGATCGTTATCCTGGATCGTCAGCGTATGCACGCTCGTCGCACCCACCGTGTAGTCCCCGCCAGCCGTCAGCGTCAGCTCCACCGTCTCGGCGCCCTCGGAGGCGGCGTCGTCGATGATCGTCACCGGAATGTTCACGCTCGTCGTGCCCGACGCGACGTCCACCGAGCCCGTCAGCGCCGCGTAGTCTGCGGTCGACGTCGCCGTGCCGCCCACCGTGTAGTCGAGCGTGACGGTCGCCGTCGGCGCGAAGCTCAGCGTTACGCCCACGTTATGCGTGCCTGCGTCCTCCGCTGCGCTCGAGGAGGCCATCGCGAAGTTCGCCTCTGGAAGCGCCGGGTCCGAAATGTTGAAGTCTGCGAGGTTGTCCACGCCACTGGCGCCGCCGCCCAGGCCCGTGGGCGCCAGCGTCCCGAGGCCGATCTCCACCGTCTCCGGCGTGGCCTCCGCGGCGTTGTCCGCCGTTGTCGTCAGCGCGATGGTCACGGACGCCGCCGTTTCGCCCGTCGCCGGGCCGGCGAAGGCGACCTGCGCGGCGCCGGTGTTCAGGTTGCTGCACGTCACCCCCGCAGGCAAGGACGACGGGCAGGCGAGCGTATAGTCGCTGTTCCGCGTCGCCGCGCCGGCGAAGGTCAGCGGCGCCGTCAGCGTCTCGCCCTGCCTAAGGCCCCGACCCAGCGTCAGGTCGATGTCTTTCGCGTCTCCCTCGACGAGGTTCCCGGCCGCGCCGGAGAGCGTCACCGTCGTCGGGTCGTTGTCGCTGACGGCCACCGACGCGGAGCCGGGGCTCCCCACCGTGTAGCCGTTACCCGTCTCCACCGTGACCGTCACCGGGCCGTTCGACTCGTCCGCGCCGTCGTCGTCGGTAGCCACGTCGTACGTGGCCGTCGCATCGCCCATCAGGATTGTCACCGTCTTGCCGGTTCCCTGGTCGCCGGCGGCCACGAAGTCCGAGTGCGGCGCGTCCTCCACCATCAGGTTCACGGTCAGATCCGCGGTCGGCGCCACGCTCGCCGTCACCGTGAAGGTCGCCGCCGTCCCCTCCGTCGCCGCCGCCCCCGCTGCAATCGTGATGTCCGGGACCTGCGCCGCGGCCAGCTGGGGGAACGCCGCCGCGAGCGGCAGGCAAAGCAGGGCCGCAATCAGGCTACGGACGACTACGCCTGCGGAGGGGAAGAACTTGTCATGAAGTCGTTGACATCGTTGCATGTTCCGCCATCCACCGTGGTCATTCATGTGACAACGCCTCCGGTCGGGATTTGAAAACAGACTCGACAAAATTCGAAACGTTGTAATTTACGTTAGAACGTCCAATGGCGCAAGTAAATTTCCGGAAGACGGCCTGTTGCTATGGAAAGGGTTTTCGCGTGCTTTTTGCGTCGGATCGCGAAAATGCGGCTACGCGTGCGCGGAGCCCTCGCTGTCCAGGCAGCTCGAACCGCCTCTATGTTATCTTCTATACGGACGACCGCAGGGCGCGCAAGCGACCAGAAATACGTACGCGCGCGAGATGGTCAAAGCGCTGCGTCAGGGTATACGTTCGGGAGAAGGCGCGTACGAACAGGATGAATCAGGGAAACGGGCCTCGGTTTTTACTGGAGACGGGGTGTTGTTTCTATAGAGGGTGGGGAGGATGAGGCCGATGGATTGCGAAAATTGCCGCGCGACAGGTATTAATTAATTTAAGTTTAATAATTTCAAATAGTTACAAAAAATACAACGCCTTGCAACAATATGCAATCTTGCGTATACTATGAGTACTGCCTTCGTTATCCACCCGTGCGATCTCGTTTTCCCAATCCTATGAATCCGGAAACGAAGCAGGCCCGCGGATTTCACATTTTCCTTGCTGGTATGGGCGGGTCGGGTTACGAATATGCCCTGCATGTCCTAAAGCAAAGCGACGCCGGAGCGCTTGCTGGAGATTGGCGAAGGACGGGACCGGACTGGAAAAAGGCACTGGCGCAGGACAAGATTGACGAAGAGCAGGGCAAGCAAGAGGCATGTTGAATTTTCCGGCCGCCGGTCTGGACGAATGAAGGCATCGGATCAAGCTGTACAGGCGCAACAGGGCCAATCAAGCCGCCCCGCTTTTAGTGGAGCATCGCGCATGGCGCGAAGAGAAAAAACCGAGCCGTATGAAATGCGGATATCCCGCATGACGGTGGACAAATTAGGCGTTCGGTTGTACGACCGCGTTAGCGCTGTAGTAGCCGAACTCGTAGCCAACGCGTATGACGCCGACGCCGAGAACGTCATGGCTCGGGTCCCGCTCAATTCGCTACTGGCAAAACGAAACTTCGAGTCGCGGGAGGTCGAGGGATATGGTTACGCCATTGAAATAGAGGACGATGGGCACGGCATGACCCCATTAGAGGCGAACGAACATTTTCTTTGGGTAGGCAAGGATCGACGTAAGAATGCAGGCCAGGGAGGCAAGTCGAGGCGCAAGAAGCGCCCCGTCATGGGGCGTAAGGGTATCGGAAAGCTCGCTCCGTTCGGGATTTGCAGAGTCATTGAAGTCATCTCCGCTGGTGGCGATCTAACAGACGAGGGTTACATCGTTTCGCATTTTAAGATGGACTACGAGCGGATACTGACCGAGGAAGATGGCCCCGTCGAGATGGAGAAAGGGAAAGAGGACCGGACCTACCGGGCGAAAACTGGTACGATCGTGCGCCTTCTTAACTTTCTTCCCAAGCGTGTGCCGGACAAAGAAACCTTCCATAGACAGCTGGCGAGCAGGTTTGGGCTGAAGCAGGATGCATTCAAGATTGTGGTTGAGGACACCCGGAATCCGAACGAGAATCCACCATTCGAGATCGGCAGGTTCGATATCCCGACCATGGAGAACACACGCGTTGATTTCTCCACCGAGATGGTAAAGCTGGAAGACGGAAGGCAGTTTCCCGTAAAGGGATGGATGGGTCTTGCAAAGGAGGCTTACAAGAACGAGGAGATGGCCGGAGTTCGGGTCTACGCCAGGGGAAAGATCGTGGCCACGACGAGGGACTTCGAACAACCCGCGGGCTTCACTGGAGAATTCACGCTGCGCTCCTACCTGGTCGGTGAAATCTATGCCGATTGGCTTGATGAGGATGACGGCGAGGATCTCATCACGACTGATCGACAAGATATCCTTTGGGAATCAGACTACGGCAGGGCTTTGCGGAGTTGGGGAGCGACCAAACTCAAATTGATTGGCGCGGCCTCCCGGAAGCCCCGACGAAATCGCGTCGAACGCCTCTTCATGGATGTGGCTAAGTTGGAAGAGAGAGCTAAAGCCCGCTTTTCGGACGACGAAGTGATTGCCACGGCAATCGAGCTCGGACAACAAATCGGGCGGTTCGCTGCAGAAGATGAGTTGAATGACCAAGAGTATGTGGATGGTCTCGCGCAGGTAATTCTCTCTGTTGCCCCTCATAAGGCGCTCATGGAGGCATTTGAGGCGTTTAGTCAAGACGACTCCAGCGAGGAGGGTGGCGTTGAACGTCTCCTTGATCTCTTCTCGAAGACGCGGATTGCCGAGATGGCGTCATACGCCCAAATTGCAAGCGAACGAGTCGCCGCCATTCGCCGCCTCGAGGAGGTAATTGACACTAACGCGTCCGAAGATGCGCTCCAGAATATTATTGCGCAGGCGCAGTGGCTGGTTGAGGCGACATGGGTTCCGATCACTGCGAATGAGGGGCTCAGGCTCTTTGTAAGACGCTTTAAGAAGTATTATCTAGACAAGACTGGTAAAGAGGTGACCTTTGATATCCCCCATCAGTCCAAGAGACCAGACTTCATCTTGGTCAACATGGGTCGGAAGCTCCACATAGTCGAGATCAAAGCCGTGGAGCATCTGTTCGGGGATGACGATTGGGACCGTCTTTTCAACTATATTGAGGCGTTTGAGGACTTTTTCGCGCGAAATGACGGGTTGACGAAAGAATTCCCGGACGGATGGGTAATTGATCTGGTGTGTAAAGATGTCAAAATCAATGATCGGAATAAGCGGGCTGCCTATGATCTTAAGACGCACGAACAGCGAATAAAGCAAATAAACTGGCAAGATTTCCTGGCGAGGGCAAGCAAGGCGAATGAGGAATTTCTTAACGCTCAAAACCGAGTCAGAGACGAGGCGGAACGGCTGTCTCGGGGGGATACGGATCAGTGAAGGCTGTTAGTCTGTTTTCGAATTGCGGCGCTGGCGATGCAGGCTACGCTGCGGCCGGTTTCGAATTCAAGGTGATTTCCGAAATCGTGCAACGGCGCCTCGCGGTTGCTTCTCTCAACCATTCCGAGGCAACAGCCGTTCAAGGGGACCTGCGCGGGACATGGCCTGCCGTGGTTGATGCATTTAGAGAGGCACACGGTTTTGAGCCTCCGGCATTGCTTTCCGGATGTCCGCCTTGCCAAGGGATGAGTACTGCACAGGGAGGGCGGGGTCGAGAAGCAGACCCTGACGCAGGTTCGCGCGATGGACGAAATCTGCTGGTTCTCCCTATTGCCCGCGTCACAGCTGAGCTCAAACCAACTTTCGTTGTTGTCGAGAATGTGTCCGCGTTCTTGCGGCGCAAGGTGCGTGATCCTTCAGGAAACGAGCCGATTTCAGCTGCGAAATTGCTTTGCCGTCGCCTGGAAGAGGATTACCGTGTCTACCCGTTTCTGGTGAACCTCTGCGAATTCGGGGTTCCCCAGAATCGAATCCGTGCATTCTTGACGTTTGTGCGAAAGGATACGGTCGCCCTGGAAACTCTTGAGCGGACAGGCCGAGCTCCGTTTCCCGTGCCAACGCACGGCGGACCGGGTCTTCCAGAGGCGATCACGATTGATCAGGCCTTTGAAGCGCTTGGCTTGCCCTCCCTTGACGCCCGATCTGCGGACTTGGCCCGAGTCGAGGGTCAACCGATGCATCGAGTTCCTGTCCTGGATGACAGGCGGTACGAAATGATTGCTGCGATCCCGCCCGGGAGCGGAGCAAGCGCCTGGGAATCCAGTATTTGTCTCGAATGTAGCTTGGCGGACATACCAAAGGAGATCGCTACCTGTCCTGATTGCCAAAGTCCTCTGCGTCTCCGCCCGGTCCTTCGCAAGTCGGACGGGTCCTGGCGATTGATCAAGGGCTTCCGTACTTCGAGTTACCGCCGGATGGCTCCGTATCGTCCAGCTGCCACTATAACGACTGCAAGTGGACATGTTGGCAGTGATCGTACGCTACATCCATGGGAGAATCGCGTGCTAAGTCCTGCTGAATGCGCCTGTCTACAGACCTTTCCATCCGATTTCGAATGGGGGGATGCGCTCGACGCTTGGGGACATACCCCTGTCCGCCAAATGATTGGCGAGGCCGTTCCGCCGCTCTTCACTGAACTCCACGGCAGGGTGTTGGCCGCCATCCACGAAGGTAGAGATTCGTCTTTGGCTATAGGCTCCGACGATCCGCGCTGTTCCAGGGCCCGTTCGCGACTTGGTGGCTGATGCGCTTATAGCAGCTGTATTTTACGCTTCTCGTCGCATTCCCTGCATTTATTATCCTGAATATTTATAATTGTTGATTATTGTAACAGGGAACAACCTTACGAATTTAGCGACTCCATACGCCCTACCCAGGCATTAAATCGGGGACATTCGACGCACATCGCATCAAGTCCTGTTTCCTCGGCAAGCAAAGGACCATCCCCACGCTTGCTGTAACGCGGTATGATCTGCATGATTCGCTTGCTCGGAGCGGTCTTATCACTGTCGTTTATGTCTTCCGGAGTCTCAAATTTCGAACGAATATTATGCAATTTATTAATTGATTCCTTTGAAGCATAAGGCAAGCTTTTGAAAACATCTACTCTGGAAAACAATAAACCTTCTACCTCGTGGCGCTGGACATAGGGAAATATTCTCGTTTTGTTCCAGTTTCGATTGATTTTATCTTTAATTTTTTGATATATATGTTTTTCCAGTTCTTCGACCGTTTTATTTTCCTTGTCTTGAAATCCATAGAAATCGACCAATGAAGTGACAAAATCATAAGATTTATAAAGGCGCGTCATATCCTCGACGAGGCGTACAACTGTAACGTTTCCTCCGCCTTTCCCTTTGACGTGCTCTCCGGCGCGGCCGAGAAGAATGGGCGTTGCCTCGATCTTATTTGCTCTGAGGCGAGCGGCAAGAATTTTCTTTACGAATTCCTCCTCGGTCTGTCCCTCTACGGATATTCCCAGTCGGATCATGGGCGCCCTCCCAGAACGTTTTTCCGCCAGAGTTCGCCCGTAGTGAAGTTGCTGTCGAGCCAATGTTGATATTCAGTTTGCCGAAGCGCCTTGAACTGTGTCTCGCCATCCTCCATTTCGAGCACGATGATCTCGTCGAGGCCAAAGAGGTCAACGAGCAGGGGAGATTGCGTCGCCACGATGATTTGCCGTTCTGTGGCGAGGCTTTTGATCATATCGCCGATCAGAGAAATAGCGGCGGGATGCAGGCCGAGTTCCGGCTCGTCCAGCAAGAGAACGCTGGGCAGCATCTCTGAGGGAAGATTCAGCAAGGTCACCAGCGCAAAGAACCGAAGCGAGCCATCGGAAGTGAGATGAGGGCCGAGCGTTTGCTCCATTCCTGCTCCTTTCCAGCGCAGCAAAACTTTCCCGTAGCTTTCTTCGATTTCGAAGCGTTCGAATACGGGCAAAATGCGTGTAATGTGTCGGCAGATCAGGTTGAATCTTTTTATGTCTTCCTGTTCCAGTCGGTGAAGGATAGCGGCCAGATTGCCGCCGTGCGAGCGCAGATAGTTGTTGTCGGACGCATCCCATCGCTTTTTTAAGTTGGATGTGTCCGATGTGTCATGGAACTGGTACAACGCGCAATCCCGCAGGAGATGGACAATGGTCGCTGCAGTTTTTTTATTAACATCCGGGAAATTTGCCGACGATTGCGCGGCTTCAATGATTTTCGTTTCTGTATGACCGCTGCCGAGATATTGCCAATCCGCTTGTCCGGGGTGATCCGTGCGACTGAAGCGGAGCGCTTCTTTCATAAAGATCAGTCGGTCGGGGTGGGCGTGAGCAAGTTCGAACTCGTAGTCGTTTAGTCCTGCTTCGGTTTGCAGGGATATGGCGGCGTGTATTCGGGGAGTTAGTTTGCTTCCGCCGAACAACTGATCGCTGGCGCCTCCGTGCATTGCAATAAATTCCTCAAACTTCCGGGATTTGAGCATCCAGCTCATCATCTCGAAGAACCGGATGAAATTGGACTTACCGGCCCCGTTGGGACCGATCAGGACGCTCGCCATGCCCAGCTCTGAAAGCGCACAGTCCGCCAGCGAGCGGAAACCCTGGATGCGAACAGATCGGATTTGCGGCGGCGTCATGGCTATGCTTGAGGATGCTGTAAATGCCTGCGACGGTAACAAACCCGTTTGCGAAACGATAGTTCGCGCAGCGTGCTCCTCGCAGCCTCCCGAAGGGCGCGTCGCCCCGGAATCCCCAGTGTTTTCCGCTTATTTCAACTACTGGCGCAGAGGCAAAGCCCTTGCACGATTTTCTCCGGGGCGTCTCGAAACAAGCCCTGAGCAAGCGCTTTATATCTACAGGCATATGTTTTTTAACCTGCGGGGTTTGGCATGGCGACAGAAAGCGTCAGGAAGAGAACAGGAACAGGCCCCCGCCTTATGAACAGGGAAGAGTACTTCCATACCGCAGATTCGGGCAGTGGCTATGTTTCGGAACTGGTTCGGGACATGGCGGTGCGCTCAGGGCCTGGATCGTGGGTACGAAGGCGCGCGGTCTTCATTCGCCGGGCGGATGGGGCCTCGACGCCACGATCGTATTGCTCCCATTCGAGAAATGGGGGATCCCGTACCGCTCCCTCGCTATCTTTGAGGATCAGGAATCGGTCAATCGCAAGGCGCTGGCCCGCTTCAGCGATATATGCGAGAAGCAGTTTTCCAGTCTGACCGCGAATCGGGACAGGATCAGACGCTTTCTGGATGAGAGTATTGGCTGAGCGTAGTGATGAGAACCATGAAGGATCCCCTGGACTGGAGAGTTCGCATCAACTGGTTTGATGCATTTAGTCTGGTATTCGGTTGGATATGCTTGCTTGATGATTCTCTCTTCCTGACGTGCATAGGTGCGTTCCTGTTTGCCGTTACGCTGGGGCAGATTTGGCTCAAGTGGATGTGGTGGCGTGGGTATTATCCCTAGGTTGAGGGGTTGTGGGGGGCATGGAGTGGAGATCCGAGGGGTCGAAGATGTGTTCTGGTGGTGGGGAAGGAGGGTCGTGACAGTACACGTAAAAGTAAAAAATCGTCCATTTCTCAGACCATTTTTGAGATTCAATGGAACCTTGACGAGTATCTTGCATACTACAACCTTGAGCGCAGCCACCAGGACCTATCGCTTGAAGGGCCGGGTGCTGCACGAAGCCCTTGGAAAAAAGAAACTGCCACCCGTCATTCCAATCGGGCTAAAAGAAAACCGAAAACAAGCCGGAGCCCCGGGTGTCGGGTAATTACTAAATTTGTCGACATTTCACCCTAAGCCTTAGCAACATGCTGGATTTCCTGAAAATAGAAAATGTCCCTTTTGTTTTATTTTTCATCGTTCCCGGCTTAATCATTTCATTTATTCGGACACAGTTTATTAAAAATCGCACTCCTACAAATTCAGAGGCCATAATATATTATTTTACAATATCAATGATTTATCATGCCTTTCTTTTGCCATTATTTTTTGTAATCTTTCCAGATATAGTGGAATTGGCTTCCATGGAAAAGTTGTTTCAATGGATTCGGACAAATAAAAAAGATGTTATTTTTATATTTACAATATTCGTATTGACGATTCCTGGAATTTTGGGTCTTTTATTAGGATTGAATATACAAGGAGAATGGATTTATACCTTATTGAGACGTTGTAGAATTAATCCGGTTCATCCTGTATCTACTGCTTGGGATTGGAAATTTTCCACGATGAAAGAACAATGGGTTTTAGTAACGTTGAAGGATGGTACGGAATATGCAGGTTATTGCGACTCGCAATCTTTTTTCTCATCTGAATCGGAAGAGAGAGATATTTACATTGAGCATGTTTATAACTTAAACGATGATAATACATGGGAACTTATACCTGGAAAGAGCGTTTTAATTACTGGAGGCGAGGTAAAAACCATCGAATTTTGGCAACGAAAAGAGGAAACGAGATCCGATGAAATCTCAGAAGAATAGACCGGGGTCACAATCTCGGAGGGATGTAGTAAAAGAAGTCACGAGAGGTTACCGACCCAAACCCATTACCGAAGGGTATCGCCCAGGAAACACGGTACAGTCTCCTCCGCCGAATCCACCTAATCAGGGAAGTAGCGGTAGGACAAGGAGGAAACGGAAAGAAATAGTCAGCAGAGGTGGTTCGGGTTGATTGGACAGATTTTGGCGAAATTTAAGGTGTAATGTCGCGAAGATACGCTTCCAACCAACCCCTTTAACCGCTCCCTACCGCCTCCTTTGCCTTACACCCCTCACCCCCAACGGCCCCATCATCTTCTCGTACAGCCCCAGCAGATACTCCACCCGCTCCCGCTCGCTGGCGAACCCACCCCGGCGATACAGCCGGTCTACGGCGCGGTCGAGGGCCTGATGCGCCTTGCGGAGATTGGGCGGCATAAGGTCGGGATCGTAGAGGTCGGCGAGCGTGGCGTCTGGATGGGCGACGCGGGCGTCGAGCACGGCCTGGGCGAACGGCTCCAGTTTGGCGATGCTCGAACTGTTCGTATGGAAGCCGGGCGGCACAGGAAAGGTATTGTACACGAGGCCGATGGAGTAGCGGTAATCGCTTTTCAGCCGCCCGCCGATATAGCGTACCCAGCTTACGTGCATGGCTGAAGTGAGTAGCGCAAACAGGGGCTTACTGGCGTTTTCTATGATGCGGACGAGATTGCTCGGAATTGTTGGTGGTTCGAGCCAACCAATGGGTACATATTCCCTTCGCTCGGAACTGACTTCCGGCACCACCAAAAACGGCGCATCGGGAATGACGTTCACATGGTAGAGCGTGGGCGTGTCTGCCAGTTTCAATGTTGGCTTGCTCTTGCTGGCTTGCCGGTAGGCACGGACGGCGACAATACGCTCTCGGACATGGGGAAGCCGTCCCAGTATATCCGGGGAAGCGTCATGCAGGGCAAGTATCCAGCGTTCGCCTCCCTGCAGAAACTCCCGGCTTCCCACAAAAGGCCACAGGTATGGTTCGGCGCCCGGTTCTTCTTCCAGAAAGGCGTCGCGTTCGTCGGCCTTGAAGATGTAGTGCCCCCCATCAATGGGCTTGGAGCCGATGATCAGTTTCGGCAACCCATTCAAAGGCCTCGCCTCCGACCGCACCACCACCCTCGCATCCCCCAACCCACTCGCATCGAACAAATACGGCGAAAGCACCGCATGCCTGCTCTCGTGCGGTTCGCCCTTCGGATCGTCGTAGGAGAAAAGCCGCTTCTCTTTGGGCGCATCGCCCCGTCTGGCCAGCCCGATAATCACCACATGCACATGCGCCATGCCCCTTGCGTCCGAACCCCAGGCGAAGGTGCGGTGGGCAAAGGCGATTTCCAGGTTGTACCGATTGAACAAAGCAGGCCATAACTGCGCTACCTGCTCACCCTGCGTAATGGAATTGGTGGCCACGAAACCGATCTGCGCTGCAGCCCCCTGCACGTATTCTCCGGCCCGGATGAACCATGCCGTCACGTAATCGAGCGTGCCGCCGCTCTTGCCCAGCGCCGCGATCCGCCGTACCTGCGCCCGCTGCTCCGCGGACTGTAACTTGGCGCCTCCGAACGGCGGATTGCCGAGCACGTACGAACATTCCTCCGGCGGCAGCACCTCACCCCAGTCCATCTCCAGCGCATCCCCGTGCACGATGTGCGGGGACGTCTTGAGCGGGATGCGCGCGTACGTCTCCCCGAATTCCAGGCTCAGCCGGTTGTTCATGATGTGATCCATCATCCACAGGGCCACCTCGGCGATCCTTGCCGGAAATTCCCCCAGCTCGATCCCGTAGAACTGATCGACGTTCACCACCGAAAGCAGACTGGCCAGCACATCGACCTGCCTTCGGGGCCGGGTTTCTTTCAGCGTCTCTATTTCCAGGGCGCGCAGCTCCCTGTAGGCGATAATCAGGAAGTTGCCGCAGCCGCAGGCGGGATCGAGAAAGCGCAGTTTGCCGAGCCGCTGCTGGAAGGCGAGCAGTTCCGGAAGGCGGCGACTGTCCCTGCGGGCCTTGAGCCGGGCGAACTCCGCCCGAAGATCGTCGAGAAAGAGCGGTTCGATGACCTTGAGAATGTTCTTCTCGGTGGTGTAGTGCGCTCCCTGACTGCGCCGCTCGTCCCTGTCCATGACGGACTGGAACAGGGAGCCGAAGATGGCGGGGGAGATGTTCGACCAGTCGAACCGGCAGGCGTCGAGCAGGCGCTCCCGCATGGAGGCGTCGAAGGAGGGGATGCGGAGCGGCCCGTCGAACAGGTCCCCGTTCACGTAGGGGAAGCGGCCGAGGTCCTCGTCGAGATTGCCGGAGCGTTCGTCTTCCGGCGTATCGAGGACCTGGAAGAGCTGGGCGAGCCACCCGCCGAGGTCCGAACCGTCTTCCCGCGTGCGGTTCTCCAGCAGATCGAGGAAGATGTCCCGGGGTTCGAAGACGCCGGTGTCGTCCGCGAACAGGCAGAAAACGATGCGGACCAGGAACCGCTCCAGATCGTGCCCCTTGTAGCCGGAGGCTTCGAGCGCGTCGTGGAGTTTGCCCACCCGTTCGGCGGCCTCGATGTTGACCGGGTCCTGATCCTTGAACGAGCGCTTCTGCACGCCGAGGATGAAGCCGAACTTCTCCACATGCGCGGGCAGGTCTTCGAGCGCAAAGGATACGCGCTCGTCTTCGTCCAGATCGTAGAGTTCGAACGTCTGGAAATCGCTCAGCAGGATATAGCGCGGCAGATCGGTATCCTTGAGGCCGGGGAAGTAGGAGAGGGCCTGCGTTTTGGCCTTCCCGAGGTCGCGCCCCGCGCTTTTCTGCTCCACGAGCAGGACCCCCTTCCAGAAGAGGTCGATGAAGCCGCGCTTGTCGCCCAGCAGTTTCACGGGCTCCTCGAACGTCGCCACCCGCCGCACGGACATCCCGAATACGTCGAAGAAATCCCGGTAGAAAAGCTGCGTCTCGCCCTTTTCGTAACCCGCCCCTTCCCACTTGCGGGCGAACTCCGCCGCGCGGGAGCGTATTTCATTCCAGGACAGGCGCATGCGTTGGGTCTTGTTTGCAGGTTCGTTTCGCCAGGTTTCGCGCTAAAGCGCAAGAAACCTTATATCCCATGCGTTGTTTTGCTCCGTTCCGTAGATTTCGCTATGTTTCAACGATACATTGGGAATAGGGTGGGCTATCCCGACACGCTCCAAAAAATGCGAACGATCCGGCGCTGGCGTCGTAATAAGGTCTTTCTGCCGGACGGTTCGCACCATGGAGATTCTGGACGAGGATGAGGTTGCGGATAGGCAAGTTTGCGCCGCCGGCGACAGACGATTATAACTCGCGCCTCGTTTTATCTTTGATATGGCCACCATAGGCGATCATTGCGGAACGCTGTAGCAACCGACGATGAATGAGATGCTGAAGGTTCTCAAACTGAGCCAGTACCGCGGATTCGAGTCGTACCAGTTAGCTGATTTGGCTCGCGTCAACCTTGTGGTTGGCAAGAACAACTCTGGCAAGACTTCGGTTCTCGAGGCGGTCGAACTCCTTTTGTCGGGAGGGAGTGTCTCAGCCATGGTTGAATCGGTGGAGCGCCGCGAAGAATTCGGCACAGGCTCAAGGTACGATGCCGACCTTTCCCATGTGTTCCATGGCCACCAGTGTACTCCAGGCGCCAGTTTTAAACTGTCGAGCACTCGTCACCAATCCCTTACTGGCAAGATACTGGCGCTTGAGGATATTGGTGAGGACGCGGACAGGTGGGAAATAATGTTGGAGCAGATCCAGATGTACGATCCAGAGAAAGAGCCTGGGGTTGCGTTTGGGTTGAGCCTTGGTCTTGACAAGCAACCCCCGATCATGCTTCCGATTACGGAGAATGGTTCGCTTATACGCGGACCCTGGTCGCGTACCCGGGATAATGGACAGTCTCGTAGAGGGGCCAGTTTTTTGAACCTCAAGTTGTCGTCCATGCAGAGTGCGTGGAACGCCGTACTGGAAGAGGGGCGCGAGGAGGAGATTGTCGAGGCAATGCGTATCCTGATGCCAAGGATCGACTCCATTCAATTTCTGGTTGGCAACCGGCGGCAAGGTATCCTTGTAGGCCAGAAGGGCGTTCAACTGCGTTTGCCCATAGGTAGCTACGGGGACGGAATGCGGCGCCTGTTGGCGATCAGCCTTGCTCTTGTGAGTACAAAAAACGGATGCCTGCTTATCGACGAAATCGACACCGGGCTTCACTGGACGGTGATGGAGGATATGTGGCGACTCGTGGTGGAGGCTGCGCAACGTTACAACGTTCAGGTCTTCGCAACCACGCATAGCCACGACTGCATCGAGGGACTCAGCGCGCTGATAAAATCTCGCCCAGACCTGTCGGAGTCCGTGGCAATTCAAAAGGTGCACAGATCCCTGGAGCGGGCTGTCTGTATTCCTGGCGAGGATATCCCGATCATAGTAGAACAGGAGATCGAGGTACGCTGATAGATGTCTCTGAAAGAACGCTCCATTCTTCGCGTGGAAGGCAAGGACGACCACCACGCGATCAGGCATCTGCTGAAACGCCACGGCGTCGATCCCTTATCTGTTGACATCAAGGGAGCGGAACAGGAAGACGCCAGCGGCAAGAATAAACTACTTGCCGGGATGAACGCCGAGGTTATGACCAGCAACGACAAATCGATCGGATTTGTGCTGGACGCCGATGGTCCTCCCAAAGATCTCTGGCGCAGCGTTCGGACGCGACTCGAAGGCACTGGCCTGACGCTACCCGACGAAATCCCCGAAGGCGGTTTTGTGGGCTATACAGTCATCTTTCGAGCCCGCGTAGGCGTGTGGCTGATGCTGGACAATCGGCGGTCGGGCGCTATCGAAGAGTTTTTGAAAGACCTCGTTGCCGACGGAGACGCACTGCTTGGGTTCGCCGAGACATCAACGGATGGCGCTAAGAAAATAGGCGCGACGTTTTCCAAGGCCAAGCGAAGCAAAGCGGTCTTGCACACATGGCTGGCTTGGCAAAAACGCCCCGGGGCGCCATATGGTACTGCAATCAAGGCGCGCTATTTCAAGCATGACAGTCCCTCCGCACGCGCGTTCGTCGATTGGTTCAAGCGCGTGTTCGAGGAGCCCATGCTCGATCCGCGAAACTGATCTCCATCGGCGAGAGTTGCCTCTCGCGCCCGCCCCTTCCCACTTGCAGGCGAATTCCGCCGCGCGGGAGCGTATTTCATTCCAGGACAGGCGCATGCGTTTTGGCGTGTGGCTTCAGGGTCTCATCGGGTCTGTCGACGCGAAACAAGATCGTAATCGCACGCCTTAATTGCTCCGGAATTTATTGAAGCGGGTCGGAGCGCCGCTGTTTCCAGGCTAGTTTTATAGGATAGTTTTCTTGGGTAGTTTCTTGGGTAGTTTCTACGTCCTGCATAGAGATCGCTATTATAATCGGCCATATGCAAAGGAGCCAGGGTAAACACCCAGGACGCAGGCCACGCGATCGAGACGCTTTGGGAGCGCGGCGTGGTGGATTTCGACGAGTAGGGGCCGTCTCTCGCGCTCCGGAGTGGGGCAAGGTGCGGATTTGCGGAATCCGGAGCGCGAGAGATGAGAGTAAACAGCGAATGAAAAACCTATTTAGTAAGAAAAGAGTATCACAAAGTATGTTGATTTTATTCAGAAAGTTCTCCCTTAAGAACCTCTGAAGGTCCATCATACCAATCTTCAAGATACATTTTAACAAACCCAGGAAACTCGGAAGCATAACGAGCAACCATAGGCTTTAGATCAGCGTCTCCTAGTACAAAAGCAATATCCATTCCACGACGTTTTAGAGTATTAGAATAAGGATGATTTTTAAGATGTTCAGGTACATATCCTTGTAAATAACGAATAGACAATTCTCGTAGCGTAGAATGTGTTGAAGAATCGAGTGGACGCGATTCTTCAACAGTTCTAACAAGAGCAAGAAAAGCACCCCTCAGTTCCATTATAGTGCGTTCGGAAGATTCGATATAAGCAAGTATGATGGGGAAAATACGAGGACCAAACGAGGCCAAACCAAGAGGAGCCATCCCACCAAATTGAGAAGCTTTTAATAGAAGAGGTATAGTTCGTTCGTCTTCAAGCGCAGCTACATAAAACATTAAAGGCTCAAGTATCTCATAAATCCATTCGTCTTCATAATTTTCCTGATCGCCAGAAATATGCAGATTGCACAGATCGTCAAGTGCAGAGATAAGACCATCAGCTACGAGAGGAGATACGCTTTCCCTAAACTCCGACATTACTTCTATCGAATAATTCCAGGGAATATCATCAAGAGCGCCGGCGATTTTATAAGGATCACCACTATGCAACTCTATAGCGAGTGCGGCAGCATTCGGCGAACCGATTTTGTAATCTTGCGCCAGAGAAGGAAGTGCAAGGATAGAGAAAGCGATCAAAAAGATCGTCAGCGAGAGCGGGAAACGAATCGAAGAGGTCATGGCGCATAAGAAGCGAAGGTGAGGAAAGCTGGGAGAGAATCAACGCAACTATCGTGCTGGCATATTGCTTATGTGAACATGACCAGTCTTCTGTTTGATCGGATCGCGTTTTTTTGCATAGGAATACGAACCTGGCCGTACCCGCTCATTAAACTCAACAACATCATTCTTCAGTTTATCCGTCCATACGCCATTATCGTAATCGTCATAAATCTGAACGTCCGCCGCTCTGCCGTACTTATGCGCAGATTCATAAGCATCCGAAACCTTTGAATTTCCATTAGGACAACGCCATCCAGAGTTTATGTTCAAAGTATTATAAATTTTTCGCTCAGCGAGATAAGAACTTACCTCACCATACAATGATTTTACATCATCATCCACATAACCATACGAACCATGTTTGCCATTTTCAGTACCGCGCCCAGAAACTACGAATATACCATGATTATTAGTAAAGCTGGAACAGGAAGAGAGATGATTATTTCCAGAACCATATTCGTCAGCAATATCACATTGATACTGATGAGCGCATTCACATTCATCTTCATCTTCATCTTCATTACTATTTCCACCACCGCCGCCGTTGCTACCGCCGCCATATCCACCACCTGATGGAAAACAAAAATTAGAACAAAATGTCCTAAATCTTGGACCACAATTTACTTCATTGTTAGGCATTCCAATAGGTGACAATGGTCCGGCACAAATTTCACCGGATTGAATTCTTTGACAATATAAAAAACACAAGTCTGAAGGATCAGATACAGGATTAGATATCTCGTTCATACCAGCTATAAAATTTTTACCCAATACCTCTTCCTTACTCAAATACATTGATAATTGAAGGGGAATATGGTCAGGGCGATAAAAATAAGAATCAACACTTTCAAACATAATGGTATAACGAGATACCGTTATTTCCATTCCGGCAAAATCCTTTGCAACATATCGTTCGACGTAGTCTGCAAAATCATCTTTCGACAATTCCTGTTCACTTGAAAACGCAATAACATATCCTGAAACTATATCTCCCGAAGGCTCCATATTCATCACCAGCGTCCGCACGTGATACGTCGTCGTATCATAGCGTTCATCCGTATATGCTCCACGTATATGCTCCAAGCGTCGTCGTCAATACAAGCGTTTCCTCCGTCCCGTCCAGAGACAAAACAACCGACTCATCCCAGTCAGGCGGAAACTTCTCAATGAAAGCAAGCAACGCAAGCGAATCATCGTCGCTCGTTACCTTCGATAAATGCTCTGAAACCTCAAGCTGAACCTGTTCCGAGTACCAGGCGCGAGCCTTTCCTGTCAGGCCATCGTTCAAAGGCATATCCTCCAGAGAGGAGAAGCCAGAGCCTGAATCGCAACTCGACAGAAGGACCGCCCCAACGAACAGGCCGCAAAGAACGGGCATAACGCCGGGAAGGACAGATCGAATCCGCATGACAGACGAAATCAAGAGGATGACAACAGGATAAAAGCAAACCTAATCGATGCCCCGGTCACTGTCAAGCCCTTTTCGACCGCCCCGCGACCAGAAATCGACCCCGGCCCGTCCGTCCCCCGCGAAAGGATCGTCATCTTCCCCGGGGAGGCGCAATCTCCGGCGGATTTCCGCCACCATGGGCGATGCGCTGTACGAGCGGCTCCGTCTGTTCCCATCGGGGACAAGAAGTTCCGCGTCCACAAGCGCGCCCAGTTCGCGGCTGACCATGCTTTGGGATACGTCCGCGCTTGCCCGGTAGGACGCATTGCGAACCCTGATTCCAAAAGCGGCCTGAAGGAGCGCCAGAACCGTCCGGTCGGGTAGCCCGCAGGTTTCCGCCAACTCCGCAAGTTCTGCATGCACTCTTTCCATTTCCCGCGTACGGCGCAGGAGCGTTTGCGCCTGCCGGTAATGGGCGCGCAGGCAGAAGCGCACCCACGGCCTGGCGTCACGCCCCGGACGCCATCCGCTGCCGCCAACCTCCGCCAGTACGTCGTAGTATGTCTGTTGATTGTGGCCGATATATTCTTCAATGGAAGAGAACGCAGGCGCCGCCATGCCGTTACGCGCCAGCACGGCGGTGTGCATGCATCGGGCGGTTCGTCCGTTGCCGTCCGTGAACGGGTGCAGCAGCGCCAGGTTCAGGTGCGTCATGGCCGCGCGCAGCAAGACGGATTCGCCCTGCTCGTCGTTCGCGTAGTCCAGCAGTTCGCGCATTAAGGGTTCCAGGCGGTCGCGGTCTACCCCTTCGTACGTCACGTCGCCGGCGCTGGTATTTCGTACGCAAACCCATCCGGGGGCGTACCGACCCGGGTTTGCCTCCCTGTCCGACTGGCAGATCATGAAATGGACCGCCATCAGCATATCCTCCGTGATGGTGAAAGAGAGATTCCGGTGGCGTTGGAAAATGTATTCCATCGCCTGGCGGTAACCGACCACGGCCTGCCAGGCGTCGCGATCCGTGTCCACGGGCTCCTCCCGGTCGATTGCGGCGATGGCGTCCTCGTCGGACACGTGGACGCCTGCCACGCTGGCGGATGCGGCAAGGGCGCGCGCCCGGGTCATGCGGGCCAGCAAATCCGCCCAGCAGGGCGGCTCCGCAGCGATGTAGCGGCGCAGAGCGGCCCGTATCCGGGTCGTTGCGCGCTCTACCCGCTTTTCCGCATCGTCCAGTGCAGGATACGTGAATAACATGGTCAGGTCGGTTTGTAATTGACTTTTTTCAATATACTCAATTGACTTTATGAAATATACATAATTGCTTTTTTGTCAGTTACTAACTGTATATGATGCATGAAGGGGCCACTTGTTCGCCGGCGGGCAATGTAGTCAGGAAGGCGGGCCGGAGCGCCGCTCAGATACAGGCCTCCAGCAGCTGTTTTACATTTTCGGCATTCAGTTCGATCGGGTTGCCGCCGCAGGAAGGGTCTGCAAGCGTTCCCTTAACCAGTTCATCCATACGGTCTGCAACGACGCCCATTTCCGATAGCCTGCGCGGAATGCCCAGGCTGTCGTTAAAATCGCGGACGAAAGCGCGGAAGCCGGCGAAGCCGCCCTCTATGCCGAGGTAGGCAGCGGCCCGATCGAACCGGCCGCGGATTGCGGGAGCGTTGAAGTCCAGCACCGCGGGCATGAAGACCGCGTTGGTGGCGCCGTGGTGGGTATTGAACGTCGCGCCCACCGGATGGCTGAGCGCATGAATCGCGCCGAGGCCTTTTTGAAACGCGATGGCGCCCATGGCGGCCGCGCTCATCATATGGGCTCTCGCTTCCAGGTCGGAACCGTCCCGGTAGGCCCGCGGAAGATACTCCTTGACCAGGCGCATGCCCTCGAGCGCGATTCCCTGGGACAACGGGTGATAATGGGGGGAGGAAAATGCCTCGACGCAATGCGCGAACGCGTCGAGCCCGGCGCCGGCGGTAATGAATTTGGGCATGCCGACCGTCAGTTCCGGATCGCAGATGGCCACAGAAGGCAGGACCTTGGGATGAAAGATAATTTTTTTCGCGCGCGTTTCGGAATTGACGATCACCGACGCCCTGCCGACTTCCGAACCGGTGCCAGCGGTCGTGGGAACCGCGACGATCGGCGCGATCGCATGGGCGTCTGCGCGCGTCCACCAGTCGCCAATGTCTTCAAAATCCCATATTGGACGCGTCTGTCCCGCCATGAACGCCACCATCTTGCCCAGGTCCATACCGGACCCCCCGCCAAAAGCGATGACGCCGTCGTTGCCGCCTGCCTTGTAGGCGGCGACGCCGGCGTCGAGGTTCTTTTCGTTCGGGTTAGGATCGACTTCGCAAAACAAATCGCGGCCCAGCCCCGCAGCTTCCATAATGTCGAGCGCCCGGGCCGCGATAGGGAGGTGGGCAAGCCCGCGGTCCGTTACAAAAAGCGGTTTCTTAACGCCGGCTTGCGCGCAGGCTTCCGGCAATTCCTCGATGCGGCCCGCGCCGAACCTGATTGCGGTGGGATAGGACCAGTTTCCGACGAGATTCACGATGTCGCTTTCTTCAAGGGTACTCTGATCAAGTCCGCAAAGATTCAGAGGCTGAAAGGGGGGCGCTGGCAAGGAATGACGAAGCAATGTGGTAGGCCCCACATAATGAGGAATGACACAGCCAGCACACCCCTGTCTGCCTCCCGAAGGGCGCTTCACGACCGCGACGGCCCGAATTTGCCGTGTTTTTCGCTAAGGATACAAGCATGTCGTTCTTTATGCGTGAAAGTAAAGCGCTGATCGAAGTGGACTTGATCAGAGTACCCTTAAATGATATGATTTGGGTCGGGTGAGGTTGTGATAGCCGATAACGGACAGGGCGCCGCCTCTTCCGGTGTTCTTGCAGCCGGTCCAGCAAAGTGCGGGGTCCAGATAGTCCGCGCGGTTCATGAATACCGTGCCGGTTTCAAGCCGCGCGCCAATGGCTTCCGCGCGCGCCGCATCTTTGGTCCAAAGCGAAGCGGTGAGACCGAACTCGGAATCGTTCATCAATTCGATCGCCTCTTCGTCCGACGACACGCTCATGACGCCGACGACCGGTCCAAAACTCTCATCGCGCATCACGCGCATATCATGCGTAACGCCGGTCAGAATTTGCGGAGACAGATAGGCGCCGCCGTCATCTTCGGCAAACGTTTCTATGTGCGCCCTGGCGCCCTGCCCGATCGCCTCGGAAATTTGCGTTCGCACCTCTTCGGCGAAACGTATATTCGCCATTGGCCCAAGCGTGGTGTTCTTGTCCAGCGGGTCGCCAAGCGTATAGCCTTTGACGATCGCAACCGCTTGCTCGACAAACTCGTCAAACAGGCTTTCGTGCACATAGATGCGTTCTATGGCGCAACAACATTGACCGGAGTTGAACATGGCTCCGTCCATCAGGGATTCAGCGGCGGCCTCCGGATCGGCGTCGTCCATCACATAGCCCGGGTCCTTCCCGCCCAGCTCGGTGCCTACGCCGGTGAACGTTCCGGCGGCTGCGATTTCCATAGTTCTGCCGCCGCTGACCGAGCCCGTGAAGTTGACAAAGTCAAAAGCGTTCTGCGAAATCAGCTCCGCGGTCGTCTCATGATCCAGAAACACGTTTTGAAAGATATCCGCCGGTATGCCTGCTTCGGTGAACGCCCGCACCATGCGCTCGCCCGCCAGCAGGGTTTGGGTTGCATGTTTCAGCATGACCGCATTGCCTGCAATCAGCGCCGGCGCTACGGAATTGATTGCCGTCAGGTATGGGTAGTTCCACGGGGCAACCACGAACGCCAGGCCTTGCGGTTCTCGCTTTATTACCCTCCGGAAAGCGTTGCTGTCCTCTATTTCGATGGGTTGCAGAGCCTCTTCGGCAATATTCGCCATGTAGCTGGCGCGTTCGTTGACGCCGCGGAACTCGCCGCCATAGCGCACCGGACGGCCCATCATGTGGGCCAGTTCGATCACGACTTCATCGCCCATATCGCCGACGCCGGCTACTCCCGCCATCACAAGTTCCACGCGTTGCGACAGTGGGCGCTGTCTCCAGTCCATCTGCGCTTCTCTGGCTCTGATGGCTGCCGCGCCGGCTTCCTCAAGCGTCATGCAGCTCCGTTCTGCATACACAGAGCCGTCGATAGGGGACACACAGGTAAGTGTCCTGGTCATCGCAAACCTCTTGTCCTGGCCAATGAATGCTGGCGGGGTTTACCGTTTGTTCATCCCGGTCTCACGACCGCTCAAACCCGCGTGCGACCTCGTAATCGGTTACGACACGGTCGAACTCTTCCAACTCCCACTCGGCTGCCCGGCAGTAGTGATCGATCACTTCGTCGCCGAATGCCTCGCGCAGCATTGCAGACCCCTTGAGCGCTTCGCGGGCGTCGCGAAGGTTCTTCGGAATCATTCCGCTGCTGCCTTCATAGGCATCGCCTTTGGCGGGCGGAACAAGTTCGAGCGCCTCCTCGATCCCCTTGACGCCGGCCGCAATCTGAGCGGCAAGAGCCAGATAAGGATTGATGTCCGAACCGCCGATGCGGCATTCAACCCGCACCGCCTCGGTTCCGCCGCCGCATAAACGGAAACCGGCAGTACGGTTGTCGACCGACCAGATTATTCGCGTCGGGGCAAACGTTCCTTTTTGAAACCGTTTGTAGCTGTTGACATAGGGCGCGAGAAAACAGGTGAAATCGACGGCGTATTTCAACAGCCCGGCCAGATAGTTGCGCATGAGCGCGGACATGCCCAATTCGTCGTTCGCATCGAAAAATGCTGATTTACCGTCTTTCCAAACTGATTGGTGGACGTGCGATGAGGAGCCGACCTTGTCGTGACGCCATTTTGACAAAAACGTCGCCGCTCGCCCTTTTCGCCAGGCGATTTCCTTGACTGCATGCTTGGCGATGGCGTGATGGTCTGCTGTTTCCAGAGCCGGAGCATACCTGATGTTGAGTTCTTCCTGACCGGTTTCCGCCTCCCCCTTGGAATTCTCTACGGGTACGCCGGCCGCGACCAGATAATTGCGCACCGGGCGCATGATATCCTCTTCCTTGGTGGTTTGCAGGATATGGTAATCCTGGTTGTAGCCCGAAATCGGCTCCAGGTTGCGGAATCCCTCCTTGCGGATCTCATCGAAGCTCTTTTCGAACAAAAAGAATTCAAGCTCGGTCGCCATCATCGCCGTCAACCCCATCGCTTCGAGCCGGGCTACCTGCTTTTTCAGCACCGCCCTTGGCGAATGGGCGACTTCTTCATGGGTGCGATGATCGAGAATGTCGCACAACGCCATGGCCGTCCCCTCAAGCCAGGGCAGGGGCCGCAACGTGTTCAAATCCGGTTTCATGACATAGTCGCCATAGCCGCTTCGCCAACTGGTCGCGGCGTAGCCGTCCGGCGTGGCCATCTCCAGGTCGGTCGCCAGCAGATAGTCGCAGCAATGCGTTTCTTCCCAGGCGCTATCGACGAAGTGTCGGGCGACAAAGCGTTTACCCATCAGCCGGCCCTGCATGTCGACGAGACACGCAAGGACCGTATCTACCGATCCATCGGACACGGCCGTTTTCAATTCCTCGAAGGTCAATACTTCAGACATCGGCGTCACCCCCTGATTGGTGGTATTCGAACCGGTTCATCGAAAACCAACCGGCAAGTTTTGCGATTTTGGTTGATAGTCAGCCGGAACGGCCCTTGCCGCCGGCTCCGGCAGTTGTAATGTCTCACCGGCAATGCGGTAAACGCTATCGGCTGCAAGGCGAAAGTTGGCTATGAAAACATCATTCAGTCCTGCAGCAGTTCCAGAACTTGCGCATGCAGTTCCGGAGTCGCCGCCGAGATCACTGTACTGCTTGATTTCAGGTCCAGCGCTTGTCCGGACCAATCCGATATCGAACCACCCGCTTCCTGCACCACCGTCAATATCGGCAGGTAGTCATAGGGTTTCAGATCGAAATCGACCGCCGCGTCCGCAAATCCAGCGGCAACCATGGCGTGCGAATAGCAGTCGTGGGCAAATCGTCGCGTCTGTCCTGAATGGACGAGGCGAGCAAACTTCCCGGGATGTTCGGCGAAGATTTTCCCTCCTTCATTGATGTAGAGTATCGATTGGTTGAGTTGTCTTTGGCCCGATGTTTTGATCGGAATGCCGTTCATCGTGGCGCCTGATCCGGCCTCGGCGGCAAAGATTTCGCCCAGAGCGGGCATTCCGATGATCCCGATATCCGGCGCTCCGCCGGACAGATGTCCGAGAAGGAACCCAAAGAGCGGGTTCCCGGCTATGAAGGATCGGGTTCCATCGATCGGATCAATGAGCCACATGTGCTCCGAATCCGCTCGTTCAATGCCGTGCTCCTCTCCGAAAATTCCGTCTTCGGGGTAGCGCTCGCCTATAATCTCGCGAACCCGGCGCTCAATGCTGCGGTCGGCCTGGGTTACAGGGCTCTCATCTGATTTGAACTCGACGCCGAATTTTTTCCTGAAATATTTCAGCGCGATTTCAGATGCGATTTCCGCAATCTCAACGGCATGTTCAAACCTGGTCGCCATTAGCGCCCCAATTCCTGACCCTGTATCGCAATTTCGATCCCGACCTCCCAATTCGCCAGCGCTTTGTTCCTGACTGATCCCTCCGGCATTCCGGGCGTGTCGAGTAGCTGACGTTTCCGGTGCGCATGAGACGCACTTGCCGTACATGTGAGTTCCACGAGACCATCGGAAGAAGTTCGAAAAAACGAAATGATGCGTGTTGGGCTTGCGCTTGAGGTCTCATCGGGTGCGTCGACGCCCGGACCGTTCACGGATTGGCGATCCGGTCCACGGCGTGCAGCAGGCTGGCGGCCGCCTCGGGGGCGTCGTGCGAGATTTCCCAGATCATCACGCCCGGATACCCGTTATCGACGACGAACTGCGTCTTGTCGGCAATGGTCTGTACGCCGTTGTAGTAGATGTTGGCGACCCGGTCGGCGTCCGGAGCCTCGGGGTATTGGGCGACGATGTCGCGATAGGCGACGCCAACCCCGCCGTCCCTGTCGAAGTCGCGTCCGTAGAAGGGCAAGCCGAGGATGGTCTTGTTCCGGGGCCATTCCCGGTACTGTGTCCAGTAGGACAGCCCGGTAGAGGAAATATCGGATCCGGAACCGATGGCCTGCTCCAAGGACGAGTGAGGCCCCGGGGAAGACCAGGGTCCGGAAAAGTCGTAGGCCATCACGTGAACGTAGTCCACCAGGGAATGCACCTGGTCGTCGAAGTGCTGTCCGAACCAGTCGGAGGGATACACATCTATGGATATTTCCAGGTCGTGGGGTTGCAGTTCGGCCCGCAGGTCTTTCAATAGTGCAATCAGGTTGGCTTTTTCGGAAGCGTCGGGCGCGTTGTCGCTGTCTTTGGTCCAGTGTTCCCAGTCAATGTCGACGCCATGGAAGCACCAGGATGTCAGATAATCAAGGATTTCCAGAGCGAATGCCCGGCGGGCAGCGGCGTTGGCGGCCATGGCGGGGAAATGGTCGGATCCGCTGCCGCCGCCACCGATCGAGAGGAAGACCTCTACTCCCTGCGCACGGGCGGTTTCAGCCAGAGCCTCTACCTGGGCCAGGCGCGAAACATTCAGGGAACCGTCGGTATTCGGGATGGCGAAAGCGTAGATCACGCGGGTAAGTTTGTCCCACTGAATCCGGGATACGGGCAGCACATCATGTTTCCAGCCGGGATAAAATCCGATGACGTGATGGTCGAACGCCTTGCGCTGAAAGCCGTCGTCGCACAGTTCAGATCCGGCCCCCGCTATATTTTTGTTTCCGCTGCAGCCGGCGGCCGCCAGCAGGACGATCAGAGCAATGGCCTGCGGGCGTGTCCAGCGGGTCATGCCGGCGCTTTCCCGCTTGCGGGCGAACGCCGCCGCGCGGGAGCGTATTTCATTCCAGGACAGGCGCATGCGCTCGTGCTTGGGGTCTTATCGGGCGTGTTGACGCGAAACTTTAAGGTCGTAATTCCGCCTCTTCAAGGATACTCTGATTAAGTCCGCGAAGTTCAGAGGCTGAGAGGGGTGCGCTGGCAAGGCATGACGAAGCAATGTGGCAGGCCCCGCATAATGAGGAATGACACGGCCAGCGTGCTTCTCTCAGCCTCCCGAAGGGTGCGTCACGTCCGCGACGCCCCGAATTCGCAGTGCTTCCCCTGATTCTGACGATGGAATCGTGACGCGCTGAGCGAAGCGATTTTGGTCAGAGTATCCTTGAATTGCTCCGGGATCTGGCCCGATCGCGCCCGACATTAGAAATTACCCGGAATATTCACTCCACAAACTTGACAACCGGCCTTCCGGCGACGTATTCTTGCCGGACAGAAAAAACAACTGCCCAGGGAGACATGGTCCGACGCGGCAGTACATTAGAACCCCCCATCAACAGTCCTTACAAGACGATGAAGACCATAACGCCGATGTTCTTTGGGTGTGTATTGGCATTGGCCAGCGTATTTTCCGGTGTGGGCGCCGCCTTTGCGCAGGTGGATGAAGTCTGCCCGCGACCGGAGGGCATTCCGGCCGCAGACCCGAGTGCGGCGACCGCTGAAAAGGTGGAGAACGGCGAGGCCACCCTGACAGAATTCGTGACTGATTACCTCGCGTACGTACTGTCATTCAGTTCCTCTCCGTTGGCGGCCGGGTACATCGGATGCTTTTTGACGCGCGAGGGACCCTGGAATTCCGGTTCCACCTACATTGTTACGATGACCCCGCAAGGCACATTGGTGCTTCATGGGCAGGATCTGCTTTTGTCGGGGGGCGTGGTCGACTCTACTATGCTCCAGGCAATAGCTGCTGCGGCGTCTTCGTCGATAGTGGGCGGCGCTTTCACGTTTAATGACGACGACGGCTACGCGCTGCCTTACTTTAACCCGGACGGCAGCCCGGCCTTACTGACCGCCGGCCTTGATATTCAGGAATCCCATATTGAGGAAGGAACGATCGACCCCGGCCCAGCCCCAGCCATAACAGCTCGCGACGTGATGGACCGCGAAAGCCTGAAGACCTTCGTGACTTCGGCGGCGTCATACCTTACGGATATCTATAACGCACAAGGCACTGACGGCATCCTGAAAATAAAAAGGGTGTTCCGGGATACGACCGGATACTGGAGACACGGTCCCACGTACCTTTTTGTCATAGACGGCACCGGCTACACGTTCTTTCACGGGGCGTTTCCGGAGAAGTACGAACTTCAGGTTCCCACGAATACCCTCAAAGACATCGTTACCGGGGAACTGATTATACCGCAGATTATCGCAGCGGCGGCGAACAACCCCGAGGGAGGCTTCGTCGAGTATCATTTCGACAATCCCGATGACGACACCGACGACGCCGACATTCCCAAGGTGACCTTCGCCCAACAGCATGAATTAAAGTTCACTCTTCCCGATGGTACCCCGGCGTCGTTAATAGCCATCATGGGCGCCGGCATATATGAGGATGAGGTAACGTCGGTCGAACCTGTGGACGGAGAGATTCCTGCGGCTTTCGCGCTGGAGCAGAATTATCCGAACCCGTTCAATCCCTCCACGACGATCGAGTTCTCGCTCGATCAGGCGCAGGCCATCGCGCTTACGGTCCATGACGTGCTCGGTCGCGAGGTCCGCGTGCTGGCGGACGGCGTGCAGCCGGCGGGCCGGTACAGCGTTTCGTTCGATGGGGCGGGTCTGGCCGGGGGTACGTACCTGTACGTCCTGCGCACCGGGCAGCATGTTTCCGTGAAGAAGATGATCTTGCTCAAGTAATTTCTTCCGGCGGGTCCGGCGCTGGAAGTTATTGAGCAGGCCGCCCGCGAGATTCTCCCGTTTGCGGCCCGGATCGACCATCCTCGTTTCTTCGGGTTTATACCTTCGTCGCCCACCTGGCCGAGGAGTACGTTCGGGAGAGTTCGATGCTGGAGGTGTTGAACCCGGCGTCGCTGGGCATTGTGTGTTTCCGGGTGAATCCCGGGGACGCGGACCTCGACGAAGAGGCTCCGGGATCTGTTCAAGCAAACCGAAGCATCTCTTTCGCCAATTCCCTCAAATGGTCAAAAATAAAGGGATAATTTTCTACCGGATAACCACTACGGCGTATAATCTCCTACCGCTTCGCCACGATCGCCGTCCGATCGTCGCAGTATGCGGAGGTCGGATCGGCCTGGAAAGCTTCAATCTTTTCTTCAAGCTTTTCGATGATTGCTTTGGCCGACAGATCGGCGTGCTGGCGAAGCGTTTTCGCCACGCCCTGTTCGCCGAACGGTTCGCCGTCCGTTCCCTCCGTATCCGAATACCCGTCCGTGAAGATGGCGAGCACGTCTCCCTCAAGGAATTGCAGCGTTTCCTGTTCGGGGAGGAGGTCCGGTAGAATGCCGATGGGCGGATTGATCGGGGGAAGTTGCGTAACCGTACCTTCGCGAACGAGCAGCCCGGGATTGTGCCCGGCGTTGATATAGGTCAGCACGCCCGCCTGCGTGTCCAGTACGCCGTAGAAAAGGGTGACGAATTCTTCGGGATTCGTGTCCTCCCAGACCGTGCGGTTCACCTTGCGCAGCACATCCTGCATGGAGAAGATATTCTCGGCCTGCACCCGCAGCGCGGACCGGATGGTGGCCATGAGAAGCGCCGCCGGAACGCCTTTCCCGGAAACGTCTCCCTCGACGACGCCGAGATTGCCTCCGGGGAGTTCGATGAAATCGAAGAAGTCCCCGCCGATCTCCTGGCATGGATGGCAGGCGCCTGCGATGTCGAAAGGAGGAATGGAGGGGGCGCTTTCCGGCATGAGCTTGCGCTGAATCCCGGCGGCGATTTCGAGTTCGTGTTCGATCTGCCGCAGGGCGAGTTGCTCCTTGTAGAGCCGGGCCAGGGAAATGGCGACGGACGCCTGATTGGCCATGGCGCTGAAGAGGCGCCGTTCGTCCAGCGTAAAATCGTGTGGCCCAGGGGTGAACATCGAGAGGGCGCCGATCGCTTCGCCGTCCTGTACGAGCGGGGCGGACAGGAAGGAATGGGCGCCTTCGCCCGCGGCTTCGCGCACATAGTCCGTCCGCGGGTCCTTCGCAATGTCCAGGACCGAGATCGGTTCGTGGTTTCCTGCGGCGAACTGTTGGAAGATGCTGCTGGCCGCGGTGAGCGGATGCGCGTGCAGGTACTCTTCGCTGAGGCCGGAAGAAGCCTTGAGCGCCATCTCGCCCGAATGCTTGTCGAGCAGTCGGATGGCGCAGGCCCGCGCATGCATCGTTTCTGTCGTGACGCGCACGATTTCATCGAGCAGTAGCGGCAGGTCGAGGTGGGTTTTCGTAAGGAGCCCGCTTGTGAAATCAAGCGCAGAGAGCTTCTCTTCGGCCCCGCGGAATGAGGTCATGGCAGTGCAGTCCCGTTGCGCGGAACGATCTGGTCGCAGGAAGGGGATAATCCTACAATCGTTCCGTCCGATGGTTCTCTCGGACGGTATAGATCACTGGAGCGCGCCCATGCGTTTTCGCACAGGTTTCGCAAAGCGCCTTGCGCAGGGAGGGCACGGCGGATCGTCGCGCCAGATGCACCGTACAGCCTCCAAAACCGCCCCCGGTCATGCGGGACCCCAGCACGCCATCTACGTTCCGGGCGGCGGCGACCAGCGTATCCAGTTCCGCGCAACTCACCTCGTACAGGTCGCGCAGGCTTTCGTGGGACTGGTTCATCAACGCCCCGAACGCTTCGAAATCTCCGCGGCGCAGGGCGTCCCGCGCCTGCAGTACGCGGTCATTCTCCTCCAGGACATGCCGGACCCGACGGCGCTGGAGGGGAGGCAAAAGCGGCAGATCGTCGAACTGTGCGTCGCGAAGGCTCCGTACGCCGGGACGGGTTTCCCGGATCGTTTCAAGGGCCTGTTCGCATTCGCTGCGCCGGGCGTTGTAGCCGGAATCGGCCAGTTTGCGCCGCACGCCCGAATCGGCGATGACGATCTCGAAGGCGTCGGTCCGGTCTCGTTTCGTATTGGCCAGCGGCACATGCTCGCAGGCAAGCGAACGGCAGTCGAGCAGCAAGGCGTGCCTGCGGCGGCCCAGCCGGGATACGAACGGGTCCATGACGCCGCAGGAGACGCCTGCGTAGCGGTGTTCTACTTGCTGGGACAAGTGCACCGCGTCGATAGGATCGATTCCGAGGCCGAACAACTGGTCGAGACCGTAGATGACCGCTGTGGAGAGGGCTGCCGACGAACTCAGGCCTGCGCCGATGGGCACATCGCCCTCGACGAGCATCTCGAATCCGCTGGGCAGCAGGTCCCGCAGTTCGCTGACTACTCCGGTTACATAGGCGCCCCAGGCCCCCGGACCGGTCTCAGGCCGTTCGGAAAGCGGGTACGTGATCCATTCGTCGAACTGCGCGGCGTACAGGATCACCGTGTCGTCGGTGCGCGCCCGCAGCGCCGCGTATGCGCACCGGTCGATCGTCATTGGCAGCACGAACCCCTCGTGGTAATCCGTGTGATCCCCGATCAGATTGACGCGCCCCGGCGCCCGTACGATAAGGACATTTTCCGGGTCCGCCTCGCCGAAAGCGGCCCGGAACGCGGCGAGAACTTGCGCCGCCTTGTCGTCATGCCCGTTGCCGCCGTGGCTCGTTAGGGAAGGATAACCCCGGGTCATTGCGTCGCAACGCCGCCATGCTCGCGCAGCAGGGCGGCGATTTCATCTCTTCCCTCGGCGATCGCAATATCGAGCGGGGTGCGCCCGTCGCTGTTTTTTGCGTTGACGTCTGCGCCGTGGTCGAGCAGTAATTGAGTAATCTCTACATTACCAGAATAGTAAATTGGTGTTTGTTCGTAAGCATCTCTTATTTCTACATCCGCTCCATTATTTATAAGTATTTCAATAATATCTTTTTGGCCTTTCGATATTGCATAATGGAACGGTGTATCTCCGTCTACGCCACTATTCATATTCATGTTCGCACCATTAGCTAATAATAATTCTATCATACCTCTCATATCTCTCGATATCGCTACATGAAGCGGCGTAATTCCATGATCTTCCGTGGCATTCACATCCGCTCCATTTTTTATCAATAATTCAGCAATATTTATTTCTCCGTTTCGTAATGCTACATATAGTGGTGTAAATCCGGAGTAATAATTTCTTGCATTCACATCTGCGCCGCTCTTGATAAGTACCTTCGCAACTTCCGCATTGTCGGCGGTATGCAGAGGAGTGCCGCCATCGGACATTGCATGTATGTCCGCTCCGTTATCTATTAATATTTGTGTTATCTCTGCATTAGAGGCAATATGAAGCGGGGTAATCCTGGTTTCCGCCCATTTATTGACCTTTGCTCCATTGGCGATTAACAATTCAACCATATCCGTATTGCCCCGCTCGGCTGCTCCATGGAGTGGAGTTCCGGTTTCATCACGTGCATTTACCTCTGCGCCGTTATCTATTAAAAATTGTGCAATGTTTACATTTTCTATCATCTGAAGAGAGTTTGATGGATCCGCGCCACGATCTAACAATAATTGTGCAATTTTTATATTTTTTGCATATCCCAATGTAGATACGGTTACTATTCCATTTTCTATCTCTCGCTCTGTTTGGGCTCCATTATCCAGCAACAATCGCATAATGTCCAGATCGCCAAGAATCGTCGCCGCCTCAAGGGGCGTATATCCAATATATAGCCAGGAATCGTCTTCCTCATAATACCAATATTCGTTTACATCCTTTCCCTCTTTTATGAGCGTTTGCACCGTTTCCGCGTCGCCGCGCAATGTAGCCTGAAGCAGCGCAGGCACGTAGACGCTGTCCGCATCGATTAATTCGTTAATCTTTTCAAATCCATCCTGCCCAAACGCCGGCGTGGAGTCTACGACAGAAAAGACAAGAACGGCAAGGGGTACAAGGATGCGTTTCATGGGCGTATTCGTATTTGGAACCGCGATGTAATGTATATCCACAGGCATGAGGGGCAATCCTCACGCAAGCGCCTTCTTGGGGCTGGGGCCGTATTTGTTCTCGCCCGGCTCGCTATCCAGCAACGGCGGGCCCGATGCAATATAACAAACCTGCCCCGACTTTGCCCTTACCAGAAGATCGCGTACAGCGCGATCGTGGCCAGCACCACCGCCCCGGCCATCCATTTCGCGCCGCGGGCGTGCTCCAGGTTCAGGTCCGAAACAGGAAGACGCTTCGGCTCGCGCAGGGGAAGCAGTAGCCGGACGACAGGCGCCTTATCGGGAAGCGAAGATGCGCCGTCCCCCGTCTTTCCCTACGGCGATGACGTCGTACGGCTCGCTGCGGGGGCCTTCCATGCCCGGCGAACCTATGGGCATGCCGGGAACCGCCAGGCCCGCAATCGGCGCTTTCGTATCCAGCATGCGCTGGATTTCTTCGGCAGGCACATGGCCCTCCACGAAATATTCGCCGATCACCGCCGTATGACAGGAGCCCAAGTCGCCGGGAATCCCGTGCCGTATCTTTATGGGCGTCACGTCGCTGAGGTCCACGACCTTGACGCGGAATCCGTTCGCCTCAAGGTGATCCACCCATTTGGCGCAGCACCCGCACGTGGGCGACTTGTACGCCGTAACGACCTCCCCGGCAGAGGAAGTGCGGGCAATGAGTACGCCGCACGTGACGAGGGCGCCCAATAAAAACGCGAGAAGGAGATACTTTTTGTTCATGAAAGCATATACCGTACGCCTTGCGGAACGTTCCGGCGCCCCGCTGCATGAAACGGCCCTGCGGCGAGGCGTCCTTCGCAGCGATCGAAAAGCGCGTTCGCGGCCCGGAGTCGCAGGCGTAACGAGCGCTGCGCTCCGTATCTCGGGATGCGCTGATCGAAGTGGACTTGATCAGAGCGCCCCTCGTATATTTCCTGTATCCTTACATTCCCTGACCTGCGACCCGCAATCCCCGTAGCGGCAGTGCCGGATTCCGACAAACATAGCGCGCCCTTAAAACCTTCGAAGCGCCCGGACGTGTCGCCTGCGCTTCCGGGGTCGCCCGAATCGGGCCGTTCGAAGCCCGCGCGGCGACGGTATACGCGGTTGCCGCCCATACAGCGCAAGATCGTGAGCGTGGTCCTCGGCGGGTACGCCGCGCTGTTGGTCAACAGCATTTTCCTGTTGCTGTTCGACCGCTCCACGGCGCTCGTCTATATGAGCAATGTGCTCCTGCATATTTGCCTGGGGATCCTGCTGATTGCGCCCGCCATCGCTTTCCTGGTCATGCATCTCCTGAAGATGCCGCTCCGGATGAACCGGCGCGCGACGAGGGCCGGCGTGTTTACGGCCCTGTCGTTGATTACCCTGTTTGCGACGGGTATTGCGCTGGTGGCCGTCGGCGCGTCATACCGGTGGATACTGTGGACGCATATCGTGACGGCGGCGACGTCCGTGGGGGGCTTCATCCTGCATGTGTCGCTGAAGCGCGGCGCGCGCTACCATTTCCTGCAATGGGGAGATATGTGGAAGCAGGGACCGGGCGCGGCGCTCCGGCACCCGCTGAGCCTGACCGCGTTGGGCGGGGCGGCGCTCGTGGCCGGGTTCATCGTGGCGCCCTGGGCGATGACGCGCACGGGCGTGTACGTGCAGGAGGCCCCGCCTGGGGAAGGGGCTGGAGAAGGCGCGGCGCCCGGCTACGCGGCGGCGCTCACGGCGGGACCGTTTGCGCAGTCGCAATCGGTGGTCGCGGGCGGCGGCCTGTTGCCCGACGAAGCGCTGGCCGGTTCCGAGCGATGCGGACAGGATGGATGCCATCCTGACATGTATGCGCAGTGGTCTGAATCGATGCACCGTTTTTCGTCTTTCAACAACCCGTGGTACAAGAAGAGCGTGGAGGCGATGATCGCCGAAAGCGGCGCCGAACCTGCGCGCTGGTGCGCATCCTGCCACGATCCCGTGGTGCTTTTCGGGGGGCGGTTCGACGAGGCGCCGCTGGATATGGACCACTGGACGGCGCACGAGGGCCTCACATGCCTTTCCTGCCATGCCGTAGAGGGGTTGCGCGATGTGCGGGGCAATGGCCGCTATGCGATCGCTGCGCCGGACGAATATCCGTTTGCGCGCGCCGAAGAAGGGCTGGGCCAGTGGGTGCATAATGTGCTGGTGCGCGCCAAGCCCGAGCCGCACCGCCAGGCCATGCTGAAGCCGGTTCACAAAACACCCGAGTTTTGCGGAACGTGCCACAAGGTGGGGATTCCTCCCGAGGTGAACGATTATCGCTGGAAACGCGGGCAGAACGAATACGACAATTGGCACAACAGCGGCGTGAGCGGCAAGATTGTCCGGTCGTTTTACCTTCCCGAGACGCCCTCGAATTGCGTCACGTGCCATATGCCGCTCGAACCCTCGAACGACATGGGGAACGACGGCGGATTGATACGCAGCCACCGGTTCGCCGCCGCCAATACGGCGGTCCCGTTCGTCAACGGGCACCCTGCGCAACTGGCCGAGGCCCAGCATAATCTGTCCAAAGGCATTGCGCTCATTGACATTTTCCGGGTTCGGGTGAACGGGCGTGCGTACGGTCCGGATCGCCCGCTGCCTGTCTTGCATCCGGGGGATCGCGTGCAGGCGGACATCGTGATTCGCAACAAGGGCGTGGGCCATACGCTGCCCGGCGGCACGAACGATTCCAACGAACTGTGGGTGGAGTTTCTTGCACGGGACGCCTCCGGAGAGACCGTACTGGCTTCCGGATTGCTCGACGATGCCGGGCGGGTCGATTCCACGGCCCATTTTCTTGGAAGCGTGCTGGTGGACCGGCAGAGCCGGATCATTGACCGGCGCAACGTGCAGGACTGGGTGACGAATGTGTATGCGAATGTGATCGGGCCGGGCGCGGCGCGCAACGTCCATTACGATTTTGTCGTGCCGCCGGGCGTTTCAATCACCGCGCTGAAGGCGACGCTTCGACACCGGAAATTCAAGTGGTACCTGAATGAATGGACGTTTCGCGGTGTGCGGAAAGGAGAAGATCCGGACGGGGAATATGGCGATATGCCGGACGGGCGTCCCTGGGCCTTGGATCCAGACAAGACCGCGCCCGCCTTGCCGCTGACCGACATGGCCGTACACGAGCGCCGGGCCGGGGGCGCTGCGCCCGATTCGCTTTCTGCGACTTCGGCCCGTCCGCTATGGGAGCGGTGGAACGATTTCGGCATAGGGCGTCTCCTTGAAACGGATACGCGCGGGGCCATCGAAGCCTTTGAGCGGGTTGCGGAACTGGCTCCGGACAACCCGGAAGGGCCCATCAATATGGCGCGTGCATTTATCGCGGAAGGGCAACTGGATCGCGCCACCGAGGCGCTTGAGGAAGCCGAGCGCCGCCGTCCCGGTTATCTGAAGACGGCCTGGCTGCGCGGGGAGGTGCACAAGGCGTCCGCAGAGTACGACGAAGCGCTGGACGAGTGGCTGGCCGTGGTGGACGCCTATCCCGAAGACCGCGTGCTGCTGCTCGGTATTGGCCGGATTCATTATCTTGCGGGCCGTTACGAAGAGGCGCTTCCGTGGTTCGACCGGGTATTGACCATCGATCCGGAACATGTCGGCGTTTTGTACAACAGGATGCTGGCGCTTGGCGCATTGGGACGAACCGAAGCCTTCGAACAAGCTCGCGAACGGTACGAATACCACAAGGACGATGAAAACGCCCCCGCAGTCGCGTCGCCGTACAAGCAGGCGCATCCCATGGATAACCGGGAAGCCCAGGCTCTGCACGAGCATGGACTGCATCCGGTTCGTTATTGAGAGGCCGCGGATGGAGAGATTCAGAACCCGTATTGCGGCATGTCCCGTATCGCTGCGCGTTGCGCTGGCCGCAGCGCTGCTTGCGGGCGTTGCGTCGGCCTGCGGCGGATCGCAGGACGAGGCGGAAGAAGCCCCGGCGCGCGCCTTTGCAGACAGGCTGGCCTTCGAGGACGTAACGCGCGCGGCCGGGCTTTCCGGCTTTCGCCACGAAACCGGCGCGCAGGGATGCGTCTGGTTTCCCGAATCGATGGGGTCGGGCGCGGCTTTTCTGGACTACGACGGAGATGGATGGCAGGATATTGCCCTGGCGGGCGGCGGACGCTGGTCCGATTATCCTTCCTGTTCGCCGTTTTCCGCCGCAAGCGATGCGGAGACGCTGCCCATCCGGCTGTACCGGAATCTTGGCGAAGGAGTATTCTCCGAAGTAACGAACCAGGCGGGGCTGGCGGGGTTCGCCGGCGTGCGCAGCGCCTACGGGTTGGGCATTGCCGCCGCGGATTACGACAGCGACGGGGATACCGACATTTACCTTTCCTCGCTGGGCGAAAATCTGCTTTTCCGCAACGAGCAGGGGATGTTCGTCGAGGTGGGCCGCGAGGCAGGCGTGGCGGGCGAGGCCGCGTGGAGTTCTTCTCCCATTTTTTTCGATGCGGACCGGGACGGAGATATAGACCTGTACGTGGGGAATTATGTGGCGTGGTCTCCGGAGACGGACATTTATTGCTCCCTGGACGGGACGAACAAGAGCTATTGCACGCCGGAAACCTACGAGGGCATAGCGTCCCGTTTCTATCGGAATCGCGGAGACGGGACATTTGCGGACGAAACCGCTGAGGCCGGTTTTTTGCCGGCGGCGGGCAAAACGCTTGGCGTGGCGGAGCTGGATTTCAATCGGGACGGGTGGCCCGACCTGATGGTGGCGAACGATACGCAGCCCGATTATCTGTACGTAAACAACGGCGACGGCGCATTTTCGGAAAAGGGCGCGCTGAGCGGCGTCGCCTACGACGAGAATGGCAAGGCGCGCGCGGGGATGGGCGTGGATGCGGGCGTTGTGGACAGTACGGGACAGGCGTCCGTGTTCGTAGGCAATTTTTCGTCGGAAATGATCGGGGCGTACCGGCATTTGCACGACGGATTGTTCATAGATCGCGCGGCGTTGTCGCAGATCGGGCGCCCCTCGCTGTTGACGCTCACGTTCGCCGTTTTGCTTGCGGATTTCGATCTCGATACGGACCTCGATCTGTTTGCGGCGAACGGGCATGTGCAGCCGGAAATAGAGACGGTCCAGGATAATGTGGGCTACGAAGAGAAGCCGCATCTGTTTTTGAATCGGGGAGACGGTACGTTCGAGGATGTGGCGCCTGCGCTGGGCGGGGCGCTCACCGGGGAATTCGTGGCGCGCGGGGCAGCCGCTGCGGATTACGACCGCGACGGCGATATCGACATTCTGATAGTCGAAAACGGCGGGGGCGCCCATCTGTGGCGGAACCGGCTGCTGGAAAACGGGACGCCCGACGACAACCCCGTTTTTCTTCGCGTGATGCTGGAAGGGGAAGCCAGCAACCGGGAAGGTCTTTCTTCGTCCGTGGAAGTCGTGCTGAACGGTCTTCGAATGGAGCGCCGCGTCCGCACCGGGTCCAGTTATTTGTCCCAGAGCGAGTTGCCCGTTACGTTCGGGCTGGGCAAGCATGCGGTAGCCGACAGTCTGATTATCCGGTGGCCCAGCGGCGCGGTGGATCGCTTCGCCCAGGTCGAAGGGAACCGGCAATACCGGGTTACGGAGGGCGCGGCCCGGCTGACTGCGTGGTGAGCAGGCAGGTTTTTGTCGAAAGCCTTCCGGGACGATGCATACCCATTCCTTGCAGACCATGCCGCCGAAGCAAACTCCCTCGCAGGATGGGAGCGGGCCATCGCGCCAGGGCAAAGCGGTTCGCCGGATACGCCGGGCAGCGGCATGGGCGCTGGGCGGCCTGCTGTTTCTGGCGATCGCGGCGGCGGTCGGGGGGCGCTGGTATCTGGGCCGATCGATTCAGCCGCGTTCCGGCGCCGTCGAAGTGGCTGGCTTGTCCGCCCCGGCGCACATTGCTTTCGATGAGTGGGCCATTCCGCGTATTCGGGCCGTCACCGAACGAGACGCCATGCGAGCGCAGGGTTTCGTACACGCTTCCGAACGCCTGTGGCAACTCGAAATGTATCAACGCGTGGCGCAAGGACGCCTCGCCGAGCTGTTCGGCGAACCGGCGCTGGGGGCGGACAAACTCCTTCGGACGCTCGACCTGTGGGGCGCGGCGGGGCGGGAACTGGCTACGCTTCCGCCGCCGGTTCTCGAACTTCTCGAAGCCTATGCGGAAGGGGTTAACGCGCGCCTGACTGCCTGGCGAGGCCCCTGGCCCCCCGAGTTCGCGATCCTCGGCGTCGAACCCCAGCCATGGAGTCCGCAGGCTTCGCTGGCCATTGCGCGCATCATGACGTTCGATTTGGCGAAATGGCAGGGAGAACTGGATCGGATCGAAGCGCTTGCCCGGCTTCCCGCAACGCATCGCGCAGCGCTGTCGCCGCGTTATCCCGACTGGGGACCCACGATTTTGCAGGATTCCCTCGGCGGATTCGAGGGGATGGCGGAGGCGTCGCCGCAGCGGGAAAAAATTCGGGACGCGCCGTCGCTTGATGTCCGGCAAGGCCGTTTTGCTGAGGCGCCGTCGCCGCGCCCGCCGCTTGATCCGCTGGGATTGCTTTCCGGGCTGGGTTTGACGGCGTCCAATTCATGGGTTCTCGGCCCTTCCCGAACCGCCGACGGGTATCCGCTGCTCGCCAACGACACCCATCTGGGCTTGCGGGCTCCCTCGACATGGTATCTGAACGCCATCTCCATTGAAGAGTCTGATCGCCACGCGGCAGGATTTTCGATTCCGGGCGCACCGGCTATCGTGATAGGCCTTTCCCGCCGCATGGCGTGGGGATTTACCAATGCCTCCGTCGATGGCGCCGATTTCATCGCCGAGACCGTGAGCGAGGACGGAAGCCGGTATCTGGACGGCGAGGCATGGCGCCCTTTCGAAGTGCGGCGCGAACGCATTCGGGTGCGCGGGCGGGAGCAGCCGGTGGCGTGGAACGTCCGACGCACGGTGCGAGGCCCGATTATTACCGACGCGATCCCCGCGGGCGGGCTTGCGCTGTCCATGCTCTGGACCGGATTTCTGGAGCGCGGGCCGTTTCAATCTCTCCTGAATATCAATCGGGCGCGCACGGCGGAAGAGATGCGCGAAGCCGGTCGGGGATTCAGCCAGCCGCACCAGAACCTTCTTTATGCTTCCGTTTCGGGAAGCGTGGGGTACCGTTTGACCGGCTCGGTCCCGTTGCGGCCCGACAGCGCGGTTGGCCCTGTCGTTTCCTTGCCTGAAGCGTGGCCCCGGGGCTGGACGGACTACCTTGACGAGGACGCGTTTCCTGCCTGGATCGATCCGCCTTCCGGGTACATCTCCACGGCCAATAACCTTCAGAGCCGGGCCTTGTTCGGACGGCTTGCGAGGGAATATTTTCCGCCGTTTCGGGCGAAACGCATCGACGAGGCGGTTTCCCGCGCTTCCGGATGGACCCTGAACGACATGCGTCGCCTGCAACTGGATTCGAAGAGTTTGTGGGCCGGATCGAACCGGCGCCGCGCCGTCGCCGCCGCTCGCCGCATTGGCGAGGAGGAGTTGGCCGCCGCGCTTGCGCACTGGGACCTTACGCTCGAAACCCGGTCATCGGGCGCCGTTCCGTTTTTCGTTTGGCTGTATCGCCTGCGCGCCCTGATTGCGGCGGACGAACTGGGGGAGAATGGCGCGTTTCCGGCCTTCGCTTTTGCGCAAATGCTCGAAGAAGGCGATGCGCCGGGAACGCAACTGGCGCTTTGGGCCGACGACGCGCGCACGTCCGAAACCGAAACCCTTGCGCATTGGGAGGAAGAAGCGGCCCGTACGGCGGCGGCCTTCGCAGACGTCCGATGGGGCGAGGCGCATTTCGAGCGTTCGGCGCATCCGCTGGGAAGCGTAGCGTGGCTCGACAGGCTGTTCTCGTTTCATGTGGGGCCGTATCCGGCTCCGGGCGGGCCCTATACGCTGCGGGCCTCCGACCGCTCCTCGTGGTCTCCGCTTGAAGCCGCCTCGTGGAGCCCGCCATGGATTGGAGAAGCAGGCGTTTCCCAGCGCTTCGTGGCCCGGATGGCGCCGCCCGTTCCTGAAGGATACTTTTTTCTGCCCACCGGGCAATCCGGCAATCCGCTGGACAAGCATTACCGGGACATGGCCGCCCGGTGGGACGAAGGGTTTCTTGTCGGGATGGTTCCCGGGGAGGCGTTGGCTTCTCCAGAGAATCTATTGACGCTTGCGCCGCGCAGGCAACCATAGAAGCGTTATATTGGCGGATATCCGGCAGCATATAATCACTATTCATTTTCTTGCAATGCAGTCTGCTATGCCTTTTCGGGCGTTTGCGCTATGCATGGCCCTGTCCGGGCTGTTTCTTGCGGGATGCGAGCGGCCTGCCCAGCGTCCCAACATTCTGTTCATCGCCGTCGACGATCTGAACAACGACCTGGGCGCGTACGGCCACGATCTGGTGCAGAGTCCCCATATCGATCGCCTCGCCGCGCAAGGGGTCCGTTTCAATCGCGCGTACGCTCAGTATCCGGTTTGCAATCCAAGCCGGGCCAGTTTTCTGACCGGATTGTACCCCGAACAAACCGGCGTGCTTACGAATCAGGATACCTTGCGCGCGCATCTTCCCGAGGTTCCGACGCTGCCCGAATGGTTTCGGCGGCACGGGTATTTTACTGCGCGGGTCGGCAAGATATTTCACTATGGGGTGCCCCGGGAAATTGGTTCCGACGGGCTGGACGATCCGCTCTCGTGGGATCATGTCGTCAATCCGCGGGGCATAGACCGGGAAGCGCACGACCGGATTCATACGTTGACGCCGGGCCAATTCGGAGGCACCTTGAGCTGGCTGGCTATCGACGACGACGAGGGCGAGCACACCGACGCCCTTGGCGCCAGCGCCGCCATCGCGTTGCTTGAGGAGCATCACGCAGCGCAAACGGACCAGCCGATTTTTCTGGCGGTTGGTTTTTACCGACCCCACACGCCATTCGTGGCGCCTCGTTCCTGGTTCGCCCCGTACCCGCTGGAGGCAATCCATCCGGTTCTCGAAGAACCCGGAGATCGGGACGATATTCCGGTGGCTGCGCTGGCCGACCGTCCGAAGCAGCGCGACCTGACCCTGGAGCAACGCCGGGAAATCATCCAGGCCTACTATGCATCCATCTCTTTCATGGATGCGCAAGTGGGGCGCTTGCTCGACGCGCTCGACCGCCTGAACATGACCGAAAACACTATTGTCGTCTTCGTGTCCGACCACGGATACCACCTCGGGCGTCATGGCCTTTGGCAGAAAGGGGATCTGTTCGAAGGTTCTGTGCGGGTCCCGTTGATTGTGTCCTTGCCGGACCATGCGCAGGCCGGCGCCGCTACGGACGCTATCGCCGAACTGGTCGATTTGTACCCTACGCTCGTGGAATTGAGCGGCCTTCCGACGCCGGACCATCTCGCGGGCCAGAGCATGACGCCGATCCTCGACGATCCTGCGCACCCGGGCCGGTCGGCTGCGCTCACCGTTGCGTGGAGTCGCGCCCGCTGGACGCGCCCCGAATTACCCAACGAGCCGGTTTTCGGACGCACCATCCGGACGCCGCGTTTTCGATACACCGAATGGAACGAGGGGCAGGCCGGAGTCGAGTTGTATGATTATTTTGAAGATCCGCAGGAATACGAGAACCTGGCGGATCGCCCGGAGCATGCGGAAACCGTCCGCCATTTGAAGCAATTGCTTGAGACCAGGAAGCAGATTTCGCAATAGGCGCTATGGTTTCGGGATGCGCCGGGGCCCCTGACCCCAGGGATTTGCTGCGGGGCGCGCCTGGGTTGCCCCGAATGGCCTGCTATGAATTGCATATTTTTGTAACGTATTTGAAACGTACCCGTATCCGTATATGGGTATTGCCGTCTTTTTCCACATGCAGACAAAAGGCATGAAGCGCCCCAACCGGATTGTCGCCTTGCTGATTATGCTCTTCGCGGCGGGCTGCAGCAGTACGGGCAGCCTGACCATGGAGCCCGTCTCGCGTCCGTCCACTGCCGAACTGGAGGCGCTCTACTGGGCCCGCCAGGATAGCGCCCTAACCCGATTCACCGAGGCCGACACCCACTTTATGACGGGCATGATCGCGCACCATGCGCAGGCCCTCGTGATGTCGCGGCTGGCTCCTTCCAACGGCGCCAGTCCGCAGGTACGGACGTTGGCCGCCCGTATCATTAATGCGCAGCAGGACGAAATCGACCTGATGCAGCAATGGCTCCGCGACCGCGGTCAGCTGGCGCCCGAAGTCCACATCACGGGAATAAACCTGATGGTGCATGGCGCCGGCGACCACGCCATGCACATGCCCGGCATGCTTACGCAGGAGCAACTGGAGGAACTTGCCGCCGCTCGGGGGCCGGATTTCGACCGGCTTTTTCTGACCTACATGATTCAGCACCACGCCGGGGCGGTGCATATGGTGGATGCACTTTTCGGAACCGACGGCGCTGCGCTGGACGAAGCGGCTTTCAAACTTGCTTCGGGCATTCACGTAGACCAGGTTACCGAGATCGCCCGGATGGAATATATGCTGGACCGGTTGCCCTCCTCCGAGGAGGACAGTTGACCACAGGCCTTTTGCCTCCGAATCTTTTTCCCTGAACCCGAATATGGGCTATGAAAACCAAAACACTTTTTCGCCGCTCCTCGACATGGACGCTCGCCAACCGTTTCTGGCTGTTTCTGCTTTGCGCGGGGCTGGCCGGCGGTCTTGCCGCATGCGTCCAAACCTCCGTGATGACCGCGAACAATGCGGACAGGCCTGCCTCCTCCCGGGTCGGACTTGATGCGGGATTGTTCGACGCCGGAGAGGCCATATGGAATTTGCAGTTGCTTTCCGCGACGCCCTCGCCGGAAAACTTTATCGGCGTTACGAATTCCGACCTGGCGTTTATCGGCGATTACGCCATTCAGGGAAATTATAACGGCATTCAGGTATGGGATATCTCGAATCCCGCTGAACCCGACCTGGTTATCGATTACCTCTGCCCGGCGTCCCAGAGCGATGTGTCGGTGTACGAAAACCTGCTTTTCGTTTCGGGCGAAGGGCTGGGCGGTCGGCTTGATTGCGGCGTCGAAGGCGTGCAAGAGACTGTGAGTCCGGATCGCTTGCGGGGCATTCGTATCTTCGACGTCAGCGATATTCGCAATCCCGAGTACGTCGCCAATGTGCAAACGTGCCGCGGTTCCCACACGCATTCGGTGCTGAAAGACCCGGATGACGACGAGCATGTGTACGTCTACGTATCAGGGTCGGCCCCGGTGCGCCCGGCGGAGGAACTGCCCGGTTGCTCTGGCGCGCCGCCGGAAGAAGATTCGAATACGGCCCTGTTCCGGATCGAGGTGATCAAGGTGCCCCTGGCCCATCCCGAACAGGCGGTCATCGTGAGTTCGCCGCGCCTTTTCGAGGGGCTCGCAGCGCCTCCGGGACACGGTATGGCGCCGGACGACATCGCCGCCGTCGAGCAGGCGCGGGCAGAGGGCGCTTTTGTGCTCGAAATGTTTGGCCAGGCGCAAGTGTTGCCGTCGCAATTCGTCGGCATGCTGCTTTCGGAAATCGTGGAGGAAAGGGAAGGAGCCGGTCCTCCCACGGCAGCCGACAGCGCGTTGCTTCGCGAGAATCTTCCCGCGATCATCTCGGAACGGTTCGGCGTTCCACTCGATCAGGAAGCAGGGGAGGGACCCGGGCCTACGCAATGCCATGACATTACCTTGTATCCAGAGATCGGCCTGGCGGGAGGCGCCTGCGAAGGCTACGGGTTGCTGCTGGACATCTCGGATCCGGCGAATCCGAAGCGCATCGATGCGGTCGCCGACTCGAATTTCGCCTACTGGCACTCGGCCACGTTCAACAACGACGGCACCAGCATTCTTTTCACGGACGAATGGGGCGGAGGCGGCGCGCCGAAGTGTCGCGCCACCGATCCCGTGGAATGGGGGGCGAACGCGATTTTCACCCTCGAAGACGGCAAGATGCAGTTCAAGAGTTACTACAAGATTCCGGAACCGCAGACGCCTCAGGAGAACTGCGTAGCGCACAACGGTTCGCTAATCCCCATTCCCGGGCGCGACGTCATGGCGCAGTCCTGGTACCAGGGAGGCATTTCCGTTTTCGACTGGACCGATCCTTCAAACCCCGTAGAGATTGCCTACCATGATCGGGGGCCCGTAAACCCGGAACGCATGGTTATGGGCGGAAGCTGGTCGGTGTACTGGTACAATGGCGTCCTCGTCAGCTCGGAAATTGCGCGCGGGCTGGACATTTTCGCATTGACGCCGAGCGAATACCTTTCGGAAAACGAGATTGCTGCTTCGAGGACGGTCAAACTCGACTATCTCAATGCCCAGGGACAGCCTGCCTTCGCATGGCCCGCCACTTTTTCGCTGGCGCATGCCTACGTGGATCAGCTGGAACGTTCGGAGGGGCTTTCCGCCGACCGGATTGCCTCGTTGCGGGAGGAACTCGCCGCCGCCGAAGAGGCCTCGGGCGCGGCCCGCCAGGCGGCGTTGACCAGTCTGTCTGATGCGCTGGCCGAGGAAGGGGACGAGGCAAGCGATGCGGCGAAGGCGCGTTTGCTTGCCGGCGCCCTGCGGGACTTGGCCGCGACGGCGAACTGAGCGCGAACCTGAGTCCAAAACATTAATCCGAAACGTCGTTTTTTGCGCCGGCGCTGGCGAAGAAAACCTGTGCGTCCGGCCAGGCGCGCTCCACAAGGCGTTTGCCTTCCTCCGGCCCCAGCACGGACAGCATCGTCGCCAGTCCGTCCGACAGGACGCCTTCCGGCGCGATGACGGTCACCGCAATGCGGCTGGTCAGCGGGCGGCCCGAGCGCGGATCGAGGACATGGGAGTAGCGTACGCCGTCGATCTCGAAGAATTGCATGGCGTCGCCGGAGGTGGATATGGCGGCGTTCGCAAGACGGAACGTACGCCTGGAAAGCGGTTCCGTAATGCGCCAGCCGGTTGCCTCGTTTGTCGCGCGGCTGCCCGCTTCGTCGCGTTCGCGGGGCGGCGCTTCGCCCAGGACGATGTCCCCCCCGAATTCAATCATGGCGTGGGGAAGGCCGCGCGCCCGGAGAATCTTCAGGGCTTCGTCCGCCGCAAATCCTTTCGCGACGCCTCCGAGGTCGAGGCGCATGTTCCGGCGCGCCAGCGTGACTGTGGAATCTTCTGCGTTGAGTTGCAGCAGGGCGTAGCCGCTGATCGCGCGCGCCGCCGCGAGTGCGTCTGGCGAGGGCAGCGTTCCGGCGTCTCGCGCTGCGCGCCAGAGTTGCACCAGCGGTCCCGCCGTCACGTCAAAGGCGCCGCCGGACAGCCCGGCGAGGCGCTTGGCCCGCTGCAGCACATGGAACAGATCGGGGCTGATCTGGACCGGTCCGCCGCCGCTTTGCTCCCCGAGGCGCGTCAGTTCGCTGTCCCGCCGGTAATCGCTCATAATAGCGTCAAGCGCTGCGATGCGGTCGAAGGCGGCCGCGACGCCGCGTTCCGCCGTGGCGCGGTCGGGCGCATACAAAGCGATGCGGGCTTGTACGCCCATGTGAACCTGCGTATATTCGTACCGATAAAGTTTCCCCCGATCCATTTGTCGGTTTGAATCCCCATCCGCTTTCCGCATGGATATGCACGATGCAAGGAATACGGCCATGATCGCCGCGCCCGCCATGGCGGACCGCGCGGCCCGCAACGACGGACGGCGCATCGACAGGATATTTTTCCTAATGGGCACGGCGCTGTGCGGATGCATCTTCCTTGCAAGTATGGCGAGTGCGCAGGACGCGGATACGATGAAAGCGTATGTCGAACCATTTAGCGAGGCGCCCGCCGAACTCGATATGATTCCAGTCCCGGCGGGTTCCGTTGCGTTGCGCGGAGAAGAGGTTTCGGTTGGCCCCTTCTGGATTTCCAAAACGGAGGTTCCGTGGGATATTTTCGATATCTACGCCTTCGGAGCCAGCGGCGGCGCGGGACCCGACGACGCCATATTGCGTCCAAGCAAACCGTATGGCGCGCCGGACAGAGGCTACGGGCACCGCGGCTATGCCGCGATCAGCATGACGTATCTGGTGGCGGAAGCGTTTGCGGAATGGCTTTCCGCGCGCACCGGCAAGACGTATCGCGTGCCGACGGAGGCGGAATGGGAATACGCCTGTCTGGCGGATGCGCCGCCCGTATCCGCCGACGCGCTCGCGGAACAGGCCTGGCACTGGGACAATGCGTTCGACGCCGCGCACCCCGTGGGCAGCCTTGCTCCGAATGCCTTCGGCCTCTACGATATGATCGGCAACGCTGCGGAATGGTGCGCCGGACCAGAGGGCGCTCCTCTCGCATGCGGCGGTTCCTTCATGGACAAGGCGGAAGATGTGGGATGCGCCGCGCGCAAGACCCCGTCCCCCAAATGGCAGGAAACAGATCCGCAAATACCCAAAAGCAGATTCTGGCTCACGGATGGGCCGTTCATGGGATTTCGGGTCCTTCGGGAACCGTAAATGCGCCGTGCGTTCCGCGCTATATCCCACTCTCCAACACGCAACACCCCTGAACAACGAGAATTCGATGAAAAACAATCCCTTGGTATCGCGCCGTAATTTCGTCAAAAGCAGCGCCGCCGCAGCGGCAGGCCTCGCCTTTATGCCGAGCGAAAATTTTGCATGGGCCGCCGGCTCGGACGCCATTCGTTATGGCCTGGTGGGCTGCGGAGGCCGGGGGACCGGCGCCGCCGTCAACGCCGTCGAGGCAGCCTCCGGCGTGACGCTGGCGGCTATGGGCGATTTATTCGAGGATCGCCTGGATAGCTCCAGAGCCAAACTCGAGGAGCAGCTTGGAGACGCTTTTCAGGTTGGTTCCGACCATCGATTTTTCGGCTGGGACGCTTACAAGCATGTCATCGACAGCGAGGTGGACGTGGTCATTTTCGCCACGCCGCCGGTGTTTCGTCCCTTGCATGTCGCCTATGCGATCGACAAGGGGCGGCATGTATTCATGGAGAAGCCGATCGGCGTAGACCCCGCGGGCGTGCGCGCGTTCTTCGATATCGCGGACGAAGCCGACCGCAAGGGACTGTCCATCGTAGCGGGTACGCAGCGACGGCACGAGCGCCAGTATCTTGAAGTCATGCAGCGGATTCATGATGGAGCCATCGGCAAGGTTGTGGCCGGGCAAGTCTACTGGAACCAGGGCGGCCTGTGGAACGTGGCGCGCAAGCCGGGATGGTCCGACATGGAGCATCAGGTGCGCAACTGGCTCTACTATACGCATCTGTCTGGCGATCATGTGGTCGAGCAGCATATTCACAACATCGACGTGGCGAACTGGGCCGTGGGCGAGACCCCGATCAAGGCCTCGGGCGTGGGCGGGCGGCAGCAGCGCGTTTCGCCGGAATACGGCCACATTTTCGATCACTTTGCGGTGAATCTCGAATATCCGGGCGGCGCCATGATTCTGAGCATGTGCAAGCAGCAGGAAAACACGGCGAAGTTCGTGGGCGAGCACATCATCGGCACGAAGGGCGCGTCCAATGCGGCGTCCTGGATCAAGGGCGAGAATGCGTTCCGGTTCGATGGAGAAAACCCGAATCCGTATGTGCAGGAGCACGCGAACCTGATCGAAAGCATTCGCGGCGAAAGCCCGATCAACGAGGCCCGTCGCATGGCGGAAACCAATATTTCGGCTATCATGGTGCGCGAAGCGGCCTATACGGGACAGGAGATCACCTGGGACGACGTGATGAATTCGACCCAGAATCTCACGCCGGCTGCCTGGGAATTCGGCGATGTGCCTATTTTCGCCGCGGCCGTGCCCGGCGAGACGGCGCTGAACCGCCGCCCGTTCGAAGAAGCCGAGATGGCCGTTTCCGGGTGACGACGAACAAAAGCATACTTAAAAAAGTAAAGCTTGTCCGGAACGTTCCTTATTTTTTAAGGCGGATAGGGCGGTTGTTTCTTGACTGAAGTTTTGCGGGCGCACGCTCATTTCGCGGGCGCCTATAGCCATATGCCCGCCACGAGCAGAATGATCGCCAGGCCCACGACGCCTATGATCGTTTCCATGACGGTCCAGGAGCGGAGCGTTTGGGCCTCGGTCATGCCCATGAGCTGATTCACGAGCCAGAAGCCGGAATCGTTCACGTGCGACAGCACGGTGGCGCCGCAGGCTACCGCGATCGTGAGGGCGCCGAGCATCGGCTCGGAATAACTTCCGCTCTGAACAATGGGCGCCAGGAGCCCCGCGGAAGCGACCATGGCCATCGTAGCCGATCCCTGCGCTACGCGGATCACCACGGCGATCAGGAAGCCGAACACGAGGACAGGCAGTTGCGTGGCGGCCATCATTTCGGTCAGCGCGGCGCCGATTCCCGTTTCGACCAGAATGTGCGCAAATACGCCGCCGGCGCCGGTCAGCAGGATGATCATGCCCACGGGTTCCATGGATCGCGTGGCGATGCGCTGCACCTCGTCCGCAGAAAAGCCCAGCCGGACGCCGAGGAAGTAGAAAGCAAGCAGGAGCGCTGCCGTGAGCGCCGTGAACGGGTGCCCGACGAAGGATATCCATTCGAGGAGCGCGCTTCCTTCGTCGAGTATGATTTTACCCGCTGTGTTCGCAAGAATCAGTACGAGCGGCAGCGCAATGAGCCCCACGACCATGAGGAAGCTGGGCGTCTTTCGCCCCTCGGTATCGTCTTCGTTCCGCTCGAAGGTTTCCGGCGGCGCGACATGGATGCGTCCCGCAATGTGATTGCCGAAGAAGACGCCGCCTATGGCCGCGGCGGGAACCCCGGCGAGCACGCCGAAAAAAATGACCCAGCCGAGGTCTGCGCCGATGATCGACGACACAGCCACCGGCCCCGGGGTCGGGGGAATGCAGGCGTGCGCGACGGCCATGCCCGCGACGAGCGGAATGCCATAGTAGAGCAGCGATTTGCCGGTCCGGCGAGCCAGGTTGTAGACAAGCGGAATGAAAATAATCAGTCCGACCTCGAAAAATACGGGGGTGGCGACGATGACGCCGATGAGGGCCAGCGCCCATTGGGCCTTCCGTTCTCCGAATACCCGGATGATCGTCGAGGCGATTTTGCTTGCCCCGCCCGACGCCTGAATCATTTCGCCAAGCATGGTGCCCACCCCGATCACCACGGCGATATAGCCGAGCGTGCTGCCCATGCCCTCGGTAACGGCGTCCGCAACCGCAGAGGGGGGCACTCTGCCCAGGATAGCGGCGACGAAGCTCACGACGAGCAGGGCGACGAACGCCTGCATGCGGAGGACGATGACCAGAAACAGGAGCGCCCCGATGCTGCCGGCAGTCAGCAGGAGCAAGGCTTCGGTGGACAGGGAGTCGGCGGGCATGACGGCTGAAAGGATAAAGACCGGATAGCGATAAAAACGGCGTGAATTATGAAATTTACAGTACCTTTATGCTGAAAATACAGAACCTTTTCCATAGATGATTCCCCCTGTGCGATCATTTTTGTCCGCACCGCGCATTTCGGACGGAGGCGCCCCCGCTTTTTCCTGGCCCGCCTCGCTGCGCGGCGGATGGTTTGCCTTATCGGGTCTGGCGTGGTTGCTATGTTCGCCCGGCGCGATCCATGCCCAGGCGCTGCAGCAAACGACGCCGAAACAAGACCTTATCGTTATGCAGCGCATCGGCGGGCCGGTCGAGCTGGACGGACTCAGTTTTGAACCCGCCTGGCAATCGGTCGAGCCGTACGTTCCGTCTCAGTACGAGCCGAACAACGGAGCGCCGCCGACCGAGCGCACCGAAATGCGCATCGCCTACGACGAGCAATATCTTTTCCTTTCCCTGCGCGCCTACGACCGCGAACCCGAAGGCATTCGCGCCAACACGCTCTATCGGGACCGGCTCAGCAGCGACGATCATTTCGAAATTCTGATCGATTCCTACAACGACAACGAGACGGGCATACTGTTCAACAGCAATCCGCGGGGGCATCGCCGGGAAGCCGCCATTTCGAACGACGCCAGCGGCGGCGGCATTTCGTCGGGCGGCTGGATCAATGTGGATTTCAACACCTACTGGGACGTGGAAACGGTCATTGCCGACAGTGGATGGTTTTCCGAAATGCGCATTCCGTTCTCCAGTCTCCGATTCCAGCCGCGCGAAGACGGCGCGGTGATCATGGGCCTGACCCTTCAGCGCAAGATCGTGCGCAAGGACGAGCGGGTCGTGTTTCCCCCGGTCGAGCGCATTTCGAACTGGGCCTTCCTGAAGCCGTCGCTTGCCCAGAAATTTCTGCTGGAAGGCGTCGAACCGGAGTTGCCTGTATACGTAACCGGGTATGGACTCGGCGGAGCAGGGGAGACGGCGGTGCAGGAGGAGGCGGGCGCCGCCTGGAAGTACGACCGCGACGCGACGCGCGAAATCGGCGCGGACGTCAAGTATCAGTTTGCGAACAACGCCACGCTCGACCTGACGCTGAACACCGATTTTGCCCAGGTCGAAGCCGACGATCAGCAAATCAATCTGACCCGGTTCTCGCTCTTTTTCCCCGAAAAGCGTCAGTTTTTTCAGGAGCGGGCGGGTATTTTCGATTTCCGAACCGGGGGTTTGAGCCGGCTTTTTCATAGTCGCCGCATTGGTCTCGCCGAAGACGGCGCGCCCGTGCCGATCCTGGGCGGCGTGCGCGGCGCCGGGCGTTTCGGGCCATGGGACGTGGGGGCGCTGGCCATGCAGACCGCGTCCTCCGGCGAACAATCTTCAGAAAATTTCGGCGTGCTGCGCCTGCGGCGCAAGATGTTCAATCCCTGGTCCTATGCGGGCGCCATGGGAACGAGCCGCCTCGGGGCGGACGGCGCGTATAATTTCGCCTATGGCCTGGATGGCGTTTTCCGGCTTTTCGGGGACGACTACCTGACCCTTCAGTGGGCGCACTCGTTCGATGACGAACTGGTCGACCGGCCGGGGTATCGCCCGCTGAACGGGGGGCGCATGACCATGCAGATGGAGCGGCGGCGCAGCAGGGAATGGGAATATCGTTCTATTCTGGCCTGGGCGGGTCCGGATTATCGCCCGGGCGTCGGATTCTCGCAGCGCAACGATTTTACCCTGCTGGACCAGACGCTTTCCTACACATGGTTGCCCCCGGAAGGCGTTCGGTTGATTTTCCATACCCTCGAAATGGCCGGATCGGCTTATTTGCGCAACGAGGATGGCTCCGTCGAATCCGCGCAATGGGGTCCCCGATGGGGCTACGGCGCCCGAAACGGAACGCGCGGGGAAGCCGGATTCTTCGTGACGTACGAAGCGCTGCCCGATTCCTTTTTGATCGGAGAAGTGGAAATCCCGGATGGAGAATATACCTTCTGGGAGGCGGAATTATCGCATGGGGAATCCAATACGAACCGGTATCGCCTGGGACCTGCCTTGCAGGCAGGCCGCTTCTACGACGGCTGGAAGGTTACCGTCTCCATGCGCCCCACCTGGTACGTATCCCCGCATCTTGAAATGACGGGGCGCTACGAGTACAGCCGAATTCGTTTCCCGGACCGCGATGCGGGATTGCATGCCCACCTGCTCCGGTTCAGGATCGGATTGGCCCTTGATACGCAGGCGTCGGCCAACATTTTCCTGCAGTACAACAGCGTAAGCGATGCGCTCTCGTCCAATATCCGCCTGCGGTACAATTTCAGGGAAGGGAACGACCTGTGGCTGGTTTATAACCACGGCATGAATACGTCCCGCCGCCGTTTCGATCCGTCGCCGCCGTTTACGGACAACCGAACGCTCCTGCTGAAATACACCTATACGCTCCAGCGCTAAGGGGCGAAATATCGGGCCGGCCATGATAGCGGCTGCCGCGGACAAGCGCGCAGGCGCGAAGCGCCCCGCGCAGCCTCTGAGCTTTGCGGACTTAATCAGGGCGCCCCTAATCAACCTGACTCGGCTCATTCTGCGGCGGTTCGTCGACCTTTTCGGGGGACGCCTCCGGCTCCTCCGGCGTATCTTCGTCTACAGGGACGACTGTTGAGTCGAGCAGCGCCTCATGCCGCCGCGCCGCCGGGACGAGCTGGTTCGCGATGCGCAACAGCGGCTCGTTCGTGAAACCGCTCAGCGGTTCAAGCGCTTCTTCTGTGTAGCTGCTCCCTGCGTTCCAGAGTATCCATTCCTCGATTCCCGCGTCGTAGGTCGCCTGAATCTGGGCGCGCACCTCCGCGGCGCCGTAGGGCGGTTCCCCAAGAGAGAAGTCCTGTAGCCAGGGGCGGGTCGCGCCGGCGCCCGGTATCGCGGCGGATCGCCTCAGCACATCCTTCAGCGCCGCGCGCACGGTCTCGTAGGGATAGGCGTTGGGCGCGTCGACGTCGAAGTCCCCCTCCCGGTAATGGCTCGGGTAGACCATCGGCAGCGCCGCGTCCACGACGTCGATGAAGGATTCCCATACCTGCCCGACGCCCACGTCGTGGGGCGCAGAAGTGGTGACGCCGAACACGTCGGCGGTTATGCGGACGTCCATGTCTGCAAGCGCGTCCCGGCTATGCGCCAGGAAGTCGCGAATCGCGTCGGCTTTGGGCTGGCCGTTGCTTCCAGGGTAGTGGGCTCGCGCCAGCTCGGAGGCCGGTGCGTCAGGGAATCGCACATAGTCCCACTGGATTTCCGGGAAGCCCCACGCTGCAGCCTCGCGGGCCAGCGCGACATGGTAGTCCCAGACCTCGCGCTGATACGGGTTCAGCCAGGCGGCGTCCTTGTTATCGAGCCAGACGCCTCCCGCCGTATCCTGGACGACCAGATCCGGCCGGGCTGCCGCGAGGAGCGGGTCCTTCGCGATCACGATCCGCGCGATCGGGTAGATTCCAGCCGCTTCGAGCTCGCCGAGGAGGTAGGACAGCTTCCGGATGCGGATCTCGCCGGCGGCTCCGATTTCGCGCGCCAGCGGCACCCCGGAGGCGTGGCTTACGTACCCGGTCGCGTCCTTGACGTCGATTACGAAGCTGTTGATTTCGGTGCGTTTGGCCAGCCCGATGAGTTTCGCCAGCTGTTTCCGCGACCCCGCAAACCACGCGTTGACATACAGGCCGCGCACCTTCTCCGGTTGCGCAAAGAAGAATTTACGATCAGATGAGTCTGGGTGCACGGCGGCCGGCGGGGGCGCGGGGGCGCCTGGCGCTTCAGCGGCTGCCGGGGCGTCGGTGGACGGCGCAACGTCAATGTCGGATTGCGCGGCGGGCTGGCCATTGGGGGCGTCGGCGTCGCCCGGGGAAGATCCGTCGCCGGTTTGGCAGGCCGGGAAAAGCGCCGCGACCAGCGTCAACAAAAGGAAATTCTTCGCAAAGGATACCCTTGCTACGTCCGCGAAGCTCATCAGAGTATCCTTAAAAGGGCTTGAGGCGCTCCGCGCTTTCCGCGCGGAGCGCCTGGAGAGGAATCGTTGCCGCGGCGTGGGCTATTCCATCGGCTTGATCATGACATTCCGGAACCAGATCCCGGATTCCCCGTGCTTGCCTTGCAGGCCGATATGTCCTTCGGTGGCGAGCTCGGCCAGCGGATTGCTCAGCCATGACGGGATATCGGAACCGTCCGGGTTGGTTTCCGCGGAGTGGTATTCGCTCATATCGATCTGGCTTACTTCCATGCCGTTGACCACCGTCCACAGGGAATCGCCCCGCGCGGCGATCGTGTAGCGGTTCCATTCTCCGGCAGGCTTGATCCGCTGCTCCGACGGGGGAACGTGCCCATAGAACGCGCCGGCTTCCTGGTGATCCCGGGCCGAATCCGCCATGGGGTAGCTGTCGGCGATCTGTACCTCAAGGGAATACGGAATCCAGGCGTTGGAGTCTGTTTCGGTGGCGTGCAGAATGACGCCGCTGTTGGCGCCTGCCTCGAACAGGACTTCAAGGTCGAGTATGAAGTCGTTGTATGTGGCTTGAGAAAAGATCGGCGCGTCTACGCTGCTGGTCAGAAGGCCGTCTTCCCATATCCACAAGCCTTCGGGGTTTATGGCGTTGGAGAGGTCCTCGTTGAAGAGCGGCGTCCATCCGGGTTCGGAGACGTCCGGGTGCGGGTCGGCCATTTCCATGGATTCCGTCATTTCGTCTTCGGCCATGGCGGCATGATTATCTACCTCCGAATCGGAAGCGCATCCCGCTGCAAGGAAAACGAGTGCAGCGAGCAAGGAAAGCGTACGTGTGGACATGGGGATTGTGTTTTCGTGGATGGCAGGGATGATGATTGCGTTTCCGGTTCGCCCGGCGTCACCCCGCGTCTACGGCCGGGAGTTCCCAGCCTTTCCGCGGCGCGCGACGCAAATGCCGGTTAGCTTCCGGCAGGTTTGTAATGCGGAAATTTTCCGCATCCCAGTGAATCTTTTTGTTGCCCGCAAGGAGCGAAACGACGCCGAGCAGCACGGTTTCCGTGAGCGGCGCGGCGAAGGAAAAAGGCGACGAAGCGTTTTCTTCTCCCCGGATGGCGCGCACCCAGTTGTTTTCGTGGTTTTCGTCCGCGATGCGGTCGTAGCGGCGGGGCGGCGTGTTTTTCGCAAGATCGCCGGGCAGGAAACGTATGTCGCCCATATGCAGTAGCGTGCCCCTGGAGCCGACATACATCATCCCGTTCGGATTCAACCATTCGTCGTCGGAGAGCCCTTCGGGGCGCGGGGGTTTGAAGCCGCCGTCGTACCAGACAAGCCGCACCGGGCCGCGTTCTCCCCGGGCGGGAAATTCGAAGAAGGTAGTCGAAGCTACCGGATAGGCATGGCCGTTGAAGTCAGAGGAACGCGTTTCGACCGTGGCGGGCGGACCCAGGTCCAGCGCCGTAACCACGAAGGCAAAGGAATGCGCGGCGATGTCGCCCAGCGCGCCCGTGCCGAAAGGCGCCCAGCCCCGCCATACGAACGGGTGAAAGGCCGGGTCGTACGCCATGTCCGCGGCGGGGCCGAGATACAGGTCCCAGTCGATGTTTTCCGGTTTCCGTTTCAGTACGGAAGGCAAGTCCATGCCCTGCGGCCAGATGGGGCGATTCGTCCATACGTGCACTTCGCTGACCTCCCCGATGGTTCCTCCCTGGACATGCTCTGCGACGTCGTAGAGTGCATGGGAGGAGCGCCCCTGATTGCCCATCTGGGTGACCACATCGTATCGTTGGGCAGCCAGGCCCAGCTGGCGGGCTTCCCATACCGACCACGTAAGCGGCTTCTGGGTGTAGACATGGACGCCGCGCTGCATGGCCGCAAGGGTCACGATGGCGTGCGTATGGTCCGGCGTGGCGATGACGACCCCGTCGATGTCGCTATCCATTTCGTCGAACATGCGCCGGAAATCCTGGTATCGGGCTGCCTGGGGCCACGTCTCGAAAGCTGGCGCGGCGAAATCCAGGTCCACATCGCACAAGGCGGTTATGGCGACATCGTTCATATTCGCCAGATTGACCTTGCCCATGCCCCCCACGCCCACGCAAGCGACGTTCACCGTGTCGCTGGGCGCCCGGAAACCGGGGCCGCCAAGCGCGTTTCTCGGTACGATGAGCGGAGCAGCGGCGAACGCAACCCCTGTTTTGCCGACCGAGCGCAGGAAGGCGCGGCGGGACAGCCCGGCAGGCGGGCGGGCGGATGCTGGAGAAACAGGCATGGATGTTCGTTTTCGATGCAGGACGCATGCGGGGGCCGAATTGTACATCTCAACTGTACATTCCAACGGCGCATTTCGCACGGCAGGCTCCCGGACGATCTTTGCGATATTGTTTCAAAACAAGCGTCCGAAAACGGCGCATTCCGATAATTTCGGAAAATTCTCGGAATTATTCACGGCATTACGGATCTGCCCGTTTTGCGTTCGCGAATTGTTCACAAATAACAGGGCGTTCCCGAAACCGCAAATAAATATACGCCCGACCGCACTGTAGAATATCCGTAAAAACTTGATTAAATCCATTTTGCGAAGTACTCTGTGATTCTTGTGCGTGCTTGCATTGCGGTTCGGGAGCGATTCGTTGTCTCCCAGCGCTTTGCTGCATATTTCCCTCACCCACTAAAAATATCTTACGTCAATGAAACTCCCGTTTTTTGTTTTTGTGGTGGCGCTCGGCGTTATCGTTGCGCTCCACCTTGCCATGAATGCAAGGGTAGGCGAAATCATGGAGAATCCCCGCGTCGCGAATGCGATTTTCTGGACGATCGGAGGGGTTATGGCTATCCTGGTCGGCCTGACGGGATGGGAATCAGGCGCCCTTGGGAACTTGAAGATGGTTCACCCCCTGCTCTTGACGGCGGGCGCACTGGGCGCTTGCCTCGTGTTCGCCATCGCCTGGTCCATCCCGAAAGTGGGCGCCGGCAACTTCTTTATCGTGCTGCTTGCCGGACAGGTGATTGGCGGCCTGGTCATGTCGCATTTCGGGTGGCTATCCACCCATGAGCCTATTTCCCTCATGCAACTGGGCGGCGCCGTGCTTATGGTCGTTGGAGCCGCTATCGCCACAATGGCCGGGTAGTTCGCGCCAGCCCCGGCGGCCTTTCCGTTTTTCCTCCCCCTTTACGATTTTCGCCATGCGAATCACGACTTTGCTGTCGCTCTTCGCGGCGGGGTGTTTTCTTGTCCCCGCCGCGCTCCACGCGCAAGTTCCCGAACCCACTGTCCTGTTCCAGCCCGTCAAGGTGGACGCGCCGCCGCACGATCCGGCGAACGGATCATACTGGTTCGGCCCGTTTTCGGAGACCGCGAGCGTTGTGGATATCGACAACGACGGCGACCTGGACCTTGTGGCCGGTCGCAATTGGTACGAAGCGCCGCTCTGGATCAAGCACGAGAATTTCCGCAGCGGCGGCGACGTGAACGGTCCCGAAACGGAAAACAACGCCGAGTTTCCCATGGATGTGAACGGCGATGGCTGTACGGATATCGTGAGTTCGGGCTGGATGTTTATGAAGGGTGCCTACTGGTACGAAAATCCGTGCAACAAGGTGGATACGTGGGCCTCGCACAAGGTGCATCAGGCGTTCAATATGGAGGGCGTCGAGGGGCGTCATGACATCGACGGCGACGGGGACGACGATATTCTGGTGAACCACTGGGGGCTTTACGAGGACCAGGGAATGACGTGGCTGGAGCACATCGACGAGCACCCGTATTTCATCGAGCATGTGGTGGGGTACGATGTGGATATGCACGGGAACGGCCTGGGCGATATAGACATGGACGGCGATCCGGACATCGTAACGCCGCTGGGATGGTACGAAAATCCGGGCGGCGAAGCGGCAAGAGGCATGTGGGCCTACCATGACGATTGGAAATTCGAGTCGCTCAAGGAACGCATCGCCAGTGCGGCCTCCCATCCGATTCTGGTGCATGACGTGAACGAGGACGGCCTGAACGACGTCATTATCGGATCGGCCCATGCGTACGGGCTGGCCTGGTACGCCCAGAAGATGGAGGACGGCGAACGGTCGTTCGAAGAACACTGGCTCGAATCCGAATTCAGCCAGTTTCATACGCTCGCGCTGGGCGACCTGAACGGCGACGGCAAGGACGATCTGGTGGCCGGACGGCGGCTGATGGCGCACTACGGCAGGGACATCGGCGCGTTCGAGCCGCTTTTCGGCTTCTGGTACGATCTGAACGGCGGCGACCCGAAACGGCACATTCTGTTCTACAATCACCTGCCCCGGTACGGGTATGAAGCGAGCCTGAATCCCCCGCCGAATTATGTGTTCGGCATGGGCATGAATGTGCATGTGGCCGACATGAACGGCGACGGGCGCAACGATGTCGTTAATCCGAGCAAGGCGGGCCTGTACATCTTCTACAACGAAGGCGCTCCGCCTACGCCGGGCGACGCGTACCGCCTGCCCACGTACGACGAGTACGACACGTGGCGTTCCTGGGGCGAGTACGGCACATTGTTCAACGGCAGGGACTTCAGTGGCTGGGTCGTGCCGGAAGGCGACGGCGGGCACTGGAAAGTCGAGGACTTCATGATAAAGTACGACGCCCTGTCCGAAGCGGAAGAGAAGCATCTCTTCACGGAGGAGGAATACTGCGACTACAACCTGCACGTGGAATGGCGCTTCCCGGAGGCTTCGGGCATATATGACATGCCGAATATCCTGCCGGACGGCACGTATGAAACGGACGACGACGGAAACGTGATCACTGCGCCAACGCCCAATTCGGATTCGGGCATTCTCCTGCGCGGATCGTATGACCAGGCGAATATCTGGAACTGGGGCGTGGGCTCCGGCGAGCTCTGGGGGGTGCGCACGAACGAGAACAACGCGCCGGAAGTGCGCGCGGCGGCGGTTCCGTCCAGGCGGATGGATCACCCGATCGGGGAGTGGAACGAGTTCGACATTCAGATGATTGGCGACCGGGTTACGGTGCGCCTGAACGGGGAGGAGGTCATTCATAATGCGCTCGTTCCCGGTATTCCCGAATGCGGTCCCATCGGACTACAGCACCACGGAGGCATGATCGAGGAGACGGGCGAAATGGATCCCACCTCAAGCATCATCGAGTTCCGCAACATCTGGATCGATCCGATCGACGATGCGCAGCGGGAGGAAATTGCCCGCATGGACTACCCGGAAGGCTGGGAAATCCTGTTTGACGGCCGCGAGGAGGATATGGAGAACTGGGTTGCCGGCGAAGGCCATTCCTGGGTAGTCCGGGACGGCATGATCCTGCTCGACCGCGAGTTCGACAACTCCATGCCGAACGAACACTACCTCTGGGCGAAGGATACTTACGGGGATTTCGTGCTGGAGGTCGAGTTCAAGACGGTCGAGAATTCGAACAGCGGCATTTTCATCCGTACGGAAGACATCGCCGACCCGGTGTTCACGGGATTCGAAGTGCAGGTGAACAATTCCTACGGCAGGCCGACAAGTCAGGGGAGCACGACCGGTACGCTCTACGATCTGGTCAAGCCGCACGCCAATCCCGTGCACCCGCCGGGCGAATGGAACTGGCTGCGCGTTTTCGCCTTTGACAACCAGATTGTCACCGAATTGAATGGCGTGCGCGTGGCCCAGGCGGATCTGGACCAGTGGACCACGGCGCACATGAACCCGAACGGTGCGAGGAACAAATTCACGCGCGCCATCCGGGACTTTGCGAAGGAAGGCCGTATCGGCTTGCAGGATCACGGTCGCCCGGTCTGGTATCGCCATGTGCGCATCATGCGCCTCGACGACGCCTCATCGCTCAAGCGCACGTTGAATCCGGCGTACCGGTGAGTCGAAAGCGGCCGAACATTTTCCATAATCTCGATTTGCAAACCCCTTATGACGTACGAAGAGCCAATACGGCGGGGGCGTATGCCCCGCCTGTTCTTTTTTTTCCTTTTTGCGGGCTTGCTTGCGGCGGGCGTGATTCCGGTCGGACAGGCCGTCGCCCAGGATCAAGGCGACGCCCAGGACGATATGTCCGTGCTCGTTTTCAGCAAAACGGCGGGATTCCGTCACAGCTCCATTGAAGACGGGGCCCGGGCGCTTCGGGAAATCGGCGAAGAGCATGGATTCTCGGTCGCGCACACGGAAGACAGTACGACATTCGCTTGGCCGGATCTGGTCGACTACGACGTAGTGGTGTTCCTGAACACGACAGGCGATGTGCTGAATGACGAGCAACAGGCGGCCTTCGAGCGGTACATCCAGGAAGGCGGCGGATATGTCGGCATACACGCGGCGACGGACACCGAGTACGAATGGGACTGGTACGGCCAGTTGGCGGGGGCGTATTTCGAGAGCCATCCGCATATCCAGGAAGCCGATATCGCCGTGCTCGACCGGGCTTTTCCCGCCACGGCGCATCTCCCGGCGCGCTGGACCCGCACGGACGAGTGGTACGACTACAAGGCGAATCCGCGCGGTCAGGTGCATGTGTTGGCTACTCTTGTGGAAAAGAGTTACGAGGGCGGCAGGATGGGCGACGATCACCCAATCGCATGGGCGCACGAATTCGACGGGGGGCGGGCTTTTTACACCGGCGGCGGGCATACCTCGGAAAGCTACGAGGAGCCGCTCTTCCGCGAGCACTTGCTCCAGGCTATTCTGTGGGCGGCGGGCCGCGTAGACGGGGATGTCGGGGCTACGCTGAGCGGATCGTACGAGGAGGTCGTACTCGACGCCGATACGACGTACCCCATGCAACTCGAGGTGGCGCCGGATGGGCGCGTGTTCTGGATCGAACGGGATGGAGCGGTCAAGATATGGGACCCGGCTATTGAGGCGACGGTCATGGCGGGCTGGATTCCCACTTCCATGAAGATCGAGGACGGCTTGCTGGGCATTGCGCTCGACCCGAATTTCGAGGAAAACAACTGGGTCTATTTCTATTACATGCCGCTCAGTCAGGATCCGAATCGGCTGTCTCGCTTCACCATGCGGGGAAATCGGCTGGATATGGGCAGCGAAGTCATTGTGCTGGAGGTATTCATGCAGCGCGACCTTTGCTGCCATAGCGCCGGAGAACTCCATTTCGACAAGGACGGCAACCTGTGGTTGTCCACGGGAGACAACACGGGAGGGAGCGCCCCACGCACCGATGAACGTCCGGGCCGTGCGCTCTACGATGCGCAACGGACTACGGCCAACACGAACGACCTGCGCGGGAAGATCCTGCGCATTCGTCCGCAACCTGACGGCTCGTATACAATCCCTGAAGGCAACCTGTTCGAGGACGACGATCCGCTCACCCGTCCGGAAATCTACACGATGGGACACAGAAATCCGTGGCGCTATACGGTAGATACGGAAACAGGTTGGCTCTACTGGGGCGATGTGGGGCCGGGGAATCAGTATGTCGAAGACAAATTGCCGCAGGGAATGGAGGAATTCGGACAGGCGAAGACGCCTGGATTCTTCGGCTGGCCCTATTTCGTCGGCCCGAATGCACCGTACCGCGATCTGAATTTCGAGACGGAGGAATACGGCGACTGGTACGACCCGGGAAATCCGATCAACGATTCTCCGAACAACACGGGATTGCGCGAACTCCCTCCTGCGCAACCGGCCTGGATATACTACAGCTATGGTCCGTCGGAGGAATTTCCCGAAATGGGACTGGGAGGCATGTCCGCGGCCCCCGGATTCGTATACCATTACGACCCGGAAATCGCGGGACCCCGCGCGTTGCCCGCCTATTTCGACGGCAAGGTGATGTTGTTCGAATGGGCGCGCAACTGGATTCAGGAAGCGCTCAACGACGAGCACGGGGACGCCATGGAGATCACGGCGTTTACTCCCGAAATTCCGTATACCCGCCCGGTAGATATTGCGCTGGGACCGGACCAGACGTTGTATGTGCTGGAATGGGGCCAGGAATTCTGGGGGCAGAATCGGGACGGACAACTGGTCCGCATTGATTATTACGGAAATGAAAAACGTCCGCCGGAAGCCCTTGCGACCGCAGAACCCTTGTCTGGTCCGGCGCCGCTTGCCGTGGCCTTCGACGGGTCGGCTTCGACCTCTCGCAACGGGGCCGACTTGCATTTTTCCTGGGACTTCAATGGAGATGGCGTTTCGGATGCGGAAACAGCCGTCGCCGGGCATACCTACGCCGAGCCCGGAACGCATACGGCCCGCCTCGCGGCGACGGACGCCGAAGGCATGGTTTCAGAAACGGAAATAACGATTACCGCCGGCAACACGGCGCCCGAAGTGTCCATCGCATGGCCGCCCTTCGGGGGGATTGTGCCCATGAATACGTCGGCGCCCTATGAAGTGCAGGTGCTTGACGCGGAGGAAGGCGTGTTGGCCGGCCCGGGTTCGCGGGTCACGGTGCAGCCGTACCTTGGGCACGATACCCATGAGCATGCGCTGCACATGCACCGGGGCCAGGTCGGGGCGTTCAACGTCGTTCCCGATCCTACCCACAAGCCCTACGTCATCGACCAGTATGTGCGCCTGGCGGCCAGCTACGCCGATTCGGGGACGCCTTCGCTTACGTCGTCGGACGAGATCATTTTGTATCCGTCCGTGGTGCAGGCAGAGAACCGTTCGATCGGCGAGGGCGACAACCTGGTCATCACGGGCAATCGCCAGCGTCCCGGGTTTCCGGACGAGACCGAGGTATATGTCGAACTGGAACATGCGGAGTACGTGTCGTTTTCCGCCATGAATCTGCACGGCGTCGATGCGCTCACGTTATACCTCGTACCCGAAGCGGAGGGGGCGGTGCAGGTGCGGCTGGACGCCGCTGACGGGCCGATTCTGGCGGAAACGGCCATTGCGCCTTCCGAAGAATCCCTTATCGAGGAGCGCGAGGACGGACCGCCCATCATTCACTGGATGCCCTGGTCGCTTCCGATCGAAGCCCCGGAAGGCGCGCGCGATCTGTACGTCGTGTTCGAGGGGCCCGAGCGGGGCGCGGTAGCCCGGTTCGACCGGATCGAATTTGAAGGGCCGGGCGTTACCCGCCGCCCGGAAGGCGAGGCCTCCATCTTGTATTGAAGCCGGACCGCGATGCGAGCCATCCTTGCAGCTGGATTTTTCCGGCCCGAACGTCTTGCCGTTTTGCCCATTCTCCTTTTTATTCACCCATAGCAATCCCTGATTACCCACCTTATGAAAACCTGGAAACTTGGCCATAGCGACGTGGAAGTGTCTGCGCTCTCCTATGGCACGGACCTGATAGGAAGCCGAATCGATCAAGCAACCTCTTTTGCCTTGTTCGACCTGTTTTATGATAGAGGCGGTACGTTTCTCGACACAGCCAATTTCTATTCGAGCTGGGTCGAGGGCTGCTCCGGAGGCGAGAGCGAAACGACGATCGGGGAGTGGATGAAGGAGCGCGGCGTGCGCGACAAGGTGCAGATCTCGTCCAAGCTGGGATTCGATTATCCCGGTAGCGACGGCGGCCTCTCCGCCGACGAAATCGAGCGGGAATGCGACAAAAGCCTTGCCCGTCTCCAGACCGATTATATCGATGTCTATTATGCCCACCGGGACGATTTCGATACGCCCATGGAAGAAACCATGGAGGCATTTCACCGGCTGACCCAGAAGGGCAAGGTTCGCGCGATCGGGGCGAGCAACGTGTGGCTCTGGCGCATTGCCGAGGCGGGCAAGCTGGTCGAGGAACGGGGCTGGACGCCGTATCAGGCCGTGGAGCAGCGCTTTACCTACCTGCGTCCCCGGCACGGCGCCGATTTCGGACCGCAAATTTTTGTGACCGAGGACATGAAGCGGTATTGCCGCCATCACGGGATTACGCTCATCGGGTATTCCGTGCTGTTGCAGGGGGCCTACACGCGGGATGACCGGCCTGTGCCCGCGCAATTCGCCGGGCCGGAGTCGGACGAGCGCCTTGCAGCGCTCCGTAGCGTCGCCGCGGAAGTGGCCGCCACACCGAACCAGGTGCTTATCGCCTGGATGCTCCGAAACGACATTCTTCCGCTCTTCGGCGGCAGCCGGGTCGAGCAGTTGGAGGAAAATCTGGGCGCCGTGGACGTGCAGTTGTCCGACGATCAGATGGATATGCTGAACACGGCCGGCAATCCCGACGTCAAAAAAGCCTGGTTGAGATAAGCCCTATGACTGGCGTAGCTGTAGCCGGATCCGGATTCATCGGCCCCGTACATGTCGAGGCGCTCCGGCGGTTGGAAAATGTTCATGTGACAGGCATTCTCGGGAGCAGCCCGGAACGCTCCGAACAGGCCCGCCTCGCTATGGGCTTGCCGAGGGCCTATGCAAGCCTCGACGAAATGCTCGCCGATCCGGCTGTGCAGTCTGTGCATCTTGCCTTGCCGAATGTGTTGCATTACGAATATTCCATGCGCGCGCTCGAAGCCGGCAAGCATGTGATGTGCGAGAAGCCGCTCGCCATGAATGCGGGGGAATCGGCGGCGCTGGTAGAGGCCGCAAGCACATCGGGCCTGGAAGCAGGCGTATGTTACAATCAGCGGTTCTATCCGATGAACCTGCAGGTCCGGAGCATGATCGCCGGCGGGGAACTGGGGGCGTTGCACTCGGTGGTGGGCAGCTATGTGCAGGACTGGCTGTTGTACGATACGGACTACAACTGGCGCGTACTGTCCGACAAGGGCGGCCCGCTGCGCGCGGTATCCGACATAGGCACGCACTGGATCGATCTGATTACTTCCATGACGGGCCTGGAAGTCGAGGCTTTGCTGGCCGATCTGAAGATCGTGCATCCCGTCCGCAAGCGGCCCACAGGCGAGGTCCAGACATTCGCCGGGGCATACGAAGGGGATACGGAAGACGTCGCAATCGACACGGAAGATTGCGGCAGCGTGCTTTTCCGCTTCAAGGGGGGCGCACGGGGCAGCCTGTGGGTTTCCCAGGTTACGGCGGGGTACAAGAATTCCCTGCGGTACGAAATCTCCGGCGCGGAGCAGTCGGTTTCCTGGCATAGCCAGTTTCCCAACGAACTTCGGGTGGGGCGCCGCAATGTTCCCAGCGAAGCCCTGGTCCGGGATCCGGGGCTGCTGCACGATCTCCCCGGACGCTTTACCAGCTATCCGGCCGGGCACAACGAAGGCTTTGCGGATACGTTCAAGCACTGTTTCCGCGCATTTTACGAGGCGGTGGAAAGCGGTGGTTCGGGCGGGCGGCTGTACCCCTCGTTCGAAGAGGGACATAAGGAAATCGCGTTGTGCGACGCCATCCTCCAGAGCCACCAGGAGGCCCGCTGGATATCCATATGAAAACCACTTTGCTCAGCTTCGTCGTTCCTTGCCGGCGCGCGCCTCGCAAGCCTCTGAGCTTTGCGGACTTAATCAGCGTATCCATATGAAACTCGGGTTTGTAAGCGCGATTCTTGCGGATCTGGATCTTCGGGGCGTTGTCGAGGCGGCGGCGGAGGAGGGCTATGACTGCGTGGAGTTGCTTTGCTGGCCCCGGGGGAAGGCGGAGCGTCGCTATGCGGGCGTTACCCACATCGACGTGACGGACTTTTCCGAATCGGAGGCCCGTCGCGCGCGCGCGGTGGTCGAAGACGCGGGCCTGGAAATCAGCGGGCTCGGGTATTATCCCAACCCGCTTGCGCCCGACCCGGACGAAGCGGCTGTGTACGTCGAGCATCTCAAGCAGGTCGTCCGCGCCGCTGCGTTGCTTGGCGTAGACCTCGTGAACACCTTCGCGGGGCGGGACCCTGCGCGCTCGGTGCAGGAGCAATGGCCGCGATTTTTGGCCGTATGGAAACCGCTTGTGGCGTTTGCAGAGGAGCATGGCGTTCGCATCGCCATCGAGAATTGTCCCATGTTTTTCACGCAGGACGAATGGCCTGCGGGCAAGAACCTGGCGTACAGTCCGGCCATCTGGCGACGTATGTTCGAGGATATTCCCAGCGACCGGTTCGGGCTGAATTTCGACCCGTCGCATATGGTTTGGCAGCAGATGGATTATCTGCGTCCTTTGCGTGCGTTCGCCGACAGACTTTTTCACGTGCATGCGAAGGACGCCCGCCTGGATCGGGATCGGCTCGACGAGGTGGGCATTCTTGCGACGCCGCTGGAATACCATACGCCCAAATTGCCCGGACTCGGGGATGTGGACTGGGGTCGCTTTTTCTCCGCATTGACGGACGCCGGCTACGACGGCCCGGTTTGCGTGGAGGTGGAGGATCGCGCGTACGAACATTCGCTGGAGGGCCGGAAGTTGGCCCTGCGTCAGAGCGCGGCGTATTTGCGATCCTTCGTTCCGCGCGCAGACCGCTGTTGCTGCTGACGTTTCTGTTTCCTTGGTTTCTTGCCGCACTCCGCTTCGCCATATCGTTTCGTTTTTCTTGATCCGGCGGCGCGTTCGCCGAACCTGTTCCTTGCAAAGGCTACGACCATGCTCCGTTTTATCCTTGCCTCCCTTTTTGCGTGTGCGGCCTGCGGGTCGTTTTTCACCCTGTCTGCGCAGGGTCAGACGCTGGTGGATCCCCCGCCGATCTATATGCCGTATCTTGCGGACGCTCCCGTGATCGACGGCGACCTTGACGAATGGAAGCGAGCGGCCCATCATGACGGCGCATGGGATATCTACCGCCTGCGCCATGCGTCCTGGTACGACGGCGGCGCGCGCAATCGTTTGACGGATCAAGCGGCGGACGAACCCGCCCCGGAGGACGATCTGCGCGCCCGATACTATATGGCGTGGGACGAGACCTATTTGTATTTCGGGGCGGAGGTGCGCGACAATGTGAACGACGTGGACGATCCGGACCACGCTCCTCGCCGCTGGATGTTCAAGGATTCCGTTTGCTGGTTCATGGAGGCGCCCCGGGACGATGCGCCGGAACGCTTCGGGCGCGGCGACAATGCGTTTTGCTTCGTAGCGGACGCCTCCATGCCGGATTACGGGGCCTGGTGGCGTTACGGCACCCCGGAAGACACGTATCAGGAGGCGCAGATGCCGGACGACATGGTGGATTATGCGTTGCAATTCGATCCCTGGGGAACCGGCGCCGGGGATTTCAAGCTGGAGGCGCGCGTACGCATGGATGCGTTTTTTCCGGTCAGCGAGCCTCGCTGGAGCGCTCCGGTCGCTGGAGACGAATACAGCCTGATGATCGTGCATTGCGATCCCGACGGCGGGGCGTACGGCGGGCATTTCATGGTGTACGGCGACGGAGACGACGACGCCACATGGAGCCGCGTCATCCTGACCGGTCCGCAGGGACCGATCGAGCGCCTGGCGGAATAGGCGCTTTTTTAGCAGCGGAACTTGCTTCTTCGGATGCAAGGCGTATGTACGCGATGCGATTTCCGCTGAATCTTGAATGCAATGCTTCCCGTACAGCGTCTTTAGCGTCTCTTTTTTCTTTTCGCGCGCCAACGTCGCCATGCCTGTGGAATCCACTTCATACCGCGAATACTCCCCCTGGCCCCGATGGGTCGGGTGGATCCTGTGGGGATCTCTGGCCGCTTCGGCCCTGCCCTTTGTTTTCGGATGGGACACGGATTCCGCCATGCTGGGCCGCTTGTTCGCCATTGCGGCCCTTCTGGGTCTTGGCTGGGCCATTCAGGTTCTTTTTGGCGGACTGAACGCTCGGGTGCAGGAAACCCGCTTGTTCATCTATATGGGATCGATTCCCCTGATAAAGAAATCGGTGCCCTTCGCCGACGTCAAGTCTCTGGAAAGCGTGCGCTACCGTCCCATTGCCGAGTTCGGCGGGTGGGGCATTCGCGGAATGGGCAAAAAGAAGGCCTGGACCGCTCGCGGCAACCAGGCCGTGGCGCTTACGCTTGCCAACGGTCAGACGTTGTATGTGGGCAGCGACCATCCGGAACAGCTGGAGGAGCATATTCGCCGCGCCATGGCTGCGCCCGCCGAATAAAAATTTTTGAACGGGTCTGTAACTTGCGCCAGGGGGCTTCCGTAGAGGATACTTGTTCCAACGCTCGAAACCGGGCGCGCTCATCCTGGGCGGAACCGTTTTCATCACCTCTTCACCCTGAGGCATTGCCATGAACATGCACGTAGTCTCTGCAAAACTGAAAGCGCTTTTTCTGCTCGTTCCCATGTTGGCGATTGGTTTCGTTCCGATTGCGCCGGCGTGGTCCCAGAACGACCTTGCTCCCGCAAATCCCGAACTGCTCGACCAACTGGTTTCCAGGCAGATCGTCGAGTCGCTCGATTCGCCGCATACGCAAGTTCGCAGTCAGACCTTGAAGAATGTGATCGTGTATGCGACACTCGACTTTGATCGGGTTGACTTGCCCAAACTTACCGCAACGCTTGCCGAAGTAGCCGAGACGGACGAATCCAGAGCGAACCGTCGCTTGGCCGTTGCAGCGCTGCGTTCTATCGATTCGTGGCGGGCCAAGCGGCGTCTGGCGCATCTTGGCGGTATGGCCGACGCGGAATATCGGTCGCTGGTTTCAGGCGTGCTTTCGGAGTATCACGCGATGCAAACAGGCGGTACGTTGTAGAAAATCGCTTCGTGGACGCGGCGCCCGCAAGAACGGTGCGGCGTCAATCGCTTTGAAGGGGCGGGCCGGATCCGGTCTGCCCCTTTTGCGTATAAAGAATGTTCCGGTATTCAGTCTGGCCCAACGGCAATGAAGAGCACGTCATGAACAGGCAATTGACTGCGATCGTCGAACGAGAGAACGATGGCTATGTGGCGTTATGTCCCGAAGTGGATGTCGCGAGTCAAGGCAAAACGGTTGCTGAGGCGCAAGCAAACCTTCAGGAGGCTCTCAATCTTTTTTTCGAGACGGCGGCCGCCAGCGAAATAGAACGCCGGCTTCGGACAGAAGTGTATATAACCCGGGTTGAGGTTGCCGTTGGCTAAGTTGCGCGTTTTGTCGGGGCGAGACGTTTGCAGGATTCTGGCGAGCCATGGTTTTGTTGAAGTACGTCGCCGAGGCAGCCATATAATAATGCAGGCTATCCGGGAGGGTACGACCGTTACTGTTCCGGTTCCAAACCACCGGGAATTGCATGCTGGGACTTTGCTGGCCATTATCCGCCAATCTGGCGCACCTCGGGCGGCATTCGAATGAGTAACGAGGAAGCGCATCCGCAAAATTGTTCGAGAGACCTTGTGGCCTCTTTTCGTAACGGCGCCGAATCCATCGCCATGTGTTTCAGCGGGGGGAAGGACAGCGTGATGGCGTTGCATGAGATCCGTTGCGGCGGGAAATATGTCGTCAGGGAATTGCTGACGACCGTAACCGTTCCCTATGATCGGGTAACCATGCATGGCGTTCGGCGGGCGCTGGCGCAGCGGCAAGCAGGCGCCATCGGGATTCCGCTCACCGAGGTCGCCGTTCCGCCCAGTTCTTCCAATGCGGTCTACGAGCGTGAAATGGGGCGCGCATTCGACCGGTTGCGCGCCGAGGGGCTTCGGCGCGTGGCTTTCGGCGACATTTTCCTGGAGGATTTGCGGATTTATCGCGAAGAGCAATTGGCGTCCCGGGGTCTCGAATGTTTGTTTCCGATCTGGCGGCGCGACGCCGCATCGCTTGCCCATCGGTTTATAGCGGACGGGTTCCGGGCGGTGGTTGTTTGCGTGAACCTGGCGGCGCTGGACGTTTCTTTTGTCGGTCGTCCGTTCGACGAGGCGTTTCTGGCGGACCTTCCGGCGGAAGTAGACCCGTGCGGCGAGCACGGCGAGTTCCACACGTTCGTGTTCGATGGCCCCATTTTTCGCTGGCCGGTCTCTGTATCTACCGGGGAGATCGTCGAGCGGGACTGTTTCGCGTTTTGCGATCTGGTTGCAGAGGATGAGGGAGTCTGAGGGGGAAAACGCTCTTCGTTCCGGTTGGCGGAGGGGTGAGAGGAGATTCGGGTTTGTTGGACAGCATCCTTAATGTGCAGGATAGCGACCTTGTTTCGATCCAATCAGCCCGAACCACCTCTACCGGCTCATCAGTGCCGATTGGTCGGTATTGAGCCTGGCGACGAATGCCGAAGTTTCGTTGCCAATGGTCGTATCGCCATAATCGGCCAGCAGACCGGCAGCGCTTGGGGATGTCTCGCTCATCTCCAGGCGAACGAGACGGTCTCCGACGAACAGTCGCGTCAAGACGCAATGGAACGGAAGCGGGGGTATGTGCCTTGATTGCGATCGACGCCAATGTTCTGCTTCGCTATCTCCTGAGAGACGACGAATCGCAAGCTGAAAGAGCGCGGCGTATCTTTGAACGCACGGCGCATGTGCTCATTACGGACGTTGTACTGGCGGAGACGTTGTGGACGCTGATGGGGCGCCGGTATGACGCGACCAGATCCGACCTGATCGCTGTTGTCGACAATCTGTTGCAAGAACCCAACGTTTGCTTTGAGAATGATGAAGTGGTCTGGAGCGCCTTGCAGGCATATCGCGAGACAGATGCAGACTTCGCCGACGCCCTGATCGTATACAAGGCGGCGAAGACGGCAATGCCCGACAATGGGGTGGACGCCGTGTACACGTTTGATGTCGCTGCGCTGCAATTACCGAACACGGCCGAGCCATAACGGGTATGTTCGCTACTTCAACGAAGAAAGCCTGCGCCAGGGCCTTGACAATCTGGCGCCTGACGACGTAATTCTATAGACGAAAGCCGCTGCCGAAGACGGCGTAAAACCCTGCAATCCCAAACTTCAAA